>CAWFXA010000003.1:0-1043162 GCA_963819655.1 uncultured Chloroflexia bacterium | reverse complement strand
GGCGAGATGACCCGCTAGGTCACCGGTCGCAGCGCTGGGGGCCTAGCTCGTCGATGACCCTCGGTGATGACGTTTGTGTCAGCGGGCGGATGTTGCAGCGGACCCGGTCCGTGCGTCATGGACAGCGACGACCGTGACCGTGTCGGTCGGTCTCGTCGTACTGGTAGATCACCAGCATCCACGGCCACGGTCCAAGGATCAGCCGGAATGCCTGCCAGCCTCCGATCAGCCTCCGGCCTGCGAGCGGGAACGTTTCGAGCTGGGATAGCGATCGACGCACGCGTTCACGGGTGTCCTTGGGCAGTCGGCGGCTGACGATCAGCTGCGTAAGGTCCGTCCTCGCGCGTTGCGCAACGACGACCCTTGCCATCGATCAGAGCTGGTCGAGGGGGACGACGCGCCCAGCCTTGGCATCTGCGACGCCTTCCATCGTCCGCTCCCACGCGCCGGGGATCGAGTCCAGGAGCGCCGTCAGCGTGGCCGCTTCCGGATCGACCTGATCGAGAGCAGTGGAGAGCAGCGAGCGCGCGACCGTGCCCGGCTGGACGTAGAGGCGAGCAGCCAACTCATTGAGCCTCGCGGCATGGTCATCGTCGAGCACGACGTTGTAACGCTTCCCCTGCTCTCCGGCCATTCTCGACCACCTCACTGCACAACTCGTGTAGTCCAGCGTACTAACGTGCAGCAAAACTGTCAAGCGCTGCTACGAGGTCGACCCCTTGGGTGATGGCGACTCAGCGGGGCGGCAGGTAGCGGAGCGGGTCGACGAAGGTCGTGCCTCGGCGGATCCCGAAATGGAGGTGCGACCCGAGGCTGCATCCGGTGTTGCCGACGCGGCCGATGACGGTTCCGGCAGCGACCACGTCCCCGCGCTTGACCTCGATGCGCGACAGATGGCGGTACCAGCTCTCGAACCCGTTGCCATGGTCGATGTGGACCTGCAGGCCGCCGCATGCGTCCGAGGTGCCGGCGAGCACGACCCGCCCGCCGCGTGCCGCGCGGACGCGATCGCCGGTCTGGCCGTCGATGTCGATCCCCTGGTGGACGCCGTACTTGGTCTTGCTTTCCCCGAACCGCTGGGTGATCGGTCCGATCAGCGGCCAGCGCCACCCGGTCGTGGCGGCGGCGGGACGCGGGGTCGGCTTCGGTGTCGGGCGACTGGCCGGCGCAGGGCGCGACTGCACGGTGAACGTCACGGATCGCGCCGCCTTGAGCGTGGCACCGTCCGCGGAGCGGGCACCGCGATCGACTGACAGCGTGACGCGCGAGCGATAGGGCAGGGGACGGTCCGGATCGACGACGAGGACGGTGTCGCCCTCGGCCCAGCGGACCGTCCCGGTGACCGGCTTCTGGTCGACGGTGATGTGGAACGCCCGCTCGGTCGAGGCGTGATCCATCGGCTGGCTGAACCGGACCGACACGGCGGCGAAGCGCGACACGGCCGTCCAGCCATCACGCGGCCGGAAGCGGATGACGGTCGGCGCCTCCGGCGCGGGCGTGGCTTCGGGCGTCGGCGTCGGGCGGAGCCGAAGGCGGCACGACGGCGACGCACGGGCCGCTGGACTTGGGCGCACGGCCGGGCCCGAAGTGGCGACCGGATGGAACTGGTCGGCGGGGATCGGTGTCGGGGTCGTCGCCTGGCTCGCTGTGATCGGCGTCATCGAGACCGCCGAGACCGCGGCCGTGCCGGTCAGCAGCAGGACCACGACGATGGCCGGCCGGCCGACCCGCCGTGCGAGCGACTCGGCGATGACCAGTGCGATGACCGGTACGGCGAGGATCGCCGCGGCCGCGGCTCGGAGCGCGGTACGGCGTGGGCGATCGGAACGAACGCGGTGGGCGTCGGGCAATGACGGGCCTCGGTCGCGGGGACGATCAGGACGGCCCGCCGCCCTCCGCGACGCGTGCCGTCAAGGACGTGCAGGGTACCGGACCAAACTTGGTGGGTCTAGGTCGTCGAGCCCTCGGCACCTCCGTGACTGTTCCTCCGAGCCGGCGTAGGGTGTACGGAACGACCCTGCCCGACGCATTGGAGGTATGACCGATGGAAGCGGGTCGCTCGGACTCGGCTGGAGCCTCAGCGATGCAGGACGGTGACGACTTCGCCTGCCCGAAATGCGGCTGCGAGATCCGGCTCACCCACCACGGCGACCCGGCCAAGATGCCGCGGATGGAGCCGTTCACGTGCTGCTGTGGCACGCGGATGATGAGGGCGCCGCAGGCAGGTTGACGCCTCAGCAGGTTGGCGACTGCAAGAAACGTCGACTCTCCGCGTCATGTGCTCGTCAGGAGGTACGAGGCATGCGCGACGATCGACGATGGCGGCGGTGGATGGCGGGCGGAGCAAGCCTCGCCGTACTGTGCGTCCTGGCGCTTGCGAGCAGTTCGCCTGTGACCGGCGCGGCGACACCGACCCCGACCCACGACAGCGATTCCGACGCCGACTGCCACTCCGTCACCGACCGAGACGCCGTCGCCGACCCAAACCCCGTGCCAGGAGACGTTCGCCCAGGTCGACGACAACGTCGTTCGAGGTGACATCGTGCGCGTGCGGTTCGTAGGCTTCGCGCCGAATGCGGACGTCACGCTCCTTCTCATGGATTGGTCGGCTGATGTCACGGTTGAGATCGGTTCCGGCACAGCCGATGCCCAGGGGAGTGGTGTCGTCCAGGGTGTCATCCCTGCCGATGCGCCGATCGGTGAGACCCAGTTGGATGTCGTCAGCGGTGAGTGCATCGCGAATGCCTACGTCGTGGTCCTCGGTTCCCCCGAGCAGGTCACGGTCGACGACGACACAGTCATCCCTGGACAGCGAGTCACGCTCAGGGCGGGCGGGTTCACGGTGAACGGCCACGTCTTGGTCTCGATCGACACTTACCCGACCCAGGGCGAGTGCTGGCCTCGCCCGTGTCGCTTCCTCGGGACTGCGAGAACCTCTGCTGTCGGGTCGGTCGTGGTCCATGTCCGGATCCCGCGCGACACGGCGCCCGGCGCGCACTCACTTTGGGTGAGTGGATATATGGCTGGCGGAGACAGGGAAGACAGCCTCGGCGTCGACATCATGGTCGGGCCGGGAGTAACGCTGCCGCCCACCGATACGGCATCCTGAGGTCGCCGACGAGGGATGGGCAGCCGGACGTGCGCGGCGACATCGATCGACGGAGCGCCAGGGCGACTTGCCTGACGCCAGATTGCCCTGGCTGGCACCGTCCGCCATCCTTGCGGCGTGCGCGTCGACCGCCGTGAACGCTTCCGCGCCCTGCATGGTGACGGGCTGTTCGTCATGCCGAACGCATGGGACATCGGGTCGGCGCGGTTGCTGGCCTCGATCGGTTTCGAGGCGATCGCGACCACGAGCTCGGGTCACGCTGCATCGCTCGGGCGCGCCGATCAGGACGTCAGTCGCGACGAGCTCCTGAGCCACGTGGAGGCACTCGTCGCCGCCGTCGACGTGCCCGTGAGCGTCGATGCGGAGCGGTGCTTCGCCGATGACCCGGCCGGCGTCGCCCGGACCGTGGAGCTGATCGCGGCCGCGGGGGCGGCCGGCTGTTCGATCGAGGACTACGACCCCGCCACACGCTCGATCGATGCCCTCGACGTCGCCACCGAGCGCGTGGCGGCGGCCAGCGAAGCGGCCAGGAAGCATGGGCTGGTTCTGACGGCTCGCGCCGAGAACCACCTGTACGGCATCGACGATCTGGCCGACACCATCGAACGCCTCGTCGCGTATCGCGCCGCGGGCGCCGATGTCGTGTACGCCCCCGGGCTCGTCGAGCGCGACCAGATCGAGCGGCTCGTGAAGGCCGTGGATGCTCCGGTGAACGTCCTCGCCATGCGGGGTGGCCCGTCCATCTCCGAACTCGAGGCGCTCGGCGTTCGACGCGTCTCGACCGGTGGCGGCCTGGCCAGGGCGGCCTACGGCGCACTGATCGCGGCGGGTCGTGAGCTGCAGACGACGGGGACCTATACGTATCTCGATTTCGCCGTGTCCACGAGCGAATTGGAGGCGGCATTGTCGGCTGGCCGCCCGCGGAGGCGTTAGCCCGGTTCGAGCTCCGCTCGCGCCTTCAGGTCGGTCGCATACCGCTCGAAGATCGGGCCGAAGTCCGGCAGCCGCCCGGCGATCATGGGGAGCATCGGGCCGCTGAAGACCTCGGTCATCTCGAACCGCGTAGAGCGGCCATCCTGCGCTGGCGTCAACGTGTAGGTCCTGACACCGAGGAACAGCGGATTGCCCTCGCGCCACTCCATCATCCGGTTGGCCTCGAACCGCGTGACCTTCGGTGCGAACGTCCTCCCCGGAGCCTCGGGCACCTGCATCTTCACGGTCCCACCGAGCTCGATCGGACCCTCGATGCTCGTCAGCGTGGAGTTCCAACCCGTCATGCCGGGCGCATCGGTGAGGAGCGACCAGACGCGTTCGGCAGGTGCGTGGATGTCGGTCGCGACCGAGCACTCCATCCGGAACGTCGATCTCGATGCCTGAGCCGTGATCGGGCCCGATCCGGTCATCGGAGCAGCTTACGCCGACGCACCACGGGGTCCTACACAGCGCGCCGGTTCGGGTTGACACGCGATGTCTGCGTTGGGACGGTTCGGTCGTGCCGACCGCCGAGCGCTACCCGCTCCTCCTGTCGCCCTTCGAGATCCGCGGGCGCCGGCTGCGGAACCGCATCGTGTCGACGCCGCACGCCACCGGCTGGAGCCGCGACGGGCTGATCGACCGCAGCGAGGTCGACTACCACGTGCGCAAGGCCGCCGGCGGCTGCGGGCTGGTGATGACGTTCGGGTCGGCGTCGGTCGACCCGTCGACGGAGGCGTCGTACGGCTCGGTCGCGCTCTGGGACGAGCGCAACGAGCCGGCGCTCCGGGCGCTGGCCGACGGCGTCCACGAGCATGGCGGGCTCGTGATGTCGCAGATGACGCACATGGGCCGCCGCGGCACGTCCGCCATCTCGGGCATCCCGCTGCGCGCGCCGTCGGACCTGCCCGAGGGCGTCCACATGGAGGTCCCGGTGCCGCTCGCGACCGACGAGCTGCCGGCCATCGTCGAGCGCTTCGCCGACGTGGCCCGCCGGCTCGAGCGCTGCGGACTCGATGGCGCCGAGGTCACGTCGTTCGGCGGGCACCTGATCGAGCAGTTCTTCGACCCGCGGGTCAACACGCGCACGGACGAGTACGGCGGCTCCCTCGAGAACCGCACCCGGTTCGCGCGCGAGGTGCTGCTGGCCGTGCGTGCCGCGGTGTCCGACCGGTTCATCGTCGGCTTCCGGATGGCGGTCGATCAATGCCTGACCGGCGGCCTGGGTCCGGACGAGATGATCGAGATCGCACAGAGCCTGGCGTCGACCGGCGCGATCGACCTCTTCAGCGTCAGCGGCGGCACCGGCGCGACGCGCCTGTCGACCGGCTACTTCGTCCCCGGCGACGCGCTGCCCGAGGGCGTCTACAACGAGCGGGCGATCCGGTTCCGGCGCGAGGTCGGCGTGCCGACGCTGGTCGCAGGGCGGATCGTCGAGCCGGCCATGGCCGAGTCGGTGGTCGCCGCCGGGGTCGAGCTCGTCGGGATGACCCGGGCGATCATCGCCGACCCGGATCTGCCGCTGAAGATCGCGGATGGCCGGCGGCACCGGCCGTGCATCGGGCTCAACGATGGGTGCATCGGCCGCCTGTACACGGGCATGCCGATGTACTGCTCGGTCAATCCGGCGGTCCGGCATCCGGGGCTGGCCGACGTCGTGCCGGCCGAGGAGCCGGCGCGCGTCGTGGTCGTCGGGGGAGGGGTGGCCGGCCTGGAGGCTTCCCGGGCGGCCGCGCTCCGTGGCCACGAGGTGGTGCTGTTCGAGCGGCGTCCGGAGCTCGGTGGTCGAGCTCGACTGGCCGGGCTCCGGTCCGGGCGCGAACGCTGGCATCGCTACATCGACTGGCTGCGCGAGGAGGCGGAGGCGGCGGGTGTCGACATCCGCCTGGGCGTCGACGCGGACGCCTCGACCGTGCTTGCCGAGCGGCCCGACGCCGTCATCGTCGCGACGGGGTCGAGTCCTGCGACCCGAGGCCGGACTGCCGGGCCCGATCCCCGTGCTCGACGTCGACGCGCTGCTCGAGGGCGGTGCGACCATCCTTCCCGACCCGTCGTTGGGTTCCGCCCTGATCCTCGACGACGACGGCGCGCAGCTCGCGCCGACGGCGGCCGAGATGTTGGTCGCCGCGGGCTTCGAGGTCGAGATCGCGACGACCCACCCTGCGGTCGCCGACCTCATCGACGCGACGCAGCTGCCGTTCGTGCTGCAGCGGCTCGCGCGCGACGGCGTCCGGCTCACGCCGAACGTCGGCCGGTGTCGCCAGCTCATCCGAACGCCGTGACCCTCCGCCACCTCTACAGCGAAGCAGGACGAACAGCGCGACGGCATCGCCCTGGTCGTGATCGCCGGCCGTCGCAAGGGGCTCATCACGCTGCGCGACGACCTCGCCGCCGCGGCGCCTGACCTGCCCGTCGTCGTCGTCGGCGACGCGCTGTCGCCGCGGACCCTCATGGACGCGACCGCCGAGGGCGCGAGGGCCGGCGCGACCGTGGGAACACTGGTGCCCAGTCGCCCGGCCTAACGCCCGGATCGCTCTTGCACCGGACGTCGGTGTTCAGCCCGAGGTTTGTGGACCGGGGATAAGGTGGGGCGACTCGACAAACGCGGGATCGAACCCAGGAGGGATGAGCCATGTTCCGCCGAAACCGAGACGACAGCGCACCAGCCAACGTCTACCAGATGCGCCAGTCGCTGGTCTCCATCGGCGACGACTACTGGATCGAGAACGGCGCCGGCCAACGCGCGTTCAAGGTCGATGGCAAGGCCTTCCGGATCCGTAAGACCCTCGTCATCGAGGACGTCGCAGGGAATGAGGTGGCCACGCTCAAGGAGAAGCTGGTGAGCGTTCGCGATGTCATGACTATCGAGCGTGGAGGGCAGACGCTGGCGACCGTCAAGAAGGCCTTGTTCACCCCGCTTCGAGAGCGGTTCGATGTCGAGGTCGCGAACGGCGTGAAGTACGAGGTCAAGGGCAAGATCACCGACCATCAGTACGAGTTCGAGCGGGACGGCAACCAGGTCGCGAACGTCTCGAAGAAGTGGTTCCGCGTACGCGACACGTACGGCGTCGAGATCGGTCCGAACGAGGACGTCGCCCTCGTCCTGGCCGCCACGGTTGCGATCGACCAGATGACGCACGAGGTGGGCTGAGCCGACCCTCGCCGGTCCTATGCGACGAGCCGCTCGTACCGGTCAGGGCGCGAGCGTTGGCATCGCGGTCGAGCGTATGGGCTTCAGGCCCGCGACATCGGCATCCGATCGCGGTTCGTGTAGGCGTTACCTGACCACGAGAACAGGTCAAACGCTATCCCGATCACGAGCCAGACGTAGTCGAAGCCATTGATGCCGGCCGGGTACACGAGGACGTACATCAGCGTCGTCCATGGCGCGACGAGGAAGCCTGCGAGCGGCCACAGGAACGTATCGAACGTCTGGTTCCAGCGCACTGGCTCAAGGACGTACCAGATCAGGATGGCGGCCCTCGGGCCGAACGCGAACAGGGCGGCGATCATGCAGCACATCGGTTCGAGCCTCCTTCTGCCGCGCGGGCCGTCAAGGCTGGCCCTCAATGAGTGTGCGCGTTTCGCTTCGGCGAGACGCGGTCGCTGCGCGCCGGTCAGGTGGGCCCGGCTCCCTAGTGGCCTATCAGACGCCGCAGCGTCAGCGCGAGGTTGAGCCGCCGGCCCGGTTCGCCGTCGAACCCGTGGCCGAGCAGGTCCTCGGCGCGCTCCAGCCGGTACGCCACGGTGCGATCCGCAAGGTGGAGACGGCGGGCCGTCGCGCGTCGGTTGCCGCCGACGTCGTAGTAGATCTGGAGCGTCTCGACCAGCTCGTCGCCCAGGCGCGGGTCCGCCAGGAGCGGCCCGAGCTCGCGATCGATGACCGCCGCGGCCAGGTCCGGGTCGCTCAGTAGCAGCCGTTCGACGCCGAGCTCGGCGACGTCGTCGATCACCCCACGCCGGCCGATCCGTTTGGCCACGCGTAGGCCCTCCTGCAGCTCGACCATCGACCGCGCCAGCGCCGGGACCCCGTCGGCGCGCATCGCGATGGCGGTCCACGTCGGGTCGGCGGCCGTCACCGCCTGACGCCGACTGCGACCGGTCGGCGCGAGGACCCTCCCCAGCGACTCCTGCAGCCGCACCCACTCGCGCGGGTCGGACCCCAGGATGGCCACGATCGATCCCCGCCAGCTGAACGCCATGGGCACCCGGATCCCGTCGTACGGGCGGTCGCTGGCGGCGCGCCGGCTCAGGAGCTGATCGATGCGCCGGGCGAGGTCGTCGAGGTCGTCGTCGTCGATGCCCGCTTCATCAGGCGTCGGGTCGACCTCGGGACCCGGGAGGATCGCGGCGACCCGATACGCCGCGTCGGGGTCGAGGCCGTACCGCACCGCCAGCCGACGAACCCGCGACCTGGCGCGCGTGTCGGTGGGGATGGAGCCGATCAGTTCATCGAGCGCGGCACGGCGGGCGGCGACGTCACGGGCAAGGAAATCGCGCTCGGTGGCTCGATACCCCTCGCTGACCGCCAGGGACGACATCTCGGTCCACAGCATCAGCCAGCGACCAAGCTCGATGTACCGCTCCGGCGGGTCGCCGCGTCGGGCCAGCTCGGCCGCCCCGTGCTCCCACATGAGGCGGTAGATCTGGTCGTTGACATCGCGGAACAGGAGCAACCGCCGACCCTGCACGGCCGCGATCGCGCCGGACTGGTACTGGAGCGCGAGGACGGTCATGAGGTCGAGACTGCCCTCGGCGAGCGCTCGGTCGGCGACCTCGACCACGTCGTCGAACGAGTCTGCCTTGACGCGGCGGCCGAACGGGTTGGCCACCTCGTCGCCGGCTGCGCGGGCGCGAAGGACGTCGATGGCCGCCTCGAGATCGTCGGCATCGGCGGCGACCATGGTGCTCAGGTACGCCAGGCGGACGCGCGCTCGCAGCTCGTCCTGCGAGTCCGCCAGGTCCGCGGCGAGGGCCGCGACGACCGTCTCGATCTCCGGCAGGACGAGCGTGATGACGTTCCGAGTCGTCGTCGTGCCCACCGAGCCTCTGAGTGTACGACCGGGCTGTCGGTCGACTGCATGACCTCGGCAATCGACCGGTTTCCGTATTGCTGCCTCGTGCCGTAGGACTCGGCGCCGCGGCGTCGGACGATATCTCGGTCACCAGAGATCCCTGTTCGCCGGCCGGGGGCATCCCCCTGCCCTCGGTTCGGCGCCAAGCCTGCATCGACGCGATCCCCCCTCGCGCCGGGCGCAGGACACCGGGCGGAGTCGGCATTGCCGGCTCCGCCCGTTCTTCGGCGTCGCATCGCGCTCGCGACTGCAAGACCCACCAGCGGATCGCGTCATCTAGCCGTTAGGAGGTGCGGCAATGCACGACAGTCGACGATGGCGATGGCGGTCTGCGGTGGGGTCGGGGATTGGGCTCCTGCTCGTCGCGAGTTTGGCGTCACCCGGGTCCGCGGCGACGCCGACTCCGACACCGACGCCCACCCCCACGGCGACGCCGACGCCGACTCCGACCGAGACCCCTGCGCCCACCGCGACGCCTGTGCCAACCGCCACACCGGCGCCGACCGGGACCCCTCCCGACCCCGTCTGCGATACGACCTTCGCCCGAGCCCCGGTAGATCACATCGTTCGAGGCGGCACGGTTCGAATCCGCTTCGAGGGCTTCGCGCCCGGCTCGGTCGTGACTCTCCTCTACGGGGAGTGGTGGCCTGATCTTGCCGAGCGACCGATCGGGACTGGCACGGCTGGTAACGACGGCGATGGCGTGGTCGACGGTCTGATCCCCGTCGATGCGTCGATCGGCGAGACCCAGTTGCGGGTCGTCAGCCTCGACTGCTCGGCGTACGTCTACATCCTGGTCATCGGTTCGCCCGAGGTGATGCAGATCGACGACGATACAGTCGTGCCTGGACAGCGCGTGACGGTCACCGCGGGCGGTTTTCTTCCGAAGAGCCGGGTCCATCTCACCATCGACACGCACCCGACCCAGGGTGAATGCTGGCCTCACCCTTGCCGACAGATCGGCCGGTTCGCCTGGACGTCTGCCAATGGGTCGGTCGTGATCCACACTCGGATCCCATCGGATATCGCTCCAGGTGTACATGGCCTCTTTGCGAACGGCTATTCGCCGGACGGGATGTCCGACGTCACCGTGGGCACTGAGATCACGGTCGTCCCGACGAGCACCCTCCCACCGACCGATACCGAATGACCACCCGCCCGCTTGGTCGTCCTTCGCGGCGGTCGCTGGACTGGTGATCGTCCCTTAGCCAGCAGGCTACATCTGGCTCCGCGCGCCACCACTCTTGATCGCCGCCGCGGTAAAGTGCGACCGTGCTCCGACCACGCGATACGTCGGTCGACGCCCACCGTCGGCAGCTCGATGCGTACCGATCGATGACGCCCGCTGAGCGTCTGCGATTGGCCGCCGAGCTGAGTGCTGACGTCCGCGCGCTGACCGAATTGGGGATCCGTCAACGACACCCGGACTGGTCGGCGGACGAGCACGCGGCTGAGCTCGCCCGGATGCTGGCCAGGCCCGACGCGGCGATGACGGCGGGATCGGAGCCCACCGCCGAGTCGTGACCTTCGCCGGACTGCTGGCGGCCGTGATCACCAGGCTCGACGCCGCGGGAGTTCCCTACATGGTCACCGGCTCCCTGGCGAGCTCGTACCACGGCGAGCCACGTGCGACCCGGGACGTCGACATCGTCATCGACCCGACGGTCGAAGCGCTGACCCGCTTCGTTGGCGCGTTGATCGCGGCTGACTTCTACATCGACCCGGACGTGGCGCGCGAGGCCCTGGCGCAGCGCTCGCAATTCAACGCCATCGGACCGGACGCGACGAAGGTGGATCTGATCATCCGCCGGGATCGGCCGTTCTCGATCGAGGAATTCGGTCGGCGAGCACCGGCCGACCTCCTCGGCACGCCGGGGTTCGTCGCGACCGCCGAGGATCTGGTCATCGCCAAGCTCGAGTGGGCGGCAGCGACAGGCTCCGAACGACAGATGCGCGATGTCGCGGGGATCATCGCCATCGTGAGCGACCTCGATGAGGACTACATCGACCGCTGGACCTCAGCCCTCGGCCTCAGCGAGGCGTGGCACCGAGCCCGCGAAGCGGCGCTCTGAGCGAGCCAAGTCGTATCGAAGCTCGGTCGGTCGCACCCATTGCGTGCGAGTGGGACTCTCGTGTAAGCTGTCGTACATGTCACGACTCGCCGTCCATGCGGAGGCCCGTCTTCGTGCAAAGAGCCAGCTGACGCTCCCGGAGCCGATCGTCGAGACCGCCGGCGTCGCCGAAGGGGATCGATTCCTGGTCGAGATCACGCCCGACGATCCCGACACGATCCGCCTGCATCGCATCCGCTCGAGCTACGCCGGCGCTTTGCGCGACGTATACGGGGATCCCGCCGACTACCTCGCGGGAGAGCGTGCGACGTGGGAGCCGCGTGGCTGACCGCCCGCGTCAGCTATCCGACACCATCCCGCCGGGAGCTTCGCTCCTGATCGACAGCTCGGTCGTTCTCGCATACCTGGCCGGTGGCGAGCCGGGAAGTTCCCGAGCCGAAGAGCTCTTCGACGCATTCGTGGCGACCGGCCGCAATCTCGCATCGCTGTCGATGGTCACGGTCGCGGAGATTCTCGTGCGTCCGTTCCGCCGCGGTGCAGGCGCGGTCGCGACGGCGGAGGCATTCCTCCAGCACTTCGGGGACCTGCGCCTCGTCCCGGTGACCTACGACGTCGCGCGCGAGGCGGCGCGGCTGCGCGCGTCGACCGATCTGCCGATGCCCGACGCACTCATCGTCGCGAGTGCCGTGGTGACCGGCGCGGACCTGGTGGTCACGGACGACCGGTCGTGGCGTCCGCGCCTGGGCGACAACTCCCCGGAGATCGAGGTGGTGCAGCTCACCGCCTGAAGCCCACTCAGGCCACGAGCCGCTTGATGCGGCCCATGCGCATCAGCTACCGAAGGTCCGCCGACCGCCGGGAAATATGCATCAACAGTCGTCAGGCCACCAGCCGCTTGTACCGGATGCGGTGCGGCTGGTCGGCGGCGGTGCCCAGCTCCTTGTGGCGGAACGCCTCGTAGTCGCTGACGTTGCCCTCGAAGGAGCAACTTGCGAATCGCCTCGAAGGCGAGGATGCCTACGCCCTTCACTTGCTCCGACTGTCGGCGTATATCGTTGCGACGTCGGCCCGAGCCAGACACGCAGGCCCGGGTACCCGACACGGAGGCGGGACGGCCATGACCAGCATCTCGCGCGGCGGCGCAAGCGCAACGGTCGCGGCGATCCTGACCCTGACCCTCGCTGGGTGCGGTGGAGCGACCCAGTCCACGACGAACCCGCCAGCGTCGATCGATTCCGGCGGCTCCCCGTCCCCACAGCCCACTCCGACCTCGCCGGAACCTGAAGGCCCCGCCCGTATCGCGCTGCCGGTCGATCCAGGCAGCGCCGTTGAAGGGCTTGTCGACGTGGACGGCCACGACATCTACGCCCGGTGCGCCGGAGACGGCTCGCCTACTGTCGTGTACTTCACCGGCTGGGCCGACGACCTCAGCAAGCGCGGCGTGGCCATCGCGGCGGGCATCGAGAAAGCCCTCGGCGAAACCTTCCGGGTCTGTTCTTACGAACGTCGCAACACCGGTCGAAGCGAGGGCGTCGACGGCGCGCAGACCCCAGAAGATGTGATCGCAGACGTCGACGGCTTCCTGGCCGCCCTGGGCGAGGAAGGACCCTTCGTGCTCCTGGGAGCATCGTTCGGCGGGCTCGTGGCATCGGCGTACGCTGTCGCTCACCCGGACCGCGTTGCCGGTGTCGTCCTGCTCGATTCATCAACGGGCGTGGACTACGACATCGACGAGATGAATGGTTTTCGGGGCCCCTGTCTCGAGGCCAACCGCCAAGCCGACGCGAATGACTCGGTGGAGAAGCTTGACAACTGCAGCCTCGCGATGTGGATCCATGACCGCCGCGATCGCGAGCCCGACGTGCCGCTGCTCTACCTGGCGGCGCAGGATGCCTCCAACCGCGGCACAGAAGCGGAAGATGCCCTGCGGATTGCGTGGGTCGAAAGCTGGTCCCCGGGCATGTGGCGCGTGGTGAGCGCGCCACACTGGATGGACGAGGCTGACACCGACCTAGTCACTGACGCCGTCCGTGAGGTCATCGACCTCACCCAGTAGAGCGGGCCATGCGCGAGGATCGACAACTCCGGTGTTGTGTGCGCTCCGACGCCTTGACGCTCGGCAGCAATACGGTTATACAGCAAGCATGAAAGCCACGATCGATGTCCCGGATGGCCTCTATCGGCGCGTCAAGGCACGGTCGGCCATGGAGGGGCGATCGGTTCGCGAGGTGACCGTCCTGCTGTTCGAGCGGTGGCTCGACGAAGCGCCGGGCCTTGCTGAGGCCATCGCTGAAGTCGACCGACCGGCCGCCGCCGACACCTGGCTGAAACGGTGGGAGGCGATCGGCCACCGAGTCGCCGAAGCCGCTCAAGATCCGCGGACGACTCGGGAGATCGTGATCGCCGACCGCTCACGGTGATCACCATCGACGCGTCGGTGCTCGTGGCGGCCGGGACACCGGATGACCCGGCCGGCGCGGATGCGGCGGCGTTCCTGGCCGCGGCATTCGCAGCGGACCTGCCGACCCACCAACCGACCCTCACCCTCGTTGAGGTGGCTGCCGCGATCGCACGTCGGACCGGCGACGCCGATCTCGCCTTGCAAGCCGGGCAAGCGTTGCTCGGGATGCCCGGCCTCGTGCTGCACGCGCTCGATGTCGATGCGTCGGCGGACGCCGCCGCCCTCGCCGGGCGCCTGCAGTTGCGCGGTGCGGACGCGATCTATGCCGCGACCGCGTTGCGACACGCAGCAACCCTCGTGACGCTCGATGACGAGCTCCGGACTCGATCGCGACCCGTCGTTGATGCGGTCAGTCCGACGGAGTGGCTGAAACGCGTCGATCGCTAGCGCTCAGCGGTACGCCGATTGATGCGGCCCATGCGCATCGGCCAACAAGGGTTCCGCCCCGACGGTTCAGCTGATCCGCGTCAGCCCCGGGATTCCCTCGAAGCCGCTGTCGAAGGTGCACACACGGTCGACATCATGGCGTTGCATCACCGCGATGTGGAGCGCATCGCGTGCCGATAACCGGTCCGTGGTCCGCAAGACTCGTCGTCCACGTTCGACGTCCTCACGCTCGATCGGGTAGACGACGTCGACGACACCGAGCAGCGTCTCGAATGCTGGGTCGATGAACTCCGGGCGGCGGATGGCCAGATACCGATGGAGGATCTCCTGGAGCACCTCGGCATCGGTGCACAACACTTCGCCGAGTGCGACTGCGTCCTCAACCAACGTTCGAGCACGTAGTTGCAGAGTCTGGTCGGCGCCGATCAGGTACATCGGGATGTTCGTGTCGATGAAGATCACGGGATCGAGCCGTCCTCGAGGTAGCCTTGCTCGATCTCCGCATTCATCTGCTTGATGTCCGGTGCCGGCGCGTTGTACTTGGAAGCCGCTCGGATGACGGCCAGCTTGCGCTCGGTATCTGGCCGCGCTCGCTGATCCTGCGCCTCGCGAAGGCGTTGCCTCACCCATTCCGCGGTCGTGACGCGTTCCTTTCGGGCGAGTCGCTGGATCGAGCGCAGCTCGTCGTCATCCATCAGTACCTGCAGCCGCTTGGTCATGGGTGTGAGGCTATATGACTCATCAACATGAGTCAATCTTCCTGCATCACCGGCGTCGGAGGAGACTCCGGCGACGGGCTAGCGCCGCCTCAGGTCGGTCGACCCCTCCTCACGGATCGAGCAGATCGACCGTTTCGTTCGCGCGCCGCGCCAGGAATGACAGCAGCGGGGTGAACTGTTCGACGACGTCCGATCGTGGTCGATGCCAGAACGCCTCGACCCACTCGTCGTTCGCCGGATCGAGCGCAAGGACCAGGTGCCACGCGACGATCGACGTCCACTGCGCCAGGACGGTTGTAAGACTCGCCAGCCGAACATCGCGCGGCACGACACCGGCCGCCTCCTCGAGGCCGCTGACGTATGCCTCGAAGCACCGACGGTCGAGCGTCTCGAGATCATCGACGGGCGCTCGGAAGAAGGTGGCGCTCCCGGCCACGAGCTGTCCGAGATCCGCGCCGACCGGTCCGATCCCGACGAGCGCCCAGTCGATCGCCACGGTCTCGGACGACCCGTCGGGGGCACGACAAGCGAACAGATTCGCGGCCAACGTGTCGTTATGGCACACCACGCGAGGCAGGGCGTCCGCCGCGTCCAGCAGATCCGCCTGGCGACGGAATGCGGCACGCAACGCCTCGCGGTCGCTCGCGGACGCGAAAGGCGCGCCGGACGATGTCGTCGGCGGTGTCTCGAGGGCGTGCAGGACCGGCTCGCCGATCTCAGGGTTCGCGACGCTCCATTGCTGATGAATGGACCGCGTCGCCGAAAGCCATGGCGCGGTCGGGATGGGGTGGCCGGCAAGGTACCCTCCGGCGAACCGCCCGAGGTGATGAGCCGCCAGCTCGAACCGCGCCGCTGGCCAGCCGTCGGGGTATTCGTCCGTCAGGGGCTCGAGCCAGACCCAGAGCTCATCCGGTGATCGCCGGTCGACGGCGAGCGGTCGCACGGATCGCAGGCCGGGCGGGAGGTCCGCCCACAGCCCGGACTCGAAGAAGAGCGGTTCCCGCTGCCAGTACTCGTAGTGAGTCGGATCGTCGACGGCTGGCCCGTCGACCCGACGGAAGGCCTTGAGGACGATCGACCACGGCGACTGGCCACCACCTTCCGTCGCCTGGCCATCCACGCGCATGAGCAGGCGAGCATCTGGATCGACGTTCGGGTACTCGAGCGGCCGGACGGTGATCGCCGTCGGCCGGGCGTCTGGCGACGCGAGGTGGCGACGAACGAGGGGTTGGACGGTCGCCGCGTCGATCTCCGCTTGGACGCTCGCCGCCCAGTCCATGTCAGGCCACGAGCCGCGTATACCGGATGCGATGCGGCTGGTCGGCGGCGGTTCCCAGCTCCTTGCGCCGGAACGCTTCGTAGTCGCTGACGTTGCCCTCGAAGAACGACTCGAGCCCGGTCTCGAGCGCGCGCAGCGTATCGACAACGAGTGCGACCTTCATATCCGGCTCCCGGTGGCGGGCGGATCAAGCAGGTCGCCGAGGAGACGCCGGCCGATCGTTGCGATCTCCATCGGGTCGTCCACCCAGTACGAGGGATTGAACGTCTCGAGACTCCACGCTCCACGGTAGCCGCGTCCGGTGAGGTCCGCCACCAGGTCGGCGAGACGGATCACGCCGCCGCCCGGTAACACGCGATCCGCATCCTCGATCTCGCGCGGAGGCTTTGGCGGTGCATCGTTGAGGTGGACCATCGCCAAGCGATCGACCGGGAATTCGTCGAGCGAGCCGGCGCCGCTGGCGTGCCAATGGCACGAGTCCAGCACGAGCTCGACGCCCGGCACGGACGACACGACCTCCGCCGCGAGCTCCGGCGTGTCGATCGGGCAGTCCGCGAATCCGAGGAACTCGAATGCCGTGCCCGCCTCGACGATCGCGGCGGCGTCCCGGATGCGGGCGAGACCCTCGCGCATCGCGACGACCGACGGGGCCTGTTCGGCGCCCGGTGCACGCGGCGGCACCACGAGCAGATAGGACGCACCGAGGGATCGACAGATCTCGAGCCGTGGCGGCAGCTCGGCCTCGAGTCGTTCGTGGTCGAGCCGTCCGTCCGACCCGAGCTGGAGCTGGATCCCGTTCAGGCTCCACACCTCGCCGGGCTTGACGACGGCGGCCGCCTCGCGGACCTCGTCGGGCGCGTCGAGGAGTCGCTCGGCGCGTACCTCCACGCCATCGAAGCCGGCCGCACGGGCGACCTCGATGTGACGGGCGGTCCGGGTGGTCATGATGGTCGCGCCGTTGAGGTAGATCCCCGTCGCCGAACGGCCGTCGGCCCCTGCCATCGATCGCCCTTCTCTGCCTACTTCTCGCGGATGACGCCGAACGTCAGCCCGGCCGTGACGTGGCGTCGGGCCGCGAACATCACGATGACCGGGATGATGATCGCGATGACCGCCGCCGCGGCCATCTCGTTCCAGATGATCTCGAATTGCGTCACGAGCCCGGCGACCCCGACCGGGAAGGTCTGGGCCTGGGGTGTCGCGGTCAGGATGAAGGCGAACTGGAATTCGGCCCAGTCGAAGGCGAACACGATGATCCCGGCGGCCACGACACCGATGCGGCTCATCGGCAGGAGCACGTGGCGGAAGGCCTGCCAGCGACTCGCACCATCGACCAGGGCCGCGTCCTCGATCTCGAGGGGGATCTCCCGCAGGAAACCTCTGAGCATCCAGATCGACAGCGGCAGGTTGAAGATCGTGTAGGCGAGGATCAGGGCGGGCAGCTGGTTGTAGATCCCGAGCGTGCGGACGATCGTGAAGTACGGGATGACCACCGCGATCGGCGCCAGGAACCGGAGCGAGAGCGCCCAGTTCATGACGGCTGCCCGTGTCCGACGGGAGGTCGGCAGGCGGGTGATCGGGTAGCAGATCGCCATCGCGATGATGAGCGACAGGACGGTCGAGATAAGGCACACGATCACGCTGTTCCCGAGCAGGGTGATCATGTTCCGGCCGAACAGCACATTCTCGTAGGCCGCCAGCGACGGGTTCTGTGGGATCACCGTCGGCTCGGGCAGGAACAGCTCGGCCTTGGTCTTGAGCGACGTTGCGACGAGGACATAGAGCGGAGAGAAGAAGATGAACCCGACGGCCAGCAACGCGATCACCGTCAGGACCCTTGTCAGCGGGCGTCCTCGTCGCATCAGTCGGTCTCGAGGGGCATGAACCGGAGGATGACCGTGTAGAAGACCGTCATCCCGACCATCATCATGACCGCGAGGGCCGACGCCTGCGGCAGATCCGAGAACTTGAAGGCGATCCGATAGAGGTAGATGCTGAGGAACTCGGTGGTGGTGCCGGGCCCGCCGCCGGTCAGGATGAAGACGTGGTCGAAGACCCGTAACACGTCGGCGATCCGGAAGAACAGCACCAGCAGCACGAGCGGTCGGATGAACGGAAGCTCGATGTGCCGGAATTGCGCCCATGCGCTGGCCCCGTCCACCTGGGCCGCCTCGACCGATTCGTGCGGCACGGTCTGGAGCCCGGCGAAGAGGACGAGATAGACGAAGGCGGTCCACTGCCAGATGTCGACGCTGGCCACGGAAAACATCGCCAGCGGCGGCACGGACAGCCAGAGGATCTGCCGCTGGATGAGCCCGAGCTGCTCGAGGATGAAGTTCAGCAGGCCGTACTCCGGGGCATAGATGAGCCGGAAGATCACGCCGGCCGCGACACCGGGGATGACGATCGGGATGATGGCCAGGACGTAGATCGTCGCCTTCACGGCTGCCGATCGGATCGTCTTGTGGACGAGCAGGGCGAGGCCCAGTCCGAGCAGGATCTCGGACGGGACGACGATCAGACCGTAGATCGCGGTCTGGCGCACCGACTCGGCGAGCCCCGGGTTGCTCAGAGCACGGACGTAGTTCGCGAGACCGACGAACTCGCCCGCGCGCGTGACCGACTCGATGACAGCCAGGACGAACGGGATCGTGGCGACCACCACGACCGTCCCGAAGACGGGCAGCAGCAGCCGGTAGGCCAGCCGCTCATGCCTGGTCGCGGTGGCGCCCGGTCCGATCCGGAGGCGCGCGGCGATCGTCGTCATGAGAAATACCGTGGCCGGCCGGGCCGCGGTGCGAGGACCGCGGGCCGGCCGGCCTTGGACATTGCCGCTATGACTGGACTACTGGGTCGGATAGCCGGCTCCCTGCATCAGGGTCCGGATCTCTGCGGACGCCTTGGTCGCGACATCATCGGCCGTCTCGCCACCCGCGAGGGCGTTGTTGAGATGCGTTCCGATGATCTTCTCGACGGCGTTCCATTGGTCGGTTCGAGGACGCCAGTTGGGAGGCACCGTCAGGGCCTGCGCCAAGACGGGGAAGTACGGGTTGGCCTCGCCGAGCGCGGCGTCGTTCAGCACGCTGGTCCGCGACGGGATGCCCTTGTTGGCCGCCATCACCTTCTGGGAGTCGGCGGACATCGCGCACTTGATGAACTCAGCTGCGGTAGCGCCGTTCTTCGATGCCTTCGGGATGGCAAGCATCCAGTTGCCCATCATGCCGATGCCCTTGCCCGATGGGCCGGCCGGGATCGGTGTGTATTCGGCCTTGCCGATGACTTGCGACGTCTCCGCGTTGTTGACGATGCCGGCGATCTCGCCGGGCCACACGGACGACTGCAGACCCTTCCCCGTGGAGAAGAGCTGCGATCGATCGGCGGCGTCGGTATTGGCCGGGTCATCCTGGGCGGCGGCCTTGAGGTCCTCGACAAGGAACTTGATAGCGGCCTTGGATGCGTCGTTGTCGAAGACGACGTTCCAGTCCTCGTCGAAGACGTCCCCACCGAACGACCAAAGGATCGGCAGGAAGTCCGCGGTCACGGGGTTGGTGGCCTTGCCCCGGATGATGTAGCCCGCGAAGTCGGCTTTGTCCTGGGCCTTCGCGTTGGCCAGCACCTCATCGTAGGTCTTGGGGGCAGGCAGGATGTCTGTGCGGTTCATGAACATCTGGACGTTGCCGACGACCGTCACGCCGAGCAGCTGGGCAGGCTTGCCCTTCTCGCTGGGTGGCACGGCGCCGTGCGGGGGCGGCCAGGTGCCGACATCCCAGACGATCTGCGCGATGTCGGGATCGCTCTTGATGCCGAATTGGCCAAGGTCCTGGAAGGATCCGTCAGTGCCGAACTTCGGCATCCACGGATCGTCGATCATGACGAGGTCGAACGTGCCGTCGTTCGCCTGGAAGGTCGTGACGAGCTTCTCGTACAGGGCGTCGTAGGGGTTGTCCACGAACTCGATCGTGGTACCGATCTGCGTCCCGCAGCTTGCGGCGATCGCCTTCAATCCGAGGCTCTCATCGCCCTGGAGGGCCGCAACCGTCAGCTTCGCGGGCTTCGCGCCCTGGCCGCCGCTGCAGGCCGCCGCGAGGGCGATCACCATCGCCCCAAGCAGCACCAGTGATCTGTTCCTCATCCGGGATCCTCCTCCTACGCGTTCGGAGCCGCGGTGCGGGCCGCGGTCACCGCCGGTGTTGGCTCTGTCACCTCCTTGATCTCTCGCGGCCTCGATGCCGCGGAACGGGGCTGGATTGCGGCTCGCGCCTCTTCGACGCGAACTCCCATCGCTGATTGATCGTTGAGCGAACCGAACGAGACGCGATCCGACGATGCCGACTCAGGGTCTACCCGGTCAGGTTCGATCGCGCTCCGACACCGCACCACCAACCGCCTTTCACTCGAAGTGGCTTTGGTGGCCCGATGGCGTCTGCTCGAATGACCGGCAGCGTTGCCGGCTGGCGCCGGTAGGAGGATGCGACGGCCCGTCCAAGCGGTCAAGGCCCAAGCGACTCGTGCGGTCACCTGCCGCCTACGCCACCAGCCGCTTGATGCGGCCCATGCGCATCAGCTACCGAAGGTCCGCCGACCGCCCGGAGATATGCATCAACAGCGTCAGGCCACCAGCCGCTTGTACCGGATGCGATGCGGCTGGTCGGCGGCGGTGCCCAGCTCCTTGTGGCGGAACGCCTCGTAGTCGCTGACGTTGCCCTCGAAGAACCGCACCTGCGAATCGCCCTCGAAGGCGAGGATGTGGGTCGCGATCCGGTCGAGGAACCAGCGGTCGTGGCTGATGACGACGACGCAGCCCGGGAACGACTCGAGCCCGGTCTCGAGCGCGCGCAGCGTATCGACGTCGAGGTCGTTGGTCGGCTCGTCGAGCAGCAGCACGTTGCCGCCCGACTGGAGCAGCTTGGCGAGGTGGACCCGGTTGCGCTCGCCGCCCGACAGCTGGCCGACCATCTTCTGCTGGTCGGTGCCCCGGAAGTTGAATGACGACACGTACGCGCGCGCGGGCACCTCGCGCGGACCGACCTTGATCGCCTCGACGCCGTCGGTGATCTCCTGGAAGACCGTCAGGTCGCCGCGCAGCGAGTCGCGCGACTGGTCGACGTAGCGACATCACGACCGTGTCGCCGATCGTGATCGACCCGGCATCCGGCGGCTCCTGACCGACGAGCATCCGGAACAGCGTCGTCTTGCCGGCGCCGTTCGGGCCGATGATCCCGACGATGCCCGAGCGCGGCAGCGAGAACGTCAGGTCCTCGATGAGCAGCCGGTCGCCGAAGCCCTTGCGCAGTCCGTCGACCTCGATGACCTGGTCGCCGAGGCGCGGTCCGGGCGGGATGGCGATCTCGAGCTCGCGCTCGGTGCGCTTCGCGTCGTTCGACTCGGCCAGCAGCTGCTCGTACGACGTCAGGCGTGCCTTGCCCTTCGACTGGCGGGCCCTCGCCGACGAGCGCACCCATTCGAGCTCGCGGGCGAGCGTCCGCTGGCGCGCGTCGGCCGTCTTCTGCTCGCGCGACAGGCGCTCGAGCTTCTGCTCCAGCCAGCTCGAGTAGTTGCCGGAGAAGGGGATGCCGCGGCCGCGCTCGAGCTCGAGGATCCACTTCGCGACGTTGTCGAGGAAGTAGCGGTCGTGGGTGACGGCCACGACCGTGCCGCTGTACTCGTCGAGGAAACGCTCGAGCCAGTCGACCGACTCGGCGTCGAGGTGGTTCGTCGGCTCGTCGAGCAGCAGCAGGTCCGGGTGCTGGAGGAGGAGCCTTGCCAGGGCCACGCGGCGTCGCTCGCCGCCGCTAAGCGTGCTGACGTCCTGGTCGTCCGGAGGGCAGCGCAGCGCGTCCGTCGCGATGTCGACGTTGCGCTCGAGGTTCCACGCATCGGCGGCGTTGATCCTGTCCTCGAGTGCTGACTGCTCGGCGCCGACCGCCTCGTAGTCGGCGTCGGGGTCGGACCACTTGGCCATGACGGCGTTGTACTGGTCGATGAGGTCCTGGACGGGGCGGACGCCGTCGAGAACGTTGCCCTTCACGTCTTTGCTCGGGTCCAGTTGCGGTTCCTGATCGAGGTAGCCGACGCTGAAGCCGGGCGTCAGGCGGGCGTCGCCCGTGAACCCGTCGTCGAGCCCGGCCATGATCCGCAGCAGGCTCGACTTGCCCGCGCCGTTCGGCCCGATGACGCCGATCTTGGCGCCCGGGTAGAAGCTGAGCGAGATGTCCTCGAGGACGGTCCGGTCGGGCGGGTAGTGCCGGGCGAGCCGGTACGTCGTGTAGATGAATTCGGCTGGCATGTCCGTCCAAGGGTACGGCGCGAGGCCGCAAGTCGGCGCTGCGGCGGACGCCTACGGCGTATCGGGAACCACGAACGAGGTCCTGGTCTCGTACATGGGCCGCGATCCCGGTGCGCCGCCGCTCCCCTCGAGGAACAGTGAGGCCGTCCATGTCCCGGTTGTGAATTCATCTGAAGGCTCGAGCCGCAACTCGTCGATGGGCACCTCGAGACGGTAGGTTTCATCGGAGCCCGCGGGGATGTGCGCGGGGAGGCCCAATCCTGCCTCGGGTTGGAGTGGGAACCCGGTACCGGGTGGAGCCACGTTGATCCAGTGATAGCCGGACCCTGGCTCCGCTTGCCGGAGTTCGATTCCCGTTGTCGAACGGATGGCCACGTCGAGCGTGAGGTGGGACACGATCCTGCCGTTGACTGTCGATGCTCCGAGCTGTGCATCGACCACCGAGATCACCATCGACAATCCCGCAGATCGCGCCTTGACGGCTTCACTTTCCTCCTCTTGGGCCGCTTGCTCCGCCACCTGCGCTGCCCCGCTGGCCGCCGAGGCTATGGTGAAGACGCCGGCTACCACGAAAATGAAGCTCAGCAGACCACGCGCCACGGCGGCGCCGCGATTCCCCGGGCGAGCCGGCCAGATGGCGTAGCTGTCGAGCAGTGCGAGTGAAACGAGACCGGCCAGGTACAGGAACGGGACCAGCAAGTACTGGGCCCAGAACCCCTCCCGAGAACTGGGAATGAGGGCTGCCACCGCGACGAGGACGTTCGCGCATGCGAGAAGCGCCGACAACGCGACGCCCGCGATCAGCGCGTTGCGCATCCCTCGAGGATCGGCCGCGATCGACGCACGTAAGCGGGTTCGGAGTGAGCCGACGATCACCAACGAAGCTGCGGCGAAGACGGCGAGCACGATCAGGAAGATCTGATCGATCAGGGATTGAAGCAATGCCGCCTCACAGACAGCTCTGGCGGGCTAGCGATCAACGCTGGCGGGTGTAGGTCGCGTTCAACTCGGCCTCGCCGACGACGTGGTTCTGCATCGCCGCTCTTACCTCGTCGGTTGTCGGCGTTTCGGCCAGGCCCAGCACGTCATCGAGCGCGTACAGCGTGAACCGGTATCGATGGGTCCCGGACGGCGGGCACGGGCCGCCCCAGCCGACGCGGCGAAAGTCGTTGGTGCCTTGCGGGGGAGCGTCCGGCGACGCCGAGACGCCTTCGGGAAGGCCGCCGCTCTGCGACCCGACCATGTCGAACACCACCCAGTGCACGAAGCCACGCGCGTCCGGGTCGTCGACGATCAGCGCCAGCGCGGCCGTCTTGTCGGGCGCATCGCTCCATTCGAGCGGCGGCGAGACGTCGTCGCCGTCACAGCTGAACGTCCGCGGGATCGCGGCGCCATCGTCGAAGGCCGGGCTCATCAATGCGAAGGTCATGTGTCACCTCCTGCGCCAGTGGTGCCTCAACGCCAGGCCCGTGTCGAACCTCGATCGGCGGCTCGTTGACCAGTCGCAACGCGAACCGCGGATGACGGCCCGCCGACAGACTCCAAAGTATGGACGTCCCGTACCGGGGCACCGTACGCTCCGCGCCCGATGTACCGCGCGTTGCCGCCATTCGTACTACTCCTGGCCTCAGCGGCGATGGCGACGGCCGTCCTTGCAGCGCCCGGTGTACCGACCGCGCGCTGGGCATTCGACGAGGCGAGCGGCACCGTTGCGGATGACGCGATCGGGTCGATGAACGGCACTATCGCGGGCGCGACTTCCGTCGCCGACGGACACGTCGGTCGCGCGTTCCACTTCGACGGCTCGGATCGCGTCACGATCCCGGATGCGGCGGCCCAGCGTGGACTCCAGGTGACGGTCGATCTGTGGCTCCGTGGCGATCCCGACACGCCTCCCGAGGATGGCGAGGTCATCGTCGACAAGGGCTCGATCCTGTGCGGCGGCGGTGGCTACGCGATGGTCGTCGATGGGCGCTACGTCGCCGTCCACTATCGCGACCTTCGAGCGTCGACTGGGGTACAGGTCGTCGCCACGCATCCGGACATGGCGCTCGCGTCCCTGTGGGACGGCTCCTGGCATCACGTCGAGCTCCAGATCGTCGGCCGGTCCGATGGGTGGGGGAGCGTCGGCATCCGCGTGGATGGGTGGAACGTCGCGACCAGCCCGCACGGCCAGACCGAAGGCGTCGATTACGCGGGCAGCGGCGCCGAACCCCTGGTCATCGGTGGGGCGGACGGCGGCTGCGGGCCAGGCTTCGTCGGGGATATCGATCAGGTGCGCCTGTACGACCAATTCACCATGCCGGAGGACCGCATCCAGGATGAGCCGACGGTCCAGACGACCTTGGCGATCGACGACATCGAGCCGGCACACGTCGATAGCGCGTCGGCGATCGATTTCACCTTGCTGCCAGAGCAGCTGAGGCCGGGCCGGATCCGCGTCTATGTCACGGCAGACGACGGCGTCGAGCGTGCTGTCGGTGCAATGGACATCGACTTCCACTGGGACCTGGACCCGGACGGGAAGTACCGCGTCCAATTCACCAGCGACTACGGCGGCGAGTCCGACGTCCGCCTCCGCTACCAGCCGTTCGAGGTCTCATCGTTCACCGCCTCCGAGGACACCGGGCACACGGTCATCGCCAAGAACGACACGCAGACGACGATCGGGCTCCAGCAGACGTACATCGCCAACGAGCCCGTCCGGATCGGGGTGTCTGTGCACAAGGACAGGACTGACGTGACCGGGACGGTCGAGCTGTGGGAGAAGACCCCGGCCGGGATGGTGCTCCGCGGATCGGGATCCGGCGGCGGGCTCGACGTCACGCTGCCCGGTCGAGCCGCAGGGACGTATCAGTTCGAGGGTCGTTTTCACGGCGACGCGGCCTATCTGCCGTCGACCTCGGCGTTGACCTCGGTCACGATCCAGCCCGCCCTGTCCACCGGGGACGTCGTGATCAATGGCGGCGATGCGATGACCGACGACCCGATCGTGACTGTCGCGGTCCCTGCCGTCGGTGCGACGGCGCTCTGGATATCGACGGATCCCAACGACATCCGACGGTTCCATACGCAGCCCTACACGCCGGAGATCACGGCCTGGTTGACCGCGCCGTGGTACGGCGACGACGCGGATGGCGTGCGAACCATCTGGATCAAATGGGCGGACGTCCTGGGGCGCTGGAGCGAGATGAAGACCGACACGATCGTCCTCGACCGCGGCATACCGGCCGGCACCGTCTCGATCGCCGGCGGCGCCTCCTGGACATCGACGCCGGACGTGCTCGTCGACGTGCCGATCCCCAGCCAGACGGGAGTCGAATACATCGAGCTGTCGAACGACGGCGTGAGCTGGGCGGCCCTGCCGTGGGCGTCATCCGTGTCGTGGACCCTCCAGCCGGGCAACGGTCCCCGGACTGTGCACGCTCGGTGGCGCTATACGGATGGTCGCGCGTCGGCGTCGCGGACGGACACGATCTCGCTCGATACCGCTTCGCCGACGGTCACGACTCCTGCTATCGGGTTCGCCAAGGGATCCGGCGTCGGTACGACGGTCCCTGCCCGCGTCACCTGGACGGGAACTGACCTCGGTTCCGGGATCGCCAGATACGAGATCCAGCAGCGGATCAACGGGGGAGCATGGGCGACGGTCAGTACAACCTGGCCGTCGCCCTCCATCGATCGCGCGGTCGTCCCCGGTCGCACATACGCCTACCGGATCCGCGCCATCGATGGCGTGGGTCGGGCGAGCGCCTGGATCTCGTCTCCGACGCGTCGCTTCGTCGCGTACCAGGAGTCGAGCACCGCCGTCACCTACGGGGGATCGTGGGGGACGAGTACGAGTGCGTCGTACTGGGGCGGCAAGACGCGCGCGGCGTCAGTGGCAGGCCGGACGGCGACATTCAGACGGACCGGGTACGGGCTCGCACTGGTCGCTCCTGTCGGACCGACTCGCGGGCAGGCACGGATCTACATCAACGGCGTGTACGCGACGACCGTGGACTTGTACGCGCCGGTGACCGGCACGCCGCGGGTCGTGTTCGAACGCCGCTGGGCGGCGAGTGCCACGCGCACGATCATGGTCCGCGTCGTCGGGACCGCCCGTCATCCCCGGGTCGACGTCGACGGGTTCATCTCGCTGAATTAGGCAGCCCCGCCTGAGCCGGAGGGGTGCCCAGGAATGCCGCTACGGCGCCACGGTGAACGAGATCGTGACGGCCGGCGCGGCCGCATAGGTGGCGTTCCCGGGTTGGGTACCCCGGACCCGGCACGTGCCGGTCCTCAGGAGGGTCACCGTGTTGCCGCTCACGGTGCAGACCGCGGTGGTCTGCGATGTGAGCGTGACCGGCAACCCCGATGAGGCCGACGGGTTCAGCACGACGGTCGGGCTCTGCATCGATTGCGTGCCCGGGTTCGGGAGCGTGATCGTCTGCGTGGCTTTCGTCACATTGAATGAGCGGGTCAGCACGGGCGCCGCCAGGTAGATGTTGTCGCCGGGCTGGGTCGCCTGGATCGAGCACGTGCCGGCGATGAGCAGCGTCACGGAGGCCCCGCTCACCGAGCAGACCGACGGCGTCGTCGACGTCAGCGTCACCTGCAGGCCGGAGCTCGCCGTGGCGGTCACCGCGACCGGCGATTGGACCAAGGTCGCGTTCGGCGGCTTGGGGAAGGTGATGGATTGCGCGACCTTCGACACCGTGAACGAGCGGGGGATCGGATTGGCTGCCCGGTAGACGTTGTTGCCGGGCTGGGTCGCGGTGATCGTGCAGGTGCCGGCGGTGAGCAGGGTGATCTCAAAGCCACTGACCGTGCACACGGGCTGGGTCGTCGAGGTGAGAGTGACCGGCAGGCCGGAGCTGGCCGTCGGGCTGACGGTCAGCGGCGACTGGAGCAGGTTCGCGTTCGCTGGTCGGGCGAACGTGATCGACTGTGCAACCTGGGCGACCGTGAACGAACGGGGAACCGGGTTTGCCGGGAGGAAGTCGGAGTTCCCGGGCTGGGTCGCCGTGATCGTGCACGTGCCAGCGGACAACAGGTTGATGTTGAAGCCATCGACGG
Organism: uncultured Chloroflexia bacterium; assembly: GCA_963819655.1. GTDB lineage: Bacteria > Chloroflexota > Limnocylindria > Limnocylindrales > CSP1-4 > SPCO01. The sequence continues at coordinate 1,015,744 of CAWFXA010000003.1, read as the reverse complement.
AACAGACCGCCGGCGTGTTCGAGGTCAATGCGACGGTCAGCCCGGAACTGGCCGTCGGGCTGACGACCACCGGGGATTGGAGCATGTTCGAGTTCGGCGGCTTCGTAAAGGTGATCGACTGGGGAACGGGCGCGGCAGGCGTCACGGCGTTCGAGGCGGCCGAGGCCGGACCCGTGCCGACCACGTTGGTCGCGGTGACCGTGAACGTGTAGCTGGTCCCGTTCGTCAATCCGGTGACGACTGCGCTGGTGGTCGAGCCGTCGACCGAGGCGGTGACGCCGCCTGGGCTCGAGGTGACCGTGTACGCGGTGATCAGGCTCCCGCCGTCGTCGACCGGCGGCGTCCAGGACACGGTCGCCTGGGCGTTGCCCTTCGCGGCGGTGACCCCACTTGGGGCACCCGGGGCGGTCGCCGGCGCGGGTCCGATCTTGATCGCGAGGTCCCGGGTGAAGTCCGGGAGCGGCACCGTGAGCGTGCCGCCCGTCGCGACGGCCACGACCGAATCGTCGACCGGGGCGACGCCCCACGGGTCGTGCACCTCGATGCCATACGCCCCGTCGGCGAATCCGGCGAAGGTGACCGACACGCCGCTCATCGTCCGTCCGGCGACGTCGCCCGGTCCGACGCCGCTGCCGTATTCGTTCTCGGCATCGCGGATCCAGGCGAAGCCCTCAGCTCCGTTGTCCTGGCCCAGCGCGACGACGGTCGCCGGCGCCGTGATGCTCGAGGGCTCGAGGCTCATGCCCGCGAGGTCCTCACCGGCGAAGAAGTCACGCAACGGCGGGTTGTGGCGCTCGTTGGCGGGGAAGTCGGGCGGCGTCCGATGTTGGGCGGCGTTGTCCAGGATGTAGCCGCCCCACCACCACGACATCGCACCGGACGCCGACATCGCCGTCGCCCACATCGAGTTGTGGAGGTGCGTCGCCTGCACGAGGTGGGCGACTTTGTCGGGCGACAGTGGCGAGGTCGTCGGGTCGAAGCCGGGTTCCGGCGAGACGTTATCTAGGACCGGTTCGCTCGGCAACCCGAACTCGCCGACGATGACCGGTTTGCCGTAGGTGGCGTTGAGATCCTCCGCGTAGCCGCGGAAGCGCTGGTCACGGCCGCTGACCGAGCCGTAATCGTGGACCTGCACAAGATCGATGTTGGGGTCGTTCCAGATCGTGGCCGCGCTCGTGTCGATGTCCGAGCTGGTTGTGATCAGGTGGTCGTACGGGTCGAGCGAGCGGAGATATGCCGCCATCTCGGCGTGCCACGCGACGAGATCGTCGCGGACTTCCTGGCTCGTGAACGGGTTCCGACTCGCGGAGCCGATGAACTGGGTCTCGTTGAAAAGCTCCCAGGCAAGGATGTCGCGGTAGGCGCCATAGCGGGCGACGAGGTAGCGCAGCCGCTGCTTGAACAGCTGCTTGGCGGTCGGATCGCTGAAGAACGCGGCCGGGTCAGCTGCCGGCACGGGACCGCCGTTGTCTGTGTTGTAGGGGTTGTCGTCCCACCGCGCGTTGACGTGACTACTGAACTGGCCGTGGTCGTTGAGCACCAGTTGGACCTCGAGGCCGTACTGCTCGGCGAGGTCGAGGATCTGTTCGACGCGGAAGGCGGGAACGTCTCCGTACTGACCTACGCCGTCGTACTGCCCGGAGAAATGCGTGGCGTTCCACTCGATCGCCGTGATGTAGAAGTCGGTCATCCACACACGGGTCCAGTTCTGGCCGGCGGCCTGCATCGACTGGAAATGAGGCTCGTAGAAATGGCTGCCGTCGTTGAACGGGTTGCCGTCGCCGAACGCGACGTTGTGGCCCATCGGCAAGAAAGGCGTTCCATCGGTGTAGCGCAGGAATCGATCGTCGCGTGGGTCGCGTTCGATCTGGCCCTTGGCGCTCGACGCGGTGACCGCGAAGGTCCTGGGCGAGGTGACGGCAGTCGCCTGCTGTCCGGCGACCTTGTCCTGGGCACGGAGCGTGTATCGCCACGTGCCGGTCTCGTCCGGAGAGAACCGCGCGTGCCAGACCCCAGATTCCGTCCCGGGCACAGGGTCGTAGAGCTCCGAATCGCCCACACCCGTGTTAGGACGAAGCGTGTAGTCAGTCCCGAAGAATGCGGGAACCGTGTAGCTCGCGCCACTCGGAGCGGTGAACGTCGCCGTGACGTCGATCGTCGCCGGGTCGTGGACGTCGACGCCGTACGTGCGGCTGAGCGTGAACTGCTTCTCGAAGCGGTCGTAGCGGGCGACGCTCGATGGCGCGGGCCTGCTCGCGTCGATCGTGAGCGGCGTCGTGGCCGGTGGTTCGGTCGGGACGAGCAGCAAGGCGCGCTCCCGGAAGTCCGAGGTCTGCCCGCGCGCGAGGATCGTGCCGCCGTCGTCGATCTCCCACGCGGACACGATCAGCGCCTCATAACCGAGCGGCAGATGTGCGCTCAGATCGATGAGCTCACCGTCGTCGAAGAGGTAGCCGCGGGTCGAGCTCTCGGTCGACGCGTAGCCGATGACCTGCCGGGATTCATTGATGTCGGTGACGGTCGCGAACGTGCCGCCCATGCCAGGGATCAGCGCGTAGGTGCCGTCGTCGAGGAGGAAGCCGCGGCGGCTACCCGACCCATCCAGATACGAGCCGGCGATGCTGCCGCTTTCGTTGATGGCGATGGCATCGCTCGAGCTCGAGCCGGGAGGGGCGACGCTCGTCATCGTCCCGTTGACGTACCGGAAGGCTTGGCCGCCGGACGTCCCGACGATGACGCCGGATTCGTTCAGCCCCCATGGTGCGGTGGTCCCGCCACCGAGCGACCCGAGGTCGGTTGTCGTCGTCCCGTCGGACACGAAGCCTCGGAACGTCCCTGGGCTCGGCGAATAGTTGCCGATGACCGTGCCCGCCTCGTTGATCTTGCTGGCGTCGGACGTCGCGCCGGCGAGTGTGTGCAGGTCGGTCATCGCCCCGTCGCGATACAGGAATGCGTGGCGTTGACCGCCGGCCGTGTCGGCGCTGCCGACGATGTCGCCGGCGTCATTGATGTCGCGGGCATTGCTGCTGGCGCCCCCCAGCGTCCCGAGGAACTGGACCGCCCCGTCGTAGCGGTAGGCCTCGAGGTCGCCGCCGTTGTCGGCATAGCCCGCCACCACCCCGTCGGCGTTGAGGGCCGCGCCGTTGGACTCGACGAACGTCGAGAAGACGTACGACGAGGACGTGCCGTCGAAGCGGAACGCTCGGTTGTTGATGCTCCCGGTCGCCTGGTGCGCGGCGTTCATGTCAGTGGCGAACGCGTCGAATGTCTGACCCGCGAGTCCGGCGCCAAGGTCGACGACATCGTAGGCCGCTGCTGGTCGCGTGCCCGGGACAAGGAGGATCGGCTGGCCGTTCAGGCCATAGGCAAGGATGTGCCCGGAGTCAGAGATCGCCTGGGCGTTCATGACTTCGACGGAATGTGCCGGGAGCAAGTCGTTGACGTCGTACATCACCCCGGCGTCGATCAGGAATCCATGCGTCTGGCCTGGCGCGACGAACGAGACGCCAGTGATCTGCCCCTGTTCGTTGATCCCGGTCGCGAAGGACTCGTCGCCTCCCGGAAGCACACCCAGATCAACCAGGCCGGTGCCATCCCAGCGGGCCGCTCGGAACTTCCCAGACGAGTTCCTTGCCGATACGACCACTCCGCCCGACTCGTTCAGGGCGCCGGCACTCGTCCAATTGCCGCCAGGCAGCACGCCGAGGTCGATCGCCGCGCTGCCGTCCCAGAGGATCGCGCGATTGTCGTTGGGCGGCGCCGTGACAGAACCGATGACCTGTCCCGCCTCGTTCATATCGGCGACGCTCGCCGAGGAGTAGGCGCCTCCACCGATGTCCGCGATCAGGCCGCCCTGCCAGGTGACGAGATGCATGTCGCCAGCGGCGTCTCGTGCACTTCCTGCGATCAGCCCGGCTTCATTGATCCTGCTGGCGATCTCGTACGTGCCGCCGAAAGTCGCAAGTTGCGTGGTTTCGGATCCGTCGTTCGTCCAAGCGCGGCTCTCGCCGTTACTGAGAAAGGAGGCGCCGACGACGGTCGTGCCGGCGTCATCGATGTCGTAGGCGACGTCGGCAGCGGTTCCCTCGAGGCCCGGGATGGTGGTGACCGTCGTGCCGTCGACCCGGATGGCCTGCAGCGTGGCGCTCCCGGACGTCCCGACCATGGACCCGCTCGAGTTGATGGCGAACGGAGATCCGCCGGCGACATCGATCCGTTCGATCGCCGCTCCCGTGACGCGAGCGACACCGTTCGATGACTGATTCGGGACGCCGTACTGGCCTGCCACGACCCCCGTGTCATTTATCGCGGTGGCGCCCGTGATCCCGAAGACCATCCCGACTGCTACCGCGTGATAGACGGGCGGGACTGCCGCCTGGGCGACCGGTGCTGGAGCGATCGCGACGAACGATCCCGCCAGAAGGGACGTGCCGGACAGGGCGACCAACCAGCGGGTCGCGCGCGCTCGACCGACTAGCACCAAATTCTCCAGAGTCTCCGGGGGTCGCCGAGGAGTGTAGGTGACGGGCGTCACCAGATTGTGTCCGCTGCGACAAAGCGACGGTCACGACGACCTTACCGCGGGCGTGTCGCCCTTCCAGGTACCGGATCGCGTCGGGGGCCTCGCTCAGCGGGTACGTCCTGTCGATGACCGGCGTGACGTGGCCCGCTTCGATGAGTCCTTTCAGGACGTCCAGGTCCTCGCGGTTGGGTCTCGCCAGGATCGCGAGCAGTCTGTGGCTGACGAACGGGGACAACGCCATCGCCCTGAACAGCTGGCCCGCCGGGCCGAGCAATCGACTTCCGCGACCCCCGATCATGACCAGCGTTCCCTTGGGCGTCAGCGCACGCCTGTACTCGGACAGCGAGCGATTGCCCACCGTGTCGAGGATCAGGTCATAGCGCCGCGTGCCGTCCGCGAAGTCCTCGCGCGTGTAATCGACGACATCGTCGGCGCCGATCGACCGGACCATGTCGACGTTCCTCGTGCTGCACACGCCGGTCACATACGCGCCATACGACTTTGCGATCTGCACGGCGAACGTCCCGATGCCTCCGGACGCACCGTTGATCAGCACGCGCTGCCCTGCCTCGATTCGGCCTCGATCGCGCAGGGCCTGCAGGGCCGTCAGCGCGGTCATCGGCACGGCTGCTGCCTGCTCGAACGTCAGGTTCGCCGGCTTCAGACCGAGCAGCTTCTCCGGAACGCTGACGTACTCGGCGAAACCACCAGCGTCGACTTCGGCATAGACCTCATCGCCTGGACGGAATCGCGTCACGTCCTTGCCGACGGCTTCGACCTCACCGGCCATGTCGCTGCCCAGAACGCTGTTCCGTCGTGGCCGACGCAGGCCCCGTGACAAGCGAACGAGCTGTGGATCGGCGCGCATCATGCGCCAGTCGGCCGGGTTGGCGGCGGCTGCCCGGATCCGCACGAGGACCTCATCGTCCTTGGGCACGGGGCGGTCGATGTGCCTGAGTTCGAGGACGTCAGCCGAGCCGTACTCGTCGTAGACGATCGCTTTCATCGTGGTCATGTCTTGATCTCCGGGTATTGGAAGACGTCGTCGAGCGGCACGTTGAAGACTCGAGCGACCTGGAATGCCATCTCGAGGGAAGGGGAGTAGCGGCCCTGCTCGATGGCGATGATCGTCTGGCGGGTGACGCCGATCCGATCGGCGAGCTCGGCTTGCGTCATCTCGCCGTGCGCGAACCTGAGCCGTCGGATGTCGTTCGTGACCCTGGTCGGCTTCACCATGGCTGGAAACCGCGACGGTAGGCGACGATCTTCGCGGCCGATGAAATGAGTGCCGCCACGAGGAACGTCGCGTAGATCGCGTTGGCGATCCAGAAGTACTCGAACGACGCGAGAGCCAGGGCGAGCGTCACCAGCATGCCGCCGTAGAGCACGATGCTTCCGATGTACTCGCCATATCGGTTGATGCTGGAGTCGCGTTCGTCGCGCTTGTCGGCGTCCTTTGGCGCGCCGATCGCGACCGCGATGTGCGCGATGATCCCGAAGGCGATGCCGAGTCCGATCGTCGCGAGCATCGGCCCCTGATAGGCGATCTCGCCGACTGCCGTGGTCTGGAGTTGACCGAAGATGATCGCGAGGTAGACCCCAGGCACGACGAACGCGAGTGCGACACCGATCCACGCGCTCTTCTCGTCGAAGGACATCTCAGGCTCCCATGTAAAGCATCATTGACATCGTCGAATGTAAACCGTGGCTGACATGATGTCAAGTTCTTTTGACGTGACCAGCCCGGCGTGGCGTTGCGGGACAAGTTCACCGGCAACTGACGCCATTACCCTTGAACGCGGCCGAACGTGTCGCGTCACCGAGGGGTGGCTGTGGACCAGCGGGAACTCGTCGAACGAGCGGGCCGAGGCGATCATGACGCCTTCGCGGCGCTCGTCGGCGCGTCCATCGCGCGGCTGGAAGCCGTCGCCCGCCTCATCGTCCGGGACCAGGAGCTCGCGCGAGACGCGGTCCAGGACGCCTACATCCGAGCGTGGCGCGACCTGCCGGGATTGCGTGAGCCCGACAAGTTCGACGCCTGGCTCCACCGACTGACCGTCAACTCGTGCCTCGATGCCGTGCGCCGTCGAAAGCGCCGGGCGATCGAGGTCGAGCTCTCGCCCATCATGTCGCCGAGCGTCGGCGACGAGACGAGGGACATCGCCGACCGCGATCAGCTCGAGCGCGCCTTCCGGCGGCTCGGTCCGGATCTGCGGGCGGTCCTCGTCCTGCACTACTACGTCGGCCTGACCGCCTCGGCGGTCGCCGAGACACTCGACATCCCACAGGGCACCGCGCAATCGCGCCTGCACCGAGCCCTGGCCGAGCTCCGCGCCGCGATCGCGGCCGACGAGCGAGCGCCAGCGGAATCCCGGACGGTGATCGCATGAACCGCACCGAAAACCTCGAACGCGAGCTGACGGCCTGGTTCGCCGACACTGCGGCGCCGCGCGTGCCCGACTTCACCGACGACATCCTCCGGCTGACCGCGGGCACGCGCCAGCGGCCGCGCTGGAGCTTCCCCGAAAGGTGGCTTCCCATGAGCGTCATCACGCTCGGCCGACAGACCCTCAAGCCGCTCCCGTGGCGGACGATCGGCGTGCTGGCCGTCCTCGCGATCTTGATCGCGGCCTCCGTCGCGTTCTACATCGGCAGCCCGCGCCAACTGCCGGCGCCGTTCGGCCTCGCCGCCAATGGCGTGGTCGCCTACGCGAGCGGTGGCGACATCTACACCGTCGATCCCGTCACGGGCACGCGGCAGCCGATCGTCGCGGGGCCGGAGACCGATCACGATCCGCGTTTCTCGCTCGACGGCACGCGACTCGTATTCATGCGAACGACTGGTCCCGGAGATGTGCCCGTCATAACCAACGCCGACGGCAGCGATCCGGTGATCGCAAAGACCGACCCGATCGTCGGGCTCGACCCTGAGAACATCCTCTGGTCCCCGGACGGCCGATCGATCGCGGTCCAATCGAATGGCCCCGTCTTTCTCATCGATGCGGCGGATGGCACGGTCCGGAGCCTCGGTGTATCCAACGCGGACGGTGATATCTACTGGCGACCCCCCGACGGGCGCCAGTTGATGTTCCTGGGCGGCACCGATTCGGCTCCGATCCTGTCTCTCGTTTCCGCGGAAGACGGCTCTGTCGAACCGCTACCCATGCCCGAGGGCGACGTGGTTGTCTCGCGCGCCTCTGGCTGGACGCCGGATGGCCGGCGGTTCGCGTTCTTCGGTTCGATCAACGGGGTGGATGGCACGCATGTCATCGATCTCGCGACACGAACCGAGATCGCTGTCGGCCCTGGCTTTGGCCGCCTGTCCAACGACGGCACCAGGATCGTCGGTATGGCTGCCAACGACGCGGAGGACACCTGGCTGTGCGTGGCCCGCATCGACGGTGGGCCGTGCACGCAGGTCACCGACGCGTATATCGATGCGTGGGGGACCTGGTTCGGCTGGTCGCCCGACGACCGATGGATCCTGACCACTCGATCGGACGGCAGTGTGCTTCTGTTCGACTCGAATGGTGGGACCCAGGGCCAGCCATCCTGGTTGGCCGACGGCGGGCAGTCATGGCAGCGCATGGCGCCGTGACCCGTGTATCGCGTGAAGCCCGGCGCCATCAACGCCGGGCTTCCGCGGTCGCAAGCGCCACCCGAAACCGTCGTTACTGCTCGTAGCCCTCGACGGTCTCGGCCGAGCGGATCGACGCGTCCTCCGGATCGAGGCCCGCCGCCTCGCGCGCCTGGCGCTGGTGGAGGAGGTCGTAGGCCCGGTCGAGCTCGACCTTGATCGCGTCGAGCCGGTCCTGTTGCTGCTGCGTCAGCCCGCTGCCGTCGCTCGCCGACGCCCAGAGCTGTTCCTCCTCGGCGGACAGCGCATTGATGGTCTGGAAGAGATCGAGATCGGCCATGGCCAGACGATACTCCGATGCCTCAGGCACGCGTGCCTCAGGCGCGCGCGGCGCGGAACGCCTCGAGGCCGCGCTCGACCATCTCGTCGCTGGCCGTCAGCGAGATGCGGAACCAGCCGGGCGACTCGACGATCGTGCCCGGCAGCACGAGCGCGCCGAGCTCGGCGAGCTTGGTGCTGAAAGCGAGGTCGTCGGGGTCGGGCGAACGCACCATGAGGTAGAACGTGCCCTCCGGGTTCGTCACCTCGTAACCCATCTCGCGGAGTGCAGGGACCATCCGGTCACGCCGAGCCTGGAGCGCGTCGATGTCGATCGAGAGGTTCTCGAGGTCGCCGATCGCGTGCTGCAGCAGCGCGTTCGGAAAGCCCCAGCCGGCGGCCAGCTGCTGGACGAAGATCCGGTAGCCGGTCGCCTCGCGGTCGGGGAAATCCGGTGTCATCGCCGCCCAGCCGATGCGCTGACCGGGCGCCAGAAGCGTCTTGCCGTAGGTGTAGATCGTGATCGTCGCCGCGTAGTCGAGGGCGGGGCTATGGAAGGCTATGCCGTCGAAGACGATCCGGTTGTACGACTCGTCGGAGAGCAGCACGATCGGCCGGCCGTGGCGCTCCGAGGCGTCCCGGAGCAGATCGCCGAGCGCGGCGAGCTCGGGCTGTCGATAGATCCGCCCGGTCGGGTTGTTCGGGCTGTTGACGATGATGGCCCGCGTCCGCGGCGTGATCGCCGCGGCGATGGCGTCGGGATCGAGGTCGAAGGTAGGCGCCCGCAGGCGGACCCGCACGGCTTTCGCGCCCGACGACGCGATCATCAGCTCGTAGAAGAACCACGGCGGCGACAGGAAGATGACCTCGTCGTCCTCGTCGCACAGCGCGCGGATCGTGACACCCAACGCGCCGAACGCGCCGGCGGTCAGTGAGATGTCCTCGGGCCGGTAGACGATGCCGGTCCGTTGCTGGAGGCTCTCGGCGACGATGGCCCGCGGTTCGGCCTCGTTCAGCTTGTACGCGAACCAGTCCTTGTCCTTGGGCTCGGCGTTCCTTTGGAGAGCGCCGACCAGACCGGGGAGCGGCATCTCCTGCGGGTTGCCGAACGTGAAGTCGGCGATGTCCGGATCGAGGTGGTGCTTCTCCCAGTCGCCGCCGAGGTACCACTCGAAGACGTGGGCGACGCTGTCGACCATCCGGTCCATCCGCCGCTCGGTGATCGTCATCTCGTGGCCTCCTGGGGTGGTCGGCGTCTCGCCTGTCCGTGTCGGCGTCCGTCACGTCCGTGTCCCGGCAATCAGGGTGTCCCGGCAATCAGCGGTGTCCTGGCAACCACGGCGTCCCGCCAATCATGAACTGTGCGCATCAGAGCAACCTTATGACGGCTGTCGGCCGGTTTGCGTCCGGTCCGCGCCCGATCGGAGGCCGCGTTCATGCGTTCCGCGCGTCAGGACGGACCTTATGTTCGGTCCAGGCCACCTTAGTCGGCACAAGAGGCGACGCAGCGCGCCATAAGGTCGCCCTCAGACGCATCGTTCATGGTCGTGCGGGTGTCGGTCGCCGCGCGCGCTAGTTAGCCGAGCGAGCCCCGAGGGCGAAGTCGACGGCTTCGTCCGGAGCCATCGACTGCCCGGCCATCCGGGCTCGCTCGAACTCGGCGGAACCCATCGCCTCGGGAAGAACGGCGAGCATGCGTACGTAATGCGGCCGCTCGTCGGGCGGCCACGCCATGTGTTGCGCCTCCATCATCGATTCGGCGGCGCCGACCAGGATCGCCGCGCGTTCGAACTGACCTCGTTCCGTGGCGATGGCCGCCAGCCCGTTGATGGCGAAAGGCCTCGTGAACTCGTCCTTGATCCGTGCGCCGATCTCGAGGGTCTCGCGCACGAGCGCCTCGGCTCCATCCAGGTTTCCGAGCTGCCGCTCGACCATGCTCAGGTTGGCGGCTTCGGACGCGATCAGGAACTCGTTGCCGGCTGCCCGGACGAGGGCCAGGCGCTGCGTCATCCAGTCGCGCGCCTCCGGCAGGTCGCCCGCGATCTGGGCGCCGACACCGAGGAGGTGGAGCGCGTTCGAGCGTCCAGCCTCGTCAGCCGCCGCATCGCTGACGGCCAGAGCCTCGCGGGCGAGCCGCCGACCCTCTGGCACGTCCGTGCGGAGGGCAACGCGCGCGAGGCCGCCCAAGGCCTGGGAGATCATCGGCGCGTCGCCGAGCCCGCGGCCGATCTCGAGGCCTTCACCGAAAAGCTCAGCGGCGCGGTCGTCCTGGCCGAGCCAGAAGGGCATGAAGCCGGCGTTGACGAAGGCCTGTCCGCGCAGGGGCGCCGCGCCACCGGGCGCTCCAAGCACACGGTCGAACCAGTCAGCACCTTCCTCGAACCGCTGCTTCGTGATCCAGAACCGATACAGCGCGTTCGCGACGCGGAGCGCCTCATCGGTCCGCTCGTGTTCGATGAACCACTCGATCGCCGCGACCAGAGCGTCGTATTGGTCCTCGAGCTGCTGGACGGCCGCCTTTGCTTCGGGACCCCGGGAGCGGGCGCTCGCTTTCTCGGCGAGACCTAGAAGGGATTCCGCGGCTCGAGCATCCATACGACCGGATGGTAGGGCCGCGCACGGTTCGCGATCAGCGCCTGATGCGGAGAAGTGTCGCGGCCCGCGAGCCTCAGTCGCGCTCCACAGCCCTCGTCTCGACGAGCAGCAGCTCTGCGCCCACGTCGCGCGCTCGCACGTCGACTTCAGACTCAGCGATGACCTTTGCCGCTCCGCCCTCGTCCAGCTCGCCGGCGTCCGAGTCGGTGGCCACGTGGGCCGTTCCATGGACCACGAAGAGATAGCCCTGGAAGCCGGGCCGAAATCGGTGGGTCACGGTCCCGCCGGGATCGACCAACGTGGCGTACACCGTCGCGTCCTGGTGGACGGTCACCGCGTCGGCGTTCGTCGGTGCGTCGGGACCGCCGTACCCGGCGGCCGGCACGAGGACCGGCATCCACCGACCGCGCCGCTGCGCCTCCGGGAACTCCCGCTGCTCGATCGACGGTTCGAGGCCGCGCCGCGCCGGGATGATCCACATCTGGATGAACCGCATCGGCTCGGTCTGGCTGTTGTTGCCCTCGGAGTGCTCCATCCCCGAGCCAAGGGTCGCCCGCTGCACCGAGCCGGGCGGCAGGATGCCGCCGTTCCCGTGGCTGTCGGCGTGCTCGAACATCCCCTCGGCGACATACGTGATGCCTTCGATGTCACGGTGCGGGTGCATCGGCCAGGTCGCGCCGGGCACGAGGGTGTCGTCGTTGAAGACACGCAGGTCGCCGAACCACGTGTTCTCCGGGTCGTTGTAGAAGTCGAAGCTGAAGTGCCAGTAGGCGCTGAACCAGCCGCCATCGGTATGGTGGATCGACGCGCGTGGTCGAAGCATCAACATCCAGTCAAACCCCGATCTCGACCGCCCTCGTCGACGCTCAGCCGTATACGCGCGTCTCGCCGAGCATGCAGTTCGCGCATCAGGACAACCTTATGACGGCTGGAGGCCGGCCGGTCGCCCGATTTGGGGGCCACGACCATGCGTTCCGCGCACCACGACGGACGTTACGTTGGGTTGCGGCCCTTGGCGGCCGCAGACGCATCGAAGGGCGCGCCATAAGGTCGTCGTGATGCGCATCGTTCATGGTCGGGCGCAGCTAGGGCGCTTGGGCTGGGGCGGGTCGGGCGCGGGCTAGGGCGCTTGGGCTGGGGCGGGTCGGGCGGCGTGGTCGGGGGCGGCCCGGGCGTCGGGGGCTGGGGCGGGTCGGGCGCCGTGGGCGGCGCAGGCGGCGCGACGACCGGGTCTCCGCCCGTCTCCCGCACCCTCAGCCGAACGAGCAGTCGATCGTCACCTTCTCGAGGGTGTGCTCGAGCGTCTCGAGTTCGCGGTCGTCGAGTCGATCGACGAACAGGTGGGCGATCCCGCGCATGTGGACGGGTGCCGTCTCGGCGAGGCGGGCAAGGCCCGCATCGGTGAGCGCGACGACGATGCCGCGCGCGTCCGCGTCCGCCCCTGCCCGTGTGACCAGGCCCTCCCCGACGAGTCGCGCCACACGACGGGTCATGCCCGACCGCGAGATGAGGGCTCGATTCGCGAGCTCGGTCATCCGCAGCGACCCACCCGTGACGGCCAGTTGGGCGAGAACGTCGAAGTCGGCCAGCGACAGGCCGGTCTCCTTGACGAGGTCGGTGTCGAGCTGGCGCGTGAGGGACGCCTGCGCGCGCAGGAGTGCCTGCCAGGCCGCCAGGCCACGCCTGTCGGGCATCTCCTGGCTCACGAGGCGCTCGATCAGGGCCGCGGGATCTGATCCTGCTAGTGCTTGCATGTGCAACCAAATAGGCGTACGGTGGTTCTTGCAGTTGCAACTAATCATAGCAACAACGAACGCCGGAAGGAAGTCATTCGTGATCACCGCAACAAACCCCGGACTCGACCGGTCAGCCACACGTCGGTTCGGGACCTTGGCGGAGGAATCCCGCGTCCAGCGGGCGGCCGCCGCCCTCGAGTCGCACGGCATCACCGTGCTTCGCGCCGCCAACGCTGCTGAGGCGAAGCGCACAGTCCTGGGTCTGATCCCCGAGAGAGCGCAGGTCCATCACGGCGCATCGGAGACGCTCGAGACGACCGGCATCACCGATGCCATCGAGAAGTCAGGCCGGTACGACCCCCTCCGCCCGCAGATCTGGAGCATGGATCGGGCGACCCAGGCCGATGAGATCCGGCGGTTGGGTGCCGCCCCGGACGTGATGCTCGGCAGCGTCCATGCGGTCACCGAGACGGGATCGCTGATCGCGGCCTCGAACAGCGGCAGCCAGCTCGGGCCATACGCCGCCGGCGCCGGGCGCGTCATCCTCGTCGTGGGCACTCAGAAGATCGTCGCGGACCTCGAGGAAGGACTCCGTCGCATCGACGAGTACGCGTTCCCGCTCGAGGACGCCCGCGCGCAGGCCGCCTACGGCATCCACAGCGGCGTGAACAAGATCCTGATCATCAATCGCGAGATCGACCCTGGCCGCATCACGGTCGTCCTGGTCGACGAGGTCCTCGGGTTCTAGGACCGAGAAAGAGAGCACAGGTCATGGCTACGCAAGTCGAAACCGCACAGCGCGAGGTCGTCCACCTGGAGGACGCCCACACCCGCCCGATGATGGGTCTCGAGATCCTCGAGCCCCTGCCATCGCGGAGCATCCCGTACGAGCAGGTCGACCCATTCATCCTCGTCCACGAGGGGATCGTCCCGATCGATCCGGAGCGCGCGGCGCTCGACACGACCCATCCGCACCGCGGGTTCGACAACCTCTGGTACGTGATCTCGGGCGAGGCGAGCACCGGGCACAGCACGGGTCCCGGCGGCACGTTCGAGAGAGCGCGCCTGCAGCCCGGCTCGTTGCTGAAGCTGCGAACGGGTCGTGGCGTGTACCACGCCGAGAGCATCGGCGAGGAAGAGCTCCGTGAAGGCAAGGCCGGGACGGAGTTCCGGGGCGTGCTGTTCTGGGTGAACCTCGCGCGCAAGGACAAGAACGTCGAGCCGACATCGCAACTCCTGCAACCGGAGGACATCCCCACGCGCCAGGAGGGCGACGCGATCGTCCGGATCATGGTGGGCGCGGGCTCTCCCGTGGAGCTCGGGACACCAGGACTGATCCTGGACGTCGAGCTGCCGAAGGGCGGGTCTTTCACGACACCGATCCCGTCGGACTTCAACGGCTTCGTCTACATGCTGGAAGGCGAGGCGGACATCGGGTCCAACCGACTCCGCGCCGCTCGATCGGCGATCGCAGTCCTCGGACCGGGCGGAGCCCTGACCGTTGACGGGGCCACGCCTGGGGCGCGGTTCATGCTGATGGCCGGCAAGCCGTACGGTGAGGCGCCGATCTACAACGGTCCGTACGTGGACTGAGGCGTCATGATGGTGCGATGACGCACCAGACCGGGATCGACCCGACCATCCCCCCGAGCGGTCCGGGTTGCGTCGACTGCGAAGCAGAGGGCGGCTGGTGGTTGCACCTCCGCCGCTGCGCCCAATGCGGGCACGTCGGCTGCTGCGACACGTCGCCATCGCAGCACGCCAGTCGGCACGCGTTCGATAAGCGGCACCCGGTCATCCAGAGTTACGAGCCGAGCGAGGACTGGTTCTGGGATTACGCCACGGAGCGGTACCTGGGCGGCCCGGTGCTCGCACCGCCGCGCCACCATCCGCTCGACCAACCGACGCCGGGACCGGCCGGGCGCGTCCCGCCGGACTGGGAGCAGTATCTGCATTGATGTCCTCGATCGATCAGCCTCGTCCGACCGCGGCGCTCGGCCTCGAGCCGATCCGGACGATCGGTCGCGAGGAGCTCAAGGCGAAGCTCGATCGGGGCGAGGACCTCAAGTTGATCATGGCCCTCAATCGCTGGGCGTTCGACGCCAAGCACATCCCGGGCTCGCTGCATTTCGACACACCGGACGAGCTCTATGCGGCCATCACGCCCGACGACGAGGTCGTCGTGTACTGCTCGCACGTCGACTGCCTGTCGAGCGTGGCTCTGTACCGCGACCTGATCCGGCGCGGCTATCGGAATGTGCGCCGCTACTCGGGCGGGCTGCTCGACTGGGAGGATGCCGGGCTGCCACTCGAAGGCGGATTCGTGACGGCGCCCCGATGAAGACCGATCCGTCCGCGCCGGCCGATCGGCTCGATCACCCGTATCTCGCCGAGATCGAGTCCGAGCGGCAGGGCTGGTACGAGATCGTCGAACTGGTGCGTTCGCTGACCCCGGAGGAGTACCTCGAACCGGGTTACCAGCGCGATCCCGACTGGACGGTGCGCGACGTCGTCGCCCACGTCGGCACGTGGCTGGCCGAAGGGCAGCTCCAGTTCGAGCGCATCAGCGCCGGGACGTACGAAGGCCACGACATCGACATCGACGCGCTCAATGCCGCCATGCTGGCGGCGATGGCCGACCAGCCGTGGGAGGTCGCCTGGGTCCAGGCCAACGCGGGCCGGACGCGCATGATCGAGGAGTGGTGGCAGCTGCGCGAACCCACCGATGAAGCGGCATGGTGGATCCGCAAGACCGGGAGCGAGCACTACGCCGAGCACCTCGGGCGGCTGCGCGAGTGGTGCGTGGAACTGATCGCCAGGCGCGCGCCGTAGCGGGTCGCCCATGGAGATCCTGAGCGCCGTCCTCGCGATCCTCGTCGCGATCGCGATCGTGTTCGAGATCGCGCGCCGTGTCGGCGTGCCGTACCCGACGTTGCTCGTCGTCGGCGGGCTGGGGCTCGCGCTCGTCCCCGGCCTGCCGCGCCTCGAGCTCGAGCCCGAGCTGATCCTGCTCGTCTTCTTGCCGCCGCTCCTGTTCGGCGCCGCCGTCGAGACGCCCACGCGTGATCTTCGGGCCAATGTCGGGCCGTTGGTGCGCCTGTCGATCGGGCTCGTGCTCTTCACGATGACGATCGTCGCGGTCGTCGCGTACATCGCGATCCCGGGCATCGGCTGGGCGCCGGCCTTCGCACTCGGCGCGATCGTGGCGCCGACCGATGCCCTCGCCGCGACGACGGTGTTCCGCCGGATCGGAGCGCCGCGCATCGTGACGACGCTGGTCGAAGGCGAGGCTCTCCTCAACGATGCGACGGCCCTCGTCGCGTACCGCTTCGCCGTCCTGGCCGCTGCGAGCGGCGTGTTCGTGCTATCGGAAACGCTGGCCTCGTTCGCGGTCGCCGCCGTCGGGGGCGTCGCGATCGGCTTCGTCGTCGGTCGCGTCGCTGCCATCGTCCTGCACCGGCTCGACGACGCGCCGGTCGAGGTCCTGATCTCGATCGTCGTCCCGTTCGCCGCCTACCTGCCCGCCGAGCAGCTCGAGCTTTCCGGCGTGCTCGCCGCCGTCACGGCCGGTCTTGTCATCGGACGCCGACTCGGCACGATCCTCACGCCGACCAGTCGGGTCCTGTGGCTGACCACCTGGAAGATGGTCGGCTTCGTCCTCAACGGGTTCGTCTTCGTCCTGATCGGGCTGGAGCTGCCGGACGTCCTGGCAGGGCTCGCTGGCCGGTCGCCGGTCGCGCTCCTCGGTCTCAGTGCGGTGGTCGCGGCGGTCGTGGTTGCGGCACGGATCATCTGGATCTTCGTGAGCAGCAACCTCCCGAACACGCCGCGTCAGGTGATCGCCCGGCGCGACCCCGATCTCGCCCGACGTCTCACGTTCGTCGTGAGCTGGGCCGGATTGCGAGGCGCCGTGTCGCTGGCGGCCGCCCTCGCCCTACCCCCGGACTTCCCGGAGCGCAGCCTCATCCTGTTGCTGACGTTCGCCGTGATCCTCGTCACGCTCGTCGGCCAGGGCCTGACGCTGCCGGCGGTTCTGCGCTGGGCGATGCGGGATGCTCCGGCGCTTGAAGGGGATGAGCTGACGGCTCGCACGCGCGGCGGCCTATCAGGCGGGGCTCGACGAGATCGGGCGGTCGCGGCCGGCGTGGCCGGGGCATCAGCCGCTCTTCGACCGGCTCGAGGCAGGCCTTGAAGATCGGACGCGGCACCTCGCGACCGAGGACCCCGACGAGACCGAGGAACGGCGGCAGGAGCGCCTCGAGCACGAGGAGATCCAACGCGGCGTCATCACCGCCCAACGGGGTGCCGTGATCGACCTGCGCGATCGTGGCGAGATCAACGACCTGACGCTGCGCTTGATCGAGCGCGAGCTCGACCTTGAAGAGCTCCGGATGGAGGGCTGACCCGGGGTCGGTCAGCCGGGGCGTCGACCGGAGCCGTCAGCCGCCGTTCGCGTCCTCGCCGCCACCTTCGGTCTCGGCGGCCTCCGCCGCGACCTCGGTCCGGCTCAGGTGGCTCGCCTCGACGAGCGTCGGCTTGCCGTCACGATCCTTCCAGCGCGTCTGGACCTGGACCTCCTCGTTCTCGCCGACCAGCCGCAGCACGACCACGAAGCTCGAGCCGCCTTGAGCGATCGACTCGATCGCCGCCTCCCTCGACGGCAGCGGAAAGAGGCTGATCACCTCGCCGAGGTTCCTGCGCAGCTCCGGGCTGACATCCTCGATCGCCCGATCGACGTCGCCGGCGACGATCGCGTCGCACATCGCGCGGGCGTGGGCACGAACGGTCTGCTCATCCATGGATCAAGGATAGTCGGCCGGCCTGCGACGGTTGGGGGGCGCCGTGCGTCAGGCCGGCCGACTCGGGGCGATATTCGCATTGAAGCGGAAGACGTTCGACGGGTCGTAGCGGTTCTTGAGCGCGACCAGCCGTTCGAAGCGCTGGGCCCCGTAGGCTGACGCGACTTCAGCGCTCGACGCGTCGTCGGCCAGGTAGTTCACGTAGTCTCCGGACGCGTACGGCGCGACCGCGTCGGCATAGTCGCGCACCCATCGGATGTGCCGGTCCGGATCGGCCGGACCTTCCCAGACCGCGAGCGCGCTCGCGTTGAACCGGGCCTGGCGCTGGCCGAACGCTGTGGCGTCATCCGGTACCCGGCGCACGGCGCCGTGCGGGGCCTCGATCAGGATCGCGGAGTGATCCGACGTGACCCCCTCGAACGACGCCACGGCCGCGTCGATGGCCGCGTCCGGCATGTCGCGCAGGAAGTGGCCCTTCCAGTAGTTCTGCAGCCCGAATGGGATCTCCGCAAAGATGCGCTGCACCTCGGGATAGGTCATCGGGCGGATCCCGTCGTCGAGAGGCGGGCCGAGGCGGCGGATCGGCGCGACGATCTTCTCGCCGTCCTCGATCGGCCCGTTGTAGCAGGCCGCGATGGCGGCGATGCGCGGTCCGCCGTCCGGGACGGTGACCATCACGAAGGCGCAACTGAGCTCGTCCGGCGCCACCGCCGTGACCTCACGGAACAGCTCGAGCGCGGCGCGAGCGTGCTCGAACGGATAGGCGACGAGCCCGGCCAGCAACCGATCGACCGGATGGAGGCAGTACTCGAACGAGGTGACGACCCCGAAGTTGCCGCCCCCGCCGCGGATGCCCCAGAAGAGCTCCTCGTGGCTCTCGTCACTTGCTGTCACGAACGACCCGTCGGCCATCACCACGTCGGCCGAGACGAGGTTGTCGCACGTCAAGCCATAGCTCCCCATCAGGAAGCCAAGCCCTCCACCGAGGGTCAGCCCCGCGATCCCGGTGCTCCCGACGGTCCCGCCGGTCGTGGCGAGCCCGTGAGCGGAGGTCTCCGTGTCGAAGTCGATCCAGTTGCAGCCAGGATCCGCGCGCGCGGTCTGTGACGTGAGGTCCACCCGGGCGCCGCGCATCAGGGAGAAATCGATGAGCAGGCCGTCATCGCACGTCCCGTGGCCGGCCACGTTATGGCCGCCACCGCGGACGCCGACCTGCAGACCGCGGTCCCGGGCGTAGGCGATCGCCGCGATCACGTCGGACGTCCCGCGGACGCGGGCGATGGCCGCAGGGCGCTTGTCGATCATGCCGTTGAAGACACGTCGCGCGGTCTCGTAGCCGTCATCGCCGGGCAGTAACAGCTCGCCGCGCAGGGTCTCCGAGAGCGATCGCAGGGCGTCATCCTGGACGAGGCTGGACACGCGGGATGCCTCCGTGCACGGGCCTTCGTCTGTACTATATGCGTTGACGCAAGGTGGTCGTTGGCATATCGTGCATGACACGTTTTCCGGCGCTTGAACGATCGGAGGTCGTGGTGGCGAAGCTCCCCCGCAGCCCCGCGGCCGACGCGACGCCGGTCCCGGCCGGGGCGTGGGTGGAGGTCAGCCAGGTCGTCCTTCCAGCTGGTGGCCGGGCCCCCAACGTGCCCCAGGACACCGCGGAGACCGACTTCGTCGCCCGCATCCGGGGGTTCCTGGCCGAGCCCGCCTCGCTCGGCGATGACGTCACGGTGCGCACACTCCTGGGACGTGAGGTCGGCGGTCGGCTGACCCGGTGAACCCACGCAACCCCGCCGATTTCGGCGACCCCGTCCCCGAGTTGCTGGCCCTCGGCGTGGCCGCGCGTCGAGCGCTCGAGGAGTCCGAACCGCGATGACCCGCGACGACTCGTACACGGGCGTCATGGCCCGCCGCGCCGAGATCATGCGGCGGTCGATCGGGATCGATTACGACCGGTACGAGCTCGAGGGAGGTATCGCGTTCGACTACGCGGGCCTCGCCGACAGCCCGCCGCCGACCTTCGAGGACGTCCGTCGCGTGCAGCGCCAGAACAAGGTCGGTGAGACTCCATTGCTCGAGCTGAACCGGCTCAGCGCGCTGGCCCGCCAGGCGGCCCCGCCCGGATTTGGCGCGCGGATCCTGGTGAAGGACGAGGCGGCGAACGCGGCCGGTAGCTTCAAGGCCCGCCGGGCGTCGATCTGTCTCGCGCAGGCCGCCGACGGTGGCTTTGCCGGTGTGATCGCGGCCACGTCTGGCAACTACGGGGCGGCGATCGCGTCGCAGGCCGCGATGTACGGGCTCAAGGCGCTGATCCTCCAGGAGGTGTTCGACTCGAACGGTCGCGGCCAGCCGGAAGTCCTCGAGAAGACACGCGCGTGCGAGGCGTACGGCGCCGAGGTCTGGCAGTTGACCGTCGGTCCGGAGCTGTTCTACATCCATCTGCGCCTGCTCGAGCAGACCGGTTACTTCAACGCCAGCCTGTACACGCCGTATGCGACGCTGGGTGTCGAGACGCTCGGCTACGAGATCGCCGTCGAATGCACGGAGCGGTACGGCCGGGCCCCGTCGGCCGTGGTCGCGACCCACAGCGGCGGGGGCAACGTCACCGGGACCGCCAGGGGTCTTCGGCGAGCGGGTGCCGACGACACGTCCGTGATCGGCGCCAGCGTGGACCTGACCGGGTTGCACATGGCCAGCGACCGTGACTTCAATCGCAAGTCGTTCACGACCGGCCACACCGGTTTCGGGGTTCCCTTCTCCGTCGATCCCGATCGGGTCGACGTGCCGCGGAACGCGGCTCGCGGGCTGCGCTACCTGGACCGCTACGTCACGGTCACCCAGGGCGAGGTCTTCTACACGACCCAGCTTCTCGCCGATCTCGAGGGCCTCGAGCGGGGACCGGCCGGCAACACCTCCCTGGCGGCCGCCCTCGTCCTGGCCCGAGAGTTCCGTGAGGACGAGGTCATCGTCGTCCAGGAGACCGAATACACGGGCGCAGGCAAGCATCCGACCGCCCAGTTGACGCTGGCCCGCGAGATGGGCATCGAGCTGGCGGTCGGGCCGCGCGAGGATGAGCGTCCGGGTCAGCGCATCGTCTTCCCGCCGACCATCGAAGCGATGGGCATCGGCGAGATCGACCTGGCGCGGCTGCGGCGCTCGTATCTCCAGCGGATCGCCACCAGGGCGGGGTCCAGGCCGCTGGTCGACGTCGAGGTCGACTTCCTGGCCGCCGACCTGAACATCGATGCCGACCAGCTCCGGGAGGAGTGGGAGGTCGTCCGAGCCGGGCCAGAACGCGTCGCAGCCGCGGCCGGGAGCGAGCGTGGCTGAGGTTCGCCTCGACAGGGTGGTCAAGCGCTACCCGAACGCCGCGAGCGATGCCCTGTGCGAGACATCGCTGACGTTCGAGGATGGCCTATTCACCTGCGTGCTCGGGCCGTCGGGGTCCGGCAAGAGCACTGTCCTCAAGTTGCTCGCCGGCATCGAGGAGGTCACCTCCGGGCGGATCCTGATGGACGGACGCGATGTGACCAACGTCACGCCGGAGCGGCGCGACGTCGCGATGGTCTTCCAGTCCTACGGGCTGTACCCGCATATGACCGCGCGCGACAACATCGGCTTCCCGTTGATGCTCCGCGGCATGAACAAGCCCGACCGGTACGCCCGCGTCGGCGAGGTCGCGGAGATGCTCGGCATCGGCGGCCTGCTCGACCGTCATCCGCGCGCCCTGAGCGGCGGCGAGCGTCAGCGCGTGGCGCTGGGCCGGGCGATCGTTCGCGAGCCGAAGGTCTTCCTCCTCGACGAACCGATCAGCAACCTCGACGCGAACCTGCGGGCGACGACGCGTGAGGAGCTCAAGCGACTCCATCAGCAGTTGCGGGCGACGTTCATCTACGTCACCCATGACCAGGACGACGCCGAGGCGATGGGCGACCGGGTCGTCGTCATGGCCCGCGGTGACGTCCAGCAGGTGGACACGCCGGGGTCGATCTACCGACGACCGGCGAACCGGTTCGTCGCCTCGTTCGTCGGGCGCTTGCCGATGAACTTCATCCCCGGCCAGATCGTGGCCGTCGACGGGCGGGCGCGCTTCGAGGCCGGCGTCATCGGCGTCGACCTCCGAGACCAGGACCCGCCGGCGACGCCACTGCCGGTCGTCCTCGGCGTGCGCCCGGAGGGAGTCCGGGTCGTGCGCGACGTCGCATCGTCGTCGATGACCGGGCGCGTCACGCTCACGGAGGTCGTCGCGCCCGATGAGTACGCCACGATCGTGGTGGCGGACCGGACCCTCCGGGCGCGCGTCCCGGCCGAGGAGCTGGCCGTCGGCGACGAGGTCGGCGTGACGTTCGCCCCGAACCACCTGTTGTTCTTCGACCCTGACAACGGGCAGCGCATCAGCCTTCCGCTGGACGCCCGTCCCACCGGCGCGGAACCGCGCGAGGCGGTGGCGCGATGACCGCCGAGCCAGTGACTGTGTCCGAGCGCGGCAACCGCCTGAGCGGGCTGTCGATCCGCCGCGAGAACCAGGCGTATGCCGCGCTGTTCCTGATCCCGACGGCGGCCCTCTTCATCGGCCTCATCGGCTATCCCGTCGTGTACTCGCTCCTGCTGACCGTCACCGGACGTTCGACGGTGCCTGGCCGCCTCGGACCATTCGTCGGCCTCGACAACTGGCTCCGCATCACGACCGATCCGATCTTCATCCAGGCCGCGGGTCAGACGCTGATGTACGTCATCCCATCGGCGGTGCTCGGCGTGGTCATCGGACTGGCGGTGGCCCTGGTGCTCAACGAGCGCTTCCCGGGTCGTAGCCTCGCCCGCGCAGCGCTCCTTATCCCGTGGGCACTGCCGCCTGTCGTCGTGGCCGCGATGTTCCAGTGGTTCCTCGACTCGCGCCGGGGCCTCCTCGGCGAGTGGCTCGTCAACGCCGGCCTTGTCGATCAGCCGCCGCTCTTCCTGAGTGGCGTCCCGGGAACCCTGTTCATGCTGACCGCGATCCACATCTGGAAGACGTTCTCGCTCCTCGCCCTGATCTTCCTGGTCGCCCTCCAGTACCTGCCCGAGGAGACCATCAACGCCGCCCGGATCGATGGTGCCGGCCGGTGGCGCCGGTTCCGCCACGTCGTCCTGCCGTTCCTGCGCCCGACCCTCATCGCTGCGGTGATCATCCAGGTCCTGATCACGATCCAGCTCTTCGACCTGATCTTCGCGCTGACCGGTGGCGGGCCCGGGCGCTACTCGACGTACAACCTGTACTTCTACACGTTCAAGACGACGTTCGAGCAGACCGATTTCGGGTACGGCGCGGTGCTTGCGTATGTCGTCACCGCCTTCGTCGTGGTGCTCGCCCTGCTCCTCACGCGGGGCAGGGCGCGGGGACTCCTGTCGTGACGACGAACGGGCTGCGGACGGCGACCGAGCCGCGGATGGCCAAGGTCGCGGCGATCGCGGGAGCCGGACTCATCGCCGGCGCCGCCATCCTCGAGCTCGTCCAGATCGCGCGCCCGTTCGGGCTGCCATTCTGGGTCTGGGTCGTCGCCACCCTCGCCGGCCTGACCCTCCTGTGGCGCGGCCTCAACGCGCTTCGCCAGGATCTCGGCGCACGGGTCGTGGCGTCGCTCCTTGCGCTCGGCGTCGTGCTGTTGATCGTCATCCCGTTCGGGTTCGTGGTGGTGCTCGGGTCCTTGCAGAGGCGGGCCGATCTGCTGACGGGACCCCATGTCCTGCCGCCGGCGCCGACGACCATCGCGTTCGACCAGCTCATGCGGATCCCGTATTTCGAGGACGGCCTGCGCAACAGCCTCCTGGTGTCTACCACGGCAGCGATCGTCACGACGCTGCTCGGCCTGTTGGGGGCGTACGCCATCGCGCGGCTTCGGTACCCTGGCCGGGGCGCGACGTACACCGGGGTGATGGTCGCGTACATGCTTCCGGGCGTCGCGCTGCTCGTGCCGCTCGTTGCGATCTTCAAGGGCCTCGGGCTGATCGACACGCTGCCGGGGATGGCGATCGGGCACATCGCGCTCACCGTGCCGCTCGTGACCTGGATCCTCATCGGGACGTTCGACGGGGTGGAGCCGGACCTCGAGCACGCCGCGCGGATCGATGGTGCGAGCCGGCTCCAGGCTCTGCGACGGGTCGTCCTGCCTGTGACCGTGCCGAGCATCGTGACGGCCGCGGTCTTCGCGTTCGTCCTGTCGTGGAATGACCTGCTCGTGTCGAAGGTGCTCTACGTCGGCAGCACACCGATGCTCGCGCCGGCGATCGTCAACCTCATGGACCCCATCAACCGGATCGAACCGCAGCTCTCGATGGCCGGCCTGATCGCGTCGATCCCGGTACTCACCTTGGCCCTGCTCATGCAGCGGTATCTCATTCGAGGTCTCGGCGAAGGCGCCGTGAAGTAGGTCGTCATGTCTATGGAGGAGGATGTCATGGACCAGACCCAGCGACCCTTGGAGAACCCGGACGGGGTTCTCGCCAGCCCGCTCACGCGGCGGCGGTTCCTCGCCGGCACCACCATGGCCGGCGCGAGCGTCGCGCTTGCCGCGTGCACCCCGACCGCTGCCCCGTCGGTGGCGGCGCCGAGCAGCGCTCCGGCTGCGAGCATCGGCCCATCCGTCGCACCCAGCGAGGCGGCGACGTTCACCCTCGAGCGACCGCTCAAGGTCCTGCTCGCGAACCACACCGGGTTCTACGCGATGGTCACCCCGGAGTGGGAGCAGCGAACAGGAGCGAAGGTCGAGTTCACCCGTGAGGCCTTCGGCCCGCTTCCGCTCAAGCTCACGCCGGCCTTCGAGAGCGGCGGCGAGAGCTGGGACGTCGCCTACCTGTGGCGCGCCTGGGTCGACCTCTATGAGCAGTACCTGACCCCATTCGACGAGCTTGGGGTCACCGTCGACGAGAGCGTCATGCTGCCGGCGGCCATCGAAGCTGCCAAGGGTTCGAGCGGCAAGTTCTACGGCCTGCCGAGCAACATCTACACGTACGTCCTTTACGCCAACAAGAAGATGTTCGCGGACGCGGGCGTCACCGTGCCGAAGACCTACGCCGAGTTCCTCGCGGCCGCGAAGCAGTTCACGACCGGCGACCAGTTCGGCTACGTCGACGGCTGGGCGCCGCTCTACCTCTTCCCGAAGTGGTGCGTCTGGTACCAC
The DNA here is from genome assembly GCA_963819655.1 of uncultured Chloroflexia bacterium. Taxonomy (GTDB): domain Bacteria; phylum Chloroflexota; class Limnocylindria; order Limnocylindrales; family CSP1-4; genus SPCO01. The sequence continues at coordinate 991,043 of CAWFXA010000003.1, read as the reverse complement.
CTCAACGGCGGTGACCTGTACGGGCCCAACGGCGAAGTCCGGTTCAACGACCCCGTGGCGATCAAGGCAACGCAGGACATGATCGACCTGCTGCCGAACATGCCGAAGGAGGTCATCGAGTCGCCCTGGGGGATCTACGACGTCGAGGCCAAGAAGGTCTTCCTCGGCGGCAAGGCCGCGATGATGATCGACTACCAGCACATCTGGTACGAGGCTCGTGACCCGAACCTGTCGGCGCTCGGCGAAGATCCGGTCGAGGTCGCGATCATCCCGGGCTACGGCGGCGACCTGCCCGCCTCGGGCGGCCAGGTGGTGGGGGAGTGCTTCGGCATCCCGAAGACGAGCCCGTACAAGGAAGCGGCGCTCGACCTCATCAAGCACTACTCGAACGCCGCGACCCAGCTCGGCCTCCTCACCCGCCGTGAGGAGCTGCACACCTTCGAGCCCGCGGACGAGAGCGGCTACCCGTCGTACATCGCTCCGTACAGCGACTCGACGGTCCCCGCGGCTGACCAGGCGGCAGTCGACACCGCGTTCGCGCAGCAGGAGTTCAAGAACAATCGCTACGGCACGCGCGCGGCCTACCAGAAGATCTCGGACGTCGTGGAGGCCGCGGTCTCGGCTGCGTTCCACGGCGCCGATCCGGCCGCGGAGCACAAGAAGGCCCAGGACGAGATCGACGCGTACCTGGCCGCAAACCCCGGCTTCTGAGTCCGCGGGTTCGTAGCGCAGGGCAGGCCATGTTCGATGTCCTGATCAGGAACGGGCGCGTCGTCGACGGCACGGGTAACCCGTGGTTCCCGGCCGACATCGGGATCCGTGACGGCATGATCGCCGCGATCGGACGGATCCCCGACGACGCGCCCGGAGCGACGGTGATCGATGCGGCCGGCCGGATCGTCTCGCCCGGCTTCATCGACATCCATTCGCACAGCGACTTCGTCGTCGCCGACGAGTCGCACGGGGAGGTCCTGGCCCCGTTCGCCGCCCAGGGCATCACGACGCTGGTGACCGGGAACTGCGGGTATTCGCCCGCGCCGGTCAACCCGCGCACCCGGGCCGAGCTGGCGAGCTACACGACGTTCCTGCGCGCCGGCGACCTGCCCGACGCCTGGACCGGTTTTGGCGACTACCTGGACTATCTGGACGGCCATGGCCTGATGTTCAACGTCGTGCCGATGGTCGCCCATGGCGCCCTGCGCATCCACGAGGTCGGGTTCGAAGGCCGCGAGCTCACGCCGGACGAGCGGACGCGGATGCGCGACCAGCTCCGGAAAGCGATGGAGGAAGGTGCCTGGGGCCTGTCTTCCGGGTTGCTCTACGCACCCGGGATCTTCGCGCCCCCCGAGGAGATCGAGGACCTGGCGTCGGAGCTGGGTCCGTTCGACGGGCTGTATGCGAGCCACATCCGGGGCTCGAGCGAGACGCTTCTGCCGGCCACCAAGGAGGTCATCCGGGTCGGCGAGGTCAACGGGATCTCGACCCAGCACTCCCACATGGAGGCGTTCGGTCGTCCGAACTGGTCCAAGCTCGATGCGATCATCGAGCTCCATGAAGCGGCCCGCGAGCGGGGCGTCGACACGGGCTTCGACGTGATCCCGTATATCGCGGCGAACACGACGCTCCTGGCCATCTTCCCGCCGTGGGCGCTGGCCGGCGGCGTCGACGGTCTCCTCGGCCGGCTGCGCGATCCGGACGCCCGTGCCCGCATCCGCCGCTCGATCGAGGAGGACGTGCCCGGCTGGCCGTGCTGGACGCCGGGCGGCTGGCCACACAACCTGGTCGAAGCGACCGGCTGGCAGAACGTCTCGATCATGTGGGTCGAGAGCGAGGCGAACAAACCGCTCGAAGGCCGCTCGTCTGACGGAGATCGCCGAAGAGCGCGATCGCCATCCGTTCGACGTGGCCGCCGACCTCGTGCTCGAGGAGAGCGGGCACGCGATGGCCCTGTACTTCGGTGTGTCCGGCGAACCGGAGGAGGAGGCTGGGCTGGAGAAATTGCTCGCGCATCCGCTCGCGGCGGCCGAGAGCGACGCGATCCTGACCGGCCGTGGCAAGCCGCACCCGGCGGCCTACGGCACCTTCCCCCGCGTCCTCGGGCATTTCGCCCGCGACCGCGGCCTGTTCAGTGTCGAGGAGGCCATCCGCAAGTCCACGTCATTACCCGCCCAGCGGGTCGGGCTCAGGAAGCGCGGCACGCTGCGCGAGGGCAACTACGCCGACGTCGTCGTCTTCGACGCCGCGACCGTCGCCGACCGCACGACCTATCGCGCGCCGACCGCCGCGCCGGTCGGCATCGAACACGTCCTGGTCAACGGCACGCCGATCGTTCGCGATGGCGTCGTGGATGAGGCGGCCCGGACCGGACGTGTCGTGCGCCGAGGAAACCCCGATGTGTGATCCCTGACCCGACCCAGGTCCGACGCCTTCACCGCGACACCGCACGAGGAACCACATGACGCTCATCAACTCGCACACGCACATGCAGCGCTTCGAGGTCGACTTCCCGCGCGAGCTCGGCGAGTTCTACGTGAACATGTTCAAAGGCCAGGATTGCTGGCACACGGGCAAGCCCTGGACACCGGAGGACTTCTGCGTTCCCGGCGAGCGGCTGATCGCCGACATGGACGCGGCGGGGATCGACAAGGCGTTCGTGCTCGGCGTCGGCTACCTGCCGTGGGGCGCATACGACCCCGAGAACGGGGCCTATGTCCAGTCGATGGTGCAGCGCTGGCCGGATCGCCTGTTCGGCTTCTACACCGCGAACCCGCTCGGCGGCAACGCCGAAGTGAAGCGATTCGAGCGGGCCATCAACGAGCAGGGCCTCAAGGGCCTGAAGATGCTCCCGTCCTACAACTACGTGGCTCTCAACGACCGTCGCATCTGGCCGTTGTTCGAAGCCGCCGAGGCGATGGGCGTGCCGCTCATCACCCACACGGGCTGGAGCATGTTCCCGAAGGGCAAGATGCTCGCCTACGACCATCCGCTGCTGCTCGAAGACGTGATGATCGACTTCCCGCAGCTGAAGCTCGTCATCGGCCACGTCGGTTTCGCGTGGGCCGAGGAGACGATGCACTTCATGGCGAAGTTCGAGCACATCTACGGCGACTTTGCGTTCTGGGCCGAGTCGGCGCCGCTGTGGCGGGTCGCCCAGATCTGGACGTGGGCCAAGAAGCTCGGCGTGTTCGGCCGGTTCCTGTGGGGCTCGGACTATCCGTATGTCCCGTTCGACACCGGCAAGGCGTTCTTCGAGAAGGTCCGCGACTACACCGAGCGACACGACCTCGATCCGTACATCACCGAGGAGGACGAGCAGAGCTTCTTCGGCGGTGCTGCCCTGCGGCTGCTCGGAGTCAAGGAGGCGCCCTCCTATGATGGACCCTCGCCAAGCTGTCCTTGACGAGATCGCCGACCTGAGCCGCGGCGACCTCGAGGCCGTGCTCGCGTACTACACCGACGACGTCTATTTCGAGGACGTCACGGTGCCCGAGCCGTGCCGGAACAAGGACGAGATGCGCGATTTCATGGCCATCTTCTATCGCGGTTTTCCGGACCTCCATATCGAGGTCACGAACTGCGTCGCCTGCGGGGGCGACACGGTCGTGGCCGAGTACGACCTGATCGGCACGCACACGGGTGAATTCGTGGGCCACGCCCCGACCGGTCGGTCGTTCCGGATCAAGGCCGTATCCGTCTACGAGCACAACGCCGAGCTCTTCACCCGCGAGACCGTGTACTACGACTCGGCCTCGTTGTTCGGGCAGCTCGGCCTTCCAGTGGGGAACGCCTGATGGTCACCTTCGGCATCTCACCCGAGTGCCTCTGTCATGACGTCCGGGACAACGTGCGCCGGGTCGGCGACCTGGAGGAGGCCGGCTTCACGCACATCTGGGAAGGCGATCACACGCTGCCGTGGCAGCACTCGTCGGGCCACAGCGCGGGGATCTGGGCGACCCTCACGGCGTTCCTCGCCAACACCGAACGGGCCGTCGTCGGCCCGATGGTGATCCCGCCGATCGGGATCCGCCATCAGCCGGTCGACGTCGCGATCGAGATCGCGACCCTCGAGTTGCTCTACCCAGGCCGTGTGGCCCTGGGCGTGGGCACCGGGGAGGCGATGAACGAGAAGACCACCACGGGCGTGTGGCCGCCTCTGCGTGAACGGATCGAGCGCCTTGTCGAGGCGATCGGCCTCATCCGCCGCTGCTGGGAGGAGCCCGACTACTTCCGGCATCAGGGCACGTACTTCGACTCCTTCTTCCGCCTCTATCAGAAGTTGGAGCACCGGATCCCGATCATCTGCGCGGCCGGTGGTCCGAAGATGGCAGGCAACGCCGGGCGCCTGGCCGACGGATACGTCGCGGTCGGTGTGCCCGCCGAGGTCCACCGTGATGTCCTGGCTCCGGCGTTCGAAGCCGGCGCCGCAGAGGCCGAGCGCGCCGCGCCGAACGGCTTTCGGACTGCGTGGGTCAGCACGTCGTACCATCCCGATCGCGAGAAAGCGCTCGATGGAGCGCGCGTCTACGGTGGGCTGCTCATCCCGGAGGCGTATTCGTACATCCAGGATCCACGGGTCATCGAACAGCGGGCCCTGCTGGTGCGCGACGAGGCCCTTTCGGCGGCCTTCTGCATCGCAACGTCCGGCGAGGAGATCATCGCCCGGTTCGAGGCCTTCATCGAGGCCGGTTGCGACCACATCATCTGGGCCGACATGAGCCCCGATCCGTCCATCGTGGCGAAGGTTTGCCGCGATGAGGTTCTGCCATACTTGACGCGTAAATACGGCGCGGAGCCGATGCGCGGCGGCGTCGCCGTTCGCTGAGGGCCACCCGCTCCATGTCCACGCCCGGGTCGCGGGCCAGGAGCCCGAAGAGGGGCTCCTCCGCTCGCACGTCAGCCATCGAACGCGACGACCAGCTCGGCCGACGGATCCGAGCCTTGCGGACCGAGCGCGGCTTGACCTTGACCGGGCTCGCCGCGCTGGTCGGCATCACGCGCAGCTTCCTCAGTAGCGTCGAGCGTGGCGTCGCGTACCCGTCGATCCTCGTGCTCCGCTCGATCGCGTCCGCCCTGGAAGTGCCGGTCTTCCTGCTGTTCACGGCACCCGAATCCAATGGCGCGGTCGTGCGGAAGGACGCGCGCAAGGTCATCAAGCCGCCGGGCGGGTCGTTGTCCTACGAGCTGGTCTCGCCCGATGTGCGGCGCAAGATCGAGATGATCCTGGTCCACGTCAAGCCCGGAGTCGACGCGACGGCGATGGCGCACGAGGGCGAGGAATGCGCTCTCGTCCTGCGCGGCCAGGTGGTCATCACCGTCGGTGACGTCGACTACGAGCTCAACGAGGGCGACTCCATCTATTACGACTCGGGCCTGCCGCACAAGACACGGGCGGTCGGCGAAGAGGAAGCGGAGATCGTCTCAGCCATCACGCCGCCGAACTTCTGACGCGTCACAGCCGCAGGCGCGACACGCGCACCCAGTCGACCTCGAATGCCTTCGGGTAGTCGGCTGGGTCGCGCGGGTCGTCGTCGACCGGGAATTCGTAGATACCGAGCATGAGCTGCATCGGGTAGGTGGCCGACTGGTCGACCACGCGGATCAGCCGTTCGTCCACGTACCAGGCGACGCGATCGGGCGTCCAGTCGGCGGAATACGTGTGCCAGTCGCGCACGTCGATCGCGAGCTCCTCGGCGACGAAATCGTCGATGATCGCCGGGTCGCCGAACGGGTGGACGCCCATGCCGATTCTCGCCCTGCGGGACTCGACGGTGCGTCCGAAGATCTCGGCCACGTTGATCTCCGATGAATGCTCCGGTTCGTCCTCGAGGCCGATCATCCATAGCGAGACCATCGCCCGCGGGTCGTCGAGGGCGCGCATCCGCGTCTCGATGAGCCCGTGATGGACTGCGAGAAGCGCGCGGTTCACCTGCGGCGTGCGGACGACGACGTCTGGATGGAACTGGAGCTGGCCGATCTTCGAGCTCACCGGTCCGGCGAACACGCCGGTCTGGAGCGACGACACGCGCAGGTCGCCATCGAGTTCCGGGCACCACGGTGCGTGGTCGGCCTCGATCAGCAGGCGCAGGACGCCGTCGTGGATCTCGTAGCGAGTGGCGGTCCGGTCGGGCGTGCTCCAGTGCGGCAGGTAGTGGGGGAGCCAGCGTGTCTCGTCGAGAGTCGGCCGGTCGAAGTCGTCCTCGAACGCGACCTCGTAGCCGGTCCGGTCGAGCTTGTTCGCGGCGGTCGCGGAGCCGTGCATGCGCTCAGCGGTCGGCGGCCGGGACGTATTCGAGCAGGACGCCGCCGGCTGAGGTCGTCGTCGCGCTGGTGAGCCGGAGATCGAGCGGCGCGGCGAGCTTCGCGAAGAGGGCCTTGCCGCGACCCAGCGCCACCGGCGCAACGAGGAACCGGTACTCGTCGATGAGCCCCGCCTCGCTCAGCTGAGCGAGGAGATCGGCGCCGCAGCCGAGCGCGAGGTACGGCCCATCCTCGGTCTTCATGCGGCGGACGGCCTCGACGACGTCACCCTCGATGTGCGTCGCGTTCGCGCGGAGCACCGGTCGACCGCGCGACACGACGTGTTTCGGGGTCTCCCGCCAGAAGGTCGCGAACTCGCGCTCGATGTCGGAGGTGTTGGGGTCATCGAGGTCGAGGTCGTCCCAGTACTCCATCACGTCGTACATGACGCGGCCATTGACGATGTCACCCGCGTCACGGATGAGGCGGTTGGCGTAGCGGTGTTCATCCTCGGCCGGCTCGAAATGGGACAAACCGCCGTCGGGGTCTGCGTACATGCCGTCGGTGGAGATCGTGATGTAGTAGATCAGTCGGCGCATGCGACCAGTATCGGGGTCGCCCAAATAAGGTGTCGCGCACGAAAAGGCGGCCGTCGGATGGTCCGATCGTGGTCCACGCGACGGCCGCTCCTGCTGCGGCATCGCCGCAGCGTCCCCTCAGGAGATGGCGTCACACAGCGGCGCGAGCGCCGCGGTATTCCCGTTGATGAAGTAGTCATCAAAGGCATGCTTGCCGTTGGACTTGAGCAGCTCACCGGTCGCCTCATCGACGACCAGGTGCCCCACATCGACCAGGACCGTGCCGTTGGTGCCGTAGATGCGCATCTGCTGTCCCGTGATCGACGTGCGCCCGGACACGATGTCTCCAGGGACCGCGAGGTCGTGGATGATCGTGTTGTGGGCGACCCAGTCGAGGGTGATCCCACTCGACGGGTTGGTGATGGTCCCGTCGAGGGCCTCTCGGAAGTGCCGGCGGATGAGGTTGCCGTCCGCATCGTAGAAGCGCTTGCCGACAACATCCCGGGTCTGCGACACGAGGAGCTCGGTGCCGCTACAGACGACCCCGCTCGGCTCCAGGACCAGCGGCGGATCGCTGAACGCGAGGTTGCACAGGACCATGTTGCCGGTCCGCTCGCAGGTCGCGTTGAAGGACGCGGGCGGCGCCGGGTTGAGCGTGTTCGGATCCACGGGTTCGCGCGCCGCGACCGGCGCAGCGAGGACCAGGCCGAGCCCGATGACCAGGGCCACCGACCTGGCGACATGTGTGAGCGATGGGCGCATGCCCTACCTCCTTGATCTCGCGACCGGGACACGGGCGACGGTCTGAGGGAATGGCGCACGGACCGACGGGATTCGTTCCCTTTTTCGTTTCGCGGGGACGACCGTCGGGCGGAGAGTCTCGGATGAGCGGCGACCGCCATAATCCGGGGGTGCCCCGTCTCGAACCCGAGCGCCTCCTCGACGACCTGAACGACGCCCAGCGCGAGGCCGTCCGCGCGACGGAGGGCCCGGTCGCCATCCTCGCAGCCGCTGGCACCGGCAAGACGCGGGTCATCAGCCGGCGTACCGCGTACGCGATCGCCACCGGGGTCGTCGATCCGGACCAGGTGCTGGTGGTGACGTTCACCGACAAGGCCGCCAGCGAGATGGTCGAGCGCCTGCGCGGGCTCGGCCTGCCGGGCGTGACGGCTCGGACGTTCCATGCCCACGCGCTGAGCCAACTCCGCCACTTCTGGCCGCTTCTCCACGACGGGTCGCCGCTGCCTTCTCTGCTCGATTCCAAGCTGCCGCTGCTGGTGCCGCTCGCACGTGCGTTGCCCGGCCACTACCGATTCACCCCTGCCAAGGACCTCGCCGACGAGATCGAATGGGCCAAGAGCCGGCGACTGACGCCGTCGACATATGAGCGTGCCGTCGCCGGCAGCCCGACGACGCCGTCCCGCGAACCGCCCGTCCCGGTCGACCTGTTCACGCGGCTGTTCGGCGGCTACGAGCGCGCGAAAAGCCGCGCCGGCCGGATCGACTTCGACGACCTCCTTCTGGACACCATCGATCTGCTCGAGAGCGACGACGATGCCGCTGCCACGATCCGCGCGCGCAAGAGCTGGTTCAGCGTCGACGAATACCAGGACACGAACCCGCTCCAGGAGCGACTGCTCGAGCTGTGGGTCGGCGAGCGTCGCGATGTCTGCGTCGTCGGCGACGAGGACCAGACCATCTACACGTTCACCGGTGCGACGAGCACGTTCCTGACCGGGTTCGCCGAACGGCACCCAGGCGCACATGTCGTGACCCTCGCCGAGAATTACCGGTCGTCGCCCGAGGTGCTGGAGCTCGCCAATCGGCTGCTCGCCTCGACCGGGCGGCCGAAGAGACTCGTCGCCACGCAACCGAGCGGCCCCGTGCCGACCATCGCACGCCACGGAACGGAGTCCGGGGAACTCACCGCACTGACCGCCTGGGTGCGCGAGCGCCTGCGGGAGGGGACCGCTCCGTCCGAGATCGCCGTCCTCGTCCGGATGAACGCCCAGCTCGCACCGATCGAGGCGGTGCTGACGCGGGCCGGCATCGCGTACCAGGTCCGCGGGATCCGGTTCTTCGACCGGGCCGATGTGCGTGGGGCCATCGACCTCGTTCGAGGGGCCGACCTCGAGGCAACGGGGACCGCGCTGACCGCCGCGGTCCGCGCGCTGTGGGCCGACCGGCTCGGCTACGACGACGACTCGGTCGCGGGTCATGCTGGCGAGGAGGCGCGGGAACGGACAGCGGCGCTGGACACGCTCTTGGACATCCTGGCCACGCTGTCGCGCTCGGATGCGCGAGTGGGGGTGGCCGGTTTTCTGGCGGACCTCGACCGGCGACGCGCGGCGGAGCGCGCGGGCTCGGCCGACGGCGTGAACCTGCTGACATATCACCGCGCCAAGGGGCTCGAATGGGACGCGGTCGTGCTCCCCGCCCTGGAGGAGGGGATCCTGCCGGTCCGGCAGGCCTTCGATGACGATGAGTTGCTCGCCGAGGAGCTGCGGCTCCTCTACGTCGGCATCACCCGGGCGCGTCGCTACCTGGCGATCTCATGGGCTGCCGAGCGCGAGACCCGCGGGCGCACGACCCGCCGCGAGCCGAGCCGGTTCCTCGCCGACCTGCGTCCGCGGCCGCTGCACGGGGAGGGCCGGATCACGCAGCACCCCGACCGTTTCGCCGCGGACCAGGGAGCGCGCCGCGCCGCGTCTACCGCGTCCGCGGCGTCGGGCTATGGCGTTGCCGACGACAACCCGCTGTACGCAGCACTCCGCGAGTGGCGGACCAGCCGCGCACGCGAGGACGGCGTCCCCGCCTACGTCGTGTTCCACGACCAGACCCTTGCCGCGATCGCCGAGATGAAGCCTCCGTCGGCCGCGGCCCTGAGGCGCGTGAAGGGCGTCGGCCCGGCCAAGATCGAGGCCTACGGCGACGAGGTGCTCGAGCTTGTCAGCCGACTCCGCTGAGGATCGGATGCGACTTGACCGGAGGCGCACGATGGTTCGACCAGCCCGGAGGCATCGGTGACCGAGCACGACCACGACCACGATCACGAGCAGGACGAGCACCATCACCACGAGCATCGCCCGATGTCCTACGAAGAGGCGATCGACGGGTTTCGGGCGGACAAGGACGAGTTCTTCCGGTCGAGTCCGCACAGCCCCGTCCCGGAAGGGGAGCGCCCGAGTTTCACCGGGTTACCGTATTACCCTGTTAACACGGCACTACGGTTCGATGACCTCCTCCTCCAGCCCTACGAAGGCGATGAGCCGTCAAACTTCCAGATCCCGACGTCGGACAACAAGCTTCGTCCCGCTCATCGCGCCGGGACCCTGCGGTTCGACATCGATGGCGATCCACACCGGCTGACCGCGTACACCTTCGACGGCGGCGACGGACGGTCGCTCTTCGTCCCGTTCCTCGACACGACCAGCGGGCGCGAGACGTACGGCGCCGGTCGCTACCTGGACCTCGAACCGGAAGACGACGGCACGTACTCGCTCGACTTCAACCTCGCGTACCACCCGTCGTGCGTGTACGACCCGAAGTTCTCGTGCCCGCTGACGCCAGCCGAGAACCGGTTGCCGATCCGCATCGAGGCCGGTGAGCGACTTCCCGAGTCCTGATCAGTAGCCCGCGGCCGGGGTCGGCCAGGCCCGCGAATACTCGCCCCGGTCGTACGCCTCCTGCGCCTCGGCGTGCTGTGTCACCCACGATCGGATGATCGCGTTGATGTCCTCGCACGGTTTGCCGACGAGCCGCGCGTTCAACTTCTTGATGTAGTCGGCCCCGACTCGGACGTGACCGGCTTCATGGTCGGCGATGAAGTCGACGATCTTGCGCCACCAATCGAGCAGCCGCTTCGGCACGCGAGCGGGCTCGGTCCAACGGGGCATGTGGATGGTGTACGAGGCGGTGATCGTCGCGCTCGTGATCCGGCAGGCTCCCGATGCGTTGGTCTGCGTGCGGATCGACTGTCGTGTGTCGCTTACCCGCGTCATCACGCATGCTGCCGGGCGCGCGTCGCCCCGAAACCATTCGTAATCGATCGCGCCACACGCCTTCACCCCGCCACGCGCGATGCTCGCCGCGAGCTCGCGAGACGTGTCGCCGGTCACGCCGAAGTAGTCGATCGTCGCTCCCTTGACCGTCACGCTGAGTGAAGGCAGTCGGACGAGGGCCGCGCCGGTCGGCGGTCTGACGTCGGGCCCGGCGGCGCTGCCATTCGGGTCGCGGACCGCGACCTCCTCGCGTCGACCGGTCAAGTCGAATGATGCAGTCAGCGACTGACAGCCCGCCGACTCGCCGATCGGCGTGGGTGTGACGTCAACCTTGAGGCTGCCCCGGAGGACGGTCGAGGCGACCGATGTCCCGGCCGGCCGCTCGGTCGCGATCCAGAGCTCGAGAGTCGAGGTGGCACTCGCACCGCCGTCGACGCGGCTGCCGTCGGACGAAAGGCACGAGGCCGCCACTGCCGGCTGGGCGGTCGATGCGTACGTGGCGTCCTCTCGCGACAGCTGGATGACCGTCGCCGGCGACGAGAGACCGAGCGGGGTGGTCGTGACCTCGAGGCTGTCGCACGGCTCGTCCGGACAGCCGGCCTCGACCGAGTAGGTCTCCTCGTCGAACGCAGGGTCGGTGATCAGGCCCGACTGATCCTCGGCCGACAGGGTCTTTCGGACGCGCCAGACGCCGGCGATCGGCAACAGCTCCGCCGCGGAGGTCGGGGACGCCGCGGCGCTCGGTCTGGGCGTCCGGGCGGCGGCCGCGGAGGGAGCCGGCGATGGCGTTGGCGGCCCGGTCGTCACTTGTGACTCGGGCGTGGCTGCGGCCGGCAGACCGGCGCAGGCCGCGACCAGCAGCGCCAGCAGACCTACCGCGATCGGAGTGGGAGCGGCGCTTCGATGCGCGGATCTGCTCAACGACCACCCCTGCTGAGGATGGGCAGGCTACCAGAGGCGGTCAGCGCGCGATGGCGCGCGTCAGGCGGTCGATGCCGTAGGCGAATGCCCGATCGACGTCACCGCCGAGTCGGAACGCGCCGGCCAGCTCCATCGCGATGAAGCCGTTGGCCCAGGCAGTGACGGTCCGTGCGGCCTCGAGGGCGTCCTGCTCGCCGGCCAGTCCGGCTGAAGCGCGCAGGACCGCCGCACTGCCACGGACACTCCAGTCCGGGTCGGCGCGGGCCTCCTCGGGGAGGGGTGCGAACAGCAGGCCGTAGGCAGCGGGATACGCCTGGGCGAATCCGCGGAAAGCCTGGGCGAGCGCGATGAGATCGGATCGCGGCTCGCCGGTCGTGGCGGCCTGGTCGAGGCGAGTCGTCAGCTCCCGGGCTGCATCGTTCGCGACCAGGCGAAGGAGGTCGTTCCGGTTCCGAAGGCGCTTGTACAGCGAGGGTGCACGGACTCCCACGGCGCTCGCGATCCGCTGCATCGTTAGCCCGTCGACGCCGTCGGCTTCGAGGATCTCGCGTCCACTGGCGACGATCGCGTCGACGGACGTTCGCGCTGGTGTCGGCACTGACCTGGCTCCTTTGATCTCTCTCGCGGCACGCGGCTATTGACATTAGCCATGAAGGCTATGTAGGATAGCCATGACAACGAGATGGTAGCGCCGAGACGCGCCAGATACAAGGAGTCAGGATCAACGAGATGCAGATCGCACCTTCGCTCCATCGGCTCGGATCGAGCATCGTCAACAGCTATCTCGTCGAGGACGCCGGCGCCGTCACGATCATCGATGCCGGGCTGCCCGGCTACTGGAACGACCTACCCAGGGAACTGGCGTCGATGGGTCGGTCGCTCGACGACGTTCGCGCGGTCGTGTTGACACACGGCGACACCGACCACGTCGGCTTCGCCGAGCGGCTTCGGCGTGAGCGCGGCGTCCCGGTGCATGTCCACGAGGCCGACGCTGCACGGGCCCGTGCCGAGGTGAAGAAGCCATCGAGCGGCTGGGGGCCGGTGAAGATCCGTCCGCTGCTCGGCTTCCTCTGGTACAGCGGCTTGCGAGGCGGCCTGCGCGTCCCGCCGCTCACCGAGCTCGTGACCTTCGATGATGGCGCCACCCTCGACCTGCCCGGCTCGCCGCGTGTCATCCATATGCCGGGCCACACCCCGGGGAGTGCCGCGATCCACGTCCCGGGCCTGAGTGCCGTGTTCGTCGGCGACACGATGACGACCCGCAGCGTGCTCACCGGTCAGGTGGGACCACAGCCGGCGCCGTTCACACTGGATCCGGCAACTGCGCTGGCGTCGTTGGCGCGGTTGGAGACCGTCGACGCGCGCTGGGTCCTGCCGGGGCACGGCGATGCGTGGGACGGCGGCGTTGCCGAGGCTGTTCGCCTGGTGCGGGCGGCGTCCGCGAGCTAGCGGAGCGCGTCCGCGATCTCGAGCAGATCCTCGACGACGACCGTCGCGCCGGCCCCCTCCAGCGCGCTCGCCGGGACAGCCGAGCCGGCCGTGACGCCGATCGGGATCATGCCTGCGGCGACTGCGGCGACCATGTCCCACGTCGCGTCGCCGACATACCAGGTCCGCGCCGGCTCGACGCCGACCTCCTCGGCGGCGCGGAGCAGCAAGTCGGGCTCGGGCTTGGCGTGCTTGACGTGGCTCGCGTCGACGATGGTCGGTTCCGTGTCGAGGCCGAGCGCCTTGACCGACATCGTGACCTGGTCCTTGCGGCTCGACGTGGCGATCGCCCAGTCGATCCCGCGTTTCTCGATCGCCTCGACGAGCTCTCGGACGCCGGGCAGCGGGCGAGGGGAGCTGTTGAGCACCTCGTAGATCTCGCCCGAGCGTTTGTCGATCGTCTCGGCGCGCCCGTCGTCGATCGGTCGGCCGGCGCGCGCGGCGACCTCGCGAGCCAGGCGTTTGCCATCGACCCCGATGAGCGGCGCCAGATCGTCCTGGGAGGTGGGCAGGTCGACCTCCTCGAAGACGGCGAGCCACGCGTCGATCCTGGTCTGGACCGTGTCCACGAGGGTGCCGTCGAGGTCGAAGAGGACGGCGTCGGGGAGTGGCAGCTCACGGATGTCGGCGGTCATCGCGCGGGAGAGAAGCGGATCACGCGGCGGATGCTACTGGACCGGTGAGGGACGCAGACCCTGCTCGCAACTTAGTTCCTCGGCGTCGTACACTGGCGACGGCGCGTTCCCGCGCGCGACTGCCAGACCGAGCCCCCACGCGGCGCGGCGATGCGGCGGTAAAGGGGATCCAGATCCTCGGGACGAACCGGTCGACCATCCGACCGGCCGACGACGTGGCGGTGTGGGCGCGTGCGTCGACGGCCGTGACGGAGAACTGACCGATGACCACCAACAAGGCCTTCAAGCGGGTCGTGCGTGCGCGCATGGCCAAGACCGGCGAGCGATACGCCGCCGCCCGACGCACCCTGATCGAGGGCGCCACGGACGGTCATCACGCGGAGCCGACGGCCGGCGCCGCCAGCCCGTCGGGCTACCGGATGCGCGGCGGCCTGCACCCGGAGACAGCCACGCTGGCCAACGTCCTCGCGAATCAGGGCGTCGTCTCGGGTGTGACGGGCGAGCCGTTGACCGAGGCAGCGATCCTCGGCATCGGCGGCGGCCTGGGCGCCGGCTACATCCTCTGGGAGTTCAAGAGCCACGGCGGCCCGGTCCTCACGCTCGGCTTCCGGAATCAGCCGCAATACCCGTCGATCCCCGGCTGGACCGCCAAGACGCTCGATCGGCTCGGCGTCGAGCCCGACCTCCACGAGACCGGCGGCGCGAAAGGCGCTCGTGAGGCGCTCGACGCCCGCCTGGACGCCGGCGTCCCGGTCATCGCCTCAGTCGACCTGCAGTCGGTCGGGACCTGGGGCCTGCCCGACGCGCTGTCGGGACACTTCGGTCTCGTGGTGGTCGTCTTCGGACGTGACGCCGATGGCTCGTACCTCGTGGATGACCGGGGCCGGACCCCATTCCGGGTGTCACCGGCCGCGATGGCGACCGCGCGCGGGCGGATCGGCTCGTTCAAGCACCGGATCGTCGGGCTGCGAACGACACCCGGACCGATCCCGGCCGAACGGCTTCGGGCGGCGATGCGCGCGGGCCTCGAGGACCAGGTGGACCACCTCCGCTCCCGATCGGACTCGTTCTCGCTCCCGGCGTGGCGCAAGTGGGGCCGCCTGATGACGGACCAGCGGAACGCGAAAGCGTGGCCGCGCGTCTTCGGCGATGGCCAGGGTTTGTTCGGGGCGCTTCTGGCTCTCCACGAAAGCGTCGACGGCCAGGTCGGGCCATGGGGTGGGCACTTGCGGGAGCTGTATGCCGCATCCCTCGATGAAGCGGCCGTCGCCCTCGACAACCCTGCGCTCGGCGACGCGGCGCGAGCATGGCGGGGCGTCGCCGACCGATGGGAGGAGCTGGCCGACGCGGCCGTGCCGCCCGATCTCGACGGTGCCGCCGAGGCGGTCGACGCGGTCGAGACACTGCACGAGGCGGTGATGGCCGGCGAACAGGGCCGGTCGCGAGCGGCAGCGGCCGCGCGGACCGCGTGGACGATCCGCGATCGCTACGCCGATGCCTTCCCCCTGCCACCAAGCCGCATCGCGGCGATCCTCGAGGATCTCGGCGACCGGCTCGGCGCGATCTACCAGGCTGAGGTCGACGCGCTCGACATGACCGCTCAGGCCATCGGCAGATGATGCCTTCAGGATGTTCCAGGGGCCCGGCCGGGCCGGAGGCGCGGACGGGAACGCCGGCCAGGGTGGACCCGCGGCGTAGAATCAGCAGTCTCCCGACCCGCCCTCGAGGGGTCTCACAGGTTCCTCGGACGGGCCGAGTGTCCGGAGGAGCGCCGGCCATGCAGCATGCCTTCCTGATCGAGCTCGAGGACAAACCTGGCGCGCTTGCCGATGTCGCGGAGGCGATCGCGGCAAAGGGCGTCAACGTGATCAGCGTCAGCGGCGCGACCTGCGGCGACAAGGGCCGCATCGCGATCGCCACCGACGACGACGCCCAGACGCGGGCGGCCCTCGGTGACCTGCGGTTCACGTTCGAGCAGAAGGAGATCACGTCCACGACGATGAAGAACCAGCCCGGCGCGCTGGCGAAGGCGGCGCGGCAGCTCGCGAACGCCGGAGTCAATGTCGAGTCGATCCTGCTGATGGGCACACAGGGTCAGGACATCGAAGTCGGATTCGTCACGAGCGACCCCGTCAAGGCGCGAAACGCTATCGCCCACGCGGGGTCGACGAGCGCCTGACGATCGACCGAGCCGGCCGCCTATGGCTGGCCGACCGCAGAATCGAGAAGGGCGGAGCGTTGGGGCTCCGCCCTTCGCTGTGGCCCTGACGACATCGAGGTCGGCCGGGTTCGTGGTCTCGGCAGTCAGAACATGGTGCGCGGGGTCACCAAACATCCACCCCAGACTCCACCTCACCGCACCAGACCACCCACGGGCGGTGCAGGATAGGCCGATCGTCCGGAGTCCATGACTCGACGGGCGCGGATCTGGCGACGCGCCACCAGCCGGATCCATGAAGGCCGAGCCCCCAGACGGCCTTCATCGGCGGCGACGGAGCTTCGGCCCCGTCGCCGCCGTTCTGGACCCCGTCGCCGCCGCTCGATGTCAGGCGGGTTCGAGACGCCCAGGATGCAGCTGGACGTCGTCTGGGCGATCGATCGTGCACGGCTGTGCCGATCGTGTCACTCACAGTGACAATGTCGCCCCCAGTGACGCTCCGGCGATGAATGAGCACGCGCCGATCGCCCAGGCTGCAGTTGGACGTCGTCTGGGCGATCGATCGTGCACGGCTGTGCCGATCGTGTCACTCACAGTGACAACGTCGCTCCCAGTGACGCTCCGGCGATGAACGAGCACGCGCCGATCGCCCAGGATGCAGCTGGACGTCGTCTGGGCGATACCGCCTGGTTCGCGTCGAACGGCGCGCCGATCCGCCGTGCGTCAGGGTCGCCGAACCGACCAGATACCGATCACGAGGAGCGCGATCCCCGCGACCGCGATGGCGGCTCCGGTCGAGACCCGATCGGCCAGTGGTCCGGCGACGAGCGACGGCACGAGCGACGCCGCGCTGACGATCGAGGCGAGCACCCCGAAGACGCGGCCGCGGACGTCGGCGGGAGTGGACTCGACGAGATTGGTCTGTGCCGTGACCGACGTGACCGCGTAGGCCGCGCCCGCGATCATCGCCACGACCACGACGACCGGCAGCGCCCCGATCTCGACGCCGAGGCCGTGCAACACCCCGTCGAGCCAGCCGGCCCCGGCGAGTGCCGTCGTCACAGTCGCGAGCACGAGCAGTCCGCCCTCCGCGACCCGTCGACGCGGCAACGAGCGTCCGAACCGACGCAGGCCGAACACGCCGATGACCACCCCGATCCCGAGCGGGACGAGGACGACCGCGAGCTGCTCGGGATCGAGACCGACGGTGGTCGCGAGGGACGGGCCGAGCACGCCGAGGACACTGGCGACCGAGGTCGCCGTGGCGAGCAGCACGATCGGCCGGCTGATCGACGACTCCCGGCGGACGACGCGGAAGCCGTCGCGCAGCTGGTCGAGTGGCTCGCGCAGCGACTCCCGCTGCTCACCGGGCTTCGGCGGGATGGGCGGGGCACTCGGCAGGCCGATGCAGGCGATGCTGGCCGCCACGTAGAACGTGGTCACGACACCCAGCACGAACGAGGGCCCGGCGATCGACACGAGCAGCGGCCCGAGGAACGCGAAACCGATCGCGAACGAGCCCTGCAGGGTCAGATTGAAGATGCTCAACGCGGTCTCGAGCTGGGGCTTGGGCACCACGCGCGGGATCATCGAGCCCTCGGCCGGGGTGAGCGCCACGCTCATCAGGCTGATCCCGAGATTGAGCGCCAGGACCATCGGGATGTTCGCGCCAGCGAGGGCCAGCCACGCCGTCAGTCCGGTCCGGACCAGGTTCGGCACGACCAGGGCCCAGCGGAGATCGAGCCGGTCGACGATCACTCCGGCGAACGGCGACAGCGCGATCTGTGGCAGCACGAACGACACCAGCAGGGCACTGACCGCGCTGTTCGAACGAGTCGAGGTGAAGACCAGCACGGTCAGCGCGTAGAGCGCCATGTTGCCGCCGATCTGGTTGGCGGCCTGTATGAACCACAGCCGAGCAAAGACCGGGTCGCGAAGGATGCTGCGAGCGCCGGCGGCGTCGATGGTTTCGATGGAACGTGAGTCTAGGGGACGCGACGGGTCGGAAGAGGGATCTCGGGCGGCGACCCCCAGTCGCGCGCCCGAGCCCTCGCGTCACGTGCGTCCCAGCCCGCGGCCGCGGGAGGAGGAGCGAACCGCGGGCTCTATCTATATGGGCGTCGACGAGGCCGGAATCGTTCGAAAATCGTTTTGGGGTGGCCGGGCGTGGCGCGCCGCCAAGCGGCGCGAGCTCGAGTCAGGCCGGCTCGAAGCTCCACTGGTCGATGTCGATCACGGGCTCATAGCCGATCGCCTGGTAGATCTTGTTCGAGGTCGCGTTCGTGATGTCCGTGAACAGGAACACGAAGCGGCGACCCTGGTCGAGCTGCTGCTGGCTCGCGGCCGCGGTCACGGCACTTGCGAACCCGCGCCCGCGATCCTGGGGCGGGGTGTAGACGGGCCCGACCCGGATCCCGTTCGGCGTCGGTCCGGTCACCCCGGCCAGCGAAACGGGCCGGCCATCGTCCTCCCACAGGTAGAACGTCCGGGAGCCCGTCCGCAAGGCGCTGTCGACCACAGCCTGGGTCTCGCCATCATCGGTCCGATGGACCGCCTCGCGCAGGAACTCCCTGACCCACTCGACGAGCACGTCTCGATCGTCCGGCGTGGCCGTCCGGATCGAGCCCGGAACGTCGTCCGGCCTCGTGACACGTTCCACGCGGTAGATCCGCTCGGCCATCGTGCGCTCGACCGTGACGCCGTGCCGCTCGGCCCACCTCTCGGAGAACGCGCGCGCCACGGCGACCGGTGCGGTGATGCCCGGAACGGCGAAGCGGCCACGATCGAGGTCCGCGGCGAGAGCCGGTATCGCGTCCGGTTCGTCGATGCACGACACGACGACATTGAACGGTGGGGTCATCAGAGCCGCCGCGACCACCTCGTCGTCCCGCCGGAACGCGGCGAAATACGGCGGCGCGGTCATCGGCCGGTCCGGGTCCGTGATCAGGTTCGCGGCGATCCCGAACAGGAGGTTGTGCTCCGCCTCGCGATCGGCGAGGAACGGCCCGGCCGCATCGAGGAAGGCCTGGGCATCAGAGAACCGCTCGACCTGGACCGGAGGTTCGGGCACGCCCCGAGTCTACGCGGCGATGGATCCACGATCCGCGGCCAACGCCTTGTTCGCGCGCTCCTGCCGCCAGGCGGGGATGTACAGCGGCGCGGCGATCGCACAGATGATCCCGCCCACGATCATCGCCGTTGACAGACTCGTTCCGTCCGCGAGAGCCGACAACGTGATCGCGCCGAGAGAACCAGCCGGTTGGGAGACCATCGAGTTCATCGACAGCACGGTCGTCCGATGCGACGCCTCGACCTGCCGATGCAGCAACGTCGTGTGCATCGGGTTCGAGGCTCCGTGCGCGACGTAGCAGCCGAGGTACGCGGCGACCACCCCGACCGGACCCGCGAGCACGCCCATCGCGACGATCGTCAGACCCTGGACGATCCGCAGCAGAGCGGCCGACCGCGCGACCCCGATCCGCCGACTCACCCAGACGATGCCCGCCGCACCCGCCGCCGATGCGAACCAGGCCGCCGATCCCACCGGACCCATGATCGCGGCGGCTGCGTCGACACCGCCGACGAGCTCCGACAGCCGGATCGGGAAGAGGCTCTCGAACGTGACCATCGAGAACCCCCAGAACGCCTCGACGAGCACGATCCCGAGCAGCACCCGCGACGAGCGGAGCAGCTGGATCCCTTCGCCGATGACGGCCGGAACCGCCCGGACCGAGGCCGCGATCGCCCGCGGGTTCCGTGCCTGCGGCACCTCCGTCATGAGCAGCGCGACGGCCACGAGATCGACGACATGGAGCCCGAGCGCGACGAGCAGCGGCAGCGTCAGCGGGTCGAGTCCCGGGACCGGGTGGAGCGCGACCAGCGCCCCCGACAGCAGTGCCCCGAACGCGATCGCCACGCTCAACACAGCCGAGCCACGCCCGAGGCCGTGCTCGATCTCGGCATCTGGGTCGGCCGCCAGCGTGGCGTCGACGTACCACGCTTCGAGCGGGCCGGAATCGAGCGCGCGATAGATGCCCTGGAACACCATCGCGACGACGAACATCGCCGTCGTGTCGGCGATGGTGAAGATGGTCATCGAGACGACGGCGACCCCGCCGGCGAGGAGCAGGACCGGCCGCCGACCGAGCGAATCCGAGAGCCCACCCGTCGGCAGTTCGAGCGCCAGGACGATGAGGCCCTGCACCGCGAAGACGAGACCGATCTCGGTGAGCGTCAGCCCGCGCGACAGCGGCACCAACACGAAGATCGGGATGAGCAGCCCGACCGGCAGCCACCGCAGCGCCGTGAGGACGAGGTAGCGCCGGCGCGCCGAGCCGGCGTCGAGGGCGGTCATCGTTGGGTCAGCACGGCGAGGTCATTGTGCTGCCTCACCGGCTCCCGATGTCCACGTTCGGCTGCCGCTCGGACCATCGGTGCTGATGCGTACAGGCCGCATCTGGGACGGGGACGAGGGACGGACGACCGCGCCGGCGGTACCACGACATCCCAAGCGAGGGACGGACAACGCGCGTTGATGCGGCCCATGCACATCAACCGACAAAGGTCGCTTCCGGCGCGGAAAATGTGCATCAAGCCTGACGCCTGCCAGGCCCTCCGAAGCGCCGCCCGGAGCCACCCCACCGCAGGAGTATCGTTTCGGCCAGCATGATCCTGCGCATCGTGTTCGGTCGGTTCCCGGCAGGCCTCGACGCGACGGCTCTGGTCGACGTGCGCGGTCGCCTGGCACGTGCGGCCCGCGACGTTCCCGGCCTGGATAGCCTGATCGTCGGCGCCCGCCGGTCGTCTGCCGATGGGGAGAACGGCCAGGTCGAGGCGGCGATCGTGACGGTCTGGCGTGACGCGAGCCTCATGGCCCGGGCGACCGGCATCGACGAGCAGGACCGGTTCCTCGGGACCCGCCTGCGCCTACCGCTCGAGGTCGATCAGGCCGTCCACTACGAGATCGTCGGTCGGACGTTTGCGGCCTTGCCACCCGAGAAGTCCGCGTACCTGCGGATCCTGACGGTTCGGGCGCGGCCGAACGAGGAAGCGAGGCTCATCGAGACGCTGCGAAACCAGCAGCCGCGCTTCGTGGACCTGGGTCTCGTCGCGTCACACCTCGGCCGCCGCGTCATCGGGCGGGAGTGCGAAGCCGTCACGGTCGGCGTCTGGCCCGACCGGGCCACGATCCGTCGAGCGACGGGTGGCCGCCCGGAGAAGCCCCTGTATGCCACGGATCTCGCGGATTGGAGCGACCGCATCCACCTCGAGACCTATGACGGAATCGAGATCGCGCCACGCCTGCCGACCGCAAGCGGGCCGCCCATCTACGTGATCGACGAGGACTTGCGGATCGTCGACATCACGGCCGCCGCAGCCGCGGCGATCGGCTGGGCGGCGGAGGATCTCGTCGGGAAATCCGTGTTGGACATCTCGCTCGCCGCACCGAACGCCCGAGCCGAGCCATGGGAGACGCTGCTCCAGACCGGCCATGTGAGCGGCGAGGGACCGTGGCTCGTGCCGGACTCGGGGGCCGTGTTCATCCGCTACATCGCTGCGCGCGACGTCCCGATCGTCGGTCGCCACACCGTCCTCGTCCACCGCTGGCATGAGCCCGTCCCCACCGGCGAGGACCTCGAGGGGGCGCTCGGCGAGGCGTTCCCGGCGCGAGCCGGCTAGGTCGCCGCGGGAGGCCGTCCCGGGCTCGGCGTTGCGAGCGTGTGTCAGCCCTGACCGGTCACGAGCGAGGCCGAGATCGTGCCCACATCGATCGGCTCGCGATATGTCAGTCGCACCTGGAGATCGCGCGCGATCGCGTCTCCCGAGCAGCTCGGACGTGAGAGCGTCATCGTGCGGCCGTCCGCCTCGATCGCCAGCGTGTGGGTCGTGTCGCACGGGGTTCCCGTCCACGTCAGCACAGCGACCGCCGGATCCGCCGGATCCGCGGCGACATCGACCCCGTCCGGGACCGAACCGCCGTCGCGGGGCTGGCCCGATTCGGCCGAGCCGATCGACCCTGAGGCGTCCGTGATATCGATCGACGCGTCGTCGCCGACGACCTCGACGAGGTCGACGTGGAACACGACCGGCGTGGGCACGGGAGTCGGTTCGGCCGACGGTATCCCGACCGACGGCACGGGAACCACCGGCGCGGGTCGATCGAGGAACCCGCCGGCGACGGCCGCACCAAGCACCGCCACGACGACGAGCCCGATGGCCGCGACGAGCGGGACGGGCGCGAACAGTCCGCCCCGGAGCGCCCCGCCGGACATCGGATCGCGGCGGAGTGGAGCGAACGGGTCGCGACGGCGCGGGTGGGAGCGGGCGTGGGCAAGGGCCGCCTCGATCGTCCGTTCCGGTGCGCGGGCGTGCTCGTCGCCGAACCAGGCGGCGATGCGGCGGTCGGTGTCGTCGTGGATCGTCATGCAGATCGCTCCCTCGTCCCCTCGAGACGCGCGTCGGCCTCGAGTGCCGCGCGGAAGGCCTGTGTCGCGTAGTGGAGCCGCGAGCCGGCGGTCCCGACCGGGATGCCGAGGACATCGGCGATCTCGGGAGAGGACAGGCCCGCCACGTGGTGCAGGGTCAGGATCGCGCGCTGATCGGGCTTGAGGCGTCGAAACCCACGCTCGATCTCGTCGCGGTCGGCCACCGAGCCGATGTCGTCGGGCGCCCGGGACAGGTCGGCGTCATCGGGGAGCAGCTGGACGATCGCCCCGCCTCCCGGACCACGGCCCTCGCGCTTCGCGAGCGCCACGCTGTTCCGGGTGACGACCCGATACGACCATGCCTCGAACCGATCCGGGTCCCGAAGGCGTGGCAGCTCATCCCAGATCGCGACGAGGGTCTGCTGCACCGCGTCCTCCGCTCGATGGTGGTCGCGCAGGATCCGGTATGCGATCGCGAAGAGGCGGTTCGCGGACATGCGCACCAGGGCCTCGAATGCCTCCTGGTCGCCGCGCGCGGCTCGTTCCACCAGATCTCGCTGCAACTCGCGTGCCTGCTCCTGCGGTCGGTCGTTGGGTGGTGTTGTCGTTCGCCGAGTATGAGGAGCGGACGAGGTGCGCCCTTCAAAGTTCGTGATCCGCCGGGGATACGCGTCTCCGCGAACCCGCCGACGACCGCGTCGAGGCCCCCTTTCGGCCGTTCCGGGCATACTCCGGGCACCGCCATGAGCATCGCCGCGCGCAAGCGCCTCCACGCCTGCCTCGCGCTCCTCGGCGTTCTCGCCGTGGTGGCGGCGGCGTGTACGCCTGCTGACGAGCGCGCCAGCCAGACGCCCGCAGCGACCATCGCGGCGACATCCCCCGATCCGAGCGTTGCAACAGCCCCGTCGGCCAGCGCCCCGCCGCTCGCCGCAGGTCCGGCCTCGACTCCGTCCGGCCGTCCCTCGGACGCGATGCCGTCGCAGGAGCCCGCCGCCGAGGCGCCACCGAGCGACGGACCGGCCACCGAGCCGTTCTCGATGAACCTCGCCCACCGCACCGACTTCGTCGCGCAGTACACCTTCGAGTGGTGCGTCGGCGCGAGCCTCCAGATGGCGCTCAACATGGCGACCGACCGGGAGCACACGACGAAGACTGACCAGCAACGGCTGTGGAGGATGGCGCGCGACCTGTCGTCCAGCCCGTTCGGCGGCGCGAACCCGCGCGGCTGGACGGCGGCGCTCAACGATCTCGGCATCGGGCCGTATCAGCTCGTGAGTCTCCCGACGTTCGACGAGGCGATCTCCGTGGCGGCCACAGCGCTCCGCGACACGAAGCGTCCGGTCGGCCTCGTGATGTGGCGCGGCCGGCATGCCTGGGTCATGAGCGGCTTCGAATCGACGGCTGACCCACGCAGATCCGACGACTTCGCTGTCAAGCGCGTGCGCGTGCACGACCCGCTGTACCCGCACGGCAGCTCGGTGTGGGGCAGGAGCCCGCGGCCGAACAGCCTCGTGACCCTCGACACCCTCGCCAAGCAATATGTGATCCGCGATCGCGGGCGCGTGGACCTCGGGGTCCCGCCGGGCTTCCTGCTCGTCCTCCCGATCAAGGCTGCGACATGACGGCCGCCGTGGTCGTGACGAGGTCGTGAGGCAGTCGATCGCCAGCGCCCTGATCGCCGCGCTCGTGCTCGGCTGCGGTGGCGTGCCGCCGAGCGGCCCGACCTCGAGCGGCCAGTCTGCCGGATCGGGCAGCCCGGCAGCGAATGGTCCGACGCCGCGTCCGACGATCATCCCCGAGCCGAAGCACGAGGTGTACGGCTACGTCCCGTACTGGGAGATGGACGGATCCATCGCCGACCACATCGGGCGGACCGACCTGACGACCCTCGCCCTGTTCTCCGTCACCCACAAGCGCAACGGCACGCTCGACAACCAGACGGGACTGAAGCGCATCCGCGGCGAGGTCGGCCGGGCGATGATCCGCGCCGCGAAGCAACGCGGTGCGCGTGTCGAGATCGTCTATACGAGCTTTGGCGGGACGAAGAACCGCTCGTTCTATGGCGACCCGAAGGCGCAGGAGCGCTGGCTCGACGAGATCATCGGCCTGGTCGAGGAGCTCGACCTCGATGGCGTCAACGTCGATGTCGAGGCGCTGCCGATCGAGCTGGTCGCCGATTACGGCGCCTTCGTGGGTCGGTTACGGACGGCGTTGCGGGAGCGCCGGCCGGAGGCGCAGGTATCGGTCGCGACGCAGGCGAACGAGGTCGGTGCTGCGATGGCGGCGGCGGCCGGTGTGGCCGGCGCCGACCGGATCTTCCTGATGGCCTACGACTATCGCTGGGCCGGGTCGGAACCGGGCGCGTCCGCACCGATCGATCGGATCGACGGGGAGGTCAAGGACATCACCTGGTCGCTCGATCTGTATGGAACGCTCGGCGTGCCCACCGACCGGCTGATCCTCGGTCTGCCGCTGTACGGCGTGACGTGGCCGGTCACCGCTCCGGGCTTCCTCGCCCAGTCGAGCGGCCGCGGCGACGCCTGGGTGCCGCGCCACAACCTCGAGGTCTTCGCCGACCCGGCGTTCGCGCCGACCTTCGAACCGACCGAGAGCGTCGAGTTCTATACGGTGCCGAGCGCATTCGGGACCGCCCCGCCGTCGGGAGCGGCTCCAGCTGCGGGGGCGAGCGCCAGCGCCGAGCCGATCGCCTGGAACGCGGTCTACTACGACTCTCCCCGGAGTCTTGCCCCGAAACTTCGCCTGGCCGACCAGCGCGGTCTCGCCGGTGCCGGGTTCTGGGCCATCGGGTATGAGCGGGGCCTGCCCGACTACACCGAGCTCATCGCCACGTTCCGTGCGGGCACGCTACCGCCTGGATGACCGAGGTCCTCAGCGCGCGCCGCCTGGGCCGGGCGACGCTCGCGCGGCAGCTCCTGCTCGAACCGGCGGATGTCGGTGTGGTCGAAGCGGTCGAGCGCATCGCGGGCCTGCAAGCGCAGGAGCCCGCGTCGCCGTACATCGGGCTGTGGGCGCGGCTGGCGCGGTTCGAGGCCGCCGACCTGGACGCGGCGATCGCGGCACGGGACGTCGTCAAGGGCACGCTCATGCGGGTGACGCTGCACCTCGTCTCGGCGGCCGACTATCGAGCCTTCTGGCCGGCGCTGCTCCCGGCCCTCGAGGCGCAGCGTCGCCGGCGGGGACTCGGGCCGCCATCCGCCCGGCGAATGGCCGCTCTGCGGACACGCGTCACGTCCTTTGCGGCGGAGCCGCGCAGCCTGACCGAGCTGCGTGACCACGTCGGCGACGTCGACGGGTTGCCCGCCGACGAGATCGTGTGGTGGCTGCGCCGCCGGCTCCCGCTGGCGCATGCCCCGGCGAACGTCCCGTGGTCGTTCGGCCGTCGGCCGCTTCTGGCCCACGCCGACGCCTGGCTGCCGAGCGGGGTCTGGGCCGACGAGGCGGCCGCGATCGAGCATCTCGTCCGGCGCTACCTCGCGGCGTTCGGGCCGGCCTCATTGGCCGACATCGCACAGTGGTCGGGGCTCGCCGTCGCGGGCGTGCGATCCGGCGTCGAGGCGATCGAGGCGGCCGGCGACCTGCGTCGCTACCGCTCCGATTCCGGTCGTGCGCTGGTCGATCTGGTCGGCGCCCCACTGCCCGACGAGGACGTCCCTGCGCCGCCGCGTCTGTTGGCGATGTGGGACAGCACGGTCCTCGCCTTCGCCGATCGGACGCGGATCATCAGCGACGCCGACCGAACGCGGATCATCGAGCGCAACGGCGATACGCTGCCGGTCATGCTGGTCGACGGCGTCGTCGCCGGCCGCTGGTGGGCGGTCGCCGACGGCGAATCCACACGCATCGAGCTCGAGCCGTTCCGGCGCTTGAGCCGCGACGATCGCCGGGCGCTCGAAGCTCTCGGCGACCGACTCGCGCGGTTCGTCGAGCCCCACGAGCCGCGGGTCTATTCGAGGTATCAGCGCTGGAGGAGCGACAGGCGATGACGACGATCGATGAGCACCTGCGGACCGCCGTCCGCCTCGCGACCGACAACGTCGCCGCCGGCCAGTTCCCGTTCGCCGGTCTGGTCGTGGCCGACCGCGGTGCGGGCGAGGTCATCGCCACCGGAGTCAACACCTGCCGACGCGATGCGGATCCGGCGGCGCACGGGGAGGTCGAGGCGATCCGGGCGGCGTGCCGCCGTCTGGGGACGTTCGACCTGTCGGACACGATCGTCGTGTCGAGCTGCCATCCCTGTCCGATGTGTCAGGCAGTCGCGGGGATGACCGGGATCGAACGGATCGTCTTCGCGGCCACCAGGGAACAGGCCGCCGCCGGCGGTTTCGGCTTCTCCGAGGCCATGGCGGGGCGACTCGACGAGGTCGACGGGGCACTCGTCGAGCTCGAGTACGTCGAGACCGACGGAGCGGCCGCGCCGTTCGATGCGTGGCGCGCCGGCGGTCATCCGTGGGAATCGCAAGTCCGCCCGATCCACGAGTTGCGGGTCGCGGTGACCACCGCCGACCACGATGCCGCCGTGGCCTTCTACCGGGACGTCGCCGGACTCCCGCAGATCGCGGATTGGTCGTCCGCGGATGGCAAGGTCGTGGTGCTCGACGGCGGTCGGGCGACGCTCGAGCTCATCGACGAGGCGCAGGCCGGGTACATCGACACGGTCGAAGTCGGGCGGCGCGTCGCCGGGCAGATCCGTCTGGCACTCGAGGTCGACGACTCGGCCGGCCTGGCCGAGCGCATGCGCGCGAACGGCGCCGTGCTGCTGGGGTCGGGTCCGGTCGACACGCCCTGGGGCGATCGCAACGTCCGCCTGACCGCCCCTGCCGATCTCCAGCTCACGCTGTTCTCGAAACTGACCTGATCAGTCGGCCGACGGGCCGATCGACGAGAGCGAGAAGTGAGCCTCGAGGATGCAGTGGTCGCCGGTGCGACCGCAGTGCTCGACCACCGAGACCGGGGCGAGGTCCGGGCTGCCGATGGCGAGGTCGATGCGCAGCAAGCCGATGCCCAGCGACTCGAGCCGGCTCGGGCGCCACGTCCAGCCCGGGCCCTGGCCGACCTCGCCGTGCGCGTCCCGTAGTCCAACGACCAGGTCGGCGAACGCCGGCTCGGTCGGCGCGACGTTGAAGTCGCCGAGCACCACGACCGTCTCCCCGCGTGCGATCGCCGCATCGATCCGTGCGCGGATGCGCTCGAGCGCCCGATCCCGGTTCTCCGATCCCAGCGCGATCGGCACCGGGCCGACCATCGAGATCCGGCCGGCCAACGGATGGGCGGTGATCACCGTGATCTGCCGACCTCCGGCGTCGATCACGGCCTCGATGAGCGACGGGTCGCTGTCGAGTTCCGCCCGGACGATCGGCCACCGGGAGAGCAACCCCATCCCGAAGACACCCGGATCGGGGTAGAGCGCCCGTGCCGGGAATCGCCCGGTCAGAGCCGCCGACCCGGTGATCGCACGCACGTGGTCGGGTCCGAGCTCCTGGAGCGCCACGACATCGCTGTCCAGCGTCGAGATGCCATCGACCGCGCCCGCGCCACTGCGAGCGCCGAGCTCCAGGTTCCAGCTCGATGCGAAGAACAGGTCGTCGGACGTGTCGGCTGACGGCGGCAGCGAGAACCACTCGCCGCCGAACCTCAGGACTGCGACGGCGCCGAGGATGGCCAGGCTCGACCGCAGCGCAACGCCGCGCCGTGCGATGGCGACCGGGACGAGCACGATGGCCGCCAGCGCGAGGTGGACCGACAGGATGTTGGCGAGTGCCAGCGGACCGGTCCGGGGCTGCAGGATCGGCAGCACGATCAGGAGCGCCGCGACAGCGGCCGGGTAGAGGGCGAGGATCCGTGTCACGACGACAAGACGATGGCACGCGCCCGGGCGTGTCGTTCCGTCGGACAGCGGCCCAGTCAGACCAGCGGTGCGACCTCGCGGTCGAACCGCTCGACGAGCGAGACGAGCTCGGTCGGGTCGGTCGCGTCGAACCACAGCGCGACGTGCTCGACGCCGAGCGTCTCGAACGCCCGGACCTCCGTAGCCATCTCGTCCGGCGTGCCGCGGATCGCGTAGTGCCGCGCGGTCGCAGGGCCGAACTCCGTCCATGCCCGGACAATCAGCCACGGCATCGGCCGGCCGGCGGCTTCGGCCGCGGCTCGGATGATCGGGACCCGATCGGCGTACTTGGCCGCGCTTGACGCGCTCGACTGGTAGCCGTCACCCAGCCGTCCGGCGCGCTTCAAGGCCGGCTCGGCGCGCCCGCCCACGACGATGGGGAGCGCGGCGCCCTGGCGGGGCAGGGGAGCGAAGGCAAAATCCTCGAACGCGTGGAACCGGCCATGGAACGGCTCGGTCGATCCCGACCAGAGGTGACGCCACAGCGCGATCGTCTCGTCGAGGTAGGCACCCCGCACGCGGAACCGATCGGCCATCCCGAGGTTCGCGAACTCGGTCTCGTTCCAGCCGATGCCCACGCCGGCGACGACCCGTCCGTCGGTCAGGTCGTCGAGCGTGGCGAGCTCCTTTGCGAGCAGCACGGCGTTCCGTTGTGGGACGACGATCACACTCGTCCCGAGGCGCACCTTCGCGAACCGGGCGCCGATCCAGGCCACGCTGAGGATCGCCTCGTAGATCCGACCGTAGTCGGCCGCGTCTTCGGTCGGGACCAGGACGTGATCCGTCGTCCAGACCGTCGACCAGCCCAGGCGTTCGGCCACCTCGGCTGCCGCTTCCATCCCTTCCCGTGAGGCTCCGTCGCGGAAGTTCGGAACGCACAGGCCGTAGTCCATGGCGCCCATCCTAGGGTGCTAGAGTCGCGACCGATGGACCGGCGCACGTTGATCAACACGTACCGCCTCGGGTTCGCCGTCCTGACGATCGTCGCCATCGCGGCGCAGGCAACTGACCTGCACGCCAGGGGCACGTTGGTCGCCCAGAACTTCTTCAGCTACTTCACCATCCAGAGCAACCTGATCGCGGTGGCGGTGTTCCTCATCGGCGTGGCCTGGTGGCGGACCTCCCCGACGCCGGTCTGGGAACTGGTCCGCGGGGCCTCGGTCGTCTACATGACCGTCACGTTCGTGGTCTATGCGCTTCTCCTGAGCAACACCGACGTCGACACGGCATTACCGTGGGTCAACACGGTCGTCCACCAGGTCATGCCGATCGCGGTCATCGCCGACTGGCTGATCGACCCGCCGCGGACCTCGATCCCGTTCACGACCAGCCTGCGCTGGCTGACGTACCCGCTGGTGTGGATGGCGTACACGCTGGTGCGCGGCGCGACCAGCGGCTGGTACCCGTATCCGTTCCTCGACCCGGCCAACGGCGGCTACGCCTCGGTCGCGATCTATGTCGTCGCGATCCTCGTGTTCGGGGCCGTCCTCTGCCTGGTCGTGTCGTGGATCGGCACCATGCTCGGGGCGCGACAGGCACCCGCGACGGAGAGCGCTTCGGCCTGACCCGCGCCTCTGCAACGTGTCTGCGGGACGTCCCTCAGGCCGGAGCACCTGCCCGCAACGCGCCACCTGCTGGAATCGGGTTCACCGACCCACCCCTGTCATCGGAGAGCCCGGATGAATGCCCTGACTCATGCTCGAGAACGACCACAAGAAGATGCGCAAGCTCCTGGAGGAGCTCGAGAGCACGACGGAACGTGGCATCAGGACGCGCGAGGAGCTCTACTCGACCATCAAGGGCGAGCTGCTGGTCCATGAGGCGATCGAGGAAGAGATCTTCTACCCGGCCCTGAAGGAACACCCGAAGGCCGAGGACATCGTCCTGGAGGGGTACGAGGAACACCACGTCGTCGACGTCGTGATGGCCGAGCTCGAGGGCCTACCGGTCGACCACGAGTCGTGGGGCGCGAAGGCCAAGGTCATGAAGGAGAACGTCGAGCACCACATGGAAGAGGAGGAGGGCGAGATGTTCAAGCAGGCCCGCTCTGTCTTCGATGCCGACGAGCTCGAGGAACTCGGCGAGCGCATGGCCGCCCGCAAGGCCCAGGCCCAGGAGGAGTTCAGCGTCCCGGCTGGACGCTCGTAAGCGTCACCGAGCGGTCGGACGCGAGGGGAGGAGCCGGGCAGCTCACGGGACATGGAGGAGCCCGGCCCAGTTTGTGGGGCCGGGCTCAGGTCGACGGTCCACGCGGGGAGGCCGACTAGGAACGTCGCCGGAGCGCAACGTAGTCTGCGCCGGGCTGTGGCGGCATCCCAGCCATGGGTTCGGACATTGCAGATGCATAACGGGATCGCCCATTTGGGCCACCGTCAGCGTTTCGCCAGTGTTCAAAGCGCGCTTAGTCGAGGTCGCGCAGCAGCTCCGCCAGCATCAGCGCATTGGTCGCGCCGTAGTTCGCATAGCAGTTATTGAAGAGGACGTGGGTCTGCTTGGTCTGTCCGGCCGCCTCGCGGACGCGCGGGACCCAGTCCTCGAGCTCGTCCTCGTCATACAGATAGCGGAACCGCTCGACGGTCTTGATGCCCTGCTTCTCCCAGGTTTCGGCTCGACGGCCATGGAAGCGGACGACCGCCAGATCGGGCGAGGTTGCCGCGACGATCGGCGGCACGCTCGACTTGAAGCCCTGCGGGCCGTCGATCATGACGAGCGGGATCTGCCGGTCACCCAGGAACTTCAGCGTGCGCTCGATGTTCTTCTCGTTGAACCACGTCGCGTTACGGAACTCGACGGCCGGCGTCATGCCGACCTTGCGGAGTCGGTCGACGGCCTCCTCGATCGTGTCGCGGTTCTCCGATGAGGTGAAGAACCAGCGTGGATACTGCAGCAGGATCGACCCGAGCTGGCCGGCCTCTGCGAGCGGCTCCAGGCCGTCGGCGAACCACGCCCAGACATCGTCCTTGACGTCGTCCGGCAGGTCTTTGGCGTAGATGCGGCTCTTCTCGGCGACCTCGCCCGGGAGCGCCTCGCGCAGGCCTTTCGGGAGCCGCTTCGTCTCGGTCGGCTGACCGGTCATCAGCGCGTGTGCCTTGATGTCGAACGTGAAGTCGGGCGGCGTGCGCTCGACCCACAGCTCGGAGGTCCGGCGAACCGGCAGCGAGTAGTAGGTCGCGTCGACCTCCACCAGGGGGAACTTCGACGCGTAGTACTGCAGCCGCTCCTCGGCGCTGTCGGAACCTTTCGGGTAGAAGACGCCGGCGGCGGTCATCGTCGGGTCGGTCCAGGAGGCCGTCCCGATGCGGATCGTGCCGCCGTTCTGTGCCGAGAGGGGTTCCGCGGCCACGTCCGGCGAACCGTCGAAGGTCGCCGCCGCGGCGTCGGGACCGGGATCGTGGACGTTCTTCTCGGTCATCTCGACAGCCTACTCGTCACCACACGGCGTGCTAGGCCGAGGGGCGCTGGAACCCGTCCTTGTACTGGTCCCATGTCTCGCGCGCGAGATCCCTGACGGCGTCGTCGTCGATCGACTCGGGGTTGGTGATGTTCAGGCAGCTTCGGCCGATCTTCGTGCCGGGGAAGCGATCGTGGACGGCCTCGACCAGGTAGCCGCCGGCCCGCTGGCCCATCGAGAACAGGGAGATGTAACCCTTGCGGTTGGCGAGACCGACCGAGAACCAGCGACCGGTCGGTCGCCCCCTGCTGTCCGAATAGTCGTATGAGCCGTAGCCGATCAGCGTCCCGCCGTACTCCCACATCGTCACGTCGGCCTCGGGGATCGCCAAGGTGATGACGTCGTGCAGACGTTGCATCTGAGAACGCCGCGGCTCCGCCAGCGACTCGATGTGCGCCTGCGCGGCCGCCCGTCCCTCGTCCATGCCCACGAGACTAACCGGGAAGGGCAATGCCCCAGCGGACTTCCGTACCAGTCACCTGACGAAGATGGGAGCGCTTGACGGATGCCGCCATGGGCCCGAAGGTCATGCACCCAGACCCCTGCTGCCGGCGAGGGTCCATCGCACCGCCGGCGTGTCACGAGCCCTCATGCCCGACCGACCGTCGCACCCCCGTCACGGCCGCCCCAGCGCCGCGTCCGCGCCGACTCGAGCGAGTCTGGTGGCTGTTCTCATGGCCCTCACGCTCATCGCGCCCGCGGCCGCCGCCGATCCGAGTCCGCCGGCGCTCGTCGTGACGATGGCGCAGAGCGGCATCAGCTACAACGCCACCACGAACCGCGCCCAGATCCGTGTCACGATCACCGCGTCCGGGGCCGAGCCGCCGTGGCGCTATTCGGTCGCCGTCCGGGGCACGACCGTCACCTCGGGAACCTCTTCGGCATCGTCGGTCGCGGTCGTCGTGACCAACGACTGCTCGATCACGACCCAGAGCGTCACGGCTCAGGTGACCGACGCCCTCGACCGAACCGTCGGGACCGCAGCAACCCTGGATCGATCTCTGTGCCCGCCCCCGCCGAACTACCCGCACGCCCGCGACAAGATCCTCGCCGGCCCGACCCTCACCGAGGCATCCTTCGTCGATCGACTGCGGGCGGTCGGTTCCCCAGCCCTCGCCGAGGGGCGAGCGATCTACCGGACCCTCGTGAACGGCGGCGTGAACCCCGCGTTCGCCCTCGGCACGTTCCACGCCGAGAGCCACTCGGGCACCCGCGGGTACGCAGTCATCACCAGGAACTGGGGCAACATCCTCTTCTACAGCTGGGAGATCGAGTTCGGCGCGACGCCGTACGCGCCGGGCAACGGCTATACGTACGCCAAGTACAAGACCTGGCTCGACAGCGTCCGCGCGTACGTGTCCTTGCTCAATCGATACCACCGCTCGGGCTACACGACAGTGAGCTCGGCGTCGGCGCACTGGCTCGGGACGGTCGAGGGCAGCGATCGCCACCTGCGCTACCTGACCAATATCACGAACGTGATGCGGATCCTGCCGGACGACGCGGTGCCTCTCATGACGGGCCTGTCTGTGCCGGCAGCGAGCGACGCCTCGGTACCGCTGAGCTATACCGCAAGGGACAACCTGGGCATCACCGGCTACCAGGTCCGCAGCAGGCGTGGCACGGGCGCATGGTCGGCGATCCAGGCGACGACGTCGCGCTCCCACAGCCTGACACTGACGACCGGCAGCTGGACGATCGCGGTCCGCGCATCGGATGCGGCGGGGAACTGGTCGACCTGGCGATATGGCCGGGTGTCGGTCGACGCGGTGGTCCCGACGATGACCTCGCTCAAGACTTCCATGACCGTCGTCCGCTCCGTCGACGGGAGGTTCACCGCGACGTGGGCCGCGACCGACAACATCGGCATCGCGCGATACCAGTGGCGGACCCGCCAGCGGCCTGACGGCACGACCTCCGCGCTCACCACGCTCACGACCCGGGTCGGGACGTTCCGGCTGGGTACCGGCACCTGGGAACTCGACGTGCGAGCCCGTGACGCGGTCGGCAACTGGAGCGACTGGCGCTCGGTCAGGGTCATCGTGCCGCGTGACGATCGTGCGTTCAGCTTCTCCGACGGCACCACGCGGCGAACGAGCGCGGCGGCGTATCGCGGGACGCTCACCACGACCAACGTCAAGGACGCTGAGATCTCGCTCACGACGGCGGACGGCGACGGGTTCTTCCTTGTCGGCAGGTCCGGGCCGGCGTATGGGCGCCTTCAGGTCACGGTCGATGGCGTGTCGACGATCGTCGACACGGGGTTCTACCAGGGCCAGCGCGCGACCTCGTACCACGACCGCGTGCTGCTGGTGTCGACTCGGTTCAGCGCCGGTGCGCACACCGTCACGATCACGAATCTCGCGACGCCGGGCCGCCCGACGATCGCGATCGATGGACTCGACTTCTCGCGCTGACTCGATCGTCGCGTACTGAGGTACGGCGACCACGACACCTAGACACGGCGGCACGAACCGCCCGATACTCCTTGGTATGCGCACCATCGCTTGCGCGCTTGCCGCGGTCGCCGTGCTCGCCGGATGTTCGGCCAGACCGGCGGCCTCAACGTCGGATCTGATCATCTTCGCCGCGGCGTCCCTCACGGGCGCCCTCGAGAAGGCGAAGCCGGCGTACGAGGCCAGTCACCCGGGGATCACGCTGACCCTTTCGACCAATTCATCCACGGCGCTCGAGACGCAGATCGAGCAGGGAGCTCCCGCCGATGTCTTCCTGTCGGCCGACGAAGCGAACCCGAAGAAGCTGGTCGATGGCGGGTTCGCCAGCGGCGATCCTGTCGACTTCGCCGGCAACGAGCTCACGATCATCGTGCCGGCCGACAACCCGGGGGGTGTGCACAGCCCGGCCGACCTCGCGCGCAGCGGTCTGAAGGTCATCGCGGCAGGTGACGCGGTGCCGATCACTGCCTACGCCACCCAGCTGGTGGACAACCTCGCCAACGATCCCGGCTATCCCCCTGGCTTTGCCGCTGCCTACGCCGCCAACATCGTGTCGCAGGAGGACAACGTGAAAGCCGTGGTCGCCAAGATCGAGCTCGGCGAGGGCGACGCCGGGATCGTCTACCTGACGGACGCCGCAGTCTCGACCAAGGTCAGCACGATCGATGTCCCCGACGCGGCCAACGTTCGGGCGACTTACGCAGGCGTGGTCGTCAAGGCGTCACCGAACCAGGATGCCGCGAAGGGATTCCTCGACTGGTTCGCAGGGGCTGACGGTCAGGCGATCCTGTCGTCGTTCGGGTTCCTGCCGCCAACCTGACGAGGCTCCGGCCGAGCCCCGATCACGTGTCGGATACTCCGCTGGAGTATTGACAAATGGGTTGACATTCGGGGCAGTCGAGGGGTAGGCTTCTTCGTACCGGGCTTGTCAAGACTTGACAGGCCCACAGGTGTGTCCGGGACCATGCGGGTGGTCGAGCGGGCAGAAGTGGAACGACATCGCCCGGTCAGCGATGAGAACGGAGCGGAGTTTGTCGGTCGGCGCGACTGCCGAAGTCAAGAGCAAATTGTCCGTCGTCGACGTCGTCGGCGAGACCGTCTCCCTGAAGAAGGCGGGTACCACCTACAAGGGACTGTGTCCCTTTCATGGCGAGAAGACGCCGTCGTTCGTCGTCACCCCGGGCCGTGAGTCGTGGCATTGCTTCGGTTGCGGCAAGGGTGGCGACATCTTCAGCTTCGTGATGGAGCGCGACAGTCTGTCGTTTCCTGAGGCCCTCCGGATCCTCGCGGGCAAGGCCGGCGTGGAGATCGACGAGCGGACGAAGCGCGAGGACATCCGGCGCAAGCGGCTCCGGGGCGTGCTCGACACGGCGATCGCCTTCTACCACGCCGTGTTGACGGGCTCGAAGACGGGCAAGCCGGCCCTCGACTATCTGCGCGGCCGGGGCTTCACGGACGCGACGATCGAGACCTATCAGCTCGGATGGGCGCCGGGCGGCTGGGACGTCATGGCGCGCCAGCTGCAGGCGAAGCGCGACATCAGGCCGGAGGAGCTCGTCGAAGTCGGGCTTGCCAGCCCGAGCCAGCGCGGACGGGGCGTCATCGACAAGTTCCGTGCCCGGGTGATCTTCCCGATCCGCGACCAGAACGGGAATGCCGTCGGGCTCGGTGGCCGCCTCCTGGAAGGGGACGGACCCAAGTACCTCAACTCGCCGGCGACGCCGCTGTTCGACAAGAGCAGGACGCTGTACCTGATCGACAAGGCCAAGGGTCCGATCCGCCGTGCCGGCAACCAGGCCGTGATCGTCGAGGGCTATACCGACGCGCTGATGGCGCATCAGGCCGGTTTCGAGAACGTCGTGGCCAGCCTCGGGACCGCGCTCACCCCGAACCAGATCGGGCTGCTGACGCGTTACGCCAACCGGATCGCGCTCGCCTACGACGTCGACCCGGCGGGGGAGAAGGCCGGCACGCTTGGGGTGACCGCGCTGGCCGGTCTCATCGGCCAGCTCCAGGGCGATGACTCCGGCGTCAAGCTCGAGGACGTCCGGGTCGTGCGGCTGCCCGACGGCAAGGATCCGGACGAGGTCCTGCGTGAGTCCCCGGCCGACTGGGAGGCGAGTATCGCCAAGGCGAAGCCCCTCGTCGAATTCCTCATCGGCCATCACGCGGGACGCCACGACATCAAGACACCGACCGGTCGGATGGGCTTCATCGATGCCGTCATGCCGGCCATCCGCGACATCGCCGATCCGCTGCGACGCGACGAGGCGCTCCAGGAGGTGCGGCGGGTGTCCGGTGTCGAGGAGCGCGTCCTGCGCCAGGTGCTCGACCGGCGGATCGCTGCCGCCGGTGGGGTGGGTCCACGCCGCGGGTCGGAATCGCAGACACGCATCACCGCGGACGCAGTGCTGGCGTCGCCGGACGTGCTGCCGATCGGTGACATCCTGCGCGCCGTGTCGCCGGTCGAGGCCGAGCTGTTGCGGTTGCTGCTGCTCCTGCCCGAGGAACAGCTGCGGGTCGTGGAGGAGCTCGGGCCCGACCAGCTCCCGAGCACGTTGGCGCGCGAACTCTATCGGGCGATCGTGCTGGCCCGGGCGCCCGACGACCGGGGCGTCCATCCGGAGTTCGACCGGGCGAGCCTGTTGCTCAGTCTCGATGAGGAGACGCGGTCGCTGGCCCATGCGCTCCTCGCGCTCCAGCGCCCGATCCCCGAGGCGCGCGAGGTTGCCCGGTTGCTGCTCGATCTCGAGGACGACCTGATCCGCGAGCGCAGCGAATTCAATGAATCGGCCCTGGCCGAGGCGGAACGTGCGGCTGACACCGAATCGATCGACCGTCTGCTGCTCGAGCGACGCCATATCAACGAGACTCGAAAGTCGATCGATCGACGTCGAGAAGACACACGACTACTCGCGCGGCCAGCGATGGCCGCTCACACCTGAGACCCAAGGAGGAATCGAATGCCGACCGATCCGCTCGATAAGCAACTCGTCGAGGCCGTGCTGTCACGGCCGCGCCGTGCCAAGGCCGACCTCGAGGAGGCCAAGCTCGCCGGACTGCGCCCATCGCGCGGTCGGGCTGCGACGGCCGTCGCCGCACCCGAAGACGACGACGACGATGACGATGACGACCTCGCGCTGAGCCCTGAGCTCGCCGCCGCCGCCGGGGGCGACGGCGAGGTGAATGTCGAGGTCGTGGCCGAGGACGGCACGGCCGATCCCGCGGCGCGCCTTCCGGCAGAAGGCCCGACCAAGCTCGACCCCAAGGAGGTCGAGGAGCCGACCCCCGAGGACCTCGAAGCCATCAGCGCCGACATGATCGGCATCGATGACCCGGTCCGGATGTACCTCAAGGAGATCGGCAAGGTCGCCCTGCTGACCGCCGAGGAAGAGGTCGTCCTGGCCAAGGCCATCGAGCTCGGCGAGCAGATGGTCGAGGAGCCGTGGAAGGGCATGGCGTCGCTCCACGAGTGGACCCTGCACGACACGGAGCGCAAGACACGGACCGCCAAGCCGCAGCATCGCCTGCCGTTCGGTGAGGAGGCGCACGCTTTCGTGCGTGCGGGAATCAGTTCGAGGCTCGCGAAGAACCTGCTCGTGCCGTCGCCGGACTTCCATCTCATCAAGGCCGGGCGGGATGCGCAGTCCGAGGGCACCAAGGAGCTGCTCAAGGAAGGCAAGAAGCTCGTCGCGGCGTACAACGCCGCGCCCAAGGCGGATACGTTCATCCCGCTGCTCGATTGGGCGTTCTTCGCCGTCCACAACGGCGACCTCGACTCGCGCGACAACGTCGGTCTGCGCGCGATCTGGGATTGGACTCGTGAAGGCGTGGGATGGCCGGCGTTGGAGCGCTACATCCTGGCCGGCAATGAGGCCGAGCTGCTCAAGCGGATGGGCTTCGACCCCGAGGTGCCGCTCAACACGAAGCTGCGCGACCGCAAGGGCGTCATCGTCGAGATCGGCCGTGACGCGCGCGAGCAGCTGACGTCGGCGAACCTGCGCCTGGTCGTGTCGATCGCGAAGAAGTACATCGGGCGGGGCATGTCGTTCCTGGACCTCATCCAGGAAGGCAACATCGGTCTGATCCGGGCGGTCGAGAAGTTCGACTACGAGAAGGGCTTCAAGTTCTCCACGTACGCCACGTGGTGGATCCGCCAGGCCATCACCCGGGCCATCGCGGACCAGGCGCGAACCATCCGCATCCCGGTCCACATGGTCGAGACCATCAACCGACTGATCCGCGTCTCGCGCGGGCTCCTCCAGGAGCTCGGCCGCGAACCGACCGTCGAGGAGATCGCCGAGGCCATGTCGAAGGGCCAGGAGGTCCAGGTGACCCCGGAGAAGGTCCGCGAGATCATCAAGGTCTCGCAGGAGCCGGTCTCGCTTGAGACACCGATCGGTGAGGAAGAAGACTCCCACCTCGGTGACTTCATCGAGGACCGGGGCGCCCTCGCCCCAGCCGAGGCGGCATCGCACCAGCTCCTCAAGGAGCAGGTCGAGGCGGTGCTCGACTCGCTCACAGGGCGCGAGCGGCGCGTGCTTCAGCTTCGATTCGGGCTGGAGGACGGCCGGGCGCGGACCCTCGAAGAGGTCGGCAAGGAGTTCAACGTCACCCGCGAACGGATCCGCCAGATCGAGGCGAAGGCGCTGCGCAAGTTGCGCCACCCGTCGCGCTCACGAAAGCTCAAGGACTACCTGGAGTAGCGCGACGCGGCACGGGCCGGACAGGGGGCGCCGCGGGGCGCCGCGCGGTCGCCCGTGCGCGGACAGGGGGCGCCGCCGGCAAGGACGCACCAAACCCGCCGCTGGATGACGGATTCCCGGTGACTGCTTGTATCTGATGCAAGCACTGCAGGCCGACCGCCCTGGGCGCGTTGCGGATCCGGCCTCTGATGCCGTATGTGCGAGTCCGCTGACCATTCTGGGGCTGCACTAGCGGTGGATTCGCATCCAAGGCCGCAGCAACTGCAGGGACGTTGGTGGACGAGCGGTTGCAATCGGGTGTGCATGCATCGGATGCAAGCCTGCCCTCCTAGAGCAGGATGAGCGCATTGCGACCCGGGTCGACGCCCGCGCCGATCAGCTCGAGCGCACGGGCGCCCGGGACCGGGAACCGCAGGGATAGCTGTGCTCCATGCGCGCGAAGCACGGTCCGGTTCGCCCTGGAATCAAGCACGAGCAGGAACAGCCGATCCATCCCACCGTCGCGCTCCTTCAGCGCAAGGCGTCGATCGAGTGCCTGGACGTCGCGGATCCGGGTCTCCGCCTCGACTCCGGCGCGGAAGGCCGGGCACACCGCCGTCGCGTCCCAGGCACGAAGGTCGTTCGGGATCGGAAACGGGACCTCGGTGCGCCACGTGATGGAGCGGTGACAGCAGAGATGAAGCCGCTCGAGCAAGGCGGCGTGCGCCGCGTCGCGGACCGGATCGCCCGCCGGGTATGCGCGGATCGAGAGGTCCATGCCGAGCACGGCGAACATCCGTACGGCCATCTCGACTGACAAGTCCGGGGATAGTCCCCGCTCTATCCGGCTGTATTGCGATACCGATATACCAAGCGCGCTAGCGACGTCGTCTTGACCTACGCCGCTGTTCAGCCGAGCCGTCCGGGCCTCGGCTGGGAGGCGAGCGAGGATCTCGCGCGCACGAGCGGATCCGATGTCGATCGCGCGTTCTCGGCTGCTCACGACATGAGGATGACTGGATGCGCTCACCCGCCGCTTAGCTGAGGCAACGGCCCGGTCCAAGCCCCGGGCTCAGCGGGACCTGAGGGCCCAGCGCTCCGGGGTGAGGCCGATCCGGGCTGGCGAGTCGGCGAAGGCACGTGCCTCGCCGGCCGGTGCCAGCATCCCGGTCATCCAGTCCCGATACCACGGCGACCATGTCCCCGAGCCGGCCCGGCCCCCGGCTCCGTTGTGGTACTCGGCGAACGTGCCACCGAACGGCGGTTCGTCCGACGGTCGTCGCGACGTGAACGCCCCGGCCTCGTGGAGCGACGGCAACTCCGCTTCGGAGACGCCCAGCGACCGATACACCGCCTCGACCTGGTGCAGCCACTCGTGGACGTACCCCTGCGCCGGATCGGGATCGGTTGCCAGGGTCCGCCAGTGGTCGGTGGAGATCGACGAGAAACCCGCTCCGAACGTCTCGTCGGACGGCCCCAGCGTGCAGCCCCAGCCGCACTGCGGCACGTCGGGATCGCCCGGCCACAGCGCGAACACCGAGTCGTAGCGGCCGCCTTCGGCGGCCACGTCGGAGAGCGCCGGTCGCACCTCGCGTGGCCCGACCCACCAGCGCCCTCCGCCACTCGATGACATGGACCCCATCGGTCGCCGGATCTCGATGATGTCGAACGGCTCGAGCGTCGCCAGTCCCGAGCTCCAGTCCCTGACCGTCTCGGGCAACCGCTCGAGGATGGCGTGGATGGCCTCGCGCTCCTCGCGCGCCATGACCCGCCGGGCACGGCGCCGCGCCAGCCCGGAACCGAACCGCGCGTCGAGCACCGGATAGATCAGCACCAGGGTGCGCCACGGCAGCGGCGCGGCCGGGGGAGCGGTCACGTCGGCAGGGTATCGCCTGCTAGCATCGGCCGATGGTCGAACCGCCCCGCGAGACGCCCGCGTGAGTCGGGCCTCGACACCTACGACGAACGAGACGATCGACCGACCCGGTCCGCTCGTCGGCGTCGATTGGCTGGCCGACCACCTTCACGACGCCGACCTGCGCATCGTCCACGTCGCCCCGAACCGCCGTGTCTTCAATCGACGCCACATCCCGGGTGCCGTCTACAGCGACCTCCATCGAGAGATCGCGTTGCGCGGGACCGCGCCGGAGACCGGCGACGCCGAACGCGATTGGTTGATCCCCAACCCTGACCAGGTCTCCGACGTCCTGCGCCGGTGGGGCGTCGGCGACGGCGATCGGATCGTGTTCTACGACGACGTCGGCATGAACCGCCAGGCCATCCGCGGCTACTGGCTTCTCAGGCTCTACCGCTACCCGCAGGACCGTCTGCACGTGCTCGACGGCGGGATCAAGGCTTGGTCGCGTGTCGGCCAGGAGTCGACGCGCGAGGAACGAGGTGCAGCAACCACGCTCGATCGCCGACCACCGACACTCGGAGACCCGGACGACTCGATTCTCGCGACGTACGACGAGGTCCTCGCCTGGAGTCGCGAGAGCAGCGGAGGCGACGACGCGCCGACCCGCATCCTCGACGTACGAACCGCCGGCGAGTGGGTCGGGACCGACCTGCGCGCCCGACGTGGCGGCCACATCCCGGGTGCTCGGCATCGATGCTTCGTCGACCTGCTGACCGACGAGGGCACGTTCCGCACGGTCGACGAGATGCTTTCGCTCATCCGTGCGAGCGGCGCCGAGCCCGATGAGATCCGGGCCACGTATTGCCAGGGCGGTGTTCGCGCGGCCCTGGTCTGGTTCGTCCTCCACGAGCTGGCCGGCTACGACCAGGTTCGCAGCTACGCCGGATCATGGGAGGAGTGGGGCAACCGGCCCGACAGTCCCATCGAACGTCCTTGACCGCGAACGCGACGTGACCGAGCAGTGGATCGAGAGCCTGCCTGCCCGGAACGTGGCGATGATCCACGCCTTCTCGCCGATGCTGAACCGCGCGCTTCTGGTGGGCGCGGCGCTCGCGATCGTCGTCGCGATCCTCATGACCCCGTTCGTCGCGGACGGCCTGCCGTCACCCTTCCAGCCCGTCATCACAGCCGCTGTCGGGGCGCTGGTCGGTTCGCTGGCGGCGTTCCTGTCCTTCCCGGCGCGTCTGCGTCGCACCTTCGAGGCGTACAGCTGGCTCGGCCGCACAGAATTGGACCGCTTCGTCGAGCGGACCGGCGGGCCGGTGCCGGTCAAGCCTGCCGACGTCGAGCGCTGGCTGGCGACGACGCCGTCCACCGCGGCGACTCGCCTCGCGCGGGGCGAGGTCCTGGCTTTCGTCGGCCGCTACGAGGACGCCAGGGCCGAGATCGACGGAGTCGAGGGGGGCTCACCCGAAGGGGCGGTGGAGCTCGCATCGCTGCGCCAGTACATCGGCTGGCTCGAGGACGGGACAGTCGATCTCGCGGAGCTGACCGCCGCGGCGGCCCGTGTCCCGGCGGGCTCGACCGCCCGGGCGATGGCCGACGTGACGATCGCCCTGGCCGAGTCACGACGCGGATTCGTGGAACGCGATCCTCAGTGGTTCGTCCCGCTCGAGTCCGTGCGGAGCTCACTCGGGCGCGCGCCAGCGGTCATCGTGGCGCGCGACACATGGCTGAAGTTCGCGGTCATCTTCTTCATCGCCGCGCTGGCCGTGTCGGTGCTCGTGCTCCTGCTGCGCTAGCCACGCTGCGGTATCCTTCCGACCGGCCACGAGATGGCCTCCCGCGGGTGCGATGCCCGTGGCGCGTTCCGGCGTAGCTCAGTGGTAGAGCGGGCGGCTGTTAACCGCCATGTCGTAGGTTCGAATCCTACCGCCGGAGCCACTCGCCCGATCTCCGCAGCGTGGGACTCGTCTTCTCAGGTGCTTGCATCTGCAACCAAATAGGGCTATGGTGGTTGCAGGTGCAACTAGGACGGAACGAGCGATGAGCGACTACGGACACCCGATCACCTTCGGCCTGAGCCTGATCCCGTCGGTCGACGCGCTCGAGGACAACCTTCGGCTGGCGCAGGCCGCGGACGAGGCGGGCCTGGACTACCTCGCCATCCAGGACCATGCATACAACGCTGAGTTCCTCGATGTCTGGACGCTCATCAGCTTCCTCGCTGCGCGGACAGAGCGGATCGCCTTCGTGCCCGACGTCGCCGACCTGCAGCTCCGTCCGCCGACCATGCTCGCGAAGGCCGCGGCATCGCTGAGCGTTCTCGCACCGGGCCGGATCGTCCTGGGCGTCGGCGGGGGAGCCACGGCCGACGGCATCGCCGCGATGGGTGGCCAACGGCGCACCATGAGCGAGATGATCGCGTTCACCGACGAGGCGCTCGGCGTCCTGCGCCAGGCTTTGGCCGGTGATGTCGTCGAGCTGCGCAGTGCCCAGCACACCATCGAGGGATACGAGGCGGGCCCGATCCCGCCGACGCCGGTTCCCCTCTGGCTGGGCAGCAGCGGGCCACGGATGCTTGCGCTCACCGGCCGCTCGAGCGACGGCTGGGTCTCACCACTGAACACGTATGCGCCGCCGGCATCGATCCCGGCCAGGCAGCGCCTGATCGACGAGGCCGCGCGGTCGGCTGGTCGCGACCCGGCGGACGTCCGCCGCATCTACAACGTCGTCGGGGCGATCGATGCTCGTACGGCGCCATCAGCATTCAGTGGGGATGTCGACGCGTGGGTGGACGCTCTGGCCGGCTGGTCGCTGGACCTCGGTTTCGACACGTTCATCTTCTGGCCGACCACATCGCCTCTCGACCAGCTCGAGCGATTCGCCGGCGAAGTCGTGCCGGAGACCCGCAAGCGCATCCAGGAGGGTCGAACCGGACCGCGGCGCACCATCTTGAACAAGCCAATATCCTCTGGTCATCGGACTCCGGAGGAGATGCATGCCTGAGAGTGGCGGTCCGCGGCTGTCGCTGCCGGTGAGTGAGCGGGACCATGCCCACGGGCCCGCCGACGCAGCCGTGACGCTGGTCGAGTACGGCGATTTCGAATGTCCGTACTGCCGCGCGGCGGTGCCGATCGTGGGGGAGCTCCAGCAGGCCCTGGGCGAGCAGCTCCGGTTCGTGTTCCGCCACTTCCCGTTGCATGCGCTCCACCCGCACGCGCAGAACGCCGCCGAAGCAGCCGAGGCAGCCGCAGCGCAGGGCCGGTTCTTCGGGATGCATACCGCGCTGTTCGAGCACCAGGACGCCCTCGGCGACGACGACCTCGTGACGTATGCGGCCGACCTCGGCCTGGACACCGACCGGTTCCGTCGTGACCTCCGAACCCACGCCCACGCGGGAAGGGTGCAGGCGGACATCGACAGCGGGCTCGAGAGCGGGGTGCGGGGGACACCGACCTTCTACATCCAGGAGGTCCGGTATGACGGGCTCCTCGGAGTGCGCCAACTGCTGACCGCGATCGAGGCAGCCCAACCCGACGTCGTCAGCGACGCGTGGGAAGGACTCGGGCAGCGCACCATCCCGCGCGTGGTGCGACAGCAGTCGCCTTTCCGACCACCAACAGACTGACGAGACAGGCCGTTCCGCCCGTCCTCATGGACCTTCAGCCCATCGCGTTGGGATCCATCGGCGTGATGAGCTGGAAGTAGTTGTCGTCCGGATCGGCGAAGGTGGCGATCCACACGCCGGGCGCCTGCTCGAAGTCGTACGGCTCGCGGATGACGATGGCGCCGGCCGCCTTGAACCGATCGAAGTCGCCCTTCACGTCGTCACTTTCGATGTTCCAGATGATCCGGCCAGGCGCGGTGTTCTTGCCGTGGACCTCAC
This sequence comes from uncultured Chloroflexia bacterium, assembly GCA_963819655.1. Classification (GTDB taxonomy): domain Bacteria; phylum Chloroflexota; class Limnocylindria; order Limnocylindrales; family CSP1-4; genus SPCO01. The sequence goes on along the minus strand of CAWFXA010000003.1, from coordinate 946,356 downwards.
TATGAGGTCCGATCGAGACGCCGCCCGACCCGATCATCCAGCCGGTGTAGCCGCCGTCATCCCAGCCCGGCTCGCCGAAGAGCTTGCGGTAGTAGTCGCTCAGTGCCGCGGGGTTCTCCGATCCGATGAGGATCCCGTTGAAGTTCATGCCGCCTCCTTGGCTGCGCTCACCGGGCAGCCCCGGTCCTCGTCCAGTACACCACGTCGGCCGCCGGACCGGCGACGGGGGATTGACGGCGTGATCGTTAGCAAGCTACTGTTCTGTCCAGATTGATAGATAGCATACTAACGAACGGAGTTCCGACATGATCGCGCACACACCTCTCACGCACGACACGACCTCGCACGCTGCCAGGCCCCGATTCGGCGGGATCCTGTGGCGGCTCGTTCGCCTCACGAATCCCATCATGCTGCCGCTGGCCGGCCATCGCTGGAACCCGATCTTCGCGGTCGTCCACCACCGCGGTCGCCGGAGCGGTCGTCGGTACGCGACGCCTGTCGCCGCCCGGCGCGTGCCCGGCGGGTTCGTGATCTCGCTGTCATTCGGCGCGCAGGTCGACTGGCATCGGAACCTCGCGGCCGCCGGCGACGGCACGATCGTGTGGCGGGGCAGCAGCTATCGGATCGCCGCGCCCGTGCGCATCGATGCAGGCGTCGCCCTGGCGTCGTTCCATCCGGTCCAGCGGGCGGCGCTTCGACTCGCCGGCATCGACGGCTTCGTCCTGGCGCCCGACCGCGCCGCCCTCGACGCGTGACCACGTGGTCGGTCCGGCGTCGGGCCTCGACAGGCGATGAGCGAGCCGGCGAGGCGTGCGCGAACGTGAAGGTCGGGCGACCGCGCTCGCCCGAGTTCGTCATCGATGAGAGCCTCGGCTACCTCGTCAATCGAGTCGCCCGGTCGATGGCCAACCAGCTCGCCGAGCGCATGCGCCCGGCCGGCATCGGCATCGGTCAGTGGGCGGTCCTGCTGTTCCTGTTCGCCCGCGACGGCTTGAGCCAGGCCGAGCTCTCCCGGGACGTTGCGATCGAGCCGCCGACGATGGTTCGGACCCTCGATCGACTGGTCCGCGATGGGCTGGTGACGCGCGTCGCCGATCCCGCAGACGGTCGGGTCAGCCGGATCTACCTGACCGATCGTGGTCGATCGCTGCGCGACAAACTCGTCCCGATGGCAGTCGCGGTCAATGAGGCGACCCTGGCGCGGCTCACGGACGCGGAGGGCAAGACGCTCCGACGGATCCTGACCAAGCTCGTCGAGTCGTGATCTCCGCGGTCCTGCCGGCGGCTATCATCGGACGCCATGGGTCGTGATCCGGCAGTCGATGCCTACCTCGCCTCGCTTCCCCAGGATCAGAAGGTGGCCCTGCAGCACGTGCGGGACGAGGTCAGGCGGATCGTGCCCGACGCCGTCGAGACCATCAGCTATGGCATGCCGGCGTTCAAGCTCCGCGGACGGTTCCTTGTGTCCTACGCGGGCTGGAAACAGCACTGCAGCATCTACCCGCTGACCGACACATTCATGGAAACGCGGGCGGAGGCGATCGCAGGCTTCGACCGGACGAAGGGCAGCCTCCATTTCACGCCGACGGCACCGTTGCCGGACGATCTGCTCGAGGACCTCGTCCGTGCGCGCGTGGCCGACCTCGACAGCGGCGTCCGCTAGGGGACCCGTGGCCGAAGGCGCCCGTTCCGGCAGGCTGCGAGCGATGCGCGTCCTCGCTGTCATCATGGCCGTGTCGGCCGTCGGCTTTGGCGTCGTGACCGTGGTGGTGGGTATCCTCGTGCCCGCGCAGGCGCCGCACGCCTACCACAACGTCATCGTCGCGTCGCTTCTGCTGATCGTGTCCGCGCCGCCTGTCATCGCTGTGGCGCGCAGACCCGAGGCAGCCATCCGACCGCTGGTCGTGCTCGCGGCCGTCGGTGTCGCCGGGCTGGCAACGATGGCCGCCGCCCTGACGCTCGATCCGTTCACGCTCCCGTTCATCATCCTCGTCGCAGTCCTGTGGGCCGTGCTGCCCGATCGTTCTCGACCCATCCCGGCCGGCCGGCCGAGCCCCATCCTCCTCGTACTGGTCCTCGCCGGCGCCATCCCTTTGACCGTGTATGCCCTGGATCAGGCCGGTCTGCAGCGCGCGGACCACACGAGCGAGCACGCCGCATTCTTCCATTGGGTCGAGACATCGTTCTACGCGGCCGCCATCGTCATGCTCGGTGCGCTGGCGGCCCTCCGCCCGACGGCGTTCCGACTCGCCGCATGGTGTGCCGGGGTGGCGCTCGCGGTCATGGGCGGCGCCTCGCTCCTCTTCGCGGGGTACGCATCCGCCCTCCCGGGTCCGTGGGGATGGGTCGCTCTTGCCGGTGGCGTCGTGTTCGTGGCAGTCGCGGAATGGGAAGTGCGGCGCCGGGTCGGGGAGGGGAGCTGACCGTCGAACCTTCGGATCCTCAGGGCCGCCGTCGTCCGCGCAGCAACCCGGGGAGCCTGTCGAGGACGCCACCGACCTCGGGGAAGTACGACTCGATCTGGAGCGCATCGCGGTTCAAGATGACGACGGCGAGCGACGCGGCCGCCACCGCGGCGATCGTCCACCATCCGAACGGGGTGAGCGCCTGGACCGCCGTGAGCGCGGCGACAGCGACGATGATGATCGCGAAGACCCGGACGGCCTCGCGGTCGATCAGCGGGATTCCGACCTTGGGTCGCAGCGCCAGCTGGAGCAGCACGCTCTGGAGGATGAGGGTCGCGGCCGCAGCGATCGCGGCCCCGAGGGCCCCATACGCCGGCACCAGGACCAGAGTCGCCGCCACCCCGGCCGCCGCCGCTGTGGCGTTGAGGACGGCCACCGTGCGGGTGTGGCCATGTGCCGCGAGAGTGATCCCGTTGAACCCGAACGTGGCCTGGATGAGATAGCCGACCGCGAGGATGCTCAGGTATGTCCCCGAGGGTTCGTAGCGGTCGCCGAAGAGCAAGCCCGAGATCGGGCGGCCGAGTGCGAATGTCGCGGCGAAGATCGGGAAGCTCGTGACCGCCACCCACATGGCGGTGCGCCAGAACAGGTCGGTCGACGCAGCCAGGTCGTGGCGCGCGGCCAGCCGCGAAGCCACGGGCAGGTAGAGCACGTAGAACGCAGACGCGACGATCGTGTTGAGCGCCGCTGCCGGACGGATGACCTGGAAGGCCGCCACCTCCTCGAGCCCGCGGGCGGCGGTCAGCACGACCAGCGGCAGCGTATTGACCAGGAGCCAGACGCCGTCGTTGGTCAGCAATGGCAGCGAGAAGCGGATCATCTCGCGCGCCGGGGCCGTCGGCGGCGTCGACCGCAGCGAGCGCAGCACCCCGCGCTGCGCGAGCATCCGTACGAACAGCGCGCCATATGCCGCCAGGCCGAAGACGGTCGCCAGCAGGTACCCGATCGCGAGCTGCGTCGCATCGCCATCGGCGAGGACCAGCGTGGCCGCGACGCCCAGGCGCAGCAGCGGGCCCAGCACGTAACGGCGGATGAAGATCGAGCGCGAGCTGCCGAGCACGGCGAGCAAGGCGATGAGCATGTCGTCGAGCGCATCGATCGGGGCCAGGACCACGAGGATCAGGAGCAGGCCCGTAGCGGCCGGGTCGAGCATGCCGCTCGAGGTGAGCAGCCCCTGGGCGACGGCCACGCCGAGCACGAGCATGGCGCCGAGCCCGACGATGACCGCGATATTGACGAGGATCGATCCGATAAGGCGTGGGTGATCGCCCGTCTCCTCATACCGCGCGAAGAACTGAGTCGCCCCGCGGTGCAGACCGAGCGTGATGAAGACCTGGCCCACACCCGCGATGGCGAACGCCAGGGCGAACGCTCCGAACTCGGTCTGGCTGAGATGGCGGGCGATCAGCGCCTGGCTGACGAGGTTGATCCCGATCGAGACCATCCGGCCCACGAGCAGCAGTGCCGACCCCCGGACGTGGGCAGCGCCCTCCGTCACGCCTCAGGATCCAGGTGACACGCTTCGTTCCAGGTCTCGATGACGTGGGTCGATCGCTCCCACCCGAGGATGCCGATCGTCGCCGTGCCAAGCGCGAAATGCGCGCCATGCCGTGCCGGGAGTCCCAGCCACCGCGCCGTGAGGACGCGGAGGATGTGCCCGTGAGCGAACAGCAGGGCGTCGCCCTCGACCGCGGGGTCGAGGCACCGGGCGATGACGCGATCCGCACGGGCGCTCACCCTCCGGGCCGTCTCACCCCCGCGCCACGGCCCGGTCCAGATCGTCCAACCTGGCAGCTCGCGTCGGATATCGGCGGTCGTCCGGCCCTCGAACTCGCCGTAGTCCCATTCCCTGAGGTCGTCGACGCGCTCCGCGTCCGGGAAGCCTGCCAGGCGCGCCGTCTCAGCGGCCCGGGACAACGGGCTCGTCAGCACGAGCGCGAATGGGTGATCGGCCGTTCGCCGGCCGAGGTCCAGTGCCTGCTCGCGGCCCAACCCTGTCAGTGGGATGTCCGTCCGGCCGGTGTGCCGCCCGGAGCGCGACCACTCGGTCTCGCCGTGACGAACGATGTAGATCTGGCGCTCGACCTCCGGTTCGCTCACGGCTCGGTGGCCGGCCTGACGGTCTCGTCGGGTTCGGCGGCGAAGAACTGTCGCTGACGCCAGCCGAAGAGTGGCGCCAGCAGGAGCGTCGGCCAGGTGGAGATCCGCGCGTTATACCGATAGACCTGATCGTTGTACAGCTCGCGACGGTCCGCGATCATGCTTTCCAGCCGCTCGATCTCGTTCTGGAGGTCGAGCACGTTCGCGTCCGACCGCACCTGGGGGTAGGCCTCGACGACCGCGAACAGGGAGCGCACGGCCCGCGAGGTCTCCTCCGCGTGGACGGCCTGCTCGGGGATCGGTTCGGTCGGCGAGTACGCGGCGCGGGCACGGGCGACCTCGGTCAGGACGCCCTGCTCGAAGGCGAGGAGACCGCGGACGGCCGCCACCAGCGCCGGCAGCTGGTCGTACCGCTGCTTGAGGACGACGTCGATGTTGGCCCAGGCCTTGTCGATCCGCTGGCGCAGCGCCATCACCGCGTTGTAGCTGGTGATCGCCAGGAACACGACGATCGCGACGACGAGCCCGACCGCGAACGCCGCCGCATACGTCGCTGGACTCATCGGCTGCTTCGTCCTCCAGTCACGTTCCGAGCGCGCCCGGCGCCATCAGCGCGAGAACGATCGCGCAGGCGATCGCGAGGACGGCCCCCAGCAGCCCGATCAGGAACCTATCCTGGTGCCGCTCGACCGCGACGCTCGGCAGGCCGTGGGCGATCAGCAGAGGGACGCCTGGCGCGCTGGCAAGCACAAGGGTCTCGGGTGCGATCGTGAACCTTCGTTCCGCGTCGGCGGCCTCGGTCTGGGAGGCGATCGGCAGCGCGTTCGCGGCCGAGTCGAGCTCGGGTGGACGAACGGGGCGGCCGATCCCGAAGCCCGGGATGGCGGCGTTGCCCCACGCCTCTTCCGCCGAGTCCTCGAGAAGGCCGACCGATCGGGCCTCGGCGATGTCGCCGGCCACCTCCGGGTCGTCCGCGGCGAGCCCGGATCCGAGCTCCACGTCCGCCTCGTTCGGATCGGCGAGGTCGACGAAGGGCATCGCTCGTCCGACGATCGTGATGGCATCGCCTGGCACGAGGAGCGCCTCGCGGTAGCGATGACGCTTCCCGGATCCGGTGCCATACAGGCTTCGAGCAGTGCCGCCCAGGATCGAGAGAGTGCCGGTCCCCGCGGTCGGCACCGTCAGCAGCGCGGCGATCGCGGCTTCGCGGCCAAGGCCCGTCTCGGCGACGGCCGTGCCTGTCCGCAACCGCAATCCCGGTGGCTCATCGCCCATGACGCCGGTGGCCTCATCGAGATGCATCGGAGCATCCCAGCGGGCTCCACGCGGGAAGACCCGGATGTCGCCCGTGGCATCGCGCACGCGAAAACCGACGGCGCGCTCCTCGGCGAACGCGGCGCCGAGGTCCAGTCCGTCGCCACCGTCGTCGATCGTCGAGCGGTAGTAGACGCAAGTCGCACTCTGGAGCGGGGAGATCAGCGTCAGTTCCGCCGGCTCGATCGCGCCGCTCAGCTGGACCTCGCCGGCGGCGAGCGTCGCGATGCGCGAGGTCGCGGTGTCCTCGAGGCGGGCGGCATCGCGGTAGCCGGTCATCCCGCGGACGAGCAGCCACAGCCCAACGACCACGCCGGCGGCCGCGAGCAGCGCGATCTGGGGCACGAAAGCGATGGACATCGTGCGCATCCTACGGGCCGGACGCACCCGCGCACCACCCAGGCTCGATGGTGTGACTGCCGAACCACGGCCGTGTGCTAGCCTCGGCCGAAGGCTGGAGGGGTTCGGCCGCAGGGAGGACACCATGCGCCTGAGCGAGTGGTCGAAGCGCGCACCACACAAGGAATCCGTGGCGCCGAAGGTCATGGCCACGGTGACCCCGATCCTGGCCGCGCTCGGCGCCCCGAAGGATCCATCGAGCTGGATCGCATGGGGCGAGGACCCGAAAGCGCGCTACGTGATCCTGACGCCGACGGCGGCCGGCCTGGTCCAGGTGCATGTGCGCGTCAACGTCCCGCAGGAGGGCCCGCGGTCCTCCGGCAAGCTCGTCCGCTGGAACCGGGTCCAGACCGGCGAGCTGTCCGTCGAACAGGTCGGTGGCCATCGGCTCGTCGGGTTCCAGGTCGACAACATCATCCTCCGCGGCACAGACGACGAGGGCGAGGCGATCTCCGCGTTCGCTCTCGAGGTCTACGCAGCCATCGATCGCGCGTCGTGACCGCGCAGCGCGCGGGATCGCCGCTGGCCATCCATCCGCTGCGGCGGACGATCCGGTACTACGTGTCGCGGCTCCTCATCGCGCTGATCACGCGGGGCTGGCTGCGGTTCGATGTCCAGGATCGCGAGCGCCTGCCGCGCGGCCCTGCGATCTACGCGTTCAACCATCTGTCGTGGGTGGATCCCTTCGTGTTGATGGCGACCCTGCCGCTCCGGCCTCGGCTGTCTTTCTTCGGCCCGAAGGAAGAGGACATGCGGGCCGGCGGACGGAACCGCGTGATGCTCTGGACCGGGAGCGCGATCCCGTACAAGCCGGGCAAGAACGACCTACTCGAGGCAACCCGTCGGGTCGGTGCCGTGATCGCCGATGGCGGCATCGTCGCGATCGCGGGGGAGGGGCGGATCGGCGCGATCGAGGGTCGCCTGCTCCCGCTCAACGACGGACCGGCGTACTTCGCTTTGCGCTCGCGGGTGCCGCTGGTCCCGATCGCGATCAACGGCACGAGCTGGTTGCCGTTCGGTGGGCGGGTGCGCGTGCGGATCGGAGAACCGATCGTCGGTGAGGGCCGACCGGACCGGGCGGCTGTAACGACGATGACGGCGTCCCTGTCGGCGCGGCTCCAGGCCATGCTGCGCGACGCAGCAGAGCCCGAGCGCAACGGCCGGCTGGGGCGCTGGATGACCGAGCGTTTCAACGAATGGCCCGAGGGATCGCGTGACGCGGCGCTCGCGGCGCAGCTCGCGGGATCGAGCGTGGAGGCCGCGAAGGCCGGCTGATCGCCACGGACGATCGACGCTCGGCGGCGGCCTGGGTCCGTCTGGCATACTCGGGCGGACGACCAGATCCGCAGGAGCGAGCGTGGCAGCGACCGGCCTTTCCGCCGACCCCAAGGAATATCGAGCACGGCTCACCGAGCAGTCCGACGCACAGATCGACTCGTGGGCCGCCGAGTTGATGCGCGACGTCGCGAAGCGCCGCGGTGTCATCCGCGTCCTGACCGACTTCCGGAAGGCGGCGAAGCTCAGCGAGCGAGATATAGAACGAGTGTTCGCTTCTGGCAACGGACCGGTCGCGGTGGTCGGGCGCGACGCGGAGGGTCGCCAGATGATCCCCGCCGTGGCGCTGTACGCCCTCGTACCGGGGATCCGCGCACAGGCGAAGGACGGGCGTCGGCGGCTCATCGATTACCTGGTCGAGAATTTCGACGAGCTGGTCTACGTCTGACCGAACGGTCACCGCGTCCTCGCGCCTCCCGGCGCTGGTCCGGCTGGTCCATCCCTTCCCGTCGATCCTTGACGGTGTCGTCGTCGGCGCGGTGGGGCTCCTTGCCGGGGGAGGGGTCGCGCTCAGCGCCTTGCTCGGGCTTTCGATGATCGCGCTGCAGCTGGCGATCGGCGCGCTGAACGACCTCGTCGATGCGCCGGCCGATGCGGGCCGGGTGCCGCCCAAGCCGATCCCGGCACAAGAGGTGTCTGTCGCGACCGCCCGGACCGTGGCCCTGGTTGCGGCCGCCTTGGGTCTGGGGTTGGCGGCGATCGTCGACGTGCGCCTCGTCGGTCTCGCCCTGGTCGTTCTGGCGATCGGCGCCGCCTACGACCTCGTGGCCAAGGGGACGCCATGGTCATGGCTGCCGTTCGCCGTGGGAATCCCGATGCTGCCTATCTACGGCTGGTTCGGGGCGACGGGTACGCTCCCGGCATTTTTCGCCGTGCTCATCCCGATGGCGGTGCTCGCCGGCGCGGCACTCGCCGTGGCGAATGCGCGTGCCGACCTGGACGCAGATCGTGCGGCCGCGACCTCCTCCGTGGCGACGGCCCTCGGACCCGTCCGATCGTGGTGGCTGAACGCCGGGCTCATGGCCGCGGCGACGGGTGTCGGCGTGGTGCTCGTAGGGCGCGCCAGCTGGGGCGTTGCGACGTGGACTCTGGTGGTCGCAGGGACCCTGCTGGTCACTATGGGGCTCGCGCTCGGGCGCGGCTCGACTCCCCGCGCGCGGCAGCGTTCATGGGAGACCCAGGCGGTCGGAGCGGCGGTCGCCGCGACCGGCTGGGTCGCGGCGATGACGCAGGTCGAGTTCTAGGCAGGCGTCGCCGAATCGGTTGCGGTGAACGCCGTCAGTCGAGTTCGCCAGATCGGACGAGCGCGATCGCGTTCTCCAGCCGCAGCTTCGAGATCGTCAGATACTTCGCGAGATTGTCCCGGTCGACGTCGCCGATCGAACGTATCGCGTCGGGCTCACGGAGCACGCCGACCAACTCGTCGAGGGCCTCTGCGAGCGACGCTTTGGCGTTGACGAGCGAGTCGTCGCTGAGTGGCCGACGCGGCGCGGGTCGCGCTTCGGCGTCGGTCTCGGGCTCGATGGCCGAGCCGTTGGTCGGCTCGTCCTCGATCATCACTGCCTCGAGGATCACGACGGCCTCGGCGCCCTCGAGCTCCTCTGCCAGCTGTGGCTGACGCGCCCGACGACCCTCGATCTTGTCTCGAAGCCTGATGAGCGTCAGTTCGCCACGCGCGACCTGGTCGGCGAGTCGCCGGCGTCGCTTCGGGTCCTGGACCTTCATCAGCTCGTACGCGTGCGAGAGCGTGTCTTTGCGCAAGGACACGAGCTCGCGCACCTCGTCGGGGGCGTCGGCCAGGCGGAGCCGGTTCTCGACGTAGCCCTTGTCCTTGCCGAGCTTGTCGGCGAGCTTGCGGATGCTGTACCCGTGCTCGGACACCATGCGGTCGAACATCGCCGCTTCGTCGAGAGGCGAGATGTCCTCGCGCTGGAGGTTCTCGATGATGGAGATCTCGAGCGCCGTGTCGTCGTCGATCTCTTCGATCAGCGCCGGGATGGTCGTTAGGCCCGCCTGCTTCGAGGCGCGCCAGCGGCGTTCGCCGGCGATCAGCTGGTATGTGTTCGGGCCGACGGGCCGGACGAGGATCGGTTGGAGGACACCGTGCTCACGGATCGATGCCGCGAGCTCGTCGAGCGCCTCCGGGTTCATCGCCAGGCGCGGCTGCTCCGGGTTCTGCTCGATGTGGTCGAGCGGCACGATGCGGACGCCGACGCTGCGCGTCGGGCTGTCCGGCGACAGCAGGCTGACGATGGCAGGGGAGAGCTCGCGCTCCTCCGACAGGCGGCGCGCGGCCGCTGCGCGGAAATCAGGCCGTGCCAAGATCCACCACCTCTCGTGCGAGCTCGCGGTACGTCCGGGCAGCCTCGCTGCTGCCGGCGTACGTCGTGATCGGTCGCCCGACGAGCGGAGCCTCGCCGAGCTTGACGGTGTTGCGGACGATGCTGCTGAAGACATGGTGGTCGCCGACGACACGCAGCTCGTCCAGCATGTCGCGGGCCAGGTTCGTCCGGCCGTCGTAGAACGTTGGCAGGAGACCTAGGATCCGGAGGTTCCGGTTCAGCTTGAGACGGATCGCGTTGATGACCTTGACGAGATTGGTCAGGCCCTTCATCGCGTAGTACTGGGTCTGGACCGGGATGATCACGCCGTTGGCGGCTACCAGCCCATTGACGGTGAGCAGGCCGAGGTTCGGTGGGCAATCGATAAGGACGTAGTCGTAACCCTTGAGCTGGCCGACGATCGCCTCCTTCAGGATGTTCTCCCGCCCCAACGCGGTGAACAGTTCGCCTTCGGTCGAAGCGAGATCGATATGGGCGGGAGCCACATCGATGCCCGGGCTCTCGGTCGCGAGGATCACGTCCACGAGTTTCGAGCGGCCGTCGGCGAGGACGTCGGCCATCGATCGCTCGACGGTGTTGAGGTTCACGCCGAGGCCCGCGGTGAGGTTCGCTTGGGGATCCATATCGATGCAGAGGACTCGATAGCCCTCTTCGGCGAGTGCCCCCGCGAGGTTGATCGCTGTCGTCGTCTTACCAACGCCGCCCTTCTGATTCGCGATCGCGATGACGTTCTTCACTGGGGCATCACCTCGGAATCGATCGCCCTGGGCTGACGGGGACGGGCGGGACGTCCGGTCATGCTACTCCAGCAATTGTTATCGCGGGCACCCGGTTATCCACACGCGGCGCGAGTTGTTCACCATTTCCGTGGATAACTGTGACCGTATGATGGCCCATGTCCGTGTGCAAAGACACGCCATTTTCGCGGAGGTCCGACTGGTGTCGACGAATGAACAGCGATTGGCGCGTCTTGAGGCGATGCGCGCGGAGGCGCGACTGGGAGGCGGCCAGGACCGTATCGATCAACAGCACGAACGCGGAAAACTGACCGCGCGCGAGCGACTCGACCTCTTGCTTGACGCAGATTCGTTCGTCGAGCTCGATGCATTCGTCACGAATCGGAACCCGGAGGCCGAAACGGCGTTCCTCGGCGATGGTGTCGTCACCGGCCATGGCACGATCGACGGTCGGCTGGTGTTCGTCTTCAGCCAGGACTTCACCGTCTTCGGTGGATCCCTGTCCGAGGCCTATGCCGAAAAGATCTGTAAGGTCATGGACCTTGCGATGAAAGTCGGGGCACCGATCGTCGGCCTGAACGACTCCGGCGGGGCACGGATCCAGGAGGGGGTCGTCTCGCTCGGCGGCTACGCGGACATCTTCCTGCGCAACACCCTTGCGTCCGGGGTCGTGCCTCAACTGTCCCTCGTCCTGGGGCCGTGCGCCGGTGGCGCGGTGTACTCGCCGGCGATCACCGACTTCACGATCATGGTCGACGGAACGAGCTACATGTTCGTCACCGGGCCCAGTGTCGTGAAGGCCGTCACCCACGAGGATGTCGACGCCGAGACGCTGGGCGGCGCGACGACGCATACGACCCGGAGCGGAGTGGCGCATCTCGCCGCGCGCGACGAGGCGGACGCTCTCGCCTCGGCGCGACGTCTCCTCGGATTCCTGCCGCAGAACAACCTCGGCGATGCGCCGCGGGTCGAGACGTCCGATCCGACGGACCGGATGGATTCCGCGCTGGACTCGATCGTCCCAGACGATGCGTCGAAGCCGTACGACATGCATGGGGTCATCGAGCGGATCGTCGACGACAGCGCGTTCCTCGAGATCCAGCCGGGCTGGGCGCCGAACATCATCACAGGGTTCGCGAGGCTCGCCGGCCGAAGCGTCGGGATCGTCGCGCAGCAGCCCGCGGTCCTCGCAGGCGCACTCGATATCGACGCATCGACGAAGGCGGCCCGCTTCGTCCGTACCTGTGACTGCTTCAACGTCCCGCTGCTGACGCTGGTGGACGTCCCTGGCTTCCTGCCCGGCGTCGGACAGGAGCATGGCGGGATCATCCGTCACGGCGCGAAGCTGCTCTATGCGTATTGCGAGGCGACGGTCCCCAAGCTGACCGTCATCACGCGAAAGGCGTACGGCGGGGCCTATGACGTCATGTCGAGCAAACACGTCCGCGGCGACATCAACCTGGCGTGGCCGACGGCGGAGATCGCTGTGATGGGTGCGGAGGGCGCGGTCAACATCCTCAACCGGGACGACATCGCCGCCGCGGCCGACCCGGAGGCGGCGCGGTCTCAGCTGGTCGCCGACTACGAGGAGCGGTTCGCCAATCCGTATGTCGCGGCCGCGCGGGGCTACGTCGACGACGTCATCCGGCCATCCGAGACGCGGCCGCGTCTGATCAAGGCATTGGAGATGCTCGCCGACAAGCGGGACACGAACCCACCGAAAAAGCACGGCAACATCCCGCTGTGACGAGCGTCGCCCGGCCGGGGGCCGCGTCTTTGCGCAAGGACGGCCGGACGCGACCGTTCGACCGGGTCCTAGTCGCGAACCGCGGCGAGATCGCCGTGCGCATCATTCGGACGTGTCGCGAGCTCGGCATCGAGACGGTCGTCGTCTACTCCGACGCGGATGTCGATGCGGCCCACGTCGGGGCTGCGGACGCGGCGGTGCGTCTTGGCCCGGCCCCGGCCGGGGAGAGCTATCTCCGCGGCGACGCGATCATCGAGGCGGCACTCGCGACCGGGGCCGAAGCCATCCATCCGGGCTACGGCTTCCTGTCGGAGCGCGCGTCGTTCGCCCGAGCCGTGACCGATGCCGGGCTCGTCTTCATCGGTCCGCGCGCCAGCGCGATCGAGGCGCTGGGCGACAAGCTCGTCGCCCGGCGGACGGTGATGGCGGCCGGCGTGCCGGTCGTGCCCGGGTCATTCGAACTGCTGCCGATCGACCGTGCGGATCAGATCCAGGGCGTCGTCGCGGCCGCGGAGGGGATCGGCTTTCCGTTGTTCGTCAAGGCGGCAGCGGGCGGGGGCGGACGAGGCATGCGCCGCGTCGAGACGCCGACCGACCTGCCGGCCGCGGTGGCCGCAGGCGCAGCCGAGGCACTGGCGGCGTTCGGGGACGGATCCGTATACCTCGAGCATGAGATCCGACCGGCGCGACACATCGAGGTCCAGCTGCTCGGTGACGAGCTGGGCGATGTCGTCGCCCTGGGCGAGCGGGATTGCTCCGTCCAGCGACGGCACCAGAAGCTTGTCGAGGAGACACCGGCGCCCGGCCTGTCGGCGGATGAGCGAGCCGAGCTGCACGCGATGGCGGTCCGGGCGGCTCGCGCCGCCGGCCTCCACAACGCGGCGACCGCGGAGTTCCTCTTCGACCCGGACCGGCGCTTCTGGTTTCTCGAGGTCAACGCGCGACTCCAGGTCGAGCACGGCGTGACGGAGCTCGTCACCGACCTCGACCTCGTCGCCGAGCAGCTGTGGCTGGCGGGAGGCGAGCCGCTGTCCGACGCCGTCCGCGAGGTGGCGGTGATGGCGGCCACGCCCCGCCGGCACGCCGTCGAGGTGCGGTTGGCGGCCGAGGATCCGGCGCGCGGATTCGCGCCCGTCCCCGGCCGCATCGGCGCATGGATCATGCCCTCCGGCCCAGGTGTCCGGGTCGACACGGCCATCCGTCCGGGTGACCGCGTCCCGCCCGACTATGACCCGCTGATCGCCAAGATCATGACCGTCGGACGCGACCGGGGCGCCGCGCTCCGGCGGATGCGGCGGGCCCTTGACGAGGTCGTCGTCAGTGGCATCCAGACGACGCTGCCGTTCCACCGGGCGCTCGTCCGCGACCCAGCTTTCGGCGACGAGACCGGATCCACGCTGTCGACCGATTGGGTGGGGGAGCGCTGGGACGGCCCGGTGGACCGGGCACGCGTCACGGCGGTGGCGGCGATCACCGCGGCCGCGAGCGCGTCCGATCCCGCCCACCGAACGGAGGCGGCGTCTTTGCGCAAAGACGATCGGGCACCGGCTGAGTCCGGGTGGCGACGCGCGGGTCGCCAGGCAGCCACCGAACGCTGGCCGCGATGACGAGCGCGGACCGCGCGGTTCGGGTGACCGAGTCACCCGCCACCGCCCAGCCTGATGGGACGCGCCACATGGTCGCGGCCGGTACCGCGGTCCCGGGGCGCCACCACATCCACCTCGGGCGGGTCGGAGCTCTCGACGGCGATGGGCAACGGAGGATCGAGGTCATCGTGGACGGCTGGCGGTTCGAGATGGCCGTCGAGGACGAGACACGAGCCGTCCTCCGGGAGCGGGCATCGAAGGTCCGCGGCGCTGTCGCCGGGGCTGGTGGACCCCTCGAGATCCGTGCCATCATCCCGGGCAGGGTCGCATCGGTCGCCGTCAATCCGGGCGATCGCGTCGAGGCCGGCCAGACGTTGCTGGCCGTGGAGGCGATGAAGATGCAGAACGAGCTGCGCGCGCCACGGTCGGGCACGGTCGCGAGGATCCCCGCGACCGCCGGCGCGACGGTCGAGCTCGGCGACGTCCTCGTCGTCCTAGAGTGAGGCCATGACCGACGCCACGGATCGCCGGCGGCGACAGGGGGGCGAGGGCAACGACCCAGCCCGCGAGCGGTGGCGCGCCACCCTTCGGGCCAAGGCCGTCGCGTCGGCCGCCGAGCGACGCGATCGGTTCGCCACGTCGTCCGGCATCGAGATCCGCGACCTGTACACGCCAGCGGACGTCGGCGACCTCGACGAGGACCGCGACCTCGGGCGCCCAGGCGCGTTCCCGTTCACCCGGGGCGTCCAGCCGACCATGTACCGCAGCCGGTTCTGGACGATGCGGCAGTACGCCGGGTTCGCGACGGCGGAGGAGACCAACCGGCGTTTCCGCTACCTGCTCGACCACGGTCAGACCGGCCTGTCGGTCGCCTTCGACCTTCCCACCCAGATGGGCTACGACTCGGACGCCCCGGCGGCCGAAGGCGAGGTCGGCCGGGTCGGCGTGCCGATCAGCAGCCTGGCCGACATGGCGGTCCTCCTCGATGGGCTGCCGCTGGGCGCCGTCAGCACCTCGATGACCATCAACGCCACGGCGCCGATCCTGCTCGCTCTTTACGTCGCGGCGGCCGAGGCGCAAGGCGTCGAGCGCGCGAGCATCAGCGGGACGACCCAGAACGACATCCTCAAGGAATACATCGCCCGCGGCACGTACATCTTCCCGCCGCGCCCCTCGATGCGGCTGGTCACCGATGTCTTCGAGTTCTGCGCCCGCGACCTGCCGAAGTGGAACACCATCTCGATCTCGGGCTACCACATGCGGGAGGCCGGCGCGACCGCGGCCCAGGAGCTCGCCTTCACGCTGGCCGACGCGATCGCCTATGTCGAGGCAGCAGTCGAGCGGGGACTCGACGTCGACGACTTCGCGGGGCGACTGTCGTTCTTCTTCGCCGCCTGGTCGGAGCTGTTCGAGGAGGTCGCCAAGTTCCGGGTGGCGCGGCGGATGTGGGCGACGATCATGAAGGAGCGTTTCGGGGCGACCAACCCGCGGTCGATGATGTGCCGGTTCCACGTCCAGACGGCCGGGTCGTCACTGACGGCACAGTCGATCGACAACAACGTCGTGCGCACCACGATCCAGGCCCTCTCGGCGGTACTCGGCGGCGCCCAGAGCCTGCACACGAACTCCCGGGACGAGGCCCTCGCCCTACCGACCGAGGAGGCCGCCCGCCTGGCCCTGCGAACCCAGCAGATCCTGGCGTACGAGGCCGGTGTCACCGAGACCCCGGACCCGTTGGCCGGCTCCTACTACGTCGAGAGCCTCACGAACGAGCTCGAGGCGGCAGCCTGGTCCTACCTCGACGAGATCGAGTCGATGGGCGGCACGCTCGCGGCGATCGAGCGAGGCTTCCAGCAGCGCGAGATCCAGGAAGCGGCATACCGGGTCCAGCTGGCCATCGACACCGGCGACCAGGTCGTCGTCGGCGTCAATCGCTTCACTGACGACGAGCCCGCCACGCCACCCACTCAGCGGATCGATCCGGAGGGGGAGCGGCGACAGGTCGAGCGCGTCCGGACGGTCCGGGCCGAGCGCTCGGCCGAGAGGTGGGCCGCCGTCATGGACGAGCTCGAGCGGGTCGCGCGCGCCGACGGCAACCTCATGCCACCGATCCTCGAGGCCGTCCGCGCGTATGCGACGGTCGGTGAGATCAGCGACCGCCTCCGGGTGACCTGGGGCGAGCATCGCGAACTCATCACGGTCTGAGTGGGTTCGGTGGATCATTCGTCGCTCGCCGACCTCCAGGCTCGCCTCGCCCCGGAGGGTGGCGGCGGGGTCATCGACGCCCCTGGGACGGTCGACGCGGCGGCCCTCGCCGGCGTCGCGAACGAGCATGGCGCCAGATTCGTCCACCTGGCCGGCCCGAGCACCAAACGCCGGCTGCTGGAGACGCTCGCGAGCGAGATGGCCTTCCCCGGCTGGGCCGGTCGCGACTGGGATGCCCTGGAGGAGTTGCTCGCACGCCCGGAGCCGTCGATGTCCGGCGGCATCCTCATCGCGTGGACCGACCCGGGCCGGCTCGACGCTGCGGACGCGGGCACATTCCGGGCGATCGTCACGGCCGCAGCCGCGGCGAGATCGCGGGCGGGTGACGCGCCGCTCGTCGCCGTCATCGGCACGTCGAACCAGGAGGTCTCTCCGATGTCCGAGGTCCCGCCCTCGATCCGCCGGCTCGGCAAGATCCATCACGTCGCACTGATCGTCCAGTCGATCGAGGACGCGCTCGGCCTATGGCGCGACATGCTCGGCCTCGAGCTCGAGACAGTCATGGACATCCCATCCGACAGAGTCCGCATCGCCTTCCTCGGCGTCGGAGAATCGAAGGTCGAGCTCGTCCAGCCGACCGACGAGACCACCGGCGTCGCGCGGTTCCTCGCATCGAAAGGCGAGGGTTTCCACCACATGTGCTTCGAGGTCCCGAACCTTGCGGAAGCGCTGATCCGCCTCGAGCTGGACGGGCTCGAGCTGATCGACACGGTGCCGCGACGGGGTGCCGAGGGTCCCGTCGCATTCATCCACCCGCGGTCGTGCCACGGGGTGCTCGTGGAGCTGATCGAGGGGCCCGGTGGGCCTGCCTGGACGTCCCTCGGGTTCGGCGACGGAGCCTGACCGGAGGCCGGTCCCACGCGGCTCGGCTATCCTCGGTCGATCGACGCCGACATCGACCGGAGGACTGACGCGACATGATCATCTCCACCACGCCGACCCTGGAAGGCCGCACGATCGCCGAGTACCGCGGGCTCGTGGCGGGCGAAGCGATCCTCGGGGCGAACATCTTCAAGGACCTGTTCGCCGGGATCCGTGACATCGTCGGTGGCCGGTCGGGCGCGTACGAGCAGGAGCTCGTGAAGGCTCGCACGATCGCGATCGAGGAGATGACGGTGGCTGCCTCGGCTCTCGGCGCCGACGCCGTGGTGGGTGTCGACCTCGACTACGAGACCGTCGGCCAAGGAGGCTCGATGCTGATGGTCACCGCGTCGGGCACGGCGGTCCGCCTGGGATAACGCCGGCGCGGCTCGCTGCTTTCGGCCTCGGGCGGCGTCAGCGCCCCTGACGCGGTGACAGGCGGGCTCCCGTGGTGACCAACGGTCAACGTTTGGCGTCGCAGGGACCGCGGATCGCCGCTAGGGTGTCGCGTCGTTGACCGACGGTCAGCGACGATGCGTCGAGGGACCGCTGGTGTCGTCCTCGGGCCTTGAACGTTGACCGACGGTCAGCGACGATGCGTCGAGGGACCGCTGGTGTCGTCCTCGGGCCTTGAACGTTGACCGACGGTCAGCGAGGATCGCGTCGGAGGTTCGCCGGGACGGTCTTCGGGTCGAGAACATTGACCGACGGTCAACAGCGGGCGCGATGACCCTCGTCGCCCCTACGCAGGTTTGGAGGCCAAGATCGAGAACATCAGCGGCAGCTCGCCCGGGCCTTCGGGCAGGACGTAGATGCCGCTGCCGGGCTCGCTCTCGACGAGGAAGTCCGCCGGCCACTCGAGGAACGGTTGTTCGTCCAGCCGGTCGATGCGCAACCCGGCGTCGATCAACGCCGTGACGATCTCGCCCAGCCCGTGATCCCAGCCGTGTTCCTTGTGCTCGGTGCCGAGGTCGGCCGCGCGGTCGGCGTATGACCCGTGGACATCGAAGATCAGCGGATCCCCGTGCTCCCAGTAGGGGTACTGCAGCCGCAGCTCGCGTGGCGTGACGCCCTCGTTCTCGAACACCTGGAGGACCGGATGGACCTCCGAGATGTAGAACAGCCCGCCGGGCTTGACGAAGCGCGCCACGACTCGCGCCCAGCCGCGGATGTCGGGCAGCCAGCCCAGGACCCCGCGCGATGTGTAGACGATGTCGAACTCGTCCCCGAGCCGCATGGGCAGCTGGTAGATATTCGACTCGATGAAACGCGCGTCCGCGATGCCAAGGTCCGCGGCGAGCTCGCGGGCGAGCCCGATCGAGGCCGAGGAGAAGTCGACCCCGGTGACTTGTGCGCCCAGCCGAGCCCACGACAGCGTGTCGAGGCCGAAATGGCACTGCAGGTGGAGAAGGCTCTTGCCCGTGACGTCGCCGATCGCCGCGATCTCGTATGGCCGGACGCGCACGCCACCCTCGCGGAAGCCGGCCACGTCGTAGAACTCGCCCTCGGCGTGCACCTTCGTCCACGCGTCCCATAGGCGCTGGTTCGAGGCGAAGGAAGCCTCGAGGTCTTTCCGTTCGCTCATCTCACAGCCCCCACACGAAGACGACGTCTGGCGCCTGGTCGGCATCCCGGCAGAACGCCACGACCCGGCCGGCCAGCTCGCGGATCCACGGTTTCTCGTCGCGCGGCAGGTCGCCGAACTCCTCCTCGAGACGGTCGATCCAGCGCCCCGCCAGCGCGTCGAGGACAGCGTCAGGGACGGCAGCCACAGCGGAGATCCAGCCCGGATCGACCCGCTCGACGGTCAGCGCGCGATCGTCTGCCGGGCCGAGCTCGATGCGAGCGTCGATGAGGTCCGGTGGCACATCGCGATCGGTGGCGGAGCGGGCCGCCTCCGCGAAGAGGTCGAGCCACGTCGGGTCCATCCCGCCGCTCAGCGAGAGGTAGGCGGGGAACCGGCCGCGGTCGTCGAAGCTGGCGCGGTCGCCGGTGCCGACGGCGATCAGGATCTCCTCGGCGGGCCCGGCGACGAGCTCCATGCGCGTCGCCACGTCACGCGCCCCGGTACCCGGCGTCGCGCAGAAGCGCGGGCAGCTCGGTCGGGGATCCCGCGACCCGGAACCCAGCCGCTTCGAGCGCCGCCATCTTCGATGCCGCCGTGCCCGCGCCACCCGATATGATCGCGCCGGCATGGCCCATGCGCTTCCCCTCCGGGGCGGTCT
This sequence comes from uncultured Chloroflexia bacterium, assembly GCA_963819655.1. Classification (GTDB taxonomy): domain Bacteria; phylum Chloroflexota; class Limnocylindria; order Limnocylindrales; family CSP1-4; genus SPCO01. Next base: position 926,980 of record CAWFXA010000003.1, on the reverse strand, counting down.
GGCCGGCGATGAACGCCGCCTTCGGGACATCCCGGAGGTGTTCGCCGGCCCACGCGGCGGCCGTCTCCTCCGCCGCTCCGCCGATCTCGCCGATCAGCACGATCGCGTCTGTCTCATCGTCGGCGGCGAACAGCTGGAGCGCATCCAGGAAGGTCGTCCCGATGATGGGGTCACCGCCGATCCCGACGCAGGTCGACTGGCCGAGCCCGGCATCCGTCATCGCCTGGACCGCTTCGTACGTCAGCGTGCCCGAGCGGCTCACCACCCCGACCCGGCCCTCGCGGTGGATCGAGCCCGGGATGATGCCCACCTTGGCCCGGCCCGGTGACGTGGCGCCGGGACAGTTCGGTCCGATCAGGCGGGCGCCATGGCTGCGGACCAGCTCGACCGCGGGAATCATGTCGAGCGCCGGGATGCCCTCGGTGATGCAGAAGATCGTGTCGATGCCGGCCACCGCGGCCTCCATGACCGCGTCCGGTGCCCCAGCCGCGGGAACGAAGATCAGTGACGTGTCCGCGCCCGTCTCGCGGATAGCTTCGACGACGGTGTCGAACACCGGGACCGTGCCGTCGAGCGCGACCTGGCCGCCCTTGCCGGGCGTGACGCCGGCGACAACCTGGGTGCCATAAGCCTGGCAGGCCCGCGCATGGAACTCGCCCTCGCGCCCCGTGATGCCCTGGACGACGAGGCGGGTCTCGCGCCCGACGAGGACGCTCACGCGGAGCCGCGCGAGGCCGCGACCGCCTTGGCCGCGGCATCGTCGAGCGTGGCAGCCGTCTGGAAGCGCGCCTCCTCGAGCAGGGCGGCTGCCTCCGCCGCATTCGTCCCGACGATCCGCACGACCATCGGCACCTCGCGTGTCTGTTGGGCGCGGGCCTCGATCAGGCCCCGGGCGACCTCGTCGCCACGGGTGATCCCACCGAAGATGTTGACGAGGATCGCGACGACCTTCGGGTCGGACAGGATCAGCCGCATCGCGTGGGCGACCTTCTCGTGTCGTGCGCCACCGCCGATGTCGAGGAAGTTCGCCGGCTCGCCGCCCGCTCGCTTGACGAGGTCCATCGTCGTCATGGCGAGGCCGGCGCCGTTCACCATGCAGCCGATCGTCCCGTCGAGCTTGATGAACGTCAGCCCGGCCTCGCGTGCCTCGCGGTCCTCGGGCGCCTCCTCGTCGGGGTCGCGCAGGTCTTCGAGGCCCGGATGGCGCGCGATGGCCGAATCGTCGATCGTCACCTTCGCGTCGAGGCAGACGAGGCGCTCGACCGGGGCCTCACCTGGTTGTATGCCCGGCTCGCGGACGATGGCCAGGGGATTGATCTCGACGAGGTCGGCGTCGTAGGCCGTCATCGTCCGGACCAGACCCTTGGCTATCGCGACGGCCGCCTTGAGCTGACCACCGAGGCCCATCGCGAAAGCCAGCTCACGCGCCTGGAAGTCGAGCAGGCCGAGCTGCGGATTGGCGTGGCGTCGGACGATGGCCTCCGGGTTCGTCTCAGCCACGTGTTCGATCTCGACCCCACCCTCGGCCGAGCCCATGAGAAGGATCCGGCGCTCGGCCCGATCGACGAGCGCCGCCAGGTAGAACTCCTTGACGATGTCCGCCGCCGGTCCGACGAGGACCTTGCGGACCGTCATCCCCTTGATGTCCATGCCGAGGATCTGGTCGGCGACAGCCGCCGCCTCCTCAGGCGAACCGGCGAGCTTGACCCCACCCGCCTTGCCCCGCCCGCCGACCAGGACCTGGGCCTTGATCACCACGTTCGCCGAGCCCTGAGACAGGAAGCGGTCGGCTGCAGCTCGAGCCTCAGCGGGGGTGTACGCCACGGCCCAGTCCGGGACCGGCAGACCCTGGGCGACGAGAAGGGTCTTGGCGTCGGCCTCCTGCAGCTTCACCGACGCATCGTAGCCGAGCGGCGCGCCCTCACCCGGCCTCGCCCAGGTGCAGGCGCCGGGCATCCGCGATCCGGTCGAGCGCCGCCGCAGATTTCGAGAGCGACCAGACGATCGCGTCGTCGATGCCGACTGCCGCGAGGTCGTCGAAGAGGCCGGCCAGGCCATCGGCATCGACAGCCAGGCCCGTGCGATCGCCGTGGCCCTCGCCCGGGTCGTGCAGTCGGATGCCGACCGTTCGCCTGAGCGTCGCAGGGTCGCGACCGATCTCCGCGCACGCGGCATCCAGGCTCGCGAGCAGCGACCGCATCCGGCCGTCCACCGCGCCGAACCACGCAGCGTTCCAGGCGTCCGCCCAGGCCGCGGTCAACGCCAGCATGCGCGGGCCTTCGGCCGCGACGAGGATCGGGACGGTCCGTGACGGCGGTGGGACGAGGGCGGCGCCGGTCATCGTGCGCCACCGCCCCGCCACGCTGACCGTCTCGCCGCGCAGCAGGCGCGCGGCGATCTCGAGGTCCTCGGCGAACCGTCCGACGCGGTGGTCGAGCGGGTACCCGAACGCCTCGTATTCCGGGTCGTGCCAGCCCGACCCGAGGCCGAGGATCACGCGGCCGCCCGACAGGTCGTCCAGGGTCGCCGCCATCTTCGCCATCAACGCCGGGTTCCGGAATGACGAGCACATCACGAGCGAGCCGAGCTCGACGCGCGGCACGACCGGGGCGAGCGCCGCGAGCGACGTCCACGCCTCGCGGATGCCCTCGTCCGGTCGGCCGGGATAGCGGAACAGCAGGTGGTCGAAGACCCAGATGGAATCGAGAGCGGCCGCCTCGGCATGTCGGGCGAAGGCGCTCGTCTCCTGGAAGGTGGGCGCGTGCCCATCGGACGTGTCACCGTCGGACAGGGGGAGCGTCACGCCGATCCGCATCCGAGGGAGTCTAGCGGCGCAGAGTCGCGGGCTCCCGAGCCGCCAGCTCCGGAGCCGCGAGGCCCGAGACGGAACGGTTTCGGGATGTCGCCTCGCCATACTCGTCGAGCGCGGCCACGTGGGTCGCGCCACTGCCGAGGGGCGTGATGCAGCGAGACCTCGTGGAGCGAGCGCGGAAGGGCGATCATGACGCCTTCGCCGAGCTGGCAGGCGCCGCGATCTCCCGTCTGGATGCCGCCGCCTGGCTCATGTTGCGCGATACCGAACAGGCCAAGGACGCCGTCCAGAACACACTCGTCCGGGCCTGGCGTGATCTGCCCACGCTGCGCGACCCCGATCGCTTCGATGCCTGGCTGCATCGCCTGCTCGTCCACGCCTGCATCGATGAGGCGCGGCGGCTGCGACGCCACAGGCTCGAGGTCGACCTCACCACGATCGCCGTTCCTTCCATCGTCGACGACGTCTCCGTCGTCGACGATCGCGACCGACTCGAACGCGGCTTCCTTCGGCTCGAACCGGAGATGCGAGCCGTGATCGTCCTCCATCACTATCTCGACCTTCCGTTGCCGGCTGTTGCGGCGACCCTGGGGATCCCCCTGGGGACCGCCAAGTCGCGGCTGCACCGCGCCCTCGGCGAGATGCGGGCGGCGCTTGACGCCGACTCGCGTCTCCAGGGTGATCTCGTGGAAGGCAGGCCGGCATGACGACGAACGATCGCCTCGACCGCGTCATGTCGTCCTGGCTCCACGAGGATGCGGACTTCCGGGTGCCCGACCACCTCGACGAGGTGCTGCAGGCCACCAGGGTCACGCGTCAGCGGCCGGCATGGTCGAGCCTCGAAAGGTGGCTCCCCGTGGATACGACATTCCGCCCGCGCCTGTTCACCGTGCCGCGGCCCGGACGGCTGCTGCTCGTGGCAGCGCTCGTCCTCGTCGTGCTCGCGATCGCGATCCTGGCTGCCGGCTCGCAACAGCGGCTCCCGCCGCCGTTCGGGCTGGCGCGCAACGGAGATCTGGTGACCAGCCGGGATGGTGACATCTACCTCATCGACCGCACGACGCAGCAGTCACGTCTGCTCTCGATCGGCGACGGGTTCGACTTCTCGCCGATCTTCTCGCGTGACGGGACCAAGATGATGTTCCTCCGCTCCGATGGACCGCTGGCCGAGCCCGCCATGCTGACGCTGCACGTGGCAAACGCGGACGGATCCGAGAGCCGTGCGCTGACACCACCGACCGAGAGTCTCGACTGGATCGACTGGTCGCCGAGGGGCGATCGGGTTGCTTACATGGCGAAAGGCGTCATGTGGGTCGTCGGTCTCGACGGCAACCCACCGAGACGACTGGAGGGCACCGGCCGCGCCCACTTCCCGACGTTCCTGCCGCCTGACGGGACGGACATCGTGTACCGCGCTGAAGGCACACGCCCGGCGATCTTCGCGATCGCCGCAGACGGGACAGCGAAGCGACGTGAGCTGTCGAAGACGCCGGCGAACAACGAATTCGACTACCAGGGGATCGCCCTGTCGCCGGACGGTTCGACCGTCACGTTCACCCGCTGGTCTGAGGCCGGTATCCCGCGCGTCTACGCCCTCGACATGGCAACCGGCACCGAACGGCCGTTCTCGGCGACGGCTGGGACGGGTCAGCTCGGCGCGGTCTATTCGCCCGACATGAAGCTCGTGGCCTACGCGCGGATCGACCTAAAGGGTCAGTTCCAGATCGTCGTCGCCAACAGCGACGGATCCGGCAACGAGCGGCCGATCGGTCCGAAGAAGTCCGGACCTCGGGACAACAGCGGCGTCCCGGCCTCGTGGGTATTCGCGCCCGACGGATCAGCGCTCCTGGTTCGATACGGGGACGACACGGATGGAGCGACGCACCTCATGCCGCTCGATGGTTCACCAGGCACGAGTCTCGGCTCCGGCGGTTTCGAGTTCGTCGACATGCAACGCCTCGCACCCTGACCTGACGTCGCCGATGGACCCGTGTGACGGGGACCTGCCCCTGGATCGACGAGCCAGCGGCCGGTCACCCTCCGCGAGGTGGCCGGCCGCGCCGCGTCTGCCTGCCCGGATACAATCGGGCCATGGCCCACCCAGTCACTCTGATCCCCGGCGACGGCATCGGTCCGGAGCTGGCGGAGGCGACACGACGCGTCCTCGATGCCACCGGGATCGCGTTCGAATGGGAGGTCGTCGAGGCGGGCGAGGCCGTGCTGGCCGAGTACGGGACGCCACTCCCGGAGCACGTCCTCCAGTCGATCAAGCGCAACAAGGTCGCCCTGAAGGGGCCGATCACGACCCCGGTCGGGGAGGGCTTCCGCAGCGTCAACGTGACGCTCCGCCAGGTCCTCGGGCTGTACGCGAACCTGCGGCCGGCCCGCAGCATCAAGGGCCTCGAGTCGCGTTACGAGGACGTCGACCTTGTCATCGTCCGGGAGAACACCGAGGACCTGTACGCCGGCATCGAGCACATGGTCGGGCCGGACGCGGCGGAGAGCATCAAGATCATCACCCGCGCGGCGTCCGAGCGGATCGCCCGCTTTGCGTTCGACTACGCGGTCGCGAACGGCCGGCGCAAGGTCACCGCGGTCCACAAGGCGAACATCATGAAGCTGTCGGACGGGCTGTTCCTCGAGAGCTGCCGGACGGTCGCGGCCGACTACGACGGCCGCATCGAGTTCGAGGACCGCATCGTCGACAACATGTGCATGCAGCTCGTCCAGAAGCCCGAGCTGTACGACGTGCTGGTGCTGCCCAACCTGTACGGCGACATCGTCTCGGACCTCGCGGCGGGTCTCGTCGGCGGGCTGGGTGTCGCGCCGGGCGCCAACATCGGGACGGAGGCCGCGGTCTTCGAGCCGGTGCACGGATCCGCGCCCAAATACGCCGGCCTCGACAAGGCCAACCCGACCGCTTTGATCCTGAGCGGCGCGCTGATGCTCCGCCATCTCGGATATGTCGCCGAGGCGGATCGCGTCGAGACGGCCGTGCGCGAGACCATCGGCGAGGGCCGGACGACCCACGACCTGGGCGGTTCACTCGGGACCGCGGCGTTCGCGGACGCGGTCATCGAGCGGCTGAGCTCCGGTGTGAGCGCAGCGCGATGACGGGCCTCGTCGGCAGCCTTCGTACCCCGCGCAAGCCGGCCGGCACGGCCCCGGCCGGGTTCGGTACGACGCGGCGGCTCGACCGGTGGTGGACGGCGCCGCTCGCCCAGGGGACGCTCTTCACGATCTGCGCGACGTACCTGTTCGTCAGCGGGATCATCTGGACACCGCTGTTCGGGACGGCCTACGAGGTCGATGGCTACCTGTCCCCGCTGTTCTCGCCGTTGATCAGGCCCGAGTGGCTTCCGACGTGGATCAGCCCCGGCCTGTTCATCCTGTGGATCCCGCTCGGGTTCCGCGCCACCTGCTACTACTACCGCAAGGCCTACTACCGCTTCTATTTCGCCGATCCGCCCGGCTGCGCGGTCGGCGAGCCGAAGGTCCACCACGGCTACAGGCTGGAGAACGCCTTCCCGTTCATCCTGCAGAACGTCCATCGCTACTTCCTCTATCTCGCTTTCATCCCGTTGTTCTTCCTGTGGCTGGACGCATGGCTGGCGGTCACCCATGGCGGCGGATATCGGCTCGGGCTCGGTGGCGCGATCCTCTTCGTCAACGCCTTCCTGCTCACCGGCTACTCGTTGTCGTGTCACTCGCTCCGCCACATCGTCGGCGGACGGTTGGACTGCTTCTCCTGTTCGCGTCGGGCCAAGGTGCGCCGGTCGCTGTGGCAGCAGCTCACGTCGCTCAACATGCAACACATGGCATGGGCGTGGGTGAGCCTGATCTCCGTGACGGCCGCGGACCTGTACGTCCGGCTGCTCGCGCTCGGTGTCATCGCCGACCCGGCGATCCGGATCCAGATCTGACCCATCCGGCCCGACCATGACATTCCCCACGGAACCGCAGACCCGGCCCCACGACGTGCTCGTCGTCGGCGCGGGCGGGGCCGGGCTTCGCGCCGCGATCGAGGCACGCGCGGCCGGCGCCGACGTCGGGCTCGTGTGCAAATCGCTCCTCGGCAAGGCACACACGGTCATGGCGGAGGGCGGTGTGGCGGCGGCCCTGGCGCATGTCGCGCCTGCTGATTCGTGGCAGGTCCATTTCCGCGACACGATGGTCGGCGGCAAGAAGCTCAACAACCCGCGCATGGCCGAGCTGCACGCGCTGGAGTCGCCGGCGCGTGTTCGTGAGCTCGAGCAATGGGGAGCGGTGTTCGATCGCACGGCCGACGGCCGCATCCTCCAGCGACCGTTCGGTGGTCACTCGTACCCGCGCCTGGCTCACGTCGGCGACCGCACCGGTCTCGAGATGATCCGCACGCTCCAGGATCGCGCGGTGGCGGCCGGCATCGACGTCTACATGGAGTGCACGATCACACGGCTCATCACCGATCGGGATGGGGTGACCGGCGCGGTCGGCTACTGGCGCACGACCGGACGGCCGATCGTGTTCGCGGCCAAGGCCGTCGTGCTGGCCACCGGCGGCATCGGCAAGGCGTACGAGGTGACGTCGAATTCGTGGGAGTACAGCGGCGACGGCCAGTCGCTCGCCTACGACGCGGGCGCCGAGCTCATGGACATGGAGTTCGTGCAGTTCCACCCGACCGGCATGGTCTGGCCGCCCGGTGTGCGCGGGCTGCTCGTGACCGAGGCCGTCCGAGGGGAGGGCGGCATCCTTCGCAACGCGATGGGTGAGCGGTTCATGTGGAAGTACCTCCCTGAGGATCGACGCGACGAGTACGCGGCCAACGCCGACGAGGCCGCCCGCTGGGTCCAGGCGCAATCGCAGGCCAAGCAGACCGACGCACGACGACCGCCCGAGCTCTCGACCCGCGACAACGTCTCGCGCGCGATCTACACCGAGGTGAAGGACGGTCGCGGGACGCCGCACGGTGGCGTGTACCTCGACATCAGCTATCTGCCCGCGGACCACGTCCGGCGCAAGCTGCCTTCGATGTACGAGCAGTTCAAGGAGCTGGCCGACGTCGACATCACGAAAGGGCCGATGGAGGTCGGCCCCACGACGCACTACGTGATGGGTGGCATCAGGGTCGACGCCGAGACGGGGGAGAGCCGGGTCCCCGGCCTGTTCGCCGCAGGCGAGGTGGCGGGCGGCATGCATGGCGCCAACCGGCTGGGCGGCAATTCGCTGTCGGACCTGCTCGTGTTCGGCGCGCGGACGGGCAAGGCCGCCGCCGCGCACGCGGCCGGCGAGAGCGGTCAGCCGTACGTGGACCCGGTGCAGGTGCAGGATGCGCTCCGGGTCCTCGACACGCCGTTGGAGCGGACGGCCGGCGAGGACCCCTACGCCATCCAGCGCGACCTCCAGTCGGTGATGCAGCGCCAGGTCGGCATCTTCCGCGTCGAGGAGGACCTGGACCAGGCTCTGCTCGAGCTCACCGAGCTCCGCCGGCGCTGGGAGTCGGCGTGTGTCACGGGCGGTCGCCCGTACAACCCGGGCTGGAACCTCGTGTTCGAGCTCGGCAACCTGTTGACCGTGTCGGAGGCGATCGCCCGCAGCGCCCGCCAACGGACCGAGAGCCGCGGCGCCCACAGCCGCCTGGACTACCCGGACACCGATGACGCGACATGGGGCGGGCGCAACAGCGTCGTCGCCCGAGACGCCGACGGCCGCATGACCATCTATACGACCCCGTTGCCGGCCATGAGCGACGAGCTGCAGGGCGTCCTCACGGCGGGTCATTGAGCATGGAGGAGCGCATGTCGGAAGCACACCTTCGGGTCTTCCGCGGCACGCCCGGGAGCGAGGCACGGTTCGACGAGTTCGACGTCCCGATCGAATCCGGCATGGTCGTGCTCGACGCCCTCCACTGGATCCAGGGCAACGGAGCACCGGACCTGGCGGTCCGCTGGAACTGCAAGGCCGCGAAATGCGGCTCGTGCGGCGCCGAGGTCAACGGACAGCCGCGCCTGACATGCAAGACGCGCCTGTCGGACTTCGATCTCGAGGAGCCGATCACCGTCGAGCCGATGCGGGCCTTCCCGCTCATCCGGGACCTCGTGACCGACGTGTCGTGGAACTACGAGGTCAACAAGACGATCCAGCCGTTCACGCCGCCCGACGACGTCCCCCAGGAGGAGTGGCGCTGGCAGCAGACGGACATCGATCGCGTCCAGGAGTACCGGAAGTGCATCGAGTGCTTCCTGTGCCAGGACGTCTGCCACGTCCTGCGCAACCACGAGACCGAGCGCCCCTTCATGGGACCGCGCTACCTGGTCCGGGCGGCCGGCCTGGAGCTGCATCCGATCGACCAGGCCGATCGACGCGAGTACCTCAAGGACAGCGGCGGGATCGGATACTGCAATATCACGAAATGCTGCACGGAAGTCTGCCCGGAGCACATCAAGATCACCGACAACGCGATCATCCCGCTCAAGGAACGTGTCGCCGACGCCTATTACGACCCTATCCAATGGGCATGGCGGAAGCTACGGGGCGGGGGAGCGGAGGCGGGTCCGCGGGTCGAGCTGCCGGTCCTGCAGGGCGAACCCCGCCCACCGGGTCCGGCGGGAGACCAGGCGCCCGAGTGAGCCAGGCAGGGGTGGACGAGCGGCCAGGGTTCATCGTCCGGACCGATGGGGCGGCGCGCGGCAACCCCGGACCGGCATCGGCCGGCGCGGCCCTGTTCGCGGCCGAGCGCTCCGATGCTCGCGACCCGCGTGCTCGGCCTGACGCGTCGATCTCCGACTATCTCGGTGTCCAGACCAACAATGTCGCGGAGTACACAGGCGTCGTCCGCGCGCTGGAGCTCGCCCGCGAGCTCGGCGCCGGCGAGGTCCACCTGTTGCTCGATTCCAAGCTCATCGTCGAGCAGCTGTCCGGGCGCTGGCGCGTCAAGGATCCCAAGCTCATCCCGCTGTGGGCCGCGGCCCGCGCGACGCTCAACGGGTTCAGGCGATGGACCGCGACGCACGTGCCGAGGGCCCAGAACAGCGTCGCCGACGCGCTGGCCAACGAGGCGATCGACCGCGCCACCGCCGGAGGTGCCACCTCCGTGGTCCGGCGACCGGACAGGCCCTGATGGACGATCCGAGCGAGCGACCGGACGGCTCCTGGCCACGCGATCGCCCGATCCGCTGGGGTCGCGTCGCGGGCAACATGAGCTGGTTCGTGATCGGCACCGCGGCCGGCGCCTTCCAGCTGGCACTGGCCATCCCGGTCCTGGCCGTCGGGAAGGGCTGGCTGGGCGTGGCCCTCGCCGCAGTGTGGGGCGCGCTGACCCTGTTCGCGGCGTGGGCGTGGGTGAGGGGTCGATGGCTGATCGTGATCGCGCCGATCCTGACCGCGCTCGCGCTGTTCGCGGTGGCCGTCGTCTCGGGGCCGCCACCTCCGCCGGTGTCCGGTCCGCTCCTCACCGATAACCCGGCCGGGGTCGTGCAAGGGGTCGCCTACAGGCCGGTGCTCGATCCGGCCGGTTTCAGCACGACCGTGACCAACCCGTACATGCCGCTTGTCCCGGGCACCACGCGGACGTACGAGGGCGGCGGCGAACGGATCGTCGTCACCGTCACGTCGAGCACCCGCCAGGTGATGGGCGTCCAGACGGTCGTCGTCCGCGACCGGGCGTTCCGTGGTGGGTCGCTGATCGAGGACACCAATGACTGGTTCGCGCAGGACGCCGACGGGAACGTGTGGTATTTCGGCGAGGACACCGCCGAGTGCAGCGGAGGGGCGATCGCCGGTCGCGCGGGCGCGTGGGAGGCAGGTGTCGATGGAGCGCAGCCCGGCATCGTGATGCTCGCCGCGCCGCGCGTCGGCGATTACTACCGCCAGGAGTTCTACGCGGCACGTGCCGAGGATGTCGCACGCGTCCGCGAGCTCGGCGTCACGGTCGTCCATGACGACAAGACCTACGCCGACGTGCTCGTGACCGAGGACTTCACCGCCCTCGAGCCGGGGCACCTCGAGCACAAGTCGTACGCGCCCGACGTCGGCCTCATCGAGGAGCGCAATGCGGCAGGCGGGGCGCGCATCGAGCTCAGCGACACGACCCTCGGGGATCCGGTCGCCTCAGACCCCGGTTCGCTCTGCCAGGGGTAGTATCAGGACGTCAGCGAGGCGGTCGGATGGTCGCGCGGCGCCGGTCGGGGTGACCCGCGAAGTGCCGTGAGGAAAGTCCGAGCTCCACAGCGCAGGGTGGCGGGTAATACCCGTCCGTCGTGAGACGAGGACCAGTGCCACAGTGACGATGCCGACGCCCGGCTTTCGGGTCGGGGGCGGAGTGAAACGGGCAAACTCCACCCGGAGCAAGGCCAAATAGGAGGGCGTAACCCGTACCGGGCAACCGGTCGGGGGAGAGGCGCGCTGCCCAGCCCTCGGGTCGGCCGCATGAGCCGTCGGGCGACCGACGGCCTCAGATGGATGACCATCGCCGGCTGACGCTTCGGCGTCGATCGGCACAGAACTCGGCTTACAGACCGCCCTCGCTGACAAAAACCTCAGGCCGATGGGGAAACCTCGGGGCGATGGAAACCTCGGGCCGATGGCGTCGGAGGGCCTCCGCCTCGGACCTCGGTGAGCGTGGCGTCAGCAGCCCGTTGAGGGTGCCAGCTCCTAGTCCTCGTCGGGGCGGAAGATGTGCGGCGCCGTGCAGGCGTTGCAGATCGGCATCGCCGACTCGAGATCCCCGAGTGGGATCGGGATCTTCCGATCCGGGAACAGGCACTCGACGTCATACACGCGGTCGGAGCCCGCTTCCACGTCGATCAGGCGCCGAAACGTGCAGCGCTTGATGCGGTGCGGCGCCAGGTGATAGGCGTCGGGCTGGGGCGGGATGACGGGGAGCGGGAGCGCCATGAGATGCGGTTCGCGGCCTCGTATCCGATCGGCGGACAAGCGTCCTGCGATCTTGGCGCCGGAGACTAGCACCCGATTCTCGGCGACGGCAAGGAACGAAAGGTACTAGGCTGGTGTCCCGGATGCGCTCGTGAGCGCATCATCGAGGGAGGTTGAGTGGCAGACGACCGTGGGCTCCAGCCCGCCCCCCGCCCACGCCGCCGGCGCACCGACATCGATCCGAATGCTCCATCCCCGCCTGTCGCGAACGAGCGACGCCGTCAGAACACGTCTGGGGCCGGAGCGTCCCCAGCGCACGCAGTCGGGGCTGCGGCAGCACTCGCGGCGATCCCAGGGGGCGTCACGGCGGCCCCGACAGCCCGGACCGAGTCGTCCACTGACGCGAAAGATTTCCGCGTCCCCGGGCTTGCCGCGATCGCGCTGACCGAACGCGACGAAGCGGTCGTCACCGTCGCACCGACAGAGGTGCCCACTGACGACGGCCGATCATGGCTGCAGGTCCTCGACGATCGCTCGCCCGACCCGAACGTCTGCCCCTTCCTGCGCGCGACCGGCCAGAGCGGCCTGATCGCCCCGATCGAGACGCCCGACACGACCAACCGCTGCGCCGCGCTCGCCGAGGCCGTGCCGCAGTCGCTGCGGCAGCAGGAGCTCGTCTGCCTGTCGACCGGACACGTGAACTGTCCGCGGTACCTGCGGGGTGCCGCGGTGATGGCCGAAACGCCGAAACCGGTGGTCCGCGAGGGTCGGGCGCTGTCGCCGGCGATGCTCGGGTCGCTCGTCGTGCTCGTCCTCGCGTTGAGTGCGTCCGTAGGTTTCGTGCTCGCCCGTGGCGGCGCCCTGGACATCGCCCCGCCGGGTCTTGCCGCGAGCCCGTCGCCCTCGTCCGTCGCCGCGGCCTCTCCGTCCGCCGCGTCGGGCGCACCCGTCGTGGCGCCGACGTCGTCCTCCTCGTCCGCCTCGGTCACGCCCTCGCCGACTCCTTCTGTCACCCCGTCGCCGACGCCGACGCCGTCAGCGACACCGGCGCCGACGGCCACGCCGACGCCGCGCGCATCGCCGAAGTCCGACCGCTATCGACTGCTGCGGGCCTGCCCGAGCACGCCGCGCTGCTGGATCTACAAAGTCCGAAGCGGCGACAACCTGTTCAGTATCTCGCGCTACTTCGGCGTGTCCCAGGACAGCATCTACGCGCGGAACCCGTGGCTGCGCAGCCGCGGCCTGCGGTCCGGCCAGGAGCTGCGGCTGCCACCGCCCACGCGCTAGTCGAGCGGGTCGAGGAGCGGGGTAGGCCTGAAGACGGCCCTGGGCGACGCCCGGACGTGACCAGTGGTTGTCGTGTGCAAGGCGACCAAACGGGTCGACGAGCCCAAGGCAAACCCCGAACGACCCGCGGCGTCGCCTGCCACACGACGGCACGTGGCCGAGGAGACCGGGAGCCGGCGTGCCGAACTCCACGGGGGCAAGGCGTCGCCTGCCAGGCGGCAAAGGTGGCTGTGGCCCTTTAGCCCGGCCCCTCGGCCCAGCGATGTCGCTTGCTGGGCGACGCCACCCCGATCCTGCCGTCCTCGATCGCGACGCTCCACGCGTTCAGCCTGAACGCCGATCACCTATTTGTGCATTGACGCGGGCCGGATCGCGCCGTACGATGCGCCGAAGTGGTCCAAAGTGGTGGGAAGTGGGGAGCAGCGGCCAGGGCACGTGAGATAGGTCGAGACCTCGAACCCAGCGGACCAGCTCAGGCAGTCCAAGGAGCCCCCTACGGGTGTTCACCGGCGAGTACCGGCACACGGTGGACGACAAGGGACGGATCGCCGTCCCCGCGAAGTTCCGCGCCCAGCTCGGAGCTGGCGCGGTCGTCTCGCGCTGGCTCGACGCCTGCCTGGCGATCCACACCCAGCAGGGGTGGGACGCGCTCGCGGCGAAGGTCGCGGCGCTGCCCATCACCGACCAGAACGCCCGCCGTTTCCAGCGCCTGATCTTCGCGGGCGCCGCGGAGGTCGACCTGGATCGCCAAGGCCGGATCCTGCTACCGGCCTACCTGCGCGAGCACATCGATCTGGGCAATGAGTCCGTGGTCGTCGGCTCGCGCGACCACGCCGAGATCTGGGTCCCGTCGACCTGGGCGACGTACGCCCAGGGCCTCGAAGACCCGGACGAGCTGGCCGAGGCCTTCCAGGGCCTCGGGATCTAGCTCACACCACATGCGCTTCCAGGGTCCGCTCGGGATCCGATCGACGAGGAGTGGAGGAGAGATGGAGGCAGGGCACATCCCGGTGCTGGCAGAGGAGGTCATGTCGATGCTCGCGCCTGCGCCGGGGAGCCTCCAGATCGATGCCACCCTCGGCGGCGGTGGGCACACCGAGCGGATCCTGGAGGCGACCGACCCTGATGGCCGCCTCCTCGGCATCGATGCCGATGGGGCGGCCATCGCCAGAGTGGACGGTCGCCTCCGCCCCCGTTTCGGGGACCGCCTCGTCCTGCGCCAGTCGAACTTCCGCGACATCGGCGCTGTCGCGCGCGACGCCGGTTTCGGCGCCGTCGACGGTGCCCTGTTCGATCTCGGCCTGTCGAGCTACCAGCTCGCCGACACGGAGCGCGGCTTCGGGTTTCGGGCCGGGGGCCCGCTCGACATGCGCTTCGATGCCTCGCGCGGCGTGCCGGCGGCCGAGCTCCTGACCACGCTCGACGCGAACGAGCTGACCGCACTCTTCCGCCGCTACGGCGAGGAGCCGAAGGCCGGTCGCATCGCGCGTGCGATCGTCGACGCACGGCGCACGGCGCCGGTCGCCACCGCCGAAGAGCTGGCTGCGCTCGTCGAGCGGGTGTCACCGCCGAATCCACGCCAGCGGCGGCGGACCCACCCCGCGACGCGCGTGTTCCAGGCGCTCCGGATCGCTGTCAATGAGGAGCTCGACGCGCTCCAGGAAGGCCTGGCCGCTGCGGTCGACCTGCTCCGTCCGGGTGGTCGCCTGGTCGTCCTCAGCTACCACTCCCTCGAGGACAGGATCGTCAAGCGCTTCTTCGCCGCCGAGCGGCGGGGCTGCGTCTGTCCACCCGAGCTCCCGGTCTGCGTGTGCGGCCGGAATCCCCGCCTCCGACTCCTGACGCGCCGGTCGGTGACCCCGACCGCGTCGGAGATCGAGGCCAATCCACGCGCCCGGAGCGCCCGTCTGCGGGCCGCCGAGCGACTGGCCGCCTAGGCCCAAGCCATCACGACGGAAGGAGGGGCTCCCATGAGCAAGCGTCACCACACCAGTCGGCGCAAGGCCTACGGCCGCCGCCAGCACGAGGTCCGCGAACGCCACGATCGTGGGCAGCATGTCGACGCGTCCGCGCTCGACCTCGAGCAATGGGGCTCCGGTGCTCCCGCCGACCCACTGTCGTTCCTCGATCCGCGTGCGCCGCGGTTCCGCTTCGCACCGGCCGACTGATCGATGGCCGTCTACGAGGGCGCACGCCCCCGCACCATCGCGCTGCCGCGACGCCCGCGACTCATCGAGTCGCCGTCGTTGCCTCGGCGGCGTGCCCGCGCTGCGGTCCGTGCCCATCGGACGGCCACGGCTCGCCCCGGTCTGATGCTGGGTTTGATCGTCGTCGCATTCATGCTCGCGTTCTTCTCCCTTGCCCAGCAGGTCCGGGTGTCGGCCACGAGCTACGACATCGGCCGGCTGCAGGTCGAGCGCGAACGCCTCGATGCGCGACTCCAGGAGATCACGTCGGACCTGAGCCGGCTGGGTCGCGAGCCGGCCGTCCGCAAGCTCGCACTCGACGCAGGCCTCGGCCAGCTGGGCGAGACCGTCCTGCTTCCGGCTCGCTGATCGTCGGAGCCAACGAGCGATGCTGGGCCGCACCGATTCCCGCCGCCGTCTCCTCGTCCTGCTGACGGTCTTCGTCGTCGGCTCGCTGGCGCTGTTCGCGCGGACCGCGTACTGGCAGGTCCTGAACGGGGATTTCCTGATGGCGCGCGCTGCGGCGCAGACGATGGTGAGGATGGAGGTCGCGGGCCGGCGGGGCGACATCTACGACCGGACCGGGACCGTCCTGCTTGCCACCACGATCGATCGGGACCGCCTGGTCGCGGCGGCGGACCAGCTCGCTCGCGATCCGGCGGCACGGACGAAGACCGGCAACGAGCTCGTCCGCCTCCTCAAGCTCGAGGAAGCCGAGGCCGCGACGCTGCGCGAGAAGCTGGCATCGGAACGGCCGTACATCGTCATCGCCCGGGGCATCGAGCCGTCCGTGGCCGAGCGCATCCGACAGGCGCTGCGCGACGAGCGGATCGTCCACGTCGCGCTCGAGGCGGAGCCGGAGCGGGTCTATCCGCAATCGGGCGGCGGGCCCGAGTCAACCCTGGCTGCCCATCTGCTCGGGTTCGTCAACCGCGAGAACAACGGCCAGTACGGCATCGAGCAGGCCTACCAGGAGACCCTCGCCGGCAACCCGCGCATCATGGTCGCCCAGCGCGACGTGAATGGGCGGCCGATGCCCGAGACGGCCGTGGTCGAGGCGCCCGGATCGATCGGCGAGGACATCCGTCTCACGGTCGACGCGAGCCTCCAGCTGGCCCTCGAGCAGGAGCTGCTCGCCGCCTGGATCGCCGATGAGGCGAAGAGCGTGTCGGCGGTCGTCCTCGACCCGTACACCGGCGCCGTCTACGCAGAGGCGACCTACCCGTCGTACGACGCGAACGACTACCGCGCCATCGCCGCCGAGGCGCCCAGTCGGTTCATCGACCCGGTCGTGTCGAGCGTGTACGAGCCGGGTTCCGTGTTCAAGATGATGACCGCGGTGACCGCCCTGGAGTCGGGGACCGTCACGCGGACGACCCGCATCAAGGACGTCGGCACGCTGCGTCTCGACAACGGGCAGTCGAAGATCGACAACGCCGATCACCGGGGGATGGGCTGGATCACGTTCGAGGACGGCATCGCGTATTCGCGGAATGTCGTCGCGGCGAAGGTCGCCCTCGACCTCGGCGACACGACCAACGAGTCGGCCGCGATGCTGTACGACACGTGGCGCAAGCTCGGGTTCGGCGAGAAGACCGGCATCGATGTCGCCGGCGAGGCGTCTGCCAGCGCCTACGTCCGCGACCCGGCGGTCACGCGGTGGAGCGAGATCGATCTGGCCAACGGGGCGTTCGGCCAAGGCGTCGCGGTGACGCCGATGCAGCTGGCTACGGCGTATGCCGCCCTCGTCAACGGCGGGACGCTCGTCCAACCGCATGTCGTGAGCGGCGTCGGGTCGCGCGACGTGACCGCGTCAGACCGGGGTCGCGTCGTCCCCGAGAAGATCTCGCGGACCCTCCTGCGGATGATGGATCACGTCGTCCAGGAGGTGTCGTATTACCGCGACCGGACGCTGGTGCCCGGCTACCACGTGGGTGGCAAGACCGGCACCGCCCAGATCTGGGATCCCAAGACCAAGGACTGGAAGCACAACCTCTTCAACTTCTCGTTCGTCGGATACATCAGTCGCGAGGCCGGCGCACCGGATCTCGTGATCGCGGTCCGTATCGAGGAGGGCCGGCCGCGACTGCCGCGCCTCGGTCACCTGGAGATGCCCGTGATGTCCTTTGAGCTGTTCCGGCGGATCGCGACCGACGCGATCAGGACGCCCGACCTGCTGGACGACCGGATCGTGGCCGAGCCCGTTCCCGCGACGGACCGGTGAGTGGGCCCCGTGCGACACTGGCCGCCGTGAGCGACGTCGACCCGTCGGTCCCGACGCCGCCCGACACCGCGCTCGCCCTGACCGCCGACGACCTCGTGCGGCTGACCGGCGGCCGGCTTCTCGCCCGCTCGGCTCGGCCGATCCGCGGTGCCGCGGTCGACTCCCGCCTCGTGACCCCCGATCAGCTGTTCGTGGCCCTGCCGGGTGAACGGACCGACGGCCATCTCCACCTCGACGATGCCGTCGCGCGCGGTGCGGCGGCATTGCTCGTGACCCGCCAGGTCGAGGACCCGGCGGTGTTCGGGGACGTCACGATCGTCCGCGTCGCCGACGCCCTGGTCGCGCTCGGTGCGGTCGCGGCCGGCTGGCGGCGACGGTTCGATCCGCTTGTCGTCGGGATCACGGGAAGCATCGCCAAGACCTCGACCAAGGAGGCGGTCGCGGCCGTCCTCGGGAGCGCGATGCGGACCCTCAGGACCGAGGGCAACCAGAACAACGAGGTCGGCCTGCCGCTCACGCTGCTGCGGCTCGGGCCTGACGACGACGCGGCGGTCCTCGAAATGGGCATGTACGTGTCCGGTGAGATCGCCGACCTGGCCGCGATGGCGCGGCCGTCGATCGGCGTCGTGACCGCGGTGCAACCGGTCCACCTGTCGCGCATCGGCACGCTCGAGGCCGTGGAGCGTGCCAAGGGCGAGCTGCTCGAGGCCTTGCCGGCGGACGGGACCGCGGTGCTCAACGCGGACGACCCCATCGTCACGCGCATGGATCGGCGCAGCGCCGCCCGGGCCGTGCGCTACGGCTTCGATGACACGGCCGATGTTCGCGCCACGGACGTGACCACGCGTGGCTCGGCTGGCATGGCGTTTCGGCTACGGACACCGGCCGGCGAGCGGGCAGTCCGGATCCCGACGCTCGGCCGGCTGTCGGTCCACAACGCGGCTGCTGCCGCCGCCGTCGGGCTGGCGGCGGGTCTGGATCTCGACTCGATCGTGGCCGCGCTCGAAGGCGGCTGGGCGGCCCCGCACCGGGTGGAGCTCGTTCGGCTGCGCGGCGTGACCGTGATCGACGACAGCTACAACGCATCGCCGGGGTCGGTCATTGCGGCCCTCGACCTGCTGGCGGGACTGCCGGGACGTCGGGTGGCAGTCCTCGGCGAGATGCTCGAGCTCGGCGATGCGCACGACGCTGGACACCGGGCGGTCGGTGAGGCGGCCGCGGCGATCGCAGAGCTGCTGGTGGTCGTCGGGTCCGGGGCCGGTGGCATCGCGGCCGGAGCGCAGGACGCCGGTCTCGACCCGAGCAGGATCCACGTCGTGCCGGACGCCGACCAGGCGCTGGACGTCCTCAGGCCGCGGCTACGCGACGGCGACATGGTCCTCGTCAAGGCCTCGCGGGGGATCGGGCTCGACCGGCTGGTCGACGCGTTGCGTCTCGAGCTCGGTGAGGTGGCCCGATGACCGTCGGGACCGTCGAGCTCATCCAGGGTCTCCTGCTCGCGTTCGCGCTGATCGTGATCCTCATGCCGCCGTACATCCGGCTGTTGCATGCGATCGGCTTCGGCAAGAGGATCCGCCAGGAAGGGCCTGAGAGCCATTTCGTGAAGGAAGGGACGCCGACGATGGGCGGGTTGCTCATCGTCGTGGTGGTCCTCGGCATCTACTTCTTCCTCCAACAGCCCGACGCTGCGACGTTCGCCCCGCTCGCGGCGCTGGCCGGCGTCGGTGCACTCGGTGCGTTCGACGATTACCTGAACGCGCGGACCGGAGAGGGGATCAAGGCGCGGCAGAAGCTCATCTGGCTGACGGTCGTCGCGTTCGTTGCGGCCTGGCAGATCCAGCAGACCTACGTGATCACCGCCATCCCCGTTCCCTTCGTGGGTCCGGTCGAGGTGGAGCCGTGGCTCTACGTTTTGTTCGGCGCCTTCGCGATCATCGCCGCGGCCAACGGTGTGAACCTCACGGACGGACTCGACGGGCTGTCGGGTGGCACCGTCGCCATCGCCTTCGTCGCGTACATGCTCATCGCGCTGCTCAACGACCCGGCGCAGCCCAATCTCGCGCTTCTGTGCTCGTTGATCATCGGCGCGCTGCTGGGCTTCCTGTGGTTCAACGTCCACCCAGCCCAGATCTTCATCGGCGATTCGGGCGCCTTGTCGTTGGGGGCCACGCTGGCCGTCACCGCGCTCATCACCGGCCAGATCCTCGTCCTGCCGCTCATCGGGATCATCTTCGTGCTCGAGACGGGCTCCGTGATCCTGCAGGTCGTGTATTTCCGGTTGACCGGCGGGAAGCGGCTGTTCCGCATGAGCCCGATCCACCATCACTTCGAGCTCGGGGGCTGGGACGAGGAGAAGATCACGATCCGCTTCTGGATCGTCGGCATCCTCGCGGCCTTGCTCGGCGTGACGCTGTTCGTGGCCACCCAGCCCGGCCGGTTCCTCTGAGTGCCGCGGTGATGACCCGCCGACTCGCGCTCGACCCGGACGCGCTGACCATGGATTCGATCCGCGGCGGCCTCCTCGACGACGTGCCTGTGACGGTGCTCGGGTTGGCCCGGAGCGGCATCGCGCTGGCGCGCTTCCTGGCCGATACCGGCGCACGCGTCACCGTGTACGACGGCCGGCCCGCGAGCGAGCTCCGGGATGCGATCGCCGCCCTCGAAACGCGCGCCGTCACGCTCGCGCTGGGCGCGGACGTCGACCCGGCCACGACGTGGGCGGATGCCCAGCTCGTGACGACCTCGCCATCGATCAACCCGGATTACCCGACGACCGAGCCGCGACTCCGTGCCGCGCTTCAGGCCCTCGTCACGGCCCGAGCCGCCGGCGATCCGTCGGTGCCTGCGTTGATGTCCGAACCGGACCTGTTCCTGCGGCTGTGCGTCGCCCCGACGGTCGGTGTGACCGGCACGAAGGGCAAGACCACGACGGCCTCGCTGACCGCCGCGATCCTTGCCGCGGATCCCGCACACCCGGCCGTGCTCGGGGGCAACATCGGCGTCCCGATCGTCGAGCGCCTGCCCGAGCTGACGACCGACCACCGCGTCGTCTACGAGCTGTCCGAGCTGCAGCTGCCGACCCTGACGCGCGGCACGACGGTGGCCGTCTACACGAACGTCACCTCGGACCACCTCGACCGGCACGGCTCGCTCGAGGCATACCGACGGGTCAAGCGCATCCTCGCCGAGCGGGTCGATCCCGACGGAGCGCTCGTCCTCAACGCGGAGGACCCGATCGTCGCGGGCTACGGGTCATCGAGTCCGGCGCCGGTCGTGACGTATCGGCGCTCGGCACCAGCGCCCGGTGGTCTCGGCGTGGTCGACGGATGGATCGTCGCGGACGGCGTCGAGCGACTGTCGATCGCAGGGGACGGGCCGATCGCGCCGTCGGCGGCTGCGATCGGCGCCGCGGCCGGCGTGCTGGATCGGATCATGCCGGTCGACGAGCTCGGCATCCCGGGCGCCCACAACGTCTCGAACGCGCTCGCCGCGATCGCCGTCGGTCTGCTGTTCGGCATCCCGCGCGAGGCCATCCGCGAGGCGGCGGCGGCGTTCACCGGCGTCGAGCACCGGCTCGAGACGGTTGCGCTCGTCGACGGCGTTCGATTCGTGAACGACTCGCAGGGCACGCAGCCCGACGCGGTCATCGCCGCACTCCGCGCATTCCCGGCGCCGGTCGTGCTGATCGCCGGCGGCCGCGACAAGGGTGTCGACCTCTCGGAGCTCGGCCCGGTCGTTGCCGAGCGGGCGGTCGCCGCCGTGCTCATCGGCGAGAGCGGCCCCGACCTCGCGGTGCGATTCCGAGGCGCCGGGCTGGCCAGCACGGAGCGGGCCACGACACTGGCCGAGGCAGTCACCCGCGCCGACGGCCTCGCCCGCGCCGCACTCGCATCCGCCGGACGCGATGCCGGGCCGGCGACCGTCCTGTTGAGCCCCGCCGCCGCGAGCTTCGACATGTTCCCGGACTACGCCGCCCGCGGGCGTGCCTTCAAGGACGCCGTCGCCGAGCTGGTGGCGTCGCGAGCGCGGAGCGACCGATGAACCTCGCCCCACCGATCCCGCGGTTCGGTCGCCCCTTCGCCGACCCGGACGAGCGCGAGCGGAAACGGTCGAGCGACTCGCGGCGGTCGGTCAACAGGACGCCCGCCAAGGACCTGACCCAGGCCCTCCAGCGCGAGCGTCACGCCCCGGACTACATGATCCTCGTCGTCGTCGTCGCCCTCGCGGCGATCGGCATCCTCATGGTCTATTCGTCGTCGGCCATGAAGGGCTACCTGTCGGCCGAAGCCGACACGTTCCAGACCGTCGGACCCCAGATCCAGTGGGCACTGCTCGGGCTGCTTGCGATGGTCGCGATGATGCGGGTCGACTACCGCTACCTGCGGCTGGTGTCGATCCCGGGCTACCTGATCGCTCTCGGCCTGCTCGTCCTCGTCTTCGTCGACGACTTCAACATCGTCATCGGCGGCTCGGCGCGCTGGCTGCGGCTCGGCCCGCTGCCCGCCATCCACCCCGCCGAGATGGCCAAGCTGGCCATGATCGTCTACCTCGCCCACTGGTTCGCGAAGCGCGGTCTGAAGGTCGGTGGGTTCTGGGGCGGGACCGTGCCGTTCCTGCTCATCGCCGGGCCGATCATCGCGCTCGTGTTCAAGGAGCCCGACCTCGGGACGACGATCGTGATCACCCTGACCGCATTCACGATGTGGTTCATCGCCGGCGGGAACACCTTCCACCTGGGCTCGATGGTCGGTCTGGCCGGTCTGGCCGCGATCATGGTCGGCCTGGCGGGCTACCAGATGGACCGCATCCGCGCCTGGCTCGATCCGTGGAAGTACGCCGACACGATCGGCTACCACACCGTGCAGGGGCTGCTCGCGCTCGGCCTCGGGGGCGTGTTCGGGTCGGGCCTCGGCGAGAGCCGGATGGCCGGCGGCCTGTTCGTCCCCAACGCCTTCAACGACTTCATCTTCGCGATCATCGGCGAGGAGTTCGGCCTCGTCGGTGCCGGCATCGTCATCGCACTGTTCGTGCTGCTGGCCTACGCTGGCATCCGCGTGGCGCTCGGCGCGCCCGACACGTTCGGGGCGCTCCTGGCGGCGGGGATCACGGCCTGGCTGTGCATCCAGGCGTTCATCAACATCGGGGTCGTCGTGACCCTCGTGCCGATCACCGGGATCACGCTGCCGTTCATCAGCGCCGGCGGGTCGTCACTCATCATCAGCTTCGCCGCGATCGGGATCCTTCTCTCGATCTCGCGCGAGACCATCGAGAAGGGGACCTGGAACGACGATGCGACTGCTGATCGCCGGCGGCGGAACGGGCGGGCACATCTACCCGGCTCTGGCCGTCGCCCGGTCGCTGCGCGCGCGACCGGACGGCGCTGAGCTCAGCTGGCTCGGCGGGCATCGCGGTCTCGAGGCGGGCATCGTCCCGGCGGCCGGGATCACGTTCCGGCGGCTTGCGCTCCGTTCGCTGCGCTCGGTCGAGCTGGACGCGCACGTCGTCCTCGACCCACTCCGCCTCGGCGCCTCGGTGCCGCAGGCGGCGGCGATCCTGGCCGCCGAGCGGCCAGCCGCGATCTTCACGACCGGCGGGTACGTGGCGGTCCCGGTGCTCCTTGCCGCGGCCCCGCTCGGCATCCCGGTCGTGCTGTGGGACGGCAACGTGATCCCCGGCCGCGCTGTGCGTGCGACGGCCCGGCTCGCCGACGTGCTGGCGGTCTCGTTCGAGGCGACCTGCGCGACGCTGGCGTCCGCCGCGCCCGGCCGGCCGTGCTACGTGACCGGCACGCCGATCCGTGACACAGCATCGATCGACCGTGAGGCCGCCCGCCAGCGGCTCGGCATCACACCCGGGGCGCGGGTGCTGCTGATCTTCGGGGGGTCGCAGGCGGTCCGTCGGTTCAATGCCGCGGTCGCCGAGGCGCTGCCTCGGCTGACCGAGCGGGTGGTCGTCATCCACGTGACCGGGGACGACGGCTATGCGGCGGCGCTGACGGGTCGCGAGGCGCTCCCGGCGGACCAGCGCGAGCGCTACCGCCCGCACCCGTTCCTGCGCGACGACATGCTGACCGCCCTGGCCGCCGCCGACCTCGTCGTCGGTCGTGCGGGCTCGTCGACGCTCGCCGAGGTGACCGCCCTGGGTCTGCCGATCGTGGTCGTGCCCTATCCGCACGCCGCCGGACACCAGAAGGCCAATGCCCGCCAGCTCGTCGAGGCCGGAGCGGGCCGGCTGATCGACGATGGCGACTTCGATGCAGCAGCATTGATCGAGGCCGCGCAGCTGCTCGACGATCCGTCGGCCCACCTGGCGATGTCGGCGGCATGCCGCAGCCTCGGCCGGCCCGGGGCGGCCGATGCCGTGGCCGATCTCGTGCTCGCGGCAGCACGACGCGAGCCGCTGCCCGACCCGGCCACCGTCGAACGACGGTCGCGCGGGTCGCTGGCGTGACCGCGGTGGCCGCGTTCGACGCGATCGCGGCCGGGTCCGACATCCAGCGACGGGTCGGCGTCAAGACCTCGCGGGACGAGCCCCTGGCGCGGTTCACGACGATGCGGGTCGGCGGCCCGGCCGACCTGTTCGCGACCGTCCACAACCTATTCGAGCTGCGCGCGCTCGTTCGCTACGCGCGCGCACGCGACATCTCCCACCGCATCCTGGGGCGGGGGAGCGACCTCGTCATAAGCGACCGTGGGATCCGCGGCCTCGTCATCCAGGATCGCGCGGAGGGGTCGCGCATCGACGGCGACCGCTATGTCGCCGACGCCGGTGTGCCGATGGCCCGTGCCGCCACGGAGACGCAGAAAGGGGGGCTGACCGGGCTCGAGTTCGGTCTGGCCATCCCGGGCACTGTCGGCGGTGCCGTGTGGGCCAACGCGGGCGCGCACGAATCGGATATGGCCGGCGTCATCGAGTCCGCCCGCGTGCTGGACGGCGAGGGTCGAGAGGCGGTGGTGCCGGTCGCCGAGCTCGGACTGGCCTACCGCGAGAGCCGCTTCAAGCAGCCGGCCGGGGACCGCCCGCCCGATCTGATCCTCGACGCGACGTTCCACCTCGAGCCGGCCGACCCGGGCACGATCAAGACGCGCCTCGACGACATCCGCCGCTGGCGCCAGGCGCATCAGCCGCTCGGTCTGCCGTCGGCCGGCAGCGTGTTCCGCAATCCGCCCGGGGACTCCGCCGGGCGCCTCATCGAGGCTGCCGGTCTCAAGGGTCACCGTATCGGCGGTGCCGTCGTATCCGAGAAGCACGCCAATTTCATCGTCAATGACCAGAAGGGCAGCGCGGCCGACGTGCGCCGACTCGGGGATCACGTGCGGGCCGTCGTCGCCGAGACGAGCGGCATCGCTCTCGAGTACGAGATCGAGTTCATCGGTGACTGGGATGGCTGGCCGTGGCCGGAGTGACCGCCGCCGAGCTCCCGCCGATCGTCGTGCTGCTCGGCGGCCCGTCGGCCGAGCACGACGTGTCGATCGTGTCGGGCTCGGCGATCGCGCTGGCACTCGCCGAGGCCGGTGCCGACGTCCGCCAGGTGCTGATCGACCTCGACGGGGCGTGGTGGTGGCTGCCGGCCGACCACCGGCGCGGAGATCGCGATGCTGCCGCCTACGACGACCCCCGCGGACTGGGCGCGGAGGGGCCGATCGCCGTCGGTGCCGCGCTCGATCGGCTGGCTGCGTCCGACCCGGCGCCCGTCGTGGTCATCGGGCTGCACGGACCGTTCGGCGAGGACGGGACCATCCAGGCGATGCTCGACGCGGTCGGGCTGGCGTACACGGGCTCAGGCGTCGCGGCTTCGGCGCTCGGCATGGACAAGACCCTGTTCAAGCGGCTGAGCCGGGGTCTCGGCATCCCGGTCGTCGACTGGCGCGAGGTGCGCGCGTCGCGCTGGAAGGCCGACCGTCCCGGTGTGCGGCGAGAGATGCTGGCGTTCGCCGCCGGCGAGGCCGACCCCCGACTCATGGTCAAACCGGCCCGACTCGGCAGCTCGATCGGCATGACCCTCGTGCACGACGCGGCGGAGCTCGCGGCGGCTCTCGACCGTGCGTTTCGGTATGACACGCTCGCCCTGGTCGAGGCCTATATGCCCAACGCCCGCGACCTCGAGATGTCGATCATCGGGAACGACCACGCCGCCCTCGAGCTGTACGGGCCCGGCGAGGTCATCAGCGGCAACGAGTTCTACGACTACGCCGCCAAGTACACGCCCGGCCTGTCCGAGACGTCGACGCGCGCTGAGGTCAGTGACGTCGAGCGAGCCGTGATCCACAAGCTCGCCCGGGACGTCTACCGGGCCATCGGAGCGGAGGGCTTCGCGCGGGTCGACTTCCTGATGTCGGGCGAGCGGATCGTCGTGTCGGAGATCAATACGATCCCGGGCTTCACCCCGATCAGCCTCTTCCCGACGATGCCGGCCGAGGGGGGCTACACGTTCGCCGACGTGTGCGTGCGCATCGTCGAACTGGCACTGGAGCGCCACGCCGCCCGGCCGGCGACCAAGCTGGGGACCGGCGACCTGCCCCGATGACCCTGCGCCCGCGGCCGCCGTCGCGTCGTCCCGCGCCGATCCGGCCGACCATGCGGCGATCGCTGGGGGCGCCGGCGCGCCGAACCCGTTCGATCCGGCGCGCCTCGGCCGGGCTGACCCCGGTCCGGGCCGGCGCGATCCTGGTGATCCTCCTGTCGGCGTCGGCGATGTACGGCGTGGCCCAGTCGCCGGTGTTCAGCTATGCGTACGCGACCGTCGAGGGCGACACGTTCACCGACGAGGCCGCGGTCCGGGCCGTGCTGGAGGAGGCGCGCGGCGCGAACCTGTTCGCGCTCGTGACACCGCCGCTCGAGGCGCGGATCCGCGAGCTGCCGACCGTTCGCTCGGCGGACGTGTCGGTCCGCCTGCCCGATACCCTCGCGGTGCGTCTGCGGGAGCGCACGCCGATCCTCGTCTGGCAGGTCGGCGCCAGGCGCTATCTCGTCGACACGGACGGGCAGCTGTTCGCCCGGCTGCCGGAGGCCCCACCCGATAGCGCAGCCGACCTGCCGGTGGTCGAGGACCGCCGCGCGGCATCGGTCGGCCTGTCGGTCGGGCGCGCGCTCGACCGGGTGGATCTCGACGCGGCCACCCGGCTCGCGTCGCTCGTCCCGGCCGACGTGGGCAGCGAGGCGGAGGCGCTCCACGTGTTCGTCAGCGATGCGAACGGCTTCACACTGCGGACGAAGCCCGCCACCTGGCAGGCCGTCTTCGGGTTCTACACGCCCACCCTGCGGACGCCCGAGCTCATCCCGGGCCAGGTCCGTTTGCTGCGCAGCCTGCTCATCGGGCGCGAACCGCTCATCGACCGCATCATCCTCGCGTCCGAGACCGACGGGACGTTCACGACGAAGGCGACGCCCATCCCGAGCGAGCCCCCGGTCCCGTGATAGCCTTGGCCAAACCAGACGGAGGAGGACGAGGGACCACGTGCTGCTTCCCCTGCTCGGGCTCCTCGTGGGCGTCCTGGCGGGTCTCGTCCTCAACATCAACGTCGGCTTCGAGCTCAGCCGGTACTCGGCCGTGGCGATCCTTGCCGCGCTGGATTCGGTCCTCGGGGCGGTCCGCGCGGAGCTGGACGGGGTCTACGACAATCGCATCTTCATCAGCGGCTTCCTTGTCAACGCGATCATCGCGGTCCTGCTGACATTCGTCGGTGACCGCCTGGGCCTTGACCTGTATCTGGTGGCCCTCATCACCTTCGGTCTTCGCATCTTCGATAACGTGGCACTCATCCGCCGGCATTTCCTCTAAGCCGGCCTAGAGGGAGACGGACGGGAACGTGGAACGTGAAGCGGTCCTCGTCGGCATCGACGTCGGCACCAGCAAGGTCTGCGCGCTCATCGGCGAGGTGGGTCGCGACGGGCGGCTGACGATCATGGGCCACGGGACCGTCCCGGCATCTGGTCTCAAGAAGGGCGTCGTCATCAACATCGACCAGACGGTCCACTCGATCGCCGAGGCGGTCGAGAAGGCGGAGCGATTGTCGGGTTGGAAGATCGACCGCGCGTTCGTCGGGGTCGGTGGGCAGCACGTCGAGAGCCTCAACTCGCCCGGCCAGGTCGCGGTCACCGGACATCATCGCGAGGTCAGCCGCGAGGACATCAACCGCGCGATCGACGTCGCGCGCGCCGTGCCGATCCCGTCCAACCGCGAGGTCCTCCACGTCGAGCGGCGCGGCTTCTCGGTCGACGGGCAGGAGGGGGTCAAGGACCCGATGGGGATGAGCGCGTTGCGTCTCGAGGTCGAGACGCACATCGTCACCGCCTCCGCCACCGCGGTGACCAACCTGTCCAAGTGCGTCGCGGCGGCCGGCGTCAAGATCGACGAGCTGGTGGTGAACTCCCTGGCGTCGGCCGAGGCCGTGCTCAACGAGACGGAGAAGGACCTCGGTGTCGCGGTCGCCGACTTCGGCGCGGGCACGATCGACCTCGCCCTGTTTCAGGATGGCTCGCCATTCCACACGCGGGTCCTGCCGATCGGTGGGAACAACCTCACCAACGATATCGCCGCGATCCTCAAGACCTCGCTCCAGACCGCCGAGGAGCTGAAGATCCAGAACGGGACGGCGGACCTGCGAACGGTGACCGACGACGAGGAGATCAGCGTGAGCGTCCTGGGCGAGGACGCCGGTCGGACCGTCAGCCGGCTCGAGGTGTGTCAGGTCATCGAGGCGCGGATGCGCGAGACCTTCGAGCTGTTGCGCAACGAGATCCGCGCGGCGGGCGTGCGGCAGCTGCCCGCCGGGGTGATCCTCACGGGCGGCTCGGCGCAGCTGTCGGGGATCGCCGAGCTCGGCCGCGAGGTCCTCGAGATGCCCGTCCGCGTCGCAGCACCGAGCGGCATCGGCGGGCTGGTCGACACCCTGCTGACGCCGGCCTACAGCACCGGTGTCGGGCTGCTCCAATGGGGCGCCACGACGCTCGTCGACGGCGAGCCGCTGCGCTACGAGTCGGCGCCCGCGATGGGTGGCCTGGGCCGCATCCGCGACGCCCTCCGGAGTATCTTCCCGTAGAGACACGGGTACTGACGGTCCGGACGGGGTCCGCCCGCGGGCTGGCCGACCTGACGCCGGCGGTGGCCGCGTTCCTCTCGGACATCGAGGCCGGGGACGGCTTGCTGTCCGTGTTCGTGCCGCATGCGACGGCCGGCCTCGTCGTTGTCGAGGTCGGATCGGGCTCGGACGACGACCTCATGGACGCCCTTGACCGGTTGCTGCCACGCGAGGACCGGCTGTACCGGCACCGGCACGGGTCGCCGGGCCACGGTGCCGACCATGTCCTGCCGTTGCTGGCGGCGCCGTCGCTGACGGTCCCGGTCATCGACGGCCGCGCGGCGCTCGGGACGTGGCAGTCGATCTGCCTGCTCGACCCCAATGCCGACAACGCGGAACGGACGGTCCGGCTCAGCTTCTTGGCGGGGTAGGGGCGGCTGGGCCTCCCTCGGCGGCGCCACCGGCACCGACCCTTGCCGCAGCCCTTCGAACGGCAGGAGGCTCGATGGCCAGCCCTTGGCCTCAGCGCTATACTCCCCGGACCCACGGACCCGTCCGCCACCGAGGCACCAGGGTCCCGACCGAGCGCGCTGACCGAGAACACCCGATGACACCGCCCAGGACCCCCAAAGGGTCGCCGGAGGAGAGCCCGATGCCGTTGCGTTCCGATTCCGAGAACTTCGCGTTGATCCGCGTCATCGGTGTCGGTGGTGGCGGGAGCAATGCCGTCAACCGGATGATCCGGGCCGAGATGATGGGCGTCGAGTTCATCGCCTGCAACACGGACGCGCAGGCCCTCCTCCAGTCGGATGCGCCGCACAAGATCCGCATCGGCGACAAAGTGACCCGCGGGCTCGGTGCCGGCGGCGATGCCGCGATGGGGCAGCGTTCCGCCGAGGAGGACTCCGACAAGATCGCCTCCGCCCTCGCGGAATCGGACATGGTGTTCATCACGGCCGGGCTCGGCGGCGGGACCGGGTCGGGCGCGGCGCCGGTCGTGGCCCAGATCGCCAAGGATTCCGGCGCACTGACGATCGGCGTCGTGACCAAGCCGTTCGCGTTCGAGGGCAATCGCCGCAAGCTCGTGGCCGAGAAGGCCGCCGAGGAGCTGAAGGCACAGGTCGACGCGCTGATCACGATCCCCAACGACCGCCTCAAGGACGTCGTCCAGAAGAACACCAGCATCCTCGACGCGTTCCGGGTCGTCGACGACGTGCTGCGCCAGGGCGTCCAGGGCATCAGCGACATCATCACGGTGCCCGGCCTCATCAACCGTGATTTCGCCGACGTTCGGGCCGTCATGAAGGACGCTGGGTCCGCGCTGATGGGCATCGCCCGGGCGACTGGTGAGAACCGGGCGGTCGAGGCCGCCCAACAGGCGATCGCGAGCCCTCTCCTCGAGCTCGACATCCACGGCGCCCAGGGCATCCTGTGGAACATCACGGGCTCGTCGAACCTGTCGCTCTTCGAGGTCAACGAGGCCGCCGAGGCGATCAAGGAGGCCGCCGATCCGGAGGCCCTGATCATGTTCGGCACGAGCTTCAACGAGCGGCTCGGCGACGAGGTCATGGTCACGGTCATCGCCACCGGCTTCGACGGTGGCAAGCGGCGCACGAGCATCCACCGCGAGGCCACCGGCGTGTTGGAAGGCGCGGCATCGTCGCGCGTCGCTCACGAGCGCGACTTCCTGCAGGAGCTGGAGCGCCAGCGCGAGCAGGGTGGTGACGGCGCCTTCAGCCCGACGATCCGCGAGGACGAGGCCGCCGCTCTCATCAGCTCGCCCCGGATCGAGCGGACGGCCGGCGAGAACGCCGCCCGACGGCCCGTGACGTACGACGCCGACGACCTGGAGATCCCGAGCTTCCTCCGCCGCAAGTGATCCCGGCCGGCGCGACGCCGGCAGCGAGGCGATGACGGGCCCGACCACGGACATCGACACCCTCCGTGCTGCGCACGCCGCTGTCCTCGCGCGGATCGCCGTCGCCTGCGCGCGGGTCGGTCGCGACCCCGCGGATGTCACGCTTGTCGCGGTCTCGAAAGAGGTCGACGCGAGCCGCCTGCTCGACGCCGTCGGGGCCGGGATCCGCACGCTCGGTGAGAACCGCGTCCAGGAGGGCGAGTCCAAGGTCGCGCAGGTCGCCGGCGCGACGTGGCACCTGATCGGTCCGCTCCAGTCGAACAAGGCCCGCCGCGCGCTCGAGGCTTTCGACCTCATCCAGTCCGTCGACTCCGTCGGGCTGGCCGAGCGGCTGGACCGCCTCGCCCGCGATGTCCGAAGCGCCGGCCCGGCCGCGCGCTACCCGGTCCTGCTCCAGGTCAACGTCGACGACGACCCGTCGAAGGCCGGCTTCGCGCCGGCCGAGCTGGACGATGCGGTCGAGCGGACGTCCGGGCTCGACGCGCTCGAGGTCCGCGGTCTCATGACCATCGGCCGTCTCGTTGCCGACGCCGAGGCGGCCAGGTCGACCTTCGCGGGGCTCCGGCACGCTGTCCGAGCGCCTGCGGGCAGCCGGTGCGCCTCTCGGCCTGGACCTGTCGATGGGGATGAGCGACGACTTCGAGGTGGCCGTCGAGGAGGGGGCGACGATCGTCCGCGTCGGTCGGGCGATCTTCGGCGAGCGGCCTCATCGCCACGCACCCGGCGAACCCGCACACGAGCACGTCCGATGAGGGTCGGCTCGGACGGGCTGGTAGACTCGGAGGACCGTGCCCGGGACGTTCTTCCTCACCTTCCTCCAGTTCCTGTTGATGGCGCTGTGGGCGCTCATCTTCGGGCGGATGATCATGTCCTGGGTCGACCCCACCGGACGCAACCAGATCTCGGCGTTCCTGTTCCAGACGACCGAGCCGATCCTCGGGCCCGTCCGCCGGCTGCTGCCCCAGGCCGGCATGATCGACTGGTCGGGCTTCCTCGTCCTGATCCTTCTCGGGTTCATCATCGGGCGCCTCTGAGGGTCGTGAGCGCGACCGACGTCCGCTTCGCCGTCCGCCTCACGCCGAGAGCGGCGGTCGACCGCGTCGATGGCGTCACCGATGGGGTGCTGCGTGCACGGGTCGGCGCTCCGGCCGTCGAAGGGGCCGCGAACAACGCGCTGATCAGGCTCATCGCCGAGGAATTGGGCGTGGCGCGCAGCGATGTCCGTATCGTCGCCGGCGCGGCGAGCCGTCAGAAACTGGTGGTGGTCGACGGGGCAGATCCGGACACGATCGTTGCCCGGTGGCCGGGCCTGAAGGTATGATCACGATCCTCAGGCCGATGGCTCGCAGGAGCGTCGCCTCGGTCTTCGGAGCGTCGGGCATCGGTACCGCGCTCCCGCCAGCATCGGGCGATTGGCTCAGTGGTTAGAGCACGCGGTTCACATCCGCGGGGTCACTGGTTCGAATCCAGTATCGCCCACCATTCCCCTCAGTCGATGGGATCCGAGGCTGCCCGCGTCCGGCGCGCCATCAACACGAATGGGATGGCCAGCACCTGGATCGCCCCCGCCACGACATAGGACGGACCGTAGCCGTACACGTCGGCCACGCGGCCCAGGGCCGGTTGTGCCGCCGCCCCGCCGATCGAGCCCATGAAGGAGTCGAACGACAGCACGGTCGCGCGCTGCTCCGATGGGATGAGGCCATTGATGTACGCCTGGCGGAGCGGTATCTCGAGCGCAAAGATCAGCGCCCACAGGGCGAGCAGCACGAGGGCCACGATGAAGTTGCCCGTCCAGCCGATAACGCCCAGGATGACGACCGTGCCGACCGTGGCCAGCAGGATGGCGTCGGTGCGCCGGCGGAACAATCGGCGCGCGTACGGCACCAGGATCCCGCCGAGGATCTGGGCGCCCGCGAACAATGCCGCGGCCAGGCCCGCGACGCTGTACGCCTCCGGGTCGCCGTACAGCTGGAGCAGATACGGTTGGCTGGCGTAGAACGCGAAGAAACCGACGCCGCTCGTGAACGGCGCGGCCAGCATCAGGGCGCGCACCGGCGGATTGCGCCAGCCGCCATCGATCGATCCGCGGACGACGCTGCGGATCTCGGCCAGGTGGCTGGCTCCGCGCCGGGGTGAGAAGCCGATGTCGTGCATGTAGCGGAATGCCACGACGAGCGTCAGCCCGAGCAACGCGGCGCGCAGCAGGTAGGGCACGCCGAGATCGGCGACCTGGGCGACGACCCCGCCCAGCACCGAACCCACGAGCATCGCGAACCCAGACACCGTCTGGGCCCTGCCCAGGACGGTCTCGAGGGCGCCGGTGTAGCCGGTCGCGGTGAGCGCGTCGACCAACCACGCCTCGGTCGCGCCCGAGAAGAACGTGAAGCCGAGTCCGAGCAGGATCGACGCGAGCGCCCAGCCGGCGAACGGTGCGTGGACCTGCCACATGACGTAGTAGAGCAGCGTCGAGGCGAGCAGGGTCACAGCGCCGAGCAGATAGGAGAACCGCCGTCCGCGGGTATCGGCGACGACCCCCGTCGGGACCTCGAAGATGACCTGGCCGACGGCGAAGAACGCGTTGGCCGCAAAGGCCTCGGTATTGCTCAGGCCGGCGTCCAGCAGGAAGAGCGTGTTGACGCCCCAGATGAACGACGCGGCGAAGGTCGTGAGCAGGGTGAGGGTGAGGTACGTCCGCTGGACGGACCCGGCGGTCACAGTCACGGTCGGGCGATGCTACGCGATGGGAGCGTCACGGGCTCGAGGCGTGGGTCGCGCACACGACCGCGCGCCGTGTTTCTGTCAAATGCTCGTCACACGAGCGGTGGACAGGTTCGGAGCACCCAGAAGGGGGTTGCCCGTGGATACGTTTGCACCTCTTGCGGTCGCATGGTCGCGGTGCACGCTGCGACATGCATTTCGATGCACTGGTCACAGCAGGTCATTCATCACGGCCCGGACCGATGACCGCCACCTGGGCATTTGACAGAAACCAGGAGCTTTCGTCCGCCAGGCCGCCAGGCCGCGTAACGCGGGCCAAGGTCGGCGCGTCCCACTTTCGAAGGCCGAAATCCTCCTCCGCGATGAAACCCCTAGGTCCTCCCCTTGGGGGTTTCATCGTTTTCGCGGGGCCGCTGACGCCCGATCGCGGCGTTGGCGCCCTGCGCGCCTCGCTCACGTCAGGACCCGCGGGCCGATGGTTATCACGGCGTCGCCTCGGACCTCGGGGATGGTGCGCTCGCTCCGGTGCTCGGGCGCCGCCTTGCCCTCGAACGCCATCAGCCCGGCGAACAGGCGAGGGGCGGGCGCCGAGTTACGCCTCGGTGGCGAGCCGGCGCAGGACGGCGGGCAGGATGCCGCCGCCGAGGTAGTAGTCGACCTCGATCGGCCCGTCCAGGCGGGCGATCGCCTCGAATCGAGCGGTGCTGCCGTCGTCGCGGGTCGCGACGACCGTCACCGAGCGCCGCGGGGACAGGCCCTCCGATGGACCGAGAACGTCATATGACTCACGACCCGTCAGGCCGAGCGCCGACGCGCTGTCGCCCGGCTTGAACTGGAGCGGCAGCACGCCCATGCCGACCAGATTCGAGCGGTGGATGCGCTCGTAGGACTCGGCCAGCACGGCCTTCACGCCGAGCAGCGCGGTGCCCTTCGCGGCCCAGTCCCGGGAGGAGCCCGAACCGTATTCCCGGCCGGCCAGGACCAGCAACGGGACACCCTCGGATTGATAGCGCATCGAGGCGTCGTAGATGAACATCTCCTCGCCCGAGGGGAGATGGACCGTGTACGGGCCCTCCTTGCCCTCGACCAGGCGGTTGCGCAACCGGATATTCGCGAACGTTCCGCGCACCATCACCTCGTGGTGGCCGCGGCGCGCTCCATAGGAGTTGAACTCGAGCGGCGACACGCCGTGCTCCTGCAGCCACCGCCCGGCCGGGGACGACGGGGCGATCGACCCGGCGGGTGAGATGTGGTCGGTGGTCACGGAGTCGCCGAGGACCGCCAGGACACGCGCCCAGGTGATGTCGCCAGCCTCGCGACCGCCCGACGACAGCCCGTCGAAGAACGGTGGCTTGGCCACGTATGTCGACGCCGGGTCCCAGGCGTATCGATCGCCCGATGGGATCGGCAGCGCCCGCCACCGGTCATCGCCGTCGAACACGACCGCATACGTCCGCCGGAACAGCTCGGGATCGATCGACGAACCGATGACCGAGCGGATCTCCTCGGGCGCCGGCCAGATGTCGGCCAGATGCACGGGTCGACCATCCGAGCCCGTGCCGATCGGCTCGGTCGTGAGGTCGATGTCGACCCGGCCGGCCAACGCGAACGCCACGACCAGCGGCGGCGAGGCGAGATAGCTGGCGCGCGCGAGAGGATGGATGCGGCCCTCGAAGTTGCGATTGCCCGACAGCACTGCAGCCACGACCAGGTCGTTCTCCTCGATCGCGCTGGCGAGCGGCGCCGCGAGCGGGCCGGAGTTGCCGATGCATGTCGTACAGCCGTAGCCAGCCAGCGCGAAGCCGAGCTGCTCGAGCGGGTCCATCAGGCCCGCCGCCGCCAGATAACCGGTCACGGCTTTCGAACCGGGGGCGAGCGATGTCTTGACGGTCGGCGGGACCCGCAGCCCGCGAGCCACCGCGTTCCGTGCCAGCAACCCGGCGCCGACCATCACGGTCGGGTTGGACGTATTGGTGCAGGACGTGATGGCGGCGATCGCGACAGAGCCCGTGCTGACCCTGACGGTCTCGTCGCCGATGGTCACATCGACGGCGCGATACTCGCGTCGATCGACCGCCTGGGCATAGGCCGGGACCGGCGCCGCAGGCGGAGCCGGCGGAGCGGGCGCCGAGCGCGCGTCGAGGGCCTCGGCCGCGGCGAACGCCGGTGGGTCGGATGCCGGGAACGACTCGGACGACGCCTCGTGGACGGCATCGGACGGAGCTTCCGGTGCCGGGGCGCGCCCCGGGGTCACGAGGCCGTCCGGAAAGGTCGTCCGGAAGTTCTCCCGCAAGGACTGCAACGGGACCCGGTCCTGCGGCCGGCGCGGTCCGGCGACCGACGGCTCGACCGTCGCGAGATCCAGCGTCAGCAGCTCATCGAACGCCGGACCCTCGCCGGGCTCGCGCCACAGGCCCTGCTCCTTTGCGTAGCGCTCGACCAGGTCGACGCGCTCGGGCGAACGTCCGGTGAGCCGAAGGTACGCGAGGGTCTCGTCGTCGATCGGGAAGAGCGTCGCGGTCGCCCCGAATTCGGGGCTCATGTTCGAGATCGTCGCGCGATCGGCCAGCGACAGCCCCGCCAGACCGTCCCCGGCGAACTCCACGAACGCCCCGACGACGCCGTGGCCACGGAGCATCTCGGTCACGACGAGCACGAGGTCGGTGGCGGTCGAACCGTGCGGCAGGGCACCCGTCAGGCGCACCCCGACGACATGGGGCATCGGCTGATAGAGCGGCTGTCCGAGCAGGACGGCCTCCGCCTCGATGCCACCGACGCCGTAGCCCAGCACGCCGAGCGCGTTGATCATCGTCGTGTGCGAGTCGGTGCCGACGAGCGTATCCGGGAACGCGACGCCGTCGCGGTCCTCGACGACCGTGGCGAGGTACTCGAGGTTGACCTGGTGCACGATGCCGGTCCCCGGCGGCACGATGCGGAGGTTGCGGAACGCGGTCTGCGCCCAGCGCAGGAGCTGATAGCGCTCCCCGTTGCGCTCGTACTCGCGCTCGACGTTGAACGCGTACGAATCGTCCGTCCCGAAGCGGTCGACCTGCACCGAGTGGTCGATGACGAGATCGGCCGGGACCAGCGGGTTCACCCGGGCGGGGTCGCCGCCGAGATCGGCCATCGCGTCTCGCATCACGGCCAGGTCGACGACCGCGGGTACGCCGGTCAGGTCCTGCATGATCACCCGCGCGGGCATGAACGGGATCTCGGCCTCGACCGCGAGACCCGGCCGCCAGGCAGCCAGCGTCTCCACGGCGGCCGGGTCGACGATCCCACCGCCTGCGTGGCGCAGCAGATTCTCGAGGAGGATCCGGATGGTCACCGGCAGGCGGGTGTCGGCCGTCGCGGTCGTGATGGCGCTCAGTCGGTAGACGTCCGGGAAGCCCGGCGCGAGCGGCGCGCGAGCGCCGAAAGGGTCGATCCGTGACAACGCGTGTGTCTCCACAGGCTCGCTAGACTCGATGCATGCAAGCGTACCGCGCTCGGTCCCCGGCCCGCGCCGGCGCGTCCCGATGAAGCCGTGGGGCTCGCTCCCGGGCGACGACCCGGAACGCGATCGGGCAGAGACCGAGGCCGCCATCGCGGCGGCGGGCATCGACCTCGACCCCGTCCCGCCAGGCCACCACCGTCACGACGACGGCGAGGTCCACGCTGACGGACACACCCATCCGCATCTCCGCGCGGGGCCGGGCGAAACGCCGACGACCGGCATCGTCGGCGCCGGCGCGGTCGGGACCGCGCTCGGGATCGCTCTCAGCCAGGCCGGCTGGCCGATCCATGCCGTGGCCAGTCGCGACGCGGGTCGGCGGGCGCGGTTCACCGGCAGCGTCGAGGGCGCCCGCGGGTTCGCCGAGGCGCAGGCGCTCGTCGAGGAGGTCGAGCTGATCATCCTCGCGGTGCCGGACGATGCGATCGAGCCGCTCGCCCGCGAGATCCGGATGTACAGCGGCCAGGCGATGGTCCACACGAGCGGGTCGCTGGGAGCCGAGGTCCTCCTGCCGGCGATGGCCGCCGGCACGCAGGTCGGCGCGTTCCACCCGCTCGTCGCGTTCGCGGACACGGAACGGGCGATCGCCGCGCTCCATGGCGCGACGATCGCGATCGAGGGCGACGACGACCTCGCGGCGATGCTTGCCGACATGGCGGAACGGTTGGGCGCCCATGCGGTGCGCCTCGCTCCGGGCTCGAAAGCGGCATACCACGCCGCTGCCGTCCTCGCCGCCGGTGGCTTCGTCGCGCTGCTCGACGCGATCGCCGAGCTCGGCGCCGTGGCCGGCCTCGATGAGGAGGGCGCGCTCGCCATCTACGGACCGCTGATCGAGGGAACACTCGGCAACGCCCGTGCCCTCGGCATCCGGGCGGCCCTGACCGGCCCGATGACGCGCGGTGATGTCGGGACGCTCGCTGCGCACCTCGCTGCGCTGGCGGCCCACGCTCCGGGCGTGCTGCCGCTGTATGTGGCCGCAGCGCACCGGGAGATCGACCTTGCGGTGGACCGTGGCGTGCTCGCACCGGAGACGGCCGCGGAGATGCGTGAATCGCTCACGACAGCGCTTGCAAGGCAGGACTGACCTAGTACCATTGCGGCCCATGGGACACAGCATCGCCGCGAAATACGCGGCACGACCGGCGGCTCGATTCGTGCGCCCGTCGAGCCGTGCCCGCGAGCGGCGACTCGGCCTCGGGGCGCAGGCGTCATTCTCCGCCGTCGCCGCCGTCCAGACCGAGCTCCGTGGCCCGGAAGCCGGCCCGTACGCCCGTCTGAAGGCGGGTTGGCGTGGCCCTCGGCCGACGCGGTCGGCCATCCCCGATCGCCGGGTCCGGCCGTTGGTGACGATGCATTGGGCTCGCTCCGGGCGCTCCGGAACGAGCCGGCGTCGCAGCGCCGCCGCGGCGCCGTGGCACGCCTGAGGACTACGACCGCCACCTCTGCGGGCGGCATCGTCGTTCGATACCAGGCCGGACGTCCCCAATTCGTCGCCGGCAGCCGGCGCCGAGAACGCGACGGTCGCACCTGGACTCTCCCCAAGGGCACGCCCAAGCGGAACGAGACGCGCGAAGAGACTGCAGTCCGCGAAGTGGTCGAGGAGACCGGGCTGGACGTGCGCATCACGGGGCCGCTGGATTCGATCGAGTACACGTTCGTCCAGTCGGGCACCCGGATCCACAAGACCGTCCACTATTTCATGATGGAACCCATCGGCGGTGATCTCGCCCGCCACGACCACGAGTTCGACCAGGTCCGCTGGGTCGACTTCGACGAGGCGACGACCCTGCTGACATTCGAGACCGAACGCGCTCTCGTCGCGCACGCGGCCGACCTCCTTGCCGCGCCGCCCGCGGAGAGGGTTTCGTGACCGGACCGGATCTCCTCGAGACGGTCATCCACGAGACACCGCTGGCCAGCCGCCACGAGGCGCTGGGCGCTCGCATGATCGATTTCGCGGGCTGGCGCATGCCTCTCCAGTACGGCTCCATCCTCGACGAGCATCGTGCAGTGCGCGAACGCGTCGGGCTGTTCGACCTCTCGCACATGGGAGAGCTGCTGATCGAAGGTGCCGGCGCGGGCGACGGGCTGGCGGCTGCCGTCGTGTCGAGCCCACCGGCACTTGCCGTTGGTCGTGCCCAGTACTCGATGATCTGCGCGCCGAACGGCGGCATCATCGATGACCTGATCATCTACCGGCTGGCCGACGATCGGTTCCTCGTCGTGTGCAACGCGGCCAACGCGCAGGTCGTATCCGATGAACTCGCCGAACGTCTGGCCGGTTCTCGAGCCGTGCTCGACGACCAGTCGCTGGCAACGGGCCTCGTAGCCGTCCAGGGCCCGCGCTCGGTCGATGTCCTCGCTCCGCTCACGGACGTGGACGTTGGTGGCCTGCGCTACTACGGCATCGCCGAGGGCTCCGTGGCGGGCATCCCCGCCCACGTCGCACGCACCGGGTATACAGGGGAGGACGGGTTCGAGGTCTTCGTCGAGACCGGCCGGACCGGGGAGCTGTGGGATGCGTTGCTCGACGCCGTGCGGAGCGCCGGTGGCGGTCCCGTCGGGCTGGGCGCCCGTGACACGCTCCGTCTCGAGGCGGGCATGCCGCTCTATGGCAACGAGCTCGATCTGACCACCACGCCGTTCGACGCCGGTCTCGGTCGCGTCGTGAAGCTGGACAAGCCCGGTGACTTCGTCGGACGCGCCGCGCTTGAGAAGGTCGCCGTCGACGGCCCGCGCCAACGTCTCGTCGGTCTGATCGTCGAGGGACGCGGGATCGCCCGCCACGGCTACCCTGTGTTTGCCGGCGAACGCCGCACGGGCGTCGTGACGAGCGGCACCCAGTCGCCGACACTGGGCGTGCCGATCGCGATGGCCTACGTCGCGCCGGCCGACGCGGAATCCGAGACGATGCTCGACATCGAGATCCGCGACGCGCGTGTCCCGGCGCGGGTGGTCCCGTTGCCGTTCTACCGGAGGAGCAGCTGACGTGAGTTCGCCAACCGACTTGCGCTACACCCGTGACCACGAGTGGGTCCGGGTCGACGGCGATCAAGCGACCGTCGGGATCACCCAGTATGCCGCTGACCAGCTGGGCGACATCGTGTTCGTGGAGCTCCCCGACACGGGCCGTGAGCTCGAGGAGGCGAAGCCCTTCGGCGTCGTCGAGTCGGTCAAGGCGGTGAGCGACCTGTTCGCGCCGCTGAGCGGCTCCGTGACATCCACGAATGAGGCGCTCGCCTCGACGCCCGAGCAGGTCAACAACGACCCGTACGGCGCCGGCTGGATGATCAAGATCACCGTTGCCGATCCATCCCAGATCGACGACCTGCTCGACGGCGAGGCGTACGACGACCTCGTGGCGGCGGGCTGACAGGACGATGCCGTACGGCCCACACACGACGGCCGACCGCGAGCGGATGCTGGCAGCGCTCGGCCTCGACAGCGTCGACGACCTCTTCGCCGACATCCCGGTCGACCTGCGGGCCAGCGCCCTCGAGCTGCCCGATCCCGAGCCCGAGCTCGAGCTGGCGGCGCGTCTGCGCGAGATGGCCGGTCGCAACCGGACGGACCTCGTGTCGTTCCTCGGCGCGGGCGTCTACCGGCACTGGAGCCCGCCGGCCGTCGACCAGCTCCTGCTGCGCGGCGAGTGGTACACGGCCTACACGCCGTACCAGCCGGAGGTCAGCCAGGGCACGCTCCAGTCGATCTATGAATACGAGTCGCTGATCGGCGAGCTGGTCGATCTGGACGTGGTCTCGGCGTCGCACTACGACGGGGCGGCCGCGACCGCTGAAGCCGCGCTGATGACCTGTCGGGCGACCCGGCGCGAGCGCGTGCTCGTCAGCCGCGGCGTGCACCCGCACTACCGCGCGACCCTGCGCACGTACTTCGGCGGCGGGCTCGAGCTCGACGAGATCCCGCTGGTCGCGGACGGCGATGCCGCCGGCACGACCGACCTGGGTGCGCTCGAGCGGATGCTGGCCGAGCCGGATCGGCCGGTCGCCGGCGTCATCGCCGCGAACCCCGACTTCCTCGGGCTCCTCGAGCCGATGCCGCGGATCGGCGAGCTCGCCCACGCAGCGGGCGCGTTGTTCGTGGCCGTCATCGAGCCTGTGTCGCTCGGCGTCCTGGCGCCGCCGGGCGCCTACGGCGCCGACATCGCCGCAGGCGAGGGTCAGCCGCTCGGCATCGCGCCGCAGTACGGCGGCCCGTATCTGGGGATCCTCGCCTCCACCGACGCCCTCGTCCGCCAGATCCCCGGCCGCCTCGTCGGGATGACGACCGACCTCGACGGCCAGCGGGCGTTCGTGATGACGCTTCGCGCGCGTGAACAGGACATCCGGCGCGACAAGGCGGCGAGCAACATCTGCACGAACCAGGCGTTGCTCGCCCTGGCCGCCTCGATCTACCTCGCCACGATCGGGCCGCACGGCCTCCAGGACGTGGCGGCGACGGGGGCCGCGCGGGCGACCGAACTGGCGAGCGCGCTGGCCGCGATCGGCGTTGAACGCCTCCAGCCTGGCCCCTACCTCAACGAGTTCGCGGTGCGCGTGCCGGACGCGCGGACCGTCCATCGGCGGCTCATCGAGCGCGGCTTCCTGGCCGGCCTCGTGCTGGCCGACGCGGAGCCGGACGAACCGGCCCTGGCCGACGGCCTGCTTCTGTGCACGACCGAGCTGACCACGTCGGGCGACATCGCCCGGTTCGTCGCCGCCGTCGGGGAGGTTCTCACGGGTCGGCCGTCCGTCGGTGTCGAGACCGGCGCAGGTGACATGACGACGGCGATCGGAGTGGCCCGATGAGCGTCACCGGCCCGAAGCTGCAACCGACGCTGTTCGAGCGCAGCCGCCCGGGGCGGGGCGGGGGCAAGATCCCCCATCCGCCCAAGGACGCGCTCGACCGTGTGCCGGCGGGCGCACGACGAGCGACACCGCCGGCCCTGCCCGAGATGAACGAGCCAGACGTCGTCCGTCACTACGTCAACCTGAGCCAGCTCAACCACGCGGTCGACACGGGCTTCTACCCGCTCGGCTCATGCACGATGAAGTTCAACCCGAAGCTCAACGAATGGGCGGCGCGCCTGCCCGGCTTCGCCGACCTCCATCCGCTGGTCCCGGACGAGGTCGCGCAGGGCACGCTCCAGCTGCTGTGGGAGCTCGAGGGCGCCCTGGCCGAGATCTCCGGGATGCGCGCGGTCACGCTCCAGCCGGCCGCCGGAGCGCAGGGCGAGCTGACCGGCATCCTGATGATCCGGGCCTATCACCGCGAGCGTGGCGACACCGAGCGCGACGAGGTCCTCGTCCCGGACAGCTCGCACGGCACGAACCCGGCCACGGCATCGATGGCCGGCTACGGGACGATCACGATCCCGTCCGCGGCCGACGGTGGCGTCGACCTCGACGCGTTCAAGGCGGCTCTCGGGCCCCGTACCGCCGCGGTGATGATCACGAACCCATCCACGCTCGGCCTGTTCGAGTCACGCATCGGCGACCTGCTCGAGGCCGTCCATGAGGCGGGTGCGCTGGCGTACATGGACGGTGCCAACCTCAACGCGATTCCTGGGCCGGTTCAAGCCGGGACAGGCCGGCTTCGACGTCATGCATTTCAACGTCCACAAGACGTTCAGCACGCCGCACGGTGGTGGGGGTCCGGGCGCCGGTCCGGTGGGGGTGGGGGACCTTCTCGTGCCGTACCTGCCGACGCCGCGCGTCCTGCGCCTCGACGACGGCTCGTTCCGCCTCGAGCGGCACGACGAGCGCCCGTCGTCGATCGGCCGACTGCGCAGCTTCGTCGGGAACACCGGCGTCCTCGTACGCGCGTATGCCTATATCCGGGCGCACGGCGGTTCGGGCCTGCGCGAAGTGAGTGACGACGCAGTCCTCGCCGCGAATTACCTCAAATCCCGCCTCGCGGACACGTTCGACCTGCCGTATGACCGGCCGTGCAAGCACGAGTTCGTCGCGTCGGCGGCGACGATCAAGAGCCGCACCGGCGTGCGCACGCTGGACCTCGCCAAGCGGATGATCGACTACGGCTTCCACCCACCGACGATCTACTTCCCGTTGATCGTCGACGAAGGGATGCTGATCGAGCCGACCGAGACCGAATCGATCGAGACGCTGGACGCGTTCGCCGATGCACTGGTGGAGATCGCCGCCGAGGCGGAGCGCGATCCCGACCTCGTGAAGGGGGCTCCGCACACGGCGCCCGTCAAGCGCCTGGACGAGGCGACCGCCGCTCGCCAGCCGAATCTGCGCTGGCGCCCGATGACCGGGCGCGCGATGCCCTGCCCCGATTGATCGTGGAGCGGGACGTCGTGATGTTGACGGGTCCGACCTGCGTGTGAATGATAGGCGCCATCTTGAGGCCCGCGGCTCGTCATCGTGACCGCGGGTGCCTTCGCGCACGGCGACAGCGATGGGAGGATCGTCTGGCGCCGAGGTCGGTCAACGCGTCGAGGTCGCCGGATACGACCGAGACGTGCCCGAACAACTCCGGACGTCACGGCAGGAGACCGTGGCGACGGTCACGTGAAAGGGACACACATGTCGCAGAAACGTCTCCTCGCCCTCGTCGGCGCGGTCGCGATCATCGCTTCCGCGTGCGGCGGCACGACGACGACACCGGCCCCGGCGAGCGTCGCTCCCGGCGAGTCGACGGCGCCGTCGACCGAGCCGTCCGCCGAACTTGCAGACGAGCAGATCATCCGCTGGCCGCTGATCCAGGATCCGGCCACGCTTGATCCCACCATGGCCCAGGACTCCCAGTCGACGGCCGTTCTGACGTCGGTCCAGCGAGGCCTGGTCTACATCGACAAGGACCTGAACCTGGTGCCGGGCTTGGCCGAGTCATGGGACATCTCGCCCGATGCCAAGACCATCACCTTCCACCTGAAGGACGCCCAGTACAGCAACGGCGATCCGATCGTCGCGGCTGATCTGGTGTACAGCTGGAAGCGGTTGGTCGACCCACGCACGGCCGCTCCATACAGCTACGTCATGGGCGAGGTCGTGGGTGGCGGGGACCTGCTCGACATGGCCGGAGCGACGCCGGCCGCGACAGATGCGGCCGTCGAGGCCGCGCTCGACAAGTTCGGCGTCGAAGCCACGGATGAGAAGACGTTCGTCGTCACGCTCTCCATTCCGGCGACCTATTTCCTGAGCGTCGCCACGATGTGGGTGACGGTCCCGATCCAGGAGAAGTGGATCACCTCTACAGGTGCCACCGAGACCGGCAACTATGTGGGTTCCGGGCCGTTCACCGTGGAGAGCTGGGACCACAACGCGCAGATCGTGCTGAAGCCCAACCCGAATTGGTACGGCGAGAAGCCGACGCTGACCGAGATCCAGATGCCGATCTTCGCCGAGCTCGCCGAGGCACAGCGTGCCTACGAGGCCGACGAGGTCGATTCCGTCTACCCGATCCCGGACGAGGACATCGCGCGGATCAGGGACGATCCGGCATTCGCCGACCAGTACTCGGTGATCCCCACGCTCGGGATCGCACACTACGACTACAACAACGGCGTCGATCCCTCCGGCGAGGGCAAGCTCGCCCGTTGTCCGGACGAAAAGACCTGCCCGACCGTCAACAAGGACTTCCGGATCGCGTTGACCCAGGCGATCGACAAGCAGGCGTTCATCGATGCCACCTGGTCCGGGATCGGCACGGTGGCCAATAGCTTCGTGATGCCGGGCCTTCCTGG
This sequence comes from uncultured Chloroflexia bacterium, assembly GCA_963819655.1. Lineage (GTDB taxonomy): Bacteria > Chloroflexota > Limnocylindria > Limnocylindrales > CSP1-4 > SPCO01. The sequence continues at coordinate 882,757 of CAWFXA010000003.1, read as the reverse complement.
CTACGACGAGACCATCGATCCGTATCCCTTCAACCTCGATGAGGCCAAGGCGAAAATGGAGACCGCCATGGCGGCGATCGGGTACGCCAGTGCCGCGGACATCCCCACGCTGAAGTTCGGCTTCAATACGGGGGCCGGTCATGAGCCTCGGGTGGCATTCCTGGCCGAGGCTTGGACTCAGGCCTTCGGTCTGAAATTCGATCAGATCGGCAGCGAGTTCAGCGTCTTCCTCACCCAGCGGACCGCCGGCGAGTACGACATCGCCAGGGATGCATGGGGTGCCGACTACCCACACGCCAACAACCAGCTCAGCGGCAACTTCACCTGCGGTGGAGGAAACAACAACAGCCAGTACTGCAACCCAGCCTTCGACGCGCTCCTCCTCGAGGCGGCGAGCGAGGCTGATCCGGCGAAACAGGCCGACCTGTACAAGCAGGCGGGGAAGATCCTCGCGGACGATGCGGCAGACCTCCCGCTCCTCTTCAGGGACTTCGCGACGGTCCTGAAGCCTTATGTGGACGGGGAGATCATCACGCCGATCGACCACAACAACCCCGGCGACAAGTTCGCCGAGACCATCAAGATCCTGAAGCACTAGTCGTCAACGACGACCAACCGATGGGCCGGTCCTCAGGGCCGGCCCATCATCCATCGACCACCGTCCAGGAAGGCATCAGAAGACCGCGAGTGAGCCTGTGATCACCTACCTCGCCCGGCGGATCCTGTGGATCATCCCGGTCCTGTTCGCAGTCTCGATCATCACCTTTGCTCTGATGCATGCCGTCCCGGGCGGGCCGTGGGATGCCGAGAAGCGTCTGCCTGCGGGTGTCCAGGCACGCCTCAACGCCCAATACGGGCTCGACAAGCCCATCTACGAGCAATACATCCAGTGGGCGGGCGCGTTCGTCACGGGCGATCTCGGACCGTCCTATCGATCCAGAGACCGGCGGGTCAACGACATCGTCGCGGATGGGATCGGGACCACGGTCCAGCTGGGCATCATGGCCTTCACGCTCTCTGTCGTCGTCGGGATCCCGCTCGGCGTCCTCGCCGCCCTCGGCCACAACCGCGCGCCGGACTACCTGTCGACCTCGGTATCGATCATCGGCATCGCGACGCCGAGCTTCGTCCTGGCGATCCTGCTCGTCGTCGTGTTCGCCGTCGAACTCGGTTGGTTCCCGACCGGGGGCTGGAAGGGGCCGCAGTACTGGGTGTTACCGACGGTCGCCCTGGCCGGCTTCCCGATCGCGGTCATCGCGCGCTACACGCGCGCGTCGATGCTCGAGGTGACGCGCAAGGACTACATCCGGACGGCGCACAGCAAGGGCCTGGGCAACAGGTCGGTCGTGTCGCGCCACATGATCCGCAATGCGCTGATCCCGGTCGTGACGATCCTCGGCCCGACCCTCGCATTCCTGGTCACCGGCTCATTCATCATCGAGACCATCTTCAGCGTCCCGGGGATCGGTCGCTTCTACATCTCGGCGATCAGCACGCGCGACTACAGCCTGTTGATGGCGATGACGATGCTGTATGCGTTCGCGATCGCCTTCCTCAACGTCGTGGTCGACGTCTTGTACGCCTACATCGACCCACGGATCCGGTACAGCTAGGAGCGGACGATGGCAACTCCAACCGCCGTCGCGGGTCGCATCGCTCGACCGCGTTCCACCGGGCTGTGGCGGGACGCGTGGGGCCGCCTGCGCAAGAATCGACTGGCCGTCGTCGGTCTGTTCCTGGTGATCGGTCTGGTGTTCGTCGGCGTCTTCGGGCCGTTGCTCGCGCCGTACCCGTATTCGCAGCAGGACCTGGCGGCCGTCTTCGCGGCTGGTGGCGGTCCGCTGCCGCCGCTGAGTCCGGGTCATGTCCTCGGGACGGATCAGCTGGGTCGCGATCTGCTGAGCCGCCTCCTCGACGGCGCGCGCATCAGCGTCAGCGTCGCCTTCGTGGTCCAGATCGTCATCCTGGGTATCGGCGTCCCGATCGGCGCGATCGCGGGTTGGTTCGGCGGCCGTCTCGACAACCTGCTGATGCGTTTCACGGACATCATCTACGCGTTCCCCGACCTGCTGTTCATCATCCTGATGTCCGTCGCGTTCCGAGAGACGGTCTTCGGTCAGGCGCTCGACGGATTGTTGCTGGTGTTCGTCGCCATCGGTCTGACCTCGTGGGTGACGGTGGCCCGCCTCGTGCGCGGTCAGATGCTGTCGCTCAAGGAGACGGAATTCGTCGAGGCAGCCCGGGCGATCGGCGTGGCGGATCGCAGGATCGTCACACGGCATCTGCTGCCGAATGGCATCGGCCCGATCATCGTCGCGGTGACGCTGGGCATCCCCGCCGCGATCCTGGCGGAGGCGACGCTGGCCTACATCGGCATCGGCGTCCAGCCTCCGCGCGCGTCGTGGGGCAGCCTCATCGCGGAGGGTCAGAAGTACATCAGGTCGGAGCCGCACCTCGTCGTGTTCCCGGCGATCGCGATCGCGCTCGCGCTGGTCGGCTTCACGTTCCTCGGTGACGGCCTGCGCGACGCCCTCGACCCGAAGCTCAAGGGCAAGCAGTAGGTGGCGACGGTCGATGACACGATGACCGACTCCGCCTCGCCCACGATCATCGAGGTCTCGCCCGAGGATGCGCGCAAGGTCCAGGTGGAGGCGAACCCGAAGCCGCCGGTGGACCCCAGGACCGAGAAGCTCCTGACGGTCACCGGGCTCTCGACGCACTTCTTCACGCCCGACGGCGTCGTGCAGGCCGTCGACGACGTCAGCTTCGATATCGCCTACGGGGAGACGCTCGGGCTCGTCGGCGAATCCGGCTGTGGCAAGAGCGTGACCGCCCTGTCGGTCGCGCGGCTCGTCCCGAACCCACCCGGCCGGATCGTGGCCGGCGACATCATCTTCGATGGGATCGACGTCCTCAAGCTCGACCAGGACGAGATGCGCCATCTGCGCGGCAAGGAGATCGGGTTCATCTTCCAGGATCCCCTGACGAGCCTGAACCCGACGCTCACCATCGGCTATCAGATCGCCGAATCGATCCGACAGCACATGGGCCTCTCACAGAAGGCAGCCCGCGATCGGGTCGCGGAGCTCCTGGGCAAGGTCGGGATCCCGCGTGCCAAGGACCGCTTGAACGACTACCCGCACCAGTTCTCGGGCGGGATGCGCCAGCGCGTCATGATCGCCATCGCCCTGTCGTGCGATCCGAAGCTCATCCTGGCCGACGAGCCGACGACTGCGCTGGACGTCACGATCCAGGCTCAGATCCTCGAGTTGATCCAGCTGCTGTCCGACGAGTTCCACACGGCCGTGCTCATGATCACCCACGACCTCGGCATCGCGGCCGGGATGTGCGACCGGGTCAACGTCATGTATGCCGGCCGCATCGTCGAGACCGGCACGGTCGACGAGCTCTTCGAGAACCCGCGCATGCCCTACTCGTGGGGCCTGCTCGATTCGCTGCCGCGGCTCGATGACATCCGGGGTGACCGGCTGCGTACGATCGAGGGTCTGCCACCGCTGCTCATCACACCACCCGACGCGTGTCGGTTCGAGCCACGCTGCCGGTTCGCGCGCGACATCTGCCGGGACGACGAACCGGATCTCACGCTCCGAGGCCAGACGCTCCACGCCGCCCGCTGCTGGGCGACCCAACCCGATGGGTGGATCCCATGACCGTCACGCTGCCCGAGGCCGGCACGGCGCCTGCAGCGCCGCAACCCAACCTGGTCGAAGTCGAGGATCTCAAGGTCTACTTCCCGATCCGAGCCGGCATCTTCCAGCAGAAGGTCGGCACGGTGAAGGCCGTCGATGGGGTCTCCTTCGAGATCCGCAAGGGCGAGACGCTCGGGCTCGTGGGCGAGTCGGGCTGCGGCAAGAGCACCACCGGTCGCGCGCTCATCCGCCTGCGGGATGTGACCGAGGGCACGGTCCGGTTCGACGGGATCGATCTCGGCCAACTCAAGAGCGAGCCACTTCGCAAGATGCGCCGCCGGATGCAGATCATCTTCCAGGACCCATACGGCTCGCTCGATCCGCGGATGACCGTCGGGTCGATCATCTCCGAGCCCATCGACACCCATCATCTGGTGTCCGGGACAGCGCGCAAGGAGCGCGTGGCCGACCTGCTTCGGATCGTCGGGCTCGATCCGAACTATGTCAGCCGCTATCCGCACGAGTTCTCCGGTGGCCAGCGGCAGCGCATCGGCGTCGCCCGGGCGTTGGCCGTCGAGCCCGAGTTCATCGTGTGCGACGAGCCGATCTCGGCCCTGGACGTGTCGATCCAGGCCCAGGTGCTGAACCTGCTGACCGACCTGCGCGAGCAGCTCGGGCTGACCTACCTATTCATCGCCCACGACCTGTCGGTCGTGAAGCACATCAGCGACCGGGTGGCGGTGATGTATCTCGGCAAGATCGTCGAGATCGGACCGCCGGACATCATGTACGCGAACCCAGGTCACCCGTACACCCGGGCACTCCTCTCGGCCGTCCCCGTGCCCGATCCGGTGCTCGAGCGCAAGCGCAAGCGGGTGATCCTCACCGGCGACGTGCCAAGCCCGGTCAACCCGCCCGAGGGCTGCCGCTTCCACACCCGCTGCTGGCTCTACGAGCGGCTCGGCAAGCCCGAGCAATGCCGCACGGTCGACCCGCCGATCCTGACCCTGCAGGGTGACCACGGAGCGGCCTGCCACTTTGCCGAGCAGGCCCAGGCGACCGACGTGGGAGTCGCGCACATCGAGATGAACCCGGTCCGGCGCGGGACACCCGAAGCGGCACTGGCCACGATCCGTCCGGAGGACGGCGGGGCCCAATCCGAGGCGCAGACGGTCGCTGTCGCGGAGACAGTGATCGGGACGCTGACCGAGGAGACCGACGCGACCGACGGTTCGAACGGGGCGGCGGCCTCGCCGAAAGGGAGCGGTCCGGGCCCGAGTTGACGCTCGTCTTGACGATCGTGCCCGCGTCAGGCCAGCTCTGCAGATGCGACCGCGAGGGGGGCGTTCGCGTGCCCGTGCCGAGCGAGATTCTCTTCGGCGCGAGGTCCCCGGAAATGGCATGCGGCGAGGTGTCCTGAACCCACGTCCACGAGCGGCGGCGTGTCCACGGCGCAGATCGCCGGATCGCCGAGCGACGCTCGCAGCGGGCAGCGAGGATGGAAGCGGCAACCGGACGGCGGATTCACCGGGCTTGGCACGTCGCCGGTCAGGATGACGCGCTGCCGGCGGATCTCGGGATCGGGTATCGGGATCGCCGACATCAACGCTTCCGTGTACGGATGCTCCTGGTGGCGGAAGAGATCGATCCGCTCGGCAACCTCGGCGATGCGCCCGAGGTACATCACCGCCACGCGGTCGCTTATGTGCTCGACGACACCCATGTTGTGAGCGACGAACACATAGGTGAGCCGTAGCTCACGTTGGAGCGACTTGAGGAGGTTGAGCACCTGCGCCTGGATGGACACATCGAGCGCGGACACCGGCTCGTCGCAGACGACGAGGTCGGGTTCGAGGACCAGAGCTCGAGCGATCCCGATGCGCTGGCGTTGCCCGCCGGAGAACTCGTGGGGATAGCGGCGTGCGTGATACGGCTGGAGGCCGACCATGTCCATCGTCTTGGCGACCTTCGCCCGCCGCTCCGCCGTAGTGCCGATGCCGTGGATGCGCAGACCCTCGCCGATGCTGTCGGCGATCGGGGTCCGCGGGTCGAGGCTGGCGTATGGATCCTGGAAGATGATCTGCATGCGTCGGCGGTATGGCTTGAGATCGGCGCCCTTGACCGTCGTGATGTCACGCCCGTCGAACTTGATCGTGCCCGACGTCGGATCGATCAGTCGCAGCAGCAGCCGCCCGACCGTCGTCTTGCCACAGCCCGATTCGCCCACGAGTCCCAGGGTCTCGCCGCGGGCGACCTCGAAACTCACCCCATCGACCGCCTGGACGACCGCGATCGTGCGCTGGAGCACACCGCCGCGGACGGGGAAATGCTTGACGAGGTCGCGGACTTCGACAAGGGGCGCCCCGTCCGTCACGCGCCAGCTCCGACCGTCGGTTCATCGCGGGGCATGAGCCTGCCGGCCGCGTCGTGGTAGACCCAGCAGCGCACCTCGTGACCGGGAGTGACCGGGAGCAGCTCGGGATGGACCTCGGTGGCCAGCGTCACGTCCTCCTCGATGCGCGTCAGGCAGCGTGGGGCGAATCGGCACCCCGTCGGGAGGTCGATGAGGTTGGGGACATTGCCGGGGATGACCGCGAGCTCCTCGCGGACGTCGCCGACGACAGGGATGGAACCGATGAGTCCGCGGGTGTAGGGGTGCAACGGGCGTCGGAACAGCGTCGTGACGTCGCTCTGCTCCACGATCTCCCCGGCGTACATCACGGCCACCCGATCGCACATCTCGGCGACGACGCCGAGGTCGTGGGTGATGAGGATGATCGCGGTCCCGGTCTCGTCGCGCAGGTGGCGCATGAGGTCGAGGATCTGCGCCTGGATCGTGACGTCGAGCGCGGTCGTCGGCTCGTCGGCGATCAGGAGTTCAGGTTCGCACGCGAGCGCCATCGCGATCATCACGCGCTGGGCCATACCGCCTGACATCTCGTGGGGGAAGGCCTTCAGGCGGCGGGCCGGATCCGGGATGCCGACCATGCGCAAGAGCTCCAACGCGCGCGCCTCGGCGGCCTTGCCTTTCATCCCGCGATGGATGCGCAGGACCTCCTCGATCTGGCGGCCGACGTTCCAGACCGGGTTCAGCGACGACTGCGGCTGCTGGAAGATCATGCTGATCCGGTCGCCGCGGTACCGGCGCATCGTGTCTTCGGGGAGCGTCAGCAGGTCCTGCCCGTCGAAGATGACCTGCCCGCTCTCGATGCGACCGGGTTTCGCGACCAGGCGCATGATCGAGAGACTCGTCACGCTTTTGCCGCAACCCGATTCGCCGACGAGCCCCATGATCTCGCCCCGGTCGACGTGGAAGTCGATGCCGCTGACGGCGCGGACCTCCCCCTCGCGCGTGTGGAACGTCGTCCGCAGGCCGCGGACCTCGAGAAGCGGCTTCGCGCCCCGTTCGTGCTTCGGGCGACGCTTCGAAGCTGGTACGAGCTCCTCGATCACCGCGCCCTCGACCGACGGATCGAGCAACGTCTCGCTGCCCGGCCCGAGCGGGCGTGCTTCGTTGGTCATCGGTTCAGCCGCGGGTCGAGCGCGTCCCGCAGCCCGTCGCCGATGAGGTTGAACGCGAGGACGCTGAGGGTGATCGCCACACCGGGGAAGAAGATCAAGTGCGGCGCCGAGAAGAACATGTTCCGGTCGCTGGCGATCATGAAGCCCCATTCCGCCGTCGGCGGCTGAGCGCCGAGCCCGACGAACGAGAGGGCCGCGACCTCGAGGATCGCGCCACCGATCCCGAGTGTGCCCTGGACGATGAGCGGTGTGAGCGCGTTCGGGAGGATGCGTCGGGAGAGGATCCCGGTGGACGACTCGCCGAGCGCGCGCGACGCGGTGACGAAGTCGGTCTCGCGGACGGACAGGACGGACGCGCGCATCACCCGGGCATAGATAGGGATCGACACGATCGCGATCGCGATCATCGCCTCGTACAGCCCCGATCCGAGGACGGTCACGATGGCGATGGCGAGGATCAGGCTCGGGAACGACAGCACGACGTCCATCGACCGCATGAGGATGTCGTCCGTCCGCCCGCGCGCGTATCCGGCGATCGCCCCGATCACCGTTCCGATGACGATCGCGAACGACACGGTGACGATACCGACCTGAAGCGACACGCGCGCGCCGTAGACCACCCGGCTGAACTCGTCTCGGATGTTCGAGTCCAGACCCATGATGTGCTGCGGTTGATCCGCAGGGCAGCCGAAGGCATGGATGCACGGAGCAGCCCCGCGCGTACCGGGTTCCGGTATATCGAGCATCGACTGGTTCGGCGGGTACGGCGCGATCGCCGGCGCGAAGACCGCGATCGCGATGAGCCCGAACAGGATCGTGAAGCCGATGACTGCCGCCCGCTGGCGCACGATGTTGCGGAGCGTGTCGCGTCGGAGCGATCCTGGCGCCGCGACGACGACCTCGCCGGTCCTGTCGACCGTGGGCTGCGCCGCGGTCATCGGACGTCGCTCACGACAGCCGGATCCGCGGGTCGAGGAACGCGTACGAGATGTCGACGACGAGGTTCACCACGAGATAGGCGATCGCGACGATCAACGTCACGCCCTGGATGACGATGTAGTCGCGGCCCGAGATCGCCTCGAACAGCGTCTTCCCCATGCCCGTGAGATTGAAGATCGTCTCGGTCAGGACCGCGCCCGACAGGAACGCCCCGAGGGAGAGGCCGATCACGGTGACGACCGGTAGCAGCGCATTGCGCATCCCGTGGCGCACGACCACGGATCGCTCGCGCAGCCCCTTCGCTCGAGCGGTCCGGACGTAATCCTGGCCGAGCACCTCGAGCAGGCTCGAACGAGTCATGCGCGCGATGATCGCAAGCGGGATCGTGCCGAGCGCGATGGCCGGGAGGATGAGGTGGCGCAGGGCGTCAGCGAGCGTCGCCCACTGGAAGGTCAGAAGTGTGTTGAACACGTACATGTTCGAGATGAAATCGAGGACCGCCCGGGGAAGCCCTGCGAGGTCCTGAAGGCCCCACGTCTCGGCGAGCGGCGCGACCGTTACCCCCGGGGACAGGCGCCCCGACGGAGGTAGCGCCAGGGGCGTGTCCTTGAGCAGGACGGCGAAGATGAACGCCAGGAGCAGGCCGAGCACGAAGACCGGCGTCGAGACACCGAGGTTCGCGACCATCATCGTCCCGACGTCGACCGGGGAGTTGCGCCTCGTGGCCGACACCAGCCCGAGCGGGATGCCCACGACGGTGGCAAACAGGAGCGAGACGATGGTCAGCTCGAGCGTCACCGGCAGCCGTTCGACGAGGATCTCGGAGACGGGACGGCCGAACCGGATCGAGCTGCCCAGGTCTCCCTGGATGAGCGCGCCGAAGTAGATGACGAACTGCTCCCAGATGGGCTTGTCGAGCCCGTACCTGACCTCGAAATCGGCACACAGGGCCGGCGTCGCCTTTTCGCCGTACGTGGCGGTACAGGGATCACCAGGGATGACCCGCGCGAGGATGAACACGAGCAGCACGATCCCGATCAGGACCGGAATGCTCGTCAGGAGTCGACGGATGATGAATCGGCTCACCCGGTGGACGCCCCTCAGCGCTCGTCTTGGTCGAGGGAGGATAACGTGAAGGGCGTCGCCGCTGCGACGCCCTTCGCTTCAGTCTCGGGGGGTGACGTTCACGCCGGAGGCGGCACCGGCGGGTTGAGGAACCCACCGAACAGCGCTGGGAAGTACGTGAACGAGTTGTCACGTCCGATGTGGCGCTCGTGGTCGGCGTCCCACTGGACCGCATACGTGAGCACCACGTCGTTCGCGTCGAGCGTGGCCCCGTCGTGGAACGTCACGCCCTGGCGGAGCGTGCAGGTCCATACATCGAGACCCGTGTTCGGCTCGCACGATTCGGCGAGAGCGGGGATCGCGGCGGTGCCGGCGATCTCATAGGCATAGAGCCCTTCCATCATCTGCTCGCAGACGCGGAGGGCCTCGCCGTCCGACTCGTCGGCGCAATAGAGGCCGGGTGGCTCGGCGCCCTGCATGAAGACGAACTGGGTGCGGTCGCCCGGCGTCATCCCGAAGAACGCCTCGTTGCCGAGCGGCGAGCTGTGCGCGCCCTGGACGTCCGCCCGGTAGGCGGTCGCCGATCCCTGGTGCGCGATCGGGATCATCGGGACACGCGTCCGGATGGCGTCGTTGGCCTGGCCGTAGAACGGTGCACGGCTGGCATCGTCAAGCCCGGTCGCGCCCTGCTGGAGCGGTCCGGTGATGTCATCGAACTTGTCACCGAACTGGGCGGACGCGCCGCCACCGAAGTGGTAATCGAGGAAGTTGGTGGCATCCGGATAGTCCGCCCCCCAACCGAGGATGTGGATCCCATCGAGCTTGCCACCGTCGGCGTTGTCGATGAAGGTTCCGGATTCCTGGACCTCGATCGTCGCGGTGATGCCGAGCGTCGCCAGCTGAGCCTGGAGGTCCTGCGCGAGGACGTTCTGGTTCTCGGCGTACGAGCGCGACACGTCGCGGTACTGGATCTTGGTCTCGAAGCCGTTCGCGAACCCTGCGTCTGCGAGCATCTGCTTGGCGGCCGCCAGGTCGAAGGCAGGCCAGGCCTCGCCCTCACATCCGCCGGCGATCGAGCACGGCGTGAAGTGGGTCGCGACCTCGGAGCCCGGAGGGCTGAAGTTGTCGACGATGCGCTGGCGGTCGATCCCGATGGCGATCGCTTGGCGGACCTTCTCATTGTCGAACGGCGGGAACTTGTTGTTGAAGCCGAAGTAGAGCGTGTTGAGGCCCTCGCGCGGCTTCAGCTGCAGGTCGGCGTTGCCCTCGACGGTCGGGAAGTCGGTCGCCCCGACGTTATCGATGCCGTCGACGCCGCTGCCTGCCTGGAGCTCGACAAGCCGCTGCGCGGCCTCCGTGCCCCACCGGACGATCAGGCGCTCGGTCTTGGCCTTGTCGCCCCAGTAGGCGTCGTTGCGGACCATCGTGACATCCGAGCCACGGTTCCAGGCGTCGAGCTTGTAAGGGCCGGTGCCGTTGACCTCGGAGACGATCGCCTGGTTGTCGGGCTTGCTCGGGTCGACCTTCGCCTCTATCCAGGCGGTGTCGTTGATCGCGAACGAGGTGAACGCGATCTTCGAGAGGAACGCGACATCCGGGTTGCACAGTTCGAAGACGACCGTGCTGGCGTCGGTGGCGCTGATCTTCTTGAAGTTGCCCTTGTAGACGTCGTGCTGGGCGTCGGGCGCCGCGGCCTCCCCGCACGGGGCCTCGCCGGTGGCGGGGTATGCCATCGCTTCGAACGCTGCGGCCGAAGCCGATGGCGCAACGCTGGGCGCCTCGCTGGCCGGGGCGCTCGGAGACGCCGTCGTGCCGGTACAGGCCGCGATGATCGCCGCGGTGCCGAGCAACGCGACGAACCGAAGCGGCAAACTCGCTGAACGAGTCATGCGCAGGTACTCCTCCTCTTATGGGCCCGCTCGGCGGCTCGTAGACCTCCCTGCCGACCGCGACGGGCTCTTTTCGCTCAGCGCCGGACATGGTCCGGCGAAGGTGCGCGGGAACCTTAGCACCGGTTCGCGCCCGTTGCTAGGGTGCGGGGACGGGTGCCGGCGGGTGGAGGAATCCCCCGAATCGATCCGTGAATGCCGCGAAGGTGCCCTCGCGTCCATGGTGCAACGGATGGGCGGCATCCCAGCGGATCGCGTACGACAGCACCACGTCATTGGCATCGAGCGCGGCGCCATCGTGGAAGGACACCCCGGCCCGCAGCGTGCACGTCCAGACGATGAGGTCGTCGTCCGGCACACACGCCTCGGCGAGGGACGGCGACAGGCTGGGCTCGGGCAGGTCATGGCGATACAACGACTCGGACAGCTGCGCGCACACGCGGAGGGCGACGTCGTCGGTCTCGTCCCCGCAGAAGAGCCCGCCCGGCCGATCGTGCTGCATGTACACGAACTGGGTCCGATCGCCCGGCATGACCGTCGCCAGCCGATCGGTCGCGGTGGCGCTTGCCTGGGCGCCGCGGACGTCGGTCCGGAAGACGGCGGCCGAGCCGACGTGCGCGAGCGGGATCATCGGGACGTGGCCGCGAACGAGGTCGTTCACCCCGCCGTAGCCCTTCGCGCGTGCCGTGGGGTCGGCCACGCGACCGCGCGCGAGCCAGCGAGCGAGGTCGTCGAAGCGGTTGCCGAACTGGAGGCTGGCCGCCGGCCCGAAGTGACTCTCCAGCAGGATGCTGGGGTCCGGGTAGCGCGCCCGTGCACCGAGCAGGTAGAACCCGCTGAGCCTCCCCGCGTCGACGGCGGCGGTCAGCTCGTCGAACGGCAGGACGGTGAGCTCGGCGGTGATGCCGAGCTGCTCGCGGAGCTGCGTCTGGAGGGCCGTCGCGGCCGCGCTCGGGTCGGGCAGGTAGTCGCGCGGCTCGTCGCTGTAGCTGATCGTCGAGGTAAAGCCCTCCGCGAAGCCGACCTCGGCCAGTAAGTCGCGGGCGGCCTCCGGGTCGGGCTCGGGCCAGGCAGTGCCCTCGCAGCCGTACGGGATCGCGCACGGCAGGAAGTGGCTGGCGACCTCGGTCCCGGGCGGGAAGGCCGCCTCGACGATCGCCGCCCGGTCGATGCCGAGCCCGATGGCCTGGCGGACGACCTCGTTGTCGAACGGCGCGAAGCGATTGTCGAAGCCGACGTAGGCGACATTGAGGCCCTGGCGGTGGGCGACGGTCAGCTCCGGATTGCCATCGACCGCTTCGAGATCGCCCGGCGCCACGATGTCGATCGCGTCGACCGATCCCTCGCGCAGCTTGTCGAGACGCCGACCGGCATCGCCCTCCGCGACGAAGATCACGTCTCCCGTCCTGGCACGATCGCCCCAATACGTGGTCGACCTGGTGAGCGCGATGTCGCCGTTGCCGTCCCAGCCGTTCAGGCGGAACGGGCCGGTGCCGTTGACCTCGGTCAGGATCCGCTGGCGGTCGGCGGTGGGGTCGATCCGGCTCTGAAGCCAGGCCGTATCGTCGATCGCCAGGGACGGCGATGCGATCTTGGCCAGGAACGCGGGATCCGCGTCGCACAGCTCGAAGACGACCGTCAGCGGGTCGATCGCGCTGATCCGACGGATCGACCCTCCGTACGGTCCGAACGCCGGGTCGGCGCTGGCCGGTTCCTCGCACGGCGCCGGGCCGTCGATCGGGTACACCATCGGCTCGAACGGGCCGCTACTGGGTGGCGCCGTCGGAAAGGCGTCGGTGCTGAGCGGGCCGGCGAGCTGGCTCGTTCCGGGCGATGCGGACGGCGCCGGGCCGCCGCAGCCGACGAGCGCGACGATCGCCGCCATGCCGGCCGACAGCAGCCGGCTCGGCCGTGGTCGCGTTCGTGACATCGCGTCGTAGCCTAGCATCGGGTTCGCGTATGCTCGGGCGCATGAAGACCGTGCGGGTCGCCCTCGCACAGATCGCACCGGCGCTGGGCCAGCTCGACGCCAACCTTGCCCGGCACCACGAGCTCCTCGCCGACGCTCGCGCCAAGGGCGCCGACCTCGTCATCTTCCCCGAGCTCGGCCTCACGGGCTACCAGCTCCAGGACCTGGCGTCCGAGGTCGCGATGCGCCTCGACGATGCGCGCCTGGCCGACCTTGCCGCTGCGACCCGCGACCTGTCCGCGGTCGTGTCGTTCGTCGAGGAGTCGGCCGACCACCGGCTGTTCATCGCCGCGGCCCTGCTCGAGAACGGCGAGGTCTGCCACGTCCATCGCAAGGTCTTCCTGCCGACGTACGGCCTGTTCGACGAACGGCGGTTCTTCGCCCACGGCGACATGCTGCGTGCGGTGCCGTCCCGACTCGGGGTGGGCATCGGGCTCGCGATCTGCGAGGACTTCTGGCACCTGCCGGTGCCCCAGCTCCTCGCCCTCGACGGCGCCCAGATCCTGATCAACGTGTCGTCGTCGCCAGGACGCGACCTGGCCGCCACGAACGAGGTCGGGCTCGGGACCGCGACGTCATGGCGCGGGCTCATGCGGACATATGCACAGCTGACGACGACCTTCGTGATCTTCTGCAACCGCGTCGGCGTCGACGAATCGATCTCGTTCTGGGGCGGCTCGGAGGTCATCGGCCCGAATGGCGCCGCCGTGTTCTCCGCGCCGCTCTACGACGAGGGCCTGTTCACGGTGGATATCGCCACCGCCGACATCCGGCGCGAGCGGATCGGGCTGCCGCTGCTGCGCGACGAGCGCCCCGAGTTCCAGGTCCGCGAGCTGTCGCGGATCGTGGCCGAACGGGCCGGTCTGGCCCGTGACTCGACGAGTGATCCGGGTGCCGAGGCGGGCCTCGACGTCGCCCCGGGCGATCGGACGCCGCACCCGATCGGCTTCCGGAAGAAGGCCGGCTCGTGACCGCGCTGCCGCCCGCGTTCGAACTGCCGACCGAGCTCGCGATCGACACGGACGTCGCGCGGCGGATCATCGGCGAGTTCATCCGCGGCCAGCTGCGCCAGGCCGGTTTCGACAAGGCCGTGCTCGGGCTGTCCGGCGGGATCGATTCGGCGCTCGTGGCGTACCTGACGGCCGAGGCGATCGGGGCGGATCGCCTGTTGTGTGTGCAGATGCCGTATCGGACCTCATCGCCGGCCTCGCTCTCGGACGCCGAGGAGGTCGTTCGGAGGGTGGCTGCCACGTCGGAGCTCGTCGACATCTCGCCGATGGTCGATGGTTTCTACGGCCCGGCAAGCGACGCTTCCTCGCTCCGCCGGGGCAACTTCATGGCCCGCATGCGGATGGCCGTTCTGTACGACCGGTCGGTCACCTGGAACGGTCTCGTCGTGGGGACTGGCAACAAGACCGAATCGCTGATCGGCTACACGACGCTCTTCGGCGACAGCGCCTGCGCCTTCAACCCGATCGGTGACCTGTACAAGAGCCAGGTCCGACAGATGGCCGCGGCGATCGGTGTGCCCGACGAGATCCTCCGCAAGGCGCCATCGGCCGACCTGTGGCCCGGCCAGACGGACGAGCAGGAAGCCGGGTTCGACTACCCGACGCTCGATCGACTGCTGTTCTGGCGCATCGACAAGCGCCGCTCGATCGACGAGGTCGTGGCGCTCGGGTTCCCGCGCGAGATGATCGAGCGCGTCGACCGGATGGTGGCCGGGGCAGAGTTCAAGCGCCAGGTCCCACCGATCGCCAAGCTCGGGCCGCGGACCGCCGGCGTCGACTACCTGTACCCGCGTCGACGGCCGGGCTCGGCACGCGGGTGACGCCGCCGGCGGCGCGGCCGCGGGCGGTGTGCTCTATGTCGTCGCCACCCCGATCGGCAACCTTGCCGACGTGACCCTGCGAGCGCTCGACGTGCTGCGCGAGGTGCCGTTGATCGCCGCTGAGGACACGCGCTTGACGCGGAGGCTGCTCGATCGCCACGGCATCACCGGACGAACGACCAGCTTCCATGCGCGCAGCCCCGGGAGCCGGCTGGACGCGCTGGTCGAGCACCTGCGGAACGGGCAGGATCTCGCGCTAGTGACCGACGCCGGGACGCCCGCCGTCAGCGATCCGGGCGCGGACCTCGTGGCGGCATGGGCCGCGGCCGGCGGACGTGTCGTGCCGATCCCTGGCGCATCCGCCGTCCTTGCCGCGGTGGCGGCGACCGGTGTCGCCGGTCCGCGCTGGGCGTTCGAGGGGTTCCTGCCGCGCTCCGGTCGGGAGCGGCGCGAGCGACTTGAGGCGATCGCCGCAGACACGCGCGGGAGCGTGATCTTCGAGGCTCCGGGTCGCGTGGCCGGGACGCTGCGCGACCTGGTCGCGGCCTGCGGGGAAGCCCGGTCCGGCGCCGTGGCCCGCGAGCTGACCAAGATGCACGAGCAGATCGTCCGAGGCACGCTCGCCGAGCTGGGGGTGGCCGTCGACGACGGCTCCATCCCCGCGCGTGGCGAGTTCGTGCTCGTCGTCGGGATGGGTGAGGCCCGAGAGGGTCCGCGCGAGGACGCGGTCGCCACTGCCCTGGCCGCCGTCGATCGGTTGGTGGCGGAGGGCGTCGCCCGCGGTGAGGCGGCCCGTCGGGTGGCCGCGGAGACCGGTGTCCCTCGACGCCGTCTCTACCGTCGGGCAGACGTGTAGATTTGTGGGGATGACAGCGGTCTCCGTCCCGGATCGGGGCTCGTCGCGGATCCCGCTCGCATACGTCGTCGCGCTGGTGCCGGTCGCGGCCGCGCTCAACGTGGTCGGTGGGACGATCAACACGGCCCTCGGCCTCCCGACGTTCCTCGACATGATCGGGACCGCCGTGGTGGCGATCCTCCTTGGGCCGTGGTGGGGCGCGCTCGTCGGCGTCATCAGCAACACGGCTGGGGCGTTCGTGACGGGGCCCGTCAACGTGCCGTTCGCGCTCGTGAACGTCGCCGGCGCTCTCGTGTGGGGCTACGGCGTTCGGTCGTTCGGGATGGGGGCCAGCGCGTCGCGTTTCTTCGTGCTCAACGTGATCGTCGCCCTGGTCACCTCGGCGGTCGCGGCACCGATCGTGGTCCTCGTGTTCGGCGGGGCCACCGGCCATTCATCGGATGTTCTTACCGCGGCCTTCGCCCAGGCCGGCCAGAATCTGCTTGCCGCGGCGTTCACGTCGAGCGTGATCGTGTCGTTGGCCGACAAGGTCATCACCGGCTTCATCGCGCTGGCGATCATCGATGCATTGCCCGCCGAGCTGAGTCGCGGTCTGCGGTTGCCCGCCCCGACGCCGAACGGTCGGCTGGCCATCGCGATCGGCGGTGTCGTCCTGGGCGCCGCACTGGTCGCCATTTACCTCTTCCTGACGCCTCCCGCACCGCCGGCCGCCTGATGGATCGTTCGGTCGGACCGCGTGACGGGCTCGGGGCCGGGATCATCGCGCTGGGCATCCTTGCGATCGCGATGCCGTTCGCCATCGAGCGCCTGCCGACCGTCACGTCCGGGGACCAGGCTGCTCTGGTGCTCGCCGGGATGAGCGTCCTCCTCGGTCTGTTCGTCGTCGTCGCCGGCGTTCTGTCGTTCTTCATCCGCGACTAAGGCGACGACCGTCCGCGAGCCACGCACGATGGCCGACGCGCCGATCATCTCGCTCGCCGACCTGACCGTCACGTACGCGGGATCCGAGCGTCCTGCGCTGAGCGGGATCGACCTCGACGTCGCGCCGGGCGAATGCGTCGGCATCATGGGCCTCAACGGGGCGGGCAAGACGACGCTTGGGCTGTGTCTCAACGGCGTCATCCCGCAGCTCCTGCCGGCTGTCGTCACGGGTCGCGCGCTCGTCGCCGGCCGTGACCCGACGACCACCCCCGTCCGCGATATGGCGCGCTCGGTCGGTGTCGTCTTCGACAACCCGGAGTACCAGTTCAGCCAGGCGACGGTCGCGGAGGAGGTCGCGTTCGGGCTCGAGAACCTAGGCGCGGCGCCCGAATCGATGCCGGCGCGGATCGGCGAGGCGCTCGAGGCGGTCGGGCTCACCGGGCTTGAGGAGCGCTCGCCGTTCGCGCTGTCCGGCGGGCAGCAGCAGCGCCTCTCGATCGCGTCGGTGCTCGTCATGGAACCGGCGATCCTGGTCATGGACGAGCCGACTTCCAACCTCGACCCCGTCGGCACAACCGAGGTTTTCGCCATCGTCCGGCGTCTCAACCGGGAGTCGGGCATGACCGTGCTGATCGCCGAGCACGACGTCGAGGCCCTGGCGGCTCTCGTCGATCGAGTCGTCGTGCTCGCCGAGGGCCGCGTCGCGCTCCAGGGGAGCACGCGACAGGTGCTGGCCCGTGTCGAGGAGCTCGATGCCCTTGGGCTTCGACCGCCCGGCGTGACCGAGCTGGCGCACGCCCTCGC
Source organism: uncultured Chloroflexia bacterium (assembly GCA_963819655.1). Lineage (GTDB taxonomy): Bacteria > Chloroflexota > Limnocylindria > Limnocylindrales > CSP1-4 > SPCO01. The sequence continues at coordinate 865,311 of CAWFXA010000003.1, read as the reverse complement.
GCCCGCAGCTCCCGATCTCCCGGTCACTGTCGACGAAGCGCTCCGCTGGTTCGAGGCGCGGGTGTGAACGGCGACGAGACGATCGTCGCGATCGACGACCTGCGGTTCGCCTATCCGGGCGGCGTCACTGCGCTGGACGGCGTCTCACTCGAGGTCGTCCGCGGCACCACTCTCGGCATCGTCGGCCAGAACGGGTCGGGCAAGACGACGCTCGCGAAGCACCTCAACGGCCTGCTGCGACCGACGTCCGGGCGGGTCGTCGTGGCGGGGCTCGATACCACGCGGCACCCGGTCCGGGAGCTCGCCCGTCACGTCGGCTACGTGTTCCAGAACCCTGGTCACCAGCTCTTCGCACGGACCGTCGCCGAGGAGCTGGCTTTCGGCCCGCGCAACCTTGGCGTGGCGGTGGATGAGATCGATGAGCGGGTCGCGTCGGTCGCCGAGACCCTGCAGCTGACGGACTTGTTGCCGGTGCACCCGTACCGGTTGCCGCTCCCGATGCGCAAGCTCGTGACGATCGCGTCCGTGCTCACGATGCGCCCGAGCGTGCTCGTCCTCGACGAGCCCACCACGGGCCAGGATCAGCGGACGACCCGACGCATCACGGAGCTGATCGACGCCGTGCGCGCAGGCGGGACGACCGTCGTCTGCGTGACGCACGACATGTCGCTGCTCGCGCCGGTGAGCGACCGCGTGGTCGTGCTTCACGACGGCCGGATCGCGGCGGACGGGACGCCGCGGGCCATCCTGTCCGACCGCGCCCTCATGGCCGCCACACGGTTGCGGCCTCCCCAGGTCACCGAGCTGTCGCTTGCCATGCCGGGGCGGGGCGATCGGCCAGGCGCCCTGTCGGTCGCTGAACTCGCCGACGAGCTCCGGGGCGTGACATGACTTCCACGATGGGACCGTCGCTGGCCGCCGAACGGGGCACGTCGTGGCTGCACCGACTCGACCCGCTCGCAAAGCTCGCCTGGCTGCTCGCCGTCATCGTCGTGGCGTTCGCCACGTACCATCCGATCCCCCTGCTCGTGCTGGCGGCGGTCGGGTTCGCGGTGGCTCTGTCGGCCGGCGTGGGCACGCGGGTCGCACGGATCCTGCTGATCTTCGCGCCGGTGGCCGCGTCGATCCTGGTCATCCAGAGCCTCGCGCCGGCCGGGTGTCAGGGCGCCTGCACGCCGTTCATGCGGGTGGGACCGTTCGAGCTGTACCAGGAGGGCACGATCCACGGCCTGTCGCTGGTCGGCCGGTTGCTCGCGGTCGAGACCTTCGCGCTCGCGATCATCGCCACGACCCACCCGAGCGACCTTTTCGCGGCATTGGGCCGGCTACGCGTCCCGTACGTGGCCAACCTGATGCTGTCGATGACTCTCCAGCTCATCCCGATCCTGCAGCGAGAGTTCGCGCTGGTCCTGGCGGCGCAGCGCGCGCGCGGGATGCGACGTTCCGGGTTCCGCGCTGTCCTGCCTTCGTTCGTGCCGGTCTTCGCCGGGGCGTTCGAGCGGGTCCAGCAGCTGACGATCGGCCTCGAATCGCGCGCGTTCGGAGCCGGCGAGCGGACGTCGTACCGGCAGATCCGGTCCGGTCCGCGCGACATCGCGGTGGCGATCGCCGGTCTGGTGGCCGGCATCGTCGGAACGGTGGTCGCGCTCTCGACCTGGAGCGCCGACCGAACGCCGGATGTCCTGTTCTCGCCGGCGGTGGTCGGCGCCGTGTTCGTGCTGGCCGGTACCCTGTTCGTCGGCGTGATCCTGGTCGGTATCCGGTCGATGACGCGGGCGTGAGGAGGTAGCGATGGGGCGTGAGGTGGGCGACGCGCGCATCGTGGTCGTCGGGAGCACGATGATCGATCTGGTCGCCTACGCCGACCGGCTGCCGGGAGACGGCGAGACCGTGGTCGGGTCGAGCTACGTGACGGGCTTCGGGGGTAAGGGCGCCAACCAGGCGGTGATGGCCGCGCGTCTCGGGGCCGAGGTGGCGATGGTGAACACCCTCGGCGAGGATGACCATGGCACGGCGTATCTGGGTCAGTTCGCCGCGGAAGGCATCGATACGACCTTCATCCGGCGCGTGCCGGGGTCATCGGGTGTCGCCCCGATCTGGGTGGACCGCAAGGGCACGAACCGCATCATCATCGTCCCTGGCGCCAACCTGGAGGTCCGTTCGGACGTGGCAGCCGAGGCCGTCGAGACGGTACGGCCGCAGGTCGTGATCGGGCAGTTCGAGATCCCGCAGGCGACGACCGCGGCCGGGTTCGCCGCAGCGCGCACGCTCGGTGCGACGACCGTCCTGAACCCGGCACCGGCCGCCCCGCTCGACTCGGTGCTGCTCGGGGTCACGGACTGGCTGGTCCCGAACGAGACGGAGTTCGAGCTGATCGCCGGGGTCCGGCTGGGGGAGACGGACGAGGAGCAGGCCGCGGTGGTGGCCGCGTTCGCCGACAGGCTGGGCGTGTCGGTCGTCGTCACGCTCGGCGAGCGCGGCGCGCTGGTCGTGCCGCGTGGCGGCACCCCGTTCCGTGTCGCGGCGCCACGCGTCGAGGCGGTCGACACGACCGGTGCGGGCGATGCCTTCGTCGGGGCGTTCGCCGTCGGCCTCGCGCTGGGCCGCTCGGTCGAAGCCGCCGTCCGGCTGGGCTGTTCCGGCGCCGCCGACAGCGTGACCCGGCGCGGGACCCAGGCCTCTTACCCGGGCCGGGCCGCGGCAACCCGAATCCTGGCCGAGACCGCGCCGTAGGATGTCGGCATGACCGCCGCGGTTTCGCCCGCACCCGCCCCCGGTGGCCGGGGCGGCATCCCCGTCTTCGGTCAGCTATCGACGATCGGCCGCATCGCGCTCGTCTTCACGGTCGTCGCGAGCATCCTGGCGATCGTCCTGGACTTCGGGCTGCATGCCGACTCGACCCTCGTTTTCGTGGTCGCCGCCGCGGGGATCCTCGGCCTCGCCTGGGTCGTGGGCCTGTCGACCGAGCGCCTCGGATCGCTCACCGGGCCGCAGGTCGGCGGCATCCTCAATGCGACGTTCGGCAACATCGCCGAGCTGATCATCGCCTTCTTCGCCCTGCAGGCCGGTCTCATCGAGGTCGTCAAGGCGTCGATCACCGGGTCGATCATCGGCAACCTGTTGCTGGTCCTCGGCGCGAGCATCCTGCTCGGCGGGCTGCGCCACGGGACACAGACGTTCAGTCAGCGCATCGCCGCGTCCAATGCGTCGCTGCTGGTGCTGGCGGTCATCGGGCTGTTCGTGCCTGCCGTTTTCGCGTTCAGCACCAGCGACCCGGCGCAGGGATCGCTCACCGAAGAGTCGGTCCTTGTGTCCGTCGCGCTCATGATCGGCTACGCGCTCTCGCTGATCTGGCAGTTCACGAACCCGGACAACACGCTGGGCGGGCACGGGGAGAGCGCCGGGCACGGCGGCCCGGCCTGGTCGGGGCGCGTCGCGATCGGCGTCCTCGTCGGCGCAGCACTGCTGCTGGCCGTGCTCTCGGAGGTCCTCGTCAGCTCGATCGAGTCGTTCATCGACTCGTTCGGGCTGTCGGCGTTCTTCGTCGGGGTCGTCATCGTCCCGACGATCGGCAATCTTGCCGAGCACCTCGTCGCGGTCCAGCTCGCGGCCAAGGACAAGATGGAATTCGCGATGGCCGTGGCCTACGGCTCGAGCCTCCAGGTCGCGCTGTTCGTCGCCCCTGTGCTCGTCCTGCTGGGCGCGCTGCTCGGCCAGCCGATGGATCTCGTCTTCACGCCGCTCGAGGTGGCCGCGGTCGCGGCGGCTGTCGGCATCAGCGCGCTGATCGCGCTCGATGGCGAGTCCAATTGGCTCGAGGGTGCCCTGTTGATCATCGTCTACGCGATCCTGGCGGTGTCGTTCTTCGAGATCGTCTGAGCGACGCGGCGCGGGCGACGGCGCGGGAGGGGAGAACGCGCCGCCGCCGCGAACGGGGAGGATCTGGTCAGGCGGCAGCGCCCTCGGTGGCGGGATCGGCCTCCGCCTCATCGTCCTCGTCGTCATCGGGGCCGATCGCCTCGGCCGACTCCGGGATCGGGTCGGTCGGCGGCGCGTCGCCGAGTCGCTCTGCCTGGGCGACGAGGGACTCGGCGGCCTGCTGGGCCTCGTAGTCCTTCTTCCGCCGGCCGGACAGCATCTCGACGTGTGAGGCGACGACCTCCGTCTTCCAGTGCCGGACACCGCGGTCGTCGTCCCAGGACCGCGTCTGGAGCCGACCCTCGATCGCCACCTGCTGCCCCTTGCCGAGGTACGTGCCGGCGATCTCCGCGAGCCGATCCCACGTGACGACGTTGGAATACTCGGCCTTCTCCCGGCCGCCACCGAGGAACTCATTGCTCGCGACGGTGAACGTCGTGACGTTCTTCCCCGAGGCGAGGCTGCGCATCTCTGGGTCGCGCGTGAGGCGCCCCGTGAGGAGGACCTTGTTCACGGTCCGATCTCCTTCCCGGTCGGTCGGATGCTCCGGCGCCGACCCTGCGTCATTCGGCGGGTGTCGACCCGGACGCTAGCAAGGAGGGCTGCACCGCCAGATATCAACGGCTCTCCGGTGACTTATCCCGAGAGCCGCACGGTCCCCAGAGTCAGCCGGCGGCGGAGTCCGAGCCCCGGGACCGGGCCGGTGCCGTCGTAGTGGGCATCACCGGCGCGATCTGGCCGCGTCCCGGTGCGATCCCGATCGACCCGTCCGGGCCCATCGTGAGCGTCTCGCCGATCGCCTCGTTGCCCGTGCCCGGCTCGAGGCGACGCCGCTTGCGTTGTACACGCGAGGCTGCGGGGTCCGGCACGATGAGCGGCCCTGCACGATGTGCCGAATCAGCCGCCGATAGCGCCAGGACCGTGGCATCCGGCTCGGGCGCAACGCTCGCATAGAGGTCGCAGAACAGCTCTACGAGCTCGGGGTCGAACTGCGTGCCGCTGTGCCGCCGCAACTCGGCGATCGCCTGATCGTGGCTGATCGCCCGCTTGTACGGGCGGTCATTGGTCATCGCGTCGTAGGCGTCGGCGATGGCCACGATGCGGGCGCCGAGCGGGATCTCGTTCGCGCGCAGCCCGAACGGGTAGCCGTGGCCGGCGTAGCGCTCGTGGTGGTGGAGGATGATCGGGACCGCGTCCTTGAGTGCCGCCGCCTGCTCGAGGATCACCTGACCGATGCGCGGGTGCTGGACGACGGTCCGCCACTCCGCCGACGTCAGCGCCGACGGCTTTTCGAGGATCTCCTCGGGTACGGCGATCTTGCCGACATCGTGGAGAAGCGCCGCCACCCGCAGCCGGTCGATCTCGGCATCGGACAGCTGGAGCTGGCGCGCGAGCGACACGACGATCGAGGCGATCAGCGCCGACGGCTGGCCGCGGTAGTGGGGGAGCGGGTTGAGCACCGACGTCAGCGCGGCCATCGACGCATCCCGGGCGCGCTGCCCGATCTCCACTGCCCGTGCCCGGCCGGCCGCCGAGATCGGAGCCCGTGGGACGCGGGCATCGTCGTCAGGCTCGGCGAAGACGTATGTCTGGTTGCGGCCGAGCGACTTCGCCGAGTACATCGCCGCGTCCGCGTCCCGCACGAGCGTGTCCATGCGCAGCTGGCTCCCGGAGCCACCGGCGATGCCGATCGAGATGGTCACGGCGATATCGCCTGCGCCTTCGATCGCGAAGCGCTGCCGCTGGACGAGCGTCCGCAGCTTCTCGGTGAGGGCCGCCCCTTCCTCGATGTTCGTCTCGGTCAGGATCAGCATGAATTCCTCGCCGCCGTAGCGCCCGATCATGTCGGACGTGCGCAGGTTCGCAGCGATCGCCTGGGCGACGCCCCGCAGCACGATGTCGCCGACGGCGTGACCGTACGTGTCGTTGACGGTCTTGAAGTGGTCGATGTCGACGAACGCGACGGACAGCGGCCGCCCATAGCGCGAGGCCCGCTCGGCCTCGGCGAAGAGCGCAGCCAGAAGGGATTGCCGGTTCGCGACGCCCGTCAGCCGGTCGACGGTCGCGCGGTCGTGGGTGTCGACGAGGGCTGCGGCGATCTCATTGACCGCGTGGGCCAGACGGGACTCGAGCCCGGTCCCGCGCGGGGCGACGTACGCGGTGTAATCCCCTGCGGCGATTCGCTCGGCGGCCTTGACCAGGCGCCCGAAGCGGTAGGCCTGGTGGGCGCGCACGAGGATCGAGGTGAGCGCGACGCCGAGGCCCGCGGCGACAAGGGCCGTGATAACAGGTCTGACCCCGAGATCGACCCACGGGGCCAACGATTCGGGGGCGAACATGAGCAGGATCCCGATCCCGACGACAGCACCTAGCGCCAGGATCCCGTACAGACGGGCCACCCGACAAGGCTAGGGGCGGAGCCGGGGCACACGGACCCGCCGGTGGTACCGCGACCTCCCGACGGTGGTACCGCCGATGGACGAGGGCCCGACACCCGCTGCTATACTCCGCCCGTCCTCGACCGCAGCGGGTCCGCCCGTGAACAGGAGGTCAACGATCGCGCGAGAATGGCGCATCGGCCGTCCGGTGAGGCGGTCGGGCGACCAGCCACCGGCGATCCGCCGACGCATCGGCGGAGCACCACGGGAGCAGTCTACCCAAGGCCCTTTGTGGGCCTTTTTTGTTGGGCGCTCGTCATCTCCGTCCGGGGCGCCGTTCTGATGCCGGCGACCGTGATCGTCGGGCTGCAATGGGGCGACGAGGGCAAGGGCAAGACGACCGATTTCCTGGCTGAGCAGACCGCGATGGTCGTGCGCTACCAGGGCGGCGACAACGCCGGCCACACTGTCGTCCGCGGTGACGAGGTCTTCAAGCTGCGGCTGACACCGTCCGGCGTGCTGTACCCGCACATCACATCGGTCATCGGCAACGGTGTCGTGGTCAACCCGCTGACGCTCATCACCGAGCTCGACATGCTGACCGAGCGCGGCATCGACGTCGCCCGGGTCAGGGTGAGTCGTAGCGCGCACGTGATCATGCCGTACCACCTCGCGCTGGACCAAGCGAACGAGGCGCGCCTGGCGGCTGCGGCCGTCGGGACGACCGGTCGCGGGATCGGGCCGGCGTACGCCGACCGCGCGTGGCGGCTGGGGCTGCGCATGGAGGACCTGCTCGATCGCGAGATCCTCCGCGAACGGCTCGGCCGACTGCTGCCGGACAAGAACCTCCTGCTGTCATCGATGGGCGGCGAGACATTCACCGTCGATGCGCTCGTCGACGAGGCCCTCGGGTGGGGCGAGCGCCTGCGCGACCACCTGGACGACACGACGTGGCTGGTCCAGGCGGCCCTCGCGCGTGGCGAGCACGTCCTGCTCGAGGGCGCGCAGGGCACACTCCTCGACCTCGATCACGGGAGCTACCCGTACGTCACCTCCTCGAACCCGGTCGCCGGCGGGGCGTGCACGGGCGGAGGCATCGGGCCGCTCCAGGTCGACGAGGTCATCGGCGTCATGAAGGCGTACTCGACGCGCGTCGGCTCGGGACCGTACCCGACGGAGCTGCTCGACGGCATCGGACAGGGGATCGCGGAGCGCGGCCACGAATTCGGCACGGTGACCGGTCGACCGCGGCGAGTCGGCTGGTTCGACGCCGTGCCGCTGCGCTATGCGGTGGCGGTCAACAGCGTCAGCTCGATCATGCTCAACAAGCTCGACATCCTGTCCGGGATCGACACGCTGCGGATCTGTGTGGCCTATGAGATCGACGGTCGCCGCATCGAGACCTGGCCGTCGAGTGGCGCGGCCCTCGCGCGCGCGAAGCCCATCTTTGACGAGTACCCCGGCTGGGCCGAGCCGCTCAACGACATCCGCTCGCTGCGCGACCTGCCGGAGAACGCCCGCGGGTACGTCTCGGCGATCGAGTCGCACGCCGGCGTCCCGATCGTGCTGGTGTCGGTCGGGCCGGAGCGGACACAGACGATCGAGCGGGCGTGGCGCTCGATGCGGCTGCGCCAGGGGATCCCGGCGTGAGCCCCACCGGACTCGTCATGCCGACACGGATCCTCGTCGTCGGCAGCGGGGCGCGAGAGCACGCGCTTGCCTGGAAACTCAGCGCGGAGCCGGGCGTGAACGAGGTCGTCGTCGGGCCCGGCAATTACGCGATCGGGACGGAACCGCGTGTGCGCGTCCTGAAGGACCTCGACCCGCTGGATCCCGCGGCCGTGGTGTTCGTCGCGCGGGCCATCGCGGCGGAGCTCGTCGTGATCGGGCCGGAGGGGCCGCTGGCGGCCGGTGTCACGGACGCCCTCACAACCGCAAAGATCCCGGTCTTCGGCCCGAGTGCCGCTGCGGCGCGGATCGAGACCAGCAAGGCCTTCTGCCACGACGTCGCGCTCGCTGCCGGCGTCCCGATGGCTTATTCCGGCGCCTTCGCCGCCGGCGACCGCGAGGTCGCGAACGCGTTCGCCCGACGTCTCGCGGCGGACGGTCGCGGGATCGTCGTGAAGGCCGATGGGCTCGCCGCCGGGAAGGGCGTGACCGTGTCCGAGGACATCGCGGAGGCAGAGGACGCCATCGCGGCCATGATCGAAGGGAGCGCCCTCGTCATCGAGGAACGCCTCGAGGGTCGCGAGGCGAGCCTCATCGCGATCTGCGACGGGCGTGACGCCCTTGCGTTGCCGGCCGCGCGTGACCACAAGCGGCTGGCCGACTTCGACACCGGACCGAACACAGGCGGGATGGGCGCGTACAGCCCGGTCGACGACCTCCCGGACGCGCTCGCCGACGACATCGTCGAACGGTTCCACCGACCGATCCTGGCGGAGCTCGCGCGTCGCGGCAGCCCGTTCCGCGGCGCCCTCTACGCGGGGCTGATGCTGACCGCCGACGGTCCGGTGCTGCTCGAATGCAATGCCCGGTTCGGCGACCCCGAGACGCAGGTGATCCTGCCGCGCCTCGCCGCCCCGCTCGGTCCGCTGCTGCTCGCCGCCGCCAAGGGCCGCCTGCTCGCGGCCACGAAGTCGCTCCACCTGGAGGGCCACCGCCTGCCGACGATGCCCAGAGCCTGCGTGGGCATCGTGCTGGCCGCGGCCGGCTACCCGGACGCGCCACGTCACGGCGACGCGATCGAGGGCCTGCATGCCGCACGCGCCGCCGGCGCCCTCGTTTTCCACGCCGGGACGACGCGGGACGAGGTGGGCGGCTATCAAACGGGTGGCGGCCGGATCCTGACGATCGTCGGCGGCGGGCCGGACCTCGAAGCTGCACGCGTCCAGGCCGAGGCGGCCGCGGATCGCGTGTCGTTCGACGGGCTCCAGCGGCGACGCGACATCGGCATGGACCAGGAGGTGCTCGCGGCGCTCATCGGGGCAGGTCGTTGATCGGACGCTACACGCTCGCCGAAATGGGCGGGATCTGGTCGGAGACCGCCCGGTTCGAGCAGATGTTGCGGGTCGAGCTCGCGGTCGCCCGAGCGCAGGCCGCCCGGGGGCTTATCCCGGCCTCAGCGCTCGCGGCGCTCGAGACGCGTTCGACCGTCGACGTCGACCGGATCGCCGAGATCGAGCGGACGACCGACCACGACATCATCGCGTTCGTCAGCCAGGTCGCCGAGTCGGTCGGGCCCGAGGGCCGCTATCTCCACCACGGGCTGACCAGCAGCGACGTGGTCGACACCGGGCTCGCGCTCCAACTGCGGGCAGCGGGCGCCAAGCTCCTGGCCGACTGCGACCGGCTGATCACGGTGCTGGTCGCTCGTGCTCGAGCCGAGGCGGACACCACGATGATGGGCCGGACCCACTCGGTCCACGCCGAACCGATGACGTTCGGGTTGAAGGTCGCCGGCTGGGCCTTCGAGATCGATCGCGGCAGGACGCGCCTCGCGACCGCCGTCGACGAGGTCGGGACCGGCAAGATCTCGGGACCGGTCGGGACGTACAGCCACCTCGACCCGGACATCGAAGCCGAAGTGCTCGCAGCGCTGGGTCTCCACGCAGACGCGGCCAGCTCGCAGATCGTCCAGCGCGACCGCCACGCGGCCCTGCTCGCCGCCATCGCGATCCTCGGCGGCAGCCTGGAGCGGATCGCGACCGAGATCCGCAACCTCCAGCACACCGAGATCGGCGAGGTCCAGGAGCCGTTCAAGGTCGGCCAGAAGGGCTCGAGCGCGATGCCCCACAAGCGCAACCCGATCCTGTCCGAGCGGATCTGCGGGCTGGCGCGGCTGCTGCGCGGCTACGCCCAGACGGCGTTCGAGGACCAGCCGCTGTGGCACGAGCGCGACATCAGCCATTCCAGCGCCGAGCGGGTGATCCTGCCCGACGCCACGATCCTGCTCGACTACATGCTCGTGCGCACGACCGGCCTCATCGAGGGGCTGGTCGTCCGGTCGGAGCGGATGCGCGAGAACATCGCCCGCGGGCTCGGGTTGCATGCCAGCAGCCGGGTGCTCGTCGCGCTCGTCGAGAAGGCCGGCATCGGCCGCGAGGAGGCGTACGCCATCGTCCAGCGGGCGGCGCTGCGAGCGGCCGACGAGCGCGCGCCGCTGCGCGAGCTGCTGGCGCTCGACCCGGTGGTGGCGCAGCGCCTGCCGCTCGCCGACCTCGACGCATGCTTCGACGAGGCGACGTTCCTGCGCAACGTCCACGCGATCATCGAGCGGCTCGACACGCTCGCCCCGACGACCGAGGCCAGCCGTGCTGACAGCTGACCGGTTCCTCCGGTCGGGCAAGGTGCGCGACCTGTACGAGCTGCCGGATGGCCGGCTGCTGCTCGTCGCGTCGGACCGCATCAGCGCCTTCGACGTCGTGCTGCCGACGGAGATCCCCGACAAGGGCCGCGTGCTGACCGGGCTGTCGCGGTTCTGGTTCGCCGAGACGGCCGGGATCGTGCCGAACCATCTGCTCGATACCGACCCATCCATCGTCCGTGACGCGTACGAGATCGATGTCACCGAGCGCGCGGGCGATGCCCCCGCGGGACCGTCGAGGCGTCGGGTCGTTCGACGAGTGGCGCGGCCGGGTGATGGTCTGCCAACCGGCCACAGTCGTCCCGATCGAAGCCGTGGTCCGAGGCTACCTCGCCGGGTCGGGCTGGAAGGAGTACCGCGACCGCGGCACCGTCTGCGGGATCCCGCTGCCGGCCGGTCTGCGCGAGAGCGATCGACTGCCGGAGCCGATCTTCACGCCGGCCACGAAGGCCGAGGGCGGCGAGCACGACGAGAACATCGACTTCGACGCGATGGTCGAGCACATCGGACGACACTGGATCGTCACGTCCGATCTGGCCGGTCCTGTCGCGGAGGTCATCCGAGACCACGCGATCGCGCTCTATCGATACGCCACAGCCGTCGCGGCGCGGGCCGGGATCGTGCTGGCCGACACCAAGTTCGAGTTCGGCGTGGGCCTCGGGCCCGATATCGACCGCGAACCCGTCGGTCCTGCCGCGGAACGTCTCGAGCGCCGGACCCGCCAGCCGCTGGGCCGTCGGCCGCCCGAGCTGAACGGGCGCCTCATCAGGGACCAGCTGATGCTGGTCGACGAGGCACTCACACCCGACTCGTCGCGGTTCTGGGACGCTGCGACCTACGAGCCCGGCCGCGCCCAGGCCAGCTTCGACAAGCAGTTCGTGCGCGACTGGCTGGAGACGCAGCCGTGGGACAAGACGACGCCCGGCCCTGCGCTGCCAAACGACGTGATCGCCGGGACCCGTGCGCGCTATGTCGAGGCATTCGAGCGGATCACGGGGGCCAGCTTCGACCGCTATCTCGCGGAGGACGTGATCGCCCGATGAGCAGCCACCGCTACGCCGTGAACGTAACGCCGAAGCCGGGCATCCTCGACCCGCAGGGGCGGGCGGTCGAAGGCAGCCTCGACCACCTCGGCATCGAAGGCGTTCGCTCCGTGCGTGTCGGCCGTCGGGTCGAGTTGACCGTCGAGGCCGCCGATGAGGCGGCGGCGCGCGCCGTCGTCGAGCGGCTCGCGTCCGAGCTGCTGGCCAACCCGCTCATCGAGGCGTACGCGATCGAAGCCATCGGGGCGGTCGCCTGATGCCGGTCCGCATCGGTGTCGTCGTGTTCCCGGGGAGCAACTGCGACCGCGACACGCTCCACGCGCTCGACCTCGCAGGCGCCGAGCCGGTCGCGCTGTGGCACGAGGCAGCCTCTCTCGACGGTGTCGCGGCAGTCGTCCTGCCCGGCGGGTTCGCGTACGGGGACTACCTCCGGGCCGGGGTGATCGCCCGGTTCAGCCCGGTGATGCGCGCGGTCGCCGCGTTCGCCGCCGAGGGCGGGCTCGTCCTGGGTATCTGCAACGGCTTCCAGGTGCTCGCCGAAGCGGGGCTGGTGCCCGGTGCGCTGCTCCGGAACCGGCAGCTCCGGTTCGTCGGGCGTGACGTCTCGATCGCGGCCGAGCGGCTCGATACGCCGTTCACCCACGCGCTGGCGGCCGCGGGACAGCCTTTGCGCATGCCGATCGCACACGGGGAGGGCTGCTACTTCGCCGACGATCCGACGCTCGATGCCCTCGAGGCTGATCGGCAGGTGCTGTTCCGGTACGTCGACGCTGTGGGTGCCCCGGCCGCGGAGGACGACCGCGCCGCGAACCCGAATGGCAGCCTCCGCGCGATCGCCGGGGTGCTGAACGCGGCGGGCAACGTCGCGGGCCTCATGCCGCATCCCGAGCGGGCTGCTGAGGCGATCCTCGGCTCGGACGACGGCGCCGGCATCATCCGCTCGCTGGTCGAGAGCGCGGCTCGGGCCGCATCGAGCGGGCCGGCGGTCGTCGTGGCGGCGCGATGACGATCGCGGAAGCCCCGGTGGAACAGACCGAACCGCTCCATCGGCGTCTCGGGCTGACCGACGACGAGCTCGACGCGATCCGCGACAGGCTCGGCGGCCGCGAGCCCGAACGACCTCGAGCTCGCGATGTTCAGCGTCATGTGGAGCGAGCACTGCTCGTACAAGAGCTCGAAGCCGCTGCTCGGCACGCTGCCGACCGCCGGCGAGGGTGTCGTAGCCGGCCCGGGCGAGAACGCGGGCGTGATCTCGATCGGTGACGGGCTCGCGGTCGCGTTCAAGATCGAGTCGCACAACCACCCGTCGGCTGTCGAGCCGTACCAGGGCGCCGCCACCGGCGTCGGCGGGATCCTGCGCGACATCTTCACGATGGGCGCTCGCCCGATCGCCGTGCTCGACGCGCTGCGGTTCGGCGATCCGGGCGACGCGCGCACGCGCCACCTGGTCGATGGGGTCGTGCGCGGGGTCGGCGGGTACGGCAACTGTGTCGGCATCCCGACGGTCGGCGGCGAGCTCGTGTTCGACCCGAGCTACCAGGGCAACCCGCTCGTCAACGTGATGGCCATCGGGCTGCTCGAGGAGCAGCGTCTCACTCTCGCCGCGGCGCCCGGTCCGGGCAACCTCGTCGTGCTGTTCGGCTCGACCACCGGGCGCGACGGGATCGGTGGTGCGTCGGTCCTGGCCAGCGCCACGTTCACCGACGATGAAACCTCAGGCCGATGGCTCGCGGGAGCGTCGCCTCGTCCCTCGGTGAGTCCCGGTGGCAACACACAATCCAAGAGACCTTCCGTTCAGGTCGGTGACCCGTTCGCCGAGAAGCTGCTCATCGAGGTGTCGCTCGAGCTCATCGACCGCGGGCTCGTCGAGGGGCTGCAGGACCTCGGCGCCGGTGGGATCACGTGCGCCACGTCGGAGACGGCCGACCGTGGCCGGGACGGGCATCCAGGTCGATCTCGACGCGATCCCGCGACGCGAGCCCGACATGGAGCCGTTCGAGGTCATGATCTCCGAGTCGCAGGAGCGGATGTGCGCGATCGTCCGGCCGGACCGCTGGGATGCCGTCCGGGAGGTGGCCGAGCGCTGGGGTCTGCCGGTCGCGGTCATCGGACGCGTCACCGACGACGGCGACATCACCGTGATGACAGGCGGCGCGGAGATCGCCCGCGTGCCCGCGGCCGCGCTCACGAGCGACGCGATCGTCCATCGGCGCATCGCGCGCGCGCCCGAACACCGGCGCGCCGCACCGGCCCCCGGCGTCCCGCTCGACCCGAGCGATCGACTCCCGGAACGCGGCATGGACCCGGGTGCCGTGCTGCTGGCCCTTCTCGGTTCGCCGAACCTCGCCTCCCGTCGAGCCGTCTTCGAGCAGTACGACTCGACCGTGGGCGCGGACACCGTCGTCGGGCCGGGTCACGGCGCCGCCGTCCTGCGCATCAAGGGCACCACCAGGGCCCTCGTCGCCTCGACCGACGGCAACCAGGCGGTCGGCGCCGTCGATCCGTACGCCGGTGCCGCGATGAGCGTCGCCGAAGCGACACGGAACGTGAGCATCACCGGCGCGCGGCCCCTCGGCGTCACCAATTGCCTGAACTACGGCGACCCGACACGCCCTGAGGCGTTCTGGCAGCTCAGCGAGGGGGTCCGTGGCCTGGGCGATGCGTGCCGTGCGCTCGGCCTGCCGGTCACCGGCGGCAACGTGTCGCTCTACAACGAGTCGCCCGCCGGTTCGATCGCACCGACACCCGAGATCGGTGTCGTCGGGCTCCTGGACGACGTCGCGGCCCTGGTCGGTCCGGCGTTCGTCGCAGAGGGCGACGCTATCGTGCTGGTCGGCTCGCCGACGCCCGGGTTGACCGGCTCCGCCTACGCGATGCTGGCCGGGACGGCAGCCGAGGACGGCATCCCGTCGCTGGACCTCGGCCGGGAGGTCGCGCTGCAGGCGTTCGTGCGCGAGGCGATCGCGCGGGGCCTTGTCGCCAGCGCGCAGGATGTGGCCGGCGGCGGGCTGGCGGTCGCTCTCGCCGAATGCGCCATGTGGGGCGGCCGCGGCGCATCGGTCAGAGTCCCCACCGCGATGTCCCCGGCGGTCGAACTGTTCGGCGAGAGTCCGTCCCGGATCGTGGTGACCGCCACGCCCCGTTTCGTCCCGGCACTACTGCTGCTCGCCCGCCAGCACGGCCTGCCCGTCGAGGAGCTCGGCACCGTCGGCGGCGACAGGCTCCAGATCCAGCTCGTCGGGGCCGGCGCGACCGGCGCATCGGAAGAGCGGGGGAGCACCATCGCCGACACGTTGGAGGTGCCGCTGACCGGTCTCCGGCACGCCTGGGACCACGGGCTCACCCGCGCCCTCGGCTGGGAGGGTTCCTGATGTGTGGCGTGTTCGGTGCGGTCGTGCCGGGCGGCGAGCCCACCGAGGCGGCCGCGATCGCGACGCTCGGGCTGTTCGCGCTCCAGCACCGCGGCCAGGAGTCGGCCGGCATCGCGGTCAGCGACGGCGACCAGCTGATGCTCTACAAGGACCTCGGGATGATCGGCTCCGTGCTCGACGAGCGCCGACTGCCGAGCCTCCGTGGGCGCCTGGCGATCGCGCACTGCCGCTATTCGACGACGGGTTCGACGATCTGGGAGAACGCCCAGCCGACGTACCGCCAGGGGCCACGCCGGGCGCTCGCAATCGGGCACAACGGCAATCTCGTCAACACGCGCGAGCTGCTCGGGCAGCTGACCGGCGGCCGTGCCCGTCTCCCGGCGTCCACCGACACAGAGCTCCTGACCGCGCTCCTCGCCGACGAGCCGGCCGCGGACACCGTCGAGGCGCTCCAACGGGTCCTGCCGCGCGTCCGCGGGGCGTTCAGCCTGGTCATCCTCGACCAACAGCGGGTGATCGGTGTTCGCGACCCGCACGGTTTCCGGCCGCTGGTGCTCGGGCGCTTGCCGGTAACGGCGCGCCAGCCGGGTGGCCCCGATGACGGCGGCCTGTGGCCGGACGACGGCATCGGCTGGTGCCTGTCGTCGGAGACCGCGTCGCTCGACATCGTCGGGGCCGAGTACATACGCGACGTCGAGCCCGGGGAGATCGTCGTCCTCGAACCTGGCCGCGATCCGCGCTCGATCCGCTACGCCGAGCCCACACCGGCGCTGTGCGTGTTCGAGCTCATCTACTTCGCCCGGCCCGACTCGTACATGGAGGGGCGCAACCTCTACGAGGCGCGCCGGCGGATGGGCGAACAGCTCGCGCTCGAGCACCCGGTCGAGGCCGACCTCGTCATCCCGGTTCCCGACACGGGCGCCCCGGCAGCGGCCGGCTATGCCGAGGCCAGCGGGTTGCCGTATCGCGAGGGGATGTACCGGAACCGCTACGCCGGCCGCACCTTCATCCAGCCGTCGCAGGGCATGCGCCATCGGGGCGTGACGATCAAGCTCAACCCGATGCCCGCGGTGGTGGCCGGCAAGCGGCTCATCGTCGTCGACGACTCGATCGTGCGCGGCACGACGACCAAGCGCATCGTCGACCTCCTGCGCAAGGCCGGCGCCCGAGAGATCCACGTGCGGATCAGCGCCCCACCGATCTACCACCCGTGCTTCTACGGCATCGACACGTCGGTCGAGACGGAGCTCATCGCGGGGACTCACTCGGTCGACGAGATCCGCGACTTCATCGGCGCCGATTCGCTTGGCTACCTGTCGATCCGCGGCGTGCTCGCGGCGCTCGACCTGCCGTACGAGCGTTTCTGCTTCGCCTGCTTCGACGGCAACTATCCGGAGCCCGTCCCGTACGACACGGCGAGCCGGAAGTTCATCCTCGAAGAAGTCGTCGCCTCTGCGCGTGACTGAGCGAGCGCGCTCCGCCTACCGACACGCCGGCGTCGATGTCGACGCCGGGGAACAGGCCGTCGAGCTGATCCGCGCCCACGTCGACTCGACGCGCCGGCCTGAGGTCGTCGGGGGTCTCGGCGGGTTCGGCGGCGCCTTCTCGATCCCGGAGGGCTATCGCGAGCCGCTGCTAATCGCCTCGACGGACGGCGTCGGCACGAAGACGGTCATCGCCGCGACCGTAGGCCGCTTCGACACCATCGGCATCGACCTCGTCGCGATGTGCGCCGACGACGTCGTCTGCACCGGCGCCGAGCCGTTGGCGTTCCTCGACTACGTGGCCGTCGGCAGGCTCGATCCGGTCGCCGTGGCCGAGCTGGTCGGCAGCGTGGCGGCAGGCTGTCGCGAGGCCGGCGCTGCGCTGGTCGGAGGCGAGACGGCCGAGCATCCGGGAGTCCTCGAGGTCGACGAGTTCGACCTGGCCGGCTGCTGCATCGGCGTCGTCGAGCGGTCGCGGGTGATCGACGGCTCGGCGGTCCGTGCCGGCGACGTCATCCTCGGGCTGGTCTCGAGCGGGCTGCACGCGAACGGCTATTCGCTTGTGAGGTCGCTGGTGGCGCAATGGGATCTCGATCTCGCCGAGCCGTACCAGGCGCGACTGCGTCGGACGCTGGGTGATGCCGCGACCGACGAGCTGCTGAAGGCCGCACCTCAGGAATCGATGGCCACGCTCGGCGAGGTACTGCTTACCCCGACGAAGATCTATGCGAAGGCCGTACTGGCGGCACGGTCGGCGCTGACACCGTCGGGGCACGACATCCACGGCGCCGCGCACATCACCGGCGGCGGCTTGCCCGGCAACGTCCCGCGGGCGCTGCCGGCCGAGATGGCGGCGCGAGTCGACCCGGGCCGTTGGGCGATGCCTTCCGTGATGCGCCTGTTCGGCGCGCTGGGCGGTCTCGACGACGAGGAGCTGCGCGCGACCTTCAACGGCGGTCTCGGGATGGTCCTGGTCGTGCCGCCGGCCGCGATCCCAGCGGCCATCGACGCCCTCGGCGAGCACGGGGTCGAGGCGATCGTGGTCGGCGAAGTGATCGAGGCCGACTCGACCGACGGCGTGCGCTACATCGAGGGCAGCCTGGAGTCGGTCGCATGAGTGGGCGGATCGCCGTGGGCGTGTCGGGCACGGGCTCAAACCTGCGGGCGCTCCAGGCTGCCGCCGTGCGCGGTGAGCTCGGTGGCCACATCGTCCTCGCCTTCGCGGACCGAGCATGTCCGGCGCTCGACTGGGCCGCCGAGCAGGGGATCGACACCGCCCTCGTCGAGGGTGGCGATGACGGGGCGCTCGCCGAGACGCTCGTGGGAGCCAAGCCGGATGTCGTCGTCCTGGCCGGCTACATGCGGCTGATCGGGCCACGCACGCTGGAGACGCTCGCGGGCCGGATCCTCAATACGCATCCCTCGCTGCTGCCGGCGTTCCCCGGTGCCCACGCGGTCCGCGACGCGCTCGCGCACGGCGTGCGTGTGACCGGGGTGACGGTCCACCTGGTGGACGCCACGCTCGACGGCGGTCCGATCGTGGCCCAGGAGGCGGTCCCGGTCCTGCCCAACGATGACGAGGCGACCCTGCGCGAGCGCATCCAGGCCGTCGAGCATCGGCTGCTGCCGCATGCCGTCAGACTGCTCCTGGCGGGTGCGGTTGCCGTCGCCCCTGACGGACGCCAAGTCGAAATCGATGTGGACCGCGCCGACACCGGCACCCCGACGCCACGCCGGGCGCTCCTATCGGCCTCCGACAAGACCGGCCTCGTCGACCTCGGGCGGGGCCTCGTCGCGCGCGGATTCGAGCTGGTCTCGACCGGCGGGACCGCCAGGTCGCTGCGCGACGCCGGTCTGCCGGTGACCGATGTCGCGGCCGTAACCGGCAGCCCGGAAATGCTCGACGGGCGCGTCAAGACGCTGCATCCGCGCGTCCATGCGGGCTTGCTCGCCGATCGACGCGCTTGACGACCATCGCCGCCAGCTGCTGGCCGCCGCGATCGCCCCATTCGAGCTCGTCGTCGTGAACCTGTATCCGTTCGCGGCCGCGCTCGAGCGGCCCGGGATCTCGGTCGACGAGCTGATCGAGGAGATCGACATCGGCGGGCCGTCGATGGTCCGGGCGGCCGCCAAGAACCACGCAAACGTGGCGATCGTGACGTCGCCGTCGCGATACGGCGACGTCCTCGCCGCGCTCGACACCAAAGCCGGCTTCGACGATCGGCTGCGCCGGGAACTCGCTTTGGAGGCGTTCGCGCACACCGCTGCGTACGACGCCCGGATCGCATCCGAGCTGCCGAACCGCCTGGTCGACGCGGGACTGCTCGACGCGCGGCCCGACCCGTATCCGTCGACGCTGACGGTCGGTCTCGAGAAGGTCGAGACGCTGCGCTACGGCGAGAACCCGCACCAGCCGGCCGCCCGCTACCGTGTGCCTGGCTCGAGCCTCGCCGACGGGCCGTTCGGCGTCGACCGGGCGCCCCTCCAGGGCAAGGCCCTGTCCTACAACAACGTGCTCGACGCGGCGGCGGCGTCGGTTCTGGGTCGGGCCTTGCGCGGGCCCGGCGCCGTGATCGTGAAGCACACCAATCCGTGCGGCGCGGCGGAGCGACCGGCGCTGCTGGGCGCCTGGGAGGCCGCGCTGGAGGCCGACCCGGTCAGCGCGTTCGGTGGCGTCGTGGCGCTGACTCGCGAGGTGGACCGCCCCGTCGCGGAAGCGCTAATCTCGATCTTTCTCGAGATCGTCATCGCGCCGTCGTACACAGCCGAGGCCCTCGAGGTCCTTGCGACCAAGCCCAATGTCCGCGTCCTGGTCGACGAGCTGCTCGCATCGGACGACCGCGTCGCGGATGCCACGGCCTCACCGCTCGGCTCGATCCGCACGGCGGGTGGCGCGGTGCTCGTCACCGCGCCGGATGTCCTCACCGACGTGACGACGACATGGACCTGCGCGACGCGTCGCGCGCCGACACCAGAGGAGCAGCTCGACCTCGATCTCGCGTGGCGGCTCGTCCGAGGCGTGACGTCCAACGCGATCGTCCTGGTGCGGGAACGCCGCCTGGTGGGGATGGGCAGTGGCCAGACCTCACGCGTGGACGCCGCCCGCCAGGCCGTGGCGAAGGCCCACGCGATGCTCGGCCCGTTGTCGACTGTCGGGGCGGCCTGCGCGAGCGACGCCTTCTTCCCGTTCGCCGACGCGGTCGAGGCCTGTCTGGCGGCCGGCGTTCGGGCCTTCGCTCAGCCGGGCGGCTCGATGCGCGACGCCGAGGCCATCGCGGCAGTCGATCTCCTGGACGGAACGATGCTCATGACCGGGATCCGCCACTTCCGCCACTGATGAAAAGCCGGCCGACCGCCGGACGGAGCGGACACCGCTGCTACCATCGCGCTCCGATGCCCGACCGTCCCCGTTACTACCTGACCACGGCGATCGCGTATGCGAACTCGAAGCCCGGCGTCCATACGCTGTACGAGGTGATCGGCGCTGACGTCATCGCGCGCTGGCACCGGATGATCGGCGACGACACACGCTTCCTGACCGGCACCGACGAGCATTCAATCAACATCGCGCAGGCCGCGGTCGACGAGGACCGACCCGCACGCGAGTTCGTCGACGAGAAGGTCGAGCTGTTCAAGGCGGCCGAGGATGCGCTCGCGATCTCGCCCGACCGATTCATCCGGACCACCGATCCGGATCATGTCCGGGCGGCGCAGGAGATGGTCCGCCGGGCGCACGCGAACGGCGATATCTACCTCGGCACGTACGAAGGCTGGTACTGCCCGAACGAGGGTTTCCGCTCCGCGAACGAGGTGATCGAGACCGCGCGTGGGACGATCTGCCCGAACCACCCGGACGTGCCGCTCCAATGGCTGACCGAGCGGAACTGGTTCTTCCGCCTGTCGGCCTACCAGGAACGGCTCGAACGGTTCTTTGCCGATCACCCGGACTTCGTGCAACCGGACTTCCGGCGCAACGAGATGCTCGGCTTCATCCGGGGCGGTCTCGAGGACTTTTCGATCTCGCGCGAACGGACCCCCGGTAGCTGGGGGATCCCCTTCCCGATCGCCGAGAACGGCGAAACGGCGCAGCGGGAGGACGGCTCGTGGGACCCCGAGGCCGGCGTCATCTACGTCTGGTTCGATGCGCTCATCAACTACATCACCGGCGCGGGTTTCCCCGACGACTCCGCGTCGTTCGAGCGCTGGTGGCCGGCCGATCTGCACGTCATCGGCAAGGACATCGCCCGGTTCCACACGATCTTCTGGCCGGCGATGCTGTGGAGTGCCGGGCTCGAGGCGCCCCGACGCGTGTGGGTACACGGCTGGCTGATGGCGGCCGGCGGCGAGCGGATGAGCAAGAGCCGCGGCAATTTCATGGACCCGCACGACTTCGTTGCGGCGTTCGGCTCCGACGGGGCGCGGTACGTGCTGCTCCGCGAAGTGCCCTTCGACCGGGATGCCGAGGTGTCCTGGGATTCCTTCGTCCGGCGCTACAACGCCGACCTGGCCAACGATTTCGGGAACCTCGTGAACCGCACGGTCTCGATGACCAAACGGTACCTGGAGGGCGTCCGCCCGGCGCCGCGTGCCGAGGTCGCGTCACCCCTGGCCGAGGGCTGGAACGACACGATCCGCCTCTATGCCGAGGCGCTGGAAGGATGCCGGCTACACGACGCGCTGGCCGAGCTGTGGGAGTTCGTCGGCGGTGCGAACCGGGTGGTCGATGCGGAAAAGCCGTGGGACCTGGCGAAAGCCTGGAAGGCCGGCGACGAGGCGGCGGGCGATCGACTTCGGGGCGTGCTCGGCGACCTCGTGGAGGCGTGCCGGCTGGTCGGCATGGCTGCGGCCCCGTTCCTGCCGGCCTCTGCGCCGCGGATCCTCGCGCAGCTCGGCTACGGGTACGGATACGGGCCTGACGGGAACGGCGGTTCGTCTCTCCTAGGCGAGCTCGAGTGGGGCGCCAGGGCAGGGGAGGCCGGTCGGGTCGCGACCCCCGAGCCGTTGTTCCCGCGGCTCGAGTCGGAGGCCGAGGCAAGTTCCGAGGCAGCTCCAGAGGCTGAGGCCACCGTCTCGGACAGCTAGGGCGCGAACGGCCCTACGATGCCCCGGTGCGCCTGATCGACTCGCATTGCCACGTCAACGCCGATCGCTTCGGCGACGACGCCGAAGCCGTCCTGGAGGCGGCACGCACCGCCGGCGTGGAGCGGGTCCTCGTCCCAGGCTGGAACGTCGCCTCGTCGGAGCGCGCGCTGGCGCTCACCGAGCGCGTGCCCTGGGTCGATGCCGCGGTTGGCGTGCACCCGCACGACGCCGCCAAGGTCGATGACGCCGGCTGGCAGACCATCGAGCGTTGGGCGCGAAAAAAGCGGGTCGTCGCGATCGGCGAGACCGGCCTCGACTACGACCGCGTGTTCAGTCCGATCCCGGACCAGCTGGCGAACCTGCGTCGCAATCTGCGCCTCGCCGCTGAGCTTGACAGGCCGGCCATCCTCCACTGCCGCTCCGCGGCCGGCCGGCGCGACGCACAGGACGCGCTCCTCGGCGAGCTCACCGCGATGGGGGCGACCAGGCCGTCGGTGGTCGTCCACAGCTTCTCCGGCCCGATCGACTACGCGCAGGCCATGCTCGACCTCGGCGCGACGATCAGCTTCTCGGGCCTCGTCTTCCGGCGCGGGGAGGAGGCATCCGCCGAGGTCGCCGCGATCACCCCCCTTGATTCGTTGCTTGTGGAGACCGATTTGCCGTTCCTCGCCCCGCCAGGTGCGCCCAGATCGCGCAATGAGCCCGCATATGTGCGCATCACCGCCGCGTGGGTCGCCGAGTGCCGCGGCATGCGCACAGAGGCCCTCGGCGACTCCCTCGTCGACGCCTACGACCGCTCCTTCGGGTCGCCGTCATGAACGTTAACCGGCCGACCCGCCCGAGCGAGTTGACAGGGCCGCCGCGGGTTCAGTAATCTGCACTTAGCACTCTGACACAGAGAGTGCTAACGTATCGACGGACCGCCCTGCGGGGCAGACGTCCCGTCTCGATGCGTCAAATGACAAGGGACCGGCCGACTGCGCCAAACCCGAGCGGTCGCCGCCCACGAAACGAACACCCGACGGTCGGCCGTGACCGTCACAGGAGGTACTGCACGTTGGCCACAGCCACTGCGACCAAGACCAAGCTGCGCCCGCTGGGCGACCGCGTGGTCATCGAGCCGACCCCGCGCGAGGAGATGACGAAGAGCGGCATCGTGCTGCCGGACACCGCCAAGGAGAAGCCCCAGGAGGGGACGATCATCGCGGCCGGCCCCGGCAAGATCAATGACGACGGGAAGCGCGAGCCGATGGACGTCAAGCAGGGCGACAAGGTCCTGTACGCGAAGTACGCCGGCACCGAATTCAAGATCGACGGCGACGAGTTCCTCATCGTCAGTCAGAAGGACATCCTCGCGATCGTCCAGGACTGACATCCAGAACCCATCGCCCGACCCCACCCCGATTCCCTGGGAGGAATACGACATTGGCTAAGCAGATCCTCTTCGACGAGACCGCTCGTCGATCGCTCAAGCGGGGCATCGACCGCCTCGCCGACGCCGTCAAGGTCACGATCGGCCCCAAGGGCCGCAACGTCGTCCTCGACAAGAAATTCGGTTCGCCGACGATCACCAACGACGGCGTGACCATCGCCCGCGACATCGAGCTCGACGACCCGTTCGAGAACATGGGCGCCCAGCTCCTCAAGGAGGTCGCGACCAAGACCGACGACGTCGCCGGTGACGGCACGACCACCGCGGTCGTGCTCGGCCAGGCGCTCGTCAGCGAGGGCCTCCGCGTCGTGACGGCCGGGGCCAACCCGATGGTCGTCAAGCGCGGCATCGAGGCCGCGGTCGAGGCGGTCGTCGCCGAGATCAAGAAGCAGTCGCGACCGGTCGACAACCGCGAGCAGATCGCGGCGGTCGCCGCCATCAGCGCGGCCGATCCCGAAGTCGGCGAGATCATCGCCGAGGTGATGGACAAGGTCGGCAAGGACGGCGTCATCACCGTCGAGGAAGGCCAGAGCCTCGGGCTCGAGAAGGAATACACCGAGGGCATGCAGTTCGACCGGGGCTACCTCTCGGCGTACTTCGTGACCAACCCCGATCGGATGGAGGCCGTCCTCGAGAACCCGCTCATCCTGATCACCGACAAGAAGATCTCCAGCGTCCAGGACATGCTCCCGGCGCTCGAGAAGGCCGTCCAGCAGGGCAAGCCCATCCTGATCATCGCCGAGGACATCGACGGTGAGGCGCTCGCGACGCTGGTCGTGAACAAGCTCCGCGGGACCGTCTCGGTCCTGGCCGTCAAGGCCCCGGGCTTCGGCGATCGCCGCAAGGAGATGCTCCGCGACATCGCGACCCTGACCGGCGGCACGGTCATCAGCGAGGAGGTCGGGCGCAAGCTCGACTCGGTCACGGCCGAGGACTTCGGCCAGGCCCGCCGCGTCGTCGCCACGAAGGACGACACGACGATCATCGACGGGGCCGGCGCGCCGGACCAGATCAAGGCCCGCATGACCCAGATCAAGGCCCAGATCGAGGACACCACGTCCGACTACGACCGCGAGAAGCTCCAGGAGCGGCTCGCCAAGCTGTCCGGTGGCGTCGCCGTGATCAAGGTCGGCGCGGCCACCGAGGTCGAGCTCAAGGAGAAGAAGCACCGCATCGAGGATGCGCTCTCGACGACCCGCGCGGCCGTCGAAGAGGGCCTCGTCGCCGGCGGTGGGACGACGCTCCTGCAGGCCATCCCGGCGCTCGACTCGATCAAGCTCGGTGGCGATGCCCAGGTCGGCGTCGACATCGTGCGCAAGGCGCTCGAGGCGCCGGCACGGCAGATCGCCGACAACGCCGGTGCGCCCGGCGAGGTCGTCGTGGAGCACGTGAAGGGCCTCAAGTCCGGCCAGGGCTACGACGCGCTCACCGGCGAATACGGTGACCTCTTCAAGAAGGGCATCGTGGACGCCGCGAAGGTGACCCGGTCGGCCCTCCAGAACGCCGCCTCCATCGCCGCGATGGTCCTGACCACGGAAACGCTGGTCTCGGACCTCCCGGAGAAGGAGAAGGCCGGCGCCGGCGCCGGTCACGACCACGGCGGAGGGATGGACTTCTAGGTCCGTCTCGACCACGTCGATCAGGAAGCCCCGGCGGAGACGCCGGGGCTTCTTCGTGTCTCTTCATCCCTGGATCGTCGCCGAGCGCGATGTTGTCACTGTGAGCGACGTTGTCACTGTGAGTGACACGATCCGCACAGCCGTGCACGATCGATCGCCCAGACGACGTCCAACTGCAGCCTGGGCGATCGGCGCGTGCTCGTTCATCGCCAGAGCGTCACTGTGAGCGACGTTGTCACTGTGAGCGACACGATCGGCACAGCCGTGCACGATCGATCGCCCAGACGACGTCCAACTGCATCCTGGGCGATCGGCGGGTGCTCATTCATCGCCAGAGCGTCACTGGGAGTGACGTTGTCACTGTGAGTGACACGATCGGCACAGCCGTGCACGATCGATCGCCCAGACGACGTCCACTTGCATCCTGGACCATCGGCGCGTGCTCGTTCATGGCCAGAGCGTCACTGAGGGAGACATTGTCACTGTGAGTGACACGATCCGGAGCCAGGAGCGCGGCTGGTCCCCGGTCCGCCGCGGTCTCCGCCAGATACCCGTGTGGGGAGTCTTCGGCGCGGAGTCCCGGTCCTCGTCGGTCATTTCGGCCGGTCGCGCGCTTTATGCGTGCACGGCGATCCGAACGGCGCCGCATTCTGAGCCCTGATCGGCCCGGATTCGGCGCCCAAGACTCCTGGGGCGAGTATCTGGCGGACTTAGGCCGGCGGGATTAGGCCGGCGGGGCGGGACTGGGCCGGCGGCACGGGACTGGGTCGGCGGGGCGGGACTGGGCCCGCGGGATCGCGTCGGCGGCGCGGGACGGGCCCGCGGGGTCGGGCCGTTGGTGCGGCCACGGACCACCACTTGGCATACTCGCCTCGAACCCGCAGCCGGACGCCAACGGAGGGACCACATGTATCGGATCCGACGGTTCAACGTCGTGAAGACGTCGACGGTGGTTGCCGTCATGTATATGGTCATCATCGCCGTCTTCGTGGTGCCGTTTCTGATCCTGTTCACCTTCGTGGGGATCGCCGGGAGTCAGCAGGCGCAGGGCGGTGTGGGTGCCCTTCTCGGGATCGGGATCTTCGCGATCCTCTTCTACGGGATCCTCGGCTGGATCTTCACCGCGATCGCGTGTGTGATCTACAACGCCGTGGCTGGCTGGATCGGCGGCATCGAGGTGCAGGTAGAGCCCGTCGCCCCGCCGCCGCCGCCCCCGGCCTGGATCTCTCCGACTCCGCCACCGACTAGCTCCACACCCCCGACCGCACCCCCGAGCGACCCGATGATCCGGGTCGTTTGACAGCCACGACGAGGGCGCCGAGGCTGGATTGATGCGAATCAAACTCCTTGTCCTCGTCACCCTCCTGGCGGCTGGCGGCTGCCAGGGCCAGCCCGTCGCGGTGCTCGACGATCCCAACGAGATCCTCGCCGCGGCCGTCACCACGACCACGGCCGCTACGAGCGTGCACGTCGATCTCAAGGCCGAAGGAACGCTGACCCTGGATCTGCTCGGGGGCGGTGCCCAAGGCGACATCAATCTCGCAGGAACGACCCTCGCGGCCGACCTGGACATCGCCGGTCGCAAGACACGGGCCACCTTCTCCTCGCCGAACCTCATGGGCCTCGCTGGCGAGGTCGTTGTCGCTGACGACACGCTGTTCCTGAAAACGACATTCACTGGCCCGAAGTTCCGACCGTCGGCTCTCGGCGCGCCGCCCGAGAACCCACTCAAGGGTCTGGCGGATCTGATGTCCCGGGCCGACCTCGCCCCGGTCAAGGGTCCCGACGTCCCGTGCGCGGGCGGTACGTGCTACACGCTGTCCATCCCGCTCACCGCAGACGACCTCGTCGCCCTCGGCGGGGGCGCGCAGCTGCCGACGGGTCTTCCGATCCCGCTGCCCGACGTCTCCGGCGCGACAGTCGACCTGACCCTGCATATCGAGCAGGTCACCACCAGGCTGTCCGGGATCACCGCCGCGGTCGATCTCGGCGACACGGGCAAGGTCACGCTCGAAGCCACGTTCACGCGCTGGAACGAGCCTGTGCAGATCGCGCCACCGCCGGGCGACCAAGTCGAGGGCACCGGTTAAGGCTGAGACCGACCCCCCACCCTAGAATGCGAGGGTGAGCCCCACTCGTCGTCGCCGGACCGGCGACCCGACCCTCGACGACGCCGTCGCGACACCCGGCACCGTCACCGCCGAGGTGTCCGACGCGGCCCCCGACGAACCCGACTGGCTGCGCGACGCCGGGGCGGCGACCCCCGAGCGCGATCCGACCGCCCCGCCGGCACCACCGCCCGACCCGGCGGTGCTGGCCAAACGCCGAGCCGAGCGCGAGGAGCAGATCCTCCGCGCCCTCAACCCGGAGCAGGCACGGGCGGTCACGACCACCGAGGGCCCCCTCCTGATCCTGGCGGGCGCCGGATCCGGCAAGACCCGCGTGCTCGCGCACCGCATCGCGTACCTGGTCGGGGTCAAGGGCGTCCCGCCGTTCCGCATCCTCGCGGTGACATTCACGAACAAGGCGGCGGCCGAGCTGCGCGAGCGGATCATCAGCCTGGTCGGGGAGGGTGGCCGAGACGTCCAGGCCGGCACGTTCCACGCCATCTGCGCGCGTGTCCTCCGGCGGGACGGCGAGGCGATCGGGATCAGCCGGCGGTTCGTGATCTACGACACCGACGACCAGCAGGCGCTGATGAAGCAGATCCTGCGCGAGGAGGACATGCCGCTGACCGGTGAGTTCCGGCCGAGCATCGTGCTCGGGGCCATCAGCCGGGCGAAGAACGAGATGCTCGATCCGACGTTCCTCGCCGAGAACGCCTCGAACCACCGGGAGCGGACGATCGCGCGACTCGCGAGCCGCTACCAGCAGCGACTCCAGACGGCACGGGCCCTCGACTTCGACGACCTGCTGCTCGAGGCGGTGCGGCTGTTCCAGGAGGCACCCGACGTCCTCGCCCGC
Source organism: uncultured Chloroflexia bacterium (assembly GCA_963819655.1). GTDB lineage: Bacteria > Chloroflexota > Limnocylindria > Limnocylindrales > CSP1-4 > SPCO01. Next base: position 837,654 of record CAWFXA010000003.1, on the reverse strand, counting down.
TACCAGGATCGCTGGCACTACCTCCACGTCGACGAGTACCAGGACACGAACCGCGCCCAATACCTGTGGATCAAGGCACTCGCGAGCAAGCGCGGCAACCTCGCGCGTCGTCGGCGACGACGACCAGTCGATCTACTCGTGGCGCGGCGCCGACCTGCGCAACATCCTCGATTTCGAGCGTGACTGGCCGAATGCCACCGTCGTCAAGCTCGAACGCAATTACCGCTCGACCCAACTCATCCTCGACGCCGCCCACGCGGTCGTCTCGCGCAACACGGCGCGCAAGGACAAGAAGCTCTGGACCGAGATCTCGGGTGGGCTGAAGATCCAGCGCTTCGAGGCGTACAACGAGGACGAGGAGGCCGAGTGGATCGCCCGCCAGGTCGAGGGGTTGATCGGCGGCCGCGGGACGGCCCTGACGAGGCGGGCCGACGAGAGCGACGAGGACACCAAGTTCCGCGCCCGCGACATCGCGGTCATGTACCGCATGAACGCCCAGTCCCGCGCGATCGAGGAATTGTTCCTGCGCTACGGCCTGCGCTACCAGCTCATCGGCGGGACGCGGTTCTACGCCCGCCGCGAGGTGAAGGACGCACTGGCCTACCTGCGCATCCTGAGGTCCGACACGGACAGCGTCAGCTTCGAGCGGGTCATCAACGTGCCGGCCCGCTCGATCGGCGACAAGACCGTCGAGGCGTTGCGGGCGGCCGCGGCCGCGACGGATCCCGGGACCGGCGAGCCTGGCACGTACTGGGGCGCGATCGAGCGCGGAGCGCGTGGGGATCTGCCACTCCTCGCTCCGCGGACCCGGAACGCCCTGGCCGAGTTCGCCGCGCTGATCCGGCGCCTACGGAGCCGGATCGGGGTGCTGCCGCTCCCCGAGCTGCTCGACGAGGTGCTCGAGGCGTCGGGCTACCGCGCGATGCTCGCCGACGGCTCGGAGGACGGCGAGGATCGCTGGGCGAACCTGCTCGAGTTGCGCTCGGTGACGACGCGCTATGACGACCTCGAGCCCGAGGACGCGCTCGACCGGCTGCTCGAGGAGACGGCGCTCGTGGCCGATCAGGACTCGTACGAGGGCGACGCCGACGCGGTCACCCTGATCACGCTCCATGCCGCGAAGGGGTTGGAGTTCCCGGTCGTGTTCATCGCCGGGCTCGAAGAGGGTCTGTTCCCGCACAGCCGCGCGCTCGATGACGAGCAGCAGCTCGAGGAGGAGCGCCGCCTGGCGTACGTGGGCATCACCCGCGCCAAGCGGCGCCTGTACCTGTCGCACGCCTGGCGCCGGGCGACCTGGGGGATGGGTCAGGCGTCGGTCCCGTCGCGGTTCCTGCTCGAGATCCCGGCCGAGCTGATGATCGGCCCGCGCCTCGGTGGCCTCGACGAGCCCGAGCGCGACCTCGATCTCGACCTCGTGTTCGGCCAGCGCCGCACGACGCGGTTCAACACGCCGACCCGGGGACCCGGACCGGCGTATCGGCAGGGCAGCGGCCGGCCCGGTGCGCCGGCGGAAGGCGAGTCGTTCCGACCGAGCCGCGACCTGGCAGCACGGCGCGAGGCGTTCGAGGCGGGGGCACCGTCGGGCGCACTCGGCATCGGCACTGAACCCGGGACCGCGGCACCCGCCCGACCGCCACGACCCGTGATCCCCGGCGAGCGCCAGTTCCGCGACGGCGATCGCGTGCGTCACGGGCGGTGGGGAGACGGCATTGTCGTGACCTCGAAGCTCACCCGCAGCGACGAGGAGATCACCGTCGCCTTCAAGGACCCGGGCGTCGGGCGGAAGACGATGCTGGCCAGCCTCGCCAACCTGGAGATCGTCGGCTAGGTCGTGGCGCCGGCCTCCTCGAGCAACGCCACGATCTCGCTCTGACCCCTGGCCCTCGCATGCGCCAGTGGCCGCACACCGTCGCCGTCGGCCTGGTCCACGTCGGCGCCGTTCTCGATCAGGAGGCGCACGATCTCCTGGTGACGCGGCCCGCCGTCGGACAGCAGGATCGCCTCGAGCAAAGCCGTCCAGCCCAGGTCGTTGACGTGGTCGACGTCGATATCCGTCTCGTTCAGCAGGTAGCGCACGACCTCGACGTGACCCCGCTCGGCTGCCGGGATCGTGGCGACGCCGCCATACCGATTGCGGATCGTCGGATCGGCGCCGGCTTCGTTCGCGATCCGGACGATATCGAGCAATCCCTCGGCGCCCGCGTACAACAGGGGGTTTGCGCGCTGGTCGTCCTGCGCGTCGACGTCCGCGCCACCGTCGAGCAGGACGCGCAGTGCCTCTGCGTGGTGCCCGACGGTGGCGAGCATGGTCGCCGGGGTACCGGCGGCGTCGCGAGCATCGGCGTCGGCGCCGGCGGACAGCGCGGCGCGCACACCGATCGCATCGCCGCTCGAGGCGGCGTCGAGCAGTCGACGATTCAGATCGGTGGGTGTCATCGCCGAAGCGTACCGGTTCGCCCTACGATGCCGACGTGGGCCACTTCCGCGACCTCATCACGCTCATCGTCGTCGCGCTGGTGGTCGGCGGTTGCGCTCAACGCCCGCCCGCGAGTCCATCGACTGTCGCCGAGGCGCGAGCCGAGCTGCGCTCGCTCATAGAGGATGTCACGCAGTCGACCGAGCACCGCTACCGCCTCGTGGATGACCGCGGGCGTTGGATGGACGGTGCCAAAGTCATCTGGGTGCCTGAAGCGGCGAGCTTTGCGGCCGTCTATCACGCGTGGGATGACGCGGCGCTGGAGTTCGACGTGCACCTTGCGACCTCCCCCGACCTGCTGGCATGGAGCTCGCGTGCGGTCTACGCCGCCAAGGGCTCACAGCCGACGATCGGCTCCATGGACGGCGGGGGCTACGTCCTGGCTTGGGAGCAGGAGCCGGATCCCATCCACAACGTGATCGAGTCGTTCGCGAGCTGGGAGGATCTGCTGGCGAATCGACCGGCGCGCCACTTCGACGTTCCGATCACCATGCAGGCGTGCGGCGAGGGCACACCAGATATCACGGCCGCGAGCCCGGCCAGGGTCGATCTGACATTCCACTACCACGCCGGGTGCGAACGTGACCTGGAGGCGCAGGGATCGACCGACTGGACGTCATGGACCTCGACGACCCGGCGCGACGTGGATTCGGCACTCATCGATGCCGGGGTCGAAGGCCACATCGGCGACCGGGACAGCTTCACGTTCCGCGGCTACGACCTGACCCTGATCGAGGGGCAAGTGCGCCCCGACGACTGGTCGGCCTGGCGCATCTTCCTGTACGACGCGGGGTCGGGTGGCGCCGAGGAGCTGACGATCCGCACGCACGCGGGGAGCGTATCGGTGGCGAACCCGACGATCGAATCGATCCAGATCGCCGGGCACGAGGCGCTGCTGGTGACGGTCTACCTCTTCTCGGAGGGCGCCCGGGGCGAGGAGGACGGGCCGTTGTTGTATTACCGGACCGTGCCCGGCGCGGACGCAAGCCGTTCGCTACCCTCCGACCTATGACCGTCCAACTGCCGCCCGTCGATCCGGCGCTCGTCGAGTCGGCGTCCGCCCTCGACATCGAGGCCGCGACGGCGCGCCATGCCGAGCTGGCGTCTTCGCTCGATCGGGCCAATGAGCTGTACCACGCCCAGGACGCGCCCGAGATGTCGGACGCGGAGTACGACCAGCTCTTCCGCGAGCTGGTCGCCCTCGAGACGGCCCATCCCGAGCTGATCACCGACGAGTCGCCGACCCAGCGGATCGGTGGGGCGCCGGCGGGCAGCGTGTTCGACGAGGTCCGCCACCGGCGGCCGATGCTGAGCCTGTCGAACGCGTTCAGCCACGATGAGCTGCGGGCGTTCGACGTGCGCGTTCGCCGTGGGCTCGGCGCCCCGGCACCGCCCGAGGGGGCTCCGGACCTGCGCTACGTCGCCGAGCTCAAGTTCGACGGCCTGGCCGTGACCCTTCGATACGAACGCGGCCGCTTCGTCCAGGGCGCCACCCGGGGCGACGGGACGACCGGCGAGGACGTGACCGCGAACCTGCGGACGATCGCGGTGATCCCGGATCGCCTGGCCGAGCCCGTGGCAGCCGACGTTCGCGGCGAGGTCTTCATGCCGAAGGCCGAGTTCGTGCGCATCAACAGCGAGCGCGAGGAGGCCGGCCTGCCGCTGTACGCCAATCCGCGCAACTCGGGCGCGGGCTCGCTGCGCCAGAAGGACCCGGCCGTCACGGCCAGCCGGCTGCTCTCGTTCTGGGCGTACCAGCTCTTGGAGGAAGGCGACGGCTCCCTGCGGACCCAGTCCGACGCGCTCGACCGGATCGGTCGGCTCGGGCTGCCTGAGAACCCGGAGCACGAGGCCGATCTCGACATCGAGGGCGTCATCGCCTTCACCGAGCGCTGGCGCGAGGCGCGCCACGACCTGCCGTACGAGACCGACGGCGTCGTGGTCAAGGTCGACCGCTTCGACCAGCAGGAGCGACTGGGCATGGTCAGCCGGGCGCCGCGCTGGGCGATCGCCTACAAGTTCCCGCCGGAGCAGGTCGAGAGCACAGTCGAGGACATCGTCCCCTATGTCGGGCGCACGGGAACGCTCACGCCGGTCGCCCACCTCACGCCGACCAAGGTGGCCGGTTCGACCGTGGCTCGGGCCACGCTCCACAACCTCGATGAGATCCGGCGCAAGGACATCCGCATCGGCGATCACGTAATCCTGCAGAAGGCGGGGGACGTGATCCCCGAGGTCGTGCGCCCGCTCGTCGAGAAGCGGACGGGAGCGGAACGCGAATTCGAGATGCCCGAGGCCTGCCCGGTGTGCGGCACGAGAGTCGTGCAGGACGAGGGCGCGGTCCGGGTGTACTGCCCGAATCCGCAGTGCCCGGCGCGGGTCTCCCAGGAGCTGTCGCATTTCGTCGGTCGCGGCGGGATGGACATCGAGGGGGCCGGCTGGAAGGTGCTGGAGCAGCTGCTGCAGCGCGGCATGATCCAGCGGCGCGGCGACTTCTACCGCCTGTCCGTCGAGGATCTCGAGGGACTCGATCGATTCGGACGCAAGAGCGCCGAGAACCTCCACCGGTCGATCCAGCGCTCGCGCCGTCGACCCCTGGCGCGGATCCTCAACGGACTGGGGATCCCGCAGGTCGGCGAACAGACCGCCACCGACCTGTCGCTGTGGCTGGTCGAACGGGTCCCGCGCGGGGACGGCTGGCTGGAGCGGGCTGCTACGTACCTCGAGAGCGTCGATGGCGCGGCCTTCGAGGAGGTGTACGGGGTCGGGCCGACGGTCGCGACGAGCCTGGCCGCGTACTTCGGGCCGGACGGTCCGGGTGGGGAGGTCCTGCGCGATCTCGCCGCTGCGGGCATCGAGCCCGAGCTCCCCGAGCCACGGCCGGCTGAGGCGGAGGCAGGGCCATTGGCCGGCAAGACGGTCGTCGTGACAGGGACGCTGGAGGGGTTCAGCCGCCAGGAGGCCGAGGAGGCGGTCCGCGCCGCGGGCGGCAAGCCGGGCGGTTCCGTCTCGAAGAAGACCGACTACGTCGTCGCCGGTGAGAGTGCCGGATCCAAGCTTGCGAAGGCCCAGGAGCTCGGGGTGCCCGTCCTCGACGAGGCGGGGTTCCGACGATTGCTGGCGGGCGAGGACGCCTGAGCGCTAGCGGCGCCCGGTCGCGTAGCGCTCCATCAGCTCGCTCACCGCGGTCCGTGCGGCCTGCCATTCGGGCTGGTCGCCCATGATCACCCCATCGGGGCCCCACCGGCGCAGCTGGGTCATGGCGGTCACGATGAGGTCATGTGCGAGCTGGCGGTTGCGGCCTGCATCGATCTGACCGGTGACCAGGTAGCGCCGGACCGTCTCGAACGGCGCCGTCCAGCGACCCCACCGGAGGCGGTCGCCCTCTCGCAGTGTGTCGAGCCAGTCGTCGTCACCGACAGGATGCCGATCGTGCTCCGCCATATGGCGACGGAGGTCGACGCGCAGGCCCGGCAGGTCGAGGCTGTCCAGACGCCCATCGTCGTCCACCGTGCGGTAGCAGATCGTGCAGCTCGGAAGCTCGGCGTGGGCGCGCGGCGCATCGCCGTACGGCAGCCCGCAGCGGCGACAGAAAGTGGCATCTTCGCGGGCGGCCGGGGTCCCGCATTGCAGGCAGACAGTCGAGATCATCGACGCATAGGGTCGCCGCCGAAATACCCCGCCGACCATCCCACCTTCGGACGGTCCCACCGGGACCCTTGGGTCAGCGCTGAGGGCGGGCGCTAGCCCATCGCGTGATTGAACTGGCCCCAGATGTGGTCGGGCTGCCAGTCCAGAGGCTCGCCGCGGATGAGTCGGGGCGCCCGCCAGGCCTCCGTCCAGCCGTCCGACACGCGGGCGTCGGCGCCGGCGCTGTTCTCGGCGAGGATCCCGCAGCGGACGCGCTTGCCAGGACCGGCTGCCACCCGTCGCGCGTGCAGGACGGCAAGCGCATCCTCGACGCGCGGCGCGACCGTGGCCCCGCCGCCCCACGGGGCGCGGATGACGAACGCGCCGATGGCCCCATCGAGCTCGAGGACGCGGGTCCCGTCCGGGGTCGCCAGGTCGGCGATGACGCTTCGTCGGTCCTCGCCGGTCGCCGCGCGGTCGAGCGCCGCGATCGCGTCGAGGTCAGCGATCCGGAATGCGCGGATGCCCGGATCGATCGGGGCCGCTTCGGCCGAGCCGGGGAGACCAGGCGCCTCCATCGTCCTGTACCAGGTCTGGACCTCGAACCCCATCCGCTCGTACAAGATCCGGCCGCGGTCGGTCGCTACAAGCACGAAAGTTCGGGAGCCGGCGGTCTCGCCCGCATCGATCGTTGCCTGGGTCAGCGCCCGGCCGAGGCCATGGCCGCGCTGTTCGGGCGCGACCCAGATGGTCCCGACCCACGTCACGGGCCCATTGATCGTGGCGACCCCGGTCCCGACGATCGCGCCACCTCCGTCCTCGGCGACGAAGATCCGGCAGCTCGACGACGCGAGCGCGAACTCGAACCACGCGCGGCGGTCGCCCCAGTCGTCGGCAAGGACCGCTCGCACGGCCGGGTCGAGGTCGGCGGCCAGCATCGGGCGCACACGCGGCAAGGTCACAGGTTCCACTCCGTGGGTGGCCGATGCACGTGCACGGCCGCATCGTAGGATCACGGCCCACGACGCGTCGGCTTGGCCGGCTGCGCCTACGCCCCTCCGTTCTGGTCGTAGCGCTCGGCTGAGGTCAACCACCCATCGCCGGCCCCACCGGCGACGAGGACCGTGCCATCGTCGAGCACCGTGGCCGCAGCATAGATCCGGCCGGCATCCATGCCCGCCGTGGGGGTCCACCGACCACGCTGCGGATCGTAGAGCTCGGCCGAGGCCAACGCGATCCCGAACCGGTCGGCGCTACGACCGCCCGCTACCAGGACTCGACCGTCAGCCATGAGGGACGCCGAGAAGCTGTGCCGACCCTCGTCCAGGCTCCCGGTCGCCGTCCATCGGCCGCTATCCGGGTCGTACCGCTCGGCCGTCTTGGCGGTGGTGTCGCTATCCTGACCGCCGATCACGAGGACGGTGCCGTCGGGCAACCCAACGATGGCCGGTCCATAGCGTTCATGGATCATGATTCCTGTCGCCGTCCACCGCCCGTTCGCTGGGTCGTATAGCTCGGCGGAAGCCAGCGTGCTCGCAGCGAGGGACGCGCCACCCGCGACGAGGACCTTGCCGCTCGGCAATAGCGTCCCGACGTGCCCGCCGCGGGCCGTGACGAGACTCCCGGTGGCGGTCCACCGTCCGGTCGCCGGATCGTACAGCTCGGACGAGGTCAGGGGGCGTCTGCCGCCGGGGTCGCTCGTATAGACATGACCGCCGGTCACCAGCACCCTGCCATCCGGAAGGAGCGTGGCCGTGTGGCCGCCGCGTTCCCCGGTCATGCTCCCTGTGGCCGTCCATCGACCGGTCACCGGGTCGTACAGCTCGGCAGTGGCCAATCGTTCTTCGACGCCGGCGGCGGTCCTGCCGCCTGCCACGAGCACCCTGCCGTCCCTGAGCAGTGTCGCGCTGAAGTCGAAGCGCCAATCGGCCATGCTTCGAGTCGGCGTCCATGTCCCGGCGCCCGGATCGTAGATCTCGTCGCGGGCCTGGGAGCGGTCGCCTCCCGCTAGCAGCACCGTGCCGTCGCGTAAAAGCGTGGCGATGGAGCCGAATCCGCGGGGCTGGGCCATATGCCCGGCAGGGAGCCACCGCGGTGCCCGCCGGACCTCCGGGGTCGGCATGGGAGTCACCGACGGCGTCGCGACCGGGGACTCCACGGCAGGAGCGGAACGCGCCGCCGACGTGGCTGGGGACGCCAGCTGCCCGGGCGGTGCCGACGTCGAGATGACCACCTGGCTCGGACTCGGGTTCGTGCTCGAGCTCGAGTTCGGACTCGACGTGCACGCGACGAGAAGCGAGGCCATGATCGACGCCGCGATCGCCGAGTACGAAACGCGCATTGGATGCTCTCCGGATGACGTGTGGAAGGCCGCGGCCACGATCCCCATCTCAGAAGCCTTCGCCCGGATCGAACACCTCTGCGGAGTCCTTCACGTTTCCGGTCGTGCCGCCGACCACGAGCGCGGTGCCGTCGGTAAGCAGGGTCGACGTGTGCCCGTCGCGGGCCACGCCGAGGTCGGTGGTCGCGATCCATCGCCCGCTGACGGGATCGAACAGCTCGGCTGCCCGTCCGCTGCCGGCGTCGTCGCCGTAGCCACCGACGACCAGCACCTGTCCATCAGCCAGGAGCGTCGCGGTCGGCCCGTATCGGACGACGTCCGGGTCCTGCGTGACTGTCCAGGATCCAGTCTCCGGGTCGTAGCGCTGCGTGGACCCAAGTGGCCCGAACCGGGTGACAAGGACTGTGCCATCGTCAAGGAGCGTGGCAGTGTGCTTGGCACGACCGTCACTCATTGCCCCTGTGGTCGCCCACGATCGGCTGGTTGGGTCGTACAGCTCGGCCGTCGCGAGGTTGGATCCGACCGGGGCGACGTGTTCTGCGCCGAGCGGAACGCCGCCGGCCACGAGCACCACGCCACCCGCCAAGAGTGTGGCGGTATGGCCGTACCGGGCTTCGAGCATATCGCTGGCGGCTTGCCAGCGACCGGTCCGCGGGTCGAACAGTTCGGTTGACGCCAACTCGGCGCCATTCGTCGTCCGGCCGCTGCCACCAGTCACCAGCACCGTGCCATCTGGAAGGAGCGTGGCCGTATGGAGCGTACGGCTGACCGTCATCGGCCCGGTCGCCGTCCAGACACGGGTCCTGGGGTCGTAGAGCTCCGCGGATCGTTCCGACGCATCGACATCGCCAGCGCCGATGCCACCAGCTACGAGCACCGTGCCGTCCTGGAGGAGGGTCGCGGTATGACCGTAGCGTGCGTGGACCATCGGTCCGGTCGCCGTCCACGTCCGGATGTCGGGGTCGTAGAGTTCGGCGAGCGTCACCAGCTCGCTGCCGGTGGAACCGCCGGCGACAAGAACCGTTCCGTCGGACAGGAGCGTCGCGGTGTGGAAACCGCGAGACGTGTTCATGGCTCGGGTCGGGGTCCAGGTCGGTGGCCGACTGACGTCGGTTGGTGTGCTCGACTCCGCTGGGGCGGACGGACTCGTCGCTCCGGTCGGTGCCGGTGTCGCTGCCGTGGACGGCGCTCGCGACGCGGATGGGGACGACGTGCACGCCACCAGGAGGAGGCCCACGACAAGGCTGGTCGTGATGGTCGTAGCGAGCGCCGAGGATGAGATGCGCACAGGTCGCCTCCGGGAGAGTGTTTGACTGGGAGACGTCCCTCGATCTCGCTTGGTGCGCCAGCTGGCTGTCGGCACGGCGACACTTGCCCGCCTGGGGAACGGTCGGTCCAAGTCGCTCGGCTATCATCGGGTCCATGGCCACCCTGTCGCGCGCCGACGTCGAACACGTCGCGTATCTCGCCAGGCTCGGCCTGACCGACGAGGAACTCGAGCGTCTGGAGGGGCAGCTCAACCACATCCTCGATCAGTACGCGATCCTCGCCACCGTCCCCACCGACCACATCGCCCCGACCGCCCAGACGATCGAGCTGGAGAACATCCTGCGCGACGATGTCGTGCGACCGTCGCTGCCGCGCGAGGCGGTCCTTGCCAACGCCCCCGAGCACGACGGGGAGTCGATCGTCGTCCCGGCGATCCTCGGCGGCGACTGAGCCCGCCCCCGCGATGACGGCAGAGCTCACGCGACTCCGCGCCCACCAGATGGCGGCCGGCCTGCGGTCGGGCGACTTCTCCGCGCGCGACCTCGCGGCCGCCCACCTGGACCTGGCCGAGCGCCAGGACCGGCGGCCTGCACGCCTGGCTGTCGCTGGATCGCGACCGGGCGCTCGCGGCGGCCGATGCGGCCGACCGCCGCATCGCAGTGGCACGCGGCGAGGGGAGCGCCACGTTGGGCGCGCTCCACCCGTTGCTCGGCATCCCGGTGGCATTGAAGGACCTCGTCTCGGTCGAGGGCGGCCAGTGCACTGCAGGTTCACGGATCCTCGAGGGGTACCGGTCCCCCTACGACGCCCATATCACCGAGCGGCTGCGCGCCGTCGGCGCGGTGATCCTCGGGAAGACGAACATGGACGAATTCGCGATGGGTTCGTCGACGGAGCACTCGGCGTTCGGGCCGACCGCCAATCCGTGGGCGCTCGACCGTGTCCCCGGCGGCTCGAGCGGTGGCTCGGCGTCCGCCGTTGCCGCCTTCCATGCCCCCGCTCTCGATCGGCACCGACACGGGCGGCTCGATCCGGCAGCCGGCCGCGCTGACCGGGATCGTCGGGATGAAGCCGACCTACGGCCGCGTGAGCCGCTACGGCATCGTCGCGTTCGCGAGCTCCCTCGATCAGATCGGGCCGTTCGCCCGCGACGCCCGGGACGCGGCGGCGCTGTTGCACGCGGTCGCGGGCCGCGACGAGCGCGACTCGACCTCATCGCCGGAGCCCGTCCCGGATGCCCTGCTGGCGCTGCCGGCCGAGCGACGACGAGGCTGCCTCGACCCTGCGCGGCAAGCGGCTCGGTCTGCCGCGCGAGTATTTCGTGGCGGGCATGGAGCCCGGGGTCGAGGCGCGCGTCCGCGAAGCGGTGGCGGCGCTCGAGGCGGCCGGCGCGATCATCGAGGACGTGTCGCTGCCGCACACGGAGTACGGGCTCGCGACCTACTACATCGTGGCACCGGCCGAAGCGTCGGCGAACCTCGCGCGCTACGACGGCATCCGCTACGGGCGGCGGCTGGGCGAGGGCCGCGACGTGCTCGCTGACTATCTGGCGACGCGAGGCGGTGGCTTCGGGCCGGAGGTGAAGCGCCGGATCATGCTCGGGACGTATGCGCTGTCGGCCGGCTACTACGACGCCTACTACCTCAAGGCCCAGAAGGTGCGCACGCTGATCAAGGGCGACTTCGATGCCCTGTGGGCGCAGGGCTTCGACGCGCTCGTGGCGCCGACCTCACCGACGGTCGCCTTCCGGTTCGGAGCCAGACTCGAGGATCCCGTGGCGATGTACCTGTCCGACGCGTGCACGCTGCCAGTGAATATGGCCGGGCTGCCGGGCATCTCGATCCCGGCCGGTCTGTCCGAAGGCCTGCCCGTCGGGTTGCAGTTCATCGGCGCGCCGTGGTCGGAGCCCAGGTTGTTCGAGCTGGCTCGCGGCTACGAGGCGATCACCGCCGGGGCTGCCTGGCGGAGCCTCGAGCCTGCCGACCTGGCGGCTCTCGATGACCCCGCGACCCCGACGCCGGCCGAGCGGATGGGAGCCATGGCGGTGGTCGACAGGTAGTCCCATCGGGTCCCTGCGGATCCCGCTCGGGGTCGCGCTAGGATGTCCTTGTCCTCATCCGCGGCACCGTCACATGCCGCCACATCCGTCACATCAAGGGGGTTCCATGGAGCCGGCTGTCGCTGTCCTTTTCATGTCCGGGATCATCCTGACCATCGTCGGCTCCGGTCGCGCCGTGGTGAGCCGCGTCGGTCGCGGGGTCGTCGCCAACGACAGGGGTGGCACGCAGCCTGTCCCCTTCCAGGAACGTCCCGACGTCGTCCGCGTGGCGTGGCTGGCTGTCGCGCTCTACGGCTTGTTCCTCGCCGCGGCCGGGGTCGTGTTCGGGCGCTAGCCCCCGGTCGTGGCGCCGGCCCTCGCGGGTCGTCGCGACGCTGCTCGTCGCGTCACTCACAGGGACAATGTCGCCCTCAGCGACGCTCTGGCGATGAATGAGCACCCGCCGATCGCCCAGGATGCAGTCGACCGTCGTCTGGGCGATCGATCGTGCACGGCTGTGCCGATCGTGTCGCTCACAGTGACAACGTCACTCCCAGTGACGCTCCGGCGATGAACGAGCACGCGCCGATCGCCCAGGATGCAGCTGGACGTCGTCTGGGCGATCGATCGTGCACGGCTGTGCCGATCGTGTCACTCACAGTGACAACGTCACTCCCAGTGACGCTCCGGCGATGAACGAGCACGCGCCGATCGCCCAGGATGCAGTTGGACGTCGTCTGGGCGATCGATCGTGCACGGCTGTGCCGATCGTGTCACTCACAGTGACAATGTCGCTCACAGTGACGCTCTGGCGATGAATGAGCACCCGCCGTCGGTGCGCCCCCGGACGGGCCGCTCCGACCCGGTATGCGAGACTCTTCCGAATGGCCATCGAGACCACCCACGGCGACACGATCGGTACCCCGGCCCTCGACCGCTACGAGGCGGTCATCGGCATCGAGGTGCACTGCCAGCTGCGCACCGAGTCGAAGATGTTCTGCTCGTGCGCGACGGCATACGACGGTGCCCCCCCGAACACGCACGTGTGCCCCGTCTGCCTGGGCCTGCCCGGCGCCCTCCCGGTCATCAATCGACGTGCCGTCGAGCTCGTCCTCGCGACCGGCATCGCGATCGAGGCGACCACGCCCGAGGCGACCAGGTGGGATCGCAAGAACTACTTCTACCCGGACCTGCCCAAGGGTTACCAGATCAGTCAGTACGACCTCCCGCTCGCCTCGGCGGGGCGGCTGACGATCGAGACGTCGGACGGGCCGTTCACGATCGGGATCACGCGCGCCCACCTCGAGGAAGACACGGCCAAGCTCGTGCACGCGACGACCGCCGACGGACGGAAGGTCAGCCTGGTCGACTTCAACCGCTCGGGCGCACCGTTGATGGAGATCGTCACAGATCCTGACCTCCGAACGGCCGAGCAAGGCCGTCGCTACGCCGAGGAGCTGCAGCTGCTGCTGCGGACCATCGGCGCATCCGACGCCGACATGGAGCGCGGTCAGATGCGGGTCGAGGCGAATGTGTCGCTGCGGCCGCGTGGGGCAGTCGAGTTCGGGACGCGGGCCGAGGTCAAGAACATGAACTCGTTCCGTTCCGTCGAGAGGGCCATCGCCTTCGAGATCGAGCGACAGGCAGCGGCCCTCGACGCCGGCGAGCCGCTCACCCAGGAGACGCGTGGCTGGTCGGACGATCGCGGGGCGACCTACCACATGCGATCGAAGGAGACGTCGGACGACTACCGCTACTTCCCCGAGCCCGACCTGCCGCCACTCCACGTCGAACCGGCATGGCTCGCGCAGATCGCAGCGGCCCTGCCCGAGCTTCCCGCGGCCCGACGGCACCGGTTCACGACGACGTTCGGACTGAGCGCCTACGACGCGGCCGTGCTCGTCGCCGACCGTGACGCGGCGACGCTGTTCGAGGCCGGTCTCGCGGCCGATCCCTCGATCGCCGCCAAGTCCGTCGCGAACTGGGTGACCGGCGAGTACCTGCGGCTCCGCAACGCGGCCTCGGCGGAGGCGCCCGTCAATGTCGTGCCCAACGAGTTGGCCGCTCTCGTCAGCCTCGTCGACGACGGGGCGATCTCTCGCTCGAACGCCAAGGACGCGCTCGCGGCGCACGCCGCGACGGGAGCCACGATCGCGGACATCGTCGCCAAACGCGGCTATCGGCAGATCTCGGATACGGACGTCGTCGGCGCCGCGGTCGACGAGGTGCTCGCGGCGAACGAGGGCGCGGTCGCCGACTACCGCGCGGGCAAGACCCAGGCCGTCGGCTTCCTGGTCGGCCAGGTCATGAAGGCGACCCGCGGCCAGGCCGATGCCGCCGTGGTCCAGGCGCTGATCCGCGAGAGGCTGGAGGGATGACCCTCACGAACATCATCTTCTGGGCGCTCGGGGTGGCGCTCGTGGCGATCGGCTACACGCGGGCCAGGGGCCCGTGGTCGCGCTATCGGGCGCTGCGGGAGCAGCAAGCCAATGTCGATCGGTACGAGGCTTGGCGCGGCGGACTCCGCACCGAGGACACCGGCCCGACCGGGGCATCCGTCGCGATGTCCGAACTCCGCCGTCAGACCCAGATCGCCGGCATCATCGCGATCGTCGGGTTCGTGCTGATCTTCATCGGCTTCTGGCTCCGCTGATTGCCGACCGTCAACGTTTCTCGCGGCGGACCACCCCGGAGCACCGTGGCGCTGACCGACGGTCAACGTTTCTCGCGGCGGACCACCCCGGAGCACCGTGGCGCTGACCGACGGTCAACGTTTCTCGCGGCGGACCACCCCGGAGCACCGTGGCGCTGACCGACGGTCAACGTTTCTCGCGGCGGACCACCCCGGAGCACCGTGGCGCTGACCGACGGTCAACGTTTCTCGCGGCGGACCACCCCGGAGCACCGTGGCGCTGACCGACGGACAGCATCTCGCGACTTCGCGGATCTGATCCGTCCACGCGGTGACCGACGGTCAGCGGGTTGACAGACCTAGGGCGCTGCCTTCCCAATCGGCGGGATTCGTTGACCGATGGTCAGCGAGAGCCGCCGCGTGCTGCCCGACCGCCGCGAACGTCCGGACCGGTGGGTGCCTCCAGCTCAAGACCGCCATACGCGGCGTCGGGCAGGGGCCTGTCCCACGCCGTCGGCAGCGCCCCGCCGACCTTGCCCTGTTCCACGGCCGCGATGAGGTCGCCGTTCCGCCACCAGTCCGCCAGGAGATAGGCGATGAACGCGTCGCCGCACCCGATGGTCGTGCCCGCGACGGGTGACGGCGTCACGGCCACTGACCGCTCGGACCCCGCCGCCCCGTCGACGACCAGCACACCTTGAGAACCGAACGTCACGACGAGCCGCTTCCCGAGATCGCGGACGACGTCCCGCAACGCGGCCACCGTCGCGTCGCCGGGGTCGCCCGGCCAGCCGACGATGGCGAGATCGACCCAGCGCATCGTGTCCGCGAACCGATCGACGGTGTAATGCCGGAACCCGAGGAAGTCCGCCACGACCTCGAGGTGCGCCAGCCGACCCGCGCCGCCCTGCCGCTCCAGCTCAGCGATGACGCCCTCGACGAGGATCGCGTGGAGCCGCCGCGCTCCCGCGAGGAGTCCATCCTCGTCGGGTGTGAACCGCAGGTCGCCGCAGACGCCTTGGACGTAGTTGTCCATCCACGGCTGGCGATCAGGCAGGAACTCGATGTCGATCGATGCCGACGGGCCGGCCGCCACGATCGACCCTGGCACGTGGTCGACTCCGTGCCGCTCGAGCATGTCGAGGAAGAGCGCGGCCTCGCGGTCGCCGACGCGAGTGATCAACGTGAACGGCAGCCCCAACGACCGCCAGTGCCACGCGACGTTGAGCGCGCCGCCGCCGGGCAGCACCGGGCCGTCGGGCAGATAACGATCGAGGCTCAGGGCGCCGAGCAGCAGCGTCTCCGACGCCGCGGGGTCCTCCGACGTCACAGGCCGGCCAATGGCTCGACCCGCGCATCACCCAGCTCGAGGAAACGGTCGAGTCGGACCTCCACCACCTTGCTCATCTGCCAGAACGCCTCGACCGACAGGTGGCCGCAGCCTTCGGCGTGATACCAGTCGGTGCGCGCCGGCAGGCTCGTGATCAGGGCCGGGTCGTGGACCGGCACGACCGCCGGGTTGAGTACGTAGCCGGGCGACAGCGGGTCGCGGATCTGCAGCAGATGACCGCCGCGGAACCCGCGGGCCCGCGGCATCTCGTGGGTCGCGCCGGTGCCCAGGTCGCGCATCGGGACGACTTCGACCGGCGTGTCCGTGATGTCCGGCCACTCCGGGTCGTCGACGAGCTCGGACATGACCCGCCGGACCGAGATGTCCTGGTAGTGGTTCATCTCAGTAAGCGGCTGCTCGTAGTCGTCGTCGTGGACGTTGGCGACATCGAAGTCGTAGACGTTGCCGCACGCCGTCGCGAGGAAGCGGACGAGGGCAGACCGGTCGCGAAGGTATCGGCGGTAGCTCGCTTCGTACTCCCGGATCGCGACGGAGACCGGCACGACGGCCCCACGGACGACGTGACCGAATCGCCAGCCGTCCGAGGCGAATCGCTCATCGAGCAGTCGACGCCAGCGTGCCTTGTCGGGCCCGGCGAACCCGGGTGACCCGACCGGGATCCAGGTCTCGCGCAGGGGTGCCGTGAGGACGGGATCGAGGTGGCGCCACCAGTCGTTCCGGTCCATCGGGGCAGCTTAGCCGCCCATAGACTTGCGCCACACGGGCAGCGTGCGCCGGCAGGAGAGGGACCATATGCGCGAACGCACGGAGGGACGCGGCCTCGCGACGCGGGCGATCCACGCCGGGGAGCGGCCCGACCCGGCGACCCACGCTCACCGCACGCCGATCTATGCCACGGCCACGTTCACTTTCGACTCGGCGGCCGAGAAGGAGGAGGCGGTCGACCGCTCGCTCGCCTGGGAGCCCGGCGCGTACTTCTACTCGCGAACCGGCAACCCGACAAATCGTGCGCTCGAGGAGAAGCTTGCCTCGCTCGAGGGGGCCGAGGACGCGGTCGTCTCGTCGTCGGGGATGGCCGCCGTCGCCGCGACCCTGCTCGCGCATCTCACGTCAGGCGACCACCTCGTCGCCGGGGACGAGCTCTTCGCGATCACCAACGTGCTCCTGGACGAGGACTTCCCACGGCGCGGCATCGATGTCACCCGGGTGGACCCGACCGACGCGCCTGCGGTCGAGGCGGCGATCACGGCGAGCACCCGCGCGCTGTTCGTGGAGACCTCGACGAACCCGCGGCTGCGAATCCCCGACCTTGATGCGCTGGCGGCCATCGCACACCGCCACGAGCTGCTGTTCATCGCCGACAACACGTTCCTCGGCCCGGTCCTGCTGCGGCCCCTCGAGCATGGCGCCGACCTGGTGCTGCACGCTGCCACGAAATACCTGTCCGGTCACGGAGATGCCGTGTCAGGGGTCGTGGCGGGTCGCAAGGCCCTGACGGACCCGATCCGCAAGCAGACCGATACGCTCGGCCAGGCCGCCAGCCCGTTCTCGAGCTTCCTGGTCCAGCGTGGCGTCCGGACGCTGCCGTTGCGGTCGCGGGCGGCCTCTGCCAATGCCGCCCGGATCGCCGCCTTCCTCGAGGGCCACGCCAAGGTCGACTGGGTGCGCTATCCGGGCCTCGCCTCCCACCCGGACCACGCCGTCGCGGGCCGGCTGCTCGGCGACCTGGGCGGCGCGATGGTCACGTTCAAGCCGGTCGGCGGCCTCGAGGCGATGGCCGCCTTCACCGACCATCTGCGCCTGTGTGACATCGGCGTGAGCCTGGGCGACCTCCACACGCTGGTCTACCCGCGACCCAAGGACGGCGGGATCATCCGATTGTCGATCGGCTGCGAGGACGTGGAGGACCTGCTCGAGGACTTCGAACTGGGGCTGTCGTTCGTGGCGTAGGTGGCCCCGCGGCGCATGACCCCGCGCTTAGGCCCGCCCGAGTGCCGCCGCGGCAGCGAGCGCCGCGCCGATGGTGAGATCGACCCTGCGCACGACCTCCTCCTCCGGCGGGCGGAACCAATCGTCGGCGCCGAGCTTGCGGGTCCCGTCGACGTCGCCCGGATCGCGGATGACGTCCGACACAGTGAGGATGGTCCCGGCACGGACATCCCGGCCCCTGGCGCGCTCACGCATCGCGAGCAGGTACACCGCTGCCGTCTCCATCTCGGCCGCGAGGTAGCCGCGCCGTCCCCAGCGGATGGCGCCGCCGGGATGTGGGTCGTAGAACACATCGGTCGTCACGATCGGTCCGACGTGCGTCGTGAGTCCCTGCGCCCGGCTCGCCGCCAGCAGCGCCGCGACGACCTCGAAGTCGGCGGTGGGCGCCGTCGCCTCGCCGGCGCCGAGGACCGGTCCGATGCCGCTCGCTGATGCGGCGGCGAGCGCCACCACGACGTCGCCGACGTCGAGCCCTCCGAACCCTCCGCACGTCCCCACCCGGATGTAGGTCGTGACGCCGAGGTTGATCAGCTCCTCCATCACGATGGAGGTCGTCGGGGCGCCCATCATCGTCGTCTGTACCGATACGGGCACGCCCTCAACGGTCCCGGTGTAGCCGAGCAGTCCGCGGTTGGCGTTCACCAGGCGGGACGCGGCCACGCCGCCATCGAACCGCTCGGCCATGCGCGTCGCGCGGTTCGGGTCGCCTGGCAGCAGCACGACCGGCGCGTAGTCGCCGGGTTCGGCGTGGAGATGGATCTGGGTCATGCCCCCTCCGTGCTGGTGCGGGCCCGGCCGAGGCGACGCCACTCCACCGACAGGCATCGATCCATGACGACAGTGAGGCCGCCGTCGTGCGCGATCCGGGCAGCATCCCAGTCGACGATCCCGAGCTGGAGCCACAGACAGCGCGCCCCGGCGGCGACGGCCTCGCGCGCGTGCTCGGGGCAGAACTCGGGTCTGCGGAAGACATCGATGATGTCGAACGGCCCGGTCGCCTCCACGGCTTCGGAAAGCGTCGCATAGGCCGGCACACCCGCCACCGAGCGGTGGTTCGGGTTCACCGGTACGGCGTCGAACCCGCTCGCGAGCATGTGCTGGAACACGTCGTACGAGGGCCGCCCCGGGTCGTCGGAGGCGCCGATCACGGCGATCCGCCGGGCCTCCGTGAGGAGCTCGCGGACGCCCTCATCGTCGAGCGTGTCGACGGGTCCGCGACGCTCGTGGAGATCGAGGTACGCGATGGTCCGCCTGCGGTCCTCCGGAGTCATCGTCCCTCCCGAAATCGGTCGACGCCAAATCAATCGACGCCGCCCCGTCGATAGCGTATCCTCGCTCACCGAAGGTCGCGATCCGTGATCGTGTCGCGGCCACATGAGGAGGAGTTCACCTTGCGCAGCTCTATGCGGCTGCTGTCGCTCTTCGCGACTGCGGCCTTCATCATCTCCGCATGCTCGAGCACGGGCACGGCGACGACCGCTCCCAGCGTGGCGCCGTCGGCTGGCGGAAGCGAGGCGCCGAGCGAGGCGCCGTCCGTCGTCCCGAGCGCGGCCGCCATCGACTGGACCGCGTGCGTCGCCTTCGACACCGGCGGCCTCGGTGACAAGAACTTCAACGACCTCGCGAAGAAGGGCCTCGACGACGCGGCAGCGGCCGGCTACAAGACGTTCTTCAGCGAGGCACAAGGCTCGACCGACTACGCGGCCAACATCACACGACTGGTCGACCAGGGTTGCCAGTCGATCGTCACCGTCGGCTTCCTGCAGTCGCAGGCGACGGCCGACGCCGCGGCCGCGAACCCGGAGATCGGGTTCTCCCAGGTCGACACGGCCTGGAACGAGGCGGGCCCCGACTTCGTGATGGGCACCCCTGACGACACCCCGCGCCCGGCCAACTTCACCGGCCTCGACTACCAGATCGACCAAGCGTCCATGCTCGCCGGCTACCTGGCCGCGGGCTGGAGCAAGACCGGCAAGATCGGCACCTACGGCGGCCTGGCCTTCCCGGGCGTGACCCGGTTCATGGACGGCCTGTACGCCGGGGTGCAGTACTACAACCAGCAGAAGGGCACGACCGTCTCGGTCATCGGATGGGACGGCTCCCTGCCTGATCCCACGACCACGGGCACCTTCGTCGGCGGCAGCGGCGGAAACGACACCTGGAACGATCCGGGGAAGGGTGAGCAGTTCGCCACGACCTTCCTGGACCAGGGCGTCGACGTCGTCCATCCAGTCGCCGGGTCGACGGGCAACGGGACCATCAAGGCCATGCACGCGGCCGGCAAGTGGGCCATCGGCGTCGATGCTGACCAGTGGATCAGCCTCGGCGACACCGAATACCACAAGGCCATCCTCACATCTGCCCAGAAAGCCATCGATGTCTCCGTCATGGACGTGATCACGAAGAACGCTGGTGGCGACCTCGGCGGCGAGGACTATTCGGGCACGATCGCCAACAACGGCGTGCTCCTGGCGCCATACCACGACTTCGACAGCCAGCTCTCGGCCGAGCTCAAGGCAGAGATCGAGACGTTGCGGGCCGCCATCGGCGACGGCAGCGTCACGGTCTGCAGCTTCCTCGGGCGCGGCTGCTAGCGCAGTCGACGATTCGACCGTAAACCAGCACCGCCCCCGGCCCGAACGCGGACCGGGGGCGGTCTGCATACCAGTCGAGGCCAACGATGCAGCTCGAACTGCGCGACATCACGAAGCGCTTCCCGGGTGTCCTGGCGAACGACAAGATCTCGATCTCGGCCGACCGGGGCAAGGTGCTCGGTCTGCTGGGCGAGAACGGCGCGGGCAAGACGACGCTCATGAACATCCTGTCCGGGCTCTACAAGCCGGACTCGGGCCAGATCTTCATCGATGGCAAGGAGCAGGTCTTCGGCGATCCCGCCGCAGCGATCGGCGCCGGCGTCGGGATGGTCCATCAGCACTTCATGCTGGTCCCGGTCTTCGACGTCGTCGAGGCCGTCGCACTGGGTGCCGAGACCGTCACCGGTCCGCTCGGGACGTTCGATCGTGCAGCGGCGCGGAAGCGGATCGTCGAGCTCTCGGCGCAGTACAGCCTCAACGTGAACCCCGACGCGAAGATCGAGAGCCTGCCGGTGGGCGTCCGCCAACGCGTCGAGATCCTCAAGGCGCTCTACCGCAAGAGCGACATCCTCGTCCTCGACGAGCCGAGCGCGGTCCTCACGCCCCTCGAGACCGAGGAGCTGTTCACCATCATCCGGTCGCTGACTGCGACCGGCACGACGGTCATCTTCATCACCCACAAACTCAACGAGGTGCTCGAAGTCGCCGACCAGATCGTGGTCCTCCGGCGCGGCCGCGTCGCCGGAACCGCCGACCCGAAGGCGACGACTCGCCAGGAGCTGGCGAACCTGATGGTCGGGCGCGATGTCGAACTGATCGTCGCCAAGGGACCCGCCAAGCCGGGCGAGGTCGTCCTGAGCCTGCGTGACCTCCAAGTGCGAGACGACCGGTTGGACATGGCGGTCGACGGTGTGGACCTCGACGTGCGAGCGGGCGAGATCGTCGTCATCGCGGGCGTCCAGGGCAACGGCCAGACGGAGCTCGTCGAAGCGATCGTAGGCCTGCGGACGATCGACTCCGGTTCGATGACGATCGGCACGCGCCATATCGAGCAATCGAGCCCGCGCGAGGTCTCCGACCTCGGTGTCGCGCACATCCCGGAGGACCGCGGGAGGGACGGCCTCATCAACTACATGACGATCGCCGAGAACTACATCCTCGACACGTACCACCGCGAGCCATACAGCAAGCGGGGCGTGTTGGATCGCAAGGCGGTCAACGAGGGGGCCGCCAAGGGCGTCAAGGAATTCGACATCCGGACACCGTCGATCGAGACGCTCGCCGGCTCACTGTCAGGCGGCAACCAGCAGAAGGTTGTCGTGGCGCGCGAGTTCTCGGTGCCGGTGCAACTCGTGATCGCCGCGCAACCGACCCGCGGTCTTGACGTCGGCTCGATCGAGTACATCCACCGGCGCCTCGTCGAGCAGCGCGACGCCGGCGCAGCGATCCTCATCGTGAGCACCGAGCTGGATGAAGTCCTGGCTGTCGGCGACCGGATCGCCGTGATGTTCGACGGACGAATCGTCGGGATCCTGTCCGAAGACGATGCGACGTACGAGAACCTCGGCCTCCTGATGGGCGGTGCGTCGTTCGGCGGAGGGGTCGCCGCATGACCCGCCTCAGGGTGCTCCTTCGCAAGGCGCTGGTCCCCGCGCTCGCATTGGTCACCGCGTTCCTGGTCGGCGCGATCGTGATCATCCTGACCGATCTCGTGAACCTGGCCCTGCTCCCGACCGACCCGGTCGGCGCGATCATCGGCGCCATCGGCGGTGTCGGCAGGGGCTATGGGGCGATGCTCGCGGGTGCGTTCGGCGACCCGACAAGGGTCCTGACCGCCATCGGGAGCGGCAATCCGCGCGACGTCGCGACAGCGATCCGCCCGATCACCGAGACCCTCGTCGCGGCGACACCGTTGATCTTCACGGGCCTCGCCGTCGCGATCTCGTTCCGGGCCGGCATGTTCAACATCGGCGTCGACGGCCAGCTGATGATCGGAGCCCTCGGCGCGACGATCGCGACGATCGCCCTTGCCGGCCAGGTGCCGGCGTTTGGGATCCTCATCGCGGCGATCGCGATAGGCACGCTGTCGGGTGGAGCGTGGGGATTCATCCCCGGATTCCTCAAGGCGCGGACGGGAGCGCACGAGGTCATCACGACGATCATGCTGAACTACATCGCGGCGCAGATCGTCTTCTTCGCCCTGCGATCGGCGTGGCTTCGCGCCCCGGGAAGCACCGCACCGGTGTCGAAGAACCTGACGCCGATCGCGGACGTGCCGACGATCATCCCCCTGGCCGGGATCCGTCTTGATTTCGGATTCGTGGTCGCGCTGCTCATGGGCGTGGCCGTATCCTGGCTCCTCTTCCGCACGACGCTGGGCTTCGAGCTCCGTGCAGCGGGATTCAACCTGACCGCCGCTCGATATGCCGGCATGAGCGCCGGCGGCTCGATGATCCTGGCGATGGTCCTGTCGGGCGGCCTCGCCGGGATGGCCGGAAGCTTCATGGTCGTCGGCACCGTCGGTCAGCTGTCACTCGACCTGTCGGGCGGCATCGGGTTCACCGCCATCGCCCTCGCACTCCTCGCCAGCCTCCGGCCGAGCGGCGTGATCCTCGCGGCACTCCTGTTCGGAGCGCTGACGACGGGCGGCAAACTCATGGGTATCCAGTCCGGGATCCCGTTTGACCTCCTGTCGTTCATCATGGCCCTCGTCATCATGTTCGTCGCAGCCCCCGGCCTGATCCGGTCGATCTGGCGAGTGCGCGTCAGCGAGCCCGCGCCCGAGGTGGCCGCGACCCCGCAGCCCACGGGGACCGTATGACTGGCGCCACGGGCACGGGCGACCAGCGCCTGGCCGGCGACCTTCCCGCAAGCGCCTTAGCGGGGGAGGGCCTCGCGGCACGGCGAGCCCAGCGCGACGCTCGGAACCGCGGGATCGGCTTCCTCGGCGTGGCCATCGTGGCGTTCTATCTGGCCACGGGCTCGTTCGACGTCACGGCCACCTTCCTGTTCTGGATCGATAAGCAGGGTGGCGAGCTTGCCACGCTCGAGACGACCGTCGGGGTGCTCTGGCTCGTCGCGGGCGCCGCCTCCACGCTCGTCGGCGGGTTGCAGCTCTGGCGCGGCGCCGGGTTCCGCTGGCGTCCGTGGCTCATCGTCCTGTTGGTCCCATGGATCGCGGCGCTCGTCGCGACGCTGCTCGCCGGAAAGCCTGCGAACCTCACGGGCGTGTTCGCCGGGAGCCTCGAGCTCTCGACGCCGATCGCGATGGGGGCCCTGGCCGGCATCCTGTCCGAGCGCAGCGGCATGCTCAACATCGCGCTCGAAGGCAAGATGCTCGTCGGGGCATGCGTCGCGTCGATCGCAGCGAGCGTCGCCTTCCTGGCGACGGGCAACGGACCCGTGGGTGCATTCGTCGGCATCCTGGCGGCGATGCTCGTCGCAGGCCTGCTCGGCCTCCTCCTGGCCTGGCTGGGGATCCGCTACAAGGTCGACCAGATCATCGCCGGGACCGTCATCAACATCGGCGCGATCGGCATCACCAACTTCGTGTTCCTGCGCATCCTGAGTCGGAACCCCCAGTTCAATACCCCGCCGACGATCGAGCCGATGCGGTTGCCCATCCTGGCCGACATCCCCGTGATCGGGCCGATCCTGTTCAACGCGAGGCCCTACGTGTATGTCGGCTACATCCTGGTCGTCGTGTTGACATACCTGCTGTTCCGGACGCGTTGGGGCCTCCGGCTCCGGGCATCCGGCGAGAAGCCCCAGGCGGCCGGCACGGTCGGCATCAACGTCATCGCCATCCGCTACCGCGCCCTCTTCTTTGCGGGGCTGATCGCCGGACTTGCTGGCTCGTATCTATCGCTGGCCACCGCCGGCAGCTTCCAGATCGAGATGTCGGCGGGGAAGGGCTTCATCGCCCTTGCGGCGATGATCTTCGGCGCCTGGCATCCCGTTGGCGCGTTCTTCGCGGCCCTGGTGTTCGGGTTTGCCGGCGCGGTGCAAGCATTGCTCTCGATCCTCGGTGTCGATGTGCCGCCGCAGCTGCTGAACAGCGTCCCGTACGTCGTGACGATCGTCATCGTGGCAGGCGTGGTCGGACGCGTGCGCGGGCCCGCGGCGGCCGGCCAACCGTACGAACAAGGCTGACGGGGTGAGCGCCGGCTATCCGGACGGGTCGGGACCGGTCCACGCGGTCCCGACCTTCTTCGGTACGGAGGCGGTACCGCGCACCGCACCGGTCGGGACGGTCGAGCGGCCGCTCCCGCTCATCATCGACAGCGACCCTGGGCTGGACGACGCGCTGGCCATCGGCCTCGCGCTGGCCCGCCCCGAGTTGGACGTCCTGGCGGTCACCACGGTCGGCGGCAATGCCGACGTGCGGCACTGCACCGAGAACGCGCTCCGCCTGCTCCATGCCTACGGCCGCGATGACGTGCCGGTCGCCGAAGGCGCTGCGGGACCGATCGTCGGCAGCGTCGTTCGCGCGACCGAGGTGCACGGCGAAGGCGGCATCGGGACCACGCAGCTTCCGCCGGCGACCGCCACAGCCCGACCGGAGGGAGCCATCGAGCTCATCGCGCGCGTGCTGCGTGAGCATCCCGAGCCGGTCGTCGATCGCTCCGATCGGCCCGCTGACGAACATCGCGCTCCTCCTGCGGCTGTACCCGGAGCTCGCGTCGCGCATCGCCCACCTGTCGATCATGGGTGGCTCGATCGGGGAGGGGAACAGCACCGTCTCGGCGGAGTTCAACATCTATGCCGATCCCGAAGCGGCCGACATCGTGTTCCGGTCCGGGATCCCGATCACGATGATGGGCCTCGACGTCACCCACCAGGCGTTGCTCGACCGGTCCTCGGCAGACGCGCTCCGGGCGCTTGGCACGACCTCTGGCCGCATCGCCGCGGAGCTCACGGACTACGCGCTCGAACGCAACATGGAATGGTCGGGGCGCACGACGACCGCCATCCACGACGCGGTCGCGGTCGCGCACCTGGTCATCGCCGATCTCATCGACGTGGCGCCGTATCACGTGGTCGTGGACACCACGACCGGTCCCGCGCGCGGCCGGACCGTGTGCGACGGGCTCCCGTACCGCCTGCGACGCGACGGCCGCTCGCCCAACGCCGAGGTCGGGATCCGCGTCGATCGCGGGCGCTTCGAGGCGGTGCTCACCGAGGCCTTCGCGGCGTTGCCGTAGGCAGCGGATGCGCTACGTCGCGCTCGGCGACTCGTACACGATCGGCACGGCCGTCCCGCGCGCTGACGCGTTCCCGGAGCAGCTCGTTCGGGCCCGCCCGGACCTCGGCTTGGAGCTTGTCGCCAACCTCGGCGTCAACGGTTCCACGACGATCGACCTCATCCGGGACGCAGCTGCCCGCGCTGAACGCCCTGGCACCCGAGTTCGTGACGCTGCTGATCGGCGTCAACGACGTCGTCCAGGGCATCCCGGCCGCGACCTACGAGTCGAACGTGCTCCACATCCTCGACGCGCTGGAGGCGCGGCTGCCGCCCGCCCGCATCGTCGCGATCGCCATCCCGGACTACACGGCCACGCCCGCCGGCGCCGACTACGGCGATCCGGACGACCAGCACGACGCCATCGTCGCCGACAACGCGGTCATGGCCCGCCTCAGCCGAGAGCGTGGGATCGCCTTCGTCGACATCTTCGACCAGTCCTTGCGGGCTGCGGAGGATCGCTCGCTCGTCGCGGACGATGGCCTCCACCCGAGCGGCGCCCAGTACGCGCTGTGGGTCGAGCGGATCGCGCCGGTCGTCGAGGGCCTGCTCCGGCTGGGTTGACGACGGGTGGCCGCTCAGCCCGTCCGGTCGGCCAGCTCCTCGAGGCGAGCGTCGCTGATCCCGAAGTGGTGCGCGATCTCGTGATAGACGGTCCGCGAGACGGCGGCCGCGAGCGCGGCCGGCGACCGGTACGCGCGGAGGAGCGGCTGCCGGAAGATCGTGATCTTGCTCGGCAGCTGGGCGCCCTCCGCCCCATAGATCGTCCGTGGCACGCCCTGGTACAGCCCGAACAGCCCGCCCGCACCGACCGAGGTCAGCTGGGCTGGGCTCGGCTCATCGTCGATCACGATGGCGACCGACCCGAGACGCTCGCGATACGGCGCGGGCAGGCGATCGAGCGCGTCGATGACGAGCCCTTCGAAGTCGACCTCCTCGGTCACGGCGTCGGAGATGCGCTCGCCGTCGGCGTGAGCTTCGAGAGATCGAGGATCAGGCCACCGCCGTCCGACGGCACCAGCATCACCTGGATCTGGTCCGACAGCTTCTCGATGTAGCGGTTCTGCAGGATCGCCGCGGTCAATGACGCGCCGACGAGCCGGTTCGACTCCGCCTCGCCGCGTGCGCGCTCGATCTGCGACTCGGCATCGCCCCTCGCCGCCGCCACTTTCTGTTGGGCGATGATCTCCTGCTGGGCGAGCCGCTGCCGCTCGGTCTCGACCTGCTGCTGCGCCGCCTGCTTCTCCTCGATGGCGGCGTTGTAGGCCTCGGAGTAGCTGAAGTTCTCGAAGTTGATGCCGTCGACGATGATCCCGCGTGGCTCGAGCTGCGCGCGCAGGAGGTCGGTCGCCTTCGTCCGGATCTCGTCGCGGCTGTTGAGGACGATGGCCGTCGGGTAGTCGTCCGTCACCGACTTCGGGATGTCGAGGAAGCGCGGCCGGATGATGGTCTCCTCGAAGTTCAGCCCCAGCTCCTGGACGATCCTCGGTGCCGATCGTGGGTCGACGTGGTAGTTGAGCGTGGCGTTGAGGAAGAGGTCCTGCTGTTCCTTGCTTGCAGCCGTGTAGCCCTCGACGTGGATCGCCTTCACTCGCGTGTCGATCTGGTCGACAGAGTTGACGAAGGGCGTCACGAAATGGAGCCCCGGGTCAAGGGTGGTGCCGGTCACCGCGCCGAACTGGCGGACGACACCGACGAACCCGGCCGGGACCTGGATGAAGGCCGACAGGGCAAGCGACGCCACCAGGGCGACGACCCCCAGGAGCGCCAACGACCCGGCCGGCAGGACCGGCTGCACGACCTTGTCGCGGCTCAGTGCCGGCCGGACCCGGTTGGCGACGGCGGCGACCACGCCGCCGATGATCAGGGCCAGAGCTGCCAGGAACAACAGGCCACTGATGGCTTCCACGTGTGATCCCTCCTTGTCGAGACGTCGATGCAGAGTCTGACGCCCCCGGTCGATATGCGGGTGGCCCGTGCGGCTGGCCTGGTCATCTGATGATTTCGGTGTCCCCCAGCACCATCAATGACCGTTTCGATAACGCAGCGATGATGCGGCCGGATAGGCTCTGATGCATCGGGGCCCCAAGAAGGGGACTCCGGTGCACTGGGGGGATCCGTCACATTGCCTGGACGCCGCGTCGGCGCGCGCGCCGCGGTTGCAGTCGCCGTCTGTCTCGTCGTGTTGGGTGTCGCCTGGACGCCCTCCGCGACCACGCCTGTCCGCGCCGCCACGCCGGCCGCGACGGCGACCGACGCCTCGCCGGCGCCGTTGACGGCTCCGCAACCCGGGCCTTCCTCGGCCCCGGCGGCCGTTGCGGCCGAATCCGATTCGGGTGCGTGGGGACCCGTTCTCGACTGGGGTGTCCAGGCCAAGCACATGGTGACCCTGTCGACCGGCAAGGTGCTCGTCTGGTCGACCGGCGACAACGCGCGGGTGTGGGATCCGTCGACCGGGACGTTCACCCTGGCGCCTGCCACGTTCGGCGATCTGCATTGTGCCGGCCAGTCGACGCTGGCCGACGGTCGGGTGATCGTCGTCGGCGGTCAGGATGGCGCGATCCACAACGGGATCAACGTCACGGCACTCTTCGATCCGGTGACCCAGACCTGGACCGAAGGCGCGGACATGACCGATCGCCGCTGGTACGCGACAAGCACGACGCTGGCCGACGGTCGTGTCCTGGCCGCCTCGGGCGATGCTCCGGACGGCACGCGATCGAACGTGCCCGAGGTGTACGACCCGGTCGCGAACACGTGGACCCGGATGACCGGAGCGACGCGCGATCAGTTGCTGTATCCGTTCATGTTCGTGCTGCCGAACGGTCGGGTGTACGAGGCTGGATCGGGGTCGGCGACCGCCACGATGAACACGGCGGGTCTCGGCAGCTGGGCGAGCGGACCGACCGCTCCGTGGTCGACGAGCAGCTATTCGGAATCGGCGGTGATGTACCTGCCGGGCAGGATCCTGCGGGCCGGTGGCGGCGACCCGGCCCGGGCGACCGCCGCGGTCGTCGACATGACGGCGGCTAACCCGGCCTGGCGCCAGATCGCGTCGATGGCCTTCGCCCGACGGCGGCTGAACCTCACGATCCTCGCCGATGGCACCGTGATGGCGATCGGCGGGACGGGTCAGGCCGACAGCGAGTCTGCGGCGATCCTCCAGGGCGAGATCTGGGACCCCACGACAGAGGCCTGGACCACGGTCGCCTCCATGGGGGAGGCGAGGATGTACCACTCCTCCGCTGTGCTCCTGCCCGACGGGCGGGTCGTCGTCGGCGGCGGAGAGGCGAGCGGCCGACTGCGCGCCCAGGTGTATTCGCCGCCGTACCTGTTCAAGGGCGCGCGGCCCGCGATCGCGTCGGCGCCCGGCATAGCCGCCTATGGCACGACCTTCGCGATCACGACCCCGGACGCGGCCGGGATCACGTCCGTGACGTTGATGCGTCCGACGGCCGCCACTCACGCCCTCGACATGAACCAGCGCTACGTCCCGCTGGCGTTCACGCGTTCGGGCAACACATTGACCGCGACCGCACCGGCGTCGGGCGGCCTGGCGCCACCGGGCGACTACATGCTCGTGCTCAAGAACAGCGCTGGCGTGCCATCGGTGGCGTCGTGGATCCGGGTGGGCACGTCCGCCAGCCTTCAGCCCGGCTCGATCTCGGGCACCGTCACTGCCGCCGCGACCGGTGCCCCGCTCGCCGGCGTCTCGGCATCGACGGCAGCGCGATCGACGACGACGAACGGCTCCGGTCAGTACACGCTCACCGGCGTCCCGGCCGGCGATGCCCAGGTGACGTTCCAGGCCGCCGGCTATGCCAGCGAGGTCCGCCAGGTCACGGTCACCGGCGGCGGGACCTCGACGCTCAACGTCGCGATGGCACGCCCGGGCGACGTTGCCGGCCGGGTGACGTCGACGACCACGGGCAGCGCGCTCGCCGGGGTGACGGTCGGTTACCCGGGCGGTGTCACAGTCACCGATGCGTCCGGCGATTACCGTGTCGCGGGGCTTCCAGCCGGCGCGAACGACCTGACCTTCGCGGCATCCGGCTACGTCACGACGACACGGAGTGTCACGGTCGTGGACGGTGGCACCACGAGTCTCGATGTCCAGCTTGTGCCAACGACGACGTGGGTGGCCGGCGAGGTATTCGACGCGGTGACGACGGAGGCGCTCGCCGGTGCGACCGTTTCGGTCGACACCGGCCAGACGACGACGACCGACGCCCAGGGTCGCTATCGCATCGACCTTCCGCCGGGGAGCTACAGCGTGACCGCGACTGCGGCCGGACACCTCACTGGCAGCGGGACAGCGCTGATCAACGGCGGCAGCTACGCGACGCTCAACTTCAACCTCGCGCCGGACAACTCCGGTGCGTCGCTTCCGTTCTCATCGGTCGCCGACGCGTATGTCGCCAACGCCAATCCCACAAAGAACTACGGACACGACCCGTCCCTCCGACTCCGGCTCGGGAACGCGTCCAACACGATCACGTATTCGAGCTATGTCCGGTTCGACGTCACGGGCCTGGCAGGCCGTTCTGTGACGGGCGTGAAGCTGCGGCTCAACGTTACGGATGCAGGGCCGCACGGCGGCGCGGTGTACGCGACGAGCACCGCCTGGACCGAGACCGGGATCACCTGGAACAACGCACCGGCACCGGTGGGTCCGGCCCTTGCGACGATCGGCGCCGTCACCGCCGGGCAAGCGGTCGACGTGACGCTGCCGCCGGGCACGGTCGCCGCCGACGGATCGCTCGCGCTCGTCGTCGTGGCCGGCAATACCAACAGCGTGTACTACGCCAGCGGGGAGTCGACCTCTTCGCCGCAGCTCATCGTGGATGTCGGTGGTGGACCCGGTCCGACGCCGACCCCGACGCCGACCCCGACACCGACCCCCACGCCGACACCGACCCCGACGCCGACGCCCACCCCGACCCCGACGCCGACGCCCACCCCGACCCCGCCGCCGCCGGGCGCCACGAACCTCCGGGACATCACGTTCGAGGGCGGTCTGCTCGACCCGACGACCGGCGTCGACAGTGGGACCGGCACCGTCACGCTCGAGACCTCGTTGCCGATCCATGGCACCGCCTCGGCCCGCTTCGCCAACACGACCGGCTATCTCCAGGAGGCGTTCCCGGCGACGGCCGACACGTTCCTGACGCTCCGACTCCGCGTCGTTGCCCTGCCGTCGGGGTCGCCGCGCGTCTTCTTGCTCTCGAACGCCGGCGTGACGAGCGGGAACCTGACGCTCAGCTCGACGGGTCGACTGCGCCTCCGGAACGGCTCGACCGCGATCGGCGCCGAGTCCAGCACGCTGCAGGTCGGATCGACCTACCGCATCGGCCTCCACCAGACCCGCGGGACCGGTGGCAACGCCGTGCTCGAGGCGTGGGTCGTCGCCGACGGGGCGACGTTCGGGACCCCGTTCGCGCGCATGACGACCGGGTCGTGGACGACCTCGGCCGACCGTTTCCGGCTCGGCGCCACGAACGCGACGGCCGTCAACCTCACCGTCGACGACGTGCTGATCGGCAGCGGCAGCATGCCCACGCCGGTCGCCAGCGCCACCGATGCGGTCCTCGCTGCGGCGGCTCCGGGTTCGTCGTACCCGGTCGCGATGGCGGCAAGCTGGTCGGGCCTGAGGCGGCCGGCCTTCGGGGTTCGGTTCGTCTGTCCCATCTGATCGATGGTTCCGCCGGACGGCCCGACGCCCGGTAGACTTGGCACTCCGTGACCCTCGCGCCGAACGACTTCACCCACCTCCACGTCCATTCCGAATTCAGCCTCCTGGACGGCCTCGGCCGGATCACGGAGCTGGTCGATGCGGCGGCCGCCCAGGGCATGGACGCGATGGCGCTGACCGACCACGGCGCTCTCTACGGCGCAGTCGCCTTCTACCAGGCGGCGCGGACCAAGGGCATCAAGCCGATCATCGGCGTCGAGACCTACGTCGCACCGCGGTCGATGACCTCCAAGGAGGGCAAGGCCGACAGCCAGCCCTTTCACCTGATCCTGCTGGCGCGCGACTACGCCGGCTACCAGAACTTGTGTCGTCTCGTCACCGACGCCCATGTGGACGGCTACTATTACCGGCCGCGCATCGACCGTGAGCATCTCGCCCGGTACAGCGAGGGCCTGATCGGCCTGTCCGCCTGCCTCGGTGGCGAGGTCGCCAAGGCGCTGGAGGTCGACGATCTGGAGCTCGCTCGCAATGTCGCGGGCGAGTACCGCGACATCTTCGGGCCCGACGGGTTCTTCCTCGAGCTCCAGGACCACGGGCTGCCCGAGCAGGCCAGGCTCAACGGCCAGCTGCTGCGCCTCGCACCCGAGGTCGGGCTGCCGCTCGTGGTGACGAACGACCTGCACTACGTTCGCGCCGACCAGTCCGATGCACACGACGTGCTGCTCTGCGTCGGCACGGGCAACAACCTCGACACGCCGGGTCGGCTCAAGTTCGAGACGCACGAGTTCTACGTGAAGTCCGCCGCGCAGATGGGCGCGCTCTTCCCGGACCAGCACGATGCGATCCTGAACAGCCGACGCATCGCGGAGATGACCGACCTCACGCTGCCGCTCGGCCAGTTGCGGATCCCGCATTTCCCGGTCCCGGACGGGGAGACCGTCGAGTCGTGGCTGCGGAAGGAGTGCCAGACCGGTCTCGAACGGCGCTATGGGACCGTCACGCCGGAGCTCCAGCAGCGCCTCGACTACGAGCTCGGCGTCATCACCTCGATGGGCTACGCCGGCTACTTCCTGATCGTGGCCGACTTCATCGCGTTCGCGCGGGAGCAGGGCATCCAGACGACGTGCCGGGGCTCGGCGCCGGGCAGCATCGTCACCTACACGCTCGGCATCACGCCGGTGGACCCGATCCTGTACCAGCTCCCGTTCGAGCGGTTCCTGAACCCGGACCGGGTGACGATGCCCGACATCGACGTCGACTTCGAGGACGGACGGCGAGACGAGGTCATCGCCTACGTCGGGCGCAAATACGGCCAGGACCACGTGGCCCAGATCATCACGTTCGGCACGATGCTCGCGCGCGCGGCGATCCGCGACGTCGGGCGCGTGCTGGGCCACAGCTACGGCGAGGTCGACCGCGTCGCGAAGGCCGTCCCGAACCAGCTCGGCATCAGGCTCGATGAGGCGCTCGAGATCAGCCCGGCCCTGCGCGAGCAGGTCGACGGCGATCCGGCCATCAAGCGGGTCATCGACTTCGCGCGCCATCTGGAAGGGGTCGCCCGCAACGCCTCGACCCACGCCGCCGGGGTCGTCATCTCGCGCGAGCCGCTGACCGAGCTCATGCCGCTCCAGAAGGCGACGAACTCGGACTCGCTCATGACGCAGTACGAGATGCATGCCATCGAGGCCCTCGGGCTGCTCAAGTTCGATTTCCTCGGCCTGTCGAACCTGACGATCCTGCGCCAGGCGGTCGACCTGGTGCGCGACAACCGCGGCATCACGATCGACCTCGACGCGATCCCGCTCGACGACGCCGCCACGTTCGAGCTGCTGGCCTCGGGTGAGACGACCGGCATCTTCCAGCTGGAGTCGGCCGGCATGCGCCGCTACATCCGGGAGCTTCGCCCGACATCGGTCTACGACCTAGCGGCCATGGTTGCTCTCTACCGGCCCGGGCCGATGGACAACATCCCCGCCTATATCCGGCGCAAGCACGGCCAGGAGCCGGTGACGTACCTCCACCCGCTGCTCGAGCCCTACCTCGAGAAAACGTACGGGATCTTCGTCTACCAGGAGGACATCATGGCCGCGGCCATCGCCCTCGGTGGATTCACTGGTCCCGAGGCGGACACCCTCGGCTACGCCATCCGCAAGAAGAAGTCGAGCGTGCTGCGTGCCCAGAAGGAGAAGTTCGTCAGCCAGGCGGCGGAGCGTGGCGTCGAGCCCGGGGTCATCGACGCGGTGTTCACCGCGTTCGAGCCGTTCGAGCGGTACGGGTTCAACAAGGCACACGCCACGTGTTACGGGCTGATCGCCTATCAGACCGCCTACCTGAAGGCGAACCACACGGTCGATTACATGGCGGCTGTGCTGACCGCCTTCCGCGCGAACGAGGAGAAGGTCGCCGCGGCGGTCGCGGAGTGCCGGCGCATGGGCATCGAGGTCCGCCCGCCGGACGTCCACGCGAGCCATCTGGAATTCACCGTCGAGGGCGACGCGATCCGGTTCGGGTTGCTGGCGGTGAAGAACGTCGGCCAGAGCGCGATCGAACGGATCATCGCGGCGCGCGAAGCCGGGGGTCGTTTCCGGTCGCTCCGCGACTTCTGCGAGCGGGTCGACCTGCGGCTGGTCAACTCGCGGGTCATCGAGGCGCTCGCCTGGGTCGGGGCCCTGTCGCAGTTCGGTCACCCGGTGCAGATCATCGAGGCGCTCGGGACGATCGTGCCGTCCGCGCAGGCCGTCCAGCAGCAACAGGCCACCGGGCAGATCTCGGCTTTTGATCTTCTCTTCGCGGAGGCTCCGGACGAAGCCCTGCCCGCACGGCCGGAGGCTCCGCGTCGCGAGCGTCTCCGAAAGGAGAAGGAGCTGCTCGGGCTCTACCTCTCGGAGCACCCGATGGGGGAGGTCGCGGAGCAGGTCGGCCGCTTCGTGAACGCCTACTCCGGCGATCTCAAGGACGAGACACTCGACGGGCAGCGCGTGGTCGTCGGTGGGATCGTGACCGGGCTGCGCACGGTCATCACGAAGCGCCAGGAGTCGATGGCGATCGTCACCCTCGAGGATATGCAGGGCTCGATCGAAGTCGTCGTGTTCCCCAGGCTGTACGAGACGACGCGGCCTCTGCTGCGCGACGGGGCGATCCTGCTGATCGCCGGACGGATCGACCACAAGGGCGAGGAGGTCTCGCTGCTCGCCGATCTCGTCGCCGATTGGGACGATGCCGCCACGCGCGGTCCCGAGGAGTTCGCCCGGGACGTGGCCGCTGGTGACCGGGGCGGCCGCAACGGCTCGTTCCGCCGCACGCCGGTCGCGGTCGGTCCTGGCGCGGGGCGATCGCCCTCGCCCGCGGAGGTGGGGCCGTCGGCGGGCGCCGCGCCCGCGGCGGCGTTCGTCTCACCCCGGCGCGGTGACGCGCTGGGCAACGGGTCGGGCACGCTGCCTGAGGCGATGCCGCGGATCCAGCCCGGAGAGCCCGTCCCGACCTACCTCGAGGCCCCCGGAGCGATCGCCGGCGTGGTCGACGACGACAGCCATGACGAGCCATCCGTCCCGGACGAGGCCAGGGCGCGCATCGTCAGCGACGCAACGGCCGATGCGCCGGTCGCGGCGGGGCCGCAGGCCGTCCTGCACGTCCGGTTCGAAGGCACTGCGGGCCCCGATCGCCTGGTTCGGGCCATGGAGACGGTGAAAGTGCTCCTGCGCGATCGACCGGGTGGGACGAAGGTCGTGCTCCACGTCCCGATGCCCGGCGGCGGGCAGGCCCGGCCGATGGAGTTGCGCTTGGGCGTGGCCTACGACACGGAGCTGCTGGCCGAGGTCCGCCGGCAGCTGGGTGACGGGCTCGTCGAGCTGCGACTCGCGAGCGCCTGACGCAGGCCCGACTCAGCCCGCGGGCTCGACGGCGACGACGACCGCCGACCACGGGCAATAGCGATCGCCGGTGATGGCGCCCGACTCGACGTCGGACGGGAGGCCGTCGCACACCTCGATGGTCTCGGCCGCGAACTCGATGTCGTTTGGGTCGATCGACCAGCTGTAGCCGTCGTTGACACCGGTCTCACGAAGGACCCGCCCGTTCGGGATGCTCGGGACGTCCTCGACGGCAAGGAGCCGCCGGGCGTTCAGGATGTCGGCCGGGTCGGTCAGGAGCACCTTGAAGCGCTCGTCGATGACCTCGAACGTGACGACCACGCGTGCGCCAGCATCGGGGGAGCCATTCCCGCCGCCACAGGCGGCGAGCATGAACGCCACCGACCCGAGGAGCGCGGCACCGCGAAGGGCCGTGCCCCCGGAGCGGACCGTCATCGACCCTGGGCGATCCGCCGGACGGTCTGGACGGATGACAGGCGCTCGTGGAAGTCGGCCCGGACGGCGCTCACGATGTCGGGATCGAGCCCGAGCTCCTTCCCGATCTGATTGAGCTCCGCGGATTCCTCGGCGGAGATCGTCCCGCTCGCGGCACCGACGGCGAAACAGGCGCGGAGCACGTCGATCCGCTGCTGCTCCGTGGCCAGGGCCGTGAACTCGCGTGTCACGACGTAGTCCTCGGTCCCACCGACTGTCTTCGCCTGCAGCTTAGCCATCTCGGTGACGAGCACAGCGGTCGCCTCGTCGAGCGCCTCGTGGGCCTGCAGCTCGTGCTCGATGACGGCCGTTTCCTCATCGCTGATCTCGAGGTCGGCGTGGGCAGCTCGCGCCAGGGTGTAGGCAGCCGAAGCCACGAGGCGGGCCTGCTCGGCGGGAAGCTGCTCGAGGCGCGCCACGATGCGCCGGACGGTGGCGGTGTCGCCGGCCGCTGCGGCGGCATCGAATGCCGCGGTCCCGAGCTCGGCTGCCTGCTCGTGCTCGCGACCTGGTCCGAAGATGCGACTGAACATCAGCGGAGTCTAGGACGCCGTCGTCCAGCGTGCAGCGGACGCGGGCGGATAGGCTGTCGAAGTGAGCATCCTCGTGCGCGGTGTCCGGTTGATCGACGGGGTCGCCGAGGCTGCGCGTGACCACATCGATGTCCTGGTCGAGGGTCAGCGGATCGCGTCGATAGGCCCGCACGATCCGGATCTGGTGGTGGATCCGGCCAGAACCGTGGTCGTCGAGGGAGCGGGTCGGACGCTGCTCCCCGGTCTGATCGACGCGCACGCGCACTACACATTCGACCCGACCGAGGGCTCGCTCCAGGAGATCGCCCGACGGCCGGATGTCCTGATCCTCGAGGCGGCGGCCGGGCATGCCGGACGTGCGTTGCGTGCGGGGATCACGACGACCCGCGGGGCGGGCTCGATCCGGAACCTCGAGTGCCGGCTCCGCGACGCGATCGCCGCCGGGCAGGTCGCCGGGCCGCGGATCGTTGCGGCGGGCACAGCCGTGGGCGCGATCGGCGGTCACGGGTCCGCGTTCGGGCTCGAGGCCGACGGACCCGATGCCCTGGCCGCCGCCACGCGGGAGGTCGTGAGCCGCGGCGCCGACGTCGTGAAGGTCGTGGCCTCGGAAGCGGCGATGCTCACCACGACGGGCCTCGCCCCGGGGGCCATGGTCCACGGTGCGCCCGAGCTGACGCTTGAGGACCTGCGGGCCATCGTGACGACAGCCACGGAACTCGGGCTGCGGGTCATGTGTCACGCCCAGGACAGCGAATTGGTCCGGCGCTCGGCCGCTGCTCGCGTCACGTCCGTGGAGCATGCCTGGCTCGCCGATGAGGCGGCGATCGACGCCTTGGGCGCTTCAGGCGGCTGGCTGGTCCCGACGCTCGTCGTCACCGATGTGAACCGGACCCTGCCCGGTCTGACGGCGGTCCAGCGTGAACGCCAGGACCTCATCGAGCGGCGCCATCGGATCTCGACCGAGACCGCGATCCGCCTCGGGATCCCGGTAGCGACCGGCACGGATACCGGCGAGGTGGGCGTGACGGCCGACATGGTCTGGCGCGAGATCGTCCTTCTGCGCGACCACGGGGCGTCGGCGATGGCCGCACTCAAAGCGGCCACGTCGGCGGCGGCGCGGCTGCTCGGCGTCGATGGACTCACGGGGACGGTCGAGGTGGGAAAGCTCGCCGACCTGGTGCTCGTCGACGGCGACCCCCTCGCCGAGCTCACGACCCTCGCGCGGCCTGTCGCGGTGTGGCAGGGCGGTCGCGCGGTCAGCGCTTGAGCAGGCTGTGGACCTCCGGGTCGGGGCCCTGCCAGCGGACGATCTCTTCGGTGGCGAACCGACCGTAATAGTTGATGAAATGGCCCCCATTTTCGCGCACGATCCGGACGGCCTCCGCTTTCAGGTCGTCGCCCCGGATGCGCGCCATGACGACGACCTGGCCGGCCCGGATCGCGGCGTCGTACCAGGCCATGTCGGGGAGCTGGTCCATCACGGTGAAAGAGACGAGCCGTCGCAACCGGGCGACGAAACCGTGCACGGCGCCGGTCGGGTCGAATCTGGACGCGCCCTCGTCGCCCTTCAGGATCGTGATGTCACGATCCCGGACTCCGGCCGCCTTGAGGGCGGCCGCGGCTTTCGCCGCGATCTCGGCGTCGGGCAGGACCGCGAGAAGCGAGTCGGTCGGATACCCGATGAACCGCGACGGACGCCGGCCGCGAGACTCGTTCATCTCACGAGCATAGGCGTCCGACCAGATCTGGTGCCGAAGGAGGGAGTCGAACCCTCACCCACTTGCGTGGAACGGTGTTTGAGACCGCAGCGTCTGCCATTCCGCCACTTCGGCCCGGTGTCGGTCCGACATCCTACCGAATCCGGCGGGCCATTCCGTGATGTCGTTGCCGTTCAGCGCCCAGGCGTATGACGGGCTAGTGCAAGCGTCAGATGCGAATTTCAGACAGGCTCCCTTGCCGGCATGCCCAGTGTGCTCGGGGATGTCGTCTGGGCCGAGGTCCACGCAGCGCCGTCGTCAACGTGCATCTCACAGATGCGGACCCTGGGATCACGGTCTTGGTCGTTCCCCACCAAGCGGCCGGAACCGCGCGCTCTGGGCCCGCGTCTGGCGACCGATGCTAGACTCCCCCCGCCTCACGTCAGCCAGCATCGCCGTCCGGAGGGACCCCCCGACCGTGGAGGACCTTCGCTCGACGACGGTCCCCGACGACCCCGTCCAGCGCCGCGATCTCATCCTCATCGAGCGTGCCCGGTCAGGGGACCTCGACGCGTTCAACGACCTCGTCATCCTGTACCAGGATTCGTTGTTCGCCCTGGTCGTTCGCATGGTGCCCGATCGCGACCAGGCCGCCGACGCCGTCCAGGAGGCCTTCTTCTCGGCCTATCGGAACCTTGCCTCGTTCCGTGGCGGAAGCGTGAAGTCGTGGCTGAACCGGATCTGTGTCAACGCCGCGATGGACACGCAGCGCGCGAAGAAGCGTCGACCGGTGCAGCCCTATCCCGAGCTCGAGGACGAGAGCTGGCAGCCGAAGGCCGGCCCTGACGTCGATCCCGAGCGGATCGCCGTCCACGCCGAGCGGAGCCGCGCGATCGCCGCGGCCCTGGCACGCATCACCGACGACCAGCGGACCGCGATCGTCCTGTACGACGTCGAGGGGTATGACTACGGCGAGATCGCCGAGATGACCGGCGTCTCGCTCGGGACGGTGAAGTCGCGCATCCATCGGGGCCGGCTGTCGCTCCGCGACCTGCTGTCCGATCGGATGGAGCTGTTCCGTGGCTGATCGCGCATCGCACGCGCGGCACGATCGGTTCGCCATCGCCGACGCGGTCGGCGTCGGCACGATCCCGACGACGATCGCCAGCTGTCCGTCGTGCGGCGCCCTGCACGCCGACCTTCTCGCCATCCAGGCGGCCATCCGTCATGCGTGGGTCCCCGGTCGCCCGCGGGACTTCGTACTCGGTCTGGACGATTCCGTCCGACTCCGACCCGCCCGTTGGCGCCGGGTCATGGACGCGATCGGGACGTCGCGCGACGCGTTCACGCGACCGCTCGCGCTGAGCCTGACCGGCATCGGTCTGTCCGGACTGCTCCTGACGGCGATCCCGGCCGCAACGCTCGATGGGGCGACCGGTGGCCAAGCCGCATCCGTGACGCCCGAGGTGGACGTCGCCGGAGGGCCCATGGCCACGATGGGGGCCGAGCAACGCCTGGCCTCACCGACCGATGACGACCCGCTCGCGGGCCTCTCGGCGGCGCTTCTCACCGCGGGCGGCGCCATGTTCCTCCTGCGCCGCGTCGCCCCGCGCGTCGGCGGGGTGCGATGATGGCGATCCATACGCAGCGCACGGGGAACCGCGCGCAGAACGAAGCCGTCTAGACGGATGACATGACCGAGCCGCTTCAGCCCACATCCGCATCCGCGCACGCCGCGCACGACCTCACGATCATCGCGGCGCTGGCCGCGCGCGCACCGGATCTGTCCGAGGGGCAGTCGGGCGCAGCGCGAGAGCAGCTGGCCGCATGCGGCGACTGCACGGACCTCCTCGCGGACCTCGTGGCGTTGCAGACCGCTCTCCCGACGACGTCGACCCCGGCACGTCCGCGTGACTTCTCATTGACATCGGCGGACGCGGCGCGGCTGCGCAACGGCGGCTGGCGGCGGTTCCTGGGCTTCTTCGGATCGGCCCGGGACAACATCAGTCGTCCGCTCGCCATCGGGTTCACGACGCTCGGGATCGCGGGACTTCTCGTGGCCGCCCTTCCGTCGATGTCTGCCGGTGGCGGGGCATCCATCCTGTCGACCGTCGGTGCACCCATCCAGCAGGCGGCACCGGCGCCCGCGGAGGTCGCCGAGTCGAGCCGACTCTCGGTGAGCGCGGACCCGGGAGCGACCCTGACCGACGAGGGCGTCTTCGCGGGCGGGAACCCGGATGAGCTGGGCTCCGCGGGTGGCCGCGACATCGCCGGCGACGGGGGCTT
The DNA here is from genome assembly GCA_963819655.1 of uncultured Chloroflexia bacterium. GTDB lineage: Bacteria > Chloroflexota > Limnocylindria > Limnocylindrales > CSP1-4 > SPCO01. The sequence goes on along the minus strand of CAWFXA010000003.1, from coordinate 797,541 downwards.
GCTCGCGCTCCGCGACGATGCGTCGGGCCTGTCGGCGGTGTTCGTGCTGGCCGGCACGCTGTTGATCGCCGGCCTGGGCCTGTTCGCCCTCAGGTGGAGCGCCCGAAGGCTCCTCTGACGCCGACATCCAGGCGCCGGCCGCAGTCGGTCGAGGCAGCCTGACGGGTACACTTGCGACCCGATGGAACGCCTGATGCTGCTCGACGGCTACGGGCTGGTCTACCGCGGATACTTCGCTTTGCCGCCGCTCACCACCTCGAAGGGCGAGCTCGTCAACGGCGTGTTCGGGTTCGCCAGCATCGTCCTGCGCGGCATCGTCGATCTCCAGCCCGATTACCTCGCGGTGTCGTTCGACCTGCCCGGCCCGACATTCCGGCACGAGCAGTACGCCGACTACAAGGCGACGCGGGTGAAGATGCCGGACGACCTGCGGGACCAGTTCCCGAAGGTCCGCGAGGTCGTCAAGGCGCTGCGCATCCCGGTCTACGAGATGCCGGGCTACGAGGCCGACGATGTCATCGGCACGATCACGCAGCAGCTCGACTCGCAAGACGACCTGGAGACGACGATCGTCACGGTCGATCTCGACATGCTCCAGCTCGTGACGCCGCGTGTGCGGCTGATGACCACGCGCTCGGGCGTCGAGAACACTGTCATCTACGACGTCGACCGGATCGATGAGCGCTTCGGGCTGCGGCCCGACCAGATGATCGATTACAAGGCCCTCAAGGGCGACCCGACGGACAACATCCCGGGCGTTCCCGGTGTCGGCGAGAAGACGGCCGCCAAGCTGATCCGCGAATTCGGCGACCTCGACTCGCTGTTCGCTCGGCTCGACGACGTCACGCCCGAGAAGCTGCGCGACAAGCTGCGCGACCATCGCGAGCAGATCTACATGGGTCGCGAGCTTTCGACGATCGTCCGGGACCTGCCGATCTCCATCGACCTCCAGGCGGCTCGCCTCGGAGACTACGACCGCGACACCGTGGTGCGTCTGTTCCGCGAGTACGAGTTCCGGACGCTCATCGAGCGCTTGCCGCCGATGGCCGGCGAGACCGCCGAGCAACGTACAGAGACGCTGCGGTCCGTCGCCCAGAGCGGCTATGTGCCGGCGGCCAGGGTGGCCGGTCGGCCGGAAGGGTGGGGCGCGGGCCGTGCCACGAGTCGCCAGGGGAGCGGTGAGCTCCAGCTCCGGCTCGACTTCGATGCGGTCACCCCCCAGGGTGACGGCACTGGTCCGACCGGCGCGCAACGGCCGTTCGAGCCCACCGATGATCTGCCTGCCGCGCTTGCCGCAGCGATCGTCGATCCGGGCAGGATCGAGGTGGTCGGCGAGGACGGGGTCGCCGGCCTCGAGTCGTGGCTGGCAGCGCAACCGACCGCCGGAGTGTCGATCCTGCTCGACGATCCGCGGCCACGGCGCGGGGTGCCCCTTGCGCTGGCCGTCGTCGGGACCGACGGTCGCACCGTCGCGGCAGAGGGCCAGGCGGCATCCGATGCGCTGCGGCGTCTCCTTCAGCGGCTGCGCATCCCTCTGGTCGGCCACGAGGTCAAGCCGGTCCTCGTGGCGGCCCTGGCCGAGGATCCCGCCGCTGAGCCGCTCCCGGTCGCGTTCGATACCCAGATCGCTGCCTACATCCTGAACGCCGCTCTGCGCAGCCAGACGATCGCGGACATCGTCGCGGAGCACCTGGACCAGATCCTGCCACCCGCCACGGAGCTGCCCCCGACTGCGCGGGCGGGCATCGAGGCGCTGTCGGCGATGGCCGTCCGGGAGCCGTTGCAGCTTCGACTCGACGACATCGAGGGGCTCGGGCGGCTGTTCCGCGAAGTCGAGCTCCCGTTGATCCCGGTGCTGGCCCGGATGGAGGCCGTGGGTGTCGCGCTCGATCTCGAGGCGCTGGCCGTCCTCGATCGCGAGTTCGGGGCGGAGATCTCGCGGCTCGAGCAGGGCATCTACAGAGACGTCGGCCACGAGTTCAACCTCGGCAGCCCGAAGCAGCTCGAGCAGGTGCTGTTCTTCGAGCTAAACCTCCCGAAGGGGAAGCGAACGAAGACCGGTTTCTCGACTGACGCGTCCGTGCTCGAGGAGCTACGCCCGGCGCACCCCATGATCGACAAGCTGCTCGAGTGGCGCGTGTACACGAAGTTGCGCTCGACGTACGTCGAGGCGCTCCCGTCGCTCATCGCGGCCGACGGTCGGCTGCACACGACGTTCCATCAGGCCGTGGCCGCGACCGGGCGCCTGTCGTCTTCCGACCCGAACCTCCAGAACATCCCGATCCGGACCGAGCTCGGTCGCAAGATCCGCCGCGCGTTCGTGGCCGGGCAGCCCGACCTCGTCCTGCTCGCCGCCGACTACTCCCAGATCGAGCTACGCATCCTCGCCCACGTGTCCGGGGACGAGCACCTCAAGGATGCGTTCGCCCGCGGCGCCGACATCCATCGCGAGACCGCGGCGCGCGTCCTCGGCAAGGCGCCGGAGGACATCACGCACGGCGAGCGCTCGATGGCGAAGATGGTCAACTTCGGGCTGGCCTACGGCATGAGCGACTTCGGCCTCGCGTCGCGCGCCAACATCTCGCGCCAGGAGGCGCAGTCGTTCATCAACAGCTACTTCACGGCGTATTCCGGGATCAGCTACTACATGATGGCCATCAAGGACCAGGCGCGGGATCAGGGCTTCGTCGAGACACTGCTCGGTCGGAAGCGGCAGATCCCGGAGCTCAAGGCATCCAACCCGGCGCTGCGCGGGGCAGGGGAGCGGATGGCGATCAATATGCCGATCCAGGGCACCGCGGCCGACATCCAGAAGATCGCGATGATCCGGGCGGACGCCCGGGTGCGCGAGGCGGGCCTCCGCGCCCGGTTGCTGCTGTCGGTGCACGACGAGCTGTTGCTCGAGACGCCGCGCGATGAGGTCGAGCCGCTCGCCGCTCTCGTGCGCGAGACGATGGAAAGTGCGCTCCCGCTGTCGGTGCCGCTGATCGTCGATGTCAAGGTCGGCGATGACTGGGAATCGATGACGCCGCTCACGCGCGCGGACGCCATCGCCGCCGAGGCCGATGAACTGCCGCTCGAGGCGCCCATCGCGCCTGTCGCCGGTTAGGTCCGTCCGGTGCCTGAGCTCCCTGAAGTCGAGACGGTCGCGCGCGACCTGCGTCCGCGGCTGGTTGGCGCGACGATCTTCGGCGCGCGCACGAACTGGATCCGCACGTTGCGATCCCAGGATCCCGTTGCGTTCGCCGATGGCGTCGCCGGTCGCTCGGTCCTGGCCGTGGGCCGGCGTGGCAAGCAGCTCGTGGTCGAGCTGTCGGGCGACGCCGCTCTGACGATCCACCTCAAGATGACCGGGCAGCTCTTCGTGGTGCCCGCCGATGTCCCGGAGGACCCCTACGTGCGGCTCGTCCTGGAGCTGACCGGTGGCCGGGAGCTGCGGTTCCGCGACATCCGCAAGTTCGGGAAGATCGGCCTCTATGGACGCGACCCCGTCAGTGGCGATCTCGTCGAGGAGGTGGGTGGCGCGGCCGTGTTCGCCGGGGTCGGACCGGAGCCCCTCGACGACGACTTCACGCTGCGGGATTTCCGCAAGCTGGTGCGGCGCCGGAAGGGCCGCCTCAAACCGCTCATGACCGACCAGTCGTTCCTCGCCGGGGTCGGCAACATCTACGCCGACGAGGCGCTGTGGCGCGCCCGGCTGCACCCGCTGCGCTCGGCTTCATCGCTGCGGCCACCGGACGAACGACGGCTTTACGAGGCGATCCGGGCCGTTCTGGGGGAGGCTGTCGAGCGCCGCGGCTCGTCGATCGACGACTACACGGCGCCCGACGGTGACGGATCGATGCAGGAGACGCTCGACGTCTACCAGCGCACCGATGAGCCGTGTGCGCGGTGCGGCCGACCGATCAAGCGCATCGTCATCGGGGCGCGCTCGACGCACTTCTGCTCGTGGTGCCAGAGACTGCCGGCGGCCGATCGCAAAGGCTCCGCCGGGATCCTGCGCGGGATGGCAGGCGGGCAGGTCCGGCATGGCCGTCGCTGGACTGCGTTGGCTGCAGGCGAAGGCAGCACCGGCCTGACGGCGGGGGAGGCCACGGACGCTGCCGCCCGGGATGCCGCGACCCGCGACGCGGTCCGCGCGAAGACCGAACGCACGAAGCGCGCGGCCGCGAGCCGGCGCGCCAAGGCGCGCGCGTCGATGGGCGAGGGTCCGGTCTGATGTCGATCCTGCGGCTCGTAGGCGTCACACGCGAGATCGGGACGCTCACGATCCTCGACGCGGTCGATGCGGCGATCGCGCTCGGCGATCGGATCGGCCTGGTCGGGCCGAACGGCGCCGGCAAGACGACGCTCATGCGCTTGGCCGTCGGGCCTGACGAGCCCGACCGCGGCACGGTCTCGCGGAAACGCGGGCTGTCGTTCGGGATGCTCGCGCAGGAGGCGCATCTCGATGCCGTCTTCATGGCGGCGCCCGACCTGCGGACGGCCGTCCGTGCCGGTGCGGCCCACCTCGAGACGATGGCTGCCGAGCTCGCGGAGCTCGAGCGGACCGGGCGCGTGACCGAGCCCGCCTACGCCGACCTGCAGCATCAGTTCGACGTGCTCGGCGGGTACACGCTCGACCAGCGTGTCGACACGGCGCTGAGCGGCCTCGGCTTCGCCGTCGACGAGTGGTCCAGGCCGCCGAACACGCTGTCCGGCGGCGAGCAGACGCGTGCGGCCCTCGCGCGCCTGGTCATCGCCGACCCTGACCTGTTGCTCCTCGACGAGCCCACGAACCACCTCGATCTCGACGCCCTCGAATGGCTGGAGGAGCACCTTCGCCGGCGGACGGGCTCGCTGCTCGTCGCGTCGCACGACCGGGCGTTCCTCGACGCGACGGTCACGCGGGTGTGGGAGCTGCGCGATCGACGCCTGACGGCGTTTCGCGGCGACTACAGCGCGTATCGACGCCAGCGCGAGGAGCGCGACGCCCGCGCGACCAAGGACGCCGGCACGCAGGCCCAGCAGATCGAACGAGAACGCGAGCTCGTCCAGAATTACCGGAGCCACCGCAAGTTCAGCAAGATGCACGAGCACGAGGCGCGGCTCGAGCGGCTCCTGGCCGAACGACGCGAGGCGCCACGGTCGACTCGCAAGCTCGCATTGCCACAGGCGTCGCTCGTGGGTGACGGCCCCGCACGGTCAGGGGAGATCGTCGTCCGTCTCGAGGATCTGGCCGTCGGCTATCTGCCTGGTCGCGGGGCGGTCCGGGCGGACGGTGCGCCGGCGACGGAGCCGCGTGTCGTCGCGACGGCGCCGTTCCTGGCGGCCCAACGCGGCGACCGCGTCGGCATCGTCGGTCCGAACGGCGCCGGCAAGACCACGTTGCTGCGCACGATCGCCGGGGAGCTGCCACCGCTCGACGGGACGCTCAGCTTCGGCAACGCAGTCCAGATCGGGTACCTCGCTCAGCTCCGGGGAGCTGCGATCGCGGGGGCGACCGTCCTCGACGCGCTCCTCGGCACGATCCCCGTCACGCCCGGCGAGGGGCGCTCATACCTGGCGCGCTTCCTGTTCCGTGGCGACGACGTGTTCAAGGAGGTCCGCGCGCTGTCCGGTGGCGAGCGCTCGCGACTCGAGCTCGCCCTGCTCGGGATCCAGCCCTCGAACCTGTTGCTGCTCGACGAGCCGACGAACCACCTCGACATCCCGGCTCGCGAGGCGATCGAGAGCTTCATGCGCGAATCGCCGGCCACGCTGCTCGTCGTGTCGCACGACCGTCGCTTGCTCGAGACGGTGTGCGACCGGCTGTGGGTGGTCGACGACGGACAAGCGGTCGGCTTCGACGGTGGCTACCGGGCGTGGCGAGCGGCGGTGGCCGATGGCTGGACCACGAGGGACGCGGCCGCTGCGCGCGTGGCGCAGATGCGTCGGCCCGCGCCCGCGGCGCGGCCGGGCCCGGAGCGGGCGGTGCGCGCCCCACGTCCAGCGCGGCCGGCGAGCCCGTCGTCCGCGATCGCGACGCCGACCGCGGCACGAACCCGTACCCGCCTCGCGAAGCTGTCCAAGGACGCGTACAGGCGCCAGAAGACGGCACTCGACGCCGAGCTGACGCGCCTCGGGTTGCGCAAGAACCACCTCGAGCTCGCGATGGGTGACCCGTCCGTCGCCGCCAACTTCGTCGAGCTGCGGCGGGTCACCAGCGAGCTCGCCGACGTCGCACGGGCGCTGGCGGTCGCCGAGGACGCGTGGCTCGAGCTCGAGGATCGAGCGCCCTGATGCTGAAGATCGGCGTTACCGGCCCGATCGGTTGCGGGAAGTCGACCGTCGCCCGCTGGCTGGGCGAGCGGGCCGGGGTGCGCATCGTCGACGCCGATCACGAGGCCCGCTTGGTCCTCGCCCCGGGCACCGCCGAGGTCGAGGCCGTCTACGCGCGCTTCGGCGCGACGCTGCGGCGGCGGCCGGACGGCGAGCTCGATCGGGCGGCCCTCGGGCGGATCGTGTTCACCGACCCGGATGCGCTCAGGGACCTCGAGGCGATCGTCCATCCGGCAGTCCGACCCAGGATCCTCGCCGCGATCGAGCGCGCGCAGGATGGCGGCGCCCGGGCGGTCGTGATCGAGGCTATCAAGCTCGTCGAGGGCGGGCTCGCGGAGCTGTGCGACGAGGTCTGGCTGGTCGCCTGCGAACCGGCCGTCCAGCTCGAGCGGCTCATCGGTCGCGGAGATCGGAGCGACGACGCGACCGCCAGGATCGATGCGCAGGGCGACCTCGTCGAGCGCCTGCGCGGACGCGCGACCCGCTTCGTCGACACGAGCGGTGACGCGGCGACGACCCGCGCCGAGGTGGACCGGCTGCTCGACGAGGCGCTCATCGGGACGTGAGCCGGGCGGCGGCATCGGCGTAGTCGCGGAACGGAGCGGCGCCGCGGCGGCCGTCAACGCGAGCTCGGATCTGACGACGACTTGTCGGGTCGATCAAGGCCAGTCCTCGTCCGGCCCGAGGCGGAGTGTCGTCGATCGATGCGAGCATCTCCGGCGCGCGCATCGGAAACGCCATGCGGAGCGCTTCCCGATTGTCCCGGATCGCGGCATCGACTTCGTCGCTTGCCAGGAGGACCAGCCACGCGGTCAGTCGTCGTGGCTCCCATCCCAGCTCCCGTGCGACATGGAAGGCGTGCCGCTCGTACCAACCGAGCTGCCGCTCGATCATGCCGAGGTCGTCGAGGCGGGTCTTGATCTCGACGACGATAAGCGTCCCGTTCCGCGCATCGAACGCGAGTAGGTCGACCCAGCCGTGCCTGCGGCCATCGACCAGCTCGACTTCGCGGGCCACCGCGAGTGACGCTTTCCGCAATCGACGCTCGGCGTAACCGGAACAACGGGCATGCACAAGGTCGCGCTGCCGCTCACGGCCCATGATGATCGGGGCCTGGCCGACGAGTCGGAGCTCGAGGCCGAGCGCGCCACCGATTCGCTCGACGACCGCAAGCGACGGGTTGGCCCGACCACCCTCGACCATCGCGATGTACCCACGTGTCACGCCAGCCGCGTCGGCGAGCTGCTCTTGGGTGACATCCAGGCCGATCCTCGTATCGCGACACAACGACGCGAAGGATCGACGAAGAAGCTGGGACACGGGACGGAATCAACCACACGGCCCTTCTCTGTCGCTTATCTGGCCACGACTTGTGGCCGATCTGGCTGCGGCTGTCACCGACCCGGCCGCGACGGCAAGCGTCAGATGCGAATCCGCGACAGGCTCACGTGGCGAGGGGCCCAAGATGCGCGGGGATGTCATCTGGTCTGAGGTCCGCGCGAGGCTGTCTGCAGGGTGCATCTGACAGATGCGCTACCCGGGATAGGCCGTCCGCCGGCCTTCCCGAGGGCCTAACTGAAACGGAGTGGCCGCCCGGACCACCTCGTCGGCGGTCCGGGCGGCTCGGAGGCGCGCCGGGTCAGCGGCGCGAGATGGAATTGATGACCCTGCCGGGGCGACCTACGACGGGCTTGCGGAGGGCGACGGCGACGCGCCCGGCGAGCCGGACGGCGTCGGGGTCGCGACCGGGGTCGGTCGCGGCGTCGGGACGGGTCCGGAGACGGGTGGGAACGCCACCGGGATCGGTAGCCCATAGCGGATGATGACGCGGTTCGTGGTGGTCCCGAGGGCGCTGGCGTCGACCTGCCGGGTGTCGACGTCGGGTCGGAGCGCCAGGCTGAACGCAGCGGCACCGCTGGCCTGGAGATGGGAGATCTCCTCGGCGACGTCGACTGGCGCCTTGAGCACGTAATACGTCCCGGACTTGGCGAGGAGCAACATGTTCTGGTACGACAGCTTGGTCGCCTTGTCCGTGTAATAGCCGTTGTCGCCGAGCCCGGACTCCGAGTTCGTGAGGACGTTCACGCTGGCGGTCACGAACACGTCGACCGTCTGGTTCGGGGCGAGCAGACCACCGACCGCGCGATCGTCGGGGACGGTCATCGAGATCGCACGCCAATCTGGCGAGTCCGACGCGAACGCGTCGGCCGGACCCAGGACCGAGAACTGACCGCCCTCGGTGCTCGAGGCGAGCAGGTTCGTCAACACCATCTGACCCTGAAGGATGGCGACGGCCGGGACGCGCCCGATGACCTTGTCGGGTGTCGAGGCGATGCCCTGCGCATTGGTGTCGTCGAGGGGGATCTCGCGGACCGTCACGTCGGCCGCCTCGATGATCTTGCGTGCGGGGATGGTCTGCACGGCGACCACGACCGCGATCCGCTGCAGACCGGCTTGGCCGGCCTGCTGCTGTGCCTGGTTGATCAAGAAGAAGGCCGCGCCGCCGGCAGCGACCGCGAGGACGATGCCGATGACGACGATCCACCGACCCCTACGACTGGGGTCCTTGTATTCCATCTCCACGTGGGTGCCTCCGAATGGGTTGGTGCCGTGCCCGCCCGGCTAGTTCCAGGGCACGAGTCGCGCCACCTGACCGCGGCGCAACGCGGGATCGTTCATGTCGGCATAGACGCCGGAGATCGCGTAGCCGTAGACGGCGTTGCTGTCCAGCGACGTGATCCGGAAGGTGGTGAAGCCGAGGATGTCGACGTATTCGTTGGTGGTGCTGGCTGTTGCGATGGCGACGCTGATGGGCACCAGCCGGGTGACCGGCTGGCCAGCCGAATTCGACCCGGTGACGCGGAGCGTCAGCGAGTAGACGCCCGGGCCGAGGGTCCCGCCGTTGACCGACACCGTCGCCGTCTGGGAGGAGCCCTTGTTGAGCGTGATGGTCGAGGGGCTGACGCTGACCGTCCCGATCCCGACCGGCAGCACGCCATTGGCGTCGGCGCCGCCCTCGACGCTCAGCGAGACGGTGCCGCCGAAGTAGGTCCCGTTGTTGTTCGGTGTGCTCACGCTGACCCCGGTGGTGCCGGTTCCGCCGGTCGACGCGATCAGCACCGCCGCGCCACCGCTCGTGGAGAAATCGCGGTTGATGCTCCCGATCGAGATCCCGACGGGGTAGAAATGGTCGAGCAGGACCGGGCTCGACGAATGGCCTTGCACCCAGACCGTGTACACACCTTGCGGCGCACCGGTGGTCTCGAACGTGGCCCAGGTGACGGTCCCGTTGGGCGCCAGCGGGCTCGGGCTGAACGTCATCGGGGTGAGCGTCGTGCCCCACGGATGGCCCGCATCACCCCAGTCCGGGAACGCACTCGTCGACACGACGCCCGTGAAGGAGGCGTTCTTCGTCACGCTCATCGTGATCGTGTTGTTCCGGGTCTGGTTGGTGTTGATCGTGGCAGTGCTCGGCACCGCGTAGCTGAAGTCGGGGATGCTCGAGACGGTCCCGGAATACACCGCGGCGAGGATCTCGGCACCCGGATCGTAGCGCGCGTTGATGGCGTCGACGACGATGCCCGACGAGTTGCCGTCGATGATGCCGACCTGATCGTTCGGATCCGGCGGCACCACCACGACCGGGAAGTCGGGGCCGGGATAGCCGGTCGCGACCCAGCCCGCTTCCATCGCCTTCAGCGTGTTCGCGTTGGTCCCGGCAGTGACGCCGTTGTAGAACACGTTCGACGGCGGCGACTGGTACTGGAAGTTGCGGATGTCGAGCGCGACGAAGCCGCGGAAGCTCGCCGCGTTCGACGGTGATGCGCCCTGTCCGACGAGCGCGATGATCGGCCCGTGATTCACGGGGTCGTCGTCCGGCGTCGCCGCGTTGAATGCCGATCCCGGGTTCGGGGTCGAGCGGAGCGAGGCGTCGGTCGTGCTCCCGAGACACGCGGTGTTCGCTGTCGCGACGAGGTCCTGGAACTGGTTCGTGTTCCCATCGCACGGCGCGACGGCCCCCGCGAATGGTCCGGGCGCGTTGATGTAATGGCGCACCGCGACCGGCAGCAGATCGCCCTTCGTCTTGACCAGGGCCTTGCCGCCCACGACTGCCGAGTTCAGACCGACGACACGCCCGAATGTATAGGTGACGTCGCTCCTGATCGCGACCCGGACATCGCCGCCGGAGATGACGATGCCGCTCGACAAGTAGGACGGATCGCCGACGTGGCCGGCCTCGTACTGCGGCGAGATGGCGACGGACGCGACCGTTCCGGTCGGGCTGGACAGGAGGTTGCGCGCCAGGACGTCGCGACCCTCCGCCTCCGAGTCGGTCGTCGACTCGCCCCGGATCAATGCATTGGCCACCGCGAGCGCGCCGGCGTCAGCGGCGTTCTGGAGGAAGCGCTTCTCGCTGTAGAACCGCCCGAGGTCGAACGCCAGGCCGGCGGCGGCCATGATGCCGACGAGCGCCATCGCGAAGAGGACGAGGATCTGGCCCCGGGCAGGACGCCGGCCGTGACGTCGCGCGTGGCCTTTGCTGCGCCCAGTTCGAACCGTCGCCATCAGTTCGCGACCATCGTCACTTCGGAGGTCAGCCCGAGCCGACCGTTCATGTCCTTCGGCAGGAACTGCGGGATGATCGGAATGACCAGGTCCTGGTGGTAGGTGGCGCGGACGGTGATCTGCTGGCCCACCCGCGCATCGGTATCCAGTGTTCCGCTCGGGAGCACATACGCGACGACGAGATCACCGTTCGTGAACGTGTTGCCGCTCTGGGTCCAGGTCGACCCCGTCGCGAAGTTCGGCGAGGTCTTTGACAGCAGGTTCATCGAGGCGAGCAACGAGGTCTTGATGAAGTCGTTCCGGGCGAGGTCGTTCTGGGCTTTCGAACCGCTCGCGTCGTAGACATAGACGGTCCCGTTGCGCGCGCCCTCACGCGTGGCGTTGGTGATCGTCACGTACGCGTTGAAGATGAAGCCGAACTGGATGATCGCCAGCAGGATCACGAACAGGGGCATCAGGACCAGGGCGAATTCGACCAGGCTCTGTCCTCGTTCGGAACGGCGGCGGATGGTCGGCATCGGCGACAGTGGCTCTCCAGCGTGGTGACGCTGCGAGTGTCCGGCCCGAGGCATGGGACCCGGTATGAGTCATTCGTCCCAAGACACCGGCCGAGAGGGGCATCGGCGGTGCGAACGTCCGTTCGGTACTGAGGCGGTCCGGTGTAGACTTGACGGGTGCCCGACTTCGAACTCGTCGCCCCGTTCCAGCCGACGGGCGACCAGCCTGCCGCGATCGAGCGGCTGACAGACGGTCTCGCCAACGGCGTGCGGAACCAGGTCCTGCTCGGCGCGACCGGCACCGGCAAGACGGCGACGCTGGCGTGGACGATCGCCAAGCACAACAAACCGACACTGGTCCTGGCCCACAACAAGACCCTCGCGGCCCAGCTGTACGCCGAATTCCGCGAGTTCTTCCCGAACAACGCCGTCGAGTACTTCGTCAGTTACTTCGACTACTACCAGCCCGAGGCGTACCTGCCCCGGAGCGACACCTACATCGAGAAGGACTCGTCACGCAACGACGAGATCGACCGACTGCGGCACGCCGCGACCCACGCCCTGTTCGAGCGGCGCGACGTGATCATCGTGGCCAGCGTGTCGTGCATCTACGGCCTGGGTGCGCCGGTCGATTACGGGGCGACCGTCCTCAAGCTCCGCGCCGGAGGCAAGTACCGACGCGACGCCGTGCTGCGCCACCTCGTCGACCTGCAGTACCAGCGCAACGATCAGGCGCTCGGTCGGGCGCGCTTCCGCGTCCGCGGCGACACGCTCGAGTTGCAGCCCGCTTCGGAGGAGTTCGTCGTCCGCGTCGAGTTCTTCGGGGACGAGGTCGAGCGCATCACCGAGCTCGACCCGCTCACGGGCGAGCTGCTCGCGGAGCGGCGCGAGACCAACGTCTTCCCGGCGACCCACTTCGTCACACCGGCCGACAAGCTGAAGGAGGCGATCGTCGATATCGAGGCCGAGATGGAGGTCCGGGTCGGCGAGCTCGAGGCGGAGGGCCGGGCACTCGAGGCCGCCCGGCTGCGGCAGCGCACGACGTTCGATCTGGAGATGCTCCGGGAGCTCGGGTACTGCACGGGCGTGGAGAACTACTCGCGCCATCTGGCGCGACGCGACGCCGGTTCCCGGCCGTGGACGCTGCTCGACTATTTCCCGCCGGACTGGCTGTTGGTCGTCGACGAGTCGCACATGACGATCCCGCAGGTCGTCGGGATGTACAAGAACGATCGGACCCGCAAGGAGATCCTGGTCGACTTCGGGTTCCGGCTGCCGTCGGCGCTGGACAACCGGCCGCTGACGTTCGAGGAGTTCGAGGCGTCTGTGAACCAGGCCGTCTACATGAGCGCGACGCCGGGGCCCTACGAGCTGGAGCGCAGCAAGGGCCAGATCATCCAGCAGCTCATCCGCCCGACCGGCATCGTCGACCCGCCGGTGACCGTCAGACCGACCGAGGGCCAGATCGACGACCTGCTCGAAGAGATCCGGACGCGCGTCGAGCGGGGCGAGCGGGCCCTGGTCACGACGCTGACCAAGAAGATGGCCGAGGACCTCGCCGACTATCTCAAGGAGCTCGGCGTCAAGGTCCAGTACCTCCACAGCGAGGTCGACACGCTCGAGCGGGTCGCGATCCTGCGCGACCTTCGATTGGGCGTGTTCGACGTGCTGGTCGGCATCAACCTGCTGCGCGAGGGCATCGACCTGCCCGAGGTGACACTCGTGGCCATCCTCGATGCCGACAAGGAGGGTTTCCTGCGCTCGGCCTGGTCGCTCATCCAGATGATCGGGCGGGCGGCCCGCAATATCGGCGGCGAGGTGATCATGTACGCCGACAAGGTCACCGTATCGATGCAGGTGGCGATCGACGAGACCGATCGGCGGCGGGTCGTCCAGGCGGCGTACAACGTAGAGAAGGGCATCGAGCCGACAACGATCGTCAAGGGCATCCACGACCTGAACCAGCGCCTGCGAGCCGTCGCCGAGTCCGCGATCGTCTACACCTCCGAGCGTGAGGGTGGACGGCCCTTCGACGAGACGGATCGGGTGAAGGTCGAGGCGCTCGTGACGAGGATGGAGGCCGAGATGCGGGGCGCCGCCAAGGAGCTCGAGTTCGAGCGGGCGGCGGCCCTTCGTGACGAGATCCAGCAGGTCCGACTCAGGGTCCTGGAGCAGGACGCCTCGGTGACGGTCGCACGGGCCGCCGAGCGCGCGGCCGGCGCGGCGAGGGCCGCCGGCGCGGCGAGCGCGGCCGGCGCGGCGAGCGCCGCGGCGACCGGCCTGACAGGGGCCGCCGACCGGGCGCGCGGGCGGCGGGCCGCCGAAGAGGCCGCCACGGCCGCACCACTCCTCGAGGTCACCAGCGTGACGGTCCTGCCCGCGGAGGAGGAACCCGCCGACACGCTCGACGGGGAGCCCGGGAGCGACGGGACCGCGTCCGATTGGTTGCCGGGCATCCGCGACGAGCACGAGGACGAAGGCGGCTGGCAGGCGCGCTGGCTCGATCGACCGACCTGGGATCGCACGGTCACGCCGAACATCCGCAAGCGCACCGGTCAGCGTCCCGTTCGGACGGGACGCCGGCGCGGCTAGGCCCGCCGGTGTCCGCGTGCACCGCTTCGTTGTCGTGGCGTAGTTTTCGGGCGCGAATCGCGATGCCGTTAGGACGAGTTCGGTTTAGTTTGGTGGAGTGTTGCTCCGATTCGTCACCCTGATCGTTGCGCAGGCGTTCGATTTCGCGACCTTTCACAGGATGGTCGGGACGTGGGGCGTGGCCGCCGAGGCCAATCCGCTCGTCCAGGGCCTGTTCGTGAGCTTCGGGACGCCGGCGGTGGTCGTCGCGAAGGTCGCGCTGGTGACGCTCATCATCTCCCTGGGTGTCGCGGCCGCGGTGCGGGGCGGGAAGGGTCGCTGGGCCGCGGTCGGCGGCCTGCCGCTGGCCCTCGGGATCGCGGCCGGGCTGATCGGCGGGATCTCGAACGCGGCGGTGCTGCTGCCATAACGAGTCGGTCGGGGGCGCCGCGGGGTCGCGAGCCCATACACGAACACCTGTTCCAAATGCGTGTCATCCGCTAGACTTCATTCGTGCCCCAGGATCAGCTCGTCGTGCGCGGCGCTCGCGAACACAACCTCAAGGACGTCACGGTCGCATTCCCGCGCGACCGCCTCGTCGTGATCACCGGCCTGAGCGGCTCGGGCAAGTCGAGCCTGGCCTTCGACACCATCTACGCCGAGGGTCAGCGCCGGTACGTCGAGAGCCTCAGCGCGTATGCCCGCCAGTTCCTCGGGCAGATGGAGAAGCCGGACGTCGACCAGATCGACGGTCTGTCCCCGGCGATCTCGATCGACCAGAAGGGCGCGAGCCGCAACCCGCGGTCGACCGTCGGCACGGTCACCGAGATCTACGACCATCTCCGGCTGCTGTTCGCCAGGATCGGCATCCCGCATTGCCCGAACGGGCACGCCATCGAGCGCCAGAGCGTCCAGCAGATCGTCGACCAGGTGCTGGCCCTCCCGGAGGGCACCCGGCTGCTCGTCCTCGGGCCGCTCATCAAGGATCGCAAGACCGAAGGCGACCGGATCATCGACGCCGCCCGGCGGCAGGGTTTCGTCCGTGTCCGGGTCGATGGGGAGCAGTACGACATCGCCGATGCGCCGACGCTCGACAAGTACAAGCGCCACTCGATCGAGGTGATCGTCGATCGCTACATCGTCCGCCACGCCGAGGCGCCCGACGGCGCGAAGCGGGGCGCCGACGGCCGGCCGATCGATCCCGAGACAGGCCAGGTCATCCCCGACCCGGATGCCTCACGCCTGGCCGACTCGATCGAGACGGCCCTCCGTCTCGGCGAAGGCGTCGTGCTGATCGCCCCGGCGCCACGTGACGACGAGCCTCCGGCGTTCGAGGAGCGCCGCTACAGCGAGAAGTACAGCTGCCCGTACGACGGCTTCACGATCGACGAACTCGAGCCGCGCTCGTTCTCGTTCAATTCGCCGCACGGCGCGTGTCCGACGTGCACCGGTCTCGGGACGAAGCTCGAGATCGATCCTGCGCTGCTGATCCCGAACCCCGAGAAGAGCCTGGCGAAGGGAGCGCTCGGGGTCGGCGGGCTGCTGTCGACCGACGCGTCCTGGCGGATGAAGATCCTCGAGGCCGTCTGCCTGGCACACGGGTGGGACTTCAACGCGCCCGTCAAGAAGCTCCCGAAAGAGGCGCTCGACTATCTGCTGTACGCCAAGCGCGACCAGGAACGCGTGCTCGTCCGCTACAAGCACGAGCGCGGCGAGAGCACGTACAAGGCCAACGTCGAAGGGATCATCTCGAACCTCGAACGCCGGTACCGCGAGACCGAGTCCGACTACATCAAGGGCGAGATCGAGAAGTTCATGGTCACCAAGCCGTGCCCGACATGCGGCGGGAAGCGGCTACGACCAGAGATCCTTGCGGTCACCATCGGCGACAGGAACATCTGGGATGTCGCGACGATGTCGATCACCGACGCGTTGCGCTGGGCCGGCGGGCTGGCGGTGCAGCTCAACGAGCGCGAGCGGGCGATCGCCTACCAGGTGGTCAAGGAGATCGTCGCCCGCCTCGGTTTCCTGGTCGATGTCGGGCTCGACTACCTGACGCTCGATCGGACCAGCGTGACGCTGTCCGGCGGCGAAGCCCAGCGGATCCGGCTCGCGACGCAGATCGGAACGACGCTGATGGGCGTGCTCTACATCCTCGACGAGCCGTCGATCGGGCTCCATCAGCGCGACAACGCCAAGCTCATCGCGACGCTGACCCGGCTTCGCGACCTTGGCAACACCGTCCTCGTGGTCGAGCACGACGAGGAGACGATCAGGACCGCGGACTGGGTGGTCGACATCGGTCCCGGCGCCGGCGAACACGGCGGCGAGATCATCTCGAACGGCACGCTCGAAGCCTTGCTGGCCGAGCCACGCTCGATCACCGGCGCCTACCTGCGCGGGGAGCGGCAGGTGCCGATCCCGAAGAAGCGGCGCAAGGGCAGCGGCAAGGCCCTCAAGGTCACCGGCGCGCGCGAGCACAACCTGCGGTCCGTGGACCTGCGGGTGCCGCTCGGGACGTTCATGTCGGTCACCGGGGTGAGCGGCAGCGGCAAGAGCACGCTCGTCACGGAGGTCCTGTACCGCGCCCTGGCGCGCGAGCTCAACGGCTCCCGGGAGCCGGTCGGTGCGTTCGATCGCCTGACCGGCTCCGAGTACGTCGACAAGATCATCGAGATCGACCAGAGCCCGATCGGCCGGACGCCGCGCTCGAACCCGGCGACGTACACCGGGCTGTTCGGTCCGATCCGCGAGCTGTTCGCCGGTGTGCCCGAGGCGCGTCTCCGTGGCTACTCGCCCGGTCGCTTCTCGTTCAACGTCAAGGGCGGTCGCTGCGAGAACTGCAAGGGCGACGGCATCCTCAAGATCGAGATGCAGTTCCTGCCGGACGTCTACGTCCCATGCGAGGTCTGCAAGGGCAAGCGCTACAACCGCGAAGCGCTCGAGATCCATTACAAGGGCAAGTCGATCTCGGACGTCCTGGAGATGACGATCGCGGAGGCGCTCGACTTCTTCTCGGCAGTGCCGAAGGTCAAGGCCAAGCTGCAGACCCTCTACGACGTGGGGCTCGGCTACGTCCACCTCGGTCAGCCCGCGACCACGCTGTCGGGCGGCGAGGCACAGCGGGTCAAGCTGTCGACCGAGCTGTCGCGCCGCGCGACCGGCAGGACGCTATACGTCCTCGACGAGCCGACGACCGGGCTCCACTTCGCCGATGTCGAGAAGCTCCTCGAAGTGCTCCATAGACTCGTCGACGGAGGCAACACGGTCCTCGTCATCGAACACAACCTCGACGTCATCAAGACGGCCGACTGGATCGTCGACCTCGGGCCGGAAGGTGGCGATCGGGGCGGGCGGATCATCGCCGAGGGCACACCCGAGAAGATCGCCGCGACCCGCGGCTCGGCGACCGGCGAATACCTGGATCGCGTGCTTCGCGGCGAGCCGCTCGTGCCCCTGTCCGACGTCACGTTCGCGGACGAGGCGGGTCGCGGGCGCAGCGATGGGGACCACACGAACGGGCACGGTCCGGCGACCGCGGTGGCGGCCACGCCCGCGCGCAAGCGCGCGACCGCCGCTGCCAAGGCCCGCTGACCTTCGTCGGGCCGCGACCATCCCGGCCGTGTCCCCGCGGCAGCCCCAGCGGCTAGGATAGCCACGTGCCAGAGATCGACTTCGCATTCCTCGCCGACGCCGCCGAGACCATCCCAGGACAGAAGTTCCACGTCCTCGGAGGCGGGATCGCCCGGATCGGTGGGCGGCGTTTCCCGCTGCGCCACCCTCATCTCGCGCTGGTGATCGGCCTCCAGGTCACGGCCCCGGAGACCGAGCGCGAGCACGACATCCGGTTCGTCCTCCTGGATCCTGATGGCGCCGAGGTGGCGGGGGCCACAGGCAGTCTCGTCGCGCGGAGCCAACGCGACGGCCGCGACGCCACCCTCACGTTCTCCATCGATCTGTGGAATCTCACGTTCCCCGCACCGGGTGACTACTCGTTCCGGATCCTCGTCAACGGGTCCGAGCGCAAGCGCCTTCCGTTGCTGCTTCTCGCGCCGCCGGAATCCGCCAGCGGCACCGAACCGGCCACTGCACCGGCGGATGCCTGAGCGCACCCGGTCGCGCGGGCCCGCCCGCCACGAGCTCCCGGCCATCGACGAGCTGGCCCTGATCGCGGCCCGTCACGGCGACCGGATGGTCGATGCGGCGCGCGGTCGCGGCGCCGAGCGCTGGCTGGTCTTTCTCGAGCCATTGCCCGACCGTCTGCGCGACGACGATCTGGCGGCGCTTCGATCGACCGCCCTGCGGGCGCGGGCCGCGTACGGCCCGAAGGACTCGGTCCGCGACGTCCTCCCGGCCGATGTCACCGAGCCGTTCCTCGACGCGATCGACCGGCTGCTGCGCGAGATCAACCGGGCCGCGGCGCGGGGCTGAGGGGCGGCTCTGGGCTGAGCGGGGCGGGGTCCGAGCGGCGGCGCGGGCTGAGCGACGGTTCATCGTCCCGAGCTCACGCGAGCTGAGCGGCGGCCCTGGGCTGAGTGGCGGCGCGGGGCCGAGCGGCGGCGCACACGCTCCGACCATGAGAGATGCGCATCAGGGCGACCTTATGGCCAGTGGGCCGACCGATCCGGAGCCGATTCGCGTTGACGACGGACGTATCGCGCGTCCTCGTGCGCATTACGCATGGTCGCGGGACGTCGAGACACTGTGCCGGTCGGCGAGGTCGCCATAAGGTCGTGACAGTGCGCATTACGCATGGTCACGAGTCGCGCGAGCCGGCCGCGCTTCGATCGCGGCCGCCCGAGTCCCCCTCCAGCCCGAGCTCGGCAGCACTGAACGCCTCCAGCAGGAATGGGGAGGGGACCGCGGGGTCGTAGCTCAGCGTTAGCGTGCGCCGCGCACGGGTCCAGGCGACGTAGCCGAGCCGCCGTTCCTCCTCGAGCGCCCGACCCGCATCCTCCGCGTCCGCGATCGCACGCCCGCTCGGGAACCGTCCCTCCTCGAGCCCGACGACCGCGACGTGATCGAACTCAGCGCCCTTGGTCGAATGCGCGGTGGCCAGCGACAGGCGTGCATCGTCGCGACGAAGCTCTGCCAGCCTGGCTCGCATCGCGTCGATGCCAGCCCGGAATGTCGCCAGGTCGGAGAACGGAACGGCCCACGCCAGCAGGGCCGACGCCAGCTCGCGTTCCGTCCACGACCCTCGGGCAAGACCAGCCCGGAACCGTCCGAGGCGGACGAGCAGCGGGGCAGAGGACGGGGTCTCGACCTCGATACGGTCGAGAAGCGGATCGAGCGCCGGGTCGTCCACCAAAAGCTCGACGGACGGCGCCCGGAACGGTTCGCCCAACCGCAAGGCGGAGACGACCGCCGGTCGGAGCTCGCGGTTGGTGCGGGCCAGGATCGCCCGCGTCCCGTCGTCGTCCGGCCACGATCGCATCAGCCGCTCGGTGCGCTCCGGCTCGTCGGTCGGATCCGGGGCGAGCACGACCGACCCCGGGGCATCCGCTCTCGGCCGGATCACCTTGTCGAATCGCTCCACGTTGTGAGCGATCAGTCGGACAGCACGGTCGACCACGGGCGCCGGGCAGCGATGGTTGACCTCGAGATCGACGCGTCGAAGTCCCGGGAGCGACGCGCCGATGACCAGGACGCGCCGCACGTCCGCGAGACGCCAGCCATAGATCGACTGGTCATCGTCGCCGACGAGGAAGATGCGGTTCGCAGGCTCCGCGAGCAGGAGGGCGAGCCGAAGCTGCGAGCGGTCGACGTCCTGCACCTCGTCGACCAGCAGATGGCCGCAACGGCCGCGCCACCGATCGAGCAGCGCCGTGTCTGTCTCGAGAGCGACGAGAGCGTCGCGGACCAGGTCGTCGAAGTCGAGGGCGCCGCGCTCGCGTAGCGTCTCCTCGTACGTCACGAACGCGCGCGCGATCGGGCCGGCGCCGGGATCGGCGGCGATCTCCGCGGCGCTGACCGCCAGGTCGAGTTTGAGCCTGGAGAACGCGGTGTCCAGCCGGCCTCGCTCGGCCATCGAGGTCCTCGGCCACAGCTCGGCCACGAGGTCGGACCGGTCGATGAGCGGCTCGACGCGACGCCCGGCGTCGCGCAGGATCTCGCGCCCGAGCGCATGGAACGTCCGGACGCGGACCGGCAATGCGACATCCAGCGGTGTCAGCGCCGCGCTCGCGCGCTCGCCCAGTTCCTCCGCCGCTCGCTTGTTGAAGGTGATCGCCGTGATGCTCGCGGGGTCAGCCCCGCCATCGACCAGCCACGCGATCCGTGCGACGAGGGTCGTGGTCTTGCCGGATCCGGCCGGCGCGACGCACAACACCGGGCCAGGGGGAGCTGTGGCGGCCGCCCGCTGGTCGGGCGTCAAGCGATCGAGGCGTTGGCGGACGGACTCGTGGGGCACCGGACGAGTCTCGCAAGGAACACTTAATAGCGACACAACTGCCCGTCCGGCGGCCTTTCGGTGACCCGAGTCAACGAACCGGTACCGAAGAGGGGCGCGACCACGCACCGGACGGGCCGATAGGGCCATGGCGGCACGCCGTGAGCGCGCGACGATTCATCCCACGCCAGGCCCGGCGGCGCGTCGACTGGGCCAGGCGCCTTTGGAGAACGGTCCGGATGCATCACCGACCATTCCGCCGGGCAGCCGCCCTGTCGCTCGGCGCGCTCCTCGCGTTCGCCGGCACGGCTTCGGCGGATTCTCTGTTCGCTGACGCCGACGCCGTCACCCCGATCGTGGACGGGACGCGGCATCTTGGTGACGTGAGCCCGGGCGGCACGGTGTCGCGCGACGTCCGCTTCGTGCTGGTCTGCGCCGGGCTGCAGCACGTCGATGGCGACCAGTCGGTCGTCCTCGGCTGGTCCGGCGCCGGAACGGCGCCGCTCGGTGGCGAGATCGTGAGCGTGACCGGCGTGACGTTGGCACCGCTGACCACCGCGTGGGCCCCCGACGCGCAAGGGTGCCCCGATCCCGTCCCGTCCCAGGAGGGCGGGGCGCTGAGCCACGTGACCCTGCGTGCGCCCACGACCGCCGGGCTGCACTCCTACACGATCGCCTGGGACCGGTCAGTGCAACCGTCCGGCAGCAACGACACCAACGCCTTCAGCAGATCGCTGACGTCCGTCACCTTCACGTTGCGGGTCCTTGCGAATGCCGCGCCGACGCTGACCGTCCCCGCATCATTGACGAAGGAGGGGAACACGACCGGTGGTTGGACCGCGGATTGGTCCGGTGTCACGGCCACCGATCCGGAGGACGACCCGGACCCGACGCCGACCTGCACGCCGCCCGCCGGCGAGGTCGTGCCGCTCGAAACGACCCTGGTGACGTGCTCGGTCACCGACTTGGCTGGCGCAACGGTCAGCGAGTCCTTCAACGTGACGGTCGAGGACACCACGCCGCCCATCCTGTCCGTCCCGGCCGACATCAGCGTCACGACGAACGACCCGGGCGGCCGCGTCGTGACCTTCGACGATCCATCCGCGAGCGACGTGGTCGACGACTCGCCGGACGTGAGCTGCTCGCATGCGAGTGGCGACACATTCGCCGTCGGCACCACACCCGTGACCTGCACCGCCACCGATGACCGCGGCAACCCGAGGAGCGCATCGTTCGACGTGACCGTCGACCTTGTTGCCCCGCCGCGTGACGCGAGCGCGACCTGGCTCGAGCCGGTGGCCGGCGGTGGCACGACGTTCGAAGCGCACCGGGGCCGCACCCTGCCGGTCAAGGTCCGGCTGTTCGTCGACGGCGACGAGCGGACGAGCGGCGACGCCGAGCTGATGCTCACCCCGTGTGGCGGCGGGACGGCGATGCACCTCGACCTCGCCTGGAGCGGCGGGCGCTGGAACCACTCGCTCGACACGTCGATGCTGAGCGGCGCCTGCTACGACGTCAGCGCGACCATCGATGGCCTGACGGCCGGGGCGTTCCGCTTGGAGCTTCGCGGCGCCGAGGCCGCGAAGACTGGATCGAAGACGGCCACGAAGCCCGCGGTCACCAAGACGTCGCGCTGAGCGGACTTGCCCTAGCATCGGGGGCGTGACCCCCGAACTCGAGGCGACACTCAAGCGCTTGCCCGATCGACCGGGCGTCTACCTCATGAAGGACGCGCGGGGCGACGTGCTGTACGTCGGCAAGGCCCAGAGCCTGCGCCATCGCGTGCGGAGCTACTGGCAGAAGCAGACGTCGACGCTCGGCGAGGGCCACCGCATCCGCAGCGTCGTCGACCGGATCGCCGATGTCGAGGTGACCGAGGTCGACAGCGTGAGCGAGGCGCTGCTCCTCGAGGCGAACCTCATCAAGCGGTTCAAGCCGCGCTTCAACGTCCGTCTCAAGGACGACAAGAGTTATCCGTACATCAAGGTCACCCTGGCAGACGATTTCCCGCGGGTCGAGCGGACGCGCAAGCTCGTCAACGACGGGAGCCGCTACTTCGGGCCGTACGCGTCCGCGACGAGCGTCGACGAATCGATGAACCTCGTCCGGCGGCTGTTCCCATTCCGGACCTGCACCGTCGACATCCGCGACGGACAGCGGGCACTCCAGCGACCGTGCCTGCTGTATCACATCAAACGCTGCCAGGGTCCGTGCATCGAGGCGATCTCGAAGGCCGACTACCGCGCGGACATCGAACAGGTCGAGCTCTTCCTCGAGGGCCGCCAGGAGACGCTCGTCAAGGCTCTCCGGCGCGAGATGAGCGCGGCGTCCGATCGCCAGGAGTACGAGCGCGCTGCCGGGCACCGCGACAAGATCCGCGCGATCGAACGGACGATGGAGAGCCAGAAGATGGCCGCGTTCGCTCGGACCGAGCTGGATCTCGTCGGGATGGCGCGCCAGGACAACCAGGCCGCGGTGACGCTGTTCATCATCCGTGACGGGAAGATGATCGGGCGCGACGTTTACCTGCTGGACGCCATGCGCGAGGCGTCGGATGCCGAGGTCCTGTCGAGCTTCCTCGAGCAGTATTACGCGCGCGCGACCTCCATCCCGCGCGAGATCTACGTGCCGGCCGGCGTGACCGACACGGCCGACCTCCAGACGTTCCTCGTCGAGAAGCGCGGCGGGCCCGTCCACCTCCGGACGCCGCAGCGCGGCGAGAAGCGCGACCTCATGGGCCTGGCGTCGCGGAACGCGGCCGAGACGCTGGCCCGCGAGCAGGCGCGCTGGCTGGCCGACCAGGGCAAGACGCTGGCTGCTCTCGAGGAGCTGGCAGCCGCGCTGGAAGTGCCCGGGATCCCGTTCCGCATCGAGTGCTACGACATCTCGAACTTCCAGGGCTCGGAATCGGTCGGGAGCATGGTCGTGTTCGAGGACGGCAAGCCGCGATCGGGCGAGTACCGGCGCTTCCGCATCAAGACGGTCGAGGGCCCGAACGACGTGGCCAGCCACCAGGAGGTGCTGCGCCGCCGCTTTCGGGCGGTCAAGTCGGGCGAGGAGGGGAGCGAGGAGGAGCGCCGCTGGGCAATGCCCGACCTCGTGATCGTCGACGGCGGCAAGCCGCAGGTGAACGCGGCCAAGCAAGTCCTCGACGAGCTGGGACTGCATGACCTGCCGCTGGCCGGGCTCGCCAAGGAGCGCGAGGAGCTGTTCCTGCCCGGGCGCTCCGAGCCTGTGGTGCTGCCGCCGACATCGTCGGCGCTGTACCTCGTCCAGCGGCTGCGCGACGAGGCGCACCGTTTCGCGATCACGTACCACCGCACGCTGCGCGATCGGCGCACGGTCCGGTCGGCGTTCGACGACCTGCCGGGCGTCGGCCCGAAGCGCAAGCGGGAACTGTTAAAGGTGTTCGGCTCGATCAAGCGGGTGCGCGAGGCACCGGTCGAGCAGATCGCCGCGGTGCCCGGCATCAGCCGCGCCCTGGCGGAACGCATCAAGGCCACGTTGGAAGCCTGAGAGGCCCGAAGTTCAGCCCTGCGGCGTCAGGAGGGCCTTTCGTGTAGCATCCCGCCGGTATGCGTAGAGCGGGTCCCATTCTCATCGTCCTGATCGGCGTGTTCGCCCTTCTGGTCGATTTCTTCCCAAACCTCAAACTGCCGGACCTCGCCGCGCCCGATGGCACGTGGCGCACGATCGAGACGAAGCTCGGGCTCGACCTCGAGGGCGGTCTGCGCGTCGAGTACCAGGCGCTGCCCAAGGATGGCGTGAACCCGACGCCCGAGGCGATGGGCGTCATCAAGGACATCGTCGAGCGTCGTGTGAACACGACCGGCGTGTCGGAGCCGGTCGTCGTCGTCCAGGGCAGCGACCGCGTGGTGATCGAGTTGCCAGGCATCACCGACGTCGACAACGTCCGGCGCCTGGTCGGGCAGACCGGCCAGCTCGACTTCGTGCCCCTGGGCGCGACCCAGATGGCCGAAGGCCAGATCGTCAACCTCGAGGAATTCCCACCGCTGTTCGGTGGCGATCAGCTCGAATCGGCCGCAGTGGGTCAGGACCAGACGACCGGCGGCCTGACCGTCACCTTCGTGCTCAAGAACAATGGTCCGGAATCCGGGGCCCAACTGTTCTCGAACTACACCGCTGGGCACATCGGTGAGTACTTCGCGATCGTGCTCGACGGCGCGGTGATCTCGGCACCCGTCATCAGGAACGCGATCCCGAATGGCCAGGTCGAGATCAGCTCCGGCAGCGCGGCCGGATTCCCGCCCCAAGAGGCCAACTCGCTGGTCACGATCCTCAAGTTCGGCTCTCTGCCATTCCCGATCAAGGAGCTTTCGAGCGAGCAGATCTCCGCGACGCTCGGTGAGCAGTTCCTCAACCAGAGCCTGCTGGCAGGGGCCATCGGCATCTCACTGGTCATCCTGTTCATGCTGCTGTACTACCGCCTGCCGGGGTTGATCGCGTCATTCGCGCTCGTCTATTACACGATCGTGGTGCTGGCGATCTTCCGGCTCATCCCGGTGACGTTGACTCTCGCCGGCATCGCGGGCTTCGTGCTCTCGGTGGGCATGGCAGTCGATGCCAACATCCTGATCTTCGAGCGGATGAAGGAGGAGCTGCGGGTCGGCAAGTCGCTGCCGGCAGCGGTCGAGGCAGGCTTCAACCGGGCCTGGAACTCGATCCTCGACTCCAACGTGTCGAGCCTGATCACCGCCACGATCCTGTACGCCCTCGGGTCGTCGGTCATCCGCGGCTTCGCGTTGGTCCTCATCATCGGTGTCCTGACATCGATGTTCAGCGCGATCGTCGTGACGCGTTCGATCATGCGCGTGGTCGTCCGCCAGGACTGGGCCCGCAACGCGCGGTTGTTCGGTCTCCGCGACGAGGAGTTCGTGGCCGTGACCGCGCCGCGCCAGACGCGACGCGCTCTGCGTGCCGATGTTTGACGTCATCGGCAAGCGCCGCTGGTTCTACCTGTTCTCGGCCCTGCTCACGATCCCCGGCCTGATCTTCATCCTGCTGTCGCCGTTCACGGACGCGGGGCTGCAGCTGACGATCGACTACACCGGCGGGACCCGCTGGGAGATCAAGTTCGCCAACCCGGCGGTCACGCCCGCACAGGTCGAGGAGGTCTTCGCCGAGAACGGCCTGGACGCGACGGCCATCCGGACGGAGTCCGGGTACATCGAGATCAAGACCGAACCGATCGGCCTGGTCGACGAACCGCTGCCGACGCCGGCGCCGTCCGCCTCGCCGGGGGCGTCGGGCTCAGCGGCGCCGAGTGGCTCCCCCGCGCCGAGTGGCTCGCCGGCCGCCTCGGCCAGCCCGGGCGCCTCGGCCAGCCCCGGTGCGTCGGCCAGCCCCGATGCGTCTGCGTTACCCGCCGCCCCGATCGGTAACACGGAGCTCCCGACCACCGGCAAGCTCGGCGAGATGGTGACCGCGCTCGAGACGCAGCTCGGGCCGATCGAGGCTCAGCGCAGCCTCACGACCATTGGTGCCGTGGTCAGCTCGGACCTCCTCCGCCAGGCGCTGATCCTGATCGTAGTCGGCTCGCTCGGCATCCTCGGCTGGATCACGTACCGGTTCCGCGACTGGAAGTTCGGGGTGACCGCCCTCGTGTCGCTGCTGCATGACGTCGTCGTCGTGGTCGGCGCCTTCGCGATCCTCGGCACGTTCTTCCATGTCGAGATCGATGCCTTGTTCGTGACCGCGATGCTCACGGTCATCGGCTTCTCCGTGCACGACACGATCGTGGTCTTCGACAGGATCCGGGAGAACAAGGCGCGTCATCTCGGCGAGCCGTTCGATGCGATCGTCAACCATTCGATCCTGCAGACGTTCGCGCGGTCGATCATGACCAGCCTGACCGTGTTCCTGACCCTGCTCTCGTTGTTCCTCTTCGGCGGGTCGGCGATCAGTGACTTCGTCCTTGCCCTGCTGATCGGCATCATCATCGGGACGTACTCGTCGATCTTCGTGGCCAGCCCGCTCCTCGTGGACTGGCAGGCGTGGGAGGACCGGCGTCACGGCCGGCTGCCCACGACACGCGCCCCCCGCGCGCGACGGGCCGCGTCCTGACGACTGCGATGCGTCCCATGCGCGGTAAAGGCGTGGGTAAGCGCCGCATGGCATCCTGACGAGGTGCTCGAACCGCGCTTCCGCTGGAGCTTCCCGGAGTCCAGTCCCGTCGATCCGGAGCTCCTGACCGCAGCGCTCGAGCGAGGGCTCGCCGAACGGATGACCGGACTGCTGGCCCGGCGCGGCGTCGTCGACGTCGCGGGCCTGACGGCCTGGTTCGCCGAGCCCCTCGCCGGGCTGCACGATCCCAGGCTCCTGCCCGACGCGGACCGCCTGCTCGAACGGCTCACGCGCGCCCGCGATCTGGGCGAGCGGGTGATGGTCTTTGGGGACTTCGACGCCGACGGGCTCGATGGTCTCGCGATCCTGGTGATCGCCCTGCGCCGCTTCGGGGTCGATGTCGAGCCATACGTCCCGAGCCGCCTCGACGAGGGGCACGGGCTGTCGCTCGCGGCCATCGACGCGGCGGTGGCCGCGGGACAGACCTTGATCGTCACCGTCGACTGTGGGACGAGCTCCGCACCGGAGATCGCCGCGGCGGCCGGGCGCGGCATCGACGTGATCGTCACAGACCACCATCGGGTGCCGCCGGAGATGCCTCCCGCGTACGCGCTCGTGAACCCGCACCGCGCCGACTCGCAGTATCCCGACACGCGGCTGGCCGGCAGCGGCGTCGCGTTCAAGGTCGCGCAACTGCTGCTCGCGGATCTCCCTGGCGGTCCGGCCGCCGCGCTCGACCTCGCCGACCTCGCCACTGTCGGGACCGTCGCGGACGTGGCGCCGATCGTCGGGGAGAACCGCGCGATCGCACGGCTCGGCCTGGAGAGACTGCGCGCCAACGCGCGGCCGGGCTTCGCGGCCCTCCTGGCACTCGCCCGGATCGCGCCGGAGGCCGTCGACCTCGACACGATCGCATTCGCGCTCGCTCCCCGGCTGAACGCCGCGGGTCGGGTGGGGGAGGCGCTCGAGGCCGCGCTGCTGCTGCTCGCGCCGGACAGCGAGACAGCCGCTGCGCATGCTGAGACGCTGGAGGCCGCGAACAAGACGCGCCGCGACCTCACCGTGACCGTCGTCGCGGAGGCCCGCGCGCTCGTCGCCGCGAACCCGGACCGTCCGGCGTCCATCGTCCGTGGTCCGTGGCCCGTGGGGATCGTCGGCCTCGTCGCCGCGCGGCTGGCCGAGGACAGGGCCCGTCCGGCGGTGGTCGGTGCAGAGCTCGGCGACACGATCCGGGGATCGTGTCGCAGCGATGGCTCCGTCGACCTCGGCGCGGCGCTCGCGGCATGCGCCGATCTGTTCGCCCGCCACGGCGGGCACGCCGGCGCGGCCGGCTTCGAGATCCAGGCCGAGCGCTGGTCCGAGTTCGTCGAGCGCTTCGAGGCGATCGCCGCGCAGGCGGTGCCGCCCGACCCGCGGACCGTCCTCCGGATCGACCTCGCCCTGCCGGCCCTCGACGTCGACTACCGGCTCCTGCGCGAGCTCGCCGGTCTCACGCCGTACGGTCCGGGCAACCCGGAGCCGCTGGTGGCGGTGCTCGGCCTGACTGTCACGCGGGTCCGGCTCGCGGCGGACGACCATACGTCGCTGACGCTGCGGCGCGACCGGGACGTGCTCGACGGCATCGCGTTCGGCCGGGCCGACATCGCGGCCCTCGTCCATGAGGGCGACCGCATCGACGTCGTCGCCCGGCTGGCCAGCCGCACCTACGGCGGGTTCGAGTCCCTCCAGCTCGAGATCCGCGACGCAGCGCCGAGCGGCTCGCACCCAGAGGCCGCGGCCGTCCTTGCCGGCCCCGCGTCTGCCCTCGTCGGGTCGCCGTCGTGACGCGCCAGATCCGGTCGCGCGGTCCGCGTCCGCGTGACCCTTATGGCATCGGACCGATCGGGTCGGCCATCGGGCCGATCGCCTCGGTGGTCGGGCTCCTGTTGATCGCGGTCGTCACCATCAACCTCTTCAACTACGAGCTGCCGTTCTCGAACGCGGGTGGCAACGCCGGCAACGGCAACGGTGGTGTGCCGGGACCGGGCCTGACCCCTGCTCCGTCGGGCGTGATCGTGATCCCGGAAGAGGCGGCGTTCCTCGGCTCGATCGTGTACGCGAAGGGCGGCAACATCTGGATCCAGAACGACGAGGGCTCGGTCCAGCTGACCAAGACCGGTGGGGCGTCGATGCCCTCGTGGTCGTCGGACGGGGTGTGGATCATGTACATCCAGTCCAAGGACGAGATCGGGAAATGGCCCGTTCGCGGTCGCAACTCGTGGTACGACATCTCGGTACAGGAGCTGATGCGCATCCGCGCCGACGGCAGCAGCGAGCCGCAGCGCCTGCTGAGCGGCCGGGTGAGGCGGGGTGCCCTGCGCTGGTCCGCATGGATGCGCCAACCGGTCCTCTCGCCCGACGGCAACAGCGTGGCGCTCGTCACGGACGCGCCGACGCCCGACGACTCGAACGTCGTCCTGCAGTTCTACGACATCAAGCGCAAGAGGCTGACGCGCGCGGGCGTGCGCGAAAACGGAGTCCTCGGCCACCAGGACCCTGACTGGCGAGCGGATGGGAAGCTGCTGCTGTACACAGAGAACGGGCGCGACGGGGCCCGTGGCGCGCCGGTGATCATGCGCTACGACCCCAAGACCAAGAAGACACGTGTGATGACGGGGGCCGGCTACATGCAGGGGACGTATTCCCCCGACGGCCGGTACATCGCGGCGACGCGGACGACGACGCTCGGCACGGATGTCGTGATCCTCAACGGGAGCAACGGCAACGAGCTCCTGCGCATCACCGATGACGCCGCGTCGTGGGCGCCGACCTGGTCGCCAGCAGGGGACGCGATCGCGTTCCTCCACGTGGTCGGCCAGACCGTCGACCTGCGCCTGGCCACGCTCGATGGCATCGCCCCCGCGTGGACCGTGAGCCAGACCGTCAACCTGACCGAGGTCTCGGGTCTGGATGCGGCCTCTCGACCGGACTGGTACATCCCACCGGCGCTGCTGCCGGCCGCCGAGCCGCCGCCGTCCGCGGGGTCCGCGGCGCCGACCGTCGCCAGTCCCTCCCCGTGATCCGCGGCCGGTGACCCGCTCGTACCTCGAACGGCTCGCTGCCCGCTCGCGTGCGACCGGAACCGTCCTCTCCGTCGGGCTGGACCCGGATCCTGACGCCCTGCCGGAAGGTTTCTCCCCGGACCTCGCCGGCGTCGAGCGATTCGCCGAACTCATCCTCGAGGCGGCCTCGCCTGTCGCGGCCGCGGTCAAACCGAACCTCGCATTCTTTGAGGCATTCGGATCGGCCGGTCTGGCCGCCCTGGAACGCCTGCGCGCGCGCATCCCGGCCGACATCCCGGTCGTCATGGACGCCAAGCGCGGCGATATCGGGACGACCGCCGCCCGACAGGCCGTGGCCTTGTTCGACGCCCTGGGTGCGGACGCCGTGACCGTCAGCCCGTATCTCGGCGCGGACGCGATCGCGCCACTCCTCGACCGAGTCGATCGCTTCGCCTACGTCCTGTGCCGGACGTCGAACCCGGGCGCCGGCGAGGTACAGGACCTGGAGCTGATTCCGGACGACGCCACGGGCGCCCGCGGCGAACGCGTGCACGAGCGCGTCGCCCGGCTCGCGACCGGGTGGGGACCGGGCGGCACGGTCGGCCTGGTCGTCGGTGCGACCGCGCCCGAGGAGCTCGCGACGATCCGTGCGATCGCGCCCGGGCTGCCGTTCCTGGTGCCCGGCATCGGCGCCCAGGGTGGGGCGATCGACCCCGTGTTGCGCCACGGCCCGGCAGCCGCCGACCCGGGGTCGGCAGGGACCGGCGGGGGACTGCTCGTCAATGTCTCGCGGGGGATCGCCGAGGCCGCCATGGAGCCCGGTCCCGGGGACCCGGCGGAACGTCTTGCGGCGGCCGCCGCCGCATGGGCCGCCAGACTCCCTGTGCTACCCTAGCCGCCGCGGTTCACCCGCTCAAGAGGACCTTCCACCATGCCGATGCCTGGACCCGTCGAACTCATCATCATCCTCGTGATCGCGCTGCTCATCCTTGGGCCGGGCAAGCTGCCGGACGTCGGTTCGGCGCTCGGCAAGAGCATCCGCGAGTTCCGCAAGGCCTCCTCGGACCTGAGCGACTCGGTGAAGGTCGACACCTCACCCATCGCGAACCCGCCGGCCGCCTCCTCGGCCGACGCGCCTGCCGCCCCGAGCGAGCCCGCGTCGCGCACGAACTAGGGTCGGCGTCGCACGCGCCTGATGGCAGACGCCGACGCCCTACGCGAGACGCTTGCCCCCGGCGTCCCGCCATCCCCACCTCCCGCGACGGGCCCTGATGGGTCGGTCATGTCGCTCGTCGACCACCTCGGCGAGCTGCGCGACCGACTCTTCCGCATCATCCTCGCGGTCGTCGTGGGCTCGGCGGTGGGGTTCTACTTCGCTACGGATGTCCGGGATTTCCTGCTCCAGCCGCTGCCAGGTGGCCAGGCCCAGGTCCTTGGGCCAGGCGACGCATTCGCGATCCAGCTCCGGATCTCGATCGTCATCGGGATCATCCTGGCCATGCCGGTGCTGCTCTACCAGGTCTGGGCATTCGTCGCACCGGGTCTGACCCCCGCCGAGCGGCGTGCGGTCCGCCCCTGGATCCCGCTGGCCCTAGTGTTCTTCGCCTTGGGTGTAGGGATCGCCCGGCTCGTGCTGCCCTACGCGGTGGCCTTCCTGCTGAGCTTCACGGACGACAAGCTCGTCGCGAATATCGCTGCAGGCCCGTACTTCGATTTCGTGACCACGATGTTCCTGGCGTTCGGCCTCGTCCTCGAGTTCCCGATCCTCCTCGTGGGCCTGTCGCGGGTCGGCATCATCACGTCGGAACGGCTGCGCGCGTCCAGGCGGTACGTCCTGCTCGGCATCGCGATCTTCTCTGCGGTCGCGACACCCGGTGGCGACCTGGTCAGCCCGTTCGTGCTCGGCGGCACGATGTACCTCCTGTATGAGCTGACGATCCAATTCATCAAGCGGACCGGTCGGTGACGCAGACGGCCGACGAGCCGGTGACCGAGGGGTCGGCCGAGCAGGCGGTCGTCATCCTGTCGGGTCTCTCCGGGGGCGGCAAGACGGCCGCGGCCAAGCTCTTCGAGGACCTCAATTACATGGTGGTCGACAACCTGCCCGGAGAGTTGCTGCCGGAGCTCGCGGAGCTGGTCGCCGACGACGACGATCGGTTCGCGCGCGTCGCGATCGTGCTCGACGTGCGTGCCGGCGACCCTGCGCTCGCGCTGGGGGCCATGCGCGGCGCGCTCGAGGGCCGCGGGATCGTCCCGCGCATCGTCTTCCTCGAGGCGCGCGACGACGTCCTCATCCGGCGGTTCAGCGAGACTCGCCACCGCCATCCGCTCAACGACGAGCGTGGGATCGCGAGCTCGATCGCGGAGGAGCGTCGGCTCCTCGATCCGATCCGCGCCGAGGCCGATGTCATCGTCGACACGTCCGACCTGTCGCTTCGTCAGCTGCGCGAGCGACTCTTCGCGCAGCTCGCTACGACGAGCGGCCCCGACCAGCTCGCCGTCCAGCTGATCAGCTTCGGCTACAAGTTCGGGGTGCCGCTCGAGGCGGACCTGGTGTACGACGTGCGGTTCATCCCGAACCCCTATTACGTGCCCGAGCTGCGGCCCCATTCCGGGTTGACCGAGGAGGTCCGCGACTACGTCATGGACCAGCCGATGACCGGGCGCTTCCTCGAGCTGCTGCAGGAGTTCCTGGACTTCGCGATCCCGGCCTACATCGACGAGGGCAAGACCCGCCTGACGATCGGGATCGGCTGCACCGGTGGCTATCACCGCAGCATCGTGATCGCCGAGCAGGTCGCGGCCTGGCTGCGCGAGCGCGACACGGGCCCGGTCGCCGTCTTCCATCGCGAGCTCGACCGCACATGAGCGGGGACCCGTCGGCGTGAACCTCCGCCGCTGGCTGACGCCCGGCATCGGCGTCAAGCGCTGGCTGCTCGTCGTGTTCCTGGGGTTGCTCCTCCTGGCGATGGCCTTCGCCCACATGATCCGGCAGGTCACCCGCGACTTCGAGCCGGCCGGGCCGTTCGCGTTGCTGATCGACGTCATCACGCTCCAGTTCCTACCGTTCGCGTTGCGCGGCCTGGTCGTCGGGGTGGTCGGGGTGGGGCTCGTGGCGTTCGGCGCGTACCGGGTCATCCGCGTCATGACCGACCCTCTCCGGGCACCCGACGCCGACCAGCCGCTTGTCGAGGTCATCTACCAGAAGCGCTTCCTCGCGAAGGGGCCACGGATCGTCGCGATCGGCGGTGGGACCGGGCTGTCGGCCCTGCTGCGCGGCCTCAAGGAGCACACCAGCAACCTGACGGCCGTCGTGACAGTCGCCGACGACGGTGGCTCGTCCGGCGTCCTCCGCCAGGAGCTCGGCATCCCGCCGGTCGGGGACATCCGCAATTGCATCGCCGCACTCGCCGATGCGGAACCGCTCATGAGCGAGCTCCTCCAGTACCGGTTCCCGGCCGCCGATGGCAGCCCGGGCACGCCTGCGATCGAGGGACCGGGACTGGCCGGTCACGCCGTCGGCAACCTGTTGCTCGCGGCGATGACCGCGCTCGAGGGCGGCGACTTCGAAGAGGGCGTCCGCCGCATCAACCGGATCCTGGCCGTCCGCGGCCAGGTCGTGCCGGTCACCGCGACGCCGCTGACGCTCCACGCGCGGACGTCGGCCGGGGCGACCGTGGACGGCCAGTCGCGGATCATGCGGACAACCGGTATCGAGCGCGTGTGGCTCACGCCGGACGACGTCCGGGCGTCGGACGATGCGCTCACCGCGATCGCCGAGGCGGACCTGATCGTCATCGGACCCGGGAGTCTGTACACCAGCCTCCTGCCGAGCCTGCTGATCCCCGCGATCCGCGACGCGGTGATGACGGCGGGTGCCACGCGGCTATACGTGTGCAACGTCGCTACCCAGGAGGGTGAGACGGCGGGACTCGACCTGGCAGCTCACGTCCTGGCTCTCGCGGCGCACACGACACCGGGGATCGTCGATCTCGTGCTCGCAAACAACCGGTTCGATGCGCGGATCCCCAGCGGCTGGCAGGCCGAGACGGTCCGGATCCACTGGCCGCCGGCCGGCCTGACCCAGCCGCCGCGACTCGTGCTGGACGACGTGGTCGACCCGGACAACGCTCACCGCCACGATCCTGCCCGCCTTGCCGCCGCGGTGATGCGCGCCTACGAAGGCGACTCGGCGACCCGTCGCAGGACCGTGACCCGGACCGCCTGACGTGACCAGCTCCGAACGCGACCTCGTGACCGCGCTGCGGAACGAGCTCGCGGCGATCGATCCGGCGCGCGCGTGCGACCGGTTCGCCGAGGCGGCCGGTCTCGGCCTGGACGTCGGGTCGCGTGAACCGGCCGTCAGTCGCCTCGTCCATCGGCTGCGCCGCGCCGGCGAGCATGATCCCGCCGCGACCGCCGACTTCGCCTGGGCGACGGCGGCCGAGCACTGCCGGACGGCCTGGCTGCGCGGACGCTTCCTTGCCCGGGGCTCGCTGAGCCTGGCCGGCGGCCGGACCCACCTCGAGTTCGTCGTCCCCGCCGACGAGGCCATCACGCTCGCGGGCCGCCTAGCCGAGGTCGGATTGCCGGCGTCGTGGCGCGTCCGACGCGGTCGAGGCGTCGTGACCTGGAAGAGTGCCGAGGCGGTCGGCACGTTCCTGCGCCGTATCGGCGCGGCCGGCGCTCTGCTCGAGCTCGAGGCACGACAGGTCTCGCGCGCCCTCCGCGGCGAGCTCAACCGGGTGTTGAATGCCGAGTCCGCGAACCTCCAGCGCGCGGTGGCCGCCGCCGGTCGGCAGCTGGACGCGATCGCGCAGCTCGCGGCCGACGGTCGACTCCCGGACCAGCCGTACGTGGTCCGGCTCGTCGCCGACGCGCGCCGCGAGACGCCCGAGGCGACCCTGACCGAGCTGGCCGAACGGCTCGAGCTCCACCGGTCGGCCGTGCAGCGCGCCCTCGAACGCATCGAGCGTCTCGCCGAGGAAGAGCCCGCCCGCCCTCAGGCGCCAGGACGACGGTCGCGCGAGAACGCTCTGGCATGATGCGGACGCATGCGTGAGGTCGTGATCGCCGCGAACTGGAAGATGCACACCACACCGAGCGATGCCGGTGACCTCGCCCGGACGATCGCGTCGCGGACCCGTGAGCCGGGCGTGACGCGGGTCATCTGTCCACCGTTCGTGTGCCTCGCGCCGGTCCGTGACGCGCTGGCCGAGGACGACCACGATGTGGCCGTCGGTGCCCAGAACGTGCATCAGGACCTCGCCGGCGCGTATACGGGTGAGGTCTCCGCGCCGATGTTGGTCGGGCTCGCCACATGGGTGATCGTGGGGCACTCGGAGCGGCGGCGCGACGCAAACGAGACCGACGCACGGGTCGCCCGCAAGGTCGCGCGCGCCCTCGAGGCGGACCTGCGACCGATCCTCTGCGTCGGCGAGCAGCTGGCTGAACGCGAGTCCGGCCAGGCGATCGAGGTCGTCGATACCCAGATCCGGGGCTCGCTCGACGGCATCGACGCGGCCGGCGCCGCGGACGGCGGTCTCGTCATCGCCTACGAGCCCGTCTGGGCGATCGGCACCGGGCGCAATGCGACCGGCATCGACGCCGCCGCGATGGTGGATGCCATCCGGGCGACCCTCGATGGGCTCGGGTGGGGCGAGACCGGGGCCGGCCTGCCCGTGCTGTACGGCGGCAGCGTGACCTCGGCGAACATCGGCGAGTTCATGGCCGAGCCGTCGATCGATGGCGCGCTGGTCGGCGGCGCCTCCCTCAAGCCCGACGAGATGGCCGGCATCGTCGCCCGGGCCGCGATCACCGCCCGGGCGCGCGGGCTGACTGGGTGACCCGCCCGAGACCACGACCCATCGTCCTGGTCGTGCTCGACGGCTTCGGCATCGGGCGCGATCCGGCCGGTGACGCGATCGCCGCCGCCCCGATGCCGACCTGGCGCGGGCTGCTGGCGCGCTGGCCGCACAGCACGCTCCGGGCATCCGAGGAGGCGGTCGGGCTGCCGCCCGGCCAGATGGGCAACTCCGAAGTGGGGCACCTGAACCTCGGCGCCGGGCGGCCGGTGCTCCAGGACCTGCCGCGCATCGACGCCGCGATCGCCGACGGTTCGTTCGACAAACGTCCCGCCTTCCTCGCCGCCATGCAGCGAGCGCGAGACAGGGGCGGGGTGCTGCGCGTCATCACGCTGATCGGCCCAGGGGGTGTCCATGCGAACGATCGACATCTCGTCGCGCTCGCCAGGCTGGCCGCGGCCCAAGGCGTCCCGCGCCTTGCTGTCCACGCGCTTCTCGATGGGCGTGACACGCCGCCGTCGTCGGGCCTCGCCTTCATGCGCGATCTCGAGGCGCGACTGGCGGCGGTCCACCCCGGCGTGTCGATCGCCTCGGTCGGCGGCCGTTACTACGCGATGGATCGCGACAAGCGCTGGGAGCGTACCGAACGCGGCTACGACGCGATCGTCCACGCTGAGGCCGACCACCACGCATCGTCGGCGGTGGCGGCGATCGAAGCCGCATACGCGCGCGGGGAGACCGACGAGTTCGTCGTTCCGACCGTCGTCGACGGCCACGAAGGCCCGCTCGATGACCACGAACCGATCATCCACCTGAACTTCCGGGCGGATCGGGCGCGCCAGCTGACGCATGCGCTCGCAGACGGCCCGCGGTTCGACGGCTTCGACCGGACATCACCGTCGGGTCGCCCGGCCCCGTCGGACCTCCTCGTCGTGACCATGACCGAATACGAGGAGGGCCTGCCGGTGCTCGTCGCATTCCCGCCCGAGACGGCGCGGTCCCTGGCCCAGGCGTTCAGCGAGGCCGGGTGGCGCCAGATGCACGTGGCGGAGACCGAGAAGTACGCCCATGTGACGTACTTCTTCAACGGCGGCATCGAGGCGCCCTTCCCGGGCGAGGACCGCGAGCTGATCCCGAGCCCGAAGGTCGCGACGTACGACCTGCGGCCGTCGATGTCGGCACCCGGCGTCACCGACGCCCTCGTCGCGTCGATCGCCTCCGGTCGCTACGACTTCATCGTCGCGAACTACGCCAACCCCGACATGGTCGGACACACCGGGGACTGGGACTCGACGATCGAAGCGCTCGCCACGATCGATACCTGCCTCGCCCGGGTCGTCGACGCCGTC
Source organism: uncultured Chloroflexia bacterium (assembly GCA_963819655.1). GTDB lineage: Bacteria > Chloroflexota > Limnocylindria > Limnocylindrales > CSP1-4 > SPCO01. The sequence continues at coordinate 760,938 of CAWFXA010000003.1, read as the reverse complement.
GAGGCCGTCGAGGCGGTCGACCCGGACGGGCCGGGTGCGCTGCTGGCCATCACGGCCGATCACGGCAACGCGGACGAGCTGCGCGATGCGGACGGTGCGCCGGTCACTGCCCATTCGCTCAATCCCGTGCCGTTCGTGCTGATCGGCCGTTCCGTGGCCGGCCGCGTTCTCGCCGACGGGGTGCTGGCCGACGTCGCGCCGACGCTCCTCGAACTGGCCGACCTGCCGCCCTGGCCGGCCATCACCGGACGATCGATGCTTCGCCCCTGATGGGCTCGGCCGGGCCCCTGTGGTAGCATCGGCCGCCGTACGAAACGGAGGACGAACGAGACGTGAACCCCATCCTGGGCGTGGGCCAGATCATCGTGAGTATCGCGCTCATCGCCGCCATCCTGTTGCAGGCGCGGGGTACTGGCCTGTCGGGCACATTCGGTGGTGACTCGGCTGTCTATCGCAGCCGCCGTGGGGTCGAACGACGGTTGTGGCAGTTCACGATCGTGCTGCTCGTCCTGTTCGTCATCTTCTCGCTGGCGTCGTACATCCTGTCGCCGACGACCGGCGCCTGACGTCGCGCCGCGGCTCGAGCCGCGGCCACCACACGGAGCTTCATGACCCGGACCGACACCGTCATCGTCGGGACGCTCGTCGCCCTGCTTGCGGTCCTCGCCGCACTCATCAGCGTCCCCGCTATCCAGCTCGCCTCGGCGCCGTCGACCGCGACCCCACCACCGAGCGCGGCGAGCCCTGGTTTCGAGGTTCGCCCATACGTCGAGGGCGTTGTCGGCGCCCCCTCGTCGGTCTCGCCGCTGACCGCCAAGACCCAGGCCGATCGCGATCTCGTCGCGCTGCTCTTCGCCGGACTGGTGCGGAACGGGCCGGGCGGCACGCTCGTCCCTGACCTGGCCGAGCGCTGGTCGGTCGATGCGTCTGGGAAGACCTGGACGGTCGACCTGCGTGCGGACGCGCGCTGGCACGACGGAACGCCGGTCACGCCCGACGACGTGATCTTCACGATCGAGACCCTGCAGGACCCGTCCTACACGGGGCCGTCCGCCACGTCCTGGTCCGAGGTGACCGTCGCGACGACCGGCCCGCGCCAGGTCCGGTTCACGCTCAAGACCCCACTCGGTGGGTTCATGCAGGCCCTGACCCAGCCGATCGCCCCGGCCCACCTGCTCGGGGACGTGCCGATGGCATCCCTCGCCGACGACCCGTTCGGCGGACGGCCGGTCGGCTCGGGTCCGTTCGCCCTGACCGATCTGACACCGACGTCGGCCTCTCTCGTCCCAGCCGAGATCGTCCTGGATGCCGGGGCCCCGAGCGCGACGGCCGGAGCGTCGCCGGATTCGCTCACGACGCCGGCCCCGACCCTCCGCCCCTCGCGGCCGTTGCCGTACCTCGCGGGTATCGAGCTCCGGTTCTACACCGATGTCGACGCCCTCGTGCGCGATTTCCGCGCCGGCGATCTCGACGGCGCATCGGGTCTCCCGCAGGCAGACGCGGTCGAGCTCGCGTCGATGGATGGGGCGCGGCTCGTCCGTTATCCCGGATCGACCCTCTCGGCCGTCCTGCTGAACCTGCGTCCGGGTCATCCGGAATTCTCGCCGGCCGCCGTCCGCACGAGCCTGATGGCCGCCCTGAACCGGGAGCGCCTCATCCAGGAGTCGTTCGCCGGGATCGCGATACCCGCCACTGGCCCGATCCCGCCCGTCTCGCCGATGTTCGATCCGGTCGCCGACCCCGCCGTGGCCTACAGCCGTGGCGCCGCCGAAGCGGCGTTGAAAGCGGCGACCTGGACGAAGGACGCCAAGGGTTGGCGCCTGCCCGGCGCCAAGCAACCGCTGTCGCTGGAGGTCCTGAGCCCGACCGAGGCTTCGAATCCGAGTCTTTACGCGGCAGCCGGGGCGGTCGTCCGCGACTGGACCGCGATCGGCCTGACCGCGCAGCACGTCGCACTGCCACCCGCCGAGTTCGTAGGCGAGCGGCTGTCGACCGGGACGTTCCAGGTCGCGGTCGCCGACCTGCGCATCGGCCTGGACCCCGACCTGTACCCGCTGCTGGCCTCGAGCCAGACGCTGACCGGCGGGTCGAACGTGATCGGCGCCCAGTCGGCCGAGCTCGACACACTGCTCGAGAAGGCCCGCGCGCCCGGTTCTGCGAGCGCCCGGATGAAGGCTTACGGCGCGCTCCAGAAGGGGCTGGCGGCTGGTCGTTACCTGCTTCCGCTGGCCTTCGCGGACGAGGTCGTCGTGCTCCGCGACACCGTCCAGGGGCCCGCGATCCGGCAGGTCACGGACGGGTCGGACCGATTTTGGGATGTGCTAACATGGCGCCTCGCCGTCGGCCGGTAACGGTCTGACGGGGTCCGTGCCGAGGTGGCGGAATAGGCAGACGCGCTGGTTTCAGGTACCAGTGGCCGCAAGGTCGTGTGGGTTCAAGTCCCTCCCTCGGTACCACTCCCTCGGACTCCTTCATCCCACGGTGACACCTGGGCCCAGGTGGCGGAATTGGTATACGCGTACGTTTGAGGGGCGTATGAGGCAACTCATCCGGGTTCAAGTCCCGGCCTGGGCACCACTCCGCAGCTCCTGACGACCGCCGAGCCCGGCGGTCGTTTCGCGTGGCCGCGGTGTAGGCTCCCCGCGGGCGGTTAGCTCAGTCGGTTAGAGCGCCTCGCTTACACCGAGGAAGTCACTGGTTCGAGTCCAGTACCGCCCACCACATCCCACGCACGACCTGGCCCCTCTCGACGTCCGTCGCGGGCGTCGGATGACATCGCGATCGCCGGTCAGGGCATCGTGTTGCAAGAACCTCGACCCGCGCCGTCGAGCTGGCTCACGTCCGCGCTGTGCAGGGTTCTGGGCCTGCCCCGACCTTGCACGCGAACATGACGGCCCGTCATGACGTAGTGGCTGCGGGTGTACAGACTGCAGGGTGGCCTATTGCCGCGCCGTGCCGCGCACGAGCGAGTTCATCCGAGGCTCGGCTACCGATCTGGGGGTTGTGTAGCCGGGCCTCTCTTCATCGCTCCGATACGGCTTGACCCTTACCCGGCAACGGTCCCGGACTTGCGATTTCGGTTCCCCCAAGCCGGCCAGCTCGTCCGGGCCGACCGGGCGACCCGGGCCGTCCATAGCCTCACCGAATCGCAGAACCTCGGGTCGATCCATCCCCTTGAGGATGGCCCCCCACCCGAGGCTCTGAGGCGTTCAGTGTCCCTGACGGACCTTGCGGGCGCCCTTGCATCGACCGACCCGGGCTGTAAAGCTGGGCGTGGCGCCTCGGGGGACGCCGCGGCGGATACCCCCCTCCGCCCCTCACTTCACCGGGGCGCCGCTCCCTCCCGGTCGGACCCCGATCGCTGGTTCGAGTCCAGTACCCCCCACCACATCTCCCGCACGAAACGAACGCGCCACCGCGACCGCACGACCCCTTGCCCACCCGCGCATACTTCGTCGAGATGGGGGGCATCGACGCGTGATCCTTCCCTCGGTCGCCCGGATCACGCCGAGCCAATGGCGAACCCGACCCGTCACGGTTGGAGGGATCGGTCGATGAAGCGCGTGTTGACATTCTTCGTGATCATGTTCGCCCTGCTCGCCTTTGCGCCGGGGGTCGCAGCGGCCTCGCCGCGTGAAAACTTCGAGTCCATCGGTTTCGATGCCTTCCATTCCGAGTGCGGTCAGCAGACATGCACCGACACGTCGGTCTTCGCCGATCAGCAGACGACAGCGTCAGGTGAGACATTCATCTTCGCCTGCGTCGATCAGTTCACGTTCAACATCCGCAACGGGCGCGGCACGGGTGTCGGCGGCTGCAGCGAGACACCGGATATCAGTGTGGCTGGCGACCTGTCCTCCGCGAGCCTCGCGTCGACCCAGTTCGAAGTCTGTGACGCGCACCACTGCAGCACGATCACAGCTTCCGCCGAGCTCGAGGGGACGGGCCAGACGTCAAGCTTCCGCGGTCGGTTCACCGAACGCGACGGGACATGCACCTTCACGTTCGCTGACAGCGGCCAGCGACGATCGGCCACGGGGACGATAACCTTCGACGGGGTGACGGTGGACGCGGAGGGATCGATCCGCAGCAGCAGGACGACCGTCACGACCAAGTGCCGGTAGCGGCGACCTATTGGCAGACGCCCCGGTTCCGGCCGGGGCGTCTCCATGTCCTCTGTTGAGCCCAGACGCGAGGTGTCGAGAGGGACCTTGGAACGCGCGACGGGTCGGCGGCATCTGTAGGGCATGATCGCGGAAAGTGTGACGATCGATAGCGCGGCAGCGGGGGCGATCATCGACCGCGCGATCGCCGGCGACGAGGTCGCCTTCGCTCGGATCGTCGCCGCCCACCATGGCGACATGTCCCGCATCTCCTACCTGGTGTCAGGCTCCGTCGAACTGGCGGAGGACGCCGTCCAGGCCGCCTGGGCGATCGCCTGGCGCCGACTCGGCACGCTTCGCGATCCGTCCAGGCTTCGACCGTGGTTGATGTCGGTGGCAGCGAACGAGGCGCGCCAGATGGCCCGCAGCACCCGCCGGCGGACGGTCCGCGAGCTTGTCGTGGGCGGTCCGACCAGCTCGCCCGGGCCCGATCGGGCGGCCTCGATCGACCTCGGCAACGCCCTCGCGCACCTCGACCCAAAGGACCGGATCCTCATCGGTCTGCGCTTCGTCGCCGGCCTCGATTCAGAAGCGATCGGACGGGAGGTCGGCATGAGCGCGTCAGGTGTGCGTGTCCGGATGCACCGACTCATGGCCCGTCTCCGCGTGGAGCTCGGCGATGACTGACCACGACCAGATGGGCGAATTCGAGACACGACTGACGGCGCTTGCTCGCTCCTACACCCAGCCCGCCGTTCGCTCGATCGACCCGATCGCGACGGCCCGGGCGGCCATGACCTCGTCCACCCGAGGTGGTGTCCTCGGGTCGCTATGGCCGACCGGCCTCGACCGGCGCGTGGCTTGGCTTCTCCTGCTGGCGGCCCTCGTCATCACCCTTTCGGGGCTGGCAGTCGCCATCGGTTCCGCTCCGACGATCTTCGTCCAGGCACCTACCGGCCCCGGGCGGATCGTCTTCGTGCGCGCTGGCGACCTCTTCGTCGCCGAAGAAGATGGGGGTGGACAGACCCTGATCGCTCGGGGCGGTGCCGACGACATCAAGTTTGGCTACATCTCGGCGGCCTGGTCGCCCGACATGCGTCACATCGCCGCCGTCCGCGACGTCGGCGGCGCATTCCTGACGCCGGCTGTCGACTTCCTGACCGCGCAAGGTGCCCTGGTTCGGAGCGTCGCCCTGGACGCTGGCTGCGGTCCCTCGCTGTCGTGGTCGCCGGACAGCTCCGAGGTCGCAATCGGGACATGCCCCGCCGATGTGCCAAGGGATGCCATCCAGGGGGTCGAGTCCGGGATCGGGCTCCTCCTCGCCGGGCTGGATGCCTCCGCTGACCGAGAGATCGCGCTGCCACCTGAGTGGCAGTCAGCCGCGAGCGCGAACCCCAAGGTCTGGATCCGTCCGGACCTGTGGGTGCGGTGGTCGCCCAATGGTCGGTGGATCGCCCTTTGGGGCATCGTCGCGGGGCAACCCGGACGGCTTCTCGTGGCCACCGACGGGTCGAGCGCCCGCCGGATCGAGGAGCTCACCGACAACCATGTCGTTCGTGTCGATTCCCTGGACTGGTCACCCGTCGGGCGCAGCCTCGCCATCTCGGGTGACTGGGTTGGCTGCGAGGCGGAGGTCTGCCTTGGGATCGTCGATCTCGAAGGCGGGAGCGTGACCTCCACGATCGTGCACCCGGCCGCTGGCGATCCCAACCTGCACGGCAAGCTCTTCTGGCCGGAGTTCTCACCCGACGGCGACCGGGTGGCGGTCCTCGGCGGTCTGATCGACTTCACTTCGGAACCCGCGGTCGACACGTCCATGCTCTACGACTACGACCTGGCGACCGCTCAATTCACGGAGCTGACATCTTGGAGTAAGTCGATGTTCTTTGACTCGACCGGCGCGGTTCAGTCCACAGGCACCGGGACCGGCGAGCTCGTGGTCGGGGGCACGGTCGCGTGGACACCGGACGGCCGAGGATTGCTGTACCTCGTTCGTGAGGCCGGCGATTCCCCAGCCACCTGGACGATCCGTTCGATCGTTGCAGCCGGCGGACGCCAGCCGTCAGATCTCGTCCGAGGCGTCGGGTCGTTCGACATCGGGGGCGACTGAAGCCTAGGCACCGGCTCCGCGGTGTGCCCGTCCCGAGTGCCCGAGCCGTTTGCCAAGCCTGCGCGTGATGAGTGCTGCCGCCGGCATCGGGTCGCGGATCGAGAGGACACCGAAGTCGCGCGTGCCACGCCAGCTCCGCAGGACTGCCTTGACCGAGACCTCGCGACGTCGGATCCGCTGGAACGAGGCGCGCACCTCGCGGAGCGGGATCATGCACTTGCGTCCGTCGACCTGCTCGAGCTGCGGTTCGAGCGGCAGGCCCGCGAGGGTGGCGTACAACCGCCACGAGCCATCGACGCCGCATGCATCGGCGAGCCCGAAGTTGGCGGGGATCCGCACGTTGATCTCGATCACGTACAGCTGCCCGTCCCGCGCGTTGCGCTTGGTCTCGCACGAGGCGATGCCATGGAACCCGACGTGGCCGAGGAGCTTGCGGCTGATCGCCATCGTGCCCGGCACGTGGGCGGCCTGATTCAGCGAACCCACCCCGTAATCGAGTGGCCATTGACGGATCTTCCGGCGGCCGTATTCGAGCGTGTACGAGCCGTCGTCCCGGCGGACCGTCACCGCCGCCTCGAGTCGATGTTCGCGACCCGGGACGACGTCCGTGAGGAGGAAATCGATGTCGTGCTCGAACAACGCCGCGGCGCGCTGGATGAGATCCCGTCGCGTCGTGACCAGCACGGTGCCGAACCCGGCCAGGATCTTGGCCTTGTGACCGAGTCGCGCCTTCAGCACGCGCGGGTAGCGCAGTCCCGGCAGCAATTCCCTCAAGTCCGCTTCGTCGCGGACATGGTGGGCGGTCGGCACCCGGAGACCGAGCGAGGCGGCAATCTCGTACAGCCGCCCTTTGTCCATCAGGTCGACGTGGACTCGGTCGGTCGACTCGAAGCTTCGAAGGGAGGCCGGCAATCGCGCGCGGTGCTCGGTCAACCATTCGGTCGCGGAATCGGAGCCCGAGAACACCACGCCGCCGCCCGCTTCGCCAAGCTCGGTCAGGACGTCGAGCCACGCCGATGGGTCCTGGAGCGGGTCGGGCATGACCTCGCCTTCGACGCCACGGCTGGCGACGACATAGCTGTACTCGGGGTTGGCAAGGACGCGCACCTCGACGCCGCGACGCACCAGTGCACGAGCGAGGGTCAGGCAGCCGTCGTTGGGCTGCAGGATGATCGCGCGCGGCAGTTCCACGTCCTGCACCGGACCATGATGGGCCCCCGCCTGGTGACGCGTCGCTATCGGGAGCGGCCTCACGGGGCAAGGCCCCTCTTGCGAAGGACGCTGGAGCGGACGGCACTGGTAGACTCATCGTGATGGCCGCCGTCATGGCGCGCCCGACCGGAGGAGGGGCATGGATCTCGCGCCCATCATCATCATCGGCATCATCGTCCTGCTGGTCGTCGTCGCGATCGGGATCTATAACTCCCTGGTCCAGAAGCGGCTGCGGATCGATGAGGCCTTCGCCCAGATCGAGGTCCAGCTCAAGCGGCGCCACGATCTGATCCCGAACCTCGTCAACGCCGTCAAGGGCTACATGGGCTTCGAGCAGAAGGTCCTGACCGACGTCACGAATGCCCGTGCGGCAGCCGTGGCGGCTGGCAGCCAGGGTCCGGCCCAGCAGGCCGCTGCCGAGAACATGCTCACGAGCAGCCTTCGTTCGCTGTTCGCCGTTGTGGAGAACTACCCCGAGCTGAAGGCCAATGAGAACGTCCTCGAGCTCCAGGAGCAGCTGACGACGACCGAGAACCAGATCTCGTTCTCGCGCCAGCACTACAACGCGACTGTGCTCGACTACAACACCGCGATCGCGACGTTCCCGAACGCCCTGCTGGCTGGTCCGTTCGGCTTCACGAAGCGTGAGTTCTTCGACGCCGAGCCCGAGGCCGCGAACGTCCCGAACGTGGATCTCAGCCTGAGCTGACCGCCGGACCGCGGGAGGAACCGTGGCCGGATCGTCCTTCTACGACCAGATCGCCGCCAACAGGCGGAACTCGTTCCTCATGGCGACGCTCGTCGTCGTCCTCCTCGCCCTGCTCGGCTTCACGATCGGCTTCGCTGTGTTCGGCTCGCCCGAAGGCGGGATCGGCACGACGGTCGTCGCGGTGCTCATCGGCGCACTGAGCGGCGCATTCACGTACTTCGCCGGCGATTCGCTGGTTCTTGCCGTCAGCGGTGCCCGTCAGGTCGATGAGGCGCAGGCTCCGCAGCTCATGAACGTCGTGCGCGAGATGTCGATCGCCGCGAACGTGCCGATGCCGAAGGTCTACATCATCGACGACACCGCGCCCAACGCGTTCGCCACAGGGCGCGATCCGAAGCACGCGTCGGTCGCCGTCACGACAGGGCTGCTCGAGAAGCTCGACCGCGAGGAGCTCCAGGGCGTCATCGGCCACGAGCTCTCGCACGTGCGCAATCTCGACATCCGGTTTGCGTTGGTCGTCGCGGTCATGGTCGGGGCGATCGCGATCCTGGCCGACTTCTTCCTGCGGTTCACGTTCTGGGGCGGCGCGGGACGATCGCGCGATCGGGACGGTGGGGGAGGCGCCCAGGCGGTCGTCTTCATCCTGGCCATCGCGCTGGCGATCCTGGCGCCGCTCATCAGTCGGTTCATCCAGCTCGCGGTGTCGCGCCAGCGCGAGTACCTCGCGGACGCCTCGGCCGTGGAACTGACGCGCAACCCGTACGGGCTCGAACGGGCGCTGGCGAAGATCTCGGCCGATCCCGAGGTCCTCGAGGTCGCCAACCGCGGCACGCAGCACCTGTACTTCACGAACCCGATCAAGAAGTTCGAGCAGCGGTCGTCGGGGCTGATGTCGACCCACCCCGCGATCGTCGACCGGATCAACCGGCTGCGGCAGCTCACCGGGGATCCGCCGCTGGGATCGGCTGAAGAGGGGCAGCTCGCCGGGCTGGAGTAGGGGCGCGCGATAGCTCGCCGGCCTCCTTTTCGGGCGATCGTTGCGGGCGACGCACGGGATCGGAATTCGGCCCGAGGGAGGCCGAGGGACACCTCTCAGGCGGCTCAAGCGAGCGGCCGTCCGCGTGGCACTCGCCGGAAGGCCCGTGGTATCCTGCGCTCCGCCGACGGACAGCCAGCGAGGTTGACCATCGAGCCGAGGTAGCTCAGTCGGTAGAGCACGCGACTGAAAATCGCGGTGTCGCCAGTTCGATCCTGGCCCTCGGCACCACCCTTCGACGGTGGGCGAACATCGAGCGGAAGTGGCTCAGTTGGTAGAGCATCACCTTGCCAAGGTGAGGGTCGCGGGTTCGAGTCCCGTCTTCCGCTCCAGTATCCTCCCCGAAGGCCCCGCTGCCCCTTCGTCTAGTGGTAGGACAGCGGACTTTGGATCCGTGAACCGAGGTTCGAATCCTCGAGGGGCAGCCAGCATCGCGCGACCGCGCGGCGCACCCCGGTCGGGGCGACGTGGTGAAGTGGTTCAACACGGGGGTCTGCAAAACCCCTATTCACCGGTTCGAATCCGGTCGTCGCCTCCACAACCTTCGTACGAAACATCTCGTCCGGGACGGGGTTTGTGCACCTCCGACAACGAGCGCCGGTGCATCGGCGCCACGGAACTTGGGCAGCGGCCTCCGCCCTTTCGGACCGGCGGTGCTACGGTGCCGGGACGTCCATCGGCGGGCTTGGAGCCCGCACGAATGACCTGTCGATCGGTCCCCACGGGCCCAGTCGCTCATGCCGATCGGCACCTTGGAGGAGATACGCGCATGCCTTCACGCATTACGCGGCTTACCCTCGTCGGCGCCACGATCGCGGCGTTGGCCCTGGCCGCTGTGCCGGCGCTGGCGATCACCGGCGGCCAGCGAGATGACGTGCATACCAACGTCGGCCTCGTCCGGTTCACCACTCCGGACGGCCGGTTCCGCTGCTCGGGCACGCTGATCTCAGACACGGTCGTCCTGACGGCCGGCCACTGCACCGAGGGGCCGGCGATCAACGTCTTTGTGTCCTTCAATACCGATCTCGCGCTCGATCCGCTCGCGCCGGGCATCACCCCGGAGGAGCGGGCCGCTCGCGCGGCGAATTACATCACCGGCACCGCCCACCCCGACCCGGCGTGGGACGGCAAGCTGCAGTTCTCCAAGCAGCATGATCAGGGCGTCGTGGTCCTCGACGCGCCGGCTTCGTCGAAATGGCCGGGCATCGTCCCAGCCAAGCTGCCGCCGGTCGGGTTCCTCGATCGCAACCAGGGTCAGCTCAAGAACGAGACCTTCACGCTCGTCGGCTACGGCATCGACATCGGCGACAAGAAAGCGCAGATCATCGTCCAGTTCCGGAGCTCGACGACCTCGTACCTGAAGAACGTCGGCAGCGAGGTCATCACGTTCCAGATCAATGGCAACGACTCGAAGGCCGGCGGCGGATCGTGCTTCGGCGATTCGGGTGGCGCCGTGTTCCTTGGCGACTTCGTCCTGGGCGACGCGTCGTACGTCAACTCCTTTACATGCAACGCGCTCGGCAGCTACCAGCGCGCCGACACCGCGTACTCGCGCGCATTCCTCGACTCGTTCCTGGACTAGCGTCTAGGCAACGCGTCGCGACGTCGCACAGAACGACGGCCCGCTGGGAGACCAGCAGGCCGTCGTTTTTGGAGTCTGGAGGCGCCTAGCCCCGAAATCGCTTGCGGGGCATCGGCGCCATGATGGGTGATCAGGTTGTGGCCGCACCGGCTGCGGCAGGCGGGACGTTCTGGTTGCGGTGGAACACGTTGCCCGGGTCGTATCGGCGCTTGATCTCGGCCAGGCGATCCCAGGTTGCCCCGGGATACGCCGCCCGGATCCGTGCCTCGCCCTCGTCGCCGACGAAGTTCACGTAGGCGCCGGCGTCGCCCTGATGGATGGCCGCGCTGAACTCGGCGACCCACGCCTCACGACGCGCCTTGTCCTCCTCGCCCTCGTAGAACGCGGCGACATTCACCATGATCCGCGCCGCGCGATGGGCATACGCCGTGGCGTCCACGGGAACCCGCGCGGAAGCACCGCCGAGGACGCGGAGCTGCGCCACGCGCATCGAGGCATCTGACGCGGTCAGGTACTCCATGATCGTCTGCGCGACCGGCATGTCGACGTGGTCGATGAACATCGTCCGGGACACGGCCGTCGGGTGGTAGTCCGGGTCGTCGGGCGGGAACATCTCGGGGTAGGGGATCGGTCGCAGCATGTCCGCGAGCGGCTCCCCGAGCGCGCGGAACGGGGCCAGGGTGCGCTCGCCCCTCTCGGCATCGCCGGCAAACGCCAGCATCCCGAGGATCACGAGCGAGCCGTGATACTCCTCGGCCACGAACGGCATCGGCGGGCAGGGCATCACGTTGGCGATCGTCGAGAGCTCGTCCGGCGCGGCCTCGGCCGCGGCGATGAACCCGGCGACGGTCTCGGGGGTCGCCGGCACCACCAGGATCCCACCGACCACGCCGTCGAGCTCGCTGAGTCGGTACCGGAACCTCGTGGCGACGCCGAAGTTGCCGCCGCCGCCCCGGATGGCCCAGAACAGGTCCGGCTCATTCTCGGCGTCGACGATGCGGACCTCGCCGTCGGCGGTGACGATCTCGGCGGCGAGCAGGTTGTCGATCGTGAGTCCGTTCTTCCGCACGAGATAGCCCACCCCACCACCGAGGGTGAGCCCGCCGAGCCCGACCGAGCCAGTGTCGCCGAACCCTGTGGCCAGGCCGTGTTCCGCCGCCGCGGTCGTGTAGGCGCCGGCGGTCAGGCCGCTGCCGGCCCATGCCGTCCGACCGGAGACATCGATGTCGAGATCATCGAGGTCGCGGACATCGATGACGACACCGCCGTCACACGAACTGTGGCCGGCGGCGCTGTGACCACCGCTCCGGACCGCCAGCTCGAGGCCGCTATCGCGCGCGATCGTGACGACTGACGAGACGTCGGCCGCATCGACGACTCGGACGATCGCCGCAGGTCGTGTGTCGTGACCCGCGTACATGATCCCCCGGACACCGTCGTAGTCGGAGTCGTCGGCGGTGATGACGCGACCCCGGACCGCGGCGCGAAGCTCGTCGATCGAGAGTCGGGCGTGAGAGGTCGATAGGGACAAGGTCGTCTCCTCCTTGGTCATGCTTCGGCGACTGGTGTACTGGTTCGATGTGGGCGACGGTCGTCGCGGTCGGCAGCCTGCGATGCGCCGTCGGCCTCCTCGGCATCCGGGTGCATGTCGACGTCGCGAAGGGCGACAAGAGTCAGGATGGCGACCCCCACGGCGACCACGGCGCTGATCGCGGCCGCGACCTGCATGCCCTGGACGAATGCGTCGCGGGCCACGGTCACCAACGTCGCGCCGATGGCCGACGGGAGCTCGGCCGCGACCCCGAGGGCCGCCCCGAGCGTGTCACGCGCCGCCACGGCTGCGGCGGCCGGGATGTCGCTCGGCAGGGCCCGGACGACGTCGCCGCGATAGATCGCGATGCCGATGCTGCCCAGGATCGAGATCCCGAGTGCGCCGCCCAGCTCGGCGCCCGTCTCGGAGATGCCCGAGGCGGCACCTGCCCGCTCCGGCGGAGCGGAGCCGACGATGAGCTCGGTCGTCAGCCCGAAGACGGGAGCGAGGCCGAGCGAGATGACGATCGACGCGAGGACGACGATGGCGAGCCCGTCGGAACCGCCGACCTGGGTGAGCACTCCGAGGCCCGCCGCCGCGATCGCCAGGCTGGCCGCCATCAGGTAAGCCGGCCGGACGGTTCGGACGATCCGCGGCGCGAGGTTCGAGCCGACGATGAACCCGATCGCCGACGGCACGGACCAGAGTCCGGCCGCGAGCGGCGAGAGGCCGATGACGAGCTGCAGGTACTGCGCGACGAAGAGGAAGTAGCCGACGGCGACGAAGATCGCCAGCACGTTCACGGCGAGCGAGGCGCTGAACGCCGGGATCCGGAAGAGCCGAAGGTCGATCATCGGGTCGGCAAGGGTGACCTGGCGCCGCACGAACAGCGCTCCGATCACGAGTCCGAGGATGATCGTGGCGACCGCCACGGGTTCGACCCCATCCTGGGCGATCTGCTTCAGGCCGAAGATGACCGACAGGATCGCAATGAGTGACATGGCCGCACTCCGCAGATCGAGCCTCCCCGCATCCGGGTCCTTGTACTCCGGCAGGACGATCGGGCCGAGGATGAGCAGCAGGGCCATCACCGGCAAGGCCAGGAGGAAGACGGAGCCCCACCAGAAGTGCTCCAGCATGATCCCGCCGAGGACGGGCCCGATCGCGCCGCCGGCGGAGAAGGCGGAGATCCACACCGCGACCGCGCGCGTGCGCTGGCCCGGGTCCTGGAACATCGCGAAGATCAGCGACAGGGTCGATGGGGCGAGCGTCGCGCCTGCGATCCCGAGCAGGGCACGACTTCCGATGAGCATCTCCGCGCTCGTCGAGAACGCCGCGAGGATCGACACCGCACCGAACGCGGCGGCGCCGATCAACAGCAGCTTGCGGCGCCCGATACGGTCGCCGAGGGTTCCCATCGTGATGAGGAAGCCCGCCACCATGAAGCCGTAGATGTCGATGATCCAGAGCAGCTGCGCGCTCGACGGTTGGAGGTCCGCGCTGATCGCGGGGACGGCCAGGTGGAGGACCGTCAGGTCCATGACATAGAGGAGGCACGCGAGCGCGAGGACGGACAGACCGATCCATTCGCGGCGGCCGGCCCGCGGCGGGGCCTGGGTTGCTGGGTCGAGCGCAATAGTCACGTCAGTCGATCTCCGTTCCTTCCCTGTCCTTCATGCGCTGAAGGTGCCGCTCCATGCGGTCGAGTCGTTGATCCCACAGGCGCCGGTACGGCTCGATCCAGTCGTCGACCTCCTGCAGGGCCTCAGGCCGAAGCCGGTAGACACGCCGCTGGGCATCGACCCGGACGTCGACGAGGCCCGAGTCGCGAAGCACCCGCAGGTGCTTCGAAACGGCAGGCTGGCTCATCGATAGCCGATCGACGAGCTCGCCCACGGGCCGCTCACCGTCGCGCAACAGGTCGAGGATGCGACGGCGAGTGGGCTCGGCGAGGAGCTCGAATGTGGCGATCACTTCTCGTAGTATGCCTATTCAGTTATATGCCTGTCAAGTCATGTACTGGAGGATGCGGATGCGACGTCGTTCGGGGACCGGGGTCAGGCCGCGGTGACGAGGGCTTCCAGCCGCTCCATGCTCTCGGACCAGCCACTGACGGCGCCGTCGCGCATGATCGCGTCGCGGTCCTCGTCCGATGAGAACGTGTCGGTGACCGTGAGCAGTGTCCCGCCGTCGCGCTCTTCGAAGATGACCTCCACGACCATCCGCAGCGGGCTGCCCGCCGGCTGTGACGGGCGGTTGCGATCGAGGCGTGCGCGCCACTCGTCAGGCGCGTTGTCGCCGATGTCGTCCGTGAAGACCAGGCGGGATGGGGGTTCGATCGCGATGAATTCGCCGACCATCGGGAAATCGACGCCTTCCGGCGAGCGCATCAAGATCCGCAACCCGCCGCCCGGGCGGAAGTCGGTGTCGACGACGGGGTTCGTGTAGCCATGGGGACCCCACCAGACGGCGAGCTCGCGCGGGTCGGTCCAGGCACGCCACACACGCTCGCGAGGCGCATCGAACCAACGAGTGAGCGTGAACGACCGCTCGGCGACCTCGACCTCGACTCGGGGATCGGTGCCTGCGGACTGCCTCTCAGTGTCCATCCGGGGAGGGTACCAACGGTCTGTAAAAACTAGACGTTCGCGAGGGTCCTGCTGCTCATCGCCTGAGTCGAACGACTACGATGTCGGCCCGGCCGGAGTGGCGGAACTGGTAGACGCAGCGGACTTAAACTCCGCGGCCCGCAAGGGCGTTCGAGTTCGAATCTCGGCTCCGGCACCAGAAAAACACCCCTACGGCACCCCACAATCACGGGTTCCCCGTCGGGTCGAACAGGGCCGTCCCGACATCGCCGATTGCGAGGACCCTGCCGTCGAGCAGCCGGATCGCGATGCCGCCCGCGTCCCAGTAGTTGGGTGGGGGTCCACCGTTGCCATCACCCATAGACAGGTTGGAGGCAGGGACCGCCACCGTTGCCCATGATCCGCTTTGCGGGTCATACCGGTCCGCCCCGTCGGCCCCAAACACGAGGGCGATTCCGTCGGCCAGGAGAGCCGCAGTCCCCCACCCGTCGGGCGGACTTCCTGTCGGGGTCCAGCTTCCGGTGAGGGGGTCGTACAGTTCGGCCCGGCCCACGAAATGTCGGCAGGGGCATCCGGCACGTTCTACAGGGTGGTCCCACATACTCAACAGCAACACTTCGCCATTCGCCAGGAGCGTTGCCTCAGGCGCGTAGAGCGGCTGCGTTGGGTTCGCCGTGGCGGTCCATCGCCCAGTTTGCGGGTCGAACAGCTCGGACGAGCCCCCATCGTGCGTGACCAGGACCCTTCCGTCCGGCAGAAGCGTGGCGGTCTCGGGGGGCGCGGTCATCGAGCGGGCCCAGCTCCAGGTGCCGCTATCCGGGTCATACGTTTCCGCGCCCTTTGTCTCCCCGCCGCCGCCCGGCGGTATCCGTTGGGACGATGTGTTCTTGCCGCTGACGTGCCCGCCGAGGACGAGAACCCGGCCGTCGGCCAACGAGATGGCCGTTGAGTAAATCCGCCACCTCGTCATGCTGCCGGTCTCGGTCCATGTCCCGGTCGTCGGGTCGTACAGTTCTGCCGAGGCCAAGGCCCCCAAGTACCCCTTGCTCGAGTCGACACCGCCGGTGACCAGCACTCGGCCGTCGGCAAGCAGGCTGGCGACGGACCCATAGCGCGCGACGTGCATGCTCCCGGTCTCGGTCCACTGGCCGGTGGCCGGATCGAAGAGCTGCGCCTCGCCCGTCTGCGTGCCGTCCTCCGCTTGGCCTCCTGTGAGGAGCACCCTGCCGTCCCGCAGGAGGGTTGCCGTGCCGAAACTTCCTCCGCGATGCGGTGGGTTCGTGACGGACCACGAACCCGATCCGATGACGCTCGGTGTGAGGCCAGGCGTCGGCGAGGGGGAAACGCTCGGGGATGTCGACGGCGCCGGCGGGCTGGGGATCAGGGTCGCGTCGAGGGCTGGTGGCGGGAGCGGCGATAAACGCACCCAACCCGAGCCAACGGCGATCGCACCTCCAACCAGCAGCGCGGCGATGAGCGTGGCTGCAGCAAGCAGCCCCACGCTTCTCCGTCCGCCACTCATTTCGCCGGATCGCGGCAGCGCACCGGTCATGGCGCTCCGACGGCCCGGTCGGACGGCGACGACGCGCCCGGTCGGCGCGGCCGCGCCGAGTGCCTCGAGACGACGTTCGACACCGTTCCAGACATCGGGCACGGGCACGTCGTCGAGGGTCGCGAAGCGATCGCGGAGATCATCCATTGGGGTCACCCAGAAGCTGTCGCAGACGACCTCGACCTCGGCTGAGGTTGGCGCGAATGGCCAAGCTGTTCGAGCCGAGGCGGGCCGCGATCTCGCGGATCGGTAGGTCGGCGTAGTAGAAGAGGATCACCGCCGCTCGTTGGGCGTCGGGGAGTTGTCGAAGCGCCGCCACGAGATCCGGATCGCTGTATCGGTCGAGGTGCTCGATCGGACCGACCGTCGGCGTGTCGCCTGAGCGACGCGCTTTCAGCGCGCCCGCCGAGATTCGGAAGGCGGTACGCCAGGTCCAGGCTGCCGGGTCACGGACGGCTTCGCCCCGATTGAGGAGCTGGGCGAAGGCTTCGGCCACCGCGTCGCTCGCGATCTCCGCGTCACCGGCGAACGCGTAGACGGCGCGCCATAGCCGCTCGGCGTCGGCCCGATACACGGCCTCAACGCTCTCGCGCGGCTCCAAAGCAGCCACTGCGGTGTCCATCACTGACAAAGGGGCCGACTACGGGCAAAAGGTGACATCAGCATCCGTTCCGAACTCGTCACCGCGGCCGTTCAAGTTTCACGTCCCCAGCTTTCAGCCGCGTGCGTCAGGTTCCGCTGTCGGTTGATACGTGTCGGGTTCAGGTTCGGCGCGACCAGCCCGTAGTCCATGAGGCCGTACCCGACCGCGGCCCGATGAGCGGCGAAGATGCCTGTCGGCGCGACGAGCCGTGCGGTAAGTCTGGCGCAACAGGCGTCAGCTAGCCTCACGTAAACCCGGTCGTCGACCGCCGGTGTGTTAGGGCAGGCCGTTCGACGAGGCGTTCGGCTGAGAGCGCCAACGCCTCGGGATGCGACGTCGGCCGCAGGCGGCCACGTCGCGAGGACGAGGTCGATCGCGGCGCTCGATAAGATGGGCCGAGGCGACTTCGACCTTCAGGACGAAGTGGACCCGATCCAAGCGCTTCGCGACGAGATAACAGCGCTGGCCCCGGGCGCAGTCCCGACGACCTGACCCAGTGTTGGCTCGCAGGCCACGCCGGTCGATACTGAGACCAGCGAGGAGAACGAGATAGCCGACACGGAACCACTCGGGCACGACGAGCTGTGGCGGGACGTCCTGGCGGGAACGCACCCGTCGATCCGGGTCGGTCGTCGTCTCTTCAAGCGTCTGCCGGGCGAACCACGGTGCAAGCTCTGCGCCGCGCCGCTGGGGGGAGCCGCCAGTCCCCTGATGCGGCTGATCGGGAAGGGAGCCTGGCCGAAGAACCCCAAGTACTGCGGCTCGTGCTTCGGAGTGCTCAGCGAGCATCACGGCGGTGCCGAGATCGAGTGCAGCCTCATGTTCGCCGATGTTCGCGGGTCGACCACGATGGCCGAGGACATGCGCCCCTCCGAGATCTACACGCTGATGGATCGGTTCTTCGATACGGCTGCACAGGTCCTCGTCGAGCACGACGCCATCGTCGATCGATTCGTCGGTGACCAGGCCATCGGCATCTTCGTCCCGGCGCTGGCCGGACAGGATCACGCTGCCGCAGCGATCCGTGCAGCCCAGGCCGTGCTCGCGGCAACGGGCCATGGCGTCGGTGCCCCGTGGGTCCCGATCGGCGTCGGCGTGGCTACCGGGGTTGCGTTCGTCGGATCGGTCGGCTCCGCGTCTCACGTGGACCTGACCGCATTGGGCGACCCGGTCAACATCGCGTCGCGACTCGCGTCGGCGGCCGCGATCGGGGAGGTCCTCGTGACGCTCGATGCCGCGACCGCGGCGGGGCTGGACGTCTCGGGTCTCGAGCGGCGCGACCTCACGCTGAAGGGCAGGGCCGATTCGACTTCCTTAGTGGTGTTAGCGACCCTTCAGCCGACATCCTCATCCTCGTGACGACGCGTGCCGGGTGCCGGCTCGCCGCTGCGCTTTGGTGCGCAGATGTATGAACTAACGGAATCCGTGCGAATCGACCGCCCAACGGCCGAGGTCTGGGCGATCCTCATCGACTTTCCGAACGTCCCGGCGTGGGAGAACGATGTTCTCGAGGTCCGCCAGACGTCGCCCGGCATCCCGGCCGTCGGCACCACATTCGTGGCACGTCGCCTCTTCGGGCGGCGCGAGGCGCTCATCGACTGTCGGATCACCGGCTGGGTGGATGGCCGATCGGTGACGATGGAGCTCGAGGGCGGTGTGGTCCGTTGCGCGTCGGTGACCTACGCCGTGGAGAACGTGGGCCCCGGCTCCTGCCAAGTCACTTACTCGATCGAGGGGCAGATGCGTCCGCTGCTGGCCTGGGCGACACCGCTCATCCCGGCCATCGGGCGCCGGTTGGTCCGTTCGAATCTCGCGAATCTGGCGCGCCTGGCCGAAAGCGCGCCCGTCGCCTAGGCCTTCGTGCTGCGGCTCGTGGCCCGTTCCTCGGCGTAGTTGATCAGGTCGAGCTCGCCGGGCGATCGGCCCTCCGCGGTCAGCAGTGCCGCCGCCTCGGATCGGTGCTGCGTCCCGTGATTCACGACGTGCACCAGCATCTGCCAGACCGGGACGCCCCCGAAGACATATCCGACGAAGTCATCGGTGACGGTCGGCAGCCAGGTATCGACCGCGGACCATTCGGCTTCCCAGCGCTCGCGCAGCTCGCCGACGGTCGGCAGCGGTTCAAGCTCCGGAGAGGGACCCTCGTCGTCGCCCTGTGATTCGAACCCGATCCGCCAGCGCTGCGAGGCTCCGAGATGGTGGACGAGGATGCCGCCCAGGCCGCGCTCGTCGACGACATGGGTGCGCGTCCAGACAGCCGGGTCGAGCCCATCGAGGACGGTCAGGACTCGGCGAGTCGCCCATCGGTCATAGGCGAACAGGAAGCGGATCTCATCGGCCTGCATCGGGGGTGACTCCTGACGGTTCCGGGGTTCGGATCCCATGTCGCGCGATGGGGCGACCGGCGCCGTGCGATCGGCGACTTTGCGAGGGACAGTGACATTGTCGCTTGCAAGCGACACGCAAGCCGAGAACCCAGTGTCAGTCGCCCATGTGTCGCATCACGCGACGTAAGGTCCCAGCAGCGGCAAAGCGGCCCGCTGGTGGGGCTCGATCATGGATTCGACCTGGAACCTGCGCACCATCTCCATCCCGACGTCTGACCGCGGCTTCGCGCAGGCCGTTCAGCGGGCGATCGCCACGCAGGTCATCGAGTCTCGGCGGCAGCTCGAAGATGTCCTCCGAAGCAGGTATCCGCGGGTCCGCGTTCGCGCTCGCGAGCTCAGCGGCGAGTCGGGGATCACCTGGTACGTCTACCGCGACCGCGACTTTCCAAGGCAGCCGGACGAGGCTCACTGACGACCGTTCACACGAGGCTCGTGGGTTCGCCGGGAAGTCCGCTCCTGGCAGCGGCGCGGGTCGAGCATCGGCCTGGGCGAATGTCGTGACGCTGCGATGGGCTACCGTTGTCGCCTCGTGGACCTGTTGCCGGCCGTGCTTATCGGGGTCCTATTCTTCCTCGGTCTGTGGGCGCTGCTGGTGCTGGCGGTCTGGCGGTCGGCGCCGTCGCGGGCGACGGCCATGGACGTCGTCCGGCTGCTGCCGGATCTCCTTCGAATGACAGCCGGGCTGGCGCGCGACCCCGCGACGCCACGCTCGTGCAAGGTCGCGCTGGGTGGGCTCGCCGTATGGCTCGCGAGCCCGATCGACCTGATCCCCGAGTTCGTGCCCGTCATCGGTCCGCTCGACGACATCGTGGTGAGCGCCATCGTGCTGCGTTGGGTGGGCCGGCGGGTAGGCGAGGCGGCACTCCGGGCGCATTGGCGCGGCTCGGATGAGGGGTTCGGGCTGGTGTTGCGGCTATTGGGCCGGCCGGCAGCCTGAGGATCGGGCTCGCCACCGGGAGTGGTGGTCGGGATGAACGGGCGTGGGCCGCGGAAACTCAGGCCCGGCGGCCAAACCCGAATCGACGGCCCCGCCGCTCCGGCTCGGCGTCCGGGACCGTGTATCCATCCGAGCCGAAAGCGGACGCGCTCAGCTTCACGAGCTGTTCCGCCGCGGGGGAGCGGGGCGCGCCCAGCACGATCGGCACGCCTTCGTTGACGGCCTTCAGGTACAGGAAGGGGTCGTACGGCAGGTCAGTCGAGATGCGCGACCCGAGCGCTGACTCGATGTCGCGCAGTTTCAGGATGTCGCGCGCGAACATGTTGTTGAGCACGAAGGTCGATTTCGCGCCGATCGAGGCCGCCTCGTTGAGATAGTCGAGCAGACCGTGGACCGCCTTGAGCGCGGATATCTCGGGATTGACCGGGAGAACGATAGTCTCGGCGGTCTCGAACACCCGGAGCGCCCGCTCGTCGAGCACCGACCCAGCATCGACGACGACGGCGTCGTAGCCCTCCAGCAACGTGCCGAGGATGTGCGAGATGTGGTCGGGCGTGATGAGCTCGGCCGACTCCGGGGACGGCGGCGCCGCCAGGATGTGCAGGCCGCTGTCGTGGCGGACCGCGTACGAGCGCAACAGCTCCGGCTCGCGGAGGGCCGCATCGTCGCGGATCACGTCGGCGATGGTCAGCTTCGGTTCGAGGTTCAGGTGGGTCGCGACACCACCGAACTGCAGGGACAGGTCGACGAGGATGACCCGGTCGGCCCTCCGCTGCGCGGCGACCACAGCCAGGTTCGTCGCGATCGTCGTCGTCCCGACGCCACCCTTCGGGCTGTAGACGGCGACCGTCCGCCGGGGGCGCGCCAGCGTGAGCCCGTCGGACGACACCACGGGAGCGAGATCCTTCGACCGCTGGAAACGGAGCAGGAGTGCCTCGACCCGTGCCTCGACCTCACGCTGGTCGAACGGCCGGCCGACGACGTCGTCGGCGCCGGCCTCCAGGAAGCTGATGCGCTCCTCGACGTCGTCCGTGGCAGCCACGCACAAGATCGGGATCGCCGTCATCGACGGCGTGGATCGGATCTCGCGGCACACCTCGAACCCGGTCTTGCCGCCCTTCGATCCCCCGGCACCGACATCGATGACCGCCAACTGGTGCTCGGCGACCTTCGCGAACGCCTCGTCCGGGTCGGTCGTGCGGGTGACCGTGTAGCCGGCGCTCGACAGGATCGGTTCGAGCGACGCCGCACCGGTCGCGGCGGATTCGAGGACGATGATGGTGCTGGCGGGCACTGGGCCTCCGGTCTGGTTGCGG
Source organism: uncultured Chloroflexia bacterium (assembly GCA_963819655.1). GTDB lineage: Bacteria > Chloroflexota > Limnocylindria > Limnocylindrales > CSP1-4 > SPCO01. The sequence continues at coordinate 739,232 of CAWFXA010000003.1, read as the reverse complement.
TCGGCTGGCGGGAGTCGCGCAAGAGGATACATCGGCGACCGTTGAGGCCTGCCGGGCCGGCCGGGCGACCCGTGCTAGACTACCGCCCGTTTCCTTTCCGCTCCGTGCCGGATCGGTCTGCCGACGTCAACGGGGCATTCCCATTGGAAGGAGTTACTGCGCGTATGCGCCGATACGAACTCATGCTCGTGCTCCGACCGGACGTCCCGGACGACCGGAGCCAGGCGGTCATCGACCGCATCACCCGCCAGATCACGGCGGCCGGTGGACAGATCGCCAAGGTTGCCCCGTGGGGCCGCCGCCGGCTCGCGTACCCGATCGATCGGTATCGCGAGGGCTCCTACCACATCATCCTGTTCCACGCGCCTGGCGACGCCCTGGCCGAGCTGGAGCACAGCCTCCTCATCACCGAGGAGGTCCTGCGACACCTCATCACCCGCGACGAGCGGCCCGTCAAGGCCTCGCGACGCGAGGACGGTGGAGACGCCGACGAGTCTGACGACACCGATCTTCCCCGCCTCGACGAAGAGGAAGAGGACGACGGTGGCGAGCGGATCGGCGAGGACGAGAGCGAGGCGGCCCCGGCCGCCATCGACTGAGGAGCGCGACGATGGCCCTGTGCAAGGTGATGATCATCGGCAATCTCGGGTCCGATCCCGAGATGCGCTATACGCCGAACAATCGGGCGGTGACCCAGTTCAACGTCGCCGTCAACCAGAGCACCAAGAACCAGCAGACCGGGGAGTGGGTCGAGGAGACCGACTGGTTCCGCGTCAGCGTCTGGGGCGATCGGGCCGAGCGCATGGCGGAGTCCCTGCGCAAGGGCAACAAGGTCTTCGTGGAGGGTCGGTTCAAGACCCGCCAGTTCGAAGGCCGTGACGGCCAGACGCGGACCTCGCTCGAGATCACCGCGGACTCGATCGTCAACCTCGAGCGCCGCCCGCGCGACGACGACGGTTCCTTCAACGCCCAACCTGCCGGAGCCGGCGCGATGTCGGACGGCGGTGGCGGCGGTGGTGGCGGTGGTGTGCGACCCCAGCGCGCCCCGACCGACGACACCGATATCGACGACCTTCCCTTCTGACCAGGAGTACCTGACCCATGCCTCCCGCTCGTTCGCGCAAGCGCGACGACTTCTATCGCGATCGCCGCCGCCGCAAGGTGTGCGCGTTCTGCGCCGACAAGACCACCCTCATCGACTACAAGGAGGTCAACCGCCTCCGTCGATACCTCTCCGAGCGCGCCAAGATCGAGCCGCGCCGGAAGACCGGCACGTGTGCCGGGCATCAGCGTGAGCTGGCCATCGCGCTCAAGCGCGCTCGCCACGTCGCGCTCCTGCCGTACGCCCCGCAACACCTCCGCCCTTAGTCCTCGGGCGGATGGCGCCGGCAGCTACCCGCTAGCGTGGTAGACGGCCTCCTCATGATCGTCGGCGGCGCGGTCGCCGGCGCCTTCGGGTCCCTCTTGGGACTGGGGGGCGGCCTCCTCATCGTGCCGTTGCTGACCCTCGGGTTCGGGCTCGACCTCACGGCAGCCGTCGGCGTCTCGCTCATCAGCGTGATCATGACGAGCAGTGTCTCGGCGGGGGTCTACCTCGAGCGGCATGTGGCCGACCTGCGCCTGGGGATGCGCCTCGAGCTGTTCACGGCGATCGGTGCGCTCGTCGGCGGCACCATCGCGTTCCTGATCGACGACCGCTGGCTGTCGGTGCTGTTCGCCGCGCTACTCGGATATGTCGCGGTGTCGATGCTGCGGGCCGACGTCTCATCCGACGACGAACCTGGCTCCGGCCGTCGGACCTACGAGGTGCGCAACCTCCCGTTCGGGTTCGTCGGGTCGACCGGGGCCGGCGTCGCCTCGGCACTGCTCGGTGTTGGCGGCGGCACCATCAAGGTGCCGCTCATGCACCTCGCTATGGGAATCCCGCTCCGTGTCGCGACGGCGACGAGCAACCTGATGGTCGGCATCACAGCGGCGGCGGGCGCGGTCATCTATCTGATCCACGGCGAGATCGATCCGTACGTCGCGGGACCGACCGGGATCGGCGTGTTCCTCGGGGCGAGCCTCGGGTCGCGGGTCGCTCACCGCATCGACCTGCGGATCCTGCGCTGGCTGTTCGTGGTGGTGCTGCTTTACACGGCGGTCCAGATGCTCCTGCGAGCGGCGTCGTGACCGGTTTCGACCGGGCCATCGGCCGGCTGCTGATCGCGCTGACGTACGTCGGCACCGGACTGCTGGTCGTCGGGGTCCTGCTGATGGTCGCGAACGGGATCCCGCCAGCGAGCGGCGGTCCGAACCTGGATCTCGCATCGCTTCTGGGTGACATCGTCGCGCTCCAGCCGGCCGGTTTCCTGTGGCTGGGTCTCCTGGCAGTGCTGGCGACGCCGATCACCCGGGTCATGGCCGCGGCGGTGGGTTTCTGGCTCGCGGGCGACCGACAGATGGTGGTCGTGGCGGTCGCGACCCTCGTCGTGATCGGCGTCGCGATCGGCAGCGCGGTCGCGTTCGGCTGAGGGGCCAGCCCCGCACGCTATACTCGGCCGACCGTGCAGGCCCGCGCGAGCGTATCGCGCCGTCAGCGCAGGAGTCGCCCGCATGACCACTGACACCACGTCCGACTCGCCAGCACCCACCGCTCACCACGCGCCCACCCCGGGCAGCATGGACGAGCTGATCTGCTACTTCGAGGGCGCGTTCGTCCCGATGAAGGACGCCAAGGTCAGCATCATGACCCACGCGTTCATGTACGGGACCGCGACGTTCGAGGGGATCCGCGCCTACTGGAACGAGGAGCAGGACAAGCTCTACGGGCTGAAGGTGCGCGACCACGTCGAACGCATCCGCCAGTCGTGCCGGATCCTGCTCATGCAGGACATCCCGTCGGTCGACGAGCTGACGCGTCTCATCGTCGAAACCGTGCGACGGAATGGCTTCCGCGAGGACGTGTACATCCGCCCGTCGTTCTACAAGTCCACGAAGGCGATCGGCGTCCGGCTCCATGACCTCGATAACGACCTGTGCATCATCACCCTGCCGTTCGGGAACTACATCGACACGGCCAACGGCGTGCGCGTGATGTCGTCGTCCTGGCGGCGCAACGCCGACGAGGCGCTGCCCGCCCGCGGCAAGATCGTCGGCGGCTACGTGAACATGGCCTTCCAGAAGTCCGAGGCCGAGCTCAATGGCTTCGACGAGGCGGTCGTCCTGACCGCCAACGGCCACGTCAACGAGTCGTCCGCCGCCAACATCTTCGTGGTCCGCGATGGTGTGGCGATCACCCCGACCGTCAGCGACGACCTGCTCGAAGGCGTGACCCGCAAGGCCCTGATGGAGCTGATGACGAACGAAGGGATCCCGACCGCGGAGCGTTCGATCGACCGCTCGGAGCTCTACGTGGCGGACGAGATCTTCGTGTGCGGCACGGGCGTCCAGGTGTCGCCGGTCATCGAGGTCGACCACCGGCCGGTCGGGTCCGGCGAGATCGGGCCGATCGCGCGACTGGTCCGCGACCGGTACTTCGACGCGGTCCGGGGTCGTCTCCCCGCATATCAGCACTGGCTGACCCCGATCGAGTAGCCGCCGCCCGGCGGCTCACGAGGAGGGTGGCGGCTCCAGGTCCGGCGTCGTCCGACCGACGGTAATGACCACGTCGGCGGCCACCGCAGGATCGTTGGCGGTCTTGATCTTCACGTCGAAGAGCGCCTCGAGATAGGCGATCGTGGCCGACAGGTCCGTCTCGGCACCGTTGTAGACAGTGATCACCGTCTTTGCTGGCACCGAGCCCTTGGGCTTGCCGCGCGGCGCCGAGGCATCCAGGCCGTGGTACTCGAGGTAGCCGGCCAGCCGCGCCCCGCGATTCGTGGTCGACGTGCCGTTCAGCACCCAGACGTGGGCGCCCTCGCCGGCGAGCGTCTGGCGCAGGGCTTCATCACGCGGGTCGACGGTGAACGCGTTCTTCACCGCCTGCTTGATCCGGGCGATGTTCGGGATGACGACGCAGCCACGGGCGTCCTGGCACGTGTCGCGTGAGTACAGCGGTGGCGCGAAGACGTAGGACCGGATGTTCGCGGTATCGACCTGCGACGCGAGTCCGAGCAGCTCGTCGAGCTGATCGATCGGGATGTCGGTCCGGACGGCGGTCTTGAGCGCCGCGACGAGCTCGGGCAGACGCGGGATCAGCGTCTGTGGGTCGGCCTGTTCGCGCAGCGACAGGAGCACGCGCTGCTGGCGCGCGCCGCGATCGAAGTCGGTCGAGGTGTGGCGCGACCGCGCGTAGCGAAGCGCCTGCTCGCCGTCCATGTGCTGGAGCCCGCTCGGGATGTACAGGCGTTGTGCGCGGCCGGTCGTTCCGGGGAACTGGTCGTCGACGACGGGCACCTGGACGTTGATCGTCACGCCCCCGACGGAGTCGACGACCTTCTTGAAGCCATCGAAGTTGACCTCCACGAAGTAGCGGACTTTGAGGTCATACAGTTCGCCGAGGATCGCCTTGAGCGAGTTGTAGCCACGCTGCCGGTCGTTGCCTGGCCACAAGTCAGCCCTGCGCCGGTTCTCCGCGAACCAGGCGTTGATCTTGCTGCGGTAGCTCCGGCCCCAGACGCGCTGGGCGGGTCCAGGTGGCACCGGCACGTCGACCGTGTCGCGCGGCAGGCTGAACATCGCGACCTGCTTTGTGACCGGATCGATCGAGACGGTGATGAGCGTGTCGGTGTTGTGCCCGCCCCGTTGCTCATCTGAGCCGATCAGGACGATGTTGAGGCGCTCGCGGCCATCCCACGGCGGGACCTCGACGCTCGGGACAGGCGTCCCGACTAGCGACGGCTCGGGCGTGGCGGTCGTGCTCGGCTCCGGGCTGTCGTTGGTGGGGCCGGTCGGCCCCGCCGAGGGTGTCGACTCGGGCTCGCAGTCGGCGTCGCTCGCCTGGTTGACGAAGATGCAGCTCCCGAGGGCGTCCTGCGCGAGCATGTCGTAGCGGGCCACGACGACGTGCGAGCCGGCCATCACCAGGATCACCGCCGCGAGACCGGCGATCGACAGTGGGTCGCGCGGGAGTCGCGCGCGTCCGAGCCGTCCGTCGCCCGATGCGGCATGGGCGTTGAGGTACTGGGTCACACGATAGGCATCGACGATCGCGACTAGCCGGTAGACGAGGGCGATGACGTTGAAGACGAAGATCGCGCCGACGAGCTGGAGGAACGCGCCCAGCAGCTCGAAGCGGTCGAGCCGGAGGACGAACCCCGCGCTCAGCGCCAGGAGCAGGATGGGCGCGGCCGCGAAGCCCAGAGCCCGGATCGGGGCGCCGGCGTACAGGTGGCCGAGACCGGGGAAGAGGAGGGACAGGAACGCCGCCGTGAAGGGCGACTTGGTGCGCGGTCGCGCCTCCTGCGGGTTCTGCATCGCGGGTAGGATACTCGGACTCGCCGGACGGGTCGCCCGGGCCGGTTCCGGCTGGCTGCCGTCGTCCTCGCACCCCGGAGATGCATGTTCCGACCCGTCACCTCGAAGCCCGATCTCGTTGCCCAGGAACACGAACTGCTCGAGGCGTGGCAGGAACGCCGGACCTTCGCCCGGCTGCGATCCCAGAACGCTGGCGGACCGCGCTGGAGCTTTCTCGACGGACCCATCACCGCCAACAACCCCATGGGCGTCCACCACGCCTGGGGCCGCGCCTACAAGGACCTCTACCAGCGGTTCCACGCCATGCTCGGCGAGGACCAGCGCTACCAGAACGGCTTCGACTGTCAGGGGTTGTGGGTCGAGGTCAACGTCGAGCGTGACCTCGGCTTCACCTCGAAGCGTGACATCGAGGCGTACGGCATCGACCGGTTCGTCACTCTTTGCAAGCAGCGCGTCCTGACCTACGCCGCGCGCCAGACCGAGCAGTCGATCCGGCTCGGGATGTGGATGGACTGGAACGACCCGGACGAGCTGCGTCGACTGCGTGACCTGCTCGCCACGGATCCGTCCGAGATCGCCACGATCGAAGGGCCGAACGGCCCGGTGACCGACACCGTGGAGATGCTCGTCGGCCGGCTTGGGATGCCCGAGACCGGGGGCAGCTACTTCACGTTCAGCAACGAGAACAATGACCTGATCTGGTGGTTCCTCCAGGAGTGCCACCGACGCGGCTGGCTGTACAAGGGCCACGACACGATGCCGTGGTGCGCGCGCTGCGGCACCGGCCTTTCGCAGATGGAGATGAACGAGGGGTATCAGGATCGCGAGGACCCGGGGCTGACGGTCACGTTCCCGCTCGTCGACCGGCCGGGAGAGTCCCTTCTCGTATGGACGACCACGCCCTGGACGCTTACGTCCAATGTCGCCGCCGCCGTGGGTGACGACCTCCGGTACGTCCGCGTCCGCCAGGGCGACGACACGTTCTGGCTCGGCAAGGGCACGCTGACGACCGCCTTGACTGGACCGTTCGAGGTCATCGAGGAGCGACCCGGCAGCGAGCTGGTCGGCTGGCGCTACGAAGGGCCGTTCGACGAGCTGCCGGCGGTGCGTGCCGCCTTCGCCGAGTCAGGCTACGAGCACCGCGTCGTCGCATGGGACGAAGTCGGCGAGGACGAGGGGACCGGCATCGTCCACATCGCGCCCGGATGCGGCGCCGAGGACTTCCAGCTCGGCAAGGCGCTCGGACTGCCCGTCATCGCGCCGATCGACGAGTCCGGCATCTTCCTCGAGGGGTTCGGGTCATTGAGCAGCCGCGACGTGCGCGATGTGGCCGAGCCGATCATCGAGCACCTCAAGGACACGGACCACTTTTACCGGGTCGAGCCGTACGTCCACCGCTACCCGCACTGTTGGCGGTGCGGGACGCCGCTCGTGTTCCGGCTGGTCGACGAATGGTTCATCAGCATGGGCCCGGTGTACGACCAGCCGCGCGACACGCTCACGATGGAGCAGATCGACGCCAGCCTGCGCTACCAGATCATGGAGATCGTCGACCAGATCCGCTGGATCCCGGACTTTGGCTACGAGCGCGAGCTCGATTGGCTCCGGAACATGCACGACTGGATGATCAGCAAGAAGCGCTACTGGGGCCTGGCGCTGCCGATCTACGACTGTGCCGCGTGCGGCACCGTGGAGGTCATCGGCGGTCGCGAGGAGCTCAAGGACCGCGCGGTCGACGGTTGGGACCGGTTCGAGGGTCACACGCCGCATCGACCGTGGGTGGACGAGGTCAGGATCGCCTGCCCGAACTGCGGCGAGCCGGTGGAACGGATCAAGGACGTCGGCAATCCGTGGCTGGACGCGGGGATCGTGCCGTTCTCGACTCTCCACTACCGCGAGGATCCGGACTACTGGGCGAAGTGGTTCCCGGCCGACTTCATCACCGAGAGCTTCCCGGGCCAGTTCCGCAACTGGTTCTATTCGATGCTGGCGATGTCGACGGTGCTCAAGCGGCAGGTGCCGTTCAACACGATCTTCGGCTACGCCCTCGTCTTCGGCGAGGACGGTCGGCCGATGCACAAGAGCTGGGGCAACGCGATCGACTTCGACGAGGCCGCGGAGCGGATGGGCGTCGACGTGATGCGCTGGATGTTCGCCAAGGCGCGGCCCGAGGAGAACATCCTGTTCGGCTGGCACGCGGCCGACGAGGCGCGCCGCGAGCTGCTGGTGCTCTGGAACGTCTACGCGTTCTTCGTCACGTACGCGCGCCTGGCTGGCTGGCAGCCGTCGGACCCGACCCCGCCGGTCGCCGAGCGCCCGGCGCTTGATCGCTGGATCCTGTCGCGCGCGGCCGGGACCGCCGAGATCGTCGAGGAGCGGTTGCGCGACGTGGATGCGCTCGGCGCGACGCGGGCGCTATCTGCGTACCTGGACGGCCTGTCGACCTGGTACCTGCGGCTCACCCGACGTCGCTTCTCGCGATCCGATGACGCCGCCGACCAGTCGGCGGCGTTCGCCACGTTGCACGCCGCACTCGTCACGACGACGCGGATGCTCGCGCCGACCCTGCCGTTCCTGGCCGACGCCATGTACGGGAATCTCGTGGCCAACGTCGACGACGCGGCCCCGGACAGCGTCCATCTGACCCGGTTCCCGACCGGGGAGCTCGTCGCGGACCGCGACCGCGACCTCGAGGCCTCGATGGACGTCGCGCGGCGGGCGGTCGACCTGGCGCGCACCCTCCGAAGCGCGAATCGACTCAAGACCCGTCAGCCGCTGGCCCGGGCGTGGGTCGCCGCACCCAGCGGCGACGGGGCGCTGTCTCCGGACCTGCTCGACATCGTCGCGTCGGAGATCAACGTGAAGGAGGTCGAGCCGATCATCGACGGCTCCGACCTGGTGGATCGTCGGGTCAAGGTCCTGCTTCCCAAGGTCGGTAAGCGACTCGGTGCAGCCATCCCGGCGGTCATGGCCGCCGCTCGCGACGGGTCCGCGACGTTCCACGACGATGGGTCGGTGACGCTCGCCGGTGAGACCCTGGCAGCCGACGAGGTCGAGATCCAGGCGACGCCGCGACCAGGCACGGCCGTGGCGGAGGATGATGGGCTCGTGATGGTCCTCGACACCGCCCTGACCGACGAGCTGCGCGCCGAAGGCGACGCCCGAGAGCTCGCGCGGGCGGTGCAGGACCTGCGCCGTGAGGCGGGTCTCGAGCTGGACGACGTGATCGAGCTGTGGGTCGAGGGCCTGCCGGCTGCCGTCGCCGGCCACCTGCCGGCGATCGCCGCAGACACGCTTGCCGAGCTGCGCGCAGGCGAGCCGCCGCCCGGCACGCCGACGGCGACGGTCGCGCTTGACGCGGGTTCCGTGACGATCGCGCTGCGGAGGCTCGGTTGACGGCGACGACTGCGTCGGCAACGCGCCCGGCGGCCCGCGGCCGAGCACGCTGGCCGATCTTCTTCGGCCTCGCGGCGGTCGTCTTCGTTGCCGATCAGATCAGCAAGGCGTGGCTCGTGTCGTTCCTGGCGCCGGGCCAGCGTGTCGATGTCCTCGGCGACTACGTCCGGCTGGTCCATTCGCAGAACAACGGCGCGCTGTTCGGCCTGTTCCGTGACCAGGCGATCGTGTTCGCGATCGTGTCGGTCGGGGTCGTCGGGGCGATCATCTGGTTCCACCGCTCGTCCGGTCGGAACACGCTCCTGTCGGTCGCCCTGGGGCTGCTGCTGGGAGGCGCGCTCGGCAACATGGCCGACCGGTTCCGGATGGGCTACGTCGTCGACTTCGTCGACCTCGGGATCGGGACGCTGCGCTGGTACACGTTCAATGTGGCCGACGCGGCGATCAGCGGCGCGATCCTGCTGCTCCTGCTGAGCACGTTCGTCGTCGACCGGGCGCGGCCCACGCCGGAGTCGCCGCATGCCTGAGGCGCCGGTCGCCGCCGGCGTCCGCACCGTGCGCGTTCCGGACGGGACGGCCGGGCGGATCGACCGGTTCGTCGCCGACGCGACGGGTCTGTCGCGCAGCCACGTGCAGAAGCTGATCTCAGCTGGCCGGCTGACCGTCGACGGGGTCGCGGTGCGGGCCAACGCGCTCGTGGCGCCTGGGTCCGAGGTGCGTCTGGACGTCCCGGAACCCGTGGCGCTCGATCTCGCGCCCGCTCCGGATATCCCCATCCGGATCGTCTACGAGGACGACGACCTCCTGATCGTGGACAAGCCGGCGGGCCTCGTCGTGCATCCATCGCCTGGCCATCACGACGGCGACACGCTCGTGAACGCGCTGCTGGCACGCGCGGGTGGATCGGAGTACGGCGGCATCGCCGGGGTCGCGCGGCCGGGCATCGTGCACCGGCTCGACCGCGACACGAGCGGGCTCATCATGGTCGCCAAGCACGATGCGGCCCAACAGTCGCTCATGGCCCAGCTCAAGGCGCGCCGCATCCGCAAGACCTACCTGGCGCTCGTGGCAGGCAGCGTGGCTGCTGCCGTCGGCCGGATCGAGGCGCCGATCGGGCGCGATCCGAAGCACCGGACGCGGATGGCGGTCGTGCCGGACGGACGGCCGTCGGTGACCGGCTATCGCGTCCGCGAGCGCTTCGCCGGTTGGACGCTCCTCGAGCTGGACCTCGTCACGGGGCGGACCCACCAGATCCGCGTCCACCTCGACGGCATCGGTCATCCCGTGGCCGGCGATCCCGTGTATGGGACGGGAACGTCGCGGCGCGGCCCCGACGGGCTCGACCGGCTGTTCCTCCACGCCTGGCGACTCGAGCTCGCGGCGCCCGGGGATGGGCACCTCATCCGCGCCACCGCGCCACTCCCCGGGGAGCTCGAGGCGGTCCTCGACGGCCTGCGACACGCGGAGGCGGGGCGGTGACAGAGCGCCGCGACGCGCCCGGTCTCGAGGATGCGCTGGATCGGCTCGTCGAGCCGACCCGGATCTCGGACGATCCGGGCCGTCCGGACTACACGATCGAGGGCGCTCCGGGCGCGATCCTGGTCATCATCTCGGGGCCGTCGGGGGTGGGGAAGGACACGATCATCGACGAGATGCGCCGCCGGGAAGCCGCGGCGGGTCGCGATGGCGCGCGGCACTACGTCGTGACGATGACGACTCGGGCGCCGCGGGATGGCGAGGTCGATACGGTCGATTACCACTTCGTGACTCGCGAAGAGTTCCTGCGGATCTGGAGAGCCCGTGGGTTCCTCGAATCGAACGAGGTGCATGGCAACTGGTACGGCTCGCCGCGCGATCAGGTCCGAGAGGCACTGCTGGGCGGGAAGGATGTGATCCTTAAGATCGACGTCCAGGGCGCGCAGAAGGTCAAGGAGCAGGTCTCCGAGGCACTCCTGATCTTCGTGATCCCGCCCTCGCAGGAGACCCTGTTCGCACGCCTGCGAGCCCGGGCGACCGAGAATGCGGACGAGCTCGAGATCCGCCAGCGCGACGCGGCCATCGAGCTGGCTCGCCAGGACGACTACGACCACGTCGTCGTCAACGAGACCGGCCAGGTCAGCCGCACGGCCGACGAGATCGAGGCGATCATCGCCACGGAGCGGGCGGCGCACGCGGGCCGGCGGGTCCGCGTCTAGGCCGGCATGACCCTCGGGCTCGGGCCCGAGCACGGGACGGGCGAGGCGGTGACCGCAGGTCCGGGCCGGGGTGACCGTCGTCTCGTCGACGTCGCGGTCGACGCGGCCGGCGCCGGGGGAGCACGGCCGTACACCTACGCCGTCCCGGACGCCCTTGCCGACCTGCTCGATGGCGAGGCCGTGCTCGTCGAGTTCGGGCGGCGACAGGCACTCGGGATCGTGCTCGGCGCGTCGACCGCGACCGATGGCGTCGTGGCCAAGCCGATCGTCGATCGCGTCCGGGCCGACGGGCCGCTGCTGCCGGGTTTATCCCTGGCGCTCGCGCGCTGGATCGCTGAGCACTACCTCGCGCCGCCTGCGCTGGTGATCCGGGCGATGCTGCCGCCCGGCCTGCTCGAGCGGCTGGAGCTCGTCGCGGAACGGACGCCGACGCCGGTCGCGGCGGGTGATGAGAGCCTCGACGCGGTCGACGCCGACCTGCTCGACCAGGTGGAGGCGGGAGCACGCCCGGCACGCGATCTCGCAGCACCCGACGGGCGCGCCGGTCTTCTCCGCCGGCTCCGCGCCCTGGCCGACCGCGGGCTGGTCACCCTCGACTGGACGCTGCTCGGAGCATCGGCCGGCCCGCGCTACGAGCGCTGGGTTCGGCCGACCGAGGCAGGGCTGGCCGCGGCCACGGCGCTGGCGACCGGCGAGCGACCGCCGGGCCGGCCGCTGGGACCCAGGCAGACAGCCGCCCTCGAGGAGCTCGCCGCCGCTCCCGCAGGGGTCGCCGGCCCGGAGCTCGCCGGCCGACACGGCACGTCATCGGTCGCGTCGCTCGTCCGGCGTGGTTTCGCCGAGGCCGAGACGCGCGAACGGCCGCGTCGACCGCTCGCCGCACGAACCCCCGGTCGGCGCGGTGGCCGACCGCCGGCGTCCGATCTCTCGCCGGAGCAAGCGAGCGCGGTCGCGCGGGCAGAGGAGGCGATCCGCGGCCGAGATCCGCGCCCACTCCTGCTCGACGGCGTGACCGGCGGCGGCAAGACGGCGATCTACGTCGAAGCCATCGCGGCAGCATTGGGGGAGGGCCGGGCGGCGCTCGTCCTCGTCCCGGAGATCGCGATGGCCCTGCCACTGGTCGATCGCCTCCGGGCCGACCTCGAGGCGCGGATCGCGCTCATCCACTCCGGCCTCGGCGACGGCGAGCGGGCCGACGAGTGGCGCCGGATCCGTGCCGGCGACGTCGACATCGTCGTCGGGACGCGACTGGCGGTCGTCGCGCCACTCGCCGACATCGGCGTCGTCATCGTCGACGAGGAGCACGATCCCGCCTACAAGAGCGACCGAACGCCCCGGCTCCAGGCGCGTGATGCGGCGATCCGCCTGGCGGAGCTCGCGGGCGCGGCGGTCATCCTCGGCTCGGCGACGCCGGCGGTCGAGAGCCTCGGTCGCGCGCTCGACGGTCGATACGACCGGGTGGTCCTGCCGACCCGACCGACCGGACGTCCACCGGCGATCGATGTCGTCGACATGCGGGCCGAGCTGGGCGAGGGCAACCGCGGCCTCCTGTCTCGGGCTCTCGACGAGGCACTGGCTACCCTCGACACCGCAGCCGGCGACCAGGCGATCATGGTCCTCAATCGACGCGGGACCGCCTCGGTCGTCCTGTGCCGGGATTGCGGCCACGTCCAGGCCTGCCCGGACTGCGAGCGTCCGCTGGTCTACCACCAGGCCGGGACCACGCTGCGCTGCCACCACTGCGGCCGCGCGACGCCGCTCGCGACGCGTTGCCCGAACTGTCGGTCGCCCCGGATCCGCTATCTCGGCGGTGGCACGGAGCGGGTCGAGCGGGAGGTTCGCGAGGCGCATCCCAGGCTCCGGGTGGCGCGCCTCGATCGCGACGTCGTCGACCGCCGCGGTGCGGCCGAGAGGGTGATCGACGCCTTCACGAGCGGCGGGGTCGACGTACTTGTCGGCACGAGCCTCGTCGCCAAGGGCCTGGACGTGCCGAACGTGACGTTGGTCGGTGTCGTGTCCTCCGATGTCGCGCTGAACCTCCCCGACGAACGCGCCGCTGAGCGGACATACCAGCTCCTGAGCCAGGCGGTCGGACGTGCCGGGCGCGGGGGGCGCCCGGGCCGCGCGATCCTGCAGACGTACCAGCCGGAGCACGCGGTCATCCGGGCCGTGGCCGCCGGCGACGGTGACACGTTCTACACGGACGAGCTCGTGCTGCGGCGGCGGTTCGGGTCACCGCCGTTCGGGTCGCTCGTGAAGCTCACCGTCGCGCTCCCGGAGCGGGAGGCGGCGGAGCGCGAGGCTGGCGCCATGGCCGACCGGCTGCGCGAGCGTGCCGCCGGCGGGGGAACGACGGTCATCGGGCCCGCGCCCGCCTATATCGCGCGACGCAACGATCGCTGGCGATACCACGTGATCCTGCGCGGCGAGGATCCCCGCGGCGTCCTCGGTGCCGACCCGGGACCGCCGTGGTCCATCGATGTGGACCCGGAATCGCTGCTCTGAACGGACGGTCTCAGTCGACCTTCAGGCGGTATGCCACGAGAACACCACCGACCATCCGTTCGAGCCCCTGCAGGTACTCAAGCTGGCTTGCCTCGAGCTCGACCGGGGTCAGGCCATCGCCGATGGCGTCCGGGTCGACTGTCCCCCAGCGACTCGGGGTGTAGGCCATCACCACGTCGGTACCGAGCGTCCGCTCCGCCTCATGGATGAGATCGACCTGCGCGGGTTCGAGCTCCGCGAACGTCCATTCCGCAGCCGTCATCTCGATCCTCCATCTGAGCGCGCGTCTGATCTGCCGATGATACGCCCGGGACCATCGGACCCCGTGCCTTTCAGCCTGGTTCGTGCGAGGATGCGCTCCCCACGATGAGGAGACGCACGCCATGACCGACCCGCTCAATCCAGCACACGACGAACCCGCCGAGGGGCCGCGCGACGCCGGCTTCACCGGCCAAACAGGTCCCGAGACGGCCAAGGACACGGCTAAGGACACAGCCGCCGACGCCTCCGCAAAGGCCAGCGAGGTATTCGAGCAGATCCGCGACGTGGTCGAGGACTTCGCCGAGAAGGCCGCACCCACCGTTCGAGAGTTCTCCGCGAAGGCCGCCGAGCTCGTCGCGGTCGCGGCCGACAAGGCCGCTCCCGTGGTCCAGAAGGCCGGCGAGGTAACCGCCGAGGCCAGCGGCAAGCTCGCCGAGAAGTCGCGCAGCTGGGCGGCCGATATCCGCGAGCAGGTCGGCGACGCCGGCAAGAAGGCGAGCGACGCGACGAAGGATGCCGCGAAGGACACAACCGAGGGGAACCCGCCGCTCTGACACGCCCGGCCCCAGAGGCCGGTCGCCCATATACTTCGCGGCGATGTCCGTCCGACCCATCGTCATGCTCGGCGATCCCCGGCTGCGCCTGAAGGGCAAGCCGGTCGACGCCTTCGGGAAGTACCTGCATGAGCTGCTCGACGACCTCGCGCACACCATGCGCGACGCGCCGGGGGTGGGCCTGGCCGCGCCTCAGCTCGGCGAGGCGATGCAGGCCTGCGTCATCGAGGTCGAGAACCACCTCTACGAGCTGGTGAACCCGCGCATCGTCCGCGCGAGCGGCGACGATCGCGATCTCGAAGGTTGCCTGTCGATCCCGGGCTACGTCGCCTACGTGACGCGTCACGAGAAGGTCTGGGTGGTCGCGCAGGATCGGCAAGGCAAGAAGTTCAAGGTCGCCGGGGGCGGCCTGCTCGGACGGGCGCTCCAGCACGAGCTCGACCACCTCGACGGCAAGCTGTATATCGATTACCTCGAGTCGATGGACGAGCTGATCCCGGTCGGCCAGGGCGAGGATGCCGAGGAGGACGCCGAGATCCGCGAGGCGACGAGCGCCCTGGCGTGACGGGAGGGCGGGCGCGGACCGTCTTCATCGGCAGCGGCGAGTTCGGCCGCCCGAGTCTGCGACGCCTCGCTGCTCTTGACGACACCGAGCTCGTCGGCGTGGTGACCGCACCGCCACGGCCGGCCGGCCGGCATGGCCGCCCGACCTCGACAGCGATCCACGACGCCGCCGTCGAGTCGGCGGTCCGGGTCGTCCAGACGCCCGAACGGTTGCGCGCGCCCGACGCGATCGACGCACTGCTCGCGCTCCGCCCCGACCTGATCGTCCTGGCCGATTACGGCCAGATCGTGCCGTCCGCGTTGCTCGATGTCGGACGAGGAGCGCTGAACCTCCATCCATCCCTGTTGCCGCGGCATCGCGGTGCCACCCCCATCCCCGCAGCCATCCTCGCCGGCGACACCGAGACCGGCGTCACGCTGATGCGCATGGACGAGGGGCTGGACTCCGGCCCGGTCGTGGCACGGACCGTGGTACCGCTCGGTGCCGGCGAGACCGCGCCAGAGCTCGAGGCCAGGCTGGCCGAGGTCGCCGCGGACCTGCTCGGCGAGCATGTCGGTCGGTGGCTGCGCGGCGAGATCGAGGCGCGACCGCAGCCCGCCGCGGGCGTGACGATGACAAGGCCACTGCGGCGCGAGAACGGGCGCCTCGATGTGTCGCGCTCTGCCGCGGAGCTGGAGCGGCAGGTCCGTGCGTACCAGCCGTGGCCGGGGTCGTTCGTGGACACGCCGCTGGGCCGGCTCATCGTCTGGTCTGCGGAGCCGGCGGTGGGCGGTCCGCCGATCGGGGCCTTCGACCGCGAAGGGATCGGCACAGGCGACGGCCGGCGTCTGCGGCTGCTCGAGGTCCAACCGGCCGGTGGCACGCGCATGTCGTGGGACGCCTATGTCCGGGGCCGGCCGGCGATCATCGGCGCTAGCATCGTCGAGTGACGACGACCACGACGCCGGGGATCTCCGGTCTCACCCCGGAGCAGCTGACCGC
Source organism: uncultured Chloroflexia bacterium (assembly GCA_963819655.1). Classification (GTDB taxonomy): domain Bacteria; phylum Chloroflexota; class Limnocylindria; order Limnocylindrales; family CSP1-4; genus SPCO01. The sequence continues at coordinate 723,378 of CAWFXA010000003.1, read as the reverse complement.
GTGGGTCGAGGCGCAGGGCCAGCCGTCGTACCGCGCCCGCCAGATCGCGGACGCCGTCTGGAAGGACGGCGGCGTGACGGAAGCCGCCGCGATCCGGGTCCTCCCGGGTCCCCTGCGCGAGGCGCTGGCGCGCGACTTCCTGCTCGACACGGTGGCGGACACGGAGATAAGGCTGGCCGACGGCGGCGCGACCGAGAAGGCCCTCCACCGACTCGATGATGGCGCCCTGATCGAATCCGTCCTGATGCATTACCCGGCTCGCGGCGCGTCACGGGAACGCCACACGCTGTGCATCTCGAGCCAGGCCGGCTGTGCCGTCGGGTGCCCGTTCTGCGCCACGGGCGAGCTCGGCGCCGGGCGCGACCTCGAGGTCGCCGAGATCGTCGACCAGGCGCGGCATGCGCAGCGCCGGCTGGCTGCCGACGGCGGCCACCTCACCAACATCGTGTTCATGGGGATGGGCGAACCGCTGCTCAACCTCGACCGGGTCCTGGGCGCGGTCGAGGCGCTCAACGATCCTCGGCGGTTCGGTCTGGGTGCGCGGCACATCACGGTCTCCACGTCGGGGGTCGTGCCGGGCATCCGGCGGCTGACGGCGCTCGGCCCGCAGTTCACGCTCGCGGTGTCGCTGCACGCGGCGCGCGACGCGTTGCGTGACGTGCTGGTGCCGCTGAACCGGCGCTGGCCGGTCGCCGAGGTGGTCGCCGCCGCGCGCGACCACGCCGCCGCGACGGGCCGGCGGATCACCTACGAGACGACCATGATCGGCGGCGTGAACGACACACAGATGGACGCGCAAGCCATGGCCGACCTGCTCCGTGGCGACCACGCTCACGTCAACCTGATCCCGATGAACCCGGTCGCCCATACCCCCTGGCAGGCCAGCCCGATGGCGGTCATCGAACGCTTCGCCGCGACGCTGCGCGATGCCGGGATCTCGACCACGATCCGGCGCAATCGGGGCCAGGAGGTCGGGGCCGCCTGTGGCCAGCTCGCCGCGGAGCGCGCCGGTGAGCCGCCGGCTCCCGCCGTGGCCCGGCGTCGAGAGCGACTCGAGGAGGAGAGCGCCGCTGCGCTCCGTGGCGAGCGGAGCCACGAACCGGTCCCGGTCGGGGTCGGCGAGTAGCGATGGGAGACGGCCGGGCGCGCATCGCCGCGAGCATCCTCGACGCCGATCTCGGCAACCTCGCGAACGCGCTGCGGAGGGTCGTCGCCGCCGGGGTCGATCGGGTTCACCTCGACGTGATGGACGGCCACTTCGTCCCGAACATCACGTTCGGACCGAGGACCGTCAAGGCGCTCCGCCCGCGCACGACCGTGCCCTTCGACGCCCACCTCATGATCAGCGAGCCGAGCCGGTACATCGACCAGTTCATCGACGCCGGCTGCGACTCGATCACGTTCCACGTCGAGATCGAGGAACCGATCGAACCCACCCTTGTCGCGATCCGAGACGCCGGCCTTGCTGCCGGCCTGTCGGTCCGGCCCGGGACCCCGATCGAGGCCCTCGAGCCGTACGCCGAGCTGCTCGACATCGTGCTGATCATGACCGTCGAGCCGGGCTTTGGCGGGCAGCTGTTCATGGCCGACGTCCTCGCCGCCAAGGCGCCGGGTGCGCGTCATGTGCTGCGGAGCAAGCTGTACGGCGGCGAGATCCACGTCGATGGCGGTGTCAACCGTGAGACGGCCGAGTTCGCCGGGTCGCACGGCGTCGACGTGTTCGTCGTCGGGTCTGCGCTGTTCGTCCGGGGCCGCGACATGGGCCGCGAGGTGCGGCTGATCCGGGCCCTCGCCGACGAGGGCTTCCAGTACGGCCCGAACGGCGGCGATCCGCCTATCCCGGCCGACCGGATGACGCGCTTCGCGTCGCTGCCCAAGCACCTCGCCCATCGCCTGATGGACGAGATCGAGGGGACCGGGATCCCGGTGATGATGCTGCGCGGCGACGGCCAGATCAACCCGGACGGCGTCCGCGATTACGACCTGCTGATCCCAGCCGCGGTCGAACGGCACGTCATCGAGCACCACGGACCGACCCGCGACGACCTCATGGCTGAGGCGGACGCGTGGCGCGCGTCGTTCGCGGCCAAGGCCTGACGGCGTGCGCGCCCTCCTCCAGCGGGTGTCGGGAGCGTCGGTGCGGGTCGGCGACGAGGTGCTTGCGTCGATCGGGCCGGGTCTGGCGATCCTGGTAGGGGTCTCGCACGAGGACGATCCGGCGATCGCCGATGCCCTGGCACGGCGCGTCACCGAGCTGCGGATCTTCCGCGACGAGGAGGGGCGGACCAATCGGTCGCTGATCGACGTCCGCGGTGAGGCCCTGGTCGTGTCGCAGTTCACGTTGTTCGCCGACACGAGTCGTGGCCGCCGGCCGGGGTTCACCCAGGCCGCCGCGCCGGAGCACGCCGAGCGCCTCTACGAGAGGTTCGCGGCCGCGTTGCGGGAACACGACGTGCGCGTCGGAACCGGCCGCTTCGGTGCCGAGATGGCGCTCGAGCTCGTGAACGACGGCCCGTTCACGATCTGGCTCGATACCGCCGAGCGGTAGGCCGCCGACAGGGAGAGCCGTCGGCGGGCCCGGCGCCCTACTTCGAGGCTTTGAGCAGCGTGCGCCGGCAGCGCGTGCAGACGAGCGCCTTGACCGGGGCGCCATGCCGCTCGATGACGAGCGGCTGCAGGTTGGGCTGCATGCGGCGGTGAGCTCGAACGCGGTTCGAACCCGACGACTGCGGGTTGAAACCGCCCATCGAGACCTTGCCGCAGATCGCGCAGGAGCGGGCCATGTGATTCCTCAGAAAGCGCTTCAGGGACAGGTGCATCAGGCTGGCTGGCCCGAGCGGGGCGGTATGATAGCACGCGCTTCCGGCCAGCCCGCCGTGGGAGCCCACCAGGGAGACCCAGCCAGCGTGGCCATCCGCCCCACGCCCGGCCGATCGCTCGTCACCGGCCGCGCTCTGCACGACATCATCCGCACGGCGACCCTCGGGTCGTACGGCGTGACCGGGTTCGCCGGCGGCCCCTTGAGCCGCCTCATCGGCCGCCTGGGGCTGGCTCAGCCCGGGCTCGCGGTCCGACTCGATGACGGGATCGAGATCGAGCTCGACATCACGGTCGCGCTCGGCGTGCCGATCGCCGAGGTCGCCCGGCAGGTCAATTCCGCGATCAGGTATTCGATCCGCCGCGCGCTGGAACGCGACGTCGCCCGGATCATCATCCACATCGACGGTCTGCACGTCCCGACGGGCGGCAACGTCCCCGTCGCGCCGACCACCCTGCCGGTCGGTGGCATCCGACCCCGAGATCTGGCCGACAGCGGGACGGACGTCGCCTAGATGGCGCGCCGCGCCTGCGACGGGACGGGTCTGCTCGACGCGTTCCGCGCGGCGGTCGCGAACCTCGAGGCCCACGTCGACGAGATCAACAGCCTCAACGTCTATCCGGTCCCTGACGGCGATACGGGTTCGAACATGTTCGCGACCGTCAAGGCCGCGCTCGACGAGGCCGAGGCCGTCGCCGGCCAGCCCGCCGACCGGGTCGCCGCCGCCATCAGCTTCGGAGCCCTCATGGGAGCCCGCGGCAACTCTGGGGTCATCACGAGCCAGATCTTTCGCGGCATGGCCGAGGCTCTCGGCGGCAAGAAGCGGTTCAACGGCCTGGATCTCGCCCACGCCCTGAGTGAGGGCGCCAAGACGGCCTATGGGGCGGTCGCCAAACCGGTCGAGGGGACGATCCTCACGGTCATCCGCGAGTCGGCGACGGGGGCGGTCGCGGCCGCGGAACGCGACGACGACATCGAGGCCGTCCTAAGCGCGACGCTGAAGGCCGCCGAGAAGTCCGTGGCCAGGACGCCGAGCCTGCTGGCGATCCTGCGCGAGGCCGGTGTCGTCGACTCGGGTGGCCAGGGGCTGTACCGGCTGTTCCAGGGTGCGCTGCTGCACATGACGGGCAAGACCCCTGTGCGGGCCGCGCGGGGGCGCACGACGGCCGGCCCGGCGCCAAGCACGCTCGTTGCCCGCGCCGACGAGGGCTTCGGCTACGAGACGATGTTCCTGCTGAGGGCAGCCGACCGTCAGCTGCTCGATGTCGACGCCATCCGCGATCACCTCGAATCGATCGGCGAGTCGGTCCTCGTGGCCGGCGACGCGCGCGCGCTCAAGGTGCACGTCCACAACGAGCGCCCGGACCTCGTCATCGGGTACGGCCTGTCGCTCGGTGACCTGAGCCGCATCACGGTCGAGAACCTCGACAACCAGGCGCAGGACGTCCGCGAGACACGGGCCGCCGCGTTCACCGGTACACCGTCCCCGGAGGCCAGTGAACAGAGCATCGCCAGGCCGGACGGCGGTACCGATCGTGGCAACGGGTCTGGGGCCACAGCCGACCTTCCCGGCCTGGCGGTCATCGCGGTCGCGTCGGGGGACGGCCTCGCCGCGATCTTTCGCGAGTTCGGCGTCGCGTCGGTCGTCCAGGGTGGCCAGAGCGCGAACCCGAGCACCGGCGAGCTGCTGGAGGCGGTCGGTGCGGTCCCCGCAAAGGAGGTCCTGCTGCTGCCGAACAACCCGAACGTCATCCTCGCCGCTCGGCAGGTCGCATCGATGACCGACCGACCCGTCCAGGTCGTCCCGACGCGGAACGCCGCCGAGGGCTTCGCCGCGCTCCTCGCCCTGGATCCCGGGGTCGACGCCGCCGCCAACGTCGGCCCGATGACCGAGGCCGGCCGGGCGATCCAGACCGTGGTCGTCACCGAGGCGGTTCGGGATGCGACGATCGGCGGCAAGAAGGTGAAGCGGGGCCAGACGATCGCCCTCGACCCCGACGACGGACTGGTCGCGGTGAACAACGACCGCCAGAAGGCCGTCCTGAGCGCCATGGCCGCGCTGACCCCGGGGTTCGAGCTCGTGACGCTGTTCTACGGGGACGGCGCGGACCTCGCCGAGGCCGAGGCGATGGCTCGCACGATCGGCACGACGGTGCCCGGCGTCGAGATCGAGGTCCGGCACGGCGGTCAGCCCTTCTACCGGTATCTCATCTCGGCCGAGTAGCCGGTCTCGATGGCGAAGACCGCGAGCGCGCCCCGGAAACCGAAGCTCCCGCCGGCACCCACCGACCCGGTCGAGCTCCTGCGCACGCCGCTGGCTCATTCGGGGTTGACCGCCGCCGGTCTGCTGCGACGCGCCGGGATCCGGCTCGGCTGGTACGACGTGCGCGACCTGCTGTTCCACCTCCCGCGCAGGTACGACGATCTGCGGGAGCTGTCGAGATTGGGTGACCTCGTCTGGGCAGAGGAGGGGACCGTAGTCTCGGCACGTGTCCAGGTCGACTCCGTCAGGGTCGAGGCGTCCTGGCGTCGCCGCGTCCAGCGCACGATCGCCCGCCTCAGCGACGAGACCGGCCAGATCGAGGCGACATGGTTCGGCCGGCGGTTCATCGAGCGGCGGCTGAAGAAGGGGCAACAGATCGTCGTCTCGGGCCGGTTGAAGCGGTTCGGCCGGTCGCTCACGATCGATAACCCCGAGTTCCAGGCGGTCGAGGGTGACGGCGAGGTGCTCCACGCCGGGCGGATCGTGCCGGTCTATCGATTGACGGCCGGGTTGACCGCCGCGCGCCTGCGGGTCGCCATGCGCGAGGCTCTCGACCGCGCCGGGTACGCCTACCCGGAGTACCTCCCGGCGGACCTGCGCCGCGAGGAGCGGCTCGGGGGCATCGCCGAGTCGATCGAGTCTGCCCATTATCCGGAGTCGTTCGAGGGACGGGACGCTTCGCTCCGTCGCCTCGCGTTCGACGAGCTGCTTGCCCTCCAGATCGGGATGGTCGGTCGGCGCCGGGCGCGCGGCCGCGATCGGGCTCCGGTGGTCGAGGTCGACGACGGGACGGATGCAGTGATCCGCGGGGCGCTCGTTGACGCGCTCGGGGCGCGCATCGGCCATCCGGTCGAGCTGACTACCGACCAGACCGCGTCGATCGATGCCATCCGGGCAGATCTCGCGGCCTCGACGCCGATGCTGCGGCTCCTGCAGGGCGACGTCGGCTCGGGCAAGACCGCAGTGGCGGCCTACGCCCTCGCGGCCGCCGCACGAGCCGGCTACCAGGGCGCCCTCCTGGCGCCGACCGACCTGCTGGCACGCCAGCACCGGGACACCGTCGGCGCGCTCCTCGTCGGGGCGGGCGTCGACGTGCTGCTGGTCACCGGATCCTTGAACGCGCGCGACCGGGCCCACGCCAACGACCTGATCGCCTCGGGCCAGGCTTCGGTGATCGTCGGGACGCACGCCCTGTTCAGCGAGTCGGTGACGTTCGCTCGGCTGGGCCTCGCAGTCGTCGATGAGCAGCACCGCTTCGGGGTCGAGCAGCGCGGCCAGCTCGAGGCCAAGGCCGCAGATGGTGTGACGCCTCACGTGCTGCTGATGACCGCGACACCGATCCCGCGGACGCTCGGCCAGGTGCTGTACGCCGACCTCGACGTGTCCGACCTGCGCACACCCCCCGCCGGCCGCGTCCCGATCCGGACCGGGATCCGCACGCCCGACCGGCTCGAGCCGACGTGGGCCAAGGTCCGTGAGGAGGCCGCCGCCGGTCATCGCACGTTCGTCGTGGTGCCGCTGATCGAGGAGGGCAGCGACGGCGTCGACGACGGCAGCGCGGGTTCGGCCGTGGCGGCGGAGACAGAGGCGCAACGGCTGACGGAGCTGCTGGCGCCGCTGCGTGTCGGGTTGGTCCACGGGCGGATGCGCCCGCTCGACCGTGATACCGAGATGGGCCGGTTCCGCGACGGCGACCTGGACGTGCTGGTCGGCACGACCGTTGTCGAGGTGGGGGTCGACGTCCCCGAGGCGACGATGATGATCGTCCAGAACGCCGATCGGTTCGGTTTGGCTCAGTTGCACCAGCTGCGTGGCCGGGTGGGTCGCGGGACCGTCGAGTCCTACTGCGTGCTCGTATCGAGCGCGACCGACGAGACCGCCGTCGCCCGTCTGCGCGCTATCGCCGACCTGTCCGACGGGTTCGAGCTGGCCGAGCGCGACTTCGAGCTGCGACGCGAGGGCGACGTGCTCGGCTTCGCCCAGAGCGGTCTGCCGGGGATGCGTGTCGCATCGTTGACACGGACCGACCATCGCGAACTCGCGGTCCAGGCGCGAGCCGCAGCCGAGCGTCTGCTCGACGCCGATGGCGCGCTCGATCCCGGGCGATCGGACCTGGAACCGCTCGCCGCGGAGCTGGCGACCGGTTGGCTTCGCCGTCTCGCGACCGCCGACCCGGCCTCCGGCTCATGACCTGCTCTCGTGCCTGACGCCGGCCGGGTCATCGCGGGTACCGCCCGCTCGATCCGGCTCGAGGCGCCCGGACCGAACACCAGGCCCCTGGGCGATCGCGTCAAGCAGACGCTGTTCGCGATCCTCGAGCCGGATCTGCGCGGCGCTCGTTTCCTCGACCTGTTCGCGGGGAGCGGCGCGGCCGGCATCGAGGCGCTGTCGAGGGGCGCGGCCCACGCCACCTTCGTCGAGCGCGACCGCGCCGCCATCGGTGTCATCGAGTCCAACCTCGAGCGCACCGGACTGCGCGCCGGAGGCCGCGCCAGGATCGTCCGCGCCGATGCCCTGACGTGGCTGCGCGACGCCGGCCGGAGTCACGAGCAACCCTTCGACATGGCTTTCGTCGACCCGCCCTACGACGACGAGACCGCGCTCCGCAGCGCCCTCGAGCACCTGCCGCCGCTCGTCGCTCCGGACGCCCGCGTCGTCGCGAAGCACTTCTGGCGCACGACTCCGCCGACGGCCATCGGGCTGCTAGCATCCGAGCGCGAGCGCCGGTTCGGCGAGACTGCGCTGACGTTCTACGGGCGGCGCGACCCGACGCCCGGTCCAGCGGAGAGCACGGAGGAGGCATGAGCGTCGCGGTCTATCCCGGCTCGTTCGACCCGATCACGAACGGCCATCTCGACATCGTCGAGCGCGCCGCGAATGTGTTCGACACGGTCGTGGTCGCCGTCCTCGCCAACCCGCGGAAGGCGCCCCTCCTGTCGGTCGACGAGCGCATCGGGATCATCCGCCAAGCCCTGCTCGAGCATGCCGTCGACGCCGACCGGATCGAGGTCGCCTCGTTCGACGGGCTGACCGTCGACTTCGCCCGCGCCCGCGACGCTGGTGCGATCGTCCGCGGCCTGCGCGCGATCAGTGACTTCGAGGCGGAGCTGCAGCTTGCCCACAACAACCGGGTCCTGGCGCCCCACGTCGATTCGGTCTTCTTCATGACCTCGGCCGCCAACAGCTACGTGAGCTCGAGCCTGGTGAAGGAGATCGCGTCGTTCGGTGGCGACGTCTCGACCATGGTGCCGCCGGCGGCTCGCGCAGCCCTGGAACGAGCCTTCGCTCGTCGCTGACCGAGCGGCCCGTGCCATAATCGACGGCGCAGGAGGGCCACCGACATCGACATCATCTTCCTCGTCGAGCGTCTCGAATCGCTCATCGCCAACGGCAAGAAACTGCCGCTCACGACGAATGTGGTGGTCGACCAGAACGCTGCTCTTGGGCTCATCGACGAGCTCCGGGTCGCCGTCCCCGAAGAAGTCCGAGCGGCGAAGCGGATCAACTCCGAGGGCGAGCGCATCATCGAGAAGGCGCAGGAAGAGGCGGAGCGGATCGTCGGCCGTGCGCAGGAACAGGCTGCCTTCCTGATCGACGAGCGCGGCCTGACCCAGGCGGCCGAGACGGAAAGCCGCCGTGTCATCGAGGAGGCCCACGGAGATGCCGACCGGATCCGGGCCGGCGCCGACGAGTACGCCGTGAGCGTGCTCGAGGGCCTGGAGGGCGACGTCCACAGAACGCTCCAGAGCATCCAGAAGGGCCTGAACCTGCTCGACGAACGGCGCGCGACACTGATGGCGCTGCCGCCCGAGGTCCCCGGCGACCCAGGCGAGGCACGCCTCGAGGACGACCAGTGGAACGACGAGGCGGAGGACGCCGCAGCGCCCGCCCGGACGTGACGTAGCGCCGATGAGCGCCCCTTCGACCGACGGCCCCTTCACCTGGAACGTGTCCGGCCTGCTCGGCGACGATGTCGGTGCGGGTCGGACCTACGACGTCGCAGACGCGCAGGTCGAGCTTCCGGACCTGGTGCTCGCCGAGCCGATCTCCGGACAGGTCCGCCTAACACGCACCAATCGCGGGATCTTCGCCGACGCTCGGCTCACCACGTCGCTCGCCGGTGAGTGCGCCCGCTGCCTGCGGCCCCTGACGACACCGATCGACGTCAAGCTCGCTGAGGAGTACCTGCCCTCGGTCGACCTGCAGACCGGCCGCGCGGTCGACGCCGACGCCGAGCCGGACGCCCTCCGGCTGACCGACCACCACGAGCTCGATCTCGAGCCGTCCGTGCGCGACGCGATCATCCTGGCCGAGCCGATCGCCCCGCTCGACCGCCCGGATTGTCCCGGCTTGTGCGTCGTGTGCGGGCTGCCGCTCGACGAGGGCGAGCACGACCACCCGGACGACGACATCGATCCGCGCCTCGAAGCCTTGAAGGCATTCCGCCCGGAGTGAGGGCTTCTTGGATAGCGGAGAGCATCACGCGCCGGGCCGCGAGAATCACGTCCCACTGCATAACTGTCACCGCTGAGCGGTGCTGCTGACGAAGCACGTCGGTCGGTCCCTCGCTGAGCGATGAGGTCGGCGGAGGAGGCTGGCCTCGGCCGTCGGCCTCAGCGCAGCGCGGTGCGGCTGACGAAGGGGCGAGTGCTCGTTCGTCGATAGCACCGCTGGGCGACGAACGGCGAGCGTAAGGTGGGCCCGTGCGACGAACGCGGACCGTGACGGTGATCGAGGTTTCGCGGTAGACTCCGCCGTCGGCGCCGACCGCGCTCGTACCCCGAGCGCCGTCCCGCGACCGCGCACCACGAACGACACAAGGAGCCCAACGACCCCATGGGTGTACCGAAGCGACGCGTCTCGCATGCCCGCCAGGGCGAGCGCCGCTCGCATCTCGCGATCGACCTGCCCAAGCTCGAGGAGTGTCCGCACTGCCACGAGATGAAGCTGCCGCATCGCGTCTGCCCGAATTGCGGCTACTACCAGGGCCGTCTGGCCGTTCCCCCGAAGCCGGTCAGCACCGGCAGCGACGACTCCGCGCGCTGATTCCGTGGTCCGCATCGCGTTCGACGCGATGGGCGGCGACCACGGACCGACCGAGGTCGTCCCGGGAGTCCTCGACTACGCGCGCCGCAATCCGACGGTCGAGCTGATCCTCGTCGGTCTGACCGACACCATCCAGGCGATCGCCGGGTCACTGCCCCCCAACGTCCGCATCGTGCATGCGGGATCCGTGATCGGTATGGACGAGCATCCTGCTCGCGCGCTGCGCGACAAGAAGGATTCGTCGATCCTGGTCGCGACGCAGCTCGTCCGCGACGGCAAGGCCGATGCTGTCGTGACGGCGGGCCACACCGGGGCGGGTATGGCCGCCGGCATCCTCAAGCTCGGCCGGCTGCCGGGCGTCGAGCGACCCGGGCTGGCGGTCCAGATGATCACCGAGGCCGGTCCGCTCGTGCTCATCGACATCGGGGCGAACCCGGACTCGACCCCGGAGAACCTCGCGCAGTACGCCCGGATGGGCGCGATCTTCGCCGAGCGCGTCCTAGGCGTGGCCGACCCGCGCGTCGCATTGCTGAGCATCGGCGAGGAGAAGGGCAAGGGCGACGCCCGCATCCAGCGCGCGACGGTGCTGCTCGACGCGTCCACGCTCCGCTTCGTCGGCAACGTGGAGGGTGGCGACCTGGCCAAGCACCTCGCCGATGTGGTCGTCACCGACGCGGTCGCCGGCAACGTGGTCATCAAGTTCTTCGAAGGCCTATCGACCTACATCTTCGACCTGTGGCGGACCGAGTTCCGGCGGACCTGGCGAGGAAGGCTCGCGTATCTCCTCATGCGCCCCGGCATCGGCCGCATCCGCGAGGTGTTCGACTACGAGACGCAGGGCGGCTCCCCGTTGCTCGGCGTCAAGGGGACGGTCATCATCACGCACGGGCGGGCCACGCGGCGGATGATCGGGTTCGCCTGCGAGGTGGCCGCCAAGACCGCCAGCGCACGCGTCCCCGACCTCATCGCCGAGGCCCTCGCCGAGGACAACGCGCTGCTGGCGGCCATTTCGCCCGCGATCGAGGAGGTGACGACATGAGCGGTCCCGTCCTCACGGTCGGCAAGGGTGTCATCGCCGAGCTCGTCAAGACAGCGGCATTCGAGGTCCCCGGCGTGGCCCGCGTCGGGTACGGCGGTCCGTCTTGGCGCGGCTGGCTGGCCGGACCCGCCGTCCGCGTCCGGGTCGTCAACGATCGCGTGCTCGTTCGCCTGCGGATCGTCGCCCGCCCCGGTCACACGCTCGGACCGCTGGCGGCCGAGGTCCGGACAGCCGTGGCCGCGACCATCGAACGCCTGCTCGGGCTCGACCTCGGGGCCGTGACGGTCATCGTCGATGGCGTCGGAGGCTGACAAGCAGCGCGGACGTCGCACGGGACGACGACTCGCGCTGGCGGCCATCTTCGAGGCCGACTTCGGGCAACGCACCGCCGACGCCATCCTGGAGCGTCACCTGGCCGAGACCGAGCGCGACGAATTGGCCGCGGCGCTCGCCCGCGAGCTGGTCGCGGCCGTGACCCGCGACCGAGCCGACATCGACGCCGCGATCACCCGCGTCGCACCCCGCTATCCGGTCACCGGCCTCGCCAAGATGGACCGCGCGCTGCTCCGAACCGCCATCGGTGAGGTGCTACACTCCGCCACGCCGGCCCGGGTGGCCATCGCCGAGTGGGTCGAGCTGGCACGCGTCTACAGCGGAGAGCCGATGCGACGCCTCATGAACGGCGTTCTCGGGACGATCTCCCCAGCACCCAGCTCCGAGGAGGGAGTCAGTGGCCACAACGTACGACCGGCTCAAGAAGATCGTCGTCGAGCAGCTCGGCGCCGACGAGGATGAGGTCAAGCCCGAGGCCTCGTTCGTCGACGACCTCAACGCCGACTCGCTGGACCTCGTCGAGTTGATCATGAGCCTGGAAGAGGAGTTCGGGACGGAGATCTCGGACGAGGACGCGGAGAAGATCCGGACCGTCCAGGACGCCGTCGACTACATCGACGAGCACTCTTCCTAACCGGTCGGCCACGTCCGAGGTGCGTCCCGGTCAGGACGTCGCCGAACGCCTCGGGCTCCCGGTTCGCGACCTCGATCTGCTGGAGCAGGCCCTCGTCCACTCATCGTGGCTCCATGAGCACCCGGATGCCGCGCGCGGCCACAACGAACGGCTCGAGTTCCTCGGTGATGCCGTCGTGAACCTGACCATCTCGGAGGCGCTCTATGCGCGCCACCCGGACGAAGACGAGGGGGCCCTGTCGGCGCGCCGTGCCGCCATCGTATCGACGTCCGGGCTTGCCCGGCTCGCCGGTCGCATCGAGCTCGGCAAGTACCTGTTGCTGGGCGAGGGAGAGTCGCAGCGCAGCGGGCGTCGCCGACCCTCATTGCTCGCCTCCTCGTTCGAGGCTCTGACCGGGGCCCTGTACCTCGACCTCGGCTACGAGCTGGTGCATCGCTGGCTGCAGGACCTCGCGGACCCCGAGCTGTCTCTCGAGGAGCCGGTCCTCTCGCTCAAGAGCCCGAAGTCACGCTTGCAGGAATACACACAACGGCGATCCGGCGAACGCCCCGATTACAGGCTCGTCGAGGCATCCGGTCCCGACCACGAGAAGTCGTTCCGCGTCGAGGTCTGGATCGAGGGCGAGATCCTCGGTGCCGGCGAGGGACCGTCCCGTCGGACGGCCGAGACGTCGGCCGCCGCCCAGGCCATCGAGCGGATCCGTGCCGAGCGAGCCGCCGAACGGGCAGGGCGCGCGACCCGACCCGACGCGGGCCGCCGATCCCGCCGTGCCGACCGACGCGAGCGTCAGCGGCGACCGGCATGATCGAGCAGCAGAGCGCACCGCCACGCCTTCTCGCGTTGCGTGTCCAGGGGTTCAAGTCGTTCGCGGAGCGGACCAAGGTCGAGTTCGGCGGCGGCATAAGCGCAGTCGTCGGACCGAACGGCTCGGGCAAGAGCAACCTGGCCGACGCGCTCCGCTGGGCGCTCGGCGAGCAGGGTCGCGCGCTCCGCTCGCGCAAGGCGGAAGACGTCATCTGGGCCGGATCGGAGAAGCGGACAGCCCAGGGCATGGCCGACGTCACGTTGGTCCTGGACAACGCTGACGGCTTGCTGCCCGTCGACTTCCAGGTCCTCGAATTCGGCCGGCGCCTGTATCGCAGTGGCGAGAACGAATACCTGCTCAACAAGCAGCGCATCCGCCTGCGCGATCTGGTCGACCTCCTCGACGCGGCGCACCTCGCCGACAACGCGTTCCTGTTCATCGGCCAGGGCATGGTCGACCAGGCCCTCGCGCTGCGGCCCGAGGAGCGGCGCCCGCTGTTCGAGGAGGTCGCCGGTGTCCGCCGCCACGAGCGACGCCGGCGCAAGGCCGAGGATCAGCTGGCGGAGTCGGAGACGAACCTCGCCAGGGTCGACGACATCCTGGCCGAGCTCAGGCCGCAGGCACGTCGCCTGGCGGCCCAGGCGGAACAGCAGACCACGCGTTCGTCGGTGGCCGACGAGCTGGCAGCGGCGCTGCTTGCCTCGAGCCACGCCCGCTGGCATGACGCCGCGGCGAGGCTGGCTGTCGCAACGGAACGACGCGCCACGACCGAGGCCGAGGCGAAGCGGGCGATGGCCGAGCTCGAGGAGGCCGAGGCGACGGCCGCGTCGCTGGCCGACGAGCTGTCTGCACGCGCCGAGCTGGAGCGCGCGCGACGCGAAACCAACGAGACCGCACGGTCGATCCTGACCGGGCTCCAGTTGCGCGACGGGCGGCTTGCCGCGGATCTCGAGGCGATCGAGCGCGACCGCGTCCGGCTGGCGGACGAACGCGCGGCTGCCGAGTCTGACGCCGCGGGCCAGCGACGCGCGATGGCGGCGCCTGTGCCCGCTCGCGACGTCGATCTCGAGGCGGCCGTGACCGAGGCCGATCGGGTTCTCGCGGAAGCCCTGGCCGAGCTTGCCACGCTGCGGTCCGCGTCGGCAGCCCGGGACGAGGATGCGGCAGCGGTCCGGCGTGCCGAGGCGATCCGGGCGGCGGAGGCAGAGACCGCCACACGTCGGCTCGCGGAGGCGGAACGGCGAGCTGCCGAGGAACACGCGGCCGCGACGACCGCCGTCGCCCGACGCGACGAGGTCCTTGGACGAACGGAGGCGGCTCGTCGCGCGCTCGAGTTCGCCGCCGGCGCGGAGCGCAATGCCCAGGCCGCGCGCGAGACCGCGCGCCTCGCGTCGGGATCGGCGGAGGCCGACCGATCGGCCTCGGCCGAGGGACTGGCGAGTGCGGCAGCGAGCGTCGCTGCGCTGCGGGGGCGGGTCGAGGCACTCGCATCGCATCTGGACGAGGACGAGCACCGTCCGATCGCCCGGGCGGCGCGCAAGCGCGGTGGCCGGCGTCTCGACGAGGACCTGACAGTCGACCCCGCGCTGCGTCGCGCGATCGAAGCGGCGCTGGCGGATCGGGTGCGGGCCTATCTTGTCGCCGCCGAGCAGGTCGCCGCCCTGGCTGGCGAACGCGGGCACCTCCTGGTCGAGGAACGCCTGACGGGGAACGGCCCGGCGGCGGATGCACTCACCCGCCGATGGCTCGATGCCGTCGCGGCTGCCGGTGGCGGGCGGCTGGCCGACGGCGTCCGACGCGATGGGTCCGGGGGCGTCCGGCGCCTGCTCGAGCGCGCCGTATGGCTCCCCGACCTGGACGACTGCCTCGCGCTCCAATCCTCGATGCCGCCTGGGTGGGTGGCCGTCCCGCGCGATGGCACAGCCGTGCTCGATGACACGGGTCTCGCCCTCGGGACATCCGACCCGGTCCTCGATCGCCGGGCCGAACACGCGCGCGTGTCGTCCGAGCTGGAGCGCGCCGAGGCGGAGCTCGCGGAGCTGCGCACGACGGCCGCAGCGGCCGAGCAACGAGCTGCAACGGCCCGCGCCGCACTCGATGAGGCCCGTGCGGAGGAGACGCGGCTGGTGGCCGACCGACGGAGGACCGATGAGGCCGAGCGGGCGGCTCTCCGTGAGAGTGAAGCGGTGGCGCGCGAAGCAGCCTGGCACGAAGCACAGCAGGCCCGACTCGACGCGGAGCTCACGCGGCTTCGCGAGTCCGTCGCGACGGAGCCCCTCACCGACGGGGAGCCCGCGATCGACCAGCCGATCGGGGACGAGCGTTCCGCATTGACCGCGTGGGAGTCACGCGCGACCGAGCTCCGCGAGCGTCGAGACCGCCTCGCCGCCCGATCGGCCAGTCACGACGCCCAGCGCCGGGATGCCGAGCATGCCCGGGCGAGGGCCGAGGCTGCCGTCGCGATCGCGGAGGAGCGCACCGCCCGTGCCGACCGCGAAGCCGAGGCGCTCGTCGAACGAGAGAATGCCCTCGGGTCCGAGCGGGACGCCATCAGCACCGAGATCGCGACGGCCACGACCAGGGAGCGCGAGGCTCGCGAGGCACTTTTGGCGCTCCACGCCGCGGACGCAGCTGATCGCGCGCGACTGGCCGAGTCGGAACGGGCTGCTGCCTCCGCCCGCGATCGCCTCCGGGCAGCTGACGAGCGCGCGCGCGCCGCCGACCACGCCGAGCTGGAGGCCCGGCTCGGGTTGGAGTCGCTCCGTGACAGCGTCCTCATCGAGTTGGCGGGCCTCGGCGAGCTCGGACTCGCGAGCCTCGGGATCGCGCTCCCCGAGGCGACGGTCGAGGCCGATACCGCCACCCAAAGCGAGGCCGACGACTCGACCGCTCTCGAGTCGGCGTTGACGGCACTCTCCGAAAGATGGTCCGTAGAGGCGCCCACTGACGCGCCGCCGACTCCCGGTCGACTTGCGCAGCTGCGGCGCCGCTACCACGAGCTCGGTGCGGCCAACCCGTATGCCGTCGAGGAATACACCGAGCTGAAGGCGCGACTCGAGTCGCTCGAGACCCAGGGCAACGACCTGCGATCGGCGATCGGTCGCACGCGCGAGCTGATCGTGGAGCTCGACACGATGATCGCGACCCAGTTCCGCACGACGTTCGCCGCCCTCGAGACTGCGTTCGAGCGGCGCTTCGAGCAATTGTTCGACGGCGGGTTCGCGAAGCTGTCACTCACGGACCCGAGCGATCTCGGGTCGACCGGTGTCGAGATCGTGGCCCGCCCGCCGGGCAAGAAGCAGCAGGCCCTGGCGATGCTCTCGGGCGGGGAGCGTGCCCTGACGGCCGTGGCGCTCCTGTTCGCGATGCTCGAGGTGCGACCCGTGCCGTTCTGCGTGCTCGACGAGGTCGATGCGGCGCTCGATGAGGCGAACATCGGCCGGTTCGCCGAGGCGCTTCGGAGCCTGGCCGATCGGACCCAGTTCATCGTCATCACCCATAACCGCGGCACGATCGAGGCGGCCGATGCGCTGTACGGCGTCACGGTCGGCGACGACTCGGTGTCGCGCGTGATCAGCCTGCGACTCGATGAGGCCCAGGCCCTCGCGTCCGAGCGCCGCGAGCTCAGCGCGGCGGGCTGATGCCGTTCTGGCGCCGGCGTTCCGAGGACTCGGCACAGCCCGGGGAGCAGGTACAGCCCGGGGAGCAGGTTCCGGTGGAGGACGGGGCCCCGCCTGAACCGGTCGATCTCGAGGGGCCCGCCCCAGAACAGCCCGCGTCCGCCCCAGAACAGACGCCCGCGGAACCCGAGCCAGAACCGGGCTACGCTGCATTCGACCCGACCGCGTTCCTCGCGGTCGCCCCCGCGCACACGCTCGATCAGGGCCTGGAGCGGACGCGCGGCACGTTCATGACCCAGCTCCGCGGCTATCTCGGCGGCGTCGACGGTCCGGCCTGGGACGACGTCGAGGAGACGCTCATCGCGGGCGACGTGGGCGCGGCGCTGGCGATGGACCTCGTGGAGCGGGCGCGCAGTCGCCGGCACCCCGATGGACCCGAGGCCGCGATCCGCGACGAGCTCGCGGCGCTTCTTGTCAAGCGGGACCTGGACTGGACGCCGCGACCGACGCCATCCGGCGGGCCTGCGGTGGTCCTCGTCGTCGGTGTCAATGGCACCGGCAAGACGACGACGATCGGCAAGCTCGCCGCGCGCTATCTCGAGGAGGGGCAGTCGATCATCCTCGCTGCCGCGGACACGTTCCGTGCCGCCGCGATCGATCAGCTTCGGATCTGGGCCGACCGAGCCGGCGTTCCCGTCGTGGCACACGCTCCCGGCGCCGATCCCGGCGCTGTCGTGTACGACGCGCTCGACGCGGCCGTGGCGCGCGGGGCGACCCTCGTCATCGCCGACACCGCCGGCCGGCTCCACACGAAGTCGAACCTCATGGATGAGCTGACCAAGATCCGCCGGATCATCGACAAGCGGCTCCCGGACGCCCAACCCGAGACGCTGTTCGTGCTCGATGCGACCACTGGCCAGAACGGCCTGTCACAGGCGAAGGCGTTCCACGAGGCGGTCGGCCTGACCGGCATCGTGCTGACCAAGCTCGACTCGACCGCCAAGGGCGGGATCGTGTTCGCCATCGAGGACGCGCTCAAGGTCCCGGTCCGTTTCGTCGGGGTCGGGGAGGGCATCAACGACCTCCTGCCGTTCGACCCCGACGCCTTCGTCGAGGCGCTGTTCGCCTGATGGGCTCGCCCGTCGATCCGGCCAGGCTGGATCGATTGCGCGACGCGGAGGCTCGCTTTCGCCTTCGACGAGTGCGTGCATCGACGGAGGTGGTTGAGGCAGCAGTCGGGTTGCTCCTCGAGGGTATCGACCTTCCCGAAGTTGCCATCGTTGCCGGTGATGATCGAGTGGATGATCGGGAACTCGAGAACGACCTCGACCGTGCTCTTGCCGCTCTCGGTCTCGGCGCCATGACGTTCGAAGAGGCCGCTGTTCGGTATGCGGGATCGGTCGCGGCGGAGCTCTTGGACGGACGACAGGACCCGAAGTCGGCGGCGGCGACTCTGTGGAGTCTGTGGGTCGATACCGACTACGCGGACGCGCTCAGTGATCTCGGGCAAACGGCGGAAGGGTTCCTCGACGTACATGAGTTCGTGTCTGAGTCCGATCTGCGAGCAGCCGCTGCGGACTTCCTGGCTCAGGCGCCCGGCGGCTGATCGCGTTCGACGTCGACGACGACTTTGGCGGGACGTCGATCGTCCATGACTGGCAACTCGCGGAGATAGCGGACGGGCGACCAGAACAGGATCGCGGCGGCGAGCAGGCCACCGAGCGGTGCGAGGAACGACGTCAGGCGCAGCCCGATGACCTCGGCTAGCAGCCCGGCCGCGATCGTCGCCGCCAGCTGGGCGCCGGCCGACGCGACCTGGAATGTCGAGGTGACGCGGCCGAGCTCGCGATCGGCGACGAGCGACTGGCGAACGGACGTCTCGGTCACGTCGTAGACGGTGATGGCCGAGTCGGCGACGAGCTGCTGCCCGAGCAGGAACGCGACCGCGACAAGCGGCATGCCTGCAGGTGCGAGCGGGATCAGCAGGTTGCCCGCGGCCGCCAGCAACATCGCGGCGATGGCGACCGGACCGACGCCCCATCGTCGTGTCGATCGCGTCGCCACCAGCGCCCCGATGAACGACGACGCGCCACCGGCTCCCGCGATGACGCCGATCAGCGCCGGACTGACACCGAGGTCATCGAGGGCGAATAGGAACCAGGTCGCACCGAAGACGCCCCACAGCATCGACATCAACATCTGTGCCCCGACGAAGGCCCGGAGCACGGGGTCGCCACGCACGAGTCGCAGCCCGTGGCGGATCTCGTCGAGGACGGGTTCCCGCTCGGAGCGAGGCGGTGGTGGTGCCTCCGGTCGCCGGACCGAGAGCAGCAGCACGGCGGAGATGAGGTACGTGACGGCGTTGATCACGATCGTGATCGGGCCGGTCATCAATTGGACGAGGAACCCGCTGATGCCGAAGCCTGCGAACTCGGCCACCGAGCCGCTCGCCGCAAGGGCGCTGTTCGCCTCGACCAGCCGCTCTCGCGCGACGATGGTCGGCAGGTACGCGTTATCGGCCGCGTCGAAGAACGTGGTGAGCACGGCGGCCATCGCCGCGACCACCACGAGCTGCCACAGCGCGAGCGTCCCGAGCACGAACGAGATCGGGATCGAGCCAAGCAGGACCGCCCGTCCGAGGTCGGCCCAGATGAGGACCGGCCGGCGCCGCAGTCGATCGACCCATGCGCCTGCCACCAGGCCGACCACGAGGGCCGCCGCGACATCCATGCTGCGCAGGACGGCGACCTCGATCGGGCCTGCGCCGAGCGTCAGGATCGCGACGAGCGGCAGGGCGATCCGGGTGACCAGCGACCCGAAGATCGAGATGCTCGCCGCCGCCCAGACCCGAACGAAGGCGTGGTTCTGCCAGAGTGGAGATGTGAAGGGATTGCGCACGGAGCGCGCAGCATAGCGGCGGGACGTCCCCCCGAGGCGAGGCACCGGCGATGGCGCGCCCGCACCGGACCATCGTCACGGGCGCGCCTCCGGTAACCCTGCGCTACACTGCCCCCGCCTCGATGCGCCAGAACCCGCGCATCACCCGGCCCGACGCCGCGCGACCCGCGACCACGGTCGGTCCACCACGATGACGGAGTCCTGATCGGGCCGTGTTCGACACTCTCAGCGAGCGCCTCCGAGCCACGCTCGGCACGCTGACCGGCCGAGGCCGGATCAGCGAGGCCGACGTCGATGCCGCGATGCGCGAGGTCCGTCTCGCGCTGCTCGAAGCCGACGTCAACTTCAAGGTCGTCAGGGACTTCGTGGGCCGCGTCCGCGAGAAGGCCCTCGGCCAGGACATCCTCCAGAGCCTGACCGCGGGGCAGGCCGTCGTGAAGATCGTCCACGACGAGCTGGTCGACCTGCTCGGCACCGGCGACCGCGTCTTCCATCTCTCGGGCAACCCCGCCGTCGTCACGATGGTCGGCCTGCAGGGTTCCGGCAAGACGACGACCACGGCGAAGCTGGCGCGCTACGTCATCAAACAGGGGCGGCGACCCCTCCTCGTCGCGGCCGACCCATACCGGCCCGCCGCCGCCGACCAGCTCGAGACGCTCGGCAAGCAACTCGACGTCCCCGTCTATCGCGCGGCCGAGGGCACGTCCGTCCCGGACATCGCCCGTCAGGGCGTCGAGGCAGCCAAGCGGGGGACCCGCGACGTGGTCATCCTCGACACCGCCGGCCGGCTCAGCGTCGACGAGGCACTCATGCAGGAGATCGCCGCCGTGGATGCGGCGGTCAAGCCGGTCGAGACGCTCCTTGTCGTCGACGCCATGACCGGCCAGGAGGCAGTCGCCGTCGCCCAGGCTTTCGTCGCGGCCGTGCCGGTGACCGGGCTCATCCTCACCAAGATCGATGGCGACGCCCGCGGTGGGGCCGCCCTCAGCATCAGCGCCGTCACAGGGCTCCCGGTCAAGTTCCTGGGCACCGGCGAGAAGACCGACGCTCTCGAGCCCTTCCACCCGGACCGGCTTGCCGGCCGCATCCTCGGGATGGGCGACATCCTGACGCTCGTCGAACGGGCGCAGGAGACATTCGATGTCAACCAGGCGCAACAGATGGACGAGAAGCTCCGCAAGGCGAGCTTCACCCTCGAGGACATGCTCGATCAGCTCCAGCAGGTCCAGAAGATGGGGCCGATCGGCCAGATCATGTCGATGATCCCGGGCATGGGCAACATGGCCGGGGAAGCGCAGGCCGCGGTGGACCGCGGTGACTTGAAAAGGACCGAGGCGATCATCCGGGCGATGACCCCGGCCGAGCGTCGCGATCCGGCGATCCTGACCGGCTCGCGTCGACGCCGCATCGCGGCGGGCGCGGGCACGAGCCTGCCGGAAGTCAACCGGTTGGTGAAGCAATTCGGCGAGATGCAGAAACTCATGAAGCAGCTTTCCGGAGGCGGTCGGCGCGGCGCGCTCGGCAGCCTCATGGGGAATCGGCGCTAGGCGCCGGGGGAGACCACGCGATGACCGATTCCGAACGACCGACGACTCCGACGGGGACGCCGCCGACGTCGCCGATGCCGCCACCGAGCGCCGTCGACAGCGACACGACAGCGGTGCCGGTCGCGACGACGCCGACGGTGCCCGCCGGGGCTGGCGACCGGCCACCCCAGAGCCGGGCGCGCTGGATCGCGGCCGGCGGTGCGATCGCCCTCGTGATCCTGGTGACCGCCCTCGCGGCGATCGTCCTGACGAGCTCGTCGCCGTCGTCCGTCGTCCTCGGCTACGTGCCGACCGACAGCGTCGCCTACGGTGAGATGCGGCTCGACCTGCCCGGCGATCAGCGCCAGAAGGTCGGCCAGTTCTTGTCGAAGTTCCCGGGCTTTGCCGATCAGGCGGCGCTCGAGACGAAGATCGACGAAGTCCTCGACCGATTGATCTCCGAGGGCAGCCAGGGCAAGCAGACCTTTGCCCGCGACGTGAAGCCGTGGTTCGGCGGGCAGCTCGGCTTCGCGATCGGTCCGATCCCGGACGTCGATCCCAACGCGCCCATGTCGTCCACTGCCCGCGGCGTGCTGCTCGTGTCCGTCAAGGACGAGGCGCTCGCCCGAACGTGGTTCACGAACACACTCAACCAAGCCGGCGTGACCGGCACGTCCGAGAGCTATCAGGGCACGGAGCTGACCGTGTTCGCCAGCCCTGACGCACCGACCGAGCAGGCCGCGTTCGCGCTGGCCGGCGGCAAGGTCGCCATCGTCGGGGACGTCGCGTCGGTGAAGGCCGCTATCGATACCAAGGGCTCCAGCGCGCTGTCCAAGGCCCCTGGCGTCGCAGCCGCTCAGGCCGCGCTGACCGGCGACGATCTCGGGTTCATGTTCCTTGACACCAATGCGCTGTTCGAGGCGTCGACCCGTATCACGGGTTCGCTGTCGTCGGCGTCGCCGCTGAGCAGCGCGATCACCAACTTGATCCCGGACTGGGCCGCGATGCGCATCCGTGTCGAGGCAGACGCTCTGCGGATCGACGCGGTCACGCAACACAAGGCGGGCATGCCGGGGCCCGACGAGAACCGGGCGAACGGGGTGGCCGCGTTCGCGCCGCCATCGACCGTCGCCCTGCTCGCCGGAAACGATTACGGACGCTCGCTCCTTGACTGGATCGAGCTGTATCGCACTGAGCCGACCCTCGCCGACGCCTTCGCGCAGATCGACCAGGCAGCCGGCATGCTCGGTGGCCTCGAGGCACTCCTCAGTTGGATGGGGGACACCGGTGTCGTGATCGCCACGTCGGGCGAGTCCGTCGAGGGCGGCCTCGTCAGCGTCCCGGCCGACGCGTCCGGTGGGCGTCAGCTGCTGACCACCATCCGCAGCCTCCTGCAGCTCGGCGGCGCCCAGGCCGGCGTCACGATCCGTGATGAGCAATACCAGGGCGAGACGATCACGGTCATCGACCTTGGCGACCTGCGCGACCTGGCCGCCATGGCGGGTGGCGTTGGACCGCTGCCCACCGATCCGTCCAGCCTGCCGGAGGGGCGTGCCCAGATCGCATACGTCGCGACGGACGAGGTCATCGCGATCGGCAGCTCGGCCGACTTCATCAAGCACGTCCTCGACGCGGGAGCGGGCGCCTCGCTCGCCGACGATGCCCGATACACGGACTTGCTCGGGCGGGTCGATGGGGAGAACACGGGAGTCACCTTCGTCGATATCGCGGCGATCCGCGGTCTCGCCGAGGGCGCGATGTCCGGTGCGACGGCCCAGGAGCGCGCCGAGTACGAGCAGTCCATCAAGCCGTTCCTCACGCCGTTCGACGCTCTCATCTCGACGGGCGCGGTCAGTGGGGAGCTCGCGGAGACGCACACGCTGATCACGGTCAAGTAGGCGGGTCCCCAGCCCGCCCCAGCCCAAGGAGGGATACGACACAGATGGCAGTCCGCATCCGGCTGACGCGCGTCGGCGCGACCAAGCAGCCGACCTACAGAGTGGTCGTCGCCGACGCTCGCAGCGCGCGGGACAGCCGCGCGATCGAGACCATCGGTCACTACAACCCACGAACCGAGCCGATCGAGCTGAGCGTCGATGCCGACAAGGCGAAGGCGTGGCTCTCGAAGGGCGCTCAGCCGTCCGACACCGTCGCCCGGTTGTTCAAGCAGGCGGGCATCCTGCCCAGCGGCAAGTAGGAGCGCGAACGATGGCAGCCAAGGAACTGGTCGAGTACGTCGCGAAGTCGCTGGTCGATGATCCCGATGCAGTGAAGGTCGAGGTGATCGAGGAAGACGGTGCGACCGTCATCGAGCTCCACGTCGCCGACGACGACATGGGCAAGGTCATCGGCCGCAACGGCAGTGTCGCCAAGGCCCTGCGCACCCTGCTCAAGGTGACCGCCGCCCGGGACGGGGAGCCGGTCCAGCTCGAGATCGTCTGAGCGAGACGGCTTCGGTGGCCGCCGGTCTCGGCGACGCCACGCAGCGACTCGTCGTCGCCCTCGTGCGCGGCGTCCATGGCCTGCGCGGCGCGGTCCGTGTCGAGGTGCTCACCGACCGCCCGGAGGAACGCTTCCGCCCAGGCGTCGTGCTCCATCGAGAGGGATCCGACGCGCCGTTGACGATCACATCTGCCGAAGCGGTCGCCGACGGACCCGGCTGGCGCATCCGATTCAGCGAGGTCACGAGCCGCGATGCGGCCGACGCCCTGCGGGGTGCGTACCTGGAGACCGTTGTGCGTCCCTCAGCCGACCTCGCCCGCGGCGAGGTGTACTGGCACGAGGTGATGGGGGTGACCATCCGTGACGTCGACGGCCGCGACCTCGGGGTCGTCCAGGACATCTACCGTGTCGGGGAGAACGAGGTCTACGTGGTGACCGGGGAGCCATTCGGGACGTTCGACCTGCCGGCGGTCCGTGCGTTCATCAGGGTCTTTGCTCCACGGCGAGGCGAGATCGTGGTCGATGCCGAGGCGCTCGGTCTCCAGCCGCCCAAGGTCCGACGGACCGATCCCGATCGGCCTCGTGCACCACGCCGGAAGACGCGTCGGCCGCGACCGCCTGAAGACTCGCTGCCCGAGGGCGCGCCGGAGGAAGGCTCGACCCGTCCCCCGGGAGGCTCACCCCCGCCAGCGGAAAACTCCCTGTGACGCTCGAGATCGACGTCCTGACGCTCTTCCCATCGATGGTCTCCGGCCCGCTGTCCGAGAGCATCCCGGGTCGGATCCAGGAGCGCGGCCTCGCCACGATCGGTGTCCACGACCTGCGCGAGTTCGGCCTGGGGCGGCACCGATCGGTCGACGACACGCCGTACGGTGGTGGTGCCGGGATGGTGATGCGTGTCGAGCCCGTCGTGGCGGCGATCGAATCCGTGCAACGGCCAGAGTCGTTGGTCGTCCTGCTCGACCCGGGTGGCGAGGTCTTCGGCCACGCCCGTGCGATGGACCTCGCCCAGCGCGATCACATCGTGTTGGTCTGCCCGCGCTACGAAGGCGTCGACGAGCGGATCCGCGCCTTCGTCGACATCGAGCTGTCGATCGGCGATTACGTGGTGACGGGCGGTGAGCTGCCGGCACTGGTGGTAATCGATGCCGTGATCCGGCTGCTTCCCGGCGCCATCGACGACGCGTCGACCGACGAGGAGTCGTTCAGCGCAGGCCTCCTGGAATATCCGCAATACACACGGCCACCGTCGTTCCGCGGCATGGACGTGCCACCGATCCTGACGTCGGGCGACCACGGCGCGGTGGCTGCGTGGCGCCAGGAGCGCGCGCTCGAGCGGACCCGCGCGCGCCGGCCGGATCTGTTGCGCGAGGACCGCTGATCAGGAATGCTTGCCTGGTCGTTGTGTCAGGAGTGATAAGGAGCGGCTGACGAGGGCCGGGGGTCCTTCCACCGGGACGATCGCGCAGCGGATCCCTCCGTCGCTTGTCACCTCTGACGATACGACGCCCGCGACGTCCGGCCCCGCGACGGCCCGGCTGGAACAGGACCCCGTGCTATACTCCGCCGTCGGTCGCCCACCACGCGGCCACCTCCCATCGCCCGACCCGCAGTTTCGGCTGCCAACGATCAAGGAACCGCCGCGTGAACGTGCTCGACGAGATCGTCCAGGACCAGCTCCGCACGGACTTGCCGGAGCTCGCCACGGGTGACACCGTGAAAGTCTCCGCCAAGGTCGTCGAGGGCAACCGCGAGCGCATCCAGGTCTTCGAGGGCATCGTGATGCGTCTCCGCGGCGGTGGCATCACTCGCTCCATCACGGTTCGGCGCATCGCGTCCGGGGTCGGCGTCGAGCGGACCTTCAAGATCCACAGCCCGCGCATCGACAAGATCGAGGTCCTCCGCCACGGCGAGGTCCGCCGCGCGCAGCTGTACTTCCTGCGCAAGCGCGTCGGCAAGGCCGCGACCCTCCGCGAGCGCCGCAGCTAGCCTGGCGACCGCCTCGGCGACTCCTCCGACCCCGTCCCACCGGCGGGGTCGTTCGATTCGGGTACGCTTGTCACCCGAATGGCCGTCATCGTCCCGACCCTCCGCCACGAACGCCGTCTCTGGAATGAGGGTCTGACCCGCGTCGTCGGCGTGGATGAGGTCGGGGTCGCGCCGACGTGTGGCGCGGTCGTCGCCGCCGCGGTGATCATGAAGCCTGGCTGCCATCGGATCCCCGGCGTGCGGGACTCGAAGACGCTGTCGATGGCCCAGCGCGAACGTCTCGCGCCGATCATCCGCAAGCGCGCGGTGGCGATCGGGGTCGGGGCGGCCTCAGTGCGCGAGATCGACCAGCTGAACATCTATCATGCGACGCACCTGGCGATGCGCCGGGCGATCGGGCGAATCGGCGGCCATGAGCATGTGATCGTCGACGGCAACCGGATCGTCGGATTCGAGGCGCAGGTCGGTCCGTACTCGAACGTCGTCGACGGCGACGCGAAGGTCTATTCGATCGCGTGCGCGTCGATCGTGGCCAAGGTCGTGCGCGACCGGATGATGATCAAACTCGCGGCCCGCTACCCGGGCTATGGCTGGGAGCACAACCAGGGCTATGCGACACGCCACCACCGGGACGCCATCCGGGCGCTCGGCCTCACGCCGTTCCACCGCCGGTCGTTCCTGGCGCTGCAGCGCACGCTGGCCGGCGACCAGCTCGACTTCGATCTGCTCGGCGATCCGGCGGCGTCGCAGTCGATCCATGAGCTGCTGGAGCAGGAGCTCGTGCCGGTCATGGTCGACGATGCGGCGCTCGATGCGGGCGACCTGGTCGCGCTGGAGTCGTCTCCCGCCTGACGACGATGTGCCGCGCGCACTGCTCGCGAGCCGGACGGGCCGGATAAGCGCGGGTGAAGCGGGCGATGTCCGACCGGTGAGCGGTTCTCATCATCATCCGACGCATGGAAGGCTCGACCGGCTCGCCACTCCGGACCGCCGCCCAGCAGGCAGGTGACACCGCCGAATCGCTGGTCCTGGTCCGCCTTCTGGCGTCTGGCTGGACCGTCCTGGCCCGGAACGTCCATGTCGGCCGTCACGAGCTCGATCTCGTGGCGGTCGACCCGGGTCCGCCGGCCACGCTCGTGGTCGTCGAGGTCCGCTGGCGGGCGTCTCGGAGCTTCGGGCTGCCGGAGGAGACCGTCGACCACCGCAAGCGCACGCACGTCCGGATGGCGACGTATGGCTTGCTCGATCGAGGCGTGCTCCCCGACGGCGTTAACCTGCCGCGGCTGCCGGTCCGCTTCGACCTGGTCGTGGTCGAGCCCGGTGTCGGGGGAGGGGAGCCGCGCGTTCGGCACCACCGCGCGGCGTTCTGAGCGAGGGGCACAGCCCCGCCCGGACTCCGAATGGTCCGGCGACCATGGAGGACGCGGATCGTGGCGACCTTAAGGCGTCCGCCGTCTGACCCAACATGCCGAACGCGGATGGAGCCCGACACAGCGCACGGTCGGATGCGGAAAACGGGCCTCCATCGCGGCCCAGGCGGCCGATCCGGCCCTTGGACAGGACATTAGGTCGTCCTCAGACGCGACATTCGTGGTTTGGAGCCCGCCGCGGGTCGTGAGACCCGCCGCGCCGCCAGGGGCCCCTCGGGGGTGCACGAAACTGGCGACGCCGCTCCTCGGCATCCGCAGGTCGAACACGACCCCTGTGCTACACTCCGCGCCGGTCCGGGCCGGATTCCGGCCACCAACCGCATCGCCCGCCGACGCCGTCCCCACGGCACCGAGCGGAGCCCACACGCGGACCGTTCCCACCGGGCGGTGCCGGCCGTCGCAAGCGACCGGTCCCCGGGGATCAGCGAGGGTCCGCGGAGGAATCAACCGACAGGAGGTCGCCTCATCATGCCGTCCGTTTCC
This sequence comes from uncultured Chloroflexia bacterium, assembly GCA_963819655.1. Lineage (GTDB taxonomy): Bacteria > Chloroflexota > Limnocylindria > Limnocylindrales > CSP1-4 > SPCO01. The sequence goes on along the minus strand of CAWFXA010000003.1, from coordinate 696,052 downwards.
ATGCGGCAACTTCTCGAAGCCGGGGTCCATTTCGGCCACCAGACGCGCCGCTGGAACCCCAAGATGCGCCCGTTCATCTTCGCGGAGCGCAACGGGATCCACATCATCGATCTCGCCCAGACCGTGCAGCGGCTCGACGTCGCCCTCGAGGCCGTCCGCGAGACCGTTGCCCGCGGCGAGCAGGTGCTGTTCGTCGGCACGAAGAAGCAGGCCCAGGAGCCCATCTCCGCCGAAGCGACGCGAGCCAACCAGCCGTTCGTCAACAAGCGCTGGCTCGGTGGCATGCTGACGAACTTCACGACCATCAAGAAGCGCATCGGCCTGCTCGAGCAGCTCGAGGCACGGCAGGGCGCCGGCGACTTCGAGCGCATGACGAAGAAGGAAGCCGCCAAGCTGACCGAGGAGATGATCAAGCTCCAGGCCACGGTCGGCGGCATGCGCAAGATGAAGCGCCTGCCCGGCGCGATCTTCATCATCGACCCCCACCGCGAGCGCATCGCCGTGACCGAAGCCAACAAGCTCGAGATCCCGGTCGTGGGGACCGGCGACACCAACGTCGACCCCGACGAGCTCGACTTCATCATCCCAGCGAACGACGACGCCATCCGCGCGATCCGGCTGCTCTGCACGCTCGTGGCGGAGGCCGCGATCGAGGGTGCCCAGGAGCGCTCGAACCGCGCGGCGAGCGAGCCCGAGGTGTTCGAGCCGGCGGCCGCGGCTGAGGGCGAGGACGAGGCCCCAGGCGCGAGCGACGAACTCGTCGCCGCGCTCGCCGGCGGTGCCGCGCTCACATTCGAGCCCGATGCCGACGACGACGACCTGCTGCCCGGCGACCGCGTCGCGCGCGCCGAGGCGGCCGTGGCCGAGGCCGCGGAGGCGACCCCCGAGGAGATCGCCGCCGAGCTCGCCCGCGAAGCGGCCGAGAAGGCCGAGGTCGACAACCCGGTCTGAGACCCGGCGCCGCACGATCGCGGCGCCACCCGCACGACGCATCGATCACCGCGGCGCCCGGCGCGCCCGCATGACACCAAGGAACAGGAGCACACCCACCCATGGCAGACATCTCGGCGGAGCTGGTCAAGGAACTGCGCGATCGGACCGGCGCCGGCTTCATGGACTGCAAGAAGGCCCTCACCGAGGCCGACGGCGATCTCGACAAGGCCGTCGTGATCCTGCGCGAGCGGGGTCTGGCCGCGGCTGCCAAGAAGTCGAGCCGTGATGCCCGCGAGGGCCTCGTCTCGAGCTACATCCACACGGGCGGTCGAGTCGGTGTGCTCATCGAGGTCAACTGCGAGACCGACTTCGTCGCTCGGACGGACGAGTTCCAGAAGCTCGTGAAGGACCTGGCGGTCCAGGTCGCCGGACTCGCGCCGCTCTATGTCGACCAGGAGTCGATCCCGCCGGGGGACCTCGAGGCGAAAAAGTCAGAGCTGGCCGCCGACGAGTCCGTCAACAGCAAGCCCGAGGCCATCCGTCCGCAGATCGTCGAAGGGCAGCTCAAAAAGTGGTACGCCCAGGTCTGCCTGGTCGATCAGCCGTTCCGCGACGAGGAACGAACGGTCCGCGCGCTGATCGTGGAGAAGATCGCGACGATCGGCGAGAACATCCGCGTGCGCCGGTTCACGCGGTACGCGCTTGGGGAAGAGCTGTGAGCGACACCGCCCCGACAGCCGTGGCCGAGGAACGCGGCGTCACCTACGGGCGCGTCCTGCTCAAGCTCTCCGGCGAGGCCCTGCTGGGCGACCGGCCATACGGCGTGGACCCGGAGTTCTGCGCGTTCATCGCAGATCAGGTCAAGCACGTCCATGCACTGGGCGTGCAGGTCGGCATCGTGGTCGGTGGCGGGAACATCTTCCGCGGGATGGCGGCTGCCGCCCGCGGCATGGATCGGGCGACCGGCGACTACATCGGCATGCTGGCGACCGTGATGAACGGCCTGGCCCTCCAGGACGCCCTCGAGAAGGCCGGCGTGCCGACCCGCGTGATGACCGCCATCGCGATGAACGAGGTCGCCGAGCCGTACATCCGGCGGCGCGCGATCCGCCACCTCGAGAAGGGCCGCGTGGCGATCTTCGTGGCCGGCACCGGCAATCCGTACTTCACGACCGATACCGCTGCGGCCCTGCGTGCGGTTGAGATCAACGCCGAGGTCCTGCTCAAGGCGACCAAGGTCGACGGCGTGTACGACCGCGACCCGATGACGAACGAAGGAGCCCGGCGCTACGCTCGACTGGACTATGCCGATCTCCTGCGCGACCAGCTCAAGGTCATGGACGCGGCTGCCGTGAGTCTGTGCATGGAGAACGATCTCCCGATCATCGTGTTCGACCTCAATCAACCTGACAACATCACGAAGGTCGCGACCGGCGAGCCGGTCGGGACGCTGATCTCGAGCGGAGGGCCGACTGCATGAGCGACGAGATCCTCTCCGACGCCGACCACAAGATGGCCCGAGCCGTGGATGCCATGGAGCGCGACTTCCAGGCCGTGCGCACCGGCCGCGCTTCGACGGCGCTGGTCGAACGCATCCTCGTGGATTACTACGGGACCCAGACGCCGCTCAACCAGCTCGCCGGGATCAGCGTCCCGGAGCCGCACCAGATCGTCATCCAGCCGTGGGATCGGAGCGTGCTGGGCGCGATCGAGAAGGCCATCACGAAGAGCGAGATCGGCCTGACGCCCAATGTGGATGGCACGGTCGTGCGCCTCAACATCCCGCCATTGACCGAGGAACGTCGCAAGGAGCTCGTCAAGGTCGTCCACAAGCGCATGGAGGAGGCGCGTGTGGAGATCCGCAACATCCGGCGAGACGCCAACGATCACCTGAAGCGCGAGGAGCGCGATGGCGGGGTCGGTACGGACGAGTCGCATCGCCAGGTCGACTCGCTGCAGAAGACGACCGACAGGCACATCGCCGAGGTCGATCGGCGCGGGTCGTCCAAGGAGCAGGAGGTCCTCGAGGTCTAGGTGGCCCGCGCACCGCTGGCACGACCGACCGACGCGCCGCCGATCGCCCACGAGGCGACCGACGAGCCGGCCGTGCCGGCAACGACCGAGGCGCCGGATCTCGGCGCGGTGGAGGCGGCCGAGCCCTTCCTGACGCCCGACGACCTGCCCCGCCACGTCGCGATCATCATGGATGGCAACCGGCGCTGGGCACGCCAGCACGAGCTGCCCGAGATCGAGGGGCATGCCGCCGGGGTCGAGTCGATCCGCGAGATCCTCCGCCACGCGGTCCGCCGCGGCGTGCCGGTCATGACGCTGTATGCGTTCAGTCGCGAGAACTGGGCGCGCTCCGACGACGAGGTCACGGGCCTGTTCGGGCTCCTGGAAGCGGCCGTGCGAAGCGAGACAGACGAGCTGCGCCGTCAGGGCGTTCGCGTGCGCCTGCTCGGCCGACTGGACGAGCTCCCAGACGAGACCCGCCGTTCGATCGGCGAGGCGCTGGACGCCACGGCGGACGGCGATCGCCTGACTCTCAACATCGCGTTCAACTATGCGGGCCGGACCGAGCTGGTCGACGCGGTCCGCCGGCTCGTCGCCGCCGGCACGCCGCCCGAGGCGATCGACGAGGCGACCGTCGGTACGGCGCTCTACACGGCCGGTCTGCCGGACCCCGACCTCGTCATCCGGACCGGCGGCGAGCAGCGGCTGTCGAACTTCCTCATCTGGCAGTCGGCCTACGCGGAGCTCTATTTCTGCGAGGCGCTGTGGCCGGACTTCGGGCCGGCCGCATTCGACGAGGCCCTGCTCGAGTTCGCGCGCCGCCAACGCCGTTTCGGGCGGTAGGGCAGGGTGCGCCAGCGCGCGACCAGCGCCGCCGTCCTCGTCCCGCTCCTCCTCATCGTCGTCGCGCTCGGCGGCGCTGCCCTGTCGATCGCGATCGCGGTCCTTACTGTCCTGGCGGCGCGCGAGGCGTTCGCTCTCCTCCGTGCTGCGGGACATCCGACCCTGCCTGCCCTCGGGTCGGTGCTGGCACTCACGGTCATCCTCGACGCGGCCGTGCCCGACCTCCTGGAGGGCAGCGGATTGCTGCTCATCGCCATCGGCGTCGTCCTCGTCGCGGTCGCGGCCTTCACGCGGCCCGACCCGCGGGACGGGCTGGCGACGTGGATGGCGACGATCTTCGGGGCGATCTACGTGAGCCTGCTCGGCTTCGTCGTGCGCCTTGGACACGCCGGCCCGACCCCGCCCGACACCGCGCCGCTGGCGGTGCTGGGGCAGGAACGCGGCTGGATCGTGCTCCTGATCCTGACGGTCTGGGCGTACGACACGGGCGCCTATCTCGCGGGTCGGCGCTTCGGGCGGGAACGGTTCCTGACCCACATATCGCCCTCCAAGACCTATGCGGGCCTGGTCGGCGGCGTGGCAGCCTCGACAGTCGTCGTCGCGCTACTCCTCGCCGGACTCGGCCAGTCGCCGCTCCACGCCATCGTGCTGGGACCCCTCACGGCGCTCGCCGCCCAGGCGGGCGATCTCGCGGAATCGATGCTCAAGCGCGCCGCCAATGCCAAGGACTCCGGCACGCTCATCCCCGGGCACGGGGGCATCCTCGATCGTGTCGACTCGTTCCTCTTCGCGGCACCCGTGATGACGCTGTATGTCGTCGCCGTCATCGCCTAGGTCCCGCGGCGTCGCCCTCCTCGGGTCGACTGGCTCGATCGGGCACCAGGTCGTCGACGTCCTGGTCGCGCACCCCGAGGCATTCCACGCGGTCGCGCTGGCGACGGGCTCGAACCGTGCCGCGCTGGACGAGCAGGTCGCGCGACTGAACCCGACCACCTCTGCGGTGACGCCGTCCGACGCCACGCTGATCGAGTTCGCGACGCGCGACGACGTCGACCTCGTGGTCGTCGCCACCGGCGGCATCGTCAGCCTGCGGCCGGTCCTGGCGGCGCTCGCGGCGGGCAAGGTCGTCGCGACCGCGAACAAGGAAACGCTCGTCGCGGGCGGGCACCTGGTCATGCCCATTGCACGCGGTCATGCCGCGGGGGTCGCGTCCGCGACTCCTGGCGACCCGTTCGCCAGCCCGCTCGCCTGGCTCCGCCCGATCGATTCGGAGCACTCGGCACTGTGGCAGTGCCTCGTCGGTGAATCGATGGCCTCGGTCGAGGCGCTGATCCTGACTGCCTCGGGCGGACCGTTCCTCGACGCGACGCCCGGTCAGCTCGCGGCGGTGACCCCGGAGGCCGCGCTGCATCACCCGACCTGGACGATGGGCAACAAGATCACCATCGACTCGGCGACGCTCGCGAACAAGGGCCTGGAGGTCATCGAAGCGCACTGGCTGTACGATGTCGCGTACGAGGCGATCGAGGTGGTCATCCACCCGCAGAGCGTCGTCCACTCCGCCGTCCGGTTCGTCGACGGCTCCCTGAAGGCCCAATTGGGCACCCCGGATATGCGCCTCCCGATCCAGTACGCCATGACTTACCCCGACCGCCGACCGTCGCCCGCCGCCCCACCCGACCTGATCGCGACGGCGCGACTCGATTTCCGAGCGCCCGATGAGGACCGCTTCCCGGCGCTCCGCATCGCGCGCGAGGCCGGGATCGCAGGCCCGCGCGCCTCGGCCGCGTTGATCGCCGCGGACGACGTCGCAGTGACCCGCTTCCTCGCCGGATCCCTCGACTTCCTCGGCATCCCGCGAGTGCTGGAGGCGGCCGTCGAGCGCTTCGGCGTCGGCGAGGGCACCGGACCGAGCGAGCCAGACGTCGACGAGCTCATCGCCCTCGACGCCGAGGTCCGCGCGGCGTTCGCGACCGGGTCCGTGGGAGGTCCGGCGTGACCGACGCCCTCCAGACGATCGTCACGATCGTCCTGTTCTTCGGCATCCTGGGCACGCTCGTGGTCATCCACGAGCTGGGTCACTTCATCACCGCCCGCCTCGCGCGCGTGCGCGTCCTCGAGTTCGGGATCGGCTTCCCGCCACGGGCGAAGGTCCTGAGATCGAAGGGCGAGACGCTGTACACCCTGAACTGGCTGCCCATCGGCGGCTTCGTGAAGCTCGAGGGCGAAGACGGCGACCGGAGCGGCGATCCGCGGGCATTCTCGGCGCAGAGCCTGCCGGTCCGCCTGCTCATCCTCGTGTCCGGTGTCGTGATGAACCTCGCTTTGGCGTTCGTGATCTTCGCCGGCATCGTGTGGCTCGCGTCGCCGCTGGCCGGCATCAGGTTCCATGAGGTCGAGCCCGGTTCGCCGGCCGCCCAGGCCGGCTTGATGCCGGGTGACGCGATCGTCGCCATCGACGGTCAGCGCTATCAGCTCATGACCGGCCCCGCGATCATCGGGGGCCTGCGCGGGCACGCCGGGGACACAGTCGTCCTCACCATCGACAACCCCGATGGGTCCCGGCGCGACGTCACGGTCACCCTCCGCGACCAGGCGGCAATCGACGCGGGCCAGGGTGCCCTCGGGATCGTCGGCAACACCAAGCCGTTCGAGGCCTATTTCGATGGGGCCACGACCACCAATGACCTGGGAACTGCCGTGCAGGTCGGCTCGGATCACACCATCCGCTGGATGGGCCTGATCATCGGGGGCCTGGGATCGCTCGTCGCGTCCGTGGCCGCTGACCCGACCGCGCCGCCGCCCGTGTCCGGGCCGATCGGCATCGCGACGCAGATCGGTGACGTGTTCTTCAACGCCGGCCCGATCATGACCCTGTACGTCGCGGGCATCCTGTCGGCGAACCTCGCCGTCGTGAACATCCTGCCCTTCCCACCGCTCGATGGCGGGCGGATGCTGATGATCACGCTCAAGCGCATCTTCGGCCGGCGTATCAGCGTGCGCGCGGAGCAGCTGACCTATCTGGTCGGGTTCGTGTTCCTGTTCGGATTCATCATCTGGGTCTCCGGGTTCGACATCATCAGGACCCTCGGCGGGGGACCGCCACCAGCCGCTCCTTGACCCAGGCCGAGGCCCCAGTGCGCAGGAACTCCGTCACCGTCGATGTGGGCGGCGTCCCGGTCGGTGGCGCCCATCCGATCGTGGTCCAGTCGATGACGAACACGGACACCGCCGATCCGGACGCGACCGCGATCCAGGTCGCGCGTCTGGCCCACGCAGGGTCCGAGCTCGTCCGCGTGACCGTGAACACCGAGGAAGCCGCAGCGGCCGTGCCCGAGATGGTCCGCAAGGTCCGCGGCCTGGGGGTCGATGTCCCGATCATCGGGGACTTCCACTACAACGGGCACAAGCTCCTCGTGGAGTATCCCGAAGCGGCCAGCCTGCTCGCCAAATACCGGATCAACCCCGGCAACGTCGGCGCCAAGCGCCACGACGAGCACTTCGCGACGATCGTCAAGGTCGCGATCGACAACGACAAGCCGGTCCGCATCGGTGTCAACTGGGGCTCGCTCGACCAGGCGATCCTGACCGAGCTCATGGACGCGAATGCCCAGCTATCCGAGCCGCGGGACTCGCGCGACGTCATGATCGAGGCGATGCTCCAGTCGGCGCTCCGCTCGGCCGAGCTCGCGGAGGCGACCGGGCTCGGCCACGACCGGATCATCATCAGCGCCAAGGTCAGTGGCGTTCGCGACCTCGTCGACGTCTACCGCCTGCTCGCCGCCCGCTGCGACTACCCGCTCCACCTCGGCCTGACCGAGGCCGGGATGGGCGACAAGGGCGTCATCGCGTCGACGGCCGGCCTGGCGATCCTGCTGCACGAGGGGATCGGAGACACGATCCGCGTCTCGCTCACCCCGGAGCCGGGCGCCCCGCGCGAGCGCGAGGTCGAGATCGCCCAGCAGGTCCTCCAGTCGATGGGTCTGCGCTCGTTCCTGCCCCAGGTCTCGGCCTGCCCGGGCTGCGGTCGAACCACGTCGACGTTCTTCCAGGAGATGGCCCAACAGATCCAGGCCTACCTCAAGGACCGGATGCCGGAGTGGAAGGAGACGCATCCGGGCGCCGAAGACCTACGCGTGGCGGTGATGGGCTGCGTCGTCAACGGCCCGGGCGAATCGAAGCACGCCGACATCGGCATCAGCCTGCCCGGTACCTTCGAGGAGCCGGTCGCGCCGGTGTTCATCGACGGCCGCCTCGATCGCACGCTCCGCGGCGAGGGGCTCGTCGATGAGTTCATCGTCATCCTCGAGGACTACGTCGCGCAGCGGTTCCCGGGACCCGCGGTCCCGGCCGCGCGCTGACCCCGCGCCTGCGCGTCGTCGGCCCGAGACAGGCCGTCAGTCCTCGATGTAGTCGTGGCTGAACGTGTCGCGGACGACGATCTCGGGCGGCACGGCAGCTTCTATCTCGGCCAGGACTTGCTCGCCGCCCCGCCAGAAGGCCGCCGGCACGTAGACCCGTGACAGGTCGCGGCCCCACATGACCAGCTCATCCTCCTTGGGCCGCTCCAGCACCACGCAGTCGGCGTAGCGCACGGTCGCCAGCGAGCCGTCCTTGCCGCGCAGCGACACGCCGTCCGGGCCGATGGTCAGCCGGACCTTCGGTCCGAAGCCGAGGACCGACAGCAGCGGCTTGACCTCACGGCCGGCCACCAGGTCGGTCGACGACATCGGATAGGCGACGATGTCGCTGGTGTGCTGCTCGACGTCGGCGAGCAGGATGAGCGAGCGACGTGCCTGGGCGGCGTGGCCGGCGATGTGTTCGGCCGTCGTCGCCTGCTGCTCGCGATAGCGATCCTCGGCGGTCCGGAACGGCATGCCGGCAAGCTCGTCACGGACCATCGAGTCGAGCAGCCCGGCGACCTGCGTCGGATCCTCGATCGACTGCCGGAAGTCGTCGGTCTCGGCGTCGACCTCAGCCTGGTCGACCTCGCCGTTCATCAGACGGCTAAGTTCGTCCAGCGCGATGTCCGCGACCTCCTGGGCGTGCGTGGGATCGCACTCGCCGCCGACGAGCGCAGCCGCCCACGTCGCGTCGAGGGGCTGGTAGTCGGCCAACACGTCGTAGATCAGCCCGCGCTCCAGCCGAAGGCGCTGGCGCAGCATCCGGTGGTAGAGCGCGAGGAACGTTCCGGCGCCGATCTTGCGCTCGAGCAGGAAGCCGATCGCGACACCGCCGCTGGGTGTCCTCACGTGCGACGGCAGCGGGACCGTCGATTCCGGGATCGGGCGCGGGTTCGGGAACGCGGCGCCCTCGTTCAGCTGCAGACGGAGATCGGCCGGCGGGGGACCGGTCATGAATGCCATGACATTGCTGCGTCCGAACCGCTCCCGCGCCCACTCGGCGACCCGCCCGGCGGTCACCGCCCCGAGCCCGAATTCCGGCTGACCCGACAACCCGAAACCCGCCATCCCGAACCTGAAGTTCAGATGGCTGTCGCTGATTCCCGCGCTCTGGCCTGCGGCTTCCCGCTTCAGGATGGAGCGCTCGTGCTCCAACCGGTCGGTGGGCAGGGTGGCAAGCGCCGTCGTGATGGCACCCCCGAATGAGGCGACATCGACCTTCGACCCGTTGGCATAGAACACGGTCCGTGTCGTATCGACCCACGCGTTGTGCTCGTAGCGGGGCTGGCCGATGGTGCCCATCGCGAGATGCTCGACGAGGTGGGTCAGGCCGCCTTCCCAGGCGCGTTCGTCGGCCCGGCCTACGCGGAAGTGAAGGGCCAGGATCGGCTGGCCTGGTGCGTCGGCCCACAGGAGCGGGACGCCATCGACCTCGGTGCGCTGGATCAGGGGCAGCGTGGGCGCGGTCGGCTCGGCCAACGGTCGACTCCCCTCATGTCCACGCGTTTGCTCGGACGGAGCGGTAGGCTAGCACGAGCAGGCCGTGCTTCGACTCGTCCACGCGTCCGGGTGTATACTTCGCACAACTGAACGGCCGCTCCGTTACGTGGGTGACCCCCACGTATTTTTTTCGGACCGGTCGTTGCTTGGCATCTGGCGTGGAAGGGAGGCGATCGTGAGTCGAGACTTCGTGGGCGCCCTCCTTCAGCTGAATGCGGAGAAGCAGGTCTCGCGCGAACAGCTCATCGGGGCGGTGGAGGACGGGATCCAGTCCGCATATCGTCGCGTGGCTGGGGACGAGGACATCCATGTCCAGATCGATGCCGAGTCCGGCCGCATCCGCGTGTACCGCGCCCGCCTGGTCGTCGAAGAGATCGAGGACGAACTGACCCAGATCACCGTCGAGGACGCCCGCAAGCACGACCCCAACGCCAAGCCGGGTGATGTGATCGAGACCGAGCAGCTCGATGGCGACGTCTTCGGGCGCATCGGTGCCCAGACCGCCAAGCAGATCGTGTTGCAGCGCATCCGCGAGGTCGAGCGCGACCAGGTCTTCGACCAGTTCGCGAGCCGCGAGGGCGAGCTGATCACCGGGACCGTCAACCGGGTCGAGCCGCGCGCGATCATCCTCGACGTCGGCAAGAACACGGAAGCGATCCTGGCCACGACCGAGCAGAGCGCGCTCGAGCACTACCGCATCGGCCAGAACGTCAAGGCGTTCGTGCTCGAGGTGCGGCGCTCGGTGCGTGGTCCACAGATCTTCGTCAGCCGCACCCACAAGGGCTTCCTGCGCCGTCTGTTCGAGCTCGAGGTGCCCGAGATCCATTCCGGGACGGTCGAGATCAAGGCCATCGCGCGCGAGGCGGGCAGCCGCTCGAAGGTCGCGGTCTCGTCTCGCCAGGATGGGCTCGACCCGGTCGGAGCGACGGTCGGACAGCGGGGCGCCCGTGTCCAGGCCGTCGTGGCCGAGCTGGCCGGCGAGAAGATCGACGTCATCCCGTGGAGCGACGACCCGGCCGTGTTCGTGGCCAATGCGTTGAGCCCTGCCCAGGTCCTGTCGGTCGACATCGACGAGGAGAAGCGCATCGCGTCGGTCACCGTGCCCGAGCGGATGCTGTCGCTGGCCATCGGCCGCGAGGGGCAGAACGCGCGGCTCGCCGCTCGCCTGACCGGCTGGCGGATCGACATCCGGAGCGACGTCTCGGTCGCCGAGGCGAAGGCCGCCGCCGAGGCGGAGGCGACGCAACCGGCCGCGATCGACGGCGGGAGCACCGACGGCGCCGCCTCTCCGGCCGATGCCGCAGCCGCGGTCGGAGGCGAGCCCGCCACCGAGGAGGCCGCCCCGACGAAGCGGGCCGCGGCCGCGAAGCCGAAGCGTGTCACCAAGAAGGCCGCGGCCGCGGCAGAGGCGGCGGAGGCGGCGGAGGCGGCGGAGGTGGCAGACGGTACGACCGCGTCGGCGAACGGTACGACCGCGTCGACCGACGGCGTGACCGCGGAGGCGCCCGCCAAGCCGAAGCGAACGACGAAGAAGGCCGCAGCGGCCGCCTCGACCGCCTCGACCGACTCCGACGATGGTGCCGCCGTCGAGGCGCCGGCTACCGAACCGGCACCCGCCGACGAACCTTCGCCCGCCACCGAACCGGCCGAGGAGGTGGCGCCGTAGCCGCGCCCGCCGGACGCGCGGCTACGGCCGAGACGCCGCGACGCGTCCCGACGCGGACGTGCGTGGCGTGCCGCACGTCGCGTGCAAAGCGCGACCTGCAGCGGATCGTCCGGACACCGGCGGGTGAGGTCGTGGTCGATCCGACGGGGCGACTCGCGGGCCGCGGGGCGTACGTCTGTCACGACACCGACTGTCTTTCCATCGCCATCAAGAAAGGCGCCCTGAGACGGGCGCTGGAGATCCCGCTTCCGGCGGCGTTCCTCGCGAGCGTCGACCCGGGGGCCACAACCACGAACACCATCGAAGGAGGAGCCCGTGGCCAGGAGTAGGAGCGGCACCCGCGGCCGTCGCGGGCCGCGCAAGCCGCCGCGCCGCGACAACGCGTTCACATCGCCCGTGCAGGTCGTCGATCCCCGCGAGCGCGGGGCGATCGAGCTGCCCGGCACCATCACCGTCAAGGAGCTCGCCGACCTCCTCTCGGTCAATGTCGCGGATGTCATCCGCGAGCTGATCAAGAGCGGCATCTTCGCGACGATCAACCAGCTGATCGACCGCGACACGGCGTCGCTCGTCGCGTCCGAGCTCGGCTACGAGGTGGCGGAGACCGTCGCCGCGTCGACGAACGGGACCGGCCCCGACGGCGAGACCGACGGCGCCGCGCCCGAGGCGACCAAGGAAGTCCTCTTCGAGGAGGACGACCCGAAGAAGCTCCAGCCGCGTGCACCGATCGTGACGGTCATGGGCCACGTCGACCACGGCAAGACAAGCCTGCTCGATGCGCTCCGCTCGACCGAGGTCGCAGCGGGGGAGCGGGGTGGCATCACCCAGCACATCGGCGCGTCGGAGGTCGTCCACGACGGCAAGCGCGTCGTCTTTCTGGACACGCCCGGTCATGAGGCGTTCACGGCGATGCGTGCGCGCGGAGCCCGCGTCACCGACATCGCGATCATCGTGGTTGCCGCCGACGACGGCGTGATGCCCCAGACGCTCGAGGCGATCAGCCACGCCAAGGCCGCGAAGGTGCCGATCATCATCGCACTCAACAAGATCGACAAGCCGGACGCCGACCCAACCCGGGTGAAGACCGAGCTGACCGAGGCCGGCATCGTCATCGAGGAGTACGGCGGCGAAGTCCCGCTCGTGCCCGTTTCGGCGAAGACCCGCCAGGGCCTCGACGAGCTGATCGAGATGGTCCTGCTGGTCGCAGACCTGCAGGAGCTCAAGGCGAATCCGGACCGCCCCGCGATCGGCACGATCGTCGAGGCGCAGATGGACAAGAACCGCGGCGCCGTCGCGACCGCCCTGGTCCAGACCGGCACGCTCAATGTCGGCGACATCATCGTCGTCGGCGAGACGTTCGGTCGCGTCCGGGCGCTCGAGAACGATCGCGGCAAGCGCGTCAAGCAGGCGGGCCCCGCCAGCGCCGTCGTCGTGCTCGGGCTCTCGGAGGTCCCGGAGGCCGGCGACATCCTGCGCGTCGTGGCCGATGACAAGGCTGCCCGCGCCCTGGTCGACGCGCGCAAGGGCCAGCTCGCCGCAAAGGGCGGCGAAGGAAGCGGTCGCGCGACCCTGGAGGACCTGTATCGCCAGATCCAGGCCGGCCAGGCCAAGGAGCTGCGGATCATCCTCAAGTCGGACGTGTCCGGCTCGCTCGGTGCCATCACCCATGCACTCGAGCAGCTCGATCAGGACGAGGTCCGCATCAACATCCTGCATGAGGCCGCCGGCGACATCACCGACAACGACATCATGCTGGCCGCGGCGTCGAATGCGATCGTCGTCGGCTTCAGCACGTCGATCACCGACACCGCCCGACGGGCGGCCGAGGCCGAAGGGGTCGATGTCCGCCTCTACGACATCATCTACAAGCTGACCGACGACATCGAAGCGGCACTCAAGGGCCTCCTCGAGCCGGAGATCATCGAGGTCGTCGAGGGCCGCGCGGAGGTCCGCCAGGTCATCCGAGTCGGCAAGAACACGGTCATCGCCGGGTCGTATGTCACCGACGGACGTATCGTCCGCGGCGGCGCGCGTGTCTGGCGCGGAGGCAAGGTCATCGCCACCGACCGGATCGAGTCGCTCCGCAGGTTCCGCGACGACGTCCGCGAAGTCCAGGCGAACTACGAGTGCGGCATCGGCCTCGCATCGTTCACGGACCTCGAGGAAGGCGACATCATCGAATGTTTCACCAGCCAGACGGTGTCACGCGTCGCGACCGCTTGATGCCCGGTGAGTCAGCGTACTGACCGGATCGACGAGCTGCTGAGGCAGGAGATCGGGGTCATCGTCACTCGGGAGGTCGCGGATCCGCGGATCGGGTTCGCGACCATCACAAAGGTCGAGACGACGCCCGACCTGCGGCACGCCAAGGTGTGGGTCAGCGTCATCGGCCAGCCGAAGGAGCGGACCCAGACGATCGCGGCGCTCGCGCGGGCGATGCCGTTCGTGCGGCGTGAACTTGGCCGGAACCTGCGGCTGAAGCGGATCCCGGACCTGCACGTCGAGCTCGACGATGCGGCGGAGCGCGGTACGCGTGTCCTGCACCTGCTCGATGAGCTCAGTGCAGGAACGGCACCTGAGAGCGACTTGCCGCTCGGCGAGACGCTGCCGACACCCGTCGCCCGCGTGCATCACGAGGGCGATTCGGCGGAGGAGCCTCCATCGGCCGTCGTGCCGCCCAAGCCGCGCCGTCGCGGCAGACCGACGGGCCGACCCGCCCCACGGAAGCACCGATGACCGTCGACCTGGCGGTCTACCTCGACGCCGTGCCCGATGTCGTGGTCGAGCGGATCCGCAACGCGCGACGGGTGCTCGCCGTCAGCCACGAGAACCCCGATGCCGACACCCTGGGCGCTACGCTTGCGATCGTCCATCTCGTCGAGGCGTTCGGCGGCACGGCCGACCCGGTGTGCACGGACCCCGTCCCGCCGCTGTACGACTTCCTCGAGGGCGTCGACCGGTTTCGGACCGACCCCGACCCGGACGCTGACTACGACCTGCTCGTGATCTCCGATTGCGCGACGCTGGAGCGCGTGGGGGCGGTCGGCGAAAGACATCGGGACCTGTTCGACCGCCTTGCACGTGTCGTCATCGACCACCACGCCTCGAACGAGGCTGCGGGAGAAGCCGACTGGATCGACCCTGCGGCCGCAGCGACCTGCGAGATGGTCACGTTGCTCGCCGTCAGACTGGGCGTCCCGCTCGATGCCGCCGGCGGGGCATTGGCGACCGCCCTGATGGCAGGGATCGTCATGGACACCGCGACCTTCGCCCATCCGAATTCCACGCCGCGAACGCTCGCGGTCTCCGCCGCGCTGGTGGACGCGGGTGCGCCGCTGTCGGACATCTCGCGTCGCCTGTATCGCTCAAAGCCGGCGGTCCAGCTGCGGCTGTTCGGCCGCGTCCTCGACCGGCTCGAGAGCTTCGATGCGGGCCGCGTCGTCGCATCGACGCTGTTCGACGCGGATCTCGTGGCGACCGGCACCCAACCGCCGCACGCCGAGGGCATCATCGACCTGCTCGCCCAGGCCGAGGATGCCGAGGTGGCGATCCTGTTCAAGGAGGCGGCGGACGGGACTCGTATCAGCGTGCGCACCAAGCCGGGTGGGGTAGACGCGACCGTCCTGACCGGGATCTTCGGGGGCGGCGGGCATGCCCGGGCGGCCGGCGCGACCGTGCCGCTCCCCATGGACCGCGCACGCGACGCCGTGCTCGCCGAGGCCCGCCGGTCCGCCGCGGCGGTCGCTCGCTGACATGGCCCGCTCCTCGCTGGGCCCCGGTCTCGACGGGATCCTTGTCATTGACAAGCCGATCGGCCCGACCTCGCACGACATCGTCGGGCTCGTCCGGCGTCTGGCCGCCACGAAGCGCGTCGGCCACGGCGGGACGCTCGACCCATTCGCATCGGGGGTCCTGCCCGTGTTCCTCGGACGGGCGACCAGGATCGTCGAATTCCATCTGGCCGACCGCAAGGCGTATCGGGCGACGATCTGCTTCGGGGCGTCATCGACGACCGATGACCTCGAGGGTGAGATGACGCCGGCGACCGGTCCGGCGCCGGATCGCGCGCGCGTCGAAGCCGCGTTGCCCGAGTTCACGGGCACCATCTCGCAGCGGCCGCCGGCCTTCTCCGCGATCAAGGTCGGTGGCCGGCGTGCCTACGCAGTGGCCCGTGCAGGCGGCACGCTCGAATTGAAGACCCGCGAGGTCGTCATCGAGGACCTGACGCTCGTCTCCTGGGACGATTCCGAACCGGAGCGCCCGATCGCCATCGTCGACGTCGTCTGTTCCGCCGGCACCTATATCCGCGCCCTTGCGCGCGACCTCGGTGAGCGGCTCGGCAGCGCCGCATACCTCGGGGCGCTGCGCAGGACCGCGGCCGGTCCATTCACGGAGGCCGATGCGATCCAGCTCGACCGCGTCCGCGAGGCAGCCGCCGACGGGCCGTCGTCGCTGACGGCCCTCCTGCGACCGATCGACACCGGGCTCGACCGTTTCCCGGTCGTCGATCTCACGCGCGACGAGGTCGCTGCCGTGGCCCGTGGCCAGTTCGTCCGACCCTCGGCTCAAGTTCCAGCCGGCGCGGACCACTACCGCCTGCGAGGTCCCGCCGGGACCCTCGTCGCGATCGCGATCCCCGCCGGACCAGGCAGGCTGGCCCCAGACAAGGTGCTGGTCGCGGCCGATGCACCCGCCGGAGCCGGCACGCCCGCCTGATGGATGTCGTCGCCGGGGTCGAGGGGCTTCGTCCCGGGCATGGGCCGGTATTTGCGGTGATCGGTGTGTTCGATGGCCTGCACCGCGGACACGTCTACCTGCTCGAGCACCTGGTGCGCGAGGCGGAAGCGCGCCACGCCCGGCCGACGGTGATCACCTTCGACCACCACCCCGACGAGGTCCTGACCGGGTCGGCGCCGCCATTGCTGGTCCACCCGGACGAGCGCCTCGAGCGACTCGCCGCGCTGGGCGTCGAGGTCACCGTGGTACAGCATTTCGACGAGGCGGTCCGGCGAACGACATACGACGACTTCATCGCCGCGATCCGGAACGGGTCCGAGCTCGCCGGCCTCCTCATGACGCCAGACGCCGCGTTCGGCTTCGAGCGCCGCGGCACTCCGGAGGCCGTCGCCGCTTTGGGCAAGACGAAGGGGTTCGATCTCGTGGTCGTCGAGCCGTTCGTCCTCGATGGTGCATCCGTCAGCAGCTCCGCGATCCGTGAGGCCATCGGCGCCGGGGACCTGGCGACGGCGGAGCGCCTGCTCGGTCGACCGGTCTCCCTGCGCGGCCAGGTCCGTGACAGGGCCGTCACGTTCGGGTGGCCTCTGGCGATGCCTCCCCCCGGGCGGTACGCGTCCCGCATCGATGGACGGCCGACGAGCGTCACCGTGCGGGATGGTACGGTCGAGATCGCGCTGCCCGTGGAGGACGGACCCATCAGCATGGAGTTGACGGCGTGACCGAGTCGCAGTGGCACCTGGCCCAGCTCAATGTCGGTCGCCTGCTGGCACCTGTCGAGTCGCCGGCTATCGCCGGCTTCGTGGCTCAGCTCGAGCCCATCAACGCCTTGGCTGACGCCGACCCGGGGATGGTGTGGCGGCTCCAGACGGACGCCGGGAACGCGACGTCGATCCGGTCGACCGAGGATGACCTGTTCCTGATCAACATGAGCGTGTGGAGGTCGCTCGAGGCGCTTCGCGCGTTCACGTACACGACGGCTCACGTCCACGTGCTCCGCGAACGGCGATCGTGGTTCGAGCGGCTGGCGACAGCGCACCTCGTGCTGTGGTGGGTACCGGCCGGGCAGATCCCGACCCTCGACCAAGCCCTCGATCGGCTCGAGCGTCTGCGGCGCGACGGCCCGACGCCCGCTGCGTTCACGTTCCGGACGCCATTCGAACCGGGGGCGGCGGGTCCCGGCGAACCGATGGTCGACGCCGAGTTCTGCTGGCCGGAGCGCGCCGCGTCCTGACGCCTACAGCCCGGGCTGCCAGAGCGGCTCGTCGACGCCGCGTTCGTGGTTCTCGAAACGGGCCATGACGAACAGCGCGTCCGACAACCGATTGAGATAGGGGAGGACCAGCTGTCCGATCGGCTCCTCATGTGACAGCGTGATCGCCTCGCGTTCAGCGCGCCGGCAGATCGTGCGGGCGACGTGGAGCTGCGCAGCGCCCGGTGCGCCGCCCGGGAGCAGGAAGTTCGTCAGCGGACCGACCACCTCGTTGAGCTCATCGATGAGCGCCTCGAGCCTCCGGACGTGCTTTGGCTGCACGGTCGGGATACGCGCGCGGCGTTCGTCGTCCTCGGGCCAGCACAGGTCCGACCCGAGGTCGAACAGCTCGTTCTGGATAGATCCGAGCTCGCTCGTGAGCCGGTCGGTGAGCCCGAGCGCGAGGGCGACCCCGATCGCGGAGTTCAACTCGTCGACGGTGCCGTACGCGCGGACCCGCGGAGAGTCCTTCGCCACGCGCCTGCCGCCACCGAGCCCGGTCATCCCCTCGTCGCCGGTCTTCGTGTAGATCCTCGTCAGCCGCGGCATGGGCGAAGGATAGCCGGGGTCGGACGGGCCGACCGGCGCTCGATGGCGCGTTCGAGGCCTCTCTGCTACCATCCGCCGGTCAAACAGGAAGGTACAAGCACACAGATCGTGTCGGAGGACCGAGTGCCGCTCGCGCGGGAACTGAAGCAGGAGATCGTCACCGGCTACGCCACAAACGATGGCGATACCGGTTCACCAGAGGTCCAGGTCGCGCTCTTGACCGAGCGGATCAAGGACCTGACGGACCATCTCCGGCGCTTCCCGAAGGACAACCATTCGCGTCGCGGCCTCCTCAAGCTCGTCGGCCAGCGCCGCCGCCTTCTCGCATACCTGATGAAGAAGGACAGCGCGCGCTACCGGACCGTCATCGGACGGCTCGGACTCCGCCGCTAGCGTCGCCGCTCACGGACCTCGGGCAGACCGCCCGGGGTCCTCGCATACACGGCGCCGGCTGCGAAGCAGGCTGACCCGCCCGCGGGTCGACTTCTCCTCCACGACCAAGGAGGATCGTTTCCCTTGTCTCAGACTTTCGAGACAGAGTTCGGTGGTCGCACACTGACCATCGAAACCGGCAAGCTTGCACGGCTCGCCGGCGGTTCCGTCACCGTCCGCTACGGTGACACCATGGTGCTCGGCACTGCCAACCGTTCCGAGCCCCGCCCCGGGCTGGACTTCTTCCCGCTCACCGTCGATTTCGAGGAGCGGATGTACGCCGCGGGCAAGATCCCGGGCGGCTTCATCAAGCGCGAGGCCCGTCCATCGGAGAACGCGATCCTCGCGGCCCGCCAGACGGACCGACCGATCCGTCCCCTCTTCCCCGAGGGCTACAAGGACGACGTCCAGCTGGTCATCACGGTCCTCTCGACCGACCAGGAGAACCTCCCCGACGTGGTCGGCACGATCGCGGCATCAGCCGCCCTGACGATCAGTGAGATCCCGTTCAACGGGCCGATCGGCTCGGTCCGTGTCGGGCGCATCGGCGGAGAGTTCGTCGTCAACCCGACCTTCAGCCAACTCGCCGACTCCGAGCTCGACCTGATCGTCGCCGGCACACGCGACGCGATCATGATGGTCGAGGCCGGCGCCAAGCTGCTGCCCGAGGACGTCATGGCCGAGGCCATCCTGTTCGGGCATCGCGCGCTGCAGCCGATCGTGGACCTCCAGGAGGAGATCCAGAAGGCGGTCGGCAAGGCGAAGCGCGTCCCGTACCTCGAGCCCCCGACGAGCTCGGTCCTCGAGTTCGCCTCCGCGACCGACGACAAGCGCGAGCTCGTCGTCATCGACGTGGAGACGACCGGCACCGATCCGAAGATGGCCGACCTCCTCGAGGTCGCCGCGGTCAAGGTCAAGGGCACGGACATCGTTGACCGCTGGTCGACCTTCGTGAACCCCGGCCGGCCCATCGTCGGCAACCAGATGCACGGCATCACCGACAAGGACGTCAAGGGCGCGCCGAGTCCCCGCGAGGCGGCCGATCAGCTGCTCGCCTTCGTGGGCGACGCCAAGGTCGTCGGGCACAACGTCGGCTTCGACCTCGCCTTCATGGAAGAGGCCAAGGGCGACGGGTTCCGCTTCCAGCCCGGCACATACCTCGACACCCTGATCATCGCCCGCGAGGGCTACCCTGGCGGCGACTCGTACAAGCTCCCGGACCTGGCGCGCTTCTTCGGCGTCGACCTGACCCAGAGCCATCGGGCGCTCCCGGACGCCGAGGCGACCGCGAACCTCCTGATCTGGTTCGCGAGGGACCTGCCGGGTCGGATCTCGACCCTGCGCACAGCGATCGCCGACGCGGTCCGCGCCCAGCGCACGGGTGGCGACACTGCCAGCCTGCTCGAGTTCGCCCGCCGCGACGCACGTGTCAGCAAGGGCCTGTTCAACCTGATCCAGAAGAAGACCGTCCGCCAGCTCGTCCTCGACGAGGGCATCCGCATCGACGGTCGCGGTCTGACCGAGATCCGGCCCATCAGCGTGGAGGTCGGACTCGTCCCACGCGCCCATGGCTCCGGCCTGTTCACGCGCGGTGATACGCAGGCGCTGACCGTGGCGACGCTCGGTTCGTCCTCGGACGTCCAGCGGATCGACACGATCAGCCCGGAGACCGAGAAGCGCTACCTCCACCACTACAACTTCCCGCCGTACAGCACCGGCGAGAACAAGCCGATGCGCGGGCCCAGCCGGCGCGACATCGGCCATGGCCATCTCGCCGAGCGGGCACTCGTGCCTGTCCTCCCGGACCACGATGAGTTCCCGTACGTCATCCGCCTCGTGAGCGAGTGCGTGACGTCGAATGGCTCGACGTCGATGGCCTCGACGTGCGGATCGACCCTCGCGCTGATGGACGCCGGCGTGCCGATCAAGGCACCGGTCGCCGGTGCGGCGATGGGCCTGATCAGCGAGCCCGACGGCCGGTTCGTGGTCCTGACCGACATCCTCGGCAAGGAGGATTCGATCGGGGACATGGACTTCAAGGTGACCGGCACGCGGGACGGCGTGACCGCCCTGCAGATGGACATCAAGGTCCAGGGCATCAGCGAGGCGATCATCCGTGACGGTCTCAAGCAGGCTCTCGTGGCCCGCCTCGAGATCCTCGACAAGATGACCGCGGTGCTGCCAGAGGCCCGCGTGGAGATGAGCGACTTCGCGCCGCGCATCATCACGATCAAGATCAACCCCGAGAAGATCCGCGAGATCATCGGCAAGGGCGGATCGATGATCCGCAAGATCCAGGAAGAGACCCAGACCGAGATCAACGTCGAGGACGACGGCACCGTGGAGATCGCGGCCGTGTCCGGCGAGAACTCGCGCAAGGCGATCCAGTGGATCGAGAGCCTGACCCGCGAGGTCGAGATCGGCGCCCTGTATCTCGGCAAGGTGACCCGGATCATGGGCTTCGGCGCGTTCGTCGAGATCCTGCCCGGCAAGGAGGGCCTGGTCCGCATCGGCGAGCTCGCCGACTACCACGTGCCCACCGTCGAGGACGTCGTGTCCGTCGGCGACGAGGTGATGGTCGTCGTGACCGAGATCGACCGGCAGGGCCGCGTCAACCTGTCGCGCAAGGCCGCGATGCAGCGACACCTCGCCAAGGAGCCTGTCGGGAGTTAACTCCTCGGGTACAACCCCAGCGACATTCGACCGGTCGGCGCCTCCGGGCCCGGCCGGTCTTGCTTTTCGGGTCACGGTTGGTGCCGCTCACGCTCGGGCTGGCGTGCGGCGCCGTGGCGATCGTCGTGGGTCGGCGATCCGCGTTAGAGCGGCGTCGGCCACCGTCGAGATCGGCGACGATCGGCGGCACGGCGCACAAGGCGCACACGGCGGACCAATGCGCCTCGCGATTCTGGTGGCAGCAGACGATCCGGCGCTTGGAGTGCCATAAGGCCATCGACGGCCGGTCGCCAACGCCTCCCACACGCTCGGCCGTGAGCGAATACCCGCATCAACCCACCGTTATCGCCTCCGAACGCCCCGATCGTCTGGTGGGGACAGAATCCGGACCGACACCAGGCGGCGGCCCCGTGCCAGTCACGCAGGTAGCGGATCATGCTCGCATCGCCGGGATCGGCGAACGGCCCGACCACGTCGGGTGCCGCCAACACTCGCTGCTATACTCCCGCCGTGCCCGACGTGATCAAGACCAC
The DNA here is from genome assembly GCA_963819655.1 of uncultured Chloroflexia bacterium. Taxonomy (GTDB): domain Bacteria; phylum Chloroflexota; class Limnocylindria; order Limnocylindrales; family CSP1-4; genus SPCO01. Next base: position 674,521 of record CAWFXA010000003.1, on the reverse strand, counting down.
TGCGGAGCCATGCCCTCGGTGACCAGCAAGCCACTCACGATCGCGGTCGTCGGCGCGACCGGCGTCGTCGGCGGGACGATGATCCGGATGTTGCTCGAGCGGGAGTTCCCGTTCGGGGAGTTGCGGCTACTCGCGAGTGCCCGCAGCGCGGGCGCGGAGCTCGATGTCAACGGCACCCGCCATCCCGTCCGTGAGGCCGCGCCCGACGCCTTCGACGGCGTCGACATCGCGCTCTTCTCAGCGGGTGGCGATGCCTCCAAGGCCCTGGCGCCAGAGGCCGCCAGGCGCGGCGCGACCGTCATCGACAACTCGAGCGCGTGGCGCATGGATCCCTCTGTGCCGCTCGTCGTCAGCCAGGTCAATCCGGACGACCTGGGGTGGCATGAAGGGATCGTGGCCAACCCGAACTGTTCGACGATGCAGCTCGTCCCGGTCCTGATGGCTCTACGCGATTCGGTCGGCCTCGAGCGCGTCGTGGTCGATACCTACCAGGCGGTCTCCGGCACCGGCGGCAAGGCGATCACCGAGCTGCAGTCGCAGGTCGAGGCACATGTCAAGGCCCAACCGATCGAGGCGAGCGTCTACCCCCACCAGATCGCCTTCAACGCCCTCCCGCAGGTCGATGTGTTCCTGGATAACGGCTACACCAAGGAAGAGTGGAAGGTCGTGACGGAGAGCCGCAAGATCCTCCACCTCCCGGACCTGCGGATCTCGAGCACGGCCGTCCGCATCCCCGTGTTCGTCGCGCATTCGGAGGCAGTCCACGTCGAGACGACCGATCCGATCACGCCGGACCGTGCCAGGACCTTGTTCGGCGCCGTACCGGGCGTCGTCGTCCAGGACGACCCCTCGACCTCGACCTATCCGCTGGCCACCGAAGCGGCCGGCACCGACGAGATCTATGTCGGGCGCGTCCGCCAGGATCCATCGATCGACGGCGGGCGAGGCCTGGCGTTCTGGGTCGTCAGCGACAACCTCCGCAAGGGAGCCGCCACCAACGCCGTCCAGCTGGCTGAGCTGCTGGTCGAGCGCGGGTGGGTCAAGGCCGCCGCGACACGGGACGCGGCCGGATCCCCCGCGTGACCGAGGCCGAGCGCCGTGCGGCGCTCGAGGCGATCGCAGCGGAGGTCCGCGTCTGCACGCGCTGCCGCCTCCACACCACCCGCACGAACGCCGTCCCTGGCGAGGGCGATCCGTCGACCGAGGTTCTGTTCGTCGGCGAAGGTCCGGGCCAGAACGAGGATCTCCAGGGCCGGCCGTTCGTCGGCCGCGCCGGCGATCTATTGGTGAAGCTGCTCGGCCACATCGGCTGGACGCGCGGGGACGTATTCATCACCAACATCGTGAAGTGCCGTCCGCCCGGCAACCGCGACCCGGAGCCCGACGAGGTGGCCGCGTGCGCGCCGTATCTCCAGCGGCAGCTCGAGGCGCTCGACCCTGCGGTCATCGTGACGCTCGGCCGCCACTCGATGGGCCGGTTCATGCCCGGCGCGCGGATCTCGCAGGCACACGGCACCACCCGTCTCGCAGACCCGGCGACCGGAGCCCACGACGCGACGGTCTTGGCGATGTATCACCCCGCCGCCGCGCTCCGTACCCCATCGATCGAGCGTGAGAGCTACGAGGACGCCGCGCTCATCCCGCGCGTGCTGACCGACGCCCGCGAGAGACGCAGACAGAGCACCCTCGCCGCCGCCGAGACGGCGGTCTCGGTCGCCGCGACGATCCCCGCGGTGGACGCCGACACGGTGGCGGACCCCACCGACCAACTCACCATCTTCTAGAACCGAACCATAGGAACCGAATGACCATCACCGACCCAGACGTGCCGCTTCGCATCATCCCGCTCGGCGGGGTGGGCGAGATCGGCAAGAACATGTACGTGTTCGAGTACGGCGACGACATCGTCGTGATCGACTGCGGGCTCATGTTCCCCGACGAGGAGATGTTCGGCATCGACCTCGTCATCCCCGATGTCACCTACCTCAAGGAGAACCGCGAAAAGGTCAGGGCCTTCCTGATCACACATGCCCACGAGGACCACGTCGGTGCGCTGCCGTACGTGCTCCCCGAGTTCCCGGGCGTGCCCGTCTATGCCAGCACGCTGGCCCGCGGACTCCTCGGCAGCAAGATCAAGGAGCACAAGCTCCACAACAATCCGGTGCTCGCGCTCGACCCCGGCGACGAGATCGACGTCGGGCCGTTCCATGTCGTCCCGTTCCGCGTCGGCCATTCGATCCCGGATGCGATGGGCATCGCCCTCCGGACGCCGATCGGGACCATCGTCCATACGGGCGACTTCAAGTTCGACCACACACCGGTCGACGGCAAGCTGTCCGACTTCGCCACGCTCGCACGGATGGGCGCCGAAGGGGTCATCTGCCTCCTGTCCGACTCGACGCGCGCCGAGAACCCGGGCTACACCCCGTCCGAGCGGACCGTCGGCGAGGCGTTCCGCGAGATCATGGAGCCGCTCGAAGGGCGGGTCATCGTGGCCACCTTCGCCAGCAACATCGCGCGCATCCAGCAGGTCCTGGACGCCGCCGCCGACATGAACCGCAGTGTGTCGGTGATCGGTCGCTCGATGGAGCAGAACTTCCGGATCGCCACAGATCTCGGATACCTGACCTATGAGCCGTCGCGGATCGTCTCGAAGGACCGCATCAAGGACCACCCCGACGCCCAGTTGGTGATCGCCACGACGGGTGCCCAGGGCGAGCCGATGGCGGGTCTCGCGAGGATGGCCAATCGCGATCACCGCTTCGTCGAGATCCAGCCGGGCGATACCGTGATCGTGAGCGCGAGCCCGATCCCCGGCAACGAGGAGTACGTCTCCAGGACCATCGACAACCTGTTCAAGGCGGGCGCCAACGTGTACTACCACACGATCAAGCGCGCGCACGTTTCCGGGCACGCCAGCCAGGAGGAGCTCAAGCTGATGCTCGGCCTGACGAAGCCCAAGTACTTCATCCCGATCCACGGCGAGTTCCGGATGCAGGTCCAGCACGGGCGGCTCGCGATCGAGACCGGCGTCGACCCGTCGAACGTCTTCATCATCGAGAACGGGACGCCGATCGAGCTGTATGCCGATGGCTCGGCCCGGCGCGGGAGCCCGGTCACCGCCGGTTACGTGTTCGTCGACGGTCTGTCGGTCGGCGATGTCGGGGAGATCGTCCTGCGCGATCGCCGCTCCCTGGCGAACGACGGCATGTTCATGATCGTCGTCACGGTCGACAAACAGACGGGTTCGGTGGTCGGTCGCCCTGAGATCGTCACGCGCGGTTTCGTCCACCTCAACGAGCGCGATCCGCTGATGGACGAGGCCGTCGAGCGCGTCATCGCTGCGATCGACACGCCGGGTGACCACATCAGCGAGATCGGCCTGCTCAAGACCCAGATCAAGGACGGGGTCTCGAGGTACCTCTATGAACAGACCAAGCGCCGTCCGATGGTGTTCCCGGTCGTGGTCGAGGTCTGAGCGTGGCCAAACCCCGTCGCTCGGCCGCTCCCCGGTCCGGGAGCCGTAGTTCGCGGCGCCGCATCTCGCGGGACCTGGCCAGGATCTTCACACCGGAGGTCGTCCGATCGATCGTGGGGACGACGATGATGGCATTGGGCGCGATCACGCTGATCGCCCTGATCCTGCCCGGCCAAGGTGCGCTCACCGACTGGTGGCGGGACTCGATCGCACCGTGGTTTGAGACCGGCCGCTGGCTGCTGCCGTTCCTGCTGCTCGGCGGCGGGTGGTACGTGGCAGGCGGGCCCGGCCGCCAGCCCGGCTCGGGCTGGGGGATGACGCTGGCCGGTCTCGGGCTCGCGTACGTGGCCGCACTGGGCGCGTTCGAGGTCCTGAAGGTCGAGCTGTTCGACGCCGAACGCGGAGGCGGCCGTATCGGTCGCTTCCTGGCCGGGACGCTCGAACCTCTGCTGACCGGCCCAGGCACGTTCGTGCTGCTCGCGGCGATCGCCGGCCTGGGGCTGATGCTCGCGTTCAACCTGCAGCTGCGCGAGCTGTTCTCCCCGCTGACAGGGACGGCGCGATGGCTTGGCGCGACGACCGCGGCGTCCATGCGCCGTGTCGCCGAGGCGCGACCGACCAAGCCCGCGACGCCTCCGACCAACGGCCGGCGCCGCGAGGCGCCCGCAAAGGCTCCTGCCCCGGTCCCGATGGCGACGGGCAGCGATCTCGCCGCTGCCCGGAGCATCCTCGACGAACCGGCGCCTGTGCACAGCCAGTCGCCGGTCAGCCAGACGGTCTGGACCGGCCCGCTCGACGGCGGGTCGGGTGGAACGGCCGCGCGACTCTCGAGCGGCAACGGCGCGACGCGCGTCGCGACGGCCGTGGCCACCGAACAGCCGACCGCTCTGGAGTCGCTCAGCGCGATCGACTGGGTGCTGCCCGGCACGGACCTGCTCGAGCCACGTGCCGCCGGCCGCGTCGGCGCCGGCGTCGACCACGAATCGAACAAGCGCCGGATCGAGGAGAAGCTGCTGAGCTTCTCGATCCCCGCCAAGGTCGTCGCGGTCAACTCGGGGCCGGTCGTCACCCAGTACGAGGTCCGGCCGGAGCATCACGTGAAGGTGTCGCGCATCGAGGCACTCGCTGACGACCTCGCGATGGCCCTCGCCGCTCGATCGATCCGTATCGAGGCACCGATCCCGGGCAAGGACGTCGTCGGCATCGAGATCCCGAACTCGGTCAGCGAGGTCGTCGGGTTCAAGCCGCTCGTCGACGAGAGCGTGATGCTCGACTCGACGAGTCCGCTCACGTTCGCGCTCGGTCGTGACGTGTCGGGCAAGGCGTACTCCGTCGATCTGGCGAAGATGCCGCATCTGCTGATCGCCGGGGCCACGGGATCGGGCAAGAGCGTGTGCGTCAACGCGCTCATCACCAGCCTCCTCATGCGGGCCCGGCCCGACGAGGTGAGGCTGATCCTGGTCGATCTCAAGCGCGTCGAGCTGGCGCCCTACAACGGGCTGCCGCACCTCCTCCAGCACGTCATCGTCGAGCCACACGAGGCAAAGGCGGTGCTGAACTGGGCCGTGCGCGAGATGGAGGATCGCTACAAGCTCCTCGCCGCACACGGTGTGCGCAACATCACCGCGTTCAATGCCCGCCATGACGCAGAGGGTGGCGGGGCGAGCGACGACGGCGAGCGGATGCCGTTCATCGTGCTCATCATCGACGAGCTGGCCGACCTGATCATGCGTGAGGGTCGCAAGGTCGAGGATCCCGTGGTGAAGATCGCCCAGAAGGCCCGCGCGGTCGGCATCCACCTCGTCCTCGCGACGCAGCGACCGTCCGTGAACGTCGTGACCGGTCTCATCAAGGCCAACGTCCCGTCCCGGATCGCGTTCGCGATGGCCTCGAACGTGGACTCACGGACCGTGCTCGACGCGCAGGGTGCAGAGGACCTGATCGGTCGTGGCGACATGCTGTACCAGCCGGTCGACCTGCCGCGGCCGGTCCGGATGCAAGGCGTGTTCGTGAGCGATCGCGAGGTCGGCGCGATCACCCAGCATTGGCTCGACCAGACGGGCGATCGGACGTTCTACGACGAGGGCATCCTCGCCTTCGCCGACCCGGAGGACGGGAATGGCTCCGACGGCAGCCAGTTCGCCTGGCTGCGCAAGCTCGGCGTCGATGAGATGACGGTCCCGGCGGCAGAGCTCATCACGACCAGCCAGCGTGCCAGCACCTCGATGCTCCAGACGAAGCTGAAGCTTGGCTTCGCGCGCGCGAGCCGGGTGATGGACGAGCTCGAGCGCTACGGGATCATCGGGCCGCAGGATCCGCGGAATCCTGCGACGCCGCGCCTGATCTACGGACCGGACAACTGGTTCCGCTCGCACGACGACATCGATGATCCGGGCGACTGAGGCCGCCGTACGACGCCCTGGTCCGGGGCCTGCTGGAGGGCTGGGGTATCCTGTCGCGACAACGGTCGCTCGGGCGGCGCGGGAGCCGATCGACCGCGCCGGACCCGAGCGCGAGCAGGACGGGACGACCGAGTGACGACGAGGGATCATGTCCGCCGAGGGGTCGAGGCGGAACGCGAGCCGCGCGTTCCTGCCAGCGACAGCGCGCCCGGGCTCCCCGAACGCCTCCTCGCCGCGCGCGAGCGCAAGGGCGTCGACCTGTACCGCGCGGAACGTGACACCAAGATTCGGGCGCGGTATCTGGCCGCCCTGGAACGGGGCGATTACCGCGAGCTGCCCGGGGCCGTCTACACGAAGGGCTTCCTGCGCAACTACGCGTTGTACCTCGGCCTCGATCCGGACGAGGTCCTGCTCCAGTGGCGCCGTGAACGAGGCGACCCGCGCGAGCCGCAACAGGTCATCTCGGTGCCGCGGCCGATCGCCGCGCCACGCCGCGGACTGACGTTCTCGCCCAGCCTGATCGTGTTCGCCTTGCTGGCGCTATTCGTGCTGGGCTTCGCGGGGTACCTCGGCATGCAGCTCCTCCGCTTCTCGAAGCCGCCCACGATCGCCGTCAGCGACCCGGCCGTGGCCGTCCTCGAGGTCGATGAGGATGCGACGTCGTATCTGCTCGAGGGAACGACGATCCCGGGCGGCTCCGTGTCGATCAAGACAGCGGACGTCGAGGCACGCGCGAATGCCGACTCCGCCGGGCGCTGGACCCTCAATGTCGACCTCCGCCGCGGCGAGAACCTGTTCACGATCTCAGCGACCGACCCGGCCACGGGCAAGGTGGCCGAGGCGCCGGTCGAACGGGTCATCACCGTCCCGTTCCGCGTCATCGAGGCGCCGACGCTCACGGTCGAGCAACCCGCCGACGGCGCCACGTACGAGAACGGGGCGATCCCCATCCAGGGCCGCACGACGAATGCCGGCTCCGTGGTGGTCAGCGCCGCCTACACCGGGCCGGCTGCGGCGGCCGCGGGCGGCGCGACCCCGGCCCCGCCCGCCCAGCCGAAGCCGGTCACGGTCGAGGTCGGCGAGGACGGGACGTTCAGTGCGCCACTCGAGCTGACGGCCGGCAAATGGGCCATCACGGTCACTGCGTCGAGCCCGGAAGGGAAGACCACATCTCTGACGCGCGCTGTCACGGTGGCGTTCAAGGGCGTCAACCTGGTGGTCTCGATCGACGGCGGCCGAGCGTGGCTGAAGGTCTGGGTCGATGGCAAGCTCGATCCTAAGACCGGACCGGCGGGCAAGGTCCTCGCCGACGGCAAGACCCTGACCTTCACAGGCAAGGAGTCGATCGAGGTGCGGACGGGCTCGTCGGGTGCGACGAAGTTCACGCTGAACGGCACGCCACTCGGCGCCCTTGGCCGCCGTGGCACCCCGGAGACCTGGCTCTTCGCACCGCCTGACGAGCCGGTGATGACCAAGCGCCGTTAGCGGGTGCCACCCTCGGACCAAGATCTCGTGGACCTGGCCGCCCGCGTCGGGGCTGCGTGTCGGGAACGGGGCGTGCGGCTCGCGACGGGCGAGAGTTGCACCGGCGGCCTGGTCGCCCACCTGATCACCGAGGTCCCGGGCTCGAGCGACTATTTCATCGGCGGCTTCGTGACGTACGCCAACGAGGTCAAGATCGGTCTGGTCGACGTGCCGGCGGACGTCCTCGAGGCACACGGCGCCGTATCGGCACAGGTCGCGCGCGCGATGGCCGAGGGCGTTCGCCGCCGGCTCTCGGTCGATGTCGCCGTCTCTGTCACAGGGGTAGCCGGACCCGACGGCGGGACGGCCGCGAAGCCCGTCGGGTTGACCTATGTCGCTGTCGTGGACGCCGACGGCGGCGACGTGCGTCGCTTCGTGTGGGACAGCGATCGATCGGGGAACAAGCGGCTGAGCGCCGCGGCAGCCCTGGAGCTCGTCCTGAGCCGTCTGACCGGACAGCCGACGTGACCCGCGACGCGGCGGCCATCGGAGCCGGCCTCGACCCGGTACGTGCCGCTCGCCCGATCCGAGAGGGCGAACGCATCCATGTGATCGGCGCCGGTGGCGCGGGTGCCAGTGCGGCCGCTCTCCTCGCACGTGCGGCGGGGGCCGACGTCACGGCGTGTGACTCCGGTGGTGCTTCGCCCTACACCGTCGCGATCGAGGAGGCCGGCATCGAGGTCGCGACCTTCCACGATCCGAGCCATATCACGAAGGAGCCGTCGCCAGAACGGCTGGCCGTCACGAAGGCGCTCACCGCGATCGACCCGGACAACCCGGAGCTGCGAGCCGCGCGCGAGCGCGGCATCCCGGTCGAGGCGTGGCAGCAGGTCATCGCCGACGCGGCCTCGGGGCGGACTCTGGTCGCCGTCGCCGGGACGCACGGCAAGAGCACGACCGCGGGCTGGCTTGTGCACGTGCTCGTGGGGGCCGGCCTCGATCCGTCGGCGTTCGTCGGTGCGCTGCTGCCGCGCACGGTGACCGGGGGTGCAGCGGCTACTGCGCGGATCGGCCGTGGCGCCCCGTTCGTCGTCGAGGCCGACGAGTATGCCGGGAACTTCGACGCGTACCGGCCGGACATCGCCGTGCTCACGAGTGCGGAGTGGGACCACCCCGACATCTTCGCCGACGCCGCCGCCGTACGCGACGCGTTCCGAGAGTGGCTGCGCGGCATGCCACCTGGCGGAACGGTCATCGCGAACGTGGCCGATCCAGGTGTCGCCACGATCGTCGATGGCCTGGCTGACACGCACGGCGCGTTGGTCGCGGTCGCGCTCGCCGACGGAGACCCGGTCCCCGCATCGGCCGCGCCTCAGTCGTTCGCCGTGACTGGCCGGATCATCGCCGAGGACCCGGGCGGAACGACACTGCAGCTCGACGGACTGGGGACGCAGCCCCGGCCGCTCATCGCGCGCCTGCCGACGGCCGGCCGCCACAACGCCGCGAACGCTCTCGGCGTGGCCGCGGCAGCTTCGACGCTGGGGGTACCACCGGACGCGATCGTGCGCGGTCTCGAGACCTTCGAGGGTGTCGGCCGTCGACTCGAACGCAAGGGGGAGGCCGGTGGAGTCGTCGTCTACGACGATTACGGTCACCACCCGACGGCCATCCGGGCGACGATCGCCGCGCTCCGCCAGCGCGAGCCCAGCAGGCGTCTGTGGGCGGTCTATGAGCCGCTGACGTACCATCGGACGGCAGCGCTGGCGAGCGATTTCGCTCATGCGCTTGCAACCGCGGATGCGGTCGCGATCGCAGACATCTGGCCCGGCCGCGATCCGGACACGACGATCGCGTCGGCAGGGGACCTGGCCGCGGCTGTGACACGACTCGGACGGGCCATCCCGGTGGCAGCACCCGGATCGGTGGACGCGACGGCCGAATGGCTTGCCGGCGAGGTTCGGCCCGGGGATGCCGTCCTCGTGATGGGTGGAGGCCACAGCTACCGGATCGCGACCGGTCTGCTGCGACGATTGGAGGAGACGGCCTGACGATGGACCTGGATCACGCCGCCGCCGAGGATCTGCTCGCGCGATACGGCCGCGCCTGGGAGTCGTTCGATGGCGATGCCTGGACTGAGCTGTTCACGGACGACGTCGAGTACCGCGAGGACCCGTTCGAGCCGCCGGTCGTCGGTCACAATGCCGTGCGGGCATACCTTCTGGAAGAGTCCGATCGCCAGCAGGACGTCGAATTCACCGTGGAGCGTCACTGGGTCTCCGGCTCGACCGTGCTGGCGGCGTGGCACGCGAGCTACGTGAACCGCGCCGATCGGGCCCGGGTGCGCCTCGCCGGCTTTCTAACGATGGAGATCGCGGCGGATGGGCGGATCGCCCGCTTCCGCGAATGGTGGCATCGACGCGAGTCGTCGGCCGGCGCGTAAAAGCCGCGTAACGCAAGGAGGATTCATGGCAGGCGATGTCTCGTTCGACGTCGTAAGCGACTTCGATGAGCAGGAGCTGCGCAACGCGCTCGACCAGGTGCGTCGCGAGGTCGGTCAGCGCTACGACTTCAAGGGCGTCACGGTCGACCTGACGCAGGCGAAGGACGAGATCGTGCTCGTGACCGATGATGAGTACCGGGCCGCGGCGATCAAGGACCTGGTCGAGTCGAAGGCGATCCGGCGCAACCTGTCACTCAAGATCTTCGACTGGGGCAAGGTGGAACCCGCCGGCGGCAACAAGGTCCGCCAGGAGATCAAGTTGCGCCGCGGCCTGACCGACGAGATCGCCAAACGGCTGACCAAGCTCATCCGCGACGAGTTCCCGAAGGTCAAGTCGCAGATCCAGGGCGACGCGGTCCGCGTCTCGGGTAAGAGCAAGGACGAGCTCCAGAAGGTCATCACACGCTTGCGCGAGCTCGACGAGCCGGTCCCGCTCCAGTTCCAGAACTACCGCTAAGGGTTGGACGTTGCTGCCTGGATCGCGTTTCGCGAAGGCCGTCATGATCGCGGTGATCGTCATCATCGTGCTCGGGCTCGTGCTGTCGACCGTGGCGTACCCGCTCGCGTTCTGATGACCGACGACGTCGCGCGAACGGCGGCCGAGGACGAGGCGGCCGTCAGCTCGGACATCGAGCCCGCGGCCGAGACTGAGAGCCCGCCCGAGACCGCCGCCGAGACCGAGAGCCCACCCGTAGCCGAGATCGAGACCTTGCCCGCAGACGAGGCTCCGGCCGAGGCCGATGCCTCACCCGCCGAGCCGACGGGACCGCGCACGGTCGCCAGGCTCGTGGCGGATGCGCTCCGGATGGCCGGGGTGCGCTACGCGTTCACGGTGCCGGGCGAGTCCTTCCTGGGTCTGCTCGAGGCCCTGGACGAGGTGGGGATCCGGGTCGTCGCCACCCGCCACGAGGGCGGAGCGGCGTTCATGGCTGAGGCCCACGGGAACCTGACCGGTCGACCGGCGGCATGCATCGGGACCCGCGCGGTCGGCGCGGCCAACCTCGCGATCGGCATCCACACGGCACGCCAGGACTCGACCCCGATGTTCGCGCTCGTGGGGCAGGTCGAGCGGGCGCACCGAGGTCACGAGGCATTCCAGGAGATCGATCAGGTCGGCACCATAGGCGGGCTCGCGAAATGGGCCGCAGAGCCGACGGACGCCGCCGATGTCGCCACCATCCTCGGCGAGGCCCTGCGCCAGGTCTCGGGCGGCCGCCCGGGCCCTGTGCTCCTGTCACTGCCGGAGGACCTGCTCGACGAGCCGGTCCCTGAGGACGCGCGCGTCGTCGCGGAGCGCCCCACCGGCGGACGTCCGTCCGATGGCGACATCCGAGCAGTCATCGAGCTCCTCGCGTCCGCTGAACGACCGGTCATCCTCGCCGGCGGCGGCATCCTCCGGGCGCGCACCTCGACCGACCTCCTGCGCTTCGCCGAGCTTCTCCAGGTGCCGATCGTCGCCTCGTGGCGACGCGCCGACGTGATCTCCAACGACCACGAGCTGTATCTCGGGATGGCCGGGTTGGGTGCCGCACCGACGATCCGCGAGCGGCTTGCCACGGCCGACGCGATGCTCGTCATCGGCTGCCGGTTGAGCGAGCCGACGTCATGGGATGACACGATCCCGGCGGTCGCGACGCGCTGGGCCCACGTCGACATCGAGCCACATCGTTCGTCCGGTCCACGCCCCGCGGACATCACGGTCGCCGCCGACGCCCGCACGTTCCTGCGCGCGGCCAACGATCGGCTGGTCGGCAAGGCGGTGCTCGATGCCGACCTTGTCCGGCGCCGGCAGGCCAACAACGTGACGGACCGGGCCGCCTGGGAAGAGGCCGCCACGGTCGACGCGAATGCCGACGACTGGACGGGCCCAGGTGTCCATCCTGGACGGGTGATCACGACCCTGCGGCACGTCCTCCCCGACGACGCGATCCTCACCACGGACGCTGGCAACTTCGCCGGCTGGGCCGGTCGCGGCTTCCGGTTCCGTCGACCCGGGACTTTCATCGGGCCGACGTCCGGGGCCATGGGTTACGCGGTGCCCGCCGCGATCGCGGCGGCTCTCGTCCACCGTGATCGGCCAGTCGTGGCGCTGGCGGGCGATGGCGGGATGGCGATGACCATGGCCGAGCTGGAGACGGCGACGCGCGAGGGTGCCCGCATCATCGTCCTCGTGTTCGACAACGAGCAATACGGGACGATCCGGATGTGGCAGTCGAGGCGCGGGGCGGGGCTGGCGATCGCAACGGAGCTCGGCACGATCGACTTCGCGGCGATCGCCCGGGGTCTCGGCGCTCGCGGTGTCCGCATCGACCGGGACGCCGACGTCGAGCCCGCCCTGCGGCAGGCCCTCGCAGAAGAGCGCTCGACGGTCATCCACCTGGCGCTGGATCGAGCGTGGGTGTCGGTCGACCAGCCCGCCACAGCATAGGGCGCATCGCGCCAGTGGTTGACAACGCAACTACCTGCGGGTAGCGTGTCGGCACAACCGAAGGAGTCCAGCTCGCATGCCCGCAGTCGTCGTCGAAGATCTGTCCGTCCTCCCGCGCATCCTTGAACCGGATCTCGCCATCGCGCGTGAGCGCCCGGTCCGCGGCGTGTCGAACGCCCCGCACGGCGTGGAAGGGGAGGGCTTCCCCGTTCGGCGGGCATTCGCCGGCGTCGCGCTCGAGGACCTGGATCCATTCATCCATCTCGATCAGATGGGCGAGGTGCAATACGCGCCCGGCGAGGCCAAGGGCACGCCGTGGCATCCACACCGCGGTTTCGAGACCGTCACGTACATGATCGACGGCGTCTTCGAGCACAGCGACTCGAACGGCGGGGGTGGCGTCATCACCAACGGCGATACGCAGTGGATGACGGCCGGCTCGGGCATCCTCCACATCGAGCGGCCTCCCGACGCCCTCGTGGCCAGCGGGGGCCTGTTCCACGGTTTCCAGCTGTGGGTCAACCTGCCGGCTCTCCAGAAAGTGGGCTGCCCCGCGCTACCAGGACATCCGCGCGAGCGAGGTGTCGCTCCTCTCGTCCCCCGACGGCGGGGCACTGGTCCGCGTGATCGCGGGAGACGTCGCGGGTCAGGCCGGCCCGGGCTCGACGTACAGCCCCATGACCCTGGTCCACGCCACGCTGGGTCCCGGCGCACGCCTCCGGCTGCCGTGGCGGCCCGATTACAACGCGCTCGTCTACGTGATGAACGGTCAGGGCTCGGTCGGAGCCGAGGGCCGGCCGATCGAGACGGGTCAGCTGGTCGTTTTCGGGCCGGGTGACACCATCACGATCGAGGCAGCGCGCCAGCAGGAGAGTCGCAGTCCGTCGATGGACGTCCTGGTCCTGGGCGGTCGCCCGATCCGCGAGCCCGTGGCCTGGCTCGGGCCATTCGTCATGAACACGCGCGAGGAGGTAATGCAGGCTGTCGCCGACTACCAGGCCGGCCGGTTGGGCAGCATCCCTGCCGTCCACAACGCGCCGGCGCATCTGGTGCAGACCACGCCGCTGGGAAGTCCCGAAGGCTGACCTCGATTCAGGCGAGTCCCCGGGTGTCCAGCGCCCGGCCCCAGTGGAACACACGGACAGCGGCGAGCACGCCGAAGGCTGCCAGCACCAGCACGCCGGCGGCCGCGATCGACGCATCGAGGTCACCCGCCCCGAACTCGGCGTAGACCACAAGCGGTAGGGTCTGGGTCCGTCCTGCCACATTGCCCGCGAACATGATCGTCGCGCCGAACTCACCGAGCGCCCGCGCCCAGCTCATCACCAACCCGGCGGCCAGTGCGGAGCTCGCGAGCGGGGCGGTGATGGTCCGGAACAGATGGGATTCCGAAGCCCCATCGACTCGCGCAGCGTCCTCAAGGTGACGGTCGACGCCGGCGATGCCCGTGCGCGCAGAGCGGACGAAGAACGGTGCCGACACGAATGTCTGGGCGAGGATGACCGCGGCCGTCGTGAACGGGATGCTCAATCCCAGCGCGTTCAATGGGCCTCCAAGCAGCCCGCGGTTGCCGAAGACCAGCAACAGTCCGAGCCCGGCGACCGCCGGCGGCAGCACGATCGGCAGGTCGATGACGATCTCGGCAAGACGCTTGCCCGGGAACGTCCGACGCGCCAGGACGTAGGCCAGCGGCAACCCGAACGCGACCGTGATCGCGAGCGAGGCCGACGTCGTGACGAGGCTCAGCGCGATCGCATCGAGCACGGCGGGCGTGCCGAGTGACTGCGCAAGCGAGCCACCGACGACGGCCCGCCCGACCAGGACGAGGATCGGCAGGCCAAGGAACAGCGCGAACAGGAGGGCCGCGCCGAGCACGGCACGGCGCCCGATCACGCCGCCGGCGCGACCAGGGTCATCCGCCACCACCACGACCGCCGGCCGGCATCTCGACGATGACATTGGTCGCCTTGACCACACACACGGCCTCGTCGCCTACCTTCAGGCGCAGTTCATCGACGGCCTCGGCCGTCATCAGGCTCACCAGGCGGTGGGGTCCGGCCATCACTTCGACCACGGCAGCCACGCGATCCTTCTCGACGCGCGTGACGATGCCATGGAAACGGTTGCGCGCGGACTGCGCCACGATGGGCCGGTCCGATCCGCTCACCCGTCGCTCGGTGAGCAGCCGGCTGACTTCCTCGATGGCGATCACTCGTTGCCCACCCGCCGATCGGTCGACCCGCAGCCGCCCGTCGGCCTCCCAGCGCCGCAGAGTGTCAACGGACACCTGGAGCATCTCCGCGGCCTGGCCGACGCGGAGGCCGGCGGTCGTACGAGGACGTGCCATACCGAGGAGTATGCACGCACGAACTGGCGGTGCCAAGGTAGTAGCGGCGCCGTTCCTAGGTACGCGTGATCGGGCCGGGCAGGCGCCGCCGGTCGGCTAGAGTTCGCGGATGCCCGATTCCCGGCCCCATATCGGTGCGTGCCCGCCGGGCCGAGGGGACGGCACGAAGCCGTGAGTCGCGCCGCGATCCCGCTGGGCGTCATCGCCGGCCTGTTCGTGGCGTCGCTGGCGATGCGACCGCAGATCCTCGCGATCGGGCCGCTGCTGCCACTCATCCGCGAGGATCTCGGGCTGTCGGCGGGCATCGCCGGTCTGCTCACCACCATCCCGGTCCTGTGCATGGGTCTGTTCGCACCCGTGGGTCCGCGTCTGGCCGCGCGCTTCGGATCCGGCGTGGCCTTCGCGGCCTGCCTCGTGGCGATCGTCGCCTTCGGGCTCGCCCGGGCGTTCGCTCCGACGGTGCCGCTCGTGCTCCTCGCGACGCTCGGCATCGGCATCGGGATCGGGACGGCCGGGGCGATCCCCTCGATGATCGTGTCGCGACGCATGCCCGACCGTCCGGCCCTCGGCACCGGCGCCTATGCCGGCGGCATCGTCGCCGGCTCGACGCTGGCCGCCGGGTTCGCCGTGCCGCTGGCCGCCGGGGACGACTGGCGCCAGGCCCTCCTGGTCATCTCGACTCTGTCGATCCTCTCCGTGGTCGCCTGGGTCGTCCTGGGCGGACTCGATCGGCGCCCCGCCGACAGGGCGACCACCGCTCGGCGGCTGCCGTGGGGGGACGCGACGGCGTGGCTGCTGGTCGCAGTCTTCGGCCTGCAGTCGGTGCTCTTCTACGGGATCGTGTCCTGGTTGCCGAATGCATTCGTTGAGCGCGGCTGGAACACGACCGATGCCGGTGCGTTGATCGGCGTGTTCAACGGCATCGGCCTGATCACCACCATCGGTGTCCCGCTCATCGCGGATCGGCTCGGACCGCGCCGGCCGCAGCTCCTCGTGTCGTCGGCGATCGCGGTCGGTGGGCTGGTCGGGATCATCGTGGCGCCGGAGCTCGCGTTCGCGTGGATGGTGGTCCTCGGTCTGTCGCTCGGCGCGGTATTCCCGCTGGTGCTGACGCTGCCGCTGGACGTCGCCGACGATCCCGCGCGCGTGGGATCGGTCGCGGCCCTGATGCTGCTCGGCGGCTACATCGTGTCGTCGAGCGGCCCGGTCATCCTCGGCGCCGCTCGAGACCTGACGGGGGATTTCGGCGCAAGCCTCTGGATGCTCGTCGCCATCGCCGTGGTCCTCGTCGTGTCGTGTCTGCCGCTGTCGCCCGCTCGCCTGCGACGCGGGGTCAATCGGGATGCGCCCGAGACCACGCAGGCGTGAGGCCAGGCCTCGTTCCCAGCCCGTGGCTGCGTTCGTTGCCAGGCCTTGCAATCCCTAGTCGATTAGTGGACAATGCGCCGCGATGACCCGCACGCACCACCACTGCATGTGTCATGCCGCTGCCGAGCAGGGCAGGTGGTGTCGCTAGGCGTGCGTTCGACGTAGACCCGCACGCCGGCCCTCACCCCGGACCCCTGCAGGCGCAGGGGTTTCTTGTTATCCCGACCCACCACGAGGGGACGATCCCGATGACGACAACCGCCACGATCAGCACCGCCGAACTCCGCGATCGACTCGCCGATCCGTCCGTGACGGTCGTCGACGTCCGATCGCTGACCGCCTATAACGGGTGGCGCCTGAACGGCGAACTTCGCGGCGGCCACATCCCGGGAGCAGTCGGGTTCCCGATCGACTGGCTCCGAACGGTCGACGAGCCTGAGATCGCCCGCCTGCTTGCCGGCAAGGGTGTGACCGCCGACCGCGATGTGGTGGTCTACGGCAACGGGCCCGACGACGCCTCGGCCCTTGTCACCAGGCTCGAGTCGCTCGGCATCCCGGCGGCTCGGATCTACGCCGACGGGTTCGCGGCCTGGGCGGCCGACCCGGAGTTGCCGGTCGAGCGGCTCCCGAAGTACGACCGGCTCGTGCACATCGACTGGCTGCGCCAGGTCCTCGCCGGCGAGCGCCCGGAGGCCGCGCCGAGGGGCGACTTCCTGTTGTTCCACGTCAACTTCGGGGTTCCCGAGGAGTACGCCGAGGCGCACATCCCCGGTGCCCTGTACCTGGACACGAATGTGCTCGAAGACCCCGCCGACTGGAACCGGCGGTCTCCCGACGTCCTCGATGCGGCGATCCGCGGGCTCGGCATCACCAAGGACACGACCGTCGTCGTGTACGGGCGTGACACGGAGGGGCAGGCCAACGAGAAATGGCCCGGTCGTCGGGCGGGCCAGATCGCTGCCACCCGGGCGCTGATGATCCTGACCTACGCAGGCGTCGAGGACGTCCGACTGCTCGACGGCGGGTACGACTGGTGGGTCCGCGCCGGCAACCCGGTCGAGACGGTCCTGCGCGAGCCGTCGCCGGTCACCGACTTCGGCGCGGTCATCCCGGTCCGTCCGGAGGTCATCGTCGACATCGACGAGGCCAAGGAGATCATCGCCGACACCGACGGCGCGGCTCTGGTCAGCGTCCGCACATGGCGCGAGCACATCGGCAACGTCAGTGGCTACAACTACATCGGCCCGGCCGGCCGGATCAAGGGTGACGTGTGGGGCAACTGCGGCACGGACGCCTACCACATGCAGCACTACCGGAACGTCGACAACACGATGCGCGCCTATCCCGAGATCACGGCCAACTGGGCCGAAGCGGGGATCGTGCCGGACAAGTGGGTCGCGTTCTATTGCGGCACCGGCTGGCGGGCCAGCGAGACGTGGTTCTACGCCTTTCTCCAGGACTGGCCACGCATCGCGGTGTACGACGGCGGCTGGTTCGAGTGGAGCCAGGATCCCGCCAACAACCCGATCGAAGTGGGCGTACCCGACGTGGTGACGCCGCGGGACGTGTACGCGGCCTAGCGCTCAGCGGCGCCACCCGTCGCTGACTACTATCGGCGGGTGGCTACAGACCGGTTGAGGATCGGCATCGTCGGCTGCGGCGATGTCGCCGCACGCCATTACCTGCCGGCGCTCGCCGACATGGCCGGCGACGTCCGGGTCGCCGCGCTCATGGACGTCCGGCTCGACGCGGCACGTGGCAGGGCGCAGGCGATCGCCGGATGGTCGCCGGGCGCCGCCGCGTTCGATGATCTCGATGCGATGCTCGGGGCGGGCGGGCTTGATGCGGTGATCGACCTCGCGCCGGCACCCCGGCATGCGACGGTCAACCAGGCGATCCTGGACGCGGGGCTGAACCTCTACTCGGAGAAGCCGATCGCCAGTACCGTCGCGGAGGCAGACCGGCTCATCGCGACGGCCACCGACCGCGGCCTCACGTTCCTGTGCGCCCCGGGCGTCGCGGCGACGCGGCGTGTCCAGTGGCTGAGGGACCTCGTCGACTCGCGGCGATACGGGCCCGCGACCCTGGTCGTCGCTCACCACGCCGATCCGGGGCCGGCGGCCTGGCGCGAGTACACCGGCGACCCGCGGCCCTTCTACGGGCCTGGTGTCGGCCCGGTCATCGACCACGGGGTCTATCGACTCCACGCGATGACGGCTCTGCTCGGTCCCGTCGCCCGTGTGCAGGCGATGGGCGGCGTCGGCGCGCCGACGCGGATCGTCCGCGGCGGGCCGTTGACCGGCGAGGAGATCGCGGTCACGACCCCGGACCACGTTCTGATCAACCTGGAGTTCGCGAACGGCGCGCTCGGGCAGCTCCTTGCGAGCTTCGGGACGGCGAGCACCCGGGCTCCGTGGCTCGAAGTGCACCTCACCAAGGCGACGATCAGCTTCGGCGGCCAGTCGCACGACCGCCACGCGCCTGTCAGCATCTACGTCGACGACGACTCGCCGTCGGCGCTGGAGGGCTGGCGAGACGACGTCGAGGTCCCGACGGACGATCACGAAGTCGTCGAGACCGGCGTCCGCCATTTCGTCGACTGCCTGCGCGGGAGGGCCGACCCGGTCCTGACGGCCGAGCACGCCCGCCATGTCCTCGACGTGATCGTGAAGGCGTACGCCTCCATCGAGGACGGCGCGTCGCACCGCACGGAGACGACGTTCCAGGATCGCGTGGTCACGACGGCCCGAGTCGCCACGCCTCGACAGCTTCGCGCTTGCCCTTGACGCGCACGGCTCCGAGCTCGGCGCCGACGCGATCCGGGCCGAGCGCTTCCCATGTGGCGCGGCCGACGACGATCTGCCCCGGCTCCGCCGCGGTCATGAGCCGCGCAGCCGTGTTGATCGTGTCGCCGATGACCGCGAAGCTCCGGCGTTCCGCGGCACCGACATCCCCGACGACGGCTGGCCCTGTGTTGACGCCGACCCGGAAGATCGGCCAGCCCGGATGGTCGGCGGCCAGTGGTCGCGCGGCGTCCACGATGGCCGTTGCCGCCTGCGCGGCACGCCGCGCGTGGTCGGGCTGATCGCCGCCCGCGTTGAAGATGGCCATCACCCCGTCGCCGGCGAAATGCTCGATGACGCCGCCGGCGCGGTCGATCCCCGGGACGACCACTCCCCAGAACGCGTTGAGCATGGCGAGGACCTCGGTCGGTGGGCGTCTCTCGCTGAAGGTCGTGAAACCGGCGAGGTCTGCGAAGACCACGCTGACGACACGCTCTTCTCCGGGGATGGCGGCACCCGTGCCCTCGCGCCGGATCCGCTCCGCGACGACCGAGGGCAGATACGGCTGGAAGGACGCGTCGAGCCGGCGCAGCTCGTGCGCGGCGCCGGCCAGGAGCGCGACCTCGTCGCTGGAGGCGCCTTCCGTGCGGAGTTGGGACAGCACTCGGTCGATGGAGCCGCCCTTCGCATCGGCCGCGGCGACAGCCGCGATCGCTCCCGCATTCCATCGGTCGATCTGGGCGAGCGTCTGCTCGAGATAGAGCCCGCCGAACGCGCCCGTGAGGGAGCCGCTCCGGCGGTACTCGGCACGGGCTCCGAGCGCGATCAGCGCGAACGCGGCGAGCATCAGGATGTGCCATTCCCACCAGCTCAAGCGCCAGTTCCGGCTCAGGACGACGGCGATCATCGCCTCGGCAAGCAGGATGAGCGCGATCGCCACGGACAGCAGGAGCGCGCCGCCCCGATCGAGATACATGCGGATCGTGCGCCATGCAGCGAAGGCATACAGGGCGACCGCGACGCCCCCGAGGACCGTCAGCGGGCCGACTCCCTCCTTGACAGGAGGCGGCCCATCCAGGGGTGGCAGCCGGGCGAGGGAGAAGACCCCCCAGACCACCATGAAGACGATGAGACCGCCGAGCAGCACCGGTCGGATGCGGAGCACCTCGCGTGCGCGAGGCCCGGCGATCGCGCTGGTCGACGCGGCGGCGAATATCGATGCGAGGATCAGCCCGACCGGGGTGGCGATGACGAACCCGGCATTCGGCTGCTCGAGCAGGACGCCGGGTGTCGCGAGCGCGTGCAGGCCGAGGAACCCGGCGGCGGACAGGAACGCGAGCGAGATCAGCACCAGGCGCGCGTCGCGGTAGCGACCGGCCGCGACGTTGGTCACATACGCCAGGACGACGCTGACGCCGGCCGTGATCAGGACGAGCCAGAAATGACTCGGATGGTGCTCCCACTCGTGGTCGAGCTCTGGGCGAGCGAGGAGCAGCCCAAGTCCGGCCAGCGGGAGGACGATCGCGACGGCGATCGACCACGAGATGCCCGCGAGCCCGGTCCTGGCCCGGACGTCGGTCGCCATCCACGCAGCATACGACCGCCCCGATCGCTCGAGATGCCATCATCGCCCGGTGGCTGACAAGATCCTGACGCAGCGCGCCCTGAACCGCGCGCTCCTGGCGCGACAGCTGTTGCTTGAACGTTCGACACTGTCGATCCCGGACGCCGTGGACCAGGTCGGCGGCCTGCAGACGCAGTACGCGCCGTCCGGGTATGTCGGCCTGTGGACGAGGCTTGACGGCTTCGAACGTCCCGCGCTCACGCGTGCGTTGGAGGATCGAGCGGTGATCCAGGCCACGCTGATGCGGGTGACGATCCACGTCGTCTCACGGCATGAGTACTGGCTCTATGCGCTCGGTGTTCGCGAGGCTCGGCGCGAGCAATGGCGGAAGACCGTGGGACGGCTGACCGGGGCAGGGGAGGAGGACATGCAGGCGGCGGCGGACCGCATCCATGCCGCACTGGCGGACGGTCCGCGATCCGTCAAGGAGCTGGGCGATCTCGCCACTGGCTTCGTCGGGACCCTGGGCCTGTGGGTGGATCTTGTGCGTGTGCCACCGGCCGGCACGTGGGAGCGTCGCCGAGCCGACCGCCTGGGCCTCGCGGAGGACTGGATCGGTCCGACCACGGCGACGGAAGCCGATGGCCTGGCGCACCTCGTTCGAGCGTACCTGCGGGCATTCGGACCAGGGGCGTGGCGAGACATCGCATCATGGGCCGGGATCTCGATCACGACCGCCAAGGAGGCCGCGCGCAGCCTGGATCTGCGGTCCTTCCGCGACGAGGACGGCGGCGAGTTGGTGGATCTGCCCGACGGCCAGCTGCCGGATCCCGACTCGCCAGCGCCCGTGCGGTTCCTGCCGCACTGGGATGCGAACCTGCTGGTCCATGCGCGACGGACCGGGCTGCTGCCAGAGCCGTACCGACCGCGCGTCTTCTCGACGAAGAACCCGTTCTCGGTGGGGACGTACCTCGTCGACGGCGTCGTCGCCGGGGGGTGGTCGCTCAAGGACGGGCGGATCGTCCTCGATCCGTTCAAGGACCTGACGGCCCGTGACGAGCGCGCCGTGGAACGCGAACGAGAGGCCCTCGAGGCCTTCCACGCCTGACGCGACCGGCCTCGGATATCGCGCGGCGCGCGCCTATGCGGCCGGTCGCATCCGCACGAAGTCGGTCACCCGCATCACGCCGAGGAACGTCCGAACAAGCCACGGCATGAGCCGCCGGCTCGGATCGTGGATGACGACCGGGTCGCGCAACGCGACGATCCGGCCGCGGGTCTCGAGCTGGCAGCCGTCCGCGGCGAGCACGTTCTTCACCCAGTCCACATCCGTGCCATACGTGAGAGCGAACACGTAATCCTCGCCGTCGCGGAAGACGTTCATCGGCACGCGCCTCGTCAGGCCGGAAGTCCGTCCCGGCACGACGATGATGCCGAACCACGGAAGGTGGCCTGCCACGCGGCGACTGATCGGGTTGACGATCCGGTTCGTGAACGGTCGAAGCCAAGCCGTCCGCGGCCGTGTCATCGGGTTGGTCTGTCTGTCGATGCCATACTGATCATCCGATGCGATTCAAGACCACCCTCGAGCTCGGTGGCAAGACCGCGACAGGGTTCCGGATCCCCGAGGACGTCGTCGAGGCTCTCGGCAAGGGCAAGCGTCCCCCGGTTCTCGTCACCGTCAACGGTTACACCTACCGCAACACGGTAGCGGTCTATGGCGACACCTACATGGTCGGGGTCGCGGCCGAGCATCGGGCGGCCACAGGTCTCAAGGCCGGCGACGAGATCGAGGTCGAGCTCGAGCTCGATACGGCACCTCGGGAGGTCGATGTTCCGGCCGACTTCTCCGCCGCGCTCGACGCCGATCCGAAGGCGCGCGCGACGTTCGATGGCCTGTCCTACAGCAACAAGCGTCGGCTCACGCTCGCCATCGATGACGCCAAGACCGACGAGACGCGAACCCGGCGCATCGACAAGTTCGTGAGCCAGCTCCACGAAGGCCGGGTCTGACCGTGACGACGATCACGTCGCCGATGTCCGATTGTGCTCGCGCACGGCGCCCTGCCGCGGATCCGCAGCTGTTCGCGTAGGTCGTAGACGTTGGCGAATGACGAATTGGCATCCGCGCAGATCGACGCGATCCTCGCCGGCCTGCCCGACGACCAGCGACTCGCCCTCCAGTCCCTGCGGGAGACCATCGCCGCCGCAGCACCGGAGGCTGTCGAGGCGATCAGCTACTCGCTCCCGGCGTTCAGGTACCGCGGCCGACCCCTGGTCTCCTTCGGAGCCGCGAAGTCCCATGTCGCGTTCTACGTCATGAGCCCGGCCGCCATGGAGGCCCACAAGTCCCTGCTCGCGGGCTACGACACGACGAAGGGCGCCATCCGCTTCCAACCCGACAGGCCCTTGCCGAAGGCGTTGGTCGCGACCGTCGTCCAGACGCGCATGGCCGAGACGGACGCCGCCGCGAAGAAGCGCTGAGGTCGCGGCGGAGGCAAGCTCGGCCCATCCGTGGCATCGTTGCGTCTGCAACGAGATAGCCAGCGGAGGACGCACCATGCCGGACGACAACCCCTTCGAGGATCAGCTCATCGCCGAGATGCGGTCGAACAGCGGGAAGGTCGTGAGCGGCCCGCTCGCCGGCCATCCGCTCCTGATCATGACCAGCAAAGGATCGAAGACCGGGGAGCCGCGTCGCGCGATCCTCACCTACCACCGCGACGGGGCCGACTACATCGTCGCTGGAACCGCGGGAGGCGCCAGGACCGACCCAAGTTGGGTGCACAACCTGGAGGTTGATCCCCATGTGACCATCGAGGCGGACGATCAGCGCCTCGACGTGACGGCGACGATCGTGGGGCGGGAAGAGCGTGACCTCCTCTGGGACGATCACGTCAAGGCCCTGCCCTGGTTCGCTGACTACCCGGCCCAGACGGGGCGCGTGATCCCCGTCGTGCGCCTGACGCCGACTAGGGCGGCCTGATCCGACCGATCGGGCGCACGATCCCTCACAGAGGGGTTGACAAACGACGTTCATAACCATATTGTTATGAATGTCATGAACGACCAGCTCGATGCCGTTTTCGGCGCTCTCGCGGACCCGACCCGACGGGCGATCCTCGCCCGCCTCGCGGAAGGGGACGCGAACGTCCTCGAGCTGACGGCGCCATTCAAGGTCTCCCAACCGGCCATCTCGCGGCACCTCAAGGTGCTCGAGTCGGCCGGTCTCATCTCGCGTACCCGCAAGGCGACGGCACGGCTCAGCCATCTGGAGGCGGATCCCCTCCGGCAGGCGACCGAGTGGCTCGTCAGCTATCGCGAGTACTGGGAGGAGAGCCACGATCGCCTGGACGCGCTGCTCGCAGCCCTCCAGGTCACCACCAACGAAAGGAAGCCCTGATGTCCACAACCCAGATCGATACCCCGGCCGGTGCGCCCTTCATCGACATCACGCGAGAGTTCGACGCCCCGCGCGACCTCGTGTTCAAGGCCTACACCGATCCCGAGCTGCTCGTCCAGTGGCTCGGCCCACGCAAGTACAAGATGACCGTCGAGCGATGGGACACGCAGGACGGCGGCAAGTGGCGCTACGTCCACAGCGACGACGAAGGCAATGCGTGGGGCTTCCACGGCGTCTTCCACGGCACCCAGACCCCTGACAGCATGGTCCAGACATTCGAGTTCGAAGGGGCTCCGGGCCATGTCGCCCTCGAGTCGCTCTCCCTCGAGGAGAAGAACGGCAAGACGGTCATGCGCAACCATTCCGTCTACCAGTCGGTCGAGGCCCGCGACGCGATGGTCGAGAGCGGCATGGAGGAGGGGATGAACGACGGCTTCGATCGCCTCGACGACCTCTTGGCCAGGCTCGCGCAGCCGGTCGCCTGAGATGGACTACAAGCTGGAGCTCGTGCCGATCCCGGTCGCCGATGTCGACCGGGCGAAGGCCTTCTACAGTGAGAAGGTCGGCTTCAACATCGACGTCGATCACCAGCCGAGCGACGAGTTCCGGATCGTCCAGCTCACGCCGCCGGGCTCTGGCTGCTCGATCATGGTCGGCAAGGGGGCGATCAAAACGGCCCCGGGATCGGTCCAGGGCCTCCAGCTGGTCGTCGACGACATCGAGGCTGCGCACGCCGAGCTCGTCGGGCGAGGTCTCGAGATCAGCCCCATCCGCCATTTCGACAACGGCACCTGGGTCGACGGGAAGGGAGGGCGCTGGAACTCCTTCGCCTTCTTCGACGATCCGGACGGCAACGGCTGGGCGCTCCAGGAGCGACCCGCCGACTGAGATGGCGACCGAACCGCACACGGCACGCGAATTCCTCGGGCGGCTGGAGACTCTCCGGTCGCCCGAGGAGTTGCAGAAGTACAAGCGATACTTCAAGACCGGGCCTGGTGAATACGGCGAAGGCGATGTGTTCATGGGCGTCCGCATGGGCCAGGTCTTCGCTCTCGCCAAGGAGTTCGCGGACATGGACCTTGCGGGGATCGAGGCGCTCCTCGACGAACCCTTCCACGAACCGCGCGCAGGCGCCGTGCGCATCATGGCGACGCAGGCCCGCGGCAAGCGCACCCCGGACGCGCAGCGGCGGGCGCTCTATGAGCTGTATCTCCGGCGCCACGACCGGATCAACGACTGGGACCTCGTCGACCTCGGCGCCTGGGACGTTGTCGGTCGGTGGCTCGTCGACAAACCGCACGACGTGCTCGACGAGCTCGCCCGGTCATCGAACATGTGGGAGCGCCGCACCGCGATCCTTGCGACGATGGCGTTCATCCGTGGCGGCGAGGTCGACGACACCTTCCGCATCGCGGAGGCGCTCCTCACCGATGAGCAGGATCTGATCCATAAGGCCATCGGGTGGGCGCTGCGCGCCGCCGGCGACAGCGACCGTGCTCGACTGCGAGCGTTCCTCGATCGTCACGCGGCGACGATGCCGCGGACCACGCTGCGCTACGCGCTCGAACATTTCGACGACCAGGAGCGAGCCCACTACATGGGCCTGAGAAAGGCGGCGACACCGTGACCGAACGAGATCCCATCGAGACGACCAACCTCGACCGCTATGGGAACGAGGCACTGCCGTGGAGCCGGGCGCGGAATGTGCTGGAGGCGCTCGACCCGTCGGCGCTCGTGACTTGGTTCCTCGGGACCGCCCGGAGCGACGGACGGCCACACGCCGCAGGGGTCGGTGCGATGTGGTACGACGGCGACCTGTACTTCACCAGCGGTGACGCGACGCGGAAGTCGCGCGACCTCGCGAGCAATCCAGCGGCGACCATCTCCGTCAGCTTGAGCGGCATCGATCTCGTCTTCGAAGGCGGCGTGGCCCGGGTGACCGATCGCCCGACGCTCGACGCCCTCGCGAAGAAGTACAACGAAGGCGGCTGGCCGGCGACCGTCGAAGGCGACGCGCTGACGGCCCCGTTCAGTGCCCCGAGCGCCGGGCCGCCGCCGTGGAACCTCTACCGGCTCGGGTACGACACGGTCTATGGGGTCGCGGGCGCCGAACCCCACGGCGCGACCCGGTGGCGATTTGCGGCGTAGGCGAGGACAGTGACGGGCGCAGGGAGCGGTCTTCGGCGCATTCCCACGGCGGACCTGACCCCACGCGAGATCGCGGCACTCCGCGACCTGCTGTGGGCGGCGTTCCCGCCCGGCGAGGACGGCTTCACCGAGGATGATTGGGAGCACGCTCTCGGCGGCACGCACGTCGTACTGGAGATCGACGGCCGGATCGTGTCGCACGCATCGGTCGTCGAGCGCGAGCTCCGTATCGCCGATCGGCCGTTGCGGACCGGGTACGTCGAGGCTGTCGCCACCGACCCGGCGCTCCAGGGTCGGGGTCACGGGACCATCGTGATGCGTGACGCGACGGGCTACATTCGCGACGGTTTCGAGCTCGGGGGGCTCGGCACAGGTGCGCATCATTTCTACGAGCGGCTCGGCTGGCTCACGTGGCGCGGGCCCACCTCAGTCCGGACCCGAGACGGCCTCGTGCGGACGGCGGGCGACGATGGGTCCATCCTCGTGCTTCCCACTCCGACATCGCCCGAGCTCGACATCAGTGCACCGATCAGCTGCGAATGGCGACCGGGCGACGTATGGTGATCGAGGGACGCTGACCCGTGGACGACCTCGCCGCGCTGTCCGCGACGCAGCTGGCTGAGACGATCCGCTCGGGTCGGGCGTCGTCCGTGGACATCGTCTCAGCGTGTCTCGATCGGATCGCCGAGGTGAACCCCCGGATCAACGCTGTCGTGCGATTCGCCGATGATGCGATGGACCTGGCGCGCGAGGCGGATGCCACGCGGGCGGCCGGAATGGTCCTCGGACCGCTCCACGGCGTCCCCTTCACGATCAAGGATTCCTTCGACACGGCGGGCGTCGTGACGACGGCCGGGACCGTTGGGTGGCGGCAGCGTGTCCCTGCCCGGGACGCGACGGTCGTGGCGCGACTCAAGACCGCGGGCGCGATCCTGCTCGGCAAGACGAACACACCCGAATTCACCTGGTCCGACGAGACCGACAACGACGTCTATGGACGCACGTCGAACCCGTACGACGTCGCGCGAACGCCGGGCGGCAGCAGCGGGGGAGCGGCCGCCATCGTGGCCGCCGGCGGATCCCCGTTCGACATCGGCAGCGACACCGGGGACAGCATCCGGCAACCCGCCCACGTCTGTGGAGTGGCAGGGATCAAACCGACCAGCGGTCGCGTGCCGCGGACGGGTCACTGGCCGGGGTTCGGCGGCCTCTTCGAATCGTTCACGCAGCTCGGACCGATCGCCCGTCGCGTCGAGGACCTCGAGCTCGTGCTGCCGATCATCGTCGGTCCGGATGGGGAGGACCCGCACATCGCCCCTGTCGCTCTCGGGCGTCGCGGGGACGTGGATCTCGCCTCGCTCCGGATCGTGACCTTCACCGACAACGCGATCCGGACTCCCACACGGGAGACCGTGACAGCCGTGCAGTCGGCTGCGCGGAGCCTGGCCGACGCCGGCGCGACCGTCGAGGAGCGGCTGCCGCCGGGGCTGGGCGAGGCCTGGGCGGCTTGGGACGCCCTCATCCGCGCGGACGGGTTCGCGTGGCTCCAGCGCCTCATCACCGAGGCGGGCACCGCCGGCATGGGCTCGTACGACAGGCGCGGCTGGGTGACGGTCGGCCCGGCGCTACCCGGCGACCAGCTGACGGCCCTGGTCGAGCGTGCGGATGCGATCCGGGCCCGACTGTCCACCTGGATGCGTAACGTCGATGTGATCGTGTGCCCGGCGATGCCGCAGCCCGCGATCCGCCACGGTGAGAGCACGGCCGACTGGTTCGGGGACACCTACAGCGACGTCCACAACCTGACCGGCTGGCCGGCCGTCGTCGTCCGTGGCGGGACATCACCGGAGGGTCTCCCGATCGGCGTGCAGCTGGTCGCCGGGCCGTGGCGCGACGATGTCGCGCTCGCAGCGGCCCGGATCGTCGAGTCGGCGTCGGGCGGGTGGCAGCCGCCACCGATGTGAATCGATAGGACGGCAGTACGCTGGCACCGATGTTCGAAGCGCTCGACTACGTCTACATGCCCAGCCGGGACGTGCCCGCTGACGTCGCGTACTTCACCGAGGTCCTCGGCGGACGGCTGATCTTTGCGATCGATGGGATGGGCACCCGCGTCGCGATGATCGAGCTGACCGAGGGCCCGCCGCGCATCCTGCTCGCCGACCACCTCGAGGGCGATCGACCGATCCTCGTCTATCGCGTCGATGACCTCGAGCGGGTGCGAACGGAACTCCGGTCGCGAGGCTGGGACGAGGGCCACGGCCTGGAGATCCCACAAGGCCCGGTGCGCTCGTTCGCCGGACCTGGCGGCCAGCGACTCGCGATCTACGAGCGAACGCGCCCGGGTGTCGAGGCGAGTTTCGAGGGTCGTCGGGACTTCTAGTCAGGCGTCCCAGGCGACCGGTAACGAGCGAGGCTTGCGGAACACGACGCCGGTCGGGGCGGTGGCGCCGTCCTGGAGCCTGAGTCCCGGCCAGCCATCCAGCGCGGACTCGAGGGCGGCCTGCGTCTCGAGGCGTGCCAGGTGCAGCCCGACGCACGCGTGCGGTCCCTGCGCGAAAGCGACGTGCGAGCGGGCGTTCGGTCGCGCGATGTCGAACGCGTCCGGGTCCGGGAACGTTTGCGGGTCGCGATTGGCCGCCGTCAGTGACGCGATGACGAGATCGCCGCGGCGGATAGACGCCCCACCGAGCTCTACATCGGCCGTCGCGTAGCGGTCGACGCGGGCCGCCGCGGGCTCGAGCCGCAAGGATTCCTCGACCGCGTTCGCGATCAGCGAGCGGTCGGTCATGACGGCGTCGAGCGCGCCCGGCGTCGTCAGCACGTGCCAGAACAGCGAGGTCGTCATGCCCTCACTCGTCTCGATGCCGCCGAACATCATCACGGCGGCGTTGGACACGACCTCCGTCTGCGAGAGCGTCGCCGTCGCCCTGTGCAGGACACCGTGTCGGTGGCCGATCGTCGCGCCGACATGCCGGTCCAGGGCAGCCACCGCCTCAGGCGCGCGCTGTCCGATCTCGCCACCGGCCGACACGCGATCCACGGCGGCCACGATCTCGTCGTACCAGCCGAGAACGACCGTCGGCTCGACGTCGATGAGCTCGAGCGCGGCCGCGACGACGCGAACCGCCAGGGGACCGGCCAGCTCGCGACGCACTTCGGCGCTGCCCGTCGGGGTCAGCGCACCGACAAGATCAAGGGCCTCGCTCTCCACTCGCTGGGCGAACCGTTCCATGACGTCCGCTCGACGGAAGGCTGCCGCGAAGGGGTCGCGATGGCGCCGATGCTCCTCGCCGTCGAGGGACAGCATGCTCGGGCCGACCACACGGGC
Source organism: uncultured Chloroflexia bacterium (assembly GCA_963819655.1). Taxonomy (GTDB): domain Bacteria; phylum Chloroflexota; class Limnocylindria; order Limnocylindrales; family CSP1-4; genus SPCO01. The sequence goes on along the minus strand of CAWFXA010000003.1, from coordinate 645,305 downwards.
CGTCGAGAAGCGCGGATCGTCGACCGTGAATCGTGCGGCGTCGCGCATAACGTCGATGCACAGGTCACGCCGTGTTACCACCCAGCCGTCGAGGACCGGGACCCACGACACGGGCTCGCGCTCGCGCAGGCGCGCCAGCTCGGCGTAGGGCTCCATCTCGAAGTCCTGCAGCGTGAGAGCCGCGCCGAGCGGCGATGGTCCGCGGGTCGATGTCACCGCTTGACTGTACCGCCGGATGGATGGACCCGGGCCTAGGGACTGACCGGCGCGCCCCAGATCTCCGCCGTCGCGACCTCCGTCACGATCTCGGCGGCCTCCGTGCGCGACCAGCCGCCGATGACCACGACGCTCCCGTCCTGGAGCACGGTCAGAGTGAAGCTTCGACGTGCGTGGATCATCGAGGGCCCCGCACTGAAGGTCTGCGTGGCGGGATCCCAAAACTCGGTCGACGCGTAGGCGTCATCTATCACGTCCGTGAAGCGCGCGGCGCTTCCTCCCGTGACAAGCACGCGACCGTCTGGCAGACGTGCCGCCTGGTGCCTGCTCCGGATCTCGGCCATGCTGCCCGCCGGTTCGAAGGCCTCCGTGACCGGGTCCCAGAGCTCGGCCGAGGCGAGCGACCCGCCCGACGTCTCGTCCTCGAGACTCATGGTGCCGCCGCCGGCGATCAGGACGCGGCCATCGGGCATCAGGGTGGCGGTGTGGCTGTCGGCGCGGTACTCCAGCGGCTCGTCGACCTCCGTGAACCCTCCGGACGTCGGATCCCACACCTCGGCGGACTCCGGTGTGTCACTTGCGAGACCCGTGCCACCAACGACCAGCACGCGTCCGTCGGGAAGGAGCGTCGCGGTATGCCAGTCTCGATCGATATGGACCTTCGGGCCGCGGGTGAAGTCGTTCGTTGCCGGGTCCCAGATCTCCGATGATCCCCTGTCCGCCTCCTGGCACCGCGGCAGGGTCTTGACGAAGTAACTGCACTCGATGGCGCCGATGACGAGGACACGACCACTCGGAAGCGTCGTTGCGCTCAGGCCCCCCTTACGGAGCGCCGTCATGGTGCCGGCCGCAGAGAACGTGCCGGTGGCCGGATCCCAGGTCTCCGCCGTCTTACCCCCTTCGGCATCGCCGCCGACGATGAAGACGCGGCCGTCGAGCAGGAGCGTCGCCGCATGTCCGATCCGCGCCGAGATCGCGTTGCCGGCGGAAGAGAAGGATCGCGTCGCCGGGTCCCAGACCTCGGCGGCCGAGAGCACCCCGCGGTCGACGGATGTGCCACCGACGACAAGGATGCGTCCGTCGGGCAAAAGCGTCGCGGTGTGCACGGAGCGCCCGGATGCCATGGCCCCGGCGGGACGCCACGTCGGGTCGATCGCCACGATCGTCGAGGTCGGCGGGGCCGCGAACGGATCGACGGAGGGTGCGACCGCCAGGTCGCTCGGCGTAGGGGAGGGGGCAGGACGGGTGCCGGACAGAACGGCGCCACCGACCAGCGTCACGAGGGCCGCAGCGGCAAGGAGCGTCAGCCCGGTGCGGCCGATCCGCGGCTCCACGCGCGCAAACCGGCTCGGCACCGCGCGCACATCGCGTCGGAGCTGATCGGGCATCGGGATCGCGTCGACCTCTGCGCGATACCACGCGCGCAGCTGCGGCTCGAGGTCCAGGTCTTGCTCGTTCATCGCTTGGTTCCCTTGCGCTCGTCGTCGATGAGCTCATGGAGGTGCCGGAGGGCGTAATGGAGTCGGGAGTGCACCGTGCCGGCGGGGATGCCCAGTCGCGCCGCGATCTGATCGACCGTGAGGTCCCGGTAGAACCGGAGCGCGACCACGACCCGGTGGTCCGGGGAGAGCTGGACTAGAGCCGGCCCGAGGACATCGCGGTCGTGGGTCTGGGTAAAGGGATCGCCTGAGGCGACAACGACCTCGTCCGAGATGTCGCGCGCTTGCCACCGGGATCGCCGCTGCAGCCTGTTGCGGCAGGTATTCACAAGGATCCGGTCGAACCACGCCTCGAAACGGGCGGGGTCTCGGAGCGTCGTCCAGGCCCGCCACGCCTGGATGAACGCGTCGTGGGTGGCGTCCTGCGCCTCGGACGGGTCGTGGAGGATCGCGTAGGCCAATCGATATGCGGTCTCGAGATGCTCATCGGCCAAGCGCTCGAAGTCGACCGCGGGCCCAGCGTGTCGATCAAGCGTGGTCGCCTCTATGCCGCTCATGGCCTCTGCCTCGGAAGGTCGCATCACGATGACATGACAATCGGGGCGCCAGGAACCTTCAATCGCATCCGATATTGCGCATTTGGCGTACCGTGTTTCCATGAAGTCGGTGCGCGCGCAACGGTCCGTTGGTCTCGCATTGGCCGGGTTGCTGGTGCTGTCATTCGCGCCGGTGACCGAGGCGGCCGCCCCGAAGGCGTTCCGGCTCGACCTCGGCGCCCGCTCTGACTACGTCGCGCAGACGAATCTCGTCCAATGTGTCGGCGCGAGCATGCAGATGATGCTCAACATGGTCCGCCCTGGCGCCGACCGCAGCGCCTCCACACAACTGCGTCTTCAGAACCTGGCCAGGGCCTGGAGCGGCCCGTCGAGGAACGGTCGCGTTCGGCAGGGCGCGAGCGTCCGAGGGTGGGCGGCCGGCCTGACGATGATGGGTGCCGGGCCATATCGGGTCGTCGGCTTCCCGACGATCCAGGAGGCCATGGTCACGGCGGCCAAGGCGATGCGCAGGACGGGCCGGCCGGTCGGCCTGCTCGTCTGGCGCGGGCGCCACGCGTGGGTGATGAGCGGGTTCAAGGCAACGCGGGACCCGCTGCTCAGGGGGGCCAAGGTCACGGCCGCGATCGTCGAGGATCCGCTGTACCCGCATGGCGGCTCGAGCGTGTGGGGAGTCAGTCCGGCGCCCGGCTCGACGCTGTCGATCTCCGAGCTTGGCCGGCAGTTCGTTCGGCGCCGGTCGTCGTCGCGATTCGGCTCACTTTCGGGGAAGTACGTCCTCGTCCTCCCGTTCGAGTTCGACCCGCGCGTCCTGCGTCAGGAATAGGGCATGGGGTTCCTGCGGAAGCTGCTCGGCGGCGCTGGCGGCACCGAGGAGCCCGCGGCGCCGGCGGTCGATCCGGCCGAGATCGACGCCGAGGAGCGAGCGCGCGACCTCGAGCTGCTCCGCGAGGAGCAGGGGCGGATGGACGAGCTGAGACTGCGCCAGCTCCGGTACGCCCAGTATTCCTGGCAACCGCCCGACGAGGGTGGCGAGCGACGCTCCGGCGACGAGGACGCGGGGACCGACGCGGTCTGAGTCAGGCACTCACCTTGTCGATGAGCTGGAGCAGGTCGTGCGCGGCCAGCTCGACCTCCTTGTGCCTCCATTCCGCCGCGCGGAAGTGGCACGCGATGATCCCGGAACGGTGAACGCGGCGGAGATCGCCGCAGACGAAGGCGTACCGCGTCTTGGTGCCGTCGTTGGCACCGACCGTCAGACCAAGGTGCCACTCGGCGTACTCGTCCCACGTGTGCGACTCGAGGTATCGGTTCTCATCGTCGGCGGTCGGCTGCGCCTCCCCCCAATCGCTCCGCAACACGTACTGCCGCGCACGGATGAGGCGCTCCGCGTGGGCCACGGCCCGTGGGTTGACCTCATATCTGGCCATCGGCCGAAGTATGACCCCGCTACCATCGTCGGATGCGTGCGACGCCGCTGCCGAGCTCGATCGCCGGTCTTCCGGTGCCCCAGGACGCGATCTCCGCCGAGACATGGCGCTGGGCGCAGTCGACGCTCCCGCGCTACCTGTTCACGCATTCCGTCCGGTCGTACTGCTGGGGCACACAGATCGCCGCGTGGGAAGGGCGCACGTTCGATGCACAGGTTCTATGGGCCGCCGCCCTGTTCCACGACGTCGGGCTCACCCGGATCCCGCGGAACACGATGTGCTTCGAGGTCGAGGGTGCGGAGATCGCGCGCCGATTCCTCGAGGACCAGGGGATGTCGGCGGAGGCCGCCGACCGAGCAGCCAGCGCGATCATCCTCCATATGCAGCCGCGAGTGACACCCGAGGATGGAATCGAAGCGTTGCTGCTCGACCGGGCGACCGCGGTCGACGTGCGCGGTGTCGAGTTCGACGTGATCGAGGGCGTGCGCGCCTCGGTGCTGCGCAAGTACCCACGCGGGCCGTTCGATCGGCATTTCCTGCGCGCGATCCGTCGCGAGGCCGCGGTCCGCCCGACCTGTCAGAGCGCGCGGCTCCTGAACGAGAGCGATCTCGAGGGCTCGATGGCGCGATCGCCATGGGCGACTCCAGGATGACCATCTACCGGGCGCCCGGCGCGGTCTTCGAGGAGCGCGAGCACCAGGTCCCGCTGGATCACGGCGCGCCCGATGGGGCGCGGATCACGGTCTTCACCCGCGAGGTGGCCTCGCCGGACGGTGGCGACCACCCGTACCTCGTCTTCCTCCAGGGCGGTCCCGGCTTCGAAGCGACGCGACCCACCAGCCCGCCCACGGGCTGGATGAAGCGCGCGCTGCAGGACTATCGCGTGTTGTTGCTCGATCAGCGCGGCACCGGTCGGTCGACGCCGGTTGGACCCACGATCCCGGGTGATACCCCGCAGGCACAGGCCGACTACCTGACCCATTTCCGAGCCGATTCGATCGTCCGCGACTGCGAGGCCATCCGGCGGGAGCTCGGGGTCGAGCAGTGGAGTGTCCTCGGCCAGAGCTTTGGCGGGTTCACATCGATGTCTTACCTGTCGATCGCTCCCCATGGGCTGCGCGAGGCCTTCATCACGGGTGGCCTGTCACCGATCGGGCGGGACGTCGATGACATCTACGGCGCGACCTATCGACGATTGATCGTGCAGAACCGGCGCTATTTCGACCGATACCCGGGTGACCGCCAGCGTGTGAGCGAGATCCTCCGCCGGCTCGACGGCGAGGACGTGCGGCTGCCGAACGGAGACCGCCTGACCGCACGACGGTTCCGCCAGCTTGGGATGTGGCTCGGAGACAGCGCCGGCTTCGAGCTCCTGCATCACGTCGTCGAGCTGCCGTTCGGGTCGACGGCCTTCCTCGACGATGCCGCCGCTGGGGTCAGATTCGACCGGAACCCGATCTACGCCACGCTCCACGAATCGTCGTACGCGGATGGGGTCCCGACCCGCTGGTCCGCCGACCGCCTCCTGCCGGAGGAGGTGACGAGGGAGGGCTATTTCACGGCCGAGCACATCTTCCCGTGGATGTGGGACGACTACGCCGGTCTGCGCGGTCACCGCGAGGCCGCCGACCTGCTCGCGGAACATCCGTGGCCGCGGCTGTACGACGCCGAACGCCTGCGGCGGAACGACGTGCCGGTGGCGGCGACCATCTACGTCAACGACCTTTATGTCGAACGCGACTTCGCCGAGGAGACCGCCGCGACGATCCGCGGCATCCGCACCTGGCAGACCGACGAGTTCGAGCACAACGGGCTGCGGGCTGACGGCGAACGGGTGCTCGGGCGGCTGATCGATCTGGTCCGTGGGCGCGCTTGATGGCTGCGGCGCCGGACAAGGACGAGGGTCTCAAGCGGCTCGGCGGAGGACGCTGGCAGACACGCGATGAGCGGTTCACGATCGAGCCGCAGTCAGGGACCTGGGCCGTCGTGGACTCGGAACAGACCGATGACCTTGGGCTGCCGCTCGTCCGCGGTCCATTCAAGAGCCTGGGCGCTGCCAAGGGGGCGATCGAGGCCGCGCGCGGCACCGTTGCGCCGACGTCGAAGCTGAAGGACCGGGCGGCGGCCGCACCTGCTCCCACACCGGCCAAGGCGGCGAGCGGGTCGAAAGCCGCCAAGGCCGAGGCCGAGGCGAGGGAGCCCGAACCCGCCCGACCCGCCGAACCGCGCTGGATGCGCGACCTCGAGCCGGCCGAACGTCGGCGGGCCACCAAGCTCATCTCGCACCTGGCCAAGGCAGGCGTGTCCGACCCGGAGGGAATGGTCCGGCGCGATCTGGTCGGCGCGGTTCCCGCTGTCGCGGGTTTCGCGCTCGCGCAGGCGATCGGGGCACTCGGCCCAGACGCGTCGCCTGCCGACGTCGCGGATCTCCTGGCCGACGGTCGCGACAACGACCTGGGTGTGCGGTGGCGTCTGGTAGACGGCGAGGGTCGCCCCATCCCGCTCGTCACCGATGCGCTGGAGCGCGGCTGACGAAGGAGGCGAGCCTGGGCATGCCGTCACTTGCGTAGGTGCGCTTGCCGTCCATGGCTGGCAGGTCCAAGCTGGGCGTCCACGGATATAGGAGGGCGCCGGGATGGGCGACAACATGGAAATGGCTGCAAAGTTCGAAGAAGGCCTCAAGACCGGGGACTTCGGTCGCCTGACGGAGCTTGTCAAGGAATACGCAGCGGACGACTTCGCGCAAGAGTGGCCGCAGTCCGGGGAACGCCTGACCAAGGACTCCTCGATGCGACTGAACGAGGCGTATGCGGAGCGTTCCGGGACGAGCCCGAAGTTCACGTACAAGCGGATGCTCGGCGGCGGCGACGTCTTCGTCATCGAGGGCGCGATCGACTACGGCGATGGCGTCCCGGTGAGCTACGTCGGCATCGGCGAGGTCCGCGACGGGAAGGTCGCCAAGCTGACCGAGTACTTCGCCAACCCGTTCGACGCGCCAGCCTGGAGAGCAGACTTCGTCGAGCGCATGGAGCCGACGAGGGCCTAGTCGTCAGAACGCGCTGTCGCGCGGCGTCGATGCGATGGACGAGCATCTCTCGACGGAACAGGTGAGTTGGATCCTGGAACGGTCGCCGGGGACGGTGCGCGACATGATCCGCGACGGCGAGATCGAGGGGATCCGCATCCCGTCGGGCTTTCGGATCCCGAAAGCCGAAGCGATCCGGCTGGCCCGCGCACGGATCGCGGCCGAGGCCGGCCGAAAGCTCTCGGACCGTCAGATCGAGCGCGTCATCGACAAGCTCATCGAGACGAACGAGGAGCGGCGCGCCTGAGCGTCTGTCAACCGCGAACGAGCGGCCAGATCACCTCGGTGCGCAGCTGCGACGGATCGGCGGCGGAGCTCGGATCGTCGACATACGACTCCCACGGGCCGACGCCGTCGTCATAGCCCGGCTGAGCGTGGATCCACTCATGCAGGGCGTCGTAGGTCGCCGCGAGGCCATCGTACGTGCCCCGATGGACCGTTCGCGCGACCGGGCCGCCCGGAAGCTCCGAGATCCCGACCTCGCCGGCCTCGACGGATATCAAGGGCGGCAGGTCCGGAGCTTTCGCCACTGGGAACCCGATCTCGACGTCGACGACGTCCGGTCCGAACCGATGGTATCGGCCGAACGGTGGCCCACCGATCTCACCGCCACGTGCCTCGATCGTCGATGCGACCATCGCCATGAAGCGGTCGAACGCCTTTGCCAGGTCGAGCTCCGTCATCGGCTGCTGGATGCGGACCGCCGCGGTCGCCTGGGGCTGGAGCCCCACGATCTGAGTGTCGGTCAGGGTCGAGCTGTCGGTCATGGTCGGTCGCCCTCCTGCCGTCCAGTATGCGATGCCCACCATCGTCGTCGTTGATGCGGCGTTAACGGTTCGTTCCTAGAGTCGTCGCGTCCGTCACGACGAGGAGGCCATGGTCACGAGCATCGATCCCATCCGCGCGATCCCGCTGTTTCGGAGCTGCAGCGATCGATCCATCGAGATCATCGCCGGGATCGCCCGCGATGCGAGCTTCCCGGCCGGCGAGGTCCTGGTCCGGGAGGGGGACGAGGGCGATTCGCTGATCGTGATCCGCAGCGGGTCGGCCACCGTCACGCAGGGCGGCGGGACCGTCCGGCGGCTGGGGGCCGGTGACTTCCTCGGTGAGATCGCCCTGATCGACGGGCGCCCGCGGACGGCAACGGTCACCGTGGACGAGCCGATCGAAGCCCTCGTGATCGATCGATCCGGGTTCAGGCGGCTCATGGATGAGTTCCCGGTGATCCGCTACGACCTTGTCACGGCGCTGACGGATCGCCTGCGCACGCGGGGCGCGGCTCCGACCGACTGACAGCCAGTAGCAGCGGACCTGCAAGGCAGACGTCACGCGGGCGGGGAACGGCCGAAGCTTGACGCCACCACCGACGGAATAGGGTCACCACGACTTATGTCCACCAGAGGTGCCCCATGTCCGTTCGCCGTTCCATCCTCGGTCTTGTCGCCGTGGCGGCCGTCGCGCTGACCGCGTGCTCAGGAGCCACAGCCTCGTCGGTGCCGTCGGTCGCGATCCCGTCGGTGCCCGCGAGCATCTCGACCGAAGGTCTCGAAGGCTTCTGCCAGGACTTCGCCTCGGAGCTACAGGCCGACTGGCCGAATGTCGACTCGACGACCGCGGCGTCGCTCTCGACCGTCGTGTCCGCGTGGTCGATGGATCCCGCGTTGGAGGCGGTCGCAGGCGACGTCAAGACGATCGGGACCTGGCTCGCGAGCGCTGCGACGGCCGGAACGGTCGCCAGCCCGCCGCCCGACGTCACCTCCGCGTTCAACGACGTCGTGGCGTTCGCCGCCTCCAACTGCTGATCGCGCCGCGAACCTGGACCGAGGCGGCGTTGCTCGGGAGGACCCGAAGCGCCGCTCTTACGTATCTAGCCTCGTGAGCGGCCGCACTCCCCGATCAGCAACGCGACAGCAGTCGACAACCGCTTCCGAGCGTCTTCGAGTGCATCGAGCGGGCCCAATCCTCGTTCCCTGATCTCGCGGCGGACGGAGGTGGCGACTCGGTCGCGCACTCGATGCGCCCAGCGCCGGCCCACCCAGCCGGCGTGCAGACCCAGTGCGCGGGCGAGGACGTAGCCCACGAAGATCGAGGCGATCAGCGCCACGAACGGGATCGGCACGGTCCCGATGAGCGGCAGATCAACGGAGTCGACCGGTGGCCGCGCCAGGATCCACAGGACGACCCACGCCGCGGAGACGGCGATCGCAACGGTCGCGAGTGTCTGCAGCAGGCCGAAGAGCGACCACCAACGACTCGACGGCGCCTCGAGACGATCGAGATTGGCGAGGGCGCGGTCGACCGACCGCTCGAGCCCCTGCCGAAGCTCGTTGGGCTCCAGCGACGCGGCGAGTGCCGGTCGCACGGTCGGGCTCGCATCCGCGAGCGCTGAACCGAGTGCGCCCCTGAGTGATTCGACGGCGGGGGAGAGCGGCCCCCGGTCCCGCCAGCGCACGAGGAAGCCGGTCGGATCGGCCACTTTGGTCTCGCGCCCTGAGAGCTGGTAGACGAGCGATGTCAGGCGGCCCATCGGACCGGTGCCGCGCGCCCTGGCGCGGGCCCGCGTCGCCGCCACGGCCTGGCGCTCCAGGCCAGGCAGATCCACGGCCCGCAGGACCGCGCGGATGGCGTCCTCGGTCGCCTTCGTTCGTGCATCCGGGGACAAGAACGGCGTGACGGGTCTGTCCGGGTCGATGCCGGCGTCGGCGGCCAGTTCGCGTGCCAGGTCCACGATCGTCGCCGCGACCCGCGCCCGCACGACGGCCTTGGCGGCCGCCCCCTCCACCAGCCACGCCCGGAGTTCGTCGACATCCGGCGCCGGAGCGGCGGTCGTCAAGAGGACCGGCACGGCCTCTCGACCGCCCGCGGTCAGGCGTCGGCCCATATCAGCTTCGAGGTCGCGTCGGATCCGCGACCGGTCGTCGTCGGCAAGTCGGTCGGCCTTGTTGACGATCACGGCCTGACGGTCCAGCCGCGGGACCCACGTTCGGAGGAAAGTGTCGTGCAGAACGGCGTCGTGGTATTTCTCGAGGTCTGTCACCCATGCGACGGCATCGACCTTCGGGAGGACGGCTTCGACCCGTTCCCTGTGCGTGGTCTCGACCGAATCCATGTCCGGGAGGTCCAGGATGGCGACCGAACGCAGGCCGTCGGCCTCATGCTCGCGGATGTCGTCGACGCCGAGCCAGGCGAGCAGTGGCACGAGCCCATCGCGATCAGCTGCCGGGACCCATGCGACAGGTTCGTTCGTCGTCGGCCGCCGGACCGACGCTGTGCTCACCGTCGTACCGGCCAGGGCATTCAGCAGGCTCGATTTCCCGACGCCCGTCCCGCCGACCAATGCCAGCACGTAGGCGTCCGACGGGAAGCCAAGCCGCTGGGAGGCGTCCGCGTGGACCGCCCGTGCCCGGTCGCTCGAGACGCCGAAAACGTCGGCCGCGTCGGCCGCGTCGATGAGGGTCGCGAGGCATCGCCGGAGGGGATCTGCCGCCTCGGCGAGGGGCGGCGTCACCTGTTTGCGTGTCATCCGGCCGGACTGGGCAGCGCTCGCACCTCGGCCGCGGCCGCGCGCAGACCCTCGGCGATGTCGCTCAGTACGCCCGGGCCCGGCAGGAGCTGGTCGTAGCGCGCCCGCTCCTCGTCGAATGTCGTGCTCAACGCCTCGTCCAGCCGGCGCTTCGCGTCGGCAACGAGCTCGGCCATGGCCGCTTCGCCGAACAGGGCTGCGAGCAGCTTCTGATTGAGGAACGCCGTGGCCGCGGCAACCCCGAGCTCCGTCCCGGTGATCCCGCCGGTGTGGATGAACGTGGCGAGCATCACGCCGGTCCCCATCGCGTTGACACCGACCGCGGCACCGCGAGCGAGCAGGCGTTTCGGACGGCCGTGTGTCTGGATGTCGATCACGATGCCCTCGATCCATGCCTGGAGGCGAGCGCTCAAGCGGGCCCCGAAATCGGGGGAGGGGACCCACAGCTCCGGTCGTTCGGCGAGTGCCCGGCCGACGGCCGGTGCATCGGACCAGGCCGTCGCCGTCCGCCGTGCGGCTTCGGCCGCCTGCAGCCGCGCGACCGCGATGAGGTCCTCGGTCGTGGCCGCACGGACCTCGGCAACGGGCGCCGTGACAGGCCGGAACACGGCCGCGATCGCCCCCCGGATCCGGCCGATGCCTTCCGAGAAGAAGCGCGTCATCTGGTCAGCACCCACGAAGTCCTGCCAGTGGCGCAGGGCCTCCTCGCGCAAGAAGGTCCCGCGACCGACCTCCTGACGAAGGGAGGTCATGGAGCTCTCGTAGGCGCGATCGGCGGTGCGGCGGAGCGCCTCCGTGTCGATCGCTTCGTGCTCGGCGTCGTCGGCGATCCGGTCCAGGCTCTCGCCGAGACCGGTCAGCGACCCGGTCAGCGCCCGGAGAGCCAGCGCCAGCCGCGCATCGCGGTCCGCCCGGAGCCGACCGATCTCATCGAGAACGGGCGCGATCGTGGATCGCTCCAGCTGGTCGCCAGTGTCGTCGAGCGCACCCTCGCTGACCGCGATCACCTCACGCGGCGGGGCGTCCTCGCCCACCGTCTGGGCCTCGTCGAGTCTGGCGTCGATCAGCATCCGACGGACGTCGGCCAGGACCTCGGCCTGATCCGTGGCGTCGGCGGGCATCCGGTTGACGATCACCTGCAGCGGGAGACCCCGCTCGCGGACGCGGTCGAGCACTGCCCACGGTACGCGGTCCGCATAGCGGGTCGCGGTCGTCACGAAGAGGCACAGATCGGCCGCCTCGACCAGGCGATCGGCGAGCTCACGATTGGCGTGCTCGACCGAATCGATGTCGGGCGCGTCGACCAGCACCAGCCCCGGCTCGATCGACGGGTCCTCGACGAACCGCATCTGACCCGGCGGGATCCGTGCGAAGGCTCCGGCGACCACGGCTTCGCGATCCTCGGGATGGACGAGGACGACCGCGACCCGGGTCGTCGGGCGCAGGACGCCGGTCTCGCTCGCCGACCGACCGGCGATCGTGTTGAAGACCGTGCTCTTGCCGGCGCCGGTCGGTCCGACCAGCACCACGAGCAGCGGCGCGTCGAGGGTCGCGGCGCGAACCCGGACGTGCCCGGCGAGGTGATCGGCAAGCTGCCGTGCTCTCGCCGCGGCCGACTCGGTGCGCGGCAGCGTGGCCATCCGGCGCTCCGAGAGGGCCCCCAGGCGATCGACGAGCGCGCGCAGATCCGATGGTGCGATCCGGCTCACCCGTCCACCGTAGCGCCAATCTCGGCGGTGCGGAGGTTCGTGACGGATCGGCCCGTCACGGCGGCGTTGCAGGTCGGGGGGCCTTGGCACTACCGCCGCGAACCTGCCGCCCGGGCAAACCCAAGTTCGGTAGCCTTAGGCCATGACCGAGTACATCCAGGTTCGCGGCGCCCGCGAGAACAACCTCAAGGACATCTCGCTGCGCATCCCGAAGCGCGAGATCACGATCTTCACCGGTGTGTCGGGCTCCGGGAAGTCTTCGGTCGTGTTCGACACGATCGCCACCGAGGCGCAGCGCCAGCTGTACGAGAACTTTACGTTCTTCGTCCGCAGCTTCCTGCCGCGGTATCCACAGCCCGAGGCCGACGCGATCGAGAACCTGAGCATGGCGGTCATCGTCGACCAGAAGCGGCTCGGCGGTGGCTCGACCTCGACAGTCGGGACGATCACCGACATCTTCACGCTGCTGCGGCTGCTGTTCTCACGCGTGGGCAAGCCGTCCGTCGGCTATTCGAACGCGTTCTCCTTCAACGATCCGCAAGGCATGTGCCCCGAGTGCAATGGCCTCGGCAGGAAGGTCGGCGTCGTGTCGGACGACTTCCTCGATATGTCGAAGTCGCTCAACGAGGGAGCCGTCCAGGTCCCCGTGTGGGGCGACTGGGAGGTCGGGCAGTACACCGCGTCGGGCTTCTTCGACAACGACAAGAAGCTGTCCGATTTCACGTGCTGAGGAGATGGACCTCCTGCTGTGGGGGAAGGACCGCAAGTACAAGTTGCGGATCGGCGACAAGACGATGAACGCCTCGTACCTCGGCGTCCTCGAGAAGTTCGAGCGCGACTACGTCCGGCGCGACATCAAGACCCGACCCGAGCGGACCCAGAAGGCCGTCGCGCCGTACCTCCGCCTCAGGACGTGTCCGCTATGCCACGGCGCCCGCCTCAGCCAGGCGGCCCTCGGGTCCAAGATCGACGGCCACAACATCGCCGAGCTCGCCTCCATGGAGGTGGGCGACCTGATCGCTCTTGTGCGCTTGTTCACCGATCCGGTCGCCGAGCCGATCGTCGCCAGTCTCGTCGAGCGCCTCCAGGCCATGGTCGACATCGGGCTCGACTATCTCAGCCTCGACCGCGAGACCGACACGCTGTCGGGCGGCGAGTCGCAGCGCATCAAGATGGTGAAGCACCTTGGCAGCAGCCTGGTCGACGCGATGTACATCCTCGACGAGCCCAGCATCGGCCTTCATCCGCGGGACGTGCATCGGCTGAACGAACTGCTCCAGAAGCTGCGCGACAAGGGCAACACCGTGATCGTCGTCGAGCACGATCCGGACGTGATGCGTGTCGCCGACCACCTCATCGACATGGGCCCAGGCGCCGGCGACGCCGGGGGCGAGGTCGTGTTCGAAGGCTCGTTCGCCGACCTCCGCCACACCGACACGCTGACCGGCCGGTACCTCGATCGCTCGCTGCCGATCAAGGAGCGGGTCCGCACGCCGACGGACTGGCTGCCGATCCGCGACGCGCGCGAGAACAACCTCAAGGGCGTCGATGTCGATATCCCGACGGCGGTCCTCACGGTCGTGACCGGCGTTGCCGGCTCCGGCAAGAGCTCGCTCATCGACGGCGTGTTCCTGCCCGATCGCCCCGAGGCGATCGTCATCGATCAGTCGGCCGTCGGCGTCTCGTCGCGCTCGAACCCTGCGACATACACCGGCGTCATGGACGACATCCGCAAGGCGTTCGCGACGGCCAACAAGGTCGATGCCGGGCTATTCAGCTTCAACTCGAAGGGCGCCTGCGAGAACTGCAAGGGCTCGGGCGTGATCTACACCGATCTCGGGTTCTTCGACGGCATCAAGACCCCGTGCGAGGTCTGTCAGGGCCGGCGGTTCAAGGACGAGGTCCTCGAGTACAGGCTGGACGGGCGGAACGTGAGCGAAGTCCTCGGGCTGACAGTGGCGCACGCCCTCGACGCGTTCACCCAGCGCGAGATCGTCCGCAAGCTGCAGGCCATGAGCGACGTCGGTCTCGACTACCTCACGCTCGGCCAGCCGCTCAGCACGCTGTCGGGCGGCGAGTGCCAGCGCATCAAGATGGCCAGCGAGCTCCACAGGAAGGGCAACATCTACGTCCTGGACGAGCCGACGACCGGGCTCCATATGTCCGACACGAGCCACCTGCTGGCGATGCTCGATCGCCTGGTCGACGGCGGCAACACCGTGATCGTCATCGAGCACAACCTCGACGTCATCCGCAATGCCGACTGGATCATCGATTTGGGGCCCGAAGGCGGCAGCCGGGGAGGCCAGATCGTCTTCACCGGCACGCCCACCGAGCTGCTCGACGCGCCGGGGTCACTCACCGGGGAGTATCTCCGGGGGCGGGAGCCGGCCGCGGCGCAACGCTGACCGTCGGTCATCGTTTTGGGCCGTATGGCGGATCCGATCGGACCTTGGCGGGCTGGCGCTGACCGTCGGTCATCGTTTTGGGCCGTAACCGGTCTGGTTCGCCGCCTCGACGACGCGATCGTTGACTCCCAGTCAGCGGTTGGCGACCGGGAGTAGCTCCAACGCGGCCTCGTACGGAGAACGTTGACTCCCGGTCAGCAGCATGCCCGACGGAAGCAGTTGCGATGCACCCGAAAGGGACCTGCAACCCCGCCGCCGCAGGGCGCTGGCGCAACCTCGACGATCCATCGTTCAGGCTTACAGTCCGCCCTCGATATCGCTGAAGGAGGAAGCCCGATGCCCACGATCACTCCATGCCTCTGGTTCGATAACCAAGCGGAGGACGCCGCTAGCTTCTACACGTCCCTGTTCCCGAACAGCAGGATCGACAAGGTCGTTCGCTCCGCGGCCGACAACCCGAGCACGCCGGCGGGTGCCGTCCTCACCGTCGAGTACACCCTCGATGGCTCCCCATTCATCGGCCTGAACGGGGGCCCCGAGTTCACGTTCAACGAAGCCGTGTCCTTTACGATCGATTGCAAGGACCAAGCGGAAGTCGATCGCTACTGGGACGCTCTCGTCCAGGGCGGCGGCGAGCACAGCGTCTGCGGCTGGCTCAAGGACCGGTTCGGTGTCTCGTGGCAGGTCGTCCCGCGCCAGCTCAACGAGATGCTCGAGAGCGACGACCGAGCAGCCGCGGCCCGAGCGATGGAAGCCATGCTCAAGATGGAGAAGATCGACGTGGAGAAGCTGCGCGAGGCCTACGAGGGCGTCCCCGCCTAGGGCGCCCGGTCTGCGAGCCTCGCCTGGCCAGCCGCTGAGCCAGCCTTCCCAGGTACTCCTCGAGCTCGGGCGGCTCGTGGATCTCGAAGTCGCAGTCGAGGAGGATGAGCCGGAACGCCAGCCACTCGAGCGTGTCGCCGTCGATGGTGATCCGGGTGCGACTGGCGTCGACCGGCTCGAGTTCGGCAGCGCCACCGGCCGCAGCCGCGACGCGCCTCATGGGCGCATCGAGTGTCGCCACCATCCGATAGGTCGGCGCCAGGCTGAGCTGGTTGTCCCTGACGTACGTCGCGGGATCCGCTCCGCCGGGTAGCTCGCGCTCCGGCAGCGGCCTGCCCGTCGACCATGGATCCATCATCCGGTCGACCCGGAAGATCCGCCAGTCCTGGCGATCCTGGTCCCACGCGACGAGATACCAACGCCGCCCGAGGACGACCAGTGCGCGCGGCTCGACCGACCGCCGTCCGGACGCTCTGGTCGGGGTCAGGTAGGTGAATCGGAGCTGCTCTCGGCCGCTGATGGCCCGGGCGGCGACCGTCAGGACGGCCGGGTCGACGCTCGGAGCCTGCGACCAGTCGATGTGCGATGTCGCCGCGCGCAGCCCCTCGAACCGAGTTCGAAGCCGGGCGGGCAGCACCTGCTCGAGCTTGGCCAGCGCCCGGGCGGAGGCCTCATCGATCCCAGCGACTGCCTGGATCGCAGCCGTCCGAAGCCCGATGACGATCGCGACCGCCTCGTCGTCATCGAGCAGGAGCGGCGGCACGTCGCTCCCAGCCCCCAGGCGATAACCCCCGTCAGCGCCGAGGGTGCCCTCGACGGGATAGCCCAGATCGCGAAGCCGATCCACGTCGCGACGCACGGTGCGTCGACTCACCTCCAGCCGGGCTGCGAGCTCGCCGCCCGACCACGAGCGCGGTGTCTGGAGCAGCGAGAGGAGGGCGAGCAGCCGGGAAGACGTGCTCATAGACAGATTCTCCACGATAACTAGGACCGAATCTGACCTAGTTAGCCGATAGCATCCGGAGTGTCAAATCGACCTCATCGAAGGAGCCAGATGGGCACCCCAGAAACGACCAAGCCCGCGCGCGACCCGAGCGTCCCGGAGCCCTACGGAACGATCTGCCCGTGGATCATCTCGCGCGATACGGAGAGGGTGATCCGATTCGCCGAGTCGGCATTCGGCGCCAAGGAGATCGGCCGCGTCACGAACGAAGATGGCTCGATCGGCCATGCCGAATTCTTCGTCGGTGAATCGGTTGTGCTCGCGTTCGACGCGCGGCCGCACTGGCCCGAGACGCCTGCCTTCCTCCGGATCTATGTGCCTGACGCCGACGCGACCTTCGAGCGGGCGATCCGCGCGGGCGGCGAATCGG
Organism: uncultured Chloroflexia bacterium; assembly: GCA_963819655.1. GTDB lineage: Bacteria > Chloroflexota > Limnocylindria > Limnocylindrales > CSP1-4 > SPCO01. Next base: position 628,746 of record CAWFXA010000003.1, on the reverse strand, counting down.
TCACAGCCCTGGGGAACATGCCATGGGGCGACCGCGCCGGCCGGATCCGCGACCCGCTCGGCAACCTGTGGTGGGTGATGGCCCGCATCGAGGACGTCGACCCGGCTGATCTCGAGCGTCGGTGGGCGATGCCGGAGTACGTGGAAGCGATGGCCCGCGCTACAGAATTCGACCCCTTCCGGTCGACCTAGCCGCGTGAAGACTACCCAGGCGCGCGGGATCGCACGAGAAGGTGCCAGTAGCCCCAGCCATCCTCCCAGTCGGACGCCTCGGCGACCATCTCCAGGCCCTCGGCCATCAGCCACGCGCCCACCTGGGCGCGACCCGGGTAGTAGTGGTAGCCGGCCGTGTCGCCTTCGATGACTTCACCGCGAACGAGCGGAAGGCGCTTCGACCGGCCGTCGGCGAAGCCTGCGTCGATGTCCGCGTCGGGAACCTCTTCGACCGTGATGTACAGATGCCCACTGGGCTTGACGGCTCGATGCAGGCTGGCCAGGACGACCGGCCAGTCCTCGGGTGACACGTTCTCCATGGCGTCGATCGTCATCGACCCGTCGAAGTCACCCGTGAACGACATCTCCTGGAGCCCCACGTTCTCGAGTCGGTCGGCAAGGCCCTTCGAGCGGGCCTGTTCGAGCATGCCGGCTGATTGGTCGATGCCGACGACGCGCCGACCGGCAGCGCGGACCTGGGCGAAGTACGGCCCGGTGCCGCATGGCGCATCCAGCACGAGGCCGTCGGGCGGGCAGGTGTCGAGCAGACGGGCGACGAACGCGGCGTGGGAAGTCGTGGGGTAGGGGTTGTCGTCGTAGTCGGGCGCCTCTGAGTCGTACTGGGCCTTGACTGCAGCGCGACGCTCAGCCAGCCAATCCGCACGGTCCATCAGTGCAGCGTCTGTGGTCATGCCGTCACCTCCGTGTCCCACATGGTTAGGCGCTTCAGGAACCGACATGGTTCACTTTTCGTTAGGAGCCGGCTCGCCGTCCTTGGAGAGTTTCACAACGGGGTCCGTGGGACGCCCCGGCACCTTGCGCAGGCGCGACGGGTGCCGAAGTAGCGTCACGACGCCGCCGAGCAGCGCTCCGGCCGCGGTCTCGGCGAGGTCGGTGATGGTGTCGTCGTACGTCAGGTCCATGCCTTTCGCGCCGAGTTTCAAGCCGACCCACTCGCCGATCTCCCACAGCCCGGCGGCCGCGATGCCGGCCATGGTCGCGACCCCGGCCGCTTCCCACGAGGTCTTCACCCGTGGTGTCGCGAGCGCACCGACTACTGACGCCACTGTGGCGCCGTCGGCGAAGTGGATCAGGTCGTCGACGTGCGCGCGCTGGTAGATGCCGATCGCGTTTCCCCCGGCATCGACCAGCAGCGGCAGTGTCACGGCCATGTCGAGCTCGCGCGGATATGGTTGGGGACGGCCGCGCAGCCGCCAGGCGATCGGCACGAGCAGCATTCCCCCGGCGTAGCCGATGGCCCTGATGCGCATCGCCTTGCCGCTGTACCGCGGAGAGCTCGAGTTGAGGAACGCGTCGAGGGCCAGTGCGACGACGCACGCCTTGGCCGCGGTGATGGCGGCCACCCATGCGACATCGGCCGGCGTCGGAGGTGATGCCGGACTGGCCGGTGGGACCGGCGAGGCGGCGATATGAGCCGGCTCGATCTGCGTCGTCATGGTGCTCATGGTGCCGCATGGCCGTGTCGTCGTGGTCGCATCGCAGTCCGTACACTCCGACACATGACCGATACGACCCTCGACGCCCCGCTGCTCGACAACACCGATCCGTCGCTCGCGCGACGCCTGCCACCCGGTCTGACCGCCGCCAGGAGCGACATCCTCGCCGCCGCTCGCGATCTGTTGACCATCCCGGAGGAGGCGCTGACGAAGACCTGGACGTGGAAAGGTGGCAGCGAGGAGGAGGTGCGATACGGGGCCTACCGGGCTGCCGAGGCGCTCGAGCAGGCCGAGCTCGAGGCTCGTAGCGTAGTCGCTGCCACGGAGGCTAGCGAGCGACACGCTGCGCGGATCGTCGGTCCGGCGACGGCGGCACGGTGGGATCTCCACGGGATCCTGCTGCCGCTCGACGACGCGCTGCTCGACGCCGATCCAGGGGGAGGGGAGTGGTCGATCCGCCTGACCCTCGGGCATGTCATCTCCAGCCAGCGCGCATATGGCTGGGGCACGGCCTGGTGGCAGACGCACGACCACGACGCGAACGACCCGGCACTACCGAAGGGCGCACCCGACGCCTTCTGGGCCGCGCTGCCCGACGAGGCCACGACCGAGGCCAGAGGCGCCCTGGACGACCTACGTGCGCGCCTTGACGCGATCCTCGATCTCAGCGCCGAGCGCCTGGCCGGCCTGCCGGACGATCGGCTCGAGCGCGGCGCCCGGTGGTCGGGTTTCCCCGTGACGGTCGGCTTCCGTCTGGGCCGCTGGGCTTCGCATCTCCGCGAGCACGGCATCCAGGCCGAGAAGACGTTCGCGATGATCGGGCACGTCCCGAGCGAGCCGGCACGACTCGTCCGCAACATGCTCGCCGCCTACGGCCGTGCCGAGTCGGTCGTCTTCGGTCGGCAGGGCGTCGACCACGCGGTCGATCGGATCACCACCGGAGCCGCCGAAGCTCGTCAGGCGATCGATTCCGCGCGTGAGGCCGCCTCGATCTAGGCGGCGGTCTCGGGTCGATACGTCGCGATGATCACGCCTGTCGTCGTCGGCTTCGTGTCGACGAGCTCGAACCGGGCGTAGGTGTCGCCGTCCTCGAACAGGCGGCGTCCTTTCCCGAGCACGAGCGGGTGGATCAGCAACCGGATCTCATCGATCAGGCGATGGGGCAAGAGCGACCGGATCAGCTCGCCGCTGCCGAGGATCACGAGGTCCGGACCGTCGCTGTCCTTCAGACGCGCCACCGACTCGACAGCGTTTCCCTCGAGCAGCGTCGAATGCGCCCACGGGAGGGGCTCCTTGAGGCTGCGCGATACGACGAACTTCTCGGACTCGTTGAGGAACGTGGCGAACGGGTTGTCGTCCGGCATGTTCGGCCACACCGTTGCGAAGTCCTCGTACGTGCGTCGCCCGAACAGCATGGCGCCACGGCCGGCCATGCCTTCACCGGCCGATTCCGCCATGACCGGGTCGAAATAGGGCCCAGCCCACCCGCCGAACTCGAACCCGCCGCGCGTGTCCTCATCCGGCCGGCCGGGCGCCTGCATGACGCCGTCGAGCGTGACGTTGTTGTTGACGTGGATCCTCCTCACCGTCGAACCATCCTTCCTTGGTTGATCAGAGTGGAGTGGAACCGGGAGCGTACGCTGGGTGTGCGTCACCGGCTCGTTCGATGACGAGTCGGCTTGGCCGGGGAGGGTCCCGTCATGGCGACGAACACCGCAACCGCGGCGCGCGGCGATGCCGTTCCGTCCAGCCGCGACCTGTTCACCAGCGTCATCTGGTTCGTCGGCATCACCCTCGGGTTCTCCTTCGCGGCGACGGTGGCCGTCGTGGCGACCGGCTCGAACCCTAACCTCCTCGCGTTCCCCCTCGCGCTCGCGCCAGCGGTCATCGCGATCGGTCTGGCCTGGCGGGAGGGCAGAGGAGCGGTCCGCCAACTCCTGCGCCAGATGACCGTCCTCCCAGGCAGACCGATCTGGTATGCCGTGCTCCTCCTCCCGCTCGCTGCCTTTCTCGCCGTCGACATCGTCGCCATCGCCCTCGGCGAGCCGGTCGCTGGCCTGTTCGACGGGCTGTTCCCCGCGATCCTGATCGTGCCACTCGTGGTGCTCCTGCCCGCGATCACCGAAGAGCTGGCATGGCGCGGGTTCGCCGTCCCGAGGGCGCTGACGACCATGTCCCCGCTGAGAACAGCGCTCGTCCTCGGCGTCCCATGGACGCTGATCCACATCGGACTCTTCCTGCCCGGCCAGATGAATGCCGGTGCGGCCTATTGGTCGATGGCAACCCAGATCATGTCGATGTCGGTCGTCCTCGTATGGGTGTATCTCGGCACAGGTCGGAGCGTGCTCATGGCGGCCCTGGTGCACGCGCTGTTCAACGGCCTCGTTCCGATCTCTGGCGGCGTCGAGCCCGGACTCGCGTGGGCCGTCCGGGGCGTTGTGTGGCCCGTGATCGCGATCGCGATCGTCGCATTCGGGGGTTACCGACGCCTGGAGGCCACAGGTCCTGCTCCTGCGCGCCCGAGCGAGTCGGAACCCGCCTGACGGTGCCGCTCGACACATACCGGCGCAAGCGTCGCTTCGGACAGACGCCCGAGCCGCGCGGTGAGCCGCTCCAGGGCGGCTCCAGTGAAGACGGATCGGCGACGACGAGCGGACGCTTCGTCGTCCAACGCCACCGAGCGACCCGTCTCCATTACGACTTCCGGCTCGAGATCGACGGCGTGCTGGTGTCGTGGGCGATCCCGCGTGGTCCATCGCTGGACCCGCGGCATCGCCGCCTGGCGGTCCATGTCGAGGACCATCCGATCGAGTACTTCGACTTCGAAGGCGTCATCCCGAACCAGCAATACGGTGCGGGCGACGTGATCGTCTGGGACTGGGGACGCTGGACCGCGGATCCCGATTCGCCGGACGCGGCCAAGGCGATCCGGGACGGCGAACTGAAGGTGACCCTCGAGGGCGACAAGCTGCGCGGCGCGTTCGTCCTCGTCCGGATGGCATGGTCCGAAGGCGGCAAGGACCAGTGGCTCCTCATCAAGCGTCGCGACGACGACGCCGTCTCCGGCTGGGATCCCGAGGACTACCCGGAGAGCGTCAAGACGGGACGCACCAACGACGACGTGGCGGCGCGTCGGCGCCCGAAACGCACGAAGCGGAGCTAACGGCACCCGTCGGCCGTTCATGCCGACGGCTACGCTGAGCAGGTGACCACCGTCGCCGCGGTCCTGTTTGCGCTCGTCACCTTCGGTGTGGTGGTGTTCCAACTCGCACTGGCGCTCGGTGCTCCGTGGGGCGAGTACGCGATGGGGGGCAGGTATCCGGGCACGATGCCGCGAGCGATGCGCGTATCTGCGCTCGGGCAGGCAGTCCTGCTCGCCGCCCTCGCGGTCTACGTGCTGTCCGCGGCGGGCCTCGTCCTGCCATCGATGGCGCGCACGTTGCCCGGGCTGATCTGGGCTGTGGTCGCTTTCTCAGCCCTGAGCCTGGTGCTCAATGCGATCACACCAAGCGCGGGGGAGCGACGGATCTGGGTCCCGGTCGCGATCGTGATGCTCGTCACCAGCCTGATCGTGGCGCTCGGCGCCTCGTGACACGGTGAATGAACCTGCCTACCGCGCGGCTGAGCAGCGGCTGTGGCGATCCATCGACGCCGAACCGATCGAACGGTGGATCCACCTCCAGCGCAACGACGTCGATGTGCGGATCCAGGAGCTCGGCAGCGGACCGCCCCTCCTGTTCATCCACGGTGCCAACACGAGCGGCGCGAGCTGGGCGACGCTCGCGGCGAAGGTCGATGGCTTTCGCTGCCTGATCCTCGACCGACCCGGTACCGGACTGAGCCAGCCCATCCGACGACGCATCGACCGGGCGAGCCTCCCCGAGATCGCCGACACGCTCGTCGTCGACATCCTCGACGCCCTCGAGCTGCCATCGACCCACCTCGTGGCGACGTCACTCGGCGGGTACATCGCGCTTCGTACGGCTGCGGCAACTCCCGACCGCATCGACCGGATGGTCCAGTTCAGCTGGCCGGTCGGTGCCCCGATCGCACATCTCCCGTGGGCGCTGCGCGCGATGACCATTCCCGGCGTGAGTCGTCTCGCGGCTTCGCTCCCGGCGAACGAGCGCTCGGTCCGCATGTTGTTCCGCCGGCTAGGCCACGGGCCGAAGCTGACGGACGGCCGGATCACCCAGGAAGATCTCGATTGCTACCTCGCGATGCTTCGCCACACCGACACGATGCGCAATGAGATCGGTCCAGCGCGAGCATTGATCTCGCCGATCCGCGGCCTCGCCGCTCTCGATCTGAGCGACGAGCTCCTGTCCCGGGTGGCCTGCCCGACGCTCTTCATCTGGGGTGGACGGGACGTGTTCGGCGATGCCGAGACGGCGCGGCGGCTCGTGGCGCGGATCCGGACCGCTGAGCTCGTCCTCATGCCCGATGCGGGCCACAGCCCGTGGCTTGATGACCTCGGCTACTGCGCCTCCAGCGTCACACGGTTCCTGACGCGCGCTGGACCGCAACGGGCCCAAGCCGGACAAAGCCCGTCTCGCTGCGGGTGCACGGTGACCCTGGCGCCGCCCAGCAGGCGTGCCTTCTGCTGAAGCTGTTCGACGACGTCGTCCGACGGATCACCGTACACGTCGATCGACTGCAGCCGCACGAGCTCGACGAAGTTCCGGAACACCGGGCCGGCCACCCGGAAATGGGTGGTGAGCGAGTCGGCGTCGGCGTGGACATGGATCACCGAGATCGCCCGGCGATCCTCATCGAGATACGCGGCGTACGAGATGATGCGCGGCTCCTCCGCCTCGACTAGCGCTGCCAGCTCGCTGATCCGCGCCGTCAACTCATCGAGCCGACCCTCCACGATCTCCGAGCGGTCGACGTACACGATCGGGCCAGACATGGCGACCTCCTTGCGCGCGGTCGAACCTCGCTGACCGCGCACGGTTTGCAGAGTCTGCTACAGCGACGTGGACGGGACTACCCTGACGACGTGAAGAGCGCGATGCCCGACTTCATCCCCCCAATGTTGGCGACCCTGGTGGCCGCACCATTCGACGATCCCGACTGGACGTTCGAGATCAAATGGGACGGCTTCCGGGTCGAGACGGTCGTGGACGGAACCGATGTCCGGCTGTGGACTCGGGGCCAGCAGGACGCGACGCGATACTTCGGGCCGTTCCTCGAGCCTCCGACCTGGATCTCCGCGAGGCAGGCCATCGTGGACGGCGAAGTCATCGCCCTCGACGACCGTGGCGAGCCCGACTTCGCGCTTCTCCAGGAGCGGATCAAGGGCCGCTCGCGGGGTGGCGCTGCCAACCCTTTCGTCTACGAGGTCTTCGACCTGATGTTCCTCGACGGTCGGTCGCTGCTCGACGAGCCCCTCGAGGTCCGCCGCCGGCTCCTCGCGGACGTGCTTCGACCCGATCCGCGTGTGCGGCTCAGCGAGGACATCGCCGGGGAGGGGATCGCGTTCTTCGAAGCGGCCAAGCCACGCGGTCTCGAGGGGATCATGGCCAAGGATCGCCGCGCCCCATATCTCCCCGGGAAGCGCGCGATGACGTGGCAGAAGGTCAAGATCCGGCCGGAGCAGGAACTCGTCGTCGGTGGTTGGACGCGCGGGACCGGGTCCGCGGTCGATCTGGGTGCGCTCCTTGTCGGCGTCTACGAGGACGGCGCGTTGCAGTACGCCGGCAAGGTCGGCGCCGGGTTCACGCAGGACCGGCGCGCCGAGCTGCTCGCGGCGATGGCGCCCCTCGCGGCCGACGGGCCACCATTCGCATCGCCGCCGCCACGTGCCGTCTCGAAGAACGCCCTCTGGCTCCGACCAGAGCTCGTCATCCGCGCCGAGTTCGCCGGCTGGACGGGCGACGGCCTCGTTCGCCAGGCCGCGTATAAGGGCTTCGACCTCGGCAAGGACCCACGGAAAGTCCTTCGTGAAGTCGCGCGCGGCTAGCGGGTAGATCGGGCCGATGCGGGACCAGGACGGCTACTTCGGCGAGGGTGTTGCGGCGACCTACGACGAGACGACGGCGCACCTGTTCGATCCGGCCGTCGTCGAGCCCGCCGTCGACTTCCTCGCTGCCTTCGCCGGGACCGGACGCGCCCTGGAGCTCGGGAGCGGCACCGGTCGGATCGCGCTGCCGCTGGCACAGCGCGGCGTCGAGGTCCATGGGATCGAACTGTCGCGCGCGATGACAGCGCGGCTGCACGCGAAACCAGACGGGGCACGGATCCCGGTCACGATCGGCGACTTCGCGACCGCAAAGGCCGACGGCACATTCAGGGTCGCCTATCTCGTCCGCAATACCATCATGAACCTGACGACCCAGGCCGCTCAGGTGGCCTGCTTCCGTAATGTCGCTGCCCATCTCGAGCCCGGCGGCTGTTTCGTCATCGAGGTCGGGGTGCCCGGCCTTCAGCGCCTGCCGCCCGGCGAGACGTTCCAGGTCTTCGACTGGAGCGGCGAACACTGGGGGATCGACGAGTACGACATCGAGAACCAGGGGCTGATCTCCCATCATTTCCGACTCATCGACGGACGGATCGAGCTGCAGTCGATCCCCTTCCGCTACGTCTGGCCCGCCGAGCTCGACCTGATGGCGGAACTGGCCGGCATGCGCGTGCGCGAGCGCTGGGCCGGCTGGAAGCGCGAGCCGTTCACCAGCGACAGCCGTCAGCACGTCTCAGTCTGGGAGAGACCATGAAGGCCGCGATCTGCGAGCGTTACGGACCGCCGGAGGTCGTCGAGATCCGGGAGGTCGAGCGTCCCGTACCGACCGATGACCAGGTGCTCGTCCGTGTGCGCGCCGCGTCGGTCAACCGGGCCGACCTCGATGGTCTGACGCCGCGGCCAGGGTTTGTGCGTCTGTTCATCGGCCTGCGAGCGCCGAGGAACACCAGCGTCGGGATCGACGTCGCCGGCGTGGTCGAAGCTGTCGGGCCAGACGTGACCCGCTTCAAGCCGGGCGATGAGGTCTTCGCCGACCTCTTCGGCAACGTCGGGGGCACATTCGCCGAGTTCGTGTCCGCACCGGAGAAGAAGTTCGAGTCGATGCCGGTCGGCATGAGTTTCGAGGACGCGTCGACGCTTCCGCATTCCGCGATCCTCGCTCTCCAAGGCCTGCGCCTGCGGAAGGGCCGAACGCCTAGGCCTGGCGATAAGGTGCTGATCAACGGCGCATCGGGCAACGTCGGCCCGTTCGCGGTCCAGATCGCCAAGTGGTTGGGCGCCGAGGTGACCGGCGCGTGCCGTACGTCCAAAGTGGACTTCGTCCGCTCGCTCGGCGCAGACCACGTGATCGATTACACCCAGGTCGACTACACGACGACCGGCGAACGGTACGACTGGATCCTCGATACGGACTCCCATCAGTCGATCCTCCGAGCGCGTCGCGCGCTGCGGCCCGACGGCGTGTACGTCACGCTGGGCGGGACGTCAGGACCGCTCCTCCAGGCGATGCTGCTGGGACCGCCGCTGTCACTCGCCAGCGACCGCTACTCGGGGCTCGTGCTGTGGTGGAAGCCATTCAACCCGCCCGACGTGGACAAGCTCAAGGAGCTGATCGCTGCCGGCCACCTCAAGCCGTTCATCGACCGGCGCTACCCGCTCACCGAGGTCGTCGAGGCGCTCCGCCACGTCAACGACGGGCTCGCACGCGGCAAGGTCGTGGTGCTGCCGTAGCGTCTTCGGGGAGGGGATAACCGCATCACGCTGCACCTAACCGGGCGACGAGTCTCCCCGGAGCAACGCATTCCCGCTGTTTGGTGCGTTCGCGCAACCCGCCGCATAGGAAGATTGGCCTATCCTCACTAGTACCCAGGACCGTCGGGGGGACGCCCGGCGACGCATACCGGATGTTCGGCTCAGCCTCAAGGGGGAGGTCCCGTTCATGTCGCTGCTTCAACGGATGGAGCGCGCGCAGCAAGCGATCAAGGCTTCGGAAGCGGCCGCGGCGGCACCGCCCGGCACCGACGCTCCTGACACCGAATCTCGCGAAGCGCAACCGGCCGACGTGGCGCTCGTCGCGGCACAGTCGGTGTCGCCGGTCGTCACTGACGAATCGCGGCCCCTGGCTCCCGTGCCCATGGCCCACCCGGTGCAGAGCGGCCTGAGGCCGGCGCCCGCGCCTGTCCGTGACGACCTCATCCGGGAAGTCCGGCTTCGTCTGCAAACCGAGGTCGTCGGGGCGTTTGCGACGCTGCTCGACGCCAAGGAAGCCGACGTCCAAGGCAAGATCGAAGGGCTGGTCGATCGTGTCATCGGCCAGTTCGGGTTCGCCGTCACCGGCGAGGAGCGATCGCGCCTGGTCGGCGAGATGGTCCACGACGTGACCGGTTTCGGGCCGCTCGAGCCCCTGCTTGCCGATCCGACCATCACCGAGGTCATGGTCAACGGTGCGAGCCACATCTACATCGAACGGCGCGGGAAGATCGAGCGCATCGATAGCGTCTTCCTCAATGACGAGCACGTCCTCCGCGTCATCGACCGGATCATCACCCCGCTCGGCCGGCGGATCGACGAGAGCAGCCCGCGGGTCGATGCCCGTCTGCCCGACGGCTCGCGCGTGAATGCCGTCATCGAGCCGTTGTCGCTGGTCGGTCCGGTCATCACCGTCCGCAAGTTCGCCCAGACGCCGTACACGGTCGATGATCTGATCAAGTTCGGCACAGCCACGCCCGACATGTTCGCCTTCCTCCACGCATGCATCGAGGCACGCCTCAACCTGTTCGTCTCGGGTGGCACCGGGTCCGGCAAGACCACCACGCTCAACGTGCTGTCGTCGTTCATCCCCAACGACGAACGGATCGTCACCATCGAAGATGCTGCCGAACTCCAGCTCCGCCAGGATCACGTCATCACCCTCGAGTCGCGGCCGCCCAACCTCGAAGGCGAGGGCGAGATCACGATCCGGAGCCTGCTTCGCAACGCGATGCACATGCGACCCGACCGGATCATCGTCGGCGAGTGCCGTGCGGGTGAGGCGCTCGACATGCTCCAGGCCATGACGACCGGCCACGACGGGTCCCTGTCGACCGGACACGCCAACAGCCCCAAGGACATGCTCCGTCGTCTCGAGACGATGGTCCTGATGACCGGCTACCAGCTGCCGCTGCGGGCGATCCGCGAGCAGACCGCCTCGGCCGTCGACCTGATCGTCCACACAGCGCGGCTCAAGGACGGCTCGCGCAAGATCGTCAACATCACCGAGATCTACGGAATCGAGGACGACGAGATCCTCACCCAGGACATCTTCACGTTCGTCCAGACCGGGTACAAGGACGGCAAGATCGAAGGCGCCCTGAAGCCGACCGGCATCCGCCCGAGCTTCATGGGCCAGTTCAAGCGGGCCGGTGTCGAGCTGCCTCCCGGCGAGTTCGGCATCCCGCCAGAGGACCCCGCCAACCCGACACGGCCCAAGAAGAGCCGGTTCGGCGCGCGGACGTCGTCACAGGCCGAGCTCACGGCCGTGCCGGTCGGCGACGGGCGCACGGTCGTCGCGGGCGGCATGGTCTACGTCTCGTCGATCGGCCCGGTCGACCACGACACCGGCCAGGTCGTCACGGGATCGGTCAAGGATCAGACCCGCCGGTGCATGGCCAACCTGAGCGACCGGCTCGAGGGCGTCGGGAGCTCGCTCGAGAAGGTCGTGTGGGCGAACTGGTCGCTGAAGGACCCGACCGACTTCGACGAGTTCAACGAGGAGTGGGTCCGCTGGTTCCCGGTCGACGCCCCGCTGGGCCAATGCACGGTCATGCCACCGCTCCAACGGCGTGCGGGTTTCCGGGTCGCGCTCGGGGTGATCGCGCAGCTCTAGCGCCTCGCGGCGCCGCCGCACCAGGCCCCGCGCAACAGGCCCCGCTACGGGCTCCAGAAGCCGATGTCGCCGTCGAGGGCGACCGGTGGCTCGCCGTCCGGGAAACGGACCGTCAGCTGTGTCGAGCCGTCCGGGAGCGCCTCAGGCAGGACGAACGACGAGCTGTCAGGCGCCCAGATCCGATGGCTCAGAGCGTACTGGTCGAAGTAGATCAGGAACGAATCGATGAAGCGCTGACCGGGTTGGACGACTGGCTGCGATCGGACTTTGCCGCTCGCGACATCGACGAACACGAGGCGAGGTTCGTTGTCGACCGGCGTGGGGGAGGGGGCCGGGCTCGCGCCCGATGCCGAGCCGATGGCCGGCTGCACCCGGAGCGCGGCGATCGTCTGACCATCGGGCGACCACCAGAAGCCGACCACGAAGCCGTCGAGCAGGGTCCGGATCTCGCCTGAAGCCGCATCGATGAGGCGCAGCGGACCGATCGGGAAGGCGACGTCAGGCGGGACCGGTTCGTTCGGGCCGATCGTCGCGAGCGTCGTGCCTGCCGGGTCGAACGCCATCGCCGACGGGCCGAACACGGTCATCACATGTTCGCTCGACCCATCGCGCGCCGCGACCACGATGGCGCTCTCCGTGCGATCGCGACCACGGACGAACGCGATCGATGTCCTATCCCGGTTCACGACGGCCGAGCGGAACTCCCCGGGGTCGGCCAACGCTTCGCCCGCGGCGACGCCGTCAAGGCCGATCTCGCCGAGGAACGCCTCCGGGCCGACGCCGATGTGCGCGACCAGCCGGTCCCGCCCGATCCAGTCGTAGTAGAACGGGTTGCCGGTGCGGACGGTGGCGCCCGGCCCGCTGCCGTCGACGGGGGCACTGCCGTCGGTCGGGGCGATGCGCAACGCCAGGACATCGCCCTCGGTCGCGAGGAACGACACGGCCTCGCCATCGGGCGCCCAGAACAGGTAGAACGGCGCGATCTGCTCGTTGTGGAGGAGGACGACAGGCTCGACCGGGCCGCCTGACGCGGCGGGGTCGAACACGACGACCTCGGTGCCCGTCCCGCTCGCGCGGACTGCCGCGATCCGCGAGCCGTCGGGCGACCATGTCGGGAACCCGTACGTTCCGTTCGCGGCGTCGGACAACGGGGTCGGCCGTCCGTCGGCGTCGACGATCGTCAGCGAGCCATCGGGCGTGCGAACGGCGATCGAGCCCGACGTCGCGATCGGCCGGTCGGAGGCCAGGGAGCTCGTGGGTGCGACGGTCGCCGAGGCTGGGGAGGGGCTCGCGCTCGCCGCGACGGTCGGGATCGGGCTGCCCGATGGCGCCGGCCCACCGCACGCGGTGATGACGGCGATGATCGCGACGGTCAGCACGCACGCGCGGGATCCGTTGGGCGGCATCGTCTAACGATACGCGGCGGTCGCCGTGCCGGATCCTCTGGACGGAAGCTACCGGTCCGGCATCCGAAGATCGAAGAATTCGAGGAGCCTCGCCGCCGCAGGTGGATCCATGTTGCTGAGGATCACCACGACATAGCCGAGCGCGGGGAACACTCGCAGCTCGCCATTCATACCGGGCGCTCCACCGCCATGACCGTAGCTGCGCAACGAGCCCTCTCCTCTCATGTCCAGGCCATGTCCGTAGGGCACCTCGGACTGCGGGCTGGTCGCCTCCGCGAGAGTCGCGTCCGAGATCAGCGTACCGGCGCGCAATGCTTCGCCGAAACGCATGAGGTCGCCGACCGTCGAGTAGCCACCGCCCGCGGAAGTGCCACGCCACGGGAGGGAGTCCGTGTTCGGAGCCCAGCGACCGTCCGGCGACTCGCGCGTGTATCCGGTCGAACGGTCCATGACATCCTCGGACTCTGGGAGCGAGTCGGTTGATGTCATGCCCGACGGCACGAACACGTTCTCGCGCACCACGTCGTAGTACGACCGACCGGTCACAGACTCGATGAGCGCCCCAAGCAGTACGAACCCGTAGTTCGAGTATTCGAAGCGCGCGCCTGGCTCGAAGCGCGGCCCACGTGCGCCGAAGAGCTTCACGTAATCGCTGTGGTCGCGGAGGGTCTCGCGGTTCCGGTCGAACTCCGGACCGAAGAAGTCTCCGGTGCCGCCCGTGTGGGTGAGCAGGTGTCGCACGGTCACCTTCGACGCGACATCCTTGTTCGGGTAGTCGGGCAGGTGTTTGCCGATCCGGTCGTCGAGGGCCAACTCACCGTTCTCGACCAGTTGGAGCGTCGCCACCGCCGTGAACATCTTGTTCATCGAGCCGATCCGGAACTTCGTGTCGAGCGTGTTACGCATACCGCGTTCCCGATCGGCAAGGCCCTGGGCCTCCTCGAGCAGGACCTCTCCGTCGCGTGCCACCAAAAACGCTCCAGAGAACTCGTCCGCGCGCTGCAGCTCCTTCGCGCGTGTGGACAGCGCCGCCAGCGCGTCGGCCTCGGTCATCCTGTGGAGGACGAGATCGATCGCATCCGACGCCTCCTTGGTCGGCAGGAGCTCGAGCGTCGCGTTGCCATCCGTGTCGACCGATCGGAAGCGGATGTCGTCGACGCCGACGCGCATCGGTCCCTGGTTGTCGGTCTGGGCGATCCGGAGGCGCACCGTCTTGCTCTCGAGGGACGCCAAGTTCACGCTGACCTCCGTCGGCTGGCGGCGGAACGGGTCGCCAGCCGAGGTCCGGAAGACGTTGACGAGGATATCGCTCGTCGCTACCGAGTCGATGGGCGCGGAAGGATCCATGACATCGATCCGGAACTGCTGATTGGCTTCGAGCGCGTCATGGGCCAGGGTCTCGGGCGTGCTGAACGCGCTCGAGCCCGTGTAGAAGACAGTCATCTGCAGGGTGAACCGACCGTCCAACTTGAGATCCCGGTAGAGGATGTGCGTCCCAGGCCCGTCCGCTTCTGTGGCCAACGCGAATTCGCCTTGCGGCGGGCCAGGGAGGCGGACCGGGCTACCCGGATCGCTTGACACCGTCGGGTCGCGTCCCTGCTGGCCCTCCTTGTAGACGAACCAGCCTCCGGCACCACTGTCAACCTCGCGCCAAGCGGCCAGGTCCCCAGATTCGAAGTCATCCATGACGACGACTCGCGGCGTGCTCGGCGTCGGTGGGCCGCCGCACCCGGCGACGAATAGGCTCAGCAGGACGAACCCGACCGATCCCCGAAGAGCGTGTGTGCGCCTGCGGAGCCAGTCACGCATACGTGGCCCCTCCACGTTCGTTGCGTCCACCACATCGAGTGCCGGTAGGTCGGCGTGAGTTCAATCTTCGCAACCGTCGTCATGAAAGCAGGTGCTGGCGTCGGCGGGCACCCGGGCGTAGCGTATCCTCGCAGCCGCACGACGAGTGCGGCCACGTCAACGGGTGCGTCCCACGATGGTCGAGACCCTCGAGCTCGGTCGCGACGCGATCGACCGCCACGCATGGGCGGAGGCAGTGGAGGTGTTCGGCGCGGCCGATCGCGACAGCGGGCTCGAGCCGGACGATCTGGAGCTGCTGAGCACGGCCGCCTGGTGGGCGGGCCGTCCCGACGAAGCCTCGGACGCCATGGAGCGCGCGTTCTCCGGCTACGCGGACGCCGGCCGATCGAGTGACGCCGCCCGTGTGGCGATGCTCCTCGCGTATACAGCCTTCCGCCGCCGCAACGGATCGATCGGCGGTGGGTGGCTCGCTCGGGCCGCGCGACTGCTCGAATCGGAGCCGGAGTCGGCGTTGCATGCCCGGTTCCTGGTCTTCCAGTCTTTCGGGGCAGTGATGGAGACCCGCATCGCCGAAGGGATCGAGCTCGCCGATCAGGCGATGGCGATGGCTCGAAAATACGACGAGCCGAGCGCCCTGTATATGGCGATGAGCTTCAAGGGCATGGCCGAAGTCTTCGCGGGCAACTGGCAGGCGGGCCTCGCCCTCATCGACGAGGCTGCGACCGCGGCGTCATCGAACCAGCTCGACCTCCGGGTCGCGAGCGATATCTGGTGCAACACGATCGCCGCCTGCCGGAACGCCGGCGACTACAAGCGCGCGGCCCAGTGGGTCGAGGAAGGCGAACGCTGGATGCGTCGCCAGTCGGTCGGCGGCTACCCGGGCATCTGTCGCGTCCACCGTGCCGAGCTCAACATGCTCCGCGGACGATGGCCCGAGGCCGAGCAGGAGGCACGAGCGGCCTGCGACGAGCTCGAGCGGTTCGGTCTCCTGGATGCCGTCGGCTACGCCCACTACCAGGTCGGCGAGGTCCGGCTGCGCATGGGCGACCTCGAGGCGGCTGCCGAGGCATTCGACCGGGCGTACGAGTTCGGCCACGACGCCCAGCCCGGCCTGTCGATGCTGCACCTGGCCCGGGGAGAGGTCGACGAAGCGGCGAAGTCGATCGGTCGCGCGCTCGGCGTGGCTGCAGGCAGTGGAGGGCCCGCCGATCGAGCGACCCGGGCCCGGCTGCTCCCCGCTCAGGTGGACATCGCCCTCGCCGCCGGCGATCTCGAGACGGCGGGTCCAGCGGTCGACGAGCTCGAATCGATCGCAGCCGAGTTCCAGAGACCCGTGTTCGAAGCCGGCGCCCTCACGGGTCGAGGCGAATTGCTCCTCGGAGAGGATCGGCCGTCGGAGGCCTCGCCCATCCTGGGCCGGTCGTGGCGGCTGTGGCAGGAGACCGACCTGCCGTACGAGAGCGCGCGAGCGCGGCTGCGGTACGCCGAGGCGCTAACGGCCGAGGGGGACCCGGA
This sequence comes from uncultured Chloroflexia bacterium, assembly GCA_963819655.1. Classification (GTDB taxonomy): domain Bacteria; phylum Chloroflexota; class Limnocylindria; order Limnocylindrales; family CSP1-4; genus SPCO01. Next base: position 612,520 of record CAWFXA010000003.1, on the reverse strand, counting down.
AACCGCCCGCCGCGACCTGCGCGCCGCCCGCACCGTGTTCGAGCGGCTCGGCGCCACGCTCGACCTGAAGCGTGTCGACGAGCTCCTGGGGGACAGCGCGCCGGCGTCCGCGAGCCCGTCAAAGCGCGTCACGAAGACGTTCATGTTCACCGACATCGTCACGTCGACTGACCTTGTGGGGTTGATCGGCGACGACGCCTGGGGCGAGCTGTTGCGCTGGCATGACCGGGAGCTCCGGTCGGCGTTCGCGCAGCACCGCGGCGAGGAGGTCAACTCGACCGGCGACGGGTTCTTCATCGCCTTCGAGCGGGCGATCGATGCGATCGAGTGCGGGGTCGATATCCAGCGGCGTCTGGCGCGGCACCGCCGCGAGCACGGGTTCGCGCCGCGGGTGCGGATCGGTCTCCACACCACGGAGGCTACCCGCGAGGGCCGCGACTACAGTGGTCGTGGCGTGCATGTCGCCGCCCGTATCGGCGCGGCCGCGGCGGGCGAGGAGATCCTGGTCTCCGAAGCGGCGATGGTCGGCATCGGGTCGCCGCGTTTCGGGCTGTCAGACCCGCGTCAGCTCAGCTTGAAAGGCGTCGAGGAGCCGGTCGAGGTGCGCAGCGTCGACTGGCGCTAGCCGTCCGGACGGGCGTGTCGGGCCCGCTGGGCTGCAAGGCGGTCGTGCGCTTCGTCGAGGAGCGGCACCACGGTCTCCGCGAAGGTGGCTGCGCTCGGGCTGAGGATCGCCACCCAATGCTGGCGCGCGTAGTCGGGATGCGGAAGGAGTCGATCCAACTCCGTGAAGTCCGGATCGGCGATCGACCCGACGAGGCGATCGAAGGTCGCCCGGCTCAGACCGAGACTGACCCGAAACACTCCCGGCCGCGACAGCTCGCTGACCCGGTCGGTGTCGTCGCTCCAGACGAGAGTCGCGAAGTTCGGCCAGTGCTTCTCGGGGTCGACCGAGAAGAAGGCCATTCCGTCGATCGCAACGACGTCTGCGTCGGGATATGTCGTGCTGATGTACTCGGTGATGGCGTCCGGGTCAGGACCGGTCGGGTCGTTTGGCGTGGTCATGTCCCGAGCGTAGGACATGCATGTCAAGCCCGCCTGCGAGGGTCTGCGTTGCTATCCTCCGGCCGGTGCGCCTCCATCCTGGCCTCGCCGTTGAGACGATCGCGCCGTCCCGGTTCGGGGGGAGCTTCCGCTGGCTCCTCGCGTCGTCCGTCGTCACCAACGTGGGCGATGGGATCGCGCTCGCCGCCGGTCCGCTCCTGGTCGCCGCCCAGACCCGCGACCCGCTGCTGGTGTCGATGGCACTCCTGAGCCAGCAGCTCCCGAACCTGCTGTTCGGCATCCCGGCCGGTGCCATCGCCGACCGCTTCGACCGCCGTCGCATCATCGCCGGCGTCAACCTGGCCCGGGCGGCCGTGCTGGCGATCCTCGCAGGGGCGATCGTCGGCGGAAACGTGAGCATCGCGGTCGTGCTGCTGGCGCTGTTCGTCCTCGGGACCGCGGAGATCTTCGCCGACGTCGCGAGCAACAGCCTGCTGCCACGAGTCGTAGGGCGGGAGGACCTGGGCGTCGCCAACGCACGCCTGACGAGCTCGTTCCTCCTGACCAACCAGCTGCTGGGGCCACCGATCGGCGCGTTCATGTTCAGCGTCGGGATGGCCTTGCCATTCGCCGCGAACGCAGCGTGCTTCGCGCTCGGCGCTGTGCTGGTCACGCGCGTCGTGACGGACATCGCTGAGACCGCCACCGAGCGGGCGGCGGAGGGGCGGAACCTTCGGGCGGAGATGGTCGAGGGCCTTCGCTGGCTTATGGCACACCCACCGATGCGGACGTTGGCCCTCACGATCATCGCGTTCAACGTGACCTATGGCGCAGCGTGGGCCGTGCTGGTGCTCTACGCCAGCGAACGCCTCGGGATGGACGCTGTGGGGTTCGGGCTGCTCACGACCGCCGTCGCCGTCGGCGGGATCGTCGGGACGGCGAGCTACGGCCGCCTCGAGAGACGGTTCGCCCTGGCCGACATCATGCGCGTCGGGCTTCTCATCGAGACGTTCACCCACCTGGTCCTCGCGCTCACGACGTCACCGGTCGTCGCCCTGGTGACGATGGTCGTCTTCGGTGCGCATGCGTTCGTCTGGGGCACCACCTCGACGGTCGTGCGCCAGCGCGCGGTGCCAGACGAGCTTCTCGGCCGAGTCACCGGCATCTACATCGTCGGCGTGGTCGGTGGCATCGTGGTCGGCACGCCGATCGGCGGCCTGCTCGCGCGCGAGTTCGGCATCACGGCGCCGTTCTGGTTCGGGTTCATCGGCTCGGCGCTGCTCGTTGACGCTGCTGTGGCGCCAGTTCGACCACATCGTCCACGCCAGCGAGGCGTGACGTGTGTCAGCGGGTCGCGACGGCGGTCACGGCGAACTGGAGGCGGCAACCGACGGACGGCGTGTCGTTCTTGAAGTAGTGATAGACCGTGCAGGCGCTCGCCGCCGGGTGGTTGAACTGGCCGGTGACGTCCACGGGGACTCCGTAGGGCATACGATCCGGATATGTGCCGAGCGGGTCGGCATGGAGCTCCAGCATCGAGTTCTCGTTGAACGACCCTTCCTCGGGGACCAGGAATGCGAAGCTGCGGTCGAACCACTCCGGCTGGAGGGACTCTCCTCCGGTGTCGGCCTCGCACCACATCTCGGAGCGCAGTTCGGGCGACTCTTGACAGTCGAGGATGCGCGCGGCGAGCGTCAGCGGCTTGCTACCGAAGCACGCAAGTGCCGTGACACCGTCCATCGAGACAAGCTCGTCGACGACCGTCGGCGTCGGCGGACAGTCGAAAGCGGCCGCCTGGATCCAGGCCTCACCGTTCTTGTCCGCTGCGGCCACCCAGCCGTCCTCGACGATGTCCTCATCGACGATGTCACCGGGCGGCGTCAGGTCGACATCGAACGTCAGGACCTCGTACCACTCGTAGCCGGAGGCACCCACCGGACCATCGATCACGTACAACTTCGTCCCCGGCTGCAGCAGGGGCTCGAGCACCATCGATGTCTCGCTGACAGCAGGAGCCGATCGAACACGCAGGTCGTCGGTGACGACCTCGGCCACGGACTCGAGCGCCAGTCGACCGGTTGGAGACGGACTCTGCGCGACGACAGGCGATGGCGACGGTCCGTCGCTCGACGCGCTGGCTCCCGCTGAGGCGACAGGCGATGGCCCCAAGGTGGCCGTGGCGGATGGGTTCGACGACTGGCCCGCCGATCCGCATCCCACAACGATCAGACCGACGAGCACGAGGCGTGGTAAGCGACGCATCGACCATCCCCTGACGACTGGCGGTCACGGTAGACGGTGCGTCAAGGCACGGCAACCGGTGACGCTGCAACCGGCCTGAGACACTACGAGCGTGAAGCCACGCGTTTCGGTCGCCAGCATCAGCGTCGACTCGGCGGACGGAACGTTCGAGATCGGTCGGGACGAATTTCCGCAGTTCGCCTTCCTCGAGAAGGTCGGTGTGCACGTCCAGTCTGAACAGGTGAGGGTCGCGAACCCGGACGAGGCCTATGTCAAGACGGCGTTGGTCGCTCTCGCCGAGGCGTGTCTGCAACTCGACGTGCCGGAGGCATCCGTCGCGTTCGTCGACACGGTCGTGCCGCCGCCGGCCTCCGGGCTGCGCTACGGGTTCAAGGGTGCCTTCACGACCGACTATCCGACGATGATCTGGGTGTTCGCGAATTGGACGTCGCCGGCGGAACTTCGGGTTACCGTGCGCCACGAGGCCGCCCACCTCGCCTTTGCCCGGACGCATACCGCCGAGGAGTCTGAAGGTCATTCCGGACCATCGGAGGACTTTGCCTTGGCATTCGAGAAGGCGGCAGGCTTGACGGATCCGGTCGACCTGTCGATCGAAGAGACGCCCTGAGCGTCGCCGAGGACCGACCTCGTGCCGGTCGCCTCAGCGGCGATCGACGGCGAGCTCCTGTCGACCGGTCACACGCGCGGCAAGGAACTCCTCCCACGTCCGTCGGCCGACCGCCCGGTCCGGCGCCAGGTTCGCGCCATCGCGGATCGCGGCGGCCGCCTTGCCGGGGATCGGCATCCGCACGATCGGACGATGCTTGCCGGCGGCCTGCAGATAGCTCTGGACCAGCTCGGCCATGTCGAAGGCCCGCGCGCCGCCGATCGAGGGCACCAGGCCTGCGGGTGTGCCGAGGGCGAGCTCCGCGAGTCGATCGGCCACCTCGCCGGCGTCGACCGGCTGGAACCGGAAGCCGGCCGGGACCGGGATCACGGGCAGCTTCGCCATCCCTTCCGCCGTCTTCAGCGTCAGGTCGAAGAACTGGGTCGCGCGCAGTGTCGTCCACGGGATGCCGGAACCGGCCACCGCCTGCTCGGCCGCGTGCTTCGACCCGAAGTAGCCGAACATCGCGCGGTCGATCCAACCGGCCATCGGGATCAGGTCGGCACCGACGACCGAGATGTACACGAGGTGCTTCGCTCCGGCCGCCGAAGCCGCGCGGATCAGATGTCGGGCCTTGACCTCGTCTCCCTTGGCGCTGCCCGCGCAGTGGACGATGATGTCGACTCCGGCCACCGCAGCGTCGACACCCTCGTTCGTGGCGAGGTCGCCGGTGACGAACTCGATACCGTCATCCTGGTAGGCGCTCCGACTCAACACCCTGACCGTGCGCCCGGCATCGCGCAGTCGGGCGACGACGAGGCGTCCGAGCGTGCCTGTGCCGCCCGTGACGAGGATCGGTGGGGTCGTCTTGGTCGTGGTGGTGTCCATGGCATGGCTCCTTGTCACATCGGTTGTGTCGATGGGGTCAGTTGGATGACACCGACCAGCAGGAGGACGTGACCGACGAACGAGAACGAGTGGCTGTCCGGCCGCTTCGAGGAGCACCGGCCCCATCTGAACGCGGTGGCCTATCGGATGCTCGGCTCGCTCAGCGAGGCGGACGATGCCGTCCAGGACGCGTGGCTTCGCGCCAGCCGGGCCGATGCGGACGAGATCGACAACCTCCGCGGATGGTTGACGACGATCGTCGCTCGCGTCTGCCTCAACATGCTGCGATCCCGGAAACGGCGGCGCGAGGAGTCGCTCGATGCACATGTTCCAGATCCGGTCATCACGCCGGAGGGAGGCCTCCAGCCGGAGGAGGAGGCGCTGCTCGCGGACTCGGTCGGCCTCGCCCTGCTCGTCGTTCTCGACAGCCTCACGCCGGCGGAGCGCCTCGCGTTCGTGCTCCACGACATGTTCGAGCTGCCGTTCGACGAGATCGCACCGATGGTCGGTCGATCCCCTGTGGCGGCGAGACAGCTGGCCAGCCGGGCACGACGACGCATCAAGGGCGCCGATATCCCACCTCCCGATCCCGATCTCGCGCGCCAGCGAGCGGTGGTCGATGCGTTCTTCCGGGCTGCGCGCGGCGGCGATTTCCACGCACTGGTCGCCTTGCTCGATCCAGATGTGGTGCTACGGGCCGACCTCGGCCCGGGCAGACCCGGCACGAGGGTGTTCCGGGGCGCTACCGCCGTGGCCGGTCAGGCACGCGGCTTCCGAGGCGCGGTCGTGACGCCTGCACGTGTGAACGGGGCCGCCGGAGCCGTCGTCACTGTCCGCGGCCGGCCCGTCGCGGTGATGGGCTTCACGGTCGTCGACGGCCGGATCGTCGAGATCCATGCGATCGCCGACCCGCCGCGCGTCGCACGGATCGCCGCAGCCGTTCTGGAGAGTTCGCCGGAACAGAGCTGAGCCGACGGCTCAGACGTGCTGGTCGACGAGGATCGGATTGCCGTCCGGGTCGACGACGATGAAGCTGCCCGGGCCGGACCCGGACTCGTCGACCTCGCTGACGAACTCGACGCCCTGCTCCTTCAGTCGTCGCTGGAGCTCGCGGACGTCGGTGAATGACTCGACAGCGTTGGCGTCGCGGTCCCAGCCGGGATTGAACGTCAGCGAGTTCCTCTCGAACATCCCCTGGAACAGGCCGATGACGTGGTCACCGTTCTTGAGGATCAGCCAGCCGTCCGTAGCCTCGCCCATGACCGGCGCGAACCCGAGCTTCTCGTAGAAGCGCTTCGACGCCTCGAGGTCCTTCACGGACAGGCTCACGGAGAACGCGCCAAGGTCCATGGTCCCCAGTGTACCGAAGCGTCGATCGCGTACCGGAGAAATTCGAACCGAATCCCTCATTTCGACGCCCCTATGAATCAGAAGGCCCGCACACCGAGGGGCAGTGCGCCAGACGGCTGATGCCGGCGAAGGCCGACCCCGGACGGGGTCGCGGTGGGGCCACAAGGCGAACGGAGGGACGCGATGACCGATCACGGGTGGCGTTCGAGGGTCCGATCCGAGCTCTCAACAGCCAGGGCGCTCGGCGCCCACCACGACCCGCAGGTTCGAGGAAGGACGTCATGACGCACTCCCGGCAGGGTTCGAGAACCAGGCGCTGGTTATCGGCACCGATCGCGATCGCATTGATCGCGATCTCGTTGCTGATCCCGGCCACATCGGTCGCGGCCGGCGAGCCGAACAACATGGTCCTGGAGTGGAACATCAACGCGGTCAACGCGATCGGCAACCCCCCAGACGCGACGACGCCCGGCCTCGGCCAGCCACCCCCGCTCGCGCCGATCCACCTCGCGATGGTCCACGGCGCGATCTACGACGCGGTGATGGCGATCGTCGACACCCACGAGCCGTACCTGAAGGGACTCAACGCGCGGAGGTCGTCCTCCCAGGCGGCTGCCGTCGCGGCCGCGGCGCATGGGGTCCTCGTCGGCCTCACCCCGGCAACGATGCCGGCGGTGAAGACGAGCCTGGACAGCCTCTACGCCACGTCCCTTGCGAAGATCCGCGGTGGAACAGCCAAGCAGCGCGGGATCACGGTCGGCAAGGCCGCAGCGGCGAAGATGCTCGCTGCTCGCGTCGGCGACGGCCGCTTCGGAACGTACGCGTTCGCGGTCGGGACCCTGCCCGGCGATTGGCGCCCACTGCCACCGGCCAACGCGAACTCCTTCGGATGGGTCAGCCTCGTCAAGCCGTTCACGTTGCGGCGCGCGGACCAGTACCGCATCGGGGCGCCGTACCCACTCGAGAGCGCCGCCTATGCCCGGGACTTCAACGAGGTCAAGAGGCTTGGAGGGGCGACCTCGACCCGGACCCCTGCGCAGGCCCAGATCGCCAGCTGGGCGTCGGTGAATCCCTTCGCGATGCTCAACCGCGGGATCCGTGACATCGCCACGAAGCGGCATCTGTCGACCAGCCAGCAGGCACGGCTGTTCGTCATGACGACCATGTCGGCTGCTGATTCGCTGATCGCGTGTTGGGAGAACAAGGATCACTGGCACTTCTGGCGGCCACAGACGGCGATCCAACTGGCAGATACAGACGGGAACCCAGCCACCGTGGCCGATACCGGCTGGACGTCGCTGGTCGCGAACCCGGGTTACCCGGATCCACCGTCGGGCTTCAACTGCTTCACGTCCGGGACGATGAACGCCGCTCGCGCGTACTTCGGGACGAACAGGATGCGGTTCAGCCTGACGAGCGTCGGGGCGTCGCCGGTCACCCGGCAGTACACCCGATTCAGTGGACCCATCAACGACGCGATCGAAGGTCGGATCCTCATCGGCATCCATTTCCGTCGAGCCGACGTCCAGGGAGCGTGGCTCGGCGAGAGGGTCGCGAGATGGCTCTCGACGCGCTACTTCGAGCGAGCAGACTGACCACCCAGACCACCTAGCAGACACGCGACCCCCGGCTCTTGAAGGATGCCGGGGGTCGCCGCATTTCCTGCGTTCGACGTCCAGCAACGCGGCACCCCCATAATCGGCAAGCCGCCGGATCATGACCTGCGGCTCCCGCATGAGGTGTCTTCCGTGGCCACGCAGCGCTTCGAGTCGTCCGTCACCGCGGTGTCCTGGATCCCGTCAGAGGCCATCAGCGGGCCATCGAAGATCCCGTTCGAGTTCGGCGTCACCCATTACGACGAACCGCCGCCGGATCGGCTGGAGGATATCGAGCAGCTCCGGACGAGCGACCGTTTCCGCGAAGCGAACGAGCTACGCGGGTTCATCGAGGTCGACGGCGACCGGATCGTGCGCGCCGGCCACCTGGGCATGGGCCACATCGGCGCGACGACCGTCAAGGTCGGTCCGGCGGCCATGCGGTTCCCCGCGGTCCAGCTGCCGGACATCCAGGCGGAGCCCGAGATCGGCGAATCGTCCGTCCGCTTCGTCCAGACGGTCGGCGGCCGGATGGGCCTTCCGACGCCGCGCCCCGTGCCCCACAAGCCATTCGTCCAGTTCTGGCCCTCGATCGCCTGGACGACCCTCGCCCTGACGATCAACGCGGACGGCAGCTCGAGCCACGAGCTCGTTGGCGCGAGCGCGTTCCCGCGCCATTGGATCTACGACGACGGGGGGCGACTCACCGAGAAGTCCGGCGTCATCGACTTCGGGAAGTGGTTCAAGGACTCGTTCGGCGAGCGAACGCCGTGGGGCACGCAGGACTCGCCGACCGTGGTCGCCGCGGTCGAGTCGGCGCTCGAGCGATCGCTGTCGAGCGCGATCATGAGCGGAGGGGCCAAGCCGAAGATCCGGACCATCGCCGAGGGCGAGACCCTGGTACGGCAGGGGCAGGCCGGAACGGAAGTCTTCCTGATCCTCGACGGGATCTTCGTCGTCGAAGTCGACGACCGCGAGGTCGCAGAGATCGGCCCCGGCGCCGTCGTCGGCGAGCGTGCAGCTCTCCTGAACGGGACGCGGACGGCGACGTTGTGGGCGCGCACGCCGGGCCGCGTTGCCGGCGTCCCGCACGACTCACTCGATCCGCAGGCGCTCGGGAGCCTCGCGGCCGCGCACCGCCGCGGAGAGTAGCGCTACCGGCCGGGCAACCCCGGCAGGCCGTCTCAGCGGTCCGACGTCTTCGCCTCGAACAGCTCCCACTCCCCGGGCACGCCACGCAAGCTGACCGCGCCGAGCGGCCGGAACGTCAGGTCGGTACCGGTGACGAGGTCACGCACGGTCTTGCTCACGACTACCTGGCCGGTTTCCGCCGGACCGAGCAGTCGCGCGGCGATATGCACGGCGATCCCCCCGATGCCGGTCTCACGCCGTTCGATCTCGCCCGTATGGATACCCGCGCGGATCTCGACGTCGAGGCCCCGCGCTGCATCAACCAGGTCGAAGGCACACCGAAGGGCTCGCGTCGGCGCGTCGAAGACCGCCATCACGCCATCGCCCGAGAACTCCACGTTCTGGCCGTGCCACCGCTCGACTTCGCCGTGGACCACTCGATGGTGCTGCTCGAGGAGCTTCTTCCAGGCCCGGTCGCCCATGGCGGCTGCGCGACCGGTCGAGTCGACGATGTCCGCGAAGAGGACGGTCGCCAACGTGCGGTCGATGTCTTCCGCTGCCTGCAGGGACCGGACCTGCTCGTTCGTCCACCGGTATTCCTCGACGAAGCGGCTCGTCGGCTCGTCGGGGTTTGGTGCATACGTCAGAAGAACGACTCCCGAACTGAAGGTGCGCGAACCGACGAGGCGTAGGTGGTGCGTGTCGATGCGGTCTCGGAACAGGCGCTTGCCGCTGCCCAGGATGACCGGGTAGACCTGCAGTCGATATTCGTCCACGAGGTCATGTCGCAGGAGCTCATCGACCAGGTCCGGACTGCCGAACACCATCAGGTCGCCGCCCGGCTGCGCCTTCAGCTTCGCGACCTGAGCGGCCAGGTCCCCCGAGATGATGGTCGAGTTGCTCCAGTCCGCCCGCTTCAACGAGTTGGAGACGACGTACTTCGGGATGCGATTTATCTGCTCGGTCAGTTCCGGATCGCCGCCGCTGGCGGTCGGCCAGAACGCCGCCCAGATCTGCCACGTCCGACGGCCCAGCAGGAATGCGTCCGCCGACATCGCCTGGGCCTTGTTGTATTCCCGATCCTCCTCGTTCTGGACGCGGAGAGCCCAGGCGTTACGGCCGCTGCGGTGCTCGTCGAACCCCGGCGCCTCGACGATGCCGTCGACGGTGACGAACGAAGCCACGACCAGATTCATGGCCTCAAGACTAGACCGCACGCGAGACATGGCAACGCCCGCTCGACGGTGCCGGGCGGGCGTCTGTTCGCTGGGGATTTGATGTCAGTCCGCGAGGACCTCGCGCAGCTTTGCGGCGAAGGCATCCGGATCGCCGGCCTGGCCGTACTCGCCGCCGAGGAAGCCGCCGTGGTCGCTGGGGAACGACACCGGGGTGGTGCCCAGCCGCTCGGCCGCGGCGTGCGCACCACGGCTCGCCATCTGACCCTCGGACTCCACACCGGAACACAGCACGATCCGCGTCGAGGCCGCCCGCAACGCGTCGAAGTCGGGCTCGTAGTGCGTGCAGGTGACGATGTTCTGTCCGAGCAGGACGTCGGTTCGGTTGCCGTCATCCTCGGTGGGCAGCCCGAACATCGCCGGATCGGGACCCGGTTGGGCGGCGAACTCCAGGGTGATGGGTCCCGCGTGGCTGACGGCGGCGATGAACTGCGCCATCCCGGCGCCGAACCCGCTGCGCTGGTACGTGTCATGGATCGCCTGGGTGTATGCCATCGCGCCCTCGCGATCCGGCAGGATGGACGCGAGCGGCGGCTCGTGCGCAACGAGCGTCCGGACATCTTCCGGGTGCTTCGCGACGAGGGCGAGCGCGTTGACCGCGCCACCGCTGCTGGCAAAGAGATCGACCGGGCCCAGACCGAGCTCGGTGATGATGCGATGCACGTCGTCCGCGTGCTGCTCGGGCGTGGACTGGCTGGCCGGATCGGCTTTCGTGCTGCGCTCCACGCCGCGCGGGTCGTAGGTCACGACCGTGCGATCGGTGAAATGCCCGGCAAGGGTGCCGAAGCCGCCGGCGCCCATCGGCGACCCGATCATGAACAGCACCGGGGCAGGGGAGTCGGTCTTCCGGACGTCGTACGTGAGCGTGGCCCCCGGAACGTCCAGGGTTTGCGTGGTCGGCTCGGTCATCGTGGTCATGCTGGGTTTCCTTCCGCGAGAAGCGCGTCGATCTGGCCGACGGCTTCGGTGAGGCCTTCCACCATGCCCATGGCGACCAACTGCTGCATCGCCTCAGTGCTGGGGAAGCGGCTTTCGATGAACATGCGGCTGCGTCCTGCCTCGATCGGCTCGATCGTCGCCTGGACCTCATTACGAGGGAAGTCGTCGTTGGGTGAGCCGTCGTCATTGGCGAACCCATCGCGGAAGACGAGCCGACGCGGTGGCTCGGCCTCGAGGATGTCCCAGTAGCCGCGCGGCTGATCGCCGCTCGGCCCGGTCATGTGGTATTCGACCCGGCTGCCGGGCGCCAGGTCGTGGGCCGTGAAGGTCGCCGGGTAGGTCGGGGGACCCCACCATCGCTCGAGCTTGCGCGGATCGGCCCACAAGTCCCAGACACGTTCCGGGGTCGCGTCGAACTCGGCCGTCACGGTCAGGGTCAGGGCCTCTGGATCCTTTTGGACGGAGGTGACAGTCATGCCTGGATCTCCTTGCTGCGGGTGATGAGGTCGGTCATCCGATCGATGCGGCCGCGCCACAGGGCCTCGAGCTGGTCGAGCAGCCCGCGCGCCAGGCGGAGCCCCTCGATGTTGGTCCGCACGAGCTTGCGGCGGCCGCTGCGATGCTTGGTGACCAGGCCGGCACGCTCGAGGACCGCGACGTGCTTCTGCACCGCCGCGAAGCTCATCGGGTAGTGCGCGGCGAGCTCGGCAACGCCCTCGCGGCCGCTCAACGCACGCAACACGATGTCGCGTCGAGTGGCATCGGCCATGGCCGCGAAGATGGCGTCGGGGTCAAATGCTGTTTGCATTGATACAACCATACGGTTGTATAACGGTCCTGTCAAGCCACACCGGGACAGGTGTCGTACCGTCCGCGCATGCCGTCCCACGAGGCCCTGGACCGCGTGGCCACGCCCCGCTTGTCTCCTGTCTGGCTGGTTCTGATCGGCATCCTGTCGGTGCAGTTCGGTGCCGTGATCTCCAAAGGCCAGTTCGGAGAGATCCCACCGGTCGGGATGGTGTTCCTCCGGCTGACCACCAGTTCCCTGGTCCTGCTCGCCTTTGTCCGGCCGCGGCTGCGCGGCCGGTCGGCCACCGACTGGCGGCCGGTGCTGGCGCTGGGGTTCGCGCTCGGCGCGATGAACTGGGCGTTCTACGAGTCGTTCGCCCGCATCCCGCTCGGTGTGGCGGTCACCATCGAGTTCTGGGGTCCGCTATTGCTGGCCGCGGTCGGCAGCCGGCGGCCCCGCGACCTGGTGTGGGTGGGCCTGGCCGCCCTCGGCATCGTCCTGCTCGGCGCCGGCCCGACCAACGTCGACCCCCTCGGGTTCGGTCTGGCGCTGTTCGCAGGCGGCTGCTGGGCGCTGTACATCGTCGCCACGGCAGCCACGGGACGCCGCTGGGCCGGCGTCGAGGGGCTGGCCGTGGCCAGCACCATCGCCACGCTGGCGATCGCACCGTTCGCGGTGGTGGTCGCCGGCGAGCGGCTGCTCGATCCCCGTCTGCTGGTGTTGGGGGCGCTGGTCGGCCTGCTGAGTTCGGTGGTCCCCTACAGCCTCGAGATGGTGGCGCTGCGCACCATGCCGCCGCGGGTGTTCGGCATCTTGATGAGCCTGGAACCGGCCGCCGCTGCCCTCGTCGCCGCGGTCCTGCTCAGCGAGGTGCTCGCGCCCCTGCAACTGCTGGCGATGGCGTGTGTGACGGCCGCGAGCGTGGGCGCCGTCCGCACGGAGTCGGCCCCCACGGCCCTTCCCCGCGACTAACGGCCGCTCGACGGACTAGGCTCCCCGCATGACCTTCTCGCACGCCGTCATGCCAACCCGGGCCCAACTCGATGAGTTTCAGCGATCCTTCGCGGGCGAGGTCGTCACGCCGGATGCCGCCGGCTACGACGATGCCCGGCGCGTCTGGAATGCGATGTTCGATCGTCGACCGACCCTGATCGTCCGACCCTCGAACGTCGACGACGTGGTCGCCGCCGTCCGTTTCGGCCGCGAGCGCGACCTCGAGATCGCCGTCCGCGGCGGCGGTCACAGCGCGGTCGGGCACTCGACGACCGACGGCGGTCTGGTCATCGATCTCGGGCTGATGAGCGACGTCAGCGTCGACCCGGCGCGGCGGCTCGCCCGGGCCGGCGGCGGGGCGCTGCTCGGCAAGCTCGACATCGCGGCGCAGGAGCACGGGCTCGTCTGTCCGGTGGGAGTCGTCGGCCATACCGGCGTGGCCGGGCTGACGCTCGGTGGCGGCGTCGGCCGGCTGCAGCGGCGGTTCGGGCTGACGATCGATAGCCTGCGCGCGGTCGAGCTCGTGACCGCCGACGGGCGCGTCGTGCGGGCCAGCGCGGACGAGGAGCCGGAGCTGTTCTGGGGCCTGTGCGGCGCAGGCGCGAACTTCGGCGTCGCGACGAGTCTCGAGCTCGAGGTCCATCCATTTCCGGGGACCCTCCACCGAGGAGTGCACGTCCACCCGGCGACCGACATCCAGGAGCTGTGGCCGATCTTTCGCGAGTTCGCGGCGGCGGCGCCCGACACGATCGCGGCGATCTTCACTGTCGCCCTTGCCGAGCCGGCCGCGAACTATCCCGATGCCGTCGCCGGCCGGCCCATCGTCGTCATCTCCTACAACCACAGCGGGGCAGGGGAGGACGTCGAGCGCGAGATCGCCTCGTTGCTCAAGGGCCCGGCACCGGCTTCGGTGACGGCCACCAGCGAGGAGTACCTGGTTGCCCAGCGCTCTAGCGACCTCGACCTCGCCTGGGGGTCCCGGACGGCTATCCTCGGCGGCTACGTCGCGGATTGCTCCCCGGCGGTGCTGGATGCATTCGTCGCGCACGTGGAGCGCGTTCCGGGCGACAGCAGCATCTCTGTGACGGCGATGGGCGGCGCGATCGCTCGCATCCCGGACGACGCGATGGCCTTCACCGGGCGAACCGTGCCGTTCGACGTGAGCCCCGACACGGGGTGGTCCGACCCGGACCTCGACGCGGCGAATATGGAATGGGTACGCCAGGCGATGGCGATCGTGGAGCCCGACCGCCTTCCGGGCCGTTACATCAACGAGCTGTCCGACGCCGGCCCCGAGGTGACTCGGTCAAGTTACGGCGACGCCAAGCTCGAGCGCCTCGGTGCGCTCAAGCGGGCATGGGACCCGACCAACGTCTTCCACCTGAACCACAACGTGGAGCCAATGAGCGGCTGAGAGGGAGATGCAGTGCAGGGCGCGATCACCAACCTCTACGCAGGTGTCCCGGTCTCCGATCTCGACGCCAGCATCGATTGGTACACGCGGTTCTTCGGGCGACCCCCGGACATGCACGCCGGGGACGAGGTGCTCTGGGACATCGACGAGCACGCCACGCTCTTCATCGAGCCGAACGCGGCGCAGGCGGGCGCGGGCAGGATCACGCTCGGGGTGACCGGGCTCGACGGGCTCCTGGAGCACCTCGCGGCCCAGGGCATCGAGCACGAACCGATCGAGACCTACTCGAACGGCGTCCGCCACGTGAACATCCCGGATCCGGATGGGAACGCGATCGCGTTCGCCGAGGCTCCCTGAATCGGTCACATGAGCGCGGGCCCGCGGGTCAAGGACATGTGAACGACCAGGACTGGCTCGCCGAGCGCTTCGAGGCGAACCGCCCCCACCTGCGCGGCGTCGCCTTTCGGATGCTCGGCTCCCTGACCGAGGCGGACGATGCCGCCCAGGAAGCCTGGGTCCGTCTGAGCCGCACCGACACGAGCGATGTCGACAACCTGCGGGCCTGGTTGACGACGGTCGTCGGGCGGGTCTCCCTCAACATGCTGCGATCGCGCAACACGCGCCGCGAAGCGTCCCTGGAGACCCACCTCCCGGACCCGATCCTGAGTCCGGAGGAGGAGTCTTCGAACTCCACGATGCTCGATCCGTGGGCACGATCGCGAGCGGATAGCCGCACCCTAGCCCGAGGCGTACTCGCGAAGCTTTCGGCTGCGGGACGGATGCCGGAGCTTGCCGAGCGCGTGGGACTCGATCTGCCGGATCCGCTCGCGCGTCAGGCCGAACTCCTGTCCGACCTCCTCGAGCGTCCGCGGTCGACCGTCATCGAGGCCGAAGCGGAGCCGGATCACCCGTTCCTCGCGGCCATCGAGACTGTCGAGGACCCGGTCGAGCTGCTCCCTGAGGAGCTGATTCGTGGCGGCGTCGACCGGCGACACAGCGCTCTCGTCCTCGATCAGCGCACCGAGCTCGGTATCGCCGTCTTCGCCGATCGGAGTCGCGAGCGAGATCGGCGTGCGACCGTAGCGCTTCACCTCTTCGACGCGTTCCGGCGTGATGGTCCAGCGCGGATCCTCGGACAGGGTCGCCGCGATCTCCGCTGCCGTGGGCTCGCGCCCGAGCTGGACCGTCAGCTCCCGGGTCGTTCGAGTGACGCGCTGCATCGTCTCGACCATATGGACCGGGACGCGGATCGTCCGCGACTGGTCGGCGACGCCGCGCTGGACCGCCTGGCGGATCCACCACGTGGCGTACGTCGAGAACTTGAAGCCGCGCTGCCATTCGAACTTGTCGACGGCACGCATCAGCCCGGCATTGCCTTCCTGGATCAGGTCCAGGAAGCCGAGGCCGCGGTTCATGTACTTCTTGGCATTCGCGACGACGAGTCGCAGGTTGGCCGAGATCATGTGATCTCGAGCGCCCCTCGCCTGGTCGATGAGGACGCCTGTCGGCTCGTCATCGGCCTCGGGTCGGTGCCCCAGCGTTGCGAAGATGTCGTCGTCGTGACCGGCCTCGACCCATCGACGGAGCGCCGGGATCGCGACCTCGTCGCGCGCCCAGGCGAGCATCGCCTTGGAACTCTCATCCTCCCGGAGTGCCGGGTGGTGGCCGACCGCGTGTGCCCAATCGAGGAGCGCGAGGAACGACTCCGAATCGAGTCGCTCGTTGTAGACCGCGCGGAGGGCACGGGCTCGCTCCAGGAGGTCGGACGCGGGTCCGTGCCCTGCTGAACGGATCGCCTCGGTGAAGCCGAAGCGCGGGGCGGTCGTGAGCAGATCGCCGGCCGATTCGTCGCCCAGCGCGCTGCGCACGATCCGGTGAGCGTCCGCGCCCGAAGGCAGGGCGTACACCGGATGCTTGGCGCGCGCGGTAGCCTCCGCGTCGTGGAGGGTCCACTCGTGAAGATCGAGGATGGCCGTCCACGGTTCGGTTCGGATACGGCTCCCAAGCTCGATGGCCTTGGCCAGCATGACTTCCTCTTCAGCCGTCAGCAGCGGTACGCGCGCGATCTCGCGGAGGTACAGGCGCGTCGAGTCCTCCATGTCGAGGGCAGCGTCGTCGACATCCGCATCGGTGTCGGCGTCGGGATCGGTCTTCGTCGGGCGTGTGCTCGGGACGTCCTCGATGACCGTCTCAAGCTCGATCTGCTCGAGCTCGACGGCGGCCACGACCGGATCCGCCGGCTCGGTGTCATTCAGTTGAGAGTTGTCAGGAAACTGGATCAAGGGTGCTCCGTGTAGCGACCGCGCATGGCGATGCGCCTTCGCCCGCTGTTGTGTCGGGTAATGGCCGAATCCCATCCGCCTTGGGACCGCGGCTCGCGTGCCGGCTCCGCCAAGCGCCGGACACAAGTGCTGGCGTGTCAAGCCTTGACACGCCGTGCAACCAGTATCTTACCCGAAAACGGTTGTCTTGACAACCTCCGGCCGATACTCCGGGGCAGTATGTCGAACGAGAACCAAAGGAGGTTGGTGTGACAGAGGAACGCGCACCGCGACGCGTGCAGTCGCTGGTCGGGGACGAGTCCGAGACGACTTCATGGGACATGGCGCGGGAGCGCCTCGCGAATCCCGAATTCCAGAGGACCAGCTGGCTCGCGACGACGCGTCCGGACGGTCGGCCACACCTCATGCCCGTGATCGCAACCTGGATCGATGGCGCGATCCACATCGTGGCAGGGGAGGGGACGCGGAAGGCGCGCAACCTCGCCGCCGATGGTCGATGCGTCATCGCAACGACGAGCACGACACTCCCGTCACTCGATATCGTCCTCGAGGGCCGCGCCGAACCCTTGACTGACGACGATGAGGTGAGGCACATCGCCGAGTCCCTCACCAAGAGCGGCTGGCCACTCGAGGCCAGCGGGGACAAGGTCGACGGTCCGAACGCCCCGACCGCCGGCCCGCCGCCGTACACGATCTTTCGATTTCGCCCGTCGAAGGCGTTCGGCCTCCCCGGCATGTTGGGGATGGACCAGTTCGAACAGTCAGCGCTGCCGAAGCCGACCCGCTGGGAGTTCGACGGCGGCTGACACCGTGGGTTGATACTCCGGGCGTGACGATGCCCGACGAGCCCGTGGACGGCGGCGAGCTCGATGTCGCGATCGTCGGGAGCAGGCGCGGCCGGGACGTATCTCGCGGATCGGCTCCTCCACGCCCGGCCCGACTGGCGGATCGCGATCTTCGAGCGGTCGCGCCGGATCGGTGGACGGCTCTGGTCCATGAGGGTCGACGGCTTGGCGCACCCGATCGAACTCGGTGGCATGCGCTACATGTCCGGGCATCGGCTGGTCCAGTCGGTCGTCGACGAGTTGGAGATCGAGACGCGCGCGTTCGATCCCGCCGCACAGCCCGAGCGAACGTTCCTCCGTGGCATCGTCGGCCGCAGCCCGGACGATCCCGACGGTGGCCGCGCCTACGACCTGCCGCCCGCTGAGTCGGGACGGTCGGCGTCGGATCTCATGCAGGACGCGTTCCTCAGGATCGTGCCGCAGGCACGCGAGCTCGATATGTCCGGCTGGCGTCGACTTCGGGCGACAGCGACGTTCGGCGGGCGACCGCTCACGGATTGGTCGATCGAGGAAGCCGTCGGGACGATCCTCAGCGCCGAGGGCCATCGCTTCGCGACCGACGCGTTCGGCTACGACTCGGGCATACGGCCGCACAACGCCAGCGACGCCATCCAATACGTGATGGGCACCGGCTACCCATCAGGCAAGGCGCGCGTGCCCGACGACGGCATGGATCGGATCCCTCGCGAGCTCGCTGCCCGCTTTGAGGCGCTCGGCGGGACGGTCCGGCTCGGCCATGACGTACAGCGGGTGGAGGTGGCGGATGGGAGCGTCCTCCTCGGCTTCGCGGACGGCTCAGGCATCCGCGCGCAACGGCTCGTTCTGACGCTGCCGATCCCGGCCCTCGAGGCGGTCGCCGGTGCCTCCACTGTCATCAACGGGCCGACCTGGCAACGGCTTTACCGATCGATCGAGGGCTACCCGGGCACCAAGCTCTACTGCTGGTACGACCGACCCTGGTGGCGCGGGGGCGCCGACCCTCCGACCGGCCTCCGGACGACGACCGACCTTCCGAACCGCCTGACCTTCTACTTCGACGATGCACCCGATCGACCGGCCGCGATCCTCGCCGCCTACACCGACCACCGGCACAACGAGCCGATCGTCGCCCTGGCCGAGGGACGGAGTGGCGGAGCACCGGCCCCAGCCGCCCTCCTCGAAGCGGTCCGGGGCTGGTTGGCGGCTGCGCATCCGGGTGCAGCTGTGCCCTCCTTCCCGGCGGGCTCGGCCTTCCAGCACTGGGGCGCCGACCCGCGCGAGGTCGCCTGGCATTTCTGGCGCCCGGGCGCAAACTCAGACGACGTCATGGACCTTGCCGCACAGCCCGACCCGACGCTGCCGATCCACCTCTGTGGCGAGGTCTTCTCGCGCAATGGCGCTTGGGTCGAGGGTGCCTTGGAATCGGCGGCGACCGTCGCAGACCGGCTCCTTGGGCATCGTCGCGGATCGTGACCGTTCGTCGCGGTTCGGCGTCGAGGTTCAGCGCCAGTCCGGGATGCCGCCGAGCGGTCGCTCGATGCCGTCGGCGCGGAGCTCCAACCGGCCCGTCCCGTCCGGCCTGACCACGTACAGCGCGCGACCCGACACCAGGAGGTAGCGGCCGTCCGGTGACCACGCGACGAATTGGCCGGCCTCACTCGTGACACGACGCCGCTCCGAACCGTCCGCGTTCATGACCCAGACGTCGCGATGCTGGTCGTCGGGTTCGCCCGTCCGCCAGCACTCCTGATCCGGCGGCACGAACGAGCAGTCGTCCCGTTCGGAGGTGAAGGCGATCGACGAGCCGTCCGGCGACCACACCGGCCAGCCGTCGCCGCCAGGGTTGTCGGTCAGCTGCCGGGTCTGGCCGGTGGCGATGTCGGCGGCATAGATCTCGTAGTCGCCCGCCCCGTGGCCCATGAACGCGATCGCCAAGCCGTCTGGCGAGAACGATGGGTACTCAACCCAGGCATCGATGTCGAGCGCGCGGAGGTTCGAGCCATCCGGGTCGACGAGGTACCCGCGGAGCTGGCCGCCGTCACGGTCCGAGTTGAAGGCGATGGTCGATCCGTCGGGTGACCAGTCCGGGCCCCAGTCGTTGGCCGGGTCTTTGGTGATGTTCCGCCGCTCCGAGCCGTCGGCCTCCGCCACGAAGACCTCGTCGTCCTCGTTGATGCCGCGCGTCGAGTCCCGGTACACGATCGACCCGCCGTCGGGCGACCAGGCCCCGTCGAACTCCGGGCCAGTGGTATCGGCGGCAACCATCACGACGTTCGAGCCGTCGACGTCCATGGCGAACACATCCTCGAAGTCGTCGAACACGATCCGGCCGGACAGCGCGGCGAGCTCGATCGGCTCGCCCGTCTCGACCGCCCTATAACCGGTGTGGATGATGCGCGAGGGGAGGGGAGTGGGCATCGGTGTGAGCGGGGCGATGGCCGAGGGGCTGGCGCTGACGACCGGGCCGGCACACGACGCCAGCACGACTGCCGTGGCGAGGAGGAACGTCAGGGCAATCGGGGGCCGCATGACATGTATACGCCCGTGCCGCGCGTCGCGTTCCCGGGAACCGCGGCGCGGGGGTATCGTGACCCACATGTCGCAGACACCGGCGAAGCCATTCCTTCCGCCGCGCTGGGTCATCCGGGCCTTCTGGGCCGCTCACCGTGCGATCTACCGGCTCAGCGGAGGCCGACGAGGCCTCGGACCGCCGACCGAGAAGACGTACGGGACGATGGGCCTCCACACGATCGGCCGGCGCAGCGGCAAGCCCCGCATGGCGATCCTCGGCTACCACGAGGACGGCCCGAACCTGTACACGCTCGCGATGAACGGGTGGGGCGAGCCGGAACCAGCGTGGTGGCTCAACCTGCAGGCGGATCCCGATGTGACGATCGACCTGCGCGACGGTCCGCGCCGGTTTCGTGCACATGAGGCGACCGGCGCAGAGCGCGACCGCCTGTGGGCCGCCATGGCGCGGGTCGAGTCGAAGCTCGATGCATACGCGACACGTCGACCGCGCGGGACAGCCCTGGTCGTCTTCGAGCCTCGACCGGACCTGCCACCGGCCGCACCAGACGCTGCTCTTGGGGGCTAGCGCGCCTCTCGCTCCGCCAGGCGCGCGAACTTCTCGAGCTCACCGCGGAAGCTGCCTTCGTAGGAGCCGCGCGAGAACACCCATGACGAGATCGCCGAGATCCGGCCGACCGTCTCGAACTCCTGGGTGACGCGCGTCCCGTCGCCCTCGGGCGCGAACGTCGCGCTCGACACGCCCCGAAGCACCCAGCTGCCGAAGCGCGTCGCGAAGCGTCGCGGCGGATCGGCGTCCAAGACCTCGGTCGGGCTCCTGACCGGACCGAAGTGAACGACGTACGTCGTCCCGACACGATCGATCGGTCCGGACACGTCGCTCACGCCCGTCACCCCACCGACCCACTCGCCCATGCGCTCGACGTTCGTCCAGAGCGCGAAGACGTGCTCGGGCGGTGCTGCGACGTGGGTGGAGATCGTGTAGTGGGCCACGGTGGCTGATTCTGCACATCGGGTGTCGCCTCTACCATTCCGACATGGACGATAGCGACGGCGCGCGCCGGGCTCCACCGCTGCCGCCGCTCGTCGCCGCCGTCCTGACGTTCGTCGCGACGGCGAGCGTGCTCGTTCTCGAGATCGCTGCCGGACGGCTCCTCGCGCCGTACGTGGGCGTCTCGCTCACGACCTACACGGGGATCATCGGCGCGATCCTGGCCGGCATCGCCCTCGGCGCCTGGATCGGCGGGCGGGCGGCGGACGCCATCGGTCCGCTCCCGCTCCTTGGCCCCGCCTTCATCCTCGGTGGCATCAGCGCCATCGCCTCGGTCCCGATCGTCGGGGTGATCGGTGGCATCGGCGTGGGGGAGGGGCTCGTCGGGATCGTGATCCTTGCGACGACCGCGTTCGTCGTGCCGGCCGCCATCCTCTCGGCCACGGCACCGATGCTCGTCCGCGGCACGCTGACTGACCTCGCCACGAGTGGCTCGATCGTGGGCCGGCTGTCGGCCGTCGGGACGGTCGGTGCGATCACGGGCACCTTCCTGACGGGCTTCGTGCTGCTCGGACTGTTCCCGACACGTGTCCTGATCGTCTCGATCGGTGTCGGGCTGGCGGTGATCGGGGTGGTCCTGAGCCTGTGGCTGCGTCGAGGTGGGAGGGGACCGGCCTCGGTGGCGATCGCGGCCGTCCTGCTTACTGGCGGGTTCGCCGTGGCCCAGCCGTCCCCGTGCGACACCGAGAGCGCCTACTACTGCATCGCCATCCGCAGCGACCCCGCCGACTCGGACGTCAAGGTCCTCGTGCTCGACCGTCTCACGCACGCCGCCGTCGACCTGGGTGACCCCACCAACCTCGAGTTCGGCTACGTGCGCCGGTTCGCCGACGCCACGGCGCCGCTCCGCGCCGGGCTCGGAACATCCCCCGATGTCCTGCACATCGGCGGGGGAGGGTTCACGTTCCCGCGCTACATCGAGGCTATGCATCCCGACGCCCGGCAGACCGTCCTGGAGCTCGATCCCCGGATCTACGAGATCGCGCAGTCGGACCTGGGATACGTGCCGAGCGACGCAATCGACGTGCGCCTGGGCGACGCGCGACAGTCCATCCGCGCGCTCCCGTCGGATGCGTTCGACATCGTCATCGGCGACGCCTTCGGCGGGTTGGCCGTGCCGTGGCACCTCACGACGACCGAGTTCCTCGACGAGGTGACGCGTGTGCTACGGCCGGGCGGCGCCTACGTCGTGAACCTCATCGACTACCCGCCGCTGCGCTTCGTCCGGGCGGAGACAGCGACGGCCGCGACCAGGTTCTCCCAGGTGGCGGTCATCGCCAGCCGCGAGACGATCGCGGGTGAGGGGGGCGGCAACGTCGTGCTCGTCGCGAGCGATGCGCCGCTCGACAGGGCAGGCGTTGAGGCCGCCATCGCCGACCTGGGGGGAGGGGGCAACGACGGCGATTCTCTCGGCGCCCGACGAGATGACGACGTTCATCGGTCGGTCGGAGGCACTCACGGACGACTTCGCGCCGGTCGACCAATTGCTCGGGCGCTAAGCCGGCCGTTGTTCATGCGTGCCGCGGCGTCGAAGGCACCGCCGTTCGTAGTTGTTTGCGCGACGAGACTCCGAGCTTGGAGAACACGCTGCTGAGATGCCACTCGACCGTCCGCGGGCTGAGGAACAAGTGCGCGCCGATCTCCTGATTTGTCTGCCCGTCTCCGGCGAGGTGGGCGATCTGTAACTCCTGCGCCGTGAGTTCGGTGAGCACCTCAAATGAGCGCCTGCGCACCGTCTCGCCTGTTGCCACTAGCTCCCGCCGAGCCCGCTCGGCGAACGCCTCCATCCCGATGTCGGCGAAGTGGTCATGCGCAGTTCGCAGCTGCTCACGGGCGTCCGTGCGCCGGCGGTCGCGTCGGAGCCACTCCCCATACAGCAGATGGGCGCGCGCAAGCTCGGCACGTAGCCGCGTTCGGCTCAAGTGATCGATGGCTTGGCGGTAGAGTCGCTCAGCTCCATCGCTATCGGCGAGTAGGGCCTGGCCGCGCGCTCCCATGCCGAGCGCCCACTCCGACGTGCTGCCACGAACGTGATCGGCCAGCCGTTCCAACCCTCGCGACGCGACTACCGCGTCATGCGTCCTGCTGGCGGCCTCGATCAGCTCGCTGAGGGCCCACGTCGCCACGAAGAGCTCCGGCGTGTCGTCGCTCGCGGCGGTGGCCGCTCGGATCGCCTCGTCATAGCGGCCGAGTCCGTTCATGAGGACCGCGTTGGCCCAGTTCGCGTACTGCACGGCCGTGCCCTGACCGCCGGCCGACGCATCCCGGATGCTGCCGTCGATCAGTGGCGCGGCCTGGGCCTCGTTGCCGCGGAGGGCAGACAGCACCAGTGCCCCATATGGACCCACGCGGGTCCCGGTGGCGTCCCTGATCGCATTGGCTTCGGCGATCAGCTTCTCGGCCTGGCTGAAATCGCCGGAAAGGGCAACGGCCTGGCCCAGCACGTTGACGCTGACCACGAGTACTTCGAGCGCGCCTGAACGGCGGCCGTACTCGACCCCGCGAGATGCGATCGCAAGACAGCTATCGAAATCCCAGACGTAGACCGCCGCCGCGGTGGCGAGCCAACCCCAACGCAAGACCTGCTCGACAGGGACGTCATCGGCCGCGAAGTCCGTGATCGCGCGTTGGATCACAGGCGTTGCGGCAGCGCGCCCCTCGGTGAAGATCAACGACAACCCGTCCAGCAGCAGGTCAGCCGCGCGGGGCGGATTCGGCGAGGCGGGGGCCGCCTGTGCCGCGTGTGACACCCCCGACAAGCCTCCGCCGCTTGCAAGTCGGCCGGCGAACAGCGCCGCGCCCCAGGCCTCGAGGTACGTGTCCCGCGACATGGTGGGGTCGAGCTGCGCGAGCGTCCTTGCGGCCCGAACGAGAAGCGGTGGGGCTTCACTCCCTCGGTCCTGTGCGTAGGCTGCCTGTGCGTGGAGAAGGTCCAAACGGGCGTGCTGGAACTGATCGAGTGACGCCATCTCGACCGTGGTCGCCAATTCAAGAGCGATGTCGAACTCGCCCGCCTGCAGGCTCGCTTGCGCCGCGGCGAGCGTGCGTTCGGTGCGGCGAGCTGGGTCGTGAGTCAGAGCGACAGCTCGCTGGAGGAACGCGGCGGCTGCCGCCAGCCCACCCCGTGCCTGTGCCCGCGCGGCCGACTGCTCCAGGTCCTGCGCGACACTCTCGTCAGGACCGGCTGTCGCGTGCGCGAGGTGCCAGACTCGGCGGTCTGGATCCAGCAGCGGGTCAATCTCCGCGGCCAACGCCCGATGGACGGTGCGCCGGTCATCGAGAGAGGCTTCCCTGTACACAACGGAGCGGACCAGCGGGTGGCGGAACCGAAGCTGGTTTCCGACATCCAGCAGGCCGGTGGCGGTCACGGGCCCGATCGCCTCGGGCGGGATGCCGAGCCGCTCAGCGGCTCTCATGAACAACACCGGATCGCCAACGGGCTCCGCCGCCGCCACCAACAGCAACTGCCTGCTGTCGTCTGGCAGTGGACTTAGACGCCTGAGGAAGGTCTCCTCGATGAGGCGTGAGACCGATGCGTCATCGGCCAGGCCGAAGCCGCCCGCGAACGCGGCAGGACTCCACGAACGCGGCAGTTCGAGCAACGCCAGTGGGTTGCCGCGCGCCTCCGCGACGATTCGATCGAGCACCAATTCGTCGGCCCTACCGATGACTGCCGAGTCAAGAAGGGAGCGAGCGTCAGGATCGTTCAATGGGCCAACCAACAACTCCGGGAGACTGACCGTGTCTGCAAACCCGCCGGGCTCCCTAACGGCTAAGACGAGCAGGACCGACTCGGCGGCCAGGCGTCGCGCGACGAACGCCAGGATCTGGGCCGAGGCTTGATCCAGCCATTGGGCGTCGTCGACGAGACACACGAGAGGCTGCGTCTCGGCGGCCTCCGACAGCAGGCTTAGCACCGCAAGTCCGACCATAAATCGATCGGGTGGCTCGCCGGAATCGAGACCGAAGGCGACGCCGAGCGCATCGCGCTGTGGAGCCGGCAGACGATCGAGTCGACTTAGAATGCGGCGCGCAGAGCTGATGCAGGCCGGCGAACGGGAGCTCCATCTCCGCCTCGATGCCTGCGGCTCGTGCGACTCGGCATCCCTTGGAGCGTGCCGAGACGTACTCCAAAAGAGCCGTCTTGCCGATCCCGGCCTCACCACGGATCACGAGCGCGCCGCTCATGCCGCTGCGCACCGCTCCGAGACGCCGATCAAGCTCCTCGCGCTCCGTGAGCCTATTCCAGAGTCGGGGTTCGGACATGATCACCGGCGGCACGATCGTCCCTCTGTCGCCCCTTCGAAGTCCCGACTCTACTCCTCAGCCGGACGCGTGCATCGACGAAATCCGCCGGAGCATGGTGACGGCGGACGCCGGGTGGCGTCCGCCGGCCCTCTGGAACCTAGCCGGTGACGTCGGTAATCACGTCAGGAACGCGATCAGCGCCTCGACGATCGCGTCGGGAGCCTCCTCGGCAACCCAGTGGCCGCCCGGAACGACCATGCCCTGAACGTTGTCTGCGACTTGCAGCATGATCGGGCCGCATGAACGGCCCGGCGCTTTCCGCGCCGCCGATCGCCAGGACGGGAAGCTGCAGGCGGGTGTATCGTCCCGCACCCTGTTCTGGTCCTCTGTCGTCGCTCAGCGCCCGGTAGAACGAGAAGCTTCCGCGCAGCGTATCGCGATCGTTCTTGAGCAGCTTGACGTAGTACTCGACCGTCGCCGCGGGCAGCTTTGTCGAACCTGCGGACGCGTCGAACTCGGCGCCGAAGAAGATGTCCTCGCGGCCGCGCACGAGAGCCTCGCTGACCTCGGCGGGTAGCTGGTTGAACATCAGGTGCCAGAGCCGGGCGTTGAGCACTTGAGCAGTGGCGGCTGGAACGGCCGCCGGCTGGAACAAGGGCGGTGACGGTGTCACGCCGGGGATGAACGCCTCTGAGACGACCAGCTTGTCGACGCGTGTAGCGATGGTCCGCGGCCAGTGCATAGGCGATCGGCATCCCGACGTCGGTCCCGTACACCGAGAACCGCTCGTGGCCGAGCGCGCTCATCAGCGCGGCCAGATCGTTGGCGAGTGTCGCGCCGTCATAGCCGTCTTGCGGCTTCTCGGTCAACCCGATGCCTCGCTGGTCGACGGCGATGACCGTGAAGTGCTGCGCCAGCTCCGGCATCACGCGCCGCCACGCGTACCACGTCTGCGGCCAGCCGTGAACGAGCAGCAACGGCGGCCCGTCGCCGCCGGTGACCACGTGCTGGCGCATCCCACCGGCGTTCACGTAGCGGCTGGTGAAGGTGTCGCTGAAACCCGGCGGAAGATTCGGCGCTCCGCTCACCGAGCCGGGCCCGCTAGGAACCGACTGTCCTGCGGCACCAGTTGCAGTGGCGCCGAGCACTGTCAATCCGCCGAGCGCGGAAGCCGCGATGGCGGTTGCCGCGGCACTGGCGAGGAGCGTGCGTCGGGAGAACCCCTTCCGCGCGCGGGACGATTCCGGATCTCCGCTGCCGAACGCTAGCGGACCGGTTGGATGCGATGCTCATCGCAATCTCCTTGGTGATCACCCGACCGGAGGTGGTCGGCGTCCACCAGCGTCGGGTGGCGGCGCTGTGCCTTGCGCCCGGCGGTCCGACTGGAAACCCCCGGGGTCGCCACTGGTCGGCTCGCGCTGCCGCCGGTTCCCATTCCCAGTCGCGACCGTCACGTATCGGGTTCGCGCTCCCGAACTTCCTGGAGGACCCACTCGTTGCCATCCGGGTCCACAAACCGCGCGAAGGTCCGGTGGTCGCGTCGCGCCGGGTCCGGGCCGGGGATCTCGAACGTCGGATCCCGGTGGTCAGAAGACGCCGCCGAGGTCGTGGAACGCGTCCGTTACGTCGACGCCGCGGTCCATCAAGTCGGCACGGGCGATCGACACGTCGCGGACCGCGAGCACGAGTCCCTCGACCGAGCCCGGTATGGCGGCGGTGATGCCCCGGCCGAAGATGATCGAGGCGGTGGATCCTGGAGGCGTGAACCGTACGACGCGAAAGTCCTCGCCCGACGAAACGTCGAAGTCTTCACGGAAGCCGATCGCTGCGTAGAACTCCTTCGCGCGATCGACATCCACAACCGGGATCACGACGACAGCGAGCTTCCTGTCCAACACGGCAACTCCCACTCGCAGCGCCAGGTCCCTCCTGGTGCTCCCGAGTAGGTTCATCCGGCCCAACGTACCTTCGCGCCCGTCACGATCACTGGTTCGCGGGCCGCGTAGCCCCAGCCGACCCGGGCTAGACCCCGACGGCCGTCCGGTCCGCCTTCGGGAGCGCGGTCCGCAGCTCCCGGCGAGAGCCCACACCGATCTTGGCGAATACCTTCCGGAGGTGCCACTCGACGGTGCGCGAGCTCAGGAACAACTCAGCCCCGATCTCCTGGTTGGTCCGCCCGTCGGCGGCGAGCCGCGCGATCTGCAGCTCCTGGGGCGTCAGCTCGTCGAGCGTCTCCACGGAGCGCTTGCGAACGCGTTCGCCGGTTGCCAGCAGCTCCCGGCGAGCGCGCTCGGCGAATGCCTCCATGCCGATCGAGGCGAACATCTCGTGGGCGGTCAGCAGCTGCTCACGGGCGTCGACCCGCCGGCCCTCGCGGCGCAGCCACTCCCCATAAAGGAGATACGCTCGTGCGAGCTCCGTTCGGACCTGCGTCCGGCTCAAACGATCGATTGCTTCGCGGTAGAGGGCCAAACCCGTCGCGCGATCATTGACGAGCGCCCGACTGCGAGCTTCGATGCCAAGGGCGAGGTCGTTGCCGGCGGGCCGCGTCGTGTCGGCGAGTCGCTCCAGGGCATCACGTGCCAGGTCGAAGTCGCCGCTGCGGGCGGCTGCTTCGACGAGCTCCGGGAGTGCCCACATCGAAACCCAGGGGTCGTACGTGCTCGCCGCCACGATACGGGCCGACGATACCGCCGCTTCGTAGCGGCCCATGCCATTGTTCAGGACCGCGGCGGCCCAGTGTGCGTGCGGCTGGCGTTGCCTCGATAAGGCTCGTCGATGAAAGCGGCGATGCAGGCTCCTCACGGCCCTGGAGCGCTCGTAGCCGGAGCAAGGCGTACGGGGCGAGACGGCTTCCGATCGCTGCCGCCACGCCGTCACTCTCCGCGATCAGGGAAGCGGCGGCCGCGAAGTGGCCCATCCACGCTTCTGAGACTGCCAACGCCGAGAGTTGGATCGGCAATTGCGCGAGCGCGCCGGCGTCCCGCACAACCTGGAGGTGTTTCGCCGAGATCTCGTGCGCCGCATCCTCGTCCCACAGCGCGTTGCTCGCACCGGCCGCCGCCCAGCCCCAACGCAGGACATCCCCAGCGGATAGGTCGCCCAGCTTGATCGCCGCCAGTCGCAACGTCGTGGTTGCGGCGGCGTGCCCCTCGGTTGTCAGGAGCGCCAGGCCGTCGAGCAGGAGGTCGATGGGGCCCGGCCCCTCCGGTCGTGGAGTGAGGGCGCGGATCGCAGCGCAGATCTCGAGGACGAGAGCGTTGCCCGTGATGTGCCCGGCGCCGACCGCGCCACCCCACGCCGTCAGATAGGTCTCGCGGGCGAGATTCGGGTCGAACGTCTCGAGTCGCCGGGCTGCGCTTAGGAGGAGCGCCGGAGCCTCCGCGCCAAGGCCTGAGCTGAACGCGACTTGCCCTCGGAGGAGGTCAGTGAGCGCCCGCTGGAACTCGTCGAGCGGTCCAGCCTCGGCCATGCCGAGCAGATCGAGCGTCGCGTCGAAGGCTCCCGCCTGGAGGCTTGACTGCGCCGCCGCAAACGCCCGATGCGAGCGCTGCGCCGGGTCCGCCGTCAGAGCAACCGCGCGTCGAAGGAACGCCGCTGCGGCCGCGAAGCCGCCGCGCGCCTGGGCGCGGCCGGCCGAACGCTCGAGCTCAACTGCGACCTCTTCGTCTGGACCACCGGCCGCTGCCGCGAGATGCCATGCCCGCCGATCCGGATCCGACGCGGCGTCGGTCGCCTCGGCGAGTGCCGCGTGGGCCAGCCGGCGTTCGCCGACCGCGGCTTCGCCATAGACCACGGACCGCAGGAGAGGATGCCGGAACCTGACCCGCGCTCCCATGTCGAGCAGCCCGGCCGCGATCGCCGGGCTCGCGGCATCCGCGGGAATCCCGAGACGCTCCGCAGCAGCCCGCACCAGGGCCGGATCGCCGACCGGCTCCGCCGCCGCGACAAGGAGAAGTTGCCTGGTGCGGTCCGGGAGAGGAGTCAGCCGCCGTCGGAAACCTTCCTCGACTCGGCCCCGAACGGACACTCCATCAGGCACGCCAAAGCCTCCGGCAATGGCCGATGCCGTCCACGCCTTGGGCAGCTCCAGCAATGCTAGGGGATTGCCGCGCGCCTCGGCGACGATTCTGTCCCGCACCGACTGGTCGAGCTTCATCGGTATCGCCTCGGCGAGCACGGCGCGGGCGTCCGAATCAGCGAGGGGTGCGACCCGCAACTCCGATAGACCAGCGAGGTCGGCGCCATCGGCTGAATCGCGACCAGCAAAGATGATCACAACGGACTCGGCCGCGAGCCGCCGAGCGACGAACCCCAGGACCTGGGCTGAGGCACGATCCAGCCACTGTGCGTCGTCGACGAAACAGACCACGGGCTGCTCGGTGGCGGCGTCGGACAGCAAGCTCAGCACCGCGAGACCCACCATGAAACGGTCAGGTGGGTCACCACTTTGAAGACCGAAGGCGGTCCCGAGGGCGTTCCGCTGCGGCGCCGGCAGATCGCCGAGATGGCCGAGGAGCGGCGCGCATAGTTGTTGCAGCCCGGCGAAGGCGAGCTCCATCTCCGACTCGACGCCCGCCGCGCGTGCGACCCGGCATCCGGCCGCTCGAGTCACGACGTACTCGAGCAACGCCGTCTTGCCGACGCCTGGCTCACCCCGAACCACGATGGCCCCACTGTTGCCGGCACGCGCGCCCGCGATGAGTTGATCGAGCTGCGCGCACTCCGCGCGCCGATCGGTTAGGCGCGGTTGTCCCTCGTCCCATGCCCGCACGAGCAGTTCCCTCGTCGGCTCATATGGCGCCTCGGGCGATGATCGTACGCGCCCGGGTCAAACCAGTGAAGGACCCGGGGCAGTCACGGGTGCCACAGCTGCGCGCGCGACGCATCGTCTCCTCAGCTCGCATCGGGAGATGAAACGATGGCACTGCTGACTACCGATCTCTATCTGCTCAAGGATCTCGAGGACCCCTCCAGGACGAAGACCCTGGCCGACGACGACCTCCGGGCTCTTCGGGCCATCGCGGACTGGATCAGGAGCTTCGTGGTGGGACCGCACGCGGAGTTGGGTCGTCCTGGACCGGTCTGTCCGTATGTCCCGCTGACACTGGAGCGCAACTCCCTGTGGCTCGCGATCGAGCATGTCGCCGATCGGAGCTCGTCGGACATCGTCGAGCTCATGGACGACTACCGGAGGCTGCTCCTGGCGTCTCCGCCGGTCGGCGCGGACGACGACGACCCGAAGGTCATCGCAGTCGTCTTCAGCGACCTGCCGGCCGATCGTGCCCGAAGCATCTTCGAGGTCGTCCTCCAGCACCTGGCCCTTCGTTCGTACCGGGACGACGGCGTCCTATACGGGCCGTACTACGAGGGCAACGAGGTGCCCGCGCTCCACAACCCGAGCTTCAGACCGTTCGAGTCGCCGGTGCCGTTCGTCTTCGTGCGAAGTCCGGTCAGGGGCGACTGGGAGTTCCTCATCGACAGCGATGACTTGATGCGCGCGTGGGCGCAGCGCTACGGCGAGTCGGGCGTCCTGTCACTCGCGACGGAACTCCGACGGTTCCCGTGGCGGTCGGAGACACATCAGACGAAGGAAGCCGCGCGATAAACAAGCCCGAGGTCCCGGCGCTTGTCGAATTGGAAGCCGGTCCGATGGCTGCGGAGACCCTGTTGTCTCGCCTGGCTCGAGGAGGAAGTTCGATGTACGGCTGAGTCGTCAACGCATCCAGTGGCCCTCAGATCGATCGCATAAGGAGTGCATCGTGTTGAACCATCGCTGGACTGCCCTGAGCGGCATCGTTTTCGTCGTGCTCATGCTCGCCGGCGCGTCATTCATCGCCGACGTCCCGAAAGCCGACGCCTCCGCTCAGGAGATCGCCGGTTACCTCGCCGATAGCGCGACCCACACGCGCAACATCATCGGTGCCTACCTGTGGGTGATCGGTGGACTCGCGTTCCTGGGGTTCGTCGCGGGCCTGCGATCCGTCCTCCGCCGAGCCGAGGGTGACCCGGGCACGCTTTCGAGCATCGTCTTCGGTGCTGGCGTTGTCTTCACCGCGGTCTGGAGTGTCTCCGCTGGGGCCCTCGCGGCCGTCGCTTACGCCGTCGGGTTATCGGGTGCGCCCGTGAGCGACGTCGACGTCGTGCGGGTCCTCCCGCAGCTGGGGTCGCTGCTGCTCCTGCTCGGGGGCGGTTTCGCGGGGATCCTCCTTCTGATCGCGACCTCCATCGTCATCCTCCGAACGAGTGTCCTCCCGCGTTGGCTAGCCGCGTTCGGGATCCTCATCGCGATCACGTTGGTCGTCGACGTGACCTACATGAACATCGTTCCGCTGCTCGTGTGGGTGGCCGGGGCTTCCATCGTCCTGTTCAGGCGAAAGAACGAGCCGTCGATCGTGGCAGCGCCGGCGAACCAGTCCGACCGTGCCAGCGCACGAGTAGCAGCGTAGTGATCCACCGATGGTCGAGGGGATCGTCAACCGGCGCGCACCCGTGCATCAACCAGTGGGTCCCACGGGTGCCATCCGGCCGATCTCGTGTGACCGTGGTGGCTATCGAGCAGGCCGATGGGCCCCGTCCCTTTTCCAGGAGGATCCAGCGATGAGTGCAGCCACCAGCTTCGACGGTGCGGCCAGGGGGATCGCGTCGGCCGCCTCCGGCCAGGTCGTCGCCAGCTATCCGACATACGAGCAGGCCCAGCGCGCGGTCGATCATCTCTCCGACTCCGGGTTTCCGGTGGAGCAGTCGGCGATCGTCGGCAGGGACCTTCGTCTCGTCGAGCAGGTCGTAGGTCGGTTGACCAAGACCCGAGCAACGCTGATGGGGGCGGCCTCGGGCGCATGGTTCGGGGCGTTCGTCGGATTGCTGATCACCCTGTTCGTGATCGGGCCCGAGTGGATCGCCGTGACCCTCACCGCGGCGGTGATCGGCGCGGTCTGGGGAGCGATCTTCGGCTTCGTCTCTCACTGGACGACGCATGGCCAGCGCGACTTCGCCTCGGCCAGCGCCGTCGTCGCGGACCGGTACGACGTCACCGTGACGGAGGCGCACTCCCAGCGCGCGGCGCAGCTGCTTTCGTCACTGGGCTGAACCTCTTCTCAGCCCAGCATCCGGCGGCCGGCTTTGGGGGCCGGCCACCGGATATCCCATCGCAACTTCCGGAGCCGGTGCCTATCACCGGGCGCGAACTGAAGAGGCGCCGGAGCAACCATGGTCGCTCGCTCCGCAGGAGCGGCAGAAGGAGCCCATCGTGATCACCGCCACCGAAACTCCCATCGAGATCCGCCCATTCCATATCGACGTGTCGAACGACCAGTTGGTCGACCTTCGACGCCGCATCGCCGCCACACGCTGGCCCCACAAGGAGCTGGTGCCGGATCGCTCCCAGGGCGTCCAACTGGCGACGATCCAGGAGCTCGCCCGGTACTGGGCCACCGACTACGACCTCGGCCGGGTCGAGGCGAGACTCAACTCGCTCCCGCAGTTCACGACCGAGATCGACGGGCTGGACATCCACTTCGTTCACGTACGGTCGCCGCACGCGGACGCGATGCCGCTGATCATGACGCACGGCTGGCCCGGCTCGGTCATTGAGCTGCTGGACACCGTCGGCCCGCTTACGGACCCGACCGCCCGCGGCGGACGCGCCGAGGACGCATTCCACCTCGTCTTGCCGTCGGTGCCGGGCTACGGGTTCTCCGGCGAGCCGACCGAAGTCGGTTGGGACGTCGGCCGCGTCGCGCGCGCTTGGGCGGAGCTGATGCATCGCCTCGGCTACACACGGTATGTCGCACAAGGCGGCGATGTGGGTGCCTTGGTCACCGATGTTCTGGGCCGGCTGGCTCCCCAGGGGCTGCTCGGCATCCACATGAACCTGCTCGCCTCGGCGCTGGGCGGGCAGCTGCCGGCCGAATCCGATGAGGAGCTCGCGGCGGCCGCCACGCTCGCCACGTTCAGGGCCACGGGCTTCGGCTACTACCTGGAGCAGGCCACCCGGCCACAGACGATCGGCTACTCCCTGCTGGATTCACCGGTCGGGCTGGCGGCCTGGATGCTCGATCACGACACCGACAGCTACGAGAAGATCACCGACGCTTTTGTCGATGGGCAGCCCGTGGGCAATCTCACCCGGGACCACATCCTCGACAACATCACGCTGTACTGGCTTACGGGTACTGGCGCATCTGCGGCCCGGGCGTACTGGGAGACCGGACGAGCCCAAGCTGTTGCGGCAGGCCAGGCCCCTCCGCCTGTCTCGGTTCCGGTCGGCTTCACGACGTTCCCTGGCGAGGTCTTCCGGGCTCCGCGCAGCTGGGTCGCGAAGAGCTACCCGACCCTCACGTATTTCAACGAGACCGACAAGGGCGGGCACTTCGCAGCGTGGGAAGAGCCCGAAATCTTCTCGGCCGAGGTGCGCGCGGCGTTCCGGCCGCTCCGCTCGGTCTGAAGGGAGTTCGTCATGACCACGTCCTACGGCCGTTCCTCGTCCCCGGAAGGTCGAGGCTCCGCCTCCGGCACGCCAAACCTTCCAGGTGGGTTCACACGAGCAGCGGCGGCGGGCCCTCGCCGCCGATGACGGTGCAGGCGAACGTCGCCGGCGTCGATGTAGCGGCTGGTGAAGGTGTCTGTAAGATCAACGACCAGACCCTTCGCACGATCGAACGCGAGCTCGACCTCGAGGAGCTCCGGACGAGCCGGGATCGACCGCGACGCTCGGAGCCGAGCCGGAGCCTGCCCGGAACTGCCGACTGCGGCTCACGTGGCCGCTACCATCACGTCCAGTCGGACAGGATCGTGGCGGAGCGATCCCCCCATCCGATGGCGGGTTCGAGGGCAACTAACACGCGCCGCATCGCGGATGCGAGGCCGGCGGTCGCGTCTTCGACCGGCGGCAAGGTCCGACCAAGGTTCTCGAGGGATCGGGGGAACGTGGCGAGTGCCTCGGTCACGTGTACCGCCGCTGCGCCAAGGGACTTGGCGCCCCCCAGGTACTCCTCGGCGACGCCGGCAGCATCATGGTCGGTGTCGAGGATGTCGAGGATTTCGGCTCTGCCCCGGTGCGATCGCGGCCATCTCGGTCTCGAGTGCTATGGCTGCTGCCTCGAGAGGCGCCACCTGCGCTGCGTATCGCTCCGCAAACTTCGATACGTCCGCCGCCGTCGGCTGTTCGGGGAGGGCCGAGTTCGCTTCGTTCAATGCCTGGACGGCGGCTAAGACGCTGGCCGCTGCTTCATTGGCGTGGAGGACTCTCACGCCCGTCCCGATCACGAGGTACTCGAGCTCAGGCCAGTCACCTCTCACCATCCGCCCAAGGGTAGCAAAGGGTGCGGTCTGGGGACCGGTGGTCGTCGGTTCAATTGCGGCCGCCCCGACCAATCCCTGCACGAAACGCGACTCCGGGCGATTCGAGCCCGACCGGGCGGCCGCGTTGCTCCTGCGGCACCGCGACCTGCTGGATGCGTTGGCCGCAGAGCTCATCGCCAAGGAGACGGTCACCGGGACGCGCCTCGCGGAGATCGCGGCGGCGGCCGGTAACGGCGCCGCCCAGCTGAGCACCGAATCCGCGACGGGCCGGACCGCGCTTGGGCCCGGCGTCGCGGTGTAGCACCACTCACCCGACAGCAACCCGGCCCGCGCAGGGAATCGGTATTCACATGGCGACAGCCACCTCGGGACCGGACCGCGAGATGGAGCACCGGGTCAGCCCGGTCGAGCTCTATTTCGACCTGGTGATGGTGTTTGCGTTCACCCAGATCACCGGCCTGCTCGCCGAAGACCCGACCTGGATGGGCCTGCTCCGCGGCTTCCTCGTTCTCGCCACGCTCTGGGGAGCGTGGGAGGTCTACTCCTGGTTCACCAGCGCCATCCGGGTCGACCGCGGCGTCGCGCGGCTGGCGATGCTCGTGTCGACCGGGACACTGGTGTTCGTGGCGCTCGCGGTGCCAGACGCCTTCGAGGATGATGCGCTGCTGTTCGGCCTCGCCTACTTCGCCGTTCGGCTCGTCCATCTCGTCCTCCTGACGCTGGCAGCTCGAGCCGATCCGGGCCGGGTGGGAGCGCTGGCCCGGTTCGCGCCGACCGCGATCCTGGGGTCCTCGCTATACGTCGTGGCCGCCTTTGTGGAGCCCGAGATGCGGATGTTCCTCTGGGTGGCCGCGCTCGCGATCGCCTACGTCGGCCCCGTGCTCACCGGTGTGGCATCGAGCGGTTGGCAGGTGGCCATCGAGCATTTCGCAGAGCGGCAGGGGCTCATCGTTCTGATCGCGCTCGGGGAGTCGATCCTGGCCATCGGGGCAGGGGCCGGGCGCGATCTCGACCAGCAGGTCCTTGTAGCTGTCGCGCTGAGCATGGTCCTGGCCGCAACGTTCTGGTGGCTCTATTTCGGCACAACGGCCGACCTCGGCCTGCGACGCCTGGCGTTCGAGATGGGCCCCGACCGAGTGCGCTACGCCCGAAATGCCTACGCCTACCTCCACCTGCCCGTGGTCGGCGCGATCATCCTGTACGCCTTCGGGGTCGAGGCCGCCCTGGAACACGTGGCTGAGCCGCTGGCGCTGGTTCCGGCGTCGGCGCTCGGCGGCGGCGTGTCGCTGTATCTGATCACTACGGTGGTGTTCATCCGCCTTGCGTCCAAACGCCTCTCCTGGACCCTATTGGCCGGATCGATCGCATCGCTCGTGGTGGTTCCGTTCGCAGGGACGATCTCGGCGCTTGGAACCCTCGCCCTCGTCGCCGGGGTCGGCACCCTAGTCACGATCCTTGAAGCGACATCGTCGCGGGGTCGGGGGCAACCAGCGGATGTGCGCCCTTCCAAGTGAGGACAAGGCCTCCTTTGGCATGCACGACCGAGGCGGCATGATATTCGGGCCGTGCCGACACTGACCCACGACCAGATCCGGACGCTGGCGCCCGATGCAGCAGCCGCGCGCTCGGGCGAGGCCCTCGCTGATCGACGTCGATGGGATTCGGCGGGCCGATCCGATGTGGCCGCTTGGGGCCTGTGCAAAGGCAGCGGCGCCAACCCGTACCAGGTGGCGGTCGATATCGCCGGCCCGGCCTACAAATGCTCGTGCCCGTCACGCAAGATCCCCTGCAAGCACGCGCTGGGCCTGCTGTTCCTGGTGGCGGATGGTGGCGCCCCGACTGCCGATCCGCCTGACTGGGCACAGTCCTGGCTGGAGAGCCGGGCCAGTCGAGCTGCCGCCGCCGCAACCAGGGCAGAACGGCCGACCGAGATCGACCCCGAAGCGCGCGCCAAACGGATCGCGACGCGCGAACGGAAGGTCGCGGCGGGGATCGACGAGCTCGACCGGTGGCTGCGCGACCTGATGCGTCGCGGCCTCGACAGCACCCGCGGCGAGGGTTATCGATTCTGGGACGCGATGGGTGCCCGCCTCGTCGACGCGCAGGCCGGCGGGTTGGGTCGGTCGGTGCGCGGCCTGGGATCCGCGGCCAACTCGGGTGACGCCTGGCCACACCTGCTGCTAGAGGGGGCCGGGCGCCTGCACCTGCTTTCGGAGGCGTATCGACGCGCCGATCAGCTCCCCGATGACCTGCGGGCAGACGTCCGCTCGCTGGTCGGCTGGAACGTGAAGGAGGATGAGCTCGACCCCGCCGCTGCCGTGGAGGACCGATGGCTCGTCATCGGACAGCGCATCGACGACCGCGGCGACATCGTGACCGCGCGGACGTTCCTTCTCGGGGAGTCGTCCGGACGGATCGCGCTGCATCTCGCCTTTGGCGTCGGGGCCGCTCCGCCGACGCTCCTCGCCTATCCCGGCCAGGCGTTCCGGGCGACCATGACCTTCTACCCGTCATCGACGCCGCTGCGCGCTGCCGTCCGACCACCGATCGAACCTGATGGCGACATCATCGATGTCCCCGGTGCCGCCGCGCTTTCCATGGTCGTCGAGGAACACGCCGCGCGTCTCGCCCGCAATCCGTTCGCCGGCTCCTGGCCGGTCGTGATCGGCGACGTCGTGCCGGTCCTTCGAGGGGATCAGCTGCTCGTGCGGGATCCCGACGGGACGGCCCTCCCGCTGCTTACCTCCGACGTCGCGCCGCGCCTCTTCGCCGTGTCGGGAGGCCACCCGGTGACCCTCGTCGCCGAGTGGGACGGCAACTGGCTTCGTCCCCTCGCGGCGTTCGCCGATGGACACCTGGCGTCGGTGACAACGGACACCGAGGGCCTCGAACTGAAGATCGAAGACCCTGACTGGTCGGCGCTCGTCTCGGCGGCCCTCCTCGGAACGGAGCGAACCGGAGGGAACGCTCCCATTCCCGCGACCGTGGCCGGTCTCGTCGCGGGTGCCGAGCCGGAGCGGGCGATCCTCGTCGCGGCCGGGTCGATGGCTCTCCGGCGTCGTGCAGGTCGAACGACGACCCGCGACGAAGCGCCGCTCCCGCAGCCGGCCGAACCCGACCCGCATCCGCAGCTCACGGGCGCGGCGGCACGGTACGTCGGCCTCGGCTTCGACGAGCGACCTTCGCTGGCGCCCGAGATCCTCGAGCTCGTGCGCGGAACCGGCCGTCGCCTGCCTGACGAGTGGCTCCCGGACCTCATGGCATTGGCCAAGCGGGCAGACGACCCCGCCGCATACGTGGAGCTTGGTGGGACCCGCGCGGCGTGGCTTGCTCGGACATTCCCGGAACTCGCCGGGGACGTGTGGTGGGGGACGGGGGAGGACTGGGACGAAGCCTGGGCGGCGGCACAGACCGGGGCGGCCAAGGCTGCGGTGGTTCGGCGCATTCGTCAGTCGGATCTGCCGCGCGCCCGAGAAGCCCTGGCGGCTTGGTGGGCATCGATCCCGTCGGATGATCGGGCGCGCGCGCTCGAGGCTGTCGACGTGCGGATCGAACCGGCGGACGAACCCTTCATCACCGAGGCCCTCTCCGATCGAAGGGCCGACGTGCGCAGGACCGCACTGGGGCTCCTGGTGCAGCTCCCGGATTCCGCACTGACCCGTCGCATCGAGGACGAAGCGAGGCCACTCCTCGCGACCGGCGGCCTCGTCCGCAAGAATCTCAAGGTCACCCTGCCGTCGCCCTCGGAGGAGTTTGCGGCGCTGGGTTTCACCGGCCGGCCCGAAGCTGGCTACGGCGAGCGCGCCTGGCTGCTCCGGTCCCTCCTCGCCCATGTCCGTCCGGAACGATGGAGCGAGTGGCTGCGGGTGGATCCGCCA
Source organism: uncultured Chloroflexia bacterium (assembly GCA_963819655.1). Lineage (GTDB taxonomy): Bacteria > Chloroflexota > Limnocylindria > Limnocylindrales > CSP1-4 > SPCO01. The sequence continues at coordinate 574,178 of CAWFXA010000003.1, read as the reverse complement.
GGCCTCGTCGACCAGGCGTCACGATCAGACGAAGCCCGCCCGCTGCTCGAGGGCTGGATCGCGGCAGCAGCCCGCTTCGGCGATCCTGCATGGGCGACGGCGATCCTGAGCAACCCGGCCGTTCCGGACAAGGTCACGAACGACGTCGGGCAGGTGCTGAACGGGCTCTCGTTGGCGGACGCCGCCGCCGCCGTGGCCACCTCCGCTACCGCCCTCCATCCTTCGACGCTCGCAGCACTCGCCGCATCGATCCCGGCGCCTTGGCCGGCGCCGCTCGCCGACGCGGTGCTCGACGTCGCCAGTCTGGTCGGTCGGGAACAGTTCGCGGGACCCGGACTCTACGAGCTCGTCCGCGCCGCCGCGCTCCGCCTGCCACCCGACCGAGCGGACGACTTGACCAACGTCGCGTCGTACAAGGACGAGCTCCGACCGGCGCTCACCGATGTCGTCGAGACCATCCGACTTCGCGCCCGCATCCGCGAGGCGTTCTCCTCCATGACACCCCCAGCCTGATGGGAGACCCGATGACCACGACACCCCCGGCCGTCCTCCGTGCCCACGCCGAGCAGGCCCAGGCCGACGAGCTCGAGGCCCTCGCCCGACTCGACGAGAAGCAGCGCCCATCGGGGTGGCGCCTGTCGCCGTGGGCGGTCGTGACGTTCGTCATGGGCGGCAAGCTCAAGGACGGCACCGACGTCACGCCCAAGTACATCGGGGATCGGCGGCTGGTGGAGATCGCGGTGGCCACGCTCGCCACGGACCGCGCCCTGCTCCTCCTGGGCGTGCCCGGGACCGCCAAGAGCTGGCTGTCGGAACACCTCGCCGCTGCGATCAGCGGCGATTCGACGCTGCTGGTGCAGGGGACCGCCGGCACAGGCGAGGAGGCGATCCGCTACGGCTGGAACTACGCCCGGCTCCTGGCCGATGGCCCATCGCGGGCTGCCCTCGTCGCCAGCCCGGTCATGGTCGGCATGGCCGCAGGCAAACAGGTGCGCATCGAAGAGCTGACCCGGATCCCGTCGGACGTCCAGGACGCGCTGATCACGATCCTGTCCGAGAAGTCCCTGCCGATCGCGGAGCTCGGCGAGGAAGTCCAGGCGGTCAACGGCTTCAACGTGATCGCCACCGCGAACAACCGCGACAGAGGCGTCAACGAGCTCTCGTCCGCGCTCCGACGGCGCTTCAACACCGTCGTCCTGCCGCTCCCGGCGTCGGTCGAGCAGGAAGTCCAGATCGTGCAGCAGCGAGTAGGGGAGATGGGCCGCGCCCTCGACCTGCCGGCTGAGGCACCCGCCCTCGAGGAGATCCGCCGCATCGTCACGATCTTCCGAGAGCTCCGGTCGGGTCAGACGGAGGACGGCAAGAACAAGCTCAAGGTCCCGTCGGCGACCCTCTCGACAGCCGAGGCGATCGCAGTGGTCAACCAGGGCCTCTCGCTCGCGGGGCATTTCGGCGCGGGTCGGCTCACGCCCCACGACATCGCCGCTGGGCTGACCGGCGCGATCATCCGCGATCCCGTCCAGGACGCCGCCGTCTGGCGTGAGTACCTGGAGACCGTGATGAAGGAACGCGACGGCGGTTGGCGCGAGCTCTACAAGGCCTGCCGCGAGGAGGCCGAATAGCCACGGCCGGACAGTGACCACGATCCTTGGCATCCGCCACCACGGCCCCGGCTCGGCGCGGAGCGTGCTCGCTGAGCTCGAGCGGCTGCAGCCGGACGCCCTGCTCGTCGAAGGACCGTCGGACGCCTCGAACCTGATCGACTTGATCGCGAATCCCGGGATGCGGCCGCCGGTCGCGCTCCTCATCTACGCGCCCGACGAGCCGCGCGTCGCCACGTTCTATCCGATGGCGGAGTTCAGCCCGGAATGGGTGGCACTGCGCTGGGCCCTCGAGCACGGCATCCCGGCCAGGTTCATCGACCTCGCGGCCGGCGCCCAGTTCGCGGTCGCCAAGGCGGAGTTCGAGCGCCGGCTGGCCGAAGCCACGGCCGCCGAAGCGATCGAGGCCGACGACGGGGCAGGGGAGGGGGAGGAGGCACCGGACACCACGGCCGTCGAGGACGTTCGTCACGACCCACTCTCCGAGCTCGCGAAAGCCGCGGGTGAAGAGGACGGCGAGCGGTTCTGGGACAGGTTGGTCGAGTCACGACGCGATCCCGGGGACCTGTTCGCCGCCGTCTCGGAAGCGATGACCGCCGTGCGCGACGCACTGCCGGAAGGGGAGAGCCTGACGCTCCAGCGCGAGGCGGCGATGCGGCGCGGCATCCGCGCAAGCGGCCAAGGACGGGCTTCGACCAACGTCGCCGTCGTGTGCGGGGCCTGGCATGCGCCCGCCCTCGAGAAGCTGCCGCCTGCCGCGCAGGACGACCGGATCCTCCGGGCCCTGCCCAAGGCCGATGAAGACCGCGGCCGCCTGGGTGCCGTGGACGTTCGACCGCCTGGCCGCCGAGTCGGGCTACGGCGCCGGCGTCGAGTCCCCGGGCTGGTACGCCCACCTGTGGTCGGGCACGGAACCGCTCGCCGTTTCGTGGATGGCCAAGGTCGCCGCGCTCTTCCGCGAGGAAGGACTCGATGCCTCCGCGGCACACCTCGTCGAAGCCGTCCGACTCGCAGAGACCCTCGCGGCCATGCGCGGCCGGGCCGTGCCGTCGCTGTCCGAGCTCAATGAGGCCGTTCGTGCGTGCCTCGCCATGGGCTCCGAGCTGCCGCTCAAGCTCGTGCGCGACCGGCTCATCGTGGGCCAGGTCATGGGCGAGACCCCGCCCGACGCCCCGGTGGCGCCCCTCGCCGCCGACCTCGAGCAGCTCTCCCGCCGACTCCGCATGCGCCCGGAGCCCGGTCAGAAGACGATCGATCTGGACCTCCGGTCGGAAACCGATCGCGCGCGCAGTCACCTCCTGCATCGACTCGGGATCCTCGGCGTCGACTGGGGTCAGACCCAGCAGGTCCGCGGCAAGAGCGGCACATTCCACGAGGTCTGGGCACTCGCGTGGCAGCCAGAGTTCGTGATCGACCTGGTCGCGGCCAGCCGCTTCGGGAACACGATCGAGGAAGCGGCGACGAACTCGTCGATCGAGGCCGCCAATGGCGCGGACGACCTCGCAGCGCTGACCTCGTTGATCGAGTCGGTGCTCCTCGCCGATCTTCCGAAGGCGATCGAGCTCGTGGTCGACCGGATCGGCGACATGGCGGCGGTCGGTGCCGACGTGCCTGCCCTCATGGACGCCCTGCCGCCACTCGCCAGGGTCTTGCGGTACGGCAACGTCCGGGGCACGGACGCGACTGCCGTGTCGGCGGTCGTCGACGGGCTCGTCGCCCGCATCTGTATCGGGCTGTCGAGCGCGGCCGCCTCGCTCGACGACGACGCGGCCGCGATCTTCGCGAGCCAGGTCGACGGTGTGCACGGCGCGGTCGCCCTGCTAGACGATGCTGAGGACCGCGTGGCCTGGCGCGAGTCCTTGCTTCGTCTGATCGACCAGGAGGGCCTCCATGGCCTCGTGGCCGGCCGGGCGACCCGCCTCCTGCTGGACGAGGGCGTCCTCGACAGCGCCGACGCGGCTCGCCGGATGCGCCTCGCCCTCTCGCCGGGCGCGGATCCGGCCGTCGGCGCGGGCTGGGTCGAGGGCTTCCTACGCGACAGCGGCACCATCCTGCTCCACGACCAGGATCTGTTCGACACCATCGATGGCTGGGTGACGGACATGCCACAGGAGGCCTTCGACAACATCCTGCCGCTGTTGCGTCGAACGATCGCGACGTTCAGCGTCCCGGAGCGAAGGTCGATCGGCGAACGGATCCTCGCCGGCCGCCGCGAACGATCGAAGGCCGCAGCGGCCGGTCTCGACGAACGTCGCGCCGACATGGTGATGCCCATCCTCGCCAGGATCCTGGGCATCGAGGAGCAGCGGTGAGCGACGAACGGCTCCGGCGCTGGCGCCTCGCACTCGGCGGTGGCGATGCCGACGGGACGGGCCTCGCACTGGCGGGCGACGACCTGAAGCGTGACCAGGCCCTCGAACGCCTCTACGACGCAGAACGGAGCGCCGGCATGGGAGCATCGTCGCCGACGGTGGTCCGCTGGCTCGGCGACATCCGGACCTACTTCCCCTCCTCGGTCGTATCGGTGATGCAGCAGGACGCGCTCGAGCGGCTGAACCTGCGCCGGATGCTCCTCGAACCGGAGCTGCTGGCGACGATCCAGCCCGACCTCAACCTCGCCACCGAGCTGATCGCGCTCGGCGGGGTCATGCCGGAAGAAACCCGGTCGACCGCCCGAGCGATCGTCCGCGAGGTCGTCGAGGACATCCAGCGTCGCCTGCAAAGCCCGCTCCAGCAGGCGATCGCCGGGGCGCTCAACCGGGCTGCGGTCACCCGCCGACCGCGCCAGCGTGACATCGATTGGGACCGCACGATCCGGCGAAACATGCGTCACTACCAGCCGGACTACAAGACGGTCATCCCGGAAACCTTGCTCGGGCATGCCCGGCGATCGAATGCCCTGCGGGACGTGGTGATCGCGGTCGACCAGTCGGGCTCGATGGCCGCCTCGGTCGTCTATTCATCCGTGTTCGCCGCCGTCATGGCCTCGATCCGTTCGGTCGAGACGAAGCTCGTCGTCTTCGACACGTCGGTCGTCGACCTGACGGACCTCCTGGACGATCCGGTCGAGGTCCTGTTCTCCACCCAGCTCGGCGGCGGGACCGACATCAACCGGGCGGTCGGCTACTGCCAGACGCTCGTCGCGCGCCCCGCCGACACGATCTTCGTGCTGATCAGCGACCTTTTCGAGGGCGGGGTCGAGCAGGAGCTCATCGCCCGCGTCTCGCAACTGTTGGCCGCCGGCGTCAGCGTGATCGTGCTCCTTGCGCTGTCGGACAAGGGCGCACCATCGTTCGACCACGAGCTCGCCGCGAAACTCGCCGCCCTCGGCGCTCCGGCATTCGCCTGCACGCCGGACCATTTCCCGGGCCTGATGGCCGCAGCCATCGAGAAGCGCGACGTCGGTCGCTGGGCGGCAGAGCAGGGGATCGCCCTCGAGCGCCCGAAGGACGCGTGAGCGAAGCCATCGTCCGCACGACTGGCGTTGTCGTCGGGCAATCCGCGCCGACGGATCGAACAAATCGTCAGGCAGCGGGGGACCCGTCGCGACATGTCGGGCCTGCAGCCCACAAGGAGGACGCACGATGGCCCAGAACAGCTTGTATGAGCGCCTGGGAGGCGCCTTTGCGATCGCGGCCGTGGTCGATCGCTTCAGCGACGCGATCATCGAGGACCGGGTTGCTGGTCAGGGTTCGAGCAATCCGGCTCTACGCGAATGGCACACGAAGGAGCTGGGGCGTCTGCCCGGCCTCAAGTTCATGCGGACGCTGTGGCTCTGCAATGTTGCGGGTGGTCCGCAGGGGTACGTCGGGACGAAGCCTGGGCATGACCGGCTGAGCCTCGAAGAAGCGCATCGCAACCTGCATATCGCTCCCGAGGAATTCGATGCCGTCGCCGGCATCCTCGCGAAGACGCTCGACGAGTTCAAGGTCCCGACGGCGGAGAAGGACGAGGTCCTGGCTGCGTTCGCCGCCCACAAGGGCGAAGTCACGGAAGGCTCGCGCCAACCGGTCGCCGCAACGGGCTAGCGCCAGGCACGCAGGCCGCTGCTCACTCGACAACTTAGGCGGTCGAGAAGTCGGCCGTCGACGGGATCACCGCGGGCGGGGTCCCCACGACGATCACGATCACCTTCTGGTCGGTGAGCTCGATCGCCCGAGGATCCCCCTCGTAGAGCTCACCGCCGATGTACACCGCGATCGGCGTCGGCGCGCAGTGCTCCCCGACGCAGGTCTCGCTGAGCTCGACACCCCACTCGGTGAAGAACTGGCCAAGGGTGTGCGACGCCATATCCGACGACTCGGTGTGAAGGATCCCGGACGCGTCGTGGGTGTGGAGCGGCGAGATGCACGGTTGTGCGCACATCTCGATGCCGCCATACGAGCCCACATCCTCGAAATAGACGACCTCGGGGTCTTCGATGTTGATCCCGATCCCCGCCGGGACCAGGATCTCGCCGCCGTCGATGAACACGTCCAGGTGGGCGTGGACGTGGTTGTCCGTGTACTCCTTCGGCGCGGGCTCCAGGCCGGCCGCGACGGTGCGCTCGAGCGGATCCGACGGCGCGGGCCAGAGGAGCGTCGGTCCGGCCGCTGGCGACGCCGCCGCGCCACTCGGAGTCGGCGGCGCAACCGACCCGGCACTCCCGCCGCAGGACGCGACCGCGAGGACGGCGCACGCGACGGCGATCGTGCGTGCGAGGGTCAGCGGCGTTGGCATGACGGTTCCCTCCGAGCTCATCCCGCGTCCCGGGTCACAATACGCGGTCTGCCGGGCCGGCGGGGCGTCATTCGACGCGGGTAGGGCCTGGACGAATCTGACCGCGATGCACGTTCGTCCGGTCGAGGGCGAGCAGCGGGTGACGCCGCTGGAGCTGTTCTTCGACCTCGTCTTCGTCTTCGCCATCACGCAGGTGACTGGGTTCCTCGCCGCGAACGAGAGCGGGGCAGGGCTCCTGCGGGGCGGGCTCCTGCTTGCCGCGCTGTGGTTGGCGTGGGCCGCCTATGCCTGGCTGACGAACACTCTCGACCCCGAAGAGGGCGGCGTTCGCCTGGTGGTGTTCGCAACGACGGCCGCGATGCTGATCGTGGCGCTTGCGACGCCAGCGGCGTGAGGCGATTCGCTATCGGGGCGCGCGCGCCTGGATCCGGAGCCACCGGGGCGAGTTCACGATGGAGGAAGTCAGACGGATCGCGCCGCAGACGGGCGCAGTCCCGGCCGATCCGGACACGTCAACAGATCCAAACGCCGATCGACCCGTAGCCGGGTAACGCCGCGCCGGCTTCACTCCCCGGCGTTCGCGAAGGTCGCGCGGCCGGCCGGTCGGTACGTCTGGAGCATCACGCCGGACGGGATCGAGCGCGACTCGACCAGCTCCAGGTTGTGCGTCTGGCCGTGCTCCGGGAAGAGTCGGAGCCCGTCGCCCACGATGACCGGGTAGATCCGCAGGTTGAGCTCGTCGACGAGGTCGCGCTCGAGCAGCCAGCGGAGGAGGACGCCGCTGCCGTGGACCTGGAGCTCGCGCCCGGGCTTCGCCTTGAGCTCGCGGACCGCCGCCTCGACGTCGCCGTCGATCACGTGGGTGTTCTGCCACGTCGGATCCTTGAGCGTGGTCGAGGGCACGTACTTGGGCAGGACGTTGATGCCGTGGGAGACCGGATCGCCGCTGTCGTGATGCGGCCAGTACGGCAGCCAGATCTCCCAGGTCTTGCGCCCGAGGAGGAACGCGTCCGCGCGCTCGAACCACGAGGTCAGGAATGGCCACATCTCCTCGTCGGCGTACGCCGCAGTCCAACCGCCGCGGTCGAACCCGCCGCGCCGGTCCTCGTCGGGGCCGCCGGGGCCCTGGTACACGCCGTCCACGGTCAGCATCATCGATGCGGTCAGCTTCATGGTCGTCGCTCCCTGCAGGTGTTCGTCGAAGGGTAGACGACCTACCAGGCCATCCTCTACGCGGAACTGGGCAGGGTGAACACGATCGATGTCGTTGCGGTCACGGCGCAGGAAATCGGTCGGCGCCGGCATCCGCGACGGTCGACTGCACGTCCGGTGGCTGCCAGTGAGGCGACGAGTGCTCGCCCCGAAAGATGGAGCCGCGACCCGGATCTGATCGCGTATCCGTCAGCGCAGACCCGCGAAGAACGCCCGCACGTCGCCGACGTAGAGGTCGGGGACCTCCAGCGCCGGGAAGTGCCCGCCGGCGTCGTGCTCGTTCCAGTACGCCAGTCGCCCTTCGGGATCCAGGATCCGGCGCACGAGCGGATCACGCCCGAAGGACACGAATCCTTGCGGTCGATCGTGGGCCTCGCCCCAGGACGCTGCGGTGTGGGCGGTCTCGTACAGGAAGTTCGCGGCGCCGGCGCCGCCTCGGTTGAACCAGTACACGCTCACGAGGGTGAGGAGGTGGTCGAGATCGACGGCATCCTCCGGGAGCGGCTTGGCCGGATCGGTCCATTCCTGGACCTTCTCGACGATCCAGCTGAGCTGGGTGACCGGCGAATCGGTCAAGCCATAGGCGATCGACTGTGGCCGCGTTGTCTGGAGCGCGATGTACCCGAAGTCCTCGCGGCGCGCCGCCTTGAGCTCAGCGTGGCGGGCCTGCTCGTCCTTGGTGAGGTGGTCCGTCGGCGGCGTGTACTCGGTCGCGATCGCTCCGGGATCTGTGACGACGAGCGCCCCGATCATCCGCTCGCCAGCGATCAGTCCCAGCTCCGCTGAGATCCCGGCCCCGACATCGCCGCCGGACACTCCGTAGCGCTCGTAACCGAGTGCCTGCATGATCTGATCGAACGCGTTGGCTGCCTTCTGGATGCCCCAACCGGGGACCGGCGGCGCGGAGAAGCCGAATCCGGGCAGCGATGGGATCACGACGTGGAAGGCGTCCTCGGGCCGACCGCCGTGGGCCTCCGGGTCGACCAGCGGTTCGATCATCCGGGTGAACTCGACGAATGAGCTCGGATAGCCGTGAGCCAGGAGGAGGGGAGTGGCCCCGGCGACAGTCGAGCGGACGTGGACGAAGTGGAAGAGCTGGCCGTCGATGGTGGCGGTGAACTGTGGGAAAGAGTTGAGCCGGGCCTCCTGCACCCGCCAGTCGTAGCTGGTCGCCCAGGTCTCGGCCAGGGTCCGCGCGTACGATGTCGGGACGCCACGGCTCCAGTCGCTGACCATGTCGACGGGCCAGCGAGTGTTTGCCAAGCGCGACTGCAGATCGGCGACATCGGCATCGGAGACAGCGACGGTGAAGGGCGTGATCTCCACGGGACGAACCTCCGTTTCAGTGGACTGGGGATGCGTCCATCAAAGCGGAGATCGGTCGGGATGTATTGAAGCGAAACGACACCACCGAGCCGCGCGTCAAATCGCCTCGTCGCGCTCCTTTGTCCTGGCCGGCGTATACCCCGTCAGCTGCTTCAGATCGCGCGTCAGGTGGGCCTGATCGGCGTATCCCATGTCGTGGGTGACATCCAGGATCGACTCGCCGCGGCGCAGACGCTCGGCCGCCTCGCGGGCGCGAACGATCTGACGGATACGGTTCATCGTGAGTCCGGTGACCTGCGAAACGTGGCGCTGGATCGACCGGATCGAGGTCGAGGGAGGCTCGCCGCGCAGGACGGCGTCGACCACGGCGTCGTCGCTGAGGAGCTCCAGCCGCTCGAGCTCCGCGACGAAGGCGTCGGCCGTCCCGTACGTGGGCATCGGCCACTCCCGGTCGGCCAGCAGGAACGACTCGGGTGTCGCCATCGGTAGTGCCTCGGTGATGTCCACCATCGCCGTCGTCGGCACATGGGTGAGGAACGATCCACGATGAAAGCGGATGCCGACGTTTCTGTTGCCCGCGCGGTACGGGACCGGGGTGATTTGCGTCGACGGGCCGCTCAGGAGGGCCCGGTTCCCGTGGACGCTGCGAATGAAGATCATGTCCCAGCAGGCGTCGGCGGCCGCCAGGTATGTTCCGTCGCTCGTGTCGTGCGTACGCCAGATGATGTCAGCGAATCGGGAGCGCGACGGTCGTTCCTCGTACTCAAAGGACATCGCTGACAGCGTACCGCGGCGCCAGGAGCACGAATTGCCGCGTCGCGCGCGATCGACACGCCTTCGCCGGCATCTGCCCGCCCTCGGGCATAGTCGTGACCGGCGGTCAGCCGTCGGTCTCGGGCGCCTCCATTCGCTCGAGCAGGGCGAGCGTCGTCGCCCAGCTGCGGATCGTCATCGACTTGTAGGCCGGCGTCCCGACGATCTTGCTGAGGCGGCTCTTGGTTCGTTGCGCGCTCAGTCGCTGCGAATAGATCACGCCGGTTCCCGGCCACACCTCGTCGACGCCGGGCCGCGGGTCGAAGACCTTCATCGCCGTCGGGGCATCGATCCCCATCAGGAAGACCGCATCGCTGTGGTACGTCCCCGGTTGGTCGCCGAAGCCCTTTGGCCGCTTCCGGACCACGTCGCGTAGCTGGGCACGCGTCAGGACCAGCACCGCGATCAGCTCGCTATCGAGCTTGAAGGCCTTGGGGAGCGCCTCCTCGAGCTCGCGCTTGATCGCGGCGGCGGTGCGATCGGAGGTCAGGATCACGTTGCCGCTGGCGATGTACGTGGACACCTTCGTATGGCCGTGGCTCTCGAGGAGCTCGCGCAAGGCCGCCATCGGCACTTTGTTCCGGCCGCCGACGTTGATGCCGCGCAGGAGGACGAGGTATCTGCTCATCGTAGGCAGGAGGATGCCACGCGGCCAGGACCGCTACCCTGCCGCTATGCCGACGACGGTCGCGAGTCAAACCCCACTCGACGATCTGCGGATGTCACTCGCACATCGGAGGCAGGACATGGGCGGCTTCGCCCCTCTAACCCTGGCGGTCGCCGTCGTGCTCCTACTCGGCGGGTGCAGGACCGTCTCAGCGGAATTCGACCGGCAGACAGCGATCGACCGACAGGCAACGGAGCGTCATCGAGTGCAGGCAGAGGCGGACCTCGCGGCCTGTCGAAAGGTCACCCTGCTGGAACTCGGCGACGACCCCTTCGGCCAGGACAGCCCGGACTGCACGTTCGTGGTGTGGGACGTGGCGATGCCTGGCATCCAGTTCGAGATGGGCGGCGCCGTCGTGCTGCCCCCGAAGGCCATCATGGACGCGGCTGAGGCGGGGGGGTTCCACGAGGTTTGTCGGATCGGTACCAACGACTTCGAGCGTTGGGTGCGGTACCTACCGCCCGGACAGAGCACGGAGTCCTGGCAGGCCACGATGTGGACCCGCGCACCGGAGTCGGAGCGATCCGGGGCCGCGTGCGACTTGGTGTTGAGCTAGGGTTCGGACGCAGGTCACCCAACGCATCCCCACGGGCGTAGTGGGCTGTCCCCGAGCCGCCTGCCGGTCCCTTCTCGACGAGCTATGCGACAGTCACCGGCGACCTTTCAGTGCCACCCGTCGTCCGCGGCAGTATCCGGCCGAGCATCCTCGCGCGAGGCCCCTGTTCCGGGCGATCGCCGGGGCGACCTTGCCGGCCGTTGTGGCGTTCATCGTTTCTGGCCCCCGAAACCGGGAATGGCCGTGGCCTGTTTCATCCACGAAGCGAGCTGTCGTTCGTCGATGTCGTCCAGGGATTCCAGGTCCACGCCGCGCGAGTCCTTGCCCATCCCGATCGGCGTCACTGGCGGGACGGGCGTGAGTGCCGTGCCGCGCCCGAACGTGAGCTTGACGTGGCCGTCGAAGCCGCCGCACGAGAAGCACCAGCCGTCGCCGACGCCATACCACGCCATGCCCCACTTCACGGAGCGCTGCAGGCGCGGGAGCGTCTCGGCCGCCAGGGCATCGACGCGTTCGGCGATGGAGCGTTGCGGCTGGGGCAGACTGCTGATGTAGGCGAAAACCGGCTTGTCGCCGAGCGCGGCCTTCGCCGGGCTCGCCCTGCCAGTCATGGCCGTCGGCAGCACGAATTCTGGAGTGGTTCCGTCGTCAGGCGACGTCATCATCGATCTCCCACGAGATTGGGTCGTGTCGTACTCATCGGCGAATGATGACGGCCTGGCGGTCGTCGCCGCTGACGAAATCGGGTAGGGGAGGGGCAAGTGCCCGCGGCGTCGACCATTTCGGCCGAAGGCGCCATCATCGACCCGACATGACGACATATACGTAGCGACCCGGCGTGCGCCGGTCGTCGTGGCGCGGTGGAGGAGAGTACGGATGGCACGATCTCGAGCCCAGCTGGGCGCCGTCGCACGAGCGAGCCTGGGAATCATCCTTGCCGCCTGCGGAGCCGGAGTCCCCGCGAAGACCGCCTCGACCGATCCCGGTGCCACGGCAACGGCCGGGCCCACGGCGACGTCGACGCCCACGGCCACGCCGACGCCCACCGACCTGCCAGGGCTCGAAGGCCAGCTGGTCTTCGCTCGCTTCACCGAGTCCACGCACACCTTCAACGGCATGTTCACGTCTGCCCCGGACGGTTCCAACGAACTCTCCATTCCGATGCCGGGCACCGAAGGTGGGGGACGCTGGTCGCCGTCGGGAGACGAGATCGCCGTCGCGACCACGCTCGCTGACGGCCGCATCGGCACGGCGATCCTCGCCCCGGACGGAACCGTCCTGCGTGAGCTCGGGATCGAAGATCCGACGCTTAACCTGGCCTGCGTCTTCTGGTTTCCCGAAGGGACCCGCATCGGCTGCGAGGGCTGGGACGATTCCGATCCGACGCGCGCCGGTATCTACTCCGTCTCGTCGATGGACGGCTCGGATCTCCGACGCCTGACCGAAACGCCGGCCGGGATGACCGACCTCCCGGGCGACATCTCGATCGACGGACAGCTGATCTTCAAGCGAGGTGCGGATGCCGAGGGCGACACCCCGCTCTGGCTCGTACCGATGGCGGGCGGCGAAGCGGTCCAGCTGACCCAGAAGCGGTACGGCGACCCGGGCCGCTTCTCGCGCGATGGCCAGCTGATCGCCACGGGCGCGTCGGGCAGAATCGTGATCCTCGATCGAGAGGGCACCGAGACCCAACGCTTCGACCTTGGCGTCGGCTTCCAGTTCGGGCCCGACTGGGCACCCGACGACGAGTGGATCGTCTTTTCGAGCGACGCCACCGGCTTTCGCGCGGACCTCTTCATCGCGCCCGCCGACGGGTCGGCCCGCTACCAGGTCACGGCCACGCCTGACAACGAGATCAACGTCGATTGGGGCGTCGCGCCCTAACAAGGGGGAGGGAAGTCGTCGAATCGTCCGCGCCGGCGGTCGAGGAGCGCGGGGAGGCGTCAGGCCTCGAGCCGAGAACCAGTTTCGGATCGCCGACGTATGTCCACGCCGGCCGAAGGGGCCATCATCGCCCCGACACGACGGAGGATGCGTGGGAGCGAACGATGCCCGAAGAGACGCGAATTGATCGCTGGTTGTGCGCGGTGCGCCTCGTCAAGACCCGGCCCATGGCGACCCAGCTATGTGAAGGCGGGCACGTCCACGTCAACGGCAACCCGGCAAAGCCGTCGACGAAGGTTCGTGCCGGCGACGTGGTGCATGCGCTGATCGCCGAACGTGAGCGGATCGTCGAGGTCGTACGGCCGATCGAAACGCGCGTCGGCGCGCCGGTCGCCGCCACGTGCTACGTCGACAACAGCCCACCGCCGGTCACCCGAGAGATCGCGCCCGGCATCAAGGCGATCCGTGGGGCGGGCCGGCCGAGCAAGCGTCTTCGCCGCGAGCTCGAACGGATGCGGCGGGCCGGAGGCTAAGGGCCGAGGTGGCTCGCGAGCGCGCGAGTGATCAGGAAGATGGCGACGGGCAGAAGCAGCGCCGAGAGGAAGCCGCTCAGGACCTGCGGCCGCCATGGCCAGGTCGGGATGTCGGCGATCCGCTTCCGGAGATCGTCAACCCGGCGAGGGCGTCGCTGACGACCTTCGTCGCATCGAACTGCCCCGCGTCGATTCGTCTGTACATCTCGTCCCGTCGGCCATCGCCGCGTTCGGGATGGGCGTGGATCGATTGTCAGGTCGGTTCGTCGCCTTCCGAATTGATCGCTGGTTGTGCACTGTGCGCCTCGTCAAGACCCGGCCCATGGCCACGCAGCTGTGCGAAGGCAAGCATGTCCGCGTCAACGGCAACCCGGCAAAGCCATCGCCCGAGCGTCCTGCCTATCGGCAATGACGAGACGCATACCAGACGCCCGGGGCATAGAGTCTCGACATGGCAGAGCGCTCACGCCCTCCGAAGCAGGAGTCCCGGCCGCTTCCGAGTCCCGGACGGTTCGACGCCACGATCCACCCAGGCCTCGGTCGCAACAGCCTCCACGAGCTCGACGGGGAGCCGCTGGACCGCATGCCCGATCGATATGGCCGCCTGAGGGTGCTGATCACCGCCGAGGGGATCGTCGAGCTCGTCGACCGAGGCTACGAGGTCCGCATCCGTCGACATCACCCCATCCAAGGGTCCCCGCGTGAACTGATCGCCACGGATGCGTCCGTCGAGCGGTGGCTCGAGGAAACGTTTGGTGACCTTCCTCAGGAGCCGCCGACGAACGCCTCCCGCAGGACGAAGCCGCGATGACGGCGGTCTACCGGACGGCCGATCAGATTGACGCGATCATGCTGCACCTGGCGAACCACTTCCCGTTCCTGTGCGAGCGACGGGAACTGCCCCATGGAACAGAAGGGGGTCGCTCGGTCTACGCGCTCAAGATCGCATCCGGCGGCGGCTCGGGTCGGCGGGCCTTCCTCGCGGTCGGCGGGATGCATGCCCGGGAGTACATGAACCCCGACGCGATCATCGAGCTCGCCGGCGACCTCGTGCGGGCGTACCTGCTCGGCCACGGCATCACTTACAAGGGCTCGACCGGCACCCAGGGCCGCACCTGGACGGCCCAGGACGTCAGGCTGATGGTCGAGACGCTCGACATCTGGTTCATCCCGACCGCCAATCCCGATGGCCGGGATTACGCGATGGATCACGACGACATGTGGCGCATGAACCGCCACGACAACGACAACTCGCCGTGCTTCGGCGTCGACGTGAACCGAAACTTCGACATCGCCTGGGCCACCACCACATCGGCGACGTCGTGCACCGTCTGTGATCCGAATCAGGTTTACTGCGGCCCTCGCGCCTTCTCCGAGCCGGAAGCTCGCAACGTCCGGACCTTGGTGGAGACGTTCAACATCAACGTCTTCGTGGACGTGCACTCTTTCAAGGAGTGGATCATGTATCCGTGGGGCCACGCGCCCCTCCAGACCACGGACCCGGCCCAGAACTTCAAGACCCTCGCCTCCGGAAGCTGCGCCTGGTTGAACCCGCCGACGTACAAGGAGTACATCCCGTCGGCGGATCTGCGGCGCTACCAGACGGTCGCCCAGAGGGTCGTCAACTCGGTCCGGATGGTCCGAGGACGAAACTACACGCCGAATCCCATCAACTCGATCTACCCGACGGGCGCCTCGGGGACGAGCTCCGACTACGTCTACAGCCAGCATATGCGGGACCCGGCACTCCACAAGACCTATGCCTTCGCCTTCGAGTGTGGTCAGAAAACAGGCAACGACCAGGAGGACTTCCACCCTTCGACTGAACCCCGGCTGGCCGACACCAAGAAGGACACGAAGGCGGCCATCCTGGCCCTCATCGAGCAGACGGTCTGCGCTATCGAGTTCATCGGCGTGTCGCTCTTTGACAACGTTCGAGATGTCCAGACGATCCGATCGCTGCGGGACACGACGCTCGCGACAACCGATGCCGGCCAGGGCTGGATCGAGCTCTTCGACCGCGTCCAGCGACCGGTCCTCGCCGCCGTCCTCGAGGAGGAGGATCTGCAGCGGGAGGCGGCCGAGCTCCTCGGGCGAGCAACCGAGCTGATCGATGGCGACTCCAGCAAGCTGACCGCCGACGACGTCGCCCGCGCGAAGAGCTTCGTCCGACGCGTGTCCCGGCGCATTGAGGACCCTGAAGTCAAACGCGGCCTGGCCCAGGTCCAAAAGCGGCTTGCCGCGGCCCAGGGGCGGACAGTCTCCAAGGTCGTGGCGACACTCATGCGTGAGGCGCCGACCCTTCCTACCTGATCAGAATGGGGTCTCGGCCTCGCCTCAGCATGTCGCAGCTGCTCCAGACATAACTCACCTTATCGGAAGCGACCAAGACCACTCGCGAAGGACGAACGCGCTCGGCTATGCATCGGCAGGCAGAATTCGAAACGGTCGACCACGTGGTCCCGCCACAGCCCGGAAATGCCGCTCATCGAGCGTCAGGATGTCCAACGTGTCGTGGCGTTCCGCAAGGACGACCAATGACGCGTCCGCGAGGCCGAGCTCCAGGTCCCGGTAGCGGTCGATGATCGTCTTCGCGGCGGCAACGTCGTCGGCAGCCATCGGTTCGAGCCGGTAGACACCGGCCGCCACCTGATCGAGGAGCGCGCTCGCTGCCGTCGCCGACACGCGGCTTCCGATCAGATAGTCCAGCTCCGCGAGCACGAACGGCGACAACAGGAGCGGCTCGGCCGAGCGCCGAAGGACGTCAACCGCCGCCCCGTGCTGCCGCTGGCTTCCGTCGATGGCCGCGAGCAGCCCGCTCGTGTCGAGGACGATCACCGCTCGCCGAAGCCGCGCAGCGCTTCGTCGACGTGTTCCGCGAGCTCGGGTTGCTCGCTGGAGAACAACGGCAAGACCAGCTCGGCTGCCTGGTGTCGAGCGGTGACGAGCTCGACTCCCTCACGGATCAGCTCAGCCTCGCTGCGCCCGGCCGCCTTCGCTGCGCGTTCGAGGGCGCGCTTTTGCGCGTCGGTCAGGTAGACGGTCGTCTTCTCCATGCCATACATGCTACCATACGTCCGTCGCGAGCAAGGCGGTCATCCGAGCAACGCGTCGGTGGCCTGGTCCGGTGTCCCGCCGTAGAACCGCTCGAGCATCTCCGTGAACAGGGGCACGTCGGGCGCGGCGCGGTGGAACAGCGTCATCGACGAGCGGACCTTCATGGCGTCGAGCGATCCGAAGATCTGGTCGGCCGACCCGCTCGACGTCGCCAGGACGGCGCGGACGCATTCCCGCAACCGAGCGCCCAGGACCGGATGCTCGAGGTAGGCGCGGGCCTCGTCGGCTGACGCGATCCCGTAGAACCGGGACGTCTCGCTCCGCCCCAGGCCGCCGAGCTGCGGGAAGATGAACCAGATCCAGTGGCCGGTCTTGTGGCCCGCGCGGAGCTCGCCCAGCGCACCCGCGTACACGCCCTCCTGAGCGTCGACGAAGCGCTCGAGATCGAACGGCATCAGACCTCGACCGGCTCGAGCACGTCCTCAGGTCGCGCGAACTGCGTGCGGTGCAGCCGCGCGTACAGCCCGTCGCGCGCCAGCAGCTCGTCCTGGGTCCCGAGCTCGACCAGCCAGCCGTCGTCGAGCACCGCGATCCGATCCGCCGCGCGGATCGTCGAGAGTCGATGGGCCACGATGATCGTCGTGCGGCCCACCTTCAGCCGATCGAGCGCGTCCTGGACCAGCCGCTCGGACTCGTTGTCGAGCGAGCTCGTGGCCTCGTCGAGCAACAGGATCGGCGGGTCCTTGAGGATCGCGCGGGCGATCGCCACCCGCTGGCGCTGCCCGCCAGACAGCCGCATGCCGCGGTCGCCGACGACGGTGTCGTAGCCGGCGGGGAGCACACTGATGAAGTCGTGTGCGTTGGCCGCGACCGCCGCGTCGACCATCTCGGCCTCGGTCGCATCCAGCCGCCCGTACAGGATGTTCTCCCGCACCGTGCCGCCGAACAGCGTCGCTTCCTGCGCGACGAGCCCGATCTGCGCGCGCAGGCTGGCCACCGTGACGTCGCGGATGTCGACCCCGTCCACCCGGATCGTGCCGGATGACACCTCCCACAGGCGCGGGATCAGGCCCACCAGCGTCGTCTTCCCGGAGCCAGACGGCCCGACCAACGCGAGGGTCTCCCCCGCCGGCACGGTCAACGAGATGTCGCGCAGCACAGGTCGGCCGGGCAGGTAGGCGAACGACGCGTCGTCGAGCTCGATCTCGCCGGCGACCCGCCCCAGCGGTCGGGCGTCGGGCGCATCGAGGATCGTCGGACGCGTGTCGATGATCTCGAACACGCGCTCGATGGCGCCGGTCCCCTCGCGGAACTGGCCGTACAGGCTCGCGAGCGACCCGAGGCTCGCCCCGATGGCCACGCCGTACAGCAGGAACCCGGTCAGCGTGCCGATCCCGAGCGTCCCAGCGATGACCTGGTGGCCGGTGTACCAGAGCAGCCCGGCGATCGCCCCGAAGCCCAGGAACCCCATCAGCATCCCGAATGCCGCCCGCCACAGCGCCAGGCGGGAGCCGGTCGCCACCACCGTGCGCAGGTCGTCGTCGTAGCGGCCCAGCTCCCAATCCTCGCGGACGTAGCTCTTCACGACCCGGATGCCGGACAACGCCTCCTCGGCGGTCGTGGTGCTGCGCGCGATCGTGTCCTGGACCTGGGTGCTGATGCGCTGGAGCGGGCGGCCGAACACGACCGCCACGACGATCAGGGCCGGCGCCAGCAGCAGGATGACGAGCAGCAGCGTCGGGCTCAGCGTGAACAGGATGATCACGGAGCCGACGAGCCCGATCAGCGACGACAGCAGGCTCGTGACGGTCTGGGTGAGCATCGTGCGCACGAGCGTCACGTCGTTCGACAGGCGCGAGATGAGCTCGCCGACGCGATGGCTCGCGTGGAAGTCGAGAGACAGCGTGATGAGTCGCCCGAAGAGTTGGCCCCGGATCTGGGCGACGACCCGCTCACCGACCACCCCGAGCAGGTACGTCTGCAGGAAACCTCCGGCGGCCTGCACGAGGAACAGCCCGATCAGGGCGACGATCAGGCGATCGAGCCCGGCCGCATCGCCGCCGGCGACGACCTCGGTCGTGATCCCGGCGATGATCAGCGGGAAGGCCAGCCCGACGGCCGACGAGATGACGAGGCCGACGAGGGCGAGCGCGAATGGCCGCCAATGGGGCCGCAAGTAGCTGAACAGCCGGGCCCACGGAACGCCGCCGAAGCCGCGGACTTCGCGGACCACGGCCCCGGCGTCCGACGGGATCCGGGCGAACTGCTGGGTCATGGCCGCGATGATGTCACGGGCTCACGCGACACGCCCGCCGCCGGTCAACGGCCGGTTACGGGCGGCAGGCCAACGCGAAGTAGATCGGGATATCGAGCCCGATGTGGACGGCGATCGGGATGAGCAATGAGCGCGTCCGGATCGTGACGAGACCGGCCAGCAGCCCGCCGAGGCCCATCGCTAGCATCAGCGGCACCTGGAGGCCGATCACGTCGCTGCCCGAGTGGGCGAGCCCGAACACCACCGCCTGCCCCACGAGCGCCGGCCAGACGCCCACCACCCGGCCCGACCAGCTCATCAGCGCGCCGCGATAGATCAGCTCCTCCATCGCGCCGTTCGAGACCGCGAAGATCAGCGCAGGCACGAACGCACCGGCAAGGATCACGTACGAGACGTCGCCGAAGAACGGGCGCGCCAAGTACGGCCCGACGATCAACGCGACCGGACCCGCGACCAGGAAGCCGACGACGGCCCACCGGATCCAGGCCCGCGCGGGCCAGCGCAGGTAGAGCGACGCCGGCACCGCCCGGAGCGCGAGCGCCACGATCGCCAGCGCGACGAGCACCACGACCGCCTCGAGCGCACGCCAGGTGGCGACAGGCGACGCCGGGTTCTCGCAGTTCCCGAGCCCGGCCGCCACGACGGGCGCCGCGAGCGTGCCCCACAACAGGCTGACCGCCACGGGCACCGTGCCCGCCCACGTCCAGCGCACGGGTGACTCGCGTCTGATCGCGATGGCGGTCCCGACGGCGAGCACGAGGACCATCGATAGGCGCCACGCCGGTGCCGCCGCAGCCACTGACAGCAGCGCGATCGGCACGATCGAGCGCAAGAAGTCCCTAAGCTCGAAGGGCAGCGTCCGTGTCGCGGCCACGGGCCGGCTCCCCTCCTCCGCTCCCCCGGTCAGACGTTGCTGCCGGTGATGATGATGAGCGCCGGACCATCCGGTGGCGGGCCGGCCAATAGGCCGGCCCACGACGCCGCGGCCGCACCCTCGATCGTTATGCCGAGCGCGTCGGTCAGTTCGGCCTGTGCCCCACGCAAGGCGTCCTCGCTGACGGTCAGCATGGCATCGACCCGCCCCGCCATGAGCTCGACCGCGCGCGGCACCGCGATGCGCGACGCGATGCCGTCGGCGTAGGTGGCGGCGGACGCCGTGTCGATCGGCCGGCCTGCCGCGAACGAGCGGGTCATAGCGTCGGCCACCTCCGCCTGGACTCCGACGATGCGGGTCGCCGGCGATGCGTGCCGGAGCCACGAGCCGACCCCGTTGATCAGGGCGCCGTTCCCGACAGGCACCGATGCGATCGTCAGCCCCGGCAGGACGCCGGTCTCGATGGCGTCGGTGAGCTCGAGCGCCAGCGTGGCGGCCCCGGTCGAGATGCGTGGGTCGTCGCCGTCGACCAGTATTTCGGCCCGATGCTCGGCGGCATACGCCTCCGAGGCCGTCCGGGCGTCGTCGAAGTCCTCCCCCGACTCGAACACCGTCGCGCCCAGCGCGCGCATCCGCGCGATCTTGGCCCGATTGGCGTTGCGCGACGTGAACACGACCGCGGGGACGTCGATGGCGCGAGCGGCGTAGGCGACGCCCTGCCCGAAGTTGCCGGCCGACGCCACCACGATCGGCCGGTCCGGTCCGATCCTCCCCTCCCCTACCAGGCCGTGCACGGCGACCCACGTACCGCGACCCTTGAACGAGCGGATCGGGTTGACGGTCTCGACCTTGACCACGACCGGCACACCGAGCTGCGCGGACAACCCGTCGTGGACGAACTGGGGCGAATCCCTGAACACCGGATCGATCGCGGCCGATGCCGTGAGGATGGCTTCAGGCGTCAGCTCCGAGACGGCGACGAGGGCATCACGCATCGGGCGATGATGCCACGCCGGTCGGTCAGCCCGGCAGGGCCGGCAGCAACGGCTCGAGGTATGGGGCGAGAGCCGACGCGAACGGCGTCGTCATGTGGTGGCCGTCGCGGTACACCAGCACGCGCCCGATGATCGCCGGGCACGGCTCGGTCGGGCACAGCCACGGGCTCGGATCGACGAACGTCGCGCCGCTCGCGGCGCTGACCTCGCGCTCCGTGGCAGTCCGTCGCGGCGCAAGGGCCTTCGAGGTCGGGGTCGCGCAGGCGAGGGCGTCATCGAGGTGGTCCGACAGGCACACCGGCGGATCGCCGAGGGGATTCGGCGTGTCGCCGAGGACGAGCACATGATCGGCGACCTCGTCGATCGCGCGGATCGCGCGGCCGAGACCGGCCGCCCACAGGTCCTCCCGGTCGGTCGTGTCGACCGGCGTGCCATCATTCCACAGCTTGCCCGCCCGACTGTCCGAGATCACCACGAGCGCAGGGCGTTCGTCGGCGATGCGCTGCAGGACAGCCGCGCGCCAATCGGTGCATTCGACATACTCGCGCTTGAGGCTCGCGTTGTAGACGCGCAGGTCGGCCACCGGGCAGGCGGATTTCGTGAGCGAGACGAGCCGCCAGCCACGTTCGCTCGCCAGCCGCTCGAACGTGGGGAACCAGTGCGCGGCGTGCGAGTCGCCGATGAGGTACACGGACGTCGACGAACCGGCCTCGCCGTACACGCAGGCCGGCGGCTGCGTCTCGCGCGACTCGGCGTGACAGGCGTCGGCATAGATGACCGGGATGTCGTCACGCACGGCGGCCAGCGACGGCACGAGGTCGCCCGGGACGGGGCCGCCAGCGGTCGGGGCACGGGTGGGATCGATCACAGGCGTCGGTGTCGCACTCGGGGTCTGTGTCGCACCCGCGGATGGCGTGACCCGCGGGGCGTCAGTCGGGCCAGGGAGCGGCGTCGGCAGGTCGAGCTCGACGGGCCCGCCGGTGGCGGCGGCGAGCTGCGGCGGAGCAGCGAGGCGACCCGCCCCGAGCGAGACGCCCGCGACCACCAGGCTGATCGCACCGGCCGCGGCGAGCGAGCGCGACGGCCTGAGTTTCGAGATCTGCCCGTGCCGGATCGGGTCCTCGACCCAGCGGCGGCTGGCTTCGGCGAGGACGAACGTGAGCCCGACGAGCGCGAGCCGGACCGGGCCGGGCAACGGCGCCCCAACGGCCGCCGCCGGAAGCACGAGCAACGGCCAGTGCCACAGGTACAGCGAATAGGAGATGCCGCCGATCCAGCGCATCGGTGGGATCGCCACGAGCCGCGAGATCGGCCCGAGCGGCTGGCGCAGACCGCCTGCGATCACCAGGGCGGCGCCGGCCACCGGGACCAGGGCCGCGGTCCCCGGGAACGGTGTCGCAAGGTCGAAGATCACCGCGCCGATGCCGATGAGGGCCAGGCCGACCACGACCGCCGCCGTGGCGGCCAACGCCGGGATCCGCGCGATCCGGGTCGCGGCGAGCGCCAACCCGGCCCCGACAGCCAGCTCCCAGGCACGGGCCGGCAGGAGGAAGAACGCCAAGGGCGCGTCGGTCGACGTCCACACGATCGACAGCACCAGCGACACTGCGGCCACGACGGCGATCGCGATCCCGATCCGCCGCACGCTCGTCCGGCGGCCGGCGACCGCGAACAGGAGGGCCGGCCAGAACAGGTAGAACTGCTCCTCGACCCCGAGCGACCAGAAATGCAGCAGCGGCGACGGGTCGAGCTCGGCCTGGAGGTAGTCGGTCGCCTGCGCCGCGAACCGGATGTTGCTCACGTACAGGGCGGCGGCCGCGCCATCGCCGGCGACGTCGACCATGCGCAGCGGCGGCAGGATGACTGCCGACGCAAGGACCGTCACGGCGATCACGACGAGGGCCGCGGGCAGCAAGCGGCGCGCGCGTCGCGCATAGAAGGCCGGCAGGTCGAGCCGGCCGGTCGCCTGGAGCTCGCGGACGATCAGCCCGGTGATGAGGAAGCCCGACACGACGTAGAAGACGTCGACGCCGATGTAGCCGCCGGTCAGGCCGGGCACGCGCGCGTGATACGCGAGGACCAGCAGGACGGCGACGGCGCGCAGGCCTTCGATGTCGGGTCGGAACGATGAGCGGGCGTCCGAGGGCGGGGGCGATGCCACGGTCAGGAATGGTACTGGCGATCCCGTGCTCTGGCCGCACGGGCTGCCGCGGACAACGAAACGCCCGAAGGAACCGCCGGTCCGTAGCCATCGACACCGATGCAGAACACCGGTATCGCCGCTTTCAGTCCACGGCCCCTTCGGGCACGACTACCGTAGCCGGTGGGACTCAGGTCTGTGAAGTGGTGTTATCCACGAGTTTCGTGATTCGGGGCTCTGTCGAGCTGGACTATCCACGGGTAATCCACGGCGGGTCTGCGGCGGCGGGATCGGTCAGACGCCGGACACACGAAAACGCCCGAAGGAACCTCGATCACTAGACGCTCCGATCAATGTAAACACCGATCAAATCGCTAGATGTCCGTGGCCCCTCCGGGCAAGACCAACCATACGGTGCGCGCCATCACCGCGACAAGGCGGTTATCCACGACTTTCATCGCAAACATCCCGTGAACGAGAGCGTTGTCCACACGGTTCCCACAGTCACGCCTCGAGCGGCCAGGTCAGCGCATCCGTCAGCACTGGCCGGCCTTGATCATCGACGGTGAGGCGGCGCTCCTCGAGGCCGTCGACGGTGCGCAGGTGCCACGCATGCCGCGCGACTCGCTCCGCCGTCCAGCTCGCCGGGCGCGGCTCGAGCGCGTCATCGATCCGCACTACATCGAGCGGCCATGTCGCACCCACCACGATCCGTTCTGCGAGCCGCCGGAGCGCGATCGTCGCCGAGGCAGGTGATCCGAGGACCAGCAGCTCATGGTCCGCGCTCCACGCGAAGGCAAGATGGTCCACCCCGTCGCCCCTCACGACGTTCCCGTGCAGCGCCGACTCGTCCGGCTCCGGGTGCAGCGTGAGCAGCCCGGCCGCGGTCGTCATCTCGAGTCGGGTCGGCCGCCCGGCTGCCGAGACCTCCAGCAGCAACGACCGGATGAGCGTCCCGTCTCGCTGCAGGGCCTCGCGCCAACGCGTCCCACGAGTCCCCACGGCTTCGGTCCACGTCAGGATCTCCCCACCGATCGTCGTCGCGCGCCCGGCGCGTCGGGTCGGGGCCATCCCCGCCCCGTCAGCCCGCGGTGCGGCGCCCCGCCGCGGATCGTCTCGGCAGCGACGGGTCGGCGCCGTTGCCGCCG
Source organism: uncultured Chloroflexia bacterium (assembly GCA_963819655.1). Lineage (GTDB taxonomy): Bacteria > Chloroflexota > Limnocylindria > Limnocylindrales > CSP1-4 > SPCO01. The sequence continues at coordinate 550,378 of CAWFXA010000003.1, read as the reverse complement.
GAGCCGTCATCCCCGTCAAACGCGTCGGACCAGCGGGCAGCCGCAGAATCGAGCTCACCGGCCAGTGACGGGGCCACGCGCCCGTGCACGCGCACGTCGTGCTCTCGATACTCGATGTCGATCGTCCCGCGCTCCCGTACACGCGCCAGAAGCTCGCCAGCGGCGTACGGCAGCGCCACGTCGACGTCGACCCACAGCGAGGCGAGGACCGCCGCGATCTCGGCGCGCAGCGTGTCCATGCCGAACCCGGTCAGGGCCGACACGTACACGGCACCAGCGATCGACGGGGCGACCGCCGCTCCATCCGTCGCCACGCGGTCGATCAGGTCGGCCTTGTTGAACACCACGAGGCGCGGCTTGTCGCCAGCCCCGAGCTCGTCGAGAACGGACTGGACCGTCGCCCGGTGCTCCTCCGCGTGCGGGTCGGCCGCGTCGATGACCTCGAGCAGCACGTCAGCGCGATTGACCTCCTCGAGGGTCGCCCGGAAGGCATCGACCAGCTGGTGGGGCAACTTGTGGATGAAACCGACGGTGTCGGTGACGATCGCCGTCTGGCCGTCGCCGAGCTTGACCTGGCGGCTCGTCGGATCGAGCGTCGCGAACAGCTTGTCCTCCGCGCGCGCTACCTCGGAGCCGACGAGAGTATTGAGCAGGGTCGACTTGCCGGCGTTCGTGTACCCCACGATGCCGACGGTCGGCCACAGCCGTCGGTCACGCCCGCGCGCGGCGGTCGCGCGCTGCTGGCGGACCTGCTCGACGCGCTCCTTCATCTTGGCGATCCGCGTCCGGACGATCCGCCGGTCGGTCTCGAGCTGGCTCTCGCCGGGACCGCGCGACCCGATGCCGCCCTGGGTCCGCGACAGGTGGGTCCACAGCTTGGTCAGGCGCGGGAGCTGGTATTCGAGCTGAGCCAGCTCGACCTGGAGGCGTCCCTCGTGGGTCTGGGCATGCAGGGCGAAGATGTCGAGGATGAGGCGGCTGCGGTCGATGACCTTGACGCGCAGCAGCTCCTCGAGGGCACGCTGCTGCGCCGGCGACAGCTCGTCGTCGGCGATCAGGATGTCGAAGCCGGTCTCGCGCTTGGCCGACGCCAGCTCCTCCGCCTTGCCCTTCCCGATGTACCAGTTCGGGTCGACATGACGACGGTTCTGCCATTCGGCGCCAACGACGTCGGCACCGGCCGTCGTCGCGAGGTTCGCGAGCTCGGTCAGCAATTCCTGCGCCGTCCAGCCGTCCTGGGCGCCGGTGTCGACGGCGACGAGGAAGACCTTCTCGCTCGGCGGTTCGAGATCGATGAGGGTGCGGGGCATGTGTCTGCAGGATACCGTGAGCGTTCGAGACGGGCGGTAGACGTCCCTGCAAGGGCGCGGCCGGACGCTTCGAGCCGAGGAGGTGCCCAGTGACCGAATCACGCGAGCGACGCACGCCCGCCGATGGCGCCGATACATCGGACGATCTGCCGCTCGAGGACGTCATCGAGATCCAGGGCGACACGCCGCCCGATGAGCAGGACGCGGTCATCACGCCCGACGAGATGGAACACGAGCGCACGCCGACCCTGACCGAGTTCGAGCGCGGCGACTCGCCGCCGGATCCGACGTTCGTGGCCGACGAGGCCGCCGTGCTCGATGACCTCGATCTCGACGATCTTCGTGAGGGCGAGACCGACGACCCCGACGTCGCGACCGAGGAGGGCCTCGTCTACGTCCCGCCGATCGACCCACCGGTCCATGCCGACCCGGAAGAGGAGGACGGCCTGATCATCGCGGCCGGCGCCGCCGTCTCGGCCGAGTCCGAGCCGTACGACGAGGACCACCGTGGGTCGGATCTGCCGGGCGAGCCCGAGCTGACGGCGCGGATCCGCGAGGCTCTGCGGGCGGATGCCGCGACCGCGGGGCTGGTCGACCGGCTGCTGATCGGCGTTCGCGGCTCGACCGCCGTCATCCGTGGAGTCGTCGACGGCATCGAGGACACGGACACCATCATCGAGGTCGTCGAGCGGGTCCACGGGATCAGCGATGTGGTCGACGAGACCGAGGTGGCCGACGGCTAGTCGAGGATCGACCTCGCGGCGGCGAGGCTCTTCGCGAGCGGGTCCTCGGCCGTGGCGTCCAGCCACGCGATGTCGGGTTCTGCCCTGAACCACGTGCGCTGCCGCTTGGCGAAGGAAATGTTGCGGCGCGAGTCCTGCTCGATGGCCGCTCCGAGGCTGAGCGTCCCGTCGACGACCGACCAAGCCTCCTGGTAGCCGATCGCGGAGAACGCGGGCAACGTCGGATCGAAGAGCTCGCGCAGGGCGACCGCCTCTTCGACAAGGCCGGCGTCGAACTGCGCATGGGCGCGGGCCGCGATGCGCCTTGCATGTTCGTCGCGCACAACCTCGAGCCCGATCCACGCCACGGGTCCGTCGTAACCGCGCGGTCGGGGACGCGAGCCGTCGCCCCGGAGCTCGGCGATCTCGAGCGCCCGGATCACCCGACGCGGGTTGGCGAGATGGATCTCCGAGGCGAGCGTCGGGGCGATCGCCTGCAGCCGCACGGCGAGTGGCTCGAGGCCCTCGGCCGTGAACTCGGCCTCGAGCCGGGCGCGGATGTCGGGATCGTCGGGGAGCCCGTCGAGGTCGAGGCCGCGGGCCACGGCCCGCAGATACAGCCCGGTCCCGCCGACCAGCAGGGCCACGCCATCCCCTTGGGCGATCTGCTCCAGGACGCCCCGGGCGTGAGCGACGTAGTCCGATAGCGCGAACCGCCGATCGGGGTCGACGAGGTCCAGCCCGGCATGCGGGACCCGCGCCCGGTCCACGGCGGTCACCTTGGCCGTGCCGATGTCCAGGCCGCGGTAGACCTGCCGTGAATCGGCCGAGATGACGGTCGCCGGGCGTCCGGCCGCGACGATCGCCTCGGCCAGTCGGATCCCGAGCTCGGTCTTGCCCGTCGCGGTCGCGCCGGCGACGACGATCAGCGGTGGCGCGGCTGCCATCGCCGCATACTGGCACGGCCCATGGCGTTCCCGCATGTCTTTGAGCCGTTACAGCTTCGCCACCGGACGCTTACGAGCCGGATCACGTTCGGGGCGCACACCGCCAACATGGCGGAGGCTGGGCTGCCCGGGGAACGCCACATCGGCTACTACCGCGAGCGCGCGCTCGGTGGCGCCGGGATGATCGTGGTCGAGCCCGTGCCGGTGCACCGGACCGCCGTCCTGACGCGCGGCAATTTCCGGCACGACGACGACGCGATCGTCCCGCCCTTCCGGCAGCTGACCGACGCCTGTCGGAACGCGAACCCCGACGTCGTGATGATCCAGCAGCTGTATCACGTCGGGCAGCACGGGGACGCCGACAACTCCTTCGCCCCGAACTGGTCGCCGTCGGGGCTGCCGTCCTACCACGACGCGGACGGCAGCCACGCGATGACCGAGTCCGAGATCGAGGAGGTCATCGCCGGCTTCGTCGCTGCCGCCCGGCGGGCGCAGGAGGCCGGCTTCGACGGCGTCGAGGTCTTCGCCGCGTATCACGCCCTCATCGATCAGTTCTGGACACCGTGGTCGAACCGCCGGACCGACGCCTGGGGCGGCTCGTTCGACGGGCGGATGCGGTTCTCGTCGGCGGTCCTGGACGGCATCCGGCGAGCGTGCGGCGACGCGTTCATCGTCGGGCTCGCGGTGAGCGTGGACGTGCGCTCCGAGGCGGCGTTGTCGATGGACGGGCTCGCCGAGATCGTCGCGTGGCACGACCAGCGTCGCGCCATGGATTACGTCACGTGCGGCACCGGTTCGTACTTCGACTTCTATCCGATCATCCCGGTGTCCCTGTACGAGCAGCAGCTCGGCGTCCCGTTTGCCGTCGCGCTCAAGCGCGTCGTCACGAACGCGGTCGTGCAGGCCGAGAGCCACATCCGGACGCCCGAGGCCGCCGAGGCGGTCCTCGCCGCCGGCGAGGCCGACCTGGTCAGCATCGTGCGCGGGCAGATCGCCGACCCGCACATGGTCGCCAAGGCGCGTGCCGATCGCGCGGACGAGGTCCGCCCGTGCATCTCGTGCAATCAACTGTGCTGGGGCCGTCGCTCGCGCGACTACTGGATCTCGTGCCTCGTAAACCCGTCGGCCGGCCGGGAGTGGGCCTGGGACGGGGATCGGCCACAGCCCGCTGCGACCCCGCGCTCCGTGCTGGTCGTGGGCGGCGGGCCGGCGGGACTGGAGACCGCCAGGGTCGCGGCCGAGCGAGGTCATCGGGTGACGCTCCTGGAGCGGGATGGCGAGCTCGGTGGTCAGTTCCGGCTCGCCGGTCGGCAGCCGTCACGCGGCCAGATCCTGGACCTGCTGGCCTGGTATGCGCGGCGACTCGAGGCGCTCGGGGTCGAGGTGCGTCTCGAGACCGCCGCAGACACCACGCGCATCCAAGCGGAACGCGCGGACGTCGTGATCCTCGCGACCGGCGCGCGCCCTCCCGGGACTGGGTTCCAGCGTGCGCTTCCCCTGGTCGAAAGCCTCCCCGGCGCCGACAGGGACGATGCCGTCTCGATCCACGATGTCCTGTCCGGAGCGGCGACCGCCGCTGGGCGGGTCCTCGTCCTCGACGACCTCGGCGACTGGCGCGGTCTCGGCACCGCCCTGTCTGTCGCGGAGGCAGGCCACCACGTCACGATCGTCACATCGGCATCGGTGGTCGGCGGCGGGCTCTTCCACAGCGCCGCTGACGTGCCGCTCCGCCGGCGGTTCGCGGCTGCCGGCGGGACGATGCGCCCGGATACGGTCGTGCTGAGCTGGGATGGAGCCGCCGCGGACGTCCGCTCGACGCTCACCGGAGTGACCGAGACGATCCGGGCGGAGACGCTCGTGATCGCCGAGACGCCCGCGGCAGAGACGACCCTGGCCACGGAGCTCACGGCGCTCGGGATGTCGTTCGAGGCGATCGGCGACTGCGTTGCGCCGCGACGGGCCAGCCTCGCGTTCTATGAGGGCCGCGAGCTCGCGCTGCGTCTCTGAGCGGCGCGTACCATGGCATCGACGATGGCGACACAGGAGCTCGACCACGCGACCCCCACGCGACGCGGTCGGACCGCGCGCCAGGCCGCCCGACTCGCACGGGCGATGGAGACCCTCCCCTACCTGACACGGACGTTGCCGCCCGTGGAGGTGATCTCGACCGAGGGCCTCGAAGCGATCGAGCACAACGCCGACACGCTCCTCCAGGAGGTCGGTATCGAGATCGTCAACTACCCCGAGGCCGCCGACATCTTCCGGGCGGCCGGTGCCGACGTCCAGGGCACCCGGGTCCGCTTCGAGCGCGGGATGTGCCGGCAGATCGTGCAGGCCACCGCCCCGCGCAGCTTCACCCAGACGGCGCGCAACGCGGCGCGCAGCGTCGTCATCGGCGATCCCCACATGGTCCTCGTGCCGTCCTACGGATCGCCGTTCATCCACAACCTCGACGATGGGCGGCGGTACGCGACGATCGAGGACTTCCGCAACTTCGTGAAGCTCACCTACACGAGCACGACGCTCCACCACGGTGGGGGCACGCTGTGCGAGCCCGTCGACCTGCCGGTCAACAAGCGCCACCTCGAGATGGTCTACAGCCACATCCGCTACTCGGATCGGGCGTTCATGGGCTCGGTGACACACCCGTCGCGCGCCCAGGACTCGGTCGACATGACCAAGATCGTGTTCGGCGCCGACGCGCTCGAGCGCGAGCACGTGATCATGGGCCTCGCGAACGCGAATTCGCCGATGTCGTGGGACTTCAACATGCTCGGCTCGGCGAAGGTCTACGCCGAGAACAACCAGATCATGCTGATCACCCCGTTCATCCTCGGCGGGGCGATGGCACCGGTGACCGTGGCTGCGGATGCGACCCAGACGCTGGCCGAAGCGCTGGCCGGCATGGCGTTCTGCCAGATCGTGCGGCCCGGTGCACCCGTGATCTTCGGATCGTTCGCGTCATCGATGTCGATGCAGACGGGCGCCCCGACGTTCGGTACCCCGGAACCGCAGCTCGTGCTGTTCGTGCTCGCCGCCCTGGCGCGGCGGCTTGGCGTCCCGTTCCGGTCGGGCGGCAACTTCACGGCCTCCAAGATCCCCGACTACCAGGCCGCGTACGAGAGTGCGATCAGCTTCATGGCCACGATGCAGGCCGGCGTGAACTTCAACCTCCACACGGCCGGCTGGCTCGAGGGCGGTCTGGCGATCGGTTACGAGAAGTTCATGCTCGACGAGGACCAGGCGTCGATGGCCGCCGCCTACATCGGCGGCGTCGACCTGACCGACAACGGCCTCGCGCTCGACGCGATGCTCGCCGGTGGGCCCGGGCAGCATTTCCTGGGATCCCCGCACACGCTGGCCAACTTCGAGAACGCGTTCTGGCGGTCCGAGCTGTCAGACAACAACAGCTTCGAACAATGGGAGCTCAACGGCGCCCAGGACGCCGCGACGCGCGCCAACGCGGCATGGAAGCGCCGTCTCGCGGGGTACGAGCAGCCGCCGCTCGACGAAGGCATCCATGAGGAGCTCGTCGAGTGGATGGACCGGCGGCGGGCGAGCTTCCCCGACTCCGACGTCTAGGCGCCCGCCGAGCGTGGGTGCCGCCACCAAGCTGATCCTCGACGTCGACACCGGCACCGACGATGCGATCGCGTTGATGCTGGCGGTGCTCCACCCCGACCTCGAGCTCGTCGCGGCGACCACCGTCAACGGCAACAACCCGGTCGCGGCCTGCACCGACAACACGCTGCGTGTGTTCGACCTGCTCGGTGTCGACATCCCGGTCTACGAGGGCGCGGCGAGCGCGCTGCTCCGCGACGACTTCCCGATCCCGCGCGAGATCCTCCACCGCGGCGGCAGCATGCACCCACGCGAGCTGCCGATCCCGCGGCCGAGGTCCGTCAAGCACACGCGGCATGCCGCCGAGTTCCTGATCGAGACGTATCTCGCCGCGACCGACGAGATCGTGCTGGTGCCGGTCGGGCCGCTCACCAACATCGCGCTCGCCATCCGCCTCGAGCCGCGGATCGTCGAGCGGATCCCGCGCACCGTTATCATGGGCGGCGCCCACGAGTCCGGGAACACGACGCCCTCCGCCGAGTTCAACATCTGGGTCGATCCGGAGGCGGCACAGGTCGTCCTACGAGCCGGGCTGGTGAACCTCACCCTGATCCCGCTCGATGCGACGCACCGGGCCCTTGTGTCCGTCGACGATTGCCGACGGCTGCGCGAGACCGGAACGCCGGCCGGCGTGGCGGCCGCCACGTTCATCGAGGACAGGATCGTCGCCTACGACGACCTCCAGCCGATGGACACCGTCGGCACCGCACCCGTCCATGACGCGCTGTGCGTCGCCTACCTCATCGATCCGGCGGTCGTCAGCGGCAGGCCGGCACGAGTCGACGTCGAGACCCGCGGCGAGCTGACGGTCGGGCGGACGGTGATGGACCTGCACGACCGGTTCGGACAGCCGCCGAACGCGTTCGTCGCGCTCGACGCCGATGCCGCACGGTTCGTGGCGCTACTGCTGGAGACCTTCTCCCGCTAGCGACTCCTCGGGCGTGGTCAACGACGACGTCCTCCTGCACGGCCTTCGCCTGGAGGCGGCGCAGCTCCTCGAACGGGATGTGGCAGCTCATCAGGTGCCCCGGCTCCACCTCCGCGAGGGGCGGCTCGGTCACCTCGCACAGGCCCGGGATCACCCGCGGACATCGCGTGTGGAAGACGCAGCCGGACGGCGGGTTGGCCGGGCTCGGCACCTCGCCGCCGAGCCGGACCCGGGCGCGCATCTCGCCGTCGAGGTTCGGGACCGCGGACAGCAGCGCTTCCGTGTACGGGTGGTTGGGGCCGCGGAACACGGCCTCCGACTCGCCCACCTCCATGATCCGGCCGAGGTACATCACCGCGATCCGGTCGGCCAGGTAGCGGACGACCCCGAGGTCGTGCGAGATCAACAGGTAGCTCGTGCGGCTCTGCGCCTGGAGCTCGGACAGCACGTTGAGGATCGCGGCCTGGACCGACACGTCGAGCGCGCTGGTCGGCTCGTCGGCGACGACGATGCGCGGGTCGCCGGCGAACGCCCGGGCGATCGCCACGCGCTGCTTGAGACCGCCCGACAGCTGGCGCGGCTTGAGGTCGAGGTGGCGCTGGGTCAGCCGGAGTGAGGCGGCCAGCTTGTCGACACGGTCGTTCACCGCCTTGCCCTTGAGACCGGTCAGCTTGGTCACGGAGCGGGCCAGGATGCTGCGCGCTGTCCAGCCGCGGTTGAGGGCCGAATCGGGGTTCTGGAACACCATCTGGATCGATCGCTTGTCCTTCGTCGGCCGGCCGGCCGACTGCGCCGCGAGCTGGTGGTCATCGAGCTCCATGTGGCCGCCGGCATCGGGGCTCTCGATGCCGAGGATCGTCTTCGCCAGCGTCGACTTGCCAGAACCAGACTCGCCGACCAGGCCGAGCGTCTCGCCACCGTGGAGCTGGAGGTCGATCCCGACGACCGCCGGGATGGCGTGGCCCGACGAGCGGAACGTCTTCGACACGTTTCCCACGTTGAGCGCCACGTCTCCCTGGGGCACGGCCGCCTGGCCGACACCAGGCGGCGGGGCCTTGATCTCGCCGATCCGTTCCCAGTGGTGGCAGCGCGTCCATTGACCGTTGCCCACCTCGACGACCGGCGGGATGACCTCGCGGCACAGGTCGGTCGCGAGCGGGCAGCGATCGACGTAGACGCACGTCGGGAGCGGTGTGCCGATCTGCGGCAGCGTCCCCGGGATCGTGGCGAGGGGGCGCTCCGACTTGCGGATACCGTGGCGCGGCAATGACTGGAGCAGCCCGACCGTGTACGGGTGCTGCGGCCGCTCGAACACCGCGATCGCGTTGCCTTCCTCGACGATCTTGCCCGCGTACATCACGCCGACCCGGTCGCACATCGTGCGGATGACGCCCAGGTTGTGGGCGATCAGCAGCACCGCGGCGTCCATCTCGGCCACGAGCGAGCGCACGAGGTCGAGGACGCTCGCCTCGACGGTCGCATCGAGACCGGTCGTGGGCTCGTCGAGGACCAGCAGCTTCGGGTTGCTGGCGAGCGCGATCGCGATGACGATGCGCTGCTGCATGCCGCCCGACAGCTGGTGCGGGTAGCGCTGGTAGACCCGCTCGGGATCCGCGATCTGGACGCGGCGCAGCGCCGCAAGCGCGCTCTCGCGAGCCTGCTTCGGGCTCTCGCCGAGGACGGTGTAGGCCTCGGCGACCTGGGGGCCGGCCTTCGTCGTCGGATTCAGCGCGGCGCCGGGATCCTGATACACCATCGACGCCTGGTTGGTCCGGAACTTGCGAACCTGCTCGTCGTTCATGCGCGTGATGTCGTCGCCGCCGACGAGGATCCGGCCGCCGGTGATCACGGCATTGCGCGGCAGGTAGCGGAGAGCGGCGTACGCCGTCGTCGACTTGCCGCAGCCCGACTCACCGACAAGCCCGTACGACTCGCCCGGCTTGATGTCGAACGTCACGCCGCGCAGGACAGGCCGCTGGATGCCGCGCACGACGTAGGCCAGCGACAGGTCCTCGACCCGCAGCGCGGCGTGCGGCGAGGTCTTGGGCTCGGGCGGCGGGGGCGGGGCGACTGCTTCGGTCGTCATTCGGACAACACCGCCTGGAGCGAATCCGCGATGAAGTTGATCGCGACCACGGTGCTGGCGATGGCCAGCGCCGGAAACAGCGTCGACCACCAGACGCCGGCGATCATGTACGAGTATTCGTCGGCGATGGTCAACCCCCAGTCGGGCGACGGCGGTTGGATGCCCACGCCGAGGAACGACAGCGTCGCGACCGTGAAGATCGCGTAGCCGAACCGCACGGTCAGCTCGACCACCACGGGGGCGAGCACGTTCGGGAAGATCTCGCGCGACAGGATGAACAGCCCGGTCTCGCCGCGCAGCTTGGCCGACGTGACGTAGTCGAGCTGCCGCTCGGACAGCACGGCGGACCGCACGGTCCGCGCGACGATCGGCGTGAACAGGATCCCGACCACCCCGACGACGACCAACGGCGAGGGGCCGAGCACGACGAGAGTCAGGAGAGAGACCAGGATCACCGGCAGCGCCAGGAACGCCTCGACGAGGCGGCTGAGCACGTCATCGATGATCCCGCGGTAGAAGCCCATGATCAGACCGAGCAGCGTGCCGGCAGTGACGCCGAAGATGGCCGCAAGCGGCGCCACGATCAGCACATCGCGCGACCCGACCATCACCCGAGAGAGCACGTCGCGCCCCAGCCGGTCGGTCCCGAACAGGTGCAGTTCAGTCACGTCCCCTCGGGTGACATACCCGGGCGGCTGATGGTTCAGGAAAAAGTCATTGAACGGGTCGTATGGGGTGATCCGCTCGCCGAGGATGGCCGTCAGGACCCAGCCGAGCAGGACCACGATCCCGATCAGGAAGACCGGCCGGCGCAGCAGCTGGCGGATGGTCTCGCGGCGGGCCTGCGACCTCTCGGAGACGCCACCGACGGTGACCGGCGCAGCGGCGGGTACGGGCGCGATCGGGACGTCCATCAGCGTTCCGCGTCGAGCCGGATGCGCGGGTTCATCCACGCGATGATCAGGTCGGCGACCAGGGTCGCGAGCATGTACACGATGCCGATGATGATGACGCCTGCGGTCAGCGTCGGGATGTCCTTGCGTTGTGCCGCGAACAGCATCGTCTGGCCCATGCCGTTGTAGTTGAAGATCCGCTCGACGGCGATGATGCCGCCGAACAGGTAGCCGATCTGCACGGCGATGACGGCCACCGTCGGGATCAGCGCATTGCGCAGCACGTGCCGGGTCATCACCTGGCCGGTCGTCAGGCCCTTCATGGTCGCCGTCCGCGTGTAGTCGGACTGGAGGACGTCGATCGTCCCCGCCCGGGTCATGCGCGCGATGTACCCGAAGTACACGATCGCCATCGCCAGCGCCGGCATCAGCAGGTACCGGAGCTCGGTCAGCGGGTCGGCACCCCGCGGTGGGATCGCGAGGACACGGCAGCCAGTTGCAGCTGCACACCGACGACGACCACCAGGATCGTGCCCGTGACGAATTCGGGGATCGACGACGACGTCAGCCCGAGCAGCACGACGGCTCGGTCGGCCGGTCGGTCTCGCCGGCGCGCCGCGAAGAGGCCCGCGGCGATGGCGATCGGGATCGTGATGACGAGCGCCAGGCCCGCGAGCTTTGCCGAGCGGACGACCGCTTCGGCGAGCGTCGGCAGGACCGGCTTGCCGGTGACGAACGAGTCGCCGAAGTCGAGGGTCACGGCGCCGAGGATGGTGTCGGCGTAGCGCTCCAACATCGGCCGGTTCGTGCCGAGCCGCTCGTTCAGTGCGTCGACGCTCTCCTGCGGCGCGAACGGCCCGAGGATCGTCCGCCCGACATCGTTGGGCAGGACGTTCGCGATGATGAAGACGATCGTGGCGAGGAGCCACAACGTGAGGAGAGACAGGAGCAGTCTGCGCGTGATGAAACGTGCCATCGCGTGCTCGCGCGCCGTCCCCTCAGATAGATGGGTGGACGAGGGCGATGGCTGACGCCACCGCCCTCAAGCTGTGTCTGGTCAGGCGACCTTGGAGGTCGTTGCGAAGGACATCTGGCCCAGGGCGCTCGAGAACACCCCGGTGAACTTGTTCGAGTTGCCGGCGAGGTAGTTGTAGAAGTACGGCAGGCCGACCGGGATGTCCCGGTTGAGGATCGTCTCGATCTTCGTGCACGCCGCCTTCTGCGCGTCGACTGCGACCGCGGCCTGGAACTCACCGAACGCCGCGTCGAACTCCGAGGAGTCGTACTGCGACGAGTTCCAGATGCCCTTGCTCTTGAGCGCCGCGTTCAGGTACACGTCGGGTGTCGCCCGATGGCCGTAGTCCACGATCCCGAGCTCCGCCGCATTGACGCACGGTGGATCGGTTGCCTTATTTGGATCGGCCGGGTCGCCCGGGCACCATGCCGCGCCATAGAACGTGCTCAGGCTCTCGACTTCGACATTGAGGGTGATCCCGGCTTCGGCGGCCTGGCTCTTCATCAGCACGGCGAGGTCGGGGATCTCCTGCAGCTCGCCCGCGTGAAGGACGATCGACAGGTCGCTGGCACCGGCTTCTGTGAGCAGCGCCTTGGCCTTGTCGACATCCCGCGTCCGCTGAGCGATCGAGGAGTCGTAGTACGGATAGCCCTGCCAGATGACGTGGTCGTTGCCGATCTCGGCGCGCCCCTGGAACAGCTGCTGGATGAGCACGTCGCGGTCCCACGTGAGCGCGAGCGCCTCGCGGACCTTGACGTTGTCGAAGGGCGGCTTGTCGACACGCATCCAGATCTGGCGATGGAGAGCCGCCGGCGTGGCGATCAATGTGAAGTTCGGGTCGTTGAACAGCGCGGCGCCGGTCAGGACGTCGAACTGGACGATGGCGTCGACCTGGTCGCCCTGGTAGGCGGTGATCATCGGACCGGTCTCATCGAAGAAGATGAACTCGGTGCCGTCGAGCGGCGTCTGGCCGCCCCACCAGTCCGTGTTCCGCTCGAACGTCGCGCCAGTCTGCTGGTTGTAGTTCGTCAGCTTCCACGGACCGGTGCCGGTCGGTCGCGCGTCGGCGGTCGTCCCGGCGACGTAATCGGCCGGCGTGATGACCGTCTGGGCGTTGTAGATCGAGACGAGGTACGGGAAGTTGCCGTTGGCCGAGACGAGGGTGAACGTCACGGTGTTCGCATCGGTGGCGACGGCGCCGCCCGGATCGAGCACGCCCTTGAGGCCGGAGTTGCCCGCCGCGACGAGGCGCTCCATCGTCGCGACCACGTCGGCCGACGTGAACGGCGAGCCGTCGTGCTGCCACTTGGCTTCGGGTCGCAGCTTGAACGTCCAGACCGTGCCGTCGTCGTTCGGACTCCCACGAGCGGCGAGGCCCGGGTCCAGGCCGCCTGGATCGTTGGGATCGGTGCTCTGCGCGCATCAGGAACTCGAACGACTGGGCGACGATGCCGTAGCCGCCGAGGTCCTGCATCGCCACCGGGTCGACCGACACGGGGCGCTGGATGGCGCAGCGGATCGTGCCACCGGTCGACGCCAGCGCTTGCGGCGCTGCCGGACGCGCTCGCGCCGGGCGCCACGGAGCCGGGCGCCGACGCACTCGGGGTGCCGGGACTGCAGGCGGCGATGACCGCGCTGACCGACGACAGCGACAGGCCGATGACCGACGCGCGCTTGATGAACTGGCGTCGGGTGATCGCGCCCGTTCGCGAACGACTCGACGAGATCGAGCTGGATCGGCGTCACCGATCGACGCACGGGATCAAGCCGGGAATAGTCCATGGTGCTTTTCCTCCTCGACCATGTGACGGACCCGTGATGGCTCGCACCACCATCCAGCCGGACGGTCCGTGCTGGGAACTCCTCCGGAAGGGGTCACGGTAACGGCGCGTTCTCGCCGATGTCAACGGACGGTCGGTTGTTCCTGCGTAACGACCGCCCCGCGGAGGGCGTACGGACCGGCGTGAGCGATGCGCACGGTGACCTCGCGGCCGAGCAGGATGGGCTCTCCGGTGAGGTGGACGAGCTTGTTGCCACGCGTCCGGCCTGACAGCCCGACGACCGTCGGCCGGCTTGGACGCGGCGGCGCCCGCTCCCGCCTCGGCGTCGTGATCGTGGGTTCGCGGCGGCGTGATCGTGTCGACGAGCACCTCGACGTCGCGACCGAGCCACGCCTCGTTGCGCGCGTGGCCGATGCCCTCCTGGAGTGCGAGCAGCTCATTGAGCCGGCGCCGCTTGACGTCCGCCGGGACGTCGTCGGCAAGCCGGGTCGCGGGCGTGCCGGGCCGGGGCGAGTAGGCCGCGGCGAAGACCTGGTCGTAGCGGACGTCCTCGAGGAGCCGCAGCGTGCGCTGGAACTGCGCCTCGGTCTCGCCGCAGAACCCGACGATCACGTCGGTCGAGACGGTGATGCCGGGGACGGCCTCGCGGATCCGGTCGAGGCGCTCGCGGTAGTGCTCGATCGTGTATTGGCGGCCCATCCGACGCAGGACCGCATCGTCGCCCGACTGGACCGGCAGGTGCAGGTGCTCGCAGACGCTCGGGCAGTCGGCCAGCGCCGCGATCAGCCGATCCGACAGGTCCCACGGGTGGGACGTGACGAACCGCAGCCGCGGGATCGCCGGGTGACCGTCGGCGGTCCGCAGGCCGTCGATCGCGCGGATCAGCTCGGCGAGGTCCGGCCGTCCGTGCAGGTCGAGTCGGCGGCCCGCCCAGCGCTCGGCGTCGACATGGGCGAAGCGCGCCTCGGGCGCGAGGTCGTGGCCGTACGAGTTCACGTTCTGGCCGAGCAGTGTCACCTCGCGGTAGCCGGCCGCCGCCAGGGAGCGCGCCTCATCGACGATGTCGTCGAACGGCCGGCTGCGCTCGGGACCGCGGCTGAACGGCACGATGCAGTAGGTGCAGGTCTTGTCGCAGCCGTAGATGATCGGGAGCCAGGCGCTGATCGTCGATCCGCGCGCGACGGTCCCCTCCCCCACGGCGCGGGCCCGCGTGCCGGCGAGCCGCTCGGCGACACCGACGACCGTGCGGCCCACCGTCATGGTGGCGCCGACCGCGCCGCGTGTCGACGCCCCGAGCGACCCGATCGCGCCCTGCGCCGACGCGAGACCGAGTCGATCGACGAGCTCCGGCTCCTCGTCGGGTCGCAGGAAGAGGTCGACCGCCGGGTAGCGGCGTTGGAGGCCGTCCCGCTCCGCTTCGCGAACCGCGCAGCCGGTCAGGACCACGCGCATGCCCGGGTTGGCCGCCTTGAGGCGCGTGAGGTGGCCCTGCCGGCCGATCACCTTCTGCTCGGCACCCTCGCGGATGGCGCACGTGTTGATCACGACGAGATCGGCCGCCTCGAACGACGGCGCCTCCTCGCAGCCGGCCGCCAGCAACCGACCCGCCATCTCCTCCGAGTCGCTCCGGTTCATCTGACAGCCCAGCGTCCAGACGTGGAACCGCGGCAGCGCGGGCGCCTCGGGGCGGTACTCCGTCAGGCGGTGCATCGACCGGCGCGACCGGCACGCGCGGCACCGAGGGTGCGACGGGCGCCACGGCGTCGAGGACCGGAAGCGAGCGCGTGGCCGAGCGAGGGTCATGCACGGTGCGCGCCATGGTAGCGCCGACGATCCAGGCGACACGTATCCTCGATGGCCATGGACATCATCGCCCTCTTCGCCGACCCCGAGATCTGGATCGCCCTCATCACGCTGACGGTCCTCGAGATCGTCCTCGGCATCGACAACGTCATCTTCATCTCGATCATCGTCCAGCGGCTGCCGGTCGATCAGCGCGACCGTGCCCGCGTCATCGGGCTCGGGCTGGCGATGGGCATGCGCATCCTGCTGCTGCTGACGATCTCGTTCATCGTCGGGTTGACACAACCCGTCCTGACCCTCGTCGGCAACGAGTTCTCGTGGCGCGACATCATCCTGATCGGTGGTGGACTGTTCCTGCTCTGGAAAGCCACGACCGAGATCCACGAGTCGCTCGAGGGCGAGGCAGCGCACGCGCCGGCCGCTGGTGGCACGGCGTCGTTCAGCGGCGTGCTCGTCCAGATCGTCCTGCTCGACATCGTGTTCTCGCTCGACTCGGTGCTCACCGCGGTCGGGCTCGTGGATGAGATCGCGATCATGGTCGCGGCCGTGGTCATCGCGGTATTGGTCATGCTCGTCGCTTCGGGGCCGCTGTCGCGTTTCGTGCACCAACACCCGTCGGTCAAGATCCTGGCCCTGTCGTTCCTGTTGCTCATCGGCGTCACGCTCATCGCCGACGGCTTCGGGCTGCACATCGACAAGGCATACATCTATGCCGCGATGGCGTTCAGTGTGTTCGTCGAGTTCCTGAACCTGCGCGCCCGCCATCGGGATCGACCGATCGAGCTGCGGCCGACCTACGTCAAGGACGAGGCGGGAAGCTCGTCCTAGCGCTCGATCCGAGGACGTCGAGGAGCCGCTCGCCCACCTCCGGCGGCACCCACAGCTGGGCGTGCGACGCGGCGTACGGGCCGAGGTCGCCGTGATAGTCGCTGCCGCCCGTGGCGATCAGCCCGTTCGAGGCCGCGACCTCTTCCATCGCCGCAACGGTGCTCGTGTCGAACGACCGGTAGTAGACCTCGAGGCCACCGAGGCCCGCCTCGACCAGCTCACGCACGACTTCGGGACGCGACGGCCCTTCACGGAAATGGGCGAGGACCGGCAGCCCGCCGGCGGCGCGGATGGCCGCGATCGCGTCCTCCGGACCGAGACCGGCGCGTCGCACGTAGCCGGGGCCGCCGTGCCCGATGATCCGGCTGAACGCGTCCTCGACCGATGTCGCGAACCCGGCATCGATGAGGGCGCGGGCGATCGTCGGGCGGCCGAGCGCATCGTCATCGCCGGTCTCGAGCGCCGCGACCTGCGCGTCGATCGGCAGACCGATCTCGCGCAGGAGCTCGACCGTCCTCTCGAAGCGGACCCGGCGCGCGGAGCGCTGCGCGGCGAGCACTGACTCGAAGGGCTCGTCGTCGGGGTCCATCCCGAAACCGAGGATGTGCAGCTCCCACTCCCACAGCCGAGGTCGCGGGTCACCAGCGCATTGATCTCGACGCCTGGGATGAGCGTCATCCCGGGCGGAACCGCGTCGGCGCGAACGATGTCGCGGTAGCCGGCAAGCGTGTCGTGGTCGGTCAGCGAGAACGTCGTGACGCCGGCCGCGGCGACGTCGCGGATCAGGTCGGTCGGGGAGAGGACCCCGTCGGACCGTGTCGAATGGGTGTGCAGGTCGACCGTGGATGGACCCGGCGGTACGACCGCCCCTTCGCGCGCACTCGGGTCGTGACGGCGCGAGCGGCGCGGCCGCGGTCGGTCCGACATCGACGTCGTACTACGGCTCTCACGAGCTGCTGGATCCGCTCGATGGCCAGGGCCCGGCCCGTCGCCGGGTCGATGTCGACCTGCGTCGCGTTGAACACGACCGGACCGTCGCCCACCTCGAACCGCGTCGGGAGCGCATTGATGAACCGCGGCAGGACCGTCGTCGGGTCGAACCCGATGACGCTCCAGACCGGGCCGGTCATGCCGAGGTCCGTCTGGTAGGCGGTGCCACCCGGCAGGATCCGCTCGTCGCCGGTGACGACGTGCGTATGGGTTCCCACGACCACGCTGACGCGCCCGTCCAGGTACAGCCCGAGCGCGTTCTTCTCCGACGTCAGCTCGCAATGAAAGTCGACCAGTCGGATCGGCGGCAGCGGCTCGGGCGAGGACGCCTCATCGAGCAGCGTATCGGCGTCGGTGAACGGGTTCTCGATGGGCTGCATGTAGGTGCGGCCCTGCAAGTTGATGACCGCGACGTGCGAGCCATCGAGCGCGTCGAACGTGCCCCAACCCCGCCCGGGGACCTCGTGGGTGCCGTAGTTGTGCGGGCGGAGCACCCGCTCGTTCGACTCGAGATACGGGTAGATCTCCTTCTTGTCCCAGATGTGGTTGCCCGACGTGATGACATCGACGCCGGCGGCCAGGATCGCGTCGGCGGTCGACGGAGTCAGCCCCATCCCGCCCGCGACGTTCTCGCCGTTGGCCGTGACGAAGTCGATGCCGCGTGCCTCACGCAGCTCGGGGACGAGCCGCTCGACGGCCTGACGGCCGGGCTTGCCGATCATGTCGCCGATCATCAGCACGCGGCAGGCGCCCTTCGGCCGAGGCGCGTCGCCGTTCGCGACGTTCCCGAGGCGCGTCCGCCCCACGGCGGCGGACGTGTCTACTTCGCGTACTCCACGGCCCGGGTCTCGCGGATGACCGTGACCTTGATCTGACCCGGGTAGGTGAGCTGCTCTTCGATCTTCTTGACCACGTCCCTGGCGAGGCGGGTCGCGGTCAAGTCGTCGATCTCCTCGGGCCGGACCAGGATGCGGACCTCGCGGCCAGCCTGGACCGCGAACGACTTCTCGACCCCGATGAAGCTCTCGGCGATCGCCTGCAGGTCCTCGAGCCGCTTGACATACGTGTCCATGGTCTCGCCGCGGGCACCCGGCCGCGACGCACTGATCGCATCGGCGACCTGGACGATCGGGGCTTCCAGGCAGGCGTATTCGACCTCCTGGTGGTGGGCAGCGATCCCGTTGATCACCTTGAACGGCAGGTTGTGGCGCTGGGCGATCTGGGCGCCGATAGCCGCATGCGGGCCTTCGACTTCGTGATCGACCGCCTTGCCGATGTCGTGCAGCAGGCCACCCATCTTCGCGACCTGGACGTCGGCGCCCATCTCCGCGGCGATGACCGCTGCGAGATGACTCGTCTCGACGACATGGTTGAGCACGTTCTGCCCGTAGCTGGTCCGGTACTTCAACCGGCCGAGCAGCTTGATGATCTCGGCCGGGAGACCGGGCACGCCGGCCTCGTAGGCGGCCTGTTCGCCGGCCTGGCGGATGACGATATCGACCTCGGCGCGCGCCTTGGCCACGACTTCCTCGATGCGACCGGGGTGGATCCGACCGTCGGCGATGAGCTTGGTGATGGCGATGCGCGCCACTTCGCGGCGCACGGGGTCGAAGCCGCTCAGGACAACGGTCTCGGGCGTGTCATCGATGATCAGGTCGATGCCGGTCGCCTGCTCGAGGGCCCGGATGTTGCGCCCCTCGCGGCCGATGATCCGGCCCTTCATCTCGTCCGACGGCAGATGGACGACGCTCACCGTGTGCTCGGCCGTGTGGTCGGCGGCGACGCGCTGCATCGCCGTCAGGACGATGTCGCGGGCCCTGTCCTGAGCCTCCTCGCGTGCGGATCGCTCGATGGCGCGGGCGAGCTTGACCGCGTCGTGCTCGGCTTCGACACGGACTGCGTCGAGCAGCATGGTCTTCGCCTGGTCGGCGCTCATGCCCGAAACGCGCTCCAACGCCACGACCTGCTCCTGTGTCGTGCGAACGAGGTCTTCCTTCGCCTTGTCGAGCTCCCGCTCACGATCGAGGAGCTTGCGGTCTCGCTGCTCGAGCATCTCTGTCCGCTGGTCGAGCTGCTCGTCGCGCTGCGTCAGGCGGCGCTCCTGTGCGGTCAGCTCGTTGCGTCGGACGCGCGCCTCTTCCTCCCCTTCGTGCGCAAGGCGCAGCTTCTCGTCCTTTGCTTCGAGGATCAGTTCCTTCTGGCGGGTGCGGGCCTCGGCCTCGATGCGGCGGGCTTCCGCCTGCGCGGTCTTCATGCCCTGCGATGCCCACATCGTTCGAACCAGGGCGCCGAGCAACGCTCCGCCGAGGGCGGCCAGCAACGCCACCGCCACCACGATCGGTGTCTCCATCGGTTTCCTCCCATCCGGACCGGATCATGCGGCCGGACGTTTCACGTGTGCGAAGGCACGATCACGGGGGGCGAGGAGGTACGGGCGCCGCACGATGGCGGTGCCTGGTCTCGGACAGTCGGTACGACAGTCCGGGCCCCCTCGTTGGGCCGCGATCGGGCCGGTGCTTCTGTTCGAAACACCCGTTTATGGGCGTCTGGAACGTCCGGTTAGCGTAGGGCCGAGCCTCCGACGGGTCAACCGGCCGCCAGCCGTGTCCCGCACACACGACGACGGCGCCGCATGCACGGCGCCGTCGTCGATCTGGTGCGGGGGCCCTTAGTGGTTCTTGGACTTGCCCTTGCCGTTCTCCTTGGCCGCCTTGGCGGCCTCGCGTGCGGCCTTCTTCTCGGCCTTGGCGGCATCCCGTTCAGCCTTGGCGGCGTCCCGGGCGGCCTTCGCGGCCTCCTTGTCCTTCTTGGCGGCCTCGCTCACGGCCCCGCCGTGATTGCAGTTCTTCCCACCGATCGCGTCGGACTTCGCGACGGTCGAGACCCACTTGCCGTGGCCGTTCTTCTGCTCGTCAAGAGCCGGATCGCGCTCCGGCGGCGGGATCTCGACGCATTCCGTGACAGGGGCAGCGGCCTCGGCGGTCGGCTCTTCGGCCGGCGCCTCGGCACACGGATCAGCAGCCACCGGTGCGGCGTCGAGGGCGGGCCCAGTAACCGGTTCGGTCACAGGCTCGGCCGGGGCCGGGTCCGGGCACGATCCGTGCGCGACCCAACTCACGTAGCCGCCGTGGTTGCAGTTCTTGCCACCGATGCGATCGCTCTGCGCCGCCTCGGAGACCGAGATCGTCCCGTCACCGTCAAGGTCGACGGCTTCCGCCGCGGCTTGCTCCGCATCCGGGTCGGCTTCGGCTTCGACAGTCGCCGGGTCTTCGCATGAGTCGTCGATGTCGTTGCCGTTGACGTCGACGAACGCCGCGACCATGCCGGTCGGGGGGGCCTGGGGCAGCCTGGCCTGCGACGCCGCGAAGGCGACGAGGACGAGAAGGAGCGCCACCCAGGTGGCAGTCACCCAGGTCGGTCGAATGGATCTATACACCGCGTCCTGTTCTCCTTCCCCCGGAGTCAGGGACGTCACCGGCGATCGCCGGGATCAGCACCGGGACCGAGTATCCCGACGGCGGCTTCGACGCACGACCCTGACGATGGTCAGGGGCCGGTGCGGTCGTGCTCGGTCGGGTGGTGTCCGATGCGGTGTCCGCGGTCACCGTACCAGCCTCGGCGAATGAGCGTCAGTCCGGGCTGCTCCCGTCCAGGTCCTCGGTGTCGCGCGCGATCACCGCCGCAGCCACCTCGCGGCACGTCTCGGGATCGAACCCATTCCGGGCGAGCAGCGCATAGGCGCGCTCGCGCCGCCGGCGTGGATCCGCGATCCGATCGAGGGTCCGGGTGTGCTTGGCGATCAACCGATCCGCCGCGGCACGGTCTGGCGCGACACGGGCCGCATCGGCGTCGTCGGCCGGCGTGAGCTGGTCGCGTCGATCCGCCAGGACGAGCTCGATGACCGAGCGATCGATCCCCTTGAGCCGGAGCTCGTTCTGCAGCGCCCGCTCGCCGCGCGGCCGCGCACGGTCGCGCGACTCGACCCAGGCTCGCGCGAACGTCTCGTCATCGAGCATGCCGAGCTCGGTCATCCGGGCAATGGCGCCGTCGATGAGGTCGGCTCGGTACCCGGCCGTCGTCAGCCTGCGACGAACCTCCGCGACGGACCGGGACCGCGCCTCCAGAAACCGGGCGGCCGCTTCCAGGACGACATCAGGGTCGTCGACCGCGGCACGCCGCTCGCGCCGCTCGGCGAACGACTCTCGCGTACGCGGCACCGTAGGTCGGCGTCAGGCGGTCTGGATGCTAGGCGGGCCCGAGCACCGGTACGAGCGCACCTCAAGGTGCGTGAGTGCCGGAGCGGAGGGCCCAACGACGCAGACGGGCCGCATGGCGGCGACCTACTCCGCTTCTTCGATGCCTTCGACGGGAATGGGCGTCTCATTGATCCTGCCGCGGATCCGCGACTCGATCTCCGCCGCGATCTCCGGACTGGTCTTGAGGAAGTCCTTGGACGCCTCGCGACCCTGGCCCAGTCGGGTCTCGCCGAAGTTGAACCAGGCGCCGGTCTTGGACACGACGTCCATCGCGACCCCGACGTCGAGCAGGCCGCCTTCCTTGGAGATCCCCTCGCCGTACATGATGTCGAACTCGGCGACCCGGAACGGCGCCGCCACCTTGTTCTTCACGACCTTCACCCGGGCCCGGTTGCCGACCGATTCGGTACCCGTCTTGATCGTCTCGACACGCCGGATGTCCAGCCGGACCGAGGCGTAGAACTTCAAAGCCCGGCCGCCGGGCGTGGTCTCCGGGTTGCCGAACATCACGCCGATCTTCTCGCGCAACTGGTTCGTGAAGACGAGCGCCGTGTTCGAGCGCGAGACGGCGCCGGTCAGCTTGCGCAGCGCCTGGCTCATCAGCCGGGCCTGGATGCCGACGAACGAATCGCCCATCTCGCCCTCGATCTCGGCTCGTGGCACGAGTGCCGCGACCGAGTCGACCACGACGCAATCGATGCCGCCGGAGCGGATCAGGGTTTCCGTGATCTCGAGGGCCTGCTCACCGGTGTCCGGCTGCGACACGAGCAGCTCATCCACGTTGACGCCGCAGGCGCGGGCGTAGGCAGGATCGAGGGCGTGCTCGACATCGATGAAGGCGACGACCCCGCCGCGCGCCTGGGCTTCCGCCAGGACGTGCTGACAGACGGTGGTCTTGCCCGACGACTCAGGGCCGAAGATCTCGGTGATGCGGCCGCGCGGGATGCCGCCGACGCCGAGCGCGAGATCGAGCGCGATCGAACCTGTCGGGATCGAATCGACCGCCTGCCGCTCGGCGGAGCCGAGCTTCATGATGGCCCCGCGGCCGAACTGCTTCTCGATCGCCGAGAGCGCGGCGTCGACTGCCTTGCCGCGTTCAGCCAGGGCCCGTTCCGTGGCCCGCTCGTCCGTCATCGCCATCCGTTCGTCACGCTCCTCATCGATCGGTCCATCCCGTCAGCGGAGCCTTCCACGGTGGCGTCCGTCCGGCCGGTCAGGTCTCGTCCGTGTCGTCCTCGACGACTGGCTTCTCCTTGCGCGGCTTTCGGATCACCTCGACGTTCTGCGGTGGTTCCGAGAGCGGCGTCAGACTCGGTTGAGCGAGTTTGGCCTTCGGCTTCTTCTTCGCCTCTCTGCCTGGTCGATTGCGTGAGCCCATCGCGTCGCCTCCGCGTCGTCATCCAGCGTATCGACTGATCCTTCACGCCGACTGCTCGGCGACTTCACTACCACTAATCCGGCCCGCGCGGGAGCGCAGATCGGGCATCTCGGCGGGGAAGGTCCCGGCCCGGATCGAGGCTCGGATCCTGGCCATGAAGTCTAGGGTGAAGGTGAGGTTGTGACAAGTCGCGAGACGGTACGCAAGCAGCTCCTTCGCGCGGACCAGATGGGCGATGTAGGCGCGTGAGAAACGTCGGCACAGGAGGCACGGGCAGTCTTCCTGGACCGGCCCGCCATCGTCGAGGAACGCCCGGTTGCGCATGTTCAGCCGTCCGCCTGGCACCCACAGCTGGCCATTCCGTGCCACGCGCGCCGGCAGCACGCTGTCGAACAGGTCGATGCCCCGGTGGACCGCCTCGAGCAGGTCAGCCGGCGAACCGAGACCCATCAGGTAGCGCGGCCGCGGATCGTCGGCCAGCAGCGGCACTGCCACATCGAGCGCAGCCTCGCGTTCCTCCGGCGTCTCGTCGCCTGCCAGTCCGCCGATACACAGGCCGTCGAACGGCAGCGCCGCGATGAAGCGCGTCGACTCCGCGCGCAGCTCCGGATCGAGCCCGCCCTGGACGATCCCGAACATCGCCTGGTCCGGACGCCGATGCGCGGCCAGCGACCGCTCCGCCCATCGATGCGTCCGGGCGGTGGCGTCGGCGACGACCTCGCGGGGTGAGCTCGGGTAGACCGGCTGGTCGAACGCCACCGCCACGTCCGAGCCGAGCGCCTCCTGGACCGCCGTGGCGTGTTCGGGGGTGAAGCGATGCATCGAGCCGTCGAGGTGTGAGCGGAACGTGACGCCGTCCTCATCGACGACCCGCAGGTCGCCCAGCGACACGACCTGATACCCGCCCGAGTCGGTCAGGATCGGCCGATCCCAGTCCATGAACCGGTGCAGCCCGCCGAGCTTCGCGATCCGCTCGTGGCCGGGGCGCAGGTAGAGGTGATAGGTGTTGGCGAGGATGATCGTCGCGCCGGCGTCCTTGATGTCGTCAGGGGCGAGCGCCTTGACCGTCGCGTTCGTGCCGACCGGCATGAATTGCGGGGTCTCGACCGACCCGCGCGCCAGCGTCAGCAGCCCGGTCCGTGCCCGCGTCGAACCGTCGGCCGGAGCAGGCGTCGTGACCTCGAACCGCGCGGACGACGAGACGAACGGCCCCGTCACGCCTCGTCCGTCTCGGCCGGGTCGATCGGGTCGATCGGGTCGTCCCACAGGCTGGGCATCCCGGCCTCGGCGCGTCGCGGTGGCGGGATCTCGTAGCCCAGCGCCGACAGGTGGGCGCGGCCGAGGTCGGTCGCGATGCGGCCCTGCGGTGTCCGGTCGATGAACCCGAGCCGCAGCAGGAACGGCTCGTGGACGTCCTCGATCGTGTCGACCTCCTCGGACAGCACCGCCGCGAGCGCGGCGACCCCGACCGGGCCCGACGCGAACTTCTGGATGATCGCCGCGAGCAGCTTGCGATCGGCCGAATCGAGCCCCTCGTCGTCGATCTCCATGCGCCGCATCGCGTCGCGCGCGGTCTCCTCGTGGACGCGACCGTCGCCGTGCACTTGGGCGTTGTCGCGGACACGCTTGAGCAGTCGATTGACGATGCGTGGCGTGCCTCGACCGCGGCGCGCGATCGCCCGGGTGGCGGCGGCGTCGATCGGCACGTCGAGGATCTCCGCCGAGCGGTCGACGATCTGGGCGAGCTCGTCCTCGGTGTAGAAGTCGAGCCGGTACGTGGCGCCGAAGCGGTCACGCAACGGGGAGCTGATCCGGCCCGCACGCGTCGTGGCCCCGACGATCGTGAACGGCTTGAGGCTCAGCCTGAGGCTCCGCGCGGACGGCCCCTTGCCGATCATCACGTCGAGCGCGTAGTCCTCCATCGCCGGGTACAGGATCTCCTCGACAGCGCGGTTGAGCCGGTGGACCTCGTCGATGAACAGGACGTCGCGTTCCTCGAGCGAGGTGAGGATCGCGGCCAGGTCGCCGGCCCGTTCGATGGCCGGACCCGACGTGTACCGGACGTTGACCCCGAGCTCGCGGGCGACGATCGTCGCGAGCGTCGTCTTGCCAAGGCCGGGCGGGCCGTACAGCAGGATGTGGTCGGCGGCCTCTCCCCTGCCCTTGGCCGCCTGGAGCAGGACCGACAGGTTCGACTTGACCTCGGCCTGACCGATGTACTCGGCCAGCGACTTGGGTCTGAGAGTGCCTTCGACGACGGGATCGATCTCCTCGTCGAGCTCGGCGGACAGGATCTGCATGCTCGTGGCGTCGTCGACCATCGCGCGCGATGGTAGCACAGCATCCGGGGATTTCGCACACATGTTCTACCCTGGTGTGGTTGGGTTCCGGGCAATCGGCGATCGCGCCTACGTGCGTGCCAGTCGCGATTTCGAGCCGAAAGTCCGCGCGTCAGTGCCCACAGCCGGGATGCGCGCTTCGCAGTCGGGATGTCGGCACGAACGACGCCTTCCAACCTCGCTCGGCCCGAAAAGGTGCGCCATAGTCGCGCTCCCCGAATGCCCACCACGCGACTAGGGCTTCGGGGATACCATTCCGCCGATGCGCCTTTCCCGCCGATCCGAGTACGGCCTCCGCGCGCTCGTCGATCTCGTGCGCCAGGACGGCTCTGCCCCGGTTGCGCTCGCCGTCCTGGCCCAGCGCAACAACCTCCCGACCAAGTTCCTCGAGCAGATCATGGCGACGCTCAAGCACGGCGGGATCGTGCGCACGACCCTCGGCGCCCACGGCGGCTATGCCATCGACGCGGATCCGACAACGATCTCGATCGGGCGTGTCGTCCGACTGCTCGACGGTGCGTTGGCGCCGCTCCCGTGCGTCTCGTTGCGGTATTACGGCCGGTGTTCCTGTCCGGACGAGGCGACCTGCCCGCTGCGCGACGTGATGATCGACGTGCGTGACGCGATGCTCGAGATCCTCGACCGCGAGACGCTCGCCGAGATGGCCGCACGACAGGGGCGTGCCTCGATCGATCCACGCGGGATCCACGCCGACGCGCTGGCCGGCCGTCGCCCGTGAGGTGAGCGGGACGCTCCTCCGACTCGCCGCGTTCACCACCGACCCCGCCGGCGGCAATCCGGCCGGTGTCTGGATCGGGGACGTGTTGCCGCCGGCCGACGAGATGCAACAGATCGCGGCAGATGTCGGGTATTCCGAAACTGCGTTCCTCGCCCCCGACGGCTCGCGCGAGCCTGGCCGGTTCCGCGTCCGCTACTTCAGCCCCCTCGCGGAGATCGCTTTCTGCGGCCACGCGACGATCGCGGCCGGCGTGGCCCTCGCCGAACGGCGCGAGCCCGCGAACCTCGCGCTGACCACGAATGATGGCGTGGTCGACGTCGCCATCGACATCGACTCTGACGGGCGGTCCCGAGCGACGCTGACATCGGTAGAGCCGTGGGTGCTCGATGCTCCTGACGCCCTCGTCGACGGCGTGCTTACCCTGCTGGGCTGGCGGCACGATGAGCTCGACCCGGCTCTTCCGGCGGCCATCGGGTACGCCGGCGTCAAGCACCTGATCCTCGCGGTCCGCGACCTTGAGACGCTCGGCCGGATGTCGTACGACTTCGACCCCATGCAGCGCCTGATGCTCGACCACGACCTCACCACGATCCAGCTGATCTGGCGCGAGACCCCGACCCGATTTCGCGCCCGCGACCCGTTCGCGGTCGGCGGCGTCGTCGAGGACCCGGCGACGGGCGCGGCCGCGGCGGCGCTGGGCGCGTACCTGCGCGAGCGGGGCGAGATCACGGCACCGGCGACACTCGAGGTCCAGCAAGGCGTCGAGATGGGCCGTCCGAGCCTCCTGACCGTGTCGATCGTGCATGGCGAAGCCGGTGTCAGGGTGTCAGGAAACGCGGTGCCAATCCCGGCGTGAGCCGCCGGGTTCTGCTCCCAGCATACGAATCCGCAGTACGAGGCCCACAAGGGCCCTGGAACCCGGTGTGCGAACCGCCCACCGTGCGTGGCGGACGCGCGATCCGCCTCGTTCCGGTCGGCGATGCCCCGGTTCGTCTGGTCCCAACAGAATCGCCGCGGTCAAGGGCCCGGCGGCGCCCGGATGTCGCCGCCTAGCTCTAGTCGCGCAACAGGCTCCGCAACGCCGCCTTGACGCGCTCCTCGAGCGTGCCGCCGATCGTGGCGTCGGCGAGGGCCGTCCGTGAGGCCTCTCGAGCCTCAGCCTGCGAGTACCCGAGCGCCTGCAGGGCAGCGACCACTTCGGTCTCGGCCCCGCCGGGCGTGCCGACCGCGCCGGCCTCGACCGCCGCAACCCCTGCCGCCGCGACCTTCTCCTTCAACTCGAAGATGACCCGCTCGGCCAGCTTCTTGCCGATGCCCGGGATCGACACCAGCACGGCCTGGTCGCCGGTCATGATCGCGAGCTGCAGATCGGCGGTCGGCCGCGACCCGACGATCGCGAGCGCGACCTTCGGTCCGACCCCGGTCACGGTCAGCAACAAGTTGAAGAACCCGAGCTCCTCGGCGGACCGAAACCCGTAGAGGGCCTGCTGGTCCTCGCGGACGAGGTGGTAGGTGTGGAGCTTCAGCCGCCCGCCCGCCGCTGCCGCCACAAGCACGGACGGCGCGGTGAACACGCGATAGCCGATCCCACCGACCTCGATGACCAGCGAATCGGCAGCGATCGCGCCGACGACCCCCTCGACGGATGCGATCAACGGGCGACCCTAGGAGGCCGAGCGCTTGGCGGCCCGTGTGGCGGCTCGCGCCTCAGGCCGCGCCGCGCCTCGGGTCACGGCCTTGCCCCGGGTCACGGCCTTCTCGTGCGCAAGCGCTTCCCGCACCGCCCGCTCGTAGCCCGACGCTCCCCGGGTGATGGGCGCGACAGCGGAGCGATCCATGACCGGCGAAAGATGCGCCGCGCCCGCTCGTTCGCTGTTCGCCGCCCACACGGCGATCGCCAGGGCGTCGGCGGCGTCATCGGGCCGTGGCACCGCGGCCATCTCGAGCACCACCTGGACCATGCGCTGGACCTGGTCCTTGTCGGCGGCTCCGTAGCCTGCGATGGCCGATTTCACCTCGTTCGGTGTCGCCTCGCGCACCGGCACGCCGCGCTGTGCGGCGGCCAGCAGCACGACGCCGCGAGCCTGCCCCACGCCCAATGCGGTCTGCGCATTGCGCGAGAAGAACAGCCGCTCGACCGCCATCACCACGGGCCGATGCAACTCGATCAGCTCGTCGACGAGCGCGTGGACGGCGAGTAGCCGATCCGGCATCGCCGTGTCTGCCGACGTTTCGAGGCAGCCGTAGTCGATCGCGCGCAGACGCCCCCGCGTCGACTCGACGATCCCGTATCCCAGCGCGGCCGTCCCCGGGTCGATCCCGAGCACGATCACCCAGCGACCTCGGCGAAGACCTCTTCGGGGATGTCGAAGTTGGCCGTGACGCGCGAGACGTCCTCGAGGTCCTCGAGCTGCTCCACGAGTCGCAGCGCCTGGCGCGCCTTGGCCGCATCCAGTTCGACGGTCTGCTTGGCGATCATGGTCGACTCGGCGGACTCGACCGGCACGCCAGCCCCCTCGAGCGATGCGCGCACGCGCTGGAGGTCGCCCGGCGTCGTGTAGATCTCGATGGCGTCGCTGTCGTCGGTGTCGACGTCCTCCGCGCCCGCGTCGATCGCGGTCAGCGTCACCTCGTCGGCGTCGATGCCGTTGCGCGCGACCGTGATGAGCCCGCGCGGTTCGAACTGCCAGGCGACCGCGCCGGATCCGGCCAGCTGACCGCCGCTCTTCGTGAACATCGAGCGGACCTCGGCAGCCGTCCGATTGCGGTTATCGGTCTGGGCCTCGACGAGGACCGCCACGCCGCCCGGACCGTAGCCCTCGTAGACGATCTCTTCGAACTGCTCGGCATCGCCGCCGCCGGTCGCCTTGTCGATCGTGCGCTTGATATTGTCGGCCGGCATGTTGACCGAGCGGGCCTTCTCGATCGCCAGGCGGAGTCGATAGTTGGCGTCCGGGTCGCCCCCGCCGAGACGCGCGGCGACCGAGATCTCGCGCGCGACCTTCGTGAAGAGGGCCCCCCGTTTGGCATCATTGGCGCCCTTCTGGCGCTTGATCGTCGACCACTTGGAATGACCTGACATCGCGGGCCGGAGTATAGCCGACTATCATGGCCGGACCCCCCGCTCCGAGGCCCTTCCGGCACCCTCTCGCAACCTAGGAGGACCGTCGAGCCGATGACGATGAAGAGCGTCGATCTGCCCCACCTTCGAAGCGTCGTCCTGGCCGGCCACGCCGGTGGCGGCAAGACGACGCTCGCCGAGCAGCTGCTGTTCAAGGCGGCGGCGATCCCGCGACTCGGGCGAGTCGACGACGGGACAGCGCACCTCGATTTCGAGCCCGAGGAGCAGAAGCGCAAGGAGTCGCTGAGCCTCGCGGTCGGGACGTTCGAGTACGACGGAACGCGAATCTCCCTGGTCGACACACCGGGCTACCCCGACTTCATCGCCGACATGATCGAGGGCTTCGCCGCGGTCGACGGCGCGCTGTTCGTCATGGACGCCTCGGCCGGCGTCGAGGCCGGTCTCGAGCAGGCTGTCGCACTCGGCCGTTCGTCTGGACGCGCGGCGTGCTTCTTCATCAACAAGTCCGATCGCGAGAACGCCGATCCGACCGCCGCGCTGGATGCCCTGCGGTCGGTCTTCGGCGACAAGATCGCTCCGCTCCAGATCGCGATCGGCTCCGCGGAGTCGTTCAGGGGCCATGTCGACCTGGTCCATCGGAAGGCGTACATATGGGACGGCTCGGAGGAGACCGAGGTCCCCATCCCCGACGACCTGGCGGATGAGGTCGCCAAGCGTCGCGATCAGCTCCTCGCGGCGGCTGCCGAGGCGGACGACGACGTGCTCGTCAAGTACCTCGACGGCGAGGATGTCTCGGACCCGGAGCTCGAGGCGTGCCTCAGGAAGGGCGTCAAGGAGAGCATCCTCGCGCCGGTCCTCGTGGGGTCGGCCGCCAAGGGGATCGGCCTGCGGGCGCTCCTCGACGCCTTCACCCGTTATCTCCCCTCCCCGGCCGACGAGGCGCCGGTCAAGGCGCTCGACAAGTCCGGCGCGACCGTGGAGGTGCCTGCCGACGAGAACGGACCCCTCCTGGTCCGGGTCTTCAAGACGACCGCCGACCCGTTCGTCGGGCGGCTGACATACGTGCGCGTGCTGTCGGGCACGCTCCACTCGCAGGCCCACGTCTGGAACACGACCCGCGACGAGGACGAGCGGATCGGTCAGCTGCTGCTGCTGCACGGCAAGGAACAGGAACCGATCGGCGAGCTGAAGGCAGGCGAGATCGGCGCGGTCGCCAAGCTGTCCGTGACCGAGACCGGCGACACGCTCGGGTCGAAGGAGAAGCCGCTCCGCCTGCTCCCCCTCGACTTCCCGCCGCCGGCGCTGGTCGTCGCGATCGAACCGGTGTCGAAGCAGGACCTCGACAAGATGGGTCCTGCCCTCGCCCGGCTGCTCGAGGAGGATCCGACGGTCCGGCTCGAGCGCACGGCGACCGGCGAGCAGGTGTTGCGGACCATGGGCGAGGCGCACACCTCTGTCATCCTGGAACGGCTGAAGCGCAAGTTCGGTGCGGCCATCGCGACCCATTCGCCGAAGGTCCCCTACAAGGAGACGATCCGGGGCACGACCAAGGTCCACGGCCGGTACAAGAAGCAGACCGGCGGCCACGGCATGTTCGGCGACGTCTGGATCGAGCTCGAGCCGAACCCGGACGGTGGCGTGGAGTTCGCGGAACGGATCGTCGGTGGCAGCGTGCCGAAGGGTTTCTTTCCCGGCGTCGAGAAGGGCATCCGCGAGGCCGCAGCCGAAGGAGTCCTCGCCGGCTACCCACTATCCGATTTCAAGGCGACGCTGTATGACGGGTCGTTCCACACGGTCGATTCGAACGAGCTGTCGTTCAAGATCGCGGCGTCGATGGCGCTCAAGGACGGCGTCCAGCAGGCGAAGCCGGCACTCCTCGAGCCCATCATGCTCGTCGAGATCCGCATCCCGGAGGCGTACATGGGTGAGGTGAACCGGGACCTCAACGGCCGGCGTGGACGCGTGCTCGGCATGGACAGCGACGGCGGCATCCAGATCATCACCGCGCATGTGCCGCAGGCCGAGCTGTTCTCGTACGCCACGGAACTGCGTTCGCTGGCCCAGGGTCGGGGCACCTTCAGCGCGACCCTGGACCACTACGAGGACGTCCCGTCCCACCTCGCGGACAAGGTCATCGCCGAGCATCGCAAGGCAGTGGAGGCCGGGCACGGGGGGCACTGACCCACCCGACCCAGCGAACCGGCAGAGGGGGTGAGCCCGTGCCGCGCGATGACCTGACCGGGGAGCCGGGCGCGCCGACGCCCGACCCGGTGCCGCCGCCCGACGAACCCACGCCGCCGCCGTTGTTCCAGCCGTTCGTGCCCCCCGCGCCTCCCCGGGTCAGCCGCGCGACACGAGGTGGCGCAATGCTCCGCTGGATCGCATTCCTGATCGGCCTCGCCGGACTCGCACTCGGCGCGATCGGGATCCGTTCGGCGGCCATCCTCTCCGGGCGGATCGACCCGGACCTCGTCACGACACCCGAGCTCGCGTCGATCGCGCTGCTCGCGCTGGCGATCCAGGCGGGGCTTCTGCTGCTCGGTGTCGCGGCCGTTGTCGTGGGCCGCCGGTGGTCGGGACCCGTCGCGGCATCGCTCACCGTGTTCGGAGACCCGGGCCCGCTGCTGGCGGGCGCAAGGCGGACGGCTCGACTGGCTTTCGCGCTCGGGATCGGCGGCATGATCCTCGTCGCGATCGGGGCACTCGGCGTGCTCTTGCCTCTGGGCCGCGATGGTGCTCGCGTCATCTGGCTGGTGAGCGCGGTCGGCGGGCTCGCGCTCCCGCTGTCGGCGGCGCTGCTGATCTGGCTGGTCGGCGACATCGAGCGTCGGGAGGCTCTCGCGATCCACGCGACCGATCCGTGGCAGCCGCACCCGGGCGAGCGCGATCGACGCTGGCCCATCCCCGCGATCGCCCTCCTCGCGGTCTTCGCGATCGTGCCGCCCGCGGCGAACATCCCGTACCTGTGGAGCGACCACCTCTGTCAGGCCGCGGACCTCGACTGCCGCTGGATCATCGTGCAAGCCGACCAGGTCACCAATGACCCGCGCGGGGCGACAGCCGTGCTGCACTACGGCATCCGGCGCGCGACCAGGGAATCGCGGGGAACGCTCGTCATCGCGACCGGCGGCCCGGGCATCAGCGGTGTCAGCGCGTACGCCGATTCGCCCGCATACGACAGCCGTCTGACCGATGCGTACGACGTCGTGGTGTTCGACGCCCGCGGCGTCGGCGAATCGGGCTACGTCGACTGTCCCGTCGCGAGTCAGCGCTACCAGGCATCGCTGTGGTTCGACGCGGCGCCGCAGGTCATCGAAGACTTCGTTGACGCATGTGTCGATGAGACGGGAGTCGATCGAACCCGCCTCGCGGACTATGGAAGCGCCAACGTCGCGGAGGACATCGAGACGATCCGGCGCGACCTGGGTGTGGAGCGCATCGCCCTGTACGGCGAGAGCTACGGCACGGTCGTCGCGCAGCGCTATGCGGTGGCCCATCCCGAGCACCTCGAGGCGCTGATCCTCGACGGGCCGATCGACATCGCCCAGCCCACCGACGCAGCGTGGGTCGAGGCGACCAGGGGTTTCGAGGATGTGCTGCGTCGCAGCCTGGGCACCTGCCTGGCGACCGCAGGCTGTCGATTCCACGATGCGAGCGTCTGGTCGAACGTCATGAACACCGTCGAGAAGGACATGGTCTCGGCGAGCTACGCGGACACGGACGGTGTCGTCACCGACTGGCCGTTGACCGACGACGCCGTGCGCGAGACGCTCCTGAACGCGATGTACGACGTCGGGGGCAGGATGCTCGCGCTGCGGGCCCTCAGCGCGGCGGAGGGCGGCGACTGGGTTCCCATGGCCCGCCTCGTGTACAGCGGCATGACCGACTTCGTCGCCTACGAGGCGATCTCGGATTTCACGTACTACGCGGCGTCGTGCGCGGACCGCCATAGCGCGGGCTCGGAGACCGACGCGTCGCAGTTCATGAGGGACGCCAAGTCATCGCTGTTCGCCGCGTCACGCACGGGCAGCGTCTACCTGTCGAGCGCCGCGTGTCACGCCTGGCCCCTGCCCGCAGCCGCCGCTCCTCCCCCATCGACACCCGCGACCGCCGGTTTCCCGGTGCTCATCCTGACCGCGACCGGTGACCCGATCACCCCGCCCGCGCACGGCCGCAGGATCTTCGAACGGTATCGGGCCATCACCGACGCGTACCTGATCCGGACCCAGGACGGACCGCACGTCACGTTCGGGCGGGGATGGGACTGCCCGGATGACATCGTGATCGACCTGCTTGTCGCCGATGCGCGTCCGAAATCGGGCACGTCCTGTCCGGGAGAGATGGTGTCGCCGTTCCTCGACCTCGCGGTCGACAAGACCGGCGGCGACCCGATCGAGTTCCGCGCGCGAGCGCTCGACCTGGAGCTGCTCGCCCACCCCGACTACGTCGGCTGGGACGGCCTCGACCCGCTGACCATCGGCTGTCGCTTCGGCGGTCGCCTCGAGGTCTCCAGCGTCGGAGAGGGAGGGGCCTACGTCGACACGATCAAGGTCGACGACTGCGCGGTCGTCAAAGGCGAGCCGATGGACGGGACCGGCACGTACCAGGGCACGGATGAGGCCGAGTTCGATGTGCGCTGGCCCGCCGGCGACTTCACCTATCGCATCGTCGCCGAATGGCGCTACACGGCGGACGAGGACGGCACGGCCACCTGGGACGGCACGTTCCTGGGCCGCTCCATCGAGGGTCGGCGCTGACGTTCGGTTGAGCGCCAGCGCCGGGTCGGCTCGCGACCGGTGGCCCGCCTACGCGGCGCGGTAGAACAGCCAGGCGTCGCGCATCCGTTGCGTCTGGCCGTCGGTGAACTCCGTGTAGCAGGTGTCGTACGAGTAGTCCATGTAGTTATGGATCGGATCGACGCCGGGCGCCTTGCAGGTGTCCTTGCCGATCGGGCAGCCTGAGGTCGGGGTCTTCTGGGGCGGGGTGTCGTCGACGAAATCGCCCTTCGCGTTGCAGCCTCCGAAGAAGGTGTGCTCGAGGTTGAACCAGTGACCGGCTTCGTGGGTGAGTGTCTCGCCGAGGTCATACCGGCCGGCATAGGTCGTGGAGACGCCGGGGATGGATTCCCAGTCGAGCACGATGCCGTCGAGATACGACCTGTTGGTGTCCGTGATGCTCGGGAGGTACGCCCAGCCGAGATACGCGCCGGCGCTCGTCGAGTACACGTTCAGGGTGTCAGTCCCGCCCTGGCGCAGTGTCTGCTTCATCGCGCTCTCGGCGCCGCCGGAAGCAGACGCGAACCAGGCCGCGTTGTTCGTCCGTGTGACCCCAGCGAGCCGGAACGAGAACCCGGTGTCCGCACCGCCCTCGCCACCGCCGAACGTGTTGTTGAGCACGCCGATCTGCGCGTCGATCTGCGAGTCGGTGACGTTACCCGCGGCACCGTCAGTTATCACGTGGAAGTACACCGGCACGGTCGCCGTGAAGCCGGGCTTGGCCTTGCCCTTCGCAGACGCGGGGAGGTCGGCATGGACCTGTGCCAGGTCCTTCTCCCGCAGCGTGGCGCCCCTGCCTTCGAACTCGACGGCCCCTTCATGAGCCGGGTCGCAGAGCGCGGATCCGGCGGTCAGGCTGTAGCTGGCGGCCGGTACGGCAGACAGCGTGGCAACCAGCGCGTAGCCGACGATGAGCGCGACCGCGCGGCGCGTACGGTTCATCGGGTTCCTCCTCGATATCTCCATTCGGAATGTAGCGCCGTGGGACGCGCTGCGCGACATGGACTGGCGACCAGGTGGTGCCAGTGCGCGCCGTGGTAGCGTGCTAACGTGCTACAACGCTGACGTGCGAGCAAGGGAGCAGGCCCATGGCAGACGATTGGCGGACCGCGAACGTCGAGGCGCTCCTCGAAGCGATCGTTCGACTCGACGACACGGATGAGGCAGCCTCGTTCTTCCGCGACCTGTGCACCCTTGGTGAGCTGCACGATATGGGCCAGCGCTGGGCCGTCGTGCGGATGCTCGACCAGGGTCTCCATTACGCGGACATCTCGCGGCTGACCGGGGCCAGCACGGCGACCATCACGCGGATCGCGTCGTGGCTCAAGCACGGTGAGGGCGGCTACCGGGCGATGCTCGCCAAGATGGCACGATAGCGACATCTGCCGCACCGAGGACGCCGCCCGGATGAGCCCGACGCCCGTGACGTTCGCCACGCCGAACCAGCCGTCGTCGTACACGTGGGAAGCCACGAACGAGGAGGTCTCCGCTCGCTACGGCGCGCCCATCGACGACGTTGTCCGATTCGACCTCAACACTGCGCCGGTGCCGCCCGACGTGGCGCAGCGCGTGATGTCGGCCGGTCGGTTCCATGTATCGCTGTCCGAGTACCCGCCCGCCGACTATCGCCGACTGGTCGAGGCTGCCGCCGAGCGGTACGGCGTCGGAACCGACGAGATCGTCGTGGGAGCAGGGGCGGACGAGATCCTCGATGTCATCGCCAAGACGTTCCTCGCCGAGGGCTCGCGGGCGATCGTGCCGATCCCGACGTATGCGATGTTCCGGGTCCTCACTGAGCAGCGCGGTGCAGAGGCGGTCCTCGTTCCGCGGCTGGGCGCCGGGGAGGGCTACGCGCTCGATCTCCCGGCCGTCAGGGACGCCGCCCGAGAAGCCGCCCTGCTCTGGTTGGCCTCGCCCAACAACCCGACGGCCCTCGCCGAGCCAGACGGCGCGATCCAGTCGATGCTCGGACAGATCGCGGGCGACGCCGGGGCGGCCGGCCGACCCGTCCCGATCGTAGTCATCGACGAGGCGTACGCGGAGTTCGCCGGTGGCTCGCTCGCCGCACTGCGCTTCGACCACCCGAACGTCGTCGCGATCCGCACGGCGAGCAAGGCCTACGCGTTGGCAGGTCTCCGCGTCGGGTTCGGGATCGCGCGACCGGAACTGGTCGCGCGGATGAACCCGATCCGGCCCCCGGGTTCGGTGTCGACCGTGTCAGTCACGGTGGTGACAGAGGCGCTGCGCGACCCGACCCTGGCCGCGACGAACGTCGAACGCGTCGCCGCCGAGCGCGCCCGGCTATCGGCCGCTCTCTCGGAGGCAGGCTGGTCGGTGGGCCCATCGGTCACGAACTTCCTGCTCGTCGACTTCGGATCGGTCGACCGCGCCGCGGCGGTCGCCGAGGGCCTGCTCCAGCGCGGCCTCGTTCCGCGCACGTTCCCGGACACCCACCCGCTCGCCGATCATCTGCGGCTCACGGTCCGCAGCCCCGAGCAGAACGATCGACTCATCGCGGCAGCACGCGAGATCGAGCCCCCGACCGGGTCTTAGCCTCAGCCCACCCTGCGGCCGATCGCCCGCCGCCGCTTGCCGATCCGGACGTCCAGCCACTCCCCGCCGATCAGCTCCGGGACGAACGCAGGATCCGACACCCGCGTCCCATCGATCGAGACGCCACCACCGGCGATCAATCGCCGCGCCTCGCCGCGGGATGCCACGACGCCAGTGTCAGCGAGCAGCGCCGCGACGCCAGCCGCCCGGATCGCCTCGGTGAAGGTGAACCCGCCGGTCGAGTCGAACAGCGACTCCAGCACGTCCGGATCGGTGACAGGTGCGTTCGAGAACAGGGCCTCGCCGTCGGCCGCGGCCTGCGCGGCGACGGCCTCCCCGTGGGTCCGGGCGGTGATGTCGCGCGCCAGCGCCCGCTGTGCGCCCCGTGCCTCGGGTCGGTCGACCCCCTCGCGCTCCAGCGCCTCGATCTCCTCGCGGCCCATCTCCGTGAACCAGCGCAGGTACGTGCCGACATCCCGGTCGTCGGTGTTGAGCCAGTACTGGTAGAACGCGAACGGCGTCGTCCGCTTCGGGTCCAGCCAGATCGACTCGCCTGATTCGCTCTTGCCGAACTTGGACCCAGACGGTGAGAGCAGCAGCTTGTAGGCCAGTCCGTGCGCCGGCTGTTCGGCGGCCTCATCCCCTACTCCGCTCGTCCGCCGGATGAGCTCGAGACCGGCCGTGATGTTGCCCCATTGGTCGGCGCCGCCCATCTGCAGCTCGACGCCCATCGTGCGGTGGAGGTACCAGAAGTCGTACGCCTGCAGGAGCATGTAGCTGAACTCCGTGAACGACAGGCCGCGCTCGAGGCGCACCTGGACGGAGTCCTTGGCGAGCATGTACGGCACGGTGAAGTGCTTACCGGTGTCGCGCAGGAATTCGATGAGCGACAGCTCGCCGAGCCAATCGAGGTTGTTGACCATCACCGCGCCGCCCGATCCGGGCGTGAAGTCGAGGAAGCGTTCGAGCTGACCGCGGATCCCCGCGAGGTTCGTCTCCAACGTCGCCCGATCGAGCAGGTTGCGCTCGGCCGACCGGCCGGACGGGTCGCCGATCATCCCCGTCCCACCGCCGACGACCGCGATCGGCCGGCCACCGGCCCGCTGCAGGCGCAGCAGCCCGAAGATCGGTACGAGGTGGCCGACGTGCAGGGAATCGGCCGAGGGATCGAACCCGATGTACCCGGCGATCGGCCGGCCCGTGGCCAGTCGATCGGCCAGCCCGGGGGTCGTGGCATGCAGGATGCCGCGCCATTCGAGCTCGGCGAGGAAGTCGGTGCCCGCTCCGGCGGAGGGTGTCGCCGTCACAGCCGGGTGCGCCACATCGTCTGCAAGCGGACGGCCAGCCACGAACGGTCGTTCACAAACCCTATGCTATCGTGCGGGCTCAGATGCAGACGACCCTCGCTAGGCGGCAGCGCCATCGGCGCTCCCTCAACCGCCGACCGACTGGCCGTGGCGGAACCGTCGCGCGCCGCATCCTCATCGCCATCCCGATCATCGTCCTGCTTGTCACCGTCCTCACGGCCGGCGCCGGGACGTTGTTCACCGTGGCTGCCTACAACTTCTACGCCCAGGGCCTGCCCGACCCCTCGACCGCCCTCAAGGACCTGACCTTCCAGCAGCAGACGATCGTCAAGGACCGGACCGGCGAGGTCGAGCTGGCACGTCTCGGCACCCTCCGTCGCGAGGTCGTGTCGTTCGCGGCCATCCCCGACGAGATGCTCGACGCCACGACCGCCATCGAGGACCAGTTCTTCTGGACGAACCCGGGGTTCGATGCGTCGGCCATCGTCAGCGCCGGGCTGGACACCATCTCGGGCCGGCCGCGAGGCGCATCGACGATCACCCAGCAGCTCGTCCGCGCACGGCTCCTGCCGCCCGAGGCCTTCGCCGACACGACCTACGAGCGCAAGATCCGCGAGATCATCCAGTCGATCCGCCTGACCGAGGCGTACCCCGGCGACAAGGGCAAGCAGGACATCATCACGGCCTACCTGAACCAGAATTTCTACGGCAACCAGACGTACGGCGTCAAAGCGGCCGCCAAGGGCTACTTCGGCAAGGCGCTCGAGGACCTGACGCTCGCCGAGTACGCGATCCTGGCCGCGATCCCGCAGTCACCGACCAGATTCGACCTCATGCGGAACGCCGAGGAGGTCTGCCTCGACGACCCGCCGCCAGACCCCGAATCGGACGAGGTGTGCCAGGAATCCCGACTCGAGGTCCCCGCGTCGTCCGAGATCGTCCAGCGGCGCAACTACGTGCTCGACCTGATGAAGACGCGCAGCCCGTTGAGCGGGAAACGCCACACGACCCAGGAGTTCGAGGAGGCCAAGCTGGCGCCGGTCATCATCAAGCCGCAGGTCTCCGCCTCGTGGCGCGCGCCACATTTCGTGTGGCAGGTGCGCGAAGAGCTGGCAACGATCCTGTGCCCGGATACGCCGACCGACTGCGAGAAGGTCGACACTGGCGGCTACCGGGTGACGACGACGCTCGACTGGACGATGCAGAAGGCAACCGAGAAATGGGTGTTCGTCGCGGCCCGGGCGCCGCAGTCGTCGAAGGCCAGTCAGATCCTCAGCCAGCGCAAGATCCCGCGCGGTGAGCGGGGCTGGATCCTGAACCTGCGCGGCCGCAACATCCACAACGCCGCATCTGCCGTCATGGACTACCGCACCGGCCAGGTCCTGGCCTACGTCGGCAGCGCGAGCTACACGCACAAGGGGACCAAGAAGTTCCAGCCCCAATTCGACGTCCTGTCCGACGGCTGGCGCCAGCCCGGGTCGTCGATCAAGCCCATCGACTACGCCATCGGCATCGACGACGAGACCATCACGGCCAGCACGATGCTGATGGATGTCGTGACCAACTTCGGACGTGGCTTCACCCCGACCCAGGCCGACAAGCTCGAGCGCGGTCCCGTCCGCGTCCGCAGTGCGCTGCAGTTCTCCCTGAATATCCCTGCCATCAAGGCCACGATCATGCAGGGACTCGAGCACACCTTCGAGCGCAGCCAGGACTTCGGCCTTGTCTTCCCGTCGACTGCGCTCCCGGTCACCTCGATGGGCATCGGCACGCTCGAGACACACCCGATCGACATGCTCTCGGCTTACTCGACGATCGCAAACGGCGGCGTTCGCATGCCGCGCCAGCTGATCTTGAACGTGGTCGACGAGAACGGCCTGCAGGTCTGGCCGACCGGCACCGGCAAGCTCGAGGGCACCGAGGTCATCAGCCCGCAGGCGGCGTACATCATCACCGACATCCTGGCCGGCAACACCCAGCCCAAGATCAACCCGTACTGGGGCGAGTTCGCCGTCTACAAGGGCGGGAAGCGCCGGCCGGCCGCATACAAGACGGGGACGACCAACGACAACCGCGACGTGCACGCGTACGGCTATCTGGCGCCGCCCGCCAGCAAGAACGTGCCCGCCCTCGCGGTCGGCGTCTGGATGGGCAACAGCAACAACGCACCGAACCGCGGCAGCCTGTCGCTCGATTCATCGGCGCCGCTGTGGTCGGCGATCATGCAGGAGGTCAGCTCCAAGCAGGCCATCGCCAACTTCAAGGCCCCGGGTGGGCTCCAGACGGCCACCGTCGACGCATTCACCGGCCTCAAGCCCGGCCCGTTCACGAAGAAGACCGTCAAGGAGCTGTTCATCAAGGGCACGATCCCGACCGAGCGGGAGACGATCCGCGTCTCGCGTGACGTCGACGCGGCGTCGGGGCTGCTGTGGCGCGAGGGGTGCGCCGGTCCGCGCGTGACGCGCGGCTTCTTCAACCTCAACGAGGTCGAGAGCAACTTCCCGAACTGGCAGAAGGCGAACCGCAACTGGGCGGCCAGGGCGGCCAAGGGCGCCGGGCGTCGGGGCGGCCCCGAGGGGACCAGGACCTCGTACTTCTACAACAATTCGTTCGCGCCGTTCGGGAAGTCGTGGGGTGCGCCGTTCGCGCCGTCCGCGAAGTGCCCGATCGCACCCGTGGAGACGCCGCCGCCGTCGTGCGACCCGGCCCTCCCCGAGACGTGTCTGCCACCCGGCCCGACCAAGTCGAAACCACCGAAGCCGACCTGACCGGCGTCGGGTCGATCAGAGGCTGACGACCGTCGCTCCGTCGCCGCCCTCGCCGCGCTCTCCCGGTCGCGCGGAGCGAACCAAGGGATGGCCCGCGGCAGCGGCCCTGACTGCATCACGTAGGGCGCCCGTGCCCATGCCGTGGATGATCGTCACCGAGCCCAGCCCCGCGACCGCGGCGTCATCGATGTAGCGATCCAGCGCCTCGAGCGCCTCCTCCACCCGGGCACCCCGTAGGTCGAGAGACGACGCCACGCTGCGCGCCCGCTCCATGCGCAGCGCCGCGGCGTTCGATGTGGCTGCGGTGCTCGAGCGGCCGGCACCCGCGCCGACGGCGGTCGGCAGCCCGAGCGCCGGCACGAGGTCGTCGACCTCGACGGTCACGCGCATCCCGCCTGCCTCGAGCGTGCCCCGGCGGCCGCCCTTCTCGAGCGCGGCGATCCGACCCTCCCATCCGCCCGATCGGCTGCGAGCCCGATCGCCCACCTTCCAGGCACGCGCCTCCGCGGGCTCGAACGGGGCTGGCCTGGCTTCCTCGTTCGCTGGAAGTCTCTCGGCGATAGCCTCCGCGCGGCCCAGCGCGGCATCCAGCGACGAGGCGGTGACAGTCTCGCGCTCCAGCGCACGGCGCGTGGTCGCCAGCTCGGCGCGCAGGTCGGCGACGACCTTGTCGGCCTCCTCGCGCGCCGTCCGCACATGCTCGTCGCGCTCGCGACGGGCGCGCCGGCGCTCCTCCTCCGCGGTCCGTAACGCATCGGCGGCGCGTACCTCGGCGGCACGGGCGCGATCCAGCGCGTCGCTCGTCTCGCCCTCGGTCTCGCGGATGGCGGCCAGCGTCGCCTCGAACGAGCGCTGCGTCTCGGTCAGGCGTGAGCGGGCGTCGGCCACGATCGATTCCGGCAGATCCGAGCCGCTCGGCGATCGCGAACGCCTGGCTGCCACCGGGCAGCCCGATCGTGAGCTTGTACGTCGGCGACAGCGTGTCGAGGTCGAACTCGACCGCCGCGTTGCGTGCCCCGGGCGTCGTGTGGGCGTACGCCTTGAGCTCGGCGTAGTGCGTCGTTGCCGCCACGATGGCGCCCGCCCGGATGAAGTGGTCGAGCAGGGCCTGGGCGAGAGCCGAGCCCTCGGTCGGGTCGGTCCCGGCGCCGAGCTCGTCGAGCAGGACGAGGGTGCCGGGTCCCGCCTCGGCCACGATCGTCGTGATCCGCCGCAAGTGGCCCGAGAACGTCGACAGCGACTGCGCGACCGACTGCTCATCCCCGATGTCCGCGAACACGTCGCGCCACACGGGCAGGCGACTGCCGGCCTCGGCGGGGATGTGGAGACCGGCCTGATGCATCAGGCTCAAGAGCCCGAGGGTCCGCAGGGTGACGGTCTTGCCACCGGTATTCGGGCCGGTCACGACGAGGGCCGTGTAGCCGTCGCCGATACGGACGTCGATCGGGACGACGCGACCGCTCAGACCGGGGTGGCGTGCAGACAGCAGCACGACCTCGGGCCGGTCGGCGGTCTCGGCGCGGGTGGCGTCCATCTCGGACGCGAGGACAGCCTTGGCGGCCCACAGGTCGAAGCGCGCGAGCGCGTCGAGGGTCTCACGCAGACTCGGCCCGTTGACCGCGATGAGCGCCGACAGCTCGTCGAGGATGCGCGCGATCTCCTCACGCTCGGCGACCTGCGCCTCGCGCCACGCATTGCCGAGCTCGACCGCGACGAGCGGTTCCACGAATAACGTCTGGCCGCTGCCCGAGGCGTCGTGGACGATGCCCTTGACGCGCGATCGCGCCTCCGCCTTGACTGGGACGACGTATCGCCCGTTGCGCAGCGTGACGATCGGCTCCTGGAGCGCACTGCCGAGCTCCGCCCCCACGAGCGCGTCGAGGCGGCGGCGAAGGCGGTCGTACGCGACGCGGACCGCGGCCCGCAGCCCGCCGAGCCGGGGCGATGCGGTGTCGAGCAGCTCCCCGACCGGGTCGAAGCTTCGCGCCAGCGTGCTGCGGACGGCCGGCAGCGGATGGAGCTCGTGACCGAGCTCGCGCAACAACGGCCGGCGCTCGTCGGCGAGCGACGTCGCCAGCCG
Source organism: uncultured Chloroflexia bacterium (assembly GCA_963819655.1). Classification (GTDB taxonomy): domain Bacteria; phylum Chloroflexota; class Limnocylindria; order Limnocylindrales; family CSP1-4; genus SPCO01. Next base: position 508,177 of record CAWFXA010000003.1, on the reverse strand, counting down.
CGCGGTCGCATCGAGGGTGTCGGCGATCGCCAGGAACTGTTCCGGATCGAGCCGCCCGCCACGGACCGCGCGTTCGATCGACGGGCCGATATCATGCGCCGCACCGACGCCCACACCCGGGTGGTCCGACAAGAGCGCCCGCGTCTGGTCGGTCTCGTCGAGCTGGCGCGCGACGACGACCGGATCCGACGACGGCTCGAGCGCCTCGGCCAGCCGACGCGACGGTGGGAACGAGGTGGCCGCCGCCAGCCGGTCGCGGACGAGCGGGAACTCGAGAAGGGCCTGGGAGCGCGCGTCCATTCGTCGACCGACTAGCGAGGGCGCGGGCCCGACACCGATCGGTGGCCCGCGATCGAGAATCGCCACGCCCGACTCGCCCAGTCGGGGCCGGCGTAGGCGACGCCGACCCGTGTGCTGGCCGCGATGGCATCGGACGCGATCGTGTCGTCGGGAACGTCAGGGTCACGCTCGAGGCGCAACGGGGCGTCGGCCGCGCACAGGTCGAGGCCGGTCCAGCTCGTATCGACGCCGAAGGCCGCCGCGACGAGCCCGGGTCCGCTCGCGAGCCGATGATCGGGCGTGAGCTCCAGGCGAGCCCGTGCGGCTTCGAGGCCGTCAGGCGTGCGCGACGCCTTTCGGCGCGCCTCGACCGTCAGTCGGCCGGCGCGCATGCGATCCAGCCCGGCCATCGGCTCGACCGCACGGATCAGCACCGCCGCGGGAGCGCTCTCCGTGCCCGTCACGACGTTCAGACAGTCGTACATCCCATAGACAAGGTACACGTAGGCGACGCCCGCCGGTCCGGCCATGACACGGTTGCGGCGTCTGCTCTCGAAACGGGCATGCGAGGCGCGATCGTCGGGTCCGCCGTACGCCTCGACCTCGACGAGTCGCCCGACCCGGCGCCCGGTGTCGTCCTCGCGGACGAGCCGAACGCCGAGCAGTGTCCGGGCGACCTCCGGCGTCGCGCCGGTCAGCGTCCTTCGGTCGATGACGCTCAGGAGCCGCCTGGGTACATCTGCTTGATGTTGCTCGGGATGAACAGGCCGACGAGCACGAAGAACGCCGGGATGAGCGTCGTCCGGAAGACCTCGACGATCTGCGAGCCATCCAGGAACACCCACAGGTTGCGCAGGAACTCGATCTCGTCCGGGTCCTGGGCGATACCCGACAGGCGGAAGAACGAATCGAGGATGATCACGACCGATCCGAGGATGATCGCAAACTGCAGGAGCCCCAGCAGTCCGCCGAGGATCTCGTCCACGAATCGGGCCTTCTCGAACAGGGGCTGCGGTCGATAGAAGCCCTGGACGACGATCGCGAAGGCGAGGGACGCGGCCACGAAGATCGTCATGAAGCCGACCATGTATGAGTATTCCTTGGGCAGGTGATACCAGTTCGTTGCCAGGAACGCGCCGAACGGTTCAGCAATATTCGCGGCGAACAGGAACGAGAAGAGGATGGAGCCGACGCCGATCAGGCGGCGGATCGTGCCCTGCGCGAAGCCCAGCACGAAGAACCCCATGAAGAGGAGCGCAAGCACCAGATCGACGGTCTGGATACTGCCGAAGAACGTTCCGAGGTCCACGGAACCTCCCTGGGTGACGGTGCCCGCCTGGGTCATCCGACCCGGAGCCGCGCAAGGGTAGCAGCGGGTCTTCGCGGGTCGCAAGGAACGCGATGCACCCCCCGACCGGTACTTTCGGGTCAGGCCCTGAGGCGACCTCCGACGTCCGCGGCAAGGCCCGCGCTGACGGTGGACAGCGCGTGGTCGACCTCGGATTCGACCAGCGTTCGGTCGTCTGCCTGGAACGCGAGACGGTATGCGAGGGACTTTTCACCTTCCGCCAGCGGACGGCCGCGGTAGATGTCGAACAGGTCGACCGAGCGCAGCAGCGGGCCGGCGTGGCGACGGATGGCGGCCTCGACGAGGGCCGCTGCGGTGTCCTCCGCAACGATCACCGCGAGGTCCCGCTCGACCGCCGGATAGCGCGGCAGGCTCGTCGCCCTGGGCACGCTCGGCTGGCCGCCGGACAGCCCGGCGATGGCAAGCTCGGCGACGAGGATGCGCGAGGACGTCCGCAGATCGAGGGCCTCGACGTCGGCCGGGTGCAGCTCCCCGACATGACCGGCGAGCCCGTCGCCTGCCTGGACGCGGGTGGCGCGCCCGGGATGCAGCCGCGTGTCGTCGGTCAGTGGCGCGTAGTCCGTGGGCTGCAGCCCGAGTCGCACCGCGATGAGGTCGATCACGCCCTTCGCGTCGTCGAGGTCATACGGTCGAGCCGGGCGATTCCAGGCAGGGATCTCAGCGGCACCGGTGAGGGCGATGCCCAGGCGCCACCATTCGTGCGTCGAATCGCCGTCCTCGGTCGCGCCGTAACCCTTGCCGATCTCGAAGATCGCCACGTCCTGGCGGCCCTGGCGGACGTTGGTCTCGATGACCTCGAGTAGGCTGCCGATCAGGCTCTGGCGCATGACCGAGTGCTGGCTCGACAGGGGGTTCGTGACGGTCACGGGCCGGCCGCCGGCTTCACCCTCCCCCGCCACGACGATGTCCTCGATCGGGCCGAACCGCTCGACCATCGCCGGGGAGACCAGGGCGAACGTCGCGACCTCCGACAGCCCGGCCCCGGCCAGCGTGTCGCGTACCGCGTCGCGCAGCCGCAGCGGCGAATGCCGGTACGTCGGCATCGGCGTGTGCGGCAGGAGTTCGGGGATCGTGTCGTAGCCCTGGACGCGCGCGACTTCCTCTGCGATGTCCGCCTCGACGACCAGGTCGCGCCGCCATGTGGGGATCGTTGCGATCGCTGCCTCCGCCTCGCCAGCGGCCACCTCGAGGGGCTGGGGGGCGGTCGCGACGAGGACGCGGCTACCGCTCGGGGCGGGTTCCGTGGCTACACCCGCTCGTGCCAGCACGGCCGCCTGCTCCTGTGCCGTCATCTCCGTGCCGAGCAGGCGGTTCACCCGTGCGGGTCGGAACACCACGCGTGTCGGCAGCGGTTCGGTCGGGTTCGTGTCGACCGCGCCCACCGCGACCTGGCCACCGGCCCATTCGTTGATGAGACGGGCCGTGCGATCCGCGCCGAGCCGCGCCAGCCGGTGCTCCTGGCCCTTCTCGAACCGCAGGCTCGCCTCCGAACGGAGCGCGTAACGGAAGGCGGTGCGCCTGATGCTGATGGGGTCGAAGATGGCCGACTCGACGACGACGTCCGTCGTGTCATCGGAGATCTCCGAGGTCGCCGCGCCCATGACCCCGGCGATGCCGAGCGGGCCGGCCGAGTCGGCGATCAGCAGCGTGTCCGGGCTGAGCTCGCGGACCTGGTGGTCGAGGGTCTCGATGCGCTCGCCCTCGCGGGCCAGGCGCACGCTGATCCGTCCGTCGTGGACGGCCGTCGCGTCGAACGTGTGGATCGGCTTGCCGAGCTCGAACATGACGTAGTTGCTCACGTCGACGACGTTGCTGACCGGGCGCTGGCCGGCGGCGAGCAGCCGCATCTGGACCAGATCCGGCGACGGCCTCACCGTGACGCCGCCCACCCAGCGGCCGACGAAACGGGTGCACAGGGCCGGCTCCTCGACCTCGACCGTCAGGCGCTCCTCGATGGGTGGCCCGGTCTCGACCGGGTCGGTGTCAGGGAACCGGACCGGCGCCCCGGTCACGGCCGACACCTCGCGTGCCAGGCCGATCATGCTCAGCGCGTCGCCGCGGTTCGGCTTGACGTCGACATCGAGCACGACGTCGCCGTACAGGTCCGCCAGCGCGACACCGAGCGGTGCGTCGGGCGGCAGGATGAGGATGCCGTCCGCGTCGGACGTGAGGTTCAGCTCGTCGCCGGAGCACAGCATCCCGTTGCTGACGACGCCCATCTTCTCGGTCCGCTCGATGCGCCGGTCGCCGGGCAGCACCGCGCCCGGCAGCGCGACCGGGACGCGCTGGCCGGCCGCGATGTTCGTGGCGCCGCAGACGATCTCGAGCGGCTCTCCATCGCCGATCGTGACGCGCGTGAGCGACAGCCGGTCGGCGCGCGGATGGCGCTCGACGCTGAGCAGCTCGCCGACGACGACGTTCTGCCAGTCGGCGCCCCACGCCTCCATGCCCTTGACTTCCATCCCGAGCAGCGTCAGCCGTTCGGCGAGCTGCTCCGGCGTGAGCTGGATATCGACGTAGTCGCGCAGCCATGACAGAGGTACCCGCATTACTGGCCACTCTCGATGGGGTACCGGCGATCACGCACCGACGGCCGAGGCGACGCGACTGCGAGCCATCGGTCGGAGGTTCCCCTCACCGGAACTGCTCGAGGAAGCGAAGGTCGTTCTCGAGGAAGAGCCGGAGGTCGGTGATGCCGTGCTTGAGCATCTTGATCCGCTCGGGGCCCATGCCGAAGGCGAAGCCCTGGTAGCGCTCGGGGTCGAGGCCGCCGTACTGGAGCACGACAGGGTGGACCATGCCCGCGCCGAGGATCGTCATCCAGCCGGTCCGGCCGCAGGCGGGGCAACCCGTGCCGCCGCACACAAGGCATTCGACGTCGAACGCGACGGACGGCTCCGTGAACGGGTAGTAGCCCGGTCGGAATCGGGTGCGCTTGTCGGCGCCGTACATAGCCTTCGCGAACTGGTCGAGCAGACCCTTGAGGTCGGCCATCGTCGTGCCTTCATCGATCATCAGGCCTTCGACCTGGAAGAACTCCGAGCCGTGGCTGGCGTCGATGGCCTCGTACCGGAAGCAGCGACCGGGGAGCAGCGCCCGGATCGGGGGCGTCTCGGTCTGCATCACCCTGATCTGGCCGGGCGACGTGTGGGTCCGCAACAAGCGCCCCTCGACGTCGACGTACAACGTGTCCCACAGGTCCCGGGCCGGGTGGTCGGGCGGGATGTTGAGCATCTGGAAGTTGGTGAGGTCGTCCTCGATCTCCGGGCTTTCGTAGGTCACGAAACCGAACTGCTCGAAGATCTGCGCGATCTCGCGCATGGCCTCGATGCTGGGGTGGAGCGTGCCGCGCCGGATCGGGCGGCCGGGGGTCGTGACGTCGATCGCCTCAGCGGCAAGTCGGGCGGTCAGCTCCGATCCGCGGAGCGTGGTGCCGCGTTCGGTCAGCGCGCCCTCGATGGTCGTGCGGACCGTGTTGGCGACCGCGCCGACCTTGGGGCGGTCCTCGGCCGCGAGACCGCCGATCCCACGCAGGACGGTCGTGAGCCGGCCCTTCTTGCCGAGGATCTCGAGCTCGAGCGCATCGAGCGTCGCGGCATCCGGCGCGGCGGCGACGGACGCCAGCGCCTCCGACTGGAGGGCCTCCAGATCGCGGGTCAGGTCGGCGAGATCCACGGCGTTCCTCAGGCCGATGCGCTTCGACGTGCGCGCTCGGCCTTCGGAGGACTGATCGCGAGACTCCCGCGAGCCAGTCGAGGCTATGCGGTCTTGGCTGCTTCGGCGATGCGACCGAACGTCGCGCTGTCGCGCACGGCCAGGTCGGCCAGGATCTTGCGGTCGATCTCGATATCGGCGCGCTTGAGGCCGTTGATGAACTGCCCGTAGGTCAGCCCGTTCTGGCGGGCGGCCGCGTTGATCCGGACGATCCACAGCTCGCGCATCTGGCGCTTCCGCTGCTTGCGGTCACGGGTCGCGTAGGCGAGCGCGTGGAGCAGGGCTTCGCGAGCCGGCTTGACCAGCTTCGAGCGGGTGCCCTTGCGGCCCTCGGCCGCCTTGAGCAGGCGCTTGTGGCGCTTGTGAGCGGTGACGCCGCGCTTGACTCGTGCCATGACGGGGTGTGGCTCCTAGAGGTACGGCAGCAGGCGCCGGACCTGCTTGGTGTGGACGGCCTTGATCACGGTCTTGCCGGCGTAGCGCCGGGTCCGTCGCGACGACTTGATCTCGAGATGATGGCCACGCCACGCCTTGACCCGGATGTACTTGCCGCTACCGGTCCTGCCGATGCGCTTCTGGGCCGTCTTGTGGCTCTTGATCTTCGGCACCGTGGCCTCACTCTCCTGCTTGGACCGGCTCGGGCGTCTGTGCCGGCGCCTTGGGCGGGGCGACGGCTTTCGGCTGAGCCACGACTGTTTCAGATTCGGGCGCGGGCGGCGGCTCAGCCGTCGCGTCTGCCGGGATGACATCCGGCGCGTGCTTGCGGTCCGGTGCGTCGTGGCCTTTGGGCTTGTGGATCGATGCCATCGTGATGTGCATCGACTTGCCCTCGAGCAGCGGCGTTCGTTCCGCGACTCCGTGATCCTTGACTCGCTCCACGAACCTGGCGATGAGGTTTCGGCCGATCTCCGGGTGGGTCAATTCCCGACCCCGGAAGCGCACCGTGACCTTGATCCGGTCGCCATCCTCGAGGAACTCGATCGCTCGGTGGACCTTGGTATCGAAGTCGCCCACGCCGATCTTCGGCGTCAGACGGACTTCCTTGAAGGTCACCGAGCGCTGCTTGCGCTTGGCTTCCTTCTCCCGCTTCGTGAGCTCGTACTTGTACTGCCCGAAGTCGAGGAACCGGACCACCGGGGGCTGGGCCATCGGAGCGACCTCAACGAGGTCGTATCCCCGTTCCTGCGCCATCTCGAGGGCCTGCGGCGTGGGCATGACACCCAGCTGGGCACCCTCTTCATCGACCACCCGGACCTGTGGGATCCGGATCATCTGGTTGACACGCAGGTCTCGGCTGATGGTTCACCCCTCGCGGTGCTGGACATGGACTCGACCGGCACGGGCAGACGGCCCCCACCGGACGAGCGGGCAGGATAGCACAGGCCTTCCGGGGTCGACAACGAACGGGGCGGTGCGGGCCGGCGCCGCGGGCTACCTGGACTCGCCGGTGGATCGCTCGGGAACGGGCTCATAGCCCGGCTTCGCTCCGCGCCCCGGGAGGCGACTCACCACGATGGCTGCTATGCCGCCGCCTAGCAGCCCGAGTGCCAGGTCACCGAGAGTGTCGGCGTACGCCGTCGCGGCCTCCGGCGAGTTCGGCACGAACGCAACATACTCGGCGAGTTCCCAGACCACCGCCGTGCTCGCCGCCCAGCCGAACGCCAAGGCGGCGCGCGTCCACGGCCCCCATGGCCCGGCCCGCAGCAGCAACCCGATCGCCGCAGTGTGCAACGCCCAGTTGACCAGGTGGTTCGCGTCGTCCCACCACTCGACGGTGTCGTAGAGGTTCAGCGCGTTCCCGGCGACATCGATCAGGAATGGCAGCCCGAGGAGGATGTCAGCGGCGACGGGATACGGGAGCCGCCCACGCGCGAGCAACGACCACCCGACCGGCAGGACGAGCAGCGCGATGGGGTACGCCAGAGCGCGGCCGGTGAACGCCTTGCCGCTGAATTGGGGGAGATCCGGGTTCCCGACCGCCCAGGCCAACAGGACGACCGTCACGACCTTGATCGCGACATCGACCGCGAGTAGGCGACGATCGGGCATGACCAGCCGGCCTACTCGATCGCCCGGGCGCGCGACTCCTCTGCCAGCCGGTCGGCGAAGGCCTCCCACGCCTGAGGTTCCTGCTGCTCCCCTGCCCTGGTTCTCGGCGAGGCGGTCCGCGCCTCGATCTCGCGGTCGCCGAGCACGACCATGTACGGCACCTTCTGTTCCTGCGCGGTCCGGATCTTGTACTGCATCCGGTTTGACGAGTCATCGACCTCGACCCGCAGCCCACGCTCACGCAGCACACCGGCCAGCTCCTCGGCGGCCTCGACGTGCCGATCCGCGATCGGGATGACGACAGCCTGCACAGGCGCGAGCCACAGCGGGAAGGCGCCCGCGAAGTGCTCGATCAGGATCCCGATGAACCGCTCGAGAGAGCCGTAGATCGCACGATGGATGGCGATCGGCCGCTGCGGCTTGCCCTCCTCGTCGATGTACGTCAGGTCGAACCGCTCGGGTAGCATCGTCAGGTCGACTTGGATGGTCGCCATCTGCCACTCGCGACCGAGTGCGTCGTCGATGTAGATGTCGATCTTGGGCGCGTAGAACGTGCCGTCCTTGGGCTTCAGGTCGTAGGTGATGTCGCTTGCCGCGAACGCCTCCGTAATCAGCCGCTCGGCGCGTTCCCACAGCGCCGGATCGCCGAGGGCCTTGTCGGGTTTCGTCGCGAACGCGAACCGCGGCGTCAGGCCGAACCAGCCGTACGACTCGCGGACCTCGCCGAGGAGCGCCTGGATCTCGTCCATCAACTGGTCCGGACGGACGTACAGGTGAGCGTCGTCCTGGATGAACTGGCGCACCCGGGTCAGCCCCGACAGCGTTCCGGAGCGCTCGTTTCGATGAAGCCGCCCGAACTCGCTGAACCGCAACGGCAGGTCGCGATACGACCGCAGCTTCGAGCGGTAGATGAACGTCGATTCCGGGCAGTTCATCGGCTTGAGGCTGAACGTCTGGTTCTCGGATTCGATCAGGAACATATTGTCGCGGTACAGCTCCCAGTGGCCCGACTGACGCCACAGCCGCTCGCTCACGACGATCGGGGTCGAGACCTCCTGGTAGCCGCGCCTCGCCTGCAGCTCGCGCATCGACTCCTCGAGGGTCCGCCAGATCCGCTGGCCCTTCGGGTGCCAGAACGCGGACCCGGGCGAGACGTCGTGGAACGAGAACAGGTCGAGCTGGACGCCGAGCCGGCGATGGTCGCGCTTCTTCGCCTCGGCTCGGCGCCAGAGATACGCGTCGATGTCCTCCTGGGTCGCCCAGGCCGTGCCGTAGACGCGTTGGAGCATCGGGCGCTTCTCGTCGCCGCGCCAGTAGGCACCGGCGGTCCCGAGCAGTTTGAACGGGCCGATCTTGCCGGTGCTTTCGACGTGCGGTCCGCGGCACAGGTCGATGAACGGGCCTTGCCGATAGAAGGTGGTCGGTGGCATCGGCGTGCCGTCGCGCTTCGAGGCGGCCAGCAGGTCATCGATGATCTCCACCTTGAACGGCTGGCCGCGTTCGACGAGGGCCGCCCGCGCCGCCTCCGGTGTCTCCTCGCTGAGCTCGAACGGGTGATCCGCTGCGATCGACTCGCGCATCCGCTCCTCGATGTTCGGGAGGTCGTCCGGCGTCAGCGGTCGAGGCAGGAGGAAGTCGTAGTAGAAGCCGTCCTCGATGACGGGTCCGATCCCGAGCTGGGTGCCAGGAAACAGGTCGAGGACCGCCTCGGCGAGGACGTGCGCGGCGCTGTGGCGCATCGGGCCGAGCTCCCCGCTCGCCCCGTGGTCCATCAGCTCCGTGGCGCTGCCGCGCTCGGGCGACTCGAGCTCGATCGGCTCTTCTTCGACTTCGATGTTGTCGTCGTCGGTCATGTCGACTCCTCAGGAATCAGAAAACCTCTCGTCCGTGCAGGACGAGAGGTTTCGACCTCCCGCGGTTCCACCCGCGTTCGCTACGTCGCTGGGACGTAGCGCTCTCGTGGCCGCGCTATCGGGCGACTCCCGGATCGGTTCACCGATCGCTCGCGGGTGGTGCCACTCCGGCTCGATCGTCGGGCTTCCAGCCTGGGGCCCGGCTCTCTGGGGATCGATGGCTCGGATGGCGCGTCCCGCTCGATGCTCTCTTTGAGGATGTGGTGGGCGACACTGGACTCGAACCAGTGACCTCTTGCATGTCAAGCAAGTGCTCTAACCAGCTGAGCTAGCCGCCCGGTTTTGTGTTCGGGAAGAGCCTAGAACGCTTTGCTGTTGACTAGCACGGCGCTGTTGAGCCGAGGCTCTTTCCGATGGCGGCGACTATACCAACACTCCCCAGCGTCGTCACACCCGGCGACCTGGCCGACGACTACTGGGCGTTCATCGATCACCTGAAGGCCCAGAACGTCAGCGGCAACACCGTATACGCCTATGCTGGCGCCGTCGCATCGCTCGCCCAATTCCTCGTCGACAACAACCTCCCCACCGACACCAAGGCGATCGAACGCCGCCACACCGAGCGGTGGCAGATCGCCCTATCCGAGAAGGGCTACAAGTCCACCACCGTCCATTTGCGATATAGGCGCTGCCAGAGGTTCTTCGCCTGGTTCGAGAACGTCATGGACGACGTCCGGGGCCAGATCTGGCGTGCTGGCGAGCAGGCCGGACGGTCCTGCGGAGTGGCTGGCAGCGCGCTAGAGTTGGCGAGTCATGTGGGGCAGGCCCCGCTCCGGGAGCCACCGTCGTCGTGACCCGATCGGATTGAGGGGCGCTCCGTGAAGAACCCACCCGTCCTCATCGCAGTCATCGGCTTCTTCGCCGCACTCGCGGGATTCGGATTCCTGTTCTTCGGACTGCGGGTCCTCGGCTTCGACTGGTTTGGCGCACTCGGCGATCTGCCTGTCTTCGAGCAGGTCGGGCTTTGGGGTTGGCTCGCCGTCGCCACGGGGATCGTCTGGCTCCTCGCTGCCGTTGGACTGTGGGCGCTCCAGCCGTGGGCGCGTCTCTTCGCCCAGATCGTAGCTGGCTTGGGGCTGTTCGAGGCGGTCCTGGCCTTCTTCCAGTTCCCGGGCACCGGCGTCGCGTTCGGGATCGCGCTCATGCCGGCGTTCATCCTGTGGTACCTGAGCACGAGCGAGGTCAAGGAGGCGTTCGGGGTCGGTGAGCGGCCGTCGCCGGCCGCGGAGCCCAGGGCGTTTGTAGCGGCAGCGCCGCCCGCAGCAGCGCCGATCGCGTCAGCAGCGCCGATCGCGTCAGTAGCGCCGATCGCAGCCGCGGCGGCCACGACGACGGCGCCAGAATCGGCCTCCCCGGAGCCCGTCTCGGCGTCGGTCGGCGAGCATCACCTGCGGATCGAGGATGTCGAAGGGATCGGCCCCGCACAAGCTGAGCGGCTCGCGGCGGTCGGCATCTCGACGACCGACGACCTGCTCGCGGCCGGTGCGAAGCCCAATGACCGCGAGAGGCTCGCGGAGGCCACGGGCATCAGCAGCAAGCTCGTCCTCGAGTGGGTCGACATCGTCGATCTCATGCGGGTCCCGGGCGTCGGGCCGCAATACAGCGACCTGCTCCAGGCGGCTGGCGTCGGCTCACCCGCGGAGCTCGCCCAGCGGAACCCAGCCAACCTCGCGACCACGGTCCAGGAGGTCGTCGCCGCACGACCGGGCATCGTCCGTCGTGTCCCGAGCGAGGCCGAGGTCGCGGCCTGGATCGACCAGGCTGGCAAGCTCGCCAAGGTGGTCGAACACTAACCAGCTTCACGCGATTCGGCGGGCTTTCACGGCCGGGGATCGGCCTGGGGCGTGCCGCGCCTCGCCCGCTGCTCCCGCTCGTACGCCGACAGCCTGCGCCGTGTCCTGACGGCGAGGGTAGCCGGACCATCTCCTCGCCGGGCCGCACATCGCTCGCAGCGGAGGCTCCCAAGAGAAAAGGACGACGGCACGGTCATGACCGTGCCGTCTTGAGGTCCCCTGCACGTTGTGCCACGGCTACTCGTTCGTTGGGGGCTCGAGCCCAAACGATGTATCCATCGGCTTCGTGCTTTCCAGCAAGCCGCCGGCGCAGAAGACGGTTGTGGCGGGTCCGAAACCGGCTGTACGAGCATCTTGTATGCGGTCCGTGGTTCGGCCCGACCGTGAAGCCGCCGGTAAGGGTCGGCGGGTACGGTGTGGCGACCCGGCTCCGGTCCCGGACCTTCGATCCCGTGTCAGCGGCCAGTCGGTCCGGGCCGACCGGCGCCTTGCAGAGGCCGCTTGGGAGCAACGCTGGTTGCAACAGAGGCGGACATCCCCCATGGGACACCCGCCTCTGAGGCGTATCCGTGCGCGAGTCCGTCAGCGACGGACGCTGGCGGACGTTTTCAGGACTCTTAGAAGTCCCCGCGAATCTCGCCGCCCGGGAGATCGCCCGGGCCGGTACCGGCAGGCGGCACGCCATCGTTCGTGTGCACGTTGACGTACGCGTTGCCGGAGTTGAGAGCCTCGACGAGCGCCGACAACGGTTGACCGGTAAGCGGCCCGGTGAGATTTGTCGCGGTGATCGTGCCCTCCGCAATCATCCCGTTCGCGGTCCCATCTCCTGGCACTCCGGAGAAGAGGTTCGCGACCACGGGTCCGTTCACGCCCGTCGGACCGACGTGGATGTGCGCCGCGACCGGATTGTCCAGATTGGCGACGATCAGCATGTACTCGAGCGACGTGCGGTCACGGCTCAGTTGGAAGACGGCCTGCCCAGCCGCCTGCGACGCGTTCGCCGGCACCTCCGTGTCGCCATCCAGGTGCACCGAGTAGGTACGGCTCGCTCCGGCGGCGGGTCCGGCTGCCGCGAGCAGCAGCAGCAAGGCGGCGCCTACGCTCGCAATCTTCCGCATCCGTATCTCCCTTTCTCCCGGCGGTCCGTCAACTGTAGTCCGTCTGCGTGCTTCGGCCGTCACGGCAGGGGAGGCGGCCGCCGTCTGTGAGGCCGCCGGCAACCGGATCGAGGTGTCGTCGAAGGCGGGCTCGAGGTTCGACCCGAACGTCACCGGCTTCCGGGCGGAGGAGGAGTTCGGCTTCAACGCCGAGCCTTACGTCCGCACCGGCAAGTTCGTGAAGATCCTCGGTTTGTGAGTTCACCCGCGGGAGTCGTTGGTCCTCTGGCAGCTCAGGCTCCGGGTGGGTGCTGGTTTCCTCCCACTCGTCAGGGGCCTTCCCCATGGGCCGGGGATGGCAGCGCGCGGACGCCGTCTCCGGCTCCGTCACCCTCGGTCGGCCGTCCAGCGCGACCGGTGGGCATTGGGCGCCCCGAGTCGGCCAGTCGGTTCGGGCCGACCGGGTTCGGCCTGACCCGATCCTTTGGCTGAGCGGCGATCCAACCCAGGCTGCCTCCCAGTAACCAGAACCGCGTTCGACGACGTCCTGCGCCGCGTGAACCTCCCACACGGCGATCCAGGCGTCGGCCGTCGCTTCGGTCATGCCCTCGCCGGTGAGGCGGTTGCGGACGCCGGCTTGCCAGGCCGTGTCGAGGCGTTCAGGAGCCGATCGTCGGGACATCACAGCTAAGTCTGCGGTAGGGCGACCGCTAGGCTGTCATCGCCCTGGCTCCGGCCCCGGACCTTCGATCCCTCGTCAGCCGCCAGTCGGTCCGGGCCGACGGGGACCTGACGTCTTCTTTGGCCGCTGCCGGGTTAGAGCGCGCGAGCGTCCATGAGGTCGCGGAGGTTGTCGAGATCGCCCTGGAACTGTCGCTTGGACATCTTCACGACGAGCGGCTCGGCGAGCTTGAAGAACCCGCCCGGCTCGCCGTCGACGGTCTGGTCGACACGCGTGCCACCGGGAACCGTCTCGAGCGTGACCGTGAGCGTCGTCGGGAATGGCTTCGTGACGGTAGAGACGATCTTTCGGTTCACCTCGAACTCGGTGTACTTGACGTCGCTCTCGAACTTCCGACCGGCGGTCTTGCCGAACGCGTGCCATGTCGTTCCGACGCCGATCGGACCATCTGAGGTCTTCTTCGCCGGTTCTACGGCGCTCGAGGACCACTCCGGACCTTTCGAGAAGTCGCTCAGCACTGCGAAGACCTCCTCGACGGGTCGCTTGATCGTCGTGGTGCAGTCGAACTTGGCCATTGGACGGTACCCCTCTGTCGTCCTCAGGCGGGGAGGGAATTGCCCTCCCGCTGGCTCAAGGTCGAAGGGCGCAGGATACCCCGCGGGGCAGAAATGGGTCGGTCGGGCTCCCGAGCCCTCGGTCCCCTGAGCCGTGAGTTGGTCCGGGCCGACCAGGGTGAGGCACGATTAGAGCCGATCCCGGACAGCCGATATCGGCGTGGGTGACGGTGGGAAAGCCGCGCATGAGTAAGCGGCTAGCACGGCCGTAGGGCGCTCGCTCATGTCAAGCAAGTGCTCTGACCAGCTGAGCTAGCCGCCCGACGGTTCCGGCGTCCGCCGAGTGTGGCTACACCCGACGACTGTCGGAACCTACCGTTCGTGCCTCGACATCGCCTCTCCCGGAACCCGTAACGGCGAGATGTTCCACGTCTCACCTAGGCGCCGGAAATGACGGTGCCGCGACCCGTACGGCAGCGGGCATCGTACCCGAACGGGGCCGCGACCGACAAACCTGCTCGCGTGACGACGACGCGCGCTCAGTAACCCGGTTTGGCGGCGGGCGATTCGGACGGGGCGCCTGACGCGCCGCCGCCCGACCCTCCACCGGACGGGCTCGTGCAGGCGCCCAGGGCGGCGGCCAGGACCAGCACCAACGCCAGGATCGATCGACGGACCACGCGGACCCTCCTTCTCCGTTCCTTGCAGACGATTCGACGGCTCGGCGTACGCGGTTTCGATGATGATGAGCCCGTGGACGACTACGAGCTCATCGACGCGGGTGACGGCGCGCGCCTCGAGCGATTCGGCGATCACATCGTCCACCGACCGCATCCCGCGGCCATCGGCGAGCGGCAGCGCTCGCCGCGCGAGTGGGCGGACGCCGATCTGCGGTTCGATCGCGACAACGGGCTGGAGTGGGACCGGTCTCGTCAAGGCACGGAACGGCTGGATCGCCCGGATCGCCGACCTCGCCTTCGAGCTTCGACCCACCCCCTCCGGGCAGGTCGGGGTCTTCCCCGAGCACGCCGCGATGCTGCCGTGGTCGACGGCGCACGTCGACCGGAAGGGCACCGACACCGCCACGGAGCGCCCGTCGATCCTCAATCTGTTCGGCTACACGGGTATGGGGACGCTCGCTCTTGCTCGCGTCGGCGCCGCCGTCACACACGTCGATTCGGCACGGCCCGCCGTCGCCTGGGCGCGACGGAACGCGGCGCTGAACGAGCTCGCCGACCGCCCGATCCGCTGGATCGTGGACGACGCCGGTGCCTTCGTGGCGCGCGAGCTCCGTCGCGAACGGCGCTACGACGGCGTCGTCCTCGACCCGCCGACCTACGGGCACGGCGCGTCTGGCAAGGCCTGGCGACTCGAGGACGACCTGGAGCCACTTCTCGACGACATCCGCCGGCTCCTCACGCCGGCGGGTTGGGTGCTCCTGACCGCCCACACCGAGGGGATCGACGCCGACGATCTCGGCGCGTGGCTGTCGACGGTCGTCGATGACGTCGAGATCGGCGAGCTGGTTCTTCGCGCGACGTCCGGTGCGAGCCTCGAGCTGGGTGCCTTCGCCCGCGGGAGCGGCGCATCATGAGTGCGATGCCCTCCCCTGCCCTTGCCAGCCCATCGAACCCGCGGATCAAGTCGGTCGCCCGGTTGCGCGATCGACGCGAGCGCGAGTCGACCGGCCTGACGCTGGTCGACGGTGCACGCGAGTTGCGCCGCGCGCTCGATGCCGGGGTCGAGGTCGTGGAGGCGTTCGTGTGCGAACCCCTGCTCGCCGGCGAGGACGCGAGGGCGGCGCTCGATCTGCTGGCCGCGGCCCGCGTCCCCATCACGGGCACGACCGAGACCGCGTTCGCGAAGCTCGCCTTCGGCGATCGAGCCGAGGGCCTCGTCGCAGTCATACGCGCGCCAACCCTGCGGCTCGCCGACCTGACCCTGCCCGATGACCCGCTCGTGATCGTGGTCGAGGGCGTCGAGAAGCCGGGGAACATCGGGGCGGTGCTGCGCAGCGCCGACGGCGCCGGTGCCGACGCGCTCATCGCCGCGTCAGCTCGGACGGATCTCGCCAACCCCAACGTGATCCGGGCGAGCGCGGGCACCATCTTCGCGGTGCCGCTTGCGGCCGCGCCGACCGGTGAGGTGGTCGGATGGCTGCGCGAGCGCGCTCTCCGGATCGTCGCGACACGGGTCGACGCCGAGCGCCTCTACAGCGACGCGGACCTCACAGGCCCGCTCGCCATCGCATTCGGCAGCGAGACGGACGGCCTGACGGCCGACTGGGAGGGCGACGACGTCGCAACCGTCCGCCTGCCGATGCACGGCGTGGCCGACAGCCTGAACGTGTCGGTGTCTGCTGCGGTCCTGCTGTACGAAGCGCGACGGCAGCGCGGCCGCCTTCGGCAGCGGGCAGACTGACGCGATGGATCCGATCTTCGACCTCGTCATCATCGGTGCCGGCCCGGGTGGTGAGGCGGCCGCGCACAAGGCCCGCGGCCTCGGCGCGAGCGTCGCGATCGCGGACCATCGCTGGTTCGGTGGAAGCTGCCCGCACATCGGCTGCGTACCGTCGAAGTCGCTGCTCCACGGCGCGGCGGAACACCGTGCGAACCCGGCTCGCTACGAGTGGCCACGGGCGTCCACCTATCGGGACTTCATGGTGAACCGTCCCGCCGGTGCCGCAGAGCCCGACGATTTCGAGCCACGTCCGCGCGCTCGAGGAGGCGGGTGCCGTCGTCTATCGCGGGGACGCGCGGATCGTCGGTCGCGGGCGGGTCAGCGTCACGCACGACGGCGTCCGCCACGACCTGTCGGGATCGAACGTCGTGGTGGCGGTCGGCTCGGGCTCGCGCCGTATCCAGATCCCGGGCATCGACGATATCGACGTCTGGACGAACGAGCAGGCCACGCTGACCCGTGAGCTGCCGCGGAGCATGCTGATCCTGGGCGGAGGTCCGACCGGCTGCGAGCTCGCCCAGGTCTACGCCCGGTTCGGGGTGCCCGTGGTGATCGTCCAGTCCGGGCCGCGCCTCGCCCCGACCGATCATCCGCGGAACTCAGAGGTGATACGCGCCACGCTCAACGCCGATGGCGTGACGGTACGGACCGGCGTCCGGGCGGTGGCCGCGCGGGCCGGCGTCGGCACGGATGGTGCCCACGTCATCGAGCTCGACGATGGCTCCACTGCCGAGGGACACGTGGTCCTCGCTGCCGTCGGCCGCGAAGTGCCGCTCGACGATCTCGGCCTGGAGCATTACGGCCTCGATCCGAGCGGGCGGACACCACCCTACCCGCGCGATGGACGGCTGCGGATCGCCGACGGGCTGTACGCCGTGGGCGACGCCGCCGGGCCCGAGCTCCACACGCACCAGGCGCACTACCAGGGCGAGCTCGTTGCCCGCATGACCCAGGGCGAGACCGTCATGCCCGACTACCGCGCGCTGCCGCGCGCGACGTACACCGACCCCGAGGCGGCGTTCGTCGGGGTGTCGCTCGAGGCCGCGAACGAGAGAGGGCTCGACGCGTTCGAGCAGGTCGCCGACTTTGCGAAGAGCAGTCGCGGTTATGCGCTCGAGGCCACGTTCGGCCACCTCACGATCGTGGTCGACCGCGGGTCGCGCGAGCTCGTCGGCGCGGCCATCGCCTGCCCCGACGCATCGGCGGCGATCCACGAATGCGTGCTGGCGATCCAGGCCCACGTCACGATCGACGTCCTGGCGGACACGATCCACGCCTTCCCATCGACGTCGCGGATCTTCAACGGCCTGTTCGCCGACGCACTCCGCGAGCTGGACCGCCCGACCTAGACCTCGAAGACGACCTTGCCGTCCATCAGCACGATGTCCGGGCGCGTCGTCGACAACGGACCACCCGGCGTCACCTGCTCATCGAGCGACGCCGCGGGGATCACAACGACGTCGGCCCGCTGGCCGACCGTCAGACGGCCGCGGTCGAGCTCGCGAGCCGAGACCGGGCCATCGATGCACTGCGCCCGCAGCGCACGCTCGAGCGTGAGCGCCTCATCCGGCGCGAACGCCGGTGTGCCCGCCGGCCAGCGTGCGTCCTCGCGTCGCACCGCGAGCGCCAGGCCCGGCCACGGGTCGTATGACTCGACCGGCGCGTCCGTGCCGAACGCCATGACCGCGCCGGTGTCGGCGATCGCCTTCCAGGTGTAGCCCTCGGCCTCCGCGCGGTCGCCCCACAGCTTCCAGGCCTGGATCGCGTCGGACCCGAGATGGACGGGCTGGACGCTGGCGGCGATGCCGGCGGCCGCGAAACGCGGTCGGTCGTCCCGATGGAGCATCTGGACGTGCTCGATGCGGGGCATGAGGGGCGACGTCGGCGCGAACGGGGTCAGCACGTCGAGGGCGGCGCGCACGGCCGCATCGCCGATGGCGTGGATCGTCGTGGCGATGCCCCCGCCGGACGCCCACTGGACGCGCTCCCGTAAAGCGTCCGGATCGGTCATCCAGACGCCGCGCCGGAGGTCGGGAGGCAGCGGTCGGTCGGGCTCCGGCTCGATGTCGTCGAGAAGCGCAGCAGTGCGCGACCCGAGCGACCCGTCGGCAAAGCACTTCTGCCAGCCGACGGTGGCGCGGCCGTCAGGGTTGGCGCCCAGCCGAGCCCCGCTGCGATGGCCCTGCTCGATCGCCGCCGCGACCGCGTCGTCGCGCATGCACGCGTGGACGCGGACCGGTAGCCGTCCCGCGTCGGACAGCCGAGCGTATGCCGGGAACGAGTAGGACAGCGCAGGGTCCGGGGCGACGCCGCCCGGGTCATGGCACGCGACGACGCCGAGCGACACCAGGTCCTGCCCGACCTCGATCATCGCGCGTTCGAGGTCCTCGGCCGACGGGGCCGGGACGTGGATCGTGATGAGCCGGGTGGCCGCCTCGTACAGCACGCCTTCGGGTGTCCGGTCGTCTGCGCGCCGGATGACGCCTCCGGGCGGATCGCCAGCGGGTAGCTCCGCCGCGCGGACCGCCGCGTGGCTCGCCCACAGCGCGTGATGGTCGTGCGCCCAGATCGCGGCCTTCCGACCCGGCGCGACCGATTCCAGCGAGTCGGCCGTCGGCCAGCCGCCCCAGCGATCCGAATCCCAACCGTGGCCCTCGAGCCAGGCGTCGGCGGGCAGCTTGTCGTGCGTCTTGCGCAGAAGGGCGAGCCCGTCCTCGAGTGTCGGCGAATCGCCCAGATCCACATGGCGCGACGCGAGCGCCGCCTGTGCCAGATGCAGGTGGGCATCGGTCAGCCCGGGGATCGCGATCTGCTCCGGCTCGAGGCGGATGCGTTCCGTGAACGGGTCCGCCCTGGTGTCCAGGTACACCTCAGAGCCGGCGAATGCGACCCGACCGTCGCGGATCCCGATCGCCTCGACCCAGCCGAACCCCGAGTCGCCCGCGAGCGTGGCGATACGACCGGTGATGAGGGCGTCAAGGGGCATGGAGCGGTCAGCCTATCGGGTCTGCGAGGAGCGTTGCGAGGTCATCCCGCGCGAGCCCGGCTCCGAGGCCCAGGGCCAGCGCGACCCGGGCCTTGATCGCGCAGAGCGCGCCGGCCGGGATCGCGCCCGCGCGGACCCACGTCGCACCACCGCCCGGGAACGCGTAGGCGGTCGACACCGCGCCGGCCGGGCAGCGCGAGGCCAGGACGACCGAGACGCCGTCCCCGATCGCCCTCGCGGCCGCGGCGAGGAGGCCCGCAGAGGTGTTCCCGGCGCCGGTGGCCGCCATCACGACGCCGCGAGCACCCGTCGCGACAGCCGCGTCGAGCATCGCCCCATCCGACCCGATGCCCGCTTGGACAAGTTCGACCCGCGCGCCGTCGGCCGGCACAGGCGTGAGGGACCGTCGTGCCCCACGCGCTCGCTCGAGCACGACGACGCCGTCCTCCCCTACCCGACCAAGCGAGCCGACGTTGGGCGACCGGAACGTGTCGAAGGCCCGGGTGTGCATCTTCGTGACGTCATCGGCCGTCTCGAGGGTCCCGGCGAGACCGACGATGACCCCGACGTCTCGCAGCGCCGGTGCCGCCGCCGCTGCCACGGCCATGCGCAGGTTCGCCGGCCCGTCGTACCCGTCCTCGTGCGAGGCGCGCATGGCGCCGGTCACCACCACGGGCTTCGACGATCGCAGCACGAGGTCCCAGGCGAAGGCCGTCTCCTCGATCGTGTCGGTGCCCTGCACGACCACCACCCCATCGATCAACGGGTCGTCGAGCGCGTCCTGGATCACCGCACCGAGACCCAGCACGTCCGCCCACGTGAAGTGGCTGGCAGGCGTCAGGCCCCGGTCGATGGGCACGACGTCGGCGATTCTGTCCAGCCCGGATGTCCGCGCCAGGATCGCCGCCCCATCGAGCGTCGGGACGTTCCCGCCGGCCACCGGGTCGAAGCCCATGCTGATCGTGCCGCCGGTGAACACGACCGCGACCGTGCGCACCCCTCAGTCCCGATCGGCGGGGTCGGACGGACCGGGGTTCCCCACCGGATCCGTGGCGCGCGGTGGCAGGGGGCTGCTCGGCGAGCCACGTTCAGCTCGCCACGTCGGCCGGTCGGCGCCGAGGGCCGCCGCGATCGGGTCCTCGACGTGCGGGTCGGCGGTGGCCCCCGCGACGCCCAGGTTCGGATCGCGCAGGAAGACGCTGGCGACACCGGACGCCAGCACGCCGATCGCCACGATCAGCATGACGGTCGCGGTGCCGATGAAATCCGAGATCGGCCCGACGACGATGATCGGCACGAAACTCGAAACCGACACCAGCATGAACAGGACGCCGTAGACGCGGCCCCGGACGTCCTCCGGGAGGTCCTCCTGGAGTTGGGTCTGAGCGGGGATCGCCACTGCCGAGTAGGCGATGCCCGCTATGAACGCGATGAACACGACGATCGCGAGCAGTGACGTGACGGCCGACAGGTCGAGCAGGCTTCCGCCGCGGTCGACGTTCTGCAGGAATTGGCTGATCGGTCCGGCAACCGACAGCAGGGCGAGCATGACGCCGAGCACGATCAGGCCGCCTTCGATAACCCGTCGGCGCGGCAGGAACTTCCCGTACGAGTTAAGCAGCAGGATGCCCATCACGATCCCGGCGCCCAGGGGCAGCACGATGATCGCCGTGTCCTTCGGTCGCAGCCCCAGCGCAGACTGTGCGAAATCGGGCCCCAGGACGCCGAGCACACCGACCAGCGACGCCGTGATCCCGAGGTACAGCAGCGACCAGCCGATCTTCCGATTCGCGCTGATGAAATCGAACCCTTCGCGCAGCTGCGCCAGGGTCGATTCCATGGCCTTCTGGGTCTGGCCGACCGCGCCGCCGCCGTTCGTGGCGCGCGCCGGTGGTGGCGACGACGGGAGCGTCCAGCAGAAGACCGCGGCGAGGAAGTAGAGGCCAGCCACCACCAGGATCACCGCCTGCGGGCCTGCGATGTTGATGACGAGCGGCCCGAGCAGCGCGAAGCCGAGGGCGAATGCCGCGTTCAGGGTCAGCGTGAAGACGCCGTTCGCGGCCAGCAGCTGCCGGCGCGGTACGACTTCGGGGATCATCGCCGCTTCGGCGGGTGCGAAGAACACGGTGACCGTCGACACGAACAGGTTCAGCAAGAGCAGCAGCAAAAGGAAGTCGCCGACCAAGAAGATGCCGATCATCGCCAGGCCACGCAACACGTTGGTCGCGATGAGCATGAGTCGACGATCGACACGGTCCACGTAGACCCCTGCGACCGCCGACACGAGGACGGCCGGTACCAGGAACGACAGGATGAGCAGGCTGACCGCGGTATTCGGGTTGTTCTCGGAGACGACGACCGTCAACCCGAACAGCACCATGTTCCCGCCGATCTGGGTCGCCGCCTGCGACAGCCACAATCGGAGGAACGAGGGATTGCGGAAGACCGCGAGCGAGCCTTCGGTGGTGACGCCCTCTGCGGTCTCGTCGATCGCTTCGATGTCGACCGGCACCCTCGCGTCGGTCACGAAGGTGGGTCGGGCGACGTCGGTCGTCGCGGGGGTGCGTCGCCCACGACGGCGGCCGTGATCGCCGGATCGCCGCGCTCGACGAACCCTGCGAGCCGTCGTTCGAGCGTGGCGCGCGCGATCAGAACGTGGCGGTCGCACGTCCGGCAGCGGATCCCGATGTCCGCGCCGAGCCGGTCGACGAGCCAGGTGTCGCCGCCGCATGGGTGCGCCCGACGAAGGCGGACGACGTCCCCGAGCAGCAGGTCCACGATGGGTCGGTCCGGCACGGCGGGCAGGGTATCAGAGGCGTGGACGGCCATGACTCGGGACGAGGTCACGGTCCGTCGCCGGTACACCGATGCGTTCCATGGGTGTCACGTCGACCGTCACGTCTGGTTGCGTGGCGGACAGCTGGGCGATGATCCCGCCCGGCCGCGTCAAGGACCCGGTGAGCTTGTCCGGGGCGCCGATCGCGTTCAGCGTGAACGGATCCTCGAGCGCGACAGCGCCGACCGTGATGGCGCCCGGCGTCCCGATCGCGACCACCCCGGGCACCAGCCGGACGCTGTCGATCGCCATCGCTTCCGCGCCTGCGTTGCGGAGCTCGTTGACGAGGTCCTCGATGCCCGGACCGTCGATGGGACCGCGCACGACGATCGAGACGCCCGGGCCGCTGGCCGGATCGATCCCGGCGTAGAGGCGCACCCGCCGCAGGTCGGCACGCAGCTCGTCGAGCGACATGTCGCCGCGTTCGGTGTTCTGCTCAAGGACGACGAACTCGCGCTCCAGCGTGGCGACCTCGGTCCGCAGCTGGTCGTTGCGATCGTCGAGATTCGCCACGAGGAACGTCAGGTCCTGCGACGACAGCCCGGCGAACGCCTCACTGCTCGCTTGGGTGCGCAGCTGGACGACGACCAGCAGCCCGAGCAGGAACGTGACGGCGGCGATCGTCACCTGGGCACGACGGCGACGCATCGCCTCAGCTCCCCGTCTCGGGCCGGGCGTACCGGAGCGTGACCGTGCCGGCGAACGCCGGCATGTCGACCGCGTCCGGCTCGGCGATCGAGACACGGATGCCAAACCCCTGCGCCCTGGTCCGGAGGAGGTCGACGAACCCGGGGGACGCGCCCAGGCGCGGATACAGATCCTCCGGGCCGAGGGCGGTGATCTGGTACGGGCCGGCCAGATACGCGGCGTTGACCAGGATCGACGGGCCGACATCGATGATCGCCGTGGTCGGCGTGATCCGCTCGCCGTTGACCGCGATCGCCTCGGCGCCCGCCGCCCACAGCTCCTCGACCAATGCGCGCAGATCGCGGGCGCCGACCAGGTAGTCGGCCTCGTTCGATCCCGGCGCCGGGGGCTCCGCCGAATCCTCGACCTGCAGCACGATGCCGGTGCCCGTGAGCGGGATCAGGCCGGCGGCGATGCGCGCGTCCTGCAGATCGTCGTTGAGCTCGCGGACAAGCTCCGCCGAACCCGCGTCGGCCTGTTCCGTCGCCTGGATGCGACCGCGCAGCTCGAGGATGCGTGCCTTCAGCTCGTCCTGGCGCTGCTGCAGCTGGGTGGCGGTCTCGACGAGAGGCGACCGTTCCTGGGTCGTGTAGCGGACGCGCGGACCCTCGGCGGCGAGCTGGGCCGCGATGAGGAAGCCGAGGCCGAGTAGCGCCGCCCCGAGCGTGATCTGCCAGCTCGGGATCGAGCGGATGCGCGCGATCACGACGGAGGCCCGGCGACCGGGCGTCGCGTGCGGATCCACACGAGAAGCACGATGCCCCCGAGGACGAGAAGGGCGACGAGCACTAGCCCGACCGGCGGTGGCGACACCGTCGTGCGCGGAGCGGTCGGGGTCACCACGTTCGGCACAGCAGATGCGCCAGGCCGCGTCGGTGCACTGCTCCCCGGTGCGGGCGAGGCGGCGCCCCAGCCGTCCGGGACCGGCCCTGCCGGAGCAGGCTGCGGTCCGTATTTCACGGCCGGCTTCGCACCGAGGTCCGCGAGCCAGGCTTCATTGAAGGCGGCCACGTCCATGCCGATCGCCGCCTCGAATGCCTCGTCATCGGTGCGCCCGTCGGCGTAGGAGCGGACGAGGGACACCATCGTGTCCTCGCCATGCGTCCGGATCAGGAAATCGATGGCGCTCGCGCTCTCCGCGTACGCGAGGCTGAAACTCGAGGCCGAGGTCGGGAACTGCCCGACCAGGCCGTCGAGCGGGATCAGATCGCCGTTGCGCCCCGCGACGTCCACCGCGGCGCGGTCGCCCGGCTCGTACCCGACGCTCAGGTAGACCGCCAGGCCCTCGTTCAGCCAACGCGGCGGGAAGTGATACGGGTTCTTGACCGCTGTGTCGAACACGAGGTGGATCAGCTCGTGTGGGACGACGTTCTCGACCCACGGATCGTCGATCGAGCCCGGCGCGATGAGCGCGAACATCGTCCGAATGTCTGCGCTCGCCTGGCCCCCGACGTTCTCGCGCGTGCCCGGTCCGAGCGCCTCGTAGAAGGCGTCTCGATCGGCATAGATGAAGAAGTCGACCGGGTCGTCCTCGGTCACACCGAATGTCTTGGCTGTCTTCGTCACGGCCTCGTCGCCGATCCGCAGCGCCCGCTCACCGAACGCCTGTCCACCCTCGTACCAGTGGACGCGCACGACGTCGCCCTGGAGCGTCTGCCAATCGAAGCGCTCGTCGGCGACCACGGTGCGCGCCTCGGGCCCTAGCGTCGTCACGCCGTCAGACGTGACGCGCCAGCGGACGCGGAGCGGGGTGTTCGGCAGGACGTGGCCGTCCGCGCTGCTGAGCGTGTACTGCAACGTCGTGGCGCCGGTCTCGGCGGGCGGGGGCACCTCGCTGACGAGCGGTGCCGGATGGTCGGCCGTCGTGATCAGCACCTCGACGAGGTCGGGCCGGCTGTCAAGGGTGACCGGCTGGCTCGCGACGATGGCTTCGCCGAACGAACCCTCGATCGTCGGCCGGCCGAATTCGGGCGCCGCCGCCCGGACGGGCGACGCGACCGACCACGCAGCCGTGAGCCCCACGACGACCGCGGCCACTGCGCGCAGCGCGATCCGACCGGTCCTCACTGGCCGGACCACGCCAGCCCCGCGAAGCGCAGTGAGCCGAGACCGTTCTGCCCGGCGCCGAGAAAACCATCGCGCGACAGGGCCCAGCCCGTGCCATAGCTCATCGGGACCACCGGCACGTCCCGCTGCACGACCTCCTCGGCGCGGTCGTACGCAGCCGCCACCGCGGCAGGGTCGGTGGCCGCGGCCGCCTCGGCGATCGCGGCGTCGAACTCGGGCGAGCTCCAGCGGCCGTAGTTGTTGGCGGATCCCGTGCCCAGCAGCACGCCCAGGAAGTCGTTGCGGCCGGGGTAATCGGCGATCCACGACAGCGACCACATCGCGGGGGCGTCGGTATCGAGTCGGTCGAAGTACGCCCCGAAGTCCATGTTCTCGGCCTTGACCGTGACGCCCAGCTCGCGCTCGAGCTCGGCGACGACGGCCTCGTCGTAGGCGCTGCCGCCGGTGACCAGCGTGACGTCCGGGAAACCGGCACCTCCCGGGAAGCCGGCCTCGGCCAGGAGCGCCCGCCCCGCCTCGGGTTCGTAGCGGGGCAGCATGTCGCGGGTCGCGCGATCGGGGATGCCGGGCGGGACGATCGACGTCGCGACCGCGGTCGGGTCGTCGACCGCGAGCCGGGCGATCCGGCGCCAGTCGACGGCGGCCCCGAACGCCTGACGGACACGCACGTCGTCGAACGGCGCGACCGTCGTATCGAAGCCGTAGAAGTCGGTCGACATCGCCGGCACCGTCCGTAACTGCGGTCCGAGGGTCTTGTCGTATGCGATCCAGGACGCGTCGAAGCCGGAGATCTGGGCGTAGTCGAGATCGCCCCGTTCGAAGCTCTCGACCGGGCTGGCGCCGCCGAGGTCCGTCAGTACCGTGATCGTGCCCAGCGCCGGCGGCCCGGCCCAGTAGTTCGGATTGGCCTGCAACACCATCTCGGTGTCGGACGCCGACGTGAGCCGATATCCGCCGCTCGCGACGAACCCGTCGCCCGGCCGGAGTCCGACGGGGTCGTCGATGCCGGGCGGGACGACCGCGAAGGTCGGGCCCGCAACGATCGCCGGGAACTCCGAGCTGGGCTGGACGAGATCGATGATCACGTCGCCGGCCCCGTCATCGGCACGCAGACCGACATCGTCGGCAGTCCCCTGCCCCGCGACATACGCCGACGCCCCGCGGACGTCGAGTAGCAACGTATGGAGCGGGGACGGCGCGTCCGGATCGATCACGCGGAGCCAGCTGCGCACGACATCGCTGGCCCGGAGCGGGGTGCCGTCGCTGAACCGCAGGTCGGGGCGCAAGCGAAAGATCACCCGCCGACCGCTCTCTTCAACACGCCACGATTCCGCGAGCGCCGGCTGGAGGACGAGCGAATCGTCGAGCGCGGTCAGTGTCTCGAAGAACTGGGCGATGACCGCGGAGCTCTGGGCGTCACCGCTGGCCGCCGGATCGAGCTGGGACGGCGGGCTGACGGCGATCCGTGCCGTGCCGCTGGCAGCTCCCGACGCCGACCCGCCACAGGCGCCGGCGACCAGGGCAACGAGGAGAATGACCATCCGGCGGCGCATCGGCCGGAGTATACGGGCGGTGCCCGTTCTGGCCGCCCGACGGCCTCCACGCACCCAGCATCGAGGACATGAGACGAGGCCTCGCAGGACTACACCGCCGGGGGAACGATGTGGGAACCGCGAGGCCTCTGATGGCATAACGAGGATCTGAGGTTGCCGTTAGGGCCTCTACGATGGCGCCATGACATTGCGGATCCGGAACACGCTCACGCGATCCATCGAGGCCGTGGAGCCGCTCGAGGCGGGCCGGATCCGCATGTACACCTGCGGGCCGACCGTGTACCGATTCGCCCACGTCGGCAACCTGCGATCCAACCTCCTCGCAGACCTCATCCGGCGCGCCCTGCTGTACCACGGCATCGACGTGTTCCACGTCAAGAACATCACCGACGTCGGGCACCTGCGCGAGGACGACTTCGACCGCGGCGAGGACCGGATGCTCGTCCAGGCCGGCCTCGAGCACAAGACGACCGCCGAGATCGCCGACGCCTATGAGGCCGCGTTCCACGCCGACGAGGCCCTCGTGAACATCCTGCCGGCGCATGTCTTCCCGCGCGCGACCGAGCATATCCCCGAGATGGTCGAGCTGGCCGAGCAACTCGAGGATCTCGGGCATGCCTACGCGTCCGAGCTCGGCAACGTGTATTACGGCGTCGGTTCCCTGGACGGATACGGCCGGCTATCGGGGAACTCGCTGGACGACCTCCGCGCCGGATATCGCGGCGAGATCGAGTCCGACAAGCGCGATCCGGCCGACTTCGCGCTGTGGAAGGCCGCCGGCCCGCGGCGCGCCCTCAAGTGGCCGACGGCGCGCTGGGGCGACGGCTATCCCGGCTGGCACCTCGAGTGCTCGGCGATGGCGCGCCGCTACCTGGGCGACCAGTTCGACCTCCACACGGGCGGCATCGACAACATCTTCCCCCACCATGAGGACGAGATCGCCCAGTCGGCCCCGGTGGTCGGCGGGCCGCCGGCGCGCGTCTGGGTCCACGGGGAGCACCTGCTGATGGCAGGCCGGAAGATGGCCAAGTCCGCCGGCAACTTCCAGCGTGTCACGGAGCTCGCCGACGAGGGCATCGAGCCACTCGCCTTCCGATATCTCGTCCTGACGTCGCGTTACGCGCACAAGCTGAACTACTCGGACGAATCGATCGCGGGTGCGGCCGCGGCGTACACCTCGCTCCGCAGTCGATTGGCGGCGCTTGGGCCACCGCCCGCGAGCGGCGCGTGGGTCGCGCCGCCGGTGCTGGTCGCCGGTGCCGCAGGCGATCGCCCGTTGGGTACGGCGGAGGGTGCGTCCGGGTTCGGCGGTGGCGACTACGCGATCGCCGACCGGGCCCACGCGCCCGCGGCCCCTTTGTCGCCCGGCGGCGTCGCGCTGCACGCGCGTTTCGTGGATGCGCTGGATGCCGACCTCGACCTGCCGGCGGCGCTCGTGATCGTCCGCGAGATGCTCCGCGCCGACCTGCCGGCCGACGAACGACGCTGGCTCGTCTTGGACGCCGATACCGTGCTCGGCCTCGACCTGCACCGTGTATGGGAGGTTGCGGCCTCGCGGACCGAGGTTCCCGCAAACGTCGTGGCGCTGCTGACAGAACGCAACGGGGCCAGGGCCGCACGAGACTACGAACGTGCCGACGCGCTTCGGGACGAGATCGGGGCCCTGGGCTGGGACGTCGTCGACGGGCCTGACGGCTCGAAGGTGCTCGCTCGTCCCTGACGTTCACACATGGCTGCCATACTCCGTCGGCCGATCGTCCACGGGAAAGGACCGGGGCCATGCCGAGGATCCGCTTCCTGCCAGGCACGTACGACGGTCGAACGTTCGACCCGAACGGCGTGACGCTGCGAACGAAGACCCACACGATCCCGCGGGAGTCGGGCGCGGGCGCCGACCGGCGCGGCAGCCCGATGCCGGATCGCTCGGTGTGGTGGCATGTCACCGATGGTGTGTTCTCCGAGTACTGGGTGCGCGAAACACCATCCGTCCACGAGGCATTCAGCCCGTCACGGCGGTTGCGGTCCCTCGCCGGTACGCACACCGGCTACCGCTTCGACGAGAACGGCACCACCACGAACACGTTACAGCGAGCCATCTCAGCGGACTCCGGCGCGCCGGTCCGAGGCCGCTTCCGGCTGAACGGGAAGCCATATTGGCTCGTCGACGAGGGGATCTGGAAGGACTTCTGGGTCCCGGAATCGGCCGTTGCCTATGAGTACTTCGCCCCGCCGGCTCGGGTCTTCTTCCGCAAGGGCGCGCACATCGGTCATCGGTTCGATGCGAACGGGACGTCGCTGCAGCGGAAGGACCAAACCCTGGGATCCGACTCGAGCGCCCAGAGCAGCGGACGGGTCGACATCGACGGGACGACGTACTGGCTGATCGATGCCGGTGCGTTCGCCGGGATGTGGGTCCCGTCGTCGGCACGCGTCTATCAGATCCTCGACCCGCCCGAGACCGTCGCGTTCGGGGCGGGTCCGCACACGGGCTTCAAGTTCGACGCCGACGGTGGCGTCGCGTCGCAGACCACCAAGACCCTGAGTACGGATTCGAGCGCTCCGGCGAAGGGTCGAACGACGATCGATGGCCGCGTGTTCTACCTGATCGGCGCGGGGGCATTCGGAGACCACTGGGTCCAGGAATAGCGCGGCTGCGCAGCTAGACGCCGCCGAAGTAGGTGCGGGCGTTCCGCTCGTCGTCGTTCTTCCATTCGATCGCCTTGCGAGCGAGCTCGTCCCAGGCGTCGCCTTCGGTCGGTCCGGTCACGGAGACGTCGAAAACGCGGGCATCCAGCAGGAACGTGGCGGTGATCACGGCCGGTGGACCGGCTTCGATCGACTGCACCATGATGCCGATGCCGAGCGACTCGGCGAGCCGTTCGATCCCGTCCGGCGCGGGAAGGTCGTCGGTCACGTCGTCGAGGGGGTGCCGACCAGCAGGTCGCGGCGCGACCCGAACCGGTCGATGATCCGGTAGAAGTTTCGCTTGGACTGGCGCGTGCGCTCGTCTTCCGGGAGGCTCGACCAGCCGCGGTGCTCATGGCGGACCGCGGGCAGCCCGTCGAGCCGCACCGCCCGCCGAGGCCGGTCGCCCTCGCCCTGGTCGCGGAGGACCAGGCTCCACCAGATGTCGAGGTTGCGGTAGAAGCGGAACCTCTCGTCAAGCGGGCCCCGCGTCAGATAGTCCTCGCGGCGGAACGCCAGCAGGTAGCCCTCGATGGCATCGACGTCGCCGGGCGGAGCCTCCTCGAACGTGCGCAGGTCGGTCGATGTGAGGCCCCAGCCCCCGGCAACCGCGACCGACGGATCATCGAGCGCCCGGACGAGTGGCGTGACGACGTCCCCACTCGGCTCGACGCTGGCGTCCATCAGGATGACGACGCGCCCGGCCGCCCGCCGGATGCCGATGTTCGTCGCGGCCGCGTGGCCGAGTCGCTCCGACGTCCAGAGGATCTCGGCATCGGTCTCGGCGCCGAGCGCGGCGGCCTGCTCGTCAGACGGCCTGTCGCCAACGACCACGATCGATGTCCCCTCGGGCGCGCGTGTCCGCAGCGCCGTCAAAGCCCGCTCCGTATCGGCCGGGAAGTCGGTCGCGATCAGCACGACCGTCGCCAAACCGGCCGGCGCCTCGCCGAGCCTCGACGGGACGTTCCGCGACGCCCCGTACCGGACCCGGGCCCCCTCCTCGACATCCGGTGGCGACGCCGGCGACAACGCGAAGTCGGTGCCGCGATCGACGATCGTCCAGCCGGCCGATTCGATGTCGCCTCGCAGGCGGTCCGCGGTCGCCCAGTCGCGCGCCGCCCGGGCCTTCGCCCGCTCGTGTGCGGCCGTCAGGACCTCTTCGGGGATACGCGGGCGAGTCAATTGCTCCGGCGTGCGAGGGTCAGGTAATAGAGGAGCGTCAGGATGGCCGACACCGCCGCCGCGAGATATGTCAGCGCGGCGGCCCGCAGCATCGAATTCGCCCCGTCGCGGTCCTGCTGGGTCGTGACGACGCCGGTCGAATCCAGCATCGCGAGCGCCTTCTGGCTCGCCTGGATCTCGACCGGCAGGGTCAGGACCGAGAACAGGACGGCCAGCCCGAACAGGAGTATGCCGATCGTCAGAAGGCCCGCCATGTTCAGGAGGATCCCGCCGATGATGAAGAGGTAAGCCAGTGTCGGGCTGAAGCTGACGGCCGGGACGAGCAGGCTGCGGATCTGCATGAGCGTGCTGCCCTCCGCGACCTGCTGCGCATGACCGACTTCGTGGGCGGCGATGGCCATCGACGCGACCGATGGCTGGTGTGCCACTGCCTCCGACAGCGACAGCGAGTGGTCGCGCGGGTCGTAATGGTCGGACAGCTCGCCGGGCGCCACCTTGATGGCCGTGATGGCTTCCCGGCCCGGGCGGTTCCCGAACCGAGCGTTGTCACGCAGGAACTCGGCGACCTGGGCCCCCGTCAGACCGGCCGAGTTGGCGACCTTGCTCCAGCGACCGTACGTCGAGCGGATGTAGAGCTGCGCACCACCTGACACGACGAGCGTCGCGATGATGACCAGGATGTAGAGGGGGTCGAAGTACACGTGGGGACTCCAGGGATGCGTCGAAACTCCAGCATCGTAGGACAACCCCGAATCCTGGGCGTGGCGCGAGACGGCGCCACGTTCTGCGGACCCCTCCGCCCAGACGGTCGCCTTGTAGAGTGACGGGGTCGCACGACCTGCGGAACGACAGGAGGACGCTATGCGCGTACGCAGACTCGGCATCGCCGTGGGGCTCATCGGCAGCATGTTTTGGGCGCCGACCGCCCTCGCGGCGCCCCCGCCCGTGACCACCATCACGATCGACGTGACGTTCGGTGGACCGGAGCTCTTCCGGGCGACAGGCGACGTCGTCTGCGACTCGGGAACCGCGGTGTCCGGCCCCACGATCGTTGCCGGTGGCGGTCGGCGCGGTGGAGGTGTGCTGACGTTCCATGTCGTCAAGACGCTGACCTGTGCCGACGGCAGCGGGACGTTCAAGCTGTTGGTCAACGCGGCCACGTCACGGACGTCGCCGGGCACTGTCGGCGGTTTCGCAGCGGGTCAGGGGACGGGCGAGCACGCCGGGCTGCACGGCGGCGGGCAACTGGTTGGGACGGCGCGCCCCGACGGAACCGGGGTCACCGACGTCTATACGGGCCGCCTGCACATCGGATAGCTGGCGGATGACAGTCAGTCGGGTGGCTGCTCGCCGGCGGCAACCTTGCTGACGATCCAGCGGATCCCGTCTTCCCATGAGTCTGCGCTGGGCTCGAGACCGCGCCGTTCGGCTTCGGCCTCCCACGCGTCACACCAACGGCCGACTGCGAAACCGGGGACGTGCATCGACATAAGACGGGCTTTCGTCAGCATGCGCAGCGCGGTCTCGAGTCGATCGCGGTCGCCGACCATGGCATCGATGGTACGTGGCTCACGCCCGTCCGGCATCATGGACAGCGAATGAACACCCTCGACGTGCTGATGTACGGGCAGCGCACGGTCCGATCGACGGTCGATCGATACGGATCGGACGACTGGGGTCGGATCGCGCTCGGCGTCTGGACCGCCAAGGACCTGCTCGGTCATCTCGGGGCATTCGAGGTCAGGTTCGCGGATGTGGTGGCAGGTTTCGCCGGCGAGGAGCCCGAGAGCGACCTGATGTCAGCCGATCCGCGGACGTTCAACGACGATCAGGCGGCGATCCGCAAGGACTGGCCGATCGAGCAGGTCATGAGCGAGTTCCTCGATGCGCACGAGCGGGTCATGCGTCACGCGTCGGCGATCGCGCCCGAGGTCTGGCGTGAGGTCGGCACGATCGCGTGGTACGGGCCCGAGTACTCGCTCAACGACCTGGTCGTCTACCAGATGTACGGCCACAAGCGCGAGCACGACCCGCAGCTGAGCGCCGTGCTGGAGCAGCGGAGCAGCTGACACAGGAACCGCGTCCGCCGGTCCCCGTCCGAGGCCTGACCCCGGCCAGCCCCAGATCCAGCCGGACCCCGGCCCAGCCACGTCCCCAGATCCGCGCCCGACCTTGGCCAGCCCCCAGATGCAGCCCGACCCCGGCCCAGCCACGTCCGGATCCGCGCCCGACCTCTGGCCAGCCCCCAGATCCAGCCCGACCATGAAGTACGCGTACCACAGCGACATAATGTCGAGCGGCCGGTCGGCGTCGGCTGCTGGATCGCGCCCGACCATGCACATCGCCCACCGACGGCGGCCTTATGGCCGGTCGAGGCCGTCCCGAGCGAGGTCGAACCGGTCCTGACCGGACCTAAGGACGCTCCCATCCGCGTATTTCATGGTCGGAGGGGCGCTGGCGGCTCCGTCGCCGCGAGCACCGACTGCGTCGGATCGCTAGGCGGCCCGGATCCGCTCCAGCGCCTCCAGCACGGCCCCCACCACCTCGGTGGTCGAGGCAGCCGGCAGGTCGAGGCGGATGGTCGCCGCCTGGGTCAGCATCGGGTTGTATTCGCCGGCGTGGCCCTCCATGGCCCGGGAATCGGTCCGGACGAGCACGATCGGCTTCTTGCGGTAGGCGTAGCCCACTTCCCAGCTGTCCCGGAGTCGGGGTCGGGGCCGTCCATGATCGCGACGAGCCCGTCGGCCCAGTCGATGCCGCCCACATCGGTGGCGAAGATGCCCGGTCCGTCCTTCCCCGGCTCCTGTTCCTGGGGCAGGAAGATCTCGTGCCCGGCCGCGCGCAAGGCCGCGGTGACCTCCGCATTCCATTGGCGTTCGGGCGTGGTGAACAACGGGCCGGCGAAATACAACTTCATGCCGCGAGTATCGCGGACGGCCACCCGCCTCCGCTGGCCGACAAAGAGTGAGTCGCCCTGCGCTCGACTCGGCCCATACCGTATGAGACGCCCGGCGAAGTCGGGTGCCGAAACGGCGGAAGTGACACGTGGATGCCGATCTGATCGGACGGGCGCAGCGCGGTGACGAGGAGGCCTTCGCGAGCCTCGCCGTCGCAGCGGGCGACCGACTCCACGCGGTGGCGCACAGGATCCTGCGCGACACCGACCTCGCCGAGGATGCGACGCAGCAGGCGCTGCTGAGCATCTGGCGGGACCTTCCGCAGCTCCGCGACCCGGCGCGCTTTGACGCCTGGTCGTACCGGCTCCTCGTGCGCGCCTGCTACGCCGAGGGAAGCCGGGAGCGCCGGTCCGCTTCGAATGTCCGTCTCATCCCGGCCGATTCGACCGGAGCGAGTGAGGGCCTGAGCTCGGTCGTCGATCGCGACCAGCTCGAGCGCGGCTTCCGGCGCCTCTCCATCGACCATCGTGCGGTGGTGGTGCTCCACCACTACCTCGACCTGCCGCTCGACGAGGTCGCCGAGACCCTCGGCGTCCCTGTCGGGACGGTCCGATCCCGATTGCATCACGCGATGCGCGGCCTGCGTGCTGCCCTCGAGGCAGACGCCAGGCCCGGCACGCGGGAGGTTGCCAAGTGAGCACCGATCGCGACGTCACCCGCATCGTTCGGTCGTGGTTGGAGGATGGCGCGACCGCGCTGCCGGACCGCGTCCTGGACAGCGTGCTCGACCAGCTCCCCGCGACCTCACAGCGCCGTGCCTCGTGGCCGGCGTGGAGGTTGAGAGAGATGAACAGCGCCCTGAAACTCGCGATCGCCGCGGCGGCCCTCGTGGTCGTCGCGATCGTGGGGATCAACCTTCTGCCGAGGAGCGAAGGTGTCGGCGTCCCCGGCGCAAGCCCGACCCTGTCGCCAACGCCAAGCTCGATCCCGTCGCCATCCCCAGCGCCATCTCCGGCGTTGTTTCCGATCGGCCCACTACCGGCGGGCAGCCACACGATCCAGCCATTCGTGGGCCCCGGGGGTCTGTGCATGGGGCAGGCTGGCTGCACGGAAGCGGGCGCGGAGGACGACTCGATCCGCATCACGCTCACCGTACCGGACGGCTGGGCAGGGCTCGAATACTCCATCATTCCCTCCGTCGAGCGCTACTCGCCACCCGACGGAGCGGGTTTGCTCTTCGGTCGTGGCGGCTGGTTGTACACCGTCTCGCAGGTCTGTGGGGGATCCGGACCGGACGCCCCGACCGGACCGAACATCCCGACCGGTACGACCGTCGACGAGTTCGTGACCGCGCTCGTGGATCACCCTGACCTCGACGTGACCAGTCCCGTCGACGTCACCCTTGGCGGATACTCCGGGCAGTACCTGGAGCTCCGAGCACCCGCGAACACCACCACCGACGAGCTGGGACGGCCTCCCTCGACCGGGTCACCGGCTCCTCTCTGCAACTACTACTTCGTGTGGGAGCCCGGGGTCTACGCCCAGGGGCCGAACGCTCTGTGGCGCATCTGGGTCCTTGATGTGGACGGGGTCCGGGTGGTTGTGAGGGGCGACAGCTTCCCCGGCACGACGCCACAAATCCAAGCCCAACTCCAGGGGATCGTGGACTCCATCCAGATCGAACCCTGACAGGACGCCGGGTCGGATGGCATCTGCCTCCCGACCCGGCGCTCAGACTCGGCGGTTGAGCCAGCGCCGGATGACCGGCAGCCAGGCCGCACCGACGGCTGCCTGGGCGGCCAGGATCCCCAACAGGAGGATGGCCGGAACGCCGACGAGCAGCCCCGGTAGCACGAACGTGTCGAAGGGTGAGGTCACTCCGCCCGGTGTCGTCGAGACGACCCGACTGGGGGCGTCCGAGGCCGGCACCCCCGCTGCCCCCGACGCACCGACTGGGCTGCCGCCTGGTCCCAGCCCCGATGGCGTGACGGAGCTGGCGGGCCCGGCGCCGATGGGCGCTGCAGATGCACCCGTCGACGCCGACGGAGGGACGATGGTGGGGAGCGGCAGGCTCGGCGTTGGAATCGAGATCGTCGGAGTGGGGACCGGAAGGGTCGGAGGCGGCGGGAGGGTTGGAGTCGGGACGGGTAGTGACGGCGGAGGCGGGAGTGTGGGCAAGGGGGGCAAAGTCGGGAGCGGCGGCAGCGTCGGGGGCCGCACGGTGGGGAGCGGCAACGGCGGCAGCGTCGGCAACGGGACCGGCGGGGTCGGCAAGGTCACGGGCAGACTCGGCAAGGGCACCGGCAGCGGGTCGGCGCCAGCGACAGGCCGGGCGAGGACCAGCAGCGACCCAAGGAGCGTCGTCGCCAAGGCGATTGACGTGCCGTGACGGGGGCGCCGCGCCTGCCGCCGGGTCACGCCGCGCGGACCGTCGGTGTCCACAAGTTCGTCCCGTCCCGATCGGCGCCGGGCAGCGGCGCGTCCGGATCGTGCTCCATGCCCTCGACGAAGGCGGCGACCAACTCCGGGTCCAGCTGCGTGCCCGCCGCCGCGCGAAGCTCGTCGAGCGCCTGCTCGACCGACAACGCCTTGCGATATGGCCGCGTCGTCGTCATTGCCGAGAACGCGTCGCCGACCGCCAGGACCCGCGCGACTAGGGGGATATCCGTCGCGGCCAGGCGGTCGAGGTAGCCGTTGCCGTCCCACCGCTCGTGATGGTGGCGGACACCTGCGCGAACGAGCTCGATCTCGGGCAGGTCGCGGACGATCAGGTCTCCCAGCGCGACATGCTGCTTGACGATCTCGTACTCGTACGGCGTCAAACGGCCGGGCTTCCGCAGGATGTCATCGGGGATCCCGATCTTCCCGATGTCGTGGAGCAGACCCGCCGTCCGCAGCACCGACCGCTCCGACTCCTCCATCCCGAGCCGGGCGGCGAGGAACAGCGCATAGCAGGCGACGTCCTCGGAATGGCGCTTCGTATAGCGATCCTTGTGGTCGATGGTGACCACAAGACCCTGCAGCACGTCGAAGGTCGACTGGGCACTCTTGGGCTCGGACATCCAGGCGTCCGCGATGATCGTCTGGTTGCCGCCGCCCGCCTTGGCCTCGCCGAGGGCGATGGTCGCGGC
The DNA here is from genome assembly GCA_963819655.1 of uncultured Chloroflexia bacterium. GTDB lineage: Bacteria > Chloroflexota > Limnocylindria > Limnocylindrales > CSP1-4 > SPCO01. Next base: position 472,243 of record CAWFXA010000003.1, on the reverse strand, counting down.
CGACAGCAGCTCGTTGACCCCGGTCGCGTGGAACGGGAAGTAGGTGACACCCGCGCTGACGGTCAGTGGCAGGTGTTCGGAGTCGTCGAACTGGAGGCTCGCCGAGCCGAGCACCTCCTGGACTCGCTTCATGGCGGCCGGCAGTTCGCGCGCGACGGCGGCCGGGGCTATCGCCAGGAACTCGTCCGGTCCGAACCGCGCGAGCTCCAGCCACGGCTCGGACTCGGACTCGAGCGCCCGTGCCACGAGCAGGAGTGCCTCGTCACCGGCGTGCGACCCGTACGTCTCGTTGAGGAGCCGGAAGTTATCGATGTCGACCATGGCGATCCCCACCGCCGCGCCATCCGACTTGGCGCTCGCGAGGATCTCAGCGAGTCGAGTGACCGCGGTAGGGTGGTTGACCAGACCCGTGAGGTTGTCGCGACGCCGGGCCTCGGTCAACGCCGACGCCTGATGGAGCAGGCGGACGCCAGCGGCCTTGAAGATCGCGCGGAGGAGGATCGCGAGGACGACGGTCGCGCCCGCGGTGACGAGGACGAGATCCCGCCATGCGTTCTCGGCGGCGGCGATCACGGGTGTCGCATCCCGCTGGAGCGTGACGACGAGCTCGACCCGCCCGTCGACGGCGACCGGGATGGTCTCGGTCAGGATCGGCACGCCTGCGGCCGCGCCGGAGATCGTGGCTGTCGGCTGCCCGCTATCAACCGCCCGAGCGTGCTCCACGGCCGGCGCCTGTGGGGCCTGATCCCCGGCGAGCGTCGAGCCGTCGCGGGAGACGACGGTGACTCGGCGATATCCGTGGCGTTCGGCGACATCGTTGAGCGACCGGTCGAGTGCGGCTCTGCGGACGGGGTCGATGGTCGCCGGCTCCAGGTCGGCCGTGGTCAGGTTCGAGGCGACAAGATCGCGGATCGCGGCCTGATCGCCGGCCATTGTCGTCGTGATGGCGGTCGTGCGGACGTGCTCAGACCCGAGCATGGCCAGGGCCCCGCCGCTCACGCCGATCAGCGTGAGGGTCGCCACGTACACGAGCGGCAGCAACAGAGGCCGCCCCGTGTTCTTCTTCGTCTTCGTCCGTTGAACCATTGGTCTCCCCCCGGAGCCACTAGGACTCGTGGTATCGGGGACGCCCGATGGCCAGTCAATAGGACCATTGAGACCGCAACGACCGAAGCGGAACTTGTTCCGGCCATGCGGAGGCCGGACTTGAGTACCAGGCTTCTCGCGCTACTGCGCCGGCGGCACGAACGTGACGGTCAACTTCCTCTCGGTCGAGCGGTCATCGCCGATGCGGAACACGAGGGTGTTCTCGCCCTGCTCCAGTCGGACGCCCATCGCCCAGTGCCCGGTGCCGTCGACCGTGGTGTGCTGATCCAGCCCGAAGCTGATGTCGCGGGTGATCGTCAGACCGGGCGGTGCGATCCCGATCACAGTGACCTCACCGGTCGCGACAGCCTGACCGTCCTCGGGGCTCTCGAAGGTGATGCCGACGATCGGCGCGCTCGGAGCAGGCGATCCCAGGCCGGGAGCAACCGATGCTCCCGAGACCGGCGACCCGCCCGGGCCGACCGGAGGACCTGCGCCGGTTTGAGGCCGAGAGAACAGGCCGTATGCGACGAGTGCGGCCGCGACGACCAACCCGCCGATGACGATCGGCGTCGCGCGCGACCTCCGCGGTGGCTCCGGCTCGACCGGGTGCGGTGCAGGGACGGAGGGCGTGACCGGTTTCTCGGCCCCGGATGATGCCGTCTCGTTGCTCCAGTCGAACGGATCGACGCCGGCATCGGGTAGGGACGTTTCGGGCTGGCGCGGGCCACCGATCTCGGCGACGTTGAAGCCGCATTTCGGGCAGTACGGCAGACCCGCAACGAGAGCGGTACCGCAGCGCGGACAGAAGCGAAATCCCTGGTCTGTCCGGAGCACCGCGTCGTGCGTCACACCCACCTCCGTCGGCCTCGCAAGCATAAGCGAGCCCGAAATGCTCATACGCAGCTAGATGTCCTTGGGATGTGTCCTCAGCCAGGGCGTTGAGACGACTCCAGGTTCTGCCGAAGGAAGTCGACCGTCCGCTCGAACGCGAGCTCCGCGGCCTCGCGTCGGTAGGCGTCGCGCGACGGCTCAGCGAACCAATGTCCGGTTCCCGGGTATCGATGGAGCACGACGTCGCGCCCCGCAGACCGGAGGCTCTCCTCGAATGCCGCGACGCCCTCCTCTGACTCGTACGGATCATCCTCGGCAAAGTGCCCCAGCACGGGGACCGCCGCGGCGGTCAGGACCGGTCCGCCGGTCGTGCCGTAATACAGGACGGTCGCGACGACCCCGTCCCGCTCGGTCGGGCTCCACATCGCCCAGTGGGCGCCGAATGAGAATCCGAGTGCTGCGAGCTTCGACGTCGGACCGAGACGCTCCGCCAGGCCATCGACCGTTGCGAGGACGATGGCATCGATCGCCGCCTCGTCGGCCGCTCCGGCAAGCCGCTCCGCGTCCTCGACCGTCGTCGCGACCTGGCCGCCGAACAGGTCCGGGGCGACCGCCGCGAAGCCGGCTTCGCCCAGCCGGTCGGCGTACGCGACGACGTCGTCGTTCAGGCCCCACCACGGATGGAGCACCACGACGCCGGGCGAACCGGGCTGGACGTCACCGGCCTCGAACTGCCTCGTCGTCGTGTCGCTGATCTCGACCGTTTCGAACTCGCCCATGATCCTCCAGACCTTCTGCGTTTCCCGTCATCGTACGAGGTGAGCCCGCTACGAACGACCTCTCCACTTCTACGGCGACCGGATGGCGCCCACGAGCTTGTCCGTGTCACGCAGGTCCAGCAGATCGTCGAGGTCGTGCGCAGGTAACCCTGTTTGTCCGGTCTTGCCGGCCCGCGCGTTATCGATGCGACGGGTCAAGATGACTCGACGCTGGTGGGGTTTCGATGGAAGACGCCGGCACGCTCCCGACAGAGCAGCATGCGAGATCGCTCGACCGCGATGACGAACTTGCCTTGGCCGCTCGAACCGATCCCGCCGCATTCGGCGTCCTGTACGAGCGTCACCGTCTGGCGCTGTTCCGCTACCTGCGAACCAGGACCCGGACCGAGGACGAAGCCGCCGAGCTGACCGCAGTCGCCTTCGAGCGCGCGTTTGCCGCGATGCCGCGATATCGACCGGCTGGCGGCGGCGTGCTCGCATGGCTCCTCCGGATCGCCCGCAATGCCGCCATCGATGCCGGTCGACGAGCGCAAGCCGTGCCGTTCGACACAGAGCTTGCGGATGCGACCGGCGCCCCGAGTCCCGAGGCGGCTATCGTCGAGCGAGAGCGACTCGCGATCCTCGCCGCTGCCGTCGATCAGCTGCCCGACCTACAGCGCGACGCGCTCGCTCTCCGTTACGCGGCGGGGTTGACCGCCCGCGAGATCGGCGCGGCCCTCGGCAAGACCGAACACGCCACCCAGAAGCTCATCAGCCGCGCCCTCGCGACGCTGCGGGAGGACTATCGCCATGACCGCTGACCTTCGCCGGCCGCTAACTGACCCGCTCGAGGTCGACCTGCTCGCCTTGTTCGACGCCACGCCGTCGCCGGGGGTCCTGGAGCGGCTCGACCGCCGCATCGATGACCGACTGCAGGCGTGGGATCCCCGCGCATCCCGACGCTCGCGCCGAGAGGCCGGGCGGAAGGTGGCGATCATCGGCCTGCTTGCGGCCGCGCTCGTGATCGGTGGTGCGACCGGCAACCTCCAGGCCCTATACATGCTCGCGGCCGGGCCGTTCGACCTGCCATGGCACCGAGGTGAGGCCCTTGACCTGTCGCAGACGGTCGACGGCTACCGGGTCACCCTCGACCGCGCCTACGCCGACGCGACGCGCCTCGCCATCGCGATCTCGGTCGTCGACGAGGAGCGCAGGCCGGGGATCACGCAGCTCAGCGCGATGGGGGTCATCGTCACCGACGAGGACGGTGAGTACGGCGGCCTCGGTGCGACGTCGACCCCGGACGGGCCGTTCGCTGCGGTGAACGTCGCCTGGAAGGTCCCGCCGGTCTTGCCGCTACCGTCGGGGCCGCGCACGTTCCAGGTCGTGATCCCTTCGATCCAGGTCCGCGATGACTCGATGCCGCCCGCGAACGACGACGACTGGTGGCCGTGGCACGAGCATGCAGGGCCGTGGACCTACGAGTTCGAACTCGATGTCGACGGCGGGACGACCATCATGCCCGATATCAGCGCCGAGAAGGACGGCGTCACCGTGCACGTCTCCCGGGTGATCGCGGCGTCGAACATCATCCGCGTCGACGCCCGCATCGAGGGCGCGCCCAAGGACGATCCGTGGTCACCGATCGGGAGCATCTCGCACGGCGGACGGACCGCGCGGTTCGTCGTGTCGAGCTTGAACGGCGACGGAACGGTTGCCCTGTTCACCGACAGCGGGCTCGGCGACGGACGCGGGCCCTGGTCGATCACGATCGACGAGCTCGCCGGCAACGCGCGAATGGCCGGGCCGTGGATCCTCGGGTTCGAAGGGCCCTGATCGGCACATGACGGGCCAAAAAGCCTGACGAAGCCTCCCCGGACGTCGTGACCACGACCGGGCCGGACCATTAGGCCGCTGTTGCGAGCCTGCTCCCGCGCCTAGGGTTTGGACTGTTGACCACCCCGGGGGCTCGCCGCCGTGGTCACGAGGACGGGCATTCCCAGCCCCTGAGGTTCGTCCTGCACCACTGCCATTCGGCAGGGAGGATTCCCGTGAAGAGACGATCTGGCCTTGGCACGCTGTTCGGATTCTTGGCTGCCATCGCGTTCGCAGGACCAACACTGGCCTTCACCGGGCTGACCAACGGCAGCTTCGACACCGGCACGTACCTCGACAACGGATCCGGGTTCCAGCAATTGAATGCCCCGAATGCGAGCATCACGGGCTGGACCGTGGGTGGAAATAGCGTCGACTGGATCCGCACGTACTGGCCCGCCCAGGATGGGTCGATGAGCATCGATATGAGCGGCGTCGACGCGGGCACGCTGAGCCAGACGCTCGCGACGACCATCGGCAACACGTACAACGTCTCGTTCCACTTGTCGGGCAATCCGGCAGGGCTTCCGAGTGTGAAGACGCTCGAGGTCAGCGCGACCGGCGGAGCGGTCGGCCTCTACTCGTATGACGTCACCGGGAACGATCTGACCAACATGAACTGGAGGCCGGAGACGTACTCGTTCCTTGCGACGAGCGCAAGCACGACGCTCAGCTTCGTCAGCACCACCGCTGGCGCCTTCGGACCGGCCATCGACAACGTCGTCGTGACCGAAGACGTGCCCACGAAGGATGAGTGCAAGCACGGCGGCTGGCAGTCGATGATCGACAACGCCGGCAACAGCTTCAAGAACCAGGGCGACTGCGTCAGCTACTTCGCCACGAAGGGCAAGAACCCGGGTGCGCTGCCGCCGGCGGCGGTCGCCGGCGCGGCGGCTGACTCAGCGACCTCCCAGGTCAAGGAGTCGAACAAGCAGGACAAGGCGGCTGCCCGCGCCGAGCGAAAGGCCGCCAAGGACAAGACCAAGAGCCAAGGCGGCGACGGTCAGGGATCGAAGTCGAAGAAGGGCAAGTAACCCTTCCGTCGCTCGAAAAGGAGTCGACCCCTTCGGATCAGACCGAAGGGGTCGACAATTCTCGGAGTCGGGCGGATCGGAGGCGCAGTCGCACACAACGACCCCTGACACGGTACGCGGCAGTGTGAGCTGGGCGTGAGGCCCTGATACCAAGCGGTTACTGTGTGTCGATGGAGGAGAGGGGTCCGGTCGCGGTGCTCGATGACTATCTGCCTCGCCCCGTTCGGACCTATCTCGAAGAGCGTTTCTGGCGACCGATCGAGGCCCAGGCGACGTTCGAAGTCCTGCACGACGATCCGGCCTTCCTGGCCGATCCGGGGACCCACCCGGCGATCTTCGCCGACCATGGTGTCGTCCACGCCCGGGATGTCGCGATCGGACTCATCCGACTGCTCGACACGATCAACGGCGTGCTGCTCCCAGGCCGTGCCGCGGACCGCGATCGGTTCGTCCACGCGCTCGGCGTCGCCATCGCGTACCTCCATGACATCGGCATGGTGGACATGACCCCGTCGGGGCGCCGTGTGCACGCATTGTTCGCGGCGCATGCGGCATTCGGTCCCGATGTCACGCCGCTGGTCGAGCATCTCCTCGCGATCGGGCCAGTGCGCAGTCGGCTGGACGAGATCGCCGATGAGGCTCCATTTGCGACGGGGCTCGAGATCGTCGTTCGCGAAATGCTCAGCATGAGCGTCGCCCACAGCAAGTCGGCGATCCCGGCGGCGGTGCTCAACGACCGGATCGCGCTCCGCCGAGTGCTGCAGCGCGTGATCTTCACGGACCTCGACGACCATCGTGCCGGCAAGCAGCTGCCGCGGGCAGCGGACACGTCAGCGATACCGACAGACGCCAACACGGATGCCTACGACGATCCCTCGCAGTCGTTCGCGTGGCTCACCGCGCCGAGCGGCCCGCAAGCCGAGCTCGCCGATGACGTCGTGGACGCGCTGCGGGCGCTGCGCGCGGCGGACGTGTTGCGACAGCGGGGCACCGTCCTTCGCACATCGGGTGGGTTCGAGATCTGCATGGACGCAGAGACGGCGCGCGCCGTGTGCACGCTGCGGCCCGCGACCGGTGACGCAGCGTACGTGATCATCTACGACGACGATCGTGGCGCCGGCGAGGCCAACATCCGCGTCGCGTTCGTCACGCCGCAGGGGCACCTGCGCATCGCGTTCCACCGCGGCGCCTTCGGCAGCGCGGCGGCCGCTCGCCGAGCGGCGGAGAGCGTCGCGAGCGTCATCGCGGACATCGAGGCGGACGTCATCCCGTCCTTCGGTGGCCATTCCGTCGGGGGCGGGCTGCAACCCACGACCCGCTCGATCGACGATGTCAAGATCCAGCTCGAGCGGCCCGACGACCGGCCCGTCTTCGCCGACGAGGTCGCGGCCCTCGTGGCCGAGCGCGATCCCACGCTCGCCCGGCGACTGGTGACGGTCGCCGACACCGAAGGAGCGGCACCAGATGAGCAACGTCGTTTCTTCTTCGCCACCCCGGTCGATGGCGCCGGGCTCGAGGCGGACGAGCTCCTCAGGCTGATGGCGGAGCATGGTGTAGAGACGACGGACCTCGATCGACCGGTCGCGTTTGCCGACGCCTGCCGGGCGACGCTCCGTTCGGGCGAGGTTCTCGTCGCCCCTGGCTCGCCGCCGTCGTTCGTCTACGTCCCCACCGGCCCCGGGCTGGTTGTCCGGCCCGACGGTGGCTACGCTCCGTCGCCTCTGCCGCCGTGGGTGCCGGTCGGGACGACGGGCGTGATCCGGCGGGCCGAGCGAAACAGCGAGATCGTCGCCGAACGCGACGTCGAGGTGATCATGATCCCGGGCGAGCTCTACGCTCGAGCCTGGCTCCGCCCGCTCCGTGCCCAGGATCTCGCCGCACGCCTGCGTCCGTTGGGGGCCGCCAGGTGATGACCACCGTCGAGCGCGTCGTCGCTCTCCATCGAGTCGGTCTCTTCGCCGACGTCCCGGGCCGTACTCTCGCCGCCCTCGCCCGGCGTGCGACCGAGGTCGAGGTCGGGGCGGGAACGGTGGTCATCGCCGAGGGAGCGATGGAAGAGCACATGTACGCGGTCGTGCGCGGCCGGCTCCGCGTACACCACGGCGAGCGCAGCATCACTCACCTGGGTCCCGGGTCGACGGTCGGTGAGCTGGCCGCCCTCGTTCCCGAGCCGCGGTCGGCATCGGTGACCGCGCTCGAGCCGACGACGCTGCTTCGGATCGACAGGCCCCTGCTCGAGGAGCTGCTCGCTGATCGACCCGCGCTTGCGGCCGGGATCATCGGCGCGCTCGTCGCGATGGTGCGCGAACGAGCCCAGTCCGAGACCGATACGACGCCCGGGTGACCGATCCACGTGGATCGACGGGCGGAGCTGTCCACTGGCTGACGGCTCAGGCGGTGGCATTCGGCGCGATGGCCGCTCTGCTGGGCATCGTCGCCAACGCGATGTTCCTCGACACGTATGGATCGGCCTGGCTTCCTGCGACCTACATCGCGATCGGCGCCGCCGGGATCGCCGTCTCGGGTGCGATCGCCCGCACGGCCCAGCGGTTCGATCTCCTGGGCATCGCACTCGTCGTGCTCGGTGCTGCGGCAGTCGGGCTCGGAGTCTCGTGGATCGTCGCTCGGGCCGGCGCCGCGTGGGTATCGGTGCCACTGCTGATCCTGTTTCCGATCCTGATCCAGCTCGGCTTCGTGTTCATCGGCGGGCAGGCCGGCCGGCTGCTCGACATCGCCGGGATCAAGGCCAGCTTTCCGAGGATCATGGCCGGTTTCCCTGCCGGTGCGGTCATCGGGGGCCTGCTCGGTGCCCAGCTGGTGACCTGGTTCGGTCGGCCGGAGGACCTCCTTCTGGCGACCGCGCTCGCCCAGGCGGTGTTCGCCACGCTCGTCTGGGCGACCGGCCGGCGGTACGCCCGGCAGCTCGGCTCGCCCGGATCCCGACCGGCGCCGGATGGGCTCGCGGGTGCGGCTGACCGCACCACCCGTCCTTCCCTTCGGAGGTCATTCGCAAGCCGGTTCGTCCTGTTCATCCTTGCCTATCAGGTCCTCTCGGCACTCGGCAGCCAGCTCGCCGACTTTCTGGTCTACGACCGCGCGATCGCGCAGTACCCGGACCCCGCGGACCTGGCTCGATTCCTCGCCGGCTACACCGCGGTCATGAACGCCGTGAGCATCGCGTTCCTGTTCGCGCTGGCGGGCCCCTTGCTACGCCGCTTCGGCCTCAGGCTCGGCATCGCGGCCAATCCGCTGGTGCTCACAGTCTTTGCTGTCGCCATGATCGCGATGCTCGCGCTGAGCGGTGGCACGTCGTTCGCGCTCCTTGCGACCGTGTCGGCGGCCCGCATCGCCGACATCGCCTTGACCGATGGCACGACGCGCACATCGATCAACGCGACATACCAGGTGCTCCCGGAGCGCGATCGCCTGTCCGTGCAGACCGCTGTCGAAGGGATCGGGGTGCCGGTCGCGATCGGCATATCTGGCGTGCTCATCCTCATCCTCAATGTCCTCCCGTTCGCACTCATCGCGACCATCGGGGTCACGACGATCGTGTGCGCCGTCTGGACGTGGACGGGGATCCTCCTGTACCGCGCCTATGGTCCAGCGCTCGTCCACGCGCTGCAACGTCGTCCACTCCTTGTCCCGATCGCCGACCTCGACGCGACGCCCGAGGACGAGGCCATCGCCCGGCGGCTGCTATCGAGCCAGGACGCCCGCGCGATGCGGCTTGGCCTCGATCTGCTCACCACGATGTCATCGCCGGCGTTGCAAGCCGAGCTCGACGGCCTGGCGGAGGATCCGCGTCCGGACATCCGGATCTCCTCGCTCGCCGGGTTGGCGGCGTCGGGCGACGAACATGCCCGGCGACGGCTGGCAGACGAGATCCGCGCCAGCGTGGGCTTGGCTTCCCCGGCCGTCCGCTTGCGAGCCGCCCAGGCCCTCGAGGCGCTCGACTCGACGGACCGGGCCGAGTTCGGCGCACTCCTCGAGGACGACGATTTGGCCGTCCGATGCGCTGCCCTCGACTCGGTCCAGGCCGGCGACCGATCCGCGCTGGCGCCCACCCTCACGGCGCTCCGAGACGCCCGTTCGGCCGAAGCCGCCGCGGGGGCGATCGGTCGACTGGGGGATGCCGTCGTCCCGTCGATGGGCGAGTGGCTCGATGCCGCGGGATCGCCAGCCACTCCGGCCGTGATGCGTCTCGTTCGGGCGGTCAGCACCAGATCGGCCGAGCGTGACCACGTCCTCAGCCGGCATGTCGGACACCCCGATCGGGAGCTCGCCGTGATCGTCACGGAGCGTGTCGCCGCGCCTGAACCGGCCGACGACGCGACGGCGACGGTGCTCGATGGTGTGCTGCTGGACGATGTTCGACACGCCGGTCGGATCCTGGCCGCTCTGACCGCGATCGTCGCCAGCGAGGACGACCTTCGCGAGACCGATGAGCCCGTCCGGCGCGCCTTGTCCGACGAGCTCGATCTCGTGTCCCTGCACGTCAGGGCGGGGCGGCTCGCGCGGTACGGATCCGCACGACTCGGGCCCGTACTGGTCGAGCTCGGTACGGGTGGACCGGGCAGCCCGCTCGCACGTGAAGCCCTGGAGGTCGTGCTGGGCCCCGCCGAATCGAAACAGGTCGTCGCGCTGCTCCAGCCCGGCCTGCCTCTGTCGGAGCGGCTGAACCAGCTGCCGGCGCCGTCGAGTGAAGCTCCGACGGATCTGGGGGGATGGCTGCAGGACCTCGTGGCGGACGCCGAGGGCCATTGGCGTTCGACATGGCTTCGCGCGTGCGCGCTCCACGCCGCGAAGGCACGCGGCCCCCTGGGCCGGGAAGACGCTCGTGCCGCCGGCGCGCTCGGCGACCCGATCATCGACGAGGTCCTGGGCCCGGAGTCCACCGGACATTGAAAGCGCCCGCGGACGGACGGGGGGCTCAGCACCGGCGCACGATGATCCAGTCACGTGGTACGCCATTGACGAACGCGTGCTGCGTAGACTGCGGTGCCTACGCTCGGTTCGGATCGGGACCGGATCGGGGAGCCACTCCGGCCCTAAAGGCGTAGCCGCAGCAGGAGTCCCGCCGTGCGTCCCAGCCGCCTCGTCGTCGCGCTGACCGCGCTTGCGCTTGCCGCGGTTGTCGCAGGCTGCGCGAGCGGTTCGGTCAGTCCAAGCGTCGCACCTGCCGCGAGCGGCTCAGCGCCGTCGACGGTCGACGTCAAGCTCCAGGAGTGGGCCGTGCTCCCAGAATCTCCCACGGTCCGGACTGGCAGCGTGACCTTCAACGTCGCGAATGTGGGCCCGGACTGGAATCACGAGCTGGTTGTCGTCAGGACCGACCTCGCACTCGACGATCTGCCCACGACGGCCGGCGGGTCCTTCGACGAGGCTGGGACGGGTGTCACCATCAGCGGCGAGGCGGAAAACGTCGCGGTCGGCGGCTCGGAGTCCGTTACGCTCGACCTTGCCCCCGGGAAGTACGTCCTCCTGTGCAACATCGTCGAGGACATCCGCTTCCACTATCGGCTCGGCATGCGTACCCCGTTCGAGGTCACTCAGTAGTCACCCCGGCCACCCCTCAATGCGGCAGCCTACGTCGGGCGAATCAGACGAGAGAACCCGCACTCAGTCACTGGTTGGGCCGGTGGCGCCCCCGGACGGTCCTAGGGGAACGGCGGTCACACGCGGACGCGCTCGCACAGTACGCGGCGAGCTGAGGCGACGCCGATAGCCTTTGACGCTACTGGGGCTCCGGGCGCATTCAACCGCGGTCAGCCGTGCGGCCCGCTTCGCCCGGGGATCAGGAGGGTGGTGGGTTGTTCTGCTGCTGCGCGAGCTGCTTCTGGACCTCCTGATCGATCTCGTCCTGGCGGCGCTGCCGAACGCGCCTGACCATGATCAGACCCATCACCCACGGCCAGATGAGCGCCACCACCAGGCCGACGAGGATCGCCAATGGCCAGTTGGGCGTGGCCGGTGTCGCCGTCCCGCCAGTGAGCCAGTACACGACCAGGAAGGCCGCCACTCCAAGGATGATCCCGGTGATCCGCCGAATCATTTGCGAGCCCTCCATCCCTCGGGCGGCCTCGCGCATGTCGCGCAGCGCCCTTGACGTGAGCCTAGGCGCCGCGGCGTTGGCCCGTCAACCGGATCGAGCGTTAGTGAACGTCGTCGCCTGGTTGCCGACCGGACCGGCGGAGCCGTTCTTCGACTCCGCGTTGCTGTCACCGTGGCGCCCCCGGACGGATTCGAACCGCCGACGCAGGCCTTAGGACGGCCTCGCTCTATCCACTGAGCTACGGGGGCGCGGCCGACATCGTACCGCGAGGTTCCGGTCGTTCGGTTTCGTGCCAGATCGTCACCGTGTGACGCTTGGGCTCGGAACTGGCCGCAGATCGCGCCGACGTTCCCCAATTCGTGCGTGACCCAGGCGCGCCGATGGCCGATACAGCCGCGGAATGCTGCCTTAGGTGCGCGTAACGACGATTTGGCATGAAGTCGGCCCCGCACCTGCACGGGAACCGATCGCCGCGCATCGACGTCAGTCACGGACAAGCCGTCGCGCCTCCCTGCGACGGCTTGCCACTACCCCCGACCGGTCCCCAAGGCACTCGCCCGTACAATCCCAGCACGATGGCCGACGCTCCCCTCCCCGACCTCATCCTGTACGGCCGTCCCGGTTGTGGCCTGTGCGATGAGGCCCGAAGCCTGATCCACGAACTGCTGGACGAGCGCACGCGGACGGGTCGGCCCGTCCCCACCCTTATCGAGCTCGACATCGAGGCCGATCCCAGCCTGGAACGCGCGTACTTCACGACGATCCCGGTGGTCGAGCTCGGCGACCGCCGACTCGAGCTCGCGACCAGCGCCGCCAAGCTTCGCCGCCTTCTCAGCGACGTCCTCGACGCGGAGCCGACTCCCGCATGACCGGCGGCACCGATCTCACGATCCTCGTCGCACTCGCGGCCGGGGTCATCAGCTTCCTGTCGCCGTGCGTCCTCCCGCTCGTGCCGGCGTACCTCGGGCAGCTGAGCGCGATCGCGGTCGCCGGCGGGCAGACCGAGACCCCGATCGCGGGCCGCTGGCTGGCGTTGCGCCACGCCTTCGCGTTCGTGGCCGGCTTCACGGGTGTCTTCACGCTCCTCGGCGTAACCGCGACGTACCTGGCGCAGGGCCTGGTCGACGTTCTGCCCGCCCTCCGCGTCATCGGTGGCGCGACGCTGATCGTCCTCGGGCTGAGTCTGGCCGGCATCCTGCGCATCCCCGTCCTCGACCGGACCTGGCGACCACTCGACGCCGGCGCGGCCGGCAGCCTCGCGACGACGACCGGCTCGATCGCCCTCGCATCGCCCGCGGCGCCAGACACACCGCCGGGCCTAGGTGATCGACTCGGCGGTCGACTGGTCGGGTCGAACGGCGGCTTGCTGGCATCGCTCGGGCTCGGGGCGATCTTCGCCGTCGGCTGGACACCGTGCATCGGCATCATCCTGGGCGGGATCCTGACGATGGCAGCGACGAGCGGGACGGTCGCCCAAGGCACTCTGCTGCTCCTCGGCTATTGCATCGGACTCGGCCTACCATTCATCGCGATCGCGCTCGCCTACGACCGCGCGCCCGGGCTCATGCGCCCGCTTCTGCGACACGGCCGGACGGTCTCGCTGGTCGGCGGCTTGCTCGTGAGCGCCATCGGCGTCGCGATGGTGCTCGACCTGCTTCGACTGTTGCCGCGCTATTTCCAGTTCCTGACGGCGATCTGATCGACACATGACGACCGAGCGACCCGAGTTCACGCATCGACGCGCCCGGCATGGCCTGATCGGGCCGTTCAGCGGGCGCCAGTTGCTCGCCGGCGCCATCGCCGTCCTGGTGGTCGCGATCGTCGGCGTGGCGATCACGACGCCGCTCGGCAATACCGCTCAGCCACCGAGCGTCGTCAACCCGCTCGCGACGCCGTTCCTGATCGGCGACGAACCGCCGGAAGGGCTGCAGGCTGGCACCACCGCGCCGGAGCTCACGATCGACCTCGACGACGGCTCGACCTACCAGCTGCAGGACCTCGACGGTCGACCCGTGACCCTCGCGGCGCTCAAGGGCAAGGTCGTGTGGCTGAACTTCTTCGCCTCGTGGTGTCCGCCGTGCCAGCAGGAGACACCGATCCTCCGCTCGCTGGCGGACACGTACCGCGACCGCGGTCTCGAGGTCGTCGGGGTCAGCGTCCAAGAGACCACGGCCACCGACGTCAAGGCCTACGCGGACCGCTACCGCCTTCGTTACACGATCGGGTTCGATGGTTCCGGGCACGTGCTGCGTGCCTACCGGGTGTTCGCGCTGCCGACCCAGTTCTTCGTCGATGTCGACGGCGTCATCCGCCAGGTCGTCAGCGGTCCGGTGGACGAGCAGGGCGCGAAGGCGCTGATCGAGGCGATGCTGACCGAGGTCCGCCCCTCGCCCTAGATCGGCTCGAACTGGAAGCGGTCGCGGTCGCGCTCGAGGCGCCCGATCGGCGTGTGGCTCTCGTGGGACAGGGCGATCAGCCAGCCCTCGTCGGCTGCCTGGGCGAACAGCGCGGCCTTTTGTGCGACCGAATCGAGCGGGAAGTCGTCGAACGCCGTCACCCAGCGGGGGTTCGCAGCCCACGGCCGCATGAACAGGTCGCCGAAGAACACGAGGGTCTTCGCGTCGTCGCCGGTCCCACGTACGACGATCGCCTGATGGCCGCTCGAGTGGCCGCCGGTCGGGATGACCGACACGCCCGGGATCAGCTCCCGCTCGCCGTCGACCAAGCCCTGCTCCCCCCAACTCTTGACGAGCTCCAGCTCGGGCTGGACGTAGGACGCGACGAGCCGCGGGTTGTCGCCCATCGCGATCTCCCACTCGGCCCGTTGCGCGACGATCGCCGCGCGCGGGAATGCGCGCGCGTCGTCCGCGCGGAGCAGGCCACCGGCGTGGTCGAAATGGAGGTGGCTCAACGCCACGATATCGATGGTCTCGGGGAGGAAGTTCGCCGCCTCCAGAGCGGGGACGATCGCCGGGCCCTCGTAGCCGCGCATCGCTCGCGTCTTGTCGTCGACCCGTTCGCCGATCCCAGTCTCGACCAGGACCCGCCCGGACGGCGTCTCGATCAGGAGGCAGTTGAGCGCCTGCAACAGACGGTTCTCGGCATCGATCTCGTTTCGGACGAGGCGGTCCCACATGATCCGCGGCACAGGTCCGAACAGGGCGCCCGCGTCAGAACGGAATGTTCCGGCCTGGATGAGCGCGACGCGCGCGCCCCCGCCGAGATCCGCGCGCCAGTCGACCGCGTCGTTGATCGCCACGTGGTCTAGCGATCCCCGTCGAAGTCCTTGTGGAAGGCCGAGGCGGTCGGTTCCTTCTGGCCCTGGTAGCGCGAGCGCAGCTCCGGCGACCCGTACGGTCGATCGACCGGTGAGGACATCTTGAAGAACGAGATCTGGCCGATGCGCATGCCGTAGTAGAGCGCGATCGGCAGATTGGCGACGTTCGACAGCTCGAGCGTCAGGTTGCCCTTCCAGCCCGGGTCGACGTAACCCGCCGTGGAGTGGATCAGCAGCCCGAGGCGGCCCAGCGAGCTCCGGCCTTCGAGGCGGGCGACGAGGTCGTTCGGCAGCTCGACCCACTCAAGGGTCTGGCCGAGCACGAACTCGCCGGGATGCAGGATGAATTGCTCGTCATCGCCGACGTTGAGCAGCTCGGTCAGGTCCGGCTGAGGCTTGCGGACATCGATGTATGGGTAGCGGTTGTTGCGAAAGACGCGGAACGAGCGATCGAGATGCAGGTCGACGGAGGAGGGTTGCAGATCTTGGGGGTCGTATGGGTCGATACGGACCTCGCCTGCTTCGAGCGCGGCCCGAATGTCACGATCGGAAAGGACGCTCACCTGGCGTGCGTCCCGTTGCCCTTCTCGGCGTACAGGCTGTCGACCTCGCGCTTGAGGTCCTCGAGGTCCTCGAAGCTCTGGTAGACACTGGCGAAGCGGATGTAGGCGATCTGGTCGAGGCCGCGGAGCTGCTCCATCGCCAGCGCGCCGACGCGCGACGACGGCACCTCGGTCATACCCGCGGCACGAAGCTCCGCCTCGATCCGGTCCGCGGCCGCCTCGGCGGCGTCGTCCGGGACGGGGCGCCGGGTCAGGGCTTTGCGCAGGCCGGTGGCGAGCCGCTCACGGTCGAACTCCTGCCGCGTCCCGTCGCGCTTCACGACGACGAGCCGGGCCGCCTCGATCCGTTCGTACGTGGTGAACCGCGTCGTGCACGAAATGCACTCTCGGCGTCGACGGATGGTCGCCGAGTCATCCAGGTCGCGGGAGTCGACGACCCGGGTGTCCCGGTCGCCGCATTGGGGGCAACGCATCGCTCTCCTGTGGCTCGACCACCACTACCACTTGTGGTGTGGGACGAGCATACCACTACATGGTGTGGTCAGGGGCGAGATTGGCTCGCCGGGACGGACCCCTTGGCCGGCTGGTCCGGCGGCTGCACCTCGAGCCCGCGGGCGGCCTCGGCGTGACGGCCGATCGCATCTCGGGCATGGACGAGGTTGAGGTACCCGCGCTTGATCGACGTCTGGGCCTCGACCTCCCGCCCGCGCCGACGAACCTGGGCCAGGATCTTCGCCCCGTGGTCGACCATGCCAAGCGCACGCTCGGCACGCTCGAGCTCCTCGACGATCGCATCGCGGATGGGGATGCCCGCCGGCGGGCCCTTCAGAGCGCGGGCCTCGTCGGCATAGCGGGCGACCGCGTCGGTCGCGGCCTCGATCGTCGGGCCGATCGTGTCGGCGCCGAGCTGACCCCGGCGGACGGCATCGATGCGGCCGGTGGCGCCCTCGAGCGACTGGTCGATCCGCGCCGTGAGGTCCCGGACCGACGACCGGAAACCCTCCACCTCGCGGGTACGTGCCACGATCCGGCCGGCCCGCCGCAGGACGATGAGGACTCCCAGCGCCAGGGCGACGAACGCGGCGACGGGCAGCATGACCGTCAGCTCGCCGACGGTCATGAAGGCGCGCACCGCTTCAACTCGTCCGTGCCCGAAGCTCGGCCAGGATGGCGGTGCCGACCTCGACGAGATCGCCGATCACGATCATGTCGGCGAAATCCGCGATGGGCGCATCGGGATCCCGGTTCACTGCAACGATCGTCGACGCAGTCTGCATGCCGACCTTGTGCTGGATGGCGCCGCTGATGCCCATCGCCAGGTAGAGCTGCGGCTTGACGATCTTGCCGGTCTGGCCGATCTGTTGGCTATAGGGAATCCAGCCAGAATCGACAGCCGCTCGGGTAGCCCCGACGGCCCCCCCGAGCGCCGCCGCAAGCTCCTCGATCAGACCAAAGCCGTCCGGACCGCCCACGCCGCGCCCGCCGGCGACGATGATCCGCGCGTCGTCGATCGAGGCCGCCTTGCTCTCGGCTGGCAGGCGCTCGACGACCGGCACGTCGGGCTGAGCGAGATCGCCGGATGCCGTGGCGGTCTCGACGGTCCCGGCGGCGTCGGCCGGCGCGGCCGTGACGCTGTTGGGACGCACGGTCACGATGCCCTTCCCGACCGACAGCGCGCTCTCGGTGAGGAGCTTGCCGCCGAACACCGAATGCGTCGCGACCGGGCCGTCCGGGCCGCCCTTCAACCCGGTGGCGTTGGCAAGCACGCCCCACCCGGTCAGCGCCGACAGGGCGCCCGCCAGGTCGCGACCCTCGGGACCCGCGCCGGTCATGACGATGTCGGGCTTGTGCGCCTGGATGAGTGCCGCCAGCCGTTGTGCGACGATCATGCCGGCGGCGTGATCCGCGGTGGTCGGCTCTGTGACGGTCAGGACCTTCGGAACGAAGCGCGCCAGTTCCTCCGCGGCGATCGATGGCTTGGACCCGATCACGATGCCTGTGACCTCGGCTCCCCCCGTGTCGGCGGCGATCGCGCGGGCGAGCGTCGCGACCTCGGTGCTGAGCTTGGCGAGCGAACCGTCGCCGGCGATCTCGCCGTGGACCCAGATACCCGCCATCAGATGATCCGACGGTCGGCGAGGAGGGCGACGACCTGGCGTGCCGCCTCGTCGGGCGCCTCGCGGACGACGCGGGTGGCCGCCCTCGGCTCGGGCGCCTGCGACCCGACGACCTTCGTCGTGGCACCGGCCAACCCGACCGTCGCCGGGTCGATCCCGAGATCGCTCAGGCCGATCGTCGTGATCTCCTTCGAGCGCGCCGCCATGATCCCCTTGAGCGACGGGTAGCGCGGCTCGCCGAGGGCCTGCGTGCCCGAGATCAGTGCGGGCATCGGGGCCTCGAGGACGTCGTATCCGTCGGCGGTGATGCGCCGGACACGGACCGTGCGCGCGTTCGCGTCAGGCTCGATGGTCGCGGCGTAGGAGAGATACGGGAGCCCGGTCAGGACCGCCACGCCGGGCGCGACGAGGCCGGACGTGCCGTCGGACGTATCGACTCCGGCGAAGACCAAGTCGAATTCCAGGGTCTTGAGCGCGGCCGCGAGGATCCTCGTGGTCGCGACCGTGTCGCTGCCCTCGATCGCCGGGTCGGTGACGAGGACCCCGCTGGTGGCACCCATCGCGAGTGCCTTGCGCATGGTCTCAGGGGCGGTGGCCGGTGCCATCGTCAGCAGGACGACCTCGCCCTCACCGGCCGCCTCGACGAGCTTGAGCGCCTTTTCGAGCACGTATTCGTCGTTGCCGTTGACGACGGCGGGGCTGTTCGCCCGATCGAGCCGACCGTCGGGACCGAGCCGTTCCCCGCCAGATGCCGGGTCCGGGACGGGTTTCGTGAGGACGACGATACGCACGAGCCGATCAGACCTCCCTGGGCGTCGCCTCGATCAACCGCCCTTGCCGAGCAGGGATCGCGCGATCACGAGTCGTTGGATCTGCTGCGTCCCCTCGTAGAGCTGGGTGATCTTCGCGTCGCGCATCATCCGCTCGACCGGGAACTCGTCGATGTAGCCGTAGCCCCCGAGGACCTGGACGGCGTCCGTGGTGACTCGCATCGCGGTGTCACCGGCCACGAGTTTACACATCGCCGACCACCGACTCGCGTCCGGTGCCCCGGCATCGATCTCGACGCAGGCCTTGTAGAGCAGCTGCCGGGCGGCCTCGGTCTGGGCGTCCATGTCGGCCAGCATCGCGGCGATCTGCTGGAAGTCACCGATCCGCTGCCCGAACTGCTTGCGCTCGCGGGCGTAGTCGGTCGCGACCTCGAGCGCGCCCTGTGCGAGGCCGACAGCCTGGGCGGCGATGCCCGGTCGACTGCGATCGAGCGTCCGCATCGCGATGTCCCAGCCGCTGCCCTCGTCGCCGAGCCGGTTCGCCGCCGGGACGCGCATGCTCGTGAAGGCCAGTTCGGCGGTCGGACTGCCGCGGATGCCCATCTTGTGCTCGAGCCGGCTGACCGAGAAGCCCTCGGTCGGGACCTCGACCACGAACGCGCTGAGGCGCTCGTGACGCGGCGCGTCGGGCTTCGTGACGGCGAAGACGACGACGAGGTCGGCGACTGAGCCCTGGCTGATGAAACGCTTCGATCCATCGATGACATAACCCTCGCCGCCGGGCTCGGCGCGGGCAGTCGTCCGCGCGGCGGCCGCATCCGAGCCGGCCTCGGCCTCCGTCAGCGCGAAGGCGATGAGGTGCTCGCCGCTCGCGAGCTTCGGGAACCAGCGCGCCTGCTGCTCGGGCGTCCCGGCGATCGTGATCGGCAGCGAGCCCAGCTCCTGCACGGCGAGGATCAGGCCGGTCGTCGCGCAGGCGCGGCTGAGCTGCTCGACGGCGAGACAGACGCTCAGCAGCTCTCCGCCGAGGCCACCGTGCTCGGTCGGGAACGGGAGCGCGAGGATGTCGTGGTCGGCGAGCAACCGGCGCATGTCCTCGGGGAACTCGCCGGTCTTGTCGATCTCGGCGGCCCGCGGCGCGACCCGCTCATCCGCCAGCACGCGGACGGCGTCTCGGAGCATCTCGTGCTCGTCGGTGAGGCGGAAGGGCCCGGGGGCGCGGCTCGCGGTTGTCACCGGCGGCATCGTACCGCGGGTCATAGGCTGCGCCTCCATCTGGTCTGGGCGCGGCGCGCGTACTACCCTTCGCCGCGGGACGCCACGCGCCGCCACGGGGGTCGGTGCCTGATGTCCGGAGGCCTCGATGGATCAGTCCACGCAACTCCTCGTGCTGGTCATCGCGGCCGTCACCGGGATGCTCGCCGTCCTCGCGATCCTGCGCAGGGACCGCCGCACGGTCGAGGACGCCAAGCGTGAATCGCCCTTCGCGACCAGCACCGAAGGCATGAAACGTTGCCCGTCGTGCGGGACGGGCAACCTGGTCACCGACTCGAACTGCCTGAACTGCGGAAAGCGGCTGCCGGGGTAGCGGCGCCGGGACGCGCGCTCCGCGACCCGCGCCCCGCGATCCGCCCGCTTCAGGCTTTGCGCACCCGCCAGATCTCCTCGGCCGGCCAGCGCCGCGCCCACGCGAGCTCCTCCCCGGTCCGGTACGAGCTCGTCGCGCCCTCCGCCGGCCGCGTCTCGATCAGGTCTTCCACGATCAGCCCGTTTGATCGGAACAGCCGGATCCACTCGCCGTAGGGCAGCTGGAATGTCGAGGACTCGCCGTCATCGAGTCGATGCATCCCGAAGTAGTCGACGACGAGCCGGTCGCCGACAGTGTCGGAATCGAGCGGCCACGCGATCGATTCGATCGGGGTGTGATGGCTGAACGCGAACAGGCCGCCCGACCGGAGCAGTCGCGCGGCCTCCGGCACGGTCCGATACGGATCGGCAAAGGTCATCGCGCCGTGGTCGCAGAACACGATGTCGAACGACGCGTCGGGCAGCGGGACCCGCTCGGCGGTGCCATGGATGAGTGGGAAATCGACCCCGGCCTCCGCCATCAGCCGTCGCGCGTGATCGAGCTGGCGCTCGGACAGGTCGATCCCGACCGGGCGCGCTCCCAGCCGCGCCAGCGCGATCGACCACTGCGCCGCCCCGCACCCGAGCTCGAGGATGTCCTTGCCGGCAACGTCGCCCAGGACGCGAAGGTCCGCTTCGGGGAGCTGCATGACACCCCACGCGAGACCCGTGCTGGCCGCGAGTTGTTGGCCATGCCGGGCCTGGTAGTCGTCACTGTCGGCGTTCCAGGACGCCCGGTTCTGGGCTTCATGATCGGTGAGGCCGGGGAGATCCGTGTCGTCCATGGTCGAATCATGCATATCGCGTTTCACCACGACCGTATGTCCGTCGGGCGGTGTCGAGGAGGCCGACGACTCTCGACCGTGGCCGTGTGCCGTGCGTGGAGGCGTGCCCGGATGTCACGAGATCGGCGGATTCGGACCGTCGGGTCGACATATGGTCGCCCTGATCCGCGTACTTCATGGTCGCAGGTCGGCTTCGCCTATTTCGCCCTCTTGGCGACGAACGCTTCCGATTCGGTCGCAAGGGCGTGCCACTGTCCCGGATCGGCGCCACCGACCGCGAGCCACTCCTTCTGGATCCGCCCGTGGCCCGGATCGAAGCGATCGCAACTGCCGTCTGCCACGAGCTCCTCGACGCGAGCCGCCGAGAGCTTCACGACAAGCCCGCCCTTCACGAGCATCGCGAAGATCTTCCCGTCGGTCTTGAGCGAGGTCGACCCGAACGCGCGCTGCGGACCTGACTCGTTGCCGTAGGTCGCCGAACCCTCGGCGAGCATCGTCGCGACGAGGCGCTCCCAGCGGGCCGTCGCGTCGTCAGGCGTGGCGTCGTGGGGCGTGGCGTCGTCGGCGATGCCCACGTCAGACGACCGGCAGGCGACGGTCCTCCGGCACGGACGCGAGCCGGGCCGCCAGGACTTCGCTGATGTCCATCGCGCGAACGTCCGCGCCGCCATCGGCGGCCGCGAGGCCGTCGCTCATCATGACCATGCAGAACGGACAGGCCGTCGCGACCGTCGCGGCGCCAGTCTCGAGGACCTGCCGCGTCCGCTCCTCGTTGATCCGCGTGCCACGCGTCTCCTCCATCCACATCCGGCCGCCACCGGCGCCGCAGCAGAACGTGTCCTTGCCGCTCTTGGGCATCTCGGTGAGCGACACGCCCGCGGCACCGAGCACGGAACGGGGAGCTGCCACGATGCCGTTGTAACGGGCGAGGTAGCACGAGTCGTGGACCGTCACGCTGCCCGGCCGGTGATCGCCCGTCGACGACGCGGCGTCTTCCGGCAGGGTCGCCAGCCGCCCGGTGGCCACAAGCTCGGCCAGGAATGTCGAGTGATGCACGACCCGGAACGCGCCACCGAGCTGCCCGTACTCATTGGCGATCGTGTTGAAGCAATGCGGGCAGGCGGTCACGATCGTCCGCTCCCCCATCCGGTACTTGTCGAGCGTCTCGACCGCCGTGGTCGCGAGCATCTGGAACACATAGTCGTTACCCATCCGTCGCGCGGGATCACCCGTGCACGACTCCTCCTGGCCGAGAACCGCGAACGACACACCGGCCGCGTGTAGACAGGTCGCCACGGCACGCGCCACCTTCTGGTTGCGAGGGTCGAACGCCGCGGCGCAGCCGACCCAGTACAGGACCTCGAGGTCATCGAGCCGGCCATCGGCGGCCAGCGCGGACACCGTCGGTACGTCGAACGGCAGCGGCTTGGTCCAGTCCAGGCGAGTCGATGCCGGCTGACCCCACGGGTTGCCCTGCCCCTCCATCGCCCGGAACGCAGCCGTCAGCTCCTGCGGGAACCGAGACTCCTCGAGCACGAGGTTCCGGCGCAGCCCGACGATCTTGTCGACGTGCTCGATGAGCACGGGACACGCCTCGACGCAGGCGCCGCACGTGACGCAGTCCCAGACCGCCTCGTATGGGATGGCGTCGTCGACGATCGGCTTGGCCAGGGCGGTCCTGTCCGGTTGCGCGTCGTCGAGGCCGTACGTCTCGCGCACGATCGGCGAGTTCGGGATCAGGTTGAGGCCGTGCTCCGCTTCGACCGACATGTCGCGGATGCCCATGATGAAGGTCTTGGGGTTGAGCGGCTTCCCGGTGTTCCAGGCCGGGCAGGCCTGCTGGCAGCGACCGCATTCGGTGCAGGTGAAGCCGTCGAGCAGATCCTTCCAGCCGAGATCCTGGAGCGTCTTCAGACCGAACGTCGCGTTCTCGTCCTCGAGGTCCATCTGCGGCAGTTCGCCGCGCGGCGCGAGCTTGCGGAACCAGATGTTCGGGAAGCTGGTCGCGATGTGGAGGTGCTTGCTGAACGGCAGGTACACGAGGAACGCCGCGACGAGCACGACATGCGCCCACCAGAAGAAGACGAACAGCGTATCGAGCGTGTCTGGCGCGAAGGCGCCCCGCAACGGTTCCGCCAGCGCGGCGGACACGAACGCTCCCGGCTGGTCGCCGTGGACCGCGAACTCGAACGCCTCAGCCAGAAGCTCGGTCGCCACGACCCCGCCGATCATCGACAGGATGATCAAGGCGTCGCGGTTGTAGGTCAGCCGGCGCGGCTTCGTGATGAGCCGCCGGACGAACGCCCACGCGATCGAGACCAGCACGATCACGGCGACGACGTTCTGCATCGCGCTGATCAGTGTCCAGAGCAGGCCGTCCAGCGGGATCGACAGGATCTGCTCGACGATCCCGCCCGTGACGATGTTGACGGTGCCGATCGTGAGGAGGACGAACCCCCAGAAGATGCCCGCGTGCATCAGCCCCGCACGCCAGTCCTTGAACATCTTCGTCTGGATGAAGGCGTACTCGACCAGGCCGACGAACCGCCGCGGGATGTCGGCGTTCGGGCTGGGCCCTTCCGCGCGGACCGCCGCGAACACACGCAGGTGGCGCGCCATCGCCAGCACGAACACCACGAGGGCGCCGTAGAACAGCGGGAAGACGAGAGGGTAATACGGGACGTCTGCGAACGGGCCGAACAGCGTCATGCGTCGTGGTCGAACGGTCCGGCCAGGGTCTCGAGCGCGTGGTCGAGCACGGCCTCGATCGCCACCAGCGACTCGAGCGCGCCCTTCGGGCTGCCGGGCAGGTTGACGACCAATGCCTGGCCGATCACGCCGACGACGCCGCGCGACAGATCGGCAAACGGGGTCGACCTCCGACCCGCGGCGCGCATCGCCTCGGCCAGACCCGGCACCTCGTAATCGATCGCGTCAGTGGTCGCCTGCGGCGTCACGTCACGCGGCGTCAACCCCGTTCCGCCCGTGGTCACGATGAGGTCGTGCGATTGTGCCGAGGCACGCAGGACCTCCCGGAGCGCGTCGCGATCGTCCGGCAGCACGGCGCGCTGGACCGTGAACCCGAGCAGCTCGAGCCGCTCACCGACACCGGTCCCGGACGTGTCCTCCCGGAGGCCCTCGTTGACCCGATCGCTGGCCGTGATGACGAGGGCTCGCTTCATCCCGACGGACCCCGCGACGGCCGACCGCCGGGTTTCCCGGACTTCGCGATCCTGCCCGCCGAGCGCGCGCCAGGCCGGTGGACCGGACCGCTCGGTGCCTCGCGCTCCTGACGCACCCAGTCGCCGCTCTTGCCACCGGATTTGGCCAACAGCCGCACGCCACCGATCGTCACGCCCCGCTCGACGCCCTTGACCATGTCGTACACGGTCAGCGCGGCGACCGACACCGCCGTCATCGCCTCCATCTCGACGCCGGTCTGGCCGGTCGTCGCGGCCTCGGCCCGGATCCGCAGCGAGTTGGTCGACCGGTCGGGCGTGATCGTCACCTGCAGATCGGTCAGCGGCAGCGGATGGCAGAGCGGGATCAGTTCGCTGGTGCGCTTGGCACCCATGACGCCGGCGAGCTCGGCCACGCCGAGCACGTCACCCTTCGGCCCGCCGCCATCGATGACGAGGCTCAGCGTCTCGGCCGACATCGTGACGATCGCCTCCGCGACGGCCCGCCGAGCGGTCACGGGCTTGCCGGAGACATCGACCATCCGCGGACGACCGGTCCGGTCGACGTGCGACAGGCGGCGGCGCTCCGCGCGGGGGGCGACCGGTCGACCGGGCTTCGGATCCATCACGCTCCGAGGATAGCGACCCGGTCGATGGGCGGAGCGTCCGGTCGGCGCGTCAGGCCCGGTCGAGCCACCACAGCTCGACCTCGGCACCGGCGGGAAGCGTGTCGTGCTCTTCGGGGATGACGGCGAGGGCATCGGCCGTGGCCAGCGCAGACAGCACGTGGCTCCCCTGCCCACCGGCACCGCCGGCCAGACGGACATGCACTCGACCGCGGTCGTCCCGGCGCGGGCTTCCGCGATCGTCGCGCTCCGCCGTCACCCTGATGAAGCCTCGTCGCCCGCTGCTCTTGGTGACGTCCTCGGTCAGGACCGCACGATCGACCGGCCGATGGATGTCGTCGTCGCGGTGGCCGGCGAGCCGACGCAGAGCGGGCCGCACGAACAGCTCGAAGGTCACGAACGTCGAGACGGGGTTGCCCGGCAGCCCGAACAGGAGCGTCGCCGGTCGATCCGGGTCGGTGCCGTCGTCACCGGGCGCGCGGGCGGTCCCGAACGCGAATGGCTTCCCAGGCTGGACGGCGACCCGCCACAGATCGATCGTGCCGAACTCCTCGAACGCCGTGCGCACGACGTCGTACGGCCCGACCGACACGCCGCCCGACACGATGATGGCGTCCGCGCCGCCGACCAGCCCCGCACACAGGCGCGCCCGGACGTCGTCGAAGCGGTCCGCCGCGATCCCGAGCGTATCCGGGTGACCGCCGGCGGCCTCGACCATGGCCATCAACGACGGTCCGTTGGCGTCGGGGATGCCCGCCGGACCGAGCTGGGTGCCGCGGCCGCGGACCTCGTCGCCGGTCGCCAGGATGCTGACGTGCGGCCGGCGGTGGACGTAGAGGTTCTCGAGTCCGACACCCGCTGCCAGCCCGATGACCGCAGGCGTGACGACCGTGCCAGCATCGATGACCGGCGCGCCGGCGCTGAGGTCGCTGCCCTGCCGCCGGATCGCGCCCCCGACCGGGATGGCCGCGTGAGCGGCGATCCGCGCTGGCAGTGGACCCGTCGCATCCCGGCCGCGCTCACCCGCGGGGGCGCCGGTCGCGTCGAGGGGGGTCGTGGCCTCGACCTGGATGACCGCGTCGGCACCCGGGGGCACAGGCGCGCCGGTCGCGATGCGGACCGCGGTCCCGCGCCCAACGGTCGTGTCGGGTGCCTGACCCGCCCGCACCTCTCCGGTGACCTCGAGGGTGACCGGCGCGTCCTCGGTCGCCGCGGCGATATCGGCCGCCCGGATCGCGTAGCCGTCCATCGCGGAGTTGTCCCAGGGTGGCAGCGAGATCGGACTCGTGACGGGCTCCGCGGCCACCCGACCGAGAGACTCGGACAGCCAGGCGAGCTCAGGTTCAGTCGGGCTGGAGATCGCGGCGAACACGCGTTCGAGCGCTGCCTCGACCGTCAGCAGGCGGTCGGGCCTCATGGGCGCGAGCCCTCGAGGGTCGCCGTGACCGAGGTCGCCGTGCCGGCGGTCAGCCGGCGCGACGCGACTGCGACGACGATGACCGCCACGACGATGCACACCGCCCCGACAGCGATCGCGGTCTCCTGCCAGAACTGGAACGGGAAGAGCTGGACGAGCCGCTCGGTCGAGGGATCGAACGAGTACGACCCGCCCGCGAAGAAGAGGCGATGGAACGTCTCGAACAGGGCGTCGAAGGCGACGAAGGCGAACGCGCCCCCGACGACAAGGGCGATCGCCAGCCCCTTGGCCCCGCCGCGGACCGCTCGCCACGATCC
Organism: uncultured Chloroflexia bacterium; assembly: GCA_963819655.1. Taxonomy (GTDB): domain Bacteria; phylum Chloroflexota; class Limnocylindria; order Limnocylindrales; family CSP1-4; genus SPCO01. The sequence goes on along the minus strand of CAWFXA010000003.1, from coordinate 445,924 downwards.
TCGGCGCGCATCGCCACGGCGCCTCGCCGCGATCGCCACCGCCCCGACCGCAGCCACGAACGCCGCTGCAAAGAACCCGACGAACACGCCACGCACGTCCTGCATGTGCGCACGCTCGCGTACGTTGAGGACCGGCTGCCCATCGACCGTTCCGTCGAAATCCGGGGGCCCGACGACGAGGTCGGCGAGGATCGCGTCGGTCGCCTGACGCAGCTGCGGCTCCGAGTACCCGGTCCACGCCGTCGCCTGTGCACGTCCCTGCTCGAACGCCACCCAGACGGGGTTGAGGAACAGCGGCAGGGTCAGTGCCACGATCGCGAGTCCGGTCGCAACGGCGATCCAGAGGTCCGCCACGCGGGTCAGGAGGATGCGCACGCGGGCATCGTAGCCCGAGGCGTCGGCGTGGGCCGGCTACTCCTCTTCGAGTGTCTTCGCCTGCTCCCACCAGCCGGCCAGCGTGAGGTCGTCCGGTGGCTCGCGATTGAGCTCGATCGCCGCGACGTGGATGCGGTCCCGGAACCCGTCGCCCGACAGGCGCAGGATGTCGCGCAACCCCTCGATCCCGGCCTGGATCAGCAGCTGATGGTCGTCCGGGCCGAAGCTCGCCAGGTTCAGCATCAGGGCCTCGTCGCGCCAGTCGAGGACGTCGTTCGTCGTGGCGTCGACCTGGTCGGCGAGGTATTGCCGGCGGGTCGTCGTCTCGGATCGCTCCAGCAGAAGCCCGGTCGTGAACGTGCCCTGCGCCTCGAGACGGGAGAGGTGATAGGGCTCGATGCGGGTCAGCTCGGCGATCGGCGGCATGGCGGCATTATCGGGCACGGACCGCCCCTTGGGTCGCGCATACACTCACCGCGTGGCGCGTCCGGTGGCTCTCGTTGCGGCATCCATGCTCGTCGCGGCGGCGTGCGGCGGCCCGAACGTTCCCAAGGAGGTCGTCGGACCGTGGCAACCCGTCCCTTTGGCGCTGCCCGGCACGCTGGTCGATGACGTCGATCAGACATGTCGCGGATCGTTCCCTGAGTTTCCGCAGGAAGCCCAGCTGGTCGTGATCGATGTGCGCGGCGCCGGGAAGATCGAGGCTCAGTACGCGGGACCGAAGCGCGTCACGGCGGCGTGCTGGGGCATGACCATCGACGCGACGGGGGCCGTCGCGGGCGGTGGCGGCGGCACGGGCTTCGGCGAAGCGGAGTGGGTATCCCCTGCCAGCCAACGAGATCGAGCAGCACGGCGGGTACGGCTCGGCTGAGGCCAGCACCAATTCGGGGCGCGTCGGCCCGGGAATCGCCCGTGTCCTCATCGCTCTACCGGGCTGCCCGCCGATCACCGCGTCGTTCGCGAACGGCTGGTATCTCGCGTGGTGGCCCGGAGAGTGGCCGGTGGGAACGAAGGTCCTCGGCCTGGATGCGCTGGGACAGACCGTGATCGAGGTGCCGATCGACGCTGCACCGCCTGCCGAGGCCGGGGTTCCGGGGTGCCTCGGGGATTGAGCGACCCTGCGTTGATCGGTAACCAACCTGTTACCATTGACGACCGATAGGGGCGTTCGATGTGGGAGGTGCAAGGCGATGCGAGCCTATGAGGCAGGAGCGGTCATCGGCGCGCAACCCGATCGCGTCTGGTCGATCCTGACCGACTCGGGCGGCTGGGCCACATGGGGTTCGGGCGTGGACAAGGTCGAGGGTCAGATCGCGCCGGGCGAGACCATCAAGATCCATTCAAAGGCGGCGCCCGGCCGCGCGTTCCCGGTCAAAGTCACGACGTTCGAGCCTTCCTCGAAGCTGGTCTTCAGCGGCGGGATGCCGCTCGGACTCTTCAAGGGAGTTCGGACGTACACGCTGGACGCGCAGGGCGACGGTTCCACAAGGTTCCACATGCGCGAGGAATACAGCGGCCCGTTGCTCGGGATGATGTGGCGGAGCATGCCCGACCTGCAGCCGTCATTCGACATGTTCGCGAACGGCCTCAAGGAGCGAGCCGAAGCCGTCTGATCAACCGCCATCCGCGTTGACATTCGCTCCGCGTCGTGGACGCAATGGCGCCACAGGGCGAGCGGCTGCCGAATCCTCGATCAGGGTCTGCAGCCGGCGGGCTCGTGTCTCCGGCTTCTTGGCGCTCACGATCCAGTGCGTCGCAGCCCGACGGTAGGACGGCGGACGGCGCTCCCAGTCAGCCCAGGCTGCTGCGTTCGCTTTGATCGTCGTGTTCTCGTCGTCCGTGAGCGCGACGGCCTCGCGCTCGTAGGAGTAGACCCCGGTCCTCTCGGGCGTCCGGGCCTCGAACGCGGCGAGACCCGCCGGCCTCATGCGACCTTGCGCTGTCAGGTCGGCCACCTTCTGAACGTTGATCGCGCTCCAGTTGCTGCCCTTTCGCCGAGGCGTGAAGCGTTGCGCGAACCGTTCGTCGTCCAGGCTGTAGCGGACGCCATCGATCCAGCCGACGCACAGCGCCTCATCGACAGCTTCGGTCCAGGCGATGGTCGGTCGACCCGTCGACTTGCGGTGTTGGCCAAGCCACAGTTCCGTGGCCGTCGCATGGTTCGCATCGAACCAGTCGCGTAGCTCGTCCGGTGACGAGAAGAACTGGACGTCGTGGGGCCGCGGGCTCGGGCTCACCCGCCGGCGGCCTCGCTCGCCGCCTCTCGCAGGAGTTCCCATGCGTGCGCAACGTGGCGAGGCTCCGTCCGCAGGTTGCCGATCGACAGGCGGATCGTGAACCGCCCGTCGAGGCGGGTGTGCGACAGGAAGACGTCACCGCTCCGATTCACGGCGTCCATGATCGCGGCGTTGCGTACGTCGAGAACCTCGTCGTCCATGCCCGAGCCGGGCTTCCAGCGGAAGCAAGCGGTCGAGAACGGAACGGGCGCCAGACGCTCCCAGTCGGGCGCGTCATCGATCCATGCGGCGAACTCGTGGGCCATCGAGATATGCCGCTCGATCCGGCGCCGCAGCCCGTCGAGCCCGAACCAGCGCAGCTGCATCCACAGCTTCAAGGCGCGGAACCGCCGCCCGAGCTGCGGCTGGTACTCGGTGTAGTCGCGGACCGGCGTCGCGCGATCGAGCGTCCGCAGGTACTCGGGCACGAGGCTGAAGGCGGCGCGCAGGTCGGGCATCCGCCGTGTCAGGAGCAGCGAGGCGTCGAGTGGAGTGAACAGCCACTTGTGCGGGTTGATCACGATCGAGTCGGCGCGATCCCACCCCTCGAAGGGCGCGCGGCGCTCCGGGATCAACGCCACGGCCCCGGCGTACGCAGCGTCGACATGGAGCCACAGGCCTTCGCGCGCGGCGATGTCCGCGATCGGAGGGACAGGATCGACCGCGGTCGACGACGTCGTCCCGATCGTCGCGACGATGGCGATCGGCCGGCGTCCGGCGGCACCGTCCGCGCGGATCGCGTCGGCGAGCGCCTCGGGACGCAGCGCGAACGCCTCGTCGACCGGGATCCGGACGAGGCCTTCCCGGCCGATCCCGAGCGTCATGCACGCCTTTTCGATCGAGCTGTGGGCCTCCGCCGACGCGTAGACGCGAACCGCGGGGACGTCCTGGCGGCCGGCGAGCCCGCGTGCCGCGACGTCCAGCCCGGCCGCCTCCCGCGCCGCTGCCAGGGCGATGAGCGACGACGTCGATGCCGTGTCGGTCAACAGCCCGTCGAATTCGTCCGGCAGGCCGAGCGCGATCCGCAGCCAATCGACCACGACCTCCTCGAGCTCGGTGCCGATCGGCGAGGTCCGCCACAGCATCGGGTTCTGACCGAGAACGGCGGTCAGCATCTCGCCGAGGATCCCGGGTCCCGATGCCGTCGTCGCGAAGTACGCCATGAAGCCCGGGTGCTGCCAGTGCGTCGCCGACGAGGGGATCAGGCGCTCGTAGTCGGCCAGGATCGCGTCGAGTGCCTCCGGCGCATCAGGAGCCGCGCCCGGGAACTCCGGCCGCAACGATCCGGGCTCGACCGGCGGGAAGACTGCCCGTTCCTCGATCGTGGCCAGGTAGTCGGCCATGAGGTCGACCACCGCGTGCGCCGCGGCCCGAAACGTCGCCGGGTCCATGTCCGAGAGCCCATCGACCTGCGCTGGGTCCGGGACGCCTTCCATCGACTTCGTCAGATCGACTCGCCGACTTCGGACAGGATCGAGCTGACCTGCCCACCGAGGAAGACGAGACCGACGATAGCGACGATGGAGACGACCAGTAACGCAACGATGATCGCGAGGCAGCCGTACGCCAGCCCGTTCCCCGCATTGGCGGGCCGGACGACGGCAGAGTTCGCGAGCCTGTCATGCAGACCTTGTTTCGTGGGGCTTGTCGCGGTCGTGATCAACAGCGCGATGTTCCAGACGAATAGCAGGCCCGATGACGCAGGCCCGAGCGCCGGGATGATCCCGAGCAGGAGAAGGAAGTCGCCGATCCCGAGCCAGCGCCGAACCGCCTGGTCGAGCCTCAAAGGACGGCCGTCGAACGCGTTCCCCACCTGGATGCCGAAGAGACGTTGCCCCAGCGTCGCCCGGCGACCGCCGGACCACGATGCGATGAAGTACAAGGCCCCGATGGCAAGATCGAGGATCGTGTACTCGACGCTGGTTTCGAAGGCCTGGGTGAAGTCTGTCGAGCTGTCGGTCAGCGGCGGTGTCCCGGGCCCGACGCCGAGCAGCTCCCCGACGATCCCCGTGACGATCCCGATCAGGATCAGGTCGATCACGTAGGCGACGAACCTCGACGCCGTGTCGGAGAAGACGAGTCCCGGCGCGACCTCCTGGCGGGCGACCACTGGCGTCGCCCACCCCCCGCCCGGCGCGGGGCCGGGTGGGGGCGGGGGCGCCAACGGAGGCTGCACCGGGTCGGTCGGAGGCGATTCCGGCGGTGGTGGTGGCGCGTAGGGCGCCGTGTCAGCGCCGGGATCGGCCGGCGGCGTCGATCCCGGCGGTTCGAGCGGCTCGGGCGGCCCCGGTCGCTCCGATGTCATATGGCGTTGGGGTTGGTCTCTCGGATGTAGTCGATCAAGTCAGGCATCACGGCCGCGAAGAACAGCGTGAAGGCGATGAAGCTGATCAGGATCACGAGGACGCCCCAGACGAGGCAGCCCGCGAAGGTGGCGCCGCTGCCGCTCGTGACCGAGCGGATGACGAGCGAGTTCGCGAACTTGTCGTGAAGACCCTGCTTCCGGTCGTTCGTCACGGTCGTGAAGAACAGGAACACGGTCAGTCCGAGCTGAAGCAGGCCCTGGACGGCCTGAAGGGCGGGCACGAGCCCAAGCAACACGAGCGGCCAACCGAGGGCGATCCATCGCTTCGTCGCCTGGACGACCGACAGCGTGCTACCGGTGTTCGCGTCGACCACGCGCATCTTCAGCCCGATCATGCCGGGCGTGGCCTGCCAGCGGCTCGTCCAGAACCCGACGAAGTACAGGAACTGGACCCCGAGACCGATCAGCGTCGCGAGGACGTAGTCCAGGGTCACCGGGATCGTCGTGGCTGTCATCCCGCCGGTGATCTGTCCGCTGGGGCTGAGCCGCGCCTGTTCGATGGCCTCACGCATGATCCCTGTCCAGTCGACGACAGCGAATGCGAGGATGCCCGGGATGATGCCCGCCAGCGTGACGTCGATCAGCCACGCGACGACGCGGGCACCGACGCCGGCGATCACATAGCCCTGCTGCTGCGGCAGCGCCGCCGCGGCGGTCGGCATCTCCCAGCCGCCGCTCGGAGGCACGACGGGCGGGACACCTGGCGCGGCGGGCTCCGCCGGCGTCTGCCATCCGGAGGCAGGTGGCGTCGGCGTGGCACTGATGATGGGGCCGCCCGGCGCCGCGGGCGGCGGGGCCGGCTCGGCTGGTTCCACTGGTGGCAATGATTCCGATCGCGGTTCGGGCGGTAGCGGGGCGGCGGCCTCGGGTGCCGGTGCGTTGTCATCGGGGACAGCCGTATACCCAGTGCCGCCCTCCTCGGCCGGCTTCTCGCCCTCTGACTCGGGCGGGGTCCACGCGACGGTCGGCGCGTTCTCGGATGCTGCGTCGCCCTCGGGCTCGTCGGGCCGCGGTGGGCGCTCGTCCGGTGGCTGGGTCATCGTCCTCCCCTTCCCTGCGAGGCCCCCATCATAGGGAAAGCTACGAGGGCCAGATGGTCCGGATCTGTTCCCACATGTAGTCGAACGGGTTCAAACCTGGCGGATACAGATCGGAGTCCGCGAGGGTGTTCATCAACGACGCCAGGAGGATGACCGCTCCGATCTCCAGGATCGTCACGATGGCGAGCACCCACAGACAACCGACCGCCCATCGATTGCCCTGACCAGCCGGCCGGACCAATGCGGACCGGGAGAAGCGATCGTGGATGCCCTGCTTGGTCGGGCTGACGATGATCGAGATGACGAGCACGACCCACCACACCGCGAACACCGCGTACGACGCGATCGCGATGGCCAGGAACGGCAGCAGGATCAGCAGCGTCGCCCACCAGCCCATCGCCAGCCAGCGCTCGATCGCCTGCGTCATCGTGAGCGGCCGGCCATCGAATGCGTTCCCGAGCTGGATCCCGAACACGCGTTGGCCGGGCGTCGCTCGGCGGCCACCGGTCCAGAACCACAGGAAGTAGGCCGCACTCATCGCGAAGCTGAAGATCGTCAGACCGACGAACGACGCGCGGGAGATCGGATCGGGATACGCGCCGCCGCTGTACGAGTAGTCGTAGAACCCGAGCAGGGCTGGCGGGATCGAGACGAGCGCACTCAACAGGAAGCTGTCCAGCACGTAAGCCGCGATGCGAGACGGCGTGTCGGCGAAGACGAGCCCGGGCGGCAGCAGACCGCTCGTTCCGGACTCTGGCGCGACCGGCGGCGGGGTCTCGACGGGCTCGGTCACTGATCCCCCTTGCGGGATGAACTGGCAGGCAGGGCCGGTCTGAGGCGGCCACGCCCCGCGCTTTGGAGACCTAGGTTAAGGCTTGGGACGTGGTGCGATGTTCGTCCACCGCGTCGGAAGCGTCCAGATCGTCGATGCATGTCCATTGCGAGCAAGCCGCAGGGCGAGTAACGTTAGTCGTCCACCCGGGATATGCCCGGGGCCTGCGCGTCACGCGAAGTACAGACCCCGCCCGCATTGGTCCATTCGTCGCGTTCCAGGCCGAGAGTGGGGTCAGCGATGACGATGGAACCCGCGAGGTCGCCGAGCGACCTCTATGCGTCCGAGTCCGACAGCCAGTACTGCACGAGATGCGGGCATCTTCGGGCGGACCAGCTCCGCATGTGTGCCTACTGTCGATTCGACTTGGACACGCCCGATCGCACCGAGGCCGCCAGCCTCGAGCCATCGACGCCGACCGTCCGACGCGTGCCATCAGACGAGCCGGTCGAGACCGGCCGTGGTCCGAGCGGAGGCCGAACGCGATGGCTGCTCCTGGGGCCCATCGCCTAGGTTTGACCGCGTCGGTTGCCGCGGTCCGTATCATTGGGTTGCCCCCAGATCGCTCCGGAGTAGCCGGAGGTCGCGGTGTTGTCATCGGCCGATCAGACGTTCGTGGGGATCGGTGTCGGCCTAACCGTGACCATGGTCGTTGCTCTGATCGTGGATACGGACCCTCCGGTTTCGATGGATCCGGGATATCGACCCGCCGTGGCGATGCGGCTCGAGCCCGAGAGTCCGGCGACCCGGAGGCCCGAACCCGTTCCGATAACACCCGAGTCAACCGGAGCACCGCCCTCGGTGACCGAGATCGAACGAACCCGGTCGGGATCGGATGGACCGGAGCCTCGAGTCCAGCCGCCTCGATCGTCGGCGGGGCAAACGCCGAGTCCACCAGGCCCGATGGCCCCAGTGACTCCATCCCCTCCGCCGACGCCCGTCCCGACGGCCAGAGTGAATCCCACGGCGGCGCCCACGCCCGTGGCGACGCCGGTCTCGACGGCGGCTCCGACGCCGCGTGCGACTCCCTCACCCGCACCGACGCCCGCCCCCACGCCGGCGCCAACGGCCACGCCGACACCCGCTCCCATCGCTCAGCCGACGCCCACGCCCACTCCCACGCCTGAGCCAAGGCCGTCGAAGACGCCGAAACCTCCGAAACCGACGAAACCGCCGCATCTCGGGTGAGCCTCGGGACGACGACGGCGGTCTGCGCGTCCGTGCAACGAGTGCGCGACGCCCCTGCAACGCGAGCCGGTCCGCAGCTGCGGCGCTCGCAGCTGCCAGCCCGCTACAGTCCCGCCACCCAAGGACAGTTGGAGGACGCGATGCCCCCTCCGCGTACCGCGAAGCAGATCCTCGCGGAATGGCACGAGCTCGCGATGGAGCGGGAGGAAGCTGTCGACAGCGATATCGCTGACGGCCTCGCGGCGCGGATCGAGCAGTTGCGTCGCGAGTACATCGAAGGCACGCCGCCCGACGCGAAACCGGATCGGTCCAGCGGCGATGACGACGAGCCCAAGGTGCAGATCAAACTGCCGCTCTAGTCGCTGCCCTATGCGATCACCGATGTCGTCGACGCCGCCAGCCTCGAGCCATCGACGCCGACCGTCCGGCGCGTGCCATCAGACGAGCCGGTCGAGACCGGCCGTGGTCCGAGCGGAGGCCGAACACGATGGCTGCTCTTGGGGCCCATCGCCTGAGAGAGCAGCGTGCTCGATGCTCGATCAGTCCTGAGTGAGAAGCTCGGTCACGTGAGCGAACTCATCGGCGAGCTCGGCCACTTCGTCCGTGGTCAAGTCGAGCGACTCCGCCGTCGCAAGGGATGATCGAGCCAGCGAAAGGTCCTGTGTCCGGACGGCCAGTTCCGCTCGGTACAGGTAGGCACGCGCGAGTTCGATCGGTTTGGCGGCGTCGCCGAATTGGGTCAGGCCGCTGTCGAGCGTCTTCAGCGCAAGCGCCTCATCGCCGTGGGCATCGCCCAGGCGCGCCGCGACGTAGACGATCTGCGCCAATCCCTCGGCCTTCTCCGCGGAGTCTTCCTCTTCCGTCTCGCCGAGTTTGGAGATCCGCAGCCAGTTCCCGCCCGGGTCGACGACGCTGAAACCGCGCACCGTGCCGTACTTCTTGCGCGGTCGGGTGATACGCGGGATGCCGGTGACGGGCAGCTTGCCGTGCGCCTTCCGCAATCCCGCCGCGAAGTCACGATAGAGGCTGTCGGGGTCCGGGACAGCGACGATCACGGTGCCGTACGAGTCCTCGGGCTTGAAGCCGTCGATGCCGAAGAGGTGGATCTGGAGGTCCTCGCGGGCGACCACCGCGTACGGGTTCGGACGAACCTGTCGGTAGGTTCTCGTGAACCCGAGCGATTCGTAGAACGCGACCGATCCGTCGATCTCAGCGCAGGGCAGACACGGATACGTCCGTTCGTTCGCCATGGACCGCTCCTGTCTTGGGCGCCACGTTCCGGATCGGTCCAGGCACGTTAGTGCGGGGGAATTGGTCGGGGCGGCGGGATTTGAACCCACGACCACCAGTCCCCCAGACTGGTGCGCTACCAGACTGCGCCACGCCCCGACGGGGTCCGCAGTCTAGCACGCGCCCCCTGGCCGGCCGCCCGCCCGACCGCCGTCAGGCGAGGTCCTGCAACTCGTCCTTGGACTCGCGCGACAGCAGGTCGATCAGGCAACGCTGGACGCTCTTGCCCTCGAACAGGGCCAGGTAGACCTCCTGCGCGATCGGCATCTCGACGCCATAGCGATCGGCCAGGGCGAGGGCCGCTTCGACGGTGTAGGCGCCCTCGGCCGTCCCCGGCAGGGTGGCCTCGATCTCCGCCCACGGCCGGCCCTTCGCGAGCTCCTCGCCGAGCCGGTGGTTGCGCGACAGCCGCGACCCGCAAGTCGCGATCACGTCCCCGATGCCAGCCAGCCCGGCGAACGTGAGGCGGTTCGCGCCGGCGGCGGCGCCGAGCCGGATCATCTCGGCCAGGCCGCGGGTCATCAGCCCGGCCTTGCCGTTGTCGCCGAAGCCGAGGCCGTCGGCGGCGCCGGCGGCGATCGCCAGCACGTTCTTGAGCGCGCCGCACAACTCCACGCCGAGGATGTCGCGATTCACGTACAGCCGGAACTCTCGCCGGCCGAGGCGCCCGGCGATGCGCGTCGCCACCTCGAGGTCCTCCGCCGCGACGACGGCCGATGCGGGCAGACCCCCCGCGATCTCCAAGGCGAGGTTCGGCCCCGACAGCGCCGCGATGCGCGCCGGGTCGATCCCGCCGGCGTCGGCGATGACCTCGCTCATCCGCAGCAGTGAGCCCCGCTCCAGGCCCTTCACGATCGACAGCACATCGGCGCCCGGCGGGACGTACGGCGCGGATCCCTCGACGACTGACCGCAGGTGCGACGAGGGGGCAGCGAAGATCACGAGGTCGATCGCCTCGGCGAGCCTCGTCGGATCGGCGGTCGCCGTCAGCGCCTCCGGCAGGTCGATACCCGGCAGCCGCCGCTCGTTGCGGTGCGTCTCGTTGATCTCGTCGGCGACCTCGGGTCTGTGGGTGACGATGAGCGCCGGTTCACGCCTGGCGACGATCGCCGCGACGGTTGTGCCCCACGCCCCCGCTCCGACGACCGCGACCCTGGGCGCGTCGTCCATCAGCTCGGTCGGCGATTTCGTGAAGGGGACAGCCGGCGGCCCTTCGTCGAAGGAGATGATCGGGCCTTCCGGCGACGCGGCAGCTTGACCGAGGCGCGATCGCGGAACACCAACCGGATCGGCGTGCCGTCGAACCCGAACGTCTCGCGCAACCGGTTCTCGAGATAGCGGCGATACGAAAAGTGGACGGCCGATGCGTCAGATGCGAAGAACACGAACGTCGGCGGATTGATCGCCGCCTGTGTCGCGTAGTAGAGCTTCGCCCGCTTGCCGCGGACGAGCGGCGGTGGCGTCCGATCTGTGGCCGCCATCAGGACCCTGTTCAATTCAGCGGTCGGTATGCGCCGGCGGCGTTCCGCCCAGATATCGACCGCGAGCTCGAGCACGCGCCCGACCCGCTGGCCGGTCTTGGCGCTGATCGACACGACCGGGGCGAACTCGAGGAACGGCGCATCGTTCCTGATCCACTCGATGTACTGGTCGAACGTGCGGTCGGTCTTGTCGGCGACGAGATCCCACTTGTTGACCGCGATGACCAGGCCCTTGCCCTCCTCGACGGCATAGCCGGCGACATGGGCGTCCTGAGAGGTCAGGCCCTCGACCGCATCGATGACCAGGACGGCGACGTCGGCACGTGACAGCGCCGTCAGCGCGCGCATCGTCGAATAGCGCTCGGCCGCCGCTCCCGAGGCGACCTTACCCCGTCGCCGGATGCCGGCGGTGTCGATCAGGACGACCTCGCTGCGACCCCACGCCAGGCGCGTGTCGATGGCGTCGCGGGTCGTCCCGGGCACCTCCGACACGATCGCCCGGTCCTCGCCGAGCAGCGCGTTCACGAGGCTCGACTTGCCCACGTTCGGGCGACCGACGAACGCGATCGCCGCGGGTGCCGTGTCGGCCTCGGCCGCGATCGCGGCGTCCCAGCGTGCCGCCTCTGTATCGTCGATCGCGGCCTCGCCGTCCCCAGCCAGGTCCTCCTCGGGATCACCGACCACGAATGGCTCGAGCCGGCCCGTCGCGACCTCATCGGCCCACGCCTCCGCCTCGGCGTCGCGCGTCTTGCGGGCGAGCTCCTGCTGGCTCTCGGGCGGCAGCGCCCAGACGATCGCGTCGAGCAGGTCGCCGGTGCCACGACCGTGGCTCGCGGAGATCGGATAGGTCTCGTCCCAGCCCATCGCGTGGAACTCGGCGGCCTCGATCTCGCGCTTCTCGTTGTCGGCCTTGTTGACGGCCACGATCACCGGCGCCGGTGCCCGTCTGAGAAGCTCAGCTGCCTCGAGGTCGGCGGGTGTCGTGCCCGCCGCGGCATCGACCACGAACAGGATGACGTCTGCCTCGGAGATGGCCAGCCGGGCCTGCTCCTGGACGCGCAGCTCGATCGGGTCGTCGGTGTCGACCTCGAGCCCGCCCGTGTCGACGATGACGAACCGCCGGCCGTTCCACTCGGCGTCGCCGTACAGCCGGTCACGCGTCGTCCGCGCCCGATCCTCCACGATCGCGGTGCGCGACCCGATGACCCGGTTGAAGAGCGTGCTCTTGCCGACGTTCGGCCGGCCGACGATCGCCACGATCGGCAGCGCCCCACCCAGTCGCGGACCCGAGACCGAGGACCTGTGGCTCGCAGGAGCGTCGCGTCGGTCCTCGGAGGGTTGCCCGATGGCCACGCCTACGCCGCGCCGGTGGTCGGTCTCGAGATCGCGTCGGGCAGCGAGGTCGTCCGTCCGGCTGGGGTCGCGGCACGACCCAGCGCCGCGTCGGCGAGCTCGTCGGCGTGGGGAGCGGTCTCGCTCGTTCCGGCCAACTCGAGGATCCGGCGGGTCACGTCGCGCAAGTCTTCGATCGGCGTCGAGGTGCCGCCCGTCACACCGACGATCCTCGCGTTCGCGAACACCGACTCATCGGTCAGATCGCGCACGTTCTCGATCTGGATGGCCGGCGTCCCGGCGATCTCGCACAGACGCGTCAGCTCCTTCGTGTTCGCGCTCGATCGGCCACCGACCACGACCATGAGGTCGACGTCGGCAGCGGTCTCCATCGTGTCCTGTTGGCGGCGGATCGTGACCGGGCAGACCGTGTTCACGATCTTGAGCTCGTGCGCGCGGGACACCATGAGCGCGGCGAGCTTCTCGAACTTCCAGGGCGGCTGGGTCGACTGGGAGAGCAATGCCATCCGCTTCTTGCGTGGGATGCCGGCATCCCACTCCTCTTCCTCGTCGACGACGATCGCGTCTGGCGCGAAACCGAGCAGGCCGACGACTTCGGGATGCTGGGGTGTCCCGAGGATGACGATCGTGTAGCCCTCCTCGACGAGGCGGACGAGCTCTTTCTGCTCCTGGATCACCCACGTGCAGGTGCCGTCGATGACTTCGAGGCCGCGCTCCTCGGCGCGGGCCATGACGTCCGGCCGCACACCGTGCGCGCGGATCACGACGGCCGCACCGTGGTCGACGTCGTCGAGCGTTTCGACGGTCTGGATGCCCATCTGCTGGAGGTCGCGGACGACGCCCTCGTTGTGGACGACCTGTCCGAGGGTATGCGTCGCCTTCCCGGCGGCCGAGGCCTCCTTGGCCTTGTCGATCGCCTCGCGCACTCCGTAACAGAAGCCGGTCCGCTTCGCGATGCGGACCTCCTGGACCGTTCCCACGATCCGATTATCCCACGGGGCCCCGTTCAGGGCGGTTCTGCGAAGCCTGTCCGGTCGGCGCCGTGCCGTACTGCCCTCGCTGCCGCTCAGGCAGGAGCTCCGCGATGCGCCGCATGATCAGCTCCGTCGCCTCGGTCTTCGCCGCACGGCGGTCCAGGCCGGGCGGCAGGGCGTCTGCGAGGCGGAACGGGGAGCCGACGCGGGCCGTGACGCGACCACCCGGGTGTGGCAGTTTCTGGCCCCGCGGCCAGCGCTCGTAGGCCCCCGTCACGCCGACTGGGACGATCGGTGCTCCGGTCCGCAGGGCCAGCACCGCCACCCCGTCGCGACCCTCCCCCAGTGTCCCGTCGTGGCTGCGCGTCCCCTCGGGGAACACGAACAGCGCGTGCCCCTCCTCGAGGATGCGGGAGGCGAGCCGGAACGCCTCGACGTCGGCCGATGAGCGGTCGACCGCGTGGACCCCGCCATTGCGGGCGATCCAGCCGACGACCGGCCAGTCGAACAGCTCCTTCTTGCCCAGCCATTGCAGCCGCCGGCCGAGCTTCGGCATGAGCGACGAGCCGAGGACCGGCACGTCCAGGTTCGAGCTGTGGTTCGCCGCGATGATCACCGGCCCGGTACGCGGGATCTCATCGATCGCTCCCTCGACCCGAACCCGGGTCAGACCCGCCAGCCCGACACGCACCGCCCCTGCGAGCGCGCTCATCCACGGCGCGATGTCATCGACGATCGGCGTCGTCGGTCGCTGCCCTCCGGTCACGATGAGCGGGCCGGCTCCAGGCGGGCCTCCGCATCGCGGATCGCCCCGACCACGGCATCGACGGTCTGCTCGAAGGTGTTCCCGTCGGTCGTGATCACCCGCGCGTCGGGCGCCACACGCAACGGCGCCACCGCGCGGGTCGTGTCGAGCCGATCGCGGCGCCGCAGCGCCTCGAGGATGGCGATCCCTGCAGGCCCGTCGGGATCGAGGCCGCGCTCCTCGGCGCGCCGGCGAGCGCGCTCGTCGACTGATGCGTCGAGATAGATCTTCAGGTCGGCGTCGGGCAGCACGACCGTGCCGATGTCCCGGCCGGCCATCACGATCCCGCCGCCGGCAGCCAGGTCGCGCTGGCGCGCCAGCAGGGCGGCACGGACCTCGGGGACGGCCGACACCGCGGACACGGCCGCATCGACCGCGGGACCGCGGACATCGGCCGTGTGGTCCACGCCGTCAACGCGCACGCGTTCGAGACGTCCGGCCGCATCCTCGGCGAGCTCGACGCCGGCGACGAGGTCGACGAGCCCCTCGGGGTCATCGACCGGCACGCCTCGCGCTTCCGCCAGCCATGTGACGGCGCGGTACAGCAGGCCGGTATCGCAGAACCGGTAGCCGACTTCGCGCGCCGCGGCGGCGCCGACACTGCTCTTGCCCGACGAGCCGGGTCCGTCGAGGGCGACGACCAATCGCTCCATGGCCCGAAGGATAGCGGTCAGCGGCCCTCGGTCCGGGCGATGACGCGCTCGAAGACAGCCAGCAACCCGTCCGGTGGCACGACCGTGACGTCGCGGCCCTTCACGTGGTGCGGGATGACCTCGAGCCCTCCGTCGTGCCACCAGTACGGCTGGTCGCTGATCGAGCCGGGCCCTTCGCGGAAGAGCTGCGCGGCGAGCCGGTAGAGCGGCTGCATGGCCGCGACCGCGCCGCCATCGACGATCGGGTGGACGATCAGCGTGTGGCGGTTCGGGACCGCGACGAGGGCATCGGTCGTGCCCGACGGCAGGACGTCACCGAGGCGCAGCACCTGGGTCGCGACGTAGAAGCTGTCGCCGTACAGGATCCGCACCGACGTCCCGGGCTCGACCTCCATGTCCTCGCTGAGCGGCTTCGGTTCGTGGTCCAGGTTCGCCAGGGCCTGCGCGAACGCCGCGTCCTCGTCGACCGGCCACTCCGCCAGGTGCTCCACGTGGACCGATGCCGTCGAATCCGGGAAGTCGTACACGAGGACCGCCTGGATGCCCGGCGCGATGGCCCGGACTGTGGCGCCGGGGACGCCGACGCCGCCCATCGACTCATCCGGCATGAGACGGATCCGAAGGATGGGTCGCACCTGCTCGTAGTCCGCGGCGAGGGCATCGAGGTCGCGGCCCTGGATCGAGAAAACACTCGTGAAGTGCGTCGCGATGATCCGCGGCCAGTCCTCACGGTCGTCGGCCGCGCACTGCTGGGACAGGTTCGCGAGGCCGAACTGGCCGGGTTCGTCCTCGCCGTCGGTGGGCACGAGGACGACGCCCTCGTCGATCGTGAACGAGATCCCGCGCCGCCGCAGGTCGGCCTCGACCGCGTCGAGGAACGCCTGGTGCGTACGCCCGTCGTCGAACGGCGACCAGTCCGGGAGCTGTGGCTCAGCGCCGCCGAGGACGCGTCGCAGGAAGCCCATCGTCACTCCTTGCCTTGTCCGATGGAGGTGGCGCGGACCGAGAGCGCCCGCCGCCGGCGCCCAGGCCACGCATCTCCGGTGCCTTGAGAGGCCGGATCGCGCCGCTGCGGAGGCCGTCGATACGAACCGGGCCGATCCGGACACGCACGAGGCGCGCGACCGGGGCACCGATCGCGCCGAACATCCGGCGCAGCTGCCGTTTCCAGCCCTGCGTCAGTGTCGCCCGGTACCAGACCAGCTCGGGCGGGGTCGGTCGCAGCAGGTCGCCGAGCCGCTCGACCTCGATCCGGGTCATGGCGCGCAGGCCGCCGACCGTCGCGCGACCCTCGTCCAGCCGGATCCCGGCCTGCAACGCCGCCACCTGGTCGTCGCCGAGCGGCCGTTCCAGGCCGATCGCGTACTCGCGTTCCACGCCGTGGCGCGGGTGCAGCACCCGATCGGCCCACGCCCCGTCGTTGGTCAGGAGCAGCATCCCTTCGCTGTCCTGGTCCAGGCGGCCGACCGGGTAGAGCAGCGCCCCGTCCGGCACGAGGGCGGTCGGGACGAGGTCCAGCACGGTCGTCTCGGCATGGCGATCGCGGGTCGTCGAGGTGACCCCCGCCGGCTTGTGCAGCAACAGGTACGCGTGAGCCACAGCCGACCCGATGACCCGCCCGTCGACCGCGATGACCGATCGATCGGGATCTGCTTGCGTGCCGAGCGTCGCCACTTTGCCGTCGACGGTGACGCGGCCCGACGCGATCATCGACTCCGCCGCCCGGCGAGAGGCGACGCCGGCCGCTGCGAGCACCTTCTGGAGTCGCTCCGGCGGCATCAGGCCTCGGCTGGGACGTCGTCCGGGAACATGGGCTCCGTCACGGCCTCGCCGCCTTCCTCGGCCAAGCGCGCGGCGACGTCGACATCCACCGGTGGGAGCTCGGTGAGGCTGGTCAGCCCGAACCGCTCCAGGAAGTCGAAGCCGGTGCCGTACAGGAACGGCCGGCCCGGCGCATCGGATCGACCGAGCTCCACGATCAGCCGCCGGTGCAGCAGCGACCGGACCGTGTAGTCCGAGTCGACGCCGCGGATACGCTCGATGGCCGCACGCGTGACGGGTTGGCGGTAGGCGACGATCGCGAGGGTTTCCAGGCTCGCGGGTGACAGCCGGATCGCGTCCACCCCGACGTACCGAGCGACCAGCGCGCCGGCCTCCGGTGCCGTCGCGAGCTCGACCCTGTCGCCATCGAGGATGAGGCGGATCCCGCGCTGTGCGAGCGTGACTTCGAGGTCTCCGAGGCGCTGGTCCACGGTGTCGTGATCGACGCCGGCGAGCGACGCGATCTCGCGGCGGCTCAGCGGCCGCTCGGCGACGAAGAGCAGAGCCTCGAGCGCGGTTTCGGTCAGCTCGAGCGGCGGACGATCCTCGGACGGCGCCGCCCCCTCCTCCGGCGACGCGAGCCCCTCGTCGGCCTCGAGGCCGTCGCCCGCGACGCCCACCACCAGGTCGAGCTCGTCGGTCATGCGAAGGACTCCAGCGACTCGTCGAGCGGCGAGTCGTCGATGACGTCGCCGGTCGCGCGGGCGACGATCGGACCCCACGGCTCGTCCTGCTCGACGACGATCTCGCGTCGCTTCATCAGCTCGAGGAGAGCGAGGAACGTCACCGCGACGATCACCCGGTCGCGGACGCCGGCGAGCAGGTCCTGGAGGACGATCGCCGGTGCATCGCGCAGGGCAGCCCGGATGATCGCCGCGCGCTCGGTCAGGGTGATCGTGCGCGGCATGACCTCCTGTGGTGGGTCGGGCGGTGGCGCGATCAGCGCGAGATGGGCGAGCGCCCCGGCGAGACGACCCGGATCGATCGGCGGCGCGTCGGCCGGCCGGGCACCGGCCATGCCGGCGGCGCGGGCCGCGCCGGGCTCGCGGCGGAACAGGCCGATCCGCTCCAGCGCGCCCTCCGCCAGACGCAGACCGGCGTCACGGTGGGCGCGGTACAGGATCAGACGCTTGCGCAGCTCCGCCTCGGGGTCGGGCGCGTCATCGGTGTCGAGTGAGCCCGGCTCGATCGCCGGGGGTCGCGGCAACATCGCGCGGCTCTTGATGAGGATCAACTGCGAGGCCACCGCGACGAACGCGCTGATGTTGCCGAGGCGATCGACCTCGAGCCCGGCGAGCGCCTCGAGATAGGCGTCGGCCAGGCCGCCCAACGGCACGGTCAGCACGTCGAGCTGGCGGGCCTCGATGAGCGACAAGAGCAGTGCCAGCGGTCCGTCGAACGTCGCGACCTGCACATGGGTCGAGCTCTCGGGCCGCCCATCACCGATGCGAACGGCCGTCGCCCCGGGGGTCATCACCGGCACGCCGGGCGATCCATTGACGTCCGCGACCATCAGTTGGCCTCGTCCGCGAGCTGGAGTGCGCGCCCGGCGTCGGGGTCCAGCGGGGCGTCCTGGTGCCGGATCAGCTCGACGGTCCGAGCCGAGCAGCCCGCCTCGCCGGCCAGCCGTGCGGAGAACGCGGCATGGTCGCGGAGGCGGGCCAGGACTGGCCGCCAGCCGGGGACGATCCCGGCCACACGCCACACCCATGCCCCGTACGTCTGCCCGAGAGCGTAGGCGACCCTCGGCCAGACGCCGGTGTGACCCTTCCCGGCGTCGTGGAGCAGACCCGCGACGAGCAGATCGTCGTCGGCCGCGCCGTCCTTGCGCAGGGTGGCGACGACGTCGAGGCCGTGGCGCCGGTCGGCGACATGCATCGAATCGAAGAGCGCGAGCTGTGCGGGTGTGAGCCAGGCCGCCAGTCCGGCGCGCTCCTCCGGGCCGACCCGAGCCCGGACGTGCGACCGGAACTGGCGGACCTTAGACGCCCACCAGGAGACGGAAGATGCCATCGATGATCGGGCTGACGATGCGCCCGCCGATCGAGTTACCCGGCGGGAAGAAGAAGAGCAGCAGCAACAGCACGAACCCGTACTGCTCGAGGACTGGCCGCCAACGCCACGCAAGCTGCGGAGGCAGCAAGGCGAAGAGGACCTTCGAACCGTCGAGCGGCGGGACAGGGAACAGGTTGAACACCATCAGCACGAGGTTGATCAGCACGAAATAGAACAGGACCAGGAGGACCATCGACGGGATCTGGGCCTCGAGCTCAGGGTTCGCGAGGATGTAGCGGATCGGCAGCGCGGCGGCAACGGCCAACACGAGGTTCGAGAACGGGCCGGCTGCCGCGACGATCGCCTCGCCGGATCGTCCGCCCTCGAGGTTGTTGGGGTTGACCGGGGTCGGTTTCGCCCAGCCGAACCCGAACGCTCCCCCGGACAACGAGCTGCCGATGAACGTGACCGCCAGCAGGATCCCGCCGAGCGGGTCGAAGTGGACGATCGGGTTGAGCGTGAGCCTGCCCATCAGGCGGGCGGTGCTATCCCCGAGTCGATAGGCCGCCAGCGCATGTGCGAACTCGTGGACCGGGAAGCCCACGAGCAACATGATGGCGACGACGATGATGGACGCGAGCAGTTGGTCGGACACGGGGTTCCTCTAACGGGGTCCCGCGTATCGTAGCCGCGCGGTCGGTCAGGGTCAGAGACGCCCGAGCAGGTCGGCCTTCTTGCGCTCGAACTCGTCCGCGCTGATGGCCCCTCGATCACGCAGATCGGCCAGGCTGTTGAGCGTCCGGGTCACCTCGTCGCGAGACAGCGGCGCGGCGGCCGGAGCCGGCGGCGCCGGCGGCACGGGCGTCGACACCGTGTCGTCGGTCGGCGGCTGGCCGACCACGACCGGCTCGCTGCGGAGCGGCGGGCTGGCGGCATAGCCGCTTCCCTCGATATCCCGCTCGTACTCATGCTTGGCATCGAGCATGGCGCGCTTGAACCGGACGGGCTGAACGAGCATGCGGAAGCGGCTGATCCCGGATTCAGAGGCGGTCAGGATGTCGAGATCGCCGAAGCCGAAGATCCGACCGAAGATCGATTGGGTCAGCACCGCGTCGTTGATCTTCTCGAGCGACGAGTCTGTCGTTCGCTTGTTGAGGACGCCCGAGACCTCGATGACGCGTCGGTTCGTGACCACGTACTCGAGATTGATGTACTGGAGGATCGTCCAGAGCAGGACAACCAGGCCGCCGAGGAACAGCGCGATCGCGGCGTAGTTGAGGATGTCCTGCCACGGCTGCGACAGGCTGCCCTTGAGGACGAGCAGGATCACGGCGATGATCACCGCCAGGATCGTGTAGCGCGCCCCCCAGATGAACACGAACCAGTGCTGCTTCTCGCGGTGCAGGATTCGCTCCCCGGTCGAGAGCAGCCCGTCGGCATAGCCCATCTCTGGCGTGTCCCTCCTGCTCAAGCCCGCGGATGGGCCCGACGATAGACGTCCCGGATCCGCTCCCCGGTCAGATGCGTGTACAGCTGGGTCGTGGAGATACTCGCATGCCCGAGCAACTCCTGGACGACCCGGAGGTCGGCGCCGCCTTCCAACAGGTGGGTGGCGAACGAGTGTCGCAGCGTGTGCGGGCTCACCCGACCGCCGAGGCCCGCTCGGTCCGCGGCCGCGTTCACCGCGGACCACGCCTGCTGGCGTGCGAGGCGTCGGCCGCGGTCACCCAGGAACAGCGGGCCGCCGCGGACCGGCTCGACGTGGTGGTGTGCCAGGAGCGCCGCTCGCGGTCCGTCCAGCCAGGCGCTCAGGTGGTCGATCGAGATCTCGCCGATCGGCACCAGCCGTTCCTTGTCGCCCTTGCCGATGACCCGCACGAAAGCCCCGTCGAGCGACAGGTCCTCGCGATCGAGCCCGATCGCCTCGCTCACCCGCAGTCCGGCGGCGTACAGCAGCTCGAGCAGCGCTCGGTCCCGGACGCCGCCCGACGACGCGGCCTCGAGCAAACGCTCCACCTCCCCCACGTCGAGCGTGTCGGGCAGGCGGCGGCTCTGGCGAGGCAGGTCGAGGTGGGTCGCGACATCGACCTCGATGATCCCCTCGCCGAACGCGAATCGGTAGAAGCCCTTGAGCGCTGCCGCTCGCCGACGGAGGCTCGTGGGCGCCAACGAACGCTCCCCGGTCTGGCCGCGGTGGGTCCGTGCGGCCAGGTAGCGCACGGCCGCATCGGCGGAGCGGTCCCAGGCCTCGTGCCCGGTCGCGGTGTCCTGCTCGAAATCGCGCAGATCGCCGCGATATGCGCGGATCGTCGCGTCGGCCAGGCCGCGCTCGACATGCAGGTACGACAGGTAGTCGTCGATCGCGCGATCGAGGTTCACGCCGAGCGGTCGCCACCCGCGGCGCCGACCGGCCCGGCACGCCACGCCTCCGCCCGGTCGAGCAGCTCGCGCGCCGACGCGAGCGCCGCCGCGTCGCCCGGTCCGCCCCCGAGCATCGCCGCCAGCTCGACGATGCGGCCCTCGCGGTCGAGTCGCTCGACCTCGGTCACGGTCCGGCCGTCGCGCTCCCGTTTGACGATCCGGTAGTGCGCGTCGGCGTGCGAGGCGATCTGCGGGAGGTGCGTCACGCACAGGACCTGATGACGGCGCGCAAGGCCCCACAGCGAGCGACCGATCGGATCGGCGCTGCGGCCACCGATCCCCGTGTCGACCTCGTCGAACACGAGCGTGGGCGTCGCGTCGGCCTCGGCGAGGACACGCTTGATCGCCAGCGCGACCCGTGACAGCTCGCCGCCCGACGCGATCCTGGCCAGCGGTCGTGCAGGCTCGCCGGGGTTCGGGGCGAGCTGGTAGACGACCTCGTCGATGCCAGACCCATCGAATGCGACGGCATCGCCGTCGACCTCGACCGCCGGCTCGCCGGGACCCGCGGGCCGGCGACCGATGGCCACCTCGAACACGCCAGGCGGGAACCCGAGCTCCTCGAGTATGGTCGCGACGGCGACCGTCAACGAAGCGGCGGCGCCTCGACGGGCCGCTGATAAGGCCCAGGCCGCGCTGCCGACGTCGGCCAGGAGCCGGGCGTCCTCGCGTTGGCGCTGGGCGCGTTCCTCGTCGAGCCCTCGCAGGCGCTCGGCCTCCGCCGCGGCACGTTGCCCGTGCGCGAGCACCGACGCCTCGTCGTCGCCGTATCGGCGGAGCAGACCGTGGATGACACCCAGTCGCGCATCGAGCTCGGCCACCGCACGCGGATCGTGATCGACGCCTTCGGCCAGCCGACGTGCCTCGTCGGCGACGTCGGCGAGCTCTGCCTCGAGACCCGCCAGTCGTTCTGCCAGCGGCTCGAACCGCGGGTCGAGCCGCGCGATCCCGCGCGCCTCGTTGAGGGCGATGGCTGTCGCGTCACGTGCCCCCGCACCCTCCTGGGTCAATGCCTCTCGGAGCGCGGCCGCTCCCCGGGCGATCGCCTCGCCATGCTGGGCCGCGGTCAGTCTCCCGCGGATCTCCTCGGCCTCACCCGGCCGCAGGTTCGCCCGCGCGATCTCGCTCGACTCGTGCTCGAGCAGGTCGAGGCGCCGGGCGACCTCGCGGGGATCCAGCGCCGCCGCGTCGAGCACGGCCCGGTTCTCGCGCCAGCGCTCGACCGCGGAGACCATCGCCGTGCGCAGCACCTCGTGCTCCCCGAAGCCATCGAGCAGGTCGCGTTGCCAGCGCTCATCGAGCAACCGTCCCTGGTCGTGCTGTCCGTGGATCTCGACGAGGCCGCCGACCTCGTCGGCCAGGCGGGCCGCGGTGACGGTCGCGTCATCGAGCCGGGCGGTCGATCGGCCGCTGGCAGCGACCTCGCGGACCGCGATGAGCGGCTCCGGCAAGCGGTCGAACAGGGCCTCGACCCGCGCCGTGTCCATCCCGTGGCGAACCAGCGTCGTGTCGGCGCGGGCGCCCATCGCCAGCCCGAGCGCGTCGATGAGCAGGCTCTTGCCGGCCCCTGTCTCGCCGGTGATGACGTTGAAGCCGGCATCGAACTCGAGCCGCAGGCGGTCGATCAGCGCGAGGTCGGTGACTGTGAGCTCGACCAACCGACCGGCGTCTTCCGTGTCCGGCACCGTCACGCTCACGACGGCAGGAGCTCGACCTTGTGGCGGAGCAGGTCCCAGAACGGCTGCGCGCCACGCGGCTCGATCAGCCGGATCGGTCGCTCCATCGCACGGACCTCGACGACGTCGCCGACAGCGATCGGCAGGTCCTCCCGCCCATCGACCGAGACAAGCGCTTCGTGCGCGTCGACCACCCGGCAGCGAACGACCTGTTCTGGGCTGACGACGACCGAGCGGATGGCCGAGAGGTACGCAGCGATCGGCGTCACGACGAGGTTGCGGCTGATCGGGTCGAGGATCGGGCCACCGGCGGAGAACGAGTAGCCGGTGCTCCCCGTGGGGCTCGCTACCACCAGGCCGTCGGCGATGAAGGTGGCAAGGTGGGTGTCGTCGATGCTGACGTCGAGCCGGCACACGCGGGCAAGCGAGCCACGCGCGATGACGATGTCGTTGAGCGCGATGTGACGCGGCCCCTCCCCCGCCGCGCCGCGGCGCAGGATGTGGCCCTCGAGGACCATCCGCTCGTCGAGCGTGAACTCTCCCCCGGCGATCTTCTCGAGCACGGGCTCGAGCTCAGCGGCTTCGGCTTTCGACAGGAAGCCGACCTTGCCCAGGTTGATGCCGAGGATCGGGACATCGATCTCGGCGACGGCCATGGCGGCCCGCAGGAACGTGCCGTCCCCGCCGAGCACGACGAGGGCATCGGTCGTCGGCAGCTCGCGCCGAAGCGCCTCGAGATCGCCGCTCTGCGCCTGCCATTCGTCGATGCCGCGCAGGCGGCACCAGCCCGACGCCCGTGCCGCGAGCTCGATCGTCGCCTCGATGGTCGGGTTGTACGCGAAACCGATGCGCTTGACCGTCACGTGCCGGCGACCCCCACGATGCGGGCAGGCAGGTCAGCACAGCTGGGACCGGCGGCTAAGTGAACCAGGAACTCGCGGTTGCCCTCCGGACCGAGGATCGGCGAAGCGATCACATCGCGGGTGCCGAGGCCGAGCGTGCGTGCATGACCCGTGACTCGCTCGAGCACCTCCCGGTGGATGGCTGGGTCGCGGACGACGCCCTTGTCGGTTCGACCCTTGCCGGCCTCGAACTGGGGCTTCACGAGGGCGACGATATGCCCGGTGGGAGCCATGGTCGTCTGGACGGGGCCGAGGATCTTGTCGAGCGAGATGAACGCGACGTCGATGACGGCGAGGTCGATCGGCGCGGGCAGGGTCGTCGCGGTCAGGGCACGCGCGTTGGTCCGCTCGAGCGAGGTGACGCGGGGATCGCGACGCAACGACTCGGCGAGCTGAGCGCGACCCACGTCGAGAGCGTAGACGTGGCGCGCGCCGCGCTGCAACAGGACGTCGGTGAAGCCGCCCGTCGAGGCGCCGACGTCCAGCGCCGTCACGCCCGCAGGGTTTATCCCGAACGCGTCGAGGGCGGCTGCAAGCTTGTGGCCGCCTCGGCTGACATACGGCTCCGGAGCCTCGACGCGGACGGTCGCGGTAACATCGACCTGGTCGCCGGGCTTGCGATCGCGGCGGCCGCTATCGCCGTCCCCGACGAGCACCTTGCCGGCCAGCACGAGGGCCTGGGCCTTTGCCCTGGTGTCGGCCAGGCCGCGGTCCACGAGGAGCTGGTCGAGACGGACCTTGCTCGTCCGATGCGTGACGGTCGGGCTCACCGGCCTATCGTGGCACAGCCCGCTTCACGCGGACTCACCGCCGGCAGCGGTGGCTCCCGACGATCAGGGATGGTCGGCGGTCAGCTTCCTCGACATCTTGGCGAAATACGGGTCGCCGCTCATCGACGACAGGAACCTGAGCTGCCAGATGAGCACGCGGTGGTACTTGACCTGGGGCCGGCCGTGGCGGAGGCAGTACCTGCTGACCCCGCCGGGCACGCGGAAGTCGGCGACGTGGTGGCGCATGGTCGTGAGGCTCGCACGCAGGATCCGCAGCGCGGCCGGCTCGCGGGTCGCCTGGTAGTAGTCGTAGATCCCGAACACCGCGAAATTGAAGCCGTTGGCGGTGTGGTCGGACGGCGTCGTGGGCTCCGGATACTCCTCGAGCCACAGGAAGCCGTCGTCGACATATGTCACCCACGGATCGGGGCCGCGGCGGACGGTCAGGAACGAGGCAAAGAGACGATCGGCGTCGTCGCGGAAGCCCCTTTCCTCGGTGTCCCGGTGGAGCCGTATCGCGAGCGACAGCGCCAGCCCCTGGGCCATCGCCGAATACCAGGGTGCGCGCATGACCTCGTTCTCGATGCCGTGCATCGCGAAGTCGAACCTGTACGGGATGAACAGGCCGCCATTCGCCTCGACGCCGAGGTCCATCAGCTTGCCGAGGGCCTTGCGGGCGATCTCGAGATGGGCGGGGTCTCGCGTGCGTCGATACGCGTCCTCGTAGCGCAGACCGAATTGCGCCAGGCCGGACGGGCTGTAGTGCCGCCGACCGTCGACGATCTTGATCGGCAGGCCGTCGCGGTCGTGGAGTGGCGGCGGCCCGGTCGATGGGATGCGCGTGTCCGCGTACGGCACCTCGTTCGGTCCGAGATCCTGGATGTCGAATGCAGTCATGCGATACGGCGCCGCGATGCCGGGCTGCGGCCTTGTCTCGGGAGGCGACATGGTGGTCGGCGCGATCGACGGGCGGCGGACCGCGGCGGCTGGCACGTTAGAGACCGGCGTGCCGGCCGTTCCCGGGAGCCGGGATCGTGCGCTGACGCTCGTCGGGGGCGCGACCGGCGCCCAGCCGATGTCGCCGATCACGCACGCGACACCAAGCGCCATCACCACCGACACCTGTCGCATGGATCCCCAGCCGCGACCGTTCATGGCCCCTCTCGGCCGGTCGACGAGACGTTCACGCCCGTATGACGTCTATCGGGCCTCGACCTTACGAGCCCTGGCCGCGCTCCCGCGCCTGCGCTGTGACGGGGCTGGCGTCCGACGATCCGTGGGCGAGGACCCATGCGAGGACCGTGAACGGCGCGCCCGTTGCGAACAACTCGTCGAGGGTCCCCTCACGGGCGAGGAACATGTACCGGGTGAACGCGCCGTTCGCAGCGTCCCGAGCCGAGTCCTAAGCGATGTCGGAGGTCGACCGACCCGGAGCCAGCCGCAGCGTGGCGAGCGTGTCGCGCACCTGCTCGACGAGGCCAGGTGCGTCGAGCCGCAGGACGCGACGGAGATCTGCCACCGACCCGTGGTCCACGAAGCGGTCTCCCGGGATGCCGACGATCCGCACCGCCACGTCCCGATAGTCGGCGTCCGCGAGGCGCGCCTCCTCGATCAGCTCCAGCACCGCGCTCCCGAACCCGCCGGCGACCACGCTCTCCTCGAATGTCACCACGAGGCGCTTGCCGCGCGCCGCGTCGAGGATCAGCTGGCGGTCGAGTGGCTTCGCGAACCTGGCGTTGATCACACCGATCGACCAGCCGTCGGCCGCGAGCGTGGCCGCCGCATCGATAGCGCGCGCGACGATCGGCCCGAACCCGACGAACAGCAGGTCGCGCCCCTCCTGGATCGTCTCGCCCTGCCCGACCGGCAGCACGACCGGATCGATCGGCTCCAGCCCGAAGCCCGGGTCACGCGGGTAGTGGAGCGCGAACGGGTGGTCCTGGGCGAGCGCGGTCCGGAGCAGCGACCGCAGCTCCTGCTCGTCCTTCGGCGAGGCGATGACGAGGTTCGGGAGCTGGCGCTGCGCTGGAAGCGTGAACATGCCCTGGTGGCTCGTCCCGTCCTCACCCACGAGCCCAGCCCGGTCGACGGCGATGAGGACCGGCTGGTCGTTCTGGCACACGTCGTGGACGGTCTGGTCGAACGCCCGCTGGAGGAACGTGGAGTACAAGGCGACGACCGGGCGCATGCCGCCCATGGCCAGACCGGTCGCAAGAGTCATCGCGTGCTGCTCGGCGATCCCGACGTCGAAGACACGCTCCGGGAAGACCTGGGCGAGCTTCGACATACCGGTCCCGGTCGGCATGCCGGCCGTGATCCCGACGACGCGGCGGTCGTCCCGAGCCGCCTCGATGAGCTCGGCCGCGAACACGGCGGTGTAGTTCGGGTTCTTCTTCGGCGCCGCGGGCTCCGGAGTCGGTGAGGCCGCGTCGTCGGTCATCGACTCGGTCGGGAGCCCTGGCCGGTGCGGTCTTCACGCCGTCGTACGCGTCGGTCTCGGGCGCCAGCTGCATCGGTGGCAGCGCCGCACCGTGGAAGCCGACCTGGTCCTCGATCGCCGGCCGGTATCCGTGCCCCTTCTGGGTGCGGACGTGAACGATGATCGGGCCCGGCAGGGCCAGCGCGGCCCCGAGGGTCTCGAGGAGGGCACGGAGGTCGTGGCCCGGCACGACGCCGATGTACGTGATGCCGAGATCCTCGAACAGCTGGCCCGGCTGGGCGAAGCGGACGACCGAGGCGCGCAGCCGCCTCGACAACTCGAGCAGATGCGGGCCAAACACGGGAACACGGAGCACCGCGCGGTCATACGCGCTGCGGCTCTGGCGCCACGCACCGGACAGCTTGATCTGCGAGAGGTACTTGGAGAACGCGCCGACCGTCGGGCTGATCGACATCTCGTTGTCGTTCACGACGATCAGCATCTGGGTCTTGCGCTGACCGATGTCGTTGAGCGCCTCGAGCGACAGTCCGCTCATCAGCGCGGCGTCACCGACCACGACCGCGATCCGTTCCATCCCGTGACGCAGGTCGCGAGCCTCCGCGAGGCCCTCGGCGATCGACAACCCGGTCCCGGCGTGCCCGCCATCGAACACGTCGTGTGGCGACTCGGAGCGACGCGGGAAGCCGCCGACACCATCGAGCGAACGGAGGGTCCGGAATTGGTCCAGCCGACCTGTCAGCAGCTTATGCGGATAGGCCTGGTGACCGGTGTCCCACACGATCCTGTCGCGCGGCGACTCGAGCAGTCGATGCAGGGCGATCGTCAGCTCGACGACACCGAGCGAGGAGCCGAGGTGGCCGCCGGTCTCGGCGACGGTCGACACGATCGTCCGGCGGATCTCGACGGCGAGTTGCTCGAGCTCGGGCTCGGTCATGCCGCGCAGGTCGGACGGAGCGCTGAGTTGAGAGAGGATGGTCACGCGGGCGGTTGCTCCGATACGTCGGTCGCTGGACGGGTCTGGCGGCCCGTCTGTGATGTCGGTGCGTAGGGTCGCACGTCTCAAGACGGCGGGCGACAGTCTAGTCGTCCCGAAAGGTTCTGCCTGTGGTCCGAGCCCCGAGCCGCATGTCACAGGACCGTCGCGCGAAGATCGTACGTAACGACCTCGCTGATGTACGAATTGCCCGTCCAGACCTCCCGGATCGCCGCGCTGGAGGGGGCGGTCAGCGGACGCGTGGCCCCCAAACCCGCCCTGGCCCCGGTCCGACCATGAAGTACGCGCATGACGGCGACGCAATGTCGATCTCCAGGCCCTGCGTCGACAGCTTCAACGCCGTCGACCATGCATATGGCGCATCGACAGCTGCTCTATGGCCTATAGACGGGCGCAGAAAGTGGTTGAACGGCGCGGTACGGGACCTAAGGACGCTGCCATGCGCGTAGTTCACGTTGGCCGTGACACTGCGGTACGGACGGGCGGCCTCCATACCAAATGCCCCGATGCCCGACCACGCTGTCACGACGCGCGAGACGAACCGGCGCGCGCCGCCTACCCCGCCGACACGTACATCCGGCTGCAGCGAGTGAAGGCTCGCTACGACCCCGACAACCTGTTCCGCGGCAATCTCAACATCCTGCCTGCGGAAACCTGATCAGCCCTCGTCAAGGGTGCGGTCCTCGGTCACCGCGACCGTCTCCAGTCCACCGCCCTTGGCGACGAGCTGGCGCATCCGGAGCTCCGCGCTGCGCAGGAGCGTCTCGCACCGCTCGAGCAGGGCGGCACCGCGCTCGTGCAACGCGAGCGTCCGCTCGAGGGGCAGGTTACCGCTCTCGAGCTCGGCGATGGTCCGCTGGAGCTCGGCGAGGGCGTCATCGAACGAGAGATCCTCGATCGGCGGCGCGGTCTCCTCGGTCTCCTCGATCGCCTGCGTCTCAGTCGGTCCCGTCACCGGCGTCCTCATCGATGCGCTCGGCCAGCCGCCCGAGTCGCGGGGCCACCAGCATACCGATGCCGATCCCGACGATCGCGAGAACGGCCACGGCGATCACGAACACGACGAGGTCCTGGCTCATGCGCCGGGCCCCTCGTCGACGGTCGCGGCGATCTCGCCGCGCGCCACGCGGATCCGCAGCGGCGCTCCCGCGGGCGCGTCGTGCGGATCCCGGACGATGGCGCCGTCAGGGCCACGCCGGACGATCGCGTAGCCGCGCTCGAGCGTGGCGTTCGGACCGAGGACGGCCAGCGCGGCTGCAGAAGCGTCGAGGGCCGACCGCGCGGTCGCGACGCGGGCGGCAGCGTAGCGGGGCAACGCGGATGACGCGGTCGCGAGCCTGAGACGCTCCTGGGCCAACCGTGCGTCGACGGCGCGCGTCGCTCGGTCGAACAGGAGGCCGACCTGCTCTCGCGCCGCGACCAGCCGGGCGGCCGGGCTCGCGCGATCGAGAGCACGACGTTCGACCGCGAGGTCGCGCCCGGCCGCGGCAAGACGACGTTCCGTGGCGGTCGCGAGGCGGTCGGCGGCGCGCCGCAGGGCGCCCGCCATCTCGAGGCGATCGGGCACGACGATCTCCGCGGCAGCGGACGGGGTCGGAGCCCGCACATCGGCCGCGAAATCGGCGAGCGTCACGTCGACCTCGTGCCCGACACCGCACACGACCGGGAGCGGATGCGCGACGACGGCGCGGACGACCCGCTCGTCGTTGAAAGCCCACAAGTCCTCGAGCGAGCCGCCGCCGCGGGCGAGGATCGTCAGCGCCGGCGCGTCGTCCGGGCGGCCGGCGTCGTGCATGGCCTGGGCGTAGCGGGCGGTCCGCCGGAGCGCAGTCACGATGCTGGCCGGGGCGCCGTCGCCCTGGACCTGCGCGGCAACAAGAACGACCTGGACGAGCGGCCACCTCCGGGCCAGGACGTGGCTGATGTCGCGCCACACGGCTCCGGACGGGCTGGTGACGACCGCGATCGTCGGTGGGCGGGAAGGCAGCGGGCGCTTGCGTGCGGTCTCGAAGAGACCCTCCGCCGCGAGCCGCGCCTTGAGTGCCTCGAACCGCAGCGCGAGATCGCCGAGCCCCGCCGGCTGGATCGAATCGACATAGAGCTGCATCGACCCGGTCGGTTCGTACAGGTCGACGCGGCCGTGGACCACGACCCGCAGACCGGCCTGGGCCGAGAACGCGGAGCGGACGCGGTCGTCGCGGAACCACACGCATTGGAGCTGGTTGCGCTCGTCCTTCAATGCGAAATAGGCGTGCCCGGCGCTCGAGACTGTCACGCGGCCGATCTCGCCTTCCACCCACAGGTCGACCAGGCGCGGGTCCTGGCGGATCGCGGTCCTGACCGCTCGGGTGACCTCACTGACCTGGAGGATCCGCAGACCGAACGTGCCGGGAGCCGCGAGCGGGCCCGAGGGCGGTCCCGGGGGCGGGCCGGCTTCCGCGGGCCGGCCGCCCGCCGTCCGCCGAGGCGCGGAGGGCGACCCGACGACCGGCTCGTCGGGATCGACCGCGTCCCAACCCGGCAGGGCCCAGTCGGGTGGCGCGCTGCGCTCGCGGTCGCTCATCCGAACCCCTGCTGGATGTAGCGCCAGCGGTCGTCGCCGTCGAGCAGGTCAGCTTCGATGCCGCGGTGGCCGGCCATCAGATCCGCGTCTGGTACTCCCCGGTCCGCGTGTCGATACGGATCGTGTCGCCGCTCTCCACGAAGATCGGGACCTGGACGACGAGGCCGGTCTCCGTCGTCGCCGGCTTGCGGGCGCCGGTCTGGGTGTCCCCGGCGAACCCGGGCTCCGTGTCGATGACAGACAGGTCCACGGTCACAGGCAGCTCGACGCCGATGGTCTCGCCCTGGTAGCTCGTGCGGTCGAGTGTCATGCCGTCCTTGAGGAATTGCGTGGTGTCGCCCAGTTGGCTCGCGGTGAGGTGAAACTGATCGTAGGTGTCGTTGTCCATGAAGTGGAAGTCATCGCCATCGCGGTACAGGAACTGGACGGGGCGCTGCTCGAGCTGCGCGCGTGGCCATTTCGTCCCTGCCTGGAACGAGCGCTCGATGGTCTGGCCGCGCTTGACGTTGCGCAGCGTGATGCGAACCTGGGCGGACCCGCGACCCATCTTGATGTGGTGGTAATCGAGGATCTGCCAGAGCTCGCCGTCGAGCTCGATGGTGACGCCCTTTCGCAGTTCTCCGGTGCTGATCATGTCGGTGGATGGCTCCTGGGCTCGGTCCGCCGCGCAGGGGCAGACGGACCGCTGGTCGTTCGGGATGAGGCGCCCATTCTAGCCGCTACCATGCGCTGACCATGGACCCTGTCCTCGCCGCTGCCCGCCCGGCGTTCGATGCCGCCGCTGCCGTCGACATCGCCCGGCAGACCTTCGATGTCGAGGCCGCCGCCGCGCGTGACCTGGGCAGTGAACGCGACCAGACGTTCCTCCTACGCGGCCCCGACGACACGCCGCTGGCGGTCATGAAGGTGTCGAATGCCGCCGAAGACCCAGCGACCCTCGACATGGAGGCACTGGCGGTCCTCCACGCCACGCGGGTCGATCCGGAGCTGCCGCTGGCCATCCCGCGGCTGATCCCCGGAGCGTCTCCCGGATCCGGTGACCCGAGTGCGCGGCGGGCGAGCGTCCGCGCCGACGATGGCGAGCACCACGTGCGGATGTATTCGGTTCTGCCGGGCCGCGCTCGCATCGACGCCCTGGACCTGTCCGACGCGGCGCTTGCAGGCTGGGGCGAGATGGCGGCCCGCATCGGTCGCGCGCTGCGCGGTTTCTTCCATCCCGCCGCCCAGCGGACGATGCTGTGGGATGTCCAGCACGCCGCGCAGTCACGCGAGCTGCTCGGCTCGATCCGCGACGAACGCCACCGGCGATTGGTCGAAGAGGTCCTGGACCGATTCGAAACGACGGTCGTGCCCGTCTGGCCGTCGCTCCGCGCCCAGGTCGTTCACGGCGACCTGACCACCGACAACGCCCTCGCCGACGACACCGGCCTCATCAGTGGGGTGGTCGACTTCGGCGACATGAGCCACAGCGCGCTCGTCACCGACCTCGCGTCGCTCCTCGATTCGCTACTCAACGACCGGGACGGCGACGAGCTCTTCCGCGCGGCGCGGCTGATCCTCGACGGCTATCAGCGCGTGACGCCGCTCGAACCGGTCGAACTGCGGCTCCTCGGGGAGCTGCTGGCCGCGCGGGCGGCCGTCACGATCGCGATCTCGTCGTGGCGCTCGGAACGTGGACTCGAGGACGCGACGTTCGCGGAGCGCTACAACGGCCCCGTCGCGCGGACGATCGAGACGCTGCTCGCGGTCGGCTGGGACGAGGTGGCGCGGCGACTCGGGGCGGATGTCGGGGACCTCCCCGACGCCGGCCTGGCCGCTCGGCGGGAAGCTGCGCTCGGTCCGGCGATCGAGCCACTCACCTACGCCGAGCCGATCCACGTCGTCAGCGCCAGTGGCGTGTGGATGACCGCCGCCGACGGGCGGCGCTACCTCGATGCCTACAACAACGTGCCGTGTGTCGGGCATGGCCACCCGCGGGTGGCCGAGGCGATCGCGCGACAGGGTCGCCGACTCAACACCAACATGCGCTATCTGCACCCCGCGGCCATCGAGCTCGCCGAGCGGCTCATCGCGCTGATGCCGCCCGATTCGGGCCTCGACACGGTCATGTTCGTCAACTCCGGGTCCGAGGCGAACGACATGGCCTGGCGCCTGGCGACGGCGCAGACAGGCAACGACGGCGCGCTGTGCACGGTCTTCGCGTATCACGGCGTGACCGAAGCAACGGCCGCCCTGTCGCCCGAGTCGTGGCAGGCACGGCGAAGGCCGGACCACGTCGAGACGTGGTCACCACCCGATCGACTGCACGGGACGGATCTCGACGAGGCCCCGTTCGCGGACGCCCTGGAGCGGCTGGCCGGCCGCGGACTCGCACCGGCGGCGGTCATCCTCGACAGCGTCCTCACGAGCGATGGCTTCCTGGACGTCGAGCCCGCGCTGGCCGCCGCGTGGGTCGAGCGGACCCATGCCGCCGGTGGGCTGTGGATCGCCGACGAGGTCCAGGGCGGTCACGGGCGGGTCGGCGAGGCGATGTGGTCGTTCCAGCGCCTCGGCATCACCCCGGATCTCGTGACGCTCGGCAAGCCGATGGGCAACGGACATCCGGTCGGGGCGGTCATCACACGGCGCGAGATCGCGGCGCGCTTCGCGGACGAGACCGTGTTCTTCAGCACGTTCGGCGGCAATCCCGTGTCGGCGGCAGCGGCGCTCGCGGTGCTCGACGTGCTGGAGGACGAGCGAGTCCTCGAGCGGGTCACCAAAACAGGCCGAGCGCTGCGTGACGCGCTCCGCGAGAAGGCCGGGGACGACCCCGTCATCGTCGACGTGCGCGGCGCGGGTCTGGCGATCGGCGTCGAGGTGGCCGACGCCCCGTCCGCGTCGGCGATCAAGGAGGGTCTGCGCCGGCACGGCGTGCTGATCGGCACATGCGGCCGGAACGGGAACGTGCTCAAGGTCCGCCCACCGCTGGGCTTCACCACGGCCGAGGTGCCGGTCTTCGTGTCCGCCCTCGAGGCGACCCTCGTCGAGCTCGGCGCCAGTAGCGGACGCGGGCCAGCCTAGCGGACGTCCCCGCCCACCACCACGACCTCGCGGGGGAAACGGGTGAGGCGCTCGAGGCGCCCGGCGCCCGTGTCGATGGTGACCAGATCCTCGATCCGGACGCCGGTCTCGCCGTCGAGATAGACGCCCGGCTCTATCGAGAACACGGTCGGGCTCGGGAGCGGCGTCTCGGGCGCTCGCACGCTCAGCGAGGGAGCTTCGTGCGTCGCGAGCCCGATGCCGTGGCCCAGACCGTGGCCGAAGTGGTCGAAGTGTCCGCCGGCGGCGATGACGTCTCGGGCCACCCCGTCCACAGCCCGACCGGAGGGTAATTCCCCTACCCCGGCCCCGACCCGCTCGACCGCCTCCTGGAGCGCCCCGATCGCCTCTGCCTGTGCCCGTGCGACGAGCTCGTACACGTCGAGATCGCGCGCGAGGGGCTCACCGACGAACAGCGTTCGCGTCATGTCGCTCCGGTAACCGGCGACCTGCGCCCCGAAGTCGAACAGCAGGACCGCGCCGTCGCGCACGGGTCGATCGCCCGGGGCGCCGTGCGGCAGCGCCGCTTCCGGACCGGACAGACAGGCCACGTCGAAGGCCAGCGCCTCGGCTCCGCCGGTGCGGATCAGCCACTCCAGGCGAAGTGCGAGAGCGGCCTCGGTCGCGCCCGGCACGATGTCAGGGAGCAGCGTCGCCAGGGCACGGTCGGCGACCGCACAGGCGGCCGCGATGCGCTCGATCTCGGACGGCTCCTTCGTCGCCCGGTCGCCTTCGATCCAACCCTCGATCGGGACGAGGTCGACGTCCGGAGCCGCGGCCGCGAGCCGGGCCCACACGGCGTGCGGGACGAACCCGGCCTCGACCCCGACCCGCCGCGCCCCGATCGAGCCGACGAGGTCCCGCCAGCGCGACGGCAGGTCGCCGTAGACGGCCTCGAGGCGGGCCTCCGGCGCCTCGCGTCGGGCCTGGATCGCGTACCGCGAATCGGCGAAGACCACGACGTCGTCGCCCCCGACGAGGAACTGGCCCGAGTTTCCGGCCATCCTCTCCTCGCCCTCCGCGAGCGTGAAACCGGTGAGATAACGCATGTGCTCGCGGCGGACGCCGTAGTAGGCGTCGATGCCCGCATCCGCGAATCGGGCGCGCAGACGGGCGAGCCTGGCCGGCCTGGCTGAGCGGTCGGCGTCCTCCCAACGAGTGATGTCGGCGGCGCTGGGCGCGACCCCGAAATCGGCCGGCGACGGCCAGCCGGCGCGGGCCACCGTCACTGGATGTAGCCGTACTTCTT
Organism: uncultured Chloroflexia bacterium; assembly: GCA_963819655.1. Taxonomy (GTDB): domain Bacteria; phylum Chloroflexota; class Limnocylindria; order Limnocylindrales; family CSP1-4; genus SPCO01. The sequence continues at coordinate 411,383 of CAWFXA010000003.1, read as the reverse complement.
CCGGTTTGCCTCGTGTTCCTTGGCGGTCTTGGCGAACGCATGCTGCTTGGTGTCGGGGATGGCCAGGAAGTAGATGTACTTATCGGCCGTGTCGGGGTGCAGCGCCCCGTCGATCGAGGCGACCGTCGGGGTAACGATCGGTCCCGGGATGAGACCCGGCTGGGTGTACGTCTGGTAGCCCATCAACTCCTCGGGCAGCGGGACGTCCCGGAGAGCGACGCCTTCGGGCACAGTCCAGAAGCGGTAGTCCTGCCACTTTTCGAAGTCGAGCGCGGCCAGCTGGACCGTGTCGTTGGCGTAGATGACCGTCGGGTCGGCATTGAGGATCTTGTTCTTGATGCCAGGTATCCCGTTCAGTCGGTTCTGGTACACGCCAGCGATCAGCGGCCGCTCCTCGTCGAGCGCGGCCTCGCGTTCGACGATCGATGCCAGGCTCAGCACCTGGTAGAACGACATCCCGCGCTCGGCCGGGACCTTCATCTTGTCGTCGCCGATCGCTTCGTGGAACGCGTCGAGCATCTTGCGAAGCAGCTCCTCGGGCGTCGTATCGGGCAGCACCCGGTAATTGCCGGCCCACAGGAAGCCTTCCAGTGACGCGCCCTCGGGCGCGTCGGCCAGGGCGCGGCGGAGCCACGGGTAATCCGCGAGGAGCGTCGCCGGCGGCTCCTTGGCCAGCTCGTAGAACGCACGGACATCCATCTCGAGTGGAAGGGTCTGCAGCTTGGCCGTGATCTGCTCGAGGCGGAGTCCCGTTCGTAGGTCGACTTCGACGTAGGGGTCCTCCGGCGGAGCGAGCAGCGCAGTGACGACCTGATCGGGTGTCATGTTCTTGCGCAGCACGAAGGTCCCGTGCTGAAGCGACCCGGTCAGCGCACGCTCGCTCGCGATGAAGATGAACGCCCGGCGATCACGGATCAGCCCCTCGACCTCGAGTCGCGCCGCGATCGACGACGCAGTATCCCCCTCCGCGATGACGAACTCGACCTGTTCCGGGTCGCTCGAGACGGGCTGCGTCAGCGACGTGCCGATGTCCTCGCGGACGATATCGGCGACGAAGGGCAGGCTCAGGGCGGCCGGGCTGTCCTCGGCCCACGACAGGATCGCGTTGTTGACGACCGGCCGGAGTGCCGTGAGCGCCACGATGAGGACGAGCCCGCCCAGCAGCAGCGCGAACAGCAGGAACTTGACCACCCCGCCGAGGCCGCTGCCACCGCCACCCCGCCGCCGCCCGTTGCCGCCACCGGGGCCGTACCGGCGCGACGGCTCGAAGTCCTCGGGCACGTAGTCCGTCGCATAGGCATCGGCCTCGTAGCGGCGGGCGTGCGGGGGTCGTTGGTCGCGCGGGCGTCCGCCGGAGCGGATCGTCATGGTCGGCTCTCCATCGTCGGTCGGGTCGGAGCGGACCCGGTCGCCCGGCGGCTGTCCAGCTCATCTTGCAGGATGATCGACGCGGCCTCACGGTCGACCCGGGCCCGGTACGCGTCGCGCTGCTGGCGCGACGGCGGTCCGCCCGAGCGGCCGCGCGGCATCGGACCGAGCCGCGTCTCCGCGACGTGGCTGGTCAGGCGCTCGTCTCGAAACCCGATTCTGACCCGTTCTCCGAGAACTGTCCTGAGCGCGTCGACCCAGGCGCGGGTCGCGGCCGCCTGCGAGCCCTCGTGCCCGGCCGCGTCGAGCGGCAGTCCGACGACGAGCTCGTCGATCGCGTGCGTGTCGATCAGGGATCCGAGCGCCGACGCGTCCGCGTCGATCGAGCGTCCACGGGGCATCGTCGCGAGCGGGCGCGCGCCCACGTCCGGGCCGTCGGAGATGGCGATGCCGATCCGCCGCTCCCCGAGGTCGATGCCGAGGAATCCCGTCATGGCGTTGCCTCGGTCGTGCGGACATCGACGCGAGCATCGAGCGTCGGGACCGTGGCCACCCAGTCCGGCCAGACCGCGAGCTCGGCGCGGCCGTATCCGTCGAGGATCGACTTTGCGTCGGCCAACGACTTGCCGCGGATCTCGGCCTCGATCGCCGTCGGGTCGAGCAACAGGACCTGGCGGGCGGTGATGATCGCCGGGAACGAGATGACGCCGTCCTGGACCTCGCCGCGCGACGCGTCGATGGTGCTGGAGCCATCGACCAGGGCGTAGCCCGACTGGACCTGGCTTGCGATGTTCGCCTCCGCGACGACCTGCACCGAGGCCTCGTCGACCGTCAGGACGGTGCCGCTGGCCGAGGCGCCCAGATCGAACGTCTCGATCTCGTCGCCGAGCAGTGTCGCCGGGTCGACCGTGTACGTCGGCGTGCCGAGGGACGCGGTCTCGCCGAAGACGGTCGACCCATCGGCGACGAGCGCCGGGTCGGCGAGCTTCTCCTGGAAGGCGGTCGCGAGTCCCTCTCCGAGCGCCTTGGTCGCGGCATCGATGTCGGCCTGCTTGACCTGTGGGAACTCGTCCCGCTTGCCGCCGCTGGTCTGGTCCGGGTTCGTGACGTCGAGCGTCAGTGGGTCCTCGCCGCGCGGGATCACCAGGATCGTGTTCGGTTCGACGTTCCCGGCGGTGCCGGCCTTCACGGCCGTCACCTTGACCGTCGCGGACGCGGGGAAGACCTGGAGCCCGACGAGCTCGGCGCGTGCCACCGTCACCGCGCGATCGGTCCGGAAGCGGACGCCCGACTGGGTGCTCACGATGCTGCCGCGCGGGATCGTGTTCGTGGACGTGAAGTCCTTGTTGCGGAACCGGACAGTGCCCTTGGCTTCGGTCTCTTCGACTCGCTTGCCCGTGACGGTGAAGGTCTGGCTCGTCTCGACGTCGAACGTCTTGGTCTGGGCCGGAACCGTCCTGGCGACCGGATCGGGCTCGGTGGCGGATGGGCTAGCGACGATCCGCAGTGGAAGCGGTCCGATCGCCGCCTCACGGGGCGTGATGACCGCGGTGGCTGTCGGCAGGAACACGTAGGCGCCCACGCCGCCGACGACGAGAGCGAGCGCGAGGACGGCCAGCCCGATGACCAGTGGCGTGCGCAGCGTGGCCGGCAGGAGTTGCCGCCCCATCGGTGCGGGCAGGACGCGCGAACCAGTCACGCGGGACGGCGCCGCGGGCACGACATCGGGGGGCGTGTCGGCCATGACCCGGGCCGCGGGAATGGCTGCGGGGCCACGCGGGACGCCGACCTGGCTGCGTGTCGCGGCCACGAAGGGCGGCGGGGCGACCTCAGCCCTCTGCCACGGTCCGGGGGCACCGGCGCGGCCGCCACTGCCGCGGCCGTACCGGCGGCCGCCGTACCTGTGGTCACGTCTCCAGCCTGCACGGGTGGCGGGAACAGACCCATCGTCTCGTCGCCGGTCTCGATCGGCGCTCGCGGCTTGCGCCTCGACCGGGCCGACCGGACGGAGGGCGCCCTCTCGGGCTCGGACGCGCCGGTCACGCCGGCAGCACCCTCCACGGCGGCCGCTCCTGCGGCGGCCGCTCCTGCGGCGGCGGCCGCACCGACGGCGCCGGCGGTGTCTCCGGACTCGGCGCTCACCGCGGGCTCGGTCGAGCCCGCACCCTTGGCGCCACGCTCGGCCTCGAGTGCCGACTCGTATTCAGCGACCGACGCGAAGATCGGCAACCCGGCGGATGCGGCCAATGCCCGCGTGGCGGCATCGCCGGAGATGATCGAGAGCTGCTTGCTGTTGAGCGTCGCGTCGCGTGCCAGGAGCCGGAAATTGATCCGCGAGGTCGCCAACCGCGATCCGTTGGGCAGAACGATCGAGATCCGGGTGCCCTCGGCGCCGCGGACGCGCGCAGCCGCCGTCGTGATCTCGTCGTCGATGTCGAGGTAGAGGATGCGGACCTCCATGGGTCAGACCTTCATCGCGCGCAACACCCGTCGGAGCGCGACCTCGAGTGGATCTGCCGTGGTCTGGAGCTCGATCGCCTGGTACGCCAGCCCTAGCGGCGTCACGTCCTGCTGGTCGACGAGCAGGTCGGTCGCATCGACGACCGTGTCGATCTGGTCGGGAGACAGGACGGCCACCTCGGGCGGCCGTGCGAACGGCATGCGCTTCCAGAATGTCTCGGCCGCCAGGGCCTCGCGGATCTCCGGCAGGCGGGACCCGCCGCCGCACAGGTAGATCCGGCCGGGCAGCAGGTCACCACCCGACAATTCCTCCATCACGAGCTCGACACCGGCGGCCCACACCCTGACATCCTCGCCGATGATGTTCGCGATGTCCTCCCGGCGCTCGATCGGGATGCCGCGCGCATAGTCGACTTTGAGCGACTCGGCTCGTGGGAACGGTAGGTCGAGCCGGTCGGCCAGCGACTTCGTGAAGGCCCGACCGCCGAGCGCGAACATGCGCGTGCCCTCGATCCCGCCCTGGCGAACGAGCGCGACGTCCGTCGTGCCGCCGCCGACATCGACGAATAGCGCCCCGGACTGGCGGATCTGCTCCGTGCCGAGGACGCGGGCCACGGCATAGGGCTCGGCGACGATCTCGAGCAGCTCGAGGTCGAGCTGCGACGCGACGCTCTGCAACGCCCCGAGGTGAACGAGCGGCGCAAAGGCGTTGAAGATCCCGATCTTGACGTGACGACCCTGGAAGCCGACCGGGTTCGTGAGGGCGTAGCCGTCGATCGAGGCGCCGGTCACCGCGGCGTGGACGAGCCGCACGTCGACGTGGGGCAGACCTGTCTCCCAGGTGATCGCCCGCTCCGCCTCGCCCAGCGCCTCGCGCTGGACGCCGTCGATGAGCTTCTGGAGCTCCGCCTCGGAGATCGGCTGGTCGGGCTTCCTGCGTTCCTGGCTGTGGGTCGTCGTGAACCCCTTGACGAGCTCTCCGGCGATGCCGATCACGACCTGGCTCGGCCGGAAGCCGGCCATCTCCTCGGCCTCCTGGAGCGCGACGGCGCAGTTATCGACGACCGCCGCGATGTCCGCGACGGTCCCCGACTGCATGTGCGATAGGCCCTGCCGTTTCCTGCCCACCCCGCGCACAGTGCCCAGCCCCTCATCGTCGATCTCGAACACGAGCGCCTTGGCGAACTCCGTCCCGACGTCGAGTGCTGTGCACGCCGCGAGACTGTCGGCGCCATCGCGCTGCCAGATGCGGCGCCAGAACGCCATCAGCCCCCCGCGCCGAGCCGCTCGGCGATCGAGCTGCGGAGCGCGGCCTCTGCCTCCGACAGTCCTTCGCGTCGCGTGCCCATGCCCTGGGCCATCTGCGGCCGGCCGCCGCCCTTGGCCCCGATCGGCCCCGCCGCGACCTTGACGAGGTCACCCGCCGACAACCCGCGGCCGACCAGGTCGTCAGACACCGTCACCCATACCCCCGGCGCCTCGGCATCGAGGAACATCGCGATGACGCCATTCCCGAGGACGGCCCGCACCTCTTTTGAGGCGGCCTTGAGCGCATCCATCGACTCGTAAGGCACCGTCGCAGCGACCAGCCGAACACCGGGCGCGACCTCCTCGGCTCGGGCGGCCAATTCGGCCGGCTTGGGGACCGAGCTGCCCGCGCCGGCCCGCAGGCGACGACGCGCCTCGCGCAGCTCCTCCTGCAATGCGGTCACGCGGTCTTCGAGCCGGTCCAGGGATGGCACCCCGACCGTGTCGGCAAGCCGATCGAGCGTCTCCAGACTCTCGCGGATGAGCCTGTCCGCACCGGCGCCCGTGACGGCCTCGATCCGCCGCTGGCCGGACCCGATGCTCCGCTCGCCGGTGATCACGAATCCGCCGATCTGGCCAGTGGCCCGGCAGTGTGTCCCACCGCACAGCTCGAAGCTGTAGTCCTGGACGCGGACCGTGCGCACGGTCTCGCCATACTTCTCGTCGAAGAACGCGTCCGCACCCTGCTCGATGGCCTCGGCCATCGGCATGAACTGGACCGTCACAGGGCGATCGTCGCGGATGACCGCGCGGACCTCGTCCTCGATCGCCCGCTTCTCGTCATCGGTGAGCGCCCGGTCGAACGGGTAGTCGAAGCGCAAGTAGTCGGGGTGCACGAGCGAGCCGGCCTGACGCGCCCGGTTGCCCACCACGTTGCGGAGCGCCCGATGCAGGAGATGCGTCCCCGTGTGGTTGCGCATCGTGTCGGCGCGCCGCGATGCGTCGACGACGGCTTCGACGGTCGCGCCCACGTTGAGCCGACCCCGGAGCGTGCCACGGTGGACGATCAAGCCACCGACCGGACGCTGGGTGTCCTCGACCGTGAACAGCGGGCTTCCGCCGCCGGGCTCGCGCAGCACTCCCTGATCGCCGACCTGTCCGCCGCCCTCGGCATAGAACGGCGTCCGGTCGAGCCCGACCTCGGCTTCACCGAGACCGGTCAGCTCGTCGTACTCCATCCCGTCGCGGACGATCGCGACGACGCGGCCCTCGGCGGTCGTCGTCTCGTAGCCCAGGAACTCGGTGTCGCCGCTGCGCGCCTGGATGGCGCTGTACAGCGACGTCGACTCGGCGTGCTTGGCGAGCTCGGCCTTCTTGCCCGATCGACTGCGCTCGCGCTGCTCGGCGAGCGCGGCGTCGAAGCCCTCGCGATCGATGGCCACCCCGTATTCGGCCGCGAGTTCCGCGGTCAGGTCGACCGGGAAGCCGTACGTGTCGTGCAGCCGGAAGGCGACGTCGCCGGGGAGTCGCGGGGCGTCCGCAGGCAGGTCCTCGGGTCCCCGGCCGATGACGCGCTCAGCCCTTGACAGGGCATCGAGCGCCTCCTCGAGCTGAGCCGTCCCGGCATCGAGCGTGCGCGCGAACTGCGCCTCCTCGCGCGCGATCGTGGCGAGGATCACGTCCCGCTTCTCGACGAGGTGGGGGTACGCGTCGGCCATGACGTCGATGACCACCTCGGCCGTGGCGGCCATGAACGGCTCACGCCGCCCCAGCAGACGGCCGTGGCGGACGGCGCGCCGCAGGATCCGTCGCAGGACGTAGCCCCTCCCCTCATTGCTGGGAAGGACGTCGTCACCGATGAGGAACGTGACGGCGCGTGAATGATCGGCGATGACCTGGTAGCTGAAGCGCTCCTGCTCGAACGCGTCGGGATCGTGCCCGAGCAGCTCGCGCATCCGTGCGTGGATCGGCGTGAACAGGTCGGTGTCGTAGTTGGTGGGCACCTGCTGGACGACGCTGGCGAGGCGCTCGAGGCCCATCCCGGTATCGACGCCGGGCGCCGGCAGCGGGGTCAGCGAGCGGTCGGGATGGAGCTCGAACTCCATGAACACGAGGTTCCAGATCTCGAGCCAGCGAGGACACGTCTCGCTGTGGTCCGGGATGCACTCGGGACCCTCGCTCAGGTGCGACCCGCGATCGAAATGGATCTCGCTGCACGGCCCGCACGGCCCGATGTCGGCCATCCGCCACCAGTTCTTCTCATCGCCGTTGGGGAAGTCGCCCCAGCGGACCAGGCGCTCCGGCGGCAGCCCGATCTCGTCGCGCCAGATCTCGTGGGCGAGGTCGTCGGTGGTGTACGTGGTGGCGGCGAGCAGCTCGCCCGGCAGCCCCAGATCGCGCGTCAGGAAGTCCCACGCGTAATGGATGGCATCGCGTTTGAAATAGTCGCCGAAGCTCCAGTTGCCGAGCATCTCGAAGAGGGTGTGGTGGCGTGGCGTGCGCCCGACCTCCTCGAAGTCGTTGTGCTTGCCGGCGACGCGCAGGCAGCGCTGGTAGTCGACGGCGCGCGCGTAGCTGCGCGTCTCGGCGCCGGTCAGGACATCCTTGAACTGGACCATCCCACTGTTCGTGAACAGCAGCGTCTGGTCGCCGGCCGGCACGAGGCTCGCGCTCGGGACGACCATATGGCCGCGCTCGGCGAAGAACTCGATGAAGCGCTGACGGAGCTCCGACGCAGGCCGCGACACGATCCGGGGATCCGGGGTGACGGGTGGGGTCGACATCGGCCGCAATGGTACCGAACCGACGCGGCGCGGCTATGCAATGGGACCGCAAGTCGCCACGCAGGGGACGTGATGCGGTCGTGCCCGCCGTCGGCCCACGGTGATGGGCGTTGGAACGAGCGAAGACGAGGAGAACCGATGGCCTTCGTCAGGAAATGCGAGAAATGCGGCAGCATCGACAGCCGCGAGTCATGGTCGTCGGCCACCGAGGCCGCGGACAAAGGCGCTTTCGAGAAGTGGACCTGCCCGTCGTGCGCGTGGACGGAATTCGACCTGGTCGAGGAGGCCGAGGCGGAGGCGCAACCGACGCACTGACCGGGTCGCACCTCAGCGCGGTCTCAGACGGCTCTCACGTCCGGCGCCGAGCCTTATCGACCTGATCGACCCGCTCGGAGCCTCCCTCATGACCTCTCCAGCGCCCTCGCCGACCTCGCCGCCGTCGCTCGACGATCTCGACGACGATGACCGACTGATCGGTCGGATCCTCTCCCGGCGCGAGGTCCTCGCGCTCATCGGCGCGGGTGGCGCCGCGACATTCCTCGCAGCGTGCGTGCCGGGCGGATCGGCATCCTCGTCCGCCTCGGCGGAGGCGTCGGCGGCACCATCCGCCGCAGCCACCGCCGCTGCGAGCGCGGAGGCGTCGGCCAGCGCGTCAGCGGCTATCGCGACAGCCCTGCCAGCCTGCGTGGTCGCGCCCGAGCTGACCGAGGGTCCGTATTACCTCGATGTGAATCTCGATCGATCCGATATCCGCGTGAACACCGCGGACAACGCCGTTTCCGCGGGGGCGACGCTGACCCTCGACTGGATCGTGTCGCAGGCGAACGGCTCCGCGTGCGTGCCGCTGGAAGGCGTCGTCGTCGATGTGTGGCATTGCGACGCGCTGGGCGACTATTCGGGCGTGAGCGGGAACACGGGCAACTTCCTGCGCGGCTTCCAGCGCACCGATGCCACCGGGCGGGCGTCATTCACGACCATCTATCCCGGCTGGTATCAGGGCCGCGCCGTCCACATCCACTTCAAGATCCGCACGGATCCGGAGGCCGAAGCCGGCTTCGAGTTCACGTCGCAGCTGTTCTTCGACGATGACCTGAGCCGCGACGTGTACGCGACCGGCGTCTATGCGCAGAAGGGGCCGCAGGACCAGCCGAACGCGTCAGACCAGATCTTCAACCAGAGCGGCGGCGCGACGCTCCTGGCGGTGACCCAGGACGGCGACGCCTACCGTGCGACCTTCCCGATCGCGGTCCAGCTGAGCTGACGCGGAGCAACACCGCGCTCCGGAGCCGCCGTGGCTCAGCCCTGCGGCCGGCGCCCCTGGGTCTTCGGGTCGCGACGCTCGAGCATCCGCCAGATGCGCGATCCGGCGATCAGTGCGCCGAGGATCGCTCCGATCGTGAGGCCGCGCAGGAACTTCGCGGTGGATCGATCCTCGGGGTTCACGCGGGTCGTTCCGGGTTCGGGCCCAGGACCGCGATGACCGACACGATCGCGATCCCGAGCCAGGCCACGATCGACGCCCCGACAAGGTTGTAGTCACCGAGCGTGACGATCCCGATGCCTAGCCGCCCGAAGATCGCATCGCCGGCCCAGGCGCCGAGGATCGCGGCCGCGACGAGTGCCGGAAGCCGACCGCCCGCCGAACCGCGGATGGCCACCGAGACGGCGGCGTGGAAGAGGCCGACCAGCACGGATAGCACCAGCGACGGCTCGATCGTCACGCGCCGGCGAGCGCGGGCTCCGGATGGGCCTGCTCCGGATGCGCCGGCTCCGGGTCGATCGAGGGGCGAGCCGGGACGGCGATCCGCCCACCGCCGAGCGCCTCATCGCCGTCGTAGAACACGGCCGCCTGGCCCGGCGCCGCGGCCCACACCGGCGTGTCCGTGCGAACGGTCCAGCGCCGATCACCGAGCGGGCTGACCGTCGCCTCGATCGGCGCGGCCCGGTGCCGGATCCGCACCGAGGCGCGGAACGCGCCGACCGGCGTCTCCGGCGCGATGAACGATGCCCGCTCGACCGTGAACGTTCGCGTCTCGAGATCCTCGCGGCGGCCCAGCTGGATGGTGTTCGTGAGCGGGTCGATGCGCGACACGTAGCGCGGCTGCCCAAGCGCCACCCCGAGACCCTGGCGCTGCCCGACCGTATACGCCGGGGTGCCGGCGTGCTCGCCGACAGGCGTCCCATCGCCGTCCAGCAACGGTCCGGGCTGCGGCCGCCAGCCGGCTCGCGTGCGCAACGCGTCCCGATAGTCGCCGCCGGGCACGAAGCAGATCTCCTGGCTCTCGGGCTTGTCGGCCGTCACGAGGTCGAGCGATCGTGCGACCGCGCGCACCTCGGGCTTGGTCAGCTCGCCGAGTGGGAACCGGGCGTGCTCGAGCTGGTCCGTGCGCAGGCCGTACAGGAAATAGGTCTGATCCTTGTCCTCGTCCCGCGCCCGATAGAGGCGGGCGCGACCGTCGTCGCCGACCAGGCGTCGCGCGTAATGACCGGTCGCGACGGCATCGCACTCGTACATGTGGCGTGCCCGGCCGAGCAACGCACCGAACTTGACGTAGGTATTGCAATCGACGCACGGGCTCGGCGTTCGTCCGTCGAGGTACGCGTCGAGGAACGGCTGAAGGACGCCGGCATCGAACTCGCGCTCGAGGTTCATGACGTAGAACGGGATCCCGAGCTGGCCGGCCACGCGGCGCGCGTCATCGGCTGCGTCCAGCGAGCAGCAGCTCTTCTTGAACTCCGAGTAGCTGTCGGCGACGTCGTGCAGGCGCATCCACACGCCGACGACCTCGTGGCCCTCGTCGTGCAGGATCGCCGCGGCGACCGACGAATCGACACCGCCCGACATCGCGACCAGGATCCGGCTCACACGCCGACTCCCTGGCCCAGCGGGTCCCGCGCCACCGACGCCGATCCGACCTGCATCGAGGCGACGACCCGCGGGACGACCTCGACGGCCGTGGCGATCTCGTCGTCGGTGGTGGTCCGGCCGAGGGACAGTCGGAGCGCGCCCCGCGCCTCGTCATCGGGATAACCCATCGCGGAGAGCACGTGGCTCACCTCGGTCGAACCGGTCGTACACGCGGACCCGACCGAGGTCGCGATCCCCTCGAGGTCGAGCGACAGGCTGACGGCTGCCCCGTCGGTTCCACGGGCGATGATCGACAACAGGCCCGGCAGGCGCTCGGTCGGGTGGCCGGTCAGCTCGGTCTCGGGGACGGCGAGCGCGGCTTTCCGCAGTCGCTCACGACCGGAGCGCAGGCGCTTCACGGTGACCGGACGCTCCGCGACCGACAGCTCGTACGCCGTCGCGAGGCCCACCGCGCCGGCCACGTTCTCGGTGCCGGCCCGTCGATGTCGCTCCTGCTCGCCGCCGTGCTGCTGGGCGAGGATGTGGGTCCCGTGGCGCACGTACAGCGCGCCGATGCCCTTGGGCCCCTCGAACTTGTGTCCGCTGATCGAGACGAGGTCCGCACCGAGTTCGGCAAGCTGCAGATCGACGTACGGGGCCGCCTGCACCGCGTCGACGTGGAGGAGGACCCCCTTCCGACCGCGCACGCGCTTGGCGATCTCGGCGATCGGCTGGATCGTCCCGACCTCGTTGTTGGCGAGCATGATCGACACGAGGATCACCCGGTCGGTCAGTGCGGCCTCCAGCTCGTCCGGGTCGACCCGCCCGTAGCGGTCGACCGGCAGCTCGACGATCTCGAACCCGAACTTCTCGAGGTAGCGGAGGGCATGGCCGACCGCGTGGTGCTCGATCGACGACGTCACGATCCGATGGCCGCGCGCCTTGCCCGCCCACGCGGCGCCCTTCAGGGCGAGGTTGTTCGCCTCGGTCCCGCCCGAGGTGAAGACCACCTCCCGTGGCTCGACGCCGAGGCTCGCCGCCAACCGGTCGTGGGCGTCATCGAGACCCGCACGGGCGACCCGACCGTACGTGTGCGCCGATGACGGGTTCCCGAAGGACTCCGTGAGGAACGGGAGCATCGCGTCGAGGACCTCGCGCCGGACAGGCGTCGTCGCGGCATGGTCCAGGTAGATCGGCATCGCTGCCGGATTGTACGTCCGGTCGGTGGACGCTAGGTCTGCTTGAGCTGGTACAGCTTCCCGTCGATCGTCACCGCGAACAGCTCGCCATCCTCGGCTTCGCCGAAGGACGTGATCTGGAGCGCCGTGTCGCGGCGGAGCCACAGGCTCGAGCCGTTGGCTGCCATGGACCAGATCCGGCCGCTGCAGAAGTCGGCGAAGAAGTACGAGCCGGCGAGCTTGGGCTGCGTCGGTCCGCGGTACACGTATCCGCCGGTGATGGAACAGCCGAACGAGTGCGAGTACTCCGCGACCGGCAGCGTGTCACCGGACAGCGAACAGCCGCTGCGGAGGCAGTGCTTGCCCTCCATGACGCTCCAGCCGTAGTTGCGGCCGCCGCGGTAGCCGGCTGGCTCGCGGTTGATCTCTTCCCAGCGGTTCTGGCCGACGTCGGCGATGAACAGCGACCCGCCGACGCGGTCGAACGAGATCCGCCACGGGTTGCGCAGGCCCCACGCCCAGACCTCGTCGCGGCCGGCGATCGAGCCGCGGAACGGGTTGGTGGTCGGGATGGAATATCGGCCGTACGAGCCGGCGCCGGTCCCGTTGACGTTGATGCGCAGGATCTTGGCGAGCAGGTTCTTGGTCTTGCTCTGACCGTTGCGATACGTATCGTTCGACCCGCCCCCGTCGCCGGTCCCGATGTAGAGGAAGCTGTCCGAACCGAACGCCATGGCGCCACCGTTGTGGTTCGACGCGGCGCTGTGCTCGATCGCCATGATGTTCTGGCCGGTCTCGTGGCGAACGGCCGTGCCCGCGACGTTCGTCAGATAGCGCGCGACCACGATGTCGCCGCCGTTGCGCGTGTAGTAGACGAACAGTCGGTGGTTGGTCTCGAAGCTCGGATGGAAGGCGAGGCCCAGAAGGCCTTGCTCACCGCCGCTGTCCTGGACGAGCCCGCGGATGTCCATGAAGAAACCCGCCTGGATCGCACCACCGCTGACTACGCGCACCGTGCCGCGCCGTTCCACGACGAACAACCGGTTCGTGCCGTCGCCGGCATTGGTCACCTGGGTCGGGCTGCTGAAGCCGCTCGTGATGAGCGGCAACGAGAGCGTGAACGACGCGGCGCTCGCCGCTGTCATGGGGACGATCAACGCCAGCAGCATGGCCGCGATGACGACGATCGGGAGGCGTCGGCGGGCGGTTCGATGTGTCATGTGCCCCACCCTACATCGGCACGCCGACCCGCGTCACCCCTGACGATGCTCGTCGGACCGTCGGCCACTATGGCTCGAAGCCGCTCCGCAGATAGCGAACCATCGGCCCGCGCAGGACCGTCGAGGACGGGCAGAAGAGGCCGGTCCCGCAGCGCGGGATGAGGCCCGCGTCGGCGACCGCGTTGATAGCGGGCTCGGACGCGCTGCCGTCGTCGTCGGTGAAATGGTCGGTCGAGCTGGGCGGCAGCTGGAGCGCCCGGGACAGCGTCACAGCGGCCAGCGCGCGCGACACGCGGACGCCCGCGCAGAACCGGCGCACGCCGCAGCCGCTCATGATCCCGGCGGCCCCGACCCGGTTGTTGTAGGTCTCGAAGCGCGAGCCGTCATCGTCGTCGTACAGGTCCTCCGTCGTCGCCGGCAGCTGGAGCAGGCGCGACATGAACACGGCCAGCTCGTCGCGCAGGGTCGCGTTGTACGTGCAGAACAGCAGCGGGTCGCAGCCGGCCGCGAGCCCGGCCCCGAGCGCCCACTGGACGTCGGCCGCGTAGGGCGTACCGGTGTAGTCGTTGACGCACGACGAACCGCTGCCCACGACCCGAACACTGCTGCCGCTGATGGACAGCCGGACGTAGGAGCAGTTGTTGGTCTCGGACGACTCGACGAAAAGGCCGAACAGGTCGACCGCCGACCGCAGGGTGTACGTCCCGGACGGCAACCCCGTGATGTCGATCCACTGGTACGCGAAGTTCCACGGATAGCGGTCGCCCCAGCCGACCGAGATGCCACTCCGCGTGCTGGTCGAGGACCGGGTGCCGCAGGTCGCTTCCCGATAGCGCGCGCTGCCTGGCGCGCCCGGCAACGACAGCCACCGGGGGGTCGTGTCGAAGAAGCAGAACCCGATCTTGCTGTCGCGCAGGGTCCCGCGCGTCGACCACAGGTGGTAGCTCATCATCCGCCGGACGTGGTAGTGGTTGTGCCCGTCCCCGGCGTACGCGACGCTCGCATTCGTCTCGACCCGCCGGGTCGTGCCGTCGGTCCGGTACAGGATCTGGTCGATGTCGAACGCGACGTTGGGGTTGGGCCGGTTGCCGCGGACCTCGAAGGGTCCGGCGCCGTAGTTGCGGATCTCGCTCGTGAAGCGGAGCAGCTTGCGGCCGCTCGAGGACCGCACGATGCGCAGGTCCCGGATCGCGGCCGAGCGCAGGTCCGGCAAGCGATCGCTGGCGGCGGCCGCCGGCGTGGGCGGCACGATGACCCCGAGGGAGGCGACCAGGCAGGCGATGGCGCCCAGCCGCCAGGTGGCCGTTCGCACGCCTCGCGGCCTCATCGCCACCACGCTATCCGCGTACCGGCGCAGCGGCAACCTGTGGTTCCGTGGAACGACGGAGGTCATCGGCCCGGCCCGCTTCCCGCCGCCGGTCGTGTTGTGACAGCAGGCGCTTGCGGAGGCGGATCGACTGGGGCGTCACCTCGACCAGCTCATCGACCGCGATGAATTCCAGGGCGGTCTCGAGCGTGATGGGCCGCGGCGGCGACAGACGCAGCGCCTCGTCGTGCGAGTGGGTCCGGATGTTGGTGAGCTTCTTCTCCTTGGTCGGGTTGACGTCCATGTCGTCCGGCCGGCTGTTCTCGCCGACGACCATCCCCTCGTAGACTTCGACGCCCGCTCCGATCAGCAGCTGCGACCGCTCCTGAAGGTTGAACAGCGCGTAGGCGTTGCTCGTGCCGGCCCGGTCGCTCACAAGCACGCCGGTAGTCCGGTGGGTGACCTCGCCGGCCCACGGCCCGTAGCCCTCGCCGATCTGGTGGAGCAGCGCGGTGCCGCGCGTGTCGGTCAGCAGCTGACCGCGATAGCCGATGAGCCCGCGCACCGGCAGGACGTACTCCATCCGCACCCGGCCGTCTGCGTCGGTCGTCATCTGCTCGAGCCTGCCTTTGCGAGCGGCCAACGCGCCCTGCACCTCTCCGATGTACTCGGGTGGGATGTCGATCGTCACCCGCTCGTACGGTTCCTGGACCTCGCCGTCGACGGTCCGGAGCAGCACCTCGGGGCGGGACGCGGTCAG
Source organism: uncultured Chloroflexia bacterium (assembly GCA_963819655.1). Taxonomy (GTDB): domain Bacteria; phylum Chloroflexota; class Limnocylindria; order Limnocylindrales; family CSP1-4; genus SPCO01. The sequence continues at coordinate 396,212 of CAWFXA010000003.1, read as the reverse complement.
CTCGAACCCCTCGCGCCGCATCTGCTCGATGAGGACGGCCAGCTGGAGCTCCCCGCGTCCGCGCACGTCATAGGCGTCGGCGCTCTCGGCTGGCTGGACCTCGATCGAGACGTTGCCGAGGACCTCCTTCTCGAGGCGGGTCTTGATCTGGCGGCTTGTCACGTAGGTGCCCTCGCGGCCGGCGAGCGGCGAGGTGTTCACGCCGAACGTCATGCGCAGCGTCGGGGCGTCGACATCGAGTCGCGGCAGCGGCCGCGGATCGGCCGGGTCGGTCAGCGTGTCGCCGATCGTGACCTCGGGCAGGCCGGCCACGCTGACGATGTCGCCAGGATTTGCCTCGCCGATGTCGACCCGCTCGATGCCATGCGCCGTCTGGAGGCTGGTCACGGTCCCGGTCAGCGTCACGGTGCGGCCCGGCTCGACCGAGCCCGCGGTGTCGTCGGCCTCCTCGCGCACCACGCTGATCCGCTGGCCGACCTTGATCGTGCCGTTCCATACGCGGCCGACCGCCATGCGGCCGACGTACTCGTTGGCGGACAGGTTCGTAACGAGCAGCTGCAGCGGGTGATCCGGTGTGAAGGTCGGTGCCGGCGTGACATCGACCAGCAGGTCGAGGAGCGGCCGCAGGTCCTGGCCCGGTTCGTCGAGCGACGTCGTCGCCGTGCCCGCCCTGGCGTTCGTGTAGACGACCGGGAACTCGATCTGCTCCTCGTCCGCGCCGAGGTCGATGAACAGCTCGTAGACGGCATCGAGGACCTCGGCCGGTCGCGCGTCGGAGCGGTCGATCTTGTTCAGGGCAACGATCACCGGCAGACGTCTGGCCATCGCCTTCTGGAGGACGTAGCGGGTCTGCGGCAGCGGTCCCTCGGCCGCGTCCACGAGCAGCAGCACCGAGTCGACCATCAGCAGCGAGCGCTCGACCTCGCCACCGAAGTCGGCGTGGCCGGGCGTGTCCACGATGTTGAGGCGGATGTCGCCATATTCGATGGTCGTCTGCTTGGCGAGGATCGTGATGCCCTTCTCGCGCTCGAGGTCCATCGAGTCCATCACGCGATCGACCAGTGCCTGGTTCGACCGGAAGGCGCCGGTCTGGCGGAGCATCGCGTCGACCAGGGTGGTCTTGCCGTGGTCGACATGCGCGACGATGGCCACGTTGCGGACATCGTGGCGGGTACGGGTGGGCATGGCGACGGAGTGTCGCACATCGGTCGGCGGGTGGCTCCCCTGCTAGCATCGACCCCACCATGACCGTCGCCGCCGTGATCCTGTCCGCGACCGCCGAGGGTGCCGTCGCGGACACGCTCGGGCAGCCGCGCGTGCGCCGCCTGGTCGACGTCGCGTGGTCGGGCGGCGCGTTGCCGGTCGTGGTCGTCGCGCCGGATCCGGACGGGGCCGTGGCCCGGTCGCTGACCGGCAGTGAGGCCACCTACGGCTCCCCTGCCCCAGACGAGTCCGGGCCCACGGGGCAGATGCTGCACGGCGCCGAACTTGCCCGTGCCGAGGTCGTGGACACCTCGGCCGTGCTCCTGTGGCCCGCACGGATGGTCTGGGTCGGCCCCGAGACGATCACATCGTTGATCGAGGCGCACGGGACGGATCCGTCGACGGTCCTGCGACCGGGCTGGCAGGGCGAAGCCGGCTGGCCGGTGCTGGTGCCGGTGTCGGCGCTCGACCACCTGCGCGCCATCGGCACCGATCGCATGCCACCCGACGTCATCGCGGATCTTGCCGATGCGGTTCGGACGCGGACTGTCGAGGTCGGCGACCCGGGCGTGCAGTACGACGCCGACACGCCCTATGCCGACCTGCCGCCGTACGAAGGGCCGCCGCAGCCGCCCGCCGGTCACACCCATGAGTGGGGCGACGACATCGCGGGGAGCGGCGTCGACGAAGACGTCCCGGGCGAGGGGCGAGGTCTCGCCCCGTTCCCGCAGGCCGCCGACGATACGGCCGTCGACCTGGGCTAGTGTCCGCGTGTCCGTGTCGGAAACGGCTGTGCCGCTGTCGCCCTCAGTGACGATGTCGCGGTGAGTGACGTCCTGGCCATGAACGAGCACGCGCCGATGGTCCAGGATGCAGGTGGACGTCGTCTGGGCGATCGATCGTGCACGGCTGTGCCGATCGTGTCACTCACAGTGACAACGTCACTCCCAGTGACGCTCTGGCGATGAATGAGCACGCGCCGATCGCCCAGGATGCAGTTGGACGTCGTCTGGGCGATCGATCGTGCACGGCTGTGCCGATCGTGTCACTCACAGTGACAACGTCACTCCCAGTGACGCTCTGGCGATGAACGAGCACGCGCCGATCGCCCAGGATGCAGATGGACGTCGTCTGGGCGATCGATCGTGCACGGCTGTGCCGATCGTGTCACTCACAGTGACAACGTCACTCACAGTGACGCTCTGGCCGGCTAGCGTCCGGCCAGCTCGATGAGCAACGGGATGAGGTAGACGATGAACAGCACGACGGTGATGAGCCGGGCCCGGCGGCGGTCGTCATCGCTCGCGATCGGCAGCAGCTCGGGGCCGTGCGGACGGCTCAGCACCAGGAGGGCCGCGAGCGCCTCCAGCGGGATCAGCAGCCCGCCGCCCGCGAGAGAGAGCAGCAACCGCACCAGGCCGGCCGCGATGAGGACGTAGCACACGGGTGCGACCGCGTGGAGGGCCCATGGCGCGCCATCGCCGAGTCCCCGGATGAGGCTCAGCAAGACGATGAGCGTCGCCACGACGTTGATCGCGATCACCACGACGAGCGGCCATGACGCCCGCAGTCGATCCAGGTCGAGCGGGGCGGTGGCGAGGAGAAGCACGAAACCGACGCCGGCTACGATCGCAAGCAGGACGAACAGGAACCTCGCCCAGCGGCGGTACTGGTCGAGGCGGCTCGCCGCGTCGGCCTGCTGCCGGGCGGCGCCGGCCTGCTGCCGGGCGGCGTCGGCCTGCAGGCGGTCCGCCTGCGCCGGGTCTCCCTGGTGCGGCTCCCCTTGCTCGACGGTCATGCCGGCATCCTAGTCGGCTGCGCTGAGCGGCTCCCCGTTCCCGGCACGGAGTGCGTCGCGGACACGGGCGACCGGCACCGTCGCGACCGCGATCCCACCGACGACCAGGACGACACCCGCGAGCTGGGCGATCGACGGATGCTCGTTGAGCAGCACGACGGCCAGGCCGATCGTGACCACCGGCTGTACGAGCAGGATGATGGAGGTCACGACGGCGGGAAGGCGTGGCAGGGACATCGAGATGAACAGGTAGCCGAGTGACTGCGACGTCAGGCCCAGGAGGGCGAGCCAGGCGAGGCTGGCGAGCGGCGGTGTCAGGTCGAGGTCGCCGACGACCAGCCCGACCGCCGCCGCGACGATCGCCGTGCTCAGCGTCGCGACCGCCACCGGACCCGCCGGTCTGCGCGGGTCGCGACCGCCGAGGCGGATGATCAGCAGATAGCCGGCGTAGCACAGGGCGGTCGCGACGCCCAGGATGACGCCGAGTGCCGGATCTGCACCGTAGGCGCCCGCACCGACGACCCCGCTGATGAGGACGACGCCGACGAGCACGATCGGGACAGCGAGCAGGATCGCGCGCGACGGTCGCTCCCCGAAGACCAGCCACGCGACGACGCCGACGATCAGCACCTGCAGGTTGCCGAGCACCGTCGCAAGCCCGGCGCCGACGTACTCGATCGCGTGGTGCCAGAAAGTGAGGTCCCCAGCGAAGAACACGCCGGCCACGGCCGCGAGCCGTATCGAGCGCATCGGCAGCGGGCCGTAGCGCCGCTGCTCAGCGATCGCGACGATGACGAGCAGCGGCAGCCCGAACAATGCCCGGAAGACCGTCCCGGTCGACGGCGACACCTCTGCAAAGCTGTAGAAGATCCCGGAGAACGCGATGCACAGCGCGCCGGCCAGGGCCGCCAGGCGCGGTCGCGCGGCCATCGCGTCGAGCGGTGGGATGCCGAGACCTGGGGCGGTCGTCAGCGCCTGGTCCCGGCCGGTCACCCGGGCGGCGCCTTCGACGGCTGCCCGACGAATCGCAGGCCGAGCTCCTCGTATTGCTCCGGGTCCGGCGGCGAGGGAGCGTCGAGCATCGGGTCACTCCCCGACTGGGTCTTGGGGAAAGCCATCACCTCGCGGATGTTGGTCTGGCTCGCGAACAGCGCCGCCCAGCGGTCGATGCCAAGGGCGATGCCGCCGTGCGGCGGCGCGCCGTACTCGAACGCGTCGAGGATCGCCCCGAACTTCTCGCGCATACCGTCGATCGTCTGGCCCTGCAGCAGGAAGCTGCGTTCCAGCAGGTCGCGACGATGGATGCGCACGGAGCCGCCGCCCAGCTCCCACCCGTTGAGCACGAGGTCGTACTGCATCGCCCTCGCCCGACCGGCGGGATCATCCGGCGACGGCCTGGCTGGATCGCCTGAGGCCGTGACGAGCAGCTCCTCGTCCTCGGGCAAGACGCCGCTGAACGGGTTGTGGGTGGCGTCCCAGCGGCCGTTCTCGGCATCCCACTGGTACATCGGGAAACGGTGCACCCAGGCATACGCGAGGACCGTCGGGTCCGCGAGTTGCAGCCGGTCGCCGAGCTCGACCCGGAGACGGCCGAGGGCCTCGGCGGTCACGGCGGGCGTATCGGCGACGATCAGGATCAGATCACCCTCGGCGGCGGCGGTACGCTCGACGATCGCCCGCTGGACATCGTCCGGCAGGAACTTGGCGATGGGACCCCTGACCTCGCCATCTTCCAAAGCGAGGTGGGCCAGGCCCTTCGCGCCGAACCGCTTCGCGAGCTCGGTGAGTCCGTCGATCTCCCGACGCGTGATGGTCGCCTGCCCGGGCGCGACGATCGCCTTGACGCGTCCACCGGCGGCCAGCGCCTCGTCGAACACGCGGAAGCCGGATGCAGGCTGGCCGCCCTCACCGAGGAGGGCGGGGGCGATGTCGACGAGCTCCATCCCGAATCGGACGTCCGGCTTGTCGGAGCCGAACCGCTCCAACGCCTCGTCGTAGGTGAAGCGCGGGAACGGGTCGGACGCGATCGGACGGTCGGGCGTCGTCGCCCCCGAAACCTCGATCGCCATCGATTCGACGAAGGCCATCACGGTCGCCTCGTCGATGAAGCTCATCTCGAGGTCGAGCTGCGTGAACTCCGGCTGGCGGTCGCCGCGCAGGTCCTCGTCGCGGTAGCAGCGAGCGATCTGGAAATAGCGGTCGACGCCGGCGACCATCAGCAGCTGCTTGAGCTGCTGCGGACTCTGCGGGAGCGCGTAAACGCTACCTGGCTGGAGCCGCGACGGGACGATGAAGTCGCGCGCGCCCTCCGGGGTCGATTTGATCAGCGTGGGCGTTTCGACTTCGACGAAATCGTACGCGTGATGCACCTGCCGGATCGCCTGGACCATCCGGCTGCGGAGCAGCAGCCGGTCGATCATCGGCTGGCGACGGATGTCGAGGTAGCGGTACTTGAGCCGCACGCTCTCGTCGACGGGCTTGTCGGGCTCGTTGATGTAGAAGGGCGGCGTCTTCGCCTCGGACAGGATCTCGATATCGGTGGCGCGGAGCTCGATCTCGCCCGTCGGCATCCGCTGGTTCTCCGTGCCCGGAAGTCGCCTGGCGACCTCCCCGGCGACGGTCACGACGAACTCGATCCGGACACGGCTCGCGATCGCGTGCGCCTCTGGAGAATTGGTCTTGTCGATGACGACCTGGGTGATCCCGCGGCGGTCGCGCACGTCCAGGAAGATCAGCTGACCGTGGTCCCGACGCCGATGCACCCAACCGGCGAGACGAGCTTGGGTGCCCGCGTCCGATCCTCGCAACTGCCCCGCGGTGTGCGTCCGATAGGGCGTGGCGAGGCTAGGGCGGACGTCGGTCATGGCCGGCGTATCGTACGGGAACCGTCACGCCGAGGAAGGCGGATGGGCCTCCGGCGGGCGATCGGGCCTCAGTCCTGGCCGCGCGCTCTGGGCATGATCAGCCTGCCGGGCGCGGCCCGTGGCGCAGGAACCACGCGACGATCATCGTCACGGCACCGACGAGCGCAGCGACCGTGTTGGGGATCGCGATCACCGGGTTCCCGAGGGCGATGCCATAGCCGATCCACAGCACGAAGCCGAACTGCAACACGGCTAGGTAGGCGATCGAGACATCGGCCGACGAACGACGTTCGACCATGCGGTGGATCTGGAGTATCGGGGAGATCGCCATCAGGAGTCCCCACCCCGCGGCGGCGACCCCGAGCGTATCGGCCACGCGCCTATCCGTGCCGGTGGGCGGCGTGCGCGCGGGCGACTTCGCGAGCGAGATCGTCGACGCCGACGAGCTTCTGCGTCCCGGCCGGCAGGTCCTTCACCTGGACCTCTCCGTTCGCGAGCTCGTCGCCGACGATGATCGCGAAGTGGGCCTGGTCGCGGGCGGCCGCCTCGAGCTGCTTCCCGAGCTTCCTATGCCCGAGCTCCGCGCGAGCCGCGACGCCGGCAGCGCGCAGTGTCGTGGCGATCCTTAGGCGTTCCGCGGTCGCCTCCGGGTCGGCCCCGACGACGACCGCTGCAGGTGCATCGTCCCTGGCCGATGTCACCTCGGCTCCCCCCTCGGCGAGCGCGAGGATGAGACGGTCGAGCCCGATCCCGAACCCGATGCCCGGCGTCGGTCGACCGCCGAGCAGCTCGACGAGGCCGTCGTAGCGGCCGCCCCCGCCGAGCGCCTGCTGCTGGCCTTCGCGACCGCGCACGTAGAACTCGAACGCCGTGCGCGTGTAGTAATCGAGCCCTCGCACGAGCCCGGGCTCCAGGCGGTAGGTCACCCCGATCGCGTCGAGGTGCGCACGGACGGCAGCGAAATGCGCAGCGCACGCGTCGCACAGCCGATCGATGAGCCGCGGGGCATCGGCGTTGATGGCGGCCATCGCCGGGTCTCTCGAGTCGAGTAGCCGCAGGACGTTCCGCTCGAGGCGACCCCGCTCGAGCGCCGGCAGCTCCGCGGCCCGGGTCCGGTAGTAGGCGGTCAGCGCCTCGATGTATGCCGGCCGGCAGGCGCTGTCGCCGATGGAGTTGAGCAGAACCTCCACACCCGCCACCCCCGCGTCGGCGTAGAAGCGCAGACCGAGCTCGATGATCTCGGCGTCGACAGCCGGGCCGGGGTCGCCGATCGCCTCGATATCGAACTGCCAGAACTGCCGGTAGCGCCCCGCCTGCGGCCGGTCGTAGCGGAACATCGGCCCGATCTCGTAGACCTTGACCGGCTGCGGCCAGGTCTGCATCCCGTGCTGGACGTACGCCCGGACGATGCCGGCGGTCGGTTCGGGTCGGAGGGCCCAGGCCTCGGCTTCGTCGCTGCGGGGTACGATCCGGAAGAGCTCCTTCTCGATGATGTCGGTGACCTCCCCGACGCCGCGCTCGAAGAGCGCGACCTGCTCGAGCATCGGCGTCTCGATGCGCCTGTAGCCGTAGCGGCTCGCAAGGTCGGCGGCCAGGCGCTCGATCCGCGTCCACGTCGGGGTCTCGTCGGGCAGGAGGTCGCGCGTGCCGCGGGCAGCGCGGAAGGTGGGCATCGGGCGGAGTCTACCGGTCACCCGCCGGCGTATCGCGATCGCCCGCGACTGGATCGGCCAACTTGGCATCGCTCACCGCGAGTCGCGCATCCCAGGCCGCACGTCGAGCATCGAGTTCCGCACGTTCGTCTTCCTGCATCGCGAGGCCCCGAAGGATCGGCCCGGGTCCTGCGCCAAGGAGTGCGATGTCTCCGGTCCGCGCACGGCCGAATGCGGCACGAACGACGGCCCGACCCAGCGTCTGGCGGTCGCGCCGACCCCTGGCCCACACGAAAAGGAAGGCCGCCATCGACGCCACGACCATGCCGAACGCGACCCTCGTTCCCTGGTCGGCGTCCAAACCGATCGTGCCGAGCACGCCAACGAGCATCACGGCGACGAAGCCGCCAACGACGATGGCGAGGGCGCCGACGACGGCAAGCGTGGCGAACCACTGGATCAGGACTCGAAACGACAATCCGGACTGGGCGGCGATCCCCTGCATCCAAGCAAGCAGGGCCAGGACGGTAAGCAAGAGGAAGCGAAAGATCATGGGCGGATCGGCCAGGGCGAATACGGTCATCGCGGCGAACACCGGCGTCAGGAACAGTCCGAGGGCGCCGATCACCTGCCGAACCTTCGCGACCGCGGCACGCCCCTGCCCTCGGGCACGGATCCCCACGACCACCAGCACGGCGGCCCCAATGGCCACGACGACCGACGTCGATGCGCTCGCTTGGTCGACTGAGGCGTACAGGCACGCCCACGTCCCGGCTGCCACCAGAATGAGGAGACCCACGGCGATAGCGATCCCCCAGAGACGCCGCGCGTTCACGACCGTCGGTCAGCTTGGGTCCGGGTGTGGATCGCCGTGGAGATGTCGGTCATCCCTCCCGACCTCCTCGTTCCGCCTGGGGACTACCCCAGGTCGCGCTGCACGCTGATGACGTCCTTGAGGTTCTCGATCCGGCCCATCACCCGGGCGAGCTGCGACACAGAGGCGACCTGGAGAGTGGCCGTGACGACGGCAGTGTGGTCCGGTGTGACGCCGACCGAGGCGGCCACGATGTTGACCTTGTTCTCGGCGACGACCTGGGTGATGTCGTTGAGGAGGCCCGTTCTGTCGTACGCCTCGACGCGGATCGCGATCGGGTAGGTCTGGGTCGGAGCGGCCTCCCACTCGACCTCGATCAGCCGGCTGATCTCACGCTCGTTGGCCACCGTCGGACAGGACCGCAGATGGACGGTGACACCCTTGCCGCGCGTGATGAAGCCGACGATCGGGTCACCCGGGATCGGATGGCAGCACTTCGCGAAGCGGACGAGCAGGTCGCCGACACCCTTGACCCGCACGCCGCCGGCACGGGCGACGTGCTGCGGCGGGGCGACCGTCGGGAGCTGGCTCTGGCCGTCGTCGACGACACCGAGGCGCATGACGACCGTCTGGGGACCGACCGCCCCGTAGCCGATCGCGGCGTAGAAGTCGTCGGGGGTGTCGTAATTGAGCTGGCGCGCCACCTCGCCGATCTTGTCGTGCCCGACCGCAGCGATCGTCGTCCGCGCCAGACGCCGGAGCTCGCGCTCCAGCGATTCCTTGCCGTGGACGATGTTCTCGTCGCGATCCTTGCGCTTGAACCATTGGCGGATCTTCTCGCGCGCATGCGAGGTCCGCACGACGTTCAGCCAGTCGCGCGACGGGCCGTGCTCGCCCTTGGTCGTGACGATCTCGACGATGTCGCCGTTCTTGAGTCGATAGTCGAGCGGGACGAGCCGGTTGTTGATCTTCGCGCCGATGGTCCGGTGACCGACGTCGGTGTGGATGCGGTACGCGAAGTCGAGCGGCGTCGCTCCGGCCGGCAGGTCCTTGATGTCGCCCTTCGGCGTGAACACGAAGACCTGGTCCTGGAAGATGTCGAGCTTGATGCCCTCGACGAACTCCGTCGCGTCCGACTCTGACACCTCGCGCTGCCAATCCATGAGCTGGCGCAGCCAGGCGAGCTTGGCGTCGTACTCGCGGTCGGACTTGGTGCCTTCCTTGTAGCGCCAGTGCGCGGCGATCCCGACCTCGGAGATCTGGTGCATCTGGGTGGTCCGGATCTGGATCTCGAGCGGCTTGCCGTCGAGCGCGATGACCGCGGTATGGAGCGACTGGTAGAGGTTGTTCTTGGGGACCGCGATGTAGTCGTCGAACTGGCCCGGGATCGGCCGCCACAGGCTGTGCACGATGCCGAGCGCCGCGTAGCAGTCGCGGACGTCGTCGACGAGGACGCGGATGGCGTAGACGTCGTAGATCTCGCCGAACTCCGCGCCCTTGCGCTGCATCTTCTTCCAGATGCTGTAGATGTGTTTCGGGCGGCCCTGCAGGTCGGCGTCGATGCCGGAAGCTTCGAGCCGCGGCTTGAGCTCGGCGATGGCGCGGTCGATGTACGACTCGCGGCCCTTGCGGCGGGTGTCCAGCAGCTTCGCCAACTCCCGGAAGCGCTCGGGTTCGAGCACCTTGAACGCGAGATCCTCGAGCTCCCACTTGATCTGCCAGATTCCGAGGCGCTCGGCGAGCGGCGCGTAGATCTCCATGGTCTGGCGCGCGATACGGAATTGCTTCTCCGACGGGAGGCCGTACAGCGTGCGCATGTTGTGCAGCCGGTCGGCCAGCTTGATGAGGACGACCCGGATGTCCTCCGCCATCGCCAGCAGCATCTTGCGGATGTTCTCCGCCTGCTGCTGCTCGTGGCTGTGGGTCGACAAGCGGGACAGCTTCGTCACGCCGTCGACGAGGTGGGCCACCTCCGCGCCGAACTGCTCCTCGATGTCGGTCAGGCTGTACTCGGTGTCCTCGGGGACGTCGTGCAGCAGCGCGGCCTCGACCGCGACCGGATCGATGCCGAGGTCGGCCACGATCTGAGCCGACGCGATCGGGTGGGTCACGTACGGTTCACCGGTGGCCCGTGGCTGGCCCTTGTGCGCATCGACCGCGAGGTCGAACGCCCGGTCGACGCCGGACAGGTCGGCCGTGGGGTGGTGCTCGGCGATCGTCGCCTTGAGCGCGGAGCGCAGCACCTCGAGATCGATCTCGCCGGGTCCGCCGGGGCGGATCGCCGGCGTGCGCCGGGGGCCGCGGCGGGCCGGGGTCTTCGCCGCCTTCTTGGCGGGCGCAGTGGGTGCGACGGATGCGGCCGACGCGGCATGGCGTGCGGGCGCGGCGGCGCGTTCCGCGCTCGCGGCGGGAGTCGCGGATGTGGTCGTCGAAGTCTTCGTGCGGGGCGTCGCCATGGGCCGCAAGGATAGCAGCGGGGCTCCGTCGCTCAGGCGGGGGCGGCTCCGGAACCGGCGTGACCCATCGCGTGGAGCAGTTCCTCGGCGACCGTGCGCTCGTCCCACGGCTGTTCCCCGTCGCGGCCGATGATCGACCGCTCGTGGCCCTTGCCGGCGAGCAGGACGATGTCGCCGGGCCGGGCGGCCTCGAATGCGGCGGCGATCGCCTCGCGCCGATCGGCGATCAGCAGGAGGTCCTGGCCCCGCCGTCGACCCGCAGCCTCGGCGCCCCGCGCGATCTCCTCGAGGATGGCATCGCGGTCCTCGCCGCGCGGGTCCTCGTCGGTCACCACCACCAGGCGGGCGCGTTCCGCAGCGATGCGGCCCATCTGCGGCCGCTTTGCCGTATCGCGCTCTCCTGCAGAGCCGAACACCGCGATCAGGCCCCCGCCGCGCGCGGCCGCGGCCGGCGCGAGGAGGTCGAGCACGGTCGCAAGCGACGCCGGGCTGTGCGCGAAGTCCACCACGACACCGAACGGCTGCCCGGCGTCGATGCGCTCCATCCGCCCCGGCACGACCTCCAGCGCGGCCATGCCCGCCCGGACCGGTTCCGGGTCCAGCTCCAGCGCCTCGCCGAGTGCCACCACCGCAAGAGCGTTGTGGACGTTGAACCGACCCGCGAGGCGGAGGTCGAGCGTCGCCTCGCCCGACGGTGCCGCCACGTCCGCGTGCAGACCCCCCGAGTCCTCGGCGACGCGTGTCGCCCGGACGTCCGCGGCGGGCTCCGTGCCGTACGTGATCACGGTGGCGCCGGCACCTCGAGCGGTCCCCACGAACAGACCGGCCGACGGATCGTCCAGATTGACGATCGCCGTGGCGGCGATGGGATGGGGCTTGACCACGCCGCGCGGAGCGCGCAACCGCTCGAACAGCGACAGCTTGGCGTCGCGGTAGGCCTCCCACGAGCCGTGCAGCTCGAGATGCTCGTGGGTCACGTTGGTGAGGATGGCCACGTCGTAGGCGACGCTCGCCACCCGCTCGAGCGTGAGCCCGTGCGACGTCGTCTCCACGACCGCGACGCGATCGCCGGCATCGGCCATCGCGCGCAGGGTGGCCTGCAAATCCGGCGCTTCGGGGGTGGTGGCGTGGACGGCATGGTCCTCGGTCCGCCCTCCGACGCGCGTCGCGATCGTGCCGATCATGCCGGTCGGGAGCCCGGCGGCCTCCAGGGCCGCAACGGCGAGATAGGCCGTCGTCGTCTTGCCGTCGGTGCCGGTGATGCCGACCACCGTGAGCTCGTGCGACGGATCGCCGTACCACCACGCGGCGGCACTGGCCAACGCGGGTCGCGCGGCGGCCACGACGATCTGCGCGGCGGCGACCCCGGCCAGCGGCCGCTCGACGATCACACCCGCCGCGCCCGCCTCGATCGCCGCCGGCACGAAGTCGTGCCCGTCGACGCGTTGACCCTCGATCGCGACGTAGAGCATCCCCGGCCGCACCCCGCGTGAGTCGTGCGTCACGCCCGTCACGTCGATGCCGGCCAGATCGGCAGAGGGGACGGCCCGGCCGTCGCGCCGCGTGCCGCGCAGGCTGTCCTCCGCCGCGAGGCGCTGCACCAGCCCCTCGAGTCGACGCGTCGCCAGCTGACCGGTCATCGCTGAAGGATGCGCGCCGCCCGCGCCATCAGGCGCCCGAGCGCGTAGGGCAGCGGCTTCGTGACGCGCTCGTGCGCCCCGGTCATCTCGACCCAGCGCGCCCCGAACGACCGCTTGTGCTCATACAACCCGGCCATCGGATCGCCCTCCCCTGGTTCGCGGTGGTCGGGTCCGACGTCGACGCCGCCGAGGTCCATCTCGGTGCAGCCCTCGCGGATGGCGAGCTGGATCGCGCGCCAGCGCAGGAGGTGCATCACGCCCGGATGGGTGTCGCGGACCCCTGGCGGGTCACCGGAGTGGACCGTCGACAGGCGGCCGCCGTGGCGGTACAGGACGAGCCCGCCGAGCGAATGGGTCGGATCGGCGCCGTCCCGGGCATCCAGGTAGACGAGCAGGCCGGCCGCATGCGCGGCGGTCCACCAATCGATGAAGACCTGCCGCGGCCCGAACCGGAAGCCGCGCCGCTCGCCTGTGCCCTCGAGGAGCGTCGCGAAGCTGCCGATCGACTCGTCGAACGACCGGGCAGGCGCCTCGAACAAGGGGTGCGCGCCCGACCAGCCGCCCGTGTCGTGGCGCTCGACGATGACGCCGTCCCGCTCGGCGCCCGCGATCCGCTGGCGCGTGCTCTTGGTGAAACCGGCTCGGACCGCAGCGTCATCCGTGTCCCGAGCCAGCTCGAGACTCACCCGATGGCGCGACGGCTGGATCTCGGGGATGGGACGGAATCCGGCCGACCGAAGGCCGCGGCCGTAGGCGGCGTCGGCGATCGGGATCTCGGCATCGGTCGCGACGACCGCCACGCCACGCCGCGCCAGCCACTCGGTCAGCGTGGCGACGCGGGCTGCCGCGGCCTCGGCGTCCTCCTCGGGGGCGTTGACGGGCCCGCGTGGGATGTACGCGCTGGCCCCACCGATCACGGGGAACGGGCGCAGCAGGACGAGCGCCGCGTGGTCCTCGTCGAGCAGGACGAAGAGCGGCCGCCAGCCGAGATGCGCGCGCTGTTCCGCCCAGGCCGTCGATTGGTACACGTGACCGCCCGGCGTGCGGACGGTGCGCTGGTCCCAGTCGGCGCGCTCCGCCCAGGTGGCCTCGCGCGGCCAGGCGGGTCCGGTCACTCCGCACCCTCGCCGGCGAAACCCGCCGCGGTCCCGCCGCCACGGAGTCCGTGACTCCGGCGCGCCCACCACGTCCTGGCCGTGCCCGCCGCGCCGTACACCGTCCGACCGAGCCGGTCGAGCACGAGGTCCCAGGCGCCGATATAGCGCACCTCACGACCGCCGAAGCCGGTCTTGAAATGGGCGATGCCACCGGTCGCCAGGCCCCACAGGTCATACGTGGCCGCACCAGCCTCGCGCGACGAACGGATCGCCTCCCACTTGAGCAGGTAATTCGCGCGGGTATCGGCGCCGGTCTGGGTCATGCCACCGTATGGCTCGACGACGCGGTTCCCGCTGCGCACGAGGAACAGCGTCGCCAGGGGTTCGGCGTCCGGCCCCTGGGCGAAGAGCAGCCGGGCCCGACCACCCGGCCGGTAGGCGTCCCAGACGTCGCGGTAGGCGGCCTCGGTCCGGATGAGGAATCCGGCCCGATCGGCCGTCTCGCGGTAGATGCGATAGAAGTCCCCGAGTCGATCGCCGTCCACGTCGACGACCACGACGCCCGCCGCGCGTGCCTTGTTCACGTACTGGCGCCATTTCTTGCGCAAGTCGCCCCACAGCGCCCCCTCGTCCGCGGCGAGGTCGATGATGCGCGTCGACGACGGCTGGATCGGCGGGGCGGGCCGCCAGCCCTCGGCGGCCAGGGCACTGCGCGTCGCGCCGTCGGGGTCGTGTGGGCCGTCGATCTCGATCTCGGGGTCGATCCGCAGATGCGACACGCGACCGGTCATCCCCGTGAGCCTGTCACGGACTGCCGCCGAGAACGCCCCGATCTCGTCTGGCGACCAGTCCCCGCCGACCGGGCCGCGCGGCGCGTAGGCGAATCCCCACGGCAATGGCCGGGGACGTCGGACGAGGACCTGTGCCCCGACGCGATCCGTGGCCGACAATCGGTGCGCCGACCAGCCGTTGACGGCCTTGACCCGCGCCCAAGGGCTCAGCTGGAGATACGAGCCTGGGTCGCTCGCTTCGACGAGGGCGTCCCATGCGTCGGCGTCGATCGGGGCCGTCACAGCCGGGATGGCCGGCGAAGGGCGTCGACCATGATCGCGACGATAGAGCGCAGTTCCCCGATCCGCAAGGCGAGCGCCGCGACGACGAACGTCGCGCCCATGACCGTGGAGACCACGAGGATGACGGCCACGATGCCCGGGATGCCCCCTCGTCCGAGCGTGGCCGGATCGGGCGCGAGCGCCGGTCCGACGATCCCGCGGACGAAGATCGCGGCGGCTCCGGCGATCGCCGACGCCAGCAACGTCCGGACCGCCACCCACGCGACGGTGGCGAGGCCGAGAGGACCCTCGCGCCGGCGGAGCAGCACCAGCAGGGCCGCCGCCTCGAGCCAGGCCGCGATCGCGATGGCGAAGGCGATGCCGGGCAGCCCGTACGGCCCGACCAGGACCGTGGCGAGCGTCGTATTGATGACCACCGCGCCGATCGCGGCGAGCACCGGCGTCAGCGTGTCCTGCCGCGCATAGAACGCGCGAGCGAGGACGGCGATCAGGGCGTGCGCCGGGAGACCCGGCAGGAACGCTAGGAACGTGTCGGCCGTGAGCTGGATGGCCGCCGGATCGAACCCGCCGAAAAGCAGCGCGACGGTCTCTACGCGCAGGATCGCGGCGAGGACAGCGACGGGCAGCATCACGAACGCCAGGACGCGCATGGCCCGCGTCAGCAGGGCGACGAACTCGGCGTGGTCGCCCGCGGCGGCCTCGCGGGACAGCGACGGGAACAGCACTACCCCGAGCGGGACGCCGATCACGCCGATGGGAATCTGCAGTAGCGTGAACGCGATCGTCAAGGCCGTCACCGCCCCGATCCCGACGGTGGTGGCGAGTGATGTGACGACCACGAACGTGATCTGGCTCGCCCCAAGCCCCACGGCACGGGGCACCATCAACCGGATCGCCGTGCGCGCCGCCGGATCGTCGGTGTCGATGCGTGGCGTGTAGCGGAAGCCGATCCTCTGTAAGGGCTTCAGCTGGACGAGGAGGTGGCCGACCGACCCGGCGACCACCCCGATCGCCAGGCCTGTGACACCCAACCGAGGCGTCAGCAGCAGGGCGGCGCCGATGATCGCGAGGTTGTAGAAGACCGGCGCGAAGGCCGCCGCGGCAAACCGCCCCTTCGTGTTCAGCACGCTGGTGGCGGCCGCGCCCAGCGCGAGGAAGATCGGGCTGAGGACCATGATCCGCGTCAGCTCCACGGTCTGGGCCATCGTGGCCGCGTCGAAGCCGCTCGTGTACAGCGGCACCAGTCGGTCCGCGAACACGAACACGAATCCCGCGAGGACGAGCAGCGCGCCGAGCATCAGGTTCGTGACGGTCGACACGACCCGCCACGCGCGACCCTCGCCGTCGGATGCCAGCAGACCGGCCACGACCGGGATGAGCGCCGAGGACAGCGCTCCGGCGGCGACGAGCTGGAACAGCAGGTCGGGGATCCGGAACGCCGCAAAGAACGCATCGAGCTGGGCCGGATCCTCGACCGCGTTGGCGATGACAACGAGGCGGATCCAGCCCAGCACGCGGGAGACCAGGAAGAACGCCGAGACGATCAGGCCGGCCCGGGCCAGCGTGCGGGCGGTGGTCACCCCTTGTCGACCCGCCGCGCTCGTGGGTGCGCGTCGCGGTAGGCGGCCGCCAGCCGGCCGGGCGACACGTGCGTGTACACCTGTGTCGTCGCGAGATTCTCGTGGCCGAGCAGCTCCTGGACCACCCGCAGGTCGGCGCCCCCGTCGAGCAGGTGGGTCGCGAACGAGTGGCGGAGCGTATGCGGCGAGACCCCTTCCGGCAGGCCGGCGGCACGGCACAGGCGGTCCAGCCGGTAGCGCAGTCCGCGCACCCCGAGTGGCGCACCGGCGTGGTTCAGGAACACCGCGGTCGGCACGGATGCGCTCGCTGCGCGGCGCTCAGCGAGCAGCGGCCGGCCATGATCCAGGTACGACGTCAGTGCCGAGACCGCCGGTCGCCCCAGCAACCCGATCCGTTCCTTGCGGCCCTTGCCGATGACGCGGATCTCACCCCGTCGCAGGTCGAGCGACGCGAGATCGGCCGCGGCAAGCTCGCTGATGCGCAACCCGGCTGCGTAGGCCGTCTCGACCAGGGCCCGGTCCCGCATCGCGAGGGCCGTCGCGAGCGCCATCCCGTCGGGGCTGGCCGCCTCCGCCGCCTCGAGGTCCGCCTCGACGACCGCGAGGAGCCGCGCCACCTGGTCGACCTCGAGAACGCGGGGCAGGCGCCTGGGCAGGCGCGGCGTCGCGATCGCGCCCCACGGGTCGCCGGCAGCGAGACCTTCGCGTGCCGCCCAGCGGTGGAAGGAGCGGATGGCGGCAAGACGTTGGGCGACGGTCGAACGGGCGCCACCGCTGCCGAGCCTCGCGAGATAGCCGCGCAGCTCCGGCCTGGTCGGGCGGGTCCAGTCGACGCCGCGCGCGGCGAGCCAATCGAGATAGGCACCGATCGCGGTGTCGTAGGCACGGATCGTGTGCGGCGAAGCGTCGCGCGCGGCCAGCGACCGGAGGAACCGGTCCAGAGCGAGGTGGGTCGGGGGGTCACCCGCGACCGCGTTCACGCCTCGGAGGCCGGCTCTGCGGAACGCGTCGTGCGGGACGAGCCGCGGCCACCGGAGCGGGTGCCACCGCGGGGACGGCCCGTGCGTGCACCTCCCCGGCCACGCGCGGGTCGCGCCAGGGCCTCCGGATCGGGTGGCCCACCCGCGTACTTCTCGCCCGGGACGATGGCGTCGGGCGCCGTCTCGCTCGACGAGCCGCATTTCAGGCAGATCGCCGCGTCGCCCTTGCGCGCGAGCGGCCCGTCGTCGATGTCGTGCAGGCCACCGAGCGGCTCGTAGTTGGTCGTGAAATCGCAGCGTGGGTAGTTCGAGCACCCCCAGAAGACGTTCCCGGTCCGTCGCGCGCGACGCGGGACGAGGTGGCCGTCGTTGTTCTTGGGGCAGGTGACCTCGAACGGCAGCGGCTCAGGCGGCGGTGGACCCTCGCGCTTGATGTAGTCGCACTCGGGATAGCGGGAGCAGCCGAGGAACGGGCCGAACTTGCCGCGCCGGCCCACCAGCGTGCCTTCGCCACACTTCGGGCAGACCTCGCCGGTCCCCTCCTGGGGCGGCGGCTCCTCCCCGGGGAGTGGCCGCGTCTCCTTGTGCTCGGGGTACATCGAGCACGCCAGGAACCGGCCGTTGCGCCCGAGCCGGATGACCATCGGATGACCTTCGGAGCAGACCTCGTCGGTCTCCTCGGTCGTGAAGTCGCTGCGACGCAGCTCGCGTCGCTTCTCGGCCACTCGATCGCGGAGCGGCGCATAGAACGCCTGCAGCAGCGGCACCCAGGCGCGCTCCCCGCGCGCGATCTCGTCGAGCTCCTCCTCCATCCGGGCCGTGAAGGCCAGATCCACGTAGTCGCCGAAATGCTCCACCAGCAGGTCGGTTACGATCCCGGCGACCGGCTCCGGCCGCAGCCGACGCTCCTCGACCCGGACATAGCCGCGATCGATGATCGTCGAGATCGTCGCCGCGTAGGTCGACGGCCGGCCGATGCCGTGCTCCTCGAGCGCCTTGATCAGCGTCGCCTCGGTGAAGCGCGGCGGCGGCTCGGTGAAGTGCTGGGTCGGCGTGACCTCGCGGACATCGGTGGGGTCGCCGTCGGCAAGCGTCGGGAGGCGCCGCGTCACGTCGTCGTCGTCGGCATCGGCGTCGTCGCGACCTTCCGTGTATACCCGGGCGAACCCTTCGAACAAGGTCCGGGTGGAGGTCGCCCGCAGCTCATACGGGCCGTCGGCCAGGTCGACTGTCGTGGTCTCGAGCTCCTTGGGCGCCATCTGCGAGGCGAGCGCACGCTGCCAGATGAGCCGGTAGAGCCGCAGCTCCTCGGGCTTGAGCGTGCCCTCGAGCGAGTCCGGGTCCCGTTGGAAGCTCGTCGGCCGGATCGACTCGTGCGCCTCCTGGGCGCCCTTCGAGGTCGTCTTGTAGACCCGACCCTTGGGCATCGTGAACGGGTCGCCATAGCGCGCTGCGATGACCTCGCGCGCCTCGCCCATCGCGATGCCGGCCATCGCCGTCGAGTCGGTCCGCATGTAGGTGATCAACCCGACGTGGCCGTCCGGCGTGTCTGCGCCCTCGTACAGCCGCTGCGCGATCGACATCGTCCGCTTGGGACTGAACGACAGCTTGCGGCTGGCCTCCTGCTGGAGGGTCGACGTCGTGAACGGCGGCGCGGGCGACCGCTTCTGGGTCCGGACACCGACCTTCCGGACGACCGGATGGGCGTCGCGGAGCGCGGTGGCATGCCGTTCGGTCGTGGCTTCGTCGGCCAGGGCGAGTGGCTCGCCGTCGATCCGGACGAGTTCGGCGGCGAACGTGTCGCCGGCGGCCGTGGCGAGGATCGCTTCGATCGTCCAGTACTCGCGTGCGGTGAACGCCTCGATCTCGCGCTCGCGCTCGACGACCAGACGGACCGCCACGGACTGCACGCGGCCTGCCGACAGCCCGCCGCGGACCTTGCGCGAGAGCAGCGGGCTGAGCGTGTAGCCGACCAGGCGATCGACGATCCGGCGGGTCTGCTGCGCATCGACGAGGTTCTGGTCGATCCCACGCGGGTGGGCGAACGCCTCGCGGATGGCCGGCTCGGTGATCTCGCTGAACGTCACCCGGCGCGTCTTCTCGGATGGGACGTGCGCGGCTTCGGCGACATGCCACGCGATCGCCTCACCCTCACGGTCGAGGTCGGTGGCG
The DNA here is from genome assembly GCA_963819655.1 of uncultured Chloroflexia bacterium. Classification (GTDB taxonomy): domain Bacteria; phylum Chloroflexota; class Limnocylindria; order Limnocylindrales; family CSP1-4; genus SPCO01. The sequence goes on along the minus strand of CAWFXA010000003.1, from coordinate 376,883 downwards.
AGGTACACGAGATCCGACCCCTTGGCGGCCTTGGCGATGTCGTTGACCTGTTTGCGGCGGTCCTCGTTGATGACGTACTCGGGTTCGAAATCATGGTCGACGTCGACGCCGAACTTGCCCTTGCCCGGGTTCTCGGGCAGATCGCGAACATGGCCATAGGAGGCGAGGACACGGTAGTCGTCGCCCAGATAGCGCTCGATCGTCCGCGCCTTGGCAGGCGACTCGACGATCACGAGGTTCTTGGACACGGCCGGGAGTGTAGCACCGGGTCCTTCACGTCCCCGTATCTGGCGGGCGACGGTCGAAGGGAGCTCAGGGACGCGCCCGAAGGGCGCGTTCAGACCTCGCGGATCCGGCGCAGGAAGTCCTCGTCGATCTCGAGCTCGCCGTCGTCGGCGGTGTCTGCCGCGTCATCCCGCCCGGAGGCACCGACCGCCACGGGCACCGGGAGGGCGTCGCCCATCTCGGCGGTGAGGGCCGCCTGCGGGGGGATCTCGATGAACGTGACGCGGTGGTACGGGAACACGAAGACCGACTTCAGATCGTCGACGAAGATCGGCCGTTTGCCATCGAGCGTCCGAAGATTCGTGAGGCGCACGGTCACGTCGCCCGAGGTCGGCATCTCGAACAGGTCGGCCAGAAGCGGTTGCTCGTTGGCGAGGTGCAGGACGGCGTTGCGGAGCATGGGCGCATCGTGCGCCGCGTCCGCCTGGACGGGACTAGCCCGATGGTCCCCCTACGGGTGGTAGAAGTCGACGACCAGGCGCACTCGGCCGCCCGACACCCACACGCCGATCCCGACACGGTCGTACGCGCTGTTCATCAGGTTCACGTAATGGCCGCCCGGCGGGCTCCACGACCGCTCGCTCTGGAAGTAGCGATGGCTGCCCAGGACCGCACTGTACGGGTTGCCCGACCGGCACCCGAGGTTCTCCGCCCAGCGATAGCTGCTGTACCCCGCGCGGCGCAGGCGATCGCCCGGGTTGCCGCCGCTGAAGTGGGTGCACATGTTGTTGACGGCCAGCTTCTTGGCGTACGGGCGCGCGACCTTGGTGCTGATCCCGGCGTCGAGCTTGAGGGGGGCCACACTGCGCCCACCCGGGCTGCTGCAGTCTCCGCCGGTCGTCACGAGGCCGCCCGTCCGTGTGCAGTTCATCAGGTCGAGGTAGTAGCGCTCGACGGCACCCCATGTGCCGCCGCCCACGGACCCGCCGCCTCCACCGCCGCCACCGCCCCCGCCGCCACCGGAGCTGATCGCTCGCTTGACTGCCGGCTTCCTGACCACCTTGAACGTTCCGTTCCTGACGACACCCATCGACACACCATCGGCGCTCTTGGCCGTCGCGGCAACGGTGGCCACGACCGAGGCGCCGTACGGGAGGTTCGACGACGGGTCGAAGATGAGGACCGAGTCGTTCTCCGCGAACGTGACCTTGCCGGCGATCGCCTTGCCGTCGATCGTGACGCGGAACGCGTTCTTCGTCGCGACCCGGTTCATCGACTGGGTGAACCGCACCGAGATCGCGGCATCACGGGCGACGTTGGTCGTGGACGCCTGAGGCCGGAAACGGACGACCGCCGGCGCCTTCACGGTGCGGAGAGCCATCGCGATCGGTGGCACCTCGACGCCGGCCGCGTCCCGGGCACCGGCCACGACCAGCTGGTAGCGCGTATCGGGCAGCAGTGGCTGGGCCGGCGTGAACGTATACGTCGGCAGGCCGGCCGCGTTGGTGATGCGCGTCAGGGCGCCGCTGAGGGCCGGCTCGATCTTGATCGCTCCGGCGACCGACCCGAGGTCGACCGCTTGATCGAAGGCCACCGTGAACGATGAGTCGATCGCGACGCGCTTCTCCACCTTCGACGTCGCCGCGACCGCGGCAGACGCCGCCTCCCGGGTCAGGAACGCGGCGCGGGCCGGCTGGGTCATCGGCCGTCCAGTGGTCGCGAGTGCGCCCGAGCCGACAGTGACCGTGTAGTACGTCGACGGCGCCCAATGTTCCGTGGGGACGATCTCCACGGTGGTGCCGTCGGCGTTCCACTGGAGCGATACCCCGACGGCGGGTTGGACGGATACCGCGGCCTCGACCAATTCACGCTCCATCGGCGTGCTGAACACGATCGTCGCCGGCGACAGGAGGTCGAAATTCGTGCTGACCGCCGTCCGGAATGCCGCCTGGGTCAGGGGGACGATGTCGCTGACCGGCGAGGCCGTCGTGAGCGTCGGCCGGGCGAAGGACATCGCTCCGAGGGCCACCACTGCGCCGAGCCCGATCGCCACACCGCCACGGACGTACCGTGACCGGCCGAGCAGCGCTGCTGCGTACACGCCGAGCAGGACCGGGACGGCCAGGATCGCGATGAGGTACTTCCGCAATACAGAACTCAGCTGCAGTCCTGGGGAGCGACGGGGATGGGGGTCCCGAACGGTCGCCCGCATCACGCTGGGGCGGATGCGCCGGTCAGGGTAGCACCGGGTGTCCAGCACGGGCAACCGCACCGGACCGGCCTCCAGTGGCTCCCGCCCAGAACGCGGTCTGCTCGCCGATGAGCGTACCGGCCGGCCTGTAACGACCGTGAGCCCCGCTCGTGAGCCCTCGGCGCTCGAGCAGTGTGAGCGCGGCGAGGACGGTCGCGACCGGCAGATCCGTCGTCGCGACGAGCTCATCGACCGTGGCGTGGCCGTCGACGAGACCGCGCGCAACCGCCGCTTCCGTGCGGCCGAGGTCCTGCGATGTCGCTGCAGCCAATGCGTCGCGATCCGGCTCTGCGGCACTCACGTAGCCGAGATCGGCGATGAGCTGGGGGATCCCCGCCACGATATGGGTGACCTCCGGGAATTCGCGTAGGAACGCCAGACAGCCGGCTGCCGTTCGGCTGTCTATGGGGCCGGGCACGAGGAAGCAGGCCCGACCCTGCTCGAGCGCCCAGGACGCGGTGATGAGCGCTCCGGACTTGGCGGGCGCCTCGACCACGACCGTCGCGTCGGTCAGCCCGCTGATGATCCTGTTCCGCCGCGGGAAGGTGCCCGCCGACGGCGGGGTGTCGGGCGCCAGCTCGGACACGACGGCGCCGCCGCTGGCGACGATCGCCTCCGCCAACCGGGCGTGCGCCGCGGGACCCACGCGGGCGTGGCCGCCACCGATGACCGCGACGGTCGTGCCGCTCGCCCGTAGCGTCGCCTCGTGAGCGGCTCCGTCGATCCCGAACGCCAGTCCGGACACGACCGCCGCGTCGGCGGCCGCGAGCGCCGTGGCGATCCGGACGGCCGTTGACCGTCCAGTGCCGGTCGCTCGTCGCGTGCCGACGACCGCGACCGCTCGTGCGCGGGACATCGCGGCGTGCCGGCCGCGGAGGTACAGGACGTGCGGCGGCATCGCGATCGCCGCGAGGCGGGTCGGGTATGACGGTTCCTCGACCGTGACCACGCCCACGCCGAGCGCGCGAAGCCGTCCCACGATGCGATCCGCGACCTGCGCGGCATCGGCGATGGCCTGCGCGACTGGTTCGAGGATCGGCCGATCGCGGCGGCCGATCTCGGCACCCGGCGTCGCGATCAGCCGCTCTACGCCGGCCGGCTCGGACGCGACCGCGAGCACGCCCCGCGCCGAGCCGTAACACGCCAGCAGGGCTGCGAAGCCGATCGGCCCGAGACCGTGCACCGACGCAAGGACCGCCCACGCGTCGCGCTCAGGCGCGTACGGGTCCGCGTCCAGAGCCGGCGTCTGGTCGAGCATCCGTCCGACACCGAGCGTCATCAGGACGCCAGCGCCCCGACCGGTCGTCGGGCGGGCGATCGATACCAGGCTGCCTCATCGAGATGACCGATCTCGACCGTCGGTGAACCGGCGAGGTCGGCGATCGTGCGGGCCACCCGCATGATCCGCTCCGTGCCACGCCCGCTGGCCGACTCTGCGTCGGCGAGCTCGGCGACGCGTCGCGTCGTCACCTCCGACATGCGACACGCTCGACGCAGGAGCGGCCCGCGCAGCCGACCGTTCGACCGGCCGCGGTCGAGCGCGGCCCACGCTCGCGCCACGGCGATCCGGCCCGCGACGGTCGCCGAGTCCTCAGGGTCGGTGGCGCCGACGAGCGTCGCGGCCGGCACGCGCGGCATCGACACCCACAGGTCGAGGCGGTCACGCAACGGCCCCGAGACCCGCCGCGCGTAGCGATCGATCTCGGCGATCGTGCACCGGCAGCGATCCTCGGGCAACGACCCGGCGAACCCGCACGGACACGGGTTCATCGCAGCCACGAGCTGGAAGCGCGCGGGGAACGTCATGACCCGGCCGGCCCGCGCGATGAGGATCCGGCCCTCCTCCAGCGGCTGACGGAGCGCCTCGAGGACATCCCGATCGAACTCAGCCAGCTCATCGAGGAAAAGCACGCCCTGATGGGCGCGTGTGATCTCGCCCGGGGACAGCGTCGGCCCACCACCCACCATGGCCGCGTAGGACAGCGTGTGGTGCGGCGTGCGGAACGGCGGCTGCCGGCGGAGCGATGTGATCGGACCCTCGCCTGCCGCCGAGGCCACGATCGACACCGACAGTGCCGCCGCGTCGTCGAGCGGCGGCAGAAGACCGGGGATCGTCCGCGCCAGCAGCGTCTTGCCCACGCCCGGCGGCCCCGTGAGCAGCAGGCCGTGCCCGCCGGCGAGGGCGATCTCGAGTCCGCGGCGCGCCTCGACCTGCCCGCGCACCTCTGCGAGGTCGGGCACCGCTGGGGTCGGCACGGTCGCTGCCGGTCGCACCCCGAGATCCGCGGAGGCGCCTGCCGGTCCGGTGATCGTCACGCGCGGCATCGCGACCGGCACGCGGCGTGGCCGGCGGCCGCGAACGAGATCCGCGGCATCGGCCAGGCTGGCAGCGCCGACGACGTCGATGCCCTCCACGAGACGCCCCTCGTCGACGGCCGACGGGGCGACCACGACCCGCCCGATCCGGCGCCCGGCGAGCGCCGCGACCATCGGCAGGATGCCCGGCACCGGACGCACCTCACCGTCGAGGCCGAGCTCGCCGAGGAGGGCGATGGGGAGTGGCCCGGCGCGCACCTGCTCGGAGCCGAGAAGGATCCCGATGGCGATGGCCAGGTCGAGCGACGCACCCGTCTTGCGCAGTTCGGCCGGTGCCAGGTTGACCGTGAGGCGGCGCGGCGGGAAGGCGAACCCGGCGTTGCGGATCGCGCCACGGACGCGCTCACGCGCTTCCTGCACGGCTGTGTCGCCCAAGCCGACGACGGTGAAGCCCGGCAGGCCGGGCGCGACGTCGACCTCGACGCGGATGGACCGGCCGTCGAGACCATGCAACGTGGCGGACGGGACGACAGCCAGCATGCCGGCACCCTACCGGCGGCCGCTCACCCCTGACTTATCGGGCGATCACCTGCGGCGCACCACGAGGAACGACCGGCGAGCCGCCACGAGCCGTCGAGATCTCTCGATCAGCGGGCGCCGACCGGTTGCGCCAGGGCCGCCGCCGCGACCTTGTCGACGCCGCGCACGAACTGCAGCAGCGACGCGCCGAGCGGGGAATCGGCCTTGGTGAACATGAACGGGGCGCCGGAGTTGAGGGCGCTGATGGCGCCGCGGTATTCGTTCACGACCTGGTGGTCGATGGTCCGCCGCAACGCGCCTTCTGCGTTCTTGACGTTGATGCCGGTGAACGCATTCGAGCGGTTGAGCACCAGCTGGACCTTGTCCGGTGGATAGCCGAGGTGATGCATCGTCTCGAGGATCAGGCGGACGTTCTTGAGACACGACAGGTCGGCCGTCATCACGACGAAGACCACCTCGGCCGCCTCGAACACGCCGAGGTTGACGTCGTCGAGTCGCTTGTCGACGTCGAGGATGATGTAGTCGTACATCGACGAGAGCTGGTCGGCGATGAACGGCAGATGCTCGGGCCGGACCAGCTCGGCAGTCTCCGGGGACGGCGGCGCCAGGAGCAGGTCCACCCCGGACTCGTGCTTGACGATGACGTTCCGGATGAGGTCCGCGTCGATCGACGGCGCGGTCACGATGTCTACGATGCTCTTCTTGTCGAGCCCGAGGTCGAGGAACACGCGGTGGTCGCCGAACTGCAGGTTGCCATCGACGAGGCAGACCTTGCGCCCGAGCTCGCGGTGGAACGCGATCGCCGCGTTGATGGCGATGGTCGTCGTCCCGACGCCGCCCTTGGCGCCGTAGAACGCGAGGATCCGCCCCATCGGCGGCCGGGCGAGCAGTGTGTCGCGCGGCGCGAACCGGGCGAGCAGGCTCTTGATCCGGGCCAGCAGCTCGGCCGGGTGGAACGGCTTGATGAGGTAATCGTCTGCACCCGCACGGAGCCCGCGGACCTTCTGCTCCACCTCCCGCTCGGCGGTGAGCATGATGATCGGGACGTGGGAGGCGCCGGCCTCCTGCTCGCGGATCTTCTGCGCGACCTGATAGCCGTCGAGCTTGGGCAGCATGACGTCGAGCAGAACGAGGTCGGGCGATTCCGCGCCCCACAGTCGGAACCCCTCGGCGCCGTCCCCGGCGATGACGACGTCGTACCCCTCCTGCTTTAGCGTGTACTGCAGGAGTCGCTGGACGTTTGGATCGTCATCGACGACGAGGATCTTGGCGGCCATCAGTCCTCCACGGGAAGCATCGCGCCGGTCACCGGGACACCGACAGCCACCCCGGCGTCGCGATTATAGGTCGCCTCCCTGGTTGCGCAGATCGTCCCCGCGCGAGCTTCGGAACGCCACCCGCAAGAAGTCCACGACCCGGCGCTCATAGTCCTGCCCCGCCGTGGCATGTGCCTGACTGTGATCGGCACCCGCGACGACCCAGTGCCGGGCCGACGGACCGGCCAGGCTGGCCAATCGCTGGCCGTCGGCGAGCGGGACGGTCGTGTCCGCGTCGCCGTGGATGAGCAGGAGCGGCACCGGTTCGACGAGGCCGATCACTCGTCCGGGCTCGATCTCGCGCGGATCGGCGCCCAATCGCCGCGCCGCAGCGTCGAAGATGCGGGCCGCCAGGAAGCGGCGGAACGGCGTCCGCATGCGATTGGCGACAGGGATCTCGGCTTCCGGCGGCGTCGCATCGGCGACGACCGCCACGATCGCCGGCCGTGGGGCATCCACCGGCGCGTGCGTCGGCGACGGATCCACGTCCGCGGCAGCGAAGCTGCCGTCGCCCAGGATGGCCACCGAGGCGATCGCCGCCATGCCGCCCATCGATGTCCCCATCAGCGCCACGCGTGTGACGCCCCGCTCGCCGAGCCATGACAGGGCACCGGCAACGTCCTCGACCTCGAGCATCCCGAACGTCGAGGGGCCGGGATCGGAGTCCCCGTGGCCGCGGAAGTCGATGCCCAGCACGTTCGCTGTGCGGCGCAGGAACGGTCCGTACTCGACCAGATCCGGCGCGATCGACCCCGTGTAGCCGTGGAGCAGAAGGATCGCTTCGTGCGGATCCGTTGTCCACGACGCGTCCACGGCGTCGGCCGGAACCCAGCGGCCCGCGAGACGCAGCCCATCGCGGGACCGGAACCGGATGACCTCGCCCCCGAGCGCGTCGAGGTCTGGCGCCAGTCGGGCCTCATCGGGCCCGACGCGGGGAGCCGTGAGCAACTCCTCCGCGGCGCGTCGCCCGACGAACCGGAGCGTCACGCCGGAGACCAGCGCCGCACCCGCGGCACCCGCGAGGCGTCGGATCACGCGCGCCCCGGACCGACCGAGGTCGCCTCGAGCGCGTCGAACACGATGCGGCTCCACGTTTCGAGATGCTCGGAGCCGTCCGCGACCTCGGCCGGCGCGGCGAATGCGCCCGACAGCTTGTCGGTCTCGCGGACGGCGACCGGCCGCCCGCCGGCGTCGGCCAGGACGACGACGCCGAGATGGACCGCCCCGACGTCGGTCGTGTCGTCGTTGAGGAGCGCGAACGGCGTGAATGCCGGCTCGAAATCGGCGACGAGCTCCTCGCGCCATTCCCGCTGCAGCCCGCCCGATAGCCCGTCATCGCCCGGGTTCAGGTGACCTCCGACACCGATCGACCAGCGGTCGTGAAGTCGCACGTCGCCACCGGCGCGTGTGCGGCGCATCAGGAAGTAGCGGTCGCCGTCGCGCAGGACGAGGTACGGGATGATCTGCTTGAACTCGGGATCCTGTTCCATCTCGGTGCGCAGCTCGTAGCGAGCATGTGCTGCGACGATCTCGAGGAAGTCGTCGATGTCGTGCGTGCGGAGGCCGTACCAGCCGGCGTCGTCGGGGACGAGACGACGCGGCACGACGAGGACGCGCTCGCCGGACGGCGCCGGACTCACGCCATCGCCTCGAGGCGATCGCGTGCTGCGCGCAGGCGCTCGGTCAGGTCGCCTTCATCCGGCCCACCAGGCCTTTCGAGGTCAGCGAGCCATGCCTCGAGCACGCCGATGAGGTCGCGGATCCTCGAGGCGATCGCCGGGGCGTTGGTCGACACGATCCCCGCGCCCATCGCGACGTCGCCGCGAGCAAGCCTTGTCATGTCCCGCCAGCCGCTGGACGCAAGATGAGTCGCGATCGCCCAGTCCTCGCGATCGGCCGAGCTGCCACCGGCGACCGTCTCCACCAGGGCGGCGGCGACGACCAGTGGCAGGTGCGAGATCGCGGCGACCGCCTCATCGTGGACGGCCGCGGTCATCCGCAGAGGTCGCGCCCCGGTGGCCGTCGCGAGTGCCTCCAAACGCTCGACGGCCGCCTCGTCGGCGCTCGGGACGATGACCCACGGCCGGTCGACGAACAGGTCCGCGGTCGACGCGGCGTAGCCGCTGGTCTCGCGCCCCGCCATCGGATGGCCACCCACGAACCGGAGACCGAGCGCGGTCGCCCGAAGCACGATGGCTGTCTTGGTGCTGGCCACGTCGGTGATGACGGCACCCGGCGCGAGAGCGCCCCGCCACGCGCCCGCCAGGTCATCGAGCTGTGCGAGGCAGACCGGCGCGGGGCCGGCCAGGACGATGAGATCGGCGCCGCTGATCGAGTCTTCCGGGCTCGCAGCCGCGACATCGATCACACCGTCGCGCGCGGCCGCTGCCGGCCCGTCGCCCGACGGCGTCCATGCGCTGATGTGGTCGGCGGGCGACGCCCCGCCGCGCTCTCGCAGTGCACGTGCGATGGATCCGCCGATCAGCCCGAACCCGAGGAGCGCGATCCGCATGGACCCGAGTATCGCAGCCGGCCCGTGCCGGCGCCCCGTTCTCGGGCGGCGCGATCCGTCCGATGCCAGTCCGTCAGCTGGAGGCGCGCCGGCGGCGGACCCGACGATCGGTCGTACGGCGCTCCCCGTCGTCCGACGGGGGGCCGGGGTCATCGGGCGGGTTCATCCGCCGAAGCTGCTCACGCCGTTCGCGCTCGCGCCGCTCGATGTTCATGTACGCCCCGCACCGTGGGCAGCGCCGCTCTTCGGCGAACAGCGACTCGAGCGGCGACACCGTATAGATCTGGCGGCCACATGACCAACAAGCGAGACGCGGCACGGTTCCGATGACCCCCTGGGCGATCAGCCGATGGCGGGCAGCGCTGCGAGCGCCGCCTCGACCTTCTCGCGTGGATACTCATAGTCCTCGAGCGTCCCATCGAGGTAGCGCTCGTACGCGGCAAGATCGAAATGACCGTGCCCGCACAGGTTGAATAGGATGACCCGGGCCTCGCCGGCCTCCTTGGCTGCGAGCGCCTCGTCGATGGCGACGCGGATGGCGTGGGTCGGTTCGGGCGCCGGCAGGATGCCCTCCGTCCGGGCGAACGTGACTCCCGCCTCGAAGCTCGAGCGCTGGTGGACGCTGCGCGCCTCGATATCGCCGTGCTCCTTGAGGAGGCTTACGAGCGGCGACATGCCGTGGTAGCGCAGGCCGCCGGCGTGGATGGGCTCCGGGATGAAGTCGTGCCCGAGGGTGAACATCTTCGCCACCGGTGCCATCTTGGCGGTATCGCCGAAGTCGTAGGTGTAGACACCCCGGGTGAGACTCGGGGCGGCCTCGGGCTCGACGGCGATGATCCGGTGCGAGGCGCCCTCGCGCAGGTTCCGCCCAAGGAAGGGGAAAGTCAGCCCCGCGAAATTCGAGCCGCCGCCGGTGCAGCCGATGATGACGTCCGGCGATTCGCCGGCCATGCCCATCTGCTCGATCGCCTCCTGGCCGATGACGGTCTGGTGCAGGAGCACGTGATTGAGGACCGATCCGAGCGCGTACTTCGTGTCGTCGCGGGTCGCCGCGTCCTCGACCGCCTCGCTGATGGCCATGCCGAGCGATCCCGGGCTATCGGGATCCTCCGAGAGGACCGAGCGACCGTAGTTCGTCGTCAGCGACGGGCTTGCGACGACCTCGGCGCCGTAGGTCTCCATCAGGATCCGGCGGTAGGGCTTCTGGTCATAGCTCGCGCGGACCATGTAGACCTTGACCTCGAGGCCGAACAGCGCGCCGGCGAATGCCATCGCGCTGCCCCATTGGCCGGCCCCGGTCTCGGTAGCGATGCGCGCGACGCCCTCTTCCTTGTTGTAGAACGCCTGCGGGATCGCGGTGTTGGGCTTGTGGCTGCCGGCCGGACTGACGCCCTCGTACTTGTAATAGATGTGCGCCGGCGTATCGAGCGTGCGCTCGAGTCGATGGGCGCGGTACAGCGGGCTCGGCCGGTACAGGCGGTAGGCGTCCCGGACGGGCTCAGGGATCTCGATCTCGCGCTCCTGCGAGACCTCCTGGCCGATGAGAGCCATCGGGAAGAGCGGCGCAAGGTCGGCGGGACCGATCGGCTCGAACGTGGCCGGGTGGAGGTACGGGAAGGGCGGGACCGGGAGGTCCGCCGCGATGTTGTACCAGGACCGCGGGATCCGGCTCTCATCGAGCACGAACTTCGTCTGACGGGGATCCGAGGGCGCCATCCAAGCCTCCAGTCGCGCCTGCCGCCGGTACGCCTGCGGTCGGGAGGGCGAGCCTAGCGCGCGCGCCGCCGGGGACGCAACCGCTCGGGTCGGACGACATACGCCGTGCCCGTCGCCAACAGGGGCAGGACGAGGAAGAAGGCGCTGTTGGAGCCGTTCCCGTTGCTCTTGTCCTTGCACGGTTTGTGCGGGTCGGCAGTCTTGGAATGCCCGGGTGGAGGCCCGCCTTCGGTCGGGCATGGCGGCCGTACCTTGGCCACCGCCGGCGGGTTCGGCGTCGAGACGATCGGCTTCGGGGTGGGCTTGGGTGTCGCCTTCGGCGTGGGGCGCGGCGTCGGCCGCGCGGTCGGGGTCGGTGTCCTGGCAGGGATCGGGGCCGGCGTCGGATCGGCGGTCGGCGCTGCGGTCGGCCCCGTCGGCGCGTCCGTCGGTGGCGCGGCTGGCCCTTGTCCGACGGTCGGGCCTTGCGACGCGGCCGGGACGACGTTCGGGGATGGCGACACTGCGCCGGCGGGTGACGGGATCGGCTGACCGGTACCCGGCTGGCCGGAGCCCGGCTGGCCCGTCGAGCCGGGTCCCTGGCTGGGCGTCGCGACGCTCGTCGAGCCAGGCGTCGGCGTCGTTACGACGGCAACCAGGGGCTGCCCTGACCCTTCGGCCCGCTGCTGGAGTCCTACTCCACCGATGCCGATGGCGATCGTCGCGAGAACGAGGTTCAGGACACCGAGGCTCAGGACGAGGCGGGCGCGCTGAGCGGTGGTCACGGCGATGGGGGGACTCCTGTCGACCCGATCAGGACGGGTCCGGGGCGATCAGATGGTACACGTGAAGGTCCGATCCTTGCCCTAGGCGAAGTTCCTTATCGTGACGGGCACGTAGCGGGCCGGGCCTCCGCCAGTGACGCTTTCGAACAATCCGACCTGGTCGATCGTCGCGCGAATCCTTCGATCCGCCATGGCCGCGGCCAGACGGTCAGCAACCATCCGACCCGCTGCGACGCCGTCAGATCGAGCCAGTGTCAGGTGCGGTCGGAACGGACGGCTGTCGGGCTGCCAGCCCGCCTCGACGAGGGCTGCGTCGGTGGCCGCGGCAAGCTCGGACAAGGCGTCGACCCCGTCGCTGACGCCGATCCACAGCGTGCGAGGCCGGCGACCTGGCGGGAAGGTGCCGCTGCCGGCGAGCTCGATCTGGATCGCGCCGGCCGCGTCCCTCGCTACGGTCTCGACGGCTGCCACGGACGGGGCCTCGAGCGTCTCAGGGGTCGGCCCGAGGAAGCGGAGCGTGAGGTGCAACCCATCGAGTCGGACCCAACGGACGTCACGGGCGCCGTCGGGCAACGGCATCGCCCGGACCTCGTCCACCACCTCCCGGATGACCGCGGCGGCGTCGTCGGGGAGCGGCACCCCGACGAAGAGACGTCGCCCCGGCACGCCGGCGTGGGGGTCCCCGAAGCGCCTCCCCGGCCGGTCCGTCAAGGCGCTCCGGCCAACGCCTCGCGCTCGCGCAGCCACGCGGTGCGGTCGTCGCGGAGCACTTGGAGCGCGGCGTCGTGGTCGCGCCAGCCGACGACGTCGACCGCCTTGTCCTCGAGCGCCTTGTAGGTCTGGAAGAAATGCTCGATCTCGACGAGGCGGTGCGGGCGGACCTGCTCGAGCCGTTCGATGTGCTGCTGATGCGCGTCGCCCAGCGCAACGCACAGCACCTTGAAGTCGAAACCCTTCTCGTCGCGCATCTCGAGCCCGCCGATCGGGCGGGCCCACACGTGGCAGCCGGTGAACGTCGGCTCATCGATGACGAGGAGCGCGTCGGTGTGATCGCCGTCACCGGCGCGTGTGTCCTCGATGAAGCCGTAGTCGAAGTTGTAGAAGACCGCGCTGCTCAGGACGCGATCGAGCCGGAAGACGCGGGCGGCCTCGTCGTACTCGTACTTGTTGCGCGATCCGCGGGGGATCTCGACCACGATCTCGACGACATCGGGGTACTCGCCGGGGCTGCGCATGGGTGGAGTGTACGGGTGTGTCCGCGGCCAAGCAGCGGGCTCGTCGACCCGTTCGCCAGTCTCTTCCTGCCAGATCGTCACCCGTCGCTTTCCTGCCAAATCGTCACCCCATGACGCTTGGGCACGATCGGTGGCCGAATCCGGCGCGATCGGGCCGGGGCTTGGCCGAGGGGGGCGTCGGACCCGCACGAACCTCCAGCCGCGATGGCCGGGGCCTTGCCAGATGCGCTCGCCTATCTCGCCGAAGCGTCACCCAGTGGCGATATGGCACGAAAAGTCAGACCCCTTCGCCTGGCCAGTCAGGTGGACTCGGCGACCTCGTCGCGATCATGACTTGGCAAGACGACTCTCCGCCGAGGCGTGTGCCGCCGGGTTGCCTCGGGCGCTTCAGCCAGCCACCGACCCTAGTCGTTGTAGAGAGACGTTCCTCGAATCCTCGGGCCGATGGCGTCGCGGAGCTCCGCCTCGGGCCTCGGAGAGGTCAGTCGTTGTAGAGGCGTTCCTCGATCAGTTTTTCCTGCACTGTCCGGCCGTTCGGGTCGAAGCAGGAGAACTCGAAGTGCTTCTCGAACTCGAGGTCGACGTTGTCCTGACCGCCGCGGTTCTTCTCGACCGAGGCCACCACCCAGTCGCGGAACCGCTGCGCCTGGTACGGGTTGAACTCGATGTTGACCTTGGCGACGATGTGGTACTTCTCGTTGAGGATCAGGATGATGTCGGCCTCGTAGTTGATGGCCGACGAGCCGCGCAGGTGGAAGTTGCGGAGGCGCGACGCCTTGAGGCCTTCCTTGTCGGCGGCGACGATCGCGACCATCGGCACGTCCTCGGACAGTGCGATGTCCTTGAGGCCGTTGACGATGAACGTGACCTTCTCGGATTCGTTCTCGGGCTCGGGGATCTGCGGCACCTTCTGCATGTAGTCGACGAACACGACCAGGCGCCGTTCGCCGGACAACGCGCGATGCTGTTCGACGAGCTTGCGGATGTTGTCGATCGTGCTGGCGGTCTGCGAGCCGCGCAGCAGGAACAGGTTCTGGCCGTAGCGTGCGATGCGGTCGAGTGACGGGCGAAGCCGCGGGTTGTTGGCGAGCTGGGGGGTCGCCGCACCCTCGGCCATCCAGGTCCCGAGGATCTCCTTGCGGACATCCTGGATCTTGATGGCGCCGGTCTTGTGCGGGAGGTGCGCCAGGGCCGACTCCATCGCGATGAGCCGGTTCATCAGGTACGCCTCGTCGTGCTCGAAGCACAGGTACAGGACGTTGGCCTGACCGCCCGAGGCGATATTGCGCGCCATCTGCAGGGCCATCGTGGTCTTGCCGGTGCCCTGGGCGCCGCCGATCAGCATCAGCTCCCCGGCACGCAGGCCGGAGCCGATCGTCTTGTCGAGAGGCGTGAAGCCGAGCGGGACGGGCTGATACTCAGCGAGATGACCGGTCGTGACCCGCTCGTTGAGATCGACGAGGACGTCCAGCGCGGACCTCGGAGCCATGCTCCCGTTGGCAGTGTCGAGTCGCCAGTCCCGCGCAGCAGGCGCCTGGACGACGTTGGCTTCGAGATCGGTGCTCACGCGGTCGGATCCTCCCCGGAGGCCGGCGCTCTTGGCGCTCATGCGGCGAGATTAGGGTAGCACCGGCCGAATCCCGTATCACCCATCCGTACTGCGCCAGTCCCCTCCCGTACGTTCGAGCGCGGCGATCTGGTCAAAGGTCGCGACGATGGCCCGGATCGCCTTCTCGTAGTTGCCGAGATCGAGCCACTCGTTCGGAGCGTGCGCCCGCTCATGGGGTTGGGTGAAACCTTCCAGCACCACCGGCAACCCCAGCACCGACTCGAACGTCGCCGCCACGGGGATCGAACCGCCTTCGCGGCGGTAGACGGGCGCTCTCCCGAACGCGGCTTCCAACCCACGGGCGGCGGCCCGCGTGATGGGATGGTCGATCGGCGTGACGGTCGGTCGACCGGTCCCGATCAGGTGAACGCTGGCCGCGACGCCCGGCGGGGCGATCTCCATGACGAAGTCCCGCAGCTTCTCGAACACGTCGTGGGGGTCCTGGCGCGCCACCAGCCGGGTGCTGACCTTGGCGTGCGCCCGTGCCGGGATGATCGTTTTCGAACCCTCGCCCTGGAAGCCGCCCCAGATCCCGTTGACGTCAAGCGTCGGGCGGGTGGCCTTGCGCTCGAGGGTCGTGTAACCCGCCTCGCCGACGAGCGCCGGGACACCGACTGCCGCTCGGTAGGCCTCCTCGTCGAACGGCAGTTCGGCCATCGCGGCTCGTTCCAGGTCGGTCAGCTCGAGCACGTCGTCGTAGAAGCCGGGGATGCGGATTCGACCGTCGGGGCCCTTGAGTGCCGCGATGATCTGGGCGAGCGCATTCGCTGGGTTGTTGACGGCGCCCCCGTAGCTGCCCGAGTGGAGGTCGACCGGCGACAGCTCGACGTCGATCTGCGCGTACATCAGCCCCCGCAGGCCGACCGTGATCGCCGGGACGTTGCCGTCGAAGAAGCCCGTGTCGCTGATGATCGCGGCGTCGGCCCCGAGGCGGTGCCGGTTGGCTGTCAGCCATCCTTCGAGCGGCTCGCTCGAACTCTCCTCGTCCCCTTCGAAGACGTACTTGATGTTGATCGGGAACCGACCGCGCGTCGCGAGGAGTGCCGTGGCGGCGACGACGTGCGCGTGGATCTGCCCCTTGTCGTCGGCGGCGCCGCGGGCCAGGATCCGGTCGCCATCGACGACCGGCTCGAACGGCGGGCTGGTCCACTCGTCGAGCGGGTCGACCGGCTGGACGTCGTAATGGCCGTAGACGATCACGGTCGGCGCGCCCTCGGCGTGGAGCCAGTCGCCGTAGACGACGGGATGGCCGTTGGTCTCGGTGACCTCGACAGTCTCGACGCCTGCCGCGCGGAGGGCATCGGCCAGCCAATCGGCCGCGCGCCGGGCGTCGGCGGCGTGCTCCGGCAGCGCCGAGATGCTCGGGATCCGCAGGAAATCCTGGAGACTGGCGAGCCGCATGTCGTGCGTCGCGTCGAGATGATCCTCGAGCGCGGGTGTGGTCGTGGCTCGGTCGGACATGGCGGGAGTCTATCGGCGGGCACCCGAGGCCGCTGCCGTGCCCCCGGAATCGAACGAGCGGGCCAGCGAACCGGCCCGCTCGTGTCGGGATCTCGAGAGGAGCGCCGGATCAGGCCGGCTGGGGATTGGGTTCCGGGATCGGCTGCCCGGGGCCGACGATCGACGGGACCCCACTGTCCGTGGACTTCGGTGGCAGGTCCGTGAACAACGTCTCGAACTGCTCGGCATCGACGGTCTCTTCGGCCACGAGCTTCTCGGCGAGCGCCACGAGTCGATCCCGGTGGGTCGTCAGGACGTCGGTCGCCCGCTCGTATGCCTTGTCGATGATCGCGCGGACCTCTTCGTCGATCTGCTTCGCGATCTCGTCGCTGTAGTTGCGCTGCTCACCGATCTCCCGGCCGAGGAAGACCAGCTCGTCCCGCTTCCCGAAGGACAGCGGCCCGAGCTTGTCGCTCATGCCGAACTCGGTGACCATGCGCCGCGCGAGGTCGGTCGCCTTCTCGATGTCGTTGCTGGCACCGGTCGTCGTGTCGCCGAAGATGAGTCGTTCGGCGACGTTGCCACCGAGCAACCCGGCGATCTTGTCCTCGAACTCGGTCTTCGACTGGAGGTAGCGATCCTCCTGCGGCAACGCCATCGTGTAGCCGAGGGCCATACCGCGGCTGATGATCGTCACCTTGCTGACGGGGTCGCACTTCGGAAGGATCCGCTGGACGACCGCGTGACCACCCTCGTGGTAGGCGATGATCGCCTTCTCCGCGTCGGAGATGATGCGCGACTTGCGCTCCGGGCCGGCCACGATCCGCTCCAGGGCCTCCTGGAACTCGGACATGCCGATGACCTTCTTGTTCCGTCGCGCCGACAGGATCGCCGCCTCGTTGACGAGGTTGGCGAGGTCGGCACCGGAGAAGCCGGGCGACTGGCGCGCGACGCCTTCGACGTCGACGGCCTTGTCGAGCGGCTTGCCCTTGGTATGGACGCGCAGGATCTCGACCCGCCCGCGCATGTCGGGTCGATCGAGGATGACCTGCCGGTCGAAGCGACCCGGGCGCAGCAGCGCTGGATCGAGCACGTCCGGTCGGTTGGTGGCCGCGACGACGATCACGTTCGTGTTGGTGTCGAAGCCGTCCATCTCGACCAGGATCTGGTTGAGCGTCTGCTCGCGCTCGTCGTGACTGCCGCCGAGGCCGGCGCCGCGCTGGCGCCCGACCGCGTCGATCTCGTCGACGAAGACGATGCACGGCGAGTTGCGCTTGGCCTGGTCGAACAGGTCGCGGACGCGACTCGCGCCGACGCCGACGAACATCTCGACGAACTCGGAGCCCGAGATGCTGAAGAACGGCACGCCCGCCTCACCGGCGACCGCGCGGGCCATCAGCGTCTTGCCGGTGCCCGGAGGGCCGACGAGCAGGACGCCACGCGGGATGCGCGCGCCGAGCGAGTTGAATTTCTCGGGGAACTTCAGGAATTCGACGACTTCCTGGAGCTCGGTCTTGGCCTCGTCCACGCCGGCCACGTCGGCGAACGTGACGACCGTCTTGTTGCCCAGGAACATGCGCGCCCGGCTCTTGCCGAAGCTGAGCGCCTGGTTATTGGTGCCTTGCGCCTGTCTCATCATGAAGAAGATGAAGCCACCGATGATGAGCAACGGCAGCACGGCGGTGAGCAGCAGGCCCAACCACGACGTGTCCGGCGCGGGGGTCGCCTGGAAGATGTCGGCCGGCAACGTCAGGTTTTTCGTCTTGGCCGCCGCGAGCATGTCGGGGAAGACCTGGGTGAGGACCGTGGGGACGATGACCGTGTAGGTCGTTTTCGTATCACCTTCGCGTTCGACGGTCAGCGTCGTGCCCTGCTGGGTGACCTTGGCGATCTTGCCTTCACTGACCTCAGCCAGGAACGCGGAATAGCCGGTATTCGTGGGTTGACCTGTGGTGGTGATCCAGGTGAACAGCAGCGCTGCCGTGCCGACCACGAGCACGAGCATCACGATGCCGTTCCGGAAGAACTTCGGGTTCAAAAGGGAGCCTCCGGGGGTGAGAGAAGCGACGACCGAGCGCCGCCACGTGGCGCGAGTATACCGTCGGGGCCTCGTCGGACCCCCTGACCGAGGTCATGCCCGCGATCATCCCTACGGACGGTCGACGCGAGCGGATGGCGCCGGTGGGAAATGTCAAGAAATCGAAACGACCCTGACGCGCTTCGAAGGGCACGGGATCGATGGCTGAACAAGGTGGTAGCGGAGGGCGGATTCGAACCACCGACCAAGGGCTTATGAGTCCCCTGCTCTACCACTGAGCTACTCCGCCACGGTTTGCAAGGGTACCGAGCACAGTTGGGGTCGGCAACCGCTGCTGTTGCGGCGCATGACGGTACGGCTCAGCACACTCGCCGTCGACGTACCCTGACGACGTGACCACATCGACCACGCCCACCGCGATCATCGATGACCTGCTCGCGTCGGAGGAGCCGTCGATCCGGTGGAAGGTGAGGGTCAACGTCCTGGGCGAGGAACCCGCGTCGCCATCGATGCGGGCGCTCCAGACCGAGGTTCGCGAGTCGCCGCGGGTCCGTCGACTGCTCGAGCGGCATGTCGGCGCCGCGGCCGAGCATGCGCCGCCGGCCTATGCGAAGTGGCAGGGCGCCCATTGGGTGCTCCACGCCCTCGCCGATCTCGGCTATCCGGCCGGCGATCAGGCGCTCGAGCCGCTCCGCGATCGGGTCGTCGACGCCTGGCTCGACCCGCTGTTCTTCCTCGACGTCGAGGTCGCGACGAAGGCCGACGCGTACAAGGTGCGAGCCATGCCGCTCATGGACGGACGGTACCGCGCGCACGGGTCGCAGCATGGCAACGCCCTCCTTGCGGTCATCCGGCTGGGCCTGGTCGACGATCGAGCGCCCCGCCTGGTCGAGCGCCTGCTTCACTGGCAGTGGCCCGACGGCGGCTGGAACTGCGACCGGGACCCGACGGCCGACACGTCGTCGTTCATGGAGACCCTGCCGCCGATGCGGGCGCTCGCCGCGTGGTCGGCACACATCGGTGACGTCGAGGCGGGACAGGCGGCCAATCGGGCAGTCGATGTCTTCCTGGAGCGTCACCTGTTCAAGCGTCGATCGACCGGCCGGCTTATCCATCGGGAGTTCGCGAAGCTCCACTACCCGTTGTACTGGCACTACGACGTGCTCGCCGGCCTCAGGGCGATGGCCGAGCTCGGGCGGATCGGGGATCCGCGCTGCGCGGACGCGCTCGATCTGCTCGAGTCGAAGCGCCTGCCCGACGGCGGCTGGCCGGCCGATGCCCGCTACTACAAGCATTCGACGACGGTCGCGCTCGGCAACGACGACGTCGACTGGGGCGGTACGAGCGCCCGGCGCTCAAACCCATGGGTCACGGTGGATGCGCTGGCCGTACTGCGGGCCAGCGGGCGGCTGGTGGCGTAGCGCCGAGCGCGCTCTATCCGGCCAACGGTGATCGCCGGGCGGCCGAGTACCCTGTCGTCGTGCGTCGCCTCCCGGCCTTGGCGATCCTGCTCCTGGCCATCGGGACACCGTTCATGGCGGCCTGCACGGACCAGTCGGGGTCGAGCGGTCCCGACATGATGTCGGTCGGATTTGGCACGGGCGGTTCCGAATGCTCCCTGACAGACACCGGCTCGACCTTCCCGCACGGCGTGCCGATCCGAACCGTGCTGGAGATGTCGCCGGCATTGCCGACCGGGGGAACGGTCACAGTCAAGCTCGAGAAGGATGGGATCGAGCTCGTTGAAGCCCGTCAGACGATCAGCGTGACCGAGCCCGCACCGTGTGTCTGGGGCACGCTGCCGGACCTGGACGTCGGCCACTACCGGATGACGTATGGGACCAGCCCAGGCCAGATGGCGCCGGTGAGCGGCGAATTCGACGTCACGGCCACTGAGTCGACCCTATCGCCGACCGACTCGACCTCGGACGCGCCGAGTCCAACAAGAGATCCGTCCCTTGCCACGCGGATCATCGGTCGCATCGATGCTTTGGCAGAACTCGCGGTCACGGATGACGAGCTCCTGACGGCGCAGTGGGCCATCGACGAGTCTGAGTGGGTCACGCAGAATATGTCGGCGCTCGACCAGGACGGCACGCTGAGACTGTATGTCGACGAGCTCACGGCGATGTTGGAAACCGTGGCCGAAGGCGCAGATCATGCCCCGGTCGTCGACAGGATCCTCAGCCTGCGAGATAAGATCGCAACCGAGTTCGCGTTGCCCACGCTTGCGCCAACGCCGACTTCGGAGCCCTCCTGAGCGAAGGCGCCGTTCAGCGACCCACGAGGGTGATGCCCACCATTCGGTGATAGTGCGACACGAACGTGTCGCGGTTGATGACGCGACCCCGGGCGTCGCGGACAGTCCGCGTGACGACCACGTCCTTGCCGTCGACCGGGTACTCGATCCGCTTCGTCTGGCCGGGTGCCAGCGCCGACGTGTAGCGGACGCTGTCGAAGCCGCGCACGACGTTCGTCACGTGTGGCTTCGACCAGGTCACGGTGCGACCGTTGGGGACGCTCCAGATCTCGAACCGGACGACGCCCGGCGAGGCGAACGTCTTGATGAGCACGGGATGCGCCGTGTCGTTCCGGAAGCGCATGGTCTGCGAGTCCGACACCGTCGCGTCCAGACCGAGCGGGTAGCGCTTGATGTAGTACCAATGCGGCTGCCGTGCGGTGATCTGCAGGCCACCACGGGCGGCGGCGTTGAACAGCGTCGTCGAGGCGGCACAGATACCACCTGCCAGTGCCCGGCCCTCGGCCGTGTGGCCGCCGACGATGGCGTTGCCCATCCGATAGCCCGTCCGGAAGCTGATCTCACCAAGTGCGTTCCAGAAGTCGAACGATTGGCCGGGCTTGACCACCATGCCGTCCAGGCGCCGCGCAGGCACCGTGATGTTGGCTGAGAATCCGTTCCCGGGGCCGGGCTGGTAGTAGGTCGTCCACGAGCCGATCCGCTCGACGAGCGGCGCTCGGCGGGTTGCCTCGCCGGTGGTCAGATCCGGCGCGACGGCCATCATCGCGACCTTGATCGGCCGGGCCGGAGCCGGCCCGGCTGCGCGGGCCTCGAGGGTCGCCATGATCGAGGCGACCGTCGCATCGACGTCGAGCGCGCGTCCGGCCGACGATGCGGCGACACCGAAGATGCCGCCCGATCGCGAGCGCAGGTACTGGGCGTCGCGCGGTTTGGTCAGCACGGCCTTCTTGATCGACTTGAGGGCGGCCGGCGCGTCGGCGTGGTCGACGACGGGCCCGTAGTCGGCGCCCGTCCCGACGAAGCTCATCCACGACGCGATACGCGCCTGGGTGATCGACCATGTCCGCTTTCCAGCGGTGATCTCGATTGGGGCCGCGATCCGCTCCGCGGCGGTGATGGCGCGGGCCGCGTCCGCGTCCGAGATCGCCGGGCTGATCGGCAGTGAGTCGGCCGCCACGCGCACGACTGAAGGCGTCGCTGGGTCGAGGAGCGCCTGGTCGATCAGCGAGGCGATCCGGGTGGTGTCGACGGTGACACCCTCGGCCGCGGGCAAGGCCATGAATGCCGTGCGCTGGAATGCGACGCTCGCATCGACGGGCGACCGCTCGCCCAACTCCTGGAACTCGGCAAGCCCGGTTGCGAGTCGATCGCGGTCGTAGTCGATGACGACCGGCAGCGTGACTGGCTCGAGCAGACCGCGGATCCCGGCGACGGCCTCTTCCAGCTTCGTGCCGTCCCGACCGTGCCCAAGGGCGCCGGCGAGCATCCCCTCGTCGTCGATCACGCGGCTGACATCGGCGTACGGGATCACGGCGGTGGTCCGGCTCGAGACGAGCTCGATCTGGCCCTCCTCGAGCCCGCCGAGCGCGGCATCGAGCGCCAGCCGGGCCTCGTGCTCGGTCATGCCACCGATGTCGACGCCACCGAGCACGATCCCTGGCAGGACCCGGCCCGCGTACGACTGACCGAACGCTGCCAACGCGCCAAGCACCACGAGGACGCCGAACAGCGATCCGATCACGAACCGGCGTGTCACCCGACCCGGTCGCCAGAGGTGGAGGACGCGGCGTTCCGTCGCGACGGGTTGTGTGGCGGCCATCGTGATCACCCCGAGTGGACGCGGGGCCGGTCCCGGCGTCGAGGTGGGAGCCTACGACACGCGCGTCGCGGTGGAAAGGGGGTCGTTGGGCCTAAAGACTGCGGGCGACCCTACTGCGCGAACGTGTCGCAGTCGTCCGGGTTGCCGCTTCGGTAGCCCGTCGTGAACCACGCGACGCGCTGTTCGGCCGAGCCGTGTGTCCAACTCTCCGGTTCGATCCGTCCGGTGGTCGATTCCTGGATCCGGTCGTCGCCGACCGCCGACGCTGCGCTGAGGGCCTCGTCGATGTCGCCCGATTCGAGGTCGCTTTGCGCCGAATTCGCCCACACACCCGCGAGGCAGTCGGCCTGCAGCTCCATCCGGACCGAGAGGTCGTTGCGGCGGCCCGGATCCTGGGCAGACAGCTCCTGGACGTTCTCCGCGATGCCGAGCACGGTCTGGATGTGGTGACCGAACTCGTGCGCCACGACGTACGCCACTGCGAAGTCGCCGCCCGACGCGCCGAAGCGCGACTTCAGCTCATCGAAGAAGCCGAGGTCCAGATACACCTTCTGGTCGGCCGGGCAGTAGAACGGCCCGGTCGCCGAGGATGCGGGACCGCACGCGGACTGCGTGGCTCCATCGAACAACACGAGCTTGGTCTCCGGGTACTGGCGGCCCGACGCGCTGAACGTGGTCGCCCAGAACGCCTGGATGTTCGACACGATGTAGGCCAGCTGCTCGTCGGTCTCGCTTTGCGGGTTGAGCGTGCCGCCCGGTTCCACCGGGCCACCCCCACCCGACAGCCCGCCCAGGCCGGGGATGCCGCCGCTGCTACCCAGTACGCCGCTGAACAGCAGGAACAGGACGACGATCACGATGATGCCACCGAGCCCGCCGCCGGCCTTGCCGCCCGGGATCGGGATCGGGATGCCGCTTCCACCCCCACCGCCACCCAGGACGTCGCCGAGCCCGCCACCACTCGACTGACCGCGGCGGTCCTCGATCTGATCGAAGCCCGTATTGCGCTTCCACTTCATGAGCTGGGGGTCCCTTCAGAACGCGTACGTCCGGGCAGGATACGCGCGGCTTGGCCCCGCCAGTCTCGCACGGTCAGGGCTCGACCTTGCACCTGCATCGATTGCCGTTCTGGACGACCGCCCGTTCACGCCACCTCGTACAGCCGACCGGTCGAGACGTCGAACACGAGACCGTGCACGGGCACGGGCCGCAGAAGCGGATGGGCGCGCAGGATGGCGACCTGGGCCCGCACGTTCCCCTCGAGGTCGCCGAAGCCGCCGAAGGTGGTCGGCACCTCGTCGAGCGGCAATCCGGTGTTCTCGGCCACGCGTGTCCGGAGCGCCGGTTCGTCGACGCCGTCGAGACCGCAGCCCGTGTGCTCGATGACGACGATCTCCTCGGTGCCGAGCAGCTCCATGCTCACGATCAGCGAGCGGATGACGTCTTCGGTCACGAGACCGCCCGCGTTGCGGATGATGTGTGCGTCCCCGGTGCGCAGGCCGAGCGACTCCTCGACATCGAGCCGCGCGTCCATGCACGCGACGATGACCAGCCGCGACAGCGGTGCAGCGGTCAGCGCGGATCGATCGAACGCGTCCGTGTAGCGGCGGTTCTCCGCCAGGAGGCGGGCGTACTCGCTGCTCCGGTCGGCTTCGGTCATCCGCTGCGGTCGACCGGCTGGGGCGCCAATTCGCAGACTTCCTCCGAGGCGTGTCGATCCTCCGAAACGAAGGACTGGCTGACCCAGATCGAAATCGGTTGAGCGCCGGCTCTGCCCAAGCCGGGCACGCCGAACGGGCAGCTTACTTCCTGCCAAGTACTCGCCTGCTGGTTCTTAGGCATCTTCGCGCCCTCGCTTGGCGGCCGAGGATGGATGGCTATGCACTAGTGCGAATTGTTCGCGGCGGAGTCGCGCGGGACAGGTGCATGAAACGGGGCCAGGTGCATCGATATTCAAGGGACGCGGCTCCACACAGGCGCGGTCTTGGACCAAGGCTCACCACACGAGTATCTGGCAGGAAACCATGGCACGGGCCGCACGCGCGCCGTGGACCCGGCCGGTCAGACCGACGGCCCGAACAGCACCGTGAGCCAGCGCTCGAAAGGCGACACGTCCTCGATGTCAGCCCCGACGCGAACCGCGGCCGAGCCCGGCGCATCGGCTGCCAGCGGAGGGGCGTCCGGCGCCAGCGCGAACGGGGTCTCGTGCGAGTTCCCGACCCCGTATCCGCGCGCCTGCTGCTCGATGAAGCGCTGCCGCCCGATCGCCTCGAGCTCGCGCTCCATCGCGGCAACCTCGAGCCGAATGATCGCGTTGCCGGTCGCGATGTCCTCGGCACGCGTCACCGATTCGGACGCCTCGGCGACCTGGCGGGCAAACGTGATCAGGATCCACACGGCCAACAACGCGCCGACCAGGAGGGCCATCCGCCGCCGGGTCAGCCCGACGATCGGCAGCGAGGAAAGGTCGACGGCCACTGCCCGTCCCGGTTCGGACGCGGCCGTGTCGAGGAGCTCGTCGGGTTCGGAATCGGGCGCGTCGGGGACGTGGGGGCGCGACATCGCCGGGAGCGTAGCTGACGAGTAGCTGCGGTGTCAACCGAGCCGTCGTGACAGCCAACCTGTCACTCCTGCACTTGACGCTCCCTCTAGACTGCCAACAATTCCGAACATCCGTTCTGATACAGCCGGAGTCGCGTCGATGCGCACCTACGCCCCCGCCGACCCCTCGACGGTCCTCGAGCGCCTCCTCGACGAGCCCTCGCTGGCGCGTGGGGTCGTCCATCACGCGGTCATCCCGCCGCGCGAAGCGGCCTATGCCGGGATGCCGGCGTGGTTGGACGAGCGGATCGTCTCCGGGCTCGCATCCCGCGAGATCGACCAGCTGTACACGCATCAGGCCGAGGCGATCGAGGCCGTCCACGCCGGCGAGGACGTGGTGGTCGTCACCCCGACGGCTTCCGGCAAGACGCTCTGCTATGCCCTGCCGGCTCTCCAGGCGATCGCCGAGGATCCATCGGCTCGCGCGCTGTTCCTCTTCCCGACCAAGGCCCTCGGGCAGGACCAGGTGACGGAGTTCGGCGAGCTCGCGGCGTCCGCCGGACTGTCCATCATCACGTCCACCTACGACGGCGACACCCCGGCCCCGATCCGGTCCACGGTGCGGGCCGCCGGCCAGGTCGTCGTGACCAACCCGGACATGCTCCACTCGGCGATCCTGCCTCACCACACGAAGTGGTTCCAGCTGTTCGAGCAACTGAAACTCATCGTCGTCGACGAGTTGCACACGTACCGAGGCGTGTTCGGCAGCCACGTCGCCAACGTCCTGCGCCGGCTCCTCCGGATCTGCGCGCACTACGGCAGCACGCCCGTGATCGTGTGCTGCTCTGCGACGATCGGCAACCCCTCGGAGCTCGCGGCGATGCTGACCGGCCGACCGGCACGCCTCGTGGACCGCAACGGCGCCCCGGCAGGTCAGCGGCACGTCCTGCTCGTCGACCCGCCGGTCATGGAGCCGGCGAGTGGCGCGCGCGGCTCGTCGGCCACGCTGGCCCAACGCTGGGCCCTGCCCTTCCTGCGGGCCGGGCGCCAGACGATCGTCTTCGGTCGGTCGCGGGTCGCGGTCGAGATCCTGCTGACGGGCTTGCGCGAGTCGCTCCGCGAGAGCTTCGGGCCTCGGAGCCGTGTCCGCGGCTATCGCGGTGGCTACCTGCCGACGGAGCGCCGGTCGATCGAGCGCGGTCTGCGCGACGGCGAGATCCTCGGCGTGGTCTCGACGAACGCGCTCGAGCTCGGCGTCGACATCGGGCGGCTTGACGTTTCGATCCTGGCCGGCTATCCGGGCTCGGTCGCCGCCACGTGGCAGCAGTTCGGTCGTGCCGGACGGCGGCAGGGCACCAGCGTCGCGATCCTCGTCGCCTCGGGCGCTCCGGTCGACCAGTACGTCATCCACCACCCGGAGTTCCTGCTCGACAACACGCCCGAGGAGGCGCGGCTCGATCCGGACAACCTGCACGTGCTGCTGGCTCACCTGCGCGCGGCGACGTTCGAGCTGCCGTTCGAGCCGGGCGAGGTGTTCGGGCCGTCGCCCGCCGACGACCTGCTGGCATTCCTCGCCGAGGAAGGGCACGTCCGCCAGGCCGGCGACGGTCGCTGGTACTGGTCAAGCGAGAACTTCCCGGCCTCGGAGGTCTCCCTGCGGACAGCGGCGCCGGAGAACGTCGTGATCATCGACACGACCCCGGACCGGCCGCGGGTGCTGGGCGAGGTCGACCTGTTCAGCGCCCAGGTGCTCGTCCACGAGCGGGCGATCTACCTCCACGAGTCGGTCCAGTACTACGTCGACCGGCTCGAATGGCACGAGCGCAAGGCATACGTCCACAAGATCGACGCGGACCACTACACCTATGCCAATCGGGCGGTCACGCTCAAGCCCCTCGAGGTGTTCGCCGAGGCGCCCGCGACCGGCGGGACGCGCAAGCACGGCGAGGTGATGGTCGCGAGCATCGTGACGCTGTTCAAGAAGCTCAAGTTCATCACCGACGAGAACGTCGGCTGGGGGCCGATCGACCTGCCCGAGCTCGAGCTCCAGACGACCGCGTACTGGCTCACCGCGGACCGTGCGCGGAGCCACTGGCGTCGCGACGAGCTCGACGTCGCCCTGCTCGGTGCCGGGCGAGCGATCCAGACGATCGCGTCCGTGCTGCTGATGGTCGACCCGCGCGATCTGGGACTCGTCACGCAGGTCCGCTCCCCGCACGCGGAGGAGCCGACGATCTACCTGTACGAGGCCGTGCCGGGCGGCATCGGGCTGTCGGAGCGGCTGTGGCAGCGCCACGACGAGCTGCTCGCGGGGGCCGCGGACCTCATCGCTGCGTGCGGCTGCGACGGCGGCTGCCCGGCCTGCACGGGCCCGCGCCTGGAACCGGATGTCGACGCGCGCCGGCTTGCGCTGCGGCTGCTCGGGGAGCTCGGGGCCGGCGCCCGGCTTGCTGCGGCCGGATGATCGACGCCGTCGCCGAACCGGGCGATCGCCTCGCCCGACGCCTTGCGCGGTTTCGGAACGCCAACCCGGGTCCGGGCACAACAGACGACCCCCTGCCCTATCGGCCCCGCGCGAGCCTCGAGCTTGCGCGGCGCCTCGCCGCCGCGGTCGACGGCGAGGTCGTCGGGACCGACGACGGCGTGTACGTGCGGGTCGAGGCGGGGGGCATCGACCTGCCGGTCGACCGCCGCCGGCTGGCGAGTCTCCCGGGTCAGGCGCCGGCGGATCGGCCGCTCGTCTGCCTCGACACGGAGACGACCGGTCTGGCGACGGCGGCAGGCACCGTCGCCTTTCTGATCGGCCTGGGCTGGTGGACAGGCGAGACGTTCCAGCAGGTCCAGCTGCTGCTGCCCGACCAGGGCGAAGAGGGCGTCCTCCTCGACCAGGTCTCTCGCCATATCCCGCCCGACGCCTGGCTGGTGACCTACAACGGACGGGGCTTCGACTGGCCACTGCTCGTCACCCGCTTCCGGATGGCGCGACGCGCGGCGCCGGACCATGCCGGTCACCTCGACCTCCTGCCGCTCGTCCGCCGGCTCTTCCGGCACCGCATGGACGACGCGCGGCTCGGGACCGTCGAGCGGATGTTGCTCGGCGTCGTCCGCCACGACGACGTCGACGGCTGGGAGATCCCGGGACGCTACCTCGGCTTCCTGCGCGGCGGACCGGCGCAGCCCCTGGCCGCAGTCGTGCGGCACAACGGCGAAGACGTCCTCTCGCTCGGCCGGCTGCTCCAGCACATCGAGCGAGGGCTGGGCGACCCGATCGCGCGCACGAGCGCGCCGCGGGGCGACCTGGCTGGCCTCGCCCGAGCGTTCCGCCGCGAGCGACGTTTCGATGAGGCCGTCGACTGCCTCGATGCCGCCCTTGCCGCGGATCCTGCGCCAGCACGCGCCCGGTCCGCCGTCGTGCCGGTGACGCCGGTCACAGAGGAGCCGTGGTGGTCACCGCGGCGGCGGGCGGACTTCGGTGGCCGCCCGGAGCGACGCCCGACCAGCGCCGGCTGGGATCGGACGCCAGGCGTTCGGCCGGCCATGGGACGAGGAACGCATCGCCGTCGATCGGGCGCACCTGCTGCGGCGCATGGGCCGCATCGACGAGGCAGTCATCGCCTGGGATTCGCTGGCCTGCGGTCCCGGCCGGGTCGCGGTCCTCGCCACGATCGAGGGCGCGAAGCTGCGGGAGCACCGGCTCCGCGATCCCGTGGCCGCGATGGCGACCGTCGAGCACGGTCTCGCATTGTCCGACCGGCGGCGAGCGCGGGGGTTGCCCGAGCCGGCACTCGAGGCGGACCTGCGGCACCGGTGGCGCCGCCTGCGGCTTCGACTGACTGCCCGTCAGGCCTCGTCGAGCGCGGCTCGGACGGGGCCTGCGAGGGCCTCGAGCGTGGGTCGATCGAACGGTGCGGGCCAGTCGAACATCGCCGCGCTCAGACCCGCGTCCCGATAGCGGCGCAGCTCGGCCACGACCGCGGGCACCGGTCCCGCGAACGGCGACGCCTCGGCCATCCGCCGTGCGTCCGCGCGGGGCATCGCCTGCTGCTCGAGGATGGCGGTCAGCGCATCGACCGCTTCGCCGCGCGTCGACCGGATACACGGCGCAGCCAGCCCGGCGGTCCGCTCGATCGACGCAGGGTCGCGCCCGACGGCGCGGCAATGCTCGTCGAGGATGCCGTTCCGCCGCCGGAACGACTCGGGATCGTCCTGGTCCGCGTTCCAGATGTCGGCGTACTGCGCGACGATGCGCAGCGTCCGCTTCTCGCCGCTGCCGCCGATCGCCAGGGGGAGGCGCGACTGGACGGGCGGCGGATCGTTGCGCGCGTCAACAGCCGAGAACCACTCGCCGTCGTGGGTGACGGTGGATCCGTCAAGCAGCCCGCGCGAGATGGCGGCGGCGTCACCCAATCGATCGAGGCGCCGGCCCACGGCCGGAAACTCGAACCCGAATGCACGGTGCTCGCGCTCGAACCAGCCGGCCCCCAGCCCGAGCACGGCACGGCCGTCGGTCGCGTGATCAAGGGCCGTGGCCATCTTGACCAGCACGCCCGGGTTCCGGTAGCCCGCTCCGGATACGAGGCAGCCCATCCGCGCTCGACTCGTGATCCCGGCCCAGCCGAACAGGATCGACCAGCCCTCGAACACGGGACCGTCGAGCTCGCCCAGCGCCCCGACGCCGCCGGCGGCCTGAGGCAGCAGGTGATCGTTGCTCCACAGCTCGTCGAAGCCGAGCTCGTCGATCTCCCGGCCGATCGCCATCAGCTCGTGCCAGGTCACGTATTGGCTCCAGACCTGGAGTCCGAGGCGGAGCCGCTGCGTCGGCATGGCTAGCCGTTCGAGACCGCTTCGACCGCGCCGCTCCGCGCGGAGCGCTCGGCGGCCTCGAGCACGCGCAAGCCGCGGACCGAATTGGCCGGATCGACCGGCACTGCCCCTACTCCCCGGACCGCGTCGCGGAGCGCCTCGTAGTAGCCCCGGTAATCCCCGCGCATCGTGGGGATGACCGTCCGGGAACCGTCGCTGGCCAGGACGCTCCCCCACCGCTCCGCGGGTTCCTCGCCGAAGCCCGGGTCCAGGGGCCGCATCCCGTCGAGGAGCTGGCGCTCCTGCGGGTCGAGGTCCTCCTTGATGTACTCGCCAGCCAGGCCTCGGACCCGAAGCCGTGGACCGAGCCGGACGGCTATCAGCGAGGTCCACAGACGCGACCGGACGCCGTTGGCGTGGTCCATCGCCATGAACACCGAATCCTCGACCCGACTCCGCGGACGACGGCTGTCCATCTGGGCGAAGACGCGGGTCACGTCCCCGAACAGCAGCAGGCTCTGGTCGACGAGGTGGGCGCCAAGGTCGCGGTGCGGGCCGCCCGCTTCCTCGGCCGTCTCGCGCCATTCGGGGCCGACCGCCGCCCAGCGCTCGAAACGCGCCTCGAGGCTATCGATCGGGCCGAGGACGCCACTCTCGATCAGGGGCCTGACGGTCTGGAGATCGCCGTCCCAACGCCGGTTCTGGTAGACCGACAGGATCCGTCCCGCGCGCTCGCCGGCTTCGATCAGTGCCTCCGCCTCCGGGACGCTCATCGCGATCGGCTTGTCGACGACGACGTGGTGACCCGCGGCGAGCGCCTGCTCGCCGATCGGGGCGTGTGACCGGTTGGGCGTCACGACGACGACGACCTCGACGTCGGGGTGCGCCAGGAGTGCGTCGACCGAGTCGACCACGTCGGCATCAGGGCGATCGGTCAGCGCCTGTGCACGGCGATCCGGGTTCGAGGTCGCGACCGCCCGGATGCGCAGCCCGTCCACGGCGTCGATGTAGGGCGCATGGAACAGTCGTCCGGCCAGTCCGTACCCGACCATGCCGATGCCGATGTCGGACGGCGGCGCCACGGCCTGACTCAGCCGGCCAGGTGCTTGCCGGCCGCTTCGCGGAAGCGGGCCGCGACGCTGCGTGCGGCGGCCTCGTCGTCACGCATCCGCAGGCCGAACGGCGCCAGGTTGGCGTCGGAGACGCCGATGCCGATGCTCATCGAGCGAGCGAGCAGCGCGTCGGTCTGCGGCAGCATGCCGGCCCGGTAGTCGGCCTTCCCGTGGCCGAAGCACGAGCAGTCGAACGGGCAGCCCTTCCCGCTGACGGTCCGTTTCTCGAGGAGGTGCTCCATGTTCGAGTAGACGTGCCAACCGGACGCGGCGAGCGGGATCGAACCGAGCTCCGCCGTCACGGCTTTCGCAACCTCCGCAGATGGGAACGTGACGACGAGATGCGTCGCCAGATCGCCTTCCGGGTCGACGATCGCGCGGAAGCCGAGCCCGGGCAGGTCCTCGATGGCCGCCTTCACGATCTTCTTGTTCTCCCGCAGATGCGACCGGATCATGTCGAGCTTCCTGACCTGGGCGAGCAGAACGGCGCCGGACAGCTCGGTCATCCGGAAGTTCATGCCGAGGAACGGGCGCTCCGCGTACTTCGAGCTGAGGCGGTTCGGCGCATGTCCCTGGTCGTGGATCGCGAAGAGCCGGTTGTAAAGGTCCTCGTCGTCGGTGACGATCATCCCGCCATCGCCGCAGGTGATCGTCTTGTACTCGTTGAAGCTGTACACCCCGGCCAAGCCGATCCCGCCGACGCCCTGGCCCTGATAGCTCGCCCCGAACGCCTGGGCGCAGTCCTCGATGAGCGCGATGCCGTGGCGGTCGGCGATGTCCTTGAGCTCGTCGAGCCTGGCCGGCGCGCCGAGCATGTGGACCACGATGATCGCCCGGGTGCGCGGGGTGATCCGCGCCTCGACGTCGGCCGGGTCGAGGTTGAACGAGTCGTCGACCTCGGCGAGGACCGGGAGCGCTCGAGCGTAGACGATCGCCGAGATCGAGGCGACGTAGGTGAAGCCGGGCACGATGACTTCGTCACCCGGCCCGATGCCCAGGCCCATCAGCGACAGCCACAGCCCGCTCGAGCCACCGCCGTGGAGGCCCAGCGCGAAGCGGACGCCGGCGAGTGCGGCGATCTCCTTCTCGACGTTGCGGACCTTCGCCCCGAATGTCGGATCGTCGGCGTTGCCGTAGCGGCTGAGTGCACGGCTGGTGAGGACCTGCATGACCTCGGCGATCTCTTCTTCGCCGATCAGCTCGATGCCGGGTCCGGGCATGCCGGCTCTCCCTTCGTCAATGCAACCGATTGCACAGCACCCTACCAGCACGATAATCTGACCGTCAACACCGGAACGGCGGCATCATCGGAGGGTCGTGAGCACGTGAGCGATCTCCTCGAACGAGTGGCGGGCGCACCGATCACATGGGGCGTCGACGGCTCCCCGGGCTGGGGCTACCTGATGGACCGCGACCGGGTCATGCGGGAGATGGTCGAGTCCGGCCTGTCGGCGACGGAGCTGGGGCCCGATGGCTACCTGCCGACCGATCCGGCCGAGCTTCGGGAGTACCTCTCCCGGTTCGACATGAGCATCGTCGGCGGGTTCGTGCCGGCGCTCCTCTACCGCCCGGACCGGATCGAGGCGGAGCTCGAGTACGTGACGCGTGCGGCTCGGCAGTTGGCCTCGACTGGTTCAGAGGTGCTCGTTCTTGGCCCCTCGTCGCAGCACCCCGGCTACGACACACCGGTGGACATGAGCGACGACGAGTGGACGACGTTCCTGGCCAATCTCCAGCGCCTCGACTCGCTCGTCACCGATGCCGGCTTGAAGACCGCGCTGCATCCCCATTGGGGCCTGGCCATCGCGACCGGGCCGGATATCGACCGATTGCTCGGGTCGTCCGACGTCGGGCTGTGCGTCGACACCGGCCACGTCTACCTCGGCGGCGCGGACCCGGTCGATGTCGTGCGCGCCGCTCGCGGGCGCGTCCTCCACGTCCACCTCAAGGACGTCGACGCGGCGGGCGCCGAGCGGGTCCGGTCGGGCGAAATCCCTTTCCGCCAGTCGGTCATCGATGGGTTGTTCGTCCCGCTGGGCCAAGGCGGCGTCGACATCGCCGGCGTGATCGAGTTCCTCGAGGACGACGGTTACCGCGGCTGGTACGTGCTCGAGCAGGACGTCTCCCTTCGTGAAGAGCCGGCCGAAGGCAGTGGGCCGAAGGCGGACGCCGTCGAGAGCGTCGCGTTCCTGCGCGGCCTGACCGGCCGTGGCGCGTGAGCCATCCCCGCGTGGATGACCGAACGGCGACATGCGTTCTGCCCGCCCGTGCCCAGCTGGGCGAATGCCCGACGTGGAGTCCGGCCGAGGCCCGTCTCTACTGGGTGGATATCGATGGGCGAGCGGTCCATCGCTTCGACCCAGCGACCGGCCTGGATGAGCAGCGATCGGCACCGGGTCGGCCCGCGTCGCTGGCCCTCACGGACACGCCGGAACGCCTGCTCGTGGCCATCGAGGGCCGCCTGGCATTCCTCGACTGGTCGTCCGGCGCCTGGTCCGAGTGGGTGGTCCTCGAAGCCGTGGATCTGCGGAATCGCCTCAACGACGGGCGCTGCGACCCGGCCGGGCGGTTCTGGGTCGGGTCGATGGCGGACCCCGCCGTCGCCTCTGGCGACGGCACCCGGCCGGCGACCGGCCTGCTCCACCGGGTCGAGGCGGACGGCACGGCGGTCACGGTCAGGAGCGGCATCGGCGTGACGAACGGTCTGGCCTTCGCACCGGACGGGCGGACGATGTACTTCGCGGATACCCATCGCGACACCGTCTGGGCGTACGACTACGACGTCTCGACCGGCGATGCCACCAGAGAGCGGGTCTACCTCGACTTCGCGTCCCTCCCGGGCAGGCCCGACGGCGCGTGCGTCGACGAGGGTGGCTGCTATTGGATCGCGTGTGTGTACGGCTGGGCGGTCCTCCGGGTCACGCCCGGGGGCGTCATCGATCGGCGCATCGCCGTCCCCGTCGAGAAGCCGACGATGCCGGCTTTCGGCGGCCCCGACCTGTCGACGCTGTTCATCACCTCGATCGGCGGGGGTGGGTCCCACGCTGATCGACCCGGCGCAGCCGGAAGCCGGCGGGCTCTTCGCCATCGACGCCGGCGTCAGCGGGCTGCCGGAGCCGCGGTTCGCGGGCAGCCCGGCGACGAGACCGGCGTGACACCCTCCGAGCTGCCGCCGATCTGGTTCGAGCGACCGGTGCTCCCCGAGCTCGCCGCCGCGGTCGCGGCCGCCTGCACGCTCCTGGGCCCGGCGACCGAGGACGATCCGCACGCTGGCGTCGACACCGCTGTCGCCGCGGTGGTCGGGGCGGCGCAGTACGGCGCCGCGTTCATGGATCGGGCACCGAACCTGAGGGTCATCTCGAGGACCGGGATCGGCGTCGACGCCATCGATGTCGAGGCAGCGACCAGCCGCGGGATCGCGGTCTGCAATGCCCCTGACGGACCCACGGTCTCGACCGCTGAACACGCGGTGACGCTGATGCTGAGCGTCGCCAAGAACGTCCGGCGCGCCGAGTCGGCGCTACGAGACCGGCCTGTCCAGGGGCTACTACAGCCGACACGAGGGGATCGAGCTCGACGGCAAGGTGCTCGGTCTCGTCGGGTTCGGCCGGATCGCCCGGCACGTGGCGCGGATCGCCGCCGGCCTCGGGATGCGGGTGACCGTGTTCGATCCGTATCTCGACGCGTCGGCGATCCCGGCTGGGACGGAGCGCGTGGACACGCTGGAGGAGCTCCTGGAGCGTGCGGACGTCGTGTCGGTCCACGTGCCGTTGAGCGCGACCTCGGTCGGCATGTTCGGCGCCCGCGAGTTCGGGTCGATGAAGCCCGGGGCCGTCTTCGTCAACACGGCCCGGGGCGGACTGGTCGACCAGGACGCCCTGCTCGACGCGCTCGAGAGCGGGCGCCTGTTCGGAGCCGGACTCGATGTCACGTCGCCGGAGCCCTTGCCGGTGGGGCACCCGCTCCTCGGGCGTGACGACGTCGTGGTCACGCCACACGTCGCGTCGGCGACGGCGGATGGCAAGGCGCGCATCTTCCGGGCTGCGTTCCAGCAGGCGATCGATGTCGCCGAGGGCCGTCGACCGGAACACCTCGTCAACCCGGAGGTCTGGGGGCGCGCCGCCTCGGCGCCATACGCAGGAGTGGGCAAGTGACGGAGATCGGGATCGGTGTCGTCGGTTTCGGCTGGATGGGTCAGGCGCACTCGCGCGCCTACCGCGACATCCCGGTCTACTTCCCCGAGACCGGTATCCGGCCACGCCTGGCCGCTGTGGCGGACAACGTCCCCGAGCGGCTCGACCTCGCGCGCGACAACTTCGGGTTCGCCACCGGCACGCTCGACTGGCGCGAGCTCATCGCGCGCGACGACGTCGATGTCGTGGACATCACCGCACCGAACGCCCTCCATCGCCAGATCGCCGAGGCCGCGGCATCCGCCGGCAAGCACATCTCCTGCGAGAAGCCCATCGGGATCGATCCGGAGGCGACGGCGGCCATCGAGCTCGCTGGTCGGCGCGCCGGCGTGATCACGGGCTGTGGCTACAACTACCGCTGGGCCCCGCTCGTCCAGTACACCCGCCAGCTCATCGCGGACGGACGTCTCGGCGAGCTGACGCATTACCGTGGTCGGTTCTTCTCGATGTACGGGCGCGACCGACTCGGCCTGCTGTCCTGGCGCTTCCTGCAGGAAGAGGCCGGCTTCGGCGTCCTGAGCGACCTGATGTCCCACGCCATCGACATGGCCCAGTTCATGTGCGGACCGATCACCCGGGTCGTCGCCGTCAAGGAGACCTTCATCAAGCATCGGCCCCTGCCGGTCCCGGGCAGCGGCACGCACTACGACCGCGGCAAGCCCGACGACCCCATGGGCGCGGTGACCAACGAGGATTACGTCGGGGCACTCGTCCAGTTCGAGAACGGCACGCGCGGCACGCTCGAGACCGATCGCTCGATCGTCGGGCCGCAGAGCTCGATGGCGTTCGAACTCAACGGCTCGAAGGGGGCCGCGTCGTGGGATCACGAGAGCCTCAACCGGCTGCGCCTGTACCTTCCCGAAGAGCAGCCCAACGACGGCTTCATCGACGTCCTCGCGGGCGACGCCTTCCCGAACCAGGGGAACATCGTGCCCGGGGGCGGGAACTCGCTCGGGTTCGAGGATCTCAAGCTGATCGAAGCGCTGGCGTTCCTGAAGTCCGTCGCCGCGGGGCGGCCCCACAGTCCGAGCTTCACCGACGCGCTGGCGAACGCATCGGTCGCCGCGGCGATGTTCCGCTCGTGGTCATCCGAGCGGTGGGAGGATGTCGTCAGCCTCCGGATCGACTGAGCGAGGGCCGTCATGCTGCAGAACGCGACGAAGGCGAAGCTGGCCGCCGGGGAGCCGGCGTTCGGGGCTTTCGTCCGCACGGCCGAGCCGTCGCTCATCGAGTACGTCGCGCTGCTCGGCTGGGACTTCCTGGTCTTCGACGCCGAGCACGGCACGCTCCAGCCTGGCCAGGTCGAGGAACTCTGCCGAGCCATCGAGCCGCGCGGCGTGACACCGATGGTGCGGGTGACGACGAACGATCCGCCCACGATCCTGCGCTACCTCGATACCGGCGCCCACGGCGCGCACATCCCGTGGGTGAACAGCGCCGCCGAGGCGGAGCGGGCGGTGCGGGCGGTGAAGTACTCGCCGCGGGGCATCCGCGGGCTGGCCGGCAGCCGGGCGTCCGAATGGGGTCTGCGCGAGCCTCTCAGCGCGTATGTCGAGCGGGCGAACCGCGAGACACTCGTCGTGATCCAGATCGAGACGCAGGACGCGGTCGACGCCATCGACGACTATCTGGCGATCGATGGTATCGATGTGCTGTTCCTCGGACCGACCGACCTGTCGCAATCGCTCGGTCACCCGGGCGACCTGCGCCATCCCGACGTCCTGGCCGCGCTCGAGCGCGTCGCCGAGGCGGTCGTCGGATCGGACAAGATCCTGGGGATCTACGCGGCGACGACGGACATGACCCACGAATGGTTGGACCGCGGGGCGCGCTATTTCACGACGTCGCTGGAGCCGTTCCTGCGGGACGGGATGAAGGCGCACCTTGCGAACGTTCGAGGATGGAAGCCATGAAGACGATCCGACTCACCACCGCCCAGGCGATCGTCCGCTGGCTTCTCGCACAGCGAACGCGGATCGACGGCGAGGAGGTCCCGCTCTTCGCCGGCGTGTTCGCGATCTTCGGGCACGGCAACGTGACGTCGTTGGGCGAGGCGCTCGAGCCGGTCCAGGCCGAGCTCCCGACCTACCGCGGCCACAACGAGCAGTCGATGGCTCTCGCCGCCGTGGCCTACGCGAAGGCGATGCGCGGGCGGCGGATCATGATCGCGACCTCGTCGATCGGACCGGGCTCGACGAATATGGTGACTGCCGCGGCCGTCGCGCATGCGAACCGGTTGCCGGTCCTGCTCCTGTCCGGCGACACCTTCCAGCATCGGATCGTCGATCCCGTGCTCCAGCAGGTGGAAGACTTCGGTGACCCGACGATCACCGTGACCGACGCGTTCAAGCCGGTCAGCCGCTACTGGGACCGGATCACGAAGCCCGCCCAGATCGTCCGCTCGCTGCCGCAGGCCCTGGCGGTGATGCTCGATCCGGCGACGCGCGGGCCGGCGTTCTTCGCCCTCCCGCAGGACGTCCAGGCCGAGGCGTACGACTTCCCGGAGCGGTTCTTCGAGCCGAGGATCCACTACATCCGGCGGCCGGGTCCGGATCCGCGTGACGTTGAGGCTGCGGCGGCCGCGATCGGGCGCGCGCAACGGCCACTGATCATCGCGGGCGGCGGGGTGCACTACTCGGGCGCGGTCGACACGCTGCGCACCTTCGCGGAACGCCATGCGATCCCGGTCGTGGAGACGGTCGCCGGGAAGTCGACCCTCACGCACGACCATCCGAACTACGCCGGCCCGATCGGGGTGACGGGCTCGCGCGCAGCCAACGCGGTCGCCGAGAAGGCCGACGTCGTCATCGCCGTCGGAACGCGGCTCCAGGACTTCACGACCGGGTCATGGTCGGTGTTCAGGGATCCGGACGTCCGGTTCGTGGCCGTCAACACGGCGTCGTGGGACGCGCACAAGCAGGGCGCCCAGCCGGTCGTCGGCGACGCGAAGGTCTCGCTCGAGGCGATCGACGCCATCCTTGGCACGTACGCAGCACCACCGGAGTGGCTGGCGATGGCCGACGAGCAGATCGCGGAGTGGCACGCCTATCTCGATTCATGGTCCGGCCGACGACACGACGGGCCGCCTGCGTACGCGGAGGTCATCCAGGCGATCAACGCGGTCGCCGACCCGGAGGACTACGTCCTGTCGGCGGCGGGCGGGCTGCCCGGTGAGCTGACGATGGGCTGGCGCTCGAAGTCGGTGGGCTCGTTCGACTCCGAGTACGGCTATTCGACGATGGGCTACGAGATCGCCGGCGCGTGGGGCGCGCGGATCGCCCGCCCGACGGGCGACGTCATCGCGTGGGTCGGCGACGGCTCGTACCTGATGATGAACTCGGACATCTATTCGACGGTGATGACCGGGCAGAAGGTCATCTTCATGGTCTGCGACAACGGCGGTTACGCGGTCATCAACCGCTTGCAGGTCAACACCGGCGGCGCGGAGTTCAACAACCTGCTGTCCTCCTCGCGCCACGAGCGCTACGTCCAGGTCGACTTCGTGAAGCACGCCGAGGCGATGGGCGCGATCGCCGAGCGTGTCGAGGGCGTCGACGACCTTCCGGCGGCGTTTGCGCGTGCCAAGGCGGCCGATCGGAGCTATGTGATCGTGGTCCCCATCGACCAGTACACCTGGACGGAGGGCGGTGCCTGGTGGGAGGTCGGCGTGCCCGAGGTCAGCGAGCGGGCGGCTGTCCGCAAGGCCCGTGACGACTGGGCGGCCAATAAGCGGCACCAGCGCGTCGGGGTCTGACACCCGTGGGTGCGTTCGACGGCAAGGTCGTCGTCATCACGGCATCCGCGTCGTTCGTCGGCGAGGCGATGGGATCGATCCTCGTCGGTGAGGGCGCCAGCGTGGTCCTGGCCGACCGCGATGCGGAGCACGGCAAGGCCGTCGCGCGGCGGCTCGGGGACGCGGCCCGCTTCGTCGAAACCGACGTGTCGAAGGATGCCGACCTCGATCGCCTGATCGCGACCGCGGTCGACGCTCACGGCCGGCTCGACGGCGTCGTCGGCGCGACCGCCGAGTTCGAGGATGAGCGGCTCGGCAGCAGCCGCGAGCTCTGGGATCGCGTGCTCGACGTCAACGTCGCGTCGGCCGCGATGCTGACGACCAAGGCTGCCGCTGCGATGCCGGCAGGCGGCGCGATCGTTCATGTCGCGTCGATCAGCGGCCACGTCTCGCAGCCGGCACGCGTCGTCTACAACGTCTCGAAGGCGGCGCTGCTGATGCTCGTCAAGAGCTCGGCGCATCACCTCGCACCGCGCCGGATCCGCGTCAATGCGGTCTCACCGGGCTGGATGTGGAGCCGCAACATCGAGCGGCGGTACGGCACCCGCGAACGGGCCGACGCGCTGGCCGCGGAGTTCCAGCCCCTCGGTCGGATGGCCGATCCCGAGGAGGTCGCCCACGCCGTCGCGTTCCTGCTGTCGGATCGCGCGTCGTTCGTGACCGGGGCCGAGCTGCTGGTCGACGGCGGCTACTCGACGATCGGGCCGGAGGCGCTCGGCCAGCCGTTCGAGAAGATCACGACGATCGAGTAGCCCGGGCCTCAGCCGCGCGAGCGGTCGCGGATGAGGTCGTCCAGGGTCGCCCGGCTCGCCGTGAGGTAGGAGGCAAGCCGTGCCCGCTCCTCCGGCGAACGGACCGACGCGATCGTCTCGATCCACGTTCGGGCGCCGTCGATGATCGTGCCGATGACCGCAGCGTCATCGGCCACGAATGCCGGGTGGCCTGGGACCTCCACGTAGACCGGGGAGCTGTGGGCGCCCATGCTCGTAGAGAAGCCCGAGTGGATCTGCTCGCGGCTCGTGACGCGGGCAGCCAGCCATCCGCCCGTCGAGACCGAGACCCGCTCGGAAAGGGTCACGCGCTCGACACCGCCCCCCGTCGCGACCGCCACGACGGCGCCGTCGTGGATGAGCTCGAGCCGATCGATGACGGGTTGCGCGGCGGATGCGACCGCCCGCACCTCGACGGTCCCGCCGTCACGCCCCAGGCGGATGACGTCGCCCGGCCCGCAGCCTTCGACCTGCAGGTCCACGAACGTCCCGGACGACACGAACGTCCGGCCGGCCCGGACCGCGTCCGCCCACGCGCCGAACGAGATGGGCGCCTCGTGGTCGATGCGCGCGTACGTCCGGATCGCGCCGAGGGGGATCTCGGCCGACATCTTGTCCGTGCCGCCGACCACGGGCAGCCGGTAGCCGCAGTTGAGGAAGCGGTACCACTCGCGGATCGACGGACCATCGATGTCGGGCGTGAGCGCCTGCATCTCGACGGCGTCGATCTTGCCCGACACGATGTCCGCGGCGATCTCCGCATAGGGCAGCGGGAAATGGACGGCGACCGCCAGACCGCCCTGGTCACGGGCAGCGTCGGCCCAGTCGCCCATCAGCCGATCCAGAGGGTCGCCCAGGCGCGCTTCCGGGGCGCCGGCGCTCGCCATCGGCAGCACGGCATCGGACGCGCCGAGGAGGCCGATGTGGCCGAGCATGTTCTGGCGGTTCTCGCTGCCCATCACCACCATGTGCTCGCCGGATGGATCGGCGACGACGGCGGCCGGCAGGTCGGCGATGCTCGTGTGGTGGTCTCCCCATTGCGTCGCCAGCAGGTTGACGATGGCCACGCCCTCGGCCCGCGCCTGGAGGAGCGCCGAGGTGGGTGAGATGAAATGGACGTGGCAGTCGACGGCGATCCAGCCGGTGCCGGCCGGCCCGGCGACCGGCTCGAGCGGCAGGACAAGCGGTGCCCGACCACCGTCGATATCGATCGATAGCCGGAGCGGGCGGTAGCCGAAGCCACGGACCACCTCCACCTGCACCTCACCGACCGGCAACTCGATCGGGAAGCGTCCGGGGACATACGCGTAGGTCGCGGCGCCGAGCACAAGGTCCGCGCCGGTGTCCTCGTTGAGACCTGGGTTGATCTCGTCTCGGTGTCCGAGCGGCTGGAGGTAGCGCCCGTCCGCCGCCTCGAAGCGGACACGCGCCGGGACCGGTTCGCCGGTCCGGGCATCGACGATCTCGACGTCGACACGGCGGGTCCGTGCCGGCAGGGATTCGATCGTGACGGCGCCGAACTGGCGCCGGTCGCCATCTGCCGGCAGCCGCGCCGCCGAGACGCGTTCCCCTCCCACGTCGATCGTCGCGTCCGCCGCCATCGCCAGGTCGACGAGCACACCGCCAGTCGGGTCCACGTCGATCCGCGGGGTCCCCCACCCGACGATCGCCGGCGTGACGTCGCTTCGTGCCGTGACCGTGGCTGGAGCCGGACGCTCCCGGAACACCTGGCCGAGGTCAACGGCCACCGACCGGACGCCCGCGTCGTCCTCCAACCGGAGGGTCCGCCGTGGCTCCAGGGCCAGCGGCGACGCGGTCCCGCGGAAAGCCGTGATGGCTGCGACGACGACACCACCTCCAGCCGCGAGCGGCGCGAGCGGCTCGAGGCGCAGCCGGGCGAGGTCGGACGGACCGTCCAGGATCTCGATCACGTGGAGCCACAGGGCGATGTCGCCGGTCGGGCTCGGCACCGAATCAGACACGCCGGTCTGGGCCGGGCCCCAGCTGCCCGGCAGGATCCCGAGCAGACCCGCATGGCCGGGCGCGGCATACCCGCCGGGTGCAGCGGCCGGGTACGGACCGCGCCAGTCGAGCGGCGTGTCGACGTGATGCGGCACCGCGGCGAAGGCGCCCTGCCCCCACCCGACGATGCCCTCGTTCAGCTCGAACCGCCGCCGCATGACACCCTCGATCATCCGTCCGGAGGCCTGCTCGAGCGCATACCGAACCAGCTGTTGCCCGACCGGCGTGACCCAGCCGATCGGCAGGTCCGGCGGCCGGCCGTCGAGCGGATCGCGCCACGCGTCGCAGAACTGGGCAAGGACGAGATGGGTGACCGATCCGACGCCCCGCAGGTCCACGTCGAGCTCGCGGTCGAGCAGGAGCCAACGGTTTCTGGTCGTCGTGCGTGCCGCCGTCGTGCGGGCGAACTGGAACGGGAGCCCACGGTAGACGCGCCGTCCGGTCGGCAGCCGCAGGATGGCCTCGCGGTAGCCGGGATGGAACCGGGATGCGAGCTCGTCCGGGGTGACGTTCCGATGGTGCCGCAGGTCCACCGGTGTCGCGAGATCGGTCGCCCGTGGCGGCGTCATCGACGCGGGCCGGCGGTCCGTCTTCTTGGCCCTGCCACGCCGCTTCAACCCTCCCGCGACAACGTGCGTTGACCCTCTCGCATCGGTATGCTAGCTTCCGCGCAACCGATTGCACAAGCCACCGGATGCATCGCGGAAGCGGAGGGGCATCGGTCTTTGGGTGCCTGTGCTGGCCCATCCGGCGGGAGAGCCGATGGGATCATCCTCATTCGGCCGCAACGGCCCGTCTAGACGAGCCTGATGCGCCGAACCCCTGAACGACGGGTCGTTCTCGCCGACGTCGCCCGGAGCGCCGGGACGTCCGAGGCGACGGCGTCGCGCGCGCTGAAGGACGACCCCCGGATCGGCGAGGCGACGCGTGCGACGGTTCGCGCCGCTGCACTCAAGCTCGGCTACGTCCCGAACGCCGCGGCGCGCAGCCTGCGCGCCCGCCGGACACACATCCTCGGCCTGCTCCTCGACGACCTCGCCGACCCCGTCCATGGCAAGGTCGCCGCGGGTTTCGAGGAAGCCGCCGCCGCCCAGGGATATGCAGTCTTCATCATGACCGGGCTGCACGACCTGGAGCGCGAGGAGCGCGCCCTCACAGCGTTCGTCGAACACCGTGCCGACGGCGTCGCGGTCGCGTCGTGCGTGAGCGATCCCGCCGATGTGCTCGCCCGCGTCCCAGCCGATCGCGTGGTCTTCGTCCAACCGGATTATCCGGCCCTCGCGGACGGCGTCGAACCCCCGGCACGCGGAGTCGTCCGGACCGACGACAGCGCGGGCTTTGTCGCCACGGTCCGTCATCTCGTCGAGCGGGGCTACCGCCGGATCACCTTCGTCGGTCCGGGTAGCGGTGCCTCGGATTCGATGCGCCGAGCGGCGGCCGCGACAGCCTTGCAGGAGCTGTCACTCGCACCGATGGGCTTCCTCGATGCCGGTGCAGATGGATGGCGGGATGCGACGTCCGTCGCCCGGATCCTGGCCGCCGATCCGCCGGATGCCCTCCTCTGCTATGACGACAAGCTGGCGCTCGCGTTGCTCGATGCGCTGCGCTCGACACGGCTGGAGGTTCCGGGCGACATGGCCCTGGCGGGGTTCGACGGCATCCCCGCCGCGCACCAGTCGTGGCCTCGGCTGACGACGGTCGACGTCCCGTCCGTCGAAGTCGGTCGGCGCGCGGTCGAGATGCTGGTCGCGTCGATGCGCGACGGGCGCATGCCGGTCTCTGAGGTCCTGCCGGTGCGCCTGGTAGTCGGGGACAGCACGCCGCCACGCACCACGCGCCTCGGTGGCCGGGCGAGGCCCGAAGTCGTCTCCGCCCGGCGGGCAACCGGATCATGACGAGCCCCGAGGTCACCCCGGCGATCGAGCTCGTGGACGTCACGAAGCGCTATGGCGATGCCGTGGCACTCGATGGGATCTCGCTGCGCATCGAATTGGGCGAGTTCTTCTGCCTGCTCGGGCCGTCCGGATGCGGCAAGACGACGACGCTCAACCTGATCGGCGGGTTCATCCCGCTGACGTCGGGCGAGCTACGCATCGAAGGGAGGCGGGTCAACGACCTGCCCCCCCACCAGCGCAACGTGAACACCGTCTTCCAGAACTACGCGCTCTTCCCGCACATGTCCGTCGCCGACAACGTCGCGTTCGGTCTGCGGATGGAGGGCCTGGAAGGCGGCGAGGTCCGTGGGCGTGTCGCGGAGTATCTCGAGCTGGTGGGCCTGGCCGAGTACCGCGACCGGTATCCGGGCCAGCTGTCAGGCGGCCAGGCCCAGCGGGTTGCGCTCGCCCGCGCACTCGCAAAGCGACCAGCCGTGCTGCTCCTCGACGAGCCACTCGGAGCGCTCGATCTCAAACTGCGCAAGCAGATGCAGGTCGAGCTGGCACGGATCCATCGCCAGGTCGGCACGACGTTCGTCTTCGTCACCCACGACCAGGAAGAGGCCCTATCGATGGCGACGCGGGTCGCCGTCATGTCCGGCGGCCGGGTGCGCCAGCTCGGTTCGCCGCGCGAGATCTACCAGCGCCCGGTCGACCGGTTCGTCGCCGACTTCATCGGCGAATCGAACTTCCTCGACGGCCTCCTTGCCGACGAGGGCGCCGGCGCCCGCTTCCAGTTACGCGACGGGACGCTCGTCCCGGCACCGATCGACGCCACGGGCAGCCGGAACGGTCGCCTGGCGCTGATGATTCGGCCCGAGTCCCTCGGGGTCGGGGATGAGGC
This sequence comes from uncultured Chloroflexia bacterium, assembly GCA_963819655.1. GTDB lineage: Bacteria > Chloroflexota > Limnocylindria > Limnocylindrales > CSP1-4 > SPCO01. The sequence continues at coordinate 332,830 of CAWFXA010000003.1, read as the reverse complement.
GCCAGCCGGCTCGACACCGGCGGTCGTGATCGGCGGCCGCGCGACCAACGTCGCGTTCATGGGCAATCACACCAGGATCACGGTCCAGACCGACGCCGGGATCCTCGTCGCCCTTCGTTTCCATGGCGAGTCGGACGAGCAGGCTGTCGAGGAGGGCATGTTGGATCGAGAGGTACACGTTTGGTGGGATCCGCGCGAGTCAACGGTCGTGTCGGCCGGCGACCAGCCCGGGTCGAGCGAGGATTCTGGAGGAGGTTTGGAACATGACTGAGATCGACTACCGCCTGTCGCGCCGGCAATTCCTGCAGGCGTCGGCAGCCGTCGGCGCCACCGCGTCACTCGGCGGCATCACAGCCGCGTGCAACGTCGTCGGTCAGACCGCGCAGGGCGGGACGTTCAACTGGATGACCTGGGGCGACCATTACATGGACCCCCACCTCAAGGCCATCGAGGCCTCCGACAAGATCACGGCAAACATCAGCGAGCTGTCCGGCAACGCAGAAGGATTCGCCAAGCTCAAGGAGGTAAAGGGCCAGCTCGACATGGTGTCGGCCGACGCCCTGTGGCTGCCCGACGCTTATCACAAGGAGGGGCTCATCGAGCCGTTCGACATCAACGAGCTTCAGGTCGCCAAGGAGCTCTACCCGTTCGCGAGGGAGTTCGACATCTGGACGACCCCAGAGGGCTACCTTGGCTACCCGTTCGCCTGGTCGCCGATCAGCATCTACTACAACCCAGAATTCGTCAGCCCTGCCCCCGACTCGTGGGAGGCCCTGCTCGACCCCAAGTACAAGGGCCGAGTCGTGGTCGAGAAGCAGCCCGAGGAGATCGTCGCCTACATGGCGAGAGCCGCGGGCTTCGACAAGCCGTACGATCTGACGGCTGATCAACTTGGCACGGTCAAGGGTTATCTCGAGAGGCTGAAGCCGAACGTCCTGCACTTCGCGCAGCAGGCCACCGACAGTCGTCAGGCGCTCATCAGCGGGGAGGCCTATCTGATCACCGGGAACGCCGGGACCGAGGACCAGGTGAAGGACGCCGGTGGACCCGAGGTGATGGGCTACATCCCGAAGGAGGGAACCGTCGCCTGGATGGACGCCGAGATGACCGTCAAGGAGGGGGCGAACAAGGCCCTGATCAAGCCGTACATCGAGAAGGCGGACGTCGCAGCGAACATCGCTGAGAACTTCATCCTTCACGGTCGACCGCTGTTCAACGAAGCGGCCTACAAGCTCCTCGTCGACCAGGGTCACAAGGACCGAGCCGACCGGTACCACTACAACGAGGCGGAGGCGACCCTCGCGAACTCCGTCCTGAAGGGTCCGGGATCGTCGACTGCGGCGTCGATCCAGCTCTTCAACGAGATCTTCGGAGCCTAGTCGCGGCTGATGTCCGCGGAAGTCGTCGGCGGGGCCGTCGTGGCCTCGCCGACGAACGTCGATCTCGGTCGGGCGGCCAGGCTGCGGCGGCTGGCGCCCTTCCTGCCGGCCGGGCTGATCCTCGTCGGTCTCTTCTTCGTCCCGCTCGCGTTGATGCTCTTCTTCTCGTTCTGGAAGACGGACGAGAACCTCGATGTCGTGCCGGCCCTGGGCTTCCACAACTACGCCAATTTCTTCAGCAACCCGGCCTACGTCCGGACACTCCTGAAGACCATGCTGATGGGAGGCGTGGTCACGATCGCCTGCCTGGTGATCGCCTTCGCCGTGGCCTACTTCCTGGCCCGCTACGTCTCCCGGCGCTGGGCGCGGCTGGCGCTCCTCGTGATCATCGTGCCTTTCTGGACGAGCTACCTGCTGCGCGTCTACTCGTGGCAGGCGATCCTCGGCGAGCGGGGCGCCCTCAACCAGGTGCTCATGTCGATCGGGGTGATCTCGGAGCCCTCGCTCCTGTTCGTTTACAACGACGTCAGCGTCTTCATCGTCCTGGTCTACGTCTACGTCCCGTTCGCCGCGCTGGTCCTCTACGCCGCCCTCGATCGCTTCGACTTCACCCAGCTGACGGCTGCCCAGGACCTCGGGGCGCGCCCGATCGGGGCGTTCCGACACATCCTGCTGCCCCAGATCCGACCCGGGATCATCACCGCCTGCATCTTCGTGTTCATCCCGATCCTCGGTGAGTTCCTGACGCCGACCATGGTCGGCGGAGCGCAGGGCCTCCTGATCGCCAATCTCATCACGAACTTCTTTGGGAACGCCCTGATCCCGGAGGGTGCGGCCCTGAGCTTCATGATCGCCGCGTTCGTCCTGGTGCTCCTGATCGTCTTCCGCAAGTACCTCCGGGTCGAGGACCTGTACGCGCGTGGCTAGTCGGGTCGATCCCCTCGAGACGATGCCCGTCAGCCGATATGCGAGCGCGGTGCGGTGGGGGTTTCGCGTCTGTTTCGGCGCCCTGATGGTCTTCCTCTACCTGCCGATCGTTTTCATGATCCTGTTCTCATTCGACGAGTCCCGGACGCCGGGGCTGCCGATCACGGGCCTGACCCTCCACTGGTACGAGGTGCTACTCGACAATCGCCAGCTCCTGCGGGCGGTGGGGAATACGGTCACCGTCGCAGCCGTCGTATCGGTCCTGGCCACGATCATCGGAACGATGGCCGCATTCGTGCTGGTTCGGGGCGGGATCCGTTATCCGAACGCCACCCGGATCGCCTTCACCCTGCCGATCATGGTGCCCGGCGTGCTGATCGGCGTTGCCCTGCTGATCTACTTCGCGCGAGCCGCCGATCTGCAGCTCTCGCTCCTGACCGTGATCGCAGGCCAACTCGTGGTCACGGTTCCGTTCGTCGTGCTCATCGTGGCCTCGCGGCTTACATGGGTTCGACCGTGCGCTCGAGTGGGCGGCCGCCGATCTCGGCGCCTCCCCGCGACAGGCCATCCGCCACATCGTCCTGCCCCTCATCGCGCCGGCGATCCTGGCCGGCGCCCTGATCAGCGTGACCCTCTCGATCGACGAGTTCGTGATCACCTGGTTCACGGTCGGGTCACAGCCCACGCTGCCGACCTACATCTACACTCAGGTCAAGTTCGGGGTGACACCGGACATCAACGCGGTGGCCACGATCATGCTGGTGGCCACGCTCCTACTCTTCGGGGTCGCGTCGCTCGTCCTGGGACAAACGCGTCGCCTGGGACGGCGCCGAGGGGCGGAGCCCGCTCGACCCTGATGCGAGCAGCCGTCTTCAAGGGCTCCGGTGCCGTCGAGCTCGAAGAAGTTCCGGAACCGACCGTCGAGGCGCCCGACGATGTCGTCATCGAGGTCGAGGCGTGCGGAATCTGCGGCACGGACCTCCAGATCCTCAACGTCCCACCGGGTCACCCGGCCAATGCCGGCGTCGTCATGGGCCACGAGTTCATCGGCCGCGTCCGGGCCACGGGCAGCAACGCGAACGGCCTCGCGGTCGGCCAGCGCGTGACCGTCGACCCCGATCCGAAGTGCGGCGTCTGCGGCCCGTGCCGGGCCGGTCGGCCGGCGAGCTGCGAGAACGCTGTGGCGCTTGGAATCTTCCGGGACGGCGCGCTTGCCCGCTCGGTCAAGGCGCCGGCCGGCGCAGTCTTCCCCCTGTCGGATGCTCCGCCCGCATCGATCGCCGCGCTCATCGAGCCGCTCGCCTGCGTCGTGAACGGGGTCAACAAGGCCGATCCCAGACCGGGCGAGTCCGCCATCATCTTCGGCGCAGGCGCCATCGGTTGCCTGTTCCTCGCCATGTTCAAGGCCGCCGGCGCCGGCCCCGTCGTCGTGGTCGAACCGCAGGCCGCGCGAGGCGCGGTTGCCACCGCCGTCGGCGCCGATGTCGTCGTCTCACCGGCCGAGCTGGCCGAACGCCGTCCCGGGTTGCTGCCCGCCGGCGCAGATGTGCTGGTCGACGCGGTCGGCAACCAGTTCGGAACGGCGGTCGAGCACGCGGCTCTCGGGGGCCGGATCGTGCTGTTCGGCCAGAACCAGACCGCCCGGCCGCCGATCCACCAGTACACGATCACCGAACGGTCGCTCTCGGTGCTGGGCTCGTACGTGACCGCGTTCACCTTCCCCACGGCGATCAGGCTGGTCGAGGGCGGATCTCTGCCTCTCGCCCCGATCGTCACGCACGTCCTGCCGCTGGAGCGTCTGGCCGAAGGCCTCGACCTGCTACGTTCCGGGGACGCGACCAAGGTCGTGATCACGCCCGGCCCGACGCCGGCTTCCTGACAGGAGTCGCTCGGGATCTGGGGTTTCCGGCCGGCCGGAGCCACAACCTGCCACCAGCAGGTAGCAGGTCGTTGCGGGCGCGTTCGGAAGACGCTCTGCTTGACCCCCATCCTGCCCGGCGGTACCCTTCGGAAATCGATTGCGGACCATCGCACGGCGGTGTCGAGATGGGCAAGACGAAAGCTCGAACGACGATCATCGATGTGGCGGCGGAGGCTCGCGTGCACCCGTCGACGGTGTCACGTGTCCTCACGGGCCACACGGGGTCCACGATCCGACCGGCGACGCGGGAGCGCATCATCGCGGCCACCGACCGCCTCGGCTACCGGCCGTCGGCCCTCGCCCGCAGTCTCCGCCTGCAGCGGACGTTAACGCTCGGGATGCTGGTCCCGGACATCACGAACCCGTTCTTCTCGTCGATCATCAAGGGGGCCGAAGACGCGGCCCGCAATCGGGGCTACAACCTCATCCTCTGCAACTCGGAGGACGAGCCCCAACGCGAGGCGACGTACTTGCGCGTGCTCCGCGATCGCCAGGTCGACGGCCTGCTCATCGCATCCTCGCAGATGGCTGACCTCACGATCGCCGAGCTGCGCGAAGAAGCATTCCCGTTCGTCCTTCTCAACCGAGCGACCGATCGCGCCGAAGACCACGCGGTCGTCGTAGACAACTACGCTGCGGCCTTCGGGGTAGTCGCCCATCTCGCCGATCTCGGCCACCGCAGGGTCGGCCATATCGCCGGGCCACAGAACACCACGACAGGCGTTGAACGGCGCGGGGGTTACCGGGCTGGCGTCCTTGCGTTCGGCTTGGCCGACGAGCCGGAGCTGGTGGTCGAGGCCACCGCGTTCTCCGAGGAGGGCGGCCACCGCGCGCTCGAGGTGATGCTCGCCGGATCCGCCAAACCGACGGCTGTATTCGCTGCCAACGACCTCATCGCGATCGGCATGCTTCAGCGACTCCGCCAGATCGGGACCCGCGTCCCGGGCGACCTCTCGATCGTCGGCTTCAACGACATCCCGCTGGCCGGCCTGCTCGAGCCCGCGCTGACGACCGTGCGCGTACCCCAACTGGATATGGGGGTCGCTGGGGCCAATCTGCTCATCGACAGCCTGGAGGGGCGACCGATCGGCCAGGTCCGCGTGACGCTCCCGACCGAGCTCGTCGTCCGCGCGTCCTCGGCCGCGCCGGTCCAGCCGTGAGGCTGTCACCACGACCAACCGGAGTCCAGCCCTGAAGCGCATCGTCGACCTGACGCAGCCGTGGGGCGATCGAATGCCCACATGGCCCCAGTTCGCCTCGATCGAGGTCACCGACATCACGACGCATCACCGGGACCGCAAGAGCACCATGCTCGTGAAGACGAATATGCACACCGGCACGCACATCGACGCGCCGAGCCACTACTGGGAAACCGGTCGGGACCTCGGCCGGATCGAGCTGAGCGAGCTCTACGGGACGGCCCTGGTGATCGACCTTCGGCCCATCACCAAGCCGTGGAGTTACTACAGCCTTGCCGACATCGAGGCCCACGTCCCGTCGGGCGAATCGATCCGCGATGGCGATATCGTCGTGCTCTACACGGGCTGGGACAAGTACAACTGGACCAAGCCGACGCGTGACGATGTGACGTACTTTGATCGCCATCCGGGCCCCCAACCCGAGGTCATCGATCACCTTATCGGCAAGCGGATCAAATGGATCGGCGCGGATCTGGCCTCGATCGACCACTCCCTGTACACCCGCGTGCGCCACATGCGACCTGATCTCGTCGTTGAGTACGAGACGATGACTGGTCGGCCGATCGAGGACACGCTGCCAGAGAAGGATTTCGAATACGTTCACCGGGCGACCGCGCGGAATGACATTTCGATGCTGGAAAACCTCGGCGGAGAGCTCGCGGAGGTCGCCGGGCGGCGCGTGGACATCGGCGCTTTCCCATGGCGCTGGCAAGGCGGCGAGGCCTGTATCTGCCGCGTGGCCGCCTTCGTCGAGGAGTAGATGGTCATCGACAAGGTCACCGCGATCGACCTCTACCGGGTGATGCGGAGGATCCGCCGCTTCGAGCAGCGCGCGACGACGCTCTTCGGCGAGAACAAGATCTGGGGCACGATCCACAGCTACGCGGGCGAGGAGGCGATAGCAGCGGGTGTCAGCGCCCACCTTCGCGATGACGACTGGATCACGTCGACGCATCGTGGTCACGGCCACTGCATCGCCAAGGGGGCCGACCTCGGCAAGATGTACGCGGAGCTGCTCGGGCGCGAAACGGGCTACTGCCGCGGCCGGGGCGGCTCGATGCACATCGCCGACACATCCAAGGGCAACCTGGGCGCGAACGGGATCGTTGGTGGTGGCATCCCGATCGCGACCGGCGCAGCTCTGACCGCTCAGCAGCTCGGCACGGACCAGGTCGCCGTCTCGTTCTTTGGCGACGGGGCCGCGAACGAGGGCACGTTCCACGAGTCGCTGAACCTCGCCGCGATCTGGAAGCTACCGGTCGTCTACGTCTGCGAGAACAACCAGTACGCGGAGAGTCTCCCGGTCGGCAAGGCCTTTGCGACCGAAGACATCGCCTCGCGGGCAGTCGGTTACGGGATTCCGGGAGTCAACGTCGATGCCCGGGACGTCCGTCTCGTGTACGCGGTCGCCGGCGAGGCGATCGTCCGGGCTCGGGCGGGAGACGGTCCGACGCTCATCGTTGCCGAGGCCTACCGCCACGAGGGCCACTACTACGGCGATCCACAGCATTACCGCCCGAAGGAGGAGATGGAGGTCTGGCGTGCGACGTTCGACCCGATCATCAATGCCCGTGCCTGGCTGATCTCGGACGGCGTCGTGACCGAGGCGGAGATCAATGCCCTCGACCGCGAGGTGGACGAGGAGACCGAGGCCGCGATCGCCTGGGCGGAGACCGGCCCGATCGCATCGCCGATCACGCTAGAAGAGATCTATGCCAGCTTCTGAGGCGGCCGCCACCAGGGCTCCAGGCGCGACGACCGAGCTGTTCTACGCGGAGGCACTCCGCGACGCACTCCGGCTCGAGATGCAGCGCGACCCGCGGGTCCTGGTGATGGGCGAGGACATCGCCGAGCACGGCGGAGCCTTTCAAGTGACCGCCGGCCTGCTCGCCGAGTTCGGGCCGCAACGTATCCGCCAGACGCCGATCAGTGAGCTCGGGATCGTTGGGGCAGGCGTCGGAGCCGCGCTCACCGGCCTCCGGCCGGTCGTCGAGCTCATGTACATCGACTTCTCCGGTCTCGCCATCGACCAGATCGTGAACCAGGCCGCGCAGAACCGGTTCATGTTCGGTGGTCAGGCCCGCGTGCCGCTCGTCGTGCGTACCCAGGGTGGCTCGGGTCGGGGCAACGCAGCGCAGCACTCCAAGTCGCTCGAGGCGTGGTTCACGCACGTAGCCGGCCTGAAGGTCGTCATGCCGGCCACACCGGCCGATGCGAAAGGCCTCCTGACCGCGGCCATCAGGGACGACGACCCGGTCATGTTCATCGAGCACAAGCTGCTCTACCGCACGAAAGGGCCGGTGCCTGAGGGCGATCATGTCGTCCCGCTCGGCATAGCCGATGTGAAGCGCGAGGGGAGCGATCTCACGATCGTGACCTGGTCCCGCGAGGTGCTCTTCGCCCTCGAAGCGGCGGCAACGCTGGCCGCCGATGGGGTCGAGACGGAGGTCATCGACCTTCGCTCGCTCGTGCCGCTCGACAAGGAGACGATTCTCGCGAGCGTGCGCAAGACGCGCCGGCTGCTCGTCGTGCACGAGGCGATCAAGCGTGGTGGCTATGGCGGCGAGATCGCCGCACTCGTCGCAGAGGAGGCCTTCGACGATCTGGACGCCCCGCCGCGCCGTCTTGCCGGTGCCGAGACGCCGATCCCGTATGCCGCCCATCTCGAGCGCGGGGTCATCCCGCAGGTCGAGGACATCGTCCGCGTCGCGAACGAGCTCGTTGGGTGAGCGTCACCTCGGTCATCCTGCCGAAGCTCGGCCTGACCATGGACGAGGGCATGCTCGTTGCGTGGCTGAAGAAGGAAGGCGATCGCATCGAAACCGGCGAGATCCTGTTCGAGGTCGAGACGGACAAGGCCACCATGGAGGTGGAGTCGCCTGTCGCTGGATATGTTCGCAAGCTCCTTGTTGCCGCCGGAGAGACGGTCCCGGTGACACAGGTCATCGCGCTCATCACGACCACTGCCGACGAGCCGATGGCCGTCCCGTTGACGCTGGCCGCGCCCGAGCGACCGATCGCTGAGGCGGCGCCGGTGCCTCTACCGGTCCCGTCCCCGCCTGCGAACGGTCGGGTGGTCGCGAGTCCGGCCGCCCGTAAACGCGCGCTGGAACTGGGTGTAGACCTGGCCCGGGTCCGCGCTGCCAAGGGTGGCCGGGTCTCGGTCGACGACGTCGAGACGGCGCATCGCTCGGAGAGCTCGAGCGGCGTATCGGGCTCCGCGCCGGTCGCGCCCAGCGCGGGGGCTGGTCTGCAGGGTCCCGCGGCCGTCCGTCCCCCGCTGTCGCGAATGCGCCGGGCGATCGTCGAGCGAATGACCCACTCGTTCCGCGACGTGCCCCAATTCTCCGTCTCCAGTGACATCGACATGACCGCCGCGAACGCGGCCCGAACCGCCGCCGGAGTTTCCTATGCCGACGTGCTCATCTCGGCGGTCGCGCGCACACTGCGCGACCATCCGCGGCTTGTTAGTCGTTACGACCCGGACGGGCTGATCCCCGCGGACGGCATCCACCTCGGGATCGCCGTTGCCCTAGAGGAAGGCCTGCTCGTGCCGGTTCTCCGCGACGCCGACACGAAGGAGGTCGCAGTGATCTCCCGGGAGCGTGCAGCGCTCCAGGACTGGGCGCGTGCCGGGAAGCTCCCGGTGGATGCGCTCGTCGGCGCGGTCTTCACGATCTCCAACCTGGGTCAGCATGGCGTCGATCGGTTCACCGCGATCGTGAACCCGCCCGAGTCGGCGATCCTCGCGGTCGGTCGCGTGCGCGACATGGTCGTGGCAAGGGACGGCAAGATGGTGGTCGCCCCGGTCGTGACCCTCACGTTGTCGGTCGACCATCGGGTCACCGACGGCGCACAGGCGGCAGCGTTCCTCGCTGATCTCGCAGGCCGGCTCACGAGCGGCGAGCTGAACGCTTAGGGGCCTACCCCAGGACTCGGGTCGCGACCGCCCGGAACTGTTCGGCCTTGGCCCGTGCGACGTCCTCGCCGTCGCGCATCCGAAGCCCGAACGGCGCGAGGTTCGGGTCGAGGACGCCGATCGAGAAGCTCATCGAGCGCTCGAGGAGCCGGTCGGTGGCCGGCAGCATCCCTGCGCGGTAGTCGGGCGTCGACGGGTCCGTACACGTGCAATCGAACGGGCAGCCTCGACCGGTTGCTGTCCGGCCCGTCAACACGTGCTCCATTTCCGTGTAGACGTGCCAACCCGACGTGGCGAGTGTGTTCGAGCCGAGCTCGCTGGTCACGGCGCTGGCAGTGGCGACATCGGGGAAGATGACGACCAGGTGCGTCGCCAGGTCGCCGTCCGGGTCGGGCAGCGTCCGGAACTCGATGCCCCGGACCTCGCCGATGATGTCGTGGACGATGTCGCGGTTCGCGCGCAGATGGTCCCGGATGCGGTCGATCCGGCGGACCTGGGCGAGGAGTACCGCGCCCTCGAGCTCGGTCATCCGGAAGTTCAGGCCGAGGAACGGGCGATTGCCGACCTCGACGCCGCGGCGGTTCGGGCTGTGGCCCTGGTCGTGCATGGCGAAGGCGCGCCGGTAGAGCGCCTCGTCGTCTGTGACGAGCATGCCGCCATCGCCGCAGGTGATCGTCTTGAACTCGTTGAAGCTGTAGGTCCCGACGGCTCCGTGCGAGCCGACCCAACCACCGCGGTAGGTCGCGCCGAACGCCTGCGCGCAGTCCTCGATCAGGGCAAGCCCGTGCCGCTCGGCCACGGCCCGCAGCTCGGCGATCCGGCCCGGGTTGCCGAGCATGTGGACCACGATGATCGCCTTGGTCCGCGGGGTGATCCGCGCCTCGACATCGGCGGGGTCGAGGTCGAACGTCTCGTCAACCTCGGCAAGGACGGGCCGCGCCCGCGCATAGACAACTGACGAGATCGTGGCGACGTAGGTGAAGCCCGGCACGATGACCTCGTCACCGGGCCCGACTCCCAGCCCGACCAGCGAGAGGAACAGCGCGCTGGTGCCCGAGTTGACCGCGAGGGCATAGCCCGTCCCAGCGAGCTCGGCGACCGTTTCCTCGAACCGGCGGACCTTGGCCGGAAAGCTCGCATCGTCGGGGCCGAAGCGGCTCAGGTGGCCGCTCGCGATCACATCGTTGAGCTCAGCGAGTTCCTCAGCGCCGACGAGGTCCGCACCCGGGCCGGGCATCCTCCAGCTCCCTTCTGTGCAAACGATTTCAGAGAGCGTAGCATCAGCGCCAGCTGGTCGCAAAGTGCACGTGGCGCTCCTAGCGTGCCGTCGGCGTCTACTCGCCGGCACGACGTGTCAGAGAGGGCACGCAGTCCATCATCTCCAGCAGAGGCATCAGATGAAGGCACTCGTCTATTCGGGCCCGAACAACGCCGCTGTCCTGGAAGTCGACCCGCCAGCGATCGGCCCTGACGATGTCCTTGTGCGGTCTCACGTGGTGGGGATCTGCCATTCCGACTTCGAGCTCCTCGAGGGGCGATACATCATCGCCTTCGAGTACCCGATAACGCCCGGTCATGAGTGGTCCGGCGAGGTCGTGGAAGTCGGTGCCAACGTCAAGGATCTTGCTGCCGGCGACCGCGTCGTCGGCGAGTGCGTGGTAGGACAGGGCGGCCGCGACCATTTCGGGTTCAGCATCAGCGGCGCGGCGGCGGAGCTCTTCCGGGCGCGCAGCGAGTGGCTCCACAAGATCCCGGACCAGCTGAGCTACACGCAGGCGGCTCTGGTGGAACCATTCAGCGTCGCCTACAACGCCACCCTCTGCCTGGGCGGCGTCGATCCGAGCGACACGATCGCGGTGATCGGGTCCGGTCCGATCGGGCTCCTCGCGATCATGGCTGCGGCCGCCAACAACGCGCATGTGGTGGTGATCGAGCCGAAGGCTGGGCGCCGGGAGAAGGCTCTGGACTTGGGCGCCACGGCCGCGCTTGATCCCAGCAGCGAATTGTTCAGGGACGGAGTTGACGAGCTGACAGACGGGCGGGGCTTCGACGGTGTGATCGAGGCCGCGGGTGCCCCGGCGGCCATGGCTCTCGCCCTGGAGGTCGTCGGTCTGCGGGGGCGGGTTGCATACGTCGGCATCAACATCGGTTCAACCACGCCGGCCGCCCTCGGGCTCATCCAGTCCAAGTCGTTGCGCCTCGAGGGCATGATCGGTTCGGTGGGCATCTGGCCGAAGACGATCCGTTTCTTGGCCAGCGGGGCCGTCGATCCAGCCCGGATCGTCACCGCCAGCATCCCACTCGAGCGGGCGATCGACGCGCTCGCGGCGGCCCGCGACACCGACACCAACATCAAGGTTCACATCCGGACCGCGCCATGAGGCCCGGCTCGTCGAGGGCGGTTCCCTCCCGCTCGACCCGATCGTGACCCACGTCCTCCCGCTGGATCGCGTGGGCGAGGGCCCCGACCTGCTGCGCTCGGGCGGCGCCACGAAGGTCGTGATCTCGCCCGGCGTAACGCCGGCTCCGTGAGCGCGAGACCCTTGGAGCTCGGCCTCTACACCGACTCGCTCGCACATCTCGGGTTCGAGGACGCGTTGGACGTCGCCGCACGGATCGGGGCGACGGGCATCGAGATCGCGACCGGTGGCCAATCGTCGGCCCCGCACCTCCGGATCGACGAGCTCCTCGGCGACGCGCGGAAGCGCGCGGCGTTCGCTGCCGCGTTCGAGAGCCGTGGCCTGCGGATCGCGGCACTCAACTGCTCGGCCTGGCCGCTCCACCCGGTCGTTGGTGATGCGCACGTCGCGCTGATTCGCTCGACGATCAGGCTGGCGGCCGAGCTGGGCGTGCGCAAGATCGTCACGATGTCGGGCAGCCCGGGCGATGGACCGGGCTCGTCGACGGTCAACTTCACGTGGTACCCGTGGCCGGCGGATGCGATGGCGCTGCTCGAGCGGCAATGGACGGCCGCGATCGAGCTGTGGCAGGGCCTCGGCGCCGACGCCCGCGCCGCCGGCATCGACCAGCTCGCGTTCGAGCTCCACCCGCTCCATCTCGTGTACAACGTGCCGACGCTCGAGCGGATGCGCGCTGCGGTCGGCCCGATCGTCGGGGCCAACCTCGATCCGTCCCACCTGTTCTGGCAGCAGATGGACCCGCTCGCCGTCATCCGGGCGCTCGGGCGGGCCGTGTACCACGTCCACCTGAAGGACACCGAGATCGTCGCCGAGCAGGTCGCGCTCGCCGGCGTCCTCGACCAGCGTCCGTTCGACGACCCGTCGCAGCGGGGGTGGGTCTTCCGGACGGTCGGCCGTGCCCACGGCGTCGAATTTTGGTCGGCGTTCGTGGCCGCGCTGCGCGCGGTCGGCTACGACGATGTGCTCGCCATCGAGAACGAGGACGCCGGCCTGCCGCCCGAGGCCGCCGTCGAGCAGGCTGCGCGGTTCATGCGCCCGATCCTGGAGACCTGACCGGCCGGCCGGCCGCCCGGGAGCTACTGCACCCCGAGCATCTCGCGGTTGGCCCTCAGGAACCCCGCGGTCGCATCCACCACCCGATCGACGTCGTCCTCGGTGTGGGCGCCCGTGAGGAAGCCCCGGATCATGTAGTGCGGGTGGACGTAGATGCCACGCTCGAGGAGCCAGCCCCGGTACGCCCGTTGGACCGGGTGGTCCTTGTCCATCGCGAACCGGGCGAAGTCGCGGAACCGGCGGATCGGCTCGTCGGTGAAGTACATCGTCCACACGCCGGCCGACTCGCGGACCTGCACTCGAGCGCCGGTGTCGTCGATGGCCGCCTGGATCCCGCTCGTCAGGCGTCGCCCGAGGCCCGCGATATGGCCATGGATCGACCCCTCGCGGACGATCCGCGTGACCTCCAGGGCCACGGCGGCATTCAGCGTGTGGCCGGCGAAGGTGCCCGCGAACAGCACGTCGCCCTTGGGCCCGAGCCGATCCATGATGTCGGCGCGCCCGGCGAGCGCTGAGATCGGGAAGCCATTGCCGAGCGCCTTGCCAAGCGTCGTGAGGTCGGGCGTGACGCCGAATTGTTCCTGGGCGCCGCCCGGGGCGTGCCGGAAGCCTGTGATGATCTCGTCAAAGATCAGGACGACGCCCGCGTCGGTACAGGCCTCGCGGATCGCCTCGAGGAAGCCCGGCTCCGGCAGAACTGCGCCCGCGTTGTGGAAGACGGGCTCCATGATGACCGCGGCGATCGAGTTCCCTTCACGAGCCAGGACGTCCCGCACGGCGGCGTCGTCGTTGTACTCGCGGACGACGACCAGATCGCGCACGAGCTCGGGGATGCCAGCCGATGCGGCCACGGGGACAGCCTCCTCCGCGTCGGTCGCGAAATGGTGGCTCCACGCGACGTAGTCGTGCCAGCCGTGGTAATTCCCCTCGAACTTGAGGATCCGTTCCCGACCGGTGAACCCCCGCGCGAGCCGGATCGCGTGGTAGGTCGCCTCCGACCCGGTGCAGCTGAAGACCACCCGGTCGGCCGACGGGATCATCTCGACGAGCCGCTCTGCGAGCTCGACCTCGAAGGGATTGGCGGTCGAGAACGACACGCCATGCTCGTCCATCGTGCGCTTGACGGCTTCGTTTATCCGTGCGTCGTTGTGCCCCAGCAGGACCGCCCCGAACGAGTTGTGGAAGTCGATGTATTCGTTCCCATCGACGTCCCAGATGCGCGATCCCTGGGCGCGCGTCATGAACAGCGGGTACGGGTTGGCACTCCGCCCTTCGCCTTGGACGCCGCCCGGCGAGACGGCGCTCGCCCGAGCGTGGAGCTGCGCCGAACGGGTGGTCGGCACCGGCCAGTCGAGTGCCGTCGCGGACACCGGTCGCGTCTGATCGGTGTCGGTCACGGCATGACTCCTTCCAGCGCCGGGTCGAGACCGGCGGGTTGGGTGACGGGCGTCCGGATGCCGCTGGCGGCCGATGCATAGATCGCGTCGATCACGGCGTTGTCGCGGACGCCATCCTCGAAGTCCGCGTGCGCCTGGCGTCCCTCGGCGATCGCCGTCAGGAATTCCGCCCACATCGCGCAGCCCTGACCGAGCCAGCCGATCGAGGTCCCATCGGTGCCGCCGATGAGCAGCTCGGCCGCACCCGGGTGGGTCGGATTGACCAGCACGCGGCGGTAACCGAACGTCGCCGAGTCCCCTGGCAGGCAGACCCGGAACTCGTCCGGCTGCTCGAGGTCCCACGCGGCCGATCCGGTCGAGCCGAAGACGTCCAGCCGCAGCGACACGCGCCGGCCGATCGCCACGCGGCTCGTCTCCAGCACGCCATAGGCTCCTCCCGTGAACGTCACCAGCGCGGCCATCGCGTCCTCGACGTCGACCGGGCCGCGAGCTCCGTCGCTCGACTCGCCTGCGCCGCCCCCCCGGTTGCCGATCGCATCCGCAGCGGGCAGCGGACGCTCGGCGATGAACGTCTGCGTCAGGCTCTGCACGTCGATGATCTCGTCCACCAGGTAGCGGGCGCAATCGACGATGTGGTAGCCGGTGTCGATCCCGATCCCGCCGCCGGCCAGGGCTCGCTGGAACCGCCACAGGAGCGGCACCTCGGGATCGGCCGCGTAGTCGAGCATGAAGCTGGCCTGCAGGGACCTGATCTCGCCGAGCTCGCCGTCATCGATCAGTTCGCGGATCGCCCGGAGCGCCGGGTTCCAGCGGTAGGCGGCGCCGAGCCCGTGGAAGACGCCCGCGGCGCGGCACGCCTCCAACAGCTCCATGGCGGCGGCAGCGGATTCGGCCAGCGGCTTCTCGCTGACGATGTGCTTGCCGGCGGCTGCGGCGGCGAGTACGACCTCGTGGTTCAGCACGGGCGGCAGGCAGGCAACGACGAGGTCGACATCGGGCGCTTCGACGACGCGACGCCAGTCGTGCTCGACCCGCTCGAACCCGAAACGTGCGGCAAGGCGTGCGGCAAGTGCCTCGTTGACGTCCGCCACCGCGACCAGACGCACGCCGCGGGGCAGCGCCGGATAGAGAGCGCCGAACAATGTCAGTGCAGCGCCATGTGCGGCGGCCATCGTGCCGGCACCGACCAGCGCGATCCCGATGGCCGGCGGGCGAGCCGTCATCCCGGAGCCGCAGTCGCGGTCATCTCGTCGATCGTGACCCGGCGACCCTCGGCGGCCGAGGCGATGATCGCGTCGCACAGGACCGCCGCCTCGTACCCGTCCCGGAAGGACGCCTGCTCGGGCGACAACGGACGCCCGTCGATGACCGCCCCGAGGAAGTCGTGCCATTCGTGGGCAAAGCTGTGCTCCCAGCCGATCGTGTGACCAGGCGGCCACCACATGTCGAGGAACGGATGGTCGGCCTGGGTCACGAGCACGTCACGGAACCCGCCCGTGCGATCGGCCTCGTCAGTGGCGTAGAAGACGTGCAGGCGGTTGAGGTCCTCCATGTCCCACCACAGCGAACCCTCGGTGCCGTTGTACTCGATGACCTGGCGGCCCTTCCAGCCCCGGGCGACACGGGAGGCCTCGAGCGATGCGATCCCGCCGCCTCGCAGGCTCACTGCAGCAACATAGGCGTCCTCGAGGTCCGCGCCGCCCGTCGTCAGCTTGGCTGACGACGCTTGCACCGCCTCGGGTTCCCCGCCGAGGTAGCGCAGGAAGTCGACGATGTGGGCGTAGTCGGTGACGGCCCGGGATGCGTTCGGACGCCGGCTCGGGACACGGCCCGCGGCGTGGTCCTGGAGGTAGACCGCCCGGTACTGCACCAGCGTGCCGAGCCTGCCGCTCTCGACGATCTGACGCGCGAGGCGCATCGCGGGGACGTACCGATAGTTGTAGCCGCAGGCGGCGGGCACGCCAGCTCGCTCGGCCGCTGCCAGCATCGACCCGGCCTCGAACCGATCCCGACCCAACGGTTTCTCGCACAGGACAGGCTTGCCGAGCGCGAGCGCGGCCTCCGTCGCCTCGCGGTGCGCCGACTCGCCCAGGAGGTTGGCCACGACGTCGACGCGCGGGTCGTTGACCACGTCGGCCCAGTCGGTGGTGAACCGTTCGACGCCGAGGTCGCGGGCCATCGCCTCGCCGCGGTCTTGGTTCCGAGCCGCCATCGCGGTCAGGCGGATGGGCCTGGCGAGCGGGGCGACGTGTCCGAGCGTGCGGAGCGCATGTCCGTGCGCCCGCGTGATCCAGCCGGCCCCGAGGATCCCGATGCCGACCGCGTCCTCCATCCGGTGGCTCGTCGTGTCAGGCCGGGATCGGCCGCGGCGAATCCGTCGCGTCGAGGATGCGCTCCGGATCGGCCAGGACGGCTCGGATCCGCTCGACGTACATCTCCATCAGCTCGAGCGACTGGACGAAGATCGGGTGGCGCATGTCGCAGATGACGAGCGACGAATCGAGCAGCGCCTGCGCTTCCGGGAAATCCGCCGGGACGTAGGTGATGTCACGGCCGGCGGGCGGCTGCGTCCACGGGAACCGACCGCCGAAGCCCTCGCGGTTCTGGAAGATCGGGAAGGCCGGGGCAGGCTCGGTGTGCCATAGCTCGCAGCCGACGCCCTGTGCCTGGAGCGTCTTGCCGAGGGCATCGCGGAACGCAGTCTTCTCGACGTGACCCAGACCGAGCTCGGCCGGCTCGAGGCGGACGCGATACTCGTAGTAGCTCGACGTCCGATCCGCCGGGACGTACGGCGGCGTGATGCCGGGCACACTCGACAGCTGTTCTGTCAGGTACGCCGCGTTCCGCTGGCCGGTGGCGATATAGTCGGGCAGACGCCTCAGCTGCGATCGCGCGAGCGCGGCCGGCATCTCCTGGTGCCGGTAGTTCCAACCGACCGAATGGACCGTGTAGGGCCGGAAGTTCCAGCCGGTCAGGCGGGCCAGCTCGGGGATGTCCTCACCGAAGGTCCGGAGCCGCCGCGCCCTGTGGATGACGTCCGGGTCATCGGCCACCAACAGGCCGCCTTCGCCGCCCGTCAGGATCTTGCTCGAGTTCAGGCTGTAGCAGCCGACGACGCCCATGGACCCGGCCTGGCGTCCCTTGTAGGTGGCGCCGTGCGCCTGGCAGGCGTCCTCGATGACGTGCAGCCCGTGCCGATCCGCGATGTCGAGGATCTCGTCCATGTCGCACGGCATGCCCTGGATGTGCACCGCGATGATCGCCCGGGTCCGCGGGCCGATCTTGGCCTCGATCTGGCCGGCGTCGAGCGTGTACGTCCGCGGATCGATGTCGACGAAGACCGGGATGCCGAGCTGCTGGAGGATCGGCTGCCACGTCCCGGCGAACGTGAACGAGGTGGTGATGACCTCGTCGCCCGGCCGCAGGTCGATCCCGTATAAGGCTGCGTGGATCGCCGCCGTGCCGGAGTTGAAGAGCAGGCCTGTCGAGCGCCCGACGAACGCCGCCCACTCTGCCTCGAGTGCCGTGGATTCGGGAGCTCCCACCCCTCCGAGCACCCCGCGCTCGAGGACGGCCATCACGGCGGCCTTGTCCTCCGGGCGGATGTCCGGCCACGCTCGCTTCAGCTCCTCGGGGATCCGGGTCGGCTCGCGTGTGTCCATGTGTGGGGTCCGTTCTGGTACGACATGACGGGTGCACCGAATCTACAGGTACGGGGCCCCCTCCACGAGGCCGCGGTGCGCCGTCGGGTGCGTCGTCCGAACGCACGCCCCTACGAGCCGATGCCACCCCGTCCGAAGGGCAAACGCGGGTCAACGGCCTGGCCCGCCCAGGTGTCGCGCACCCACGCGTGCGCCGGGTCGTCGCACGCCCGCCACGCACGCTCGCCGGGGCCGGCCATCACGTTGAGGTAGTACAGGTCGTATCCGGGCGCGGCCATCGCCGGGCCGTGCCAGCCGTTCGGGACCAGCACGACGTCGCCTGTCCGGACGGTGGTCAGCAGGTCGATCGGGCGATCGGGCGTGCCGTAGATGTGCTGGTATGCGAGCCCCGGACCGGACGGGCCGTCCGCCACGACGTAGTGGTAGATCTCCTCGAGGTCGGTCTCGCCGTCGCGGACCTCGTCGTGCTTGTGGGGCGGATAAGAGCCCCAGTTGCCGCCCGGCGACAAAACCTCGACGGCGATCAGGCGATCCGCCTCGAAACGATCCGCCGCCGCGAAGTTGCGGACCTCTCGGGACGACGCACCCGCGCCGCGCAGCTCCACCGAGACCGCCGACGCGGGCACGTGGCGCACGGGATAGCGGCGCTCGCCACGGGCCATCGCGACGGCGAACCGTCCGCCTGCGCTGCTGGACACTTCGACGCTCGACCCGGGCGGGGCGTAGACGAAATCGGTCGGGCCAGCCCACACGCTCGCCCGGCCAACGAGGCGATACAGCTCGCCGTCGACGACGACGTCGAAACCGCCCTCGAGCGGGAGGACGACGACCTCATCCGCCCCGGAGTCGAAGGCGAGGCTCCCGCCTTGTGCCAGCGTGCCAGAACGGAGGCCGCTAAAGGCCCATCCCGCGTCCTCGGGCGTGAGGACCACCGACCAGCCGTCGACCGCGAGCGAACCGGCCGGCCGATAGAGGCCGGTCATCCCGGGGCCGCCGATCACGAGGGCGGCTTGACGTCCGGGTTCGGGACCAGCGCGTCGCCGACCTGATGGAGCAGCTCGTGGTACGACCCGACGAATGCCCGGAGCGTCCGCGCGCTCGGCCCGAACGAGTCGAACTCCGCGGGCGCGAGTCCGTCGGGCTCGTAGGCGCGGACGAAATCCGGGAAGTGCCGCTGCAGCTCATCCACGATGGCCGGATCGACCGGGTCGTCCATCCGCGGCCGGACCTCGACCGACGACGCGTTGAACCGACGCTGCCAGGTCGCCGGCATCGTGATCACCACATCGCCGCCGATGAGCTCCGACCAGTGGAGGTGGTGGCGGATCGCCGCCCCGAGCGGTCGTGCGCGCAGGCCGCGATCCCGGAACTCGGCGACGGTCCGTTTGAAGACCGCCACGCCGGACCAGGGCAGGGTCGAGGGGTCGGCGACGACCCCGTCGCGCTCCGTCTGGACCCGCAGCCAGTCCTCGAGGCGGCCCATCATGACCGTGATCACCGGCCCCATGTCATCGACCGGCAAGCCCTCGGCTTCGCGCCGTCGGAGCCCGCGCTCGACGGCCTCGCCGGCCGCGACGGCCTGGGGCACGCTGAACGACACGGTCGCGTTGACGCTCACGCCCCGGTAGGTCGCCTCTTCCATGACCCGGACGCCGACCGACGTCGCCGGGAACTTGACCACGATGTTCGGGGCGAGCGAGGCGAAATGCTCGCCCTGGGCCAGCATGCGATCGAAGGACCTGAACAGCGTCGGGTCGGTCTGCATCGACAGCCGGCCATGGCGGCCACCGGATGCCTCGAACGCCGGCAGCAGGAGCGGCGCGGCGCGGAGCGACATCTCCTCGACGATCGCCCAGGCGAGGTCGATCTCGGTCGCGTCGGGTCGCTCGTCGGCGAGGTTCCGCACCCGGTTGCGCCAGTGAGCGGGGTCGGCCTTCCAGACGTCGGTGACGATGGTCGGGTTGGCGGTCGCGCCGACCGCACCGAACGAGATCGCGTACTCGAGCTCGTCGACCGCGCACGAGTCGTTCCAGATGTCGGTCGACGTCGTGGCCACGGTCCGGCCCAGCGGGCTGTCGGCCAGCGGCAGCCGCGCGGCCCCGATCATCGTCTCCGTGGCCCCTCCCACCATCCATCCTCCACATCCGGCATTGACACTCGATGGTGCCGTGCGATACGGTCCGCGACTCAGGGTAATCGATTACGCGGAATGCGCAAGGAGGGGCGTTGACCGGGTCGTCCGCGCGTCGCGCATGCCCGCGAATCCCGTCCCGTACTGCGCGCGCCCTGGTCGTTCGGGAGGCTGAGAGTCGGCGCAGATGAGCACCGTCACAGCGGCTCGTCACGATGTGCGGCCATCGCTCCGCCACCCCGACGACGCACTGTCGCGATCCCCGATCGGCACCGTGCCGATGCTGTGGATCAACTCCGATCACGCGGACTCGTCCGGCCTGGACGCAGCGACAGTCCTCGACGAGATCGCCCGGACCGGCTACGAGGGTACCCAGCTCGGCAACGGGTTCCCGGAGGGCGCCGAGCTGCGGGATGAGCTGGCCCGGCGCGAGCTGCGCCTTGCCGAGGTCTACGTCCCGCTACCTGCGACCGTGGACGGACCGACACCCGAAGCCCTCGACGTCGCGATCGAACGGATCCGCCTGCTGCGCGACGGTGGCGGCGAGGTCCTGTGCGTCGCGCTGCACAGGTCGCCGGGTCGCGATGAACTGGCGGGCCGCGCGACGACTCCAGGGACACCCGTGCTGACCGATGCGGGCTGGGACGCACTGATCGACCTCCTTCACGACATCGCGGACCGCGCGGAACGCCCGATCGCCTTCCACCCGCATGGCGCGACGTTCATCGAGACGACCGCGGAGGTGGACCGGCTCGTGGCCTCCACCGACCCCAGCCGTGTCGGGATCTGCCTCGATGTCGGGCACCACATCGTCGGCGGCGGGGACCCCGTCGCGGCGATCCGCGACCTGGCCGATCGCGTCACCCACGTCCATCTCAAGGACGTCGACCCGGATGTTCTCGCCGGGCTGCAATCGGGTGCCCTCGACGGGCTCGGTCACGCCGTCCGCGAGCGGCTGTTCACGGAGCTCGGCGCCGGGATGCTCGATCTCGACGGCGTGATCGAGGCGCTGGTCGAGCGCGACTACGCCGGCTGGCTGATGGTCGAGCAGGACAGCGCATGGGGCCCGCCGTCGGAGAGCGCCGCGATCGGGCGGCGCGTCCTCGGGTCGACGCTGCGTCGGCACGGCCGCGCCGGCCCTTCTGGAGCCCTGGCATGAAGGTCGCTCTGCTCGGGGCGGGCCGGATCGGCAAGCTCCATGCCCGTCTCCTCAGCGCGACGGAGGGCATCGATTCACTCGTGATCGGCGACGTCGACGCGGATCGTGCGGCCGAGGTAGCCTCGTCGGTCGGTGCCAGCGTGGCCCCCTCGATGGACGCGGCGCTGGACGCCGCCGACGCCATCGTCATCGCAGCCGCCACGGGCGCCCACGCCGAGCTCATTCGGGCGTCGATCGGTCGGGGGCTCCCGACGTTCTGTGAGAAGCCACTCGCCGCGAACCTCGACGAGACGATCGCGCTCGCCGCGGACATCGACGCGTCAGGCGCCCCGTTCCAGCTCGGCTTCCAGCGCCGCTTCGACCCGGCCTACCGTGAGGTCCACCGGCTGGTCCACGGCGGCGACCTCGGGACGCTCTATGCGGTGCGTCTGGCCGGGCACGACCCGGAGCCGGCGCACGAGGCGTACATCGCGCAGTCGGGCGGCCTCTTCCGCGACTTCTCGATCCACGACTTCGACGTCCTGCGCTGGATGACCGGCTGCGAGGTCGAGGAGGTCTACGCCGACGGTGCCGTGCGCGCCTTCCCGGTCTTCGCGAAGTACGGGGACGTGGACACCGCCGTCGTGACGCTCCGTCTCATCGACGGCCCGCTGACCGCGATGACCGTCACCCGGCACGACCCCCTGGGCTATGACATCCGGGCCGAGGTCTTCGGCTCGAAGGACAGCGTGGCGGTGGGCCTCGGCCCGAAGACCCCGCTGCGCTCCGTCGAACCCGGCGTTCCCCCGCCACCCGGGCCTGCGTGGAAAGACTTCCTCGTACGGTTCGAGTCGGCTTATGCTGCCGAACTCGCGGCATTCGTCGCGGTCGCCCGTGGCGATGCATCGTCACCATGCACCGCCGCCGATGGCCTTGCGGCCCTCCGCATCGCCGAAGCGGCCGATCGCTCGCTCCACGAACACCGACCCGTGCGGCTCGCGGAGATCCCCGGCTGAGGGCCGGATCGGACCCGACCCTCGGGACGACCGGACGAAAGGAGGTGTCCATGGCGGCCAGGCTGGCCGCGAACCGACAGCAGCGAACCCTCGGATCCGCCCTGCGGGCGGCTGAGATCGGGACCGCGGCAGACGCCGCGGCACATCGGAGGAGAACGAACCGTATGAATCTGAGGAGCAAGACGATCGTCGCGCTCGCGGGCGCGGCAATGATCGTGGGAGCCTGTACGTCAGGCACGCCGACCGGCTCGGCCGCGGCAGCCCTCGACGGCGCGCTCGTCAAGCGCGCCGACATCAAGATCGAGTACGTCACCCACGGCCAGGCCCAGGACGGTTTCTGGGGCGTGGTCCGCAACGGCGTGAAGGCCGGCGCGGCCGACATGGGCGTCACGGCGACCTACAACGCCCCGAGCGCCGAGAGCGACATGCCCGGCATGGTCTCGCTCATCGACGCCGCGATCGCCAAGAAGCCGACCGGACTGGTCGTCTCGATCCCGAACCCCGACGCGCTCGGGCCGGCGATCCAGAAGGCCGTCGACGCCGGCATCCCGGTCGTGTCGATGAACTCCGGTTCTGACGTGTTCCGGGACCTGGGTGTCCTGGCCCATGTCGGTCAGACCGAGTATGAGGCGGGCCTCGGAGCCGGCGCACGGTTCAAGGAGGCCGGCGTCAAGAACGCGGTCTGCTTCAACCAGGAAGTGGGCAACCAGGCTCTCACTCTGCGCTGCAACGGGTTCTTCAAGGGCCTGACGGACAGCGAGACGGGCGAGGTCCTGACCGGCAACATCTCCGACCCGGCCGGCATGCAGGCGGCGATCGAGGCGGCCCTCGCGGCCGACGCGACCATCGACGGCATCCTGACCCTCGGACCCTCGGTGGCCAAGCCGGCGCTCGACGCCGTGGCGGCCTCCGGCAAGACCATCCATCTCGCGACCTTCGACCTCAGCGCCGACGTGCTGACGGCGATCAAGGACGGGAAGATGGACTTCGCGATCGATCAGCAGCAGTTCCTCCAGGGCTACCTGCCGATCGTCATCCTCACGAACTACGCCGAGACCAAGAACCTGCCCACCGGCAACGGCCAGGGCTTGATCATGACCGGCCCAGGGTTCGTGACCCAGGCGGACGCCGAGGCCGTCATCGGTCTCGCCGCCAAGGGTCTCCGCTGACCTAGCGCTCGCGCGTCGGCGTCACCGGCGCATGGGAGGGACCGGCCAGGTCGGTCCCTCCCGATCACCTCGGAGGGAACGATGGCGAGCACGACGACCGCGCCCCCGCGAGCACCGGGATCGGACAGACTCCGCAACCTCTCCCTCACCCAGCGCATCCTGGCGCGCCCGGCCGCGGGCGCCCTGATCATCGTCGTGTTCGTGTGGGTCGTCTTCGCGGCGATCTCGTTGGCCCGTGGGAACACCGCCTTCATGAGCATCCCGGGCACGCTCAACTACCTCGATGTCGCCGCCCAGGTCGGCATCGTCGCCACCGCGGTGGCCCTGCTCATGATCGCCGGTGAGTTCGACCTGTCGATCGGCTCGATGGTCGGCTTCGCCGGGATCCTCATCGGCATCGGCGTCACCATCTGGGGTCTGCCGGTCTGGCTGTCGATCATCATGGCGATGATCGCGACCACGTTCCTCGGGGTCATCAACGGCCTCATCGTGGTGCGGACGGGACTTCCGTCGTTCATCGTCACGCTGGCCACGCTGTTCATCATCCGCGGCGCGTCATCGGTGCTGACGTCGACCGTCACGAACATCACCTACATCCCGATCGACCCGACACGGATCGCCGGCGACCCGCTCGCGGAGTTCTTCGGGTGGAGCATGCCGATCTCGCTCGGGGATCAGAGCGGGACCCTGCAGATCTCGATCCTCATCTGGATCGTCATCGCGGTCGTCGGCAGCTACGTGCTGGGCCGGACTCGCTTTGGCAACTGGATCGCGGGCGTGGGTGGCTCGGCCGGTGCCGCGCGCAACCTCGGCGTGCCGGTCGCGCGGGTCAAGATCGCCCTGTTCGCCATGACGGCCTTGTCGGCCTCGATCCTGGCGGCCATCCAGAGCGTGCGGTTCAACTCGGCCGATATCCTGCGTGGCACCGGCATCGAGCTCGATGCGATCACGACCGCGGTCATCGGCGGATCGCTGCTGACCGGCGGCTACGGCTCGGTCGCCGGCACCGCGCTCGGAGCGCTGGCGCTGGGGATGGCCCGTCAGGGCATCGTCTTCGCCGATATCAATGCCGACTGGTACAAGATCGCGATCGGCACGCTGCTGCTGGTCGCCGTCGTCCTCAACAACTGGATCCGGCGTCGGTTCGCCGGACTGACGTAGGAGGGCAGACCCATGGATCCGACCCCCATGACCGACGCCCTCATGGAGGCGACGCCGGCCGCCGCCGCGGACCAGACCCCACTGCTCGAGGCGCGCGACATCTCGAAATACTTCGGTGCGGTCGTTGCCATCGAAGGCGTGTCCCTGGAGGTCCGCGCCGGCCAGGTCACGTGCCTGCTCGGCGACAACGGCGCCGGGAAGTCGACGCTGATCAAGACACTGTCGGGCGTGTACCGCCCGGACAAGGGCACGCTCGCCGTTGATGGCCAGCCCGTCGAGTTCGGATCGCCGCGCGACGCGCTCGACGCGGGCATCGCCACGGTCTACCAGGACCTGTCGGTGATGCCCCTGATGAGCGTCACTCGCAACTTCTTCCTCGGCAATGAGCCGACGGTCGGTGTCGGGCCGTTCAAGCGGTTCGATCTGCCCAAGGCGGCTGGGATCGCCCGGGAGGAGATGAAGCGCATCGGCATCGACGTGCGCGACACCGACCAGGCCGTTGGCACGCTGTCGGGCGGCGAACGCCAGACGCTTGCCATCGCCCGAGCCGAGTACTTCGGGGCCCGCGTGCTCATCCTCGACGAGCCAACGTCGGCTCTCGGCGTGAAGCAATCGGCGATCGTGCTGCGCCACATCGTCGCGGCCCGCAACCGCGGCCTCGGGGTCATCTTCATCACCCACAACGTCTCGCACGCGCTGCCGATCGGCGACACGTTCACGATCCTGTCGCGCGGCCGGACCGGCGGTCAGTTCAGTCGCGGCGAGGTCGATGCCGATCAGCTGCACAGCCAGATGGGCGGTGGTGACGAGCTGCACGAGCTGACGCGCGAGCTCGAGGCGCTGGCGAAGAGCGAGCGCAGGCCGCCCGCGTCGGCACCGCCGGCGCCCGGACCGACGGTAAGCCACTGAGGCCGGGGCCGCTGACGGCGGCGCCGGCTGTCCCGCCGCATCCGCGGCGATGCCGATGACGGCCACGATCGCCGATGTCGCGGCACGGGCCGGCGTGTCGACCGCGACCGTCAGCCGCGTGCTGGCAGGCGTCGGGCGCGCCCGGCCCGAGACGAAGGCCCGTGTCCTCGAGGCCGCGCGCGCCCTCGACTACCGCCCGTCCGAGGTCGCCCGATCCCTGAAGCGGCGGTCGACCCAGACGCTCGGCTTGATCATCACGGACATCGAGAACCCGTACTTCCCGCAGCTCGTGCGGTCGGTCGAGGACGCCGCCCAGGCGTCCGGCTACTCCGTTCTGCTGTGCAATGCGGCCGACGACCCGGAGCGCGAGGCGTCCTACCTCGACCTGCTGGCGGACCGGCGGGTCGACGGCCTGATCATCGCGGCCAGCAGTCTCGGGGTCCGCCATATGGAGTGGCTGTCGTCGCCACCGATCCCGGTGGTCCTCGTCAATACCGCGGCACCCGACGTCGGCTTGCCGGCGATCATGTCGGACAACGAGCAGGGCGGCCGGGTCGCCACCGAACACCTGCTCGCGCTGGGTCATCGCCGGTTCGGCTACCTCCTCCCACCGCCGCGCAACGTCGACGCGCCGGAACGTGTGGCCGGGGTGCGCGCAGCACTGGTCGCGGCGGGCTGTCCGCCAGACGCGCTGACGACGACCGTCGGCGAGGCCCTGGTCGGGGGCGGCGAACGGGCGGCGTACGACCTGCTGGACCGGGCGCCCGAGACGACGGCGATCGTGGCCTACAACGACCTCATGGCGATCGGCGCGCTGCGTGCGCTCCGGCGCCGCGGCCGGCGTGTCCCGGCGGATGCCAGCGTCGTCGGGTTCGACGACGTGGCGGTCGCCGCCTACATCGATCCGCCGCTGACGACGATCGCGCAGCGCACCGACGAGATGGGACGCCGCGCCGTGGCCCAGCTAACTGGCGATGGCGAGGGGATCGGCCCGGAGACGATCCGCTTGCCGGTCGACCTGCAGGTTCGCGAGTCGAGCGGGCCGGCGCCGGGCTGAGGTTCGCGGGCAGGCTGGATCGCCGCCGCGGCCGCGCCGCCCCTGCTCCCCTACTGCCGCGGATCCTCGACGCCGACCTGGGCCGACAGCGTCGGCACCACTGCGCGACGCACCCGCTCCCGCGCGCGCCGGAAGAGCACCGAGGTGCGATCCGGGACGCCGGCCAGACCGACATCCTCGACGGCGAGCGACCCTGCCGCCGCGGCGAAGCGGAGTGCCCGGGCGAGCGACCGTCCCGGTGACCCGGCCACGCTCGGGCGGACCAGGACAGCGAGCAGCGCCGCCAGGAACGTGTCGCCGGCTCCGGTCGGGTCCACCTCACGCTCGGTCGGGGTCGACAGGTAGCGCAGGACCTCGGCTGGTCCGTCGTCGCCGGTCGTGACGAGCAGGCCGCCGTGGCCGCCCTGGGTCACCAGGAGTCGAGCGCCGCCATGCAGGAAGCCGGTGAGGTCACCGAGCGACGTGTCGCGCGCCACGTCGAGGTGGCTCAGGCCGACGAGGTCGGCGCGACGGAGGATCGCTCGATCGGTCGGCGGGATGCGCGCGACGAGCGTGCCTGCCTCGAGGCGGCGAAGCATCCCCTGCCAGGCGACCGCGACGATCGCATCCGGACCGATGATTCCGGCCCAGTCGTCATCGACCTCAGCCGCGACAGGGACCAGCGACCACGACGGGCTGGCTCGCCACGACCCAGGCAATGGCACCGGGCGGACCGGCACACCCGGGGCGATCACCGTCTGCTCGCGACCACGCGGCGTTTCGACGTTGTGGAAGATCGGGCCCTCGGGCAGGTCGACCGTGAGGATGTCGACACCTGCGTCGCGCAACGCATCGAGCTCGTCCGCCTTGGCGGCCAGCGCATCGACGCCGACGACGGCCGCCGTCCGCAGCCCGAGCCGGGCCGTCGTCAGCGCCGCGTAGGTGACGCCGCCACCGAGCCGCCACCCGCGCGGATCGTCGGGTGCGATGTCGCGCGCGGCCGAGCCGACGTGGACGACCTCGACGCGAGGTGGCGGCATTGGACCTCCCGTGGCGGGTGGGCTGTGGGGCGGTGCGGCGTATACTGCCGCACCCGAACCACCATCGACGAGGCGTACCCGATTGTTCTTCTATGAGCTCCACGAAGGCGACGACGAGGTCTATTCCGATGCGATCGTCGTCAGCGAGTCGGAGTGGGAGCCGCAGGAGTTCTTCGAGCTGGTCCAGCGGGTCCGGCACGACGTCAAGGACAACTACGAGCGTGACACGCTCGTCGAGGCGATCGCGGTCGTCCTCGAGCGCGACTATGGCTTCGTGTTCGTCAGCGACGAGTCACTCACGGCCGCGGTCAACGTGTCGACCACGGAGGCGGACAACTTCCTCGCAGAGTTCGAGACCGACGAGGACGACGAGGACGATGACGACGAGACCGAGCCGGGCGACGAACTGAGCGGCGACTTCCGGACGATCCTCGCGGACTTCGACCCGGACCCCGGCCGCCCGAACTGACCCCGGACGTCAGCGGCTGAAGAGGATCTCCAGCACGTCGCCGTCCTTGACCTGGTAGGTCTTCCCCTCGGACCGTAACCGGCCGGCCTTGCGTGCTTCGGCCAGCGAGCCCAGGCGGACGAGGTCGTCGTAGGACACGGTCTCGGCGCGGATGAAGCCCTTGGCGAGGTCGGTGTGGATCGCGCCCGCGGCGTCCACGGCCGTCGAGCCGTCGTGGATCGGCCATGCGCGGACCTCATCCGGCCCGGCAGTAAGGAACGACACGAGACCCAGGAGCCGGTACGACAGCGCGATGACCCGGTCCAGGCTCGACTCCGTGATGCCGAGCTCCTCCATGAACACCGCCGCCTCGTCGGGCTCGAGCTCGCCGAGCTCCATCTCGATCTTGGCAGACAGCGCATCGACCATCGCCTGCTGGTGCGGATAGCCCGCGGCGATGCGGTCGACCAGGGTCCGGGACGTCACGAGGTCGCCTTCCCCGACGTTGAGCAGCACCAGGACGGGCTTCTCGGTCAGGAACCGAAAGCCGCGGATCGCCTTTGCCTCGTCCGCATCGAGCCCGAGGTCGCGAATCGGCGTGCCCGCCTCGAGGCCCTCGTGGATGCGCCGGAGGACGACCTCCTCGCGCTCGTTCGCCTCGCGCTCCCCTGCGGTGCCGTGGCGGCCGCTGCCGGCGAGCCGCTCGAGCCGGCGCTCGGTCATCGCCAGATCCGCGAGCGTGAACTCGAGATCGAGCTGCTCGAGGTCGCGGGCGGGATCGACGCTTCCGGCCGGATGCGGGTGAGCTGCGTCCTCGAACGCGCGGACGACGTGGAGCAGCGCATCGGAGTCACGCAGCCGCGCGAGGTGGTCGGCCGGCAGCTCCTCCGTGCCGACGCGGCCCTCGGTGGACGCGGGTGGCGCGGGCAGATCGACGTAGGTGACGTCGGCCTGGACGATCTTCTTCGGGCTGAAGATCTCGGCCAGCCGCCCGAGGCGCTCATCGGGGACCTTCACGACCCCGACATTGAGAGTGACCCCGCCGTACCCGCCGGTCTCAGCGTGGCCGCGGGTCAGCGTGTTGAAGACGGTCGTCTTGCCGCTCCCGGCAAGCCCGACGATCGCGATCTGCACGGTCAGTAGCCTGCGGCCGGGTCGACGACGTTGAGCAGCGGCTCGCCCTTCGCGAACAGGCGCAGGTTGTCGCAGAACAGCTCGACGCTGCGGTCGAGCACGCGGCCGCTCGACCACGCCGTGTGCGGCGTCACGATGACGTTCGGCAGGTCGTAGAACGACGACGTCGGCGGCAGCGGTTCGTCGCGGAACGTGTCCAGGATCGCGCCACCGAGCGGGCCGTCGCGCAGCGCCCGGAGCAGCGCCCGCTCATCGATGAGGCGACCACGCGCGACATTGATCAGCCACGCGCCGGGCTTGACCATGGCGAGCGCATCGGCATCGATCATGTCCTCGGTCTGCGGCGTCAGTGGTGCCGCGAGAACGATGAAGTCCGATTCGCCGAGCAGCTCGGGGAGTGTCTCGGGGCCGCCGACGCGATCGAGCATCGGCTCGCCAACGAACGGCTCGTCGCCGTCGCCCGTTGCGACCGCCCCATCCCCGTCGGGTCGGCGGCGGACCGCCACGACCCGGCAGCCGAACGCCGTCGCGAGCGCGCCGACCGCCCGACCGATCGAGCCGAGTCCGACGATGCCAACGGTCACGTCGCGCAATTCGGTGCCCTCGAGCGGCTGCCACGTCCGTTCCCGCTGCAGCTCCAGGAGCTGGGGCAGCCGCCGGCTCACCGCGAGGATCATCATCAGCACGTATTCGGCGATCGGCCGGCTGAACACGCCCCGCGCGTTCGTGACGATGAGGCCGCGTTCGCGCGCCGCCGGGGTGAGCGCCCGTTCCACGCCCGACGTCGCCGAGTGCACCCAGGCGAGCCGGGGCGCTCGGACCAACAGACGATCGAAGGCGTCCGAGCTCAGCCAGCCGCGGAGCATGACCTCGACGTCGTCGAGCGGCCCGTCGGCCAGCCCTTCGACGGACACCGTGACAAGACGCGCACCCGGCGCCGCCGCGCGGATCCTCTCGAGGTCGCGCGATCGATAGCGGGCCGACAGGATCGGGCTCAGCGCGATCGCGGTCGGCGCGCCGTCGGGCCCGCTGCCAGGGCCCGCAGTCGTCACGATGACGTACCGGCGACCGGCGTCGGTGAGCCGTCGAGGACCCGCGCGATCCAGCCCTCCGGCGCCTCGATCTCCCCGTCGCGCGGCAGGGTCTCCGGTCCGCCCCACAGCTGGGAGAGCGCCTCGGGGCCGCGCGCGGCGGCGATCGCCCGCACGAACCGCTCGCCCTTCTTGTACTGCTCGAGCTTGAGGTCCATGCCGGTCAGCCGAAGCATCGCTCGCTCGAACGGAGTGCGCTTCGCGCGCCGCTCGTCGAACCTCGCGCGGATGCGCTCGACGTCCGGCACGAGGTCGTGGCCGACCTCATCCATCACGTAGTCGCTGAAGCCCTCGAGCAGGCTCATGACGGCCTGCGTCTCGCGGAACAGGGCGCGCTGCTCGGTGCCCATCAGGCGCTCCATCCAATGCTCACCACCGCCCTCGCCGCGGAGCGCCCGGCCGAGCCCGCGGATGGCCTCGCGGCCCATGCCCCGGACGTCGTTGCCGAATAGCGTCAGCTGGCGCTCGAGACGCGACGCGAGATACGGCCGCAGCCACGGATGCGCCTCGAACTCGAAGGCGTGGGTCGTCTCGTGAAGGGCGATCCAGGTCCGGAACGACTCGACCGGCACGCCCAGCGCCTTGGCCGTCTGGCGGATGTTCTCCTCGACGAACAGCAGCCGGCCGGGCGCGGCCTCCGCCGACAGGAGGGCGAGGTCGTACTGGCCAAGCACGCGCTGGCCCATGAACCCGAGCAGCACTCCGAGCTGGCGGGTGGTCAGCCAGCGGTTGGCGAGCGCCATCGCGGCCGCGGTCAGGCCGCCACCCGGTGGCATGACCTGGTCGAGTAGATCGTGCTCGAGCTTGCCGATCAGGGAGGCGAACGACGCCGTGTTGGCGCGGACCCAGCCGGCCCGGTCGACCACGCCCGAGCGCTCGACAACGCCGGGCAACTGCGTCCCGAGAGCGGCCGACAACGCGGGCACGATGCGCGCCATCGCCGCGGCGTAGTCGGGCTCGACCGCGCGCAGCTCCTCGGGGGTCAGGGCGCCCGGCGCCTGGTCGAGCCGTCCGATCGCCAGCCGCTCGACGGCCGCCCAGTCGACGAGCCCTTCCCGTGCTCGCCGCTCCATGTGGCGCCCGACCACGGTCGCGGCCGCGCCGAGCGCCGAGCCGATCAGGATGCCGGCCTGCCAGGCGCGGTCATCGCGCCACGTCGACTCGCTCCGGCGCTTCGTCATCGGGCGAGTGCCCCGAGCTCGATCGCCTCGACGGACACGAAGTCAGGGCCGAACAAGGGCCGCGCCACGGCCGCGAACCGCCCCGGGTCGCCGGTCGTCAGTTGCACATGGGCCGGCGAGCCGTCGACGCGAGCTCCGTCCGCGTGCGCCTCCAGCCCGTTGACGCTGAGGAGCTCGGCGAGCGCGGAGGCTGTGGCCGTCGCGGAGTCGACGATCGCCACCTGGTCGCCGGCCAGCGCGGCGATCAGCGGGCGGATCAGCGGGTAATGGGTGCAGCCGAGCAGCAAGGTGTCGATCGCGGCCCCGGGCGGGCGCGGGAATATCGACTCGCCGTTGGCGTCCCGCTCGCCGACGAGAGGCGCCAGGGCCTCCGCCACGGTCGCCTCCGCCAGCGGACCGCTCAACTCCCCCGAATTCGACGAGTGGCACGAGTGCAGGCGTGGCGTGCTCGTACACCTCGACCGCCGGGTTCTCGTCCTTGATCGCGTTGAAATACGCGTGCGACCGGATCGTGGCCGGCGTCGCGATCACACCGACTCGTCGATTGCGTGTTGCGAGCGCGGTCGCGGCCGCACCCGGCCGGATCACCCCGAGCACGGGCAGGTCGTACCGACGGCGGAACGCGCCCAGACCGACGGCCGTCGAGGTGTTGCACGCCACGACCAGCGCCTTGACGTCGCGCTCCGCGAGCGCGTCCAGCGACTCTGTCGAGAACGCGAGGACCTCTTCGTCGGAGCGCACGCCGTACGGCGCACGGTCGTTGTCCCCGAGATAGACCGTCGACTCGCCCGGCGTGCGGCGGATGATCTCGCGCAGGACCGTCAGGCCACCGACGCCGGAATCGAAGACACCGATGGGTCGCGGATCCGTCACAGCCTCGGCCTAGCGGCGCCCGGCGGCCACGGGAACGCGGGCCGCGCCGAGCAGCTCCGACGCCAGGCGCATGATGTCCTGGCTGACCGGCGCCGAGGGGTTGGCCAGGATGAACGGCACGCCCTCGTTGTTGGAGCGCACGACCAGCTGCCCGTCCGAGTTGACACGGTGCTCCGGGATGCGCCCGAGCGCCCGGTGGAGGTCCTCGGGATCGATGCCTCCCGAGCTGTCCGCTCGGTTGACGAGGTAACGCACCTTCGACGCCGGGTAGCCGATCGAGCGGAACGTGTCGGCCATCGCGATCGTGTTGTGGATCGTGGTCGAGTCGTACGTGACGATCTCGATGATCGTGTCGCTCGCGTCGAGGAAGCCAAGATTGATGTCATTGATCACGCTCGACATGTCGATCACGATCGAGCTGTAGACGCGCCGCAGCAGCGACAGGACCTTGTCGATGTCACGTGTCGTGATCATCTCGGCCATCTCGATGCGCGGCGGCGCGAGCAGGATGTCGATGCCCGATGGGTCGCGCCACAGCACGTCGGTCAGGTCCGACTCGGCGATCCGGTCGGTCGGCAGGTCGAGGATCGACGGTGCGTCCCCTGGCACCTTGAGCAGCGAGCGAAGGTCGCCGAACTGCACGCTGCCATCGATGAGCACCGTGCGCTGCTCGAGCTGAGCCATGGCGACGGCGAGGTTGAACGCGATGGTCGTCTTGCCCACGCCGCCCTTCGGCGCGAAGACCGAGGTGATACGGGTCACTCCCACCGGTGACGCCAGTGCGTGAGCCTTGCGCACGCCGGCGACCTTGTTCATGAGCTCGAAGCCCGAGAACGGCATCGACAGCACCGCGTGGACGCCCTTCGCGGGATCCACCTCGACCGGGTTCTGCGGCACGGTCAACACGATGACCGGCACGTTAAGTCCGGCCGCGTGGATCTGCTCGACGAGCTTGGGGCCCTTGAGCCGGCCCTGCAAAAGCGCATCGACCATCACGACGTCGGGTCGGAGCTGGCCGATCTGCTCGACGGCCCGCCCGCCGTCGGTGAGCACGTCAAGCAGCTTGACCGCCTGTTGGGCGTTCAGCAGACCGCGGAT
Source organism: uncultured Chloroflexia bacterium (assembly GCA_963819655.1). Classification (GTDB taxonomy): domain Bacteria; phylum Chloroflexota; class Limnocylindria; order Limnocylindrales; family CSP1-4; genus SPCO01. Next base: position 299,528 of record CAWFXA010000003.1, on the reverse strand, counting down.
GTACTGGGCGACCTGGGGCACGTCCTCCACGATCAGGAGGCGCGTCTGGTCGCTGCTCGAGCCGCTCGACATGGGCCTCGACGATACCACGGGGCCACGCACGCGGCCCGAGTGGGAGAGCGGCCGGATCAGGCCCGTTCGGCGATGAGGACCGCGCGCTCAGCGCCGGGACCGATCGGCCCGAGGTCGTAGCCACCCGCGACCAGCTCCACCCGGAGCCCGGCCTCCTCGGCAAAGGCGCGCAGCTCGTCGGCGGACACGAGGCGCAGGTGGTCCTGACGGATCCAGCGCGTCGTCGGCCCGCCCTGGCTGGACTCGTCGAAGATCGAGGTCAGCGCGATCGTCCCGCTCGCCGCGTCGTGGATGGCGGAGCCGGACTTCGTCACGAGGGCGCCGGTCGCGGGTTCTGGGCGGATCCACTCGAGGATGAGGCGACCGTCGTACCGGCCCAGGTCGTCGCCATCGGGCAGCCACACGTCGACCGCGCCGAGCCCGCCCGGTGCGAGGTTGTCGGCGAGCGTCTGGATGGCCTGGCGTTGGGCAGCGCGGGTGGGCAGCAGCATCAGCGAATTGAGCGCGATGAAGGCGAAGGCGTAGCCACCTGCATCGGGCAGCCGGACGTCCAGCAGGTCGGCCTCGACCAGCTCGAGCCGCTCACTCGCGAGGCCCGCGGCCGTGGCCCGATCACGGGCCCGTCGCAGCATCGCCGGGTCGAGGTCGACGCCGGTCACCCGGTGGCCCGCCACGGCGAGCGGGACGGCGAGCCGGCCGCTGCCCACCGCCAGCTCGAGGACGGGTCCACCGGCTCGGTCGGCCAGCGCGCGGTACAGGTCGAGATCGCCCGGATCGTCCTGCAGGTCGAGGTCGTACAGGCGCGCAAGCGCGCTCGCGGTGGCGGGATCCGCCGGTGGGATCAACCCGCTGCCGGCTCCCAGCGCACCGTCCCGCCAGCGGCCTTGCGTACGGCCAGAGCGCTGATCGCCTCGAGCGCCGCGCGGTTCGCAGCCATCGCCGTCGTCTCAGCGTGGTCGTACGGCGGCGACACCTCGACGACGTCCATCCCGGCCAGCTCGACCGCACCGACGATCTGGCGGACCGCTCGCAGGACCTCGCGGGTCAGCATCCCGCCCGGTTCGGGGGTGCCGGTGCCGGGCGCCAGACCCGGGTCGATCACGTCGATGTCGAGGCTGAGGTAGATGCTGTCGGGCCCGTCGAGCGCCTCGTCGATGGCCTGGGCGACGACCGCCTCGGCGCCGCGCTCCTCGATCTCGCGCATGAAGTGGTAGCGCAGGCCCTTCTCCTTCATCCACGCGAAGGTCTCGACGGGTGGCCAATAGCCGCGCAATCCGACCTGGACGAAGTTGCGGCCATCGACTGCGCCCGATTCGATCAGGCGGCGCATCGGGGTGCCATGACCGGCGAGGACGCCCCAGTCGTCGTTCGCCGTGTCGGCGTGGGCGTCGAAATGGACGATGCCGATGCTGCCCGGCCGGCGCACCTCCGCAACCGCCGATGCGGACGGCCAGGTGATCGAGTGGTCACCGCCGAGGATGATCGGGATCGCCCCGGTCTCGGCGACCTCGCGCACCTTCCGATAGATCAGCGCGTGCGCCCGCTCGATCCACGCCGGGATGATGTTGGCGTCGCCGGCATCGACGACGTCGAGGATCTCGAACGGCTCGACGTCGAGCTGGAGCGAGTTGACCGAGCCGGACGTGTATTGCGCCTGGCGGATCGCCCGCGGCCCGAACCGGGCACCCGAGCGGTGGCTCACCGCATCGTCGAACGGCGCACCGATGATCGCGACATCCGGCTTGCGGGCGCGGAGCTCGTCGGCATCGGTCACCCACGGCAACTTCATGAAGCTGACCGCACCGACGTACGTCGGCAGGTCGTAATCGGCGTAGGTCTCGTACTCCGCGTCCCAGCCGTTCAGGACGGCGAAATCGGGGTCGTGGGGGCGCTCTGCCACGTGATCCTCCGGAGACGGAGGTGGCCGGGTGTTCCCGGCCACGTGCGGGAATCCGTCTCGATCCGGGGCGCCGCCGGTTCGCGATCCGGCGTCCAGCGGGGCGCGCCGGGGCGATGGTACACCCCGGCCCCTGCTCAACCGGCCCGGAACTCCTTCCATGCGGCCTCGACCAGCGCCGGGTCGAGGTACAGGTCGACGGCCGTCTGCGCGATCAGCGTGGCCGCCATGAGCGTCGTCTCGTCGGCGCGCGGCGTCGCGGCCGCATCGCGGAACGCCGTCGAATGGCCCGCGACACCCTCGTCGCAGATGGCGAGGTCCGGGTGGATCGCGGGGCAGACCCAGCTGACGTTGGCCATGTCGGTGCTGCCCGCGTTCGGGTCGTCGCCCATGTCCTCGATGCCGTACGCGGCCATGTTGGCCCGGAAGCGCTCGGCCAAAGCCAGGTTGTTGCGCATGGTCGTGGCGCCGCCTGAGTACGTCACCTCGACGGTCGTCCCGGTCGCGAGGGCAGCCGCCTCCGCCATCCTGCTGAACTGCGCCTTCATCTGCTCATAGGAGTCCTGGTCGTCGCTGCGGAGCATGAACCACGCCGACGTGCGGTCCGGGATGATGTTCGCGGCCGTGCCGCCTTCGCGGATGATCCCGTGAACGCGTGCCGTCGGTCGAAGCTGCTGCCGCCACAGCCCGACCGACGAGAACAGCTGGATCATCGCGTCGAGCGCGTTCTTGCCCTTCCATGGATCGGAGGCGGCGTGGGCCTGCAGCCCCGTGAAAGCAACGTCGACATCTTCCGAGGCGAGCGGATGGCTCTCGACGTGACTCCGGTCGCACGGGTGGTAGAGCAGAGCGGCGTCGATCCCGGCGAACAGCCCGTCGTCGATCATGATCTGCTTGCCACTCCCCCGCTCCTCAGCGGGCGTGCCGAGGAACACGATCTCGCCCGGGAGCTCGTCGGCGATGGCCGCCAGGGCGATGGCAGCCCCGACGCCCGAAGCCGCCATCGTGTTGTGGCCGCAGCCATGGCCGAGACCGGGCAGTGCGTCGTACTCGGCGAGGATCCCGATCCGAGGACCGTCGCCCCCATGACCGCCGCGGCGCACGGCACGGATCGCCGTGGCGAGGCTGCCCGCCGGGTGTTCGACCGTGAACCCGTGGGCCCGCAGTGCCTCGGCGACCCACGTCGCGGCCTGGATCTCCTCGAACGCGGGCTCGGGATTCGCATGGATCCGATGTGACAGGTCGATGATCTCGTCGCGGGCCGCCTCGACGGCGGCGGCGACGCGACCCTTGACGTCGGTGAACGGTTCGGCGGGGCGGATGGCGGTACGTTGCGGCACGGATCCTCCAGAGCTGGCATGGATCGGACCTTCTGGGCGGGTCCGCGGCGGATGGTAGAGCCGCGGGACGGACCGTGCTCAGCGTTCCGCCGAGAGCGTCGCCTCCGCCACCGCCGCGAGCGCCAGGATGAACAGCGCGATCGGAAGCTCGAGCGCTCCCTGCAGCCGCAGCACGATGAAGACCGCGACGATGAGCCCGACCCAGCCGCCCCGCCGGGCGGCACGGATCCAGTCCCCGCGATAGGCGATCCGCCGGTGGCGAGCGAAGACCAGCAACCAGGCGATCGGCGTCGCGGTCAGGCCCACCGCGAGACCGATGAGCGCCGCGCCGATGAACCCGGCCAGCGGCTCCGCCACGGGATCCCGGGTCGTGACGATCAGCGCGACCAGCACCCACACGACCACGGCGGCCGCGAAGGTCGCCAGGCTGAGGAGCCGATCGCGCGCTTCCATGCGCCCCGAGTCTAGGGCCAGGGTTGCCTGTCAGCGGGTCGTGGCGGCGCTCGACGGGCAGATGTCGCGGAACGGGCACCACGAGCACGCCATCGGGTCCGGCGTGGCATCGAACTGGCCGGCGCGGATGCCTGCCGCCGCGGTCGCGATCTGGCCGCGTGCCTTGGCGATCCGTCGGGGATCCACATCGACCCGACCGACCAGCCCCGAGTCCAGGAAGTGCAACGCGACCTGGTCGGGCAGCCGGCCCGTCATCGCCTCGTACCCCATGGCGTAGATCTGGAGCTGCAGGGATTCGCGCGCCCGCTGGCGCGCCTTCGCCGGATCGCGCACGTCCGACGACTTGTAGTCGGTGATCGTCACGTGCTCCCGGCCCATGATCCCGAGCGTCGGCGTCACGACGTCCGCGGACGGGTGCTCCGGGGCCGCGGCGGCGGGGGCCGCGGGGGTGTCGGCGGCGGCCACTGGCTGGATGTCGACGCGGTCCCAGCGGCCGCGGATGCGGTCGCCGTCGAGGTCGAACGCGAACTCGCGCTCGACGTACGTCGGCACGATCGCGTCAGGCACGAGCTGCTCCTCGCGGAACCGGTGCAGGGCCGACTTCGCCGCCTCGAACCGAGCCTCCTCGTGCTCCCGGCTGACGAACCCCTCGTTCGTCCACGCCGAGGCCAGCACCTCGTCAAGCTCCGCCTCGGTCATCACGTGGCCACGCGCATGCCGGTGATGGAAGAGCTGGACGGCCTTGTGCAGCGCAGCACCGTAAACGAGAGCGTGATGCGGCGCGATCGGGACCCGCAGCACGTGGGCGTACTTGTAGCGGAGCGGACAGGTCAGGTAGGCGTCGACCTGCCCGAAGCTCAGCATCAGGGGCTCGTGCCCCTCACGGCGTTGCGGCACGGCCGGCGCATCGACCCCCGCGAACCCGGCCAGGCGCTCCTCTGCGGACGGTGGCACGACCCCGACGCCTGGCGTCCCGGCAGACACGGGCAGGTCCAACGCTTCCAGGACGAACGGCGAGATCCGTCTCGCCCGTGCGCCGCCGTAGTCGGCCGCATGGGTCAACACCAGCTCGTCGCGTGCCCGGGTCATCGCGACGTAGCAGAGGCGGCGCTCCTCCGCCAGACCACGTTCCGGCGTCATCGGCTCTCCCCGGCCGAGGCCGGCCGGCAGTGCCAGGGGGTCGCCCCGACCGTTACCCGGGAAGCGCCCGGCGACGAGGCCCGGCAGGTACACGACTGGGAACTCCAGGCCCTTGGCCTTGTGGACCGTGAGCACGGCCACCGCATCGGCATCCGGGTCGAGGTCGGCCGTGGCCGGATCGTCGCCGGCTTCGATCAGCGTCTGCAGGTGCTGGGCCACGAACATCGCGCGGTCGTCCGCCAGGAGCACGGACTGGGCGCGGATGAGGTCGAAGAAACGGGCGATGTTGCCGAGCCCCTCGTCCGCCGCGGCGGACGCGGTCGCCGCCAGCCGTGCCAGCAGACCGCTGTCGCGCAGGAACGCGTAGAGCACCTCGCCGGCCGGTCGCTCGTGCGCCATCGCCGCGAACCGGTTCACGTCGCCGACCAGGCGATGGACGGCCGACCGCGTCGTCGGTGCCAGCCGCAGGATGCCGGGCTGCCGCTCGAGCTCGTCCATGATCTCCATCACCGGCCGATTGCGCCGGCGGGCCGTGTTGACGATCGAGGTCAGGTCGTCGCCGCCGAGCCCGTACACCTCGGACGAGGCGAGCGCGTAGAGGTCGACGCTCGAATCCGGGTCTGCGATAACGCGCAGGAACGCCATCAGGAGGCGCACCTCGGGTCTGGCGTACAGCCCGGACGACCCGGAGAACCGCCACGGCACGCCGGCGACGTTCAGGGCGCGCAGGATGGCGTCCGCGTGGCCGTTCGCACGGACGAGCACGGCGTGGTCACGCGGGTCGGCGCCGCCGGCGATCCGGCGCGCGATGTCGGCCGCGATCCAGTCCGCTTCCTCGGATCCGGTCGCGAAGGCCTCGAGACGGACCGGCGGCGGGGCAGGTTCGCGTCGCTGTGCCCGGAGCCGCTTGACGAGGCCCGTCCGCGCCTCGAGCCGGTCCGGGTCGTTGAAACGCACGAGCCGGTACGACGCGTCGAGGATCGGGCGGAGCGAGCGGTAGTTGCGGCGCAGGACCACGGTCCGGGCGCCCGGGTAGCGCGCCTCGAAGTCGAGGATGTTGTCGATCGCGGCACCACGGAATGCGTAGATCGCCTGGTCGTCGTCGCCCACGACAGTCACGTTCCGGTGCGGCTCGGCCAGCAGCCCGACGAGCTCCGCCTGGGCGCGGTTCGTGTCCTGGAACTCGTCGACCAGCAGGTACCGGAAACGCTCGGCGATGGCCTGCCGAGCGGCCGCGGAGCCGCGCACGAGCCGGAGGGCCAGCGCCACCTGGTCGCCGAAGTCGATGAACCCGTTCTCGCCGAGCAGCTGCTGGTAGCGCGCGTACGCGCGGGCGAGCTCCTCCTGGTGACGGCCTTCCTCGGCGCGGGCGGCCGCAGCGGCGGCCTCAGCGCCCCGGTCGGCGGCCGCTGCGGCGAGGGCCGTCGCCTCGGCGGTGATGCGCTCGGCGTGGGCCACGTACGTCGCCGGGGTGATGTCCTCGTCCTTGCAGCGACTGAACAGCGTGACGAGCGCGGACAGGAAGCGCGTCGGATCGCCGAGCGGCCGATAGGCGTCGAGATCGAACGCGAAGAGGTGCTCCCGCAGGAAGATGACCGCCTCGGCGCGCGATAGCACACGGACGTCCGGGGGGAGGCCGAGCTCCAGCGCGTGCTCGCGGATCAACCGGTCGCCGAAGGCATGGAACGTCGCGATCGTGCTGTCCGTGTAGCCGTACGGGACGAGCTGGTCGACCCGCACCGCCATCTCGTCGGCGGCCTTGTCGGTGAAGGTGAGTGCCAGGATCTCGGACGGCTTGGCGCGCTTCGTCGCGATCAGCCACGCGATCCGCCGGGTGATCACCTGGGTCTTGCCGGTGCCCGCCCCCGCGACGACGAGCAGCGGCCCCTCCCCGTGGGTCACCGCGCGGAGCTGGTCCGGATCGAGGCCGCCGAGCAGCGCGTCCATCCCGTCCGGCGGGCGGCTATCGACGAGCGCGGGATCCATGACCGGCACGAGGTCGCCCCAGGCCGGGATCTGTTCGAGGGGGACGGGGCCGCGCCGCCGGGCACGGACAGTCGGACGGGTCACGGTGCGGGCGGCCGACGGGGCCGTGGGCTGGTCGACGATGGGGGCCATGTGCACACCATCGTCGACCGTCGTGACACCTAGGCTGTCAGGCCGTCGCCTGCTTGATCGCGGTCGTCTCCTCTTCGGACAGCGCTCCGTCCGATCGGCCGCCATGGATCGCCTTGGCATAGATGCGCGTGCCGGTCCGAGCGTGGAGGCTCGACAGCACCCAGCCGTTGCCGTCCGCATCGAGCAGCGCCAGCGCGAAGCTCTGGTTCCCGCCGGTGTCCTCGAACGGATTGAACCGGACGAGCCCGACGCGCTGGAAAGCGCGCGGCGAGCTCTCTTCGAGACGACCGGTCCGGGCGACCAACCGGTCGACCTCCCGGCCGAGCTCGTACACCCGCTCGAGGTGTGCGCCGAGCACGTCGCCGAGATCGCCGTCCTCCCCGCGCGTCAGGCCGCGGACGCGCGCCTCGACACGGACCACACGCCGTCCGAGCCACGCGACCACCAGCAGCAGGACCAGGACGAGCACGGTCAGGGCGACCACGATGGGTCCCAGATTCGCGGCGATGGTCGCGCTCAAGTCGATGGGAGGTTCCTCCGGCGGGGGTCGGCGCGAGTCTAGCAGCCGCCCCTTGCCCGGCACGTACCGGCGGATGGCCGGCCGACGCCGCGGTGCTATCCTCTCCCGCTGGCAGGCCGCCCGTCAGACTTCGCGAGCCCGCCCGACCACATCCACGACCTGGAGGCCGTCCGAAGCCATGGCCAAGCGCGTACGGGGAAGCTCCACGCGACCCGGCCAGCGACCGCGCCTGCAGCGCAGCGGCTCACCGCGGGGACGGGTCGACAGCCAGCCTGTGGTTCCGGCTCAGGCTCCGTCGACGTCGCTGACCCCGGCCGAGGAAGCCCGCGCGGCCGAGCTCGAGGCGCAGATCGTCGCCACCGAGCGCGAAACGGAGTCGATGGCCAGCCGTGGGCGCGAGCGAGGTCGGCGCGACGAGGAGAGTGTCGCGCGGGTGCGTCCCGGATCGATCGCCGTCCGAGGCCAGGAGGAATACGCGTACGTCAGCCGCGACATCCGTCGGCTCGTGACGATCGGCGGCTCGCTGATCGCGCTGCTGATCGGCCTGTGGGCTGTCACCCAGGTCACGAACCTCACCCCGTTCTGACCGGCTGACACGGAATCGCCCAGCCGGTCCGCTGCGCAAGCTGTCCGACCGGGGATGCCCCGTAAACTGAGACGATGCCCGGCCCATCGCGAGTGAAGGGCGCCAAGCCCGAGCCCCTGTTCCAGCCGCCGCCCGGAGCCCAACCCCTGGCTGCTCGCATGCGGCCACGGTCCCTCGATGAGTTCGTCGGGCAGGACCACCTCGTCGGCGAACGCGGACCGCTGCGCCGGGCGGTGTCGCGAGGGCATCTCGCCTCGATCGTCCTGTGGGGTCCGCCCGGGACCGGCAAGACGACTCTCGCGCGCCTGCTGGCGGATGCGATCGGTGCCGAGATGATCGCCATCTCCGCCGTTTCGTCCGGCGTCGCAGAGGTCCGCGGCGCCGTCGCGCAGGCCCAGGAACGGCTCGCCCTGAACGGCACGCGGACCGTCCTGTTCATCGACGAGATCCACCGCTTCAACAAGGCCCAACAGGACGCCCTCCTCCCCTACGTCGAGGACGGGACGATCACCTTGACGGGTACGACAACAGAGAACCCGTACTTCGAGGTCAACTCGGCGCTCCTGTCGCGCATGCGCGTCTGGCGCCTGGAGCCGCTCAGTGACGACGACGTCGCCACCGTCGTCCGGCGGGCGCTCGAGGACGAGGAGCGCGGGCTGGCGGGCGCGCTCGGGCCGGATGGCGGGGTCGCCCTCGCGAACGACGCGTTCGACCACCTCGTGGGGCTGGCCGGCGGTGACGCGCGCGCGGCCCTCAATGTCCTCGAAGGCGCGGTCGCGCTCGCAGAAGCGGAGGGGATCCGCGACGCCGACGGCAAGGTCGCGCCGCGGCTCGAGGACGTCGAGGCGGCCGCCCAGCAGCGGGTCCTTGCCTACGACCGGGCGGGCGACGGGCACTACGACACGGTGTCGGCGTTCATCAAGAGCCTGCGCGGCAACGACCCGGACGCAGCGCTGTACTGGCTCGCGTCGATGGTCGCCGCCGGCGAGGATCCGCGGTTCATCGTGCGCCGGCTGATCATCAGCGCGTCGGAAGACGTGGGCAACGCCGACCCGCGGGCACTCCAGATCGCCGTCGCGGCGGCCCAGGCGCTCGACCACGTCGGGCTGCCGGAGGCGCAGTTCGCACTCGCGCAGGCGACGGTCCATATTTCGTCGTCTCCCAAGTCCGACTCGATCGGTCGCGCGTACGGCGCGGCGATGGCGGACGTCCTCAAACACGGGTCGCTCCCCGTCCCGAACCACCTCCGCTCGGCGGGTGATCGTCGGATGAAGGCGCACGGCATCGGTGTCGGCTACAAGTTCCCCCACGACGTCGAGGGTGACGACATCGACCAGCAGTACCTCCCCGACGAGCTGGTTGGTCGTCGCTACTACGTCCCCGGCGATCAGGGCTACGAGGCGACCATCGCGGCGCGGATGGCCGCACGCGCGGAGGCCCGCAAGGAGCGCCCTCGACGGAAGCAGCGAACGGACATGCCGATGGCGTCGATGAGCGATGGGTTGCGTCCGCGCGAGGAGAACCGCAAGCGGATCGCCGACACGCAGAAGAAGGACGCGTCCGACGGGACGTGACACGCGACTGATGGACGAGGCACTCACCGGGCTCGGGATGCCCGTGCCGGATTCCGCGCTGGCGCGGCGAGCCCGCGAGCTCATCGCGGACGTCGCGGCGCCGTTCCTCGTGAACCATTCGGTCCGGAGCTATGCCTGGGCCGTCGAGCTGGCGCGGCACGATCGGCTCCAGTTCGATCCCGAGATCCTGTACGTGTCCGCGATCCTCCACGACATCGGCCTGGTTCCGGCGTACGACCTCGGCGGCTGCTACGAGGTCGACGGCGCGATCGCGGCCGAGCGGCTCGTGGGCGAGGCCGGGGAACCGGAGGCGCGCGCCCGAGGGATCTACGACGTGATCGCGCTGCACAATCTCGAGACCCTGCCGCCCGATCCCGCCTCCGAGGTCGTGCTGCTCTGGGACTCGACCGGCACCGACGTTACCGGCTACCGCTTCACCGACGTTCGGCCGGCGATCATCCCGGGATTGCTTGCCGCGTATCCGCGGCTCGACTTCAAACGGGAGTTCACCACGCTCTTCGTCGACCAGGCGTCGCGCAAGCCGACCTGCCCGGCTGCGGAGATGGCCGCCACGGGGATGCTCGAGGAGATCGCGCAGGCGCCCTTCGATAGCTAGCGTCGCGCGCGGCCGCTGGGCCCAGCGTGGCGTCGCGTGGGTCGGCACGAACGCGGGGCCGTGGCCCGCATTACAGTCACGTCGAGCTCGTGAAGTCCGTCGTCGTCGCGCCGCCGAGCCTGCGCCGGGCGGATGGGGTGGAGCTCCATGATCGACTGAGGAAGGGGAAATCATGACCGAGTACGCCGTCGTGAATCCGGCCACCGGGGAGACCGTGGCCCGCTATGAGACCTTCACCGACGCCCAGGTCGAGGAGGCACTCCGCACGGCCGCGGTGGGGTTCGAGGTCTGGCGGAAGCTCCCGGTCGCCGAGCGGGCCGGCATGGTCCGCCGGGCCGCCGAGCTGCATCGGGAACGTCGGGAGGAACTGGCCGCCATCATCGTCCGGGAGATGGGCAAGGTGAAGGATCTCGCCCTCGGCGAGGTCGACTTCGCCGCCGACATCACCGAGTACTACGCGGATCAGGCGGACGTCATCACCGCCGATCAGCCGCTCACCATCCTTGGCCAGGGCACGGCCGTGATCCGGCGCAGCCCGCTGGGTGTGCTTTTCGGGATCATGCCCTGGAACTTTCCCTACTACCAGGTGGCCCGGTTCGCGGCGCCGAACCTGGTCCTCGGCAATGTCATCGTTCTGAAGCACGCGTCGCAATGCCCGGAATCGGCCGCGGCCATCGCGGCGATCTATCACGATGCCGGGCTACCGGACGGCGCCTACGTCAACGTCTATGTCAGCGCCGAGCAGGCCGCGACCATCGTCGCGGATCCGCGGATCCAGGGCGTCTCGGTGACCGGCTCGGAGCGGGCCGGAGCAGCCGTTGCGGAGGTGGCTGGGCGGCACCTGAAGAAGGTGGCCCTGGAGCTCGGCGGTTCGGATCCGTTCCTGGTGCTGGCCACCGACGATCTCGATGCAGTGGTGGCGGCGGCGACCGCGGCCCGCCTGGACAGCGCCGGCCAGTCCTGCAATGCCGCCAAGCGATTCATCGTGGTGGACGGGTTGTACGAGCCGTTCCTGACCGGGTTCACCGCAGCAATGGCGGCGGCACGGATGGGTGACCCGCTGGTCGAGGACACGGTGCTCGGGCCGCTGTCGTCGGTGGAGGCGGCGACCCGGTTGGAGGACCAGGTCGATCGGGCGGTGGCGCAGGGCGCGACCGTGGTCACCGGCGGCTCTCGGGACGGTGCGTACTATCCGCCGACCGTGCTGACCGGCGTGACGCGCGAGATGGACGCGTATCGGGAGGAGTTCTTCGGGCCGGTCGGGGTGGTCTATCGCGTGGCCGACGAGGACGCAGCGGTCAGGCTGGCCAATGACACCAGCTTCGGGCTGGGTTCGTACGTGTACAGCAACGATCCGGCCCAGGCGGCCCGGGTCGCCGATCGGATCGAGGCGGGCATGGTCTACGTCAACATCGTGATGGCCGACAGTCCCGAGCTGCCGTTCGGCGGCGTGAAGCGAAGCGGTACCGCCCGTGAGCTGGGTCTGCTGGCGGCCGATGAGTTCGTGAACAAGAAACTCATCCGTACCGCCGGCTAGCCCTTCGGCCCGAGGTCAGGCCCTGGCGAGGGCGACATACGCGGACGCCACGAGGGCATCGATTTCCGCCGGGACCGCGACGACGCACGCGGTCTTCGGCACTGACCCGCGGGCGACGGCTTCCAGGCAGCGCGCCTGGAGGGTGAAGCCGAGATCCATCAATTCGATCGAGTTGCCGAGCGGGCGCGGGCCGGCCAGGTTGACCATGTGACCCCGGGTCAGGATGTGGACCGCACGACCGTCGCGCAGCCACAGCGTCGTGATGCCCTCGGTCACGTCGTCGATCGACTCGACCGACGGGTCCTCGATCAGCGACGGCACGTCCAGCTCCCAGGGAAGATGTCCGGCGCTGACAAGGACGACACCGTCGCGCAGATTCCCGAGGTCGGCATGCGTGATCACGTGCGGAGCGCCGGTGACCGTGACGATCACGTCGGCCCAGGGGAGAGCGTCGTCGCGGTCCGGGACGTCGAACCCGTCGAGCAACGCCCGCAGCCGGAGCACCGGCTGTGGCTCGACAACCGACACGACGCTGTTGAAGCTCCGGAAATAGGCCGCCACTCCCCGGCCGACCGAGCCATATCCGAACACCGCCACGCGCCGCCCGTTCGTGATGCGGTTCGTGATCCGGATGAACGACTCCACCGTCCCGGCACCGACCGCGTGCGTGTTCTCGCCGAACTGCTTGATCGGACTGTCGTTGATGACCAGCAGAGGCAGGGCGATCTGGTCGCGCAGCGGGAAGGAGTCGATCGCGTCCTGACGTCGTCTCCTCCGTACCGCCGCGTAGGTTCGGCCACGGATCCTCGAGGTAGCGCGTGAACAGGTCGCCGCCGTTGTCGAGCAGGAGATCGGGCTTCGCCGCAATGACCTCCCGCAGGTAGCGATCGTGCTCGGTCGGATCGGCCGTCGGTCCGCCGATGACGGCGATACCGCGCTCGCGGAGGTAATCGACCGTCTCCTGCTGTGTCGAGTTCAGGTTGCCCGTCGAGACGACGTCGGCGCCGCCGCACTTGAGGGTCAGGAGCAGGGCCGCGGTCTTCGGCTCGAGGTGAATGCCCGTCCCGATCCGCAACCCATCGAAGGGCCGCGTGCTCTCGAACTCGTCGCCCGTTTGCTGCAGAAGCCGCGCGCTGCCGGCGACCCACTCGAACCGCGACAAGCTGCCTCCTCCTGCCGCGTCGCGGCCATCGACATGTTCGGGGCACAAGCGTAGCGGTCCAAGCTGCGCGTCGCGCCGGGCGCTGCCGGGACGTCACACTGGCCAGGGACGCGGCGACCGCCGCGGACGAGGGAGGCAGCCGGTGTCGCGATCCCCCATCGATTACGGGCGCGCGCTCATCGACCGGATCTTCCCGCGCGGCGCCCTGATCCTGTCCGTCCTGAGCTTCGTCTACTTCGTGATGGGCGTCATCCGCAACCGGGTGTTCGCCAACACCTATGGCGCCGGCCCCGAGCTCGATGCGTACAACGCGGCGTTCCGGATCCCCGAGATCGCGCTCGACGTGCTCGTGGCGGCCGGCTTGACCGCCCCGTTCGTGCCCATCTACAGCAGCCTGCGGCGCGACGACGAGCGGACCGCGAACGACTTCGGACGGACCGTGCTGACTGGCGCGGTCCTCGTTATGACGGTCGCTGTGGTAGCGATCTTCGTGGCGGCCCCGTGGCTGGCCACCCAGATCGGCGCCGGCTTCGACTCTCAGACCCGTGAGCTGTACGTGACGCTCGTTCGGATCAACTGCCTCGCTCAGATCCTGTTCGCGGCGTCGATCTGTCTCGGCGAGATCCTCGTCGCGAATCGACGCTTCCTGTTCTACGCGCTTGCGCCGATCCTGTACACGACCGGCATCATCCTCGGGACGGTGCTCGGCGCGGAGCGATTCGGCATCGTCGCGACGGCCTGGGGCGCGGTCGCCGGCGCCGCGCTCCACCTCGGGATCCGGGCGATCGGCACGCTCCGGACGTCGTTCCGCATCCGACCGGCGTTCCGCATCCGGACGCCGGCCTTCCGCGAGTTCATCCGGCTGATGATCCCGCGCATGATCAGCCACCCGATCGAGCCCGCCATCTTCACGTTCTTTACGGCCCTGGCGTCGACGATCGTGGTCGGTGGCGTGAGCGCGATCAACTTCGCGCTCGACTACCAGGTCGTGCCGGTCAGCCTGATCGGCATCGCGTTCTCGCTGGCGGTGTTCCCGACGCTCTCCACGGCGTACGCGGATCGCGACCAGGCGACGTTCCGATCAGTGCTCGGGCGCAACCTCGCCACGATCGGCGGGCTGACGACGCTGGCTGCGATCGCGCTCTTCGTCGGCTCGAGCATCCTGGTCGAGGTCCTGTTGGGCGGCGGCGAGTTCGGGCCCGAGGACGTCGCGCGCACGTCGGCGATCGTCTCGGTCTTCGCATTGTCGGTGCCGTTCGACGCGCTCGCCTACCCGCTGTCGCGCGGGCTCTACGCGACGCACGACACGATCCGCCAGGTCGGCGCCTCGTTCGCGGGGTTCGGGACGGTCCTCCTGGCGTCCACCCTCCTCGCGCCCGGGCTCGGGCTGCTGGCCATCCCGCTCGGCTACGCGATCGGGATGGTGGTCAAGGACGGCCTGCTGCTCGCGTTCCTCGTCCCGCGCGTGCGGGCGATCGGCCGCGTCCCGTTCGAGACGACGGTTTAGCCGGCCTCGGCGCGCGGGATGGTCGGGGCGACCGTGATCCACAGGCCGTCGCGATCGGGATATTGACCCTCGGGCCGCTTCCACGGCAGGAAGTTGTCCTGCAGCTCAGCGAACGAGGTGAGCGTGCCCGGCGGGTTCGACGCCCCCCAGATCGACGAAATACGTGGGTACCAGGGGTCGAGGATGTAGGCGCCCTCGATCTTGGTGTTGCGGAACACGGCCGGATCTGCGTCCGAGCGATACCCGGACATCACCCAGGTGTGTGCCCCGCGCCACGCGAGAAGGATGACCGGGGACTGCGTCGTCTGGATCGCAACGGCCGCGTCGCGGAGCGCGTAGGTCATCGTTTCGAACGCCCTGACCTCGTAGCCCGGGGCGCCGTACGACTCGAGCGCAAGGGCCATAGCGGCCGGGCCCCAGTCACCGTTATGGCTGTCGTCCCAGGCCTCCCAGTGGCGGACCCTGCTCGCGACCTCGATCTGGGTCTGATCCGACGTGTCGAGCTTGCCAAGGATGGCGAGCACGGTCTGAACGCCGGCCGGCGCGCACCAGTCCTTGTGGTGTTGCGACGCGAAGACCCTATCTGCGTTCTGGACGATGTCGTAGTCGACCGGCTTGCGCTTGGGCGCCGGGGTCGGTTCAGGCGTGGGTTCGGCGGTCGGGGCCGGCGAACCGCCCGGAGCCTGACCGGCCGGCGCGGGCGTAGGTTCGGGCGTCGGCGGCTCGGTCTCGGGCGGCTCGGTCACGCGGACGGTCTCCAGGGTCGCCCGATCCGGCACCGGCCCCGCGAGGAACCGTTCGACCCTGCCGACGAGCGAGATCCACCTCTCCCCTGCCCCGAACGTGTCGGTGGCGATCGCGGCGGTGGTCAGCGTCGCCCCGACGACGACGACCAGCACCGCGCCCACAACGAAACGTCGGAGACGGCTGGGGGCGCGGTGTGTCGATCGGGTCACGCGGGTCTGGCTCCTGGATCGCTGGACGCTAGGTTCAAGACGCCTGAGAGCGCCGGGTTGCTCCGCGCGGTGCGACCTTGGTCCCCCATCCGGCCGTTGCGCCGGCCGAGGTTTCGGCGGCAAGACGGGCCAGCCGCTCCTTCCACGCGGTCCGGTGGACGGCGACGTCGTCGGCGCCCTCGAGCTTGACGTGGGTGACCGTCACGGTCGTTCGGTCGTCGCTCTTCGGGGTGAGATAGACGTTCACGCGCGTGCCTTCGGCGGGAACATCGAATCGGGCCGAGCGGCCCATCGTGCGGGTGCCGGTCCGCATCCGCAGAGCGAGATCGAGCCAGCGAGCTCGGCGGCTCGGCTCGACGAACGCGCGCCAGGCGTCCATGGCGGGGATCGCCAGTGTCTTCGAGACGCTCACCTCGAAGCCCTCGGGTCGCTCATTTCGCGCGCGCATGCCCCGAGCACGTTCGTAGCCGACGGTGACCGACTGGGCCCACCAGCCATCGACGCCATGCTCACCGTTCACGTACCGGGCGATCTCCGTGTGGCTGCGCGATGTGGCACCCCAGTCGTCGAGGACCCGGAACCAGTGGTCCCAGCCCTGACCGGTGCCCTTCGTGATCGCCGCCTCGGACACGCCGGGATCGGCGACGCGGGGCGGGAGCGCGGGCTGGTCGCCATCGTGGACGACGTGGCGGCGGGCGGCGGCATAGCGCTCACCCGTCTTCTGCATCCGGGAACGCACGGCCCGCTTGCGGGCCTTGTCGGTGGTCATCTCGTGTGTCTCCTGACCGGCCGTCGGCCCGGACCCACGCTCCGGAGCCACCGACCGTGGCCAGGCACGAACCGACGACCTCGAGGCGGAGCCCCTTTGCCTCCACGAGGTCGACAGCGTGGGTGCCGGCGACGGAGGTGCGGCGCGAGGTAGCGCCAGCGAGAGGATACGCTCGGCGTCCGACGAGCGTCCAGCACGCCGGCGGCGGCCAGAGCGCCCGCCTGTGGCACCATCGACCCGACCGCCACGCCGTCACCAGGAGCATCACCCGTGGACCGTTTCGAGCCCAACCTCCGAATCCCCGGCCCGACCGCCCTCCCGCCCAGCGTCCGCGCCGTCGGGGCGCGCCAGATGATCAACCATCGCGGTCCGGAGTTCGCGGCGATGCTCGGCCGGATCCTCGAGGGCATCAAGCCCTACTTCGGTACGACCTCGGACGTGGCGATGCTCACCGCCGCCGGCTCGGGCGGGCTCGAGGCGGCGATCGTCAACACGCTCTCGCCGGGCGACAAGGTGCTCGGGGTCAGCATCGGCTCCTTCGGTGACCGGTTCGCCAAGATCGCGGGCGTGTATGGCGCGGACGTGACCAGGCTCGATGCCGAATGGGGCTACGCGGCGGCAGCCGATGAGATCCGCGAACGCCTCCGCTCGATGCCCGACACGAAAGCGGTCCTGCTGACCCATAACGAGACCTCGACGGGAG
The DNA here is from genome assembly GCA_963819655.1 of uncultured Chloroflexia bacterium. Classification (GTDB taxonomy): domain Bacteria; phylum Chloroflexota; class Limnocylindria; order Limnocylindrales; family CSP1-4; genus SPCO01. The sequence continues at coordinate 282,578 of CAWFXA010000003.1, read as the reverse complement.
TCATGAATCCGGTCGCGGAGCTCGCAGCGGCGATCCGGGAGGAGGTCCCCGACGCGCTGATCCTGGTCGATGCCGTATCGAGCCTCGGCGCGGTGCCGTTCGAGATGGACGCCTGGGGGGTCGACGTGGTCGTGACCGGGTCGCAGAAGGCGTGGATGTCCGCGCCCGGCCTCGCGATGGTCGCCGCTTCGCCGCGCGGCTGGGAGGCGATGGAGCACGCGAGGATGCCGCGCTTCTACTTCGACCTGCGAGCCCACCGGGACGCGGCTGGCGACGGCCAGACGCCGTTCACGCCGGCGATCGCGGTCGTCTACCAGGTCGACGAAGGCCTGCGGCTCATGGGCGAAGAAGGTCCCGAGCGGATCTTCGCGCGCCACGAGGTGTGCGCCGCGGCGACCCGGGCGGGCCTGGCCGCGCTCGGATTCGAGTTGTTCGCCGACGAGCGCCACTTCTCGCGGACGGTGACCGCGGCGACAGTCCCCGACGGCCTGGATTGGAAGGCGTTCAACGGCGACCTCAAGCGGCACGGTCTGGTGCTCGCCGGCGGCCAGGGCAAGCTGACAGGCAAGATCTTCCGGGTCGGACACCTGGGCTCGGTGACGCTCGAGGAGATCCTGGGCGCGCTCGGCACGCTCGAGTTGGTGTCGCTCCAGCACGGCCGTCCGGTCGAGCCAGGTGCGGCGGTCGCGGCGGCCCAACGGGCGGCCCTGGCGACCGAGGGGATCGCGCCTATGGCGGTGGCCGGGACCAGCGCGTGAAGGTCCTCGTCGCGGAGAGCGTGGCGCAGGAGGGCATCGACCTCATCGCGGCGCACCACGAGGTCGACGAGCGGATCGGCTGTACCCGCGACGAGCTGGCCGCCATCCTGCCCGAGTACGACGCGCTGATCGTCCGCAGCCAAGTCGAGGTCGACGCCGACATGATCGCCGCCGGCGCCCGCCTCATCGTCATCGGGCGTGCCGGGGTCGGTGTCGACAACGTGGACCTCGAAGCGGCCACGCGGGCCGGCATCACGGTCGTCAACGCCCCGACCGGCAACACGATCGCGGCCGCCGAGCACACCCTGGCCTTGCTGTACGGGGTGGCACGGAAGACTGCCGCCGCGGACGCGAGCCTGCGACGCGGGGAGTGGAAGCGATCGCAGTTCACCGGTCTGGAGCTGCGCGGGCGCACGCTCGGGATCATCGGGCTCGGCAAGATCGGCCAGGCGATCGCCGACCGCGCTCGGGCCATGGAGATGGTCGTCCTCGGTGCCGACCCGTACGTGACCCCGGAACAGGCGGGCAACCACGGCGTGGAGCTGATGGACATGGCGATGCTCCTGGCCCGCGCCGACGTGATCACGGTCCACGTCCCGCTGACCCGGGCGACCCGCAACCTGATCGGCAAGGCCGAGATCGCTCAGATGCGTCCGGGCTCGATCATCATCAACGTGGCGCGTGGCGGGATCGTCAACGAGGCCGACGTCGCGGATGCGCTCGCATCCGGACATCTCGCCGGGGCCGGCTTCGATGTCTTCGAGCACGAGCCGCCGACGGACAGCCCATTGCTGGCCGCACCGAACACCCTGCTGACCCCGCACCTCGGCGCATCGACCGCGGAAGCGCAGGTGCTCGTGGCCGAGGAGGTCGCGGCGCAGGTGCTGGATGTCCTGGAGGGCCGCAGCGCCCGTTATGCCGTCAACGCGCCGCTGCTCACGCCTGAGACGGCCAAGGCGATCGCGCCGTATCTCCCACTCGCTGAGATCCTTGGCCGCTTCTTCGCGCAGTTCTCACGCGGTGGTGTCCGCACCCTGACCCTGGAGATCGCCGGCGCGCTCGCCGAGCACGACGGGTCGCCGCTCACCGCCGCGGTACTGCGTGGGTTGCTCGAGACCGTCACGACCGAGCGGGTCAACCTCGTCAACGCCGGCGCGCTCGCAAAGGCGCGCGGCATCACGCTCGTCGAGCGCAAGACCCGCGACGCCGGCGCGTACGCCGCCCAGCTGACGTTGTCGAGCGACGCGACACCGGGCGGCCGCGCGATCACGGTGGGTGGAACGGTGGCCGCCGGCGAGCCACGCATCACGCGGCTGGGGAGCTACCGCATCGACATGGAGCCGGCCGATGTGATGCTCATCACGCGCCACACCGACAAGCCCGGGATGGTCGGGCGGGTCGGGGCGATGCTCGGCGAGGCCGACGTGAACATCAGCGCGATGCATCTCGCGCGGACGCGCCCGCGCGAGGACGCCCTCATGATCCTCGCGCTCGACGACGACGTCCCCGCCCGCGTCGAGTCGGCGATCCGCGACCAGGAGGCCGTCCTGGACCTGTGGATCATCCGGCTCGGTGGCGAGCGGTGACGCGGTGATGCCGTGATGCGGTGATGCGGTGATGCGTTGAGCGGACCGCCGGGCGAGTCGATGTCGCCGCTCATCCCGGACCTGCTCGATGCGACGCTGGTGCTCGTCCGGCACGGCGAGTCCGAGTACATCGTCGAGGGGCGCTTCCAGGGCCAGGCCGAGACCCCCCTTTCGCCGGCCGGGCTGCGTCAGGCGGCGCTCGTGGCCGAGCGCCTCGCCCACCCGCACGACGCACCCGCGCTGCCGGTGCCGCTTGGACCGCTGCGCGAGATCGTCCATTCCCCGCTGCGGCGCACCACCCAGACGGCCGAAGCCATCCTGAGCCGGCTCGAGGCACCGCCCCCGGCGCGACCCGAGCCTGGCCTCCTCGAGATCGGTCAAGGCGAATGGGAAGGCCTGCACAGGGACGAGATCACCGCGCGGTATGCCGAGGCGCTGGCCGCCTGGCGGCGCAGCCCGACCACGAGCTGGGCGCCCGGCGGCGAGTCGATCGCCGAGGTCCAGGGCCGCCTCCGCCCGACCGTGGCGGCGATGCTGGCGCGGCTGGCGGTCGGCGGCGTCCCGGGCTCGCTCGACCGATCCCAGGTCGCGGGCTACGAGGACGCGCCGGCCACCCACCCGTGGTCGATCGCGGTCGGGCACGACGGCATCTTCAAGGTGCTGCTGCTGACACTCTTCGACCTGCCGCTCGAACGGTTCTGGATGTGGACGATGGATCTCGCGGGGATCACGGTGGTTGAGTTCCGGGCCGGTCGCCCGGTGCTCCGCGCGCACAACCTGACGGGACACCTGGCGGCGATGCTCGACGAAGCGGCCCAGGAGGCTCAGGAGGAGCGCAGCCGCAGCGGTGCCCTGTGACGCCGCGGCGCTCGGTGACGCCGCGGCCGCTCTGACGGCTCTTTCCGTCAAAAGCTCGCTACACGAGCGTTCGGCAAGGATCGAGCGGCTGGATCGGTCCTCGAGGTGGATAGATATGCATGGCTCCTCGACCGCCATGCAGAAACCCAACACTTGTTCGCATTTCTATGCATTTCGGAGCGGGACGTCCCTCAAGAGTCTTGTCCAAGGCTCATGGCACGAAACATCTGACAAAAACTCCGTGTGCTCGTTGCTTGGTTGGGCTGCGTAGGCACGTGGGCCCGCGGGGACGTGGGCTCGTGGGCCCGCGTGGTCGCGTGGGGGACGTGGTCGCAGCCGGCATGGGTCGCTGGGGCAGGTGTGGTCGCAGCCGGCCAGGCGCGGGACGTGCGCCCCTGCGCCCGTGCCCCCTTGCTCTAGCGGCGACTAGCCTCGCCAGCGCCTCGACCGGCGGCGACGACGCGTGAGGAGGCGGAGAAGCTGTACCTGGAGCCGCCGGTGGGCATGGCGCAGGGCGGCCAGCCGCTCGTCGGCCAGGGACCGCGCACCGTAGACGACCTCGACCTTGGCGCGCGCCACGGTCTCGAGCTCGGGGCGGACCATCGGCAGCTCATCGGCGAGCGCGCCGGCGTACTCGTACACCGTCTGCGTCGGCCGCGGTCCGAACCCCAGGCGCGACGCCAGCCGCGACACCGAGCCGTACGCGTCGTCGGCGGACAGCGTGCCGCGCGGGCCGCGCCGCCACGCGACGGCGGCAAGCGAGCCCACCACGACCGCGAGCAGCAGCGTGATCACGATGAACAGGCCGACCGGCGTCCGGTCGCCTGCCCTCCCGCCCACCGAACCGCCAGGACCCTGATCGATCTCGCCTCGCGCGCTCGGGATGGCCAAACTGCCCAAGCCGCTGCCCGACGGTCGCGGGGTCCCGCTCGCGACCGGGGCGCCCGACGGGATCGGTGCGAGCCCCGGGCGCTCCGGACCGCCGGTCGGATCGAAATCGACCCAGCCGTAGCTCGGGAAGTAGGCCTGCACCCAGGCGTGGGCGTCGTGGGCGCGGACCGTGCGGCCGCCCCCGGATTCATCGGGCGCGCCGGGAAGGAACCCTTCGACGAACCGTGCCGGGATGCCGAGCTCGCGCAGGAACACGGTCATCGTCGACGCGTAGTACTGGCAGAAGCCGGCCTTGTTCACCACGAAGCACTCGACGATCGAGGTGTCGACGCACGGTCGGTCGCTGAGGTCCGTGTCGTACTCGAACTGCGTCGAGTCGAGGAGGGTGTCGCGGACCTCGACGGCCAGGTCGTACGGGTTGTTCGATCGCGCGTTCTGGAGGATCTCCGCGAGCAGGGCGGTCGACTGCGGTCCGAGCGAGCCGTCGGGCAATGTGTCCTTCCCGTACAGCGCGACGATCTCGGGCGGGTAGTCCTGCCCGGCCGCGCGGAGGCGCTCCTCCGTCCAGCCGCCGCTCTTCTCGTCTGCGTTGACGAGCGTCGTGACCGTGTACGGCGCACTTGACGGGTCGCGCTCGATCCCGGCGAGGTGGCCGCCCGCGCCGATGATGCGCAGCCTGGAAACCTGGTTGATCGTGCTCGGGAGCCCTGGCGCGAAGATCTCACGCCGGGCGTACGCCGGCGTGATCGTTGCCTCGAGAGGCCGTCGTCCGGCCGGCGCAACATGCTCGGCGGTGCCGGCCAGGACATCGGCACCCGGGTCACGCGACAGCTCGGCCTGCTCGGCTCGGACCCAGCCTGTGAGCCGGAACTGGTCGTAGTAGGCCGCCGCCAGGAAGGGCGGGTTTTGCTCTTCGGCCGGGAACTGCACGCTCAGCTGTAGCTGGTCGTTCGTGTTCCAGGTCAGCCCGACAAGGGTGCTGTCGCCGAACGTCGGTCCGAGCGAGCGGCTCGACCGGGACGCCGGCAGGAACCGCTCGAGGAACTGGCCCCACTCGATGACCCGAGCGCCGACGTCGGTCCACGCCCCCGCGAGCGGCGCCGACGAGGCCGCGTTCGTGAGCAGCAGCGAGCCGCTGATCGCCGCGATGATGAAGACCGTGCCGCCGCGCAGGTAGAGCGCAGAGATCGCTGTCGGATCGCCGATGCGGCGGCGGAGCCAGTCGGACTGCTCGTCGAGCGTGTGGAACCGGACGAGCAGGAACAGGCTCGCGATCGAGAAGATCACGAGGTACGTCAGCTGGTCGCGCACCGTCAGCGCCATGTTCGCCAGCAGCAGCGAGCCGACGACCACGACCGCGTTGATCGGTCGCCGATGCCCGAACGCCGCATAGCTCGCGAACTGGGACGTGGCCCATGTCAGCATCGCGAGGGCAAAGAGGTGATGCCCGTACTGCATCGTCGACATCCGACCCGCGAGCACGAGATCTGACCACGCCTGGACGATGCTGTCGGTCGTCCGCTGGAAGAGCTCGCCCGGTGGCGCGCCGGTCGGGATCAGCGTCCAGCCGACGAGCAGCGGGACGAGCAGTGCGGCGAAGACCGCCCCGATGATGTGTGTCTTCCAGCGACCCCAGCCGACGAGCGGACCGACCAACCCGGCAGTGACGCCGCCGATCGCCGCCCAGAACAGGAGATCGGTGTACTCATCGCGACCGAGCACCAGCAGCGCGTCGTCGAGCGACCACGCGAGAGTCGCACAGACCAGCACGACCAGGCCGACGGTGAACCAGCCGTCGACCCGGCGCAGCGACCGGAGCAGATCCCCGTCGGTCCGGGCGGTCACGAGGCCAGGACCTCGCCGAGTGGCGTATTGGGAACGATCGTGTGCGCCTTGAGCTCGTACTCGGCCAGAGTGTGGAACAGCGCCCGCCTGCGCTTGGCCGCCAGCTCCTCGGCGGCTGGGTCGGTCCGCACGGTCGACCCATCCTGAGCAGCTCGTGCCGCGGCCTCGGCTCGCGCGAACGCGGTCGCATCCGCGATCACGACGACGCAGCCGACACCGCGCGTGCGCAATGCGGCAAGCGGCCGGATCCACGAGGGATCGAGCGAGGCCGTGATCACGACGGCAGTCATCCCGCGCCGCAGCCTGCCGACCGACCCGATGAGCGTCTCGACCAGCGGGGTGCTCGCGTCGGCGTCGACGGCCGCGAGCAGCTGCATGACCTTTTGGTGCTGGCGGCCCCCGCGGTCGGCGGGCAGATAGGCGGTCCGCCCGGCGTTGACGGTCATCCCGACCGCGCGGTTCTCGTTGAGCGCCTTGTCGGCGATCGAGGCGGCCGCGCGGATGGCGGCCTCGGCCGTCGATTCCTCGCCATGCCCGGCCTGGATGCTGCGCTGCAGGTCGAGGATGATCCACGCATCGGCGGTCTGCTCGAGGTCGAACTCCTTGACCTGGATCTCCCCGTGACGCGCTGTCGACTTCCAGTGGATCCGGTTCATGCTGTCGCCCGGTGCATACGGCCGGACGGTCGTGGCGAGTGGCGTGGTCTGCAGCGTCCGCTCGGGTGACGCGTGACTGCCCTCGAGGCTGGCGGACGGGAGGCGCCACATCGGCAGTGGCTCGAGACGCGGATAGACGACGACGCTGATCCCCTGCCCGACCGTCGCCGCTGCCTCGAAGAAGCCGAACGGGTCGCCTGTCCGGATGTGGAGCGGCTCGATCCGGAAGTGCCCGCGGCGGGTGAGCGGCGCGCGGATGAGCCACGACCGCTCGCTCCGACCGCCGAGCGTGATGGCGCGGCCAGGCAGGCCGCCGGGCAGCGTCGTCGGGTTGTGGATCTCCAGCCACGGCTTCGGGAAACGGCTGCTGTTGCGCAGCGTGTAGGTGACGCGCATGCGATCGCCGACGTGGCCGTGCAGCTGGCTCACGGCATAACCTGCCTCGAGGTCCGATAGGCCGAGGCGCACCAGGACATATGACCCGCCGACGACGAGGATCCCGAGATACAGCAGGTAGAACAGGAAGTCGTAGCCGGTCGAGAACGCGGCGACGACGAGGATCGTCGCGAGGATGACGGCCTGCAGGCGTCGGAACATCGTGCCGGGATCGCTACGCCGGACCCGATCGCCGCGTCGCTAGGCGCCGGGTCGTGTCTGGACTCCCGGGGTCGCCGGACGGATCTCGGTCGGGCCACCGCCGGTCGGTCGGATGCCGTCGATCGGTGTCGTGTCGAGGATCTCGCGGACGACCTGGGCGGCCTGCACGTCGTGGATCGACGAGCTGGTCTTGATGATCAGGCGGTGGGCCAGCGCCGACTCGGCCAGCGACTTGATGTCATCCGGAATGACGTAATCGCGTCCGAGCAGACCGGCCAGCGCCTGGCCCGCGCGGTACAGCGCGATCGAGCCGCGCGGCGATGCGCCGAGATAGACATCGGGATGGGTCCGGGTCGCGCCGACGACGCGGACGATGTAGTCGGCCACTGTCGGATCGACGTAGATCTCGCGGACGGCCTCCTGGAGGCCACGCAGGTCCTCGACGCTCAGGACCTCCTCGAGCTCCTCGAGCGGGTGGGTGCGCTTCTGCTCGTCGAGGATGACGATCTCCTCGATCGGCTGCGGATAGCCCAATCGGATGCGCAGCATGAAGCGGTCGAGCTGTGCCTCCGGGAGCGCGAATGTGCCCTCGTACTCGATCGGGTTCTGCGTGGCGATGACCAGGAACGGATCGGGCATCTGATGCGTGACGCCGTCGATCGTCGCCTGGCGTTCCTCCATCGATTCGAGGAGCGACGACTGCGTCTTCGGGGTCGCCCGGTTGATCTCGTCGGCGAGGACGACCTGGCTCATGATCGGTCCGGGTCGGAACTCGAACTCCTGGGTCTTCTGGTTGTAGATCGACAGGCCGGTCACGTCGGACGGCAGAAGGTCGGGGGTGAACTGGATCCGCCGGAACGTGCAACCGAGGCTGCGCGCGATGGCCTTCGCGAGGACCGTCTTGCCGGTGCCCGGGACGTCCTCGATGAGGAGGTGGCCGCGGCACAACAGCGCGACGAGCGCCAATCGGACTTCATGGTGCTTGCCGACGATGACGCGCTCGACGTTGGCGAGGACCTTGTCCCCGGTCTCCTGGATCTTCGACATCGGCCTCTCTCAGGGGTCAGCGGTGCGGGGGACACCGCCGCGGACGGGCAACGGGATGGGGTGACGAGCGCCACTGTGGGTCGGTCGTGTCAACGGATACTACGTCGGCCCCGTCATTTCAGTTCCCGACGCGTTGGTGTCTGTGGGACGCGCCTGACTCTCATGGCGTTGCGGCGGGCCGGATCGTTCTGATTTACGCCGATGACTGCTGGCGCCGCACTGGTCTAACCGCGGAACAGCGTCAAGCCACCGACCCACGCGGTCATGACGCAGCCGATCGCGCCCATCGCGGCCAGGAACACCTCACCACCCAGCCACGCAGCGGCCGCGACGCCGCCGAACAGCACGGCCAGCACCGCGGCGATCGCGGCCAGGCCGATGCGCTCGATCAGTGGGCGAGACGGACGCGCCTCTGTTGCGTTCGGGTCGGACCGCTCGTCCATCAGCCACCCGCGCCGAGGTGCAGGCCCATCAGGTCGCCGCCGATCGGTGCGGCGACCTCTGCCCCACGCCCGGCCTGCTCGACGATGACGGCGATGGCGATCGTCGGCGCCTCGGCGGGGGCGAACCCGATGAACCAGGAGTGTGGCTCGCCGCGACCGCCGAGCTCGGCCGTGCCCGACTTGCCCGCGGTCGTCACCCCCGGCACCTTCGCGCCGGTGGTGAACTGCCGGCCCAGGTCGCCCTCCACGGCCGCGACCATCGCCCGGTTGATGGCCGCCGCATCCCCCGCGTCGAGGACGTGGGCGAGGGTCTGCGCGCCGATCTGGCGGGTGCCGCCCTTGCCGCTCATGGCGGTCACGAGGCGCGGTCGCATCAGCTCGCCGCCGTTGGCGATCGTCGACGCGACCAGCGCCATCTGGAGTGGCGTGACGAAGGTCTCCGCCTGACCGTATGCCGCGTTGGCCAGCTCGACGTCGTCGACGAAGCCACCGGGCGCGCTGCCCGAGCCGTCGGTGACCTGCGATGCCGCCGTGGGTAGGTCGAACGGGATCGGGCGGCCGAACCCGAGCCGCGCGGCGTGGTCGACGAGCTCCGCCCCGCCCGTGCGCAGACCGGTCAGCGCGTACCAGATGTTGCACGACACCTCGGTCGCTTCGACGAGGTCGAGTCGCCGGTTGCCGGTCACCCGGTGATGGCCGTCCCGGATGCGGAAACCCTCGACCAGGAGGCCGTCCTTCTCGGCGGGCGGCTGCTCCGCGTATGTCGTGTCGGGCGTGATCGCCCCCGACGCCAGACCCGCGATCGCCGTCACGATCTTGAACACGGATCCCGGCACGTACCGGCCGAGCGTCGCGCGCGGCAGCAACGGCTCGCCGGGGTCGTTCTGGAGAGCCTCGAAAGCTGCCTGGGAGGTCGCCGGGTTGCTGATCGCCGACGCCGCGTAGGTCGGCGTCGATGCGAGCGCCAGGACCTCGCCGGTGCGCGGATCCAGCATCACGACCGCCCCGCGTCGGGCCCCGAGTGCGCGCACGGCCGCACGCTGGAGGTCCCACGACAGCGCGAGGTGGAGGTCCTTGGGATCGTACGGATCGGTGCCGAACTTGCGGAGGGCATCGGCGAGCGGGTCGCCCGCGAGGCCCGACAGCTCGGCGTCGTACGCCAATTCGAGGCCTGCGCGCCCGTACCGCCCCGACGCGTAGCCGACGACCTGGCTGATGGCCTCGCCGCTGTAGACCCGGTACAGCTCGCCGTTGGCGTCCTCCTTGTTGCGGACGAGGACGTTCCCCTCACGATCGATGATCCTGCCACGCGGCACGGTCCGGGAGGCTGCGATGACCGCGGGGTCATAGGGCGAATGCGTCAGATCGGTCGACCGGACGACCGCCCAATAACCACCCGCCCCGGCCAGCACGGCGAACGCGATCGCCAGGACGAGAGCGACGTGGACGATCGTCCGGCCGAGGGGGCGACGCCGGTTCGACGTGGAAAGCATCAGGCAGCCCGTCTGCGGAGCCGATCACGCCAGCGACGGACGCCGGTCGGGGGCGGGGGCGGCTCGACCCCCTTGTCGGACAGGGCGAGCAGCAGGCCCACGACGATGGCGTTCACGAGCAGCGACGAACCGCCGTAGCTGATGAACGGCAATGTCACCCCGGTCAGCGGGAGGACCTTGAGGTTGCCGCCCGCGATGATGAACGCCTGGACGCCGATGACCAGGGCGAGGCCGGTCGCGAGGATCGCTCGGAAGTCGTCCGCGGCCGCAGCGCCGATCCGCAGACCGCGTTCGATGAGCACGAAGAACAGCCCGAGGATCGCGATCACGCCCACCAGCCCCAGCTCCTCACCGAGCGCCGCGAGCGGGAAGTCGGTGTGGACCTCGGGGATCGGCAGCCGCCCGCCGACCATCGGCAGACCCTCGCCGAGACCGGTCCCGAGCAGCCCGCCGCGGGCGAAGGCATGGAGCGACTGGACGACCTGATACCCGGCACCGAGCGGGTCGGCGAACGGGTCGACCCAGATATCGATCCGCGCGCGGACATGGTCGAACAGGTTCGCCATGACGGCGCTCCCGAGGAAGAACAGGATCGACCCGATGACGACGAGGCTGAGTCGGCCCGTGGCCGCGTAGACCAGAGCGAGGAACACGGCGTAGAACAGCAGCGCGGCGCCCAGGTCGCGCTGGACGACGACGATGCCGAGGGCGATCGCCCACATCGCGACCATCGGGGCGAGGTACGGCAATGGCGGCAGGCGGAGCGGCCCGAGGCGCGTGTCCTGTTCGATGAGCAGCGGCCGGTTCTCGGAGAGGTAGCCCGCCAGGAACACGACGAGGATGACCTTGAGGAGCTCGGAGGGCTGGCCGCTGAACGGCCCGAGCCGGAGCGTGAGGCGCTGCCCGGCGACGTCGGACCCGAAGACGAACGTCAGCAGCAGCAGCGCGATGCCGGCCGCGGCCCAGGTGTACTTGTAGCGGCGCAGCCAGCTGTCCGAGCGCACGACGATGCCGAGCGTCGTGGCAACGCCGATCGCGAGCACCAGCCACAGCAGCTGCGTGTCGCCGAGCCCGAGGACCAGCCCGCCGAGCTCCATCGTGACCAGCTCCTGTGGCAGGCGCTGCATGAGCAGCAGGGAGATGCCGCCGAGCAGACCCACGACAGGCAGCAACACCTCGTCCGATCGCCGGCCGGCGAGGACCTGCGCGAGATGCGCCAACCCCAGCGCGACCAGATAGATCGCCAGCCCCTGCGGCGCGTACAGCGCGAGCCGGCCGGTCATCCCCGCGCTCAGGGAGATGCTGCCGACGACGAGGGCCACGGCCGCGATCGCGAGGAGACGTGTCTCGGTCCACCTGGCGCGCGGTCGGATCGCGCCGAGGATGGGCGGCAGCTCGAGGCGAGCCGCGGGCCGGCTCGCGCCGGTCACGACGGGCGCGCCCGCTCGAGCCGCATGCGCACCTGACCGATCGAGACCTCGTCACCGAAGCCGAGCGGCGCCACCGACGCGACCGCGCGCCCATTCACGAACGTCCCGTTCGTGCTGCCGAGGTCTTCCACGTACCAGCTTCGGCCACGGTACGTCAGCACCGCGTGCTCACCGGACGCGAATGGGTCCTCGACGACGATCGCGTTGTTGACGTCGCGACCCAGCGTCGTGATCGCGTCCAGGCCGAACGAGCGCCCGGCCTCCGGGTCGCCGCCCGGCGATTCGAGGACGACCAACCGCCCGAGCGACGCACCCGGCTCTCGGGCAGCCGCGCGGAGGTCGCGCAGCAGCGAGCGCACGACGCGCGCCAGGAAGAGGTACAGCAGTGCGAGGAACGCGAGCCGGACGACCCAGACGATGAGCAGCAGGCCGTCCATCAGGGGATGTCCCCGGCGACCTCGACCACGATCACCGTGTCCCCGACTTCGATCCGATCGCCTGCCCCGAGCACGAGTTCGCCGACCTGCACGCCGTTCACGCGCGATCCGTTGGTGCTGCCCAGGTCCGCATACACGAGGGTGCCACGACGGCCGGCGATCCGGGCGTGGTGGCGCGAGACGCGGCTGTCGGCGAGGACCAGATCGTTGTCCGCAGCCCGGCCGATCGTCAGCCCCGACCCGTCGAAGACGTGGACGTGCTCGTCGCCCTCGCGGCCGATGATCCGCAGGCGTGCGGCCGGGGCGCTTGGACGCGGCACCGTGAACACCATCGTGTCGCCGTGGACAGCGACGTTGCCGTCGGCCGCGGGCTGGAGGTCGGCCATCTCTGAGCGGGCGCGGCCACCCGCGCGCGTCGAGCGGTCGTCGAGCTCATCGTCGGCAACCGGGCTCGCCGGTCGCTGCTGACCCGCGATCGGATCGGCGAAGCGGGCGATCACGCGGATGTCGGCACGCTGGACGGCGCCGTCGGCGAACAGCGTCACCCGTGGCCGGTCGACGAGCGTGTAGTGCCTGGCCCGAGCGAAGACCAATGCCCCGTCGGCCAGCTCCGAGGCCAGGGACGCGGTCATGTCCCCGAAGCCCTCGAGATCGGTCGGGTTGAGGTGCACGACGAACCGGTTCGGGACGAGCGTGCGGTCGGCGGTGGCCAGGCGCTCCGATTCCATTGCGCGCTCGATGCGGCGTTGGAGTTGCACGGGCTGCAATCGTGCGCGAAAGAGACGTGCTGAGGGACGCTCGAAGAGGCGCTCGAAGAACCGCTCGATGGCGGCGAACGGCGGCATGGTCGGTCGCAGACTAGCAGAGGGTCCCGGGGGACCCCCATCGTCACCGGACCGGACCATCCGCGCGCTCGATGGAGTACCCCCGGCCGAGGGGCGGCGAGGGCCCTGCGCTATACTCTCGCCCCTGTTCGACGCCTGCTGTCCGAACTCGTCCACGTACATCCCGGGGACTCGATGCCGGAGATCCTGACCGAATCATTCTGCGAACGCTGCGGCACGCGGTACACGTTCGAATCCGCGACCCCGCGAGGGCCCCGGCTCAAGGGCCTCAAGGTGATGTCGCGCGGCCTCAAGAACTTCGTCCTGTCGGACGACACCTCGATGGACGAGGCGATGGCGGCCGCGCGCAACGAGACCGATCGCCAGCAGACCGCCCAGCAGCTGGACGCGTTCCACAAGACGTTCAACTTCTGCATGAGCTGCCGTCAGTACACGTGCGGCAACTGCTGGAACGAGGCGGACGGGCGCTGCCTGTCCTGTGCCCCGCACCTCGGTCACGAGATCCTGCCCGCGCCCTTCTCCAACATCGGGGCGGGGGGCGCGATCGCCCTCACCGATAGCGAGGCGGTCGGTCTCAACGACCACAACGGGCATGACCAACAGGCTCAGGCCCCGGCGCCCGCGGAGCCGATGGCCTGGCCAGAGCCAGAGCCGATGGCCTGGCCGACATCGGATCTGATGCCCGAGCAGGAGCTGGCGGGCGACGGCCCCAGCTCGTTCCAGGAAGCGATCGATGCTGCCGCCCGCCTGGAGGCGGTCTCCGGGCCGGTCGACGCGGCGCCGCTCGACGAGCTCGCGGTCGAGGCCATGGACGAGGCACCGGTCGCGGCGCAGGCAGAAGTCGAGATGCCAACCACCGCCCCGCCCACCGACACGGACGCCACCGACCTCGTCGCGGCGGCAGCGGCCAACACGACCGATCTGCTCCATCGTTTCCGACCAGGGGACGACATCGAAGCCGAGCTGGCCGCGTACGAGCGGGAGCGGGCGGCAGCTGCCGGCGCGGCGATGGCCGCTGCGGCCGAGGCGGCCGCTGCACAGGCCGAGGCCGAGGAAGCCGCGGCCGCGGCCCAGGCACGAGCCGAGGGCGAAGCGGCCGCTCAGATGAGGGCCCAGGAGGCGGCCGAAGTCGCAGCCGCTCAGGCCAAGGCCCAGGAAGCCGCCGCAGCCGCAGCGTTCGCCGCCCGGGCCCAGGAAGCGGCCGACGCCGCAGCCGCCCAGGCCAGGGCCCAGCAGGCGGCCGAGGCGGCCGCCGCACAAGCCAGAGCCGACGAGGAAGCAGCCGCCGCAGCCGCTGCCGCTGCCGCTGCCGCTGAGGGTGAGCCGCGCGACGACCTCGTGTTCCAGCCGACGTGGCAGATCGTCGCCCCCGAACCGCCGGCCTCCGATCAGATCCCCGGGTCGACCCCTCAGGCGCCGAGCGCACCGCCGGACACGATCGCGGCCAGCGCCGAACCACAATGGCCCGCGCAGCCGGAGTGGCCGCGCCCACCGTCAGCGGACGGTCTCCCGTTCCTCGGGCGTCCGGCCGCAGCGAGCGGCGGGATGGAAGCGCTCTGGGCCGAATCGGCGCGCGAGGTCGCCACCGTCGGACCCAGCGCGAGCCCCAAGATCATGGGCGGCGTGCAACCGTGCGTCAGTTGCGGGCTGTCACTCTCCGCCAATGCCCGGTTCTGCCGGCGCTGCGGGACCCAACAGGGCTGACTCCTCCTCGGCAGACTCCCCGGCCCCGGTCTCCGCGTCGTCCCGGACCCGCACCCAACTCGCTCCGAGAAGCAGGATCTGGAACGACAACGACAGCCACGCGAGCGCGATGAACGCCGTGGCCAATGAACCCGCCAGCGCGGCGACCCCGACGATCCGCGGGGCGACGAACAGGAACACCTGGCCCAGCAGATAGACCCCGAGCCCTGCCACGATCGCAGGGACCGCAGCCGAGCGCAGAGACGGCGACCGCGGCGGGACGATGGTATAGACGACAAGGACCACGCCGACTGTCACCAGGATCACGACCGGCGGCGATGTGACGACGCGACCGATCGCGGTGAGCGCCGTGGTCGTCGTCGGAAGCAATGCCTCCGCTGCCGCCGCCAGCGACCCCCCGACGATCAGCGCGACGACGACCCCGACGAGCCCGGCCACCCAGACGAAGCCGCGGGCCGTCCGGCGCAGCACATCCCGCTCCGGTCGATCGGTGAAGATCCGCGAGAAGGCCACATCGAGGGTCACGTAGAACTGGCTGACCGTCCAGATCAGCCCGAGCACGCCGATGATCGATGTGACTGCGGCGCCCTGAGCCATGGCGACAAGGGCCTGGTCGATCAGCTCGGCCAGGGGCGGCACGACCTCACCGAGCGCCTGGGCGAGCTGCTCCTGCACGGCCGGGTTGTCGACGAGAAGGCCGGCCACGCCGAGCGTGACCAGTGCGATCGGAACGACCGCGAAGAGAGCCGAGAACGCGAGACCGTTCGCCAGGAGACCGCCGGGCGCTCGGCCATAGACGTCCAGGACCCGTCGGACCTCCGCCACCCGCGGCTCATCGAGGACCTTCTCCAGGATCTTGGCGGGATCCATCGATCGCGCGCTTAGTCGCGCCAGTCCTCGAAGAGGGCGGGCTGGACCGCGTCCGCCGGGACCCGCCTTGGCGCGGAGATCAGTTTCCGGATCTCGCCACGCCGCACGAACCTGCGACCACCGAGCTTGATGCTCTGCAGCTTGCCGTCCCGGGCCCAGCCGCCGATCGTCGATGTCGTGAAGTGGACGTTGGCGGCGGCCAGGATCGCTTGAGCCTCGGTCAGCGTGATCCAGTCCGCGCCCGACGGCATCGGATCAGTCGGTGGTCGTCGTCGACGACGGAGTCGTCTTCGATGCCGTCGATGGCGAGGTCGAGGCTGGATCGCTCTTCGCGGGGGCGGCTGCGTCCTCGGTGGGCGACGACCCACCATCTGCCCCGTCCGTGGACGAACCGGTCGATGACGGCGCCGGCCGGCGCTCCTTCTTGGCCCAGCCAGAGCCCTTGAAATGGAACGCGGGAGCGCTGATCGCCTTGCGGACCGGGCCCGACCCGCACAAGGGGCACGAAGCCGGCGAATCCTCGTGCACGCCGTGGATCACCTCGAACCGTCGCCCGCACGCGGCACAGTCGTAGTCGTAGAGAGGCATCTCCGGGCGGGACGGTCAGCCGCGGAGGAGGCGCATGCCGCACTTCGGGCAGTAGAAGGCACGCTCGTGAGCCGACGCGAACCCGCAATGGGCGCAGACGAGACCGCCACGGCCAGCGGCCGGCACAGGTCGTTCGATCGCGGTCAACCCGACCGCATGCTGGTTGGCCAGGATGTTCGTCAGGATCCCGGCGAGCAGCTTGTTGCCGATCCGGTCCGTATCTCCGCGGACACCGCGACCGCCCCAGCCGACGACGGCGCGGCAGATCATGTCGCCGGTCGCCTCGTCCCAGTGGGCAGCGACACCGCCGACGACCGCGTTGTACTCCGGGTAGCCGCTCGTGTCGATCTCGCCGTCGAGCAACGAGCACACGAACGTGTCGAAGGCCAGGTCGACCGCGTCGACCGACTCCAACACGACGAGCGCGTGGCGGGTGATCGGCGAGTGGATGTGGTGCGCGTTGAGCCACTGCATCGCCTCGGACGGGCGGGCGATCGTCGGGGTGGCCTGGCTGAACTCGATCGGCAGCGGCTCGACGGCCTCGATCTCGGCCTTGGCCAGCCCGACCAGCATCGACGGCAGCTCGGCCATCGCCTGCGGACCGGCCTTCATCCGAACGCCCTCGCTGGTCTTCCCGGCGTAGTACAGCTTCAGCTGGAAGTCCTGGGCGACGACCTCCTCGGGCATGACGAGCGAGCCCGTGTGCCCCTGCGTCGCGGGTTGCGGGGCGCCTGGCTCCGGAACGTTCTTGCGCTTCAGGAAATCGAGCGGCACCAATGTCCTCCCCGGGGCTCGTCGTCGAACGGCGGCGTCGGGTAATCGTAGCAGCGTGCGGCGGCCGCCTCAGTCGGCGCGGAGGACGACAGCCTCGAGTGGACGGAGCGATATCGAGCCGTCGACGGCCGGCGCCGTCGGGTGGGCATGGGACCCACCGATGGCCCGATAGCTCGCGTCCTCATCCGGGAGCGGCGTGGCGCGTGGCGCGTGGGCGAAGTTGGCGACGATCAGGAGCCGCTCGCCTGGGGCCTCCCGGTGCCACGCAAGGACGTCCGGTGACCCGGTCTGGGCCAGACGGAGGGTGCCCGTCCGGAGCGCCTCGTGCGACCGCCTGAGGGCGATCAGACGCCGGTAGGTCGACAGGACCGAATCCGGATCACTCGTCTCGGTGGCCACATTGCGATCGGCGGCATCGTCACCGAAGCGGAGCCACGGCCGGCCGGTCGTGAAGCCGCGACCCGCCTCGCCGGTCCACGGCATCGGCGAGCGGCACTGATCGCGGTTCCACCACTCGAAGTCGGGGTCGACGAGCGCCCGTCGGGCGGGCGGGTCGATGATCTCGTCGACCGGGATGGCGACGTCGCGCAGCCCGATCTCCTCGCCGTAGTACATGAACGGTGTGCCGCGGATCGTGAGGAGCACGACGGCGGCCGCCCGAGCGACCGCGTCCGTATCGGCGATCCCGGCCGAGTCGGCGAGGCGCGAGGCCTGTCGCGCCTGATCGTGGTTGGACAACACGTTGGCGAGCCAGCGCTCGTCACCGAACATCGTCTCGCGCAGCCAGATCGCGTCGCTGTACGCCTCGGCGGACCACGGCGCCGCGAGCAGCGCCCAGTCGAACACCATGTGGCGGTCGGTCGTGAGGATGACGGCGCGCTCGGCTTCGCTAGCGAACAGCTCGCCGACCGACATCCGGCCCGGCCTCTCGTCGACGATGGCCCGGAAACGGCCGATCAGGTCCGGGAAGTCGGGCTGGTCGCGGTCGTACAGGTGCTGCTGGCGCGCCCACAGCGTCGCGCCTTCGATCTCGGGGTTTGCCAGCAGCTCCGGGTGCTTCAGGAACGCGTTGAACACGTCGAGTCGGAAGCCGTCGACCCCGCGGTCCAGCCAGCCGCGCACCATTGCGAACTGGGCTGCCTCGACCGCCGGATTGCGCCAGTTGAGCTCGGGCTGCTGGACCAGGAAGGTGTGCATGTAGAACTGCTGACGTGGACCGTCCCATTGCCACGCCGACCCACCAAACCACGACAACCAATTGTTGGGCGGGAGCGGCCAGCCGTCCGCGTCCTCACCGGCCGGGTCCATCCACAGGTACCAGTCGGCGTACGGGCCGTCGCGCGACGCTCGGCTGGCCTGGAACCACGCATGCTGGTCGCTGGTGTGGTTCATGACCAGGTCGAGGATCACCCGGATGCCCCGCCGGTGAGCTTCGTCGACGAGCCGGTCGAAGGCTGCGTCGCCCCCGAAGATCGTGTCCACCGTCGTGTGGTCGCTGACGTCGTAGCCGACGTCGAGACCCGGTGACGGGTAGATCGGCGAGAGCCACAGGGCGTCGACCCCGAGGTCCGTCAGGTAGTCCAGTTTGGCGATGATGCCGGGCAGGTCACCCAGCCCGTCGCCGTCGCTATCGGCGAAGCTGCGCGGATAGATCTGGTAGATGATCCCGTTCCGCCACCAGTCGTCCCCGAAGGCGGCTCCGGTGACCGGGGCGGGGCGACGGTCGCGTGCGCCGGCCTCATGCGTCATGGCGGAAAGCCTACGGCACGGGCCCCTCGATATACTCCGCGCTCATGACATCCCAGCCCAAGGCCGGCTCGCCCTCCCGCCGCGTCCGCCTCGGGATCGTCGGGCTCGGGGCGGTGGCGCAGGCCGTCCATCTCCCGCTCGTCGAGCGATTGCGCGACAGGTTCGAGATCGGCGCGATCGGCGACCTCTCGCCGACGCTCACCGCGGCCATCGGCGACCGATACCGGGTCGCGGCCGATCGGCGATTCGGCACGGTCGAGGAGGTCGTGAGGGCGCCGGACCTGGACGGGCTGCTCATCCTCACCTCTGGGTCCCACGCTCCCGCGGTGACGACTGGGCTCGAGGCGGGCCTCGCCGTGTTCGCCGAGAAGCCGCTCGCGTTCACGCTCGCGGAGGCGGACGACATCGCTGGCCGGCTCGCGGCCGATCCGGCCCGCCGCCTGCAGGTCGGCTACATGAAGCTGTACGACCCGGCGGTGGTACACGCGCGACGCGTTGCCGAGGAGCGCGGCTTCGGCGCGCCCCGCGCGATCGAGGTCACCGTCCTGCATCCGACATCCGAGTCGCAGCTGGCGCACGCCCGCCTCTTCCCCGCCCCGACCGACGTGCCCGAGGCGACCCGCGCGGCCTTCGCCGCGGCCACCGACCGCCGCCGACATGACGCCCTGGGGGACGCCGGCGCCGCGGCCTTCGGACGGCTCTATACCGACATCCTCCTGGGCAGCATCGTGCACGAGCTCGCGCTGGTGCGGGCGTTCGCCGGCGACCCGACCGCGATCGACAGCACGACGACGTGGCCGGACGGCGCCTGGCCACCGTCGGTCGAGTTGACGGGGTCCCTGCCATCGGACGGCCGCGTGTCGATCCACTGGCACTTCCTCCCCGACTACCCGGCCTACCGGGAGGAGGTCCGGCTGGTGTACGAGGCGGCCACCGTCGAGCTCACCTTCCCGTCGCCGTACCTGCTCCATCGACCGACCGTGCTTCGCATCACGACGACGGAGGACGGCGGCCGGCGGGACGAGGTCTGGACGTCGACCGATGAGGCGTTCGAGCAGGAGCTGCTCGCCTTCCACGACCTGGTGGTCGATGGCCGGGAGCCTGCCGCGGGCGTGGCCGATGGGCGAGCCGACATCGTCACGTGCCAGCGGGCCATCGCCGCGATGGGCGCGCGGCTCGGCGTCGCGATCGGGGGCGAAGCCGCGTGACGACCGAACGGGCCGTCGTCCACCTCGTCCCGCATACGCACTGGGATCGCGAGTGGTACGAGCCCTTCCAGGTGTTCCGGATGCGGCTGGTCGACCTCATCGACCAGCTCCTCGAACGGATGGCTGCCGACCCGCGTCTCCGGTTCACGCTCGACGGTCAGGCCGCGACCGTGGACGACTATCTCGAGGTGCGGCCCGAGGCCGAGCCTGTCATCCGCCAGCTCATCGCCGAGGGGCGGCTGGCCATCGGGCCGTGGCAGATCCTGCTCGACGAGTTCCTCGTGTCGGGCGAGACGATCGTGCGCAACCTCGAGCTCGGGTGGGGACGTGCGGAGGGGCTCGGCGGGGCGATGCGGGTCGGCTACCTGCCGGACATGTTCGGGCACATCGCCCAGATGCCGCAGATCCTGCGCCGGGCCGGTATCGACCGGGCGGCCGTCTGGCGCGGCGTCCCCGCGGCCATCGACCGGCACTCCTTCACATGGCGCTCGCCCGACGGATCGGCCGTCGAGACCGAGTACCTCGTGGGCGGCTACGGCAACGGCGCCCACCTGTTCGACCTGCCGGACCGCCTCGGCCCGAGGCTCGGCGAGTACCGCCGTCTGCATGCCGGGTCCTATGGCGACCGGTCGCTGCTTGCGATGTACGGGACCGACCACGCCGTGCCGTCGGCCCAGCTCGCCGACCTCGTCGATCTCGTGAATGCCGCGGACGGCGACGTCGAGGTGCGGCTGGCCACGCTGAGCGAGTACCTCGAACGCGACCGGGAGCGGCATCCCGGCCCCGAGGGTGACCTCCCGACATGGGTGGGCGAGCTGCGGTCCGGTGCCCGCGCCAACATGCTGATGAACGTCGCCTCGGCACGCGTCGACCTCAAGGCCGCGGCCGCGCACGCGGAGCGCGCCCTCGAGCGCTATGCCGAGCCGCTGAGCGCGCTGCACGGCGGGACCTGGCCGGGACGCCTGCTCGAGCTGGCCTGGCGGCGCCTCATCGACAACTCCGCTCACGACTCGATCTGCGGCTGCTCGCACGACGCTGTGGTCGCCCAGGTCATCGGTCGATACGCGGAGGCGGAGCAGATCGCGTCCGGGCTGGTCGGGTCGGTCACGCGCCGGATCGCCGCGTCGGTGCCCGAGGACGGATGGGCGGTCATCAACCCCTCCCCGGTCGATCGGCACGACATCGTCGAGCTCGACCTCGCGGTGCCGGCCGGCTGGTCGTCGGTCGCGCTGCGCGCCGGGGATCGCCTCCTGCCGACCCAGGAGCTGTCGCGGGAGGGTGCTGTGCACGGCGTGTTCCGCGTCCCGGGATCGGGTGTCGGCGAGTTCATGCGCCGTCGCCGGCACGGCCGCGAGCTGCTCGGGCGGTTCATCAACGGCACCGAGGTGGACCCGGCCGCGGATCCGCCGCGGATCGTGGTGCACCTCGACCGGGTTCCCGAGCCGCTCGAGCTCGACGTCGAGGAGCTGGTGGTCGAGCTCACGACCGCAGCCTCCGAGCGACCCGAAACGATCTGGGAGGTGACGCTGGAGGTCGCGAAGCGGCGCCGCGTGCTCGCGCGTCTGCCCGCACCCGCGCTCGGGTATGCCCCGGCCAGCCACCTCGAGGGCGGTGACACGCACGAATCGATCCCACACCCGGTCGAGGTCACCGACCGCCGCATGGCGAACGGGCTGGTCGAGATCGTGGTCGCGGACGACGGCACGGCGAGAGTAGTGGGCGGCGGGACCGTCCTCGACGGCGTCGGGCGCGTGGTCGATGGCGGCGATGCCGGGGATAGCTACAACTACGGTCCCCCGGGGTACGACCGGCTGGTCGAGGAGCCGGAGACCGTCGACATCCGCCCCGACGCGTACGGTCCGCTGCGCGGCGAGATCGTCGTCCTCCGGCGATATGCCTGGCCGCGCGACCTGACCGCGGACGGGTCCGGACGGTCGGACCGGACGGTCGCGACCGAAGTCACGACCATCTTCGAGCTGCGGGCCGATGAGCCCTTCGTCCGCGTGCGGATCGAGTTCGAGAACGGCTCGCGCGATCACCGCGTCCGGTGGCACATCCCCCTGCCGTCGTCGGTACGACGGGTCGGCGGCCGAGGGCCAGTTCGCGGTGGTCGAACGGGGCCTCGAGCCTGAGGGCGGGCACGGCGAGGTGCCCCTGCCCACGTTCCCGGCGGTCGGCTTCGTCAGCGTCGACGGATGCAGCGTGCTGCTCGATCAGGTGACCGAATACGAGGTCGTCGGCGGTCGCGAGCTCGCCCTGACGGTCCTGCGCTCGTTCGGCCTGATCAGCCGCAACGCCAATCCGTCTCGCGAGGACCCGGCAGGACCCGAGGTCGCGGTGCCGGCCGCCCAGCTTCCCGGGCACCGCACGTTCGCCTTCGCCGTGCTCCCCCACGCGGGCTCGTGGACGACCGCCGGTACGCGTGCCGCGGCAGAGCAGTATCGCCACCCGTTCGCCGTCATTCGCGGGACAGGGTCGGGCGGCGGGGATCCGGCCCCGGTACCTGGCCTCAGCGTTGAAGGCGACGGCGTGGTGCTCAGCTCGCTGCGACGACGGGATGACCACCTGGAGCTGCGCATCGTGAACGAATCCTCCTCGGCTACCACGGCGACGATCGGGATCCCGCTGGCCGCTGCGCGGGAGGCGGATCTACTCGGCCGTCCGGGCGCGGACCTGCTGCTGGCCCCCGACGGCCTCGCGTTGACCCTGGGCCCATGGGAGATTCGGACCGTCCAGCTGCGTAGACGCTGACCACGGACGGGGGAAGCTCGAGGCGGGGGTGCCCGCTGAACTGACGGCACGTTGGGCAGCACTCGCGTGCGACGCGCCCGGGACGTTGACAGAACGTTCTGACGGACTCTAGGCTCGTGCGCACTTCCGCCCGTTCCGCACCTCTTTGGGTGGACGGCGGGAGAACCGGTCGCGACAGGGGCACGGTCGACGTCAGCGGATGCGTGACGGGACGTCGGTCACCTCGTCGACACCGGCGGAGGAGTCGCGGATGTTCGTGCGTGCACGATCAGTCGCAGGGTTAGTTCGAACGCCCGCAGGTCTGCGGGCACGCGGTTTCGCTCTGAGGAGGAGTCGATGACCAGATCCCTACGAATCCCGACGCTGTTGCTGATGGCCGCGCTCGTCGCGACCGCCTGCGGCGGCGGCGGCGGATCGCCGGCCGCCCCGGCGTCGGACGGCGCCCCAGCATCGGGCGCGACCGGCGGGCCGGTCACGAGTGGCTCGGCAGGCACACTCAATGTGCTGTCGCTGTGGGGCGGCAGCGAGGAAGAGGCCTTCCAGGCCGTCCTCGCTGACTTCACCGCGAAGTCAGGTTGGGGCGTCAACTACGAGGCCGACCGGCAGACGTATTCCACCACCCTGCAGTCGCGTATCACCGGTGGCAACCCGCCGGACATCGCGATCATCCCGGGCATCGGCTTCCTGCGGCGCTTCGCCAAGGACGGCTCGCTCAAGAAGGTCGCCGACCTCGGCGTCGACGTCGCCGGCCTGAGCAGCAGCTACCCGGCTGGCTTCCTGGCCGCGGGCACCGTGGACAACGAGCTGTATGCGGTCCCGGCCAAGTACAACAACAAGGGCACGATGTGGTACCGCCCCGACCTCTTCACGGCGAATGGCGTCACCACCAACCCGACCACCTGGGATGAGTACAAGGCCGCGCTCGACGCCAACGTGGGCAAGCCCGGAGCCATGGCGCTCGGTGCCAAGGACGACTGGAACCTGACCGACTGGTTCGAGAACATCTACATCCGCCAGGCCGGCGTCGAGGCCTACGACAAGCTGTTCAGCGCCGAGGGCGACTGGAACGATCCGACCGTCCAGCAGGACGTCACGACGATGCTCGAGGTCATCAACGACAAATACGTCGTCGGTGGCATCGACGCGGCTGTCGGTCGTGCCTGGACCGACGCCATCGCGCAGGTCTTCAAGCCGGAGCCCGAGGCCGCCGTCTTCTACGAGGGCGGGTTCGTCGGTGGCATCGCCACCGGCCAGACGAACACGGCTCTCGTCATCGGCGAGACCATCGACTGGTTCCCCTTCCCCACGCTCGGCAACACGTCGGATGTGACCACCTTCGGTGGCGACGTCGTCGGCGCGCTGACCGACAGCGAGGGCGCGAAGGCGTTCATGCAGTACGTCGTCACCCCCGAGGCCAACGCGGTCTGGGCGGGCACGGGTGCCATCGTGTCGCCGCACACGGGCGTCCAGACCAGCGCCTACCCGAACGAACTCGTCGTCCGGGAGGCCGAATCCCTCAAGAACGCCGATGAGATCCGCTACGACGGCGCCGACCTCCTGCCTGCCGGCATCGCCGGTGAGGGGCTCGGTGCCCTGCTGCAGCGGGCGATCCGCGGCGACACCATCGATTGGGCAGACTTCCAGACGCGCGTGAAGGCCGCCTGGGACGCCGAGTGATCGAGAGGTCGCTCTAGGACGATCGATCCGACGCGGGCGGCCTTCGGGTCGCCCGTGTCGCCGTTCTCGGGAGAGGAGGGAACGCATGGCCGCAGGCACCGGGGATTACGTCCCGGGCGCGATGTCGACGGAACTGAAGGCGCCACCGCCACCGACCCCCGCCGGACGTCGATACGACCTCGCAGCGCTGCTGTTTCTCGGGCCGCCGGCCCTCCTGATGGCCGTCTTCCTCGTCTACCCCACGATCTACACCATCGCGCTGAGCTTCAACCGCGGGCGGCGCGGAGAGTTCACCGAATGGGTGGGCCTCGACCACTACATCGGCCTGCTCGGCGACAAGAGCTTCATCAACCTCAGCACGTTCCCGCCGTCGGGAGCGATCTGGAACAACGTCCTGTGGGCCATCTTCTACACGAGCCTGGTGATCTTCTTCGGCCTGGTCGTGGCGGTCCTCGCATCGCGTGTCCGCTACGAATCGATCATCAAGGCAGTGGTCTTCCTGCCGATGGCCATCGCGGCGACTGCCCTGGCGATCATCTGGAACTTCGTCTACGCACCGGACCCGAACATCGGGCTCCTGAACGCGATCCTCGATCCCTTCACCGAGCGCGGGATCTCGTGGCTCGGCAATCCGTCGCTCGTCAACGCAGCGCTGATCGCGGCCGGCATCTGGGGATCCGTCGGGTTCGCCACCGTCATCCTGTCGGCGGCCCTGAAGAGCATCCCGAGCGAGGTCCTCGAGGCCGCCCGCACCGACGGTGCGAACGAGCGGCAGATCTTCTTCCGCGTGATCCTGCCGATGGTCAGCCTGCCGATCTCGGTCCTCGCCGTGACGCTGCTCGTCAACGTGATCAAGCTGTTCGACCTGATCTACGTGCTGACGAACGGCGGTCCCGGCACGGCCAGTCGCGTGATCGCCTTCACGATGTACCAGGAGTCGATCCCGGGCGGCCAGTTCGGCCGCGGCGCGGCGATCGCAGTGATCATGCTGATCCTGTTGATTCCGATCATGGCCTACAACATCCGACGCTTCCGTAGCTCGAGGGTCGTGTAGATGACTGCTGTCGCAGAACCCCGAGCCGCCGATCGCGAGCGGACCACCAGCCAACGGATCGTCCGCTTCCTCAACAAGTCCCCCATCCACATCGGGCTGGGGCTCATCGCGCTCGTCTGGCTGGCGCCGACGGTGGGCCTGCTCGTGACGTCCTTCCGACCCCGCAGCGACATCCAGGTGACGGGCTGGTGGGAGAGCTTCCTGCAGTTCCGCTTCACGCTGGCCAACTACCAGGAGGTGCTGACCTCCCAGGGCATGCTCGAGGCGTTCGGCAACACGTTCCTGATCGCCGTGCCCTCGACGCTCATCCCGCTGGCGCTGGCGTCGATGGCCGCCTACGCGTTCTCGTGGCTGAACTTCCCCTTCCGCGACGGGCTGTTCCTGCTCGTCGTCGCGTTGCTGATGATCCCGGTCCAGGTGGCGTTCATCCCCTTGCTCAAGCTGTTCGCCCCCACCGGGTTGCTCAACAGCTTCGGCGCGATCTGGCTCACCCACACCGCGTTCGCCCTGCCGTTCGGGATCTTCCTGTTACGCAACTTCTTCATCACGCTGCCGAAGGACCTGATCGAGGCCGCTCGCATCGATGGGTCGTCGACGATCGGGATCTTCCGCCAGATCGTGGTCCCGCTGTCCGTGCCGGCCATCGCCGCGTATGGGATCTTCCAGTTCCTGTGGGTCTGGAACGACCTGCTCATGGCCTTGGTGTTCGTGCAGCGTGGCGACATGTGGCCCATGACGAAGGCCATCCAGAACCTCCTCAGCCAGTACGGCACCGAATGGCACCTGCTGGCCGCCGGGGCGTTCATCCTCATGGCCGTCCCGCTTCTCGTGTTCTTCAGCCTGCAGCGGTACTTCGTCCAGGGCCTGCTGGCGGGCTCCGTCAAATAGGGCGGCG
Organism: uncultured Chloroflexia bacterium; assembly: GCA_963819655.1. GTDB lineage: Bacteria > Chloroflexota > Limnocylindria > Limnocylindrales > CSP1-4 > SPCO01. The sequence continues at coordinate 256,422 of CAWFXA010000003.1, read as the reverse complement.
CGGCGATCGGCGATCCGCCGGCGCTGCGCGTCTCGACGCGGGACATCCGGGCCGCCATCGGCCCGGGTGGAACCCTTGCCGCCCGCCGGGTAGCGGTCACGTGCGGCCGCGTATCGACGGTGCCACCGACCACCTGCCGGTCGTGGCGACCCCGAGTCACCGGTCGCGCAGTCGGTCCTCCAGGCGCGCGACCTGATCCGCGAGCTCCGCTTCGCGCGCCCGCGCACCCTCGACGACCGCCGGGGGCGCCTTGCTCACGAACGCGTCGTTGGCCAGGCGCGCCCGCGCCGCTTCCAGCCATCCGCGCGCGTCGTCGAGCTCTCGCTGGAGCCGTGCCCGCTCCAGATCGCGGGCCGCGGGGTCGGACGCGGTCTCCGGGCGGTGGGCGAGCGCCTCGAGCTCGCCCGCGATGACCGTCAGGGCACCGTCCGTCGATGCCCTCCCCTCCCCGAGCGCCTCGCGCGTCAGTCGCCGCTCGAGCGGCCGGGCGCGCGCGAGTCGCTCGATCGCGGGGCGCAGCGCCTCGAACGTCGCGCCGAGGGCTTGAGGCACGACGACCTCGGTCGCGAGCCATGTCCCGGCCTCCACCTGCGCCTCGGCGCGCGCATTCCGCAGGCCACGGACGAGTTCCAGGATCGAGTCGACCTCCCGCTCGAGCCGCTCGTCGCGACCGGTCGGCGCCGGCCAGCGCGCGACGATCAGCAGCTCCGGGTCGCTGGCGCGGTGCGGGATCGACCCCCACAGTGTCTCCGTCACGAACGGCATGACCGGGTGGAGCAGCCGCAGGTATGTGTCGAGCGCCTCGACCAGCGCCCACCAGGTCGCCTCGCGCTCCGCGGCTGTCGAAGACTCGTCGGCGAGGCGGACCTTCGCGAGCTCCACGCCCCAGTCGCAGAACTCATTCCAGATCGCGTCGTACAGGAGCCGCGTGACCTCGCCGAAGGCGTGATCGGCCATGGCGGCGTCGACGGCCTCGACCGTCGCACTGGCGCGTGACAGGATCCAGCGCTCGGCGGGCCCCAGGTCGGCTTCAGACGGCAGCCGCCGCTCGGCCCCCGACGGGATGGTGTCCGGACGGGCGCCGATGACGAAGCGTGTCGCGTTCCACAGCTTGTTGGCGAAGTTGCGCGCGTTCTCGAGCTTGGTGCGGCCGAACCGCTGATCCTGTCCGGGCGCCGTGCCATGGATGACGGCGAAGCGGAGGGCATCGGCACCGGTCTCGTCGATGACCCCGAGCGGGTCGACGACGTTGCCCTTCGTCTTCGACATCTTCTGGCCTTCCGGGTCGCGGATCAGGCCCGAGAGGTAGATCGTGTGGAAGGGCTCCCGGTCGGTCAGATGCAGGCCGAGCATCATCATCCGGGCGACCCAGAAGAAGATGATGTCGTAGCCCGTCTCCATGACCGATGTCGGGTAGTAGGTCCGGTAGTCCGGCGTGTCGTCCGGCCAGCCCAGGGTCGAGAACGGCCACAGGCCGGAGCTGAACCACGTGTCGAAGATGTCCGGGTCCTGCTGGAGCTCCGGGGCCGGGCGCCCGCAGACCTCGCATGCGGTCGGGCCACCTGGATCGGACGAGACCGTGACGTGGCCGTCCGGGCAATACCAGGCAGGGATGCGGTGGCCCCACCACAGCTGGCGCGACACGTTCCAGTCACGGATGTTGGTCAGCCAGTGTTCCCAGGTCTTCTCGAACCTTTCGGGCACGATCCGCGTGCGCCCGGACCGGGTCGCGTCAAGCGCCCGGGCCGCGAGCGGCCCGGTGCGGATGAACCACTGCGTCTTGAGCCGCGGCTCGAGGACGTCGTTGCTGCGCTGGCAGCGGCCGAGGACCATCTCGTGCGGGCGCTCATCGGCGAGATCGCCGTTCTCCGCGAGCTCGGCCACGATCCGGCGGCGGGCCTCGTAGCGATCGAGGCCGTCGAACCGCGTGCCCGTGTTGGTGATGGTCGCGTCGTCGGCGAGGATCGTCGGCGCAGGCAGCCCGTGACGCTTGCCGGTGGCGTAGTCGTCCGGGTCATGTGCAGGCGTGATCTTCACCGCGCCGGTACCGAACGCCGGATCGACGACGTCGTCCGCGATGATCGGAACGTCGCGCTCGACGAACGGGACCCGGGCGCGGCGTCCGACCAGGGCCCGATAGCGATCGTCCTCGGGATGGACGGCCACCGCGACGTCGCCGAGGATCGTCTCGGGACGCGTGGTCGCCACGGTGATCGTCTCGTCCGGATCGGGTTCCCCGGTCGACTCGTCGATGAGGTGATAGCGGATCGACCAGAGCGTCCCGGTCTCAGGTGACGACACCACCTCGAGGTCGCTGACGCTGGTCCGACAGCCCGGGCACCAATTCACCATGGCCTCGGTCCGGTAGGCGAGCCCGTCGCGGTACAGCCGCTCGAATGCGACACGGACGGCCTTCGCCGACACCTCGTCCATCGTGTAGCGCAGCCGCCCCCAGTCGGCCGACGCCCCGACACGTCGCTGCTGGCCGAGCATGATCGGCTTGGTCGACTCGGAGAACTCGCGCATCCGCTCGAGGTAGCGCTCGCGGCCCAGGGACTGCCGGCTCTCGCCCTCCTTCGCGATGATCCCGTCGAGGACGAACTGGGCAGCGATGCTGGCGTGGTCGAGACCGGGCAGGAACAGCGTCGGATGCCCACGCATGCGGGCGTGCCGGATCATGAGGTCCTCCACCGCGGTCCGCTGGGCATGGCCCAGGTGGAGCGAACCCGTCACGTTGGGCGGTGGCTGGATGATCGTGAATGGGGGCAGCGCGGGGTCGGCCGTCGAGCCGGCGCCGTCCGGGGCGAAGACGTCCGCGGCCAGCCAGCGCTCGTAGATCGGCCCCTCGACGTCCGCCGGTCGATAGGCCTTCGGGAGCTCTGGCTCGGCCGTCTCGGGCTCGGCCGTGTCGGTCATCGCATGCCTCGTTGGTTTCGAAAACAGAAACCCCGCTCGTCCAGCGGACGAACGGGTCGTGGTACCACCTGCTGGTTCGGCGCCCGGTGCGAACGCGCTCATCGCGCGGCGCAGATCCCCGGTGCCCTCTCGACGCGGTATCGGGCGTCAGCCGTCATGGCTCGGGAGCGACTTTTCGCGTCGGCCCGTACCGCGCGGCTCCCACCGTCCCACGCTCGCTCGGGGCCGTCCCGACGCTACTCCTCTCCTGTCACAGCCGTGACGGCGGCGAGTGTAGCACGGGCTCTTGCCGGGTCCGGACGGCATCGAATGCGACGAAGGGACCATGCGATGCAGGACGTCTGTCGTGCTTGGGACTTGCGATGTGTGGCTAGACTCGGGACGTGGACCAGTCGGCCCAGACCCTCGTCCAGCTCGTCATCCTCGTCCTCGCCGGACTTGTGGTCGCCCGCGTCGCAGTCTCGATCCCCGGCTTGTTCCGACGGGGACGCCACCCGGAGACGCGCGGCATCCTCGTCGTGGGCGTCGGCGGGGGCGGCGGCAACGCCGTCGACCGGATGGTCGATGCCGGGATCCCCGGCGTCGAATTCGTCGTGTGCAACACCGACGCCCAGGCTCTCCGCCAGTCCCTCGCGCCGACTCGCATCAGGATCGGCGACGCGATCACCCACGGGCTCGGCTCGGGCGGCGATCCGGACGTCGGCCGGAAGTCGGCCGAGGAGGATGCCGAGAAGATCGGCAGGGCGCTCGCGTCGGCCGATCTCGTGTTCGTGACGGCAGGCCTCGGTGGGGGCACCGGCTCGGGCGCCGCCCCGATCGTGGCGGCCAAGGCGCGAGAGCAGGGCGCGCTGACGATCGCGGTCGTCACCAAGCCTTTCGACTTCGAGGGCGCACAGCGTCGCGAGATCGCCGACGAGGCGTCCGCGCGGCTGGCGTCCGAGGTGGACGCCCTGATCACGGTCTCCAACGACCGGGTCAGCGAGGTCGTCCAGGAGGACGCATCCGCCCTCGAGGCATTCAGCGTCGTCGATGGCGTGCTGCTCCGTGCCGTCCAGGGCATCGTCGATCTGCTCACGGCGCCCGGCCTCATCAACCTCGACTTCGCCGATGTGCGCGCGATCATGCGCGACGCGGGGCCGGCGCTGATCGGCCTGGGTCGCGGGACCGGCGAGGACCGCGCGGTGGACGCCGCCCGGCAGGCCATCTCGAGCCCGCTCCTCGAGGCCAGCATCCAGGGCGCCCGCGGCATCCTGTTCCATGTGTCCGGGCCCGCGGACTTGAAGTTGCGCGAGGTCCGGCGGGCGGCCGACGAGATCAGGTCGACGGCCGACAGCCGCGCCAACGTGATCTTCGGGGCGAGCGTCGGCGACGTCGCCGAGGGCGAGGTCATGATCACGCTGATCGCCACGGGCCTCGACGGCCATCGTGCTGCGGAGTCGGTGTCGCCGGCGACGCTGACCGCACGTCTCCGCAGGCAGGCCGAGCGCGTCACGCCGCACGCTCAGGTGCCGTCAGCGCGTCCGGGCGTCAAGGACGAACAACCCGCGGTGGAGCGGCGTGCGCCGATCGAGGACGAGAACCTCGAACTGCCAACATTCCTGCGGAAGCATCGACCGCCGACGTCTCGGACCGGCTGACGCGGCAGTCAGGCCTTTGCGTCGAGATCGTCTGGTTCGAGGGCGACTCGGCGAGGAAGGCCTCGCGTACCCTGACCTCCCGTGGCGCCCGACCGAACGCGTCGACGCGTCGCCTCCAGGAGCGGCAGCCTCGCGCTCGCGCCGCGACCGGATGATCGCGTCCCGAGTGCGGGGCGGACCCGCGCCCACGCTCGTCACCGACCCATGACTCCCACATTTCTGCTGGGAGCAGACGATCCAGGCCAGCGGGCCGCATAACGGTCGTCGGCCGCGTGATCCGGTGCGTGGATGGACCGCCACGAGCGTGGCTGGCAGAGTGCTCCGAGGGCATATGGCCCTCGGAGCCCCGAAACGTCTGGTGGGATCAGAATCGGCGCCGCCAACGGCCCGCGGAGGGCGCTGCCCAAAAGGCGGCGCCGTCACGCGGCGCTCCCCGATCAGGCGCTCTCGCCGCGCTCGGCCAACCATTCCTCGTAGTTCGTCTCGTCGACGCCCTCGTCGACGTCCGTCTTCGTCAGCAGGAGCGGCAACCGCCCGCTGCGGATGGTCTCCTCGGTGATGATGCACTTGCGGACCTCGGTCCGCTCCGGGATGTCGTACATCACCTCGAGGAGCGACTCCTCGACGATCGAGCGCAACGCACGTGCGCCGGTCTTCCGATCGAGCGCGACCTCGGCCGCGGCCTTCAGCGCCCCCGGCGTGAACGCGAGCTCGACCTTGTCGAGGGCTAGGAACTTCTGGAACTGCCGCGTGACAGCGTTGCGCGGCTCTGTCAGGACGCGGACCAGGTCCTCGGCGGTCAGCGCGGTGAGCGTGACCATCACCGGCAGCCGGCCGATGAACTCGGGGATGAGCCCGAACTTCAGCAGGTCCTCGGGCATGAGCTTCTCGAGGATCCGGCCGCGGTCCGCGGGGGTCATCGCCCCGTCGGCCCCGAATCCGATGGCGCGCCGCCCGACCCGCTCTTCGACGATCTTCTCAAGCCCGTCGAATGCGCCACCGCAGATGAACAGCACATTCGTCGTGTCGATCTGGATGAAGTCCTGGTGCGGGTGCTTCCGGCCGCCCTGTGGCGGGACGTTGGCGACCGTGCCCTCGAGGATCTTGAGGAGCGCCTGCTGCACGCCCTCACCCGAGACGTCCCGGGTGATCGAGGGGTTGTCGGCCTTGCGCGCGATCTTGTCGATCTCGTCGATGTAGATGATCCCGCGCTGCGCCCGGGCGACATCGAAGTCGGCCGCCTGGATCAGCCGCAGCAGGATGTTCTCGACATCCTCACCGACGTAGCCGGCCTCGGTCAGCGATGTCGCGTCGGCGATGCAGAACGGGACATCCAGCACGCGCGCCAGCGTCTGGGCGAGCAGGGTCTTGCCGCTGCCGGTCGGCCCGACGAGCAGCACGTTCGACTTCTGGAGCTCGACGTCGTCGACCTGGTGCCCGGCATTCACCCGCTTGTAGTGGTTGTAGACCGCGACCGACAGGACCTTCTTGGCACGATCCTGGCTGATCACGTACTGGTCGAGGGCATCCTTGATCTGATGCGGGTTGGGGAGCTTGGACGCAGCCTGCTTGGGGCGCGGCGTCTCGAGCATCTCCTCTTCGATGATCTCCTGACAGAGGTTGATGCACTCGTCGCAGATATACACGCCCTGGCCCGCGATGAGCTTGCGGACCTGTTCCTGGCTCTTGCCGCAGAAAGAGCAGCGATACGGGACCTTGGGTCCCTTGCTGCCGCTGGTCGACGTCACGTGTTCGTTGTCCTTGTCCCTATCCTGCCGAGTCGCCCTTGGAGCGCTTCGGCTGCGGTGCTTCCTCGGCCTCGCCAGCCTCGACGGCCGCTTCCGCGGCCTTCTCGTCGTGGTGCTGGGCGGTCAGTGAATCCCACTGTTCCGAGTACACCGCATCGATGATGCCATAGTCCTTCGCATCCTCGGGAGCCATGAAGTAGTCCCGGTTGGTGTCCTGCCGCACCTTATCGACAGGCTGGCTCGTATGACGCGCGAGGATCTCGATGTTCCGGTTGACCAGGAATTCCCACTCCTTCATCTGGATCAACGCGTCGGGAGCGTTGCCGCGGAACCCGCCGGACCCCTGGTGGATCATGATCCGGCTGTTCGGCAGGGCGTACCGCTTGCCGTTGCTCCCGGCCGCCAGCAGGACCGCCGCCATCGACGCCGCCATACCGAGGCAGATCGTGCTGACCGGTGCTCGCAGGTACTGCATGGTGTCGTAGATCGCCAGACCGGAGTTCACGACGCCGCCGGGCGAGTTGATGTACAGGCTGATGTCCTTCTCAGGGTCCTCGGAATCGAGGAACAGGAGCTGTGCGATGACGAGGTTGGCGAGGTGGTCTTCGATCGCGTCGCCCAGGAAGATGATCCGCTCGCGCAGCAGGCGCGAGTAGATGTCATAGGCGCGCTCTCCTCGGCTGGAGGACTCGATGACCATGGGGACGAGCATCTGGGATCTCCTGGGTGATTCCGTGTGGCTGCTTGGGGATTCGGTCGCTCAGCCCGCCGTGGCTGGCTCGTCGACCGGTGTGCTGTCTCGGCTGTCGATGACGGTGCCTGGGTCGGTCGCCCCGATCGCCGCGTTGGCCTGGGCCCCCCCGTCCGCGACCGCCGACCCCGGCGCGTCCTCGAGGTGTGGGAGTGGCTGGTGGTCGGGGTGGGCGGCCAGCCACTCGTCGATGAGTCGCTCCACGACACGGCTCCGTCGCAGGGTGCTCCGGATGAACGCGCGGCCGCGCTCCGATTCGAAGTACTCCTGGAGGCGCGCATCGCCAGCGTAGCGCTCCCGTCCCTGGGCCACCTCGGCCTCGACATCGGCGTCGGGCACCGTGAGATTCTCGGTATCGGCGATCTTCGAGAGGACGAGCAAGGTCTTGGCCCGTCGCTCCGCATTCGGCCGGAACTCGGCATGGAGGTCGTCGGCGGTCTTGTCGACCGCCTTGAGATAGGCCTCCTCGCTGATGCCCTGGCGCGCGAGCGAGCCCTTGAACTCGTCGTGCATGACCTCGACCTCCTGGTCGATCAGCACTTCGGGTAGCTCGACGGTCGCGTTGGCGACTGCGTATTCGATGATCCGGTCGGCGAACTGGTGGCGGGCGCGGTCGATGGCATTTCCCTCGAGCCGTGTCTTGACGTCGGCCTTGAGTGCGTCGATCGACTCGAAACTCCCGAGGCTGGCCAGGAAGTCCTCGTCGAGGTCCGGCAGGATCTTCTCGCGGAGCTCCTTGAGCTCGACGCTGAAGTGGGCTGACTTGCCGGCCATCTCCGGCTCCGGGTAGTCGTCCGGGAACGTGATATCGAATTCGGTGGTGGCACCGACCTTGAGCCCGATCAGGTTCGTCTCGAAGCCCGGGATCAGGCGCTCCTGCCCGAGGATGAGCGGCATCCGCTCGGACGTCCCGCCATCGAAGGGCTGGCCGTCGCGGGTGCCGACGAACGAGATGACCGCATAGTCGCCGTCCTTCGCGCCACGGTCCTCGACAGCTGCCAGCGTCGCGTTCTGGTCGCGTAGCTCCTCGACGACCTGGTCGACCCGGGCGTCGTCGATCGTCTCGACCTCGGGCGTGAAGTTGAAGTCCCGGTAGTCGCCGAGCTTCACCTCCGGCCGCACCGGCACTGTCGCCTTGAAGATCAGCGGCTTGCCCTCCTCGGCCTGGACGACTTCGACGTCGGCGTTCGTCAGCGGGAGGATGTCCTCCTTGACGAGCGCCTCGCGATAGGCGTCCTGCATGAGGTGATCGACGGCCTCGTCCATGACGACGCCGGGACCGAGGTGCCGCTCCAGGACGGGGCGCGGCGCCTTGCCTGGGCGGAAGCCGGGGATGCGCGTCCGGCGCGCGAGGGCGCGAACCGCCGCGTCGAGGGCACGGTCGAGTCGATCCGGGGGCAGCTCGATCTGGAGCTGGACGGTCGACTTGGGGGCGGGAGTACGGGTGATCTGCATCGATGGGGAGTATAGGGCTGGGCTCAGGGAGGGTCCGGGACGCGGTTCGGGAGGCTTGTCCCGTCCCGGTTCTGGTGGTAGGCGAGAGAGGGGTCGAACCTCTACGCCGCTCACGCGGCACCGGCTCCTAAGGCCGGCGCGTCTGCCATTCCGCCACTCGCCCGCGCGCCCAGTCTAGCCGAGGCATCCGCGACAAGGCCGAGGCGCCGGGCACGCTGGCCGCGGCGCCCGGCGCACGTCCCGATTCAGACCCTGGTCGGTGATCCCTGGCCCGACGGCGGACCCTCGTCGCGCCCTCCGTCCACGCGTTCCTTGGCGGGGTCGGCGGCCCGCTCTGCCGTCGCCGCCGCCTCGTCGACCTTGGCGCCCGCCTGGACCCTGGCCTCCTCGCCCTTCAAGGCGGCCTTCGCTCGCAGCTCGTCGAACCGGGTGCCGGTGCCCTCCGGGTTCTGCGAGAACAGGTATTCCGTCAGGCGCCGGCCGGCAAGGGCAAGCATCGGCCGAGCGAAGGCGAGCACAACGATGGGAATGAGGCCGATCCCGCGCCTCTTCTGGGCTTGCTTGACGTACTCGGCGAAATCCCGCTCGAGCGTTCCGCGCACCTTCTCGCCGTCGTCACCCATCTTGGCGAGGGTCTTCTCGATCTCGTCGGGCAGCATGCGCTTGGGCATCGGCGCTCGCCGCCCGAACACCGCTCGCCGGAAGGCGGACCACAGCCGCTGGGGCCCGCGCAGCAGCACGAAACCGATCCCAGCCGCGACCGCGGCGACCTTCACGGGGCTCTGGCGAACCTTCGCGGGGATGTCGACCGCGGCGCGCACCGACCCCTGGAGCGTCGTCAGCTCCTGGTCGAGGGCCGCTCGCGCCTCTAGGACCCGGTCCCGGGCGGCATCTTGCTCTTCAGCCACTCGAGCGTCTCCTTGCTTGTCTCGATGGTCTGGGTCGGATAGAAGCGCGCCGTGAAGGCCTCGATGTCGATGCCGGATCGCGACACGTCAAGGACCATCAGGCCGATCCACATGAGGTAGCCCACTGCGATGCCGATCCCGGCGCCGACCTGCGGCCCGGAATCCACCGCCGAGATGGCGCCGATCACGACGCCGACGAGGAGCCCGCCGATGGCGGCTCCCGCCCCGCCGCCACGGAACGCGGCGATGAGCCCGACCAGCAGGCCGAAGCCGCCCACGATGAGTACGCCGACGAACAGCGGACGCACGCCCGGCTCGATCCCGGGGAGTGCCGATCCACCGATCGAGGTGTAGGCCTGGTTCGGCAGGCCGAGCGCCATCACCACGCCGACGACGACGCCGATCACGAGCGCGATCACGAAGGCCCCGGCGATCCGCCCGCCGCTCACGCCCAGGGCGAGGAGGACGGAGGCGATCGCGATCGCCACGAACAGCTGGACGCCATGCAGCACGCCCCAGCCGAGCGAGCCGAGGATCCATTCGCCCAGGAAGAGCGACATGCCGATGACCGCCAGGATGATCGCGAACAGGACGATGCCGATCGCGATCCCGATGAGCGCCGCGACCTTCTGGACCTCGCCGGCGATCGCGGCGGCTTCTGCCCTCGCAAGATCGATGTGCGCCTTGACGAGTCGAAGCGCGGAATCGCGCATCGACACGATCGATGAGCGCAGGCCCCGGGGTGGTACCGACCGGGGCGGCGGTTGGGCGTCCAGGATGCTGCTCCAGCTCGGGGATCGGGCGGTCACGAGCGCGACCGGGTCGGCTCGGATGATAGCAGCGTGTGAATGGCAGACACCCCACCCGACACCCTGCGCGCCTCGCGGGACCGTTACGCTGCATCGATGTCGACGCCGGCCTCCGTCCGCCCCCTCCGAACGGCGTCGATCCTCAGCATCGGCTCCGAGCTACTGGTCGGCGAAACGCGTGACACGAACGCGGGCGAGCTCGCGCGCGCGCTGACGCAGGAGGGCGTCACCGTGCGCCGGATCGAGGCCCTCCCCGACCGCCTCGATGTCGTCACTGAGGCGTTCGTCGCGGCCTTCGAACGTGACGATCTCGTCGTCAGCACGGGCGGCCTCGGCCCGACGCCCGATGACCTGACCCGCGAATCGATCGCGGGCGCCCTCGGTGAGACGGTCACCGTCGACCCCGAGATCGAGGCGTGGCTGCGTGCCCGCTGGGAGCGGCGTGGCATGCCGTTCCCCGAGAGCAATCTCAAGCAGGCGTGGCGGATCCCATCGTGTGAGCCGCTCGCCAACCCGAATGGCTCGGCCCCGGGCTGGTTCGTGAGCCGACCGGACGGTGGCGTCGCGGTCGCGCTGCCCGGCCCGCCGCGCGAGATGCGTCCGATGTGGTCGGATGAGGTTCTTCCCCGGCTTCGGGCGCGCGGTCTCGGGTCGGAATCCGCCATCAGGACGTACCGGTTGACCGGGATCGGGGAGTCGACGGTGGCCGAGATCCTTGGCGAGGATCTCCTGCGACGCCAGGACCCGGAGATCGCCACGTACGCGCGCCTCGAGGCCGTCGATGTCCGGGTGAGCGCCACGGGGCCTGACGCCCAGGGGGCGAGCGCCGAGATCCGCGTCGAGGAGGCTGCGGCACTCGTCCGTGAGCGCCTCGGAGCCTACATCTGGGCCGAGGGAGACACCACCTGGGCCGATGCGCTCGGGATGCGGCTTGGCGCGCTCGACTGGCGCCTCGCGGTCGACGAGACCGGGACGGGTGGGCAGGTCGCGGCGCTGTTCGGTGATGTGCCGTGGCTCGCACTCGTCGAGGCGCACCCGGGCGAGGCGGGGCACCCGGGCTCCGGTGCGGGTCCGCGTGCGGGTGAGGAGGACGGAGGCGGGCTACTGGATCGGGCCGGGCGGGTGCGCGCCTCCGGCCAGGTCGACGTCGGCATGGCGGTCCGTGCCCGGCCGCGTGGCAGCGAGCTCGCGGTCAGCGTCGCGGTCGTGACGCCCGAACGCGAGCGCCGGCAGACCCGCACGACGTACCTCGGGGGCGCCATGGGGCGGAGCCAGGCCGCGCTGATCGCGGCGGCGACGCTGTTCGAGGCGTTGCGCCAGGAGTCCTGACCACGTCTCCTCGAGCAACGCGGTAGTCGGTGACGGCGCTCTTAGCGTCGCGACGTCGCCGTCAGGCCCTCGACGTCGCTGATGACGATCCCCTCGCGCTCGAGGCGGATCAAGCCGTCATCGGTGAACTGCCCGAGCAGCTTGTTCACGCTCTGGCGCGTGCAGCCCACCATCGCCGCAAGGTCGCCCTGGGTCAGGTTCGTACGCAGCCGGATGCCGCCATCGGGCAGCCTCGTCCCGCCTTCCTGGGCCAGGCGGACGAGCCGCGCCGCCAGGCGTCCCGTGATATCCAGGAAATGGAGCTCCTCCACGTGCGTCGTGAGGCGTCGCAGCTCCCCCGCGATGGACGCGAGGAGGGCGTCGCGCACGCCGGCTTCGGTCGCGATGAGCTCGCGGAAACGGTCACGGGGCAGCACCACGGTCTCGGTGGCGCTTATCGCGGTGGCGGTCGCCGACCGCGGCGCTCCATCGAGCAGCGCCAGCTCGCCGAACACGTCGCCTTTGCGCAGGGTCGCCAGGAACGCCTCCTCGCCGGTCTCCGAGGGCAGCGAGATCTTCACCTCGCCATCGACCATCACGAACAGCGCATCACCCGGATCGCCGATGTGGAAGATCACCTCGCCGCGCTTGAACCGGCGCGAGCGCATCCCGGCCGCGACCCGTTCGAGGGCGGCCGGGTCGAGACCCGCGAAGAACGGGATCGTTGCCAACGCGTCAAGGACCGGACGTCCTACCAGCATGTGGCCGATGGTAAACGTGTCCGAATGGCGACACACCCCTGCAACGCGGCCTTCTAGCATGCCGCCATGAGGAACACGCTCGGTGATCGCCTCCGTTTGACCGTGCTCGGCTGCAGCACGGCGGCCCCCCACCCGGCCACGCCGACGGCCGGATTCCTGGTCGAATGGGGATCGACCGCGATCCTGCTCGATTGCGGTCAGGGCGTGATCCGAAACCTGCAGAAGGTGCTCGATCCGCACGACCTCTCGGCCATCGTCATCGGCCACATGCACGCCGACCATTACCTCGACATCGTCGGGCTGCGCTATCTGTATCCGTGGGGCGAACCGGCGCCCGTGCCGCTGCCGATCTACCTGCCGCCGGGCGGCCGGCCGCGCCTCGACGCGCTCGCGAACGCCGTGAGTGAACGGGTCGGCTTCTTCGATGCCGCCTTCACAGCCGTCGAATACGACCCGGCGCAGATGCTTCAGATCGGTGACCTCCGCCTGCGGTTCGTCCAGGGCCGCCATTACGTCCCCGCCTGGGGCGTGGTGGTCGATGCGCCCGACGGGTCGCGCCTGGCCTACACCGGCGACACCGGTCCGTCGGCATCGGTCGAGGACGGCGTGCGCGGCGCCGATCTGCTGCTCGTCGAGAGCGCCCTGGGGCTCGCTGCCCACGACGACCCGGAGCGGGGCCACCTGACCCCCGAAGAGGCCATCGAGCTCGCGCGACGAGCCGAGGTGCGATCTGCCGTCCTGGTCCACTACGGCCCGGCGCGCAAGCCCGAGATGGACGCGATGTGTGCCGCGGCCGGGCCATGGGTCCGTACCGCGGTCGACGGGCTGACGATCACGGTCCGACCGGAGAACGATGTCCGTGGTCGGACACGTGACGCCACGGCACGGGCGCCCGCGACGCGTCGCGTCGATCTCAAGGGCGCAGCCGGCTAGACGCGGGCCGGACAGGTGGCGAGAAGGCGCTAGATCGGGGCGGGACCCGCGGCCGATGGGGCAGTAGCCGAGGACGCCGCTGTCGCGTCGCGGAGCAAGCTCGATGCTTCAACGGCCTCGCTCGCCCGCAGCCGATCCCGCGCGGCGCCGTCCGGGTCGTCGCTCGCTGCGAGGTCGGCCGCCTGCTGCCAATAGGCCGCCGCCTCCGCGACGGCACCCAACGCGAGCGCGCTCTCGCCCGCTTCGCGCAGCAGCGGAATCGCTCGCGGTGCGTCGCCCGCTGCCACGCGGTGGGCAGCGATCTGACCCGTAGCCGGCACCCCCCCGCGACGTTCGAGCCGATCGGCCAGTCGAGTGTGGAGCGTGCGTCGCCGACTGGCCAGGAGCCCCGCGTACGCGGCGTCGTGGATGAGCGCGTGAGCGAATCGCCAATGGTCGTCATCGATCGGCGCGATCAACGCGCTCTCGGCGAGCAGATCGAACGCTCCCTGCTCGAGCGGATGGTCGAGCAACTCCTCGACGAGGGATGGCCGAAACGTGATCCCGATGATCGACGCGACGCCGAGCGCTTCGCGAGCGGCAGATGGCATCGCATCGATACGCGCGCCCAGCACGGCCCGCAGGGTCACGGGGATACGCGACCCGCCGCTCCCGATCAATGCCAGCCGGCCGTCCCGCCATTGAAGCGTGCCGTCCTGGAGGAAGGCGCGCACGGTCTCGCCGACGAAGAGCGGGTTCCCGCCGGTCCGTTCGTGGATGCTGCGGACTCCTTCAGCATCGACCGCCGCCCGAGCGACGAGGGTGGCCAGCCGGGCCGTATCGGGCTCGGCCAGGCCGTTGAGCCGCACTCGGGTGGTCGAGTCGCGTGTCGCCCAGCCGGGGAGTGGCCCGGGGCGGGTCGCCGCGAGGATAAGGACCGGGTGGTCCACGGTTCTCTCCACGACGAGGTCGACCAGCCCGACGCTCGATGGATCGAGCCAGTGCAGGTCGTCGATCACGATCACACGGGGCCCTGTCGATTCGAACAGCCGATCGACGTAGCGCGCGGCGACCTCGGCCAACGTGGCGTTCACCTCGGCCGGGTCCGCGGGCACGTCGGCGGACTCCGCCTCCCAGCCGGAGAACGCGGCATCGCGGGCGATCGCGGCGATCGCCCCGCCGAAGCGCCTGACGGTCTCGGGCGACAGGTCGTCCGTGAAGATGAAACGGCGCACGAGCGAGCCCGAATCGACGCCGTGCTCGTCGGCGATGACCTGGGCGAACAGGCGAGCCCAGCGGTACGGCTCGCCGCGGCCGTAGGACACGTTCTCGGTCCACGTCCACGCAAAGCCCACGTCGCGGGCGGCGGCCTCGACGGCCGTCAGGAGGCGCGACTTGCCCATCCCGGCCTCGCCCTCGATGACGAGCGCGACACCGTGGCCGGTCCGCCGCGTTCGTTCGAGCGCAGCCGCGATCGTCGCAAGCTCATCCTCGCGCCCGACGAGCGGACCCGGCGACGCGGCGCGGTACGGGAGCCACGCGCTCATGCCCGCCTCGCCGCGGAGCGCGTGCAGCTCGATGGCGGTCGACTGGCCGCGGAGGACGACCTCTCCACGCGTGTCGGTGGCCAGCCTGCCCCGCGCTGCCTGTCTGGTGGCATCGTCGAGCAGGATCTCGCCCGGTCGGGCCATCGACTGGATCCGCGCCGCCGTCGTGATGGCCTCGCCGGTCAGACGCAGGTCACCGTCCAGCGGCGCCGCCGCGGCGGCCACGACCTCACCGGTCGCGAGACCGATCCGGACGTCCATCGGCTCACCGCCCATGCCGAGGTCCTGCAGCCCGGTGCGGATGGCGAGGGCGGCCAGCGAGGCACGGACCGCGTCGTCGTCGTGTGCCCGCGGCCAGCCGAAGACGGCGAAGAGCGCATCGCCGATGAATTTCTCGCGCGTCCCCTCGAAGCGCTCGACGGCCGCTGCCATCGTGCCGAGCGCCACCGTCACCCGCGCTCGCACCACTTCGGGATCGTGCTCGGCGAGCATGCGCACGTAGTCGACCAGGTCGGCGAAGAGGGCGGTGACGATCCGTCGGTCTCCCGACGTCGTCGATAGCGGGCTCAGCGCGCCCGGCGGCCCTGGTGTGGTCCGCCCTGCCGTGCCATCGCCGTCACCGCTCGGGGCGTCCGATCGCTCGATCGGATTCCCGCATTGCGCGCAGTACCTTGCGTCGTCCCCTGCCGCGACCCCGCACGACGGACAACGCATGCCGTCAGCCTCGGCCCCTCAGGAGATCGTGACGAGCGGGCGTGCCTCGGCCGTCGCGGCGCGCACGCTCATCCGCGCGGCGACGGTCTGCGCCACCAGCGTCAACGCGCGGGCGGCAGGTCCGGGCTCCCGCTGGGCGACCGCCGGGACGCCGACATCGCCACCCTGGCGGACCGTGATATCGAGCGGCACGCCGCCAAGGTAGTCGAGGCCGTGCTTGGCCGCGAAGCGCTCGCCGCCGCCCCGCCCGAAGATCTCAGTGAGCTCGCCGCAGTGCGGACACGCGAACGCGGTCATGTTCTCGACGACGCCCAGGACGGGCACGTTCATGCGCTGGAACATCGCAAGCGCCTTTGTGACGTCGCTCAGGCTGACCTCCTGCGGGGTCGTGACCAGGACTGCGCCGGAGATCGGCACGGCCTGGGCCAGCGTGAGCTGGGCGTCAGATGTGCCCGGCGGCAGATCGATGACGAGGTAGTCGAGGTCGCCCCATTCGACGTCACGCAGGAACTGCTGGATCGCGCCGCCCACGAGCGGGCCGCGCCACACGATGGGCTGGCCCTCGGGCACGAAGAACTGGATCGAGATCGTCTTGACGCCGTAGCGCTCGAGCGGCGTGATCTTGTTGTTCGGGCTGGCCTTGGGCTGACCCTCCACGCCGAGCATCTGCGGGATGTTGGGGCCTGTGATGTCGGCATCGAGGAGGCCGACCGTGGCCCCGGCCTGCGCGAGCGCGACCGCGAGGTTGACGCTGACCGTCGATTTGCCGACGCCGCCCTTGCCTGACGCCACCGCGACGATGTTCTTGACGCCCGGCACGAGCTGCTCGGCCTGGCGCGGCGAGGCGCGGCGGACCATCGCCCCCCACGTGATCTGGATGTCGCTCGCGCCGATGTCGGTCAGGACCGAGCGCGCGTTCTGCTCGATCTCGTCCTTCAGGGGGCAGGCGGGCGTCGTCAGCTCGATCGTGAATGCGACGCGGGAGTCTTCGATCGCGATCGACTTGACCATCTCGAGGGTCACGATGTCGCGCCCGAGCTCCGGCTCCTGCACGGCGCGGAGTGCCTCGAGGACGGCTCCTTCGGTGATTGTGGTCATGCGACGGTCGGCCTCGTTCTGTCACGGGAAGTGTCGGAATACATCGTACCCTGCCTGCGGGGAGAGCCCGCGCGGGAGTTTCGGCGGTGCGTGCCGCGATGCACTCGCGGCCGACGCTGCGAACCCCGCATCCGTCAGCACGCCGCGCGACGAATCTCGCACGGCCCGCGAGCACGAACCCTCGTTTCCCGCGTCCTTGACACCCTGAGCGATCCGCCCATATCCTCGGCCGCATCTGGCCTCCCGGCCCGCCTATCCCAGTTTCGGGCGAGAGAGCCAGGACCGGCTTCGCGGCGGAGGAGCGCGAGCCGCGAGGAGACGACCCGACCGCTTGGACCGTGCGGCCCCGACGCGGCCCCCACGCCAGGAGTGCGAACGAACGTGCCCGTCGACGTCAGGCTCGTGGATGTGGTCAAGCAATTCGGCGAGACCGTCGCGGTCGACCACATCGATCTCGAGGTCCAGGACGGTGAGTTCTTCAGCCTCCTCGGGCCGTCGGGCTGCGGCAAGACCACGACCCTGCGGATGATCGGCGGCTTCGAGGAGCCCACGTCCGGCCTCATCGAGCTCCAGGGCGAGGACGTCACGTGGCTGCCGCCGTTCAAGCGCAACGTCAACACCGTCTTCCAGAACTACGCGCTCTTCCCCCACCTCACGATCTACGAGAACGTCGCATTCGGACTCCGGCGCAAGGGCGTGAAGGACCAGGAGGTCAAGAGCCGCGTAGCCGAGATGCTGGCGCTCGTCGAGCTGCCCGGCTACGAGCGCCGCAAGCCGACCCAGATCAGCGGCGGCCAGGCGCAGCGCGTCGCACTCGCGCGGGCCCTCATCAACAAGCCCGCCGTCCTGCTGCTCGACGAACCGCTCGGCGCGCTCGACCTCAAGTTGCGCAAGCAGATGCAGGTCGAGCTCAAGCGCATCCAGCAAGAGGTCGGGATCACGTTCATCTACGTGACCCATGACCAGGAAGAGGCGATGACGATGTCCGATCGCATCGCGGTGATGAACAAGGGCCGCTACGAACAGCTCGGCGACCCCGAGAGCCTCTACGAGCGCCCGACCACCCGCTTCGTCGCCGGCTTCCTTGGCATCAGCAACCTCCTGCCCGGCGCGGTCCAGGGCACGGACGGCCAGTACGCGACCGTGCGGCTGGCCGACGATTCGACGGTCCGCGCCCCGAGCGCGCTCGTCAACGGCAAGGTCGACGTCAGCATCGGCGTTCGGCCCGAGAAGATCCGCCTGCGGGAACCGTCCGAGATCGACCCGACGCCCGCCGGCCACAACCAACTCCGAGGCGTCGTCCGCGATGCGTCGTACCTGGGCGTGAGCACCCAGTACCAGGTCGAGGCGCGAGGCGGCGCCCGCCTGACCGTCTACGAACAGAACGTCGAACGCGCCACCCGCGCCGAACTGTGGGCACCCGGCGAGGATGTCCTGCTGACGTGGTCACCCGACCACAGCTTCGTCGTCGCGGAACCAGCCGCCGCTTCAAGTAGTACCGGGGCAACTGCCACCGCCGAGGCCGCCGAGGCCGCGACGGCATGAGAGGAGAGCATCGATGACCGACACCGGCACGCCACTCCCCGGGGATCTGACACGCCGCCGATTCCTGCAGGGCAGCGCCCTCGCCGGCACGGCCGCCTTCCTGGCCGCCTGCGGCACGCCCCCAGCCGGGAGCGGCGCTGCGTCCGCGACGGCCGCTGCCAGCGCAACGGCCGGTGCGAGCGCGAGCGCGAGTGCCGGCGCCGGTGGCACGCCGGCCACCAGCGGCACGGTCCGGTTCGCGAACTGGATCGGCTATATCGACGTCACCGAGGACGGTTCGTCGTTCCCGACCATCGAGAAGTTCCAGACCGAGACCGGCATCACCGTCGAATACGCGGACGGCGCCGTCGACGACAACGAGACGTTCTTCGCCAGCGACCTGCAGGCGCCACTCGAGGCCGGCCTGCCGACCGAGTGGGACATCGTGGTCGTCACCGACTGGATGGTCGCCCGCCTGGCCCGGCTCGGTTGGCTCGAGACGATCGACACGTCGATGACGCCGAACTTCGTGGCGAACCTTGCCGAGAACTACAAGGGCCGTTCGTTCGATCCCGACACGAACCTCGCCGCGCCGTGGCAGTCGGGCATGACCGGCATCGGTTACGACAAGAACAAGACCGGCGACCTGGACTCGCTGGAGGTGTTCTTTGCCGACGAGTTCAAGGGCAAGTTGACGTATCTGTCCGAGATGCGCGACACGATCGGCCTCTCGGCGATCCGGCTCGGCAGCAAGCCCGAGGACCTGACCCAGGAGCAGTTCGACGCGGCGCTCGCCGAAGTCGACAAGGCCATCAAGTCCGGCATCGTCCGCCAGGTCACCGGCAACTCGTACGTCGAGGACATGGCCGGCGGTAGCGTCGTCCTGGCGATGGCCTGGTCGGGCGACGTGCTCACCCTGCTGGTCCCCGACCAGACACCCGAACAGGACTTCCAGTGGGCGTTGCCCAAGGAAGGCGGGATGCTGTGGACCGACAACATGGTCATCCCCAAGGGCTCGCCGAACAAGCCGCAGGCAGAGCGCTGGATCGACTTCTATTACGACCCCACCAACGCCGCGACGGTCGAGGCCTACGTCAACTACGTCTGCCCGGTCGCAGGCGCGAAGGAGGTCATGGTCGGACTTGATCCCGAGATCGCCAACAACCCGCTGATCTTCCCGCCCGAGGATTCGGTCGCCCGGCTGCATCAGTTCCGGGCCACGACCGCCGACGAGGAGGCGGCCTGGGCAGAGGCGTTCACGAAGGCGATGGGCCTCTAGTCGCCGATGCGTCGCGCGCTGCACCTCCGCGCGATCGCGCCCTACGCGCTCCTCCTGCCGGGCCTGCTGTGGCTCGTCGTTTTCTACGTGTACCCGGCGTTCCAGATGTTCCTCGTCTCGCTCTGGACGGGGAACCTGGATGCCGGGTTCTCGCAGACCTGGAACTGGGGCATCTATCCCGAGGCCATCAGCGAGTACTGGCCGTGGCTCGCCCGATCGATCGTGTACGGCGCGCTGGCGACCGCCCTCGCGTTCGCGCTGGGCTTCCCGCTCGCGTACGCCATCGCGTTCCGCGGCGGCGCCTACAAGAACCTGCTGTTGTTCCTGGTGATCGCGCCCTTCTTCACGAGCTTTCTGCTGCGCACGATCTCCTGGAAGATCATCCTGGCCGACGACGGTCTGCTCCTCGGGCCGCTCAAGGATCTCGGGTTGCTGTCGGAGGAGTTCCGGCTGCTAGCGACGCCGGCGGCCGTCATCGCGGGGATCACGTACAACTTCCTGCCGTTCATGACGCTGCCGCTCTACGTCTCGCTCGAGCGGATCGACAAGCGCCTCATCGAGGCCGCCGAGGACCTCTACGCAGGCCCGTGGCGGCCGCAGGGCACGGTCGTCGGGCTGCGTCATCGGCGGCGTGCTCGGTCTCGTCGTCGGGGCGGTGATGGACTACGGGCCGCTGACGATCGGTATCCCCGGCGCCATCGTCGGCGCCATCGTCGGCACGTTCCTGATCGGCCAGGCGTTCATCCGCGTCACCCTGCCGCTATCGCTACCCGGGATCTTCGCGGGATCGCTGCTGACGTTCATCCCGGCCGTCGGTGACTTCATCAACGCCGAGCTGCTCGGCAACCCCCAGTCGCTGATGATCGGCAACGTCATCCAGGCCCGCTATCTCGAGGTGACCGACTACCCGACCGCGTCGGCGCTGTCGTTCGTCCTGATGGTCGCGATCCTGGTCGGGCTGTTCTTCTACACCCGGCTGATCGGGACCGAGGAGCTGACCGGAGCGGCGGTCTGATGGCCACGACCTCGACCACGACGACGAGCGCCGTGACCGCCACGCGACGTGCGCCCGCCGCGCGTCTCGGGCGCCTGATCGATCGGTGGCTGCTGCCGATCTAC
The DNA here is from genome assembly GCA_963819655.1 of uncultured Chloroflexia bacterium. GTDB lineage: Bacteria > Chloroflexota > Limnocylindria > Limnocylindrales > CSP1-4 > SPCO01. Next base: position 235,936 of record CAWFXA010000003.1, on the reverse strand, counting down.
GTGGTCGGCGTCACGGCCTACCTGATCCTGCCGGTCGCGGTCATGATCCTGTTCAGCTTCAACGATCCCGACCGGCCGCTCGAACCTGAACTGGCGCGAGTTCTCGCTCGACGCCTGGCTCAACCCGCTCGGGCGCCCCGGTCTGGCGGAGGCCGTGCGGAACAGCCTAGTCATCGCGTTCCTGTCGACCCTCGTCGCGACGACGCTCGGCACGATGATCGGCCTGGCGCTGGCGCGTTACTCGTTCCGCGGCCGGGCGGCGACGAACGTGCTCATCTTCCTGCCGATGTCGACGCCCGAGATCGTCCTCGGCGCATCACTGCTCACGACGTTCGTCGCGTCCGTCCAGCTGCCGATCCCGGAGGGGCTCGTGTTCCCGCTCAACATCCGGACCGTCCTGATCGCGCACATCATGTTCAACATCAGCTTCGTCGTCGTGACCGTGAAGGCGCGACTAGCGAACTTCCCGCGTCACCTGGAGGAGGCTGCGATGGACCTGGGCGCGAACGAATGGACGACGTTCTGGAAGGTCACTTTCCCGCTGATCCTGCCGGGCGTCATCGCCGCAGCGCTGCTCGCCTTCAGCCTGTCCATCGACGATTACGTCATCACGGCGTTCACCTCGGGCCAGACCGAGACGTTCCCGCTGTTCATCTACGCGTCGCAGCTCCGCGGTATCCCGGTCCAGGTCAACGTCATCGGCACGATCATCTTCGTCACGGCCGTCGGGCTCGTGATGCTGACCACCGCCTGGCAGCGCCGCGTGGCGGCGCGCGACTACGCGGCGGGCCGGGTATGACGACCGAGGGGCGCACCACCCTGCCCGACCACGCCGTCGTGCCGGCCGTGTGGGGTCGTATCACGAATCTCGATGTCGACCGCGGTGAGGGCTCGTGGCTGATCACGCGAGACGGCGAGCGCTACCTGGACTACTCGTCCGGGATCGGCGTGACCAGCACGGGACACGCTCACCCGCGCGTCGCGGCAGCGATCGCGGCGCAGGCGCAGAAGCTGCTCCACGGACAGCAGAACATCCTGTACCACGAGCCGGGTCTGCGCCTGTACGACCGCCTTCCGAACCTGCTGCCCGGCGGGCCGTACCAGGCATTCCTGTCCAACTCAGGCGCTGAGGCGATCGAGGCCTCCGTCAAGCTGGCGCGGGTCGCCACCGGACGCCCGGCGATCATGGCGTTCCGCTACGGCTACCACGGCCGGACCGCCCAGACGATGGCGCTGACGACGGCCAAGGACGTGTACCGGGGTGCGTTCGAGCCCCTCCCGGGCAGCGTGTATCACACCGCCTATCCGTACTGCTACCGCGCCTCCGGCGGTCCGCACGACCCATCGGCGTGCACGTGTGACTGGGAGGAGCAGCTCGACCTGACCTTCCACCAGTTCATCTACCCGGACCAGGTGGCCGCGATCATCATCGAGCCGATCCTGGGTGAAGGCGGTTACATCGTCCCGCCGCCGGACTTCCTGCCGCGGCTCCGCGAGCTGACCCGCCAGCACGGGATCCTCTTGATCGCGGATGAGGTACAGACGGGCTTCGGGCGGACCGGGCAGATGTTCGCCGTGATGCACTACGACGTGGAACCGGACATCCTCGTCATGGCCAAGGGCATCGCCTCCGGGCTGCCCCTGTCCGGGATCCTCGCCCGCCAGGAGCTGATGACCCGCTGGAAGCCCGGCAGCCATGGCGGCACGTACGGCGGCAACGTCGTGTCATGCGCGGCGGCCAACGCCACGCTCGATGTCATCGAGGACGAGGGGCTCGTGGCCAATGCTCGGGAGCGCGGCGCCCAGCTCCTGGCCGGCCTGCGGAAGCTCAAGGACAAGTACCGATCGATCGGCGACGCGCGTGGCCTCGGGCTGATGGTGGCCATCGAGCTCGTAAAGCCGGACGAGGGAGACGGACGCGTCCCCGACCCCGATCTCACGAAGCGCATCCAGGCCGAGGCGCTGGCGCGCAACCTGATCGTGTTGACCGCCGGGACCTACGTGAACGTCATCCGCATCATCCCGCCGCTCGTCACCACGGCCGATGAGGTGGAGCAGGCGTTGGCGATCCTCGACGCTTCGTTGGCTGCCGCGGGCGCCTAGCGGAGCTCGTCGCTTGATCCCCACATGAGGCCGGGCTGCCAGGCCTCCGATCAGCCGGTGTGGAGCAACCTTTCACGCAGCTCATCGTGAAGGACACCGTTGCTGACCAGAAAGGTACGGGTGTCGATCCGACGGGCCCCGTCCAGGTCCGTCCACCGCCCACCGGCCTCCTGGACCACGATCGCGGGAGCCGCCGCATCCCAGGTCGACAGGTCGACCTCGACCATGCCCTCGGCTGCGCCCTCCGCGACGAGTGCGTATCCCCAGAAATCGCCGAACCCACGCTCTCGCCACACGTCATCGAGGAGCGACTCGAACCCGGGGGCTCGCCCGGACCGCCGGATGTCGCGGGCGCTCCCGTACAGCAGCTGGGCGTCCTCGAGCGCGGCGACAGTGGACACCCGGATGCGTCGCGGTCCTTCACCCGACGCCGCCCGAACGGCCCAGGCTCCGCCGCCACCCCAGGCGTACCAGCGCTCACCGAGGGCAGGCGCGGAGATCACGCCGGCCTGGAGCTCGCCATCCTCCTCGACGCCCAGCAGCATCCCGAACAGCGGCACCCCACGGACGAAGTTGTGCGTGCCGTCGATCGGGTCGATGTACCAGCGGACGCGCGCATCGGGCGCCTCTACCCCATATTCCTCGCCCACCAGCCCATGATCCGGATGGGCCGCCAGGATCCGTTCGCGGATCATGCGTTCGATCGCCGTGTCGGCCTGGGTGACGAGAGTGCGATCGGGCTTCGTGCTGATCTCGAGGTCGCGCCGGAAATGGCGCAGGGCGATCGCATCGGCCTTGTCGGCGATCGCCAGACCCAGGTCGACCCAGGCGCGCCGCTCGTCGACCGTGCTCACGAGCGGATCCTGGCGTTGTCGGGGTCGTACAGCGGCTCGTGCACGACCTCGAAGCCGACCCATCGGCCGAACACCTCGACCTCTCCGCGCGTGCCGATCGCCCGGTCGGGCGGCAGGTACGCGTACGCGATCGACTTCTCGATCGCGAAGCCCTGGCCGCCGCTGGTCACCCGCCCGACGATGTCGCCATCGACCCGGACCGGCTCGTTGCCGAGGCAGACGTCGAGCGGGTCGTCGAGGACGAGACAGCGCAGCCGCTTGCCTGGCCCATTCGCCTTTGCCTCGACCAGCGCGTCGTGCGCCAGGGATGGCTCGGGCTTGTCGAGAGAAACGGCGAAGCCCAAACCCGCCTCGAACGGGGTCTCGTCGGGTGTGATGTCGCTCGACCAGACGCGATAGCCCTTCTCCAGTCGGAGCGCCTCGATCGCCCGGTAGCCACCGGCGACCAGCCCGTGCTCGAGCCCTGCCTCCCACAGGGCGGACCACAGCGACCGTCCGTACTCGGTCGGGGCGTACAGCTCCCAGCCGAGCTCGCCGACATACGTGACCCGCAGGGCCAGGAGCGGCACCGACCCGACGCTGATCTCGCGCGCGGTGAGGTACGGGAAGCCGGCGTCCGACACGTCGTCGCGCGTCAACGCGGCGAGGATGTCGCGTGCCCGGGGTCCCCACAGGCCGAAGCAGACGCGCGACGAGGTCACGTCCCGGATCTCGACTGAGCCGTCGTCGGGCAGGTTCGAACGCAGCCAGCCCGCGTCGTGGTTGCCGTACGCGGTGCCGGTCACGAGCATGAACCGGTCGTCCGCGCGGCGCGTGACGGTCAGATCGGCCTGGATGCCGCCACGGCGGTCGAGCAGCTGCGTGTACACGATCGATCCGACGGGCCGGTCGATGTCGTTGCCCGCGACCCGCTGCAGGAACGCACAGGCGCCCTGCCCCGCGACCTCGAGCTTGGCGAACGACGACTCGTCGAACAGCGCAGCGGCCTGGCGCGTCGCGAGCGCCTCGGCAGCGATCGCCGGCGACCAGTGATGACCCGCCCAGCCCCGCGGCCGGAGTGCTTCGAGCGCCTCGCGACCACCAAATCGCGCGTGGTCCGCGTTCGGCTCGAACCAGTTCGGGCGCTCCCAACCCGACTTCTCGCCGAACACGGCGCCCAGCCGGGCGAGATCGTCATAGGTCGGCGATGTCCGCAACGGGCGACCCGCCTGCCGTTCCTCGTTCGGGTAATGGATGTCGTAGTAGGTCGCGTAGTTCTCGATCGACCGAGCCAGCGTGTAGGTCTGCGACCGGTACGCCGCCCCGAAACGGCGGATGTCCATCTTCCAGAGATCCAGCTCGGGCTCGCCGTCGACGATCCAGCTCGCCATCTGCCGCCCGATGCCGCCTGCGCCGGCGATCCCGTGCGCACAGAACCCCGCCGCGACCCAGAAGCCGCGGACATCGGACTCGCCGAGGATGAACTCGTTGTCAGGGGTGAAGGCCTCCGGTCCGTTGATCACCCGGCTGACGCGCGCCTCCTCCATCGCGGGCACGCGGCGGATGGCGCCCTCCATGATCGGCTCGAAACGCGGCATGTCGGGGGCCAGCAGCTTGCCGTTGAAATCTGGCGGCACGCCCTCGAGCGACCACGGCGCCGGGTCGCGTTCGTAGCCCCCCATGCACAGCCCGCCGACCTCCTCGCGGAAGTACACGAGGTTGTCCGGGTCGCGCAGCTGCGGCAGGCTCGGGGCTACGCCCTCGAGGGGCTCGGTGAACAGGTACTGGTGCGCCATCGGGATGATCGGCACGGTCACGCCGACCATCTGCCCGACCTCGGGTGCGAACATGCCGGCGGCGTTGATGACGACCTCGGTCTGGATGTCGGAACGCTCACCCTTGTGCTCGACCGTCACGCATGCGACGCGCCCCCGCTCGACGCCGATGCCGACGACCCGTGTCTCTGCCCGGATGGCCGCCCCGCGCTGCCGCGCACCGGCCGCCAGCGCGTGGGCCAGCCCGGACGGATCGAGCCAGCCATCGGTCGGCAGCCAGACGCCACCGAGCACGCCGTCGATCGACATCAACGGGAAACGATCCTGCGCCTCCTGTGCGTCGATCAGCTCCATCGGCAGCCCGAAGGTCTTCGCCCACCCCGCCTGGCGCTCGAGCTCGTGCATGCGCTCCGTCGACGACGCCAGCCGGATCGAACCGACCTCGTGCCACGCCGGGTCCGTGCCCGTCTCGTCGTTGAGGAGGCGGTACAGGTCCGTGCCGTACATCATCATCTTCGTGAGTGTCACCGACCCGCGCAGCTGGCCCACCAACCCGGCGCTGTGGAAGGTCGAGCCGCTCGTCAGCTCAGCCCTCTCGACGAGCATGATGTCGCGCCACCCGCGGTCCGCCAGGTGATAGGCGATCGACGTGCCCCCGACCCCGCCGCCGATGATCACCGCCTGGGCCTGTTCCATCATCGAAGCGTAGCCGCTGTGCTAGTCGCCGGCGGTCTCGCGCAGGGCACGCTCGAACGCCGGCGTCGAGGCATTCACCAGGAGTCGATCGAAGTGCTCGCCGGCATAGGCGGCGAAGTCGACATCGAGCGTGCTGATCCCCTGCTGGAGGACGCCCCACATGGCCTCCCGGAAATCCGAGACGACGCGCATGAGCGAGAGGCGCCCCAGGTGGGTGCCGTGTCGAGGGTCCTCGTACGCAGACAGTAGGTAGGCATCGTCGTCGGGCGTGAGCTCGTGGTTGATGCTGAAGTTGCCGAGATCGAAGTAGGGATCGCCCATCCCCGCGTACTCCCAGTCGACGACGCGGATGCGGCTGCCGTCGTCGATGAAGTTCGCGTTGAGGAGGTCGTTGTGACACGGCCGCAGCTCGACCGGGTCCGCAAGGCAGGCGAGCTCGATGCGGCGCCCGACGGCGGCGGCGAGCTCATACTCGGGCGGGATGGGCACGCCGCGGGCCATCGCCAGCGCGCGATACGCCTCCACGATCCGGAGCGGCACGAACAGGCCAGGGATAGCCGGACCCTGGTGGATGCGGCGCAACGAATCGGCGATCCGCGCCAGCGTCGCGCGCTGGCGGACCTGCTCGAAACTGACCGGTGAGCCCTCGATGTAGCGCGTGACGAGGTAGCCCTCCGGTCGGATGAAGGCGGTGACCTCCGGCCCGACGCCCACGCCCGCGGCCGCGACCGTCGCCGCGTGCTCGACCTCCCGACTGATGCCGAGGAGATGCGTGTCATTGCCGGCAAGGCGGATGACGTAGCGGTCGGATTCGCCACGGATCGTGACCAGGAAGTTGCGGTTCGTGATGCCGCCGCTGAGAAAGGTCAGGACCAGCTCGTGACCGGCCAGCTCCGGGACGCGCTGCATCGCAGCGACAAGCTGATCATGTAGGTCGCTCTGCAGGGTCCCGTCGTCGGTCATAAGAAGCGGCGCGGCGATCGCTCGCCGCGCCGCACTCCTCCTCCCGGGATGTTCGTTCAGCCGATGGTCGCCTCGCCGGTCACGGCATCGGCCGATTCGACGTCGGCCGCGCGACCGCGGACGCTGACCGCGTAATAGATGGCTCCGACGACGAGGAGGGTCCCCACCAACGTCTCGAAGACGGGCCACGCGGGCATCCCGGCGATCGCGTTGCCGAAGGGCTTGAGGAACCCATCGATGGTGGGGTTGGTGATCGCTCGACCGGCGCCGCCGAAATCGCCGAACAGCCCAGGGTCCTGCCACAGCGCGATGTTCAGGAGCATCACGCCGCCATAAACGATGGCGAGGATGTTGACTGGCATCCCCCATCGCCCGAGGTTGAACCAGGCACGCTGCCGTGGCCAGCCACGGCTCCGGGCAACGGCGACGCCGAGGTTGGTCAGCAGGTAGCTCAGGTAGATCAGGCCCGTTGCGGCGATCGACACCGAGAAGCCGCCGGCCGGCCCGATGACGAGGATCGGGATCGCTGCGAGGACGCCGACCGCGATCGCTGCGTTCGCCGGAGTCTTGAACGTGCCGTTCACCCGCCCCCAGATGGAGCCCAGGGGGAGATGGCGGTCGCGGCTCATCGAGAACATCATCCGGGTCGCCGCGCCGTGGATCGCCAACGTACACACGAACACGGACGCGAGGATGACGAAGAGGTAGATCTCGCCGACGGTGATGCCGGCGACGATCTCGGCGTTCAGCGTCGCCAGGATCGTCGTGGCGATCGGGAACCCGAGCGCCTGTCCTTCGGCGATCGCATCCGCCATGTTCGGGATAGCGAGGATGACGGCGATCAGGAACAGGGTCCCGACGAGTCCGGAGATGATGACCGACCAGATGACGCCTCGGGGCGCTTGCCGGCTGGCATCGAGCGTCTCCTCTCCGAATGTTCCCGCCGTGTCGAACCCGTAGACCACGAACAGGGCCATGAACATCCCGAGTGCGAAGGCCGGCAGATAGTTTCCGCCCGTCGCGGCTTCGGTCCCGGCCGTGTCGAACAGGACGCTGGGCGACTGGTTGTTCGCGAAGAACAACAGGATGAGCGCGAACACGACCATCCCGAGGATCTCGGTTGCGACACCGATGTTGTTGAGGATCGCGAGCAGGCGTACGCCGTAGGCGTTGATCAGGGTCGTGATGAGCAGGGTCACGAGTGCGATGAACGTGAACATCGACGTGAACCCGAACGGGTCAGGCGAGTCCAGGAACGGTACGTCGCCGACAGGCCCGGCATGGATCCCGTCGATCACGTAGCCGACGATGACGGCGACGGCCGTGACCGTTACGACTTGTGCCCAGAAATAGAACCAACCGGTAAACCATCCCAGGGTCCGGTTCGACAGTCGCTTCGACCACTGATAGATCGACCCTGCCACCGGGAAATGGCTGGCCAGCTCGGCAAAGACGAGCGCGACGACCAATTGACCGATGATCACGATCGGCCACGACCAGAAGAAGGCCGGTCCCGCCTGCCCGATCCCGATCGAGAAGTTGCCGTACGACCCGGTCGATACGCTGATGAAGCTGAACGCGATCGCGAAGTTCGACAGGAATCCCAGCGTGCGCCGGAGCTCAGGCTTGATCCCGAGCTGGCGAAGTTGCGCGTCGTCGCGCGCGGCGACCTCCTGGGAGTCGACGGATCCCGCCACGATTCCCTCCTCTAGCTCTGCGCCGGGGCGCGAGACTGACCTCTCGGAGTGGACGCGAGGACGCGGAGTCTCGGCCGACGCGGCTCCCTCGCCGGTCGATCCGTGCGCGCGAGGATAGCACCGGGTTGCGCGGAGTCAACGCCCGTCTCGGTGGTCGCGAGCCGGCTGCTGGACGGCCGCGAAAAAGCCGTCGGCCGCCCTACGGCGCCGTCAACGTGCGCTCCCCAACCCTGCGGCGGCTGCTTCTCGGAGCGATCCCGGCATCGGCCGATGGAACTCGACCGGCCGGATGTACGCCGTCACCATCTCGCGCGACCCGTTGACGCCCAGCTCCGTGAACAGGAACGAGAACTTGCGGCGCTGGGCGGCGAGGATCTCGCCCTTCGCCTCCAGGTCCCATAGCTCGCGCTTGAACGGCCCGATCGCCTTCTTGCGGGTCGTGTACACGAATTGCTGGTCGGTCTGCTCGGGCTTGCGCTCGTCGGCGGCGTTCTCGAACACCCATGCCTCGATCTTCTTGTGGAGCTCGGCGGGGAACGCGGGGTGCTCATATAGCGCGTTCTGGAAGCCGGTCGCCAGGTGGATCTCGGCGGTCTCGACCGCCGGAAAGCGGTGGAACAGCTCGTCGGGCAGGGTCGAGGCGCCATGCTGGACGGCCCCGGCCAGCCCGTAGGTGCGGGCGACCTCGCCGAGCTCGCGCAGCACGTCGAAGTCGAGCTTGACCTCGGCGACGCCGCCGCCGGGCAGTGGCACCCCACCGTGGCTCGTCCCGGTCTGGACGCTGACCTTGGAGATCCCGGTCGCGCCGGGTGCGAGCGACTCGAGCTCGCCGCGGTACCCATCGAGATAGGCGCGCAGCTCCTCGACCGTCGAGTTCTTGTGGCCGACCTCGCCGATCTCGCCACCGACGCTGATCGTCACTCCGTCGGTCTCGAGGGACCGGATCAGCGCGGTCAATTCGGCCGCGCGGACGTAGTTCTCGCGCTGCTGCTCGTCGACGGTCGGCTTCGACAGGTCGACGAGAGTCGAGGAATCGATGTCGATATTGCGATAGCCCGCGGCGACGGCGAGGCGGCAGGCGCGCCGGATCTCCTCGGTCATCGCCTCCGGATCCGCCGCGTACTTCTTGGCGTTGAACTGGTAGTGGTCGCCCTGGATGAACACCGGCGCCCGCCAGTTCGCGGCGACCGCGCCGGCGAGGACCGACGTCGCGAAATCGATCGGCCGCTGATAGGTGTAGGTCTGCTCGCTGCGGGCGATCTCGAGGATGACCGCGCCGACGTCGGCGCTCTGGGCCGCATCGAATACGGTCCGCGCCATGTCGAACGTCTGCGCTCGCAGATTGATCGCCGGGACCGTGAAGCCCGATACCTCGCCTCGACCACGTGCCGTGTATAGCTCCTGGATGCTGGCCGAGAGCGCACCCAGCTCCTGACTCGCCTCCCAGACCAGCCACTGGGCAGCCTCGGTCGTGGCGTCGTCGGTCGAGAACGCGGCGGTCCAGGCGAGATCGCGGATGGTCGTGTCGCGGAAGGTCCGCTCGTCGTCGATGACGAGGCGGTCACCGTCGAGGTGGGCGGCGGGGCGGATCGTCTCGATCAGGTCCTGCGGGCTCGTCGCGACGTGCGGCATCGGTCGGCGGTCTCCTTGTCGAATGTCTCGGAGACCATGGTAGCGGCGCGACGCCCGCCGGCCCTAGAACGCCGGCTTGACCACCATCAGGAACACGATCACGACGATCAGCGCGCCGGTGAACATCCCGCCACGCTGGACCCTCGCCACCACCTCGGGCAGCCCCGGTGGAGGGCCTGTCGCCCCGGGCGGTGGCGGCGCGGACGTCAGGTCGATGATCCGCTGGACATTCTTTCGCTGGACGAACAGCGAGAAGCCCAGCGCGATCGCATACAGCACGATCGCGAGCAGGAGCCATCGCGACGCAAGGAGATCCCGGCCGCTGATCAGGATGATGAGGACGCCGGTCACTCCCTGGAAGATAGCCAGCGGCACGACGAGCCGATCCGAGATCCTTGCCGATACCCGCGTCGCGAAGTTCGCGTGCTGCGGCTCCTTGCCGCCCATCGCCCCGATGATCGAGAAGGCGAACGTCGGCCCGAAGGCCACGATCGCCCCGAGAACGTGCAAGAACAGCAACCACGGCAAGAAGCTTGTGAAGTCCACGACGACCCTCCCTCAGCGCGACTCGCCCCCCGGATCAGCCGCGTCCCGCGGGAGGATACGCCCTACGACACCCGCTTCGAGCGCCGTCCGACGAAGTCGACCAGCACGTACTCACCGAGGCGTTCCGGCGTCGCGTAGAACGCCCGACCGCGGTTGAGCTTCGTCATGTGGGCGACGAACTCGGCCAGGGCGCGCGACCGCTCGAGCATGAACGTGTTGATCGTGATGCCCTCCTTCGTGCAGCGCTGCACCTCGCGGAGGGTCTCGCTGATGGTGCGCCGGGTCGGTGGGTAGCTGAACTCGACCTGGCCGCCTTCGAAGTGGGCGGTTGGCTCACCGTCCGTGATCACCACGATCTCGCGGTTCGAAGCGGCCTGCCGCGCCAGGATCCGACGGGCGAGCATCAGCCCGTGCTGGAGGTTGGTGCCGTACTCATAGCCGTGCCAGGTCAGCTCGGCCAGGGCGCCCGGCCGGATCTCCCGCGCGTAATACGCGAAGCCGATGACCGACAGGTGGTCGCGCGGGTACTGCGTCCGGATCAGCGTGTCGAGGGCGATCGCGACCTTCTTGGCCGCCAGGAAACAGCCGCGCAGAAGCATCGAGCGGCTCATGTCGACGAGCAGGACGGTCGCGGTGCTGGTGAGCTGCTCGGTGCGATAGACCTCGAAATCGTCCGGTATCAGCCTGACACCGCGCTCGCCGCGGGCGGCTCGCGCCGCCGGCGCGTTCTCCTCGCGGACCATGGCGTTGGACAGCGTGCCGCGCAGGTCCAGGTGGAATGGATCCCCGAACTCGTACGGCTTCGTGGTCTCCTCACGCTCGCCGCCCCGCCCCTGCCGATCGATGCGGTGACCGCCGAATGCGTCGCGCTGCGAGGCGGGCGAACAGGTCGTCGAGGACCTGCTGGCCGATCTTCCGCGTCCCGCGCGGGGTCAGCTCGAGCCGCTCGCCGTCGCGCGTCAGGTAGCCGGCTTCCTCCAGGCGCCGGGCGAGGTCATCGAGGGCGTCGAGCTCGCGGGCGGCGTCGTCGCCCATGAGCTCGCGGACGTCGTCGCGGTCGATCGCGGCGAGATCGCCGGGTGCTTCGACGTCCATGAGTGAATCCTCGAGGCGCTCCATGGCCTGCATCCGGGCGATCTGGGAGAGGGCGCCATCGAGCGACAGCGACTCATCGCCGCTGAAACGCACGCGATCGCCGAGCCCGCCGGGGAGCAGCAGATCGAGGTTCGAGGCGAGCTGCGCGAGGTCGATCACGAGGCGGTCGTCGCGTAAGAGCGCTTCCATCATCGATTCGAGCTCGGCGCGCTGCTCCGGGCTGAGCGAGCGCATGAGCGACTGCATCGCGGCCATCCGCTGCGCCAGCTGGTCGATGATGTCGTCGAAGGTCTGGGCGCCAGGAAAGAACCGCCCGTGCTTCGCGAGGAAGTCGCGGACGTCCGGGTCCTGCCCACCGATCCTCTGGCGGATGAGGTCGTTGAGGTCGCGGACCATCTCGCGATTCGCGCTGAGGTCCTCCGGCGTCATCGAGCGGATGGCGTCGCTCATCCCCTGCGCGAACTGGTCGAGGACTTGCTTGCTCAGCCGCTCGACGAGCTCGTCGAAGCGCTGGCGTGCGTCCTGCTCGAGGAAGTCGTACTCACGCAGGTCGCGGATCCGCTCGCCGAGGTCGGGCGGGAGTGCATCGAGACGGTCCAGGCGCCGAGCGGCGAGGTCCTGCGCCACGCGCGCGGTGTCCGCATCGGGCGCGTCTTCCGCGGCCCGCTCCAGGCGCCGCTCCACGCCCGATCGCTCGTCGGCCACGATCTCCTCGAGCTCGTGCCGAATGTCGCCTAGGACGTCGCCGAGGTCGTACCGCTCGCGCAGCTCCTCGCGACGGCGCGCCAGACGTTCCATCAGATCCTGGAGGCCGGGCATGTCCGGGCGGGTCGGATCGCCGCTCCGCCAACCGCGGTCCATCAGCCGGCGCAGCGCCTCGGCCAGATCTCCCTCCGCCATGACGTCGTCGGACAGCGCCTTGAGGATCTCGTCAGCCTCGAGGTCGGGCAGACGCTGCGTGCCGTCCCAGCGCGAGTATCGCGCGCGACCGGCCAGCGTCCCGTCCGCTTCAGGTGGCACCGGGACGCGCCCGGCGAGGTCACGCGGGTCGGGCGAGTAGGCGGTCACGACGACGGCCCGTCCCGCGCTGACCCACGGTCAACGATCTTGGGCAACAACGCCATGGACCGTCGCCGCGCTGACCCAGGGTCAACGATCTTGGCACGAAGGGGCGCAGTGACGCTCTGGGGGCCCGTCATCGCGGACCCTTGGTTACCGACGGGCAACGTAGACGTCGCCAGGCGCCCGTCGGCAGCCGTTTGCGACCGGTACGTTGACCCACGGTCAGCGCGCTCCAAGGTGCCGGACATCAACGTTGACCGTCGGTCAGCGCGCGCGCCTGGGAGTGGGACCGGCAGCGCCCGGATCCCTGAACCGATCATCGGTGGTAGACCGTCCCGCCCGCGACCCGCTCCTTGTTCAGCCGGCGGGCGAGGTGGAGCCCTTCGAGCAGGAACTCGACGGCCGATGCGACGACCGCGGGCTCCTCGGCCCCATCGGTGACATCGAACGTGCCGAGGCCGGCCACGGCGTCATCCATCCCGGGAACCTCACGCAACCACGCCACGTACTCGCGTGACGGCGTCCGCTCGCCCGTCTCGACGATGAAGCCGTCCTCGAATGCCTCGACGATCGGGTCGAGGTCGTCGAGGGTCACGCGCCGGTTGAACGTCGCGTACAGGGCCTTCGTGATGAGGCGCTCGACGACGCGCTCCTCGGGCGCCTCGTCGCCGACCGATTCGAGCTCGACCTTGCCGACGGTCGAGGCGACGACCGCTCCGAGATCCGAGACGCGCGGCGCACCGACGGCCTCGCCGAGACGCACCGCGCGCTTCAATGCCGCTGCCTCGAGGACCTCCATGTTCGCGACGGAAACCCGGACCGACACACCCGAGCGCTGGCTGATCTCCGGGGAGCGCCGGGCGAGGTGCGTGATCTCGGCCACGACCTCCTCCATGAACGGAGGCACGACCACGGTCGGGGCTGCGACATCGGGATCCGAGGCCACCGGGAAGCGGTGCTTCTCCTGCGCCACGATCAACAGCTCGTCGTCGAGAGAGCGCGGGTAGTGCGTCCGGATCTGCGACCCGAGGCGATCCTTGAGCGGCGTGATGATGCGGCCGCGCGACGTGTAGTCCTCGGGGTTGGCGCTCGCGACGACATACAGGTCCAACGGCAACCGGACGATGAAGCCACGGATCTGGACGTCGCGTTCCTCGAGTACGTTCAGCAGTCCGACCTGGATCCGCTCCGCCAGGTCGGGCAGCTCATTGATCGCGACGATGCCCCTGTTCGCGCGCGGGATCAGCCCGTAATGAAGCGTCAGCTCGTCGGACAAGTAGCGACCCTCTGCGACCTTGATCGGATCGACCTCGCCGATGAGGTCGGCGATGGTGATGTCCGGTGTCGCCAGCTTCTCGGCATAGCGCCGGTCACGTGGCAGCCAGTCGATCGGCGCGTCGTCGCCGTCGCGCTCGATGATCGCGCGGGCCGCGGGTGAGACGGGGGCGTACGGGTCGTCGTTCAGGTCGCCACCGCGGACGACCGGCAGCCATTCATCGAGCAGCCCGACGAGCAGCCGTGCCATACGCGTCTTCGCCTGGCCGCGTTCGCCGAGGAAGACCAGGTCGTGCCCGGCGAGGATCGCGTTCTCGATCGCGGGGACGACCGAGTCTTCGTAGCCGACGATCCCGGGTAGCACGTCGTCACCGGAGCCCAGGCGGTCGAGGAGGTTCGCACGAAGCTCCTCCTTGACGGTCCGCGAGCGCCACCCGGCGGCCCGCAGCTCGGCGATCGTGGCGGGGCGCGCGGGGGTCGGCATCGCTGGGACCTCAGTTCGTGGCGAGGACGCTGGAAGGATCGACGGTCGTGGCTCGGAAGCCTTCGATGGCAGCGCGGACGGCATCGACATCGACGATGCCGGCCTCGGCAAGACCGGCGAGGTAGTCGCGCCGACGATCGACATCGACTTCGAAGTCGCCCGGGCGCCGCTCGACCCGCCGCGCGAGCTCGGGGATGATGCCCCAGCCGAAGTGCTCGAACCGATCGCCATTCGGGTCCCAGGTGGCCAGTACGGCCGGCCCGAGCCGCTGGACGTGTCCGTGCTCATCGCGCGCGACCGGGCGGACGTAGTGGGCGGCAGCGACCCGGCGCAGCCCGTCCCCGACCGGTCGCACAACGAGCACGACGCCGAGCCGCGAGAGCTCGTCGTCGCCGAGGCTCACCGGCGGGTGGCGAAGCTCCTCGAAGACCTCGTCGAGCGAGTCGGCGTGGATCGTCGCGGCCAGCCCGTAACCGATCGCCACCGCCCGGATCGCGATGCGTGCCTCCGCGCCCCACGTGTAGGACGGCAGGTGGTCGGACAGCTCAGGGATCAGGAGGACCGTGTTGTCGGGTGTGATCGCAGGGGGCTGGCGGCCGGTGACCCGTGCGGCGATCGCGTCCGGTGCGTGGGGGCGACGCCAGCCCAGCTCCGGAGCCTGCGGGAGCCAGTCGAACGTCTCCATCGCGCCGGCCAGCTCCATCGTCCGCACACCTGGCGGGAGGAACACCATCAGAGCGTCGAGAAGCGTGGTCTTGCCGGCACCTTGGACACGTGCCGCGACGACGAGCGGGACCCGGCTCTCGATCAGGACCCACAGGGTCGCCGCCAGCTCCGCATCGAGCGTGCCGGCACGGATCAGCTCGACGATCGAGCGCGGCGTCGGTGGGACGTGGCGGATGGTCCACCGGCCCCGCCCCGGCGAGGTCTCGGCCACGGGCGGAGCGTACGGCCGGGGTCCGAGGAGCGTCAAACGGGCGTGGCGGGACCTGGCGGCTGCACCGGGCGGGCCCTGTGTCACCCGGTGACCGTATCGGAACCTGAGCAGAGGATGGGGGCCGCTCGACGGCCTGATGTGTCACCCCGTGACCGTATCGAGGCCTGAGCCAGCGCTCGAGCGTCGGATGTGTCGTCGGGTGACCCGACGAGGCCCCGACGGCCGTCGATCAAAGCGCTCGTTCTCCGGAATGGTCATGAGGTGACCCAATGCGGCACCAAACCACGGCCGGCACGGGTTCATGACGGACCGCGGTCACCTCAGCACGTACGATCGCCAAGATGGCTATCGACATCCGGCCCCTCACTCCCGATCGCCTCCCGGACCTCGCGTCACTCTTCGAGCAGGGTGGCGACCCGAAGTGGTGCTGGTGCGCCTACTTCCGGATCCGTGGGTTCGACTTCTCCAGCGGTGGCAAGGCCAGACATCGGTCGGTCATGGAGGCTGCCGTCGCCGAGACGGCCGATGAGGGTCGCGCCCCCGGTCTGGTGGCCTACGACGGCACCGAGGCGGTCGGCTGGATCAGCATCGGTCCGCGCGAGGACTACGAGCGGCTCGCGCACTCCAAGGTCCTCGCTCCGCTCGACGACAAGCCCGTCTGGTCGATCGTCTGCTTCGTCGTCGGTCGTCAGTCACGCGGGCGCGGGGTCGCGCGGGCGCTGCTGGATGCCGGCGTCGACTACGCCCGTGATCACGGGGCCACGACGCTCGAGGCCTATCCGGTCGATATCCCCGCCGGCGAGCGGATCCCCGCGGGGGACGCATTCCGCGGCACGCTCGCCATGTTCGAGCGAGCAGCCTTCAAGGTCGTCGAGCGACGTGCGGCATCCGGCGCAGCGAAACCGCGCTCGATCGTCCGACGCGCCATCCGCCCACGGCGGCCACGTCGACCTGGAGGACCGTGATCAGGCACCCGGCCCGGTTCGGACGTCCTCCCGGCATCGAACGACCTTCGACCGCCACCGTCGCGCGGGTGCAAACGGGGCGTCCGGACGTCATCTTTCGCTGGCCTCCGACATCGTCGTCTGTCCACCTTGACGGGGCGCGTCCCCGACCCGTAGACTGCGCGCCGGGCCTGGAGCGCCCACCCATCCATCCCCTAGCGGAGGCGGCTCGGAATATGTCGATGACGCACCTCTTCCGACGCACGACCGCGCCTATCGGCGCCGTCGATGACGGGAGATCTGTGCCCATCTCGAGCTAGCCGCAGGCGGCAGGACCGCCTTCCGGAAGAGCAAGAGCCGTGGGCCAGATCGGGCCCCCGGCTTTTTTGATGCTCTTCCCTGCCCTCCCCGCCTACCGGGCGGCATACCCAGGACCCGCATCACGAGCCGCGAGGCCCACCCGACGAACGTCGGACGAGGCCCGCGGCTCGTTCTTTGTCCAACCCGCCCCGTACCTGGAGTCACCGATGACCGCCATCCTGACCGATCAACTGAAGACGACCACCCGCGCCGCTCCGGTCGCTTCGACGGCGACCGCGGCGGTCCCGGCCCTGCTCCTCGAGGGTGTCAGTAAGTCGTTCGTCGTCGGCCGCAAGCGCAAGCCCGTGGCCGCGATCTCGAACGTGTCGATGCGCCTCGAGCGTGGCGACGTGCAGGGGATCCTTGGGGCGAACGGCTCTGGCAAGTCGACCCTCATCCGTCTGATCAGCGGGCTGCTCACGCTCGATAGCGGTCGAGTCGAGGTCTTCGGCCACGACCTCGAACGCGAGGAGATGGCAGTGAAGCGCGTGATCAACCGGGTCAGCGTTGACGCCGCCTTCTTCAAGAAGCTCAGCCCGATGGAGAACCTGCTGTTCGCCGCCCGGCTGTACGGGCTCGACGGGGGCGCCGCAAAGCGCGACGCCATCTCGATCCTGGGCCGGCTGGGCATCAGTGAGAAGCGGGTCGGCCGACCGGTCGAACAGATGAGTCGAGGCATGCAGCAGAAGGTCGCGATCGCGCGAGCCCTGCTGACCAGCCCGACCCTCCTGCTGCTCGACGAGCCGACGACCGGTCTCGACCCGCGCAGCAAGCTCGACGTCCAGTCCTTCATTGAGGAGATCAACACCACCCACGACGCGACGATCGTCCTGACGACCCACGACCTCGCCGAGGCAGAGCGCCTGTGCGCGCGGATCACGGTCCTCAACGACGGTCGCGTCGTCGCCGAGGACACGCCGGACGGGCTCAAGGCGATCACTGCCGAGCGCCTCGGCCGGCCGACCACCCTCGAAGACGTGTTCATGACATACACCGGCCGCTCCCTCGACGAGGACGTCGACGAAGAGGACGCCGAGCCGGACGACGACGAATAGATGCCGAAAGGAGGTGAGAAACCATGAACTTCAACCAGATCGCATTGGAGCTGGCGCGTGAGCGCCAGGAGCAGCTGATCGCGGAGAGGGCGCGTGCGCGCCAGATCCAGCCCAGCCGCCCATCCATCCGCCGATCGATCGGTCGTCGCGTCATCGCGATGGGCGAGCGGATCGCTGCGGCCACCGCACTGGAGCTGGCTCGGTCCCGCTAGGGATCGGGCCGGCTCCCAACTCTCGAGGAGATCCTCTCGTGACCATCGTCGCCCATGAGCTGAAGGCCTCATACGCCTTCATCGAGCGCAACTTCTTTCTGACTCGCCGCTACTGGGGCTGGGAAGTCGCCTTCCTGGTCTATTCCGTCGCGGGCGCTCTCTCGATCTCGCTCATCGGTGCCGACCAGGGTGACCCGACGCTGCTGCTGACGCTGATGGTGGGAGCGATCTTCTGGAATTACCTGTCGGTGGTTTTCAGCTGGATCGCCGAGACGATCTCGATCGAGCGCTGGGAAGGCACCCTCGAGTACACGTTCATGGCCCCGATCCGGCGCTGGTCGCAGCTGCTGGGCTCGGTCCTGTACGCGATGGTCTACGGCTTCATCCACACGGCCGTGATCTTCGTCGCGCTCGTCCTGTTCTTCCCGCAGCTCGACTTCTCGAACGCGAACCCGGCGACGGCCCTGACGTTCATGTTGCTCGGCTCGTTCAGCTTCGTCGGGATCGGCATGATCGCCGCGATCCTGCCGCTGCTGTACGTCGAGCGCGGGGCACAGATGACCTTCGTCCTGCAGTCCTGCCTGCTGCTCGTCAGCGGCGTGTACTACTCGATCGAGATCCTGCCAGAGTGGATGCAGGTCCTGTCGCACCTGTCGCCGGCGACCTACGTCCTCGATGGCGTCCGTGCCGGGCTCGTCCACGGGACGCCCGTATCGGAGCTGATGCACGACGTCTGGCCGCTGATCGTGGCTGGGATCGTGCTCATCCCGTTCGGCCTGTGGGCGTTCGGCCGCGCGGAGCGCTACGCCAAGCGCACCGGCAAGCTCAAGCGGGTCGGCTGAGCGATGAGCGAGGCAGTGTCGCTCGCCAGCGAGGCCGTCACGGCCCGCGTCGTCGCCGTCCACAAGGAGACGTCGATCGTGCGCGGGCCGGACGGCACCGACCGTTCGGCCATCGTGTCGGGCAGGTTCCGGTTTGACGCCCTTGCCCCGTCCGACTATCCGGCAGTCGGCGACTGGGTGGCGCTCGCGACCGACCTGGCCACGACCCGCACGGACGAGCCCGCCATCATCACCGCCGTCCTCCCCCGCCGGTCCGCATTCGTTCGCAGCGCGGCCGACGCGAGCCGGCGGTCGGCGGGCCATCTCGCCGATGAGCAGGTACTGGCCGCAAACGTCGACGTGGCGTTCCTGGTCGCCGGGCTCGACCACGACTTCAACCTCCGCCGCCTCGAGCGCTATCTCGCCGTCGCGTGGTCGAGCGGCGTCCGGCCGGTGATCATCCTCAACAAGGCCGACATCGCGGTGGACCTGGAGCAACGGCTGCTCGAGGTCGAATCGATCGCCCCGGCCGTCCCGATCGTCGTTTTGTCGGCTCTGACCGGCGACCACGTCGCGGACCTGTCTCCCTTCCTCTTAGCGGGCCAGACCGCGGTCGTGCTGGGATCGTCGGGCGTCGGCAAGTCGACGCTGGTCAACACCCTCCTCGGCGAGCAGCGCCAGGCCACCGCGGCGGTCCGCGACGATGACTCGCGGGGCCGCCACACGACGACACATCGGGAGCTGTTCGCGCTACCGGGTGGTGCGCTGCTCATCGACACGCCCGGCATCCGCTCGCTCGAGGTGGCCGGCGCCGACGTGGGTGTCGACGTGGCCTTCGACGACATCGCCGATCTGGCATCCGCGTGCCGCTTCAGCGACTGCCGTCACGAGGGCGAACCCGGCTGTGCGGTCCGTGCCGCCGTCGACGACGGCCGGCTGAGCGACGACCGGCTCGCCAGCCACCGGAAGCTGGAGCGCGAGCTGGCGCACGCGGAGCGCAAGGGCGATGCTCGTGCCCGCGCGGCCGAGACGAAGAAATGGAAGTCGATCCACAAGGCGGTCGCGCGGCAGATGCACGCCAAATACGGCGACCTGGGCTGATGACGGTGTCGACCGACACCTGGCTCGAGCTCGCCGACGCGCCGTCCGTCGCTGGGCTGCGTTTCCGGCGGCCGCGGCGGGACGACGCCGAATACGAGGCATTGGCCGAGCTCATCGGTGTGGCCAGCCGCGCAGACGACATTCCGTGGTTCCCCTCGGGCGCGATGCTGCGCGAGGACTGGGAGGACGACCCGGAGGTCTTCGGGCCGGAGTCTGACGGCATCGTGGCCGAGGTCGACGGACGCCTGGTCGCCATCGCCGGGACCGATCGAGCGCTGCGGGTCGGCCGGCCGGTCTACCAGGCGTGGGGCCACGTCGATCCGGCCTGGCGCAGGCGGGGTATCGGCCGGGCCGTGCTGCGGGCGAACCTCCGCGGTGCCGACGAGCGTGCCGTCGGGCTCGGTGACATCTCACCGGGCGGACGCGCCGAGGTCCGCAGCCTGGCGGGCGAGGATGAGCCGGGCCACCGGGCGATCCTGACCGCCGTGGGCATGGCCCCGATCCGCTGGATCTTCCTGATGCTTCGGCCGACCCTCGACGATATCCCAGACGCGCCGCTGCCCGCGGGGATCGAGCTGCGCCCGGTCGAGCCGGAGCAGCACCGAGCGCTCATCCTCGCCGAGCACGAGGCGTTTCGGGATCATTGGGAGCCTCGCGATTTCAGCGAGGCGGACTTCACGGCACGGTTCGAACGCTCCGAGCTCGATACGAGCCTGTGGGTCGTCGCCTGGGACGGCGCCGAGATCGCCGGCGTCGTCCAGAGCTGGGTCTGGGCCGACGAGAACGAGCGGCTCGGGGTCCAACGCGGCTGGCTGGAGCGCATCAGCGTCCGCCGTCCCTGGCGGCGTCGGGGCCTCGGCCGGGCGATCACCGCGGAGGCACTCCGTCGTCTCCGAGCCGCTGGGCTGGCCGACGCGATGCTCGGCGTCGATGCCGACAACCCGACCGGGGCGCTCGGCTTGTACGAGGGCATGGGGTTCGAGATCGCGCAGCGCTCGATGCTCTACGGGTGGCCGGCCCAGGAGTGACGGCGGGCCGTGGCATCATGACGGGACGCGTTGGAGGATCCGGCCGTGCGCTCCTATCTGATCGTGGCCAACCAGACGCTGACGAGTCGATCGCTGACCGACGCGATCACGGCCAGGCTCGCCGAGGGACCAGTGCGGACCTATGTCGTGGTGCCGCTCAGCCCGGTCGGCGGACGCCTGACCTGGGACGAACAGGCATCCCGCCAGGTCGCCCAGACCCGCCTCGACGAGGTGCTCGAGAAGCTGCGGGAGATGGACGCCGAGGCGGACGGCGAGGTTGGCGACCGGGACCCCGTCATGGCGGTGCGGGATGCGCTGCGCGGGCGCGAGGTCGACGAGGTGATCGTCTCGACGCTCCCCAAGGGCCTGTCCCGGTGGCTTGGTGAGGATGTCCCGAGCAGGCTGCGCGATTCGGTCCGTGTGCCGGTCACGGTCGTGACTTCGACCGACGACCTGGTCTAGGCGATCAGACGTCCGGAGTCGCGGACGAGCTCGAGCCAGGGTCGTTCCCGGCCGATGGTCGTCGAGTCGCCGTGCCCCGGGAACACGTGAACGGGGTCGTCGAGCGTCAGCAACCGGCCGAGGGACGCGACCATCGCCGACGCGTCGCCACCGGGCAGGTCGACGCGACCCCAGCCGCCCTGGAACAGGGTGTCACCGCTGAACAGGAGGCCCTGGTCCGGGTCGTACAGGCAGACCGATCCCTCCGTGTGGCCGGGTGTGTGCATGACCAGGAGGCGGATCGCCCCGAACCTGACCTCGCCCCCCTCCGCGAGCTCGACGGCCGGGACGGATGACGGGATCTCGAACGGCGCCGACAGGGGTCGTGGGTCGGTCAGCCGCGTCCGGTCGAGCGGGTGGACCGCGATCTCGGCGCCCGTATGGGCGGCGACTGCCGCGTTGTCACCGATGTGGTCCCAGTGACCATGCGTCGACACGATCAGCTTCAGCGACCACTCGCGCTCGGCGAGCTCGTCTGAGATCCAGGCGAGCGACGGGATGGCGGTATCGATCGCGATCGCCTCGCGCGTCCGCGGGTCGGCCAGGACATGCAGGTTTGTCGCGACTGGGCCGACAACGCGGTGAAGATGCTCCATCGGCGCGAGTGTCGCATCCGTGCCGGCCGGGCGCTGCGCGACTAACCGGGTCGCACCGCCAGGAAACCCTGCATGCCCAGGTCGCGGTAGCCCTCGCAGACGAGTGCCGGCAGCGGGGACATCGCCACAGCGGCCGGCCCGCCCCGCGGACTGGGTCGACGCCCGTGCGAGCCATCAGCCCGAGGATTCGCCGCCTTCGAGCTTGGCCTTCATGCAATCGAAGGTCTGGCCGATCATCTTGTCCGCCGTCCCCTCGATGAGCCGAGCGCCAACGCTTGCGATCGTGCCAGAGATGTTGACGTCGGCGGACCACTCCATCGTGGTGCCACCGGCATCGCCGTCCGCCAGCCGCATCTGCGCTGTCGCGTCGACGGCACTGCCGGGCGCCTGCCCATGCGCCTTGATGGTGGCCGCGTCTGGCGCGGTCATTTCGGCGAACTCCATGTTCACCACGAATCGAGTGCTGATGAAGCCAACCCCGACCTTGGCCTTTGCCTTGAAGTGCGTGTCGTCGACGACGTCGATCGATTCGACGCCTGGACCGCACTGGCCGACCTGATTCGGGTCGGTGACGAACGCCCAGACGCGGTCGCGCGGTGCGGCGATCTGGACAGTGCCCTCGAAATGCATCGGATCCTCCCGTGGCCAGGTCGGTCAGTCGTGCATCGGGGAGTACTCGCTCGCGTTCAGGTAGGTCGCGGGCTCGCGGATGAATCGGGTCCGGCACCCGATCGAGCAGAACGCATAGACGATACCGTCGTGCTCAGCCAGGTGCCGTGCATGGGCGGCCTCGACCGTCATCCCGCAGACGGGGTCGACGAGCACGATGTCGTCGACGACGGGTTCCAGTGTGATCGACTCCGGAAGCGCGCCCGCCACGGTGGCCGGACCAGGCGAGGCGACGAAATCGGCCCGGCCGCGACGAACCTGGACGAGCTCGGCCAGGATCGACAGCGCGACCTCCTCGGGGGTCTCGGCACCGATATCGAGGCCGGCCGGCGCTCGAAGCGCCGCGATCCGCTCGTCGCCGACCGTCGTCTCCTCGCGCAGCCAGTCGCGCACGACGGCGGCCCGGGTCGGTGAGGCGACGAGCCCGACGTAGGCCGACTCACGGGTGAGCGCCAGCGCCACTGCCTCCTCGTCCCAGATCCCCTGGCTGGCAACGACCACGTAGGGCGCGACCTCCGGGTCGAGACCGCGGATATCCGCCGAGCGCTGAACACGCGCTCCCGGGAACGCGTCGGCGTCGGCGATCGGATCGATGACGGTGATCTGCCACCCGGCGGCCGATCCGATCGCCGCGAGTGCCCCTGCGATCGGCGTCGTCCCGACGATCCAGAGATGCGCGGCGGGAAGGTGCGGTTCCACGTAGATCTCCAGCGTGCCCCCCGAATGACAGGTCATGACAAGCTCGATGACGCCGTCGGCGCGGCGGCCTTCGGCCGGACCGTCACGAGACAGCCGGAGCAGCCGCGGCTGGCCGTCGCCGATCGCGCGCAGGGCCTCGCGAACCACGACGGGCTGCGCGCAACTGCCGCCGACCCAGCCCTCGATGGTCCCGTCCGGGTGGACGATGCCGCTCGCGCCCGGGCGCGCCGAGGTCGGGCGCCGGACTGCCACCACCGTGGCGACCGCGAATGGTCGGCCGGATCCTTCCAGCTCGGCGGCGCGCGCGAAGATCGACGTCAGCTGATGCCCTTCTCGTGCAGGATCGCCCATACTTTCTGGGGAGTGATCGGAATGTCGATGTTGCGCACACCGAGGTGCCACAGAGCGTCGACGACGGCGTTGGCGATGGCCGGCGGGGCGCCGACCGTGGCCGATTCCCCCACGCCCTTGGCGCCGATCGGGTGGTGTGGCGATGGGGTCACGGTCTTCTCGAGCTCCCAGGCGGGCGTCTCGACGGCCGTCGGGATGAGATAGTCCATGAACGTGCCGGCCATGTTGTTGCCGAGCTCGTCGTACGTGATCTCCTCATACAACGCCGGCGCGAGGCCCATCGTCAGCCCGCCATGGATCTGGCCGTCGACGATCATCGGGTTGATGATGTTGCCGCAGTCGTCGACCGCGACGAACCGCCGGATGTTGACCTGCCCCGTGCCGTTGTCGATGTCGACGACGCAGATGTAGCTTCCGAACGGGAACGTCAGGTTGGGTGGGTCGTAATAGTCGACCGCCTCCAGACCGGCCTCCATCCCGGCGGGATGATTCGTGTAGGCGGCGAAGGCGATGTCCTGGATGGTCGTGAAGCGGTCCGGCGAGCCCTTGACGCTGAACTTGCCGGGCTCCCACTCGAGGTCGTCCTCGGACGCCTCGAGGAGGTGCGCCGCAAGCTTGCGCGCCTTGTCGCGGATCTTGCGCGACGCCATCGCCGTTGCCGCGCCGGCGACGGGCGTTGACCGCGAGGCGTACGTGCCGAGCCCGTACGGCGCCGTGTCGGTGTCGCCGTACTCGATCTTGATGTCGCCGACCGGGAAGCCCAACTCCTCAGCGATGATCTGGGCGAACGTCGTCTCGTGGCCCTGGCCCTGCGTCTGGACGCCGATCCGCGCGAGGACCTTGCCGGTCGGGTGGACCCGGATCTCGCACGAGTCGAACATCTTTAGCCCGAGGATGTCGAAGTCGTGCGATGGGCCGGCACCCACGATCTCGGTGAAGCTGCTGATGCCGATGCCCATCAGCTCACCGCGGTCGCGCTTCTCGGCCTGCTCCTTGCGGAGGCCGGCGTAATCGATCATGTCCATGGCCTTCTGGAGCGCCGGCGCGTAATCGCCGGAGTCGTACTCCCAGCCGGTCGGTGTCTTGTACGGGAACTGGTCCTTGCGGATGAAGTTCTCCATCCGCAGCTGGGCTGGATCCTTGCCGATCTCGTGCGCGAGGATGTCGACCATGCGCTCGATGGCGTGGACGGCCTCGGTCACCCGGAACGAGCAGCGGTAGGCGACGCCGCCCGGCGGCTTGTTCGTGTAGACGCCATCGACCTCGACGAACGCGTCGTCGAAGTCGTACGAGCCCGTGATCACGTTGAACAACCCCGCCGGGAACTTGCTCGGGTCGGCGGCCGCGTCCGAGTAGCCGTGATCCGCGATGGTCTTGACCTTGAGGCCGGTGATGCGGCCGTCCTTGGTCGCGCCCATCTCGGCATGGATGTGGTAGTCGCGGGCGAACGAATCGGCCTGGAGGTTCTCCGAACGGTCCTCGATCCACTTGACGGGCTTGCCGATCAGGAACGAGGCCGCGACCGCGAGGACGTAGCCCGGGTAGACCGGCACCTTGCCGCCGAATCCGCCGCCGATGTCGTGCGTCTTCACGCGGATGTTCTGTTCGAGGATCGGTAACCCAGCGCCCGCTGCCACGAGCGCCAGGACCGTCCTGATCGCATGCGGCGCCTGGCTGGTCATGTGCAAGGTGAGCTGCTGGCGCACCGGATCCCAGTCCGCGACGCAGCCGCACGTCTCGATCGACGCCACGTGGATGCGCGGGATGTAGATGTCCTCGCTGACCGTGACGTCGGCGGCGGCGAGGGCCGCATCGGCCTTCGCCGCGTCGCCCGACTCCCAGTGCCAGATGTGGTTGTTCTGCTTGTCCTCACCGCGGTCGGGCCGCAGGACGAAGGCGCCAGCCTCGAGTGCCTTCTTCGGGTCGACGATGACCGGCAACGGCTCGTAGTCCACCAGGACCGCCTCGACGCCGTCGGCCGCGGCGTAGCGGGACGTGGCGATCACCGCGGCGACCTCCTGGCTCTGGTACATCACCGTGTCGGTCGGGAGCACCATCTGCATGTCACCGGCCAGCGTCGGCATCCAGTGGAGCTTGTAGCCCTCGAGATCCTTCCCGGTGATGACCGCCAGCACGCCCGGGACCTTGAGGGCCTCGCTGGTGTCGATGCTCTTGATCGTGGCGTGCGCGTACGGCGACCGGGCGATGTCGAGCCAGAGCTGACCTGGCAGGTTGACGTCGTCGATGTACTCGCCGGCGCCGCGGATGAAGCGCGGATCCTCCTTGCGCTTGACCGAATGGCCCATACCCCCGACTTCGGGGGTCGTGCGGGGTTCCGTCATCGTCATGTTTGTTGCTCCCCACTCAACCGGCCGCGGCCGGTTCGGCCGACACGGCCTGGCCTTCGGTGGTCTCGGCGGCGACGACCGGCGCCGACTCGTCGGTGCTGAGCTGCCCTGACGCCTGCCGGATCGCCTTCACGATGTTCACGTAGCCGGTGCAGCGGCAGAGGTTGCCGCTGATCCCCTCGCGGATCTCCTCCTCGCTCGGGTCGGGGTTCTCGCCGAGCAGCCAGGCGGCCTGCATGATCATCCCCGGCGTACAGAACCCGCATTGCAGGCCGTGCTGGTCCCAGAACGCCTGCTGGAGCGGGTGGAGGTTGGCGCCGTCGGCCATGCCCTCTATGGTCTTGACCTCGCGCCCATCGGCCTGGACCGCGAGCATCGTGCAGGACTTGGCGCTGACGCCGTCGATGTGGACCGTGCACGCGCCGCAATTGCTCGTGTCGCAGCCGATATGCGTACCGGTGAGCCCGAACGTGTCCCGCAGGAGATGGACCAGGAGGAAGCGGGGCTCGACGTCGGCCTCGCGGGCCTCGCCGTTGACCGTTACCGTGATGTGCTGGGTGCTCATGGTCGTCCCTCGCCCTACGCGTCCGACATGGCGCGTTCGACGGCTGTCCGGAGGGCCCGGATCGTCATCTCCGCGACCATCCCGCGCTTGTACTCGATGGGCCCGCGGACATCGGCTGTGGGATCCGCTTGCGCGGCGGCCGCGTCAGCCGCGCGACGGAAGAGGTCGTCGGATGGCACCTGGCCCTCCAGGATGTCCTCGGCGTCGAGCGCGACGAACGGCGAAGGCGAGACGCCGGTCACGCCGATCCCGACCGTGTCGATCCGACCACCGGCGTCGATCACCACCGCTGCGGCGACGCCCACCGTGGCGAAATCGCCGACCCGCCGCTCGAGCTTCTTGTAGGCACCTCCGCCACCCTTCGGGCGGGAGCTCATGCGTATCTCGGTGAGCACTTCGGTCGGCTCGATCGCGGTCTGGAACGTGTCGATGAAGAAGTCGCGAGCACGGATGGTGCGCTCGCCACTGCCACTTCTGCAGACGATGTGGGCGTGCCGTGCGAGCAGGACGGCCGGCCAGTCACTGGCTGGGTCGGCGTGGGCCACGGATCCGCCGATCGTGCCCCAGTTGCGGACCTGCGGGTCCCCGATCCCGCCGGCCACCTCGCGCATCATCGGATAGCGGGCCATCACCGGGTGCTCGTGGATCTGGCGATGGGTTGCGCGAGCCCCGATCCGAAGCTCGTCGTCGGTCTCGACGATGCCGTCGAGCCCGGTCAGGTCGCGCATGTCGACGAGAAGAGCCGGCTGGGCGAGCCGGAGCTTGATGAGAGGGATCAGGCTGTAGCCGCCCGAGAGGAGCTTGGCCTCGCCTTCGCGGTCTCGGAGGATCGCCAGCGCTTCGTCCAGGTTGCCCGGACGCACATAGTCGAACTGACCGGGGATCATCGCGCAGCATCCCTCCTCCCCGCTCTCCGCGGGGGCTGGTGGGGCCTGCCCTGTCCGGCCCGGACAGGCCTCGAGCGTGTCCGATGACGGTGGCGCGGAGGCCGTCGCGTCCTCCTCGACGCGCTGGTCCGCGGTGCGGCGATGTTGCGAGCGAGTATCGTCCCGGGTCGTTGGACCGTCAACGGCCCGCGGCCCGGTTTTTCGCCACCCCGAGCGGGCTTGGGCGCTCCTCCGACGCCTATGCCGCGGCCATCGAGGCACCCGTCTCGATCGCGGTCTTGAGACCGGACACGATGTACACGACTCCGCCGCTGAACTCGCGCTCGGTCTTCGACCCGGATACCAGGGCTGAGGTCACGACCAGGCGCGACGGCTTGTCATCGCCCTCCCCGGACTCGATCGCCCAGGTCATCCTGATCGGACCGGCCGCCTCGATGTCGGGGTCCCAGCGCGGGTGGAACGACATCACGACGCGACGGCCGGGCTCGATCTCGAGCACGGATCCGTCGGCGGCCACGCTGCCATCCGGGTACGTGTACGAGATCGCCGCCCCGACCTCCCAGGTCGAGCTGACCCTCGTGCCGTAGTAGTAGCGGACGGTCTCGTCGCCGTCGGTGATCGCGCGCCAGATGCGGTCCGCGGGTGCCTTGATGTAGACGGAATAGACGTGATCGACCGTGTCCATCGGTGCCTCCAGGTGTCGCTTGAGAGCGGTCATGGAGCCCACGATCGATTCGGCGAACTTGCCGGTCCATCGATCGTGGACGAAACGGATCGGCACGGGATCCAGGTAGTGCCGCTTCTCTCGACCGGCGCGTCGGGTCGAGATCAGACCGGCCGTTTCCAGGACCCCGAGGTGCTTCATGACTCCGAACCGCGTCATGTCGGGCAACGCCTCGCACAGCTCGCCGAGCGTCTGGCCATCGCGCTCGAAGAGCCGGTCGAGCAGCACGCGCCGATTGGCGTCGCCGAGTGCCCGGAAGACCGGAGCCATGTCGTCCGTCACGTGCCGGATGTTATGTGACCATATGGTCACATGTCAACGAGACCTGGCGAATCCCGATACCAAACCGATCGCGGCACGAGGTGCTCCGGCCATCTGCGAACGACCGTGGAGGGACCGTGAACTACGCGCACCACCATGGCCTTGTGGCCGCCGCCTGAGCCGTAGGAAGGCCGCAGGGCGCCTCGATACCGCATAACGCGCGTCCGCGGCCGACGGTATGTCGATAGAAACGGCCTTGCGATCCTTTGAGAGCGGATCAGCGCGCCATTAGGTCGCTCCCATCCGCGTACTTCAGGGTCGCGACCGGAGACCTGAGTCGTTTCGTATTGCTATGTGACGGCACCACCGACGATTAGTCCTGATCGAGAGCCGCGGTGCTACTCCCACCTATCCCAAACGCAGTGCTCCTGGAATCGGTCAGCTGCTCACGCCGCGCCGGTAGTCTTGCGCTATGACGGCTCTGCCGGGCTTTCCGCGGGTATGGGAGAGCATCGCGCTGCCGGGTATCTTCGAACCAGGCTGGACGACTTACTCGCCGATCCCGCTGGATTCGATGTCGCCGACAGAGCAAGCCTTTGATGCGACCCTCGGCTGGCTACTCGAAACGCCAACCCACGATCGGTCGCTTCGGCGTGGGCTCGACGATCCGGCAGAGCGGGACGCTGATGCCGCGGGACTGCAGGCGATTGCGCCGTCGCTCTCGTTCCCACCGTCTTTCCGCATGTTCATCGAGGACCCGGAACCCAGACGCCACATCCGGTCCGCGACAGCTTGCTACCTCGACCTTGCACACTTCAGCGTCGAGGTGAGCGACGGTGGCATCCTCGTCCATTTCCTCTCCGACCAGCAATGGGTTCTGCATTGGCTGCTCTACCTCGGCCCTGACGGCTCGGAAGCGGTGGTGGTATCCCCGGACCCGCTCGGCTTCGATAACGGCGAAGGTGAACCAGTTCGCCTCGTGAACGTCGACGATGCATCGGACCGGATGACTGTCTGCTCGGAGACCTTCGAAGAGTTCCTGTACCGCTTTTGGATCGAGAACGAGCTTTTCTTCCGACTCGCCGTTGACAAGGAGTCGGCCGATTCGCTGCCGACACAACTGCGAGCCTACGCATCGGGGTACCCGCGGGCCTAGGTATGGCCAGCCGAGTCGTTGCTTTCCAGCGTAGTCAGAACACTTCGATCTGGTCGTCGTCCGTAGCGGTAGTCCTGCGGCGTCCGGCGATCGAATCGTGGAGCCCGTGACCGAGGAGGACTTCTGATGCGCAGCGTGACCTATTCGATGAGCATGTCACTCGACGGCTACATCGTCGGGCCGGACGGCGGCTTCGACTGGCCGGGGTTCGAGACCGAGGTGTTCCGCTTCTGGATCGACGAGATCCGAGAGGTCGGCGTCCACCTCATGGGCCGACGGCTGTACGAGACGATGCTGTACTGGGAGACCGCCGACGAGGATCCCACGCTCGGCGACGCCGAGCTCGAGTGGTCCGGGCTCTGGAAGCCATTGCCGAAGGTCGTGTTCTCCACCACGCTGTCAGAGGTCCAGGGCAACGCCCGCCTGGCCTCCGGCGGCATCGCAGAGGAGATCGGGCGTCTGCGCGCCGAGCCAGGAGACGGCGACATCGCGATCGGCGGCGCGACGCTGGCCTCCGAGGTGGCCGCGTCGGGCCTGATCGACGAGTACCGGGTCATGGTCTACTCGGTGCTGGTCGGCGGTGGCATCCCGTTCTTTCCTCGGGACGAGCGCCGGGTGGATCTCGAACTCGTCGAGACCCGCACCTTCAGCTCGAAAGTCATCTACCTCCGCTACCGCGTGGCGCGCTAGCCGGCTCGCCCGCCGGGCGCGGACGGCCGCTCATGGGTGCAACATCGGCCATGATGCCGACCATGGAACCTATCCCGCCCGAGGCCCTGCTCGAGGACTTCCCTCCCCCGATGCAGGCCATCGCGCAGCGGCTCCGCGCGATCGTCATGAACACCGTCCCGGACGCCATCGAGCGGGTCAGGCCGGGGTGGCGATTGATCGGCTACGACCTCCCGATCGGCAAGAAGCTCGCGTATTTCGCCTATGTCGCACCCGAGATCGAGCACGTCCACCTCGGCTTCGAGCACGGCTGGGCGATGCGCGATCCACGCGGCCTGCTCCTCGGCGCGGGCATCACGAAACGGGTGCGCTGGCTGACATTCCGACCCGGCGATCGAATCCCGGAGGAGCGCTGTCGCGAGCTGATCCTGGAGGGCGCCCGAGTCGCGGCGATGACCCGCGGCGAACGGATGCTCCGCTCCATCGACGACCTGCAGCGCTAGGGAGCCGGCGGGTAGGCGCGCTCATTGCGCGCCGCCTTCTCGGCGATGTCGGCGATGCGCTTTTCACGCGTCTCAGGGCGCCTCGCCTCCACGACCCACTGGAGCATCGCCCGCTGGGCGCTCGGCGGGAACGCTTCCCAGTTCGCACGAGCTGACGGGACGGCGGCCAGGGCGGCGCCCAGGTCGTCCGGCACGATGAGTTGTTCGACGGCGTCGAGTAGCGACCACATACCCGACTGCTTCGCCTCCTCGACGACGGCCAGCCCTGCCGGCAGCATCAGGCCGGCCGCAGTCAGCCGCGCCACCCGCTCCTTGTTCGAGCGCGCCCAGACGCTCCGTGCCCTTCGTGGCGCGAACCACTGGATCGAACGCTCGTCATCGATCACCCTGCCGGACGAGTCGATCCACCCGACGCACAACGCCTCCTCGACGGCCTCCTCGTACGACACGCTGGTCCGGCCGGTCGCGCGCCGCCACGAGACGAGGTACGCGCCCTTGGTCGCCGCGTGATTGGCACCGAGCCAGCCGCGCCAGCCCGCCCGATCGAAGGGGCCGACCATGGGCCGCCCGTCCGGTGCTGATGCGCTCGTCACGCCGCCTCTCCGCGGGGATCCCATGTCACGATCCCGATCGGCAGTGGTTGCTGCCCGCGCAATCCGACGCCGCCGTGCGCGTCGACCACGACGAGATCGTCGAGGGCAGCCTGGAACCGCTCGTCGGCCTCACCGCCGGGCTCGATCCACAGCTGCCGGCGCAGGAAGCCCGCGAGCTCATCGCGAGACGCGAACAGCCGAGGCTCGCGCTGGAGCATCTCGATCGCGGGCTGCCGCCCGCGCGCTTCCAGCAGCTCCACGAAGTCGGGCAGGGCCGGCAACGCGACGCGCGCCTCGGCGTGGACCGGCGGCCAGCACGCATCGGCGATCGACGACGGCTGGCGTTCCATCAGGACGGCAACGCACAGCCGCCGCGCGACCGACTCCATCGCGTGGACGAATGGCCCGATCGACTCGATGTCGTAGCCGACGTGGGCGATCAGGGCGACGTCCGCCCGATAGCGGTCGAGCGACGACCCGTCCGCCGGTGGCCAGCGACCCTCGATGACCTCGACATCGGCCACGCCATGCTCCGTCTGCAGGTCCAGCAACGCATCGAGCATCCCGTGCGACGCGTCGAGCGCGATGACCCGGCCGCCTGACAACGCCAGGCGGAGTGCGATCGGCAGGGCGTACCGACCCGCGCCCGCGCCGATATCGATCCACGTCTCGCCCGGCTGGACCAAGCGGAGCAGCGCGTCGAGCACCGGCTCGTCAGTGCGGCGTGGGTCCGCACGGAACAGGCCGGTGACCGGCGCGTAGAAATCGGCGCCGTCGGGGACCTCGCGGAATCGATCGACCTGCTCCGCATTCGCCCGCACGCGCGTCGCCCAGGCAGTCTCCAGTAATCCGATGAGGTCCGCCCGCGTGTCGACATCCGGATTGCCGCCCTCGACGCGGATAGGGATCTCCCGCACCAGCTCCGCGTTCGCCGCGATGAGCGGACCCAGACCGCGGTCGCCGGTCGCGTCGGCGACCAACGCGAACGCCGCCCGCCCGAGGAGGACGGGGTTGCGACCGGTGTCGCCGCCGTAGACCGGCACGACGATCGGTCGCGCCGCGTCGACCTCGGCGTCGAGCAATGCCCGGATCGCGCGCGGCGGGAGGCGCGGCTGGTCGGCGAGCACGATCAGCGCTGCATCGACGCTCGGTGCCAGCGCCTCGATCCCGTGCTGCAGCGAGCTCGACAAGCCGCGCGACGGGTCGGGGTTCCGGATCCGGCGGGCACCATGCCAGTCGATGCTCCGTTCGACATCGGCCGCGTCGTCGCCCAGGACGACCACCACGTCCTCCAGCCCCGATGCAGCAAGTCTGTCCATCACGTGCTGGAGGATCGGCCGGCCCTCGAGCGGCGCCAGGAGTTTGCCGCCGCCGAAGCGCGAGCCCGCGCCGGCCGCGAGGACGACCGCGGCGACCCGATCCGTCCCGACGCGAGTCCCGCATCGTCCGATGCTCGCCTATGCGTCGACCGGCGTCGGACGTCGTCTCCGGGCTCGCGTCCGCCTGCTCTCAGTGGCTGCGTCCGATGCAGGTTGTCACCGATCGGGCACGCACCGGTGCCCCGGCCGTCAATTCTGGCGGTCGGTGCATGAAACCGGAGCGCCGGCCGCTGCGGCATGCGCCTGACGCACGAATCGGGCACGGATGGTGCTATCCGCGGTCGTAGCGTGCATCCGACGCAAGCCGTCGCGACCGTGTCGTCCACGTCTGCGACGCCTCAGCCCTCGGCTGCGGCCTCACGTCCGGGTCGACCGCGCCGACTGGGTCGGCCGCGCTCGGATCGAACAGGCCGGGCGCCTTCTCGGCGGCCCGCCCGCGGCGGCCACCTGGTTCCTTCGCGCCGATCCGCCGACGGGTCACGACTTCGACGGTCGAATCCCCCTCCCGAGCCGGATGCTCGACGAGCGCGATCAGCCGGCTCGACATGAACCGGCCTGTGCGGACCGGCGTCCCGCCGCGCGTCACCTCGGTGACCTCGACGACGCCGCGCGCCGTCGTGACCTCGATCCGTCGGCCTGCGCGGGTGGCCACGATCTCGAATGTCTGCACCGTCCCGCCGGTGTCGACCACCACCTCGACCCTGTCGCCTCTCATCGCCGCCCTCCGTCAGCCGGCCGTGACCGGCGTCCCCTCGATCGCCATCCGCGACGCCGCGGGTCCCTCGGCGGCACGGTCGCGCATCGGCCGCCCGGACCCGCCGTAGCGCTCTGCGACCACCTCGGCGAGGATCGCGAGCGCCGTCTCGGCCGGTTGCCGGCCGCCGAGGTCGAGCCCGACCGGACCACGCAGCTCGGCGAGCGCCTCGTCGCTCACGCCGGCATCGCGCAGACGCTGCCGGCGATCCGCCTGGGTCTTGCGCGAGCCGACAGCCCCGACATAGCGACAACCTCGCTTGAGCGCTTCCACGATCGCCGGTTCGTCGAACTTCACATCGTGGGTCAGCACGGCCACGGCGTCATTGGGTCCGAGGCCGATCTCATCGGCGACCTCGTCGGGCCAGCCGACGACGAGTCGGTCGACGTCCGGGAACCGCTCGGGGGTCGCGAACGACGCCCGACCGTCGATGACGACGGTCTCGAACCCGAGCTCCTTCGCCAGCCGGACCAGCGAGCGGGCCACCTCGACCGCGCCGACCACCACGAGCCGTGGCCGGACCGGGAACACTTCGACGAAGAGCGATCGTTCACCGAGCTCCATCGTGCGCGACTGGCCGCGCCGCAACGCGTCGAGCGCGCCGTCGACCAGGGCTCCATCGAGGGCCGGATCGCCGAGCGTGCCCTCAAGACGGCCATCCTCATGGACCACCAGGGGCGACTCGGGCGCCGCCCCCTCCCCCGGCTCGTGCGGACCGCCTTCGGCCGGTGGGGAGTCGGCGGGGAGCGGCGTGACGACGGCGGCACCGTGGCCGCCTGCACCGAGCGATGCAGTGGCCGCCGCGACAGCGGCGGTGGGCACCGCGGGCTGGACCAGGACGTCGATGGTGCCCCCGCAGGCGAGCCCCACATCCCACGCCTGCTCGTCGCTGATGCCGTAGCGGATGACGCGGGCGTTGCCGGTCACACGGGCATGCTCGATCTGTTCTGCGGCTGCGCCCTCGACACAGCCGCCGCTCACCGACCCCGCGATGCGACCGTCCGACGCATACAGCAGCGACGCGCCCTCCGGCCGAGGGGCCGAGCCGAATGTGCGAACGACGACCGCGCGGCCCGCATCGATGCCCTCGCCCTGCCAGCCAGATAACGTCTCGAGCAGTTCCTTCATCGGATCGGCCTCGCTGTGGTGGGATCGGTGGGCGTGCCACCGACGACGGTCGGCGGCCCGACACCGGCCAGGTCGGTCACACCGGGGAGTGACGCGTGGGCTGCTGCCTCGGCGCCCTGTCGCGTGTCGGCGGAGCGGACGCCGCCGAGGATCTCGCCGAGCCGCTCGAGCGACGCGACGGTGCCGGCCGGCAGGAAGTCGTCGATGTACGGGAACGCCGCACGCATCCCGCCGGCCAGTGGCTGGTAGCCGGGCGTGCCGGCCAGCGGGTTCAGCCACACGAGCCTGTGGCAGTTCCGCCGGAGGCGCGCGGTCTCGGTCGCCACGAGGTTCGGATCGCCCCGGTCCCACCCGTCGGACACGACGATCACCACGCCGCTCGAGCGAAGCGAGCGGCGCGCCCATCTCTGGTTGAACATCCGGAAGCTCTCACCGATGCGGGTCCCGCCCGCCCAGTCGTTGACCGCATCGCTGACCCGCGCGAGGGCCCGATCGCGGTCCTTGTCGCGCAACAGCCGCGTCACGCGCGTCAGCCGCGTCCCGAACACGAATGACTCGGCGCGAACCTCGCTCGAGGCGGACAGCGCCTGGATGAAGCGGAGGAGCAACCGGGAGTGGCGCTCCATCGAGCCCGAGATGTCGCACAGCACCACCAGCGAGCGCGGCTCCTTCACTGGTCGGCGCCAGACCCACGACATGAGCTGACCGCCGGTCCCCAGGTTGCGGCGGAACATGGCCCGCGGGGCGAGCCGGCGGCCGTGCGAGTGCAACTCGTACCGACGGGTCCGGCGCTGCTCCAGCCGCGGGACCAGCTCGTCGACCAGACGTTCCGCGTCGCGCAGCTCGGCGGGCGTCATCCGGTCGAACTCGCGGTGTTTCAGCATCTCGCCCCGCGAGTAGGCGTCGGGCGCGACCACGACGCCCTCGATGTCGTCGCCCGCCTCGTCATCGTCGTCACCGGCCGTGGGGATCGGCACGCCCCACTCGTCGGGGCGCGTCGAGGTCGTCTCGTCGCCCGGCATCGGCGCGGCCTCACCGGTCGGGTCGTCGCCCTCGGACTCGGTGCCGTCCGGGCGCTGGAGCGCCGGTGCCTGGAAGTCGCCGGGACGGCGACCGCGGGCACGCCACCAGCGGTCGAAGACGACGTCGTACGTCTCGCGGTCGTCGCGTCGGCGGACGAACACGGTCTCGCCGGCGGCTCGGACCTGCTCGCGCGAGCCGATATCGACAAGCGGCAGGGCCCGCGCGAAGTCGACCGCGGCACCGAGGTCGATGTGGAGGCCGGCTGTGCGCAGCGCGCGTCCGAAGCCGACCGCCTCGTTCAGCAGGCGTCGACCATCGACCTCGGGGCCCCACGGGGCCTTGACGACAGCTGGATCGTCAGGCGCCTGCATGCGGTGACTCTGCCACGACCGCGCCGCGACTGCCGAATGGCCCGGGCGCGGGTCCGTGCACGACGCGATAGCCGGACGTGTTCGAGAGCACCTCGGCGTCGCCGTCGGCGAAACGGATCGCCATCGAGCCGGTCCCCAACCGCAGGTTCTGGATCGTGATCTCGGGCAGCCAGTCCGGGAGTGCCGGGTTGACATAGAGCTTGGACCCGTCGGCATCGACGGTCGCGTGCAGCCCGCACAGGATCGCGACGAACCGGAAGACCGAGCCGGCCGCCCATGCCTGCGGGACGTTCGCGCCGAGGTACGGCACAGGAAAGCTGGCCGGCACTCGCGGGAGGCCCGAGAACAGTTCGGGGAGCCGCAGACCGACCAGCCGTTCCGCGGCATCGAAGATGCCTTTGGCGACCTGGGCCGCCTCGGCCGCGTAGCCGTACCGGCGGAACCCGCCGGCGATCGACGCGTTGTCGTGTGGCCACACAGAGCCGGTCTGATAGGAGAACGGGTTGTACGCGGGGTGTGCGGACGACAGCGTCCGGACGCCCCAGCCAGACCACATGTCGTCGGCCATCAGGCGCTTCACGACGCGACCGGCGCGCTCCGGTGGGACGATCCCCGACTGGAGGAGATGACCGGCGTTCGAGGCGACGCTCCGGATCGGTTCCTTGCGGCCATTGAGCCCGAGGTAGTACGTGCCCTCCTCCTCCCACCAGAGCGTCTCGTTCACGCGTTCGTAGAGGCGCTGCGCCTGGCGGCGGAGTCGGCGCGCGTCCTTCGGCCGGTCGAGCGCCTCGTACACGTCCGCCATCCGGTTCTTCGCGTCGAACACGTAGCCCTGCAGCTCGCACGTGGCGATCGGGAGCGCTGCCAACGTGCCATCCGCCTCGACGATCGCGTCGCCCGCGTCCTTCCAGCCCTGGTTGTAGTACCCGTGCGACGACCGCGTCTTGTACTCCTGGAAACCGTCGCTGTCACGATCCCCGTAGCGGTCGATCCAGGCCATCGCCGCTTCCGCATTCGGGAGGAACCGGCGCAGGATGCTCGCGTCGCCTGTCCAGTGATAGAGGTAGGACAGGACGATCACGAAGAGGCTGGTCGCGTCGTGCGTCCCGTAGTACGGCTGATACGGCAGGATCCCGAGCTGGGCAAGCTCGCCGTGCCGGATCTCATGGGGGATCTTGCCGGGCTCCATGTCGCGTTCGGGGTCGTCGCTCGTGGCCTGCAAACCCGACAGGCGCCGCAAAGCGCCGGCCGCGAACTCCGGGAAGCCGGAGATCCCCTGCATCGACACGATCAGCGAGTCACGTCCGAACAGCGTCACGAACCACGGCACCCCGGCTGCCGGGATGAACACGCCCCGCTCGAACGTCGGGTCCTCGAGACGCAACGACTCGAGATCGCGCACGGCCTGGTCCCAGGCGCGATCGACGACCTGGTTCGGCGTCTGGATCGCGACGTTCGGCAGCGTGGTCCGACCGATCTTGCGCAGCGGCGCATCGACAGCGTTGCACGCCAGTGTGAGGGGCCGGCGGTGCGCGCCGGTCACCGGCAGCCACTTCAGGCAGGTGTGCCACGTCCCTTTCGGAGGGATGTTCGCGACGAAGACCAGGCGACCGTTGGCGAACTGGGGGGTCGAGCCGGCGCGCTCCACCGCGACGACGAGGTCCCGACGGAAATCGCGGTTCACGTAGGTCGTGCGGAGCTCACCGCGGGAGCGGAA
The DNA here is from genome assembly GCA_963819655.1 of uncultured Chloroflexia bacterium. GTDB lineage: Bacteria > Chloroflexota > Limnocylindria > Limnocylindrales > CSP1-4 > SPCO01. Next base: position 198,423 of record CAWFXA010000003.1, on the reverse strand, counting down.
CCAGCGCGAGTTGACCTCGCCACGCCGGAGGATCCGCCCCGCCTTCACGTCGAAGATGTCGGCGAAGTCCGACAGGATCGCGACCTCGATCGTCAGTCGCACGGGTCGGCGTGCATAGTTCGTGAGGTCGATGTCCTCGTGCACCGCATCCGCCACGGTCCGGTCGATCCGCAGCGCGAGCGATTGGCGTTCGATCGGGCCATCCGCATCGACCGACGCCTCGTTCGTGAACTCGAACCGCGACGAGAAGAACTGGATGGGCCCCGACGCGAGGAGGATCGGCCGTCGCCCGTTGATCCACATGTCGTAGCCCGAGATGAAACGCGTGTCGCGCGTGAAGAAGCCGTCTGACTCGCCGAGCACCCTCGCGTCGGGCTGGGAGACGAGGACGCGGTCGTCGCGGTTGATCGTGATCGTCGACGGTCCGACCTGGACCGGGAAGGTCATCGGGCGTTCTGTCTCCTGGCTACTGTCGCTAGCCCCGAGCGGCGATCTCCGAGAGCATCCGGGCAGCCTGTTCGCCGCGCACGTGGCGGATGTCCTCCTCGTACTTGAGGACGACACCGAGCGTCTCGTCGACCAGGTCGGGACGGAGCTCACGGGCGCCGAGCGACAGCAAGGCGGCTGCCCAGTCGAGCGTCTCGGCGATGCCCGGGACCTTGGTCAGATCGGCCTCACGCAGTCGATGCACGAAACCGACGACCTCGCGCGCCAGGCGCTCCGGCGACTCCGGAACGCGCGCAAGCACGATCTCGTATTCCTTCTGGGCCGTCGGATAGTCGATCCAGTGGTAGAGACAGCGGCGCTTGAGCGCGTCGTGGACCTCGCGCGTCCGGTTCGACGTCAGGATCACGCGCGGCGGCTTCTCGGCACGGATCGTGCCGATCTCCGGCACCGTGACCTGGAAGTCCGACAGGATCTCGAGCAGGTACGCCTCGAACTCCTCGTCGGCCCGGTCGATCTCGTCGATCAGGAGGACGGGCGCGACGCCGTCGTCGCTCTCGAGCGCCTGCAGCAACGGCCGGCGGATCAGGAAGTCCGACCCGAAGATGTCGTGGGCGCTGGCGTGCTCGGCCTGGCCGCGCGCCTCGAGCAGCCGGATCTCCAGCATCTGGCGCGGGTAGTTCCATTCGTAGACGGCCGTGTTGACGTCCAAGCCTTCGTAGCACTGCAGCCGGATCAGGCGCGCACCGAGTGACGCCGCGAGGACCTTGGCGAGCTCCGTCTTGCCGACGCCGGCCTCTCCCTCGAGCAGCAGCGGGCGGCCGAGCTCCAACGCAAGGAACACGGCGGTCGCGAGTGAGCGGTCCGTGATGTAGTCGCGGCTGCGGAACTCCTCGGTCAGCGCGTCGATCGATCGCGTGCCGGCCGGGCGGTCGTCGCGGTCCGACGGGTAGGTCGGTCATCGTCCGAGGATGCTACACGCAGCGGCCTTCGACGGGGTCGGGCGCCTCGGGTCAGACCACCGGCCGCAACCCGCGCGCCCGCTCGTGGAGCGCGTCGATCTCGTCGAGGGTCGCATCGACTTCCTCCTGGCGCGCGCGTTGCGGTCGCGACTTCGCGTTTCGCTGCACGCTCCAGCGCGGTGGCACTCGCCCCGACGGTCCGATGCAGCTCACCGATCCGGTCGGTGAAGCGTGCCCGCATCTGGCGCTGCATCTCGTCGAGGACCGTGGTCAGCCGTCCCTCGACCTGGAAGGCGATCTCCTCGACGAGGTCGGCGAGGAAGCTCCGCGCCTGCTGGCGGCGGTCGGTGAGACGACGGCGCCGCTCGTCGAGGACCTCCTTGCCGCCGTACAGCGCAGCCACGCCGAGCACGGCTGGCCCGACGATCGCCGCACCGAGCAGCGTGCCGACGAGACCGAGCAGCTCGACGCCGGCCTTGGCGCCGGTCACCACGCCGTAGCCGGCTCCCAGACGCGACTTCGTCCGACCCTCGAACTCCGGGTCACCGCGCCAGAACTCGCCGACGTCGAACGTGATCGAGGGCGCGGCGTCGGTGGACCCGCGCTCCTCGTCGGCCAGGAGGTCAGCGATGGTGGCCTGGACATCGGCTGCGCCGGTCGTCGCGCCACGGAACGCCGCCCGGACAGCAGTCGCGATGTGATCCTGGATCCTTGCGCTCAGTTCCGGCCACGTCCCGGACGGATCCGTGCCCTCGATCTCGGCCTGCGCGTCACGCAGGATCGTCCGCATGTCGCGCTGGAAACCGAACGCGACGCGCGTGCGCACGGTGCCGAACTCATCGTCGAGCCGGGTCGACCACGCGGCGTCCGCTCGGCGCAACGCCGCAAGCCGCTCGCGCACGGCCGCGAGGTCCGCGGCGATCGCGGCAGCCTGCTCCGGGTGTTCGAGTGCTGTTCGCTCGGCGACGAGGGGCTCCCGCAGCTGCCCGAGGACCCAGCGCAGGTCGCCGACCGCCGCGCCCAGGCTCGCCACGCGGGCGCGCTCGACGACGTCGCCACGAAGAGCCTCGGAGAATGCCCCGTAGCCGCTCTCGTCGTCCCGCTCATCGGCCCGGGCACGAAGCGCCGCGCTCAGCCCGAAGGGCCGTTCGGCGAAACCGATCGCCTGCAGATGGCCGGTATCGATGTCGATGATGCGACGCCACGCCGGGTAGATGTCGATCTTGGTGACGGCGACGAGCACCGGCGGGCCTGCGCCCCTGGCGCTGGCCAGGAACTCCAGCTCCGGACCCGACAGTTCAGCCGACGCATCGGTCACGAACACGAGCGCATCGGCCGATGGGAGGAAGGCCAGCGTCGCTGCGGCGTGCCCGGCGTTCAGGCCACCGACACCCGGTGTGTCGACGAGCGTGAGACCGCCCTCGAGAAGCGGATTCGGGATGCGCACCTCGACGAGGTCGACCTGGGGTCGACGCTCACGACCGACCGGCTCCTGCGCCCAGTCGGGCACGGCGGTCGGTTCGATCTGCTCGACGACCGACTCGCCACCCTCGCGGCGGTGGACTAGTGGCGCTCGGCGTCTCGCCGTAGCGGACGACCGTGACGGCAGCCGTCGCGAGATCGTCGTCGACGGGGCACACCGCACTGCCGAGCAGCGCGTTGATGAGGGCGCTCTTGCCCTTCTTGAATTCGCCGACCACACAGACCACGGTGTCCGTCCGCGCGGCCCGACGCCGGATGTCGTCGAGCCGGTCGGCAAGGTCGTCCCGATCGAGGTTTCGAGCGATCGAGCGGACGTCGCCGACGACAGCATCGAGCTGCTCCGTCGCGGGCGCGACCATGACCCCAGCCGGCATCGGCGTGTGTCCCTCCTTCCGGCCCGCGAGTGTACCGTCCGGCGTCACGCTGAACGTGTCCCGTGCGCCGCGCGACGACGGCCGCGACGTCTCATCGGTCGTCCCACGCGGCGCCCCGCACGCTAGACTCGGGAGCCCTGCCAGCGATCGAAGGGACTGATGGCCTACTCGCTCGGGATCGACCTCGGGACCACGTACTCCGCGGCCGCGGTCGCGCGCGGCGATCGACTGGAGATCTTCCAACTCGGCGAGCGCGCCGCGACGATTCCGTCGATCGTGCTCCTGCGTGCCGACGGCGAGGTCCTCGTCGGCGAAGCCGCGGAGCGGCGAGCCCTCGCCGAACCGACGCGCACGGGCCGCGAGTTCAAGCGGCGCCTGGGCGACCCGACCCCGATCATCCTCGGCGGCACCCCGTACGGAGCCGAGGCGTTGCTCGCCCACCTCCTGCGCTCGATCGTCGCACGGGTCACGCAGCAGTTCGGGGAGCCGCCCGCGGCGATCGCCCTGTGCCATCCGGCCAGCTACGGGCCGTACAAGCTCGACCTGCTCCAGCAGGCCGTCCGACAGGCCGACATCGGCCAGGTCTCGCTGCTGGCGGAGCCCGAGGCGGCCGCCCTCGACTACGCGCGCCAGGAGCGGGTGCCGTCCGGCTCGGTCGTGGCGGTCTACGACTTCGGTGGCGGGACGTTCGACGCCACGATCCTGCGCAAGACCGACGAGGGTTTCGAGCTCCTTGGTCAACCGGAGGGGCTGGAGCGGCTCGGCGGCATCGACTTCGATGAGGCGCTGTTCCGGCGGGCGATCGAGCACGCCACCGCACAGGGCGTCCAGATCGATGCGAACCAGCCCGGCGACGATGGCCGCCATCGCCCGGCTCCGCGACGAGTGTCGTCGCGCCAAGGAGGCCCTGTCGTCGGACACCGACGCGACGATCCCGATCGTCCTGCCTGGCCTGCAGACCGAGATGCGCCTGACGCGCGCGGAGTTCGAGGACATGATCCGTCCCCGGATCCGCGAGACGATCGAGGCACTCGGCCGGGCGACCCGCAGCGCCGGCTTTGGATTCGGGGACGTGGATCGGATCCTGCTCGTCGGCGGCTCGTCGCGGATCCCGCTCGTCGAGGAGATGGTGCGCGAGGCGACCGGGCGGCCGGTCGCGGTCGATGCACACCCGAAGCACACGATGGCCCTTGGCGCCGCGTTCGTGGCCGAGCAGCAGCGGGTCGCGGCGGAGCCGACGGAGGTCGGCGGGGTCGCGGCAGTTGCGGTCGCGGCCGTTGCGGTCCCGGGTACCGCGGCCGTTGCCGGCGCGCTCGCCGAGCCGCCGCAGGAGTCCCCGCCGACGCCCCCGCTGGACACGCCCGCAACGGGCGTGGGGGGCTCGGGCGCTCCGACCCCGCCGCCCGGCGGCCGCGGCTCACGGAACCTCTTACCCATAGGCCTGGCGATCGCCGGGATGGCAGTGGTCGGGGCGGTCGCCGTCGCGGCCTCGTCCGGCATGTTCGGCGGCGCCTCCGCCACCCCGTCCCCGGCACCGTCCGTCGCGACGATCCCCACCGCTTCGCCGTCCGTCGCCGTGACGCCATCCCCGAGCCCGATCGTGACCGCCGCGCCGACGCCGACTACCGTGCCGACGCCGACCCCGACCCCGGGCGGTCGCCAGGCCCGGATCACGGGCATCACGGTCAGCAGCGGCACATATCTGGTCGACTACGACATCTTCAACTTCTCGCCTGACGTTCTCGATCGTCATATCCACTTCTTCTTCGACACGATCCCGCCGGACCAGGCCGGGACGCCGGCCAACTCCCGCAACTGGATCCTGTACGACGGTCCGGTGCCGTTCGACCGCTACAAAGTCAGCGATCGCCCCACGGGCGCGTCGCAGATGTGCGTCCTCGTCGCGCGGCACGACCACTCGGTCATCCAGAACACCGGCAACTGTTTCGACCTCCCTTCGTAGGCGGACGCGGATGACCGATCTCGCGACCGAGGTCCGCGCGATCGCCGAGTTGGCCCGGGGAGTCGCCCGGGGGACCGATCAGGCCGCGGCCGTCGATGCCGTCGTTCGACGCCTCGATGAACCGCTCCGCGTCGCGATCGCCGGTCGCGTGAAGGCCGGCAAGTCGACTCTGCTCAACGCGTTGGTCGGTGAGCGCCTGGCTGCCACCGACGCCGGGGAGTGCACCCGGATCGTGACGTGGTACCGGCACGGGCTCGGGTATCGGGTGACCGCCGACCTGCGGCCCGAGGGCCACGCCGATCTCGAGTTCACACGGCGGGACGGCGAGCTAGCTGATCGACCTCGGAACGCGCGAAGTCGAAGAGATCGAACGCATCGAGGTCGGCTGGCCATCGGCCAAGCTCGAGTCGATGACACTGATCGATACGCCGGGGCTCGGCTCGACCGACGAACGGGCGTCGATGCGCACGACCGCCTCGTTGCTCGATGCGGGAGTCGACAGCCCGGCCGAGGCTGACGCAGTCGTCTACCTGATGCGCCATCTGCATCATGGCGACGCGCGCTTCCTCGAGGCGTTCATGGACCACTCGATCGCGCAGGCGTCGCCGGTCAACGCGGTCGTGGTGCTGTCACGCGCCGACGAGATCGGCGCGGCACGGCCGGACGCGCTCGATTCGGCGCGGTCGATCGCGGAACGGTATGCGACCGATCCCCGCGTTCGCGAGCTCGCGTCGGGCGTGCTCCCCGTGGCGGGCCTGCTCGCCGAGACGGGCGCGACGCTGCGCCAGGAACAGTTCGACTGGCTGCGCGCGCTCGTCCGGCTCGAGCCCGACGCGCGGGATCACTTGTTGACGTCGGTCGAGCGTTTCCGCGACCCGGAACGCAACCCGCTGGGCGAGGAGATCCGCGAGGACCTGCTGGCCCGGCTCGGGTTGTATGGGGTGCGCCTGGCGGTCCGGCTGATCTCGGATGGGAGCGTGCGGAGCGCGACCGCATTGTCAGAGGCGTTGCTGGAGCAGTCCGGGATCCGCGCTTTGCAGCGGGTGCTGGCCGAGGCATACGGCGATCGGGCGACCCTGCTGAAGGCGAGGTCCGCGCTGGTCGCGCTCCGGGCGATCGGGACGAAGCTTGGACGGGATGGCATTGCGGGCTCGGCGAACGTCACGGAGGCGATCGATCGATTGGAGGCGTCGTCGGGCGCCCTGGCGCTCCTTCGGCTGCAGCATCTCGTGCTCGCCGGCCATCTCGAGCTCGCCGCGAGTGAGCGAGATGAGGTCGGCCGGCTGTGGGGGTCGGGGCGGGATGCCGAGCGGGCCGGACTGCCGGCCGGCGCGTCCCCGGACGAGGTCCGCGTCGCGGCTCTGGCGGGTGTCGAGCGCTGGCGCGGCCGGGCCGGCAACCCGTTGAGCGACCGCCGTACGATCGAGGCGGCCGAGATCGTCAGCCGCGCCTATGAGGAGATCCACGCTGCCGCCCAGTGACGCTGTCCAGCCACCGCGCAACCAACGCTTAGAGGGTCTGATGGCCCACCTAGGTGCGGTGGTCTTCTTGGCGCTCCTGGTGCTGGGGTGCGTTCCTGCCCCTCGGGCTCAAGTGACGCCCTCGGTGACAGCGAGTGTGGTGCCTTCAGGGTCCCAGGGCGTATCCCTCACGCTCGAACAGGCCGCTGCGACGTATTCCGCCATCGCGGAGCCCTACAACGCCGCGATCGAGCGGGCCGACGAGCTCTACGACCCTCGGGCGTCACTCAAGGACCACCAGCGCTATTGGGCATTGATCGCGGAGGCGGACGCGACATTCCTCGATGGCGTCAAGGAGATTGCATTTCCGCCTGAGGTCCAGGCCGCTGCGACGACACTCATCAAGGCCGACACCGCGTTCCAGCAGCGAGCACGTGCGGCGTCGCGTGCCGATAGCCCCGCCGAGGCCATCTCCTTGTCAGCGGCCGCCAACGATGCGGCCGACGCTGCGGCAGACAAAGCGGAGATCCTGCGAAAGGCCCTGGGCCTGGAACCCAACTACTGACGTCCGACCTGCATCCTTGACCAGCGTGCCTGTCCGGGCGACGCCCCTTTGATGGCCAGCGGGATCGCTGGTGACGTGACCGCGTGGTGGCAGAGTGCTCTAAATGTCACTCGACGAGCCACCGACAATTCATCGGCGGCTGACGGTCGCGGCCTAGACTCGGACGTTACCGGACGTCACATGTCGGGTTGGCGTGCGGACCCTGCTCGACTCGGCCTCAGTTGAGGCCCGAGATGGCGCCGAGCGCCGGGTACGGTGGACCGGCCCACAAAGCGGCGAGGAGCTCCACGGCTGCCTGCCTTCCGCTCGGGAACTGGTCTTCAGGATCCAGCCGCCAGGCTGCGACCATCGCAAGGACGAGGACGCGGCAATCGTCGAGCAGTGCCTGATCGATGCCGGCGTAGCACTCGCTGACCTCCTTCGGGACATGGGCGAGGTCGAATTCGACCGGACCGCGACACGAAGTCTCGAGGTCAATGAACAGCGGGCCGTATTTGGTGTTGAGGACGTTCCCTGGGTGTGGCTCGCCGTGCAGCAGCTGCTCCGCGGCGCCCCGCCCGGCGATCGCGCGCATCACGCGACTGAACGTGCTCACGAGAAGGTCGCGGTCCGCCTGGCCGAGCTCCGGAGTCCGGTCGCGGTTTCCAACGATTCGCTGAGCTTCCTTGACGCGCTCCGTGAAATGCGGCGTGGTGACATCCACGTGCTGCATACCGACGTGAAGCCGCGAGAGCGCGTCAGCGTAATCGGCTGGTGAGAGCTCGCAAGCCGGTTGGGGCTCGTAGTAGGTCCAGAGCGTGATCGCGAAGCCGTCGCGCTCGTAGACGCGCGGCGCCATTCGAGGATCGAGAAGCGCCACGGGACTGTCCGTTGCAGCCAGCCGTGTTGCGACTTCGACTTCGAGCTCTGCGGCCTCGTGCGTTGCGAGAGCCACACGCGCAAGAACGTCGGATGGCAGCAGGCGCAACGCGAGCCTGTTCGAGACGTGAAGAACGATCGCCTCGTCGACCCTCAGGCCGAGGGCTGAGGCGGTCGACGTGGCCGCAGCCACCGCCCGCGGTACCTCTGACGCCTGCATTGCCATGGCGATCACACGACGCAGGCTACCGGACGCTCGCGTCAGCGAGCGCTCGTTAGAACCCTTGGGCCTCGGTCGGTTGGGTTAGCCGCCCCGATGCCTGCGGCCTAGGCCTCCTCGAGCTGGAGGCTCACGATCGGCTCGGCTTCCCACTCGTCGAACGGGTCGTCGCCGACAGCCGCGAAGATGCCCGGAGCCGCGGCGAGGAATGCCTCGCGCGACTCCCAGATGGCGAGGCCGACGAGTCGGCCGCCGTCGATCTCCTGCCACGGTCCCATCTGGAGGAGGCCTTCCGCACCATCACTTGCAGCGCCCGCTCGTTGCATCGAGGCGATGACGTGGTCGCGGTGTTCCGGTTTGGGGGTGTGGATCGCGATGTGCGTGAACATGCGCGAAAACTACTCCACGGACGGTTGTGCTAGAAGTCCTCGACCTCGTCGACGCCGACGGTGTCGAACACCGATGAAGGCCGTAGGGCTTGTGGTGTATGGCTGGCGACACCGACCCCCTCGCGGCTCGCTCTAGCAACCGCCCTGGGCTCCCTCAGCCCTAAATCCTCCGAAAGGACGCCCTGATGGCTAAGTGTCCGGCAAGGTCACCCGAGCTAGTCTGACGATTCGTCGTCCTCGGCCCGTGTCATCGCGCCTCTGATGTCGCCGGTCTTGACGAGGTCTTCAACAACGTCGGCAATCGCGATAGCGTTCAGCTGATCGACGATTATCAGGTCCGACGTCCAGAAGTAGCGGCCATTTAGGCACTCGCCCGTCGACTTCCAGACGTCCATCAGTCGGACGATGTCTTCGATCGTCGCGATCGAGGCCAAGTATCTATCGCCCGACTCGGTTCGATACTCGATGTCCCAAGGACCTGGGTTGCACGTCGCCCCATAGAGGATCGATAGCCGACCTCCACCGATGTCGACCTCTATCCAAGGCGGATCGGTGTGGAAGTCCCTAACGGTCGGTTCCATGCGCCCGAGGTACTCCTATATGTGCCAGTCGATCGAAGGCACCTTCATGATGCCGCCGTTCGCACGCGCTCTTTGCGCGCTGGGGTAAGCAGACAAAGTGGTGGTATTGAGTCACGTCACCCGAACGTCGACTTCCACGGGCACCTCCCGCGTCACCGCATCGTGGACGGGACAACGCTGGACTACCTGCTCGATCGCTGTCCGGACCGCAGCACTGTCCGCGGCCTTGGCTGAGGCGGTCACCGCCACGCGGACACTCAGCGGGCCCGCCGGAACACCGGCGTCAGTGGCCAGGATCCCTCGGTCGTCAGACTCGGAGTCGACCGAGACCTCGAGCGCCCCAAGCGCCCACCCCTCCTCGGCGGCACGCATCGCGATCAGCGTCGCGACGCACGACGCGTAGGCGGCCCGAAACATCCAACCAGGGCTGGGCGCCGATCCGCCGCCACCGATGCCCGTGACCATGTCGGTCACGATCGACGCGCCGTCAGCGCCGGAGACCCGCACCCGCAGCCCATCCTCGATCGACGCGGTCGCCGCGCCGTCGCGGTACCGCGCTTCGGTCGGGTTCACCGTCAGATACGCACGGGCGCGGCTGATTGCCGCGGCGATGTCCGCCTCTCCCATCGGTGTCCTCCCTACCCTTCCGGTGCGTCGAGGTCCCGCGCGTAGCGTGGGAAGCGGAACCGCTGGTCGCGCGTGAGGATGCCGCCGTGGCCGAGCTTCGCCACAGTCGCCTCGGACGCTGGCTCGCCGGCCAGCAACCGTGGCATCAGCAGGTCCGCCGCGGTCGCCTTCGAATACGCCCCGCACGTCGGCAGCCCCAGGATCGAGGTGCCGCCCACCCGTGCCAGCCACAACATCGATCCGGGATGCGACGGCACGCCGCGCCGGACCACCCGCCCGCCCAGTGCGGCGATCGCCACGAAGAAGGCGTCATCCGGGTCCGTGCTGGCGGATCCGGCGGTCAGCACGAGATCGGCCGTGTCCACCCCCCGCGTGAACCGCCCGACCGCCGTCTCGACCGCGTCGGCGTCGTCCTCGACGTATACGATGTCGATGATCTCCGACCCGAGACCCTCGACCTTCGCCCGGACGGATGCCTCGAACCGCTCCCTGGCCGTCGCGCGGATCGACTCCTTCACGACGATGCCCACGCGTCGTGCCACGAACGGCGCGACCCACACGATCGGCTGGCTGCCGAACCCGGCGATGCGCGCGCCGGCCTCGACCACGGCCGCATCCACCAGGTGTGGCGCCACCTTCACGCTCGCCACGAGGTCGCCGCGCTCGACGACCTGACCGTCATAGACCGTGAACACCTCCAAAGGATCGAGCCGATTGACGCGCTCGAGCTCGCCGATCCGCACGGTGACGACGCCGTCGGCCGTGGCGACCAGATCAAGGCGACTCTGGTTCGGACCGCGGACCTCGAGACCCGGCCCCGCGATCGCCTTGGCAAGGCGCAGCGCGGCCTCGTCCTCGTGCAGTTCGTTGCCGTCGGCGACGAGCACGGTCACAGGCGGACCCGGCTCCTCGGCCGCGAGCGCCAAGAGGTCATCGGGACTCAGCCGGCGGCCCTTCGACCAGCGTCGGCCGCCGACGGTCAGGTCGCGCGTGAGGACGGCGCCCGCCAGCCGTCCCGAGACGCGTCGACCCGGGATGACCCGCTCGACGCGCAATGCCGGGACGCTGACGAAGGTGCGCTAGCGACCGAGTGCGGCTTCGATCGCACGGCGGGTATAGACCTCCGCCATCTTCGATCGATAGTCGCGATCGGCATAGATGTCGCTGTTGACGGTCTGCCCGTCGGCGGCATGGGCTGCTGCGGCGACGACCGCGCTGGGCGATCCGTCGCTACCCATCAGCGCCGACTCGACCTCCTTCGCCCGATAGGCCACGTCGCCGACGCCGGTGATCCCGATGCGCGCATGCGACACGGCACCACCGGACGACGCGACGACAGCACACACGCCGACGATCGCATAGCCGGACGCCGGATGCGCCATCTTGAGATACGAGCCCTGGGCGCCCGCGGCCAGAGGTCCCCGGACGAGCTTGACCAGGATCTCGTCCGGTGCGATGCCGGTCTGGAAGGCGCCTTCGAAGAACCCGTCGAGCGGCACGGTTCGATCGCCCCGCCTCGACCGCAGCACGGCCGAGTAGTCGAGGGCGAGCAGGAGCGCCGGCAGGTCCGACGCCGGGTCGGCGTGGCTGATCGACCCACCGACCGTGCCCCGGTTGCGGACCTGGACATCACCGATGCCGAGGATGCAGTCGCGGGTGAAATCGAGCTGAGTGGCCTCGAGCGCCTCGGTGTACGTCGTCAGCGCACCGACTTCCCAGCCACCATCCGCGGTCGCCCGCGAGCCCTTGAGCTCCTCCAGGCGGCCGATATCGACCAACATCGACGGTTGCGCCAGCCGCAGCTTCATCAACGGCAGCAGGCTCATCCCGCCGGCAATGACCTTGGCGTCACCGCCGGCCAGCGCGCCGAGGGCGTCGTCGATCGAGGTGGCCCGCCGGTAGTCGAATGCCGCCGGGATCATGCCTGGCCTCCCTTCGCCGACTGGATCGCCGACCACAGCTTCTGCGGCGTGTACGGCATGTCGAGGTGGCGGATCCCATAGGCGCTCAACGCGTCGACCACGGCGTTGGCCACCGCGGCCGTCGACGCGATCGCGCCGGCCTCGCCGACGCCCTTGACCCCGAGCGGGTTCACCGGCGACGGCGTGACAGTCTGGTCAAGCTCGAAGTTCGGGAGCATCGCAGCCTTCGGCAGCGCGTAGTCCATCATCGAGCCGGTCAGCAGCTGACCGTCATCGCTGTAGACGGCGCCCTCCCAGAGCGCCTGGCCGACCCCCTGGGCGATGCCGCCGTGGAGTTGGCCGTCGACGATCATCGGGTTGATCTTGTTGCCGACGTCGTCAACCGCAACGTAGCGGACAAGATCCACGACGCCGGTCTCCTCGTCGATCTCGACGGTCGCGATGTGCGTCCCGAACGGCCACGTGCAGTTCGGGGTGTCGTAGTAGGCCGTCTCGTCGAGATAGGGCTCCATACCATCGGGCGCGTCGAACGCGAGGTCGAGCGCGAACGCGATCTCCTGGAATGTCTTCTTGCGGTCGGGCGAACCCTTGACCCGGTATTCGGCGCCGTCGATCTCGATATCGTCCGGCGACGCCTCCAGCATGTGAGCCGCATAGCGACGCGCTTTGTCCTTGATCTTGTCCGCAGCCTTGATCGCCGCGGTCATGCCGACCGACGACGTGCGGCTGCCGTACGAGCCGTAACCGAATGGCGTGCCCAGTGTGTCCGAGTGCTGGACGACGACATCCGCCATCGGCACGCCGAGCTCCGCGGCGACGACCTGGGCGTACGTCGTCTCGTGGCCCTGGCCTTGCGGCTGGGTGCCGACCGTGACGACGACCTTGCCGGTCAGGTGGACGCGGATGTTGGCCGATTCCCACATCGCCGCACCCCAGCCCTCGCCGACAGCACCGATCCACTTGGACGGGGCGACGCCGCACACCTCGATGTAGGTGCTTAGCCCGACGCCGAGGAGCTTGCCGCGGTCTCGTGCATCGGCCTTCTGCGCAGGGAGCGCCGCGTAATCGACCATGCCTAGGGCCTTGTCCATGGCTGGCTCATAGTCGCCGGAGTCGATGTAGATCTTGGCGCCGCCACTGGCCGTGCCGAGACCCGACGGGTTCTCGTACGGGAACTGGTCCTTCGGGATGAAGTTGCGACGGCGCACCTCGGCCCGATCCATGCCGATCTCTGCCGCGAACAGGTCCATCGCCCGCTCGATGACGTAGGTCGCCTCGGGCCGGCCGGCTCCGCGGTAGGCGTCGACGAACACAGTGTTCGTGTAGACGCCGGTCACCTCGGCGTAGACGTTCGGGATCTTGTAGCAGCCCGACAGGACGCGGGCGTAGAGGGTCGTGGGGATGCCCGGGCCGATCGTCGAGAGACGGCCGCCGAGGTTGGCGTAGGTCTTGACGCGGACACCGGTGACCTCGCCGTCACGCTTGCCGGCGATCTCGACGTACGTGATGTGGTCGCGACCGTGGATGGTCGATTGGTAGTTCTCGCGGCGGCCCTCGACCCATTTGACGGGCCGGCCGCCGATCGCCTTGCTCGCGAACATCACGAGCGGCATGTCTGCATAGGTGAAGATCTTGGTGCCGAAGGCACCGCCGACGTCGGGGCTGATACAGCGGATCTTGTGCTCCGGGATGCCGGTCACGAACGCCGCCAGGAGCAGCCGCTGGATGTGCGGCGTCTGGCTCGACATCCAGACCGTGTACTCATCGGTGCCTGGGTTGTACCAGCCGATGTCGCCCCGGGTCTCCATCGGATTCGGGATGAGCCGCTGGTTCACGAGGCGCTGCTTAACGACGACCTCGGCGCCTTCGATGGCCGCGGCGGTGCCGTCCTTGTCGCCGACCGACCACTCGAACACGATGTTGTTCGGGGCGTTCTCGTGGAGTTGCGGGGCGCCGTCCTTGATGGCCGCCTCGGAGTCGACGACCGCGGGCAATGGCTCCCAATCGACGTCGATCGCCTCGAGGGCATCGAGCGCCTGCTCGGGCGTCTCGGCCACGACGGCCGCGACACCCTCGCCGGTCCACTTGACCGAGTCGGTGGCCAGCACGCGCGGCGTGTTGATGTTGTTGGTGATCCCGGCACTGCCCCCGGCCGGCCAGGCCATCGGCAGCGGGTTGTACGGGATGTCGGCGCCGACGAAGACCGCGTGCACGCCGGGCATCGACTTGGCCGTGCTCGTGTCGATCGAGCGGATGTTGGCGTGAGCGTACGGGCTGCGCAGGATGGCCAGGTGGGTCATCGACTGCAGCTTGATGTCGTCGAGGTAGCGGCCCTTGCCGGTGATGAAGCGTGGGTCCTCCGTGCGCTTGATCGGCTGGCCGAGCGGAGTGGTCGCCGGGGCGTCGAGTACGTCTGTCATCGTTCGTCTCCCGGCCTAAGCGGTGACGGGGGCGACGGCCCCCTCGCGCATGGCGGCAGCAGCCGCGCGCACGGCCGCCACGATGTTGTGGTAACCGGTACAGCGGCAAATGTTGCCCTCGATGGCGTGGCGGATCTCGTCCTCGGACGGGTCGCTGTTGCGAGCCAGCAGGTCGGCCGCAGCCATGATCATCCCAGGGGTGCAGAACCCGCACTGCAGGCCGTGCTTCTCCCAGAAGGCGGTCTGGAGCGGATGGAGGGTCTCGCCGTTCGCCATCCCTTCGATGGTGGTGACGGTGGCGCCGTCGGCCTGGACGGCGAGCACCGTGCAGGACTTCACGGCCTTGCCATCGAGATGGATGGTGCACGCGCCGCATTGGCTCGTGTCGCATCCGATGTGGGTCCCGGTCAGGTCGAGGTCTTCGCGGATCGCCTGGACGAGCAGGCGTCTGGGCTCGACATCGAGCTCCCGTCGTGCTCCGTTGACGGTCAGGGAGATGTGTTCGCCCACGGGCCGGACCTCCTTCGACGACGACCGACGGCGCGGCCGGATGGGGGTCGCGGCGCGGTCACGGATGCGTTGTCGGCTGGAGCACTCGCGCCTCTTACCGACCCGCTCCTCGCGTCGGTGGGAGGGACTGCGATGGTCCCACCGTCAGGGTGGGGAATCAAGTCGGAACCCGCACGGTGCTCCCCGCACAGGATCGGCCCGAGGTGATCGCTCGCAGCGATCGATTCTGCGCCCAAGCGCGTCCAGATGGGCTCGTGGGTCGTGCAACACCACCCATCGATCACTCTGAGCGATCAAACGCGCCGCTGGACGCCGCCGCGAGTGGCTACGAACCGAAAACGATCGCTGCGAGCGATCATCGTCCCGGTGGCAAGAGCGGTGTCCGCCCCGTCGTCAGGACTCATCGTGGTCGCGCCGTTCTTTCCGATGTCGCGGGTCCTCGACCCGGCCGAGCGCGGCCGACCGGATGTCGACTGCCCGCGGATCGAGCGCCTCGCGGCGCTCGACGGGTGACGCAGTCACGAGCCGCGCCGCTTCACCTAGTCGGCGCACCTTGGTCGCCGCCTCGACCCACGTCAGCTCCGCGAACGAGCCCGACGTCGCGAGCCCTACCCGGGTCATCCCGCGCCCGCCAGTCGACGCGGCGTACCTCGCCGCGAACAGCAAGTGCTCCGGTCCGTCGTCGGTGGCACGGTGCGCAGACAGGGCGCCGCAAACGATGCCCAGCTCTCCCGGCGTCTCGACGACGAGCCGCCAGTTGTCCGGCCCGTCGATGAGATCCACCGCCAGGCTCGCGTAGGCGCCGGCCAAGACCGTCTCGATGCCTGCCGTGTCGGCACTGCCGCCCGTGATGGCCAGGGTCAGATGCACGTCCGGCTCGAGATCGGCGGTGAGCTCCCGATGAGCCGCCGCGAACCGCTTCCGGGCTTCCGCGTCGTCCCCGATCGCCGTGACGGCCGGCTCATGGATCTCGATCCAGCGGCACCCGGCAGCGGCGAGGGCCAAGACCTCCCGTCGAACGTCGCCGACGCCACGACCCGCCGAGACCGGGCCGTCCAGCACAGCCTTCACGAGGCCACCGCCGGCACGCTCCGTGGTGGCGACCCACGATGCGACCGGCTCGGAGTCGATCAGTGGCCAGCCGGCGTCGGTCAGCGGCTCGAGACCGTGCTCGATCTGGAGCGCCAAACATGCGTCGAGGATCGCCTCGGGGGACGTGTCCGCCGGGAGGAGCGGCCGCGGGAGCGGGCCGAGGAGCGTGGCGAACATCGTCTGTCAGCCCGGCGCGCTACGCCCGGATCGATGTCCCGTACATCAGCCCTGCGACCACGACGACCGCGACCGCGACGACCGCCAGGATCGGGACGGCCATCGGGACGCGAGCGACATGCGCCCCAGCCGCCCCCTTCGCCTGCTGCCAGTACGACCCCATCGTGTCGACGCGGGTCGGCGGGATCACCGCACCGAGCCACAGGCCGGTGACGAGGCCGCCAAGATGCGCGGCGTTGTCGATGCCCGGGACAGCAAAGCCGAACAGGATGTTCAGGACGATGAGCATCCCGAGCTGTCGGACGAGCGCCCGGCTCTGACGATCGACCGGCTGGTGGAAGCGATTCGCGCCGAGCAACAGCCCGAACAGACCCGAAGATGGCGCCTGAGGCGCCGACCGACGGGAGATCGCCACCGAACGCGAAGCTCGCGACGGATCCGCCGGCCGCGCAGACGAGGTAGAAGATCAGGAAGCGCAGCGACCCGTACCAGCGCTCGACGATCGGCCCGGCGAGGTACAGGGCATACATGTTGAAGAACAGGTGCAGGAGCGACGGGGCGAAGAACCCCGGATCAGGGCTGCCGTGCAACAGCGTCACCGTGAACAGCCGCCAGTATTCGCCGGCCGCCACCGCCTGCTTGTCGAGCTGGAAGGCGTCGTACAGGAACTGACCCTCGGCCGACAGGATCGCCGTCAGCGAGACGATGACCGTCGCCGCGATGAGCACGGTCGTGACGGACAGCACCTGCGTATCGCCACGACCGCGGGCGAAGTAGCGCCGCGCCCCGTTGACGTCGCCGGTCTCCTTGGTCAACCAGCCGAGTCGGTTCGCGATCTCGGGACGGTCGGCGGGCGGCGCCCGCCGTTCGGCCTGGCGATAGGCGCTGATCGCCGACTGGAGATCCCCGTCACGAACGTTGGCGGCCGCGATGTTCCGCCACGCCGGGTACGACGACGGCGTCTCCCCGACCTGCAGGACGGCCTTCCAGGACGCCAGGGCGGCGCCGTCCTCACCGAGGCGGAACCGGGCCTCGCCTAGCCCGAGCAATGCGGCGGCCGTGACCGCCGCGTCGTCGAAACCGACCACGCGCCCATATCGGACGGCGGCCTCCGGGTAGTCGCCCGCAGCGAGGAGGCTGTCGCCCTCCGCCAGCAGCGCGGCGGCGTCCGCGGGGGACAGGCGGCCCTGCCGTGACGGGTCGGGCGAGGCAGGTGGCCGGGCGTCGTCCATCGGCCGGACGATACTAGACTTGCCCGCATGTGCGGACGGTTCACGCAGGAGCGGCCAGCGTCCGAGCTCGCCGAGATCTTCGCCGCCGAACCGCTCGCCGACGAGTTGGGCGCGCGGTACAACGTGGCTCCCACCGACGACGCCTTCGTCGTCGTGCAGCGCGAGGATCGCCGGGCCGTCACGGCCTATCGGTGGGGCCTGGTGCCGCATTGGTCCACCGACCTCAAGGGCGGCTCCCGGATGTTCAACGCGCGCGCAGAGACGATCACCTCCAGCCCGGCCTTCCGCGAGGCGTTCCGCCGGCGGCGCTGCATCGTGCCGGTCGACTCGTTCTACGAGTGGAAGCGCGAGGGCACCGTCCGCCAGCCGTACCGCGTCGTGCGCGAGGACGGCCTGCCGCTTGCCCTCGCCGGCCTGTGGGCGGGCTGGCACGACCCGTCGATCGACGAGGTCCGCCGGACGTTCACGATCATCACGACGACACCGAACGACGCGCTGGCCGATCTGCACGACCGGATGCCGGTCGTGCTCGGCGAGGGATCATGGGATCGCTGGCTGACCGATGGGCGAGCGGGACCGGCGGTCGATCCCGACGAGCTGCTCGCGATGCTCGAGCCGAGCGACGCTGTCGCGGTGCGGATCTACCCGGTCAATCGATACGTGAACGACGTCCGCCGTGACGGCCCAGAGCTGACCGAGCCGCTGCTGGCGGTCGCGGCAACGCCGGCCGAGGGCACGCTCGGGATCTAGCCGCGCCCCGCAGCGACGAGCGCGTCGTAGGCGGCATCGGCCGGATCGCCACGGTCGAGCGCGGCTGCGTAGCGTCCGATCGCCCCGCCGACCGCCGACTCGTCGTGGTCGGCGGCGGCCAGGGTGACGGCACCGGCGGGCAGGCCGTCAGGTGGCCCACCATCGACAGGCACGACCACCACCAACGAGGTCTCAGCCCAACCCGCGGCCGCAGCGGCTTCGGTCAGGACTTCCGGCGCCAGGTGGACTGCCACGATCACCGAGATCTCCGGCAGGTAGCGCAGGGCGAGGCCGACATCCGCCGCCTCGAGAGTCGGTGAGTCTCCTGCGCCGGCCGGTTCGGCCGCGCCCACCTCGGTCGTGAGCGCCTCGCTCGCATCCACGTCGATCCGTTCGTCGATCGCCGCGGCGGTCGTCGTCCGGCGCCCTGGATCTCGGAGCATGGCGACATGGCCGACGCCATGGCGTGCGAGTGACAGAAGGACGGCGTCACCCGCAGGGTCGTCTCCGACCTTGCCGATGAGCTCGACCCGAGCACCCTCGGCTGCCGCCGCGGCGGCGATCGAGGCCGCAAGACCGTCCGCGTCCGCGTCCGGCCCCGACCCGCGCAGACGCAGCGACCCGATGACGACGATCACGCCCGCACTGTACCGGTCCCTACCGCGCCATACCTCTCGTTGCTGCAGGACAACGGAATAGGTATTTCGTCAGGTTGATTGCAAGGTTCCTACCAGTACTATCGGCGGCCTCGGGGAACCTAAAGTCACAGCGGCAGAGCGTCATATGAATATCTCCCCCAACTGGCGCCGGGTCGCCATCGGCCGCCTCCCCCTTCCCGCCCGATCGCATGTCCGGTCGAGCCGCGGCCAGTCATTGGCCGAGTTCGCACTCATCGTCCCGATCCTGTTCCTACTGGCAGTCGCGATCGGCGATTTCGGCCGCGTCTTCACCGCGGCGGTCGCGACGGAATCCGCCGCGCGAGAGGCCGCGGACTACGGCGCCTTTCTCGGGTCCGATGCCTGGCAAGAGGCCTATTCCCCCTGGGGGACAAATGTTGACGAGATGAAGCGTCGTGCCTGCGTCGCCACCTCTCGGCTTGCCGGGTTCAACAATGCGAACGGCAACTGCGACACGAACCCGGCGATGACGTGGTCTCTGCAGAAGCCATCGGGGGTGACCGAGTGCGGTGGACGGACCGGGCTCGTCGAGCCCTGCCGGATCCACGTCACGGTGACCTTCGAATTCCGAACGTTCTTCGATCTGCCGCCGTTACCTTCCACCTTCACCCTCACGCGCGAAAGCGTGTTTGCCATCTCCGATCTGACGGGTGCGTGAGATGGCGAGACGCGATCGACGGCACCGGGCACAGGCACTCGTCGAATTTGCCCTTGTCGCGCCGTTCTTTTTCTTCCTGCTCTTCACGCTGATCGAGTTCGGCCGGGCGATCTACTACATCCAGATGCTGAACAACGCCGCTCGTGAGGGTGCCCGCTACGCCATCGTGTGCGGCGCCGAATCCAGGTGTCCCAGTGGGCCGATGCCGGTCGGCTACGGCTCGAATCCGTTCGACCCGAACGGCGCTCGGGTCATCGGGGTCGTCAAGGACCACGCCATCGCGGTGATCGATTCGGGTCCAGCTGACTTCGCCGTGACGGTCAAGTGGTGTGACACCACTGCCTGTCCAGGAACGTTGGGCGACGGCACGAACGAGCGGGGTCAGACAGTCCAGGTCGACGTCGCCTACGTGTACCGGCCGGTCATCTCCGGGTTTACCCCTGTCCCATCGTTCACTCTCAATGGAGGCTCGACCCTTGTCATCAACCATTGACGTGGGTCGCGAACGGACGCGAGGGCAGGTCCTTGCGATCTTCGCTTTCGGCCTGATCGGGATCATCGCCGTTGCGGCACTGGTGTTCGATGTCGGTCAGAACCTGTTCGAGCGACGCATGCAACAGGATGCGTCCGATGCAGCCGCCCTGGCCGGCGCGAGATATCTCGTAGAGCCGGCCTGCAAGGCGGCTCCGTCCCTCGCTTCGTGCCCTCAGGCGGAGGCCGCGGCGCGCGAGATCACAACGCTCCATGGGTACGCGACAGCGCAAGTCACGGTGAAGATCCCCCCTGACAACACCACGCGGTTCGCCGGATTTCCGGGGCACATCCAGGTCGGGATCGCCAACACCCGCGCGTCGTATTTCGCGGGCGTCCTTGGCATGACGAGCTTCCGCGTTGCCTCGATGGCCGTCGCGGCGAATATCGACGACTACTCGTTTCCCTTCTCCTTCCTCGCCCTGGACCCGTCGACATGCAAAGCCGGCCACGCGCACGGGAACGGCACGCTGCATGTCGAAGGCGATGTGATGGTCCTCTCCGACTGCACGTCACCGGGCGCCCTGGTGTTTGATGGGAACCGCACGGTCGTCGACGTTGCGGGAAACTGCGGCACGGTCGGAACTATCGACATCGGCCCGTCAGCAACGGCGGTTTGCGGTTCGTACTCTGAGGGAGCACCGCCGATCAGTGATCCCTTGGCCGGTCTAGATGGGCCTTCACCCGGTGGCACGGCCGTTCCGGACCCCCCGAATGTGCCCCTTCTGGTTTCAGGCGGCGACCTCACCAACAAGGTCGATGATTGTCCGGGCATGCCGGCAGGGGCGACGGCAGCGTCACCGAAGCTGTGCGTCATACAACCAAAGACTTCGCCGTCTGTCGTGCGGATCTACCCAGGCGTCTACTACGGCGGGATCAATCTTTCAGAGCCAAATGCTGCTCGACAGCTGACGGTCTACATGGAACCGGGCCTCTACGTCATGGCGGGCGGCGGTTTCCTGGTAGACGGCGGCGTCAACCTCATCACGGTCGACCCTGGTGGTACGAGCTACGCGACCGCTTCCGGCGGCGTGATGATCTACAACACGGACGGTCCGACCTGCGGCACGTCAGGCAACTGCATCCGTCCGATCGACTTCCGAAACACGGCGGGCGGAGACATCCGGATGCGCGGCTACCAGGGGCTGGTCTACACGAACCTGCTGTTCTTCCAGGATCGCGATGCGTCGAGTCAGCCGCCGCTCAAGATCACCGGAAACGCGACGTCGACGTATTCGGGGACCATCTATATCCCTAACGCGCTGTTCTCCTACGAGGGGAACGGAACCGGGAACGTGTTAGATGCCCAGGTCATCTGCGACGAGTTCGATGTTGGCGGCAACGGCAACGTGACGGTCACATACGATCCGGATACTGCCCTCCAACTCAGCGGAGCCGGTCTCGTCCAATAGGGCTGCGGATCCTCGAGGTATCGCCGTCCCGAAGGTTATTCAGGCGCCTGCGTCCGAGTCCCCGCTCGTGACATCGGAGGCGGCCGGTTCGTCCGAGCCGGGCAGGCTCGGGTCCTCGGCTCCGGCGGTGGGACCTGCCTCGTCGCCCTCGTCGGTCGGTCCGACCGCGGCGGCGACCTCCGGTTCTGGCGCCATCCGGGCGCCGGCGGGCTCGTCCCGATCGATCACGAGCCGTCCGAGCCCGGCCGCCTCGAGATCCGCACCGAACGCGTCGACATCGCCGACCAGGACGATCGCCGCCCGATCGACCGCGAGATGCGCGCGCGCCGCGGCCTCGACCGCGTCGATGTCGACCGCCTCGACACGCGCGCGGTAATCGGTCAACTCCTCGAGCGGGAGCCCGTGGACCGCCAGGCCCGCGACGGCCCCGACGACCGCACCGGGTGTCTCGAAGCGCAGCGGAAAGACGCCGACCAGGAAGTCGCGGGCTGCCGCGAGCTCGCTGTCTTCGATGCGGCTGTCGCGCATGCGTTCGAGCTCCGCGAGCGTGTCGATCACCGCAGGCACCGTGACCTCGGTATTCACGGCAGCCCTGGCCGTGAAGGGCCCAGCCCCGCGGCGCATGTCGAAGCCGGCGCCGGCCCCGTAGGTGTAGCCCTTGGCCTCGCGGAGCTGCATGTTCAGCCGCGAATTGAACAGCCCGCCGAGGATCGCGCTCATGACGGACACGGCGTGGTAATCGGGAACGCGTCGAGGCAGACCGGGGTGGCCGATCCGGATCTCTGTCTGGACGCTCCCCGGTCGATGCACGACGCGGACCAGCCGGCCGCTCCCGGCGCCCTGGTCGTCGACCGAACCCGGATCGGCAGCGTCGTCGTGTCGCGACCACTCGCCGAACAGCCGCCGGGCGAGCTCGACGACATCCTGGCCGCCGAGGTCGCCGCCGACCACGAGCGTGGCGCGGGACGGATCGAGGATCCGTTCGTACGCGCGGCGGGCCGCCGCGTCGTCGAGGCCCTCGACGGTCTCCTTCGTCCCGGCGGATGGCCGGTGGTACGGCGACGCCGGAGCGTAGATCGTGCCGATGAACGTCTCGTCGGCGCGCCGGCGAGGGTCGGCCTGCGCCTGCAGCAGGTCGTTCAGCCGCTCGTCGCGCAGGCGCTCGACCTCGCTCGCCGGGAAGGTCGGCCGGAGGAGGACCTCGGCCAGCAGCTCCAGCGCCGGCTCCAGCCTCGTCGACGGGACATCGACCCCGACGCTGGTCGCGTCCCAGCCGGCCTCGGCATGGATGGACGCCCCGAGCCGCTCCGACGCCTCGGTCAGCCCGACCGCGTCGTAGTGCTCCGTGCCCTCGGTCAGTGCGCGCGCGGCAAGGACAGCCGCACCGGCCTGGTTTGGCGGCTCATCCGACGCGCCGACCGGGATCACGATCGAGGCGCTCACCAGCGGCCTGCCCGGCAGGTCGGCGATCATGACCGTCAACCCGTTGTCGAGCTGCGTGCGTGTCACCTCGGGAAAGTCGTATGGCCGGGGTGTGCCGGGCGCCGGCCGCTGGGCGACGACGACGCCGTCCCGCTCCGGGCTCTCGGCGGTCACGCCGCAACCTCCTCGTCGGCCGTCTCGCGCTCGTCGGCGTCGTTCGCCTCACTGTCCGCGGACGGAGTCTCCGGCAGGTATGTCAGGACGAGCCTGTTGTCCGGGCGGAATGTCGCTGCCGCCACCTCGAGGATCGCCTCGGGTGTGACCGACAGGTATCGGCCCAGCATCTCGTTGATGAGCGCGGGCCGGTCGAACAGTGTCGCGTACATCGACAGCCGATCGGCCCGTTCCTCCACGCGCTGCAGGGCACCCAGCTCGTCGGCCTCGATCAGCGCGAATGCACGAGCCAGCTCGTCCTGGCTCACCGGTTCCACGGCCAGTCGCTCGAGCTCCTCGTGGAAGGCGCGCTCCACGCGATCGACCGAGATGCCGGGACGGACCGTCGCCCAGCCCGCCGACACCGAGGCCCCGCCGATGAAGCCCAGCGTGAACAGCGCCACGTCCTGGGCGATCCGCTCCTCGCGGACCAGTCGGCGATGCAGCCGGCTGCCCTTGCCACCGGCCAGGATCTGGCCGGCCACTTCGAGCGCGTCGAGGCGCGTGTCGCCGTAGATCGGCGCGCGGAAACCAAAGTAGATGCGCGGCAGCGGTACGCGGTCGTGGACGATCTCGCGGACCTCGTGACCGAGGGTCGGCGGCAACGACAGGTCGCCCAGCGGCGGGATCGACGGGTTCGCCGGGATCGCACCGAAGTAGCGCTCGGCGCTTGCGCGTACCGCGGCTGCGTCGACGTCCCCGACGACCGACAGCACGGCGTTGTTCGGGGCGTAGTAGGTGCGGAAGAAGGCCTTCACGTCGTCCAGCGACGCCGCGTCGAGATCGGCCATCGAGCCGATCGTCGAGTGGTGGTAGGGATGCTCCGGCGGGAAGAGGTGCGCCTGCAGCTTCTCCTGCCACGACCCGTACGGCCGGTTGTCGTACGACCAGCGCTTCTCGTTCTTGACGACCTCGCGCTGGTTGTCGAGGTTCTCCTGGCTGAGCGCATCGAGCAGCGTGGCCATCCGGTCGGCTTCGAGCCACAGGCCGAGATCGAGCTCGTGGGACGGCAGCGTCTCGAAATAGTTGGTCCGGTCGAGCCAGGTCGTCCCGTTCATCGTGCCGCCGGCAGCCTGGATGAGCGCGATGTGCTCGGCCTTGGCGACGTGTTTCGAGCCTTGGAACATCACGTGCTCGAAGAGGTGGGCGAATCCCGTCTTGCCGGGCTGTTCGTGCTTCGATCCGACGTCGTACCACACGTTGATCGCCACGACCGGGGCGAGATGGTCTTCCGCGACGATCAGTCGGAGCCCGTTCGCGAGGCGTTCGTCTCTGAAGGTCACGGTCGGGACGCGGGTGGTCGGCACGCAGAGCTCCTGGTAGGGCACATGGTCGGTGGAGTGCGGTCGATCGTACCCCGTCGGATCGGTCGGGGCCGGGCGGCGACCCGCCCGTTGGATGTTCCGTATGCTCCGCCCATGACATCACGGATCGGCGCCCGGCGCCTCGTGCTGGTCGCGGCAGCCGCCGCCGTCCTGGCCACCATCCCGGCCACCGCGTTCGCACACGCCGAGCTGGTCCGGGCCATCCCCCCGGACGGGTCGACGGTGACGGAACCCGTGACCCTCGTCAGCGGTCGGTACTCCCAGGACCTGACGTCCGCCAGCAGTCTCGATGTGCTCGATGCCAGCGGCGCGATCGTCGCGGAGGGCGGCGTCGGCCCTGGGGACGCCCGACGGATGCTGGCTCGGCCCGACGTCCCATTGACGAACGGCACGTACACCGTCAGGTCGACGTCCATCTCAGCCGAGGACGGCGACATCGAGCGGCTGACGTGGATCTTCACGGTGGAGGTCGCGGCGACCGCGGCTCCGACACCGAGCCCAGCGGCGGGGACGTCCGCGCCGGCGACGAGCTCGCCGACGCCGGAGGCGACCCCATCCGCCGCGCCATCCGCGAGCCCGAGCCCGACCCCGTCCGCCGAACCCGGGGGGCCGACGTCGTCGACCACCGACGTGCTGCTGCCGATCATCGCGGCCTTCGCGCTCGTGCTCGTCCTCGCCGGGTTCCTGCTCAACCGCAGCCGAGCCGGCCGCTGACGATGCGACGCGCCTGGGCCCTCGTCGGCGCGGTTGCCGGCGGCTCGCTGGTCGTGCTGGCTGCCCCTGTCGGGGTTGCGGCCCATTCGCTCAACCCGACCTACACGAGCCGGCTTCCGCTCGCTGTCTACCTTGCCGGGGCCGCGGCGACGGTCGCGCTGTCCTTCGTGTTCGTGCTCGTGCGCGACGTGCGCGCGGAACGCCCCGATACGAGTGATCGCGGCCATCTCCCCCCTGCCCCGCTCCGACTCTTCCTGCGGGCCGTGGGCCTGATCGGCTGGCTGTGGATCGTCGCCCAGGGGATCGCCGGGGGGACCAGCAGCGCCGAGGTCGCGACGCTTTTCCTGTGGGTCTATGGCTGGGTCGGCGTGGCCGCGATCTCAGCCCTGGTCGGGCCGATCTGGCAATGGCTGGACCCGTTCTCGACCCTGTTCGACATGGGCGCATGGGTCGTCCGCCGGCTCGGCGTGCGGCCGTGGGACCTGGCCGACTACCCAGCGAGGCTCGGTCGCTGGCCGGCCGTCGTCGGCTTTGCGGTCGTCGTCTGGCTCGAGCTCGTGCTCGAGGCGGGGCCCCAGGTCCTGTTCATCGTGCTCGTCGGCTATACGGCCCTGACGCTGGCGATGATGGCTCAGTACGGGCGCGACACGTGGCGATCGACCGCCGAGGTCTTCACGGTCTGGTTCCGCCTCCTCGGCCGGCTGGCTCCGTACGCACTCGTCGATGAGACGGGACGCGTGCGTCGACGTTCTTTCGCGAGCGGGCTGCTGGAGCCCGGTTGGACGCTGGCGGATGTCGTGATGGTGGCCCTCGCGGTCGGCTCGATCCTTTTCGACGGGCTGTCGCAGACGCAGATCTGGTTCGAGGCGTTCGGGTTCCCCGCCCTTCCGATCCAGACGGTGCTGCTCGCCGCGTTCCTCGGGATCGTCGTGGTCGCCGCCTTGGCCGTGACCCGGTTCGTCGGGGTCGCTGCGACCGGCGCGGGCCTGCTCCCGATCGCCGTCGGCTATCTCATCGCGCACTACCTGACCTACCTGCTGATCGACGGACAACGGATCGTCATCGCCATATCCGACCCATTCCAGAGGGGCTGGGATCTGGTCGGGACCGCGTTCTTCGTGCCGAGCGGGGCGTGGCTGCCGCCGGGCCTCGTGTGGACCGCGCAACTCGCGGCCGTCGTCGGCGGCCACATGCTCGGGGCGTGGGGTGGGCACGTGGTCGCCGCGCTCGAGGCGCCGGCCGGTCTCGAGGGCCGACCGCTCACTGTCCGCCAGATCCCGCTCGCGATCGTGATGGTCGCCCTGACGACGCTGACGCTCTGGTCGCTGGGCCAGGCGATCGTCGTGACGCCGGCGGAGGCCGGCGCTGATCAGGCGGTCGCGACCAGCCGCGGCTGACCCGGCTCCGGCACCCACTCGCCGAGTGGACGCACGCTGGAGAGCCGCTCGGCGACCTCAGGATCAAGCGCCTCCGCGGCGGCGACCGCGGTCTCGATGGCGGTGAGGCACAGGATCCCCTCGCCCGTGGCCGCGTGGCGGATCTCCGCTGCGTCGCGGACTGCGCCCGAACGCGGTGTCGGGGTGTTGACCACGAGCCGCACCTCGCCGCTCGCGATCAGCTCCAGGATCGGCACCTCGCCGATCGATTCGTCGGGCGCTTCGCCGAGCTTGGCCACCGGTCGGGCGTCGTAACCGACCGCCGCGAGCCGGCGGCGTGTGCCCGGGGTCGCCGCAAGCCGATACCCGGCCCTCGCCAGGCCGGCGGCGAGCCGCTCCAGCTGCGCCTTGTCGCGATCGGCGATGGACAACAGGGCGAGAGCCCCTGCTTCGCCGGGGCGCGGCGGCACGAGCGCCGCCCCGAGCAGGGCCTTTGCCAGCGCGACGCGCGGATCCTCGTGCAGGCCGATGACTTCGCCGGTCGACTGCATGCCAGGACCGACCGATGGGTCGACCCCTCGCAGCTTCGCGGTCGAGAACGCTGGCGCCTTGACGGCCACGAACGACGGCGTCGGCAGCAGCCCGCCGTCCCAGCCGAGATCCGGGAGCGTCGCCCCGAGCGCGATCCGGACGGCCAGTTCGACCATCGGGACGCCGGTCACCTTCGACATGAAGGGCACGGTGCGCGACGCCCGCGGGTTGACCTCGATCAGGTAGACGCCGTCGTCGCGGACGATGAATTGGGCGTTGACGAGCCCCTTCGCGCCCAGGGCGAGCACGACCCGTTCCATCGTCGCAACGATGAGGTCCTGGTCGCCCTCGCTGACGAACTGCGGGGGGAAGACGCCGACGCTGTCGCCGGAGTGCACACCAGCCCGCTCGACGTGCTCGAGCAATCCGGGGATCAGTACCCGCACGCCGTCGCTGACGGCATCGACATCGACCTCGACGCCCTCGAGATAGCGATCGATGCGGACGGGTCGATCCGGGTCGACGACCGTGGCCAGCGCGAGCTGGCGCTCGAGGTCCTCGGTCGAATAGCAGAAGTCGATCGCCAGGCCGCCGATCACGAACGATGGCCGGACGATGACCGGGAAGCCGATCCGCTCGGCCAGCGTCAGCGCCTCCTCGATGCTGTGTGCCATCCCGCCCTCGGGCTGCGGGATGCCGAGGCGGTCGAGCAGAGCCGCGAAGCGCACGCGTTCCTCGGCCTGGTCGATGGCCTCGAGATCCGATCCGAGCAGTTGCACGCCACCAGCCACGAGCGGCGCGGCAAGGTTGAGCGGGGTCTGGCCCCCGAACGCGACCATGGCCGGGATCCCGCCCTCCGCGTCGATGACACTGCGCACGCTCTCCGGGTCGAGCGGCTCGAAATAGAGGCGCGACGACGCGTCGAAGTCGGTCGACACGGTCTCCGGGTTCGAGTTGATCATCACCGCCTGCCAGCCATTGCGTCGGAGCGTGTCGGCGGCCTGCACTGCGCAGTAGTCGAACTCGATCCCCTGCCCGATCCGGACCGGGCCGCTGCCGATCACGAGCGCCGCGGGTCGATCGACCGGTGGCGCCTCCGGCGCCGAGCCGGCTGCAGCGTAGGTCGCGTAGAAGTAGGGGGTCTCGGCCGCGAATTCGGCGGCGCACGTGTCGACCATGGCGTAGCCCGGCACGATACCGAGGGCGAGGCGGGCGTCCCGCAGCGCCTCCGGGCTCGTGCCGGCCAGTCCGGCGAGCTCCTTGTCACCGAACCCGGCGCGCTTCGCGGTGGCGAGCAGCTCTGCGGCTCCGCCGTCCTCGGGGTCGGCCAGGCGCGATCCCACGACGGTGACCTCCCGTTCGAGCGCGACATTGCGGCCCATCTCGGCGAGGAACCATGCCGAGATCCCCGTCGCCTCGCCCACCACGGCCTCCGGGACGCCTCGCCGTAGCAGCCCGAGGAGCCGCCAGAGCCGCGAGTCGGACGGCTCGAGGAAGCGCCGCAGCACGATCGGGGCGGCGGTCCTCTGCGCGTGTCGGGTCGATTCGCAGGCCTGACCGGTCGTCGTCGACCCAGCGGATCGGCTCGTCCTCGTCGGGATCGCCGGCGTAGACCCCGGCCAGGTAGTCGAACGCCGGCGTCCACGACGGATCCTCGGCCAGCGGCCCGGCGCCGGCCTGCTCCAGGCCGCGGAGCGCCTTGTTGAGCGCCGAGCCGAACGTGCGGTCGATCGCCATCACTTCGCCCGTGGCCTTCATCTGGCTGCCGAGCGTGCGGTCGGCGGTCGGGAACTTGTCGAACGGGAAGCGTGGCAGCTTGACGACGAGGTAGTCGAGAGCCGGCTCGAACGCGGCCACCGTCGTGCCGGTCACGACATTCGGGATCTCGGCGAGCCGCCGCCCGACCGCGATCTGCGCCGCGACCCGGGCGATCGGGTAGCCCGTGGCCTTGCTCGCCAGCGCGCTGGAGCGCGAGACGCGCGGGTTGACCTCGATGACCGCGTACTCGGTGGAGTCGGGCGAGAGAGCGAACTGGACGTTGCAGCCGCCCTCGACGCCAAGCGCCCGGATGATCGCGAGCGCCGCGCTGCGGAGACGCTGGTGGACGGCGTCGGTCAGTGTCTGGACCGGCGCGACGACGATCGAATCGCCGGTGTGGACGCCGAGCGGGTCGACGTTCTCCATCGAGCACACGGCGATGCACGTGTCGTCGGCGTCGCGCATGACCTCGTATTCGATCTCCTGCCAACCGACGAGGCAGCGCTCGACCATGACCTGGCCGATGGGGCTCGCGCGCAGGCCGGCCCGGATGCGTTCGCGGTAGGCCGCCTCGGTCTCGACGATGCCGCCACCGGTCCCGCCGAGGGTGAACGCCGGTCGCACGATCGCCGGGAGCCCGATCTCTCGGAGGGCCGTTTCGACATCGTCGGGCGTCTCCACGATCCACGACGGGGCATACGGCTGGCCGATCCGGTCGAGCAGGTCGCGGAACGCCTCGCGATCTTCGGCCATGCGGATGGCCTCGAGCGGCGTCCCGAGGAGCCGGACGTCGTAGCGCTCGAAGGCGCCGGCTTCCGCCAGCGCCATGGCCAGGTTGAGGGCGGTCTGGCCGCCAAGGCCCGCGAGGACCCCGTCGGGTCGCTCGCGGGCGATGACCGCCTCGACCGCCTCGACCGTCAGCGGCTCGAGGTAGATGACGTCGGCGACCTGGGGGTCGGTCATGATCGTGGCCGGGTTCGAGTTGACGAGGATCGTGCGCACACCCTCCGCCCGCAGCGCGCGACAGGCCTGCGTGCCGGCATAGTCGAACTCCGCCGCCTGGCCGATGACGACGGGCCCGCTGCCGAGGATCAGCACCGACGTCGGCTTAGTAGCGGCCGGCATAGTCCACCGCGTCTGCTCGATCACAGCCGGCAAGGTTCAAAGCGCCTGCAAGGAAGATGGCCGGCTTCGTCACCGTCGGCCCGCGCCATTTCCTGCCAAATCGTCACGGAGTGACGCCTGCGCATGGATCTGGCGCCCTTCGGCTCGGATTTGACGCCCTCCCGGCGCGCTGGGCATCTCTGCCCCGCACGGACCAACTCCGCCAGCCGGCATCGAACGGCCGGCAGCGCGCCCAAGGGTCATGTGGCGACGATTTGGCAGGAAACACGCCATCACGCGACCCCGCCCCGCGCCGCGGCCACGAAGCGGTCGAACACGGCGAGGGCGTCCAGTGGCCCCGGTGCCCCCTCCGGGTGGTACTGGACCGTCTCGATCGGCTTCTCGCCGTGGCGCAGCCCCTCGACCGACAGGTCGTTGAGGTTCACCTGGCTGACGTGGAAGCCCGACGTCGACGGCAGCGAGTCGCCGACCACCTGGACCTCGTGGTTCTGGGCGGTCACCTGGACGAGCCCAAGGTCCGAGTCCTGGACCGGATGGTTCGCCCCGTGATGCCCGAACCGCAGGCGCCGGGTATCCGCGCCCGCAGCCCGCCCCACGATCTGGTGTCCGAGACAGATCCCGAGCAGCGGCCGGCCGTCGTCGATGACTGCGCGCGCCAGCGCCACCTGCGATGCAAGCCGCGCGGGATCCCCAGGACCGGGCGACAGGATGATCCCGTCGATGTCGGACGAGAGCACATCCGACGCCTCGACCGTATGCGGGAACACGCGCGCGCGCGCCCCGCGATGGCGCATCGCCCGAACGATGTTCGACTTGAGGCCGAGATCGACGATGCCGATGAGTGGACCGCCGTCGTCCACCGAGCCGACTTCGGTGATCGCGGTCGGCGAGACCTGGCCCACGAAATCCTGGTCCTCCCAGCGCGCCACGGCCCGCGCGGCGAGCACGGCACCTGCGGTGTCCACCTCGCTCGGTGCCGTGACGATCCCGCGCAGACTGCCGTTGGCGCGCAGGTGACGGGCAAGCGCACGGGTATCGACACCCGCGATCGCCGGGATGCGCTCGTCGCGGAGGAGAGCCGCGAGCTGACGAGCGTCCTCCAGAACGGCCGCGGTGGCGTTGGCAACGACGAGCGCCCGTAACCAGGGCTTGACGGACTGGTCGTCGTCGGCCAGCCGGCCGTAGTTGCCGATGAGCGGATAGGTCATGACGACGACCTGGCCGGCGTACGACGGGTCGGTGCAGACCTCCTGGTAGCCGGTCTGGCTCGTATTGACGACGAGATCGCCGCCCGCCGCGATCGGCGCCCCGAACGCCACGCCCGGGAACACCGTTCCGTCCTCCAGTGCCAGGACTGCCGGCCCGAGATCACCGATCCTCGGGTCCACGACCGAGCTTGCCCGGGGCGGTGGTGGAGCGATCACTCGACGGCGGCCCGGATAACAAACGACCCACCCGCCGGATCGGCGTGGTGGGCGAGGGCGTGCGCGGACATCGATGCCTCCTTCGCCGGCCTCACGGGACCGGTACGCCGGCCTCACAGGACCGGCCATCCAAGGACGGCGTCAGGGTAGCATCCCGACCCTTGCGACGGTCGGCGCCCCGGGAGCCCCGCCGTCAGGCGGTCGCGGGCTCCCCGGATAGGACCCGACCGAGAGCGTCGAGCAGCTCCAGGGTCCCGTGCTCACGCTCCTCCGGCGTGTCGGCGCCGTCGAGGTACGCACCGTGATCGGTGTAGGTCAGCTTCGTGCCGCCGCCGACCGCCGCTAACTCGACCGTCCCGAGCGAGACCGAGATCCGCATCTCGTCGCTGAACATGTCGTATGCGTAGACGAACCGCTCACCCGGCACGATGTCGCGATACGTGGCGTCGTAGGTGAACACAGGCCCGCCGGGCGGGCCGCCGCGGCTGATCTCGCGCCCACCGACCCGGAAGTCGAGCTCGAACTCGTCGGGACCCCATTCCTCGGGACCCGAGAACCACACGGCCTTCTCGGCGGGGTCGGACCATGCGCGCCAGACCGTCGATGGCGGTGCGTCGTATGTCTTCTCGATCGTGAAAGTGGCGTGCCTGACGGATCGCGTCATGGTCGGTCCTCCCGGGCTGGTCGCTATCTCTCAGGACCCAAGGTAGACCCGTTCAGTCGT
The DNA here is from genome assembly GCA_963819655.1 of uncultured Chloroflexia bacterium. GTDB lineage: Bacteria > Chloroflexota > Limnocylindria > Limnocylindrales > CSP1-4 > SPCO01. The sequence continues at coordinate 166,505 of CAWFXA010000003.1, read as the reverse complement.
TGTCATCGGATCCGGGCACCACGGCACGTCGCCATTGACGTTAAAGCTCGCGTCACCGCCGTGGATCAGGACACTGCCGTCGGTCAGGAGGAGCGCGTGGCCGTCCTTGCGCGGCTCTAGCAGATCGGGGCCTGCGGTCCACGAATCGGCGACGGGATCGTAGATCTCGGTCGTGGCTAGCGCGCGGGCTCCCATGTCGTTCTCGTCGGACGTGGCCCCACCAGCGACGAGCACCCGACCGTCGGCGAGCGTCGCGATCATCGCGCCCTCCCGGGGAGTCGACGTGGGGGCGCCTTCCGACCACTCTCCGGTGGCGCCGTCGAACCGCCGCACCCCAGTCGATGGGAACGGATCAGTGGAAGACGCCGCGACGCTCAGCGCAAGGACGTCACCGTCCTCGAGCGCTACTAACGGTCCGAATCTCCCAAAGTCCATTGAGCTGACGATCTCGATCGGGCTGGCGACATTCGTCCAGGCGTCGGCGGCCGGATCGTAACGGTAGAGAAGCTCGGGCGATTCGAAGGCCGAGCCCCTCGCCAAAAGGTTTCCATCTGAGAGAGCAAGGACCCCATCGACGAAGATGCCGACTTCCGTCCCTGGTTCCCACCGACCAGCCGTCGGATCTAGGAGCTCGACGGCCGTCGCGGTGCCAGTCTCGCCGTAGAACCGGGGCCTGAAGGACATCACCCGTCCGTCGGTGAGGGTCGCGGCGAGCCCGTCGCCGACCGCGATCTCGAGGAGCGGCCCGTCGGACCAAGTCCCGGAATCCGGAGCGAAGACCTTTGTGCTCGAGAACGGGACGTCGTCCGCGTTCATGCCACCGACCACCATCGCAGCGCCATCCTTGAGCGGCACCATCGCGAACGACTTGCGCGGCTTGTTGAGGTTCTCGGCCTCCGTCCACATGTCCGTGCTCGAGTCGTAGCGTTCGGCCCGCTCACTGCCCGGCTCCGCTGGGCCCGGGAGACAGGCAGAGTGGTCGCCGACAGCGAGCACGGTGCCGTCACCGAGGAGGACGGATTCGAACCCGGTCCGGGCACGCAGCATGGACCCCGCCCGCTCCACCCGGATCGCCGCCGACGCGGACGGCGACGGCGAGGCAGCGGATCCCGAGGGCGCCGCCGTGGGCGGCGGCGAGGATGGTTGGGTCAAGCCCGACGGGCTCGCGGTCGATGTGGTGCCACACGCAGCCACGAGGGCACCCACGGCGAGGATGGTCAGAGATCGGCGAAGGATGGTGGGCACTTCCATGGCAGGCTAGACGCGCGGGCGATCGGCTTGTGGCGCCAATGTGCGGCGATGTCGGTCAGTTGACAGCCGGATTCCTGGCGAACGTCTCCAACAGCATCGACACGAACGCCCGCTCGTCGGCGTCGAGCGCCACGTGGACATTCGGCTCCTGCCGGCTCCGAAAGTTCGTGTCGACGACGGTCTCGCCCACGGTCAGCTCGCCCTTGGTCTCGACGTCGACATGGAGGTGGTGGGTCGTGATGACCGCAGGGTCGACGATCGCCGCGACTGCGAGCGCGTCGTGGACCGGCGCGGCATGCCGACGCTTCATCGGCTGGGTCGTGTCGTACCCCTGGATCCGACGCTCGGTGAACGTGGCCGCCGCGTCGCCGGCGGGCGTGCCGAGCGCCCGGAGCGCGGCACAGTCGTCGAGCGAGACGAGGGCCCGGTGGGTCGCATCGAGCGGCACGAGCGTGATCTTGCGGATGCCGCTCGTGATGACGGTGCGGGCAGCTTCCGGGTCGGCCCAGACGTTGAACTCCGCGCGCGGGGTCACGTTCCCGTAGCGGTTCGCCCCGCCCATGATCACGAGCTCGGGGATGCGGTCCTTCAGGCGCGGCTCGCGTCGGAGCGCCGTGGCGACGTTGGACAGCGGTCCGACCGGGACGAGGATGATCTCGTCGGTCGCCGCGAGGTACGTCTCGATCAGGAAGTCGACCGCTCCCGTCGATTGCTTCGTCGAGGTCGACGGTGGGATGTCGAGGTAGCCGCCGTGCACGGCGTTCGAACTCTGGATGTCACCGCGCGCGATCGGGAAATCGGCCCGCTCGATGGGCCGGCTCACGCCCTCGTAGACCGGCACCGGCACCCCGATGTGGTCGAACACCCGGAGCGAGTTCTCCGTGCAGTAGTCGACCGGCACATTCCCGTTGACCGTCGTCGCTGCGAGCAACTCCAGGTCCGGGTGGAGCGCGGCGAGCATGAGGGCCACGGCGTCGTCCGTGCCCGTATCGACGTCCAGGATCACCTTCTGTGTCATGACGCCGAGTGTACGGAACGTGGAACGGCCGGGTGCCCCGGAGGGAGACCCGGCCGTTCGTGTGCGGGGGTGTCGAGTTAGGTCAGGAGCGGCGGATGTTGCCGCGGATCTCGCCGCTCGGCCACGCGTCGCTGTGGACGTTGACGTACGTCGCGCCGTTGCGCATCGCCCGGAGCAGCTCGGCGAACTCGCCCGCCAGGATGCCCTTGTCGGTCGGGCCGATGACATCGGCTGCCACGATCGTGCCGGTCACGGTGCCGGCCGTCGTCGGACATGCCGCCTTCCCACCGCCGCCGCACAGGAAGGCGGACACCCCTCCGTTCACGTCGGGCCGGGCGAAGTGGATGTGCGAGAACAGCGAAGGCGTCGAGAGGTCGCGGAAGACCAATCGATACTTGATGGTCGACCCGACGACCTCGGCCTGGAACGAGCCACGTGCGGTGGTCGAGATCGATGGCACCTCGAGATAGCCATTGAGGGAGGCCGTGAACGCCTGGTCGGAATCGCCGATCACGACTGGCGCCGCCAGAGCGAGGGCCAGCCCGCCTCCGGCGATGACGAAGAGCAGCTTTCGCATCCGTCTCCTCCTTCCGTCTCGGGCGTGGGGTCCGAGCTCTATTGGGAGGTACGGCCATATTCGGCCGGCGGTTCTGGATCAGGGGTGTAGGCTCGTGTCGATGGTCGCCGAGCGTCGCTTCCCGCCGCCGGTCCGCCTCGGCATCGCCGGCCTCATCGTCCTGTCGGGTCTTCTGCCCCTGAGTGCGCGACCCGTCTCAGCGGCCGTGCCGGACCCGGCCGACGACCCGAGCCGCGTCTCCCTCTCGACACTTCAGCCACGGACCTCCGCCGCGCCATCCGACCTGGGCCGCGTCTATCGAGACGGTTGCCACGTCGCTCGCGCGACCACCAGCCCGACCCATTGCACGTACGGCCGGCGTGACGGCACGAAGGTCGTGGTGGTGATCGGCGACTCGGTCATGGCCCAGTGGTGGGCGGCGATCGACGGCGCCGCGCGGCGCGCTGGCTGGCGTGTCGTCTGGATGAGCAAAACGGCGTGTCCGGCCGCCGATGTCACGATCCGCAGCGGCTCGTCCCGCTATGCGGCCTGCGACACGTGGCGACGGAACGTGCTGACCAAGATCCGCAACCTCCCTCGGGTCGACCTCCTCGTGATGAGCGGTTCGTCGCGATCGACCCTGCTCCGGCGCGCGAACTGGGCGGTCATCACCGATCCGGACGCGGAGCGCGCGGAGTGGGAAGCCGGCTATCGACGCACGGTCGATCGCGTGGCTGGTCAGGTGCGCCGGGTCGTGATCCTTCGCGACACACCGAGCTTCAGGTTCCTCGTCCCGTCCTGCCTGGTGGCGAAGGCTGGCTGGACTCAACCCTGTTCGGGGCTGCGTTCGAGCTCGCTAGAGGCGCTGCACTGGCAGGCGGAGACCGCTGTCGACGTGAGGTACGCGTGGGTGCGCGCGACCGACATGGCCGACTGGATCTGCCAGCCGACACGTTGCTGGCCCGTGACGTCGAACCGAATCCTCCGCTATCGCGACGCGCATCACCTGACCAATACCTACGCGGCAGCCCTGGCGCCCGCCATGTACTCGCGGTTGCGCTGGTTGATGCGCTGACGCGCATCGGATGGGGTCCTGCAATGACCTCGAGGAAAGCGCGTCATAGAGCTGAACCGCTGACCGAGCTCGTCGAGGCCCTGCACTGTTAGCCGGACGTTCATGGCTGGGTCGTGCTGATTAGGCATTCCAGTGGGGCGGCGCGGGGGCGCCCGCCCTAAATCATGACCCCCGACGGCGAGTCCGTCGGGGGTCATGTCTTCGTGGGTTCGCCTAGGCCGGGCTGCCTCCGAGCGCGGGACAGATCACCGCGGCGAAATCTGGGTTGATGTTGGGCGTGAACTTGATCAGGCCGGTCTCGTCAAAGCGGAGTTGCCCAGCCTGGACGACGACCATCTTTCCGTTCGGGTCACGCAGGTGCCAGAAGATCCCGACATCCTTCTCCGAGTCAGCCCTGAACGTGAAGAAGAGCCTGTCGTTCTCCGTCAACGTGTAGTTCGTGCCGACGTTCGTGTGCGCGACGGCGAGGGTCTCGTGCACCTGCACGCGGTCGCCGAAGATCGTGACTTCGTCCGTCCCCGAGAAGGTTTGCGAGTAGTCGAAATCGCAGAGCTCACCTTCGGGGATGAAGTTCGTGCCTTCGAAGGTCTCAGTGAAGCGCTCCGGCGCACCCGCCAGTGCGACCTGCGCGAGGACCCCTGTTGCCAGCGCGCCCATCGTGAGCGCGAGCAGTAGTCTGCGGACCAATGTCGGCCTCCTGCGTTCCCCCAGCATCGCTCCCCGGCGGGGCGGACACTACGCCTGGGGTGTCGCGACGGCGTTTTCGCGCCGTCGTCGCCGGCCACGCCAGCCCGATCCCGGTGTCGACGGCTCGACGCGTGAGGCAGCGTGGTGCAGGCCAAAGACAGACCCCTGACGGACCATCCGTCAGGGGTCATCTGCTGCGTGAAATCGTGGTGAGCCCGGAAGGACTTGAACCTTCAACCCGCTGATTAAGAGTCAGCTGCTCTGCCATTGAGCTACGGGCCCACGGGTCGGCGATGATACCGCACCTTCCCGGAGCACTGACAGACGAGGGGTACGATTCGCCCTCTGTTCCAGAGGGAACGTGCGCGATGATCGGCCGAGACCGCGTTGCCGTGTGAAAGACATCGACGACGCAAACGTCAATGGACCGGATGTCGAACCAACGGACAACCCGGTCGTGACGAGCGATGTCGCGACGACACGTATGGCGCCAGCTCGATCGGCCGTCGGCCTGATAGTGGAAGAGGCCTTCGATGCGCATGCGGCACGCCTCAAGGCCTTCGCACTCGCTGCGGTCCGCGACGACGACGCAGCCGACGACCTGGTCCAGGAGACGTTCCTTCGGTTCGTCCGTCAGGTTCGGCAGGGCGACGTCCCAGACAATGTCGGGGGCTGGCTCCACCGGGTCTGTGCGAATCTGATCGTCAGCCGGGGACGGCGTCAGACGGTGGCTGTCCGCAGGAACGCTGCGCTCGTCGATCTCACCATGGGCGTTTCGCCCGAGGACCACGCCATCCGCTCCGATGAAAGCGCCCGGCTCCGAAACGGACTCGCGGAGTTGCCACCGGATGCTCGAGTCGCCCTCTTGATGGCCGCCGCCGGATTCTCATCCACTGAGATCGGTGAAGCGATCGGTCGAACGGCCAACGCGACGTCCACCTACATCTGCCGCGCGCGGATCCGACTTCGGGAGATCCTGTCGGGGTCCGGGGATGCACCGCGATGATGGATCACGAGACGTTCCTGCTCCTCGCGGCGAAGCAGATCAGGGAGGTCCTACCCGCCGCGGAGGAACAGGAACTGGAGCGGCACCTCGCCACGTGTCCGAGCTGCCGCTCCGTCGCGGCCGCGATGCGACGGGACGACATCCTGCTGCGAGGCCAACTCGGTGAAGTCTCGGTGTCGCCGCGTGTCCGGCAGCGGGTCTTCGACGAGGCGTCCGGGGCCCGGCGATTCGACTGGCGCATCCTCCTGGCCCTTGCCGCGACGCTCCTGCTCGCAACGATCGCGGTGCCCCTGATCGCCGGGGGAAGACTCGAGGCTTCGCCTTCACCACCCGCGGTCGCGACAACAGCGTCGCAAACCCCGTCGGCGTCCGTCACGCCGTCTCCCTCGACCGCCTCGGCCCTGCCCTCTCCGTCCGCTGCCTCGATCCCGCCGTCCGCGTCCCCCGGACCGGCACGCTTCGTCGCCGGTGCCTATACGTACGGCGAGCCGGGGGCAAGGCGCGACGCCGTCTCTGCGCATTTCGAAGGTGATCCGGTCGGCGAGTGGTCGCGCACGATCCCCGCGACGCCCGCAGGGGATTCATACGGAGGTCCGATCACCTGCCTCGTGATCTCAGGATCGGACGCATGGCTTGCCGGTCCGGCGACGACGGCCACGGACGGGAGCAAAAACCGCGCCGCGTTCCTGCATCTCCACGACGGCGGTCCGAACGGCCGCGGTGATGAGGCCATCCTGTGGCTGAGCAATCGCGGTGAGACGCTGACCACGATGGAAGGCTGGTGCCAGACCCGGTTCATCCCGGGCGGCCCGTTCCCGTTGACCTCCGGCGACATCGTCGTGCAGGACGGCCCCGGCTGAGCGGGATCGCGGAACGTCGACGCCCGTCAGGAGAGCGTGACCGCGGAGGTGAGCACCCAGTACCCCGCCAGCCGGCCGGCCGTGATGTGCGCGTATCGGCGGCCGCCGAACATCGCGGACTGGTCGAACGGCGCGCTGCTCGGGCCGCCGAGTGAGATGCGCCGCGAGATGGACCGCTGGCCTGCCGAGTCGAACCGGTAGGCGATCGTCGTTCCTGCGCGGAACCCGGCGCGGCGTTCCGGGTAGTAGCGGGCGGAACCGTATCGGCCGGTGGCATGGACCAGGCCGGCCCGCTCGGCCACCATGTAGCCCTTGAGCGAGCCCGCCGTGATCCGGTAGTACAGCCCGCGGCCCTTGATCCGCACGTATCGATCGGACGGCGCCGTCGATGTCCGGCTGAAGCCGACCGTCCGCCTCTTCACGATCCGGCCCTGGCTGTCGAAGACGTAGCCCGTCCAGGTCCCCGCCGCGAAGCGCACGCGCGACGTCTGGCTCGCCGGGTAATCGGCCCGATACGTATCGGACACGCGCGCGAACAACGGATCGGCCGTGAGCGAGTGAACGCCGATGAGCTGCTGCGTGACGATGCCGTGGTACTTGGCGTCGAGGACCCCGTGACGCAGGCAGTACATGCTGAGCCAGCTGCGGGACCGGAAACCCACGGGTGCCAGCGCTATGCCGTACCGGCGCGTGGTGGTCGCAGCCCCATCGAACAGGAGGATGCTCAGCGGGTCCCCGGTGAGTGTCGCGTAGTCGTACAGCCCGAACGTCGCGTAGACGTGGCCGTTGAACGTGAAGTCGGACCGCGACTGCGGCTCGACGGGGTACTCCTCCAGCCAGAGGTAGCCGTCGCCATCGACGTGGATGACCCACGGCATCCCGGCTTCCGGCGGGTTCCGGAAGCTGGCGACCGCACCTGCGGCCGCCGTCGACCACGCATCGTCGTCCGTGCGCTGGAACAGGCCGACGAACAGGCTGACGCCCATCCCCTGGGCCATGGCGCTGTACCACGGCGCCCGGAGGGTCTCAGCGGTACGTCCATGAAGCGCGAAGTCGAACGGATAGGGGAAGTACCAGGCATCGCGCGAGACGACCTTCGTGTCGACCAGGCGCGTCGCCTGGGCGATGGCGCGGTCGAGATACCTGTCGTCGCCGGTCAGGTCGTAGCTCGACAGATTGGCCAGGCCGTAGGACGCTTGCGCGACGGGGTGATCGAAGAGCGTCGAACCGATCCTGACCATCCGCACGCCGGCGCCGTCGTGCGTGCCCGGATCGACGAGCGGGATCGGGGCGGCAAGGGTGTACGGGTGCGACGCGAGCGGCACGGGCCGCTGGATGTAGCCGAGCGTCGCGAAAGCCGGGACCGCCGCGGGCGCGAACGCCTGGCTCGAGGCGTCAGCCTGGGCGCGGAGCACCGCGTCGACATCGCGGCTCGGCGGAGCTGCCACCCCGTCCGAAGGCAGTCCCGCACCGATCTCGTCGAGCAGCAGCGCATCGCCGAGCCGGTCCTCGGACGACACCGTCAGCTGCGGCGTCGTAACCGGTCGATCCGGCGCGGGAACGAGGGCGGGCGTGCGACCCTCCCCGGCCAGCGCCGACGACGGCATGGCGACCGCGAGCAGGAAGGCGCCTGCCCGGATCGCCCGCCGGAGCTGCGCCGTTTCCGCAGACCGTATGCGTGCCATGCCCTGCCCTGAGGATAGTGCCTAGACTTCGGCCCATGCCAGCAGAGCTCGATCCCGCCACCCTGGCCAGCCAGTCGACGTCAGATGTCGACGCCTCGACGCCGGCGCTGTCGTCCGAGGAACTCGCGCGACTCGCGGCCGGACTCGACCCCGCCTGGGAGGTGCGTGGCGACCGCATCGTCCGGACCTTCCAGTTCAGCGGCTTCGGCGGCGCATTCGCACTTGGGACGCGGATCGCGCTACTCGCCGAGACGCAGGGGCATCACCCCACGATCGAGGTCGCGTGGGGCCGTCTCGTGGTCACCTGGCAGACCGACGCGATCGGTGCGATCACCGCCAATGACCTGATCATGGCCGCCAAAGTCGATCGGATCGTGTCCCGCGGTCTGGGAATCAAGGACGGCTGATCGCTACCCAGCTCCGAGGGCCTCGAGCAGCCGGTCGATGAACGGGATCTGTGTGTCCTTGACCTTCGAGCGCCCGCGGTCCGGCGCGAACCACTCGACGCGGTCGATCTCGGGGATCGTGATGTAGCGGCCGGACTTCGGCGGCCACTGGAACGGGAACGTGTTGCTGTGCGCGGCCGCCGGATCGAGGTCGCCTTCGAGCGCCCACGCGACGACGACCTTGCCGCCCTTCTGGGTGATCTCGCCGAGGTCGATCCGGGAGCCGTCAGGGACCGGATGGCCGGTCTCCTCCTCGAACTCCCGGCGCGCGACGTCCCACGGATCCTCGCCGTCCTCGATCTCGCCCTTCGGGATCGTCCACACGCCCTCGTCGCGCGTGGCCCAGATCGGACCGCCCGGGTGCGCGAGGAGAACCTCGACGCCGTCGACGGCGGAGCTCCGAGAACGCCGATAGAGCAACACGCCGGCGCTCCGCCGAGATCGACCCACCGCGATGTCAGCCGGAGGTCTGGTTGTCGATCTGGGCGCGCTGCAGTCGACCGCTGAAGTCGACGTAGATCGACTTCCACTCGGTGTACGTATCCAGCGCGATGCTGCCGGCCTCGCGATGGCCGTTGCCGGTCTCCTTCCAGCCGCCGAACGGCAGATGCACCTCGGCCCCTGTCGTGCCGGCATTGACGTACACGATGCCGGTCTCGAAGTCGCGCATCGCCCGGAATGCCGTGTTCACGTCGCGCGTGAAGATGCTCGACGAGAGGCCGTACCGGGTTTGGTTCAGGGCGAGCATCGCGGCACCGTAGTCGTCGACCGGGATGATCGAGAGGACCGGTCCGAAGATCTCCTCCTGGCCGATGCGGTCCATCGGCCCGACGCCTGCGAAGATCGTCGGTTCGAAGAAGTTGCCGTGCTCGAGGTCGCCGTCGGATGCACGTGCGCCGCCGGTGACGAGCTCTCCCTCGCCACGACCGATATCGACATAGCCGGCGACCTTATCGACAGCGGCGGCGTTGATCAGCGGCCCGACATCGGTCTCGACGTCGAGGCCATCGCCGAGGCGAAGGGCTCGCGCACGGCTCTCGAGGCGCTGCAGCAATGACTCGACGACCGAACGCTCGACGATGACCCGTGACGCCGCCGTGCAGCGTTGGCCGGTCGTCCCGAACGCGCTCCACAAGATGCCGTCGGTGGCGAGATCGAGATCGGCATCGGCCAGGACGACCACGCCGTTCTTGCCGCCCATCTCCAGGGACAGCCGCTTGAGCCGCTGCGCCGCGGTCGCGGCGATCGACTTGCCCGTCGCCGACGACCCCGTGAAGGAGATCACGCCGACATCGGGCGAACTGACGATCGCGTCCCCGACCTCTGCGCCGGTGCCGGTCACCAGGTTGATGACGCCCGGCGGAACCCCGGCCTCAGCCATCAGCTCGACGAGCAGCGTGGCGCAGTGGGGCGTGTCGCTTGCCGGCTTGAACACGACGGTATTCCCGGTCACGAGCGCCGGCATGATCTTCCAGCACGGGATCGCCATCGGGAAGTTCCAGGGCGTGATGATCCCGGCGACACCGATCGGCTGACGGATCGACATCGCCCACTTGTCGGGCAGCTCCGATGGCACCGTGTCGCCTTGCATCCGACGGCCCTCGCCGGCCATCAGGAATGCGATGTCGATGCCTTCCTGGACGTCACCGCGGGCCTCGGCGATGACCTTGCCCATCTCGCGCGCCATGGCGCGGGCGAGCCGCTCCTTGTGCGTGGCCATGAGCGCCCCGAACGCGTACAGGATCTCGCCACGCTTCGGCGCGGGCGTGCGGCGCCACATCGGAAACGCGGTCTCGGCCGCCTTGGTGGCCATCGCGACATCGGCCGCGGTGCCCTGTTGAAAACGCCCGATGATGTCGCGCCGATCCGCCGGATTGCGGCTCTCGAACGTCCCGCCGCCGACCGAGTCCATCCACTCGCCGGCGATGAAATGCCGGGACGTCGGCGTACCCGTCGAGCCGGCGTCGGCGGAGGCCAGGACGGTGCTCTCGGTCATGTCGCCGAGTGTACGGCCGTGGCCGGCTCGGCCGCGGGCTCGGCTGCGGGCTCGTCCACGTCGCCCTCGATCGTGACCTCCGGCAGCCAGCGCAGGAACGGCGGCAGCCACCAGTTCCACTCGCCGAGCAGGCGCATGGTCGCCGGCAGCAACACGCTGCGGACGATGGTCGCGTCGATCAGGACCGCGACCGCCAGCCCGAATCCGAGCTGCTTGATGATCACCAGCTCCAGCGTCACGAAGACGGCGAAGACGGTGACCATGATCGCCGCGGCGCTTGTGATCGTCCCGGACGTGATCGCGATGCCACGCGCGACCGCCTCGTTCGACGACAGCCCGTGATCACGGGCCTCCTTGATACGGGTCAGGATGAAGACGTGGTAGTCCATCGAGAGGCCGAACAGGATCGTGAAGATGAAGACCGGCACGAACGCCTCGATCGGGCCGGGCTTGAAGCCGAGCAGGTCCGAGCCATGGCCGTCCTGGAAGACGAGGACGAGGAGCCCGAATGCGGCGCCGGTCGATAGCAGGTTGAGCAAGATGGCCTTGATCGGGATGACGATCGAGCGGAATGCCACGAGGAGCAGCAGGAACGACAGCGCCAGCACGAAGCCGATGACCTGGGGCATGCCGTCGTTGTAGAAGTCGACGACGTCCACGGTGAACGCGGCGCGTCCGGTGACGAGCGCTTCGACACCGTCGAGATCGCCGAAGACCTCGGGCACGACGGTGCCCCGTACCTCGCGAACGATCTCCGCGTTGCGCAGGTCGTTCTGGCCGCCAGCCATCACGACCGATACGAGCGACACAGTCCCATCCACCGAGGGTCGGGTCTCGGTCGGGCCGGATAGTCCGTCGATGGCGAGGAGCCGCTCCTGCAGGGTTTCGATCGCGGCCTGCGTCACCGGCTCGTCCGCCCGCGTGACGACGACCTGGAGGGCCAGCGTCGAGCCCTCCGGCCACTTCTCGTCGAGAAGGTTCACGCCCTGGACAGCATCGATGGAATCCGGGAACGAGGCGAAGTCGCTCTGGCCCAGGTGCAGTCGGAGGGCGGGGACGGCCATCACCAGGAGCAGCCCGGCGGCAAGCACGAAGGAGATCACGGGCCGGCGCATGACTGCCCGCACGACGGTCGCCCACATGCCGCTGCCCTCTGGTCGATCGCGTCCCAGGATCGGGATGCGCAGCCGGTCCAGCCCGTCGCCGAGGATGGCCAGGGTGGCCGGCAGGAACGTGAGCGAGCCGATGACCGCGATCAGCACCACCGCGATCGTCCCGATCGCCATCGACTGGAAGAGGATGTCGTCGAGCAGGAACAGTCCCGCGATCGAGAACATGACCGCCAGGCCCGAGAAGAACACGGCACGCCCGGCGGTGGCCGAGGCGACCCGGATGGCGTCGGGTTTGGCGCGTCCGTGTCGTCGCTCGGTTCGAAAGCGCGTGATCATGAACAGCGAATAGTCGACGGCGACCGCCAGGCCGATCAGCACGATGAGCTGGCTCGCATACGGACTGACCGGATCGATGGTCTGGCTGTAGATGCCCAGGACGCCGAACGCGGCCAGCAGCGCGGTCACGGCCAGGACGAGCGGCACGATCGCGGCGATGACCGCGCCGAACGCGACCAGCAGGATGAGGAATGTCAGCGGGATCGTGAGGCGCAGCGACGCGTCGAGGCCGCCGGTGACGAGCTCCTGGATATCGTCGTTGGCCAACGTCCCGTCGAGCGAATGGATCCGCAGGCCCGGATGCGCGACCCGCGTCTCGTCGAGGAATCCACGCATCGACTGGAGTCGCGCGTCGAGCGCCGCTCCATCGCCGGGCACGGCGGCCGCGATCCGGACGGTCGATCGGTCCGGCGAGACGAGGCCAGCCTCGGGCGGTGCGAGCCGCGGATCGACGATCTCCTCGAAGGTCGGAGCGGGCGAGCCATCGATGTCGGTCGTGTGGGCGGCCAACCGCGCCAGGACGTCGTCGATATCCGCAGCGAATGCTGCATCGTCCAGCGTTCGTTCCGGATCGCCTACGACGAACAGGGTCAGATGGGTCGTGTCCTCCGTCCCCGACGCGCCGAACAGGTCGAAGGCGCGCGCCGCCTCGTAGGTCGACTGCTCCTCGTTATCGGCGTCGACGGCGTCCGCGGTGAGGGTCCCGCCCATCGCCAGGCTGGCGACGAAGAGCCCGATCGTCAAGACGAACCAGAGCAGGACGACCGGCCACCTATGCCGCGCGCTCCATGTGGCGACGCGCACGGTCCACGGCTGTCCCCCGGCGGTCACAGGGTCAGACCCGCTCCACCGCCATCGCGACGGACCCTCCGCCGCCGAGGCACAGGGTCGCGAGGCCGTACCGGCCCTCTCGTCGCTGGAGCTCGTGGAGCAGCGTGGCCACGATCCGGGCGCCGCTTGCCCCGATCGGATGGCCGAGCGCGATCGCACCACCGTTGACGTTGACCTTGTCCCAGTCGAAGCCGAGCTCACGGCCGTCCGCCAGCGTCTGCGCAGCGAACGCCTCGTTGATCTCGATGAGGTCAAAGGCCTCGATCGGCAGCTCGATGCGGTCGAGGAGCCGCTTCACGCCCTCGACCGGGGCGAGGAAAAGCCATTTCGGCGCCACCTCGGCCTGGGCGTAGCCGACGATCCGAGCCAGCGGGTTCAACCCGAGGCGCTCGACCGCTCGCTCGCTGGCAACAACGGTCGCGGCCGCGCCATCGGTGATCCCGGGCGCGTTCCCGGCAGTGACGGTGCCGGTCGTGGCATCGCCGCGGTCCTCGCCCTCGGGCAGCGCGAACGCCGGCTTGAGCCTCGCGAGGGCCTCGGCGCTCGTGTCGCGGCGCGGGTTCTCGTCCTCGGTGACGACGGTCTCGCGACCCTTGGCGTCCGTGATAACGACCGGCGCCAGCTCGGCCTCGAAGCGGCCCGCATCGATCGCCGCGATCGCCTTCTGGTGGCTGGCGAGCGCGAAAGCGTCCTGGTCCTCGCGGCTCACGTGGTCCTTGATGGCGACCCGTTCGGCGTGAGTGCCCATGTGGCAGTCCTCGATCGAACACCAGAGGCCGTCGGCGACGGTCGAATCGATCAATTCGGCGTTGCCGAGCCGGAGCCCGAAACGCGCGCCGGGCAGGAGGTAGGGCGCCCCGTTCATCGACTCCATGCCGCCCGCGACCACGATCTCCGCGTCTCCGGCTCGGATCTCCGCGGCGGCAAGCATGATCGACTTCAGTCCCGAACCGCAGACCCGGTTGATCGTCGTGGCGCTGGTGGTGTCGGGCAGGCCGGCCTTGAGTGCGGCCTGGCGCGCGGGCGCTTGTCCCGAACCGGCCTGCAGGACCTGGCCCATCAGCACGTCGTCGACCTGGACGGTCGCAGGATCGAGGCCGGCCCGCTCGACGGCTGCCCGGATCGCGACGCCGCCAAGCGTCGTCGCAGGCACCGCTGACAGTGCCCCGGCGAACTTGCCGATCGGCGTTCGCGCGGCGCTCACGATGAATGTCTGACCGTTGGGGACGTGCATGGCCCGATTCTACGCCGGAGCCCTGTGATAAGCCGCAGATAAGGGCGTGTCTCCATCCTGCCTGGATGGAAGATCAGCGGATCGGTGCCGCGCTCCGCGCGATCCGGACCCGGAAGGGATGGCGGCAGGTAGATCTCGCTCGGCGCGCTCGGGTGTCGCCGCCCGTGATCGGCCGCATCGAACGGGGCGGCGCCGCATCCGTGCCGCTCGGCAAGCTCCGACGGGTGGCGAGCACGCTCGGCGCGCGCCTCGAGGTGTTCGTGCGGTGGGATGGCGCGGACCTTCCGCGACTGCTCGACGCACGCCATGCCGCTATGCACGAGGCTGTCGCCGGGCTCTTTGCGTCGACCGAAGGCTGGGTGATCGAACCCGAGGTGTCGTTCTCGATCCACGGTGAGCGCGGCATCATCGACATCCTTGCCTGGCACCCGGGCCGGCGGATGCTCCTCGTCGTCGAGCTCAAGACCGAGGTCGTGGAGGTCGGGCTGTTGCTCGGAAAGATGGATCAGCGTCGTCGCCTTGCGGGCAACATCGCTCGCGGGCTGGGCTGGGACCCCATCGCAGTCAGCACCTGGGTCGTCATCGCGGACAGCCGAACGAACCGCCGGGCCGTCGCCGCGCACGGGACGGTCCTCCGGCGCAAGTTCCCGATCGACGGTCGGAGTGTGCAGCGCTGGCTGCGCGATCCGCTCGAGCGGGTCGACGCCCTTGGTTTCCTGCCAAAACGTCATGTCTTGACGCTTGGGCGCAGTGTCGCGCCGGTCAAGCGTGTCGCGGCCCCGCGACCACGCATGTAGGTCCCGGGATCGGACTCATTCGGCGGTCGATATCGTGCCGAAGCGTCATGTGGTGGCGATAAGGCACAACGGTGGCGGCTCGGCGCGCTCGGGGCCGGCTGACGGCTGCGACTCAGCCGACCCCGGCTCGTTTCAACACCTCGGCCGCCACGATCTCGCGGTGGATCTGGTTCGTGCCCTCGTATATCTGGGCACCCTTGGCGTCGCGCATCAAGCGCTCGATGCCGGTCTCGCGCGAGTACCCACTGGCACCGAACAGCTGGACCGCATCGGTCGCGACGCGCATCGCGACATCGGAGGCGGTCCATTTGGCCAGCGACGACACCTCGGCGAGCGGCTCGCCGCGATCCTTGGCCGCGGCGGCTTCCCGGGTGAGTGCCCGCGCCCCCGCCACGTCCCGGGCCATCTCCGCCAGCATGAAGCGCAGCCCCTGCTGCTCGGCAAGCGGCCCGCCGAAGGCCTTCCGCTCTCCGAGGTACCGCGCCGCCGCCTCGAGCCCAGAACGGGCCAGCCCCACGCACGCCGCCGCGATCGAGATCCGCCCCTCGCCAAGCGCCGACAGCGCGATCCGGTAGCCGTCGCCTTCGTCGCCGAGCCGGTTCCCAGCCGGCACGTCGCAGCCCTCGAACACGAGCTCGGCCGCCGGACACGCCCGGATCCCCATCTTCCGCTCGTGCGCCCCGAACCGAAACCCGGTCATCCCTTTCTCGACCAGGAACGCGGTGATCCCACCGGAGCCGGCCTCCGGGTCGACGGTCGCGAACACCAGATAGCGCTCCGCCTCCGGTGCGTTGGAGATCCAGATCTTGGTACCGGTCAGCCGATAGCCGCCATCATCGGTCCGTTCCGCCCGCGTCCGGATCGCCGACGCGTCCGACCCGGCATGCGGCTCGGTCAAGGCGAACGCGCCGAGCGCCTCGCCCGACTGCATCGCCGGCAGCCACCGGTCCTTCTGCTCGTCGGTGCCCCAGGTCACGACCGGGTACTGCGACAGGATGTGCACCGACAGCGACACCGCCATCGACATGTCGGCCGCCCCCATCTCCTCCATGACCAGCGTCCAGGCGCGATACGAGAACCCGGCACCGCCGACGTCTGTCGGGAACGGCGCCGCGGTCAGCCCGAGCGTGCCCATCGCTGTAAACAGCGCCCGGTCGTAGCGCTCCGCCCCGTCGCGCTCGATCGCCCCGGGCGCGACCTCACGAACGGCGAACTCGCGAGCCGTCGACTGGAGCAGCCGCTCCTCGTCGCTGAGCGCGGGCACGACGGTCGCAGTCATGATCGCTCGCGCGGATACGTGTAGAAGCCGCGCCCCGTCTTCTGCCCGAGGTGACCGGCGTTGACCAGCTCGACCAGGATGCCCGGTGGCCGGAGGTGCTCCAGCCCCAGCCCGTCCTCGAGGACGCGCATGATCCCGAGACACACGTCGAGTCCGATGAAATCGGCCAGCTCGAGCGGCCCCATCGGGTGGTTCAGGCCGATCCGCGCACCCGTATCGATGTCCTCGGCCGTGCCGACGCCCTGCTCGAGCGCCCGCATCGACTCGGCCAGGAACGGCATCAGGATGCGATTCACGATGAAGCCCGGCCGGTCGGCCGACACGATGACCTGCTTGCCGAGCTCGCCCGACAGCTCCCGGATCGCTTCGACGGTCTCGGCCGACGTGTCGCCAGACCGGATGAGCTCGACCAACGGCATGACCGGCACCGGGCTGAAGAAATGCATCCCGACGAAGCGCGGTCGACGCTCGCCCGACACCGACTCGGCCAGCCGGCGGATGGCGATCGAGCTCGTGTTCGAGGCGAAGATGGCGGCTGGCGACGCCAGCCCATCGAGCTCGCGCCACAGCGCCGCCTTGACGCCGAGATCCTCGAATACGGCCTCGATGACGAGGTCGGCGGCCGCGACACCCGAGACGTCGTCGGTCGGCTCGATCCGGGCCAGCGTGGCGTCGCGGTCGGCAGCCTCCAGCCGACCCTTGTCGACCGCCCGCTGGAGATTGCCGGCGATCCGCTCGCGGCCCGCCGTGGCGCGCGCGATCTCGGGCTCGTACAGCGTGACGTGCTTGCCGATCGCGGCGTGGACCTGCGCGATGCCATGGCCCATCAGCCCGCCGCCCGCGACGAAGACCTTGGAGATCGCGGTCATGTGCCTAGCCTAGCGACGCGGCTCTCCCGGGACCGGGCAGTCCAGGCCAGCAGGAGCACGAACCCGAACGCCGACGCGGCCGCGCCGACGAAGAACACGCCGCCGAATCCGACACTGGCGGCGACCACGCCGAGGACCGCCGGCGCGATGCCGAAGGCGACGTCGAGGAACGCACTAGCGGTCCCCATGACGGACCCTCGTTCCATCTCAGACACGCGCGAGACCGCCAGGGTCAGGAGCCCGGGCATGAGGAACGCGACGCCAGAGGCGAAGGCCACGCTGCCGATCAACACGCCTGTGGGACTCGGGAACAGGCCGAGGATCGCCAGCCCGACCGCTCCGACGGCCAGCGCTCCACCCGAGACGCGAGCCGGCCCGACCTGATCGGGCAACTTGGCGAACACGATGCGGAGGCCGATGACGAGTCCGGCATAGATGGCGAGCGGCAAGCCGGCGCCATCCATCCCGACGGCCGCAGCGTGCAGCGGAAGGAATGCCAGGAATCCGGCCATCCCGGTCGTGCCGGCGAGGATCAGGATGCCCGGGAAGATAGCCGCTGGGTGGATGAGTCGGGATCGCGGAGCACCACCGGGCGGGCGCTTGAGCACGGTCGGCGAGGTCTCCGGGACGAGCGTCGCGAGGCCCGCCGCGATAGCCGTCAGCAAGAGGGCGACGATCCACACCATCGCGAACCCTCCGGCCCGCAGGACGAGCTCGCCGATCGCCGGCCCGATCCCGAGTCCGACGTACAGCGACAGCGACAGGAAGTTCAGGGCCTCGCCGCGGCGCGTGTCCGGCGCGAGATCGGCACCTGCGGCGAACACTGCCACGAAGAAGAAGGCCTCGGCGACGCCGAGGAGCGCCCGCGCCACGATGAACAGCAGAAGCGAGTCGACGACCAGGTGGAACGCGAGCGCTCCGACGGACATGAGCGCACCGGCCAGGAGCAACGGACGTCGGCCGAATCGATCCGCGGCCCAGCCGACTGCCGGCCGGAGGATCAGCGCGCCGACCGCGAATGCGCCATAGGCGATCCCGGCCCCGAACGCATCGGTCTGGAGCGGCCCGGTCGCGAATTGCGCGACGATCGGCAACACCACCCCGCCGGCAACGAAGAAGACGAGTGAGGTGGCACCTAGGATGACGAACGAGCGGGTGATGAGCGGTTTGGGCTCGGGCTCGGCGCTCAACGGTGGTCCCTGGCGATGGCCTTCAGCAACTGATCGGCGGCGGCGTACGGATCCATCCGGTGCTCGGCGACCTCGTCGACGAGCGACGCGGCGAGCGGCGCCAGCTCGGGCTCGCGCAGCTGGTCCGAGAGGCGCTCGGCGAGGACGCCGCGGATCTGAGCGAGCGCCCTCGCCCGGCGAGCCTCGGCCGTCAGGCTTTCGCGGTCGCTCGAGCGATGCTTATCGAGCGCGGCGAGGAGCTCAGGCACGCCGTCACCCGTCGACGCGGTCGTGACCAGCACCTCCGGTCGCTTCGGCGCCGGGCGATCGGACGGGTCGCCGCGCCCGACGGTCGGGACGAGCATCGCCCGGAGCTGCGAAGCGGTCCGCAGCGCGCCCGGCTTGTCGCCTTTGTTCACGACGACGAGATCGGCCACCTCGAGCAAGCCGGCCTTGATCGCCTGCACCTCGTCGCCCATCTCGGGCGCCTCGAGGACGACCGTCGTATCGGCGGCGGCCGCGACCTCGACCTCGCTCTGGCCGGTCCCGACGGTCTCGATCAGCACGAGGTCGAAGCCCGACGCGTCGAGCACGGCTGCCGCCGCGGTCGTCGTCGAGGCAAGTCCGCCAGCATGCCCACGGGCGGCCATCGAGCGGATGAACACGTCCGGATCGCCGGCGTAGGCCTGCATGCGTACACGATCACCGAGCAGGGCGCCACCGGTGATCGGCGACGAGGGGTCCACGGCCACGACCGCCACGGCGCGACCGGCGGCCCGCACCTCCCCGATGAGCGCGGCGACCAGGGTCGACTTGCCCGACCCCGGTGGCCCGGTGATGCCGACGAGGTGGGCCCGCCCGGCGCGCGGGTACATCCGTCGCAGGGCACCCTCGGCGAGCGGCGAGCGGTTTTCGACCGCGGTCAGCAGGCGCGCCAAGGCCCGGCGATCGCCACCCATGGCGGCGTCAGCCAGCTCGTCGGCCCCGACCGCGGCCGGGGGAGTCGGGGACTCCCCCACCCTAGTCGCGCGGTCGCGCGTTCGCGCGCAGGAACTCGGCGACGGCCGCGATGGTCGTTCCAGGACCGAAGACCGCGGCCACGCCGGCGTCGCGCAGTGGCTGCACGTCGACGTCCGGGATGATGCCGCCGACGGTCACGAGAACGTCCTCCAGACCGGATTCCTTGAGCAGCTTCGTGATGCGCGGCACGAGCGTCATGTGCGCGCCGGACAGGATCGACAGGCCGACGACGTCGACATCCTCCTGGAGCGCGGCCGTCGCGACCATCTCGGGTGTCTGGCGGAGGCCGGTGTAGACGACCTCGAACCCCTCGTCGCGGAGGCCGCGGGCGAGGACCTTGGCGCCGCGATCGTGGCCGTCGAGACCTGGCTTGGCGATCAGAACCTTGATGGGCCGGTCGGGCATGGGCGGATTGTAGTCACCGCCACGACCCGCCGGCCCATCGGAGGGATATCCGTCGGGCGCGCCGTCAGGCGGTCGTTCGCGCGAACGCCCGCGAGGCGACCACCAGTGAGATCACCGCCAGCGTCCCCATGACGACCGCGCCGACCACGATCTGCGGGTCCCCCCACAGGCCGTTGAACAGGGCCCGCGCCGCATCGACCGCATGGGTCAGCGGATTCAACGTCGAGAGGGTCTGCAGCCAGTCCGGCGCCAGCGCCATGGGCAGCATGATCCCGGACAGCAGCAGCAGCGGCAGGGAGACGGCTTGCGCGATGGGGGCCAGCGCTTCTTCGCTCTTGGTAACGAGCCCGAGGGTGTACGAAAGGAGCGAGAAGGTCAGACCGACCAGGGCGACGATGCCGAGCGTCAGGGCAGCTCCGACGACATCGATCTTCAGGCCGAACGGGATGGCGACCAGGATCAGCAGCGTCGACTGGGCGAGCAGGATCGTCACGTCCCGCAGCGACCGACCGGCCAGCATCGCGAAGCGGCTCATCGGGGTCACCCGCATCCGCTCGACGACGCCGTAGCGGATCTCGGCGACCAGACCGAAGCCCGCGAAGGCCGCGGCGAAGAATGCCGTCAGGATGAGCAGGCCCGGGATGAACCAGTTGAAAGCACTGGCGGAGGCACCCGCTGCAGATGTCGCGCCCTCGAGCAGCGGGGCGAACAGGACCAGATAGAGGATGGGCTGGAAGAGGCCCATGGCGACCCACACCGGCTGGCGCAGGGTCAGGATGAGTGAGCGTCGGTACATGAGCCAGGTATCGCGCAGAGTCTTCACGTGGGATCTCCTTCGATGGTGGTGGCCTCGGGCCGCCTCAAGCGGCTGAAGCCGGCTCCTCGCGGAGCGACCGGCCGGTCTGGCGGAGGAACACGTCGTCGAGGCTGGGGCGGGCGAGAGTGAGCGACCGGGCGCGCAGCCCGGCACCGTCGAGCACGCGGATCAGGTTCGGGACTGCCACGTCGCCCTGATCGACGTAGAGGCGGACGAGCTCCTGGTCGGCGCTCGCCTCGCGGACGAACGGCTGGGCGCGAACCGCCTCGAGGACGTGCTCGACGGCACCGTCCACGCCGATCGTGATGACGTCGCCGGAGATCTCGCGCTTCAGCTCGTCGGCGGTGCCCTCGGCGACGATCAGACCATGGTCGATGATCGCCAGCCGGTCGGCCAGGGCGTCGGCCTCCTCGAGGTAGTGAGTCGTGAGGAACACGGTGGTGCCGGCGTCGCGCAGGCCCCGGATCTCGACCCACATCCGGGCTCGCGCCTGGGGGTCGAGGCCGGTGGTCGGCTCGTCGAGGAACAGGACCGACGGCCGATGGACGATGCCCAGGCCGACGTCGAGCCGGCGCTTCATGCCGCCCGAGTACGTGGCGATCGCCCGGTCGGCTGCGGCCTCCAGGTCGAGCGTCGCCAGGATCTCGTCGGCGCGTCGTTGCGCGCTCGTCTTGTCCATGCCGTAGAGGCGACCCTGGATGACGAGCTCGCCACGGCCGGTCTCGGCCGGGTCGGTCGAGCCGCCCTGTGGGACGTAGCCGATCCGCTCGCGGACCGCCTGCGGCTCGCGGCGCAGGTCGGCGCCCGCGATCACCGCCTCGCCGGAGGTCGGCGAAAGCAGGGTGGCGAGCATCCGGAGGGTCGTGGTCTTGCCTGCCCCATTGGGGCCGAGGAAGCCGAAGATCTCGCCGACGCCGACCTCGAGATCGACGCCGCGGACGGCCTCGACCACGCTCTTGCGGCTGCGAAAGGTTCGTACCAGGTCGTTGGTGGCGATCATCGTGCCACTGGTCGGACGGGACTGGGCCATCGTTCGCTCTCCTCGCTCGCGGCGTATGCTGTCTCGCAGACAGTTGCGCCGTTCAGCATCTTCGGGCAATATCTGCACCGTGCAGATAGTCACCCAAGCGAGGAGATGTTGTCAACCATGGATCGCGATTCGATCGATTCCGTCCTCCGCTCCCTGCGCCGCGTCAATCTCCAGGGATCGCTATTCGGCCACACGGTGGCCCTCCGGTTCGGCCTGTCCGAGTCCGACATCGAGGCGCTCGAGGTGCTCATCGACAGCGGCGCGGCGACCGCGGGCAAGCTGTCCGACCTGACGGGCCTGACCACCGGCGCGGTCACGCGCGTCATCGATCGCCTGGAGCAGTCCGGCTACGTGCGGCGTGTCCCCGACCCGAGCGATCGGCGGCGTGTCATCGTCGAGCTCGTGCCCGACCGCATCGCGGCGGTCGCAGCGACCATGGCACGCGTCGGCGACAAGAGTGCGTCGGAGATCGATCACTACACCGAAGCCGAGCTGGCCGTCATCGACGACTTCCTGACGCGCATGGCGGCGATCCGCCGGGACGAGGCGACCGCGCTGCGGAGCAGCCCTGAGGAGACCGGCGACGGCGGATCCGAGCACGTCGCACCCATCGGGGGGCTGGGCCGCGCACGCCTCCTGTTCAAGTCGGGCGCCCACGAGCTCCTGGTCCGCGGCGCGACCGACATCGACGACCTGTACCGCGCGCGGTTCGAGGGGTCGATCCCGCAAGTCCGGCTGCGTGACGGGATCGTGACCATCCAGTACAAAGGCTGGGGAGGGACGGCCAACAAGACCTCCCACCCATGGTCGGTCAACTGGCAGTGGGGCTGGAACGAGCGGCGCGCCGACGTGTCGCTCAACGCCGCCATCCCGTGGGACGTCGAGGTCGTCGGCGGAGCCGGCAAGCTCCAGGGAAAGTTCGCGGCGCTGGACCTACGCTCGTTCGAGCTGTCGGGCGGCGTCGATCAGCTCCGGCTGACCCTTGGCCAGCCGGCGGGCGAGGTGCCCATCAGGCTGACCCGCGGGGCGAACAACATCCGGGTCGAGCGACCGACCGGCGTCCCCGTCCGGCTGACGCTTCGCGGCGGCGCCGGCCGCATCGACTTCGACCAGCAACGGCTGAACGGGCCGGGCGACACGATCCTGGAATCTCCCGAGGCAGCCACGGCGGCCGACCGCTACTTGATCGACATCGTGGGGGGTGCCGGCAAGATCGCAGTCACCGAGGTCGACTGACCGCACGCGTCCAGCGGTCAGCCGTGGGGTGTCGCGCGAGCGAGATGATCGAGGAATTCGGCGCGCGTGCGATCGCGCGTCCTGAACAGTCCAAGCACCGACGACGTGGTCATGATCGTGCCGGGCTTGCGGACGCCCCGCATGACGGCACACAGGTGAGTCGCCTCGATCACGACGCCGACGCCCTGCGGCGCGAGCCGGTCCTGGAGGAACTCAGCGATCTGCTGCGTGAGGCGCTCCTGCACCTGCAGCCGGCGCGCATACATCTCGACGATGCGCGGGATCTTCGAGAGTCCGATCACCCGGCCCCGCGGGATGTACGCGACCGCAGCCGACCCGAAGAACGGCAAGAGGTGGTGCTCGCAGAGGCTGTAGAACGGGATGTCCTTGACGATCACCATCTCGCTGTAATCGACATCGAAGATCGCATTGTTGATCAGCCGCTCCGGATCGACGTGGTAGCCGGCCGTCAGCTCGGTGTACATGCGGTGGACGCGCTCGGGGGTGCCGACGAGACCCTGGCGGTCGGGGTCCTCGCCGATCTCTTCGAGGATCCGCCGGACTGCAGCCTCGACGCGGCCGTTGTCGGTCGAGATCTCGCCCACGTGATCGCGACCACGCGATCCGGTGATGTCGTCGATCGCGACGCTCGTCTCGCCGATCTCCGACTCGATCTCATCGACGAGACGACGGACGTTCGGCGGCAGGTCGATCGGTCTGGTCATGGTCCGGAGATGGTACGCCGGAGTCGATCGACGGTCCCTACACGCAGCCGACGATCGGGAGACAGATAAGGGGCGTCGGGGTGGGTGCCGGCGTAGGCGGCGGCGTCGGGTCGGGTGTGGGCACCGGTGTCGGTCGCGGCGTCGGGGCTGCTGTCGGTCGCGGCGTGGGCGCTGCCGTGGGGCGCGGAGTCGGCGCATCTGTCGGGCGGGGGGTCGGCGCAGCCGTCGCTGGCGCGGTCGGAGGGGCCGTCGGCGCGGCGGCCGGGGGTGTGGTCGGGCCGGCCGGGGTCGGCTCGCCCGGTGTCGTCGGGCCGATTGGGCTCGTCCCGCCGCCAGATGTCGTCGAGGGCGTCGCGCTGGGCCCGGCCGGGCCACCGGTCGGGCCGCCGGGGGTGTCGGGCAGGGTCGGCGCGGGCGAGGCGGTAGTCAGGGTGCCGGGCGAGGTGGACAACGTCGGACTGGCACCGGCCGCGGTCGGGTCCGCCACGACCGGACCGGGCGATGCCGAGACCGGCGGGACCGCCACCAGCTCCTGCGGGCCGGGTCCGGACGCGGCTGGCACCATCGCTGACAGCGTCCTGGCGAGCACGAGCGCGATGAGCAGCCCGAATCCGATCCCGACGGCAGTCTGACGATAGAGCGGGTCGATCCGGCTGATGCGGCTGATAGGTCTCCTCCTGACGAGGCCCCACAGCGACGGGCCCCGCGACCGTCCCTCGAGGATACGCGCCCTGCTGCGACACGGACCATTGCGCTGCGGTTTGGTGGGTTGCGGGGACGTGTCGCCCACGCACGGACCGTCACGGAGTGGTGCGCCGACGCGCCAGATAGTCGTGCCACAAGAGCCGCGCGGCGACGGATCGCCATGGCCGCCACGCCTCGCCGATGAGCGTCAGCTCGTCCGGGCTGGGCCGTGTCGGGAGACCCTTCGCCTGCGCGACCGCGGTCGCCAGCGCCATGTCCCCGGCCGGCCAGACGTCGGGGCGGCCGAGGACCATGAGCAGGTAGATCGTGGACGTCCAACGACCGATGCCGGGGATCGTCTCGAGCGATCGCTGCGCGCTTTCGTCGTCGAGCGCAGCGAGACCGTCCAGATCGAGCGTGCCATCGATGAGCGCGGTCGCCAGCGCTCGGCCGTAGCGCGCCTTCTGGCGGCTGAACCCGATGGCGAGCAGCTCGTCGTCGTTCAGGCGCAGGAATCGCTCCGGGGTCAACGGATCGGTCGCCGCGACCAGGCGATCGAACGCGGCGCGCGCCGAGGCCAGCGATACCTGCTGCTCGAGCACGATGTGGACGAGCGTCCCGAAACCTGGAGGTCGATCCCACAAAGGCGGCGGGCCGAACCGCTCGGCGATGGCGGCCAGGTCGGCGTCCCGCTGCACGAGCTCCGCGACCGCCCGTTCGAGCGTCGGCTGGTCGAGCGCCTGGATCAGCCGACCGTCCCGTGCTCGGTGAAGCCGGTGGACGGCAACGGGTCGAACGACCGCCCCTCAACGCCACGCAACCAGGCCCGCGCATTCTCCCCGAGCGAGGGACGGTGATAGCCGCCCTCCTGGAGGATGACCAGGCGGCGACCGAGTGCCGCAACGCGCCGACCGACCTCGTGATAGACCTCGGTCGTGAGCGCGAAGTCGCCGATCGGGTCGAGCCCGTACGAATCGAAGCCGAGGGATACGACGACGATCGAGCCGGGTGCCCCGGCGAGCGCATCGATCGCCCGGTCCGTGGCGTCCAGGTAGTCGGCGTTGGTGGCACCCGCCCGGAGCGGGATGTTCAGGTTCTCACCGGCACCCGCGCCCTCACCGGTCTCGTCGGCGCGCCCGAGGAAGTACGGGTACGCCCGCTCCGGATCCGCATGGATCGAGACATACCGGACGTCGCCTCGCTGCCAGAAGATCTGCTGGGATCCGTTGCCGTGGTGATAGTCGACATCGAGGATCCCGACCCGGTCGCCTGTCGCGGCGGTGATCGCGTGGGCGACGATCGCGGCGTTGTTGAAGAAGCAGTAGCCGCCGTACATCGACCGGGCGGCGTGGTGGCCTGGCGGCCGGCACAGGCCGTATGCTGCGGTCTCGCCGCCGAGGACGAGATCCATCGCGGTCAGCGCGACATCGACCGCCGCGCGGGCCGCTTCATAGGTCCCGGCCACGAGCGGCGCCGCCGAGTCGAGACCCCAGAACCCGGCCCGTCCGCCGACGTGCCGCGGCTCCCGGACCAGCCGCTGGATGGCGCCGGCCGACATGCCCTCGAACATCGCGACATTCGGATACGTGTCGGCCGACAGGAAGGCTCGCGGGATCGCCTGGGCGCGGACCTCGGACCAGGCGACCTCGAGGAACCGGACCAGGCCCTCGTCGTGGACGGCCGTGATGGGCGATGCCCCATGATCGGTCGGGTCGACGAGCGCGAACCCACCGTCCGCCTCGAGCGCGGATCGGATCCGTTCTCCTCGCTCGGCGACCTCGTTGGCGGGGATCGCCACGCCCATGAACGTCTCGGTATCGATGTCGTGCGCGAGGTGGCGCGGACTGTAGACGACCTGCATCGGGCTCCCTGCGATCGGCTCAGCCGGCCACCGACAGGATGGCGGTAGCGACCTCCCGCGGACGGTAGCGCATCAGGTTGTGACCGTCGTGGGCGAACGACGAGATCGCGATCGGGTCGCGCCCGGATGCCACGCGCGTCGCCGATGCATCGGCGAGCTGACGCGCGCGCGATCCGGATTCGTCGCCGGCGGCGATCAACGCGACGATCGGTGCGCTGACGGCGGCGAGGGTCGACTCCGGGTCGTAGGCGAACATCGTGAGGACGCTGGCCTCGGTGGCATGGGGTCGCGTCGACGGGACGACGCGACCGGCGTGGGTCTCGACGATCGTCGCCAAAGCCGCACGTTCCTGATCGGCGTCCCAGGTCCCCGGATCGAACGCCTTCCGGTCCGCCAGGAAGGCCGAGAGCGAGCGCATCACCTCGGGCGGTTCGTCGAGGCCGCGCAGGAACTCGTCCGCGTCGACGCCGGTCGTGACCTCGAGCGTCTCCCAGCCGCCGTCCACGAGGACGAGACCTGCGCATCCTGCTCCGAGGTCGGCGGCGGCCCGCGCAGCCACGATCGCGCCGAAGCCGTGACCCGCGAGGACGATCCGATCGGACTCGCCATCGCCGAGCAGTCCCGCGCCTTCGGCCACGGCGACGGCGTCACTCGCCAGCACGTCGAGGTCGTAGCGGCCGTCCTCGGTCGGCGCGTCGGACAGGCCATGACCGCGCAGGTCCATGGTCACGAACCGTCTCGGGCCGCCGCTGCCGGCCAGCCGGCGGGCCACCGGTGCCCAGATCCAGCCAGTCTGACCGAGCCCGTGGATGGCCACGATCCCAGGGGCCGCCGCGGAATCGGGCGGACCGCCCCAATCGAGGAAATGGATGCGGTCGCCTCCGTCACCTTCGACCATGAAGCCCGCCGGCTCGAGCGTCGCATCCGGGTCGGGGGCATCCGTGGGCCGTAGCTCCATCGGCCCTAGGATACGGGCGCCATGCCCAAGCGCCGTCGCGGGTCCCAGTCCGGTCGTCTGCGCCCGCCCGCACGTCACCGGCGCTTCGAGGATCTTGTCGCGATCGCGCTCGCGGAGATCCCGATGCCCTTCGCCGCTGCGCTCGACGAGGTGGCGATCGTCATCGAGGACGAGCCGACGCCCGAGCAGCTCCGCGAGAGCGAGCTCGAGCCGGACGACACGCTCTACGGCCTCTACGAAGGCGTCGCGCGAACCGAATGGGGTGCCGACTGGATCAGCGTCCCGAACCGGATCTCCCTGTTCCGACTGCCGCTCGAAGCCGACTTCGCCGACCCCGACGAGCTGTCCGAGGAGGTTCGGATCACGGTCATCCACGAACTTGCCCACCATCTGGGTATCGACGACGACCGACTGCACGACCTCGGGGTCGACTAGGCGCTGGCTCCGGGCAGTGTCCCCGCCGCAGCCAGGAGATCGCCCAGCCGGCTCATCTCGACGTTGCCACCCGACAGGACGACAGCGACTCGCTCGCCGTCCCTCAGCGGGACACGGCCGGCGAGGACGGCTGCCAGCGCCGCCGCCCCGGCCGGTTCGACGACCTGCTTGAGCCGCTCCAGCGCGAACCGGAGACCGGCCAGGATCGTGGCGTCGTCGAGCAGGACGATGTGGTGGACCAGCCGCCGGGTGATCGCCAGCGTCCAGCGCCCGGCGAAGGGCGCGCCGAGCCCGTCCGCGACGGACTGCGGCTGGATCGTCACGATCTCGTTCCGCTCGAGCGCCAGCGAGACCGCATCGGACCGCTCAGGCTCGACGCCGACGATCCGCGCGGACGGCCGCCGCGCCTTGACCGCGGAGGCGATGCCGCTGATGAGCCCGCCGCCCCCGATGCCGACCACGACGACGTCGACGTCCGGCATGTCGTCGACGAGCTCGAGCCCGACCGTCCCGTTGCCCGCGATCACGGCCGGATCGTCGAACGGATGGACGAAGGTCAGGCCCTCGGCGTCGCGGATCCGCTCCATCTCGGCGAACGTGTCACCGACGTGCGTGCCGTGCAGGATGACCCGCGCCCCATACCCGAGACACGCCTCGACCTTCGAGCGGACCGCGCCCTCTGGCATGACGACCGTGACCGGGACACCGGCGGCGGCACCGGCCCAGGCATACGCCTGACCGGCGTTCCCGGCCGACAGGGTGATGGCACCGCGCTGGCGGGCTTCGCTCGGCAGGGTCGCGATGCGGTTCGTCATGCCCCGCGCCTTGAACGAGCCGGTCTTCTGGAGGTGCTCGGGCTTGAGATACAGGAGACCGTCTGCCAGCGTCGTCCCGGTGGCCGCATGCACCCACCTGGCCGCCGTCATCGAGCTCAACAGCGGCGTGCGATGGACGTAGCCGTCGAGCCTGCCGGCGGCGTCTTCGATCTGCGAGAGCGGGACCTCGAGGTCAGCGTCGGACGCGGGCGTGACCGGGTCGGGCATGCGGCCGAGTATGGCACGGGCTAGGCTCGCTCCATGACCCGCTACCGACCCGGGACAGCCGCCGACACCCACACCTGTTTCGACATCTTCGAGGTCACCGTGGACGACTTAGGCCGGCGCACCGGGGGCGGTGCGAACTCCACGGCGGGCGACCCGACTGCGTTCGAGATCCGACGCCCGATGTTCGAGCATCTCGCCGCGACTGCCGATCAGTGGTGGATCGCCGAGGACGACGCGACCGGCCGGGCCGTCGGCTACGCGCGGTCGATCGTGCGCGACGGCGTACGCGAGCTGACCGAGTTCTTCGTCCTCCCCGACGCGCAGTCGGCCGGGGTCGGTCGCGGGCTTCTCGAGCGGGCGTTCTCGAACGAGGGTGCCCGACACCGCGCGATCGTGGCGACGATCGACCCGCGGGCGATCGCGCGCTACCTCCGGGCCGGACTGGACGCGCGCGTGCCGATGATCGGCCTCGAGGGCGCTCCACGCGATGAGCCGCTGGCAACCGACCTCGTGCGCGAGCCGATCGATCCCGAACGCCCGCCGCTCGAGGAGCTCGCCGAAGTCGACCGGCGATTGCTGGGTTTCCGGCGGGACGAGGACCACCGCTGGCTTGCGAGCCAGCGCCCGGGCGTGGTCTACCGGCGCGGCGCGTCACTGGTCGGCTACGGCTATCACCCGAGACGGCCGCTGTGGGGCGGACCGTATGCCGCGCTGGAGGCGGCGGACCTGCCGGTCCTGATCGCGGACGGCGAGGCGGCCGCTATCGCAGCCGGGCACGCGACTGTGACGTTCGACGTCGCGCTGACCGCGCGGCCGGCGCTCGACCACCTGCTCGGTCGCGGCTTTCGCGTCGACCCGTTCGTGATGCTGTTCTTCACCGATGGCCCGGTCGACGGTCTCGATCGCTACGTCCTGACGTCGCCGCCGTTCTTCGCCTGACAACTCCGGGCCGGCCGCAGGGACCGGGCCCAGCCGCGCTACTTGCGTGTTTGCGCAAACACTGATATCGTCAAGGCCGTGTTGGACTACCTGCCGGTCTCGGCAGAGCTCGATCGGGAACGGTACGCCGCGGTCGGTCGAGCGCTCGCAGACCCGAAACGCCTGTGCGTCCTCGAGTCGCTCGCCATCGGCGAGCTCTCGGTCAGCGACCTCAGCACTCGGGTGGGCTGCCAGGTGCCCAACATGAGCCAGCACCTCGCTGTGCTCCGCCGGGCCGGCCTCGTGACGAGCCGGCGCGACGGCAACACCATCCTCTACCGCCTCGCGGACCATCGCGTCCTCGAGGCGTATCGCCTCATCCAGGACATCGCCCGCTAGGGCACAGGCCCCGGGCACTCGCCGAGAGCGAGTGAGAAAGGAACGCATCAATGGTCGAGATCAAGCACGCGACGGACGCCACGTTCGAGGAGCTCGTGCTCAAGGCGGAGCGACCGGTCGTCGTCGACTTCTGGGCCGAGTGGTGCGGGCCCTGCAAGATGGTCGCCCCCGAGATGGTGAAGCTCGCTGAGAAGTACGAGGGCGCCGTCGACGTGATCAAGGTCGACGTCGACGCGAATCCCCGGCTGTCGCAGGCGTTCAACATCATGAGCATCCCGACGATCGCCTTCTTCAAGCCGGGCTCGCAGCCGCAGGGCGTGGTCGGGTTCCGGCCCCTCGAGCAGCTCGAGCAGCAGTTCGGCCTCGCCGAATTCGTGGTGGCCGCGGCCGACTGACCGCTCGCCTCCCCAGCGCCAACCGACCCCGGTCACCCGACCGGGGTCGTTCCGTGTCCGGCGCCTTGGAGCCTGGGCCATCGGGGCATCGACCCTGAACAACGCGAATCAGTGGAACTTAATGGCCGCTGCGCGTCCTCGATCGGGCCTACGACCATGCAAAAGGTCGGTCCTGAAGCGCGGTACGCATGATGTCTGCCCACGAGGGGCCGCCCCGGAAGCCCGCACAACGGCCGGATTCGCCATTGAGTCGTTGTGATGCGCGTATCTCAGGGTCGGTGGGCGCCAGGGATGCTAGGCGCCAGGATGTTAGGCGCCCGGCCTTAGGCGCCCGGGCCGGTCAGCCGGCGATGCCCGGACAGGTACCACGCGCCGGCGCGGTCGGCGACGTGCCCATCGACGACCCGCGGTCGGATCGCGACCCAGCCGGCACCCCGCGCGGACCGCGTGACCTCCGGCGTCCGGGTCGCGGCGCCCGCGACGATCGGGTCGAGCAGGAACGATGCCTCGCCGCCATCCGCTGACAGGATCGCGAACGATTTCCCTCGAACGGACCACGCCACCGACCCGTCTTCCTCCGTCGTGACCTCCACGTCCGGGGTCGCCGCCGCGGCGGCGTCGAGGACCGCCCGGAGCGTGACCGCGCCGGGCGTCACCGCCCGGCCGACGCGAGGATCGCCCGCAAGTCCGGTACGTGATCCTCGTAGTGGGCGATCGTCTCGTCGTGAAACGACTTGAGGTGATCGGCGTGCTTGACCCAGCGTGTCTCCGGCACGACCGTCAGGTACCCACGCAGCTCGCCGGGCTGGGTGCGGAAGCGTTCCCGCAGCTCGTCGATCGGCACCGCAGCCCAGGTCGCGCTGATCTCCGCGTTGACGACATCGCCGCCACGGGCATCCCAGTCGGCATCGACCCGCGCGATGGTCGGGCTCGTCTCATTGACGGCCAGCTCCTTTGCCGCCTCGAGCGAGACGCCCTGCCAGGCGAGCAGGTGGGCCATCAGCTCGCGCCCGGACCAGCCGTGGGCACCGTCGACGACGACGGTCAACTGCTCGTCGCTCAAGGCGGCAAGCGCCTCGTACGGCGCCCATCCGTCGCGTTCCTCTTCGAGGAATTCCATCGCGTCGAGGTACATGACGGCATGGTAGTCGGAGCACCGGCGGGCCGGTGCTAGAGTCGCCGCCATGCAGCGGCGTGGCGACGACCAGCCCACGGTCTTTTCCGACGCCGAGGCGAGCGATCACACCCCGTCGGGACCTCACGTCGTCGCCGGCGAGCTCCCAGCCGCGATCGCGCGACGGACTGGGATCGTCTTCGTGCATGGCATCGGCACCCAGACGCCAGCCGAGACGTTCCTGGACTGGTCCGGTCCGATCGTCGAGCTCCTGTCGGATTGGCGGGCGGCGACGGCCACGGGCGCCGATCGGATCGACGATCCAGTGTGGCGCGCCGAGTTCTCCTTCAATGCTGCGTCCCCGCCGTACCTCGAGGTCGCTGTCCCTGCGCACGGCGATATCCCGTCCACGACATGGGTCATCACCGAGGCGTGGTGGGCGTCCGACCTGCGGGCTCCGAGCCTGGGCCGGACGATCGACTACCTGCGGCGCCGGATGGGCACCGTCGTCTCCGGCATCGCTGCGGGTTACCGAGATCGATCGCCGCGTCTCCATGAGCTCGCCCAGGCGACGGACGTCATCGGCCCGGGCCGGCCGCCGCTCGACTGGCGGCTGGCCGAGCGGCTGGACCTGATCCAGTCACTGACATTCGGCGCTCGACCCGTCGGCTGGCTGGTCGGCGGCGTCGGAGCGATCGTCCTGGCGGGGTATGACCTGCTCCGGCGCATCCCGATCCCGGTCGTCCGCGATTTCGCCGCGCGCAAGATGATCGATAGCTTCCTCGTCGACTGGTTCGGCGACCTGCCGGTCCTGCTGGACGAGCCTGTCCAATCGGCGAACGTGCGCGCCAGGCTTGCACGGTCGATCCAGCGCCTGGTCGACGACGACTGCGACGCGATCGTGATCGTCGCCCATTCCGGCGGCGCGTTGGTCAGCTTCGAGACTCTGCTGGACCCAGCCTACGAGAAGCTCAAGGTCGACAAGCTCGTGACCCTGGGCCAGGGTCTCGGTCTCGCATGGCGGCTCGCGGCGGATCCGGGCGTCAAGGAGATCACGCCGGGCGATCGACTCGTGGGCAACCTCGCGCGGATCCGTCCCGGACTCCGCTGGGTCGACGTCTGGGCCTCGTACGACCCGGCCCCCGCGGGGCCACTTCCGGCCCGCGGCGGCATCGTTCCCGGGACATCCGAACGCGCCGGCGCTACCACGGTCACCGCCGTAGCGACCGGCGACTCGACCGACGTCCCGTGGCTCATGCAGGCGCCGGTGACGCTGCCCGGCGAACCCGTGCCGACACCACCGCCTGCGACCATCATGGTCGAGTCCCGGCCCGTCACCAACGAGATGAACGTCCTGACCGATCACGGCGCGTATTGGGCGAACCCGGAGGGGTTCCTGATCCCCCTGGTCCGCCACATCGACGCGGCTCGCGGCGACGCCTCGGCGTCGCGCTTCTACCGCGATCGAACCGACCGGACCAGGCGGATCGTGTGGCGCCGCCAGCGGGTCTCGACGCTGGCGGCCTGGAGCTGGCTGTGCTCGGTGGCGACGATCGGCACGGTCCTCGCGCTGATCCTGCTCGAGGCCGTCGGCGACCGGCGTCTCACTCGCGCCGGCGATCTGCTCGTGGCGGCGTGGGACAGGCTGCCGGGGCACCAGATCGTGTCCGCTCCCGTGACCGCGATCGGGGCGGTCGTCGGCGCGGTCCTCGACTGGCTGGGGCTCGGCGACATCGCGGATGTACTGGCCAGCCTCGGCCCCGTCGTGCT
Source organism: uncultured Chloroflexia bacterium (assembly GCA_963819655.1). GTDB lineage: Bacteria > Chloroflexota > Limnocylindria > Limnocylindrales > CSP1-4 > SPCO01. The sequence continues at coordinate 133,488 of CAWFXA010000003.1, read as the reverse complement.
GGGCGTCGCTCTCACGGTCGGCTTGTTCTTCGCCCTGGCCAAGGTCGGGACGGCGCGCTGGCATGACTGGGACCAGCGCGAGCGGCGGGCGATGCATCCGGAGACGCCGACGCTTCCGGACCGGTCGATGGCCGGCGCTCAGGCCATGCTCCTCATCGGCGGGCTCGTCGGCCTTGTCCTCGCGGTCTTCGGTGCGGGTCAGGCCGCTGCGCTGGTCATCGTGCTCGGCGCGGCGGCCGGACTGCTCGTCTGGGCGCGGCGACCCTTCCGGAACCCTTAGACCGCGACCGGCTCGCGGTACTCGCCGAAGACCCCGCGCAGCACCCCGCACATCTCGCCCAGCGTGGCGTAGGCCGCAGCGCCCCGGATGAAATGGGGCATGAGGTTCGTCTCGCTCGAACCGGGCCGTGACGCCGCGTCGCGCAGGCCGGACAACGCCGCCTCGACGGCGCTCGCGTCACGCTCCCGCCGCGTCCGCTCCAACCGAGCGAGCTGGCGCTCCAGGGAGCCCGGTGGCACGGCCAGCACCGGCACTGTCGTCTCCTCGGTCTCGTCGACGTAGGCGTTGACCCCGACGATGCGCCGCTGCCCGTCGTCGAACTCGCGCTGATAGCGATAGGCCGCGTCGGCGACCTCGCGCTGGGGGTAGCCCTCCCCGATCGCCGCGACCATGCCGCCGCGCCGATCGATCTCGTCGAGGTAGCGCCAGACCTGCCGTTCCGTCTCGTCCGTGAGCGCCTCGACGAACCAGGACCCGCCGAGCGGGTCGACGGTGGCGTCGACGCCGCTCTCCTCGGCGATGACCTGCTGCTGGCGCAATGCCAGCAGAGCGGCCTCGGCGGTGGGGACCGCCAGCGCCTCGTCGTACGCGTCCGTGTGGAGCGATTGCGTCCCGCCCAGCACCCCGGCCAGTGCCTGGAGGGCGACCCGCGTCAGGTTGTTGAGGGGCTGCTGCGGGGTCAGCGACACACCGGCCGTCTGGGTATGGAAGCGCATCCAGGCGGATCGCTCGTTCTCGGCCCGGTAGCGCTTCGTCATCAGGTCGTGCCAGATCCGTCGGCTTGCCCGGAACTTGGCGATCTCCTCGAAGAAGTCCGAATGCGAGTTGAAGAAGAACGACAGGCGTGGTGCGAAGTCGTCGACCCGCAGCCCGCGTTCGATGGCGTGCTCCACGTAGGCCATGCCGTCGGCGATCGTGAATGCCAGCTCCTGGACCGCGGTCGAGCCGGCCTCGCGGATGTGATAGCCGCTGATGGAGATGGTGTTCCAGCGCGGCATCTCACGCGTCCCGAATTCGATCGTGTCGGTCACGAGGCGCATCGACGGCTCGGGCGGGAACAGGAACTCCTTCTGCGCGATGAACTCCTTGAGGATGTCGTTCTGGAGCGTGCCCTCGAGCCGGTCGCGCGGCACACCGGCCTTCTCGGCTGCGACGATGTACATCGCCCAGATCGGCGCCGCCGGCGAGTTGATCGTCATCGACGTGGAGACCTTCTCCAGCGGCAGGTCCGCGAGCAGGACCTCCATGTCGGCCAGGCTGCTGACCCCGACCCCGCACGTCCCGAACTCCCCTTCGGCCTCGGGGTCGTCGGTGTCGTAGCCGTACAGCGTGGGCATGTCGTACGCGATCGATAGCCCGGTCTGGCCAGCCGCCAGCAGCTGCCGGAAGCGGTCGTTCGTGTCCTCGGCCGAGCCGAAGCCTGCGAACATGCGCATCGTCCACAGGCGGCTCCGGTAACCGGTCGGGTGGATGCCGCGGGTGAACGGCGGCTCGCCGGGCATGCCGATCCGGTCGTCGGCGTCGTCCGGCAGCGACCACGGTCCGTACAACGGCTCGATCGGCATGTCGCTGATCGTCGAGAAGGACTGCTTGCGCTCCGGCGCCCGGTCGAGGGCGGGCTTCAGGCGGTCGCGCTCCCAGTCGGCGCGGCGGTCGGTCATGACCTCGACTCTAGCACCGGGTCACGCGGGTCAGTGCCCGCCGAACGCTTCGACCGCCGCGTCGATCTTCGGGTCCGGCAGGTCGTTCGTGATGACGATGTTGACGATTCCCGGACCGGCCGACGGCCACACGACGACGGACTGTGTCCGACTGCCGGTCGTCGTATCGAGGCGACGGCCGGCGCGACCAGCGACAGACGGCGTCGACTCACCGGTGACCCGTGTTCGGTCCGCCGCGCGAGCGCTGGTGGCGTAGAAGTCGGCGACCTGATCGGCGGTCAGGTCAGTGGCCTCGAATACGACGAGCGCCGCTGCCCGGTTGCCGCCGAAATCCCATGTCCCGCCGGCGAAGCGCACCTCGGTGAAGCCTGCCGTGGCCAGGGACCCGAGGCTCGCCTGGGTGCAGTGGCGCCCGGAGTCGAGCAGGTCGGGCCCGCGTCCCTCGTAGCTCGTTGGGACGCGCGCCTCGAGCTCCGGGTAGGCGCCCGCCGACCGGCCCTCGGTGGTACACGGACCCGTTGGGTCGAATCGTGACGCGGTCGAGCTGGTCGCGCAGGCCCCGAGGGTGGCCACCGCCAGGGCGGCCAGGACGACGGCGGCCAGCGCCGGACCGCGGCGATGGAGTCGGTGGGTCACGCCGGAAGGGTAGCGGCGCCTGCCGCGCGGTGCGCCCTGGCACCTGGTACGGGCGTCCCACTCGTGGTGCCAGGATGCGCCCGACCATCGCCCGGGCGATTTCGGGACCAGGGTGCCATTGCCCTGCACGGGGACCCGGGCGTAGGGTTCATACCAAGCCGACCTGCGATCGAACCGGGGACAGCACCTGGGGCGTCGGTCACGGACGGGGAACGGACGCTTTCTCGAGGAGGTTCGAGGGAGGGATCCCGGCTCCCTGTCACGAGCCGAGTAACCGGATCTTTCGGCCATCAGGCCCGTAAGGCCGTCGGGTTGGCAGGACTGATAGAGATTGGCGCGGATCATCGCTCGATCGCCCTCCGGGATTGCCGGGGGGCGATCTTCATTTCTCCGGTGAAGTCCGGCCGCTGAGGTCCGGCCGTGGACCGGTGCTGTCCTTATGCCGAGCGCGACGCCCGCGCTGTCGGCGGGTGGGAGCGCCGCCCGATCCCCCGCGTGTCCAGGTCCGCCTGGACGACGCGTGCGGCGGCGACGAGGTCCGGGTCCCGGGTCACCGTGCCGGCTACCCAATCGATGTACGACGGCTCGAAAGCCGCGATCTGCCCGAGGGTGTGACCGTGGAACTTGCCGAACTCGACCACGTGCCCGAGCGCTCGGTCGAGGCGCGGTGGTCGGGGGCGCCTGAAGTTGCGCAGCCGGCCCCGCTCGAGAGGCCCCGTCGGTGTCGACGCGCGCGGGGCCTCCTGGTGGACCCGTTGTCCGCGCGACGGCGGCTGGCCGGCCAGCGTCGAGCCGCGAGGTGGGTAGGTGCCGCCCATCTCGCGCGGCGTCGTCTGGTTGCGGGGCCTGTAGGTGGCAGTCGTATCGACACGACCGGTGACAGGACGGGTTGGTCGCGGAGGGGGTGGGCCGCCCCCCCGGCGACGCCTCCCGTCGGTTCCCATGTCGGCCGGCGGCCCGTCTGCGGCCCGGTCGTCGCCCGTCCCGCGGGTCAAGGCGGCATAGGCGTCGTTGATCTCGGCCATCTTCCGGGTCGCGACCCGGGACGCGGCAGGGTCGTCGCCGGTCAGGTCGGGATGATGGGCGCGCGCGAGGCGTCGCCATGCGGCCTTGATACGGGTCGGGTCCGCCCCGACGGCCACACCGAGCACGTCATGAGGGTCGCGTTTCGCCACGCAGCCAGTGTACCGGCGGCCAGGATCGGCTCGACGCTTGACAGGCTGCCGTGTGGTGCCGTCCCCTAGGGCCGTGGGAGTCGTGACTCGAGCAGGTGTCGCGGCGGCGATCGCCGCCGCCCAGGTCGGTCTCGCCTACCGTTTCGCGCTCGCGTATCGGGCCCGGGCCGGCTACCCGCGACGGTTCCCGCCGACCATGACACCGGCCGACCTTGGGCTTCCGTTCGAACGGGCCACGGTCCCGTCTGAGGGGATCGACCTGCCCGCCTGGTTCATCCCGGCCCGCGCTGGGGCGCCTGGGCCGGGCGTCGTGCTCATCCACGGCTGGGAGTCGGCTCGGGACCGAACACTCCCGCTCGCGCACTTCCTCCATGCGGCCGGGTTCCACTGCCTGACGTTCGATGTCCGCGGTCACGGCGAAAACCCGGCCGAGGCGCTGCCGGTCAGTGCCGGTGAGTTCGGGCTCGACGCCCTGGCGGCGTTCCGAGCATTCGTCGAACGCCCCGAGGTGACGGCCGGCGCCCTGGTCGGGCACTCGATGGGGGCCATCGGCGCGATCCTTGCGGCCGCTGCCGACCCGCGCGTGGCCGCCGTGGTCGCGACCTCATCGCCAGCCGATCCATACCGGCTGACGCGCCAGACCTTCCGGTTGGCCCGCCTGCCGATCCCCGACCCGATCGCCTACCCGCTGGCCTGGCTCACGACCCGGGTGTTCCTGCGGCCGCGCGGCCACGTCGTGACCGAGGTCAGCGCGACCGATGCGATCGCCAGGTTTCGCGGGCCGATCCTCCTCGCCCACGGTGACGAGGACCAGGTCGTGCCGTTCCCCCATATGGCCCGGCTCGCGGCAGCCGCCCGTCGCGCGCGTGCGGCGGATCCGGCGGCCGAGCCGGTCGAGACCATTGTCATCCCGGGCGGGCAGCATTCGTGGCTGTATGAGGACGCCGCATATCGGGCTGGTGTCGCCCGGTTCCTGGCCGCTGCGCTGGACGGCCCGCTCGATCCCGACGAGGCGGCCGCCATCGCCGCCGCCACGCCAGCGCAGCGCATCCCGGCGGCCGAGGAGCGTCTGTCCGCGGTCGACACGATGCCAGGCGGTTTCCGCACGCTGGCCCAGATCGCGTTGCCCGGCGCCACCCGGACACCCGACCTCGAGGCGCTGGCATCGGCCGACGAGCCGGGACTGGGCTGATGCGCCCGATCTCGGTGTGGGATGCCGTCACGTCCCGCCGCGTCGTCCGCCGCTTCGCCGACCGGCCGCTCGACGACGAGCACCTCGATCGCATCCTTCACGCCGGCCGCCGCGCCAACAGCTCGAAGAACCAACAGCGCTGGGCATTCATCGTCTGCCGCGACCGGACGCATCTCAGGGAGCTCGCGGCGGTCGGGCCGTACGCCGGTCACCTGGCGGGGGCGGCCGTCGCGGTGGCCCTCGTCACCCCGGATCCCGCGCGCACGGACGCGCCGCTGTCGGTGATGTTCGACCTCGGCCAGGCCGCCGACTCGATGATGCTCGTGGCGTGGGAGTTCGGGATCGGCAGCGTGCCGGCGACCGTCTATGAGCAGGATCTCGCGCGGTCCCTGCTCGCCTACCCAGCCGATCATCACTGCGAGTTCCTGCTCTCGTTCGGCTACCCGGCCGACCCGACCGACCTCACGCGTCCGCTCCGCGCCGGCGGTCGGCTGCCGCTCGACGAGCTCATCCACGAGGAGCGCTGGTAGGCATTCGCAGCGCATCCCAAGCGACATCCGCGGGCCCATGACCCCACCGATGCGACGAAATCGGCGCATCTTGGACCTACATGGACCGGATCGTGCCTGACCGAGCCTCCCGCACCGTCTGCCCGCGAGCATCTCGTGCGTGAACGCCGCTATCCAAACCCTCTGATGCGACGAAATCGTCGCATCGCGCGTGCGCTGTGGGCGCGGTGTGGACGAGACGAAGGATGCGGGGCTACTGCCAGCGGAACTTCCTGGCGGCGATCCCGAAGCACACCACGAGCCACCCCATCAGGACTGCGGCGCACACCCACAAGGGCGCGAAGGCCGCCCCGCCGACCATGACCTGACGGAGCGCGTCGGACAGGTACGTGAGCGGGATCAGCCGGGCGATGCCCTGCAGGAAGTCGGGCATCTGGTCGATCGGGAAGAACGTCCCCGACAGGAACATCATCGGGAATTGCACGACGCTGGTCATCCCGTTCGCCGAATCCTCGGTCTTGGCGAACGACGCGATGACATAGCCGAGCGCCAGGAACGCCACCGCGCCGAGGGCGATGAACAGGCCCGTCAGCAGGAACGACCCGACGATCTCGACGCCAAAGACGAGCACGCCGACGGCGACGATGATCACGGCCTGGGCCAGGGCGATGAGCAGCCGCATCAGGACATTCGAGCCGACGAGCTGCCAGCGCCGGAGCGGGGTCGCAGCCAGGCGCTTGAGGATGAGCTTCACCCGGTCGGCCACCAGGGGGATCGCCGCGAAGATCCCGACCTGCATCACGGACAGGCCGAGCATGCTCGGCACGAAGTAGCTGATGAAGTTGAGGTTCTCCGTCTGGAGCGTCTCCGGTTGCGGGACGACCAAGGGCGGTCGGCCGCCGAGATTGACGGCGCCGAACACGGCCTGGACGGACTGATACACCGACGCCACGAGGTTCGCGCGGGACGGGTCGGTGTACACCTCGACCGACGTCGGGCCTCCGCTCCCAGCCTCGCCGGCGGCGATCGCCGCCCCGTAGCCGGCGGGGACGAGGATCACGGCGTCAACGCTGCCGTCGCGCATCTGGGCGAGCGCCTCGTCCCTGGTCGCCTCGACGAGCGCGGTCCCCTCCTGTGCGGCGAACCCAGCTCGCAGCTCGGACGCCGCCGGCGTCCCGTCCTCATCGACCCAGCCAAGTGTCAGCCGGCTCTGGTCGCCTTCCTGGAATATGAAGCCGAACATGAAGATGAAGATCAGCGGGAAGGCGAGCGTCCAGAACAGCGCCGCGCGATCGCGGACGTAGCTCCTGATGTTGGCGACCGTGAGTGCGAGAAGGGCGGTCATCGACGGTCAGTCCCGCAGAGCCCGGCCGGTCAGTTCGAGGAAGACATCCTCGAGCGTTGCCCGCCGGATCGCGAGGTTCTGCGGCTCGACCCCGCGCGCGTCGGCGAGGTCGAGCAGTCCCCCGACGGTGCGGCCCGGATCACGCGTGTAGATCAGGACCTCGTCGGCGTCCTCCTTCACCGAGGTGACGGCCGGCAGGGCGGCCAGCTCGTCCCGGGTCAGGGCGTCGAGCCGATCGAACCGTACCGTGCGCTCCTGGAAGTGCCTGGAGATCAGCTCCTCCACCCCGCCCATCTCGAGGATGCGGCCGTGGTCCATGATCGCGATCCGGTCGCACAGGATCTCGGCCTCCTCCATGTAGTGCGTCGTGAGCAGGACCGACCGGCCGCCGGCCTTGAGGTCGCGCACGATGTCCCACAGCGACCGCCGGGCTGCCGGGTCGAGGCCGGTCGTCGGCTCATCGAGGAAGACGAGCTCGGGCTCGTTCACGAGCGCCAACGCGACTGCGAGGCGCTGCCTTTGGCCGCCCGACAGGACCTCGCTTCGGGCATTGCGCCGCTCACCGAGCTCGAGCGCCTCGATGATCTCGGCGGTCGGGCGCGAGCGTGGGTAGAAGCTCCGGAAGAGGTCGATGAGCTCGGTCACCGTGAGCTTCGGGTACAACGCCGCAGTCTGGAGACTCACCCCGATCCGCGGCTTGAGCGCGTCGGCGTCCTTGGTGACGTCGACGTCGAGGACCGTGACTTCGCCGCCATCGGGCTCGCGCAGCCCCTCGAGGATCTCGACGGTGGTGGTCTTGCCTGCCCCGTTCGGCCCAAGCAACCCGAAGATCTCGCCCCTGGCGACGTCGAAGTCGATGCCATCGACAGCCTGGACATCGCCGTAGCGCTTGGTCAGGCCACGGACGCGGATGACGGGTTCGGTCGAAGCCGTGACGGTCATGACCGCGAATGGTGACAGAGCGAGATCATCACGCGATGTCGTTCGCCCGAGATGTTCGGTCAGAGCTTCTTCCGGAAGTACGCGGCTATCGACGCGTCGTAACCCATCGACTCGTATAGCCGCCGGGCATCGGGCCGATGGTGGCCGGATGTCACCTCAACGAATGCGGCCCCGAGCTCCGTCGCGATGCGCTCCGCCTCGACCATGAGGCTGCGGCCTACGCCGCGTTCCCGCGCACCCGCATCGACCACCAGGGCCAGGACCCGCAGGATCCGATCGTCGTGCTCGAAGCGCGGCAGGGCGTGGACCGCGATGAACCCCAGCACCACGCCCTCGTGCTCCGCCACGACGACCTGCGAGTGCTCGGACGAGAACCGCGTCAGGCGCTCGACGATGTCGCTCGGGCCGGCCGGATAGCCTTCGTCGGTGAACAGTGCGGCGATCGCCTCGGCATCGGTGGCGACCGCCGGGCGGATCGTCAGGGTGGCGTCGGTCATGGGTCGATGGTAGCGGCCGACAGCAGCAGCGGGAACGGGCCGGCGGCCCCGATCCGACCGCTCAGCCGTTCCTGCCCGAGCGGACCCGGTGTGCCCGGCCGGTCCGCCCAACCGGCCGGCGGACTGCTCCACGTGGCGGCCCAGCCCTCGCCGGACCGAGCCAAGAACGCGGCCAGGCGGCCCTCGCTGTCGGGCTCGAGAAGGACGATCCAGTCGGATGTGGCGTCGCCGTCGTGGCGAGCCCGACCTCGGAGGCAGCGGGCTCCCAGGACGACGGACCGCGGAGCATCCTCGAACGACGTGCCCGGCTGCAGGAGATCGCCCAGCTCACCGGCCGCGCGCTCGAGGTCGACGGTCGCCCAGCCACGCCCGATCACGCGACTCACCCGACGAAGACCATGTCCGGACCCGGGTCGCCGCTCATCACGAAGCCGAGCGTCTCATACAGTCGCCGTGCGGCGACGTTGTCGGCGAACACCCCGAGGTGGATCCACTCGCTGCCGGCGGCCGCAGCATCGACCATCGCGGTCGCCGTCACGTATCTACCGAGGCCGAGCCCCCGGGCCAATTCGACGGTCCCGATCGAGGACAGGTAGGAGATCCCGTCGAACGTCGCGCGCCGGGCCACGCTGAGCGGCAGCCCCTCGCGCCGGACCAGGTAGTGGGTGAATCGATCGTCCATGAGCGCACTCCCGATCTCGGCGACCACGCCGTCGCGCCGATCGTCGCCGACCCCGAACGCGCCCAGCAGGACCTCCGCGATGGCATGGGCCGCAGCATCAGCGCCCATCGTGCTCACGCCGCTCAACCGATCCAGCGTCATACCCTCTCCCAGTGGCCGCCCGGACAGGGCGGAGCGTGCCAGCTCGACGTCGCGTGCCACGAGCAGGAGCCCATGACCGACATCCTCGAAGCCGTTCGCCGCGAGGCGAGCCACGAGGTCGGCCGGCTCGTCGTGGGGCGGAGATGTCCATACGTGCGGCTGGCGGGCGATCGATGCGAACACCACCGCCACCTCGCCCAGGCGGCGATCGAAGGCGGCCGCGTCATCCGGCCAGCGGATCGCCTCGACGCGGTTCCAGAACGGCTCGGACTCGACCGGGTCGTACAGCAGCAGAGCGTCATCGAGGTCGCGCAGAGAGCGGCCGGGGATGGCGTGGACCTCGGCCTCGTGGCGGAGTAGCCTGCGAACGGTCGCCGCGTCGATCCGGGGGTCCTGCGGGCCGACGCTCATGAAACCACCCCCACGGCGGCGGCGTACCAAGGGGCGTCCCCCAGAGACGACGGACGGTCCCCCATCGAGGAGGAGGTCGACATGACCCGGACGATCCTTGCCCTCGGCTCCGCCATGCTGCTGGTCGTGAGCGCCTGTGGCGGAGGCGCGACAGCGACCGCCCCGGCGGCGTCGCTGCCGGCGGCGTCGGCGCCAGCCAGCGAGGCACCCGCCAGCGAGCCCGCCGCGGCCTCGGAGAGCGCCGCGACCGGTGGAGCGGCATGTGCGCCATCGACCGACGCCGGCACGGTCACAGCGTCGATTGCGGACTTCGCGTTCGATCCGACGCCGATCACGGCCACAGTCGGCGACGTCGTCGCGTGGACGAACAACGACAGCACCACGCACACGGCGACCGTCAAGTCGGACACGACCTGCTCGACCGCCAACCTGAACAACGGCGAGACCGGTGCGATGGTGTTCAACGTCGCAGGCTCGTACGACATCATCTGCAAGATCCACTCGAACATGGCCGGCAAGGTCGAGGTCAGCTGACTTCGGGCTTCAGTCGGGCCGCTCCGCGAGGAAGACGGCCGCACCGGATGGCAGGTCGATCGTGACGGGGGCGGGCACACCCCCGTCCGCGAACCAGGTCAGGAACTGATCGCGCGTCGCGAGCGCCGTGCCTTGGTACAGCTCGTCGAGCTGGACCCCGGCGATGATCTCGCCGTGCCTCGTCCGGAATTCGTCCGGGCCGGACGGCAGCGGCCAGTCGAGGACCAGCAGGCGGCCGCCGGGGCGAAGGGCAGCCCACGCGGCAGCCAGCACGCGCGGGGCATCGTCGAGCTGGTGGAGGGCGTATTGGAGGTACGCCAGATCGTATTCATCGACGTGGCCCGGATCCGTGGCTTTCGCTTGGCGGATCTCGATGCGGTCGGACAGGCCCTCGCTCTCGATCGTCGCGCGCGCCCGCGCGACCGAATCCGCCTCGAACTCCACGCCGATGAGCTCCAGCGCGGGGAATCGGCGCGCCATGGCGACGAGCCACCGGCCGCCCCCGCAGTGGATGTCCACGACGCGGCCGCCGTTCGAGAGCTCCGCGACCAGCTGGGGCAGGGCGGCCAGCACCTCCTGGAAGAACACCGCGATGTCCTGGCGGGTGAGGCGCTCGATTGCCGCCCGATAGCGGTCCGGCCGATCCCGGATCGGCTGCCCGGTCCGGAAGAACTCCTCCATGCCGCCCCAGTCCATCGACGCGACCACGGCATGGACGAATTGGCCGCCCAGGAACTCGGCACGCTGGTCGTCGAGCAGGATCTCGGCGACGTCGTCGTCGACCGTCAGGCGGCCATCCTCGAAGGTCGTCAGATCGTGCGCGTCGGTCGCCCACGACCAGGCAGCCACCGCCTCGCGCTTCGTGCCGGTCTCGTCGGCCAGCGTGTCGGGCGTGATGCCGCCTTCGCCGGCGGCGCGGATCCGGGCGAACAGCCCGAGATCGATCCCGAGGTAGATGAGCCAGGAGCGATGGAAGCCCCCGAGGCTGGCGATCAGGTCGTCGAAGCGATCGTCGTGGCCCATGCGCCGATTGTCGCACGGGGCCACGGTCGGCCGAGGTGAGTCGGGGTTACCGTGGCGTCGTGCAACGGTTGCGGCGGCGACTCGGTTCTAGCCAGTGATGGACGCCGATGACCGCCTGACGACAGCCCTCGCGGATGACCTCGATCGCGCCTTCGACGCGCTGGTCGTCGCCCACCAGGACCGTCTCTATACGATCGCCGCCCGGATGCTCGGGGATGCCGGCGACGCGGAGGAGGCCGCCCAGGACGCCCTCGTCCGCGCTTACCGCGCGCTTGCCTCGTACGACGGGGACAGGATCCGCGAGCTTCGGCTCCGGCCCTGGCTGACGACGATCGTCCTCAATCGATGTCGATCGGTCGGGGCGCGGCGCGCGACGCGTGGCCCGCGCCCGATCTCGATCGATGGCGACGGCGCGCGTCCGCCGGATCCCGCGGCCCCGGCCTCGACAGCTCCGCCAGAGATCGCCGAACGACACGCCGAACGGGATCGTTGGGCGGCGCGCTTGACGGCCCTGCCGCCGTCGTATCGATCGGCGGTGGTGCTGCGCCACGTGGACGGGATGACCTATCCCGAGGCCGCCGCCGCGCTCGGTCGACCCGAGGGCACCGTGAAGGCCCAGGTCCATCGGGGGATCGCCCTGTTACGCACGATGCTCGAGGCGGAGAGCCGCCGCGAGCTCGAGGAGATGACCGCATGACCAGCCCGCTCGACGCCACCGACATCGAGTCGGCGGCCCTCGCCGATCTCGTGCTTCCCGCCCCGTCGACCCTGCGTGCCTCGGTCCTGGTCGAGGTCGGGCTCGCGGATGGTTATGGCCATGTCGACTCGCCGCTGGGGCAGCTCGTCGTGGCGTGGAACGGACGCGGCGTCTCGACGGTCGACCTGGCCGGGGACGACGGCGCGTTCGAGGCGCGTCACCTGGCCACGACCGGGCGACGGGCCATCCCGGCCGACCTGCCACCGCGGCTGGCCAACGCGATCACCCGCCGCCTCGACGGCGACCGGCGGGTCAGGATCCCGCTCGACCTGCGCGGCCATAGCCCGTTCGAGCAGGATGTCTGGCGGAAGGCCCTCGAGATCCCACGCGGCGAGGTCCGGCCGTACGGCTGGATCGCCGCGGAGATCGGCCGACCGAAGGCGGTCCGCGCCGTCGGCAGCGCCCTCGGCCACAACCCGGTGCCTCTGATCGTGCCCTGCCACCGCGTCGTCCGGACCGACGGCTCGATCGGCCAGTACTCGCTCGGCGGTCCCGCGAACAAGCGGACGATCCTGTCCGCCGAGGGCCTCGACCCCGACGCGATGGAGGATGCGGGCCGCCGTGGCGAGCGCCTGGTCGGTTGCGCGTCGACCCGGATCGTGTGCTGGCCGACGTGCCGCACGGGCCGCCACATGCTGGAGAAGAACCGTCGGCCGTTCCGCTCGCTCGACGAGGCCGGGGCGGCCGGCTATCGGCCGTGCAAGGTCTGCCGCCCCGTCGCGGCTGCCGCGTGAGCCCCGGCTGACCCGGCGATCAACCGACGGCGACTGACCGACGGCGCACGCCGGTCGCTTCCCGCGTATGCTCTTACCTTGGACCATCGGACTATGCCAAGCGAGCACGACCGTAGCCCGGACCGTCGGGCGATCTGGCTCGGCCTCGGGATCCTGTACGTGGTCTGGGGCTCGACCTACCTCGCGATCGCGGTCGCCGTCGACACGATGCCGCCTTTCCTCATGGCGGCGCTTCGCTTCGGACTCGCGGGCCTCGTGCTTCTCGGGTGGGTGGCGCTGCGTCGACGCGGCGAGTTCCGTCTGCCCAGCCGCCGCGAGGTGCGCGATACGAGCATCGTCGGGGCACTCCTGCTCGGCGGCGGGATGGGCATGGTCGCGTGGGGCGAGCAGACGATCCCGTCCGGCATCGCCGCCCTCCTGATCGCCCTGATGCCGGTATGGGTCGCCGTGCTCGGACGGCTGTTCCTCGGCGAGCGCCTGCCGCGGATCGCAGGAATCGGCATCGTCGTCGGGTTCGTCGGGGTCGCGGTCCTTGCCGGCCCGACGGCGCTCGGTGCGAGCGATGCCCTTGATGCCGCCGGCCTGGCAGCCCTCATCGTGTCGCCGATCGCCTGGTCGGTCGGCTCGCTGTATGCCACCCATCGCGCGGTCCTGCCACAACATCCCTTGATGGCGACCGGCAGCCAGATGGTGGCCGGGTCTGCCGTCCTCGCCGTGATGTCGGTCGCGACCGGCGAACCAGGCCGGTTCGACGCGTCTGCCGTCTCGACCGAGTCGTTCACCGCCTTCCTGTACCTCACGGTCATCGGCAGCCTGTTGGCGTTCACGACGTTCGGCTGGATGCTCCGAGTGGCGCCGCTGCCGCTTGTCGCGACCTACGCGTATGTCAATCCGATCGTGGCAGTCATCCTCGGAGCGCTCCTGCTGTCCGAACCGATCGGGCCGCGGACGCTCGTCGCCGGGGCGATCATCGTCGGGGCGGTCGCGCTCATCGTGACGGCGCGCAGCCGGATGGCGGGCCCGCGCGCCGCCGGCGCCGAGGTCACGTTTCCGCCAGGACCGTCCGAGCCACGCGTCGCGCCAAGGCCATCACGGTCAGCATCGGGTTGACCCCGAGGGCCGTCGGAAAGAGCGACGAATCGGCCACGTACAGGCCCGCCACGATCCGACCGCGACGGCCCCTGCTTCGAACGCGCCCGTTCGGATCGCACGGATGCTCACGCGCCGTGGCGCCCATCCTGACCGTGCCCATCTGGTGGGCCGAGAACACCGAGCCGCGGTTCGGCCTGAAATCCATGCGCTCGATCTGGTCCTCGAACCGGCCGAATGCGGCCGCGTCGGCGCCGGTCGAGCCGCGGATCGGATGGAACCGGATCGCGGGCGTGGCCGCGACGACGATCTCGCCGGCGCCCCCCGCGCGTGCGAGGCGAGCCATCCGCACCGTCGCATGCCGGAGCGTCGCGACGCCGACCTGGTCGAGCTCGTAGTCGATCCGGACCCGGCCCGACCGCGTCAGCGTGACCCGGCCCCGTCCGCCGTCCCGCGTGACGGCGACCAGCGGGGCGAGATAGCGGGCGTCCCGCATCGACGCAGCGTGGGCGTCCGTGCCGTCCCACGGCAACGCCAGCGCGAGCAGGCCGGGATGCCCCGGCGCGGATTCGATGACGTAGCTGTTGCGGCCCGGTTCTGCGGGGAGGAACTCCAGCGATCGAGCGCCCTGCATCGGTCCGAGCCACATATCGACGGGCATGGTCATCCGACCGACCACGACCGGCACCGGGTGCAGTCGCAGGTGCCGCCCGATCGACTGGTGCCGGAGACCCGACGCCTGGAGGATCCCCGGCGATCGAAGGCCGCCGGCCGCCACGACGACCTGCGGGGCACGGACGATCAGACGGCGCGTCCGCGGGGCCGCTTCGGTCCCCGGCACGAGCGCCCGCCCCTCCACCCCTAGGGCCTTGCCGCGCTCGATCAAGACCTTCGTCACACGCACCTGGGGCACGATCCGGGCGCCCGCCTCGAACGCACGGGCCAGGTGGACGCGGATGCCGGACTGCTTGGATCCGCGACGGCAGCCGAACGCACAACTGCCACAGTCATCGCAGTCCGCCGCCGCGTTGCGCCGTGCAGGCGCCGCTTCCCAGTTGAGCCGCTCGGCGCCACGCACGATGACCTGATCCTTGGGCGGGACGCGCCTGACCGCCGACACCGACAATTCATTCTCGAGCGTGCCGACGTCCTCGGTCCAGGCCTCGCCGTTGCCGAGGTCGTCGATGCCGTGGTTGCGCGCCCAAGATGCCCGGACTGCCTCGGGCGCTTCGATCATGGTCATCCAGTTGACCAGCGTGCCGCCACCGACCGCCGAGCCGGCCAGCATCGTGATCGACGCGTCCCAGGTCGAGAGCAGCCCGTGGTTGAGGTAGAGCCGCGAGAACGCATCGAGCTCGTCGCGCGGCATCGACGCCTCGTCGACGAACGGACCGGCTTCGAGCACGACGACCGAGCGGCCTGCCTCCGCAAGGGCGGCCGCCACGACGCCTCCTCCGGCACCCGACCCGACCACGACGACGTCGGCCTCGAGGGTGATCGGCTCGTCGGCCGAGCCCTCGTCGAACGGCAGCGCGTCGGGGCGGATCGGCGTGCGATCCGCGGTCACCGGCGGCCGCTCCGGCTCGTACCCGATCACAGCATGGCGGGGATTCCCGGAGGCATCCGCCCCCGGGTCGGCATAGGCGAGGAACGTCATGAGCTTGCGCAAGGTGGCGAATGCGGTACGCCGCGACGCGAACGGCGAGGTCGACCACTTCAGGAGGTAGTGCTCGCGGGCGGCAGGGGACATCGACGAGAACGGCGTCGGGCCTCGCGCGATGAGCAGGTTCGTGAAGCGCGACTCCAGGATGCGCAGCAGGCGATGGAACTGGCGGACCTGGGCTGGGTCCGCCGCCCGCTCGAGGACCTCGGTCGTGAGCCGCGCGCGGCGTCGAGCGTCTCCGCGGACGAATGTCTCGGCCACTTCGGCGAGCGTCGCGAGCTCACGCTCGGTCCAGGCGCTCATGGATCGGGTTGCGGCTCTGGCAGGACCGCCGTCGCCCTCATGCGCCGGTCCGGGCCGCGCTGCGCTCCCAGCCCTGTGCCGGCCAGGGTTCGCAGCGCAGCGGTCGATCCTCGCGGTAGCCCATCGCGTAGTCGGCCTGGATCAGCGTATGCAGCTGGCTTGTGCCTTCGTAGATGACCGCGGCCTTCGAGTTGCGCAGGTAGCGCTCGACCGGGAACTCGTTCGAGTAGCCGTTGGCGCCGTGGACCTGGATGGCGTCGAGCGCGCTCTGGACCGAATGCTCGGTCGCGTGCCATTTGGCGAGGCTCGTCTCCCGGGTGTTCCGGAGACCCTGGTTCTTCAGCCAACCGGCGCGCCACACGAGCAATCGGCCGATCTCGGTGCCAGCGACCATCTTGGCGATGAGCTGCTTCACGAGCTGGTGTTCGCCGATCTCCTGACCGAAGGTCTTGCGCTCGTGGGCGTAGCGAACGCTGGCGTCGACGCACGCCTGGGCGAGCCCGACGGCACCAGCGGCGACGGTGTAGCGGCCCTGGTCGATGGCGCTCATCGCGACGAGGAACCCTTCCCCTTCCTCACCGATGCGGTTCTCCTCGGGAACGGCGACGTCGTCGAGGTTGATCAATCCGGTGTTGCCGGCCCGGATGCCGAGCTTCCCGTGGAGCGTGCCCGTGCTCAGACCCCGCATGCCTCGCTCGACCAGGAAGGCCGTCACGCCCTTGTGCTTCATCGACCGGTCGATGGTCGCGAAGACCAGGAAATGGTCGGCCAGGTCGGCCAGGCTGATCCAGATCTTCTGGCCGTTGAGTCGATAGGCCGAGCCGTCCCGGCGGGCTGTCGTCTGCAGGTTGCCGGCGTCTGTGCCGACGCCCGGCTCGGTGAGCCCGAACGTGGCGAGCTTCTCCCCCTTCGCCTGGGGCACCAGCCAGCGCTGGCGCTGCTCCTCGGTCCCCCACTGCAGGAGAGCCAGCGAGTTCAGGCCGACGTGGACGCTCTGGACGACGCGGAACGCGGTGTCGGCACGCTCGAGCTCCTCGCACAGGATCGCGAAGCTGATGTAGTCCATGCCGCCGCCGCCGTATGTCTCAGGGATCGGCGCCCCGAGAAACCCCTGCTCGGCCATCTTCTCGAAGACCTCGCGGTGGACTTCGCCCTTCTCGTCCCATGCACGGATGTGGGGCAGGATCTCGGCCTCCGCGAATGCCCGGGCCGCCTGCTGGACGAGCTTGTTCTCGTCCGTGAGCGTGAAATCCACCATGCCGCGCATCGTACGCGGCGGCGGTCCTCCGAAGGCCTTTCAAATCGCGCGCGGTGCGCCCGCTACACTCCGCCGATGGACGTCGCCGTCACGCCCGCGCCCCACCTGACGCCTGTCCTGGGCCGGTATTTCCAGAGGCAGTGGAGTCATGGCGAGGGGCATCGACTGTTCGACACCGAGGGTCGCGCATACCTCGATTTCGCGAACGGCATCGCCGTCACGGCGCTGGGGCACGTCCATCCACGGGTGACCGCGGCCATCCATGCCCAGGTCGACAAGCTGATCGGCCCGGTGTCGGCGATGGGCTTCACGGAACCGATCTCCCGGCTGGCCGACGAGCTCGCGTCGGTGTTCCCGGCGCAGCTCGATACGACGATCTTCCTCAACTCCGGGTCCGAGGCGATCGACGCGGCGATGAAGCTGGCGCGGCGCGTGACTGGCCGGCCCGGGATCATCGCGTTCCGGGGCGGGTTCCACGGTCGGACGTTCGGCGCGATGTCGGTCACGAGCTCCGCCATCAACTACCGAGTCGGGTATGAACCGCTGCTGCCATCGGTCCATCTGTCGACCTTCCCGGCCGTCTACCGCGACTTCGGCGGTGACGAGGGCGCTGCCGTCGCTCGCGCCATGGCCGACCTGCGGACGCTGACGTCGACCACGATCCCGCCGTCGGCGGTCGGTTCGATCCTGATCGAGGCGGTCCAGGGCGAGGGCGGCTTCACTCCCGCTCCCCCGGCTTTCCTGCGCGAGCTCCGCGCCTTCTGCGACGAGCACGGGATCCTGCTGATCGCCGACGAGGTCCAGTGCGGCTATGGCCGGACCGGCCGGATGTGGGCATTCGAGCACGCCGGCATCGTGCCGGACGTGGTCGTCCTGGCCAAGGCCATCGCGAACGGACTGCCGCTGTCGGCGGTCGTGGCGTCGCGGGAGCTGCATGAACGCTGGGGGCGTGGCGCGCACGGCTCGACGTATGGGGGGAACCCTGTGGCGTGCGCGGCGGGGATCGCGGTGCTCGAGACGATCCGTTCCGAGGGTCTGGTCGAGAACGCTGCCGCCCGCGGCGCGGAGTTGCGCGCGGGCCTCGAGCGGATCGCCGCCGAGGACGATCGGATCGGTGACATCCGCGGTCCGGGCATGATGATCGGGGTCGAGTTCGTGCGGGATCGTTCGACCCGCGAGCCGGATGGTTCCCTCCCCGACCGACTGAGCGCGGCCTGCGCCGACCACGGCCTGCTGGTGCTGACCTGCGGCTCGCAGCACGAGGTCGTGCGCTGGATCCCGCCCCTCGACGTGACGGCGGCCGAGATCAGTGAGGCCGTGGAGATCTTCGGGGAGTCGCTCGCCGGTATCCCGCGGGTCTAGGGTCGGCGCCCACGGGGCGGCCAAGCGCCAAACGGTCGTTGAAGCGCTCGGCGGCCTCGGTTGCGTCGCCTTCTGCTCATCGCCTGAAGCCGATGCGGTCGGACTTGCGTCAGACGCACGTACCGTCGCCAGCAGGGTCTCCGGAGCCGCGATCTGTCCAGATTCCTTCGTCTGATGCAAGAAACCTAGCCGTCTTGGGACGCATCAGGTCGATCGCTTGCGTTAGACGCAAGAAGCCAGCGCTTCGAGGCTCTGACGCCGACCGTAGATGCGTCTGACGCAAAGTCGGGCAGGCCGCTTGCGTGACGCGCAAGGAACGAGCGCGACGCGGCTCACATGGGGTTCCGGAGTCAGGCCGCTTGCGTCGAACGCAAGAAACGAGCGCTTCGGGTGGGGTCCGGCGATCGATGCCCGGCGTTACCCGGGCAGTACCTCGAAGGCGCGGACGATCGGGCCCATCTGACAGATCGACACCATGTCCTGCGCCTCGGCGCCACGGATCGTGATCGTGTCGCCCGGCCCGGCGACATCCGACCCATCAGGGCCGATCAACGCCAGTGGGGAGCGGCGGACGCGCCAGCCGTCCGGATAGATCACCTCGAGGCGGCGGCCGTCCGGGGTCTCGAGATAGACACAGCCGCCCTCGATGGCATCCGAACCGAGAGTGCCGCTGAAGACCTGTGGCTCATCCACGCCTGGAGGACCTTTCGATGGTTCGGCCGTTGCCAGTTCGAGCGTCGGGAGAGCCGACGACGGCGCCGACGACTGCGCTGGCGATGACGCCGGCGCCGACACTCCGGGTCCGGAGCACGCCATGAGGAGCACGGGGAGCAGCAATCCCAGCTGCCGGGCAAGACATAGACTCAAGCCGTTGCGTGTGGACACCATCGTGCATCGATGCCGCGCGTCGTCGCGTTGCGGCTGCACCGTCGAACCGCCATCATCGGGGCAACCTATCCTTCGCCGCCAAGCGTACCGCGGCGATGCTGTCGCGCGCAGAATGGACCCCCACCGTTCGCACTGCGCATCAGGTCAGGGAGGTGACCCCCAGCGCAACACGACCGCACTCTCGTTGACCTACGCACGTGAATCCCCTTGGAGGAGACAGGATGCGGCGAACGAGGCTGCTTCGGTTCTTTGCTCTGATCGTGGCCGTCGCGCTGGCGATGCCGGCGGCGGCTCCCGTGCTGGCGCAGGAAAGCGCCAAACCCTACGTCGTCGTCATGGCCGCGAACCCCGTCGCGGCGTACGACGGCGGTGTCGCCGGGCTCGCGCCGACGAAGGCGGTCCCCGGTAAGAAGCTGGATCGGCGCGACGCCGCCGTCCTCAAGTACCAGACCTTCCTGCGCACGGTTCACGACAAGTCGCTGAGCCAGGCCAAGGTCGCTGCCAAGAACAAGCTGCACGACTACACGGTCGCGCTCAACGGCTATGCGGCCCTGCTGACGCCGACGCAAGTCGCCGCCATCAAGCTGCAGAAGGGCGTCATGCGCGTCCTCGATGACGTGATGCGCCAGCCGCAGACCGACAGCAGCCCCGAGTTCATGGGTCTGACGGTCGACAGCGGCGCATACGACCGCGGCTTCACGGGCGAGGGCGTGGTCGTCGGTGTCATCGACACCGGGATCTGGCCAGAGCACCCGTCATTCGACGACGACGGGAGCTACGCGGCTCCCCCGACCGGCCCGCTCCCGTGCCAGTTCGGGAACACCGCCCACAATCCCAACGACGCGGCGTTCGCCTGCAACAACAAGCTGATCGGCGCGCGCCAGATGCTGGCCACCTATCGCGCCGTGCTCGGGGCTGCGGCCGACGAGTTCGATTCCGCGCGCGACGACAGCGGCCATGGCACCCACACCGCATCGACCTCCGCCGGCAACGCCGACGTCAACGCGACCGCGTTCGGATTGCCCGCCGCGACGATCTCGGGCATCGCGCCGCGAGCTCACGTCATCGCCTACAAGGGCCTCGGCAACCTCGGCGGCTTCACATCGGACCTCGCGGCGGCGATCGACCAGGCCGTCCTCGACGGCGTCGACGTCATCAATTACTCGATCGGCGGCGGCGCCGGGCTGCCGAGTGCCGACGAGATCGCCTTCCTGTTCGCGGCTGAGGCTGGCGTGTTCACTGCCACGTCGGCCGGCAACTCCGGCCCCGGCATATCGACCCTCGGCAACCCAGCCACGATGCCGTGGGTCACGAGCGTCGGCGCGAGCACCCAGAGCCGCTTCTTCGAGGGTGTGGTCACCCTGGGCAACGGCGCCCATTACAACGGCGCCTCCCTGACGCCGAGCATCGGCACGACCGCGCTCGTCGATGCGGCTGCCGCCGGCAGCGACATCTGCGAGCCGGGCAAGCTCGACCCGGCCAAGGTGACCGGGAAGATCGTGCTCTGCATCCGTGGCGTCGTCGGCCGCATCGCGAAGAGCCAGGCCGTCTTCGACGCCGGTGGCGTCGGGATGGTCCAGTACAACACCAACAACGTCGACAACCTCTTCACGGACCCCCACTGGGTGCCGTCCGTCCACCTCGACAACACGCCGGGCCTGGCGGTCAAGGCGTACATCGCATCGACCACCAGCCCGACGGCGCGGATCGACACGCGCTCCGGCGGCGAACCACGCACATCGACGTGGCCGAACGCCCCGACCATGACGATCTTCTCGTCGCGCGGCCCGAACGCCGTCGCGCCCGATGTCATCAAGCCCGACGTGACCGCGCCGGGCATCCAGATCCTGGCCGGCAACTCGCCGTTCCCGGACGCGGGCACGCCGCCGGGCGAACTGTTCCAGGCCATCGCGGGGACCTCGATGTCGAGCCCGCACGTGGCCGGCCTGTTCGCCCTCCTCAAGCAGGCCCACCCGGAGTGGTCGGCAGCGGCGGCGAAGTCCGCCCTCATGACGACCGCCCATCAGAAGGTCCGCGACAACGACCGGACCAGTCAGGCCGACCCGTTCGATATGGGCGCAGGTCATGTCCGACCCGGCGGCAAATGGGGCAAGGGCTCCGTTTCGCAGCCCGGGCTCGTCTATGACGCAGGCCTCTTCGAATACGCGGCCTTCACCTGCGGCATGGACTGGGGCGTCTTCACCCCTGGCAGCTGCGACTTCCTCGACGGACTCGGCGTGCCGAGTGCGCCCGTCGACCTCAACCTGCCGTCCATCGGCATCTCCGAGGTCGCCGGCAGTCAGACCATCACCCGGACCGTGACCAGCGTCACGAACGGCAACGCCAAGGTGACCTACAAGGCGAACGTCCAGGCCCCGACCGGCTATACCGTGACGGTCTCGCCGTCGACGTTCACCATCCGCCGCGGCGAGTCGAGGACATTCACCGTGACGGTCACCAACGTCAGCGCGCCGATCGGCGAGTGGCGGTTCGGATCGCTCACGTGGAAGGGCGACGACTACACGGTCCGCAGCCCGCTGGCCGTGCGCGGTGCGTTGTTCGACGCGCCGGAGGAAGTCGCGGGCATCGGCACGAGTGGGTCCGTGAACATCCCGGTCGAGTTCGGGTACACCGGCTCGTACGCGGCGTCAGCCCACGGGCTCGTCGCCGCGACCGTGACGACCGCTAACGTCAAGCAGGACGCCAACCAGACGTTCGCACCGGCTGACGTGGGCACCGGCGGAGCGAACCTGCACGAGTTCACCCTGTCTGGCGCCGGACACTTCCGCATCGCGATGCCTCCCGACGCGACCGAGGCGGCTGCCGACCTGGACATCTACGTGTTCAACCCGAGCAACGTCATGGTCGCCTCCAGCACCGCTGGAGGGACCGATGAGCTGATCGACATCCCGAACCCGGCCAACGGGATCTGGAAGGTCTATGTCCACGGCTGGTCCGCGCCAGGTGGCGATTCCGATTACCACATGTGGACGTGGGCTGTGCCAGCCGCCGCGGGCGGTGGGAGCCTGTCGATCACGTCGGCCCCGACGTCCGCGACGATCGGGACGGTCGGGACCGTCGTGGCCGGCTGGTCCGGCATCACGAGCGGCGCCATCGGGGACTGGTTCATCGGCGCGGTGTCGCACACCGGTCCGAGCGGCCTCATGGGCCGCACCATCGTCAACGTCGACAACAGACCCTGACGCACCCACGTCAGCGATACGAAAGAGGCCCGCCGGCTGCAGCCGGCGGGCCTCTTCATATCCCCCGGGGATGAGACGAGCGCCCGGGGAGGGACCGGGCGCTCAAGGAAGGCGACGAGATCGAGACGCGCCGGCGGCGCGGACCGCCACCGACGATCGGTCGTGCTTAGCGGTTCTGGGCCAGGAACTTCATCACGTCGTCGAGGCGGAAGCGGCGATCGCCCCGCTTGCAGACGCGATAGAACGGCAGCTCGCCGCGGTCGCCCAGGCGCTTCACCGTGTTGACGTGCAGGTGGAGCATCTCGGCGACCTCGGTCGCGGTGAGCATCGGTCCCAGTTCGTTGACGGCCATCGATGCCATTTGTCAGGTTGCCTCGTTCTGCGCACTTCTCGGCGGCTCCGGTCCCCTGGGGTACTCAGGGGTAGGGTCGTGACCGCTGCGTGCCAGACAGTAGGGGTGCGGGCCCGGTCGCTCCAAGCCGTACTTTGGGATACCCGCCAGTACCAGACTCGCCCTCGGCCTACCATCAGCGCGTGCGCCTCTCGCCATCGATCCCGATCGGGTCTCGTCGGTCGGCCATGGCCACCCCGAGCTGGCGAGGCACGGCGGCGGTCGTCATGCTCGGCGCTCGGGTCGCTCGCGATCACGACGCTCATCGTCGCCGTGCTCGAGGGCGATCTCGTCGGCATCGACGACGCGTCGCCCGTCTACCTCGTGGCGGTCGTCGCGGTGGGCGCCGTCGCTGGCACGGCGCCGGCGGTTGCCACGGCGATCGCCGCGTTCCTCACCTACGACTTCCTGTTCACGAACCCACGCTTCTCACTGGCCGTCGCCGACCCGCGCGAGCTGCTCGATCTCGTGCTGTTCCTGTTCGTAGCGCTCGCGATCGGGAGGCTCGTCGCGACCCAGCACGCCCGCGCCGACGAGGCCGCCCGCGGAGCCGAGGAAGCCAACACCCTGTTCGCCCTCAGTCGATCGCTGGCGACGGCCGCATCGACCGCCGAGGCCGCCGGGGAGATCGCGGCACGCGTGCGTGGCGCGGCGGGCATGGACCGCGTCTGGATCCTCGCGGGCCCCACGAGCGCCGAGCGGCTCCTCGCCGACACCGGGGAGGGTCCCGCGCCGCCGACCCCGAGCATCACGTCGAACCTCGTGCGAACGCCAGGCGACGAGCCGGCGCACTGGATCCGCACCCATACAGGAGACCGGCGGCCGGGGCCGTCGGCGGCCGACCATCCCCAGTACCGCGTCCGCATCGAGGCCGATGCCGTGGGGCTCGGGACGCTCATCGGATCGCGCGACCGAGCGCACGGCGATCCGAACCGCGTCGAGACGCGTGTGCTCGCGCTCGCGGCCGACCAGATCGCGGTCTCGCTCCGCCGGGATCAGCTCCGCCAGACCCGCACGGAGCTCGAGGTCGCCCGCCAGACCGATGCCCTCAAGACCGCATTGATCGATTCGGTCTCGCACGACCTCCGCACGCCGCTCGCGAGCATCCGTGCGACGGCCGGCGGACTGGCCGATCCCGAGGTCGCCTGGAGCGAGGAGGCCTCGCGCGCGGCCGCGCTCGTGATCGACGCCGAAGCGACCCGGCTCGATCGTCTCGTCGGCGGTGTGCTCGACCTGAGCCGCATCGCGTCCGGCGCGATCCACCCCGATCTCGAGCCCCACGAGCTGTGGGCGGTCGTCGAACCTGTCGTCGACCGCATGCGGCCGAGCCTGGGTGCCCGCCCCATCACGATCTCGATCCCGGACAGCCTCCCGGCGGTCCTCGCCGACGCCGTCCTGCTCGACCTCGTCGTGACGAACCTGCTCGACAACGTCGTGGCCCACACGCCCGACGACGCGGCCATCGCCATCTCGGCGGCCTCGGCCCCGACCTCGGGCGACGAGGCTACGGTGACCCTCACGATCGAGGACGGCGGGGCGGGCGTGTCGACCGAGCAGCTCTCGTCGCTTTTCGAGCGCTTCAAGCGGGCGACGTCGCGACCGGAGGGATCCCGACGGGGACTCGGGATCGGGCTCAGCGTGGTGCGTGGGCTCGTCGAGTCGATGGGCGGCCAGGTCGCGGCGGCGCCCGCATCGATCGGAGGTCTGGCGGTCATCGTCACACTCCGCCAGGCTCCGGCGGATCCCGATCGATGACGCCGATGGCGCGCATCCTGCTGGTCGAGGACGATGGGGCCACCAGAGACGCCGTCGCTCGGAATCTCGAAGGCCATGGCTTCCGGGTGGCGACCAGCGGGACCGTCGCGGAAGCGCTCCGGCGCTGGGATGCCGAACGACCCGACCTGATCCTGCTGGACCTCGGTCTGCCCGACCTCGACGGAGCCACCGTCGTCCGACACGTTCGGCGGGATGCCACGACGCCGATCCTGATCCTGTCGGCGCGGACTGACGAGCGAGTCAAGGTCGCGACGCTCGAAGCCGGCGCCGATGACTACGTCACGAAACCGTTCGGCATGGACGAGCTGCGCGCCCGCATCGGCGCGGTGCTCCGGCGGGCGGCCGGGCCTGCGGCCGACCAGGGTGGCGTCGTGACGTTGGGGCCTGTGTCGGTCGACGTCGCTGCGCGCCGCGTGACGGTCAACGGGACACAGGTCGAGCTCACGCCGCGTGAGTACGAGCTGCTCAAGGTCATGATCGCCCAGCCCGGTCGCCTGCTGACGAAGGGCCGGTTGCTGCGCGCGGTGTGGGGGACGGCCTACACGGACGAGGGACACTACCTGCACGTCTACGTGTCCCGATTGCGCCGCAAGCTCGCACGCGGCGGATCCGAGCGGGAGTGCCGACGGGTTGATCACCGCCGAACCGGGGATCGGCTACCGAATCGGCGATCCTGCCACGAGGCGTTGAGCGAGCTTTGAGTGGTCTGACCGGGCCACGACCGCTGTCCTTCTTGGACCCCGGATTACGTTTGAAGCATGGATACCGCGGGCCTCTTCCTCCTGCCCCGTGCGGAGGATCCTCTGGACATCGACCTCCGAGAGATCGACGTCGCGATCGCGCTCGTGGCGCGTGGCGCAGCGGTCCGCGTTCGACTCGTCGGTCTGAATGCGCCGGACGCGGCCGCCTCCATCGCATTAGCCCGCGCCCAACAAGGTGGCATCGCCTTCCGAGTTGACCGCGCGGGCGGGGCCACACGCCTGATCTTCGGGCCGACGGACTAGCGTCACCATGCCTCCTGGCAGGGTCGGCCGACGGCCGACACATGGCTGAAGTCCCGTGTCGTCGCGCCGCGTAGGAGATGACCAGGTCGAGGTATTGAGCGATCGTTGAGCGGTCCGCACGGACTGACGACATCGCCCATGCGCCAACGTGGCACCGTATGACCGTGCCAGCCGTTCTGATCGGTCCTGTACGACCGATAGTCATCATCCGCCACCGGTCTCGGCGACCGAGCCTCTAGCGATGATCGGAGGACGGCGGCCGCTTACAGGTCGGAAGGCCGGCGACCGGCGCGTGCGTGTGGAGCGACCGCACGCACCCTATTTCCGCTACACGGGACCCGGGCAGCTCGTGGCGCGCGAGGCGGCATCGTTGCCGCGGACCCGAACCGGCAGGGCGCTGGCGCGGCTGCGCGGCATCGTCTTCGGGCGACCGCTCGCCAGCGAGGCCGAGATCGAGGAGCGCCTCGACAAGAAGAAGGCACTCGCCATCTTCAGCTCCGACGCGATCTCGTCGTCTGCCTACGCCACCGAGGAGATCCTGCGGGTCCTGGTCCTGGGCGGAGCGGCGGCGATGCTGCTGTCGGTCCAGGTCTCGATCGCGATCGCCGTCCTGCTGGCCGTCGTCGCGCTGTCCTACCGCCAGGTGTGCCGCGCGTACCCGAACGGAGGCGGCGCGTACGTCGTCGCGCGCACCAACCTTGCGCCGATCTTCGGCCTGATCGCCGCCGCGTCGCTGCTGATCGACTACGTCATGACCGTGGCCGTGTCGACGGCGTCGGCGATCGCCCAGATCCAGTCGGTCGTGCCGGCTGCCTACGAGTTCCGGATCGAGATCGCCTTCGTGTCCATCGGCCTGATCACGGTCGCCAACCTGCGCGGACTCCGCGAGAGCGGCAACATCTTCGCGGTCCCGACGTACCTGTTCGTCGGCATGGCGCTCGCCATCGTGGCGATCGGCGGCTGGCGCATCGTCACGGGGTCGGCGGCACCTGTCCCATCGGAGCCGACGGCCGTGCCCTTCGGTACCGAAGTGGTCGGGATCCTGTTACTGCTCAAGGCATTCGCCGGGGGTTCGGTCGCGCTGACAGGCGTCGAAGCGATCGCCAACGGCGTACCCGCGTTCAAGCCCCCGGAAGCCAAGAACGCCGCGAACACGATGACGATCATGGCCGTGCTGCTGGGCGTGCTGTTCGTCGGCCTCACGGTCGTCGCCATCGCGTTCGGATTGCGACCCACCGAGCCGGGCGGGCCGTCGGTCGTGCAACTCGCCGCCCAGGTCGCCTTCGGTGAGGGCTCGGTGCTGGCATACGTGTTCGCGGCGGCGACGGCACTGATCCTGTTCCTGGCCGCGAACACGAGCTTCAACGCGTTCCCGCGCCTCGGCGCGATCCTGGCCGAGGACGGATACATGCCCCGCCAGTTCGCATTCCGCGGAGACCGCCTCGCCTACTCCTGGGGGATCGTGCTGCTGGCGGCCGTCGCATTCGGGCTGCTGTGGGCATTCGGTGGCGACACCCATTCCCTGATCCCGCTCTATTCGGTGGGTGTCTTCCTGTGCTTCACGCTCAGCCAGAGCGGCATGGTCCGCCACTGGCTCCGCGTCCGCGAGCGCGGCTGGCGGTGGCGCCTGGCCATCAATGCCGGCGGGGCCGTCCTGACGGCGGTCGTCCTCGGCATCGTCGTGTTCGAGAAGTTCGCCGATGGCGCGTACCTGGTCGTGATCCTCGTCCCCGTCCTCGTCGGGATGATGATGTTCATCTCGCGGCAATACGCCCGATCCCGGCGCGAGCTGGCGGTCAAGTCCGACACCGTCGTGCAACCACCCATGCGCGAGGAACGCGTCGTCGTCCCGATCCCGGGACTCGACCGGGCGAGCGTCCAGGCGATCAACGTGGGCCGCTCGATCGACGACGATGTCCGGGCCGTGTTCATCTCGGACGATCCCGAGGAGGCGCGCCGCGTGCGCGAGGAGTTCGAGCGACAGGTCCCGGGTGTCCCCCTCGTCGTCGTCGAGTCGCCGTACCGCGCGCTCGCTGGTCCGCTGCTCGCCTATCTCGACGTACTCGACCTGGCGTGGCCGCCGGACAAGCCCTCACCCATCACGTTCGTGGTCATCCCCGAGTACGTCGCGCGCCGCTGGTGGGAGCGCCTGCTCTACAACCAGTCGGCGAAGCGACTTCGATCGATCCTGCTCGGCCGGCCGCACACGGTCGTGGTGAACGTGCCCTATCGCCGGGAGGACACGGAGGGTATCTGAGCCTCAGCCGTCCTCACCGCGGGCGATCCGCCGCGCCTTGCGGGTGACCCGCAGGAACTCCCTGAAATGCCGCCACGGCTGGATATGGCTCGGCTCGCCGGCATAGATCGTGCGGATCGGCACCCAGTCGATCGGCAGGCCGAGCGCGATGCAGCGCGCGATCATCTCGACCTCGAACTCGAAGCCCGATTCCTCGGACGGGAGCATCGCCTGCATGAGCTCGCGGCCGATCAGTCGATAGCCGGATTGGTTGTCGGGCACGTCGCGGCCGAGCGCCACGGACAGGGCGACTCCGCCGAGTACGTTCGACGCCCGCCGCACCTGCGGCATCTCGGAGAAATCCCGACGCCCGACGATCAACCCGGGCCGGCGTTCGCGGAAGACCGCGAGGAACGCGGGGATCTCGGCGGGGTCGTGCTGGCCGTCCGCATCGAGCGTGACGACGGCGATCGATCCCGCCGCCAGCGCATCGCGAAAGCCCGCCCGCAGCGCCGCGCCCTTGCCGGCATTGGGGACCTGGCGGAGGACCGTCGCGCCGGCTGACTCGGCACGCTCTGCGGTGTCGTCGGTCGAGCCGTCGTCGACGACCACGACCGGCAGGTGCCGCGCCACGGTCTCCACGACCGCCGCGATGCGCGGCCCTTCCTGATACGCCGGGATGAGCGCGGTGACGCGTTCGCGTCCGTCATTCACGAACCAAGTATTCGCGATACGCGGATTCTCAGGACTGACTCAGGAACGGCCGCGACCCTCGACAGCGTCGAGCACTCTCGACCACGAGCGCCGACCCAAAGGAGACGTGGATGCCATCCAACGAGACCGATCCGGCCGTCGCCCCGGGCGAGGCGACAGCTTTGGATCCGGCCGCCCTGCCGCCCGCGACCGTGCCCGCCGCGACCCCCGGCGCTGCGTTCAGCGGGACGACCGGCGCTCCGAGCAAGCGACGCATCGGCCTCGTGCTCGGTGCCGGGGCGGTCCTCGCCATCATCGCCGCCGCGACGTCGATGGCGGCGGATGCGCCCAGCCGCGACGCGGTGCTCGGAGGCGCGAACTTCGCCCTCGGTGGCAACGATCCGGCTTGGGGCGATGCCGGCGAGCTCACCCAGGGACGCTTCGGGCGACACGGGTTCGGAGAGATCACGATCACGGCGATCAGCGGCAACGCCGTCACGCTCGGGACCCCCGACGGCTGGAGCCGTACGATCACGATCAGCGACACGGTCGACCTCACCAAGGGCGGCCAGGACATCGCTGTATCCGACCTCAAGGTCGGCGATCAGGTCCGGTTCCGTCAGACGCGCAATGCCGACGGAAGCTACACAATCACCGCCGTCGCGGTCGTCGTCCCGACCGTCAAAGGCACAGCCAGCGCGATCACGTCGACCGGCTTCAAGGTGACCACGCGCGATGGTTCCGTCTGGACCGTCACAGTCAACGGCTCGACCACCTATTCATACGGCCAGGGCACCGGCACGCTGGCCGATGTCAAGGATGGTCAGCCCGTGCGCGTGCAGGGCACCACGACCGCCGACAATCAGATCACGGCGCTGAACGTCCAGGTCGCAGGCGACCGAGCTGTCGGGACCGTGACGGCCAAGACGGCCGATACGATCACGATCACGCGGCGTGACGGCACCAGCCTGACCATCCACGTCGACGCCGACACGACGTATCGCGTCGCGGGTGTCGACAACGCCGACCTCGGCGACATCACGGTCGACATGGCGATCGGCGTGTCGGGGCGCGCACGCGCCGACGGTTCGATCGACGCCGATGCGGTCGCGGCCGGCAAGGGTCTCCGGTGGGAGCGCGGTGGCGGCCGTGGCGCAGGCGAACTGGACCGGCCTGGCCTCGTCGTGCCGAACCCGGCCGATCCGATCATCGAGGGAGGCGTCGGCGTCCCGACCATCTGAGCGAACCCACTGCCTCTCGACGGACCCGCCGCATCTCCCATCCTCCGCAGTACGAAGGGCCCGCTCGCATCCGGGCCGGATGGACGTAGCGTTGGGCCATGGATCTCGTGGTCGCATTCGTCTCGGCCCTGCTCGGCCTGAGCGTCGCGTTCTTCCTGTCGATCTCGTTCTACGACCTGGTGCCGGAGCCCTGGGTCAGTCTGGGTCGTCTGCGCCGACGCTCGGTGTTCGATCTGGCCGGCGGGCGCCAGGCACTCATCCCGCGAAGGATCGAGCAGACGCCGCTCGACTGACACGCTCGACTGACGCGGCCCGGGCCACACCACGCGGTGTGGCGTCCCCGGCAGGATTCGAACCTGCGACCTTGCGCTTAGAAGGCGCCTGCTCTGTCCACTGAGCTACGGGGACGCGGATCGCCTGCTCGGCGGGCCGCTGGGCGCGCACACTCTACCGCCCCTCGACGGCTGGACGCCTCGCGCGGATCAGCCCTGGGGCGGCTCCCCGTTGCCGATCTCTTCTGTGATCTCGCGCTCGGCGACCGTCTTGGGCACGATCCGTCGCGCGATGCGTTCGCTCTCATGGGAGAGCTTCTGTGTGCGCGGATCGGCAGGGTCGAGGTCGGCCTTCGTCTCCTCGATCTCCTTGAGCCTGCCGGCATCGGCGGCGATGTCTTCAGCGGTCGCGCGCAGGTCGCCTTCCAGGTCTGACATTCGCGCCCCTCCTCCCTGCTCGGTCGGTCATGGTTGGACCCACCGACCGTCACGGTAGCAGTACCAGATCGTGAACGGTTCGCTGGCGAGCTCACGCTGGCGAACGACCGCGCGAGGATACCGCTCACGGAGGCGTTCCTGGAATGCGTCGGGCGCGGCCACGCCATTCGCCAGCGCGGCCTCCGCGAAGGCCACGAAGGCGATGTCGCTGCGCGGGTTCAAGACAAGGGCCGTTGGCACGGTGGCTGACCTCGGCGTCGCCCCCGATTGTCGGCCACAGCACCTTGCACCCGCATACCGGCAACCGCACGCGATGTGTCCATCGTCGGTCCCAAAGGCGCGCGGAGCCCGGTCGCGCGGCACCCGTCGTGCGCGGGTCGGTGCGAGCCGTCACCAAGTTTCGGGGGACGCCGCCGCCACAGCATCATCAAGAGGGCACCCTCTGAGGCCGCTGCCGTAACATCGGTCGGCACGAGCCGTCGGATGGGCGACGAGACGGCGATGAGACGAGCGACGGTCGCCGGATCAAGGGCTCGTTGGGATCGATCGGGGGGTGCAGTGTCGAGATCGCGGTGGAGGATGAGGGCCGTCATCCGGTCCGCCCGCGCCGGCCGGCTGTATGTCGGGTCGCTCGGCGTCCTGATGGCCGTGCTCATCGCCTGCGGACCCACGCCGGCGGTGGTCCCGCCCTCCGGCCAGACGTCACCGTCTCCTGAGACGTCGGGGCAGTCCGGCACCCCTCCACCGACCTCGGGGACGAGCCAGAGCCCAAATCCGACTCCCGCGCCGATCGGGGATCAGGTGCTTCTGGCCGCTGGTGACATCGCCGCGTGCAGCCACGAGGGCGATTCGGCGACCGCCGAGATCCTCGCGCGCTATCCCGATGTCACCGTCCAGACCCTCGGCGACAACGCGTACGACAAGGGCACTCCTCGTCAATTCGCGTGCTACGACGATACGTGGGGCGTGGCGCTCGAGCGGACGCATCCGGCGCTCGGCGGTCACGACTACATGACCCCGGATGCGGCCGGGTACTTCGGCTACTTCGCCGGCGTCCTCGCGCCCCTCGGCGCGACGGCGAGCGACCCGCGCATGGGCTGGTACGCCTACGACCTGGGCGCGTGGCGCGTCATCGTGCTGAACTCGATCTGCGACCGGGTTGATGGTTGTGATCGCGGATCGCCGCAGGCAACGTGGCTGGCCCAGGAGCTGGCCGACCACCCCGCCACATGCTCGCTGGCGGTCCTCCACAATCCGCGCTTCAGCTCAGGGCGCAAGGAGAACGAGCCGCGGGTCCAGCCACTCTGGGAAGCCCTCCACGCGGCGGGTGTCGAGGCAGTCCTGAGCGGGGATAACCACGCCTACGAACGTCTCGCTCCGATGACGCCGGACGGCAGCCTGGACGCCGCCGGCGGCATCCGCCAGTTCGTGGTCGGGACCGGCGGTCGAGGCCACTACAAGTTCTCGGAGGGGGCGATCCACCCGAATACCGAGACCGGCGACGACGACACATTCGGGGTCCTGAAGCTCACCCTCAAGCCCGATTCCTATTCGTGGGAGTTCCTTCCCGAGGCCGGCAAGACCTACACCGACACCGGCTCCGAGAGCTGCCACTGAGCCTTCGTCGCGAGGCAACGACGGGAAGATGAATAGGTATTCCGACGTATTCCCGTACGGACGTTCACTTTCATAGCCTCTGGAAAGACCCGGCTCGCTCTTCCCCCTGGCGATCCGGGTCTGCTGATTTCGCAGCTAACTCAAGGGGCGTATGAGTCACCAAAAGAGAAAGCCCGCCGCGAGCCCGGACTGAGCCGGGGCGACGAGCTTGTCGGGTCCGAGGTGGCCCCTTCGCCGGCGAAGGCCGGACGGTGGGGACGGGGCTGAGCGCCGACCGGACGCCACGGAGTCGACCGAGACCGTCTCCCTGGCGTTCGGGACCATCGCTCGGTTCCGCGTGATCCTCGGACCCGGTGCTAGCGTACGCCACGAGCGCGCAGTGTGCCCACCCGCTTTCTGGCGGATCTGGGACCTTCGGGGGAGGACGAGGCGCCGATGCCCCCGTGCTACACTCCGCGCCCCATCGCACCGGCCGGGATCGGTGCGTGTGTCAGAGGACCGATCCGCCCATGACGGCCGGACCGACTCGCGCGCGAACGCCCACCGCCGCGCAACAGCTGGCCCTGGACCTGCCGGTCGCACTGCCGGCTATCTCGATCGAGCCCGAGTGGAAGGCTCAGCAGCGCCTATGGGGCCACTCCTTCCATCCGATGTGCTCGTATCTCGCGAGCTTCCCCGCGTCGCTGGCCCATGCCTTCATCGCCCGCTATTCGCGGCCCGGCGACGTCGTCCTCGATCCGTTCTCGGGCCGCGGCACGACTCCACTCCAGGCATGCGCGGAGGGCCGCATCGGCGTGGGGAACGACCTGAACCCGTTCGCCCACCTCCTGACCGCGTCCAAGGTCGAGCCTGCGACCCGAGCCGCCGCCATGACCCGGCTGACCCAGTTGCGCCTGGGCTGGAACGCCGACGCCGAGGACTGGACGGCCCTCGCCACGCGGGTGACGACCGATCCTGGATCGACGATGATCCCCGCCGCCGGCTCGCGGACCGGCGCGGTTTCCGGCACGGAGCGCGTGCCCGTCGAGGTGGCGCTGGCGTTCCATCCGGAGACCCTCGGTCAGCTCCTGTACGTCCGGACGAGCCTTCGATTCGATGAGCGAACCGACCGGTTCCTTGCTGCCGCCATCACCGGCATCCTGCACGGCAAGAGCGCGAGCTACTTGTCGGAGCTCATGCCCAACACGTTCAGCATGGCGCCGCGCTACGTCCGCGAGTTCGCGGCACGCACGGCATTCGCCTCGCCCCGGCGCGACGTGTTCGACGGGCTCAGCTCCAAGCTCGATCGCCTCTTCCGGCAGCCGGCTCCGTCGGTGGACGGGGTCGCGCTCCTTGGCGACGCTCGTGACGTCTCACCACGTGTCCGAGCCGCCCTCCGTGCCCGAGGCCGGCCCGACCGCGCCCGCTTGGTCGTCACCTCTCCGCCGTATCTCCGAGTGGTCAAGTACGGCTATTACAACTGGCTGCGGACGTGGTTCCTCGGCTTCGACGCGAAGGAGATCGACGCAACGCTCGACGATGCCCACCACCGCGAGCCGTACCTGGCATTCCTCCGGGAAGTGCTCGCCGATCTCAGGTCGGTGCTCACGGACGACGCCATCGTCGTGCTCGTGATCGGCGACGTGGAGACCGACCGCGGCCGGCGGATCCGAGGCGGCGTCGGGCTGGCCGAGCGCGCCTGGGAACAGGCCGCCGCCCCCGAGGGCTATCGACTGGCAGGCGTCGCTCTCGACGACGTCGCAGCGGTCCGCAAGATGACCAAGCTGTGGGGCGACGAGGCTGGCCGCGCGACGAAGACCGACCGGATCCTTGTCCTCGGGGCGACGGAGTCCGGCCGTCGACGGGCTCTCGCCGCCGCGTCCTCGACATCGACTGGACCTGGCCGCCACGAGCGCTGCGGGGGCTCTGACCGGCGGCGCAGGCCCGGCCCGCGCGACCGGCCATCGACCCTAGAATGCCGCCATGCAGCAGATGTACCACCCGTCGGACCTGGCCTCGATGGACCCGCTCGTCCTGATGAAGAACCTCGACCACGTCCGGATGACCAGCCGCCGGCTGTCGTACATCCTCCAACAGCAGGTCCATCTGTACACGCCCGAGGCGAACCAGCTGCGCGAACAGATCGACCGCTACGTCGAGGCGGAGCGCCAGATCGAGGGCGAGATGGCCAGGCGCCAGATCAGGGCCTGAACGATCCGCGCCTGACAAGACGAAACCCCGCCGGATCCCGGCGGGGTTTCGGATGAGGACGGTGCCGGTTACGCCCCGGCGGGCACCGCGGCGAACCGGACGGGTCGTTCGCCTCGCTCCCTTGACTCCGCAGCCCCGTCGGCCACGGCTGGCTGGATGTCCTCGACCACCGGCTCGAGTGGGGTGATCACCACGGTCATCGGTCGCCGGAGCGCCTGCTCCTCGGCGATGATCCCGGACGCCATCCCGGCCAGGGCCGGCATGTCGAAGAGACTGAAACCGATCCCGTGCGCCGCGAGATCCTCGGTCCCGAAGCCGCGGAACAGACCGCGTGCCGCGACGGCACACATCTCGTCATAGAGCTCCGGCCAGCCCACGCGTCGGCGCCGGTAGCAGAATCGGATGAAGTCGGCCGCGTCCGGGTCGGGGACTCGCGTGGCGGCATACCGGGGTTCCATCGATGGCAGGCCCTCCCTTCGCCGGACGGCCCGCGGCCCGGATGGGACGCTTGCGCGCTCAGCATACGACGGCACCACGAAACCAGCCCAGGCTGGACGGTCGTGCCGGAAACCGTTCGCCGGACGGTGGTTCCTGGTGTCCCGGTCGCCGTTTTGGGGTCCGCAGCGGCCGGGTGTCGCGCCATCCTAGGCGTCCGCAGGACGAGTCGGAAGGGGGCTTGTCCACGACTTCATCCACGAAGTTGTCCACATCGGTGGATAGGCGCTAGAACACCCGTACGGAACGTGCGTGGACCGGGTCAGGCGGGCTTGCGCGTCAATCCCAGGCCCGGTCGGTCGGACGACTGCCAGCGTTTGTCGGGCATGAGCCGCAGTCCTTCGAACGGGTCGTCGGCGAGGAGCAGGTTGCCGTCGAGGTCGATCCACTCCGCGAGCGAGCCGACGACCGCTGACGCCGCGATCCCGACCGACGTCTCCTCCATGCAGCCAAGGAAGGTCCGGAAACCCATCTCGCGGCCCCGCTCGAGCATCCGATAGGCAGGCCCGATACCACCGCATTTGGCGAGCTTGACGTTGATGCCCGCGACGACACCGTCGAGCGCCTCGAGATCCTCGGGCAG
The DNA here is from genome assembly GCA_963819655.1 of uncultured Chloroflexia bacterium. GTDB lineage: Bacteria > Chloroflexota > Limnocylindria > Limnocylindrales > CSP1-4 > SPCO01. The sequence goes on along the minus strand of CAWFXA010000003.1, from coordinate 98,267 downwards.
GACGCACGACTCATCGGCGACGATCGGCAGCGTCGATCGTTCCTGCAGCCACGCGAGATCGCGGTACGCCCGGGCCGGGAACGGCTGCTCGATGAGCTCGACCCCGAGGTCGACGAGCTCGGGCAGCAGACGTTGCGCGTCCGCGCGTGTCCAGGCCGTGTTGGCGTCGACGCGGATCGGGCCTGTGTACACCTCGCGGACGGCTTGCAGCGTGGCCAGATCGGACGGTCCGCCGACCTTGATCTTGAGCGCCGGGAAGTCGGCTGCGCGCTGTGCCCGCTGGGCGACGACCGCCGGGTCGTCGATGCCGATGGTGAAATCGGTCGGTGGCAACTCGGCCGACAGGCCGCGCAGTTCGTAGACCGGGATGCCGGCGACTTTCGCGACGAGGTCGTGCAGTGCGATGTCGATCGCGCAGCGCGCTGCCCCGTGCCCGCGGATCATCCGCTCCATCGCGTGATCCGCGGCGATCACCCCGCGCTCGTCGAGGGCCGGTTCGCCGATGGCGTCGAGCAGCAGAGGCATCACGGCCGCCATGGTCTCGGGGGTCTCGCCGTAGTAGGTGCCGGGATAGCCCTCCCCCACTCCGACCACGTCCGGGACACGCTCGTCACGCAGCTCGACGATGACAGTCGTGATCCGCGTGCCCTCGCCGTGCTCCGCGCGAGCGATCCGGAACGGGTCGCGGAGTGGCAGCGACAGGACCTCGTGGGTGAGCGTCAGACCCATGGCAGGCCGTTCACGGCATCGCGGATCGCCGGCCACAGCCGGTCGGCCCCGAAGCGGACCGGGTCATCCGCGGGCAATCCGGTGTCGGCGGCGATCCTCTCGATGACCAGCCGGGCCTCGCCGTCATCGGGGTAGAGCGAGGTGTTGAGCGCGATCGCCACGACCCGGGACGGTGCGACCATCCCGGCGATCCGCTCGTGGAGGTAGATGAACGGGGGCAGGTCGGCGATCGGGAACGAGGCGTCCGGCAGATGATCGAAGTCGTGCTCGACGAGACCGGGCTTGTGGACGAGGACCATGGCGTGTGGCGTCGCACCATGGATCAGGCCCATGGTCACAGCGCTGTAGGCGGGATGGTCGATCGACCCCTGGCCCTCGACGAACACCCAGTCGGCACGGCTCTCGCCCTGCTCGACGAGCCACTCGACGGTACCGTTCGTGAAGTCGCTGATCACGCGGTCGACGGCAACGCCCCAGCCCTCGATCATCATCCCGGTCTGGCCGGTCGGGACCATGACGGCCGATGCCCCGTCGCGCCTGGCCGCGGCGACGACCTCGAGGGCGACGGACATCTTGCCGATCGCGCAATCGGTCGCGACGGTCAGGATCACACGCTTGCCGGGCAGGTGCCGCCGACCGGTAGTCGTCTCCATCCGGTCTGGCGGTCGTCGGTAGTCGATCAGTCGGGTGCCGGCCGTCGCCGCCGCTGCGGCGAACTCTGGATCGTCGGCGAGGAGATCGTGCAGCCCTGAATGGATATCGAGACCGGCCGTGATCGCCTCGAGGATCGACCCTCGCCAGTCCGGTGGGAGCCTGCCACCGGTCGGCGCGATGCCGATGAGCAGACCGTCCGGTCTGACAGGGCCGCCGAGGGCATCGCCGAGCGTCCCGACGAAGGGGATGTCGAAGGCAGGGAGGAGCTCGCGCAGGTTGCGCCCGGCCATCGTGGAGTCGAGGATCGCGACGATGGTGTCCCGCCCGTAGCGGATGACGCCCATCGCGGTCTTCGCGTCATGGATCCCGAACTGGCCCTCGGTCATGATGACCAGGCGACGAGGTTCGGTCGGCAACATCCGGGCAGTCTACGGAAAACGAGAACGCCCCCGGGGCGCGGTCCGGGGGCGTCGGAAGATTTCTGCTCGCCGAGTATACCAAGCGGTCGATCCGCCACCACGAGACGCGGTGCGCGGCTCCACCGGACGCGCCGCGAGCTCGCAGTCCAGACGCCCGATCTCGACATGTTTGCTCGGAACAGCCATCGGCGATGCTGGGGCCTTGGCCGTCGCCTGGTGCGTGGTGATCACGGTCGGTGGCTATGTTTGGGCCATCAGGCTGTACGACCGAAGTCCCGCGGCCCCGACGACGTCCTGAGGACACATCACCCGAAGTCGGTGATGCGGGCAGCGGCCGGAGGGTCAGACTGGCTATCGAGCCATCGTCACAGGAGGGTTCCAATGGATCTCACGAACGACGTCCGTCGCCTGGCGTCCATCGGGACGTTCTTCATCTATGTCGGTTGGATCTTCGTGATCTACACCCTGCTCGCCGGCATCGCCTGGTGGATCGATCTCGCCCAAAGACCGGCATTCAACGTGTTCGAGGCGTTCGCGATCTCGGCCGGCTCGATCGGCGTGCCGATCTTCCTCGCCTTCGTCGTCGCCGGCTTCGGATACGCCCTCCGACTGTTTGCCCTGTACATCGGCAGCAAGTCCGCCTGACATGCGACTCGTGCGGCTCGCCGTCCTGCTGGCCCTGGCGCTTGGCCTCGTCGCTTGCTCTTCGGGCGACGGCTCTGGCGGTGAGCTGGACGGCACGACCTGGGTCCTGCGCTCGTACGCCAACGGCGGGACGCTCGAGATCGTCCCGGACGGGCTTTACGCCGACGCACGGTTCCGCGGAGCTCGCGTGGACGGGTTCGCCGGCTGCAATGACTACGGCGCATTGGCCCGTGCCGATGGCCGGACCCTCCTGATCTCGCAGGCCCATGCCACCCAGAAGGCCTGCAGCGACGTCCTCATGACCTTCGAGTCGACCTATCTCACGGTCCTTCATGACAGCCGGTTCTATGGGATCCGCGCCGATACGCTCAAGATCTTCGGTCCGGGCGGGCAGGCGATCCTGGTCTTCGACGCTGCACCGAAGAACCCGATGCTCGGGTCGTGGATCGTCGATTCGTATGCCACAGGGCCCGGATCCCAGACGGTCCCGATCAGCGGGACCGAGCTGACAGCGGTGTTCGGGATCACGAACGTCGGCGGGTCGAGTGGCTGCAACAGGTACGACGGCACCTACGGGACCAATGGCACCGTCGTAAGGGTCGGCCGGCTCGCGACGACGCGCATGGCCTGCGCGGACGACGTGATGAACCAGGAGAGCGCCTTCCTCGCGGCGCTCCAAGGTGCCGCGCTCGTCGAACGCCGCGGCGAGACGCTCGTGCTCCGCGACAGGAACGACGACGTGGTCGTCGCGATGTCAAGGCCCCGAGCCGAGGCAGAAGCCTCCGCTTCCCCGATCCCGACCGAGGAGCCGGCGCCGTCGCCCACGCCATCCCCGACTGCCACCGAGCGGCCGAGTCCGACCCCGGCCCCGGAGCCGACACCGACGCCGACCCCTGAGCCGACCGCGGCACCGACGTTGCCGCCGCCGCCCTCGGCGCCGCCCACGGCGGCGTGCACGCTGACCAGCCCAAGCGGCGCCCAGCTCGCCTCGATCGTCTATCCCCAGTCGTGGTTCACCCTGACCGAGCCGCCGGAGGCTGCCTGTCGCTACTTCGACCCGAACCCCATCACCGTGCCAACGGACCCGGGCACGCTCGACGCGGCGATCACCGTCAGACCCGACGTCTCGTCGTACAGCGATGCCGTCGCGGCCGCGACGGATCCGGCGAACTGGACCGTCGTCCAGAAACTGGAGACGACCGTGTCCGATCTACCGGCGACCCTCGTCGAGGCGACATCGACCACCGTGGACAGCGGGACTCCCGTAGGGACCACGCTGTACTCGTACATCATCGACTACGGCGACGGCGGCACCCTCTCGATCCAGACGAGTGGTGTGGCCGGCGAGCCGGCTTACGCAACGAATACCGTGGTGGCCTCGCTCATGGCCCAGGCGTCGACGTTCACACCGAGTCCAGCGGCCGCGCTTCGACCCGGCTGAAAATACAGCTCGGGGCGATTGGTACCGCATACCGACGAGCGGTTCCCGCGGATGGTCGTGAAGGGCGGCTCGCACCTGTGCGCCCCAAACTACTTGCCACCGCGACCGACCGGCAGCCCGCACCCCGCAGACCATCGAGACCTCGATGGGTCACCTTTGCGCGAGGCTCGGCCAGCAGCATCCCCGCGCGGCGCGATCCGGCGCGTCGAGGAGGGTCCCACGCCCGCGGACGGCATGATCGTCGACTAGAAGCGGCGGCGCCCCGGGGTGATGGCCGCCGCGACGACAGCGGTCTTGGCGATCGGGGCGGGCCCGGGCTTCGAAACGGCGGCACCAACGACGGCGGCCTTGGCGATGGGCGACGGTCCCGGCGTGACGGCGGCCGTTACGACCGCTGCCCTGCCCAGACGCGATGATCGGAGCGGCATCTCAGACTCCTTCGGCGACAAGCGCCGCTTCGTCCGCCTCGACGGCGGCGATGATGGCCTGGATCGGGATCCGGCCCTGGGTAACCAGCTGGCCGCCGGCATGGCGGACGGCCGAGGCGAACCCTGCGGCCCACAGGTTCTCGTAGACGAGCACGGCGCCCAGGCTACCGGGCTCCATCGTCGCCCCAACCTTCAGGACGTCCTCTTCGGCGAGGGTCTCGGCCAGCTCGGTCTCGAGCCGGGCGAACTCGCCCATGTCGTCGAGGTCGGCGAGCTCCTGGGCCATGACCGTCCCGTCGTCGCCCTTGCCGATGATGACAAGGTCCATGACCCGGATGATCCCCGAGTCATGCAACCGCAGGAGCTGGTCGACTGCCTCGCCGGTGAAGTTCTGCTGCCCCGCCGGAAACTCGACCACCAGGTAGTCGACGGGACCCAGCTCGTCGATCGATCTCGCGCTCATCGGGACTCCTCTCGTTTACTCACGGCGGCCGACGGCCACGCCGCCGGTCGAGGGGTCAGAGGCCTCAACTGGTGAGCCTGCGCTCTGGCATCTGCCCGACCACTCCCGGAGCTGTCAGCGATCAGGCGCCTTCGGCCATTATGCCAATGTTGACTCCCTCAGTCGGGATTCGGATATTTATGGCATCCGCGCGCTCAACTCCTGTCGGGCGCGACAGAACAGATGTTCTAATTACGCGAGACGCGGCATCCTCGACTTGCGCCCGCACAAGTTTGCCCGGTCCGCGAGTCGACACGCGAGCCAACCCTCCTTGCTCGCGGTCCGCAGGCCCCCTGACGACGTGTGCAGCGATCGGCGTGCCTCAGGGTCATGGCTGGAGGCCTGAGATGTCCCTAGGCGCGTCCGCCAGGAGCGTTTCCCTCTACCGACGCCGGACTTCAATGAGCTCGAGTCCGAGCGCTTCTATCTGGGCAAGGACTCCGTGGAGTGCGGCTTGGTCCGGGAGCCGGCCGGTGAGCACCGTCTCGCCGCGATCCTCCCGGGCTAGGAGGCCCGAGAAGGCACCGGCGACCGTTCCACTCAGGATTCCACGGATGCGGATCTCGTACCGGGCACCATTCCGAAGATCGCGCATGCCGTGAGCGTCGTGTTCGAGCGGATGAGTCCGCATCATCCCGATAGGACGATCGAGGTCCGCCGAAGACCGGCCGACCGGCCAGGTCGGTAATCTCGAAGGGTTAGACTGAGCAGGGTCGCATCGCAATGCCCGTCGCCCTGGTCCTGGCCATCACGCGCCTGCCTTCCTCGGTGAGTTCCGGCGTGGGACGATGCGCAAGGTGAGGACATCCTCGATCACCTCGGGTGCGCACCCTCCGTCCGTTGTCGCGCGGCCGGACCTCTTCGAGCGCCTGTCCGCCGGGTTGGCAGGCGGCGTCACGCTCGTCTCGGCGCCGCCTGGCAGCGGGAAGACCGTGCTGCTGCGGTCGTGGATCAACGAAGCGAACCTCGCCGACCGCGCCGCCTGGGTCTCGGTCCGGCGGGACGAGCAGGACCCCCAGCGCTTCTGGCTCTCAGTGCTCGAACAGCTCCGCGCGGCCGTCGGATCGGACGCCGTCCTTGCGCCGCTCGCTCCATCACCGCAATTCGACGGTGCTGCCCTGGTACAGAGGCTGATCGCCCAGCTCGCCGGGCTCGATCGGCCGATCCTGCTGGTGATCGACGACCTCCATGAACTCCGCGCCGCTTTGGCGCGCGACGACCTCGCCGAACTCATCGCGGGCCGTCCCGAACATCTCTGCATCGTGCTGGCGACGCGCCACGACCCGCAGCTCGGGCTCCATCGACTGCGCCTGGCCGGCCAGCTCACGGAGATTCGCGAGGCCGATCTGCGGTTCAACCTCGCCGAGACGCACAGACTTCTGGAGGCGGCGCACGTCCGGCTCGACGACGACAGCCTGTCGCAGCTCCATGGCAGGACCGAGGGCTGGGCAGCCGGGCTCCGCCTGGCCGCGCTCTCGCTCGCTGGTCATCCGGATCCGCGCCGCTTCGTCGCCGAGTTCTCGGGCAATGAGCGGACCGTGGCCGACTACCTGCTCGCCGAGGTGCTCGCCCGCCTGCCCGCGGACGTCCGTCGCCTGCTCCTTCGAACCTCGATCCTCGACAACGTCACCGGGCCGCTGGCAGACCACCTCCTCAGGTCCATGGGGTCCGAACGAATCCTCCTCTGGCTCGAGGACGAGAACGCCTTCGTCGTGGCGGTCGATGCGGCGAGGACGACGTTCCGCTACCACCATTTGCTGGCAGATCTCCTGCGGCTGGAGCTCCGCCGCACGAGCCCCGAGGACGTGCCCCAGCTTCACCTCGCCGCCGCCGATTGGTACGTCGCCCATGGCAACGTGCTCGAGGCGGTCCGCCACGCCGAGCGAGCCGAGGCGTGGGACTACGCGGGCCGCCTCCTCGCGGAGCACGGCCTCACGCTCTCGCTCGACGGGCAGGGAGCGGCGGTCGACGGCCTCCTCGCGGCCCTACCGGCGGAAGTTCGACGCGAGCCCGAGCTCGCGGCGTTCATGGCCTACCAGGAGCTCTCGGCCCATTCGCTCGGGACCGCAGCGTCGTACATCGCGCTGGCCGAGCAGCATCACGAGGACGTTCCGCCCGACCGGCGGGCACGTTTCGGGCTCAACCTCGCCATCGCCCGGCTCGCCCTTGCGCGCCGTCGCGGCGACGACGCGTCCGTGCTCGCCGAGGTCCGCACGCTCCTCGAGCCGGCAGCCAACGCCTTCGACGGGGTGCTCCTCGGAGACGACGCGCGCGCTAAGGCCTTGATGAACCTCGGCATCCTCGAGCTGTGGGCGCGTCGCCCGGACGATGCCGAACGCGACCTCGAGCACGCCCTTGGGCTCGCGCGTCGAGCCGGACGGCCGTACCTCGAGATCGGCTGCCTCTCTCACATGGCACTCCTGCCGACTCGGCCGCTGACCCGGCAGCGGCCGGTCACGGCCGAGGCGGTCGCGATCGCCGAGCGCCACGGCTGGGAGACCGAACCGATCGCGTGCATGGCGCTGGCGACCATGGCGGCGGTCGACGTCGCCCAGGGTCGGATAGCCGAAGGTGGCGAGTGGCTCGATCGAGCAGAGCGCGCGCTGCGCACGGAAGTGGAGCCCGCCACTGCGCTGTTCCTGTTCCTGGTGCGCGGCATCCAGCGCTTCGGTGAGGGTCAACTCGACGAGGCGGCCGGCGTATTCGCGGCCGCCGAGCGAACGCAGGCGTCCCTCGTCACGATGCATGTCAACACCGCCCTCGTGCGGAACTTCCTCGTCCAGACCGCAGTCTGCGGATGGGCCAGCGCGAGGCCGCGCGCGCCACGCTCGCTCGAGTCGGTCAGGAACAGCGCGACTGGGGCGAGACCCGGTGCGCGGCGGCTGCGATCCACCTCGCCGACGAGGACGCGTCGTCGGCCATCGAGGTCCTCGCCCCGGTCCTCAACGGCGAGGCGTCCGTGATCCGCGTGTTCACGCTGGTCCAGGCGCTGCTTCATCGATGCGCTCGCCCGGGAGCGGCTCGGCCAGGGGGACGCCGCGGAAGCGGACGTCGAGCGTGCGCTCGACGTTGACCGAGGCCGACGCCGTCGTCTTCCCGTTCCTCATCACGCCCGTGGACGGATCTCCTCGATCGCCACCCTCGCCACCGAACGGCTCACGCCACCCTGCTGACCGACATCCGCGGCATGCTATGCCGGCTTGCCGCCAGCCGGCGTGGGAGAGCTGGCGACCCTGGCCGAGCCGCTCAGCGAGAGCGAACTTCGCGTCCTTCGCTACCTGCCGAGCAACCTGTCGGCACCGGACATCGCCGGCGAGCTGTTCGTCTCCACGAGCACGGTCAAGACCCACATGCGCCACGTCTACGAGAAGCTCGGCGTCCATCGACGCACCGAGGCGGTCGAACGCGCTCGCGATCTCGGGCTGCTCGCCGCGGCGACGCGGAGGCGCGGATAGGCGCGGCCGTCGGCCGACGGCGTCATCCCGTCACGTGCATTCCCGGCCTTCGAGGGCGTCATTTTCGCCGTCGCCTCGCGTACGTCGGGTCAGGGCAGCCGGCGAACTGACCGCCGGCCGGTCAGGGCACGAGCGTCTCGCGCATCCCGGGCTGCGCCTCGACGTTGTTGCGGAGCACGGCGGCAACGCCCCGCGAGGAGGGGAACACCTCGAGGAGCATGACCAGCCCGACCGTTAGCGGGACCGCGAGAAGCGCGCCAGCCGGGCCGAGGATCCACACCCACACGACGACCGCGATGAAGACAACCAGCGGGCTCAGGTTGAGCTCGCTCCCCATGACCACCGGCTGGAGGAACTGGTCCTGGGCGAAGTTGATGACGGCATATCCGATGACCACCAATCGCCGCCGTCGCCAAGCCCGCTGTCGAGATATGCGAGGATCGTCGGCGGTACGACGGCGATCACGGACGCCGATGTTCGGGACGAAGCTAGCGGCGAATACGAGGATCGCCCACAGGACGGCGAAACGGCACGCCGAGCACGAGCTAGAAGCACGAACGAGAGCACGGCGGCGAATAGCCCGAGCTTGGCTCGCACGACGAGGTAGCGTCGCAGGTCGGTACCGAACCGCTCCATGCCGAGCAGGAGCGCGTGCTGCTCACCGAACGCCGCAACCGCCCGCGCCCGGAGCGACGTCCCGCCTGCGAGCGCATAGATCATGGTGAAGGCGAGGACGAACATTGCGCCACCGGCCTCGGAGACGGCCGACGCCACGGGCTTGACGAGTCCGAAGATCCTCTCCGGCGAGATGATCGCAGTGATGGCGCCGAGATCGACGCTGATCCCGAGCTGCCCAAGGAGATCGCGCAGGGCCGCGAGGGCAGCGCTCAGGCGGCTCTCGTACGTGGGAATCTTGACCGCCAGCTCGCCCACCGAGAGCGCGGCTACGCAGGCCGCAACGAGACCGATGGCAAGGACGACCGCCATCGTTCCCGCCAAGCGCGAACGCGTGCCGGACGCCACGCCGCTCGAGCGCCCCGACCATCGGCCAGGCGGTGAGGGCGATGAAGAGACCGAACACCACCGGGACGACGAGCGACGCCACCTCGCGTAGGGCGAGCACCGCGACGAGGACGAGCACGAGCCCGCCGATGGCCGTGAGCGGGCCGGCGGACAGCATCAGCCCGTCCGCGCGCGACTCATCGTCGCGGGCGATCCCCAACGACACCGCCGCCCGCACGTTCTACGTCGCTCCCGGGCATCCTGGCCCTCCCTGATGTTGGTCGGCTCAGCCGAACTCACGCAGCGGTGGGAGCGGCGTTGCCGCCGCTCCCACCGCTGCTCTTGTTTGTCCACACAGTCGTCTGTCGCATGCAGCCCTCGTGGACGATCGCGACCCGAGCGGGTCAGTGCTGCGCGGCGGGCGCGGGCATGGCCGCGTCGACCTTACGGAGCCGATTCGCGAGGCCGAGGTTCGAGACCCCGAACACGACCGACCAGATCCCGACGAGCCACACGAGCGTGATCAGCCCGTCTCCGGGGGAGGCGACGAGCAGTGCGCCGAATACGATCGAGGCCACGCCGCCGAGTGCCATCCAGAACTCGCCTTCGAGCTCGCGCCGGAGGGCGATGGCCGCGATAACCTGGAAGGCGCCCGTCGCTATCGCCCAGAAGGCCACGAGGTACAGCAGCGTTAGAGCCGTCAGGCCTGGCGACACGAAGGTGGCGACGCCGACGACGATGCCGAGGACGCCCATGATCCCCACGGCCCAGGCGTCCCGCCGCGCCTCTGCGTCGCCGCGAGCGAGCGCGATCGAGCAGCGCGACGCCGTCGACGAGTGAAGTAGGCGCCGAACAGGAAGACGAGCACCGTGAGCGTCCTCTCAGGCCAGATGAATGCGAGGATGCCGAGCACGATCGCAGCGATGCCACGGATCGCGAACACCCACCAGTCGCGCGCCACCAAACCAAGCATTGGAACCTTCTCCTTTCGATTGAACTCTGTGGAATAGGGACGAAGCGTCCGATCCGCGAGGATGAGCGGTCGTCCCACGATTCGGCCAATTCGGCCATTGGCTGGGCCACCGCGCCTCACGCGCTCGGTGCTCCGCATCGCTCGCCCCGTCAGGACACGAGCGCCTCGCGCGTGGCCTCGAGCGACTGCTTTACGGCCCGCGCGCATCCTGGAGCCCCGCGACATCGCGGCTCGCGTCGTGACCTCAGCGTGTCGAGCGACGGACTTCGTTGGCACTCGGAGCTCGCTCTCACCGAGCGGCCAGGACGGCGTCGCCGACCGCGGCCGACGCGCGCTCCCATCAGCTCGAAGACGGCGTCGGAACCTTGTCGGGACCCCCGAGCAGCTCGCCCAAGTGGCCCCGGCGCATCACGAGCAGAAGCACCCAGCCGACCGGGATCGGGACGAACCATTGGGCGATCCGGAACAGCATCACGGCGGCCGTGAGCTGCTCGGTCAGCCCCGAGCCGGCCACGCTCGACAGGATGCCGATGTAGGCGACCTCGGTGACGCCCACGCCGCCCGGCGTGATGGGAATGAGCGACACCATCCCGACGACCGCCATCGCCGCCAGCACGGCCGACGGCGGGAGCACATCTGGGCCGACCCCGACGCACCAGAGGGCGATCTCGAGAACGACGAACCAGGCGAGCTTGGCGACCACGGCTGCGACGAACCCGCGCAGGCCGTGCTGCGTGAGGATGGCCTTCGAGCGCTCTCGAAGGTCCAGGATGCCCTCGACGATGCCCGTCGGCGGCGTCTTCCGGAAGAACTTCCAGATGCGCTGGGCCATCCGGTCGAGCCAGCCGCCCAGCCTCCGGGCTAGGTCCTCCGAGCGCACGATGGTAACCATCAGGACCGCGCCGGCGACCAGCACGATGAGGCCGATCAGCGCGAGCTGGAGCGCACGCGACTCGGCCGGGTGACCGGTGACGAGCAGACCTGCGGTGGCGGTCAGCGGCAGGGCAAACAAGGAGAACGTCTCGAACAGGGCCGCGAGGACGATCCCGGCGCTCGCGATGGCGGTGGGGATCGCCCACTGGCGGTACAGGACGAGCCGCGTGGCAACGTCAGTCGGCCCGGGCACGGTGCTGACGACCGCCCGCGCGGCCAGGTCCGACCCGACTGCGTGCGGCCATGAGAGCCCGGGCACGAGGACCCGGGTCGGACCGGCGTTGGCGACGTAGGCGACCACGCTGGCGGCACCGAGCAGCCCGAGCTGACCGGGGGTCAGCGCTGCGAGCGCGGCGCGAACCGCGTCGTAGTCGATCAGGCGCGGCAACACGACCCCGAACACGAACAGAAAGATCCCGACGAGCACGACCGCGCGCCCCGCGATCGCCCGACGGCTCGGCGTCGGCTGCGCCGGCGTCCCGACCGGAGCGCCCGCGACCGTCCCATCCGGTGCTGCGTCCGGCATTACGCGAGAGCCATGAGGCCCGCCACCAATCGATCGCTGCCCTTGGATGCTCACTAGCGCTGTTCCTGCCGGTCTTGTACAGGGGTTCCAAGGACGCGTTCATGGAGCTCGCGGGTTAGCTCGTGGATCTCACGTGTCAGGTCGGTGTTCAGCTTCAACTCCTGCTCGCCCTCGACGAAGTCGTGGTCGGCCTTCTCCTGCTGGAACGTGGCCTGGCGGTTCTGCCCGATCATCACGAAGGAGGTTAGGAAGATCGCCTCGAGGGACACCGCAAGCGTCAACGTCGGCCACGGATTCTTCTCGAAGAAGAGCATCCACAGAGCGAACGCCACGGCATGGAAGTACACGAATCGCATCGAGCCTGCGAACGCAGTGATGCCGTCGGCGAGCCGGAGCTCGAAATCCGCGGCGCGCTCTTTGTTCAAGCGGATGACAACCGGGTGTTGGGGCGGGTGTGGGAGCGTCAGCGCTGTCATGGCCGGAGTTCCTCCAATCAAGGGCGATCAATCCCATGAGGTTCCGCCCCGACCGGACGATCTGCCGTCGTCCGATCCGGGCGATTCGACCTCAGGCGATCGTCGAGGGAGAAGGCGCCGGCACGCCGGGTGAGCGATGCGAGTACGACGCTCGACACGGGACCCGGTCAGGCCGACCATGAGCGCGTCGATGGTCGGGGTACCGGGCCATGGAAGAAGGTCGACGAGGTGTGGGGGTCGATCGGACCGGCCCGCGCGGCGCCGCGGAGGCGCCCGTAATCGACCGATCCGGGTGACGACCGCTCATCCTCCGCGCCGCGACGCTGTGCCCAGGTCAACCGACCCATCAACCCACAGGAGGAACGAACCATGGCCCGAGACGTCATCATCGCGACGTTCGAAAACCGCAACCAGGCGTACGACGCCGCGAGGGACATCGACAAGCTGGACCAGAGCGTGATCGACATCAAGAGTGGCGCGATCGTCGAGAAGGACCTGGCCGGCAATATCAACTGGCTGGACGACGAGGGGATCGCGAATCCGTGGGGCGGCATCGGCGGCGCCACCGCCGGCGCCCTCCTCGGGGCGCTGGTCGGCACGCTCGCCGGCCCGGCCGGTACGCTGACGGGAGCACAGGTCGGCGCCGCGGGTGCCGCGACCGGCAGCGTGCTCGGCGGCACCATGGGCACGACCGTCGATATCGCCGACACGGGCATCAAGGAGGACTACATCGCCGCAGTCTCCGGCCGTCTGCTGCCGGGCCACGCCGCGCTCGTCGCGGAGGTCGAAGAGTACTCGACCCAGGACGTCGACGAGGCGGTCTGGCGGCACGGCGGCGTGGTCTTCCGTCACCCGACGAGCTACGTCACGGCCTGACGCCCGTCAGGACGACCACTCTCCCGAGGCGCACGTTCGCACATTCAGAAAAGGAGAACCACACCATGGCAGCATCCGATGACCTGAGGAAGCTCTCCGATCGGGCCAAGACCGCCGAGGACCACGCCGCGGCGGCCAGGAACCAGGCTCGAGCCGAGCTCGAGCAGAGCGTGACCAACGTTCGCGATTCGGCCGAGGCCGAGGCGAAGAAGCTCCAGGCCAAGACCCAGGCCGCCGGCCAGCGGGCCCGCGACGACTGGAGCGACGTCCAGAACTCGTGGAACGCGCACCTCGCCAAGGCCCGCAAGGACATGGCCCACCAGAAGGCCGAGTTCAACGCCGACAACGCCGAGGACCGCGCAGCGTGGGCCGAAGCCGACGCCGAGCTCGCGATCGACTACGCGTATTCCGCGATCGAGGGGGCCGAGTACGCCGTCCTCGACGCGATCCTCGCCCGACGCGAAGCGGATGAGAAGTCAGTGGCCGCGGCTCGCCGCTAAATCCCCCTCAACGAACACGACCGCCGACCATCCTGGTCGGCGGTCGTGGCTTGTCCGGCGCTCTATCGGAATCTCCGACGCTGGCTCGATGACATCGGGATCGAGCTGCGCCTAGCTTGGGCAACAACGGTCGGGGCCCCACGCGGTCGGTTAACCGCAGGTCTTCGCTCGCCTTGTCATGCCGTCGCCGCCGCGGTCTTCCCTGCCCCTTCGACGGGGATGCGAATATATATGGCATCCGCGCGCTCAACTCCTGTCGGGCGCGCCAGTACAGGTGTTCCACTTGACCACCGGACATGCTAGGTCGCCGAGGAGCGCCGACGCATCATCGACCTCCGCCCTATCCGGTCGACTCTCGGCTGCATCTGGTCGAGTACTGCTGGCCATCGCAGGATAAGGGTCCAGAAGGGTCAACAACGTTCGATTTCGGTAGAACCACAGGATGCTGTGGTCTGAGCCGCACAGAACACTACATTTGCTGTGGTGGAGTGGTACCGCATACCGGATGCTTGTCGGCTTGTCGCATGCGGCCCACAGCGCTCACATTGGACGTCCTAGAGCGCCATGGGCAGCATGGATCAATCCAGATAAGGGTTCAGACCTCAAAGGCCTGAGCCCGGTGGGCATCTGCGTTGGGCACATGACAGGCGTCGGCAGCGGACGACTTTCGTGACGCCTTCAACGGGCCTTCGGCTTGCAACCTCAAATCGGTAGTTCACGATCAACTCCTCTCCGCGGATCCTTGCGTGGTTCGGCCACGCCTCTCCTCACGAGCCCAGATTGCCGCGCGCGACGAGGTGGCGCAGGAATAGCAGGCGCTCGATCTCGCCGACGGCCCAGCCGCCCTTGACGGGCCGGAGGCCATGCAGATAGGCCGTCAGGTTCCCCGCCTCGTCGGAGCGGAAACCCCTCGAGCCGAGCAGGCGGTAGGTGACCGCAGGCAGTTCGGGCTCACCGCCCCGGGCTGTCGACCCGGTGCCGCCTCGTGTGGTGATCGTTGCGTTCATTTCAGATCTCCTGCTGATTTGGCGGGCATCCTCCCGCCCTTCCGTGGCTGGCCGCGCACGGCCCGCTCACCCACGGAGCGGATTGCGGGGTGGGAACGGCGTCCTGATCGAAATCGGCGGCGGCGCGGGTGAGTCCGCTCGGGCTGCCGTACTTGCTGAGTAGGTCAAGCCAGATCAGGCCGACGATCGCGACCTCGATCCCCTTGGCAACCCAGCCAAGGACGATGTAGGGGCCGGTCACGAGGTACGCGCCGATCGTGACGAGCGCGTACGCGGCGAGCGCGACCCGAGGCAACCAGCTGAATCGCTGGACGATCCGGATCGGTGCGACGGAACCGAGCGCGTACGCGAGTCCGAGGACCACGTAACCGAGGGCGTTGAGCAGGAAGAGCGTCCCGCCGAGGCTGACGTGGATGTAGGCCGTGGCGGCGGTCAGTTCGAGGACGACTGCCGTGAGGAGCGCACTGCCGGCGCCCCGGGAAGTGAAGATGTTCGCGGACATGTGGTGAAACTCCTTGCAAGCTATGTCGAACAGGTGGCCGCTGCGGGTCGCGGCTGTGCCAGCACGCTACGGAGGGGTGGGCCCACACGTCGTCACTCGGAAGTGGCGTCTGGGGGTGGAATCCTCAAGCGCCGGCGGCCCCTGCATTCAGCTGGGATCCGGCGAGTGGCATCGCCTGGTGGCGGTGGGTACCGCGACTGGGGCCAGTGGCGGGCGACATACAATGACCGCCCGCGCCCCGCGGCCGCACCCGGGAGCCCGGGTACGAGTGAGGCCCCGCGCGCGATGTCTCAACCGCCTGGAGCGACCTCCCGGCCGGTCGCCTCCGGCGCCTCGGACGGGGTGCTCGCCACCAAACTGTACGTTCCACCCCGTCAGCCGGGCTTCGTCCCCCGCCCCCGGCTCGTGGAGCAGCTCAACGAGGGGTTGGAGCGGGCGCTCATCCTCGTCTGCGCTCCGGCTGGGTTCGGGAAGACGGCCCTGCTCGCCGACTGGAGCCAGACCGGCCGATGGGCGCCGGCCTGGATATCGCTCGACCCTGGCGACAACGACCCGGCACGCTTCTGGCGCCACGCCATTGCGGCCCTTGACCGCGTCCAGCCCGGCGTCGCCGAGCTGACCGGCCCCCTGTTTGGTCCACCCGCACCGCCATCCTTCGAGGGGCCGGTGGCGGCCTTGGTCAATGAGCTCGCCGCCCGACCCGGCAGCGACGAAGTGGTGCTGGTCCTGGACGACTACCACGTTATCGACTCGTGGGCGGTGCACAAGTCGGTGACGTTCCTGCTGGAGCATCTGCCGCCGCGAGTTCACCTTGTGCTGTCGAGCCGCGCCGACCCTCCATTGGCTCTCGCGCGGCTGCGAGGCCGCCGACAGCTGGCCGAACTGCGAGCCGCGGATCTGAGGTTCACGATCGACGAGGCTGCCGCGCTCCTGCGCGACGCGGTCGGATCAGACCTGCCCTTGCCCGATACGACCGTGGCAACTCTCACGGACCGCACCGAAGGGTGGGCGGCCGGGTTACAGCTCGCTGCCCTGTCGCTTCGCGGGCGACCTGACGTGACTGCCTTCCTCGAGGCGTTCTCGGGCAGCCACCGATACATCCTGGACTACCTGACCGAGGAGGTACTCGAGCGCCAGCCAGGATCGATTCGGAACTTCCTGCTGGAGACGTCGATCCTGGAGCGGCTGTCGGGGCCGCTGTGCGACGCCGTCACAGGCCGCAGCGATAGCCAGCAGCTGTTGGAGGAGATCGAGCGAGCGAACCTGTTCCTTGTGCCGATGGACGAGATGCGGCGCTGGTGGCGCTACCACCATCTGTTTGCCGACCTGCTGCGCGCGCGCCTGCAGCAGGAGCAGCCCGCGCGGTTCACGGAGCTGCATCGGAGCGCCGCCGCGTGGTACGAGGAGCATGCGCTGGCCGACGAAGCTGTGCGTCACGCGCGGGCGGCTGGAGATGTCGATCTCGCGGCCAGACTCATCGAGCAACACGCCGGCGAGCTCCTGCTGCGGGGGGAGGGAGCGACCGTCGAACGGTGGCTCGCCGCGCTGCCCGGCCAGATCATCCAAGGCCGTCCGCGGCTGTTACTGGCGCAGGTTGTCCTGGCCATCCAGGGTGGACAGGTGGAGGCAGTCGATGGGCTGCTGGATGCCGCCGAGCGCGCCTACGCGGAAGTCGGGCCGGAGTCGGAAGCGCCTTCTGTCGACGGAGCAACCGGGGGCCTCGCGAACGTCCCCGGGAGGATCGCCCACTACCGGGCATACGTCGCCGAGCTCCACGGCGACATCGACGCGACGATCGCGTTCGCCTCGCGGGCGCTGGTCGAATTCGGCGATGGCCAGTCGATGATGGCGTCGCTGGTCCGCGCGCACCTGGCCGTGGCGGATTGGCTGTCCGGCCGGCTACCCGATGCCGAGCGCGTGCTGTCGTCGATCATCGACGGGTGGCACGCGGCCGGCCTGTCCTTCCAAGTCGCCTCGCAGTGCCATCGCCTCGGCCAGGTCCACCGCGCGCTGGGCGACCTGGACGCGGAACTCGAGACCTACCACCGGGCATTGGAGATCACGGCGGTCCCGGGCCGCCCGCCGCTGCCGGCCGCCGGTATCCCATACGTGGGCATCGCCGAGGTGGCCTACCAGCGGGGCGATCTCGCCAGCGCGATGCGGCACATCACCGATGGGATCGCGCTATGCCGCCAGCTGGCATACACCCAGCCACTGGCGACGGGTCTGGCCGACATGGCCTGGATCCGGCAGGCGCAGGGCGATCCAGCCGGGGCGCTGGAGGCGATGTCCGAGGCCATCGAGGTTGCACCCGGCTCCGACGTGGTCGACCTGCTTAACCCCGTGCCCGCATCGCGGGCACGGTTGCTGCTCGTCCTGGGTGACGTCGACGCGGCCGCTGCTTGGACGGTGGAGCGGGGCCTCGACGCTGACGATGAGCCGACATACCCCCGCGAGCCGGCACATCTTCTCCTGGCCCGCGTGCTGATCGCGCAGGACCGCCCCGAACAGGCCTCGAGGCTATTGGATCGGCTGTTGCGGACAGCGACCGAGCAGGGCCGCTTCGGGAGTGCGATCGAGATCCATAGCCTTCGGGCGCTGGCGCGCGCGGCGCGCGGCGAGGAGGACGGCGCGCTCGACGCCCTGGCCGAGGCAGTAACCTTCGCCGCCCCACAGGGATGGGTGCGGGTCTTCGTCGACGAGGGGCAAACGATGGCCACCCTGCTCGCCCGGCTTGTCGCCAAACGCGGTCGGGACTTGACGAGCGCGGGTGTGTCGCTGGGCTACCTCAGCCGTCTGGGCGCCGCATTGGAGCCGGCGTCAGCGCGGGGCGCCTCGCCCGGGGACCGGCTCGTCGATTCACGCTCCACGACGATCCCGGGCCTCATCGAGGCGCTGAGCGAGCGTGAACTTGAGGTGCTCCAGCTCCTTGCGGCCGGCAAGTCGAATCGCGAGATCGCCGATGAGCTGTTCGTCACGCTCGATACGGTCAAGAAGCACGCCACCCACATCCTGGGCAAGCTCGGCGCTACGAACCGCACCGAGGCGGCCGCCCACGCTCGCGAGCTTGGATTGATTCCGTAGCCGAACCCATCGCGACATTTCCACCGCTCTCGTCCACCTTCGGGTGATGACCGCGATCAGCTCCGGCTCGTAGCGTCTTCGAGAACCGCGCGGCAGCCGCCGCCTTGATCGAGGAGACCACGTGAGCGAGAGCACCCTCGGGAACGATGGACGGAGTCGCTGGGCAGCCGGCTGGCGATTGCCGCCGGACGTCCCAACCAGCACATTTGCAGCGAACCCGACGCAGAACCGGCCCACGATCCTCGTCGTCGAGGACGATCGGAGCGCCCGTGACGTCCTGGAGGAATGCCTCAACAGGCGGTACGGGACCGACTACGACGTCATGTCCTTGCCGGGACCCGTCGCCGCGTTCAATGAGCTGTTGCGTCTTCGGGACAAGGCGGCCGATGTCGCCCTCATCGTCGCAGGTCAATGGATGAAACCAGAGACCGGAACCGCCTTCCTGGCCCGCACCCGGGACGCCTTTCCGACCGCACGACGACTCGTCGTGACGCGATGGTCCGACCTGTCGGCACTGCCGACGATCGCCCGCGCAGCGACGCTCGGCGAGATCGACCATCAAGCGAGCCTGCCCTGGAACGAGACCGACGAGCAGTTCCTGGCGCTGGTCGGCGACATCCTGGCCGACTGGGCACGTGAGCACGGCCGCTTCACCTCTGGAATCACGATCGTCAGCGAGCGGTCCGATGTCCAGGGGCAGGCTCTCGCCGATGTCCTCGAACGCTGGGGGGGAGCCCGCGTGGGGTTCGTCGTTGCCGAAACGGCCGAAGGCCTCCGCCTTGTCGCCGGGCTCGATCCGGGCGATCGGATGCCGGTTGCCGTCTTGCCCGACGGCCGGATCCTGGCGCGTCCGTCGCTATCCGAGGTTGCCGAAGCGTTCGGCGCGAACGCCGAGCCCCTTTCGACACCGTTCGACGTGGCCATCCTCGGATCGGGGCCTGCGGGCCTGTCGGCCGCGGTGAATCTCGGTTCAGAAGGCTTGCGCGTGTTGCTGGTCGAGCCGAGCATCGGTCAGGCGGGCTCGAGTCCAATGATCCGAAACTTCCTCGGATTCCCCAGCGGCCTGAGCGGCGCGGAGCTCCTGCGGCGAGCCTGGCAGCAGGCGTGGATGTTCGGCGTCCAGGCGCGAATAGGCCGAGGTGCGAACGGGATTCGGGCTGACGGTGATGAGCGCATCGTCCTGCTCGATGACGGCTCCGAGGCGCGGGCGCGGGCGATCGTACTGGCGATGGGCGCGTCGTATCGGCGGATCGGGATCCCGAGCGTCGAAGGCCTCGTCGGCCGTGGCGTGTTCTACGGCTCGGGGGCGACGGAGGCCCGCGCGATGGCCGGTGAGCCAGTCGCGGTCGTGGGCGGCGGAAATTCGGCCGCCCAATCGGCCATCCACCTCGCCCGCTACGCCCGAACGGTCACCGTCATCGTGCGTGGCCACTCGCTTGCCGGGACCGTGTCGGAGTACCTGCTCGAGCAGCTGAACGACCTGCCCAACGTCGAGGTGCGTCTCAGCAGCGAGATCGCCGAGGCGAGGGACCACCGGCGATTGCGCTCGCTCGTGATCCGCGACAACGCCGCTGGGACGATCGATGAACGCGACGCGACGGGCCTATTCCTGCTGATCGGCGCCGAGCCACAAACAGCATGGCTGCCGTCAGCGATTGCCCGCGACGAGCGAGGCTTCGTCCTGACGGGCGACGACGTGCCGTCAGCTGACGGGCACACCCGGCTGCCTTTCGAAACGACGATGCCCGGCGTCTTCGCGGCGGGCGACGTCCGCCATGACTCGATGAAACGTGTTGCCGCTGCCGTGGGCGAGGGTGCCGCGGCGAGCCAGCAGGTTCAGCGATACCGCTCCGCGGCGTCATCGACCAAATGAGGCGGGACGATGTGGTTGGGCTCGACATGGGCATCCGCGTCTGATGGGCTACGAGATCCGGGTCGAGGGACTCCTCGACGAGCGCTGGTCATCCTGGTTCGACGGGCTCGAAGTCCGGACCATTGGCGAGAACGAGACGCTCATCGTGGGTCAGGTCGCGGACCAGGCTGCGCTGCACGGACTGCTGTCGAGAGTAAATGACCTCGGCCTGGTGCTGATCTCGGTACGCCGAATCGAGGACGACCGCGCCCGAGCTTCGTGAGGTCGGAGCCCGCCGGGCCCTGAGCGTCGAGCGGCACCCGCCCGCGTCCCGGCCGTCGCGCCAGCAAGACGGCCTTGACCCGAGCCCCGCCGCCACCCGGTGGCGCGACGCCACTCGATCCCCCGAGTTCGCCTATGCAGGATTCCACCTGCCCTATCCACCTTCGGGTGACGACCGCCGCGGGGCCGGCTCCTAGCCTCAGGAAGCAAGTTCAGATCACCCCGATAGGAGCCTTCCGATGATGAGGCTGCTCGCCTCCCTACTCATCCCGATTGCTGCGCTGACCGCCTGTGCAGGAGGCTCGGCCAACCCGACCACTCAGCCGTCGGTCGGTCCGGACGCCCTGTCGATCGAGGCCAATGGCCTCGCATTCTCGACGACCTCGTTGACTGCCCCGGCCGACAAGCCCTTCCAGATCGTCTTCGACAACCAGGAAGCCGCCCTCCACAACGTCGCGATCTACCGGGACGCGTCGGCGGCCGAGAAGGTCCTCGTCGAGGAGCCGTTCAGCGGCCCCGCTGTCGTCGTCTATGACGTGCCGGCCTTGGGATCGGGCACCTACTTCTTCCGCTGCGACGTCCATCCGGACATGAGCGGCAGCCTGACCGTCGGGTAGCGGCAGATCGGACGAGACGATGACCACGATCAATCGAACACACCGATCCGGCCTCCGATCGGGTGCATATGCACGGCTCGGCCTGCGGCCGGGCGCTTCGCCCGCGGAGATCAAGGTCGCCTACCGACGGCTCGCGAAGCGATTCCATCCCGACCGCGCGGGTGGCGAAGGCCTGGCCACGTTTCTGTCCATCCAGGCGGCCTATGAGGCTCTTCTCAATCGAGTTCCGTCGGCGACGCCGCTCGTTCGCCACCGGCCCGCCGCCTCCGCCCCGATGGCTCGACCCGTCCACCGCGCTCATCCCAACCCGACTTGGACCTACGTGGCTCGGCCGCCCGAAGGGCAGCCCGCGTGGGAAGGCGCTCGCTGGTATTGGGAGGGCGTGCGCACAAACGCATCGAAGCGGTCGACCGCGACGGGCCGCACCACAAGCCGTAGCCAAACCCCACAGTAACGAAGGAGGCGCTTGCCATGGCGCACGAATTGCAGGACGGTCGCAGCCCCGATGCGCTCAACGGTCGTCTACGCCTACCGGTCACCGGCCCTCCGGCGTGGCCGGCATTCGACCAGTCGCTGATCGCCGAGATCGAGATCGAGCGTGCTCGCTGGGCGGAGATCACGGCACTCACCAATCTGTTGACACCCGGCGAGCGACTCGCCCCCGGTTACTTCGTGGATCCCGACTGGAGTGCGAAGGACCTCATCGCTCACCTTGGGATGTGGCTCACTGAAGCGGAAACGCAGTTGATCAACATCGCGGCCAACTCGTACGAGCCGCACGAGTTCGATGCCGACCGCCGGAGCACCGCGACGCTGGCGGCCCTCAAGGACGAGCCCTGGGACGTCGTGTGGACGCAGGCCAACGGCGCCCGGATCTGGATGCTCCAGGCGTGGTTCGCACTTCGCGAGCCAGACGACGCGGCCGACCGCTGGGTTCGCAAGGCCGGCGCGGAGCATTACGGCGAGCACCTCGGTCGACTCCGAGCCTGGGTCGCCGAGCTGATCGATCTGCGGACGCGGCCACCGGTAGACGAGCGGGACCCGTGATCACGCGCCGGCGGCCTACGTATCGATCGGAGGACGGAGATCATGATGCACTTCGAGAACACCCTCGAGATCGCGCGGGATCCACGAGTCGTCTACACCTACCTCGCTGACCTCGAGCACACCCCGGAATGGAACTGGGCGATCACGAGCACCCGCAAGGTGACTCCGGGCCCGGTCGGCGTGGGGACTCGCTACCGACAGACTCGAGAGGTACCGCGGCCTGCCGTCGAGCTCCTCGAGCTCACCCGCCTCGTCCCCGATCGAACGGTCGAGGTCGAAGGATCGATCGGGGCATTCAGAGCCCGGGTGAGATACGAGCTCGAACCGACCGCCCAGGGAACGCGGCTCAAGAACCTCGTTGAGCTTGATCCGCAGGTGCCGCTTGGACCCCTCACCGACCTCGTTGGCGGCCGTATCCGCTCGTCTGTGGCCGAGAACTTGGGCGTTCTCAAGGGACTCCTCGAGGGGGGCGGACGGTGAGCGAGATGTCGCGTGCCCCTTCGGCCACCACCGTTGTCGATCGGATCGTTGATGATCCCGGTGAGCTGCTGCAGCTGGTCAGGAAGCTAGTGGCGGCCGGTGCGCCCGGGGCCGCGGCGCGGATCGTGGATGAGCGCGTCGTCGCACAGGTCGCGAGCGGCGTCGCCGACCTTCGAACCGGCCGTGCCATGCAGCCTCACCTGCACTTTCGGGCGGGCAGCGTGACGAAGCCGTTCGTCGCAGCGGTCGTGCTCCAGCTGGTCGCGGACGGCATGCTGTCGCTCTCGGACTCGGTGGAGCGGTGGTTGCCGGGCGTCCTGTCCTATGGCGACCAGATCAACATCAGGCAGCTCCTCAACCACACGAGTGGCGTGCCCCACAACGCGCCAATGCTCTGGCGCTCGCTGTATGGGTCCCCAGACGGACGATTTCGCACCTGGACCCCGCGAGCGCAGGTCGCACTCGTTGCCGATCGCCCGCAGCTCTTTCCGGCGGGCACCGCGTGGGCCTATACCAACGTCGGGTACACCCTGCTCGGGCTCATCATCGAGGCGGCGACTGGCACGAGGCTCGGCACGCAGCTGTCACGGCGGATCCTCAGGCCGCTCGGACTCCGCGACACGTCCTTCCCTGTCGCAGGCACTGGCATCCCGAGCCCGATGTCGCGCGGATACAGCCTGCCACTGACTCCGCAGCTGGACGTGGTGGACGGCCCGCTGATCGATTTCACTGCCCAGAACCCCTCATATGCCTGGGCAGCGGGCGCGCTCATCTCGAATCTCCAGGATCTCCAGCTCTTCTTTCGGGCCCTACTCGGTGGCGAGCTACTGCCGTCCCAGCTGTTATCAGAGATGCTCACCAGCGTCGCAGTCCCACGGGCCTCCCTCCCGTTGCCCCTGTTTGACCGAAACGGCTTGGGGATCATCGAGACCGACACACCCGGCGGGCCACTGGTCGGCGCCGCCGGTGGGATCCCCGGCTTCCTGACCATGATCCTCAGCACGCCGGATGGCCGTCGACAGCTGGGCGTCATGATCAACATCGGTGACCGTGCCCCGGGTCCAGTGGTGGATGCGCTCCTTCGAACGATACGAGTACTCGGGCTGCGGCTCCGCTCGTAGGGCCCGCCGACCAGGGCTTGCCAACCTCGGGACGGTGCTCGTTCCTCGTCGGAATTCCACCCCGCTACTGCACTTCCGAGTGACGACTCGCGACTCTCTGAGACATACGGTCGTGGCCGGACTACGGGTCCGGACTGCGCTGGCGTCGCCAACGGCCGGATCCATAAGTGCCCTATCGGGCTAGGAGGATTCGAGATGCGTCGATGGATGATTGTCGCCGGGGTCGCGGCGCTGCTGCTGGTCGTCGTGATCGGTGCAGGTGCCGCGGCCATCTATGGAAATGCGCTGGGCGAGAACGCGGCCGGTGATGTTCGGCCGGGCCCGGGCGGACAGGACGCCACGCAGATCGTCATGCAGGACGACACGTTCCAGCCCGCGAGCGTGCAGGTTGACGCGGGAGTCCCGGCAACGTTCGAGCTGCGCAACGCGGGGCAGTCGAACCACAACTTCACCAGTACTGACCTGAATGTCAGCACCGGCCCGATGGAGTCCGGGGGCATTGTGACGGTGACCGCCACGGTGCCAAAGGGAACTACGCAGTTCGTCTGCACATGGCATCCCGGCATGGTGATCGAGGTCATCGGGGAGTAAGGGTCATCGGACTCCAACAGCGAGGTAGTCGAAATGTCGAAGTCAACCATTACCCGGCTGTTCGCCGGTGCCATCGCCACGGTCGTCGTGGGGTTGACCATCGGGATCGCTGGCGTCGTGGCGGCGCTCGCAAATGGCGCGGTCGTCATCCGTGGCTCCGAGGTCGTGACCCTGAGCGGCGGACCGTTCGCCTGGGCCATCGCCGCTCTCATCGTCGCCTCGCTCGTCCTGGCGGCGGGCACGCTGGCCGCGATCGCCTCGTGGGTCGGTGCGCTGCTCAACACGTCCCGACTCGATGACAAGACCTGGTTCGTCGTGCTGCTCGTCCTGGGGCTCGTCAGCCTTGGCTGGGTCGCGATGATCGTCTACGTCTTCGCGGGCCCCGACAGTACTGCGCAGGACTCGACGCCATCCGCTCGCGCGGGCCTTGTCGGGAACTGAGGCCCATGCGGACACGACACCTGACGAGAGATCAAAGTGGTCCTTCGAGGAGGTTCAGAGATGCTGAGAACCATTGCGCGCACGACCGACGTCGAGCCGGGGCATGTGCGGGCGTTCGAGGTCCGTTGAGCACGGCGCCGAAGCGGTCGGTCGGAGCCGGATCCCGCTCCTAAGGACGATCGGGGCCGGTCGCTCCAAGGGAACGCGGATCACCCTCGCGAACGTGGCCGGGACGCTCTTTGCCATCGACGACACGTGCACCCACAGGGGTTGCTCTCTGGGTGATGGGAAGCTCGACGGGTCCACGGTGCAGTGTGCCTGCCACGGAAGCCGCTTCGACGTCACGAGCGGTGCGGTCGTGCGCGGTCCGGCTGAGGACCCCGTGCGCAGCTACCCCCTCCACGTCGCCAACGGCGAGGTCCAGGTCGACCTGTAGCTGACCGCGCCCTCGGGGTCGGAGAGGACAGGTTGGCGCGACCATCAAACCGCAACAAACCACTACATGTCGTGGTGTAGTGGTACCGCATACCGGATGCCTAGTGAACCGTCTCATGTGTCTCAGCCGCGTTCAACGAGTACATCCAAGAGACACATGAGACACAAGACACAGGATCCATAAGGGTTCAGATAGGGGTTCAGGTCCGGCGCCGAGAGATGGCCCGGACGAGTCCGGGGCGCCGGTGCCGTCGGGGTTCCTGTCGGGCGCGCTCGAATCACTAGTCGGACGTGCGACCTGTCCGGACAGGGGTGCTTGCGCGACAAACCCGAAGCGCCACGCAATTCGCCTGACCAGTAACCTAGGCGCTCCGCCGGATTCGAGCGGCTACGAGTCCCGACCGACCGTGACACGTAGCCCAACAAGGGGAAGGTATCCGGCTTGGCGCTGACCGAGCCGGCCGCGTGTTGGGTGGTCACCCATCCTTGTGATCGCTCAGAACAGCGTCAGGTACTCGTTGATTTCCCAGCGGCTGACGGTACTAACGGAAGATGGGCCGCAGCGTTAGCCTTGACCTGACGAATGCCCGCCAAGGGCGGTCGCGGGCTCAGCAGGAGGTCCCAGAGTGCAGGTCGTCGCGATCCACCTCGGCGCTGACCACGGCGGCCCGGTCGCGCCGGTGCCGTCGGTCCGGGCACGGGCGGGCATGGGCCTCGAGGGCGACCGCCACTTCCACGCCCAGGGCGGCGCCGATCCTGGCGAGGCCCTCACGCTGGTCGAGGAGGAGGTCGTCGACGAGGTCGGCCTGCCGCCGGGGGCCACCCGCCGGCAGGTGACCGTGCGCGGGGTGCGGCTCAACGAGCTGATCGGCCGGCGCTTCCGGGTCGGCGAGGTCGAGTGCTACGGGGTCGAGATCTGCGAGCCCTGTCTATCACTCGAGCAGCGGACCCGCCCGGGGATCATCCGGGACCTCGTGCACCGCGGCGGCATCAACGCCGACATCCTGACCGATGGGGTGATCTCCGTCGGCGACGAGGTCACTGCCCTCTGATCATCGGCCGTCGAAGCGGAAGCGAGTCGGGTCGCGGGTGATGTCCGTCCAGGCGATGACCTTCCGCAGGCCGATCGCAATCGAGCCCGATCCGAGCGTGGATCGGGCCGAAACTGGCGATTTTGGTACCGCATACCGGATTCGAACCGGTGATCTCCGCCTTGAGAGGGCGGTGTCCTGGGCCTCTAGACGAATGCGGCGCCGGCCGTCGGGCGGGGACCGCCGCGACGGCCGACAGGATACCAGAGGACTGGAGCCCGGTCGCCCGGGCTCCCGTTCACTGCGGGCTCAGGATGTAGATGTGGTCGATGGCGACCGTCGGTCGCCCGCTCGTGCCCTGCGCCTGCACCCGGAGGGTGTGTGGACCTTCGGGCAGGTTGCGAGCGAACACCATGTCCCTCGCCCGGAACGTCGCGTGTCCGAGGTCGATGGTGGCCACCGCCTTGCCGTCGATCAGCACGATTGCCTTGCCGCGCGTCGGGCCGACGGGGCCGGCCCACGCGATGGATGTGCCATTGAAATCGATCGTGGCGATGTCGCCACGGCGGGTCGTCGAGTGCGCCCGACGACCGAGATAGCCGCTGTGCGAGGCGAAGACCCATGAACCCGACCAGCGGACGGCACTGGACGAGTCCGACACCGCGCTCGCGCGGTACGTGGCGGAGCTGACCCAGTCGCCGACCGTGCCCGCACGGTCGATCGCACGGACCCGGAAGCGGAACGTCGTCCCGACCGGTACCGTGCGCCTCGAGACGCTCGAGGCGGGGGACGTGAGGCTGAGCGGAGCCCAGCTGCCATCGCCGATGCGGACCTGGAGCTGGTAGTTCCGGATGCCCGCCTGCGTGTCGGTCAGCGCCCAGTCGACGATGACCGGCACGCCAACGCTCGGGACCGCCGAGGTGTCGGACAGCGTGACCAGTGGACGGCTCACCTTGGGCGGCTTCGCCGACTGGGGCCTCGACGGAGACGAGGTCGGTGTCGGCTCAGGCGTGGGGGCAGTGGTCGGCGCGGGTGTCGGCGTCGGCGTGGCGGCCGGTCCCGGCGTGCCATCCGGCGTCGGCGTCGGCTGTGCCGTGGGCACGGTCGCGCCGGTCGGCGTCGGACCTGGCGTTGGAGCGGGTGTACTACCCGGCGTCGGAGCCGGAGTCCCCACGGGCGTCGGGACCGGTGTCGGCCCTGGCGTCGCGGTCGGCCTCGGCGTCGCTGTCGGGGGTGGGGTCGCCGGCGCCGGCGGCGGTCCGGACGTGGTGCCGGCCGCCCCGTACAACCAGTCGGTGAAGCCGAAGTTCTTGCCTGTCCGTGCGGGGGCGGGCGC
The DNA here is from genome assembly GCA_963819655.1 of uncultured Chloroflexia bacterium. Taxonomy (GTDB): domain Bacteria; phylum Chloroflexota; class Limnocylindria; order Limnocylindrales; family CSP1-4; genus SPCO01. Next base: position 70,882 of record CAWFXA010000003.1, on the reverse strand, counting down.
GCGGAACGACGTGCCGTACCGCTTGTCGATCAGCCACGGCTGCCATTCGTCGTCGCCCGTCGCCGGCCAGCCGGCGCGGTTGTAGAGGAACGTCGTCGCTCGCAGCAGTGCGCGATTCGACCAGGACCAGGCGTCGTAGCCTTGCATCCGCAGGAGCTCGGCCTGCAGGACCGCGCCCTGCATCCCCTCCCACGGATAGCCCGTGGAGGCGGGCGGCCACTGCAGCGCGCCGCCACGACGCAGGTCGTCCGGCAGGACGCCATCGAGGTTGATGCCCGCACGCGAACACGGCGGGTTGATCCCGACAGGTCGGAGCGGGTCGCACTGCCAGCTGAGCTCGCCGTAGCTGAACCCGGCGTAGGCGGTGCGATCGCCGAGGTAGCCCCGGAACACCTGTGCGGTCCGAGCGATCTGGGCGCTGTCGCCAAGGTACCCGGCGACCGCGGCGCGCGCGGCCCCGGCATGGGTGCCCCAGTTGTTCGGACGATCCTCGTGCGTGCTGACGAGCGTCCGCCCGTCGAGGGTCTTGGTCAGCAGCGACCGCAGCCACGGACGGAACGTGTTCTGGTCGAACGATGGATCGGCCGACGGAAGGTCGACGAGGTCCGCCGCGATGACGTAGCCCGGAAGGTTGCGCCCGAGGGCGAGAGTCCGCCCGCCGGTCTCGGAACCGACGGCGCTCTTCAGGGCGGAGATGACGTCGCCCCGGTAGCCGGCACCGCCGATGCGCGCATAGACCAGGCCCTTGGCGAGTGTTGTGACGTCCGCGGACTCGTCCTGATTCGAGATGTCAGGCGTGCCGATCGACGAGTCGGCGCGGGCCTTGAGGGCGGTCCATGCGGTCCCGCTGGTCGGTCGCGAGAGAAGCTCGGATCGCGACATGAGGATGGTGTCGGTGGCCGCCGAGGTCGGACTCATGCGGGCGACGATCAGGATCGTGCCAAAGGCCAGCAGGAAGGCTACGACGTGCACGATCAACGCTGGGATGACTCGACGAGACGCCCACTGGGCGCCGTTCGAGAGCGACGACATGACGCTCCTCTCTACCTGGACGCCGCTGGGGGCGGCGAACGAAGGCTGTCCGGGACGCGCCGATGCACGGTCCGGGATGTGACAGGGAGCTGGGGGGAACCCGCAGTGAGCGCGGGGCTTGGGGGTCGGCGACCGCTCGGTCAGCGGCGATGCGGCGGCGAACGGACGCCGGGGGGACTCCCTGCTGGGGTCATTGTCTCAGACATGGCAGAGAGGTGACAGGGCGCACCACGGGCATCACACGCACGTTCCAGTCGGCCGGTGCGTCCGCGCACCGCCAATCGGTCAGAGCCGGTGCAGCTCGAGGAAGCTGCGGACCGCCTCGGCGACCTGCTGATAGCTGTGCTCGCCGTGGATCAGACCGAAATGAGAATGCGCTCCGAACGGCTCGAATTCCGAGTCGAGCCACTCGGCGAGGCGCTCGGCGTCGTCCAGCGTGGTCGTCCGGTCGAGCCCGCCGCCGATGACGAGTCGAGGGACCTCGGCGACGACCCGCCGGTCGACCGGGATGCCGGCCAGGACCTGCCGCCGCGCAGCTCCGGCTTCATGCGGCTTCTGGCCGAGCAGGTGCTGGATGCGCAGCACGTCGGCCAGGGTGAGGTCGCGGTCGTCGCGGAGCAACTTTTCGGGGAGTGTCTCCCAGCCGATCACGCTGCGCCCATAGACCTCCGGAACCTCGCGCAGCTCATACGGCCGGACCGGCGGACGAAGGTCACGGGGCAGTTGCGGCGCGATGAGCACGAGGCCGGAAAGCGCGACCCGCTCCGCGGCCTTGAGCGCGAGGAGCCCGCCCATGCCGTGCCCGATCGCGACGGTCGAGGGTCCCAGCCGGTCAAGCGCGGCGACGACGTCCTCGACATAGGTGTCGAACGACAGGGTGGCCGGATCCGCCGTCAGCGACCAGTGGTGGTTGCGCAGGTTGAGGGCGTGGCCCTCCCAGCCGCGACCCGCGAAGTAGCCGAGAAACCGCTCCCACACCCACGAGCCGGCGAGCTCGCCGTGGACGAACAGCAGCGGCTTCCGTCGTGACCGCCGCTCCGGGAGCCAGGATTCGATATAGATCCCGCGGTCGTGCAGCTCGATCTCGTCCTTGCGGACCGGCCTGCCGTTCGATGGCGGCACCTGCGCTCGAGACAGGATCGGCTCGGGGATCGGGTCGGGCATCCGGTTCACCATTCGTGCGGGTTGATGACGAGGCCGGTCAGGGCCTTGGGAAAGAAATACGTCGACTTCTGAGGCATGACGTCGCCCTCGCGGGCGACCGCCTCGACCGATGCGACGGGCGTCGGCTGGAGCAGGAATGCCGCATCGATGCCGTCATCGGCGTCGACGGCGGCGATCGCGTCGGCAGCGGACTTCGTGTAGTCGACGGCACCACCGGCGACGGCCTCGGCGTCGAGGCCGGCGAGCTGCTCGAGGGCCACACCGAGGAGGGTGACGTCGAGCGACCGGAGTGCCTCGCCACCCGCCGGGAGGTACGGCTCGAAGGCGGATCGTCGTGCCGTCAGGAGCGCGCCGCCATCACGCGTCCACAGACCGAAGCGCTCCACCGTCACGAACGCCCGCGTCGCCGTCGTTGCCGGCCATCCTCGCGAGCAGCTCGTCCGACGAGCCGACGGGCTCGACGTCGAACAGGTCGTGCGCGCGCGCGAGGACGCGGGCCGCCGGCTCGGACCCGATCCCGCGGATGAGCCGGTGGGTCGGCAGGACGGTCAGGTCCTGGTGGGTCACCTCGAGCATCAGCACCAACAGATAGTCGAACGGCGGGTCCTCCTCGCAGGACCGCGACATCCGCCGCTCATCCCGGTAGTGCAACGCCGTCTCGTATCGGTGATGCCCGTCGGCGATCGTGATCGGGCCCGCCTCGGCCGCGGCGAGCAGCTCCCCGGCGACGATGCTGGCCGGCCCGTCGCCCGCGGCGGGCAAGGCCCACAGCCGGTGGCGGACACCATCGTCGTCGGTCAGGTCGACATCGGGCGGGCCTGCGGCGACGGCGGCGAGCCGGTCCGCGGTGCCCTCGGTCGGGTCGTCGAACAGCCCCACCACCGGACTCGTGTTGACCCCGGTGGCGCGGAGCAGCTTGTAGCGGTCCTCTTTCGGCCCGGCGAGGGTCCGTTCATGCGGCAACACGCCGGACTCAGGGCCGAACGACTCGAGCTTCAGACGCGCGAAGAACCCGCGCTGCGTCCGGTCGATGGCGGTGCCCGGCACGCGATAGGACTGCTCGTAGGCGTAGACGGACGGATGCGGATCCTTGCGCAGGGTCCCGTCGGAACGCCAGGTCGCGAGTGTCCTGGCCGCGCGCCGATAGCGGTCATCCGGCTGATCGCCGGTCTCCTCGACCGGCATGTCGAGCCGGACGACGTTGGCGGGATGACGGGCGATCAGCCGGGAACGCGTTGTCGAATCGATGACGTCATACGGCGGCGCGACGACCGCCCCGATGTCCCCGACGCTGGACGGATCGAAGCGGAGCGCGCGAAATGGGCGGAGATCGGGCACGGATCCCTCGGGATGACGGCACGCGGCCTGCGGCTCATGGGACGTCCCCATCGTACGATAGGTCCCGTCCGGACCGCGACCGAAGCGTCGGTGAGCCGACACCTCACGGCCAGACGCAACTTTCGACGGGGGCGAGGCGTCCTTGGTGCGTCCATCCCCATCTGGCCATCGCTTCGGAGTCCGCGTGCGTCACACAGGGTTCACGAGGGTCTCACCGGTCATGCGCCTGGCGCGTATCGGCGCCGCCGTCGCGCTTGCCGCCGGGCTCGTCGTCGCCCCGGTCGCGGCGAGCCGGCGGGCGCTGACCGCCGTGACGCCGCCCCCCGGCCTGACGATGGAGGCCGCGGTCATGCTCGATGGGCACGCCCGGGTCGGGTCGTGGATGGCCATCGACGTCCGGCTCAAGAACGACGGCCCACCGATCGTCGGCGAGCTGCGCATCACGGGCGGGACGCAGGGGCGGACGCGCTTCGGGACCCTCATCCAGGCGCCGACCCAGTCCGATCAGACCCATCGCCTGTACGCGCAACCGCCGGGCTTCGGGCGTGAGCTCGAGGTCAGCCTCTATTCCGGCGAGACGACGATCGCCACCGCCAAGGCGGCGTATGCGATCCACGACGGGACCCAGATGGTCGTCGGCATCGTCGCGGAACGACCGGGCGACATCATCGGCGACCTGGACCTGCTGCCCAACATGAACAACGTCAAGCCGTTGACGGTCGGCCTCGATGCCGCCGACCTGCCGACGCGCGTCGAGGCGTGGGGCGCGCTCGATCGCCTGATCTGGCAGGACATCGATTCGACGCAGCTCAACACTGAGCAGATCGCGGCGCTGCGAGGCTGGGTCGCCGGCGGCGGTCGGCTCATCATCGCGGGCGGCACGTCCGGTCCCGCGAGCCTGTCTGCATTCCCCGACGCCATCCTGCCCTATCGGCCGACGACGACGACCGACGTCGCTGCGTCCTCGCTCGGGGCGCTCCTGGGCGAAGTGCCGGACGATGCCAAGGACCTGCCGGCACTGTCCGGGACGCTGACGGCCGGTCGGGCCCTCGCGTCGGTCGGGGATCAGACCGTGGCGGCCGAGCGACCGTACGGCACGGGCGCCGTGACGATCATCGGCTTCGATCCCACGGCCGACTGGCTGACCGGCACGCGCCCCGCGGAAGGCCTGTGGCGTAGGCTCATCCCGACCCGCTCCGCAGGCGGAGCCGCCATCAGCGATGACAGCCAGATCGTCCAGGCCGCATCGCAGTTGCCGACGCTGGCGCTTCCGCCGGTCGGCGGCCTGATCGCGCTGCTCGGTGGTTACATCCTGCTGATCGGCCCGGTGAACTACCTGGTCCTGCGGCGTCTCGACAAGCGCGAGTGGGCGTGGGTGACCATGCCGGCGCTGATCGTGGCATTCGCGGTCGGCGCGTACGGTTTCGGTTCTCTGCTACGCGGCAGCGACATCATCGTCAACGAGGTCGCGATCGTTCGCGGAGCGCCAGGCGCGACCGAGGGCCTCGCGCAGGCGTATCTCGGGGTCTTCTCGCCGTCGCGCGGGTCGTACCAGGTGCGGGTGCCCGGTGGCGCCCTCCTGTCCTCCCCGATCAGCGGTGACTTCATGGGCGTCGACGGCAGCCAGTCCAGCCTCGACGTGCTGCAGGGCGATCCCTCGCGTGTCCGCGACCTCGGCGTCGGCTTCGGCTCGTTGCGCACGATCCGCGCAGAGAGCGCGGTGACGGTGCCGCTCATCCAGGCCGACCTGCGCCTCGAGGAGGGACGGCTCAAGGGAACCGTCACCAATGACTCGGACGAGGTGTTGCAGGCGCCGGCGGTCGTGCTGGGCGGGACCGTGGCCAAGCTGTCCGATCTCGCTCCCGGCCAGACGGCCTCCGTCGACGTCGCGCTCCAGGTCGTCCAGATGGGCCAGCAGCTGTCTGACAAGATCGTCGGGCAGATCTTCTTCGGTGACCCGAGCCAGGGCGGCGAAGGCACGGCCCGGCAGTACGCACGGCACACGATCATCGACCAGCTCACGTTCGACCCGAACTGGGGCTTCACCGGCCAACTGCCGGCAGACGGCGCCGTCGTCCTCGGTTGGTCGGACCGCGAACTGCTGCCGGTCGAGATCGAGGGCCAGGTCGCCCGGCGGACCGGCAACGTCCTGTGGTTCCTGCCGGCCGACATCACCGTCAGCGGCAAGACGACGTTCCGCCAGGACCTGCTCCGCAACACGGTCGTCTCGAGCGACGCCGCGTTCTTCAACAAGGATCCGTTCAACATCGGCTTCGGCCGCGGCTCGGCGGAGATGTCGTACCGGCCGATCTCGTTCGACGGCACGATCGACGCGACGCAGCTCGCGATCGGCTTCAACTTCGGAGAGTTCGGGCTACCCGGGGCCGAGCCGAAGGCGATCACTCCTCTCGGGACGATCCCCGTGGCGTGTGGCAATCCGCCGATCGAGGGATGCGTCCAACCGGTCTTCGACGGCCTCCCCGAGGTCGAGCTGTACGATCTGACAGCTGGCACCTGGCGCCGGCTCCCGCACCTTGCCGGTGGGTCGCGCTATGCCGTCACCGGGCCTGGGGACTTCGTCGACTCGGCGACCGGCACGGTCCTCATCCGGTTCGTCAACGACTTCAGCGATAGCGTCAACTTCAACCTCGACCTGGCGATCACGGGAGACGTCAAGTGACCGAGATCGTGCGCACCGAAGGGCTGGTGAAGCGATACGACGGCACGCTCGCCGTCGCCGGCGTCGACCTGTCCGTCCAGCAGGGCGAGATCTTCGGGCTCGTCGGCCCGAACGGCGCGGGCAAGACGACGCTGCTCCGCATCCTGGCGACCCTCCTCGCGCCATCCGCGGGGACCGCCGAGATCGCTGGCATGTCGGTGACGCGGAACCCCGACCAGGTGCGGCGCGTCCTCGGGTTCATGCCGGACGCGTTCGGCGTGTACGACGACATGAAAGTCTGGGAGTACCTCGATTTCTTCGCTCGTTGCTACGGCATCGCTCCTGCGGCGAGGCGTCGCGTGATCGGCGACCTGCTCGAGCTCGTCGACCTCGCCCCCAAGCGGGACCAGTACGTCCAGACGCTGTCGCGCGGCATGCAGCAGCGCCTGTGCCTGGCGCACGCCCTCGTCCACGATCCCCAGGTGCTGCTGCTCGACGAGCCGGCGTCCGGTCTCGACCCGCGAGCCCGCGTCGAGCTACGCGAGCTCCTCCGGGAGCTGCGCTCGATGGGTAAGACGATCCTCATCAGCAGCCACATCCTCCCCGAGCTCGAGGAGCTGTGCACCAGCGTCGCGATCGTGGACCGCGGTCAGGTGCTGGCCCAAGGCCGGGTCGCAGAGATCGAGAAGAGACTGCGCTTCGGTGCGGTCCTGCGTGTCCGGCTGCTGCTCGAGGGTGAGGAGCTGGAGGCCGCGCGTGACCGCTTCGTGACCGATCCCGACGTCGCCTCGGCGATCCTGCTCGACGACGGCACGATCGAGCTCGGGTTCCGCGGCGATGACGAGGCCACAGCCCGTCTGCTGGCGTCGATGGTCGCGGCCGGTCTGCCGGTGGTGAGCTTCGCGCGCGCAGCCAGCGACCTCGAGGAGTTGTTCCTGCAAGTGACATCGCCGGACCGCGAGCCCGTGGCCGCGGCATAGGAGGGACGACGATGGCCGAGACGACCGCCCCACCGATCCAGCCGCCGGTCCCCCATCTCTCCGCGTTCGCGCGGACGGTCGGCGGCATCGTGGCGATCGGCGTCAAGGAGCTGCGCGGCCGGATGCGCGGACGTCGTGCATTCGTCATCCTGACGATCTACCTCCTTCTCCTCGGCGGCTTCGCGCTGATGGTCGAGAAGGTGATGGAGAGCACCTTCAACATCGGGTTCGGCGGAACGAACGCAGCGGCCGGCCCGGCCATCGGCCAGGGCATCTTCGCGGCGCTGCTCATGCTGATGACATTGCAGGTCGTGTTCCTGGCGCCGTCGTCGACCGCCGGGGCGATCTCGCTCGAGCGCGAGAAGCAGACGCTCGAGCTGCTCGTCACGACCCCGATCAGCTCGCTCGCGATCGTCATCGGCAAGCTGCTCTCGGCGCTGATCTACGTCTTCCTTTTGATCGCCGCGTCGATCCCGCTGATGGCGGTCGTCTTCGTGTTCGGTGGCGTCGGTCCGGAGGATGTCGTGCGCGGCTACATCGTGCTGATCGTGACCGCGCTGGGTCTGGGCTCGTTCGGGCTGCTGTGCTCCAGCATCGTCAAGCGCACGACCGCCTCGACGGCGATCACGATCTTCGGCGTCCTGGCCATCACCATCGGGACGGTCTTCTTGCTGGTCTTCTGGCAGGCGATGGGGTCCTTCGACAACAACGGGAACCGGCGGCCTGGACCGCTCGGGATCCGGTCACCGACGCCTCTCGCGTGGATCAACCCGTTCATCGCCCAGGCCGACGTGATGTGCGGCACCGAGTCCACCTTCGGCGGCGGCTGGTGCAGCTTCGTGACCGGCCTCGTCCCGGGCAACGACGGCGTCATCATCAACGGCAACGACGGCGTTCCGATGCCCGCCCCCATGCCGGCCGTCCCCGAGAAGGGGTTCGTCGAGGAGGATCTCGTTGCAATCGACCAGGGCGGCGTGATCGCTCGACCGGCACCGATCAACGATGTCGTCGAGCCTGCGCAGCCGTTCGGTCCGACGCGCGACACGCTGTGGACCAAGAGCGTCGCCTCCTGGCTCGTCCTGTCCGTGATCTTCCTGTTCCTGTCTGTCCAGGCCGTCTCACCGACGCGCCGCTGGCATCTGCGCCGCGGAGCGCGCGTCCCGCGCGGACCCGCTGCATGAACACGCGCATCCGCCGCCTCGGCGATCTCCGCCGCCGGGCGCAACGCCCCGGACCCGAAGCGGCAGTCATCCCGCCAGATCCGCGCCAGTCCCTGACCGGACCGCTCGACCCGTCGCTCGACGCGCTGCGAGCCACGCTGACGCCTCACCAGCACCGGCTGTGGTTGCGCCGCATCGTGCGCCGCCTCTGGCTGGCCACGGCGGCGATCGCGATCGGCGAGGCGATCCTGTGGATCGTCGCGCGATTCGTCCCGCTCGAGGCGGCCCCGATCGTCGCCGTCGCGATCCCGGTCGTGGCGTTGCTGATCCTGCTCGTCGTCGTGATCCGCGCCCGCCCGTCGCTCGGCGAGACGGCGCTGGCCGTGGACGTCGAAGGCGGGCTCGGCGACCGGGTGTCGTCGGCGATGGAACTGGCCGTGGGCTTCCCCGCGTCGGCCACACCGCCGGCGGACGACGTCGACCTTGACGCACCGACCGCGGCCGTGGACGAAGCCGCCGAGACCGACCGGTTCGTCCGGCGTCAGCGGCGCGACGCGCTGCAGTCTCTCCGAACGGCCCCGGCGCTATTCAAGCCGCGGTTCTCGCGGACCCCGGCGCTGGCCGCCCTCGCGGCGATGGCGCTCTTGGTGCCCGTGCTCGTGCTGCCGAACCCGCAGGACGCGGTGATCGCCCAGCAGCGCGCCGTGCGCGAGACCGCCGATCGCCAGGCCGACCGGCTGGAGGATCTGGCCCGCGACCTCGAAAGCAAGGGGCGCGACGCCGAGGATCCGCGGACCCGTCTGGCCGAGGAGCTCCGCGAGCTCGCCCGCCAGCTTCGGGCGCAGCCCGACCAGCTCGCCGCCAATCTGCGGCAGATCGGGGCGGTCGAGAGCGACGTCCGAGCCCGAATCGACCCAGCGACCGAGCAGCGCGCGTCGTCGATGACCTCGCTGGCGAGGTCGCTCTCCCGGGCGGCGACCGGCAAGCCCGACGCCAATCGCGACGGCGACCCGGAGCAGACGAAGGACGACCTCAAGGAGCTCGCCGACAAGCTCGACGAGATGACCGACGCCGAGCGCCGTGAGCTCGCCAAGGACCTGGCCGAGATGCAGTCGACGGCATCGAGCGCCGACGGCGGGGCCGCGACGGCATTGCGTGATGCCGCCCAAAGCCTCGCCCAGGGCGACAACGCCGGGGCGAAGTCGGCGCTGGATCGCCTGGGCGAGTCGATGACTGGCGCGCAGGCGAACATCGACACGAACCGCGATCTGGGTGAGGCGGCGTCACGCCTCCAGGACGCGCGTCGCCAGTTGGCCGACGCAGGGCGCCAGGGCCAGGGACAGCAGGCGCAGGGCCAGGGCCAGGGCCAAGGGCAAGGGCAAGGCCAGGCGCAGGGCAGCCCGCGACCGAGCGGCCAAGGTCAAGGCCAGGGTCAGGGCCAAGGCCAAGGTCAAGGTCAGGGCCAGGGCCAGGGCCAGGGCCAGGGCCAGGGTCAGGGTCAAGGTCAAGGTCAGGGTCAGGGCCAGGGTCAGGGTCAGGGCCAGGGTCAAGGTCAGGGTCAAGGTCAGGGTCAAGGTCAGGGTGCCATCGGTGGCGGCGGCTCGAATGCCCGCTCGCTGGGCCAGGGCACCGGCGGCAATGGCCTGCCGGCCGGACCGACCAACCCCAACAGGCCGGCGGAGCTCGGCGAGGATCTCTCGTCGGTGTTCGCCCCGTTCGATCGCGTCGGCAAGCCCGGTGATCCGTCGTACGTCGCCGGAACCGGAGGCGACGGCCAGACCCAGCAGGGCAACCAGACCGGCTCCGGCAGCAACAACGGAGCTCTGACGCCCTACGAGCAGGTGTACTCCGACTTCCTCAACTACGCGCAGACCTCGCTCGACCGCGGGTACGTGCCGTTGTCGATCAAGGACTACGTGCGCCTCTACTTCAGCTCGCTCGACCCGTCCAACTAAAGGCGTCGACAGCCGTCGACGCCGCATCGGAGGCCTCATGGAAGCGCCAACCACGCTCGATCCGAACCAGCGACTCGCACCTGAGGCCTTCGCCGAACGCGCGGGGGCCATCGAACGCGAGGTCGGTCGCGTCATCGTCGGTCAGCGGGACCTGGTCCGGCAGACCCTGACCGGCCTGTTGGCCAACAGCCATGTCCTGCTCGAGGGCGTCCCCGGGCTCGGCAAGACGCTGCTCGTGCGGACCATCGCCGACGTCATCGACTGCACGTTCAATCGGATCCAGTTCACGCCCGACCTGATGCCCGCCGACATCACCGGCACGAACATCCTCGTCGAGGAGAGCGGCCAGCGGGTCTTCAAGTTCCAGGCAGGCCCGATCTTCGCGAACCTCGTGCTGGCCGACGAGATCAACCGTGCGACGCCCAAGACCCAGTCGAGCCTCCTGGAGGCGATGCAGGAGCACCAGGTCACGGTGGCCCGGCAGCGCTACAAGCTCGATCCGCCGTTCTTCGTCCTGGCCACGCAGAACCCGCTCGAGATGGAGGGCACCTATCCCCTGCCCGAGGCACAGCTCGACCGGTTCCTGTTCAAGGTCATGGTCCCCTTCCCGTCCGAGGAGGACCTCGTGTCGATCATGGATCGCACGACGGGCGCCGAGGTCGTCTCGGCCGCCAAGGTCTGCACGGCGGCCGAGATCGTCGAGATGCAGCGGCTCGCCAGGGCGGTGCCGATCGCCCCGCACGTGACCGCGTACGCGGTCAGCCTCCTCGCAGCGACCCACCCGGACAATGGGCGGGCGCCGGCTCTCGTCCGCGACTACGTCCGCTATGGCGGCTCGCCACGCGGGGCGCAGGCGCTCGTGACCGCCGGCAAGATCTACGCGTTGCTCGACGGTCGATTCAACGTGTCGACCGACGACATCCGGGCGGTCGCACTCCCGTCGCTGCGCCACCGCATCATCCTCAACTTCGAGGGTGAGGCCGAGGGCATAACGAGCGAATCGACCATCCGCGCCGTCCTCGACGCCGTCGCCGTCCCGACCGTCGAATAGCCGGGCGGTCATGACCGAGCGAACGAGCCTCGACGCCGGGGCCTCGCCGACCGCGAGCTCGTCGTCATCGGCGCCGGCGACGGCCGGGACTCGCCAGGTGTTCCTGCCCAGCGAGGTCGACCCGACCGTCTTCGACGAGGCGTTCCTGCGCCAGCTCGAGCGGCTCCTCCTCCTCATGCGCTCGCCGGTCCGCGGCGGTCTCAAGGGCGGTCGACGCAGCGTCAAGCGCGGTCAATCGGTCGAATTCGCGGACTACCGCGAATACACCCTCGGTGACGACCTCCGCCAACTCGATTGGAACGTCTACGCGAGGCTCGAGCGCCTGTTCGTGAAGCTCTTCGTCGAGGAGGAGGACGTCACCGTGACCCTGCTCATCGATGCGTCCGCGTCGATGGCCACCGGCAGTCCGTCCAAGCTCGTCTTCGCGAAGCGAGCCGCCGCGGCGCTTGGCTACATCGGGCTCGCCAGCGAGGATCGCGTCTCCGTCAGCGCGTTGACCGGCAGGATGGCCCGCCGGCGGGCGTCGCTGCGCGGCTCGGGCCGCGTGTTCCGCCTCCTCGCGGACCTCTCGGCGATCGAGCCCGCCACGGGTCCGACCGACCTGGTCGCCGCGGCGCGCCACGCCGCCGCCCAGCTCCACGGCCGGGGCGTCATCGTGCTGCTCAGCGACCTGCTCGATCCCGGGGCCGATCGGGTCATCCGCGAGCTCGCCGCCACGGGTTCGGAGCTCATCGTGCTCCACGTGCTGTCGCCCGACGAGCTCGATCCGCTCCTCGAGGGCGACCTCCGGCTCGTGGACACGGAGACCGACGCGCGGGTCGACATCACCGCGGATCTCGCCACGATCGATGCATACAAGGCGCGCCTGGCCGCGTGGAAGGCGACGTTCGCCGACCTCGCGGCCCGACGACGCGCGAGCTATGTCGACCTCGCCTCCGACGTCAACCTCGCCGACCTGATGTTCGCCGAGCTGCGACGGCGGCGGGTCCTCGGCTAGGCCCGATGCCGTTCACCACCCCTCTCGCGCTGCTCGGCCTGCTGTTCGTGCCGGCGGTCATCGCGATGTACCTGCTCAAGCTGCGGCGGGACGAGGCGGTCGTGCCGTCGACGCTGTTGTGGTCGCGGCTCGTGGCCGATGTCGAGGCCAACGCACCGTGGCAGAAGCTGCGCCGCAGCCTGCTGCTCCTCCTCCAACTGCTGCTGGTCATCGCCCTCGCGCTGCTTGCCGCGCGGCCCTTCCTCGAGCGCCCGGCCGGCCTCGCCCGCGACATCGTCCTGGTCATGGACACCTCGGCCAGCATGGCCGCGACCGACGTCGTACCGGACCGGCTGACCGCCGCCAAGCAGGTCGCCATCGAGGCGCTCAAGGACCTCCCGACGGGCGGCAAGGTCAGCGTCATCGCCGCCGACCGGAGCGCGCGCATCGTGGTCAACGAGTCGGGCGATCTGGCGCGCGTCCGGCAGGCCATCGAATCGATCCCGGTGACGCGGACCCGGGGCGACCTCGGCGACGCCCTGGAGCTGGCTTCGAAGCTCGCCGCGCGCTCGGGTGACGCCCAGGTCCTGGTCGCGACGGACGCGGCGCTGGCCACGAAGCCGACCGCCCGCGTGTCCGCCCGGATCAAGGTCCTCCCCGTGGGGCGGGAGCGCAAGAACCAGGCCATCGTCGCCCTGGCCGTGCGCACGTCGCCATCGGCTGTCACCCGGTCCGTGTTCGTCAGCATCGCCAACCTCGACCTGGATGTCGCGTCGCGCCGACTGGAGTTGTGGGGCGACGACCGGCTCATCGAGGTGCGCGACGTCCGTCTCGACGCCCAGGCTCGCTCGGACGTCATCGTCGACGACCTGCCACGCGACGTTCGTACGGTCGAGGTCCGCCTGGTCGCGGCGGATCCTGCGATCACGACCGCGCCGGACCAGCTCGCCGTCGACGACCGCGCCTGGGCGGTCATCCCACCTGACCGCACACGCCTGGTCCTCATCGTCGGGGAGGGTGATCCGTACCTCGAGACCGCCCTGTCGTTCCTCCCAGATGTCGAGCTGTTCGGGGTGACTCCGGCCGAATACGGGCCGAAGTCGGACCGGACCGATGGACGGCCGTGGGACCTCGTCATCTTCGAGGGCTATCTCCCGGCAACACTGCCGAAGACGCCGGTCCTGGCCATCGCCCCGCCGCGCACCAGTCCTCTCGGCGACGTGGCCGGCAAGCTGACGAACCCGGGCATCGGGACGCTCGATCCGGACGAGCCTGTGCTTCGCTACGTCGACCTGTCGACGACCCACATCTCGGAAGCCGTGAAGCTCGCCACGCCGACCTGGGCCCGCACGATCGTGCCGGGGCCGCGTGGGGCGCCGCTCCTCTATGCGGGCAACCGCGACGGGATCGGTGCCGCGGTGCTCGCCTTCGAACCGCGGCGGTCCGACCTCCCCCTGCAAGTCGCGTTCCCGATCCTCCTCGCGAACCTGACCGGCGAGCTGTTGGGCTCGTCGACGGCACCGACCGAGGCGGTCGATCCGGGCACGCCCGTCGAGCTGCACATCCCGATCGGGGCGATGGGTCTGACCGTGACGCGTCCCGACGGCGCGAAGACCGATCTCGTGCCGAGCAGCACGGCGGCCGGCGGCTCGGCGGTCACCTACGCCGAGACGGACCTGCCAGGGGTCTACACGGTCAGCCCGATCGTGGACTCCGATGCCTCGGCGACGCCGGCCACGAGCGCAGCCCCCAGCACGACACCGTCCGCATCGCCGACCGTGGGGCCCAGCACCTCGCCGGGCGCCTCGGGTCCGCCGGTGATCGTTGACCCATTCGCGCCCGTGCGCTTCGCGGTGGATCTGTTCGACGTCGACGAATCGACGATCGCCCCGGGCACGGCGGCGACCATCGAAGCGCTCGGCACGACCGCAGTCGCCTCGCCCGTCCCGGGTCCGAGCGGGCAGCCGGGCGCCGCCCCTGTCACCGAGCGACCCACGACCCGCGACGAGATGTGGGTCCCGATCGTGCTGCTGATCCTCGTCGTGCTGTGCGTCGAATGGGCGCTCTACCACCGTGATGGCCTGGTCCGGGTGCGCCGCTCCCTGGCGACGCGCCTCGGTCGTGGCGCCGGGACGACCTCCTGATGGGCATCAGCTTCGACGCCCCGCTCGCGCTCCTCCTGCTGATCCCGGTCATGGTGCTGACCGTCGGCCTGTACCTCAGCGCGCGCCGGCGGGTGGGGGTCGGCCGCCGCCGCGTCGCACTGCTCGTTCGCACGATCCTGCTGTCGGCGCTGGTCCTCGCGCTGGCCGGGTTCCGGCTCGTCCTGCCGGTCGATCGCCTGGCGACGGTGTTCGTCGTCGACATGTCCGATTCGGTCGGGACCGAGGGACGCGACGAGTCCCTGACCTTCCTGCGCGAGACGCTGGCGGAGATCCCGGAAGGCGACCTGGCAGGCATCGTCGCATTCGGCAAGGAGGCGCTCGTCGAGCGGCTGCCGTCCGAGCTCGCGGAGATCGACCGGCTCGCGTCGACGCCCGTCCGCGGCGCGACCGACATCGGGGGCGCCCTCCGCCTGGCGACCGCGCTGTTCCCCGACGACGCTCAGAAGCGCATCGTGTTGCTGTCGGACGGCAACGACACCACGGGCGGCGGTCAGGCCGAGGCGGCCCTTGCCGCATCGCGCGACATCCGCATCGAGACACGCACGATCGGGCTCGGCGGCGGGGATGAGGTCTTCGTCGAGCGGGTCACGACCCCACCGACCGCCAACCTGGGCGAGTCCATCGAGGTCGCCGCGGACATCCGCTCGTCGGTGCGGCAGCCGGCCACGGTGCGGCTCTTCGCGAGCGGCGAGAACGTCGCCACGGAACGGGTGACTCTCGAGGAAGGGGTGACCCGCGTCACGTTCGACGTGACGCCGGAAGAGGCCCGGCTGCACACGTTCCGCGTCGTCGTCGAAGCCGCCCAGGACACCTTCAGCCAGAACGACCGGGCTGACTCGATCACGATCGTCAAGGGCGAGCCGCGAACGCTCGTGCTGGCCGGCGACGAGGTCGTCGCCGACGAGCTCGTGGAGGCACTGATCACGCAGCGCCAGAAGGTCGACATCATGGTCCCCGAGGCCTTGCCGACCGACTTCGGCGCGCTGGCGACGTACGACAGCGTGGTACTGGTGGATGTGCCCCGTACGAGGCTGTCCGACCGCCAGCTCGCGGCATTGCAGGTCTACGTGCGGGACATAGGCCGGGGTCTGGTCATGATCGGCGGCCCCAATTCGTACGGCGCCGGCGGCTACCAGAAGACCCCTCTCGAGGAGTCCCTGCCGGTCGATATGGGCGTCCGCGATCGTCAGAAGCAACCCGATGTGGCGCTCGTCGTCGTGATCGACCAGTCCGGCTCGATGGACGCCTGCCACTGCAACACGTTCAACGGCGGCCAGGGCGGCGGCGGAGTCGGCATGGGCGGCGTCCGCAAGGTCGACATCGGCAAGGAGGCGATCCTGCGCGCCGCGGCGGCGCTGACGGAGCGGGACGAGCTCGGCGTCGTCTCCTTCAACGAGCAGGCCCATTGGGTCGTGCGGACCCAGCCGCTCGGTGGCGTCGAGGACCTGCAGGGCAAGATCGCAGGCCTCCAGCCCATCGGCCAGACCAACATCTTCGCGGGACTCGAGCAGGCCGTCGAGTCGCTCGAGGATGCGACGGCGACCCGCCGCCACATCATCCTCCTGACCGACGGCTGGTCGAGCAGCGGCCAGTACGACGCGATCATCGAGCGCATGAAGGCCGCCGGGATCACGCTCTCGACCGTCGGTGCGGGCGGCGGCTCCAACCCGTTCCTGCAGGGTCTGGCCCAACAGGGCGGCGGACGCTTCTACGATGCCGCGAACCCAGCAAGCATCCCCGACATCTTCCTGAAGGAGACCCAGCAGGTCTCCGGCCAGCAGATCATCGAGGAGCCGTTCTTCCCGATCCTGACCTCGTCCTCGCCGATCCTGCGCGGCCTCGAGGATGGGCTGCCGCGGCTGCGCGGCTACAACGGAACGACGGCCAAGCCGGCCGCCCAGACCGTGCTGGTCACCGCGCGCGACGATCCCCTCCTGGCGCAATGGCAGTACGGGCTGGGCCGCTCGGTTGCGTGGACGTCGGACTCGACCGGCCGCTGGGCGCGTGACTGGCTGGCTTGGGACGGGTTCTCGCGGTTCTTCAGCCAGCTCGTGTCGTGGACGTTCCCGGGCGAGGAGACCGGCGGCATCGAGGCCGCCTTCGACGTCCGCGGCGGGCAGACGACGCTCCATGTCGAGAGCGTCGATGCGGACGGCTCACCGCGCGACTTCTACTCGACGTCGGCGGTCGTGGTCGGCCCCGATTTCAGCTCGACCGAGGTCAAGCTCGTGCAGATCGCACCGGGCGTATACGAGGTGCCGCTCGGCGAGATCGAGTCGGGCGCGTACGGCCTGCGCATCACCCAGACGAGACCGGGCTCGACCCCTCTCGGCAGGACGGTCGGCCTGGTCGCACAGACCGCCGCCGAGTACCGGCTGCTGGGAGCGAACGAGCCGTTCCTGACCGCCCTGCGGACAGCGACCGGCGGGGCCGAGGTCGTCACACCGCTCGACCCGTGGGTCCACGACCTGCGCACCACGTCGCGCTCGACGGACCTGTGGCCGTTGCTGCTGGTGATCGCGCTGCTGCTCTGGCCGCTCGACATCGCGCTGCGGCGGGTGTCCATCGGCCGACGGGAGTTCGCCGCGGCCGGGGCCTGGGTCCGCGAGCTGCCGCGACGCCGGCGAGTGACTGCCGCGAGGACGGCCACGGGCGAAAGCATGCTCGCAACGCGCGGGCGCGCGACCTCGGCCGAGACCCGGGCTGCGCTGTTGCGCGCGCCCGAAGCGACGCCCGCGGCCGCGGCCCCGGTCGCGACGGCGCCATCCGCGGGACCCGCGCCGGCAACCCCGCCACCAGTCGCAAGGGCCGCATCTCCCGCCGCCCCGCCCGCCGTGGCGAACGCGAGCGCCAAGCCCGCCGCAACCCCGGCGCCACCGGCAGCTGCCGCGGAGCCAGCGGCGCCCGACACGATGACGCGGCTCCGCGACGCGAAACGGCGCGCGCGCGAGCGCTAGTCCCGCCGCGAGCGCTCCGTCAGCGAGGTGCGAGTCCGCTACCCGGCGGGAGGTCCTCGATCTCCGGCATCGACCCTTCGTCAAGCGTCCCCGTCGACCATGGCGTCGCCTCGACCGCGCCGGAACGGCTCCGGCCGGCTGCCGCGAGCCCCCTCGCGGCGACGACCCCGAGAAGCGCCAGAGCAGCGATCAGCGCCCAGGGGAACCGCCGGTAATCGACACCACCGACGATCGAGAACTCCGCGATCGAGGCGTTGCCTGTCGAGTCGGTCGCGGTGAGCCGGATCGTCTGGGGCCACGGAGCGAGGTGGGTCACGACCGTGAACCGCCCGCGCTCATCGACCGGGATCTCCCCGCCGCCCTCGATGCTGACCGACGAACCGGGTTCGGACCGTCCGGGGAGCCGCGCCTGGAACGGCCAGACCGGACTCGTGAAGGGCGCCTCCATGTTGAGTGTCGGGCCGACCGCGTCACGCACGATCGTGCGGACGACCGGAAAGCCGACTTCGCCCCAGTCGTTGACCGGCACGGCCTGAAGCGCCCAGCGCGTGGTCCGTTCGGCACCGGGCAGACGCACATCTCCCAGCGCCAGCGTCGCGTACGAGCCATCCCGGCCGGACTCGCTGCCCGGCGGGATCGGCACGCGGACGACCGTCGCGATCCCGTTCGGGCCTGCGCCGGTCGTGAGCCCTTCCAGTCGGCTCGGTGCGACGTCCGGACCAGATTCCTCATCGGCCAGGGGCACCACGGTGACGAACATCCGCGTGCCGGTGAAACCGGGAAGCAGCGTCGTTCCATCGGCCGCCGTCATCTTCTCGATCGTCGCCGCCGGGCTCGGGAAATCCTGGAAATACGTGACGTTGTCGGCTCGGACCTCCGAGACGGCGAACGGCGTCGAGGGGCCATTCCGCCACCAGCCAGGGGGCCCACCCGCCCACGGGGTCGGCGACACCGGAAGCCCCCCGTCCGGATCCCAGCCGAGTCCGGCGGCGACCAGGAGGGTGCGCCGTCCCTCGATGGGCATGCCCGCGATCGGACGCGTCGCGAGCCATGCTGCGCCCGGCCGCAGGTCGGCCGAGCCGCACGGCAGGATGGCACCCGGCAGGATCAGATCCGGACAGCCTTCGTCGACGACATCGCCGAGCCATGCACTCGACGACCCATGGGCGATGATGTCATCGAGGGTCGCTCGCACCAGCAGGAGCCACCGGCCGGCGTCGATCGTGTCCTGCGCGATCAGGTCGGTCCGTCCGGATCTGACGATCAGTCCGCTGGGGTCAGCGCGGACGCGCTCCGTGTGCAGGCCCGAACTATCGATCCAGGCGATCCGCGTCGCCGGGCCCAGGGCATCCGGGTCCGGCCCGGCCACAAGCGGAGCACCAGGTTCGATGTCGACCTCGACCGGGTCGCTTCCCACGGCATCGACGATCGCGATGCCTTCGGCCAGCGAGACCACGGCGTTGTCATGGGCCATGCCTTCCAGGTGGACGCGGAGCGGTGGCGGGACGGCAGCGGGGTCCTGTCCAGAGACCTCACTGGTCACGTTCCATTCGGTCCCGTCGCGCAGTCGGACAGCCACCAGGCGGGCACCCCCCGGACCGCCGGGCGGACAGTCGGACGAGGCGTAGACCAGCAGGTCATCGCCCCGCTCGTCGTCCCAATCACCGAGGACGCCAGGGCCGAGGCGACCGGGCAGGTCGATCGACCGGCGGACGTCCAGGGTCAAGCCGTCGAGCACGCGCAGCGACGTCGTCCCGCACGAGCCAGACGCGTCGAAGACAGGCCGTGAGCCCACGACCAGCTCGGCCGTCCCGAAGCCGTCGACGTCGGCCGGGCCGGCCGTCTCGATCGCGTGGTCGAAGCTGGTTCGAGCGGTCTCGACGATCGTCGGCGAACCGACCTGATCCCGGACATCGAACCCGATGACGACGGCGTGTCCCGTTCCCGGGGCGTCTGTCGGTGTCGTGGCGATCAGGGCAAAATGTCGGGCGCTCAGTCCGACGAACCAGCGCGCGATAAGGTCGTCCCGCCCGACGTCGACGTCGACCCCGAAGGCGGGGGTCCACTCGTTCGTTCGCTCGAGGATGGAAAGGTGTGCGAGGTTCGGGGCGGGAGCGGCCGCGTCGAGCACCAGCAGCATCGGGGTCGCTGAGTCCGTGTCGGACGGGATCAGCGGTTCTAGCACCACGAGGTCGGCCATCGGCGTGTCGAGCCGGCTCAGGGGCGGCGTTTCAGCCGCAGGGGCGATCGTGGCCAGACCGGCCAGGAGGGCCGTCGCGAGGCCGGCAGCCCCCAATGCGTTTCGTCGCCCTCGGTTCCCAGCCGTCACGTGCGCCTCACTCGGACGGCCATCGTACCCCGGGGCGCGTGTTTGCCTGCCCGGTGCTAGCCTGCCGCCCGTGCCGACCATCCGATCGATCACCGCGACCGCGGCGGTCGCGCTGCTGGTCTCAGCATGCGGCTCGATCTCGACCTCACCCCCGGCGCCCACGCCGGCCGACTTCCAGGGCATCGCGGCCGAGATCGTGAAGCGATCGGTGGTCATCGACGACATCGTGTCGGGCGACGCGGGCTGCGACGATCGAGAGCTGATCCCGACGGCGATCAGGTTCGATGCGAAGGGTCTCGACCAGGCCGAGCGGGTGCGCATCCACCTGTACATCTTCCGCAACCGCGCGTCCTTCGAGAAGCTGCGGGCGAGTGTCGACTTCTGCGCTCGGTCGTTCGTCACCGACGCCGACACATACGAGGCCGTCGAACAGTCCCCCTACGTCCTGGCCGGGCAGGGCCCGTGGGCGCCGAGGTTCGAGTCTGCGATCCGCGATGCCGTGGAGGTGGCAGCCGGGACCGGGGACTAAGGTCAGGGGGTCCTCCTTCCCATCGGTGATGGGACGTCCGAGCCACGGTCCGGTGCGGTCCCGGTGGGGATGCTGCGGTCATGCCCACCGTCGCGCGACCTGCCCGGTCGCTGCTCGCCCTCGCGCTGGTCGCCAACCTCCTCGCGGCCAGTGCTCCGGCGACCGTCTACGGCACGCAGCGCCAGGCGATCGTCGCGCCTGGGTGGCCGACGATCCGCGCCGTTCCGGCTCGGATCCCGCAGCCCGCGGATCGGCACGAACGGGTCGCCTCCGTCGCCGTGGCCGCGCGGCCCTCCATGTCGCGCGCGGTGCCCGCGCTCACCGACTGGATCAGCCGTCCCAAGCCGGACGTCCCCGATCCGCGGCCGACGGCGGTCTCCAAGCAAGAGACCTCCGCCGGGACGGCCAGTGTCGGATCGTTCAAGGGGCGCAACCATGTCTGGATCCCGGCCCTCGGGATCGACCGTTCGGTGTCGCGGTATGCGTGTTCGTCGTCGTTCTACCCGGGTAATCGCGTGTACCGCTGGGGCTGCGCCGGCACGAACAACATCTATCTCTTCGGGCACGCCCACAGCGTGTTCAAACCGCTCCACGACGCGTATGTCCGGGGTCGGCTCAAGAAGGGCATGAAGGTGTACTACGCCGGAGCGGACGGCAAGGTCGGCACCTACGCCGTCTCGTGGTGGAAGGTGACGACCCCGGACAAGGGCGCCTGGGCGTACGCGGCGCAGCCGCGCCCGAGCCTCACGCTGCAGACGTGTGTCGGGTCGAAGAGCCAGTACCGCCTGATCGTCCGGCTGGCCAAGGTGGGCTGAGGGCGTCAGACGACGCGCAGACCGAGGACCTTCCGCGCGATGACCAGGCGTTGCACCTGGCTCGTCCCCTCCCCGATCTCGGTCAGCTTCGCATCGCGCATGAAGCGCTCGACCGGATAATCGGTCGTGTACCCGTAGCCGCCATGGATCTGGATGGCGGCGTTCGTGGCGCGGGCACTCACCTCCGAGGCGAACAGCTTGCCCTCCGCGGCGACAAGGCCGTAGTCCCGGCCCTGGTCCTTGAGCCAGGCTGCCCTCCAGATGAGAGATCGTGCCGCGTCGATCTCGGTCGCCATGTCGGCGACCATGAAGGCGACGCCCTGGAACGTGCCGATCGGCCGGCCGAACTGCTCGCGCGACTGCGCGTAGGGGATGCTCGCGTCGAGCGCGGCCTGGGCCAGGCCGACGGCCAGGGCGCCGATCGAGATCCGCCCGCCGTCGAGGATCTTGAGGAACGTCCTGAAGCCGTCGCCCTGTGGACCGAGCATGTTCGAGGCAGGGATCCGTGCGCCCTCGAAGCGGAGCTCGCCGGTCGCCGACGCGTGCAGGCCCAGCTTGTCCTCCAGACGCCCGACGCTGAACCCCGGCGTGTCGGCCGGGACGATGAACGCGCTGATCTCCGCGTCGCCCTTGTCGGTCGTGCCGGTCTTGGCCGTGATCACGTAGGTGCCGGCGTGCCCGGCATTCGTGATGAAGCGCTTGGCGCCATCGAGAACCCACGAATCGCCATCGAGCCGCGCGGTCGTCCTCGTCCCGCCGGCGTCGGAGCCCGCGCCCGGCTCGGTCAGCCCGTACGCGCCCAGGACATGGCCGCTCGCCATCGGGACGAGGTAGCGCTGCTTCTGCTCGTCCGTGCCGACCAGGTGGATGGGCCCGCAACCGAGGCTCGTGTGGGCTGCGACGATGAGCCCGAGCGAACCCCACACGCGGCCGATCTCCTCGATCGCGATCGCGTAGGCCAGCGTGTCGAGGCCGGCCCCGCCCTCGTCCTCGGGGATCGGGATGCCCAGCCAGCCGAGCTCGCCGATCCGCCGCACGATGTCGGTGGGGAAGCGTCGCTCGCGCTCGTGTTCCTCGACGACCGGCGCGACCTCGGTCTGCATGAAGTCCCGGATGGTGTCACGCAGCAGGGCGTGCTCCGGGGCGAGGTCGAGGTCCATCGGCCCGAGCCTATCACCGCAGCATGACCCGGGTCCCGGTGCTAGCCTTCCCGGACCATGCCCGAGCCGCGCAGCGCTTCGAGGGCGCCCGACGCCCCGCCGTCACCGAGCCTCGCGGGGAACGTGGGTCGCTCGCCCAGTTCGACGGCATCGCCGGGTCGTCGGCACTTCGTCGCAACCTGCTGCTGCTCCTCCGCCAGGACGGACCGTCAGCACCCGAGGACCTGGCGGCGGGGCTCGGCGCGAGTCGGACCGGCGTCCTGCAGCAGCTCCACGCGCTGGAGGCGGCCGGCCTGGTGAGCCGTCGAGCCGTGCGTCACGGTGTCGGCCGGCCCCGCCATGTCTACGACGTCACCGACGCCGCCCAGGATCTGTTCCCGACCAACTACGACGGCCTCGCAAACGGCCTGCTAGCCGCCATCCGCGCCATCGGCGGCGAAGGGCTGGTCGACGATGTCTTCGACGAGCGGCGGCGGCGGACGAGCGACCGGGTCCGTCAGCGCCTGGTCGACCGCCTGCCGGCCGACGCGCCCTTGGTCGACAGGGCGAGAGAGCTGGCGGTGATCCAGGACGAACAGGGGTATCTCGCAGAGGCCCTGATCGGTGCCGACGGCGTCATCCGCCTGGTCGAGCGCAACTGTGCGATCCACCACGTCGCCGCGGACAATGCGGCGGCCTGCCAGGCGGAGCTCGATCTCTTCCGTGATGTCCTCGGCGTCGACGTCGAGCGCGAGACCCACATCGCCGCAGGCGATCGCTGCTGCACGTACCGGATCGGGGGCGCGTCCGACTGATGGGACGCTCGACCGGAGGCTGATTCGGTCAGGCCTCCTCCCGCTCCACCGTTCCCCGCGACGCGGGTGCGAGTCGCGGCGCCGGCACGTCCGACACATTCGGCACGAACGAGGCAGCGAGCGACGTGGCCGCGGCCTGCTCCTGGTCGTCGACCGACAGGATGCCCAGCCGGCCGAGCGTCGCCATCTCGTCGCGGATGTAGGTCTTGAGCATCTCGGGTCCGTCGGTGTTGATCGTGAACCGGACGCCGTTGCGCCGGAACGTGTCGAAGATCCAGCGGAATTCGTCCCAGCCCGACACGACCCGTGTGTTCAGGTTGGAGGTCGGGCAGATCTCGAGGACGATGCCGCGCTCGCGGATCATCTCCATCGCGCGCGGGTCGTAGGCGGCCTTCACGCCATGCCCGATGCGATCGGGCTCGAGCAGCTCGACGACGCGGGAGATCTCATCGACGGGGCCGGCCTCGCCGGTGTGGACCGTGATACCGAGCCCGAACTGGCGGACTCGCCGGAAGAGACGCCGGTAGTCGGCGACACGGAAGGTCGATGCCTCGGGGCCGGCGATATCGATGCCCACGACGCCACGGTCTCGCCAGCCGATCGCCTTCTCCGCGATGATCTCGTTGAGCTCGTACGGGAACGCCCGATCGAGGCAGAAGATCAGCCCGGGCTTGACCGGGTATTCGAGAGTGGCCTTGTCCATCCCGCGCAGGGCCGCCGCGATGATGTGGTCGAGATCCTGCTCGCCGCCCCTGTTCCGCTTCATCGGGTTGAAGCGCAGCTCCATCGTCGTGATGTTGTTCTTGCGGTATGCGCCGCCGACGACCTCGTACACGGCTCGCTCGACCGCGATTGGTGAGCTCTGGATGAGCTCGGTCCAGTGGAACAGCTGCAGGTAGCCGTCGAAGCTCTGGGTCCGCTTCGAGACCGTGATCATGTCCCGGAATTGCCAGTAGTCCTTCGTCGGGAGCTTGATGCCCTGCGCGTGGGCGATGCCCCACATGATCGCCGGGGTGACCGCCCCACCGAGGTGACAATGCAGCTCCGCGAGGGGGATCTTGCGGGAGAGCTGCCGGGCCATGCCCGAAGGATAGCCTCAGCGAGCGCCCGCCGGCAGGCGGCCTACTGGCAGAGCGGCAGGTACTTGTCGCCCTCGTGACGGACCAGCTGGACCGTCAGACCACCCTTCGACGTGAATGTCGCGTGGTCCGGATCCTGGATGCTCAAGGTGCCGTCTGCCGCGTTGATCGCGTCCGGATGATCGCCATCGACGGGGCCGACGGGATCCCACCAGCTGCCGCCCGAATCGATCCCGCTCCACAGGCCGCAATGACCCAGGGAGAACGGCCGCGCCCCGGCGGTGACCGGCGGCTGCGACTCCGGCCCGAGCAGCACGCCGAACGCGTCCTGGCGCTCGATGGTGAGCTCGGAGCCGCTCGACACGGTCACGTGGTAGGACAGTGCGCCGACCCCGGCTTCGAGCGTGACGTCGCCCTCCGGCCGCTCGGCCAGTGACGGGGCGCAGCCCTCGCCTGCCGCGCAGCCGAACGGCCCGACCTGGATGTAGGTCACCGCTGAACCCGGCGGCACGATCGTCGCCACCTGGGCGACGACTCTGCGGCAGTCGTCCAAACCGAGGTTGATGCAGGCCGTCCGGGCATCAGACATGTCGATGGCGGCGGGCAGGGACGGTTCGGCAGCAGCGGAAGGCGCGGCGGTGGCCGATGGTGCCGGTGCGGATCCTGCGCATGCGCTCGTGAGGAACGCGACGACGGCGAGTGCGGCGGCAGCGAGGGCTCGCGGCATGGCATTCGGACGCCTTGCTGCTGCCCAGGGTTCCGAGTCAGGGTGAGGAGTGTCACTCAAGGCGACATTGTCAGCGTCAGTGACACGATCGCTACAGCCGTGCACGTCCGATCGCCCAGGCGACGGATTGCTGCATTCTGAGCGATCGGCTCGTGCTCGTTCATCGCGAATGCGTCACTCACGGTGACATCGTCAGCGGTCAGCCGGCGATCTCAGCCGGCGAGCGGGACGATGCGGCCCTCCGCATCGATCGTGGCCTGCCGTCGACGGTTCCGCAGCTCCGCGTCGGGCACCTGGTCACGAGCGTGATAGCTGGAGCGGACCAGCGGCGCCGATTCGACGTGCTTGAACCCGAGCGCCAGCGCCGCGGTCTTCATCTCCGCGAACTCGTCCGGGTGGTAGTAGCGCTCCAATGGCAGGTGTCGCATCGAAGGGCGCAGGTACTGGCCGATCGTCAGGATATCGACGTCGTTCTCGCGCAGCGCCTCGAACGCCTCCTGGAGCTCGTCGCGTGTCTCGCCCAGGCCGACCATCAGGCTCGACTTGGTATGGACCGGGAAGCCGATCTCACGCGCCATCTCCTTAGCGCGGCGCAGGACGTACAGGCTGCGATCCCAGCGCGCACGCTTGCGGACCGGCTTCTGGAGGCGCCGGACGGTCTCGAGGTTGTGGTTGAGGATGTCCGGTCGGGCGTGCATGACGGTCTGCAGCCGGTCGTCCGATCCGTCGAAGTCCGGGATCAACACCTCGATGCCCATACCCGGGCTCGTCTCGCGCATGGCGAGGATCGTCTCGGCGAAGATCCGCGATCCCCCGTCGGGGAGGTCGTCACGGGCGACGCTGGTGACCACGACGTGCTCGAGCTGCATCGCGGCCGACCGCCTCGGCCACCCGCCGCGGCTCGTCGTCGTCGAACCAGGTCGGGCGGCCCGTCTTCACGGCGCAGAAGCCGCAGGCCCGGGTGCACGTGTCGCCGAGGATCATGATCGTGGCCGTGCGCTGGTCCCAGCACTCCCCGATGTTCGGGCAGTGGGCCTCCTCGCAGACCGTGTTGAGGTCCAGCCCGCGCAGCAGGCGCTTGAGGTCGTGGTAGTTGTCGCCCGACGGCAGCCGGGCACGGATCCAGTCCGGGTGGCGTCGCGGCGCGACCGACCCATCCGCCGCGGGCAGGCCGGCCAGGCCGCCACCACCGATCGAGATCGGCAGGTCCGACCGCCCGTTGTGTGGCGAGGACGCGGCGGTCTGCGGCGGCTCGAACATCGGCAGCTCGCGGGTCATGGCCGGAGTGTAGTGCGAACCGATCGGGCGCTCGATGTGGCGACGGACCGCATTCGGCGACAGCCGCCGCTCATCGGTCGTCGAATGTGGCTCGCAGACCGCTCGCGAGGTCTCGCGGCACGTACCCGAGCTCCGTCGCAGCCTTGGCCGACGAGCCCCAGAAGGTCACGCCCAGCGTCGACCGCAGGACCTCGCCGAGGTCGTCCGGGAGGCGTGCGGCGCGCGCCACGGCCGCCGGAGCTCGCGCGCCCAGGCGCAGGAAGAACGTCGGGATCTCGAGGCGGGGCAGCGTCCTCCCGCCGAGCCGCGCGGCCATCACCATCGCGTCGCGCAGACGCATGTTCTGGCCGCCCAGGAAGTACGACTCGCCGATCCGGCCGCGATCGAGCGCTGCGACGATGCCGGCCGCCACGTCGTCGACGTAGACGCGGCGAGATCCCGAGGTCGACGAGCGCGAGGTAGCGCAGGGTGCCGTCGTGGGCGCCCTTCAGCTGCTCGCCGATCTGCGAGTGATCGTTCGGGCCATACGTCGTCCCGGGCATCGTGATGACGATCCTCGCCCCGGATCCGATCCGCTCCTGGACCGCGCGATGCGACAGGAACTTCGTCTCGTCGTAGTAGCTGAGGAAGCCTTCCGTGAGGTCGCGTCGATAGCGCTCGTCGACGATCCGGCCGTGCGTGTTGCCGGCGACGTTGATCGTCGAGGTCGCGACCATCCGGTCGAGGCCGGCCGTCGCGAACGCGTCGAGCACCCGGTGGGTCGTCCCGACGTTGGCCTCATGCATCGCCGGCCGCGCGCTGGCCGGGATCCCGACCCGGTACATGCCGGCCAGGTGGATCGCCGAATCGGTGCCGCGCATCGCGTCGACGATCGCGGCGGTCCGTGAGAGGTCGCCCCGGCGCAGCTCGACACCGAGCTCGGCCAGCTCGGTGGCCTGATCGGGGTCGCGGACGACGGCGGTGACGCCGATCGCCTCGCGCGGCGAGCCGGCGGGCGACCGCCCGGCCGATGAACCCCGCCCCGCCTGTGACGAAGACGCGCATCAGGCGCAGGGCCGGTGCGGGCCGACCGCCCGGAGGCGGTCAGTAGATCGGTGTCTCCGGCCCGACCGCCTCGAGCCATGCCTTGATGTCGCGGAGCAGCGCCGCCCCGCCCGCGCCGTCGTTGGCGCGGTGGTCGACCCCGAGCACCATGTTCATCACAGGCCGGATCGCGATCACGTCGCCGTCGGGCGTCGACTGGACGACCGGCCGCTTGGTGATCGCCTCCATCGTCACGATCCCGACCTCGGGAACGTTGAGGATCGGCATCACGAGATTGGTACCGAGGTAGCCGGTGTTGTCGACGGTGAATGTGCCGCCCCCGAAATCGTCCAGCCGCAGCTTGTTGGCACGGGCGCGGTTCGCGACATCGGTGATCGCGACGTTGAGGCCGTGGATCGACAGCGTGTCCGCGTCGCGGATGACCGGCACGATCAGGCCGTCGTCGACCGCGACCGCGACGCCGATGTTGATGTGCCGCTTCGCGAGCAGGCCCCCCTCGGTCCAGGTCGCGTTGAACGTCGGGTTGCGCTTGAGCGCCTCAGCCGACGCCTTGACGACGAAGGGCACATAGCTCAACGAGATGCCCTCCTTCGCCTGATACGCCTTCTTGGCACGTTCCCGGATCGCGACCAGCCGGGTGGCGTCGATCTCCATCTGGACGTAGGCGTGCGGCGCCTGCAGCGCGCGGGTCATCTGCGCTGCGATGCCCTTGCGCATCTGGGTCATCGGCACGAGGACTTCGTCGGCGCCCTCAGGGAACTCGATCGATGCCGCGGTGGGTAGGCCGGCGCGCGGGCCCGCAGTCGGGGCAGGAGTCGCTGCCTGGTCGGCGGGCGGCGCCGCGGCGGCAGTCGCGGGCGCACCCTGGGCCACGACGGGGACGGGCACGGCGCCACCCGTGCGGATGGCTTCGACCACGGCCAGGACGTCATCCCGCGTGATCCGACCACCGCCGCCGGTCCCGACGATCTGCTCGGGGCTCAGGGCGTGTTCGCGCAGCAGGCGCCGAACGGCAGGGGTCATGCGGGCGTCGGGATCGCCCTGCGCGCTGGGAGCCTGGGTAGCCGTCGGTGGCGGCGCGGTGGCGGCGGCGGCGGCGAGCCGGTGCCTTCGCCGCCGGCTCGTCGGATC
Organism: uncultured Chloroflexia bacterium; assembly: GCA_963819655.1. Classification (GTDB taxonomy): domain Bacteria; phylum Chloroflexota; class Limnocylindria; order Limnocylindrales; family CSP1-4; genus SPCO01. The sequence continues at coordinate 42,559 of CAWFXA010000003.1, read as the reverse complement.
CGGCGAGGCTTGTCGCCTCGACGGGGACCGGTCGTCGGAGCCGCTTCGGTGACGCTCGCGGCCGGTGCGGCGACGCTCGGCGGCGGAGCGGCCTGCCGTTGCCGTCGGTCGAGGCGCCGCCGGTCGATGCACCCTCGTCGGCGGTCTCGATCACGGCGATCTCGGCATTGTTCGCGACGGTCGCGCCTTCCTCGGCGAGGATCTCCTTGAGGACCCCCTCGAACGGCGACGGGACCTCGGCGTTGACCTTGTCCGTGATGACCTCGAGCAGCGGCTCGTACTTGTCGACATGGTCGCCCGGCTGCTTGAGCCACTTGCCGATCGTCCCCTCGGCGACGCTCTCGCCGAGCTGGGGCATCGTCACCTTCGCCACGTTCGCTGCTCCTTCGCGGGTCGTCGTCTCGCGACTGGCCTAGTGTCGCCCATCCGGGCGATCGCGGTCGAGTGTCGCTGCGGCCGCGCCGCCGGAGCGAGCGCACCGAGGGTCGATGACCGACCCTCACGGTGGGTAGGGTATGCAGGCATGGACCCGGTCCGCTTCGCGCGCGTCCTCGCGGTCCGGCCCGGCGAGGGCCGGCTCGTCGGCGGTGTGGCGGCGCTGTTCGCCACCCTCGAAGGCGCCCGTGGGATCGGCGAGGTCGGGGCGGACGCGCTCGTGCTCGCGCGGTTCGGGCCCGAGACGTTGCCGACGACCCTACCCTACCTGTACATCGCGCTCGGGATCGTCGGGTTCGTCGTGTCACTCGGCTATGCGGTCGCCCTTGGTCGGCTGCCGAGAGTCCCGCTGTACATCGGTGTCCTCGTCTCCGTGGGCGCCCTACTCGTGGCCCTACGGATCGGGCTCGCCATGGGCGCGACCGAGCTCGTGCCGTTGGTCTGGCTTACCGTCTTCGCCTCGAGCACGATCAACTTCACGATCGCGTGGACCGTCAGCGGCGCCACGTTCGATGCCCGCCAGGCAAAGCGCCTCTTTCCGCTCCTGACCAGCGCGGCGATCGCCGGGAGCTTCCTCGGGACGCTGTTTGCCGGTCCCGTGGCCGGGATCGTGAGCGTCGAGTCGCTCATCGTCGTGCAGGCGGTCCTGCTCGTGCTCGCGGCCGGCCTGCTCGCCCGGCTTCCGCGGCCGCGTGCGCGAGCGGTGCTGCCGGCCGGTCGATCGTCGGTGGTCACCGACCTGCGGACCGGCTTCGACACCGTGCTCAGGTCACCGCTGATGCGGCTGGTTGCGCTCGCGTACGTCCTGCTCGCGGTCCTGCTGTTCTCGGTGTCGTTCCCGTTCATGATCGCCGCCTCGAGCGAGTTCCCGGACAAGGTCCAGCTCGCGACCGCGCTCGGTCTGTTGTCGACCGCCGTGACCGCCATATCGTTCATCGTGTCGTTGACAGTCGCGAACCGCCTGTACGCGCGCTTCGGCATCTCGGCAGGGGCCCTCGCCCTGCCGCTCGTGTACGTCGTCGGGTTCGCGGCCTGGCTCCTCCAGTTCTCCTTCGCGACCGCGGCCGCGTTCCGGTTCGCCCAGCAGGTGACGCAGCGCGGCATCTCGAATGCCGCCTGGAGCGCGTTCTACAACGTCGTCCCATCGAACCGGCGGGCACAGGTCCTCGCGTTCAACGACGGCGTGCCCGGCCAGGTCGGGACGGTGCTCTCCGGCGTGCTGCTCCTGCTCGCGGCGAACCTCAGCGGGCTCGACCCGGTCTTCTGGCTCGGACTGGTCACGGCGGTCATCGCCACGATCATCGTGCTGGGCATCCGGCGGCTGTATGCCAACAGCCTGCTCACCGCCCTCCGATCCGGGCTCGCCGAGCAGGTGCTCGAGGGAGGTCCGGGTCTGCCTGCCGCCCTCGACCGACCCGACGTCCGGCTCGCGCTGGTGACCGCCCTCGCCGACCCTGATCCAGACACGAGGCGATTGGCCGCGGCATTGATGGGGCGCGCCGGCCCTCTCCGTCCGGACGAGCGAGAGCGGCTTGGCGGGCTGGTTGACGATCCGTCGCCCGGTGTCCGCGCGGAAGTCGCGGCCGCGCTCGCAGGCGATCCGGCTGACGTTCGTCCCGGGACGATGATCGCGTCCCTGCTGGCGTCACGAGACCCCGATGACCAGGTGGCAGGTCTCGGAGCAGCGTCTCGCGTCCCGGGTCGCGTGCCGTCGGACCTCGTGACGCCATTCCTCGGCGATGCGAACCCAGCGGTCCGGGCGGGGGCGATCCGGGCCTTATCGGCTCGGAACGACCGGGAGGAAGCCGCCCCGACGGCCGTGCTTCTCAGCTCGCTCGACGACGACGCCCACGCGGTCCGGTCGGCGGCCGCCATCGCACTGGCCGATCGATCGGGGGCCGGCCCCGGTCTCGTGACCGTCATCCGCTCGGGCTCGCCGCGAGCGCAGGACGCGGCGCTAGTCGCCGTCGCGAGCCACGCGGACGAGGTCCACGCGGATCTCCTGTCATGGGCCAGGGACCAGATCGGCCGCGCAGAGGACCTCCACCGGGCACACGGCGCGGTCGCCGCCTTGCCGGCCCGCGGCGAGGAGATTGGCTTCCTCGAGACGGTCGTCTCTCAGCGTGCGCGACGTGCCGAGGACCGTGCGATCGCCGCACTCGTCGCGGTCGGTGCACCGACGGCCGGCGGCCTGATGCGGCGCTCGCTGCGGTCGCCCGACCAGGACGCCCGAGCGCAGGCGATCGAGGCGCTCGACTCGCTCGGCGACCGAAGCCTCGGGCACGCGCTGACCGCCTGTCTCGAGGCCGTGTCGGAGGAAACCAGTCCGGATCCGATGGCGGCGCTCGAACGGCTGACGCAAGATGACGACAGCTGGATCGCCAGGCTGAGCAGGACCGTCCATGCATCGCTCACGACCGGCGCGCACGAGGCGACGATGACGACAGACGACCGGGTGTCGACCGAGTTCGACAGGATGCTGCTCCTGCGCAAGATCCCGCTGTTCGCCGGCCTCGAGCCGGAGGACCTGCAACGGATCGCGCTGGTCGCGACGGAGCGGGACTATCCGGCGGACAGCGCGCTCATGCGCGAGGGAGACGTCGGCGATGAGCTCGTGGTGATCGTCGAGGGCTCGGTTCGCGTCGTCCACGCGACCGCCGACGGCGGAGAACGTTTCGTCCGGAGCTATCAAGCGGGCGAGCATATCGGCGAGCTCGCCGTCCTGCGCGACCGCCCACGCGCCGCGACGGTGATCGCCGTCGGCGATGTGCATGGACTCGTGGTCGGCGGCGACGGCCTCCGGGCGATCCTGCGCGAGCGCCCCGGCGCGGCGATGGCCATGCTGGCGACGCTCGCGGAGCGCATCTCCACCCAGTAGAGTCGGCACGTGGTCGACACCGAGCCTGGCCGGCGCGCGCTCCCGACCGGGACCGTCACGTTCCTGCGGACCGATATCGAGGGGTCGATGGGGCTCGTCCAGGAGCTCGGCCGTGCGTGGGACGCCGTGAGCGCGTCGCACATGGGCATCATCCGGCGCGAGATCGACGAGCACGGCGGCATCTCCGTGCGCACCGAGGGCGACGCCGTCTTCGCGGTCTTCCCCGAGGCGCGCGCCGCCGTCTTCGCTGCCATCGCCGCGCAACGAGCTCTCGTCGCCCATCCGTGGCCCGAGGGGGCCGATCTGCGCGTCCGGATGGGACTGCACTCCGGCGAGGCCTACCTGGCGGGCGACGATTACGGCGGGTTCGAGGTGAACCGGGCGGCGCGCATCGCCGCGGCGGGCCACGGCGGCCAGATCGTGCTGTCCGAGCCGACCCGAGCGCTCATCGCGGACGCGCTGCCGGAGGGCGTGGCCGTGCGCGACCTCGGCCGGCACGCTCTCCGTGACGTGCCGCGTCCCGAGCACTTGTTCCAGCTCGACATGGCGGGCCTCCAAACGGAGTTCCCCGCCCTTCGGTCGGGAGCCGCGACGGTCGGTGACCTGCCGTCGAGAGTGACGAGCTTCATCGGGCGCGACGCGGAGCTCGACGAGCTCGCCGACCTCGTGGCTGAACGACGACTCGTCACGCTCACGGGGCCGGGCGGCATCGGCAAGACCAGCCTCGCCGTGGAGACCGCACGCCGGGCGGCGGACCGCTTCGGCGACGGGGCGTGGTTCGTGCCGCTGGCCGATCTCGAGGACCCCGCGGACGTCGGAGCGACCATCGCCCGAACGATCGGTCTGCACGACGGTCCGGGACGCCCCGCCACGGAGGGCCTTCGACCGTATCTTGCCGATCGGTCGATGTTGCTCGTGCTCGACAACTTCGAGCGACTCCTCGACGCGTCCGGTTACGTCGCTGATCTCCTCGACGCTTCGCCGGCCTCGCGGATCCTCGTGACCAGCCGCGCACCGTTGCGGATCGGTGGTGAGCAGGAGTACCCGGTCCAGAGCCTGGGTGCGGACTGTCCACGGCTGTTCGCGGAACGCGCGCGCTCGGTCCGACCGGGCTGGGATGCGGGTGCTGACAGCGTCGTCGTCGACGAGGTCTGCGCGCTCCTCGACCGGCTGCCGCTCGGAGTGGAACTCGCAGCAGCGCGCGTCGCGCACCTGCCGCTGGCGGCTATCCGCGACCGCCTCCTCGCACATCTGCCGCTGCCGGGCTCCGGTCCGCGGAACGTGCCCGATCGACAGCGGACCCTGGCGGGCGCGATCGCCTGGAGCCACGACCTCCTCGGACCCGAGCTCCAAGGTGTCCTGCACGACCTCGCGGTCTTCGACGGCGGCTTCGACTACGAGCAGGCCGTCCAGGTCGTCGAGTCGCCAACCGACGGTGGCGATGTGCTGGATCAGCTGGCGACACTGGTCGATCAGAGCCTGATCAAACGCGACGCGAGTGGGACGGGCATCCGGTTCGAGATGCTCGAGACGATCCGAGCCTTCGCGCTCGAGCGACTCCGGGACGACGGCCGGGAGGAGCCTGTTAGGCAGCGGCACGCAGATGCGTATCTGGCCCTCGCCGAGACGGCCGCACCCAACCTGACGGGGCCGGACCAGCCGCGCTGGCTCGATCGCCTGACCATCGACTATCCCAATCTTCGCGCCGCGATCCGCTGGTCGATCGACACGGGCGAGGCCGAGCTCGCGCTCCGATTCGTGGCCGCGTTGTGGCGGTACTGGCAGCAGGACGGCCGGCTCGTCGAAGCGACCGAGCTTGCCGAGAGTGTCCTCGCGATGCCGGGTGCGGACGCGCCGACATCGGCACGGCTCGCCGCGCTGTCTGCTGCCGGGGGCATCGCCTACTGGCACGGACGGCGCGATGACTCCTTCCGCCACTACGGGGAGGAACTGGAGTTGGCTCGCCAGTTAGGGGACATCGCGTACGAGGCCGACGCGACCTGGAACTTGTCGTTCGAGCGGTACATCGCCGAGGACCCCGCCGGCACGACCGAGATGCTGCAAACGGCCCGTCGCCTCTACGAGCAGATCGGCGACGCGCGCGGCGCGGCCAGGGTCGAGTGGTCAGAGGTGACGGTGCTGGGAGGAGACCATCCTTCGATGATCGGGCTGGCGACCCTGGAGGCGTTGGCCGAGAAGTTCGAGCGGGAGGGGGACCCTTGGTACACGTCCCAGACGTACATGAGCATCGCGTGGGTGCACTACATGGCTGGGGATGTTGCGACAGCCAGCCGCTGGTACATCCGCGCCATGGTCGGCTCCGGCTCGCTCCGGGATGTGACTGGGACGACCATCGGGATCCCGGTGGCAGCACTGCTGGCTCTCCAGGCGGGGCGCCCGGAAGACGCTGGGATCCTGCTCGGCGCGTCGGACCATCTGGGTGAGCTGTACGGCGTGAAGGCGCCCCTCGGTCTACGCGAGTTGCTCGGAGTGAGCGATCCACACGGGCATGTGATGGAGGCGCTCGGCAAGGATGGCTACGAAGCCGCATTCGCGAAAGGACGCCAGATGACGATCGATCAGGCGGTCGCGCTCATCGTCCGCATCCAGGACGAGACCTGGGGGCCGGGCGACCCTGCCCACGATCGAACCGGCTGACACGAACGCGACGCCCTCGGTGAGGGCGTCGCGTTGCGATCCGTCGGAGGGTCGCCTACCGCGGATCGATCCCCCAATCGGTGAAGTACTCATTGTCGTCGGGCGTGTTCGTCAGCTGGACAAGATCCGTGCCGTCCAGCTTCATGGTGTAGATGTCGTTGTTCGATGCGCCGGCGAGCCCCATGGAAAAGACGAGACGAGTCCCGTCCGGCGAGAAGGACGGGCTGCCGACCCCGCCGGCGTTCGCCGGCACTCTGAGCTCGTACAAGTCCGCGCCGTTCGGGCGGACGACCACGAAGCGATCGGCACTCGAACCGACGATCCATTGCCCATCGGGCGACCACGTGGTCCCAAGCGCCAGCTCGCGCGAACTCACTTCGCGGGATTCGCCGGTGGCGAGATCCACGATCCATAGCTTGCCGGACTCCGTTCCCGGGGTACCGCGGATGTAGGACAGCTGGCTGCCATCCGGCGAGAAGTCACCGGGCACATCGTTGCTACCCTGGCCGTTGGCCGTGAGTTGGACGACGTCGCTGCCATCGGAGGAGTTGACGAGGAAGATCCCGCTGGCCGATGGGTCGTTGTCGGCGAAACCTTCGACGGCCAGCCGGGTGCCGTCCGGCGACCACGTCGAGCAGCCCAGCGTCGCGGGGCCGGCGTGGTTCGGAAGGGACCTCACGTTCGTCCCGCCGACGTCGACGACCTTCATGGCGATCGCCAGCTGGCGGCCATCCGGCGAGAACTGTGGGCATTCGTTCGGTCCGGCGAGGACGACCCGGAGTGCCGAGCCGTCTGGGCGGATGGAGTGGATCACGGTGTCGCTCACCGCGGGGTCGAAACGGCCGAACACGATCGGCCCATTGAGGACCGGTGCAGGAGCGAGCCGCCAGCCACCGACGGTGAGACCGACGGCTGCGGTTGCGATGAGCAAAGCGAGGATGAGTAACAGCGCCCATCCGGGCGCCGACATCGGGCGTCCGAGCGTGCGGGCTGTGGTGGACATCGGGTGGCTCCTCAAGGACGCCAGCCAGGCCGGTTGCTGCCGGCGGCCGACGGTCGTGGCGAGGATCGCGTCGACCTGACCGTCAGCGACGGTGCGATCGGCGGTCGCCTCGAGGTGGGCGCGGAGAAACAGTTCGACGTCGCGTTGGGCTGTCATATCGTTCGCTCCGCGGTCCGAGCGATCGGTCGGTCGTCCGCATCGACAGTGGCGCGGAGGGCCGCGATCGCCCGATGGAGGCGGGACTTCATGGTCCCGGCTGGGACACCGAGCGCGGCAGCCGCCTCGGCGATGGGCAGATCGAGATAGAACGACAGCACGATCACCGTCCGTTGATCGACGGTCAGGCCCTGAAGGCCACGTTCGAGCTGGTCGGTCACCGCGAATGCAGCTTGGTGGTCGGCGATGTCTGGATCGTCGTGGGCCAGGAGCGGGAGCTCGACGGCCCGCCGACGGGCCCGACGGCGCGTGTCCTGGCAGGAGCGAACGAGCAGCCTGGTCATCCACGCATCGAATCGATCGGGTTCACGCAATCCGGGAAGACTTCGCCACGCGTCGACGAAGGCGTCCTGGACCGCGTCCTCGGCCAGGCCGTAGTCACGAAGGATCAGCCGCGCGATCGCATTGAGTCGGCCCACCGAGACCGCGACGAGGCGCGCGAAGGCGTCATGATCGCCTTCCCTCGCCAAGACCACGAGCTCTCGATCCATCGTGCCGCCTGACTGGCGCGGACATCTTCCGCGTTCGACGTGTATGTCCGTCAGGGACCCCGGAAAGGTTCCATCTTGCGCCGTGGCAGGCGTATCCTCGACCGACCGTGCATGACAAGGTTCGAGAGTCGCGGCGCGCGGCTAGGCTGGTGCTCGCCGCCGGCGTCGTCGTGACCCTGGCCACGATCTTGTTTGTCGTGTTTGCATGGACAGACCCGATCCCGTGGCCGACGGTGCTGGGATTGACCGGGATGTTCGTGGGACTGGTCTTCATGCTGACGATCCGGCGGGCAGACCCAGAACCCGACGCGAGGTATTGGCGGTACCGCGAGCTGCCGGTCCCGGTGCGCGTCAACTCCTGGTCGGTGGGTCGCCGCGGCCGAGAGATCGCGCGAGCCATGATCGTGCTCGCAGGGGCGCTGATCCCGCTGGTCCTCTTCGACCTCGTCGCTCGACCGGGCTGGATGGGCGGGCCGATGTTCGAACCTCGGTACTTCGGCCTGACGCTCGACGAAGCCAACCTCGTCGTCGGCTTCGGCGGCATGGCCCTCGGGCTTGCCTGGATGATCCGGATCTACCGTGCGGATCCCGAGCCCGGCGAACCGAGCTGGCGCTACCGCTCCTAGGCGCCGCCCGGAACTGTTTCCTGCCAAATCATCATGTGGTGAACCTCGGGCGAGCGATGTGAGCTCGAACGGCACCGAAGGTGCATCGTCATGCAGTCTTAGCGGTGTGCCACGTAGCGATGTATCCAGTGAGCTGGATGGACATGCAGGTGCGTCGCGAGATGGGCTGGCAATGTGGCCTTGCGTTCACCAGGTGACGATTTGGCAGGATCTCCTCGCGAGCGATGCTCGGTGAGCCCCGATCAGGACCTTACTCGAAGCCCCTCCTCGCGTCGGCGCTCGGCGCCCCATCGCGGATCACCCGCCGTGGCCTCGTAGCCCTTGCGGGTCAGCGCCTCGAGCTCGGCGAGCAGCGGCTCATCGACCTTGGAGAAGTTGAAGCAGGACTTGCCCTGCATCCGTTTCTTCAGCGCCGGCGAGACGTCGTCGAGCAGCGACGGCTGGACGTAGACCGGCATCAGGTAGTAGCTGACGTAGCGCCTCCCGACGCGCGTCGCGCCGAACCAGGTCGACGGATCTCGCTCCGCCTCGGGCGCCATGTCGACGCCGAACCATTGCGGCGAGTCCTCCGAGACATACATCTTCGCGGCGTAGGGCGCCAGCATCGACCTGAAGCGCTCGAACAGTCGACCGAACTCGTCATCGGGCACGCCACCCTCCGTCAGTACGCCGCCAGCTTGCGGATCGCGTCGGCGATCTTCTCGGGGCTGACCATGAACCAGTCTTCCAGGACGTGGTTGTACGGGACGCCTGGCACGTCGGGCCCCGCGATGCGCGTGACCGGCCCGTCGAGGTAGTCGAACGCCTCCTCGGCCACCAACGCCGCGACTTCGGCGCCGTACCCGCCGAACCGGTTGTCCTCGTACACGATCAGGCACTTGCCGGTCTTGCGGACCGACTCGAGGACAGTCTCATTGTCGAGCGGTCGGAGCGTGCGCAGGTCGACGACCTCGACACTGATGTCCTCCTCGGCCACGCGATCGGCGGCCTCGAGCGCGTAGTGCGCCATGAGTCCGTACGCGAACACCGAAATCTGGGTACCCGGGTGGGTCACGGCCGCCTTGCCGAGCGGGATCGTGTAATCGGTGTCGGGCACGTCGCCGCGGACCGAGCGGTACATCTTCTTGTGCTCGAAGAACAGCACTGGGTCGTCGTTGCGGATCGACGAGCGCAGCAGCCCGCGGGCGTCGTACGGCGTGGATGGGACGACCACCTTCAGGCCCGGGACGTGAGTGAAGAACGCCTCGACGCTCTGCGAGTGATACAGCGCGCCGTGGACGCCTCCGCCATACGGCGCGCGGATGACCATCGGCACGCCGTAGCCGTTGTTCGAGCGGTAGCGCATCCGGGCGGCCTCGGACACGATCTGGTTGAACGCAGGGAAGATGAAATCGGCGAACTGGATCTCGGCGATCGGGCGCAGGCCGTTGACGGCAGCGCCGATCGATGCGCCGACGATCATCGATTCGGTGAGGGGGGTGTCGATCACCCGGTCGTCGCCGAACTCGGCCCACAGCCCGTCGGTCGCCAGGAACACGCCACCCTTCTTGCCGACGTCCTCGCCGAGGATGATCACCGACTCATCGCGGCGCATCTCGTCGGCCAACGTCTCGCGGATGGCGTCGATGAAGGTCCTCGCCGGCATCAGTCGACGTCCTCGACGAACACGTAGCGCATCGCGGTCGATGGGTCGGGGTCGGGCTGCGATTCGGCGAAGTCGGTCGCCTCGTCGACGATGCCCTTGATCTCGGCTGCCAGATTGGTCTCGATCTCGTCGGTCAGGACTCCGGCGTCCCGCAGCTGAGCGCGGAAGGCCGGCAGCGGGTCGCGCTTGCGCTCTTCGGCGAGCTCCTCCTCGGACCGGTACTTCGTCTGCTGGTCGTCGGACGAGTGCCCGGTCAGACGAGTGACCTTCGCCTCGATGAGCGTCGGGCCCTCCCCAGCCCGGGCGCGGGCGACCGCGTCGCGCGATGCGACGTAGCAGGCCAGCACGTCGTTGCCGTCGACGACGATCCCCGGGATGCCATACCCGGCGGCCCGCTCGGCGACATTCGGCACCGACACCTGGCGGGCCATCGGCACACTGATCGCGTAGCCGTTGTTCTCGACGACGAAGACGAACGGCAGCTTGTGGATCGCCGCGAAGTTCAGGCCCTCGTGCACGTCTCCCTGGTTGCTGCTCCCCTCCCCCATCGACGTCATCGCGACCTGGCCGGTCTTGCGGATCTTCGCGGCCAGGGCGATCCCGACCGCGTGGAGGAGCTGCGTCGCGACCGGTGACGAGACCGACACGAGGTTGTGCTCGTGCGAACCGTAATGGCCGGGCATCTGACGGCCGCCCGAGGACGGATCGCTGGCCGTCGCGTACTGGGCGGTCAGGATGTCGCGCGGGCTCATGCCGAACGTCAGGCACGTGGCGATCGATCGGTAGAACGGCGCGATCCAATCGTGGCCCTTCTCGAACGGCCAGGCGATGCCGACCTGAGCGCCCTCGTGGCCCTGGCCTGAGATCACGAACGGGATGCGGCCCGCGCGGTTGAGGATCCACATGCGCTCGTCGAGTGCCCGGGACAGCGCGACGAGGCGATACATCGCGACGAGGTCTGCGTCGGTCAGTCCGACGCTCGCGGCAAGGCCCGTGTCGCTCCCCTTCGTCACGGCCATCGGACGATCAGAAGTTGATCGAGCGTCCGTCGACGGCCATCGCGGCCTCCCCGATGACCTCCGACAACGTCGGGTGGGCGTGTGTCGCTCCGCCGATCTCCCAGGCCGTCGCGTCGAGCTCGAAGGCGAGGGATGCCTCCGCGATGAGGTCGGTCGCGTGGGGGCCGATGATGTGGACGCCGAGCGTGTCCTGGTTGTCGCTGTTCGAGATCACCTTCGCGAAGCCCTCGTACTCGCCCCCGATGATCGCTTTGGCGATCGCCTGGAACGGCACCTTCCCGACCTTGTACGGCGTGCCGGCCGCCTTGACCTGCTCCTCGGTCAGGCCGATCGAGGCGATCTCCGGGCGGCAATAGGTCGCTCGCGGCTGGGCGTTGTAGTCCATCTCATGGACGTCGGCCTCCCCGGCGATCACGTGCGCGGCGATGATGCCCTCGTGCGCGGCCGTGTGGGCGAGCCACAGCCCGCCGATGATGTCGCCGATCGCGTAGACGTGCGGCTCCTTGGTTCGCATCCGCCCGTTGACCTTGATGACGCCCTTGTCGGTCTCGACCTTGGTCGTGTCGAGGCCGATCTCCTCGATGTTGGCGGCGCGACCGGTCGCCACGAGCATCATCTCGGCACGCAGCTCGGCCGGCTCCTTGCCCTCGGGGCCGACCATCAGGCAGATCCCGTCCTTCTCCACCGATACCTTGGCGGGGTCGAAGCGGGCATCGGTCATCACGGTCATGCCGCGCCGCTCGAACGAGCGATGGAGCGTCTTGCTGACCTCGAGGTCCTCGAGCGGCACGATCTGCGGCGCGTACTCGAGCAGCGTCACCTTCACCCCGACGTCCACGAACATGCTGGCGAACTCGACGCCGACCGCGCCCGCGCCGACGATCACGATGTCCTTCGGCAGGGTGGACATGGTCAGCACGTCGTCGCTTGTCACGATGCGTGTGCCGTCCGGGGCTCAGCCCCGGCAGCGACTTGACGCGAGAGCCGGTCGCCAGGATCACGTCCGTTGCCTGCAGGACCCGCTCACCGCCCTTGCCCGGCTTCCCGTCCTCACCCGGCTGGCTGACGCGGATCTTGTTCGGGCCGTCGAGGCGGCCGCGGCCGTCGACCCAGGTGACCTTGTTCTTCGTCACGAGCGTCTTGAGTCCGGTCCACATGCGCTTCACGACCGCGTCGCGCCGAGCGGCGAACGCCGCGTAGTCGATGGCCGGCTCGCCCGGCAGCGTCACGCCGAAGTCCTTGGCGTGGCGGACCCGGTCGGCGAAGGCGGCCGATTCGAGCAGGGCCTTGGTCGGGATGCAGCCTCGATGGAGGCATGTCCCACCGATCTTGTCCTCGTCGACGAGCGCCACCTTGAGGCCGAGCTGCGCCGCCCGGAAGGCGGCCGTGTAGCCGCCCGTGCCGGCGCCGAGCACGACGACATCGAAGTCGTTGGACGAGCCGACGGCCATGGGTCAGGGAGCCTCTGGGAGCCTCGGCGCGGAAGCCGACGAACAGGCGTCGAGGGTCTGCGCGGGCGGGTGGATCATCGCGTTCGATGGTACGCGTGCCGTTGCGACTGGCGCAACCGACCGGGTGTCCGGCCGCCCGGTCGGCCGGTGCTAGACTCGGGCTCCTCGAACCACCCTCGAACAGGAGCATCGATGGGACCGGACTTCGCGCGGACGGTCGGCCTGATGCTCATCGCGTACCTGGCAGGTTCGATCCCGGTCGGCGCGATCGTGGCGCAGCGGGTCGGCGGACCCGACCTCCGCTCGATCGGATCGGGCCGGACGGGCGGCACGAACGCCCTCCGAGCGCTGGGTCGGAAATGGGCCGCTGTCGTCGTCGTCGGCGACCTGCTGAAGGGCGCGTTGCCGGTCCTGCTGGCACGGATCGTGACCGGTGATCCGCTCGTCGAGGTACTGTGCGGCGGCGCGGCCGTCGCCGGCGCGATCTGGAGCGTGTTCGTCGGGTTCCGCAGCGGTCGCGGGGTCGCCACGGGCGTCGGAACGATGCTCGTGATCCAGCCGATCGCGGTGCTGCTCGCGACGCCGGTCTTCGTGCTCGCGATCCTGCTGACACGCTATGTGTCCCTGGGGTCGCTGCTCGGGTCGGCGGCGATGATCCCGGCGATTCTACTGGTCCTGCTGCTCGTGCCGGAGACACCGCTCCCGTATGTCATCTACACGGCGGTCGGGACGGCGTTCATCTGGCTCGCCCACGCCGACAACATCGACCGCCTGCTGCACGGAACCGAGCGAAAGTTCGACCTGGGCTTGCTGGCCGGGAAACGGTCGAGCGGCGGCTGACCCGCCGGGAATCGATCGACCCGGGTCGGCTGACGGCCCGGGTCGGGGATCGCGCTGGTTCGGCGGGCCGTGAGTCGGCCCGCGCCGAGAGGATGGGACTAGGCGCCGCGCATGCTCCGGAAGCAGTCGCTGCAATAGACGGGCTTGCCGCTCGTCGGTCGGAATGGGACCTGCGCCTCGCGGCCGCAGTTCGAGCAGGTGGCTGCGAACATCTCGCGGGGGCCGCGGTCGCGGTATCCACCGCCACCACCATACCCGCCGCCGCCGCCGCCAGCGCCACCGCCGGCGGAGTACCCGCCGCCGGCACCGTAGCTGCCATACGAGCTGCTGCCGCCGCCGTCCGCGTTGCGGGCGGCCTTGCGGCTTGCCCGACACGAAGCGCAGCGGCGCGGCTCGGTGAAGCCACGCTGCGCATAGAAGTCCTGCTCGGACGCCGTGAACACGAATTCCTGTCCACAGTCCGCGCAGGTCAGGTTCTTATCGCTGTACAAAGAACAGACTCCTCTCGGTAGCCGGCGCGATCCCATCGGGTTTCTCGCGTCAGCCGTGAGGAGTCCGAGTTGCGTCGAGCTACGTTCTGGCCACGGACGCTTCCGTGGCGTTTGCCAGCGGGATGGTACCGCGCTCGAACCGTGCTTGTACAGCCCTGACTTTCGGCTCAGAAAGGGGCCACCGCGAACAGGTGGCTGAACTGCTTGCACCAGATGATCGCGCTCCGAAACCGGCTCGGATCCGTGCCCTCTGGAAGGTCGTAGCCGAACGAGCCGTCGGTCGCTTTGAGCAGGCCGACCTCGAGGGAATCCTGCGCGTAGTCGTCGGCGGCCGTCGACAAGTAGACGTACAGATCCGGGCCATTCCGCACGCTGAAGTCCTCGAGTCGGAGGTGGAAGCGGCCGGGCTCGACCTCGACGATCGACGCGGTCCCTCGCCCGAAATGGAACTCGTCGGTGCCGGAAAAGCGGCCTGTCGCGACCGTCGTCGGGGCGAACTCGGTGGGCTCGGGCGTGGGGGCGGCGGTCGCGGCGGAGGTCGGAGCCGCCGTCGGTGCCGATGCGGTGACCGACGGCGCCGGGCTCGATGCGATGGCGGGGGAAGCGGCTGGACCGGCCTCGACGAGCGACGTACGGATCCAGATCGGCGAGGCGAGATACCAGGCCAGCGGACCGCCCACCGCGACGGCGACGACGAGGACGAGCGCCGACCGACCCGGGTGCCTGCGCGCGGCGGCGAACCAACCGCGCCGCCAGGCGATGAGGACGACTGACGCGGCGACCACCGCAGACACCACCGCGATCGGCAACCGGTAGTCGTACAGGGCGTTGAAGAAGGATCGTCCGAAGTCGCCGATCGCGTCCATGCGCCAGACGGTGACCGGCCCGCGTGACGCCCCGATGACGTTCGCACCACCGGCCATCGGCCGGGCGTCGGCCGCGCCCTCAGTCGGCGGGAGCCGCCGCGTACTCGCGAGCCGCGCTGGCGAGGTACGTGTCGCGTTCACGTTCGCAGCGCTCGACGCTCCAGCCGAGCTCCCTGGCCACGATCGATGCGACCTTCGCCGCCGCCGCGGCGCGCGCGTCCCCGAGCTCGGGGCTGAGCCGGAATCGTCGGGACAACACGTCGTCGACCGACAGGGCGAGCTCCTGGCGGACCGCCCAGGCCACCTCCCCCTCGAGGAACGGTCGGCCCGGCACGAGCGGCTGAAGGAGATCGAGGTCCGCGCCGAGCGCAACGACCGCCGGTGCCTCGGTGCCGTGCCGGGCGACGAGCCGAGCCGCCGCCTCCGGATGCGCGTCGGCGATGGCCGGGATCGTGCCCAGTTCGGCGGCCAGGCGTTCGCGCTCGGGCCCGTCGACCGCGCCGATCAGCCGCCGATCCGCGGTGTCGCTCGGTCGGCGCCGGGCTCCGTCGCGGCCCAACACGGCATCGATGACGTCGCTCGCCATGACCCGGTACGTCGTGTACTTGCCGCCGGCGATGCGGACCACGCCGTTCGATTCGACCGTCACCCGGTGCTCGCGCGACGCCTTCACGGTCGACCCGCCGGACGGCGCGATGAGCGGCCGCAGACCGGCGAACGTGCCGACCACGTCGTCCCGTCCGAGCCCCACATCGAACGTGTCATTGACGGTCGCCAGCAGGTCGTCGATCTCCCGTAGGCTGGCCGACGGTCGGTCGGCTTGTCCGTCGTATGGCGCGTCGGTCGTCCCGATGAGCCAGTAGTCCGGCCACGGAACGAGGAAGACCACCTTGCCTGGCACCCGGACCGTCAACCCGGCCGTCGCCGGGATCCGTCCTCGCGGCACGACGATGTGGGCACCCCGACTGGGCCGCAGCCGCATCGACGGGCTCGCGAGTGGATGGCTCGATTCGGCCGCCCAGACGCCCGTGGCATCGACCACCGCGCGCGTCCTGACATCGAGCTCGTCGCCCCCGAGCAGGTCGCGCACGCGGAGGCTTCGCAGCACGCCGGTCGTCGCATCGCTGTCGACCGCCGTCGCCCGGACTCGCGTCACAGCGAGGGCTCCCGCCTGGGCGGCAAGCGCGGTCCTCAGGACCGCGAGCGTGAATCGAGCGTCGTCCTCCATCCCGTCGTGGTACAGCAGGCCGCCGCGAAGGCCGTCCCGGCGCAAGGATGGAGCGATCTCGAGCGTCTGCGCCTTATCGAGCCGCCGGTGCCAGCCGCCGTCATGCCTCGCTCCGAGAAGGTCGTACAGGGTCAGTCCGGCGTCGTAGAACGCCTTATGCACGAACGGGATCCCGTACACCGGGAACAGCTGCGGTTCGAGCGAGACGAGATGGGGCGCGTTGCGCAACAGACGGCGCCGTTCGGCGAGCGCCTCGCGCACGAGTGGGATATGGACCTGCTCGAGATACCGCAGGCCGCCGTGGATGAGTCGGGATGACCGCGACGAGGTGCCGACCGCGACGTCGTCCTGCTCGACGAGCGCGGCTGTCAAACCGCGGGAGAGGGCATCGAGCAGCGCGCCGGCACCGACGATCCCGCCGCCGACGATCACCACGTCCCACGTCGTGGCGGCGAGCCGGGCGATATCGGCCGCTCGGCGCTCGAGCGGGGCCGATGCGGACGCCGGCGTCGAGGCCGGATCGGTCATGGCTCGCGGTCGATGGGTCGTCCGTGCGCGACGCGCCACAGCAGCCAGGCCGTGCCGACGATCAGGACGCCGATCAGCACGGGCCCGTGGAAGATCGCCCGTTGGATCGGCGTCGGCAGCAGCCCGGTGAGCAACGCGGCGCCGACCACGACCGCGACCACTCCGATCGCCACGAGCGCGACCTGCGGCCAGCCCGGCTGGCGCCTGGCCTCGTTCGGATCAGCCACGGTCCGCGTCGGGCGGGATGCCGATCGGCGCCACGAGCACCTTGCCCGCGTGTGCGGCGCCACGCCGTGTCGTGAGACCGGTCTTGGGCCGGTGGAACGTGACGGTGAGATCGGCTCGGACCGCGGGATCGGACGGCTCGCCGCTAGAGAGGTCGACTGCGGTCGGCGTGTCGACACTTACGACCGGGATGCCGGCACGGTGCGCGCGGTCGATGACCTCGACCGCAGTTCGGATCGGCTCCCGAAGAGGGCCGCGGACTCCGGTTCCGAGCAGGGCGTCGACGATGACCGCTGCCTTCTCGATGCCCTGGGCGAAGACGGCGACGTCGCGGGCCACGGGCGCGTGGACCTTGACGATGCCTGTGTCACGCGCGATCCGGTCCCAGTTCTTTGATGAGGCGGCGCCGGTCGGTCGTGCCTCGGAGGCGATGACCGCGACCACCACCTGGGCGCCGTTCAGCGCCAGTCGGCGGGCTGCCACGTAGCCGTCTCCACCGTTGTTGCCCGGGCCGCACAGGATCACGATCGGACCCTTGCCCCAGCGCTCAGTGTCGACGGCCAGCGCGCGAACCGCGGCGGCCACCGCGGTCCCGGCCTGCTCCATGAGGCGCTCTTCGCTCACGCCGAGGGCCTGGGCCAGTCGATCCGCACCACGCATCGCCTCCGCGCCGATCGGCGACAGACCGGCGCGATCCGCCCAGCGCCGCCGAAGGCCGCGCAGGTCGAGCTCGAAGATCTCGGGATCGTCCGTGGGGAGTCGTGACGCGGCCGCGCCGGTCACAGGGCTTGACTGCATGGCCGGCCAAGCGTAGCCCACCGAGGTCGGCCGGTCGTTACTCGCTCAGGCCCGGATGCGGGCCGATCGCTCGTTGAGCTCGAAGATCCCGTCGCGCTCGAGGCCGAGTGCCGCCCTTGCTATCGCGTCGGCGTCGTGCTCGCCGAGGCTGCGTGGCAGCTCGACCCACGTCCCTGCCGGAGCGCCGGTCAGCAACGCGACCAGGCGGCCGCGAAGCCAGCGAGACGTCGCCGGGAACCGCACGCTTGGGGACCTCGGCCGGGCGACGACTTCCGTGCCGCGCGACGCACACATGGACGCGACCGGGCAGGCATCGCAGCGCGGGGCCCGGGGAGTGCACGTCGTTGATCCCAGATCCATCACCGCGTCGAGCCAGCGGCCGGGCTGGCCGCGGGCCACGAGGCGGTCGGCGGTGGCCTGGAAGCCGGCCGAGGTCGGCTCTTCTCCCAGGACGCGCGAGACGACGCGCCGAACGTTGACGTCGAGGGGCGCTACCGGCACGCCGTACGCCGACGCAGCGACTGCGCGGGCGGTGTAGGGGCCGATCCCTGGGAGTCGCTGCAGAGCGTCCACGGTCTTGGGCACGCGGCCGCCGTGGTGAGCGACCATCGCCCGGGCGGTCTCGCGCAGGCTTACCGCCCGCCGGTTGTACCCGAGCCCGGCCCATGCCGCGAGCAGCTCGTGCGTGCTCGCGACGGCGAGGTCATCGGCCGTCGGCCAGCGATCGATGAAGCGCCGCCAGGCCGGACCGACTCGATCCACGCCGGTCTGCTGGCTCATGACCTCGGCGACGAGGACCTCCCACGGCGTCGCGGCCTCCCGGATAAGGAGCGGCCGACGCGCATGTCGCATGCCAGCCGGAGGAGCCGGCCGTTGAACTTGCGACGCGTCAGCGGCTCGGGCACCCGGCGCGATGGTCGCGAGCGTCGTGCACGAGCCGCAGGATAGCGGTGATGCAGACGCGGTTGATCGCGTGGTGAGCGGCGACGCGTAGGATTGCGGTTGCCGCTTTGGAGGATCCGTCCGTGGTCGTCGACACCCATCGCTTCACCGGCTTCCGTCCCGAAGCCATCGACTTCCTGGCCGACCTCGCCCAGAACAACGAGCGGGCCTGGTTCCAGGCCCGCAAGGCTGAGTACGAACGACTCCTCAAGGACCCGATGGAGGACTTCGTCGCCGCCCTCGCCGATGCGTTCGCTGCCCGCAAGCTGCCGTTCCAGGCCGATCCGAAGCGCTCGATCTTCCGGATCTACCGCGACACCCGTTTCGCCAAGGACAAGTCGCCGTACAAGACGCACATCGGCGCGAGCTTTCCGTGGCTCGAAGGAGAGGACCCCGACGCGACGATGTCGCATACCGAGCACGGCAACGGCGCGTACTTCCACCTCCAGCCCGGTAACAACTACGCGGGTGGCGGGATGTGGCACGCGTCCAAGCCGCTGCTGGACGCGTTCCGACAGGCCATCCTCGACGACGAGGGGCGCGTCCGCGACGCCCTCGAGGATCGCGCGTTCATCGAGGAGTTCGGTCCCGGTCGAGAGTCACGAGACCCTCAAGCGCGTCCCGCCGGGTTACCCGCCCGACCACCCGATGGCCGACCTGTTCCGGTACAAGGACATCGTGTTCGGCCGCCGGTTGTCAGACGACGAGGTGTACTCGCCCGAGCTGCCCGACATCCTGGCGACCGCGTACGGGCGCGCGACGCCGGTGTTCCGCTTCCTGTCGACACTCGACGGCTAAGAGCGAGCGTGCGGTTCGGCGCTGCGTTCTGGATCCAGCGCACCGATTGGCCCGACCTCCGCGACGCCTGTCTGGCCGTCGAACGGGCCGGGTGGGACTCGCTCTGGCTCGACGACCACCTCTTGTCGGACGAGGCCGACTGGGCCGACCCGAAGCTCGAGGGCTGGGCGTCGCTCGCGGCCGTGTCGTCGATCACGACACGCGTCCGCCTCGGGCTGCTCGTCTCGTCGACGACGTTCCGCAACCCGGGGCTGATCGCCAAGCTCGCGACAACGCTCGACCACCAGTCCGGCGGTCGTGCGGTGCTCGGCCTCGGTGGCGGCTGGTTCGAGCGCGAGCACGACGCCTTCGGCATCGACTTCGGGACCGGCTTCGGCGAGCGCCTGGACCGCCTGGACGAGGCGACCGGCGTCATACGGCGCCTGCTCGACGGGGAGCGCGTCACGCACGACGGCCCCTTCTACACATTGCGGGACGCGTTGTGCGAGCCACGCCCGGTGCAGGCGCGATTGCCGATCCTGATCGGTGGGTCAGGGCCCACCAAGACCTTGCGGACGACCGCTCGATACGCCGACCTGTGGAACGGCTACGGCGATCCGGAGCCGGATCGCGGAAGTCTCTGATGTGCTCCGGACACGCTGCGATGAGATCGGCCGCCCGTTCGACGCGATCGAACGGACCGTGACGGTCCACGCGGTCGTTCGCGACACCGCGGCCCTCGCCCTCGAGGCCTGGACGCCGATCGCGGAGCGCCACGGCCTGGTCGACCGGGTCGGGGCCGACGGCACGGATCGCGAGCTCACCGTCGGCGGCTCGCCGGCCGAGGTGGCCGGGTACCTCGATGGGTATCGCCGAACAGGTGTAGGTGAGGTGATCTTCGTCTTCCGGCACCCGTTCGACCTCGAGAGCATCGAGCGGGTCGGCGAGGTCCGGCAGGCGCTGGAAGACTACCGCGGTCAGCCGCCATTCTCCCGTCGAACAGGGCACGCATGCCCTCCGTCGGCGCATACAGCCACGATGGCAGGTAGGTCGCCGCGTACGCGAACTCGTACAGCTCCTTGTCGACCTCGAACGCGTGGAGCAGATCGGGATCGATGTCCACCGACACCCGTCGCTCGAGGAGGCCCGCCCCATAAGACTCCAGGAACCGCTCGCGCGCCCGGCGCAGCCACGCATCGATGTCGAGTCCCGGTCGTTCGAGTGGGCCGCCGTTGCGCGCCTCCGCGCGTCGGCGGGCGCTCCGGGCCACGTGATCAAGGGAGCGCAGCATCGACGCGACGTCGCGCAACGCCGGCCGATGCGCCCGGCGCTCATCGGGCGAGCTCAGCGGCTCGCCTTCGAAATCGATGATCCGCAGGCCGTCCGGCGCGATCAGCACCTGACCGAGGTGATAGTCGCCGTGAGCGCGCACGATCTCGGGCGCGGTCGGCAGCGCGTCGATCACCGAGATCGACTCGGCGATCCGCGGCGCGAGGTCGCGCACGACCCGGCCGGCCTCGCCGGAGGCGACGTCGAGCGCCGTCGTCATGTGCTCATGGGCACGGGTCGCCCAGCCACGCACGTCGTCGCGCGTCGCCTCGCGGGGCGCCATCTCGGGCACGCCGTGGCCATCGCTGACCGCAGCGTGGAGCCCGGCGGTCAACGTCCCGAGATCGGCAGCGATATCCGTCGCGTCCTCGAGGCCGACCTCGCCGGGCGCCAGCAGCCAGCCGGTCAGGGTCTCGGCGATCGACTCGAAGGCGTCAGCGCCGTCGTCGACGAACTCCTGGAGCATGGCGACCGTGGTCGCGCCGTCGCGCCGGCTGATGACCTCCGCGAAGCCGGCCAGGCGCGGGACCGCGGGGAATGCCGCTTCCTCGCTCAGGAACGCCGTCATCTCGAGCTCAGGGTTGAGCCCGGGTTGAAGACGGCGATACGCCTTGAGCAGGAGCGACTCCCCGAGCACCACAGAGGTGTTCGACTGGTCCGCTCCGAGATCCCGTTCCGGACCGATCCCGTCTGGCGCCAAGTCCGGGAGCGCGCGCGCCGGACGCGCGACGAGCACACCGGTCGGGACGGCTGCGGGGTCGTCGCCCGACGGGATCGCCGGGATCGTCCGGCCCTCGGCCATCGCGACGCCGAGCGCCCGCCACGCGCCGTCGCCGGGCTCAGCCGGTCGCAGCGGTTCGCCGGTCAGGGCGAGGCTGTACGTCTGGCGAGACTTGTCGTCCAGCGCGAACGGCACCATCGCGAGGACGTGCGGCACCTCGGCGTCGAGGACGAATGCCTCATCGAGCGTGGCGCCCACGATCGTCCGGCCTTTCGCGCCGAACCAGCGAGCCTCGGCGAATGCCTCGAGGTCGAACGCCGCGACGGCGGCTTCGACATCGACGCGACCGGGAGCGGCGACCTCAGGTCCCCGAGTTGATCATCACGTGCTTGATGAACGTGTAGTCCTCGAGCGCGTACTTCGAGCCGTCCTTGCCGTAGCCGGACTGCTTTACGCCGCCGTGCGGGGTCTCCGATGTCAACGTGAAGTGCTCATTGATCCAGACATGACCGAACTCGAGCGCCTTGGCGACGCGCATCGCCCTGCCGATATCGCTTGTGAAGACCGACGAGGCGAGTCCGTAAGGCGTGTCGTTGGCCCATTTGATCGCGGTCTCCTCGTCGCTGAACTTCTGGACCGTGACGACCGGTCCGAAGACCTCATCCTGGATGATCTCGGACTTCTGGTCGGCGCCGGCGATGATCGTGGGCTCGTAGTAGGCGCCCGGCCGGTCCGGCCGGTTGCCACCGACGACGACATCGGCGCTGCCCCGCGCCCGCTCGACCATGCCGGCGACCTTGTCTGCCTGGGCGGTTGCGATGAGCGGACCCATCTCGATGTCGTCGCCCTCGGCCGGATCGCCCCATTTGATGGTGCGGACCTGGTCGGCCAGTGCCGAGACGAACTTGTCGTAGACCTTCGGTCCGGCGATCACTCGTGTTGCCGCCGTGCAGTCCTGGCCGGAGTTCCAGTAGCCAGCCGAGCGAAGGGTTTCGGCGGCGAGGTCGACGTCGGCGTCGTCGAAGATGATGATCGGCGCCTTGCCACCGAGCTCGAGGTGGAGCCGCTTCACGGTGTCCGCGGCTATCTTCGCGATCCGCTTGCCGGTCGCGGTATCGCCCGTGATCGACACCATGCGGACCTTCGGGTGACCGACCAGCGCGTCACCGATATCGGCGCCAGACCCCGACAGCACGTTCACCACGCCGGGCGGCAGGATCCCGCCGAGGATCTCCGCGAACGCCAGCGCGCTCAGGGGCGTCCGCGCCGACGGCTTCAGCACGACCGTGTTGCCGGTCGCCAGCGCCGGGCCGAGCTTCCAGGTCGCCATGTAGAGCGGGTAGTTCCACGGCGCGATCGACGCAACGACGCCGATCGGATCGCGCCGGATGAATGACGTGTGACCCGCCATGAACTCGTTCGCCGCGAGACCGTCCATCACGCGCGCCGCCCCGGCGAAGAAGCGGAACAGGTCGACGCTGGTGGACATCTCGTCGATGGCCGCGCCGACCGGCTTGCCGGCGTTTGCGCTCTCGAGCCGACCAAGCTCGTCGGCCTTCGCCTCGAGCGCGTCGGCGATCTTGAGCAGGAGCAGCGAGCGGTCCTGCGGGGTCGTGTTTTTCCACTCCTCGAACGCGGTGGCCGCTGCGTCGACAGCCCTGTCGACGTCCTGCTGCGAGCTAGCCGGGACGTTGGCGATCACCTGGTCGTTTGCGGGGTTGATGACCTCGGCCGTTTTGCCGTCTGCGGCATCGACGAAGTCGCCGCCGATGAACTGCTGGTAGGTCTTGGCTCGTTCGAGCGTCTCGGTCACGAGAGGCCTCCTGGGGCGCGACAGGGTCGAGTCGGAAAGTGTCGTCATCCTAGCCCCGAGCCGGTAGCGCGTCCCGCAGCGTGGGCTGGAGTTCCCGCCGGAGCGGCGGCCTTCGCGTCAGACCACTCCCTCGTCATTCAGCGGGCGCATGCGGGACGGGTGAGCCCCCGGCGCGAATCCGTATTCATCCAGCGCATGACAAGGGAGTGCGCTCGGGAGACGGTTACTCAGAGCATCGCGACCACCACGGTCAGTCCTTCTTGCGACCGCCTCGGGGGCCCGCCTTCGTCGAGATCGCTCGAAGAGAGCGCGTCGGCTTGGCGACGGTCGAGTCCTTGTCGACGTCGATGCCGTAGCGCTTGGCGGCGCTCAAGACCTTCTTGCGTGCGCGCTCCTTGGCTGCCTTGCTCTCGAACTCGGTCTGGTTGAACCGCGCGATCGCGTTCCGCACATGGGACTCGTCGTTGATCGGCAGATGTTCGCCGCCGTCGCTGTCGATGTAGGCGAACTGGTTGGATCGCAGCTTGTCGCGATCCTTGGTGTCGAGGGTGGCCATGGTCGTACCTCACGGCTGGGGTTGATCCGGGGTCGAGCGTCCCACGTCATGGATCACCGACGGTCCGCCGAGCCGCGTGAGGTCCTTGCAGGGCCGTTGCGCGCGGATGGGGCATCGAGTAACACATCGGGAGCTGGGACGTTCTTTCATGTAGCACGCGCTCCCCCGTCGTTACTGTGGGGGTTCGATCGGACGCGTGAGGCCGGCGCCTGATGCGTGGCCGGGCCGGTGGGAAGGGGACGCTCATGAGAGATCCGATTCGAGCCCGCTCACAGGGCGGAGCCCGTCTCGCCACGGCCATCGTTGCCGTCGTCGTTTTGACCCTGTCGACGCTGTCCGTGTCAGCGGTCTTCGCCTCGAAGGTCACCACGCAGGACACCGTCAACTGCGGTGGAGGCGGTGGAGGTGGTGCCAGCAATCCAGGGCACGGCGGTGGTCACGCCAGCCAACCCGGGCACGCCAGCAACCCAGGCCACGGTGGTGGCGGTGGCGGCCACGCGAGCAAGCCCGGCCACGCCAGCAACCCGGGGCACGGCGGTGGTGGCGGCCATGCGAGCAAGCCTGGTCACGCCAGCAATCCGGGCCATGGCGGCGGCGGCTGCCCTGTCAGTAAGCCTGGCCACGGTGGCGGCAATGCGAGCCCTCCAGGGCACGGCGGCGGTAAGCCGACTCCGACGGGGCAAGCAGGTGGCAACAAGCCGAGTCCGACCTCGAAGCGCTGAGCCTCGGCGGCTGAACGGGTCGCGCGGCAGACGAACCGCTCCGTCTTGACGAGGGCCGTCTCGGCGGAGCGGTGGGACGCGATCCGGCGCGTGTTGGACCGATGCCTGGCCGCGCTCGTGCTCGGCACCAGCCTGGTCCTGCCTCTCGTCTTCGTTCCCGGGCTGGATGACGGCTACGCCCTGCCGAAAACGGTGCTCCTGTGGATCGCAGGCGTGCTCGGCTCGGTCATCTTCCTGGCCTATCTCGGCGTTGGTGGACCGCTCACGCGTCGCTCCCGGCCGTGGATGGACCTCGCCCTCATCGTCTTCGTCGTCCTGACCGGGTTGTCAACGCTCGCCTCGACGGACGTCGGTCAGAGCGTCACCGGTGAGCCGTTCCAGTACCAGGGGCTCCTCACGGTGCTCCTCTACGTCGCTGCCTTCTTCCTGGCCGGCCTGGCCCTGGGCACGCCGGAGCGCCTGCGGGCGCTCATGTCCGGGCACCTGGTCGTCGGCGGCGTGGTGGCCGTGTATGCGATCGCCCAACACTTCAGTTTCGATCCGTTCTGGTCAGGCCCTCCCGACGATCGGCCGATCTCGAGCGTGGGGCAGGCCAACAACGTCGCGGCGTACCTCGACCTTGTGATCGTCATCGGCATCGGGCTGTGGCCCCGAGGAGGACCGAGGATGCGCGCGGCGATCTGTGCCGTTCTCGCGGTCTCGGTGATCGCTCTCGGCCTGACCCTCAGTCGGGGCGGCTATCTGGCCCTGATCGGCGGGATCGTTGCGATGGCCGTGGTGACGCGCTGGAGCACGGCCAGGATGACGCGACGACGCCTCGCCGCCGCCGTGATGGCGACGGGCGTCGTTGCTGTCGGTCTCCTAGCGATCCCGGTCTTCAGAGAGCCGGTCGAGCGGGTCGCCGACCGAGTGATCGGTACCTTGGGCGCGGAGGACGGCTCGGTACGGATGCATGTCGATCTGTGGCGTGTCGGCGCCGCGATCGCGCTCGATCGCCCGTTCCTCGGCGCGGGTCCGGAGACCTTTCCGCTCGTGTTCGATGCGTATCTCGACGGGGTGCTGACGGAGGATCGAGCCACGTTCATCCGCCGTTTCCGGATCGAGAGCCCGCACAACGAGTTCATCGGGATCGCCGCCGGGTCGGGGATCCCGGCCCTCGTCGCCTACCTCGCGTTCCTTGCCACGGTCGCAGCGACCTGCGTGAGGCGTCTGCGTCGCGCTCCAGCTGGCTCGGACTGGATCGCGCGGACCGTCCTGGGCGTGCTCGCGGTCCACACGGTGTCGACGTTCTTCATGACACCCGAAACCAGCACGTCACTGGTGTTCTGGGTCCTCATTGGATCGGGGTTGGCCGCCATGCAGGCGCCCACGAGCAGCGAGCGAGCGACTCCTCAGGACCGCGACCCGTCCCGCCAGGGCCGCGCGTCAGTACGCAGCAGCGAGTACATCAGTACGTCGACGTTGCGGCCGCGGTGATAGAACGGCTCCCGGATCGTCCCTTCGAGCGTGAAGCCGCATTTCTGGGCGATCCGCCGCGAGGCGGCATTGTCTGGCAGGACGACGAGATGGATCCTGTGGCGCGGCCTCGTGTCGAACAGGTAATCGACGAGAAGCTGGACTGCCTCCGTGGTGTAGCCGCGCCCGGCGTCGCCCCGGTCGTACAGCTGGTACGACAGCTCGTAGGCGTCCCAGTACGGCACGGCCCGAAAGAACTCGATGTGGCCCACGATCCGGTCATTGGCATCCAGCATGACGAGCATGCCCTCGTCCTTGTCCCAGAACCCGCTCCCCTCGAATTCCTTCTTGAACTTCGACTCGGACATGACGCCGATGGGAAAGAAATCGCCGCGGTTCGCGATCTCGATATGGTGGCCATAGAGCTCGTCGAGGTCAGCGGCACGGATCGGACGGAGGGTGATCTGCTGACCGTGAAGCATCGCCGTCAGTACGCTGCCGGCGAGCCGTCGAGGCCGACCCGCTCGATGAGATCGGCGGCTCGGACCGTTCCGGACGTCGACTTGATGCGCGACGACATGGCCGCCAGGCGCTCGGACAACTGTCGATCCTTCAGCAGCCGGTCGATCGCGCTCGTCAGCTCCCTGGGTTTGAAGCCGTACGTCGAGAGCCTTCGGCCGAAGCCCGTCTCGTGGACGCGTTGGGCGTTGTCGACCTGATCCCAGAAGAGCGGCAGGACGATCATCGGCTTGCCGTGGTGGAAGGCCTCGGTGACCGTGTTGTTGCCACCGTGCGTGATGACGAGATCGACCATCGGCAGGATCGCCGGCTGCGGCAGGAACGCCTCCCCCGCCTGATTGTCGTGCAGCCTGATCTGGTCGGCGAGTGGCCCCTTCGACACGATGACGCGGTGCTTGGTCCGTGCGAGCACGTCGACCAGCCGCTGCATCAGCTCGACGTCGGCCGACCCGAGCGACCCCAGGGAGAGGTAGATCAGCGCCCCCTCACGCTCGGCCAGCTCCGGCGGCAGCTCCCAGGTCGCCTCCGACGCCCGGACCGTGGAATCGAGGCGATGCCACGTCGGACCCGAGCGGTCGCGTGCGCTCGTAGTCGGCCTCGGCCGGGTAGGAGTAGACGTTCAGGAACGGGGACTCGGCGATGAACTCCGGCCCGAGGTCGCCGTACACGAGACCCGGCTCGCCGTTCTCCCGGCAGAACGCGTCGAAGTCCCACCACATGTCGGCGTGGGTGCGCCGCACCTCGTCGAGGAACGCCGGCCAGCCACTCCGATCGTCGACCGGGTAGCCGCTGCTGAACGGCGCGATGAGCGGATCCTTCAGCTCCATCGGGTTGCACGACACGATCCGCACCCACGGGCGGCCGCTGGCGTTGATGGCCGGGAACGCGACCACGTTGTCCTCGACGATCACGTCCGGCGCGAGTTCGTCGAAGATCTCGGCCAAGCGCGGGTTGACGTACTTGGAGCCGTCGATCAGCGCCTGCCACGTCGGCGCGATGAACTCCCCGAGCTGCTCGAGGGTCGACTTCCGGAACACCGGTGCCGTATCGCGGATGAAGTCGATCCAGAACTGGCCGGGGACCTCGGGCTCGGCGGGCGGTGGTCCGAGCCGCATGAGCCGCTCCTCGAACCCTTTCATCTCGAGCGTGCCGGCGAACGATTCCTCGACGATGAACACGACGCGGTGGCCGCGCGCCAGCAACACTTGCCCGATCCCGACGCAGTTGTTCGTCGGGCCGTAGGCGCCCTCGGGAAAGAAGACGATCGTGCGCGCGTCGGTCACGTGAGCCCCTTCATGCGGTTCCGCGGAATCTACCGTCCCAACGACAGCGCGACGACGAGGACGACGACGGCCCATACGCCGACGGCAGCGTCCAGCCACGTCCAGCGCAGGACGCGATAGTGGGTCCGAGGGCCCGCCCCGAACGCACGGGCATCCATCGAGACCGCCATGCGATCGGCGTGGCGGATCGCGAGCACGAGCAGTCCGACGAACAGCCGCGGATGCCAGCTGCCGCGCAACCCGCGGATGCGGCGCGCCTGGCGGAGGGTGGCCAGGTCCTCGGCGAAGCGCGGGATCGACTGGTAGGCGGCCAGCGCCCCATACGCGAACCGTGCCGGGATGCGCGCCTGCTGGACGAGCGAGTCGGCCAAACGGGTGGAGTCGGTGGTCAGCGTGAACACCGCCCCGACGCACGCGATCGCCGCGATCCGAAGCCCGATCGAGATCCCGTTGGCGACCGCCTCGCTCGCGATCCGGACGGGGCCGATCGTCGCGAGCGTCGTCGTGGTCGGGTCGCCGTTGGCCGCCGAGAACAGCGCGTTCGAGACGCCGATCGCGGCGGCTGCAAGCCACACCGGAGCAAGCGTCCTGCCGAGGTTCACCGGCGCGATCCCTCCGAGCGTCAACCCCGCAGCCAGAGCGATGCCGGCGAGGACGACCGGCGGGATCGGGTGGAGCGTGAACGCGAGGCCGAGCAGCCACACGAGCGCGACGGCAAGCTTCACCACCGGGCTCGTCCGGCCAAGCCAGCTGTCGAGCTGGGTGTCACCGACCTCGAGCCGGCCGGCGATCACGCGACGGCCTCGTCGCGGACGATCCACCCATCGTCCATCTCGATGGTCCGCCGTGCGACGTCCCGCACGAACCGCCGGTCGTGCGTCGCGGCAAGCAGGCACGCTCCCTGGTCGAGGTGCTCGCGGATGATGCCGAGCAGGCCCTCGTAGCCGAGACGGTCCTGGCCGAATGTGGGTTCGTCGAGAATGAGCACCTCCGGCCGCCGGATCAGGATGCAGGCGAGGGACAGGCGTCGCTGCTCGCCACCGGAGAGCCGGTACGGGCTGCGAGCGCCGAACCGATCGAGCGGCAGGCCGAGGCGTGCCATCAGAGCCTCGACCCGGCCAAGCTCCTCTTCCGTGAGGCCGAGACGGACTTCCGTCGCCACCGTCTGTGCCAGGAACTGCCGCTCCGGTTCCTGGAAAACGTAGCCGGCATGTCGAGCAAGCGTCGCGGGCGGCATTTGCGATGGTTGGTCGCCCGCCAGCTCGACCGTGCCATGGTCGGGCCGGAGCAGGCCGACCAGCAGCCGCCCGAGCGTCGACTTCCCGCTCCCGTTGGGGCCGACGATGGCGATCCTCTCCCCTGCCGACGCATCGAGCGTCACATCGCGGACGACCGGCTCGGTGCGGTCATAGCCGAACCGAACGCCGCGGGCTCGGACGAGCACGGGACCGGGTCGCGACGACCTGTTGCGCGGCCTGGACGAGACTTCAGCGGGCAACCAGATCCCCGCCGCGCGCATCCGATCGGCGGACCGCGTCAACACGTCCTGTGGGGCACCGACATCGATGGCCGTCCCGTCCCTGTCGAGGGCGAGGACGATGTCGGTGAGGGGCCAGGCGAGGTCGACCTGATGTTCGATGAGCACGACGGTCGCGGAACGCTCTTCGCGCAGTGCCGTGAGTGCCGTTATGAGCTGTGTACTTCCATCCGCGTCGAGGTTGGCGGTCGGCTCGTCGAGCACGAGAAGCCCCGGCCGGGGAGCGAGCGCACCGGCGAGGGCCAGCCGCTGCTGCTGGCCACCGGATAGCCGACGCGACCGGCGGCGCTCCATACCGCCCAGGCCGACCGTTGCGAGGATCTCGGGGACCCGCGCTCGCATATCCGTCAGCGGCCAGGCACGATTCTCCAGCCCGAAAGCGACGTCGTCTTCGACCCGCTCCATCACGAGCTGCGCGGACGGGTCCTGGAGGACAAGGCCCACTCGCTCCGCGGCGCCGACCGGGCCGAGAGCGCGGATGTCCTGTCCGTCCAGCTCGAACGAGCCGGTCATCTCGGCCGGGATCTCGCCCGGGATCAGACCGGCGATCGTCAGCGCGAGTGTGCTCTTGCCGGATCCGGACGGTCCGACGACGAGCAGGACCGCGCCGGGATCGAGGTCGAGGTCGATCGCGTTGAGAGCCGGTCGATCGGCGCCGTCGTACGTGATTCCGAGGGCTTTCGCGCGGAGCGAGACAGGTGTCAGTCCGGGAACCCTTCGAGCACGCCGGCCTGCTTCAGCGCGCGGTGGAGGGCCACGGAGCCACCCGCGACGATGACCACGGCCGAGATCCCCATGAACACACCGCGCACGATCTGGACGATGGGATCGACGGTCGTGTAGTAGAGGGCCCAGTCGTGGATCCACGCGGCTGCCGCACTCGCGACCGCAGCCGTGGCGAGCACCGGGAAGGACCAGACCCGGTACAACGTGAAGGCGAAGACGATCTCCGCTGCGCCGCCCTGGACGAGCGCCGAGAACAGTGCGTCGACGCTCCATGGACTGCCCAGGAGCACGCTGACCCCCGCGGCTACGAGCTCGGCGAACAGCGCCGCGCCCCGTTTCCGGACGACAAGCGGGGCAAGCACCGCGGGGACGAGCCAGACCGCGTACCCGAGGTCGCGGATGGGCAGCGCGAATGCGCTCAGGACCTCGAGCGGGCCGTACCAGATCAGACCCCACACCCAGAAAACGATTCCGAACGCGACGCCGATCACGGCCGTCACGACGACGTCGCGCGTGCGCCAGGGCGCCTCCGAGTAGGGGGTGGGCGCGGCGGCGTCCGCCCCGGTGGCGTCCGGGGCGGCGGCGTCCGGCGCGGTGGTGCTGGTCATGATGTCCGAACCTCCAAGGTCGAGTCCACGAGAAGCGCCGTCACCGGTCTCCGGGACGGCGTCGTGTGATCGATGCTGGCCTGCTTCCTTCGCCGGTACGAGCCGGATCAGGTTCGGCGGGTCTGTGGCGTTTCGCCACACTCTCAGCGCGCGAGGCGCTCCCCGGAGGCGGTGTTCGGTTGTGCCGGAAGCCTAGCATGCTGGCGTAGCCACACGACGACGTCGTCGAGGATCGCGGGACCCTCCGGCTCGTTGTGGAGCTCGTGCCGCAGACCCGGGTAGGTCCGCCGCTCCACGCCGGGTGCGCCCTCGAACACCTCGGACGCGGCTGGCGGCACCAGCCCGTCGTCGAGTCCGTGGAGGATGAGCGTCGGGCCGCCGATGCGACGGGCGCCGGCGCGCACCCGTGCCTGCTCAGCGAGCGCCTCCGCGCCGAACCGGGCCGTGCTGGTCGTGCCGTTGAGCGGGTCGGCCTTGACCCGTCGCCCGACCTCCGGATCGCGCGACAACGTCTCCGACCGCACGCCGTTCGGCACCGACAAGGTCGGCACGACCCGGCCGACCACCGGCGCGAGCCGCTTCTTCCAGCCGGCGAGCGTCGAGTCCAGACCAGGCGCCGTCAGGACCGTCAGGTCCGGTCGCGGGCGATCCGTGAGCAGATAGCCGGCCGCGATCAGACCGCCCATCGAATGCGCATAGAGGACCACAGGACGGCCGTCGGCGGCGACACGGACGGCCGCCAGCCGTTCCTCGAGGTCGTCGTGGTACCGGTTCCAGCGGTCGATGTCGCCTCGCCGTCCGCCACTGCCGCCGGTGCCGCGGTGGTCGTACGCGTGCGCGTCGATGCCGGCAGCGGCGAACTGCTCCCCGACGTGCTCGTAGCGGCCGGACTGCTCGCCGAGGCCATGCACGATCAGCATCGCCGCCCATGGCTCGGCGGCCGGCCAGTGGCGGGTTCGCAGCTCGGTGCCGTCTGCCGCGACGGCGCGCTCGATCTCGGAGGGCATCGCCCCGCTAGGATGCATCACCATGGCGACGTCGGCGGGATGGGTCGAGATCGGCGACAAGGTATTCGTGCGCCGCTATGCGTTCTACGACCAGAACATCGGCGTGATCCTGGGGCGCGCCGAGACTCTCGTCATCGATACCCGCTCGACCTACGCGCAGGCGCGCGAGATCCAGGCCGACCTGCGCGAGCTGACGGACGCCCCGGTCGGGGTCGTCGTCGACACGCACGGCCATTTCGACCATGTCTTCGGCAACGGGATCTTCCGGCCGGCCACCATCTGGGGCCACGAGCGCTGCGTGACCTTCATGGTCCGCACCGGCGAAGCGCGAAAACGGACGATCGCCGCCGAGGAGCCGCTGCTCGCCGACGACCTCGCCGAGATCGTCATCGACCCGCCCGACCGCGTCTTCGCGACGCACGCTCGCATCGAGGTCGGCGGGCGCGAGGTGATGCTGCGCTACCTCGGCCGCGGCCACACCGACCACGACATCGTCATCGACGTGCCGGGCACGGACGTCGTGTTCGCCGGCGATCTCCTGGAGAACGGCAACGTCCCGTTCTTCGGCGATGCGTACCCGCTCGAGTGGCCGGCGACCGCTGCCGCCATCGCCGTCCGGGTCCCGGAGGGCAGCGGGATCGTCGTCCCGGGCCACGGCGACCACGCCGGCCGCGCTTTCGCCGAGGCGCAGCTGACGTCGCTCACGGCGTTGGTCGAGCTCGCGAATCGGGTCGAGAACGGAGAGCTGACGCTTGACGAGGCCCTCGACGCCCATCCCTTCCCGGAGCATCCGAAGGAGGACGCGCGTCGCGCGTTCGAGCGCACCCTGCGCCAGATCCGCGGCGAGCTCGACGGCGGCGAGCTCGACGAATGACCGAGGTCCTCTGGAATGTGCGCCTGTTCGACCCCGCGACCGGCGAGGCGACGGACCGCCGGGTCATCACCATCGATGGCGACACGATCGCGTCGATCGATGAGGTCGCCGGCGATCCGCCGCCCGGGGCACGGGACCTCGGCGGCGCGACAGCGCTACCCGGCTTGATCGATGCCCACGCGCACGTCATCTCCGATACGACCCGCAGTCCCGGGTTCGGGCCGCCGCCGGCCCAGCATGGCGAGCCCCCACGGCCGACGGCCCTGGGTCACTACATCCTGGCCGCGACCGCTGACCGGATCCTGCGCTCGGGTTTCACGGCGGTCCGCGATGTCGGCTGCTACGACGACGAGTCGACGGTCCTCAAGCTCGCCATCGAGACGGGGATCGTGCCGGGCCCGCGCGTCCATACGTGCGGACGGATCGTGTCGGCGACCTCGCCGGGGGGCGACATCTTCGGCACCATGTATCGCGAGGCCGACGGCCCGTGGGACATGCGCAAGGCAGTCCGGGAACAGCTCCGTCGTGGCGCCGATTTCATCAAGTTCATGGCGACCGGCGCGCGTTCCGTCGTCCTCGAGGATCCCGAACCGCCACAGATGACGCTCGAGGAGATGGAGGCGATCGTCGACGAGGCCCACCGCATGGGGCGTCGTGTCGCCGCTCACGCCGAGGGGCTGGAGGGCACGCGCCTCGCGCTCGAGGCCGGCGCAGACACCATCGAGCACGGGCTCTCGCTCCATCGCGAGCCGCGGCTGCTCGACGGGATGGCCGAGCGGGGCACCGTGCTCGTCCCGACGCTATCGACCTTTCACGATCTCGCCGAGCGGTTCGTCGACGACTTCGCGCCCGTTCTTGTCGACCAGGCGAAGCGCCAGCTCGACGAAGCGCTGCTCACCGTCCAGTCCGCTCGATCGGCGGGCGTCACGATGGCGCTCGGCTACGACAGCGGGCCGCCCGGCACGTCGGCCCAGGAACTGCTGCGGCTCATCGACGCCGGCCTGTCCGCGAGCGACGCGCTGCGGGCCGCAACGGTGGGGGGCGCGGCCGCCATCGGGCGCGAGGACATCGGCCGGATCGCGGTCGGCTGCCGCGCCGACGTCGTTGTCATCGATGGTCGGCCCGACGAGGACCCGACCCTCCTGACGCAGCCCGAGTCGATCTCTCTCGTGATCGGCCGCGGAGTGGCGTTCGCCTGAGCCCTACTCGTCGAGGACGAACGTCACCAGCATGTTGACGCGGTAGCCGATGATCCGGCCGTTCTCGACGTCGACGGCCTGCTCCTTGATCCAGCCGCCCTTGACGTTCCGCAGGGTCTTGTTCGCCCGATCGATGCCCTGGTTGATCGCGTCCTCGAAGCTCTTTTCGGAGCGGGAGCTGATCTCCGTCACACGTGCGACCGACATTGGGTAAGTCCTCCTGGTTGTTCGGAGGGTCAACCTTACCCCGCTCCCACCCGGACGACCCAGCGGCCTCGAGCGGCCCCTGCGACGATCGCGTCGAGGGCGTCGTCGAGTGTGTCGAGGGTCACCTCGGTCACGTGCTCGCCCAGCGAACGCGGCCGCAGGTCGGTCGCCAGCCGCGACCAGATGGCACGCCGTCGCTCGATCGCCAGCTGGACGGAATCCATGCCGAGCAACGCGACCCCGCGCAGGATGAACGGGAACACCGTCGTGTCGAGCTTCGGACCGCTCGCATTGCCGCTGGCCGCGACCGCGGCGCCTTTCCGCAGTGTGCGCAGCACATATGGCAGCGTCGCGGCGCCGACCGCATCGATGGCGCCGGCCCAGCGCTCCGACTCGAGCGGCTTGCCCTCGGCGGTCACCTCGTCCCGCTCCAGGATCCCGACCGCGCCGAGCTCGAGCAACCGGTTCGCCTCGTCGGGCTTGCCTGTCGCCGCCCACACCTCATGGCCACGCTCCGCGAGGATCGCGACGGCTGTGCCACCGACCCCACCGCTCGCGCCGGTCACCAGGACCGGCCCATCACCGGGCTTGAGCCCGCGTTCCTCGAGCGCCACGACCGACATCGCCGCAGTGAACCCGGCCGTCCCGATGGCCATCGCATCCCGCGCCGCGAGGCCCCGATCGAGCGAGACGACCCAGGCCGCGGGCACACGCTGGTACTCGGCGTAGCCGCCGTGACGGGACACGCCCAGGTCGTAGCCGTGGGCGAGGACAGTCGACCCGATCGCGACCGCGGGATCGGTACTCGCGACCACCTCACCCGCGAGATCGATGCCCGGGATCAGCGGGGAGATCCGCGCGACCTTGCCGTCGATCTTCGTAGCGAGGCCATCCTTGAAGTTGACGCTCGACCACGCGACGCGGACCTCGACCTCGCCAGGCGGCAGGTCGGCGCCGGCGAACTCGCGGACGCCACGTTCGACTCGCGGGGCGCCCTCGCTCTCGATGCGTTCGGCGACATACGCACGGAACGTCGGGGGGATGGCCACTAGCGCTTGAACATGGCCTGGTAGCGGCGCCGGAAGACATCGATGTCGTGGCGGACGGCGCGCCACTCGGCCGTACCTTCCGGGATCGCGTCCAAGCGGCGTTCCGCGGCGCGCCACTCCGCCAGCACCTCCCCGGCGGTGTACACGACCGGTGGGGCGTCGGTCGGGGCGCCGACCGGTTCGAGGGCTGCGACGAACCGGCCTTCCTCGATCGGCGTGATCCCGAACTTCATGGTCGGAAGCGTCAAAAGAGATCTCTCCCGGGATCCGGTCCGGATCGGCCTGGCGCCGGGGTGACGGTCCCCGTTCGGACGACATTATCGTCGGGTGCCTCTGCATGCGGCAATGGCACGGTTCCGATCGGGCCTAGGTTGGCTCCGGGGTTGGTGTGGGTGTCGGTGTGGGTTCAGGAGATGGTGTCGGAGTCGGAGTCGGGGTCGGCGTGACGGTCGTCGGGTTCTGCTCACGCCACAGGAATTCGCGTAACGTCAGCCCGCTCGCTCGGATGATTCGCGCGCGAGACCGCCCCACGTACCGATAGTGCCAGGGCTCGTACTGGTAACACGTGACGGCGGTCTTGCCCTTCGGGTACGACATGATGAAGCCGTACTTCCAGGCATTTGCCTTCAGCCACGCGCCGGCCTTTGTCGTCCCCCAGTCCGAGTAGTTCCACGGCGCCGAGCCGCCGTATCCCCGGAAGTCGACGGTCGTGCCGAGCTGGTGCTCGCTGTGACCTGCGCGCGCGCTCTCCTTGAGGGCCGTGGCGTAGCCGTGGACCCTCACCCAGTAGTCGAACGTCGCCTTCTGGGTCGAATAGCTGCGGTACGCCGACTGGACGACGACACGGGCGCCAGCCACCCGGGCCGCACTCGCCATCGCCTTGAGGTCGGCGATCACGTGCCTGCGGACCGAGAAGCCGCCGTTGAGGCCGGCATAGGACGTCGATCGCATGTCGCCGGGCGCGTAGGTGCTCGGCAGCCGATAGGTCGGGTCGAGCAGCGACCGATGCCAGTACGCGTAGCCGCGGTACTTCGTGAGGACGTCCGCGATCTTGCACGCCGGAAGCGCCGGCGCAGCCGACACTGTCGCGGCGAGACCGGTCAGAAGCGTGGCGACGAGGAGGAGGGCGACGAGGCGGGGCCGTCGGTCCGGCGTTCGCACCATCGTCATAGGGTGCCAGCATGCGGGCGCTGGGTGCCACTCCCCCGAACGTACCGCTCATCGCGGGTGCGTGCGCGGGTCGGCAGTCTGCTAGGGCGTCGGTGTCGGCGTCGGTTCGGGGGTAGGTTCGGCGGTCGGCGCCGGTGTCGCAGTCGGCTTGGCCGTCGGTTTGGCGGTGGGCTTGGCCGTCGGCTTCGCGGTGGGCCTCGGGGTCGCCGCCGGCCGGCAGCCGCCGATGCCGCCGGTCGTCGGCGTCCCGCCGGCCCCCTTGGCGACGCGGTACCGATCATGGGGCAGCTTCCCGGCGACCGGGAAGATGGCCTTCGATAGCCTGTCGATGCGTCCGCGGTTCGGCACCTGGATCGACCCGCGCTTGTCGAAGTCGGACGCGACCATCGGCGACGAGATCACTGCGCGGTACGTGTCTTCGCGCCCGATCTTTGCCATCGCGTCGGCGAGATCCGGGAGGACCTTGCGCGGCACGTTCGTCGTGATCGTCTGCGACAGAGCCTTCATCAGGCCGATGGGGTCGTTGATGAACCCGCCGTGGACGATCCGATCCCGGACGCCGGCCAGGACCTCCTGCTGTCGAGCGGCGCGGGTGAAGTCGCTCTCGCCGGCTGGCTTCCGGACCCGCGCGTAGGCGAGGGCCTGCTGGCCGTTGAGATGGTGACGGCCCTTGGTGATCGCGAACCCGCGCGTGAAACCGTATTCGTCGTAGGACGGGTCGCAGAAGGCGCGGGCGACGTAGACATTGATGCCGCCGATGGTGTCGATG
The DNA here is from genome assembly GCA_963819655.1 of uncultured Chloroflexia bacterium. Taxonomy (GTDB): domain Bacteria; phylum Chloroflexota; class Limnocylindria; order Limnocylindrales; family CSP1-4; genus SPCO01. Next base: position 5,898 of record CAWFXA010000003.1, on the reverse strand, counting down.
ACCTTGACGAAGCCGCCCAGGTTCACCGCCGCGTGGTACGGGATGTCGAGGCTGAGCAGCTCGCCGAGGGCGCCGCGCAGCACGTCGAAGCCGGTCCCGTCCGAACCCGGGAACTGCTTCGGGTGATGGCGGGCATAGGACACCAGGCCGTTGATCTTGCCGGTGAACTTGCGCCCGTCGGGCAGCGGCACGTCGACCATGTCGCGCGGCACCGACACCATCGAGACCGTCTCGGCCACAGGGTCCAGCGAGGCGATGATCATCGTGTCGGTCAGGTACGTGTTGCGGCCGACCCCGGCATCCACGCCGACGAGCAGGACGTTGACGCGCGGCACGGTCGGGGTCGCGGACGGCGACGGGCTCGCCGATGCGCTCGCGCTCGGAACGGGAGTCGCCAGGAAGCTCGGGTCGGGTTCTGGCGTCCCGAGGGGCCCCGCCAATGCCGTCGGTGACGGCTCGGTGAAGATCTCGTCCGCGGTCTCCCTGGCCACCTCGGTCGCGTAGCCCGCGAAGGCCTGCGGGACGATCACCGCGAGGAGCACGATCGCGGCGATCGGCAGCGCCTCGCGCCGGCCGGGTCGCGGGAAACGCGGATCCCACAGACTCGACCCGACGGCGAGCAGGCGCCACACGAGGAGCGCGGCCTGGATCGCGAGCAGAGCCCAGATGACGGCGGGATCGAACAACGTCGCCGCCAGGCGGAGCCCGCTCGTCGTGGCGACGATGACCAGGCCGAGGACGAGGATCGCGACGACCGGCAGCGCGAACATGGCCGCACGCCGCCGGCGGCCGGCTGCCAGGTGGCCGAGGCCCGGGAAGATGGCGTCGAGCACGGCAGGCCCGAAGCGGCCCGGGCCGCGTTGAGGCCGGCCTCGCGATCCTCTCCTAGGCGGATCCGGGCTCACGGGGCGGTGGTCTCGTCGCAGCGGTCGCGCATGGGCGCGCTCGCCCCTCACCGGCCTGACGGGGCCGGGTCCCTCATTGGACACGGGCGGCAGGGTACCAGACGACGTCTAGTTGCCAGAAGAATGCGACGACGCTCGCCCCGCTACTCGGGACCCGACGTGTGGGCGCGTGCGACGGCGACTTCCAGCACACTTGTCGCGATGCGCGACGAGGATCGGACCGTCGGCGACGGCGAGGATCAAGACGAAACGCCCGCCACCCGCGGACCCATGCAGCGGCTCCGAGATGGAGCGGAAGCCGCGGCCGAACCGCTCATGGAGGGCGTCGGTGCTGCCCTCGGGGCTGCCGCGAACGCCGCGGCCAACACGGTCCGTGAGTTGCCCGGCATGCGCGTCCGGCGCATCCGGCGCCTCGCTCGGGATCCGTTGCCATCGCTGACCGAGCTCCACCCGGAATCCCGCCAGGCGCGCCCGGTGATCATCGGGCTGCGGTCGATCCCGATCGACAAGATCTGCGGCACCGCGGTCGGCGGCGGCGCACAACGGGGCGGCGACTTCCTGCCGCTCAAGCCGTTCCGTGGGGCGAACTGGGCAGGCCGCTGGCAACGGCTCCGCAAGTCGCAGGACTCGCTGCAGATCCTTCCGCCCATCGATGTCGTGCGCTACGGCGACTGCTACTGGGTGAACGACGGTCACAACCGCGTGGCGCTGGCGCTCTATTCGAACCAGCAGGACATCGATGCCTCCGTGACCGAGTTGGTGCCTCCCCGTGGCCGCCGGACGGAGGCCATCGGCACGCTCGAGGCGGAGATGGAGGCCGCGCGACCGGTCCGCGCGCGCGCACGCAATGAGCGCGAGCTCCGCCGCCCTGACGCCTCGGGATGATCCGACGCCTCCGAATCGTCTGGCCCGATCCGACTCCGTTCCGCCAGCGTGACGGTCGACCGATCCGCTGGCTTGCCGTCTCCGATGACGAGGATCCGGCGCTCGGGTACGAGGTGAACCGCGCGGCACTCGGCCGACTCGATGCGATCGTCGGGGCGGGCGATCTCGGGCCCTCCTACCTGGGTTTCCTCGGCGACGCGTTCGGTGTCCCGCTCCATTACGTGCGCGGCAATCACGACCACGGTGGCGCATGGGCGGACACCGCCGCCCATGCCGCTCCCAAGGCCCTCCCGAGTGGCGCGATCGCGGACATCACCGGACTGCCGGTCCTCACCCTCGAATGGCCCGGCCTGCGTCGCGGAGACCGGATGCGCCACGACAGCAGCGCCACAGCAGATGTGATCAGGCTGATGGTCGGCCTAGCGTGGCGCCGGATCCGCGGCCAGGACCGTCCTGCCGTGGTGTTGAGCCACGCGCCACCGCTCGGTGTCGGCGATCGCGCCGCCGACCCGTTCCACGTGGGTTTCTCCGCCTACCGCTGGCTGCTCGACCGGATCCGACCGCCGCTCTGGCTCCACGGCCATGTCCACCCCGCGAGCGTCGAGGAGTGGCGCCTCGACCACGCTGGTTCGATGGTCGTCAACGTGACGGGCGCCGTGCTCGTGGAGATCGAACCGCCGCCGGGCTCGCCGGGGGCCGGCGGCCGCGAACCGACCCTGCGTTAGAATGTCCGCCGCTCCACTGGCGAGTGGCCAAGCGGTAAGGCGCCTGACTCTGGATCAGGAGATCGAAGGTTCGAATCCTTCCTCGCCAGCCACACCACAACATCTAGGGCACAGCCAACGCTGAACCACCAGATGTTGCGGCTTCGACCTCACTCGGCTCCTTGGCCGAGGAGGTTCGATCGTGGCTACTTCGCCTGACTACTCCCCAGTTTGTTCGCCTGATTATTCGGGCCCACCCGTCACTTCGCTTGATTCTCTGGGCCCGATCCCGATCGGAATGGGCGCCGCCGCCGACCTGTTCTGCGCCGCCAAGGCGGCCGAGGGCGCGTCGGCCCGGACGGTCGAGTGGTACCGGATGATCCTCATCCGAGCCGTCCGCCGCTTCGGCGAGGCGCGGCCGGTCGACGCCATCCCCGCGGCCGAGCTGCGGGCCTGGCTGCTCGAGTTGCGGGCCTCGCTCGCCCCCGAGTCGATCGCCGGCTACGTCCGCGGTCTGAAGGCCTTCGGCAACTGGTGCGCCGCCGAGGAGGTCGCCGCGGCGGCTGGCTTCCGAGGGCTGCGCCGACCGAAGGTGCCGCACCGGCTCATCGCCCCGTTCTCCGATCCCGAGCTGCGGAGCCTCCTCGCACTGGCCGACGAGCGGGAGCGGGCGCTGGCGCTCGTGCTGCTCGACACTGGGCTGCGCCTGTCCGAGCTCGCCTCGCTGCGGGTCGGCGACGTCCGGCCCGACGGGACGCTCCATGTCATGGGCAAGGGCGCCAAAGAGCGGATCGTGCCGATCGGCGCGAGCGCCCGACGGGCGCTGGTCCGCTACCTCGCGACTCGGGCGCTCCGTCGCCGCTGGGGACCCGCTCTTCTGCGGGCGCTGGGGGCCGGGCCCTCTCGGCCCGTGGCATCCAGCTCGCGATCGCCCGCCTCGGGCGGCGGGCGGCGATCGGGACCCGCTGCTCACCGCACACGTTCCGCCACACGTTCGCGCGCGGCTATCTCGTCAACGGCGGTGACGTGTTCAGCCTTCAGCAGATCCTGGGCCACGCGACGCTCGACATGGTCCGCCGTTACGTCAGCCTGTCCGAGGCCGATCTCGTGGCCCGCCATCGGACGGCGTCGCCGGCCGATCGGCTGGTCGGGGTGCGGGGGTAATCGAACGTCGTCCACAGCCATCCAAACGGCGATGTGGCTAGTCCGCGCAGAACGTGGAAGCGAATTCACAGGGACTCCGGATCAAGCTCGGGCTTTCACCGTCAGTCCCGGTTTGCGACTCCAGCGACTGTGCGAGGATGGCCCGCAGCGACGTGGCAGCCGCGCGCCGGGCTCCAGTGGATGCCGACGTGACCAAGAAGCGGGTCATTTGAGCCGAGCGCGTTGGCCAGGCGACCCAACCACGAGGTTCCGCGCGCCTGTCGAGTGCGTGTGCGGGGAGGCCTGATGCCCGAGATCGATGACGCTGTTTCGGCTCCGCCGGCCGACTCGAACGTACTGGTTGCGGGCCCTGGGACCGGCAAGAGCTTTCGGTTGGAAGAACGGGTTCGGTCGCTCGAGGCACAGGGCGTGAACCGACGCGAGATGGCCGTCCTGACCCTCACGAACGAGACGGCGAGATCCCTCCAAATCCGGATCCCGGAGCCGCCGGCCTCGACTGTTCACTCCTTCGCCTTGAGTAAACTCAACCTCATGGGCGCGGCCGCGAGGAAGCGCATCGCCGATCGCTGGGAGCAGCGTGAGCTCGTCCGCATGGACATGAAGATGCTTACCGCCGCGGCGGGCTTTAGCTTCCGAGCCGACCAGGTCGACAAGTTTCTCGCGAGGCTCGGTGCCGGTTTCCGGGACACCATGGCCTCTCGTCCGACCCCGACGCCGCAGGAGACCGTCCTTCGACTCGCGTGGCAGCGCGTCCGCGACTTCCTGCAACTGCGACTCATGGACGAGCTCGCCTATGACCTGCGCGGTCTGCTCGAAGCCAATGAGGATCTGCCGAACCCGCCACGAGCGATCCTCGTGGACGAGTACCAAGACCTGACTCCGGAGGAACTTCGCCTCATCCACGCGATCTCCGCGTCGTGCGGTGCCGGCGTCTTTGCCGCGGGGGATGATCGGCAGTCGATTTACGGTTTCCGGGAGGCTGACCCGCTCGGGCTCAACAGCTTCGCCGGCGTGTATGCCACGCCGGGCCCGGTGTACCTCTCCGAGTCGAGGCGCTGCCCCGGTCTCGTCGTCGACTTGGCCGAGGCTGTGGCAGCGGCGATGCCGGCGGTCCCCGGCCTCACCGGGCGGCCGCGGCTCACGTCCCGACCGGAGCTCGGTCAGGGCGAAGTTCGCGTGATCGCCTTCCGCTCGCCCGCGGCCGAGTGCGCGTGGGTACTCGCGGACATCCGCCGACGCCTTCGAGTGTCCGCAGCCCCGGACATCGCTGTCATCGTTCCGCGCGACACCGACTTCTACCTGAGGGAGTTCGCCGAGCAGGAGGCCGCAAGCCACTTTGGGGTCACTCTAATCGACCCCCGCGGGCATCCCGAAATCGCCGACGACCCCGGCGTTCGATTGGCTTACGCGTTGCTCCGCCTGGCCGCCGATCCCGAAGATGAACTTGCATGGAGGGGCGTTCTGCATCTGTCGCGGGGCATCGGGGCACCGACGATCTCCGCCCTCTATGACATCGGCAGCGACACCGTGAGCCTGGCCATCCGCGCGCGCGCTCCGATGGACTCAGCCCTGAACGCCGTGCTTGCGAAGGTTGGCGACATCAGGACAGCAATCCATGCGAGCGCCGACGAGCCCGCTCTTCGCGCGGCGGTCGACGCCGGGGTCACCGCGCTGGCGCCGGGGCGAAGTGTGGGCTGGGCCGAAGTATTGACAGCCATCGGCCTGGATCCCGCCGAGACTCGACCTGGCGATCCCGCCGACAACGCCCTCGGGGAGATGAGGAGCCTGGCAGGCGCAGGGGCGACCGATCGCGAGTGGGCCGATGACGAGGTCGGGCTCTACACGATCTTTGGCGCGAAAGGCCAACAATGGGATCACGTGTACCTCGTTGGAGCGTACGCCCAGGGCTTTACCGATCGCGCCGCACTCGCGGATGGGCTTCGCCTTCTCTACGTCGCGCTGACCCGGACGAAGCAGTCGCTCACGGTCGTCTACCCATGGGGCATCCGCTACACGCAGCTTGCCCAGCGGTTGAAGACGACGCGCACCGAGCCGCTGACGCAATTCGCCGAGGCCTGCGAGCAGGTCGGGATTACGATCGAGCGCGATCCCGCACAGCCGGGCTGAGTCTCAGGTCTCGGTCAGCTCGAGGGCTACGGGCTCGATCTCAAGCCGAACTCCGTGGGCCACGTGTATGGCTGCTTAAGGAAGTTCAGGCTCCCACGGCCGACATGTTCTCT
>CAWFXA010000002.1:1622500-1792136 GCA_963819655.1 uncultured Chloroflexia bacterium | reverse complement strand
CCACGTATCGCGGACCCTTTGCCGATCGCCGGAGAAGGGTGCTTTTACTGGCGCCCGGTCCGCCCAAAATGATCGCCCGTTCGAGTAAGGCGCAGGTCTTTCGAATTGTGCGGTTCACTATCCGCATCGACGGTTTTGGCCAGAGTCGGTTCGATGTACACGTCCTTCAGGCGGACCCGGACGATGCGCGAGCCGAGCTGTGGACTGATCCCACCCGCATCCACGTGGGTCGATCGCGCCAGGACGCTCTCCACGTACTCGCGTCTGAGTTCCTCGAATTCGCAGATCGATCCCCGGCCACGACGGTGGCCGCTTCAGTCGCGAGGGCTTCAAGGCTCTCCCGCGCGGGCCCAGATAGGAGACCAAAAGACACTCAGCAGCCCGCACACTCGGTCGGCTAAACGCCAGCCGTCGGCGGCCTCCACGGCTCGCTTCGGTGATACAGGACGTTCTCGCCCGTCCTTGATCTCGCGAACAGGCCGAAGACCGTGCCTCGGCGCGACCTGAAGAACGTGGCCGAATGTCTTGTCGAACTCCGGCCCTTCCTGGAGGCGACCCAGAAGTGTTCGCGGGTCGCCGAGCGAGGTCCGTCCCATTTTCCGATGCCCGCCGAGTCAAATCCGCGCTCCTGCTCCAAGCTGGTCCATAGGCAGCGACATATCGCTCGACGGCCAGAGGTCCGAGGGTCGAGGTGGAGAATGCCAAGTGCCCCTCGTCCCGCGATTCGGCGTGCTTGAGGGTTGCCCTCCCTAGCCTGTAGCTCAGTCATCGAGCATTCGACGACACACGTCTGAAGGCCTGGGCGGCGAAATCCAGAGTTCGCGCTCTGCGGCGGTTTCGGAAAAACGAAGGGACCGCTCACACGCCTCAAGTTGTCCTAGCGCTCCGACCGGGGCGGCGCCCTGGAACTCGTCGACCAGGATGTATATGTACTGGCGCTGCTAGCGCCGGCAAGACGTTGGGCCGGGTCTTGAACAGCTGCATCACGCCGGCGATCTGCTCGCCGTAGTCGAGCGCCCCGCGGTTGGCGAGCTCCAGCTCGTAGGCGCGGTAGAGGATGGCGAGTTCCGGTCAGGCGCAGGACCTCGAGGGCAGCGGCGTCCTCGACATACGTGGCGGTGCGAGGGCGTCGGTGCGTTGAAGGCCATCAGCTGGCGAACAAATTCCTCGGTCGGGTGGTCCCGTCACCGGCGACTGGTCTTCCGCGCCTCCCGTTCGGCGTCCTTCTCGAAAGTGGCCGCGTCGAACCCGTCACCCGCACGCTCGGCAGCACGCTGCTCTCGCATACGAGCCGCGGACTGCGCGCAGCGGAGTCAGATTGCCCTGGGTCTCGAGTCGTTCTACGGCGACTTCGGCGTCGCCGTATCGGCCTTCGAACGCCCGCCGTTCGCCGATCGCGAACGCCTCGAAATCGGAGGGTCGCACGAGCTCGTCCTTGCACCGATTGATGAAGTTGACGATGTTCGCGTACCAGTAGTCGTTGGTCCCGTGATAGAGCAGCCGGAGCTCTGGCACGAGGTCCCGCAGGAGCAGCACCTGGTCCGACGCCGTCGAGGACGTCGGGGCGCGCAGGCAGCCCGGCGTCGCCCGCGTTGTCGGTCAGGATCCCTTGGCAGAAGCTGTGGAAGTTGCTGACTGTCATGCGGGCGGCGTCAGCGATCCCGACCGCGGCCTCGATCCGCGCGCGCAACTCGGCCGCGGCCTTGACGTTATAGGTCAGGACCAGAGGTTCTCCGGCTGGAGGTCGTCGCGGGTCTCCAGGAGGTGCCTGACCCGCTCGACGATGACCCTCGTCCTGCCGGCGCCGGCCCGGCGATGACCCGGCCGCCGTCTGTCGCCCGCACTCGACGATCGTGCTGTTGCTCGGCAGTCAGCTCGAGCGTCGTGATCATCGATCCGCCTCCGGCGTGGCGTTCGATGTCCCTCACTGTTCGGTCGAGTTCGTCGATCAGTGCGGGGTCATGCTTCGGTTCGAAGCGAAACGCCTTCACCAGCGCCGCGTAGTACCAGAGCTGCCCTTCGCGACCGGCGTTGAACCGACTCCAGACCGACTCCCCGCCCGTGCGCAGGTCGCGCAAGATCGCTCGCGCGTTTTGGAGCTTGTCGGATGCTGAGACCAGTAGCACCGCTCCGTCCTCATCCAGCAGGTCGAGCAAGGTACGCAACCTTGCGCTCGCGCCACGGCGGCTTGGGGTGCAGTTCCGTGTCGGTGCATCCTTTGACGATCCGCAGAACTTCTTGTCCGAAGGCGGCCACTTCCGCGCGCGCCCGGTCGATCGGCTCGACGTCCTCGAGGACATCGTGCAGCAGGGCGGCAATCGCCTGATCTTCTGTCGCGCCGTACTCGAGAGCGATCGAGCAGGTCCCTATCAGGTGGCTGACGTATGGGATCTCCGTACTCTTACGGGTCTGATCGCGTGGAGGCGACTGGCGGTCGCCAAGGGCGCCGTCGAACCGCTCGGAGAGTGGCATCAGTTGTTCCAGTCCGTCGTGGTCCTGCGTTGGAACTCGGGCGGGATGCCGAGCGGCTCGGCCAACGCTGCACCGACGGCGTCGCCCACGAGATGGCCCCACACGCCTCTTACCAGACGCATGGCCAGCTCGCCGTCGGACGTCGCTCCGATCGTCCATCCCCCTACCACGCAGCCGTCGCGGTTGACCTTCTGGGCATCGTAGCGAACAAGGTCAATCATCGACGTCGCCGTCTAGCTTGCCGTCGGCGATATCGAGGTCGAAGAAGTCGCGCTCGCGCGCACTCGCCGCAGTTCGGCAGAGCAGCGTCGCCGAGCTCATCCTCGTCTGGATCGAGATCCTCCGTCCAGGGCGCGACCGCATGTAAGCTCGAGAGGACGAGGTCGCGGGCATCATCGACGAGCATCGGCAGGCCCCTCCCGCCGTGTCACGGCGGCCCCGGTCGACCTCCGACTCGCGTTCGATCATCGAACGACCGCGAGACAGGTCGGTTGTCACAGCTGGTGCGGCGGCGCACCAGCTGACGCATGTCGACTGCATCGCCGACCACCGTCCCCGCCGCCGATGCGGCGCATGGCTGCATCGGTCGACCAGACCTTTACCCGACGGCCAGATTCGTGCATCACCGTGCTGGTTCGCCACCGCAGCAGCGTTCCGGCGCTACCTGAGCCGTCCACGACTTACTCAGCGCCGGAGCCGAGACCCAGCGCCCGGAGCCGCTCGGGCCGCAGGATGAAGTCCATCTCGACGATGGCATCGCCGCGGATCGTGACCCCCACGACACCGAACGGCCGACCGCCCGAATAGACCACGGCACCGGCGCCACCGTTCACGATCGCGCGGCGTGCGCCCGCCGCGAAGCGCCCGAAAGCCTCGCCTGCGCCGCGACGGCGCGCGCTCCGCGGACCTCGGTCACGCCCGCGAATGGGCCTCGGTCCGCGGCCGTGTCGGCACGAACGACGACGTCCGGATCGAGGATGCGCAGGAGCGCCTCGAAGTCGCCCGCCTGTGAGGCGGCGATGAAGGCATCGACGATCTCGCGCTGGCGAGCGAGCGGCACGTCCGAGGACGTCGGGCCGGCGCCCCGGACGCGGCGACGGGCACGACTCGCGAGCTGGCGGGTCGCGGTCGGCGTCCGCTCGACGATCGGCGCGATCTCATCGAACGGCAGGCCGAACGTGTCGTGAAGGACGAACGCCAGCCGCTCGGCGGGCGGGAACCGGTCGAGGACGATGAGCATCGCGAGCCCGATCGAATCCGCCAGCACTGTCAGGTGCTCGGGGTCGCCCATGGCGGACGCCGAACCGCCCTGGATGCTCGAGACGATCGGGTCCGGGATCTGGACACCGACGAGCTCCTCTCGACGGGCGGAGCGCGCGCGCAGTCGATCGAGGCTCAGCCGCGCGACGATAGTCGTCAGCCAGCCGCCGAGATTCTCGACGGCGGCACTGTCGGCTCGACTCGCCCGAAGCCAGGCGTCCTGGACCGTGTCTTCGGCCTCGGACAGCGAGCCGAGCATGCGATACGCCACCGACCGCAGATGCGGGCGATGGTCCTCGAATCGAGCGGCCAGCCAGTCCGAGTCGGTCATCCGGTCACGTTCTCCAGTCAGGGTCCGTCAACCGAGTGACGACCGCAACCACCAGAACGTGACCGAGGACCTTCCGATGACCACCGCTCCCGCTTTCGTCCGCGCCTCGAATCCCCTCTCCCGTCGGCTGCTCCGCCTCGGCACGCCGATGGGCCCGAACGTGCTCCTGACCGTCCGCGGTCGAACGAGCGGACTGCCGCGCTCGGCGGCGGTGGCCGTCGTGGAGCTCGATGGCCGGCGCTGGTCATCGGGGCCTACGGCGACGTCCAGTGGGTCCGCAACCTGCGCGCGGCTGGCGCGGCCGAGATCCGGGTCCGCGGCCGGACCGAGCCAGTGGCCGCGCGGGAGCTCGACCGGACGAAGCGACCGACTTCTACGCGCGACGCTCCCGACGTACGTGCGCCGGCTGCCATGGTTCGGACGGCTCTTCGCGCGGATCCTCTTCGCGGCGGCCGCCCCGGAGGTCCGCACCGACCCCGAGCGCGCGGCGATTACCCGACCCGTCTTCGAGCTTCGATCGAAGACCGCGTAGCCCCCGTCTCCCATGGGCGCCCCTACCCGTCAATCGAGTAGGCGGGGGTCGAAATCGCGCTCGACCGCGGGGTGTACCGTTCAAGGCCGCCAGAAATGGTCCGAGCTTGAGGGAGAGCCGGGTTACATGAAGATGCGGCGTCGCGCGGCACTCGCGCTCACCTTGGTCGGCATCGTAGCGCTGGCCTGGTTCGCGCTCAACCTGCCGGCGATGTTCGGGCCGTACGGCCCGCTGGCATTGATCCTCGTCGGGCCCTACGGGCTGATCGCCATCCTGGCCCTCGTCGGCGCGCGCGGACTGTGGACCGGGCGGCGCTGGGCGCGAACGCTCGGGGTCGTCGCATCGCTCCTCGCCCTCGCCTGGGCTGGCTTCGACATCGTCCAGCACTGGCCGGGCCGACTAACCGCACTCGGCGATCCCAACATCTCCTACAACTGGGCGCTTCCGGAGATCTGGATACCGCTCCCCATCGCCGTCGGCGCGGCCATCGCCTTGGTGGCGCTGGCGCGCGGGACCGACGATCCGCCCGGGGACGGGTAGTCCAAGACGGGCGAGTGTTCTTCGCACGGCCGCGCGACAATGCCGCCATGGCCGACAGCTTCCTGGCCGACACGAGGGCGCTGCTCGAGCGCACGCCGCGGGTCGTGCGCGGGTTGCTCGACGGCCTGCCCGACAGCTGGCTCGACACGCCCGACACACCCGGCGGCTGGACGCCGCGCGACGTCGTCGGCCACCTGATCTCGGCCGAGCTCGACGACTGGATCCCACGGGCCGAGCTGATCCTCGAGCACGGCGCCAAGAAGCCCTTCGAACCGTTCGATCGGTTCGCACACCAGGAGCGCGACAAGGGCATCCCGCTGCCCGCGCTCATCGACCGCTTCGAGCAGCTTCGCGCCGAGCAGCTCATTCGACTGCGCGAGCTGGTCGACGAGGACGACCTCGATCGCATCGGCCGCCACCCAGAGCTCGGCGAGGTCACGATGCGCCAACTCCTCGCGACGTGGGCCGTCCACGACCTCGACCACGTCGCCCAGATCTACGCGGCCCTCGCCGGCAGCTACGACACGGCGGTCGGCCCGTGGAAGGCCTACCTCGGGATCCTGGTGCGGCGCGACGCGACCTAACCAGCCACGATGGCCATCCCGGAGCTGCTCATGCGCGCGATCACGGTGGTGGCGCTGCTCGCGGCGGTCGTGCTTGCCGTTGTCTACGTCGCCCAGCGGAGCCTGATCTACTTCCCGGGATCGACGAGCCCTCTGCGGAGCTCCTGCCTGCCGAGGCGGAGGTCGTGGAGTTGCACACCGCTGACGGCGTGCGCCTGTCGGGCTGGTTCCTGCCGGCCAGCGGTGAAGCTGACGGTCTGGCGCCGAGCCGGCGCCCGGTCCGGCCGTCCTAATCTGCAATGGCAACGCCGGCGATCGCTCGCATCGGCTGCCGCTCGCCGAAGCGCTCGCCGAGCGCGGCTACAGCGTCCTGCTCTTCGACTACCGCGGCTATGCCCGGAACCCAGGCACACCGAGCGAGGACGGGCTCCGCGCCGATGCTCGCGCCGCGGCAGAGGCGCTTGCCGCCCGCCCGGAGGTCGACCCCGAGCGCGTCGCTGTACTTCGGCGAGTCGCTCGGAGCCGCCGTAGCCGGCGGTCTGGCGACCGAGCGGCCGCCGGCTGCCCTCGTCCTCCGGTCGCCGCCGTCATCGCTCGCCGAGGTGGGGCGCCACCACTACCCGTTCCTGCCGATATTCGACGCTCTGCTGTTCGACCGATATCCGCTGGCCGAGCAGCTTCGCGAGGTGCGCGTGCCCCTGCTCGTGCTGGTGACAGAGCGCGACGAGGTCGTGCCGGCGGAGCTGAGCCGCCGGGTCTTCGACGCGGCGGGCGAGCCGAAACGGTACGTCCCGCTCTCCGCAGGCCACCACAACGACCCGGCGCTGTTGGCCGGCGACGAGATGCTCGAGACGGTCACCTCGTTCCTGGACGAGTGGCTGGCCGGTGGATAGCGGTCGCTCGCCTAGGATGTGCCGATGCGCCGCCTGCGACGGATCGGCCTGGTGCTGCTCGTGCTGGTCGTCGTCGCCGTGGCCTGGGAGCCGAGCCGCGTCGCGATCCAGACCGCCGTCCTGCTTCCGAACCTGCTCGACGCCGGCCCGAAGCCACTGAACCTGGTCACCGAGGCGCCGCAGCGAACGAGCGTCACCTACCGCGTCGCCGAGCCAGGCGCCGATCCCGATCTCGCGGAGTTGTGGCTGCCGTCCTGGGCCTCGGCCGAGTCGCCCGGCCGGCGCCATGCTGCTCGTCTTCGGGGTGAACAACCTCGGACGCAATCATCCGATCATCGAACGGGTCGCCGATGGCCTGGCACGGACGGGCGTCGCGGTGCTCGTGCCCGATTCGCGCACGTTGCTGGAAGCGCGCCTCGAGGTCGACGAGATCGACGGTGTGGTGCAGGCCTTCGCGGTGCTGGCGACCCGGCCCGAGGTCGACCGCTCGAGGATCGGGATCGTCGGCTTCAGCGTCGGGGGCTCGCTCGCCCTCCTCGCCGCGGGCGATCCGCGGATCGCCGGACAGGTCCGCTGGGTGAACGCCTTCGGCGCCTTCGCCGATGCCTCCACCTACCTCGCTGCCGTCTCGGCGCACGCGTACCGAGGTTCGGACGGAGCCGCGGTGCCCTGGACGCCGACGCCATTGGTCCGCGAGGTGTACTTGAGCTTCCTGCTCGAGCAGCTCGGCGATGCGCCCGACCGTCCACGCCTCGAGGCCGCATTCGCGGCGGCGATCCTGGCTGCGGATCGGCCGTCGCCCGACGCTCCGCTGCGGGCCTCGCTCGAGACCGACGCGGCGCGGTCCATCCACGACCTGCTCACGGCCCCGACCTTGGAGGATGCCGAGGTGGCGATCGGTGCGCTGCCGGTCGGTGCCCGCGCCTTCATGGATGCCATCTCACCCGTGCGACACCTCGAAGGCATCCGTGCCGACGTCCACCTGATGCACGAGACCGAGGACCATCACGTGCCGTTCGTCGAGTCACGGGCCCTCGCATCGGCCTTGGAGCCGAGTGGGCGGCTGGCGGCCCACACCGAGTTCCGGCTGTTCGACCACGTCCAGCCCGACGATCTCGATCTCATCGCCGCCGCGCCAGAGCTCATGAAGCTGCTGCTCCACGTGCGCACGCTGATGGAAGAGACGCTCTGACGCCGCGCCGCCACAGCTTCGATGTCCGCGAGCGGGCCTCTCGGCACCAGCTGAATACGGCCTTCGACGTGCACGACCGCGCGGCCCGCTCGGTCGGGCGCTCGGTGAACAGCGTGTAGGCGGCGACCTTGGCGGGCACTCCATCGGTCGGTCCGCAAGCCCCGGTCGACCGCCGAACCGCCCTGACCATCGCCTAGTGCTCGCCGGCGCAGGACGAGTTGCGCCAACTCCTATGATTGCGCTCGAGGGTCTGCGGACCCGGTCGCCTGGAGGTCGGTGAGCCATGGCGCCATCACGCTAGGTCGCGGGATGACGGCCTACGCACAGTTCCGGCTGCGGATCGAGCGCGGCCCGTCGCGGCGTACCTATCGCGTCGAGGCAAGCGGGCTGGGCGGCGAGGAGGAAGGGCGGTTCAAGGTGCCCTTCACTGACACGGAGCTCGAGAACTTCATCCTCAAGGTCGGACGGACGCGGCGCGGCGTCCGGCGCTTCAAGGCACGCTCGAGCGACGATGGGTTGATAGCCTGCGCCCTGATTGACACGATCCGGGGCAACTGCAATGGTTCAATTCGCTCCTCGTGGGTCGTCGGTGGGTGAGCTGTTGAGTTCGTTCGCGAGGGCGTCGAACGATACGCCCCGCGACTAGCCTCGGGAAAGGGGGGCACCGTGATCCGTCATGGTTCGGAAAGCTATTTCGTGCTCGGCGAGGGGTTGCTCGGGGAGGCCTTGGGCGGCAGGGCGCTCGCCATCGCGGCCGATGCCGCGACCGTACCGCCGTTTCGCTTTTCGCGCCTGGGGCCGAAGGGCGCCGGGAAGCAGCTGGGTGAGACGAACCGCAGGAAGATCGCGGAGGCGATGACCGTCGGCAACCTGACGGCCGGGCCGATACCCGCCGGCTTCACCTATGTCGGCCAGTTCATCGACCACGACCTCACCTTCGACAAGAGCGCCCTGATGGAGGGCGGCGACATCTCCCCGGCGGAGCTTGAGCAGAACCGCTCGCCGAGCCTCGATCTGGACTCGCTGTACGGCGCCGGGCCGCAGGATCCGGGCTCGGCCAAGTTCTACAGCGACGGCCTGCACCTCAAGATGGGCAACGCCGGGACGGGCCGCCCTCGCAGGGATTCGACCTGCCGCGGAAGGGAACGGGAACGTTGGCGCAGAAGCGGGAGGCGCTCATCCCCGATCCCGCGAAACGACGAGAATCTGGCCGTCGCTCAGACCCACCTGGCGATGATCAGGTTCCACAACCGCGTCGTCGACACGCTTCCGGCCTCGGTTCCAGCGGCGCAGCGCTTCAATGAGGCGCGGAAGATCGTGACCAAGCACTACCAGTGGGTGATCCGGCACGACTTCCTCCCGCGGATCTGCCAGAAGGCCGTGGTCGACGATGTCTTCAAGCAACGGCCGCAAGGCATTCGAGGTAGGGGCGAGTCCGATGGCCCTCCCGACGATGCCAATCGAGTTCTCCGTTGCGGCCTACCGGCTAGGCCACAGCATGATCCGGGCCGAGTACAGCTGGAACGTGAACTTCCCCGACGCAACGCTTGATCAGCTGTTCGACTTCTCGGGGCTGAACGGCGACCTGGGTGGCGGGACGCGGCTGCCGAACATCTGGATCGCCGATTTCCGCCGCTTGTTCAAGTTCGAGCGAGCCGATCTGGTCGTCCCGACAGGCAAGTTCAACAGGGCGATGCGCGTCGACACGAAGCTGGTCAACCCGCTGCGGCAGTTGCGGGTGCCGGACCCGGACCCGCGGAAGAACCTCGCCTTCCGCAACCTGACCAGGGCGAACATGGTCAATCTCGCCACCGGCCAGCAGATGTTGACCTTCCTGAGGAGCAAGGGCGTGACGCTGACCAGGCTCACGCACAGCGCAGATCCGGGATGGCTCGAACGGCGCGACCTTTGCCGGCCTCAGCCTGGCGCAACGAACTGCATTGCTCACGAACACACCCCTGTGGTTCTACATCCTGCGCGAGGCCGAGTTCAACGGAGGCAAACTCGGTGGCGTCGGCGCGCGCATCGTGGCGGAGACGTTCCACCGCGCCATGGAGGGCAGCAAGTTCTCGATCGTCCGCGACACGGCCTTCAAACCCACCCTGGGCCCCAGCAAGCCGAACTTCGCCATGACCGACCTCCTGCTGTTCGCTTTCCGAGGAAGGGCAAACCTGCTGAACCCGCTTGGGGACTAGACCGAGGCACTGGCTTCCCGCGAGCCGGCCGAGCGTGTTCACGCCTGCAGCCCTCGAGGACCACGCTGGCTGAGGACTACGTCGGCGACACGATCTGGTCATAGTGTTGGCTCGTCGGCACACAACCGGCGGAGCCGCCGGCCGGTCGGTACGCTTCGACCCGTGAGCCGCGACCGCGCCAAGAAGGCAGCCCCAAAGCGTGTTCCTCTAGTCGCGCTTCCTCGTCACGCTGCAGAACTCGGCGGCCTCGATCTCTTGCGAGACTCGACGACTCCGCGACATGGGCTCTCGGAGACGAAGCCCGCCTCGACTCTGTCATCGCCCGCTTCCGCGAAGGTGTCCGCAGATCGCTCGCGAATCCGGCGCGGGTTTACGGCTAGCACACCCAGGTGATGTTCGGACAGGTCGTACGTGCATGGGCGCGGTCGCTCTATTGACGGAAGAGGACCAAGGCACGACGTGGGCGAGGCCCGCTGACCGAGTTCGACCGGGCGACTATCGCGTCGTCCTGGAGGATGGCAGGAACCTGTCGATCGAAGTCAAGAACCATCCAGTCCAAGGGATCGATCGTCCCTTCAAGATGCCAAAGGCGAACCTTGACGGTCTTGCCAGATACGCCGCGCTAACGGGGAGCACACCACGGGTAGCGATCTACTGGTCAGGCCCCGGTCTTTGGTGCTTGTCTTTCCCTTAGGCGACGATTGCGTGTCTGGCGGCCAGATGATTGCTGAAAGCCAACATCGACCGCAATCCGCCGGCGACGGGGCTGACAGGCCGGGCCTCCTGACTGGTCGCCCTGGCTGACGACGCCCCCGTGGGCAAACCCAACACGGCCGGCGATGTCAACGGGTTCCGCGAACGGCAAATCGGACGTTCAACGGGTTGATTCCGTACGGGAGCGGCCGGTCCGGGGCGAGCTTCGGCCTCAGGAGCTCGAACTCCCGCTGTCGGAGCAGCTCCGCCAGACTGGCGGTGCCAAGCAGGAGGGCGAGATTCCGGCCGGCACACTGTGCGCCGCCGCGCGAGAACACGTTCATCTGCCAGTCGGCGTCCGCCGAGCCGTCGAGCCAGAGGTCCGGTGCGAACCGGTTCGCATGCGGCAGCCGACTCGCGCGATGGTGTGCGACGACGGGGATGAGGACCTTCGCGCCGATCGGCAGCGTCTCGCCGTACCACTCCGTCTCGACCGCCGTGACTCGGACGAGCGCCGCTGCCGCGGGCCACAGCCGAACGCTGTCGAGCAGGCAGGCGCGCACGAAGGCAAGCTCGGCGAGGGCGGCGACCGTGCCCGGCCCGTGGGCCGTGTCCGCCGTGCGGACCTCGGCGAGGGCGCGCTCGCGCGCGGCGGGATTGGTCATGAGCAGCGCCAGCGTGTTGAAGACCGCGATGCGAACCGCGTCGAGCGCCATCAGCCAGAACGGCACCTGGCCGTTCGGCTTGGTTTCCGCCTCCTTGGGCGCAGACGCGAAGAGACTTACGAGCGTGCCGGGCTCGGCGGCCGCTACGTACCGCTCGATCCGTGCGTCCATGGATGCACGCAGTCGTGCATTCCTGCGTCGATTCCAGAACTTGAGCCCCAGCCAGTCGCCGTCCGCTCGCAGTCGGCCGTGCTCGTCGCTGAACTCCGTGTCATCCTCGGCAGCTTCGCCGAAGGCGCAGCGCCGCGCGATCCGTCGAAAGGCCGCGAGCGACCGCTCGTAATCGAGGACGCCGTCGTCGGCCAGCATCGCCGCGATTTCCTCGTGAACGATCGTCAGGAATCGCTCCGCGAAGCGATGGGGCTCGTGTCCATAGTTCAGCACCGCCTCGTTAAACGGCCGGCGCTCGGCATGCGAGCTCCGGCGGCGAGCCGTTGAGCACATCGGGTGCGAACTCGGCGAACAGCCGCCGCTTCTCGCCGGCGTTCATCCCGTAGACGGACACGGGTGACTCGAGGACCCGGCGGATGTCATCGGCCGCCAGGACGAGGAGCGTCTGCCCGTTGACGCCCCGAAGCATCACCGGCCGGCCGGAGTACCGCCTGGTCAGGCGCTCCACCGTCGCCACGCCGCGCCCGTTGTCGAGCCGGATCCCCGCATCGGTCCAGAACGGCTGCGGGATCAGGGCCCCCCGGAGCATGCTCGGCAGGAGGTACGTCAGCGTGAAGCGGACGTTCTCGCCGAGCGAGGCCCGCGGGATGCCTGAGGTCATCCTTCCCCTTGTGGAGCGCCGACCCATTATCGCAGCAACTCAGGCGCTCTCTCGACGTACAGGATCGCCTGCGTGTACCCGCAGCCGACAGCCTGGTCGAACTAGCCATCCGGGTAGACCTCGTAGACGACTGGGCGGTCGAAGTGGCGTTGTCGGTCGAGGCACCCCACGTCAGCGAACGTCTCACCGTCCCCGCTGCCGAACGCGCTCGAATAATCGAAGGCCTGCTAAGGCGCGACGCGGACTAGCCCTTCACGACGCCCGAGTGGCCGCTTGCCGACGCTACGGCCGCGCGGTCTAGGGCATTTCAGACGGGCATAACCTCGACACAGCGGCTCGGGAACGCTCGACTTGCGGGCTTACACTCGGCGCGGCGCCGAGCGGGAGGAGACATGATGGCGGAGCCGGGATCGCAGACCCTCGAGGCGAGAGGCAAGCCGCAGGACGTCGAGGACGACGTTCTCCAGGAGATGGCCGCCGACGCCGTGAAGGCGGCGGGTCCGGTCCGGCGGGGCGGTGACGAGGCCACGCGTGGACTTCCCTCGAACGCGCCGTTCAGCCTGGCGATGCCGGCGCCGCGGGCGATCGACCTGCGCCGCCTGTGGAAGCTCGCCCAGAAGACACCCGACCCGACGATCGTGGCCGGGTTCGGGCGGAAGTTCCCGGTGCTGCTGTCGCATGGCGTGACCGCCCAGCCGGCGCCCGGCCGCAAGCCGGCGAAGGTGTGGGGGATGGGCTACAAGGTCGAGCTGTTCGACGTGCAGGCCGACACCGTTGACGTCCAACCGTCGACCGAGCTGCTCGACATCGCCAAAGTCGGGGCCGAGGCGAGCGTCGACATCCGCCTCGACGGATCGCTCGAGGTGCCGAAGGAATTGCAGGCCGCGATCAGTACTGTGCCCGGCGTGACCCTGACCGCGGCCAAGGTCGGCGCGAGCATCAATGAGAACGCGAAGCTGTCGATCAGCTTCACCGTCTCCGTGCCCAAGGTCATCTCCGGCCCCGGCGACGGGTTTGGCGGCGCCGAGTGGAGCCTCTACGCCCAGGACCAGCAGATCGCCGGGCACCAGGCCTTGCTCCAGACACTGCTCGTGCCCAAAGGCACGAAACAACTACGGGTCGGCATCACGTGCTGGGTTCGCGAGGCCGGGCTGTTCGGCCGCCCGAAGGAATGGCTGTTCGACACGGCCAGCTTCACGATCGACGTCGAGCGGTGAAGCATCGATGAACTGGCCACCTCGCTCACAGGTTCTCTGGGGCGTTCTGGGCGCACTCGCGGCCGCCTGGTTCGCGGTGTGGATGCTGGTATTCCCGCAGTTCGTGCCCGAATACTTCGCGTGGGACGTCCAGCCGCGCTACGCCCAAGCCTTCATCGGCGCCGGCTACATCTTCCGGACGCTGTTCTTCCTCTACGTCGCCCGCCAAGCGGACTGGATCCGGCTCCGCTGGATCGTGTGGGGCAACCTCGCCTTCACCGGCACACTGTTGCTCGCGACGTTCTGGCACATCGACGAATTCACCTGGTCACAGTTCACCCCGCCGACGGCCCACATCTGGGTGATCCTCTACATCTTCGAGCCGGTGGTGATGATCTACCTGATCCCGCGGGGGATCCTGCGAGCCGAGGCGCCGCTCAGCGGCGGCCCCATCCTCCTGTGGTTCAAGCGGTTCCTCGTCCTCGTTACGGGGCTGCTGCTCATGCATGGCCTGCTCCTCGTGATCAACCCCGAGTTCGCATCGCTCCGTTGGGCCTGGGGGCTCAACCCCCTGGATGCGCGCATCGTCGCGGCGTGGTTCCTCGGCTGGTCGGTCTGGTGCGGGACGATGGCCTTCGCTCGCGATTGGGACGAGATCCGCACGGCCGCTCGGCTGTTCATCGTCAACGGCGTCGCCCTCCTCGCGACGTGTGCCCTCTTCTACGGAGAACTGACCGGGCGGACCGTCAGCTCATACATCGGCGGGCTGATCTTCCTCACGGTCGCGATGGCCGCGTTCCACGTCCTCCAGGAGCGCCGGCGGCCCGCCACCTCGGCCGAAGGGGCACCTGGGTTGTCACGACGGGAGGCGGCTCGTCGGTAGCCAAGACCTAGGCCGGTCGAGCCTCGACCGTGGCCAGGGGATCGGCATACACGGTGTAGGCGAGCCACGTCGGGTCACCATCCTCACGGACCTTGGCGCGTGCCTCGCGGACCGCGTCACCGATCGGCATCCCGTCCAGGAGCCGCGTATAGACCTCCTTAGCGAAGGCGAAGGCCGACACGTCATAGACCGACCAGTACGCCCCGATGAACGCGCCGGCCCCGGTCTGTACGAAGCGTCGCGCCCAGCCACCGATGCCGGTCAAGCCCATACCGCCGCGGCCGACCTGGCAGGCGTTGATGAAGATCAGCGGATGTGGGATGCCCAGGTTCGCGGCTTGGCCGCTGAGGTCCTCCGGCGTAAACGACTCCTCGCCACTCAGGATGATCGACGAACGATCCGGGTTCGAATCGCGCGCTGCGCCGTGCCCGGTGAAGTGCCAGCCATCGTAGACGCCGGCCGCAAACGCGTCCTGTACCTCGGCGAACTTCGGATCGATCGCCGTCACGGCACGACCGTCCCCGGCCAGCGACAGGACGAATTCGCGTTCCGCGGGCGCGAGCGGCAGGCCGGAATCGGCCGGGACGATCAGGGCCAGGTTGGTGAGCCGGAGGGGGCGCTTGAACCCCTCACCGGGCAACCAGCGGGTAACCGCGAAGGCCTCGCACAGGAACGGACCCTCGATCACCCGGTCGCCGTCGCGGCCCATGAGCCGGCAGAGCTCCCACGGGATCCACGGCTCCTCGGACTGGATGATGACGGAGGCGATCCGATCGCGAACCAGCCATAGCGCCTCACGCAGGTCCGGGGGCATCAGGGACTCGGTCAGGTACGCACCCTTGGCCGCCAACCGTCGCTCGGCGACCACGCGCTGTTCCTTCGTGGCCAGGGGCAGCTCGTCGATCTCTTGGAAGAATGTCCCGAAGAACTCGGCGGGTTGGACCTCGAGACGGAACGGCCCGAACGGACGGAGGTTCAGGTCGAGTGCCGGGTCCGTGGCGGTCAGGCGGATGATGAACTCTAGGGCTCCGCCGGCCTCGCGCTCCTCGATGAACAACGACATGTCCGGGACCTGCGGGCTCGGCGCCGTCAGCGCCTGCCCCTTCCTCGCTGCAGGTGCCGAGGTCGTCCGTCCGCGTACCCGGCTCCCGGACGCGGTCTTCACCATCGGCTCGAGGGTGATGACGCCCAGCGGCTCGCCGAGGTGGAAGGCCAGGACGCGGATCAGTCCCTTTCCCTCGTCGAGGGCCTTGACCTTGAACTGGAGCGGCAGGCTCTCGCCGGAGGCCGGCACCTTGAGCGTGCCGCGGGCATCTCCCTCCACGCTGAACCCGCGCCGCGGCTGGATCAGGACGTCGATCGATTCGCCCGCCGCGACCTCGATGGCGAGACCCGTGGCCGTCGGAGCGGCGTTCACGATCGAGACAAGCAGCCACTCCACCGTGTCGACCACGACCGTGTCGGGGAACTCCGCCTCGAGCGATCGCTCTGCCCCGCCATCCTCAGCGCCGGGGCCTCCATCGTCGACCACCGCAGGAGCGGGCGGCTTCGCCCTGTGCCCACCGCCGCGCCGCACCGGCTCGACGACCTCCTCGCCAGTCCACGCACCGGCGCCGCCGGCATCACCCGGTTGGACGTTCCCGTCGGTCGGGCCTGGCCCGCTCGGGACGTTGCGATCGATGAAACCGACCGGGCGGCCGCGATCGAGGACGACCGCCATCGTCCGATCACCGATCGCGTCGCCCGGCGCGATCGTCGGCGTTGGCGGCCACTCGGCCAGTGGTAGCACCGAGGTGAGGTTCGCCTCGGTCGGGTGACTCTGGAGCTCGGCGAAGAAGTCGTCGGCGACGAACAGGTGGTATTCGTCGCCACGATCGTCGTGGTGCGCGATGATCACGTGGGTCGCGTCGGTCGCGTCGAGCGCCCGGAGGGCCGTCAGGACCGACCAATCGGTCCGGATGACGACGAAGGACGTGGAGCCGGATCCGTCCGCAGGCATGCCTCCACCTCGCTGAATGGCCACGATAGCACCGCCGCTGTAACGGATTTGCTTGCGACCCGCGGTAGCCTTGACATCGGGCGCGCGGGAAGAGGCGACCGGTGCAGTACCTCGATTTCGAGATCGACGTCACTGGCGGCGATGGGGGGTCGTACACCGTCAACGTGCGGTCGCCGGCTGGTGAGGCGACGTCCTCGATGCGCTTCCCTTTCGACCAGCCGACGCTCACCAACCGGCTGCAGGCCCTGCAGATCGCGCTCCTCCGCTCGAGCGTGACGCGACGTCGGATCGCGTCACCGGAGAGCCGCACCGTCCAGGAGTTCGGCCAGGAACTGTGGGAGGCGCTGTTTTCCGGCGAGGTCCTGTCGCGCTACGAGGCGAGCCGCCAGGAGGCGAAGCACCAGCAGTCCGGCATGCGCATCAAGTTCCGGTGCGACGACGCGGAACTCGCGGCGCTCCCGTGGGAGTACCTCTTCGACCCGGTTCGCGGCGATTTCGTCACGCTCTCGACCGGTTCGCCGCTGGTCCGCTACATCCCATTGCCGGCGAGCATGCCGCCGCTCCTCGTGACGCCGCCGATTTCGGATTCTTGCGGTCGCGGTCAGTCCGTCGGACCTCGACGGGCTGGACGTCGAGCGAGAGCGCACCCGTCTCAACGCGGCAATGGAGTCGATCAAGAACAAAGGCCTGGTCGAGCTCACGTGGGTCCCAGGGCAGACCTGGCAGGACTTCACGGAGGCGTTGTGGGAGGGGCCCTGGCACATCCTCCACTTCATCGGCCACGGTGGTTTCGACGAGAACCGCAAGGAGGGCATCGTCGCGTTCGCCCGGCCGGACGGCAAGGCCGACTACAAGCGGGCGACAAGTTTCGGACGCATCCTGGGGGACCACGAACCGCTTCGCCTCGCTGTCCTCAACGCGTGCGACACCGGTCGAAGCGACGTGACGGACGTGTTCTCGAGTACCGCGGGCACCCTCGTCCGGAAGGGCACTCCGGCCGTCGTGGCGATGCAGTACGAGATCACCGACGAGGCCGCGATCGAACTGAGCCGATCGTTCTATGGCGCGGTTGCACGGGGCATCCCGGTCGACACGGCGCTCACCGAAGCGCGGAAGGGTCTCGCAACGGCCTTCGAGGACACGCTGGAATGGGGCACGCCGGTCCTGTACCTCCAGGCGCCGGATGGGGTGCTATTCAACGTCGCGGCGGCCCCAGTGGTCGAGGCGCCCCCGCTGCCGCCGATACTGGTACCACCGGCGCCGGAACCGCCCGAGCCGGAAGCACCCGAACCGGAGCCAGCGGAGACAGGCTCCGAGCTAAGCCAGGATGAACTCGAGGAGCTATTCAAGCCTTCGAGGCCTGAACCACCGGAACCCGAGCCTCCCACGCCGGTGCCGCCACGGTCGCCACCGCGTCGTCCGCCGATCGCTATCCTCGCGGCCGGCGGCGGAGCCGCCCTGCTTGGGCTCCTCCTGGCCGTCAACATCTTCGGAGGCGGAGGAGGCGAGAGCGCGAGCCCGCCAGGCTCCAGTTCCGCACCCCTGTCCTTCCCGGTGTCGGGCGCGCCGCCGACCGAGGGCCCACCGACGAGCGGTCCCCCGTCGGGAGGCGGCGCTCCACAGACGGGCGGGACGGGGATCCTGTTCGAGTTCGACCCGGACCGCCCCGGCGGCAAGGACTCCGAGATCCACCTCCTCGATCTGGACAGCCTCGAGGCGCACCCGCTCACCGACAACAGCGTTCCGGACCGGTGGCCGAGGTGGTCGCCCGACGGGACGCTCATCACGTTCACGCGGTTCAGGAATGGAGACGGCGACATCTACACCATGGACAAGGATGGTGGGAATCAAACCCCGATGACGAGCGGCCCTGCGGACGACCGCGTGCCGGACTTCGCACCGAACCAGTTCATCTACTTCAACAGCGACCGCGATGAGACGGACAAGCAGCAGAACGACATCTGGCGAGTTTCCTCGCTTAGGGGTGGTCAACCGACATTGGTCGTGGGTATACCAGGCGCCGACGACAGCTCGCCGGCCTGGTCCCCGGACGGCAAGCGCATGGCGTTGACGTCGAACCGCGATCGCAATGACGGTGGTCGCTCGATCTACATCTGGGAACCGGGTCACAATCCCGAGCCCCTAACTTCCGACGGCACCGTAGACCGCAACCCGAGATGGGACCCCGATGGAGAACACCTCGTGTTTACTCGCAATCCGATCGGGTCCGCTGATAAGCGGGATATCTGGTCGCTCGACGTCGGGGCCAAGAAGGCAAGCCGGATCACCACCGACCCGGCCGATGAAGGTGGTCCCGTGTATTCGCCCGAAGGTGACCGGATCGTCTTCTACCGCCGCGTCGGAAACGCGTGGCACATCCTGATGCGTAACCTGGCCAGCGGCGTTGAACAAGACCTGACGGAGTCCTTGCGGGGAGACAGCCTCGACCCGAGCTGGCGATGACGCCGAGGGCGATGCGGCCCGACTTCCGGCTGCAAGCCGCGGCCGCGCTCTTCCTCGGCGTGGCCGCCGTGCTGGTCGTCTCCGCGCCGGTGGGTGCCCAGACCATCGGCGCGTGCATCGTCCTGATCGATGGACGATCCCTCGCGGATTCCGACAGCCCGGAGCGAGCGATCCCGATCGACGCAGATGCGGTGGCGTCCGTGGTCGGTCAGTCCCGCGACCCGGTGACGCGAGCGACCGTCGCGATCAGCGTCTGGCCAGCCACCTGGACGATCGCCGACGACACCTCGAACCCCACCAATCAGTGGTCAGGGTCGATCCCCGTCGCCGACTACGCGCGGCTCGGGTCTGGTCTGTACGAGGTCACGGTGGCGACCGATGTCTGCCAGGTCCACGGCTGGGTCAACGTCACCGGCCGGTCGCCGCTCGATACCCCGGCCGGACTCGTGTCCCTCGGGATCATCGTGATCGGCGTCCTGATCGCATTGCGTGCGCTCATGACCGCGGGGCGACGCAACGATGTGCTCGCCGTCGTTGGTGGCGTCGTGACCGGCATCGGCCTCCTCCTGTTGGCCCAACAGGCCGGAGAGACCGCAATAACCCCCATTTCGGTCGTCATCTGGACGGTCGTCCCGGGGGCGATCAGTTGGGCGCTCAACCAGGTCGTCAGCGGAGGCGCCCAGGCAAGATCCGGGGCGGGAGCGGGATCAGGGGCAAGCCGCGAGACCGGGACCGGAGCGACTGGGGCCGGTGGCGCGACCGTCGGGGCCGGTGGCGCGACCGTCGGGGCCGGTGGCGCGACCGTCGGTGCCGGTGGCGCGACCGTCGGTGCCGGTGGCGCGACCGTCGGGAGCGAGCCTGACCCGCCGCGCACGACCTATGCCCGGCTGTCCTGTCCGGACGCCGTCGTCGCCGCACAGCCCTTCGACCTCGTCGTGGGGCTCGCCGACCGCCCGGACGCACGCGTCGTCGGGGAGGCGCTCCACCGACCGCCATCGAGCGTCGGCGCGTACACGATGACCATCCAACTCGTTGCCGACGGCCTCGGGCTCGCGGACCCCGGCGCGTCCTGGCGGATCGACCTGCAGGTCACAGCGGAGGCGCCCTATCCGTATGTGACGATCCAGCTCGTGCCGGATGCGCAGGATGCGCCGGTCCTGGCGACCTCGATCCGCGCCATGTACTCGATTGACGGCAATCCGATCGGACTGGCCGTGCGTTCGGTCGCCCTGGTCCGCTCGGCGGATCTCCTGGCGTCGGCTCCGGCCCAGCCACCCGCCCCCGGCGTCGACCTGTCATTGCCGGCTGGCCAGGTGGCGCCCGATCTGACCGTGCGGATCGAGCGTGCGGAGTCCGAGGCGAGCGGCGCCCTCCTCGTCCAGCTGCTCACCGCCGATTCGACGATCGTCATGCCGGACGCCCCGATCCGCATCGACATCGGCGGCGACCCTGCGACGGACCTTCGGCGGATCGTCGACGAGATGCAGGAGGTGGAGGGTCGCCCGACGCAGTTCGTCGCACTGCGCGGGATCGGGCTGACCATCGCCGAGCAGCTGCCGATCGAGTTCTGGGACGCCCTGTCGAGGATCGCGGCGCGGACCGGCGACCGCCCGCCGTCCATCCTTTTCCTCTCAGCCGAGCCGTACGTCCCGTGGGAGCTCGCCGTCGTGGATCCGCCGCTCGATCCCGACCTCCCGCCATTCCTCGCGGCCCAGGCGACGGTCGGGCGCTGGGTCCTCGGCCAGCGGCGGCCGACCCTCCCGCCGCCGATGAGCGTGCCCGTCCATGGCGTCGCCGCCGTGTCGGGCGTCTACGAGCTGCCGGGCTGGCAGCGTCTGGCCGATGCGGAAGCCGAGGCAGCGGACATCGTGCGCGTCTACGGGGCGGCACCTGTGGATGCGACGATCGGCGGCATCATCGACCTGCTGAGGGGGCGCCCGGCCGCCGATGTCATCCACTTCGCCGTACATGGCACCTACGAGGCCGAGGAGGCCAGGGATGGCCTGATCCTCGTCGACGGCTCTGCCCTCGATCCCCTGGCCGTCAAGGGGATCCCGCTACGCGGCCATCCGTTCGTCTTCCTGAACGCCTGCCAGGTCGGCCGCGGCAGCCAGCTCCTCGGCGATCATGCCGGTCTGGCCGCGGCCTTCCTGTTCGCCGGCGCATCAGGGGTCATCGCACCGCTGTGGTCCATCGACGACCGACTCGCTCGCGACATCGCCATCCGCTTCTACGAGCGTGCGATGCGTGGCGAGGCACCTGCCGAGATCATGCGCACAGAGCGGGCCGCGTTCCGCGACACCCCCGAGACGACGTCGTCGACCTACATGGCCTACCAGTTCTTCGGGCATCCCGGCCTCCGGCTGGACCGCCGGGCCGGCTGACGCCCTCAGCGCTAGCGGGAGAAGCCGACCCGGACGAGCGTCGGCTGGCCGCCGACCAGACGGATCTCGTGACTGGGCTTGTGCGGTACCCGAGCGGTCGGCGGTTGCGGAGCTGCGGCGAGCCGGCGAGCCGCACGTGGGGCGGTGCGTACGTCGCCGTTGGCGATGAGCGAGCGCGCGAAGGCACGAGCCTGCCCAGCGACCTCACCCTCGGACGAGGTGATCTCACCCAGGACGCCGGTGATCGACCGGCCGCGGCGGGTGGTGGCGACACGCGCGATGCCCGGCACCATGATCTGGACGCCCTGAAGCCCGGCGCCGTCGAGGGTCAACGGCCGGTACGCGCTGACGTGGGCGATCCCGCCATGCAGCTCGGAATCGACGGGTGTGAGCTCGATCCTGGTGCCGGGCGGGACGGCGAGCCGCCGGCGCAGCTCCGTGGATGCCCCGGCGCGGGTCTGCCCGGGAAGTGGCACCGGCAGGGACGTGGCCGGGGCGGGCAGCGGCATCCCGTGAGCTGCGAACGCCTCATTGATCCCGGCCGTGTTGGCCCCGCGGTTCATTGCCACGTCGGCCTGGAGCATGCGCTGGCCGACGCCGCTGAATGTGCTTGGCGTGGCGGGCACGATGCGGATGGCCGCCACCAGCAACCTGCCCGCCGTCCGCGAGGCATTCCGCAGGCCTAGCGAATCCTTCCGTCTGCCTGCCGTGTAGATGTTCCGGATGACGTCGTAGAAGGCGCCAACGAACACCCGGGCGAAGCTATGGACCTCGCCGGAGAGCTGGTCCGCGGGTGCATCCGGCGGCAGTGAGGTCGGGTCGGACCACTGGAACGTGTTAAGGGCATGGCGCAGCGCTCCGACGTCGACGCTGCTCGCTCCGAACTCCCGTGCGATCGCGTCGCCAAGCGCCTCGGCCAAGCTTTCCACGAAGTGGTTGGCAGCGAGATTCGGGGTCGAAGCAAGGACGGCGTCCCGGATCGCGCGGTCCTCGAGCGCTGTGACGATCGCCATGCAGTCGCCGAACGCCTCGTGGAGCGCTCCGACTTCGATGAACGGGACATCGAAGAAGTCCGGCCGGATGGCGTCAAGAAAGGCATGACCCTCTTCATGGGTCACGACGTCCACGCTCTCCGCCGAATTGACCGTCACCCCGTCGAACGTGTGTGAGAAGAACTGCAGGCTGTCGCGGTTGTAGAACGCGTTCAGGTCGTCGCCGGCGTCCGTGAGCACCGCCAACTGGTTCTGGTCGCCGAACCAGCGTCGCAGGAAGCCGCCATCGATCTGGCGCCATGCACGCAGCCCGGCGATCAGGCCGAGCTTGGCCTGCCAGAACTGGAACTCCGGCGTGTGCGGGTCGAACTTGCCGGCGATCGCCGTCGGCTGGATGTCGAACCTGGCGATGTCACCGCGTGGGTAGTTGCTGGTCCGCGTCGACCTGGTGGGTGGTCCGCCACTCGCCAACGGGTCGTTCGGGATATACGAGACGGTCGCCATGGGACGCTCCTTTGGCTCGCTTCTCATCCTTCGGGCGCAGTCGGCGCGCCCGCGGCCGTGAAACCGGTCCGGCGGATCACCCGCCGACCGGATTCGTCGAGGGTCAGTTCGTGTGTCGGGCGGGTGGCTGGCCCGGGACCGCGTCGTACGGGGCCGCTTGCCGCCAACCCGCTGACAGCCCCACGAGCGATCAGGTTGCGGGTGAACGCCCTCGCCTCGCGCTGGGCCTCCGGGTCGACCGGAACATCGATCCCGACGATCGCTCCTTCGCCGTCGACCTCGACGGCGGCCGTCACCGGGACCTGGATGGAGACCCCGGCCAGATCCGGATCGTCGTCGTCGATGGGGACCAGGTACGACGCCGAAACGTTGTACGTCGAGCTCCCAGCGTCGCCCTTGACCGAGTCGATGACACGGACCGGTCCGGCCAGCTCCGGACCGTCGCCGCCCGCCGACTTCGCCAGGACCTCGCGCTCGAACTCCGCTGCATCCATCAGCGACGGGCCCGCTCGCTGGCGATCTGGTCCGCGGCCGCCCGCAGCTTGCGCTCGAGTGATTCCAGGTAGTGGTTCTCCTCGGCCTGGACCGCGGCCTCGACCCGAGCCATCTCGTCCGTCGTCAGGACCTGGCGGAGCAACTCGACCGAGACCGACTCGGGCCGTGGCTCCCGGGCGATCGCACCTGCCATCCCGAACGTGGCGCCCGCCTCGGCGCCGGCTGTGGCGCCGAGGCCGACCAGCCGGCAGATGAACGGGAACCGCGAACAGAACCCGCCCAGATCGATTAGGGGGTTCGCGTTCCCGACCGGATCGACCGGGTCCAGCGCGCCGTCACCATCGGTATCGCGCCAGCCAAGGTGGACAGGGGTGAAGGCGCACATCGCCCAGGTGTTACCCGCCATGAGGCACGGCGTGAAGGACGTCGCACAGTTCTGGCAGTTGCCGTTGACCTCCCGCAGGTGGCCCGCCTTCGTAGTGCACGAGCAGTTGCTGGCCGCGTACTCGTCAGGGCAGCCGAAGATGTGGCCGGTCTCGTGCGTGAAGACGCGGTCGATGTTGTCGGGCCCCCAGCCGTCGTTGTCGTAGTGCATGACCAGGCGCGGCTTGGAGGCATAGGCGAAGTGTTGGACCGGGTACTTCGTGAAGAAGGCGACGTAGCCCCATTTCGTGGCGAGGTTGGCGCGGATGGCCTTGACGTACTCCTTGACGCCCCCGAAGTTCGGAGCGAACCCGATCTTCGCCATGGCGGGGTCGCGCCAGTGCGATTCGAGCGGCTCGTAGCCGCTGAGCGCCGGGTTCGGGGCTCGATCCACCCGCACGATCCGGATGTCATAGGCGAAGGAGACACCAGCCTTGGCTTCTTGGCTGCCGAGCCAGGTCAATCCCTCCTGGACCTCGGCGACGACCTTGGTGCGCTCAGCCTCGCTGAACTGCAGGTCCGCTGTGGGACCCTCCACGAGGATGAGCCCCACGGCGACGGCGCCGATGAGATAGGCGCTGGTTTCCTCGCCCACCGGGCCGAACGCGCGGGCCGGCCCCTCATCGTCGACGTGGGTCATGAGCGGGCCGTCTGGCGGGATGAGCGGGGTGACGCCCGCGGCATCCCAGCGCTGACCGTCGAGTGGCCGCTTTGCCTTGGCAGTGGCGTACCGCCGCGAGACGCGCAAATTCCACGCCGCCAGCCCGACGGCCTCCGCCTCGCTCAGGCCACGCGGCTTGTCACGCACGGCGCCCGCGTGGAACGAGCGCACGCCTCGCTTGGCAGCCACGCCCCGGCCACCCGCTGGCGGAACCTCACCGATGAGGACCCGCGAACCGTAGCGGTGGAGGACGCTCACACCGACGTCCTCGAGCCGTCCCGCGGTTCCGCGGTTGTCGGCGACGCCTTTGGCGTCGAGGATGATGAGTCCCTGCCGGGCGATCTCGTCACGCTTCGCCATGTTCTATCCTCCGAGCGTCCCCTGGTCCGGAAGAACGTGTGATCGATGGTCGAGTACTTCGTGGTCCTGGCCCCCGCCGCTTCTCCCGACGACCTGCGGGCGTGGCTCGAAGTCGCCGGCGGTCGCGCGGTCCAGGCGTACGGGGATCGGGCACTGGTCGTCGAGTTCCCGGAAGGCGGGGCGGCCGGATCCGGCGAAACGTCCGAGATCGCAAAGGTCTACGAGGGCCCCGTTCCGGAGGACCTGGGCGGTCTTGACGAGGTCGCTCGGATGGGTGTAAAGGCATGGAACCTGCGCCAGTCCGCGGCATTCCAGCGATCGCGCCGGACGCGGATCGGAGAGGGTAGGTCGTGGGGCGACGAGGAGGCCGAACCCGAGGGCTGACGCCCCCACCGGCTCGGCGATGTGGTCGACGGCCCTCATCCGCTCGGGATGACCAGTCGCCTCGCGGCGCCGAGCGTCCCGCCCTGAAACCCTTCCAGCCGCAACTCCCCGCGATCGCCGGTCAGGGATCTGGGAAGGACGAAGGTACATTGATCGTCTTGCACGTCTTTGGAAGCGACTGGTCGACCGTCGAGATAGGCATCGACCCGGTCCAAGCTCGTCGTGGCCACGTCGATGGTGACGCTGTCGCCGGCCACCGACACGTCGGCCAGCAATCGTCTCGTCGCGCGTCCCTGCATCTCGGCGACGGCGGCTTCGATCAGGTCACGATTGTCCTCGAGCAGATCGTTGTCCGTGATGGCGTGCACCTTGTCAGCTATGACGCCGAGGTCCTCGAGGAGCTCGCTGGAGTGCGCGCCGACACGGGTGGTTCGGCGTACCGCCACGCGGAAAGAGGCCTGCCTCGGAAGCTCCCTGAGCGGATTGTCCTGAGTGGGTAGGAGCTCCCGAAGCAGGCGGTGCGTCCACACGTTCGCACCGCCGGCACCGGTACGGTCGGCGACTCCGACGATCGGCCCGATGTCATGGTCCTGGAAACCGGCGGCGAAGATGTCCGTAGCGCTATAGCAGCGGGCATCCGTGATCAGGACGACCGGCCCGTAATAGGCCTGGCCGAGGTCGTTGACATCTTCCGCCGACGTGATCGGGAACCCGGTCGAGAACGTGGCACCGGTCTCCACGGCCTCGAAGACAGAAGAGGCCCAGGACGTGAGGTCGATCGGGTCACGATCGTTGGCCACGCACAGGCGACGAACCAACGGGCTGACGATGAACTGCGTCGGTTCGGGCCTGATCGGCTGGGGCGTCATGACCTGCAACAGGCGCTCCGCGGCGCGGATGTCGCCCCCACCGTTGCCTCTGACGTCCACGATCAAGCCGACCGTGGGTCGGGCCTGGACCAGGCGCACGAATTCCTGGACGAATGTCCCGGGATCGGGGACCACGAACGTGAAGATCCGCAAGTGCAGGACATCCCCGGCGCTCGTCTCGCGGACCCTGGCGCGCATGATCCCGGGCAGCTCGGTGACCAACTCGCCCGACCCGGCGGTCGGCGTCTGCTGCCACCCGCGGGCGAAGAGGTCGCGCCGGACCAGGTTGACCGTCGCGGTCTGGTCGTCGACACCGAGCGCGCCGAGCCGGCCGCGATTCCCCGACCTGACTGGGACGGCGCTCGCGAACGCTTGCTCAAGATCCCCGAAGGGCGACGGCTCGAGCGGCTGGTAGGTGCTCCAGCGGGTGCGAACCATGCGCTCGTCTCCGTCTGGAGTCCGGTAGGTCACATCGACCCAGTCCTCGTCCGGTGGCGCCGTGCGCCCGAGTGTCCGGATCGTCAGCGCGTCGAGCCCGCGTGCCATCCGAGCCGCCCGGTTGCCGCCGCCCTGATTCTCGGCATTCCGCTCGATGGCCCGTCGGATCGGTGTGCCGTTCCAGTGCGTGACCTCCGACCCCTGAGCGAATGAGGGGTCGAGATCGGAGCCCCTGGCGACCTTGGACACGAGGTACTGCAGCCGGCCCGCCCGCGTGCACTCCTCGACGAGGAACGGCAGGTACACCGTGTGCGAGCGATAGGGCTCGGGTGGGACGTAGTGGGTGTGCAGGTCGCGCAGGCCCGTGAAGATCGTGATCAGTTCCTCATGGAACTGGCTCTCGGGGCCCAGCTCGTCGGGCGCCAGGGCTTCGAGTCGGTGCGCCATCAGTCGGAGGCGTTGCAGCGGGTCTGCCGCATACCTCGCCCGTTTCATCGGCAGGTGGACGTAGGCTTGATCGATCAGGACGATCGCCTGCTGGACGATCAGTCGTCGATCGGCGAGTGTCAGGTCGCCCTCGCGCTCGAGCAACTCCGGCAACGTGAGCGGCGCGATCGACAGGTCATCGTCCTCGAGCCCGACCCCCTCCGTGGGAGCCCGCGGCACCTCGCCATAGCGGCCCGGCAGCGTGTCCCGGAGGACTGCCGGGAGGTTCTCGAGGTTGGCCAGCATGTCGAAGAACGCGTCGTCGCCTTCGGTGGCGAGGGGATCGAGCTTGAGGGCAACTGCGATCGAGGCGAAGCTCTCGGCGCCGATCACGACGTCCAGCAAGGCCGGGGCGAGGCCGTCGAACAGCGTGGCCTCGACGCCAGCGATCGGTGGCTGGTCGAGTTCCAGGAACCAGCGCTCGTCGGCGTCCGCACCGGCCACGGCCTGGGCGGCCACGATCCCGAGCTCGACGGAGCCGATCGCGGCGGCGCGCTCCGGCATGTGCGCGAGCGCATCGGCAAGGGTCGCCGTCGCGTCGGTGAGCCCGATCGGACCGAGGACCGGATCGGGATCGTTCAGATCGAGGTGGAACGCCCGTGGCTTGCCCGCGACGTCGGCGTGTTCGTCAACGGGGCTGAGTTTCGCCAGCAAGGCAGGTGTCGCATAGCGGGCGATCCCACCGATCACGACCAGACGGATATCCGACTCGGTTGCGTCGATCAGATGACGATACGGCTCACCCGTCTTGCCCGAAACAACAGTGACGTCGGCGAGCCTGCCTGGTTCGAGCGAGCCCAGTCGACTCTGCCAGCCGAGGATCTCCGCCGGCGTCACCGTCACCATCTCGATGAGCTGGCGGTCGGTGATGCCGAGCTGCTGGTCGTCACTCCAGATGCGCGCGACCTTGAGCTCATGGAGCAGGTTCTTGCTCGCGGTCGGCGACCAATCAGAGCCGAGGGCGACCTTGATCCCGAGGTCCATGGCGGTCTTGGCGTCGGTCGTCCCGCCATACAGGGCGAGGTTGCTGAACGGCGACCAGACGATGGATCCGCCAAGCTGGTCGACGATGGCGAGGTCGGGCGGGGTGAGGGCCGTCGAATGGATGCCTACGAACTTTGGCCCGATCGCCCACGTGCCGTTGGGCGCCTGGAGGTCGGTGAAGTGGTCGTGGGCCTTCGAGGTCGAGAGCCCCTCGGCCAGATGGACGATCCGGGCACCCTTACCGGCCAGCGACTTGCGGAACGCCTCCCGGCCCTCCGGGGTCACGTCGCCGATCTTGGGTCGCGCAGCGTCCAGGCCGGCCGCGTCCGGTTGCTCGGCATTACGGACGATGCCCTTGTAGAGGTGCTTGATCGGGGTCGAGCGCAGGGTCAGCCCCTGGGATGTCGTCGTGCCTGCGATCAGGCTCTTGCACTCGACGTAGCGGACCGTCGCCCGGATCAGGTCGGGCACCGACGCGACGACCCCCGCGGGACCGCTGACGTACCGCCGGTACCCGCGGGTACCCTGCCACTCCTCTCGCTTCGTGTAGAGCCGCGGGATCCTGAACAGCGGCAGCGTGTTATAGGCGAGGTGGTTGTGGAGCTCGATCATGCCCGGGTAGATCGTGCCGGCCGTGGCGACGACCGGCGACCCAGCGTGGGCGGCCGGCGTCTGGTTCGCCGGTGTCACGTCGCTGATCGAGCCGTCGGCAAGCCACACGATGCCGTCCGCGATCACGTCGCGTCCGGCGTTCATCGTGACCACGCGCCCGCGCAATCCATAGCGGGGAAGCGGGGCAGCGGGCATCGTCAGCTGAGCTGATCGGCCGCGGTCTGCTCCGCCGGGCTCAACGGCGCCGGCGCGAGTGCCGCGACCCATGCCGGCAGGAACAGCTTCAGATAGTCCGGCGATGGCTTGTCGATGTCGGTGTCCACCGGCCGCACGCCTCGATCGCCCGAGCTCCCGACCCATCGCGGGGTGCCATAGGGCAGGTCGATCCGTGGGATCTGACTGCGGCCGGTCGGGGCATCGAATGTGGGATTTGCAAGGTCCTTGGTGTACGCGCGTGCGGCAAGCTGCGTCAGCGCCGCCTGCCAGGACGCCTGGAACCCCGGCTCCCCGTGCGCCGCGAGCTCGATCACATCGATCCCGGCCGGAACCACACTCGGGGCGAGCCGTCGAGCGCCGGGGCCCGTCGCGAGGAGCGCGGTGACCCCGCCGTTCGCGGAGCGGACGCGGCTCAGGAGTTCGCGATGCAGCGTTCGTACCTTGGGGTGATCGACCAGCGCGGCGCGCTTGGCCGCGGTGAGATCCACGGTGTCGATGGGCAGGGTGCGGATGACCAGGTAGCGCTTGGTCAGACCGGCCGCGCGTAGGACTCCCTGGAAGCGTTGGCCCGCATCGCCCGAGAGGGCTCGGCCGGTGAAGGTGTCGTCCGCTGACCGCTGATCGGCGAGGATCACGAGGCTCAGGTTTCGAAACCGGCCACGATAGATCGGCCCTACCCCGAACGAGGGGTGTGCGGTCACGCCGAGCGACGCGAAATCGGGCCACTCGAAACCCGGCTCAGCACCCATCAACAGGCGCGCCAGGTCAGCCGGCGGGCCAGCGTCGAACGCGAGCGGCTTGGCGCGCGGCGGCTCGTATGGCAGGTCCCCCGGGTCGTCGTCGTACCCCTCGTCGTTCCCGGCAGCCGACGAAGGATCGGTCAGGTGAGCGCCCGAAGCGTTGTATCTGCCAGCTGCCGAGAACAACCGGATCGCCCGTTGTTCGTCGCTGCGGTTGCTCGAGGTCCCGCCCCGCCCCAGGCGCGGGCAGGTCCCGAAGGGGAAGTCTCGGAACGGGATCGCGGCCGAGGAGTACGGGAATGAGGCCGTGAGGTTCCGCGTCATGCCCGGATCGGTGGGCAGCCAGCCCGGGTCGGCCTGAAGCCATGTGCGGACACGCCCGATGGCGCGCACGAAGTCATCCCTGATGGGTTTGGTCGAGCCCGACACGCTTCCCGGATGCAGGACACCGACGACTCGAAGCAGGTTCGGCAGGGTGCCCAGCAATGCCGTATGCAGGGCCTCGGGTTGGGCCGTCCCTCCGTGCGACTCGATCCACGTGGCCACGGACTCCTTCGCCGCGCGACCGACCGCGATGACGAGGCGAACGTCGCCGTCGACCACCGCCTTGTTATAGATCCGGTGGCGATGGGTCACGATCGGCGATCGAGGATCCTGGGCCAGCGTTCGAAGGTCGAGGGTGTACTGACCGAAGATCGGATAGACGAACGAATTCACGAACAAGTACGAGCGATCGAGCCCGAGGAACCGCAGCAGATGCTGCATGCGAGCGCCGGTCCCGCCGGTGAAGGAACGGTGCGCGAGCGACTCGTCCTGGGCGCCCTCCTGGCCGACCACCATGACCTTGGCAGACCCGTCGAGGCGACCGCGGTAGAACATCGGACCATGGTGCCAACGGAACGCTTCGCGCCCGATGACCTCCCGACCGAGTCCGCGGTAGTTCGGGGTAGCGGCGAAGAGCTCCGCCCAGCCGCTCCCTGAGAGTGGGCCAGGATCGTGCTCCCAGGGGTTGCCTCGAACGTCTGCCATGGTAACTCCCCCGTCTTTCAGCCGAGGCCGTTCTCGACCGATGGTACGCGGCCGGACAACCGTGGAGCCTGTGGCGTTCACCCGGCCTAGCCGGGCAGGGGCTCCGTCGACTCGCCCGCGACCTCGTCGACGACCTCCTCGTCGACGCCGTCCTCGGCCCCCTCGAGCAACTCGTCGACGGTCCCCTGATCATCCGCGGCATCCGGGATAGCAACGGCCTCGGGGTCCTCCCCGACCTGGCCGACCCCAGGTTCGGCGACCTGGGATAGGGCACGGAACAGCGACGCATGCATCCATCGCTCGCCTGTGCGGTCGCCGAGCCAGATCGGGGCGCCCGCGACACGCTGGCCCTTGATGCGCTGGAACGCCCGGAACGTGTCGCCGGCACGCTTGCGACCGACGATGTCCGAGGTCGTCGTCGGCCGTTCGCGGATCCGTGCGATCGCCACGCCCACTACCCGGTCGCGCCCGGCCTGTCCATACACGAGGGACGCACCCGCCCGCAGCCGGACGCGCGGCACCGGTACCGCCTTTCCTGCGCAGGCGACGACCTCGGTCAAGCCGTAGGTAGCCCGACCTACGCCGAGGAGTCGGCGAGGCCGCTTCGCCGCCTTCTCTGCCTTGGACCTCAGGTCGAGCTTGCCCGCGAACTCGCGGACGATGCCCGCCGGAATCCACATCGGCGAAACGGCGATACCACGGCGTCGGCCGTCAGCCAAGGGATCGAACACGAGGATCTCACGACGCCCACCATCCCCCGTTCGGATGTCCGTCAGCGCCCACTGGTGGTTGCCGTCAAACGTCTCGCTCGCCTGGAACCGCGTCCCGCGTGTCGCGATGCTGGACCCGCTGAGCGTGACGCCGCGACGTGAGTCGAGGGCCTTGATGATCCGCTCGAACGACCCGGTGTCGACGTCGATGTCGACCCCGAAACCCCGGCGCAGTGCCGCGACTACGGTGCTTAGGACTGTCCCGCCCTCGGTATCGTTCGTAAGCTCGCGTACGGCGGCACCTGTCGTCAGCTTGGCACCACACGTGACGAAGGCGACGAGCGTGGCACCGGCTGTGGGGTTGCAGTTGACGCCGCCCAATCGCGAGCCAGTCGGATGTTTCGGATCTCGCTGCAACTGGAACACCGCTCGTGGTCGAAACTGCCCGGCCATGTGTGGTGGTCCCCTACTCTGCCGCTGCGACGATCGTGTCGCGGACGATCGCGACCGACAGGTAGCCCATCAGCTCGTGGTTGTCCGGTGCCGGGTTGTTGACCTGTTCGTCCTTGGGCATGTTCTTGGGCGGCTCGAACTCGTCGCGCTCGACATGTCCTTGCCGAAGACCCGCATGTCGATATCGTGCTTGAGGATCGACGCGGGCTTCTGCGGCCCGGCACCGTGGACATAGACAAGTTGTTGGGGCATGGCTCCCTGATCGTCATGCACTCGCGCCCGACGTCCCAGCGTACGACCGGCGAGGTAGCAAACGCCGGACACTTCTGACACAGAGCCTAACGGCCGACCGTCCCGATCGACGTCGGCGACGTAGTCTCAGCCCCATGATCGACGTCCTCGATCTCGTCAAGCGCTACCGCAAGGCGGACCGCAACGCGGTCGACGGCATCACCTTCGAGTCGCGCGCCGGCGAGTTCTTCGCGCTGCTCGGGCCGAACGGCGCCGGCAAGACGACGACGATCTCGATCCTTACCACGACGCTCGCGCCGACCGGCGGGTCGCGCCACGATCGACGGCCACGACATCGTGACCGAGGCCAGCGCCGTCCGCCGACGGGTCGGGATCATCTTCCAGCGTCCGAGCCTCGACCTGAACCTGACCGCCGAGGAGAACGTCCGCCTCCACGCGATCCTGTACGGGCTGTATCCGTACCGGCCGACCTACCGGCTCATGCCGCGCGCCATACCGTCACCAGGTCGGGGAGCTGGCCGCGATGCTCGGCATCGAGCGCGAAATCTTCAAGCCGATCCGGACGTTCTCGGGCGGCATGCGCCGCAAGCTCGAGATCGTCCGCAGCCTGCTGCACCGGCCGCGTGTGCTGTTCCTCGACGAGCCGACGGCCGGCCTCGATCCGCCGAGCCGCCGAACGCTGTGGGACTACCTCCGGACGGTCCGCGCGGAGAGCGGCACGACGATCTTCCTGACGACCCACTACCTCGAGGAGGCCGAGCAGGCCGACCGGATCTGCATCATCGACGGCGGCCGGATCGTGGACGAGGGCACGCCGGCCCAGCTCAAGGCCGACCTCGTACGCGAAACCCTGGTCGTCGACGCCGACGACCGGGCGCATCTGCGCGCTCGAGCTCGAGCGGCTGGAGCTACGCTCGACCGGCGACGGCCCGTACTCGATCCCGCTCGGCGGCCGGAGCATCCACGCGACGCTGAAGGCGATCGAGACGCCGCTGACCCTCGTCCGGACGCGAGTCGCCGAGCCTCGAGGACGCCTACCTCGAGATCGTCGCCCGCGCCGAAGGACCCACCGATGGCTGAGGTCTCGGCCATCCTTGCCATCGCGCACCGCGACCTCGTCAAGCTGCTGCGCGATCGCCTGCGGATCGTGGCCGACTTCGCCCTGCCTCTGACGCTGGTGCTCCTTCTCGGACCGACGCTGCAGGCGGGGTTCGGCGAACCAGGCGGGATCGACATCATGACGTTCGTCTTCACCGGCGTCCTCGCCCAGACGGTCTGGCAGTCGGCCGCGATGGGCGCTCATCTCGCTCATCGCCGACCGCGAGGAGGACTTCAGCCAGGAGATCTTCGTCTCACCGATCTCACGCTACTCGATCGTCGTCGGGCAAGATCCTCGGCGAATCGCTCGTTGCCCTGCCTCAGGCGCTCGCCGTGCTCGGCTTGGCCGTCCTCCTCGGGATCCCGGTCTCGCCGGCGACGCTGGTGGCCATCCTGCCGATCGTCCTTGCGATGGCCGTCTACGGTGGCGCGTTCGGGATCCTGGTGCTGTCGAACCTCACCAGTCAGCGGACAGCCAACCAGATCTTCCCGTTCGTGATGCTGCCGCAGTTCTTCCTGGCCGGCGTGTTCAACCCGATCCACGACCTGCCGCCCGTCCTGGCTGTCTTGTCGGCCATCTCGCCGATGCGCTGGGCCGTCGAGGCAGTCCGGCACGTGTACTACGCGACCCAGCCCAGCCTCGTCCCGCCCGAGCTGACACCGGCGCCCGTGGTCGTAGCCGTCATCGCGGTGTCGTTCGTGGGGTTCATCGCCGTGGGGACGGCCCTATTCGTGCGGGCCGAGCGGAACCGCTGAGGTCGCCGTGACGTGATGGCCGGCGCCCTGCCGGTGATTCGGGAACCTTTCGCTCGGCCGACGCCCCGATACCAGTAGCGCGCCATGATGGCCGCGCATCGGAGGTCGGATGGACCGAGTTCTCGTCGAGCGGGCGATGGCCGGGGATCGAGGCGCGTTCAACGACCTCGCCGCCCTCTCGGTCGGGCGCCTCTACGGCGTCGCGATGCTCATCCTCCGTGACCCCGATCGGGCATCGGACGCGACGCAGGAGGCGCTCATCGCCGCCTGGCGCGACCTGTCGGCGCTGCGCGATCCGGGACGCTTCGACGCGTGGGTCCATCGGGTGCTCATCCGGGCCTGCCACACCGAGGCGCGCCGCGATCGACGGCGACGGACCGTCGAGATCCGCGAGCTGCCGCTCGACGACCATGCCGCGGCCGACGAGCTGCCGAGCTTCGTCGATCGCGATCAGCTCGAACGCGGGTTCCGCCATCTCGGCGTGGAGGAGCGCGCGATCATCGTGCTGCACCACGCCCAGGGATTCCCGCTGGCGGAGATCGCCGACGTCCTGGGCCTCCCGCTCGGGACCGTCAAGTCGCGGCTGCACCGCGGTCTGCGGACGATGCGGGCGGCGCTCGACGCCGACGCCCGGGTCGTCACGATGGACGGGGAGCGGATCGCATGACCGCCCGATACGACCTCGAGCGGCAGGTCTCCTCCTGGCTCCAGTCGGAGATGTCGACGTCCGCGCCACCGGGCCTCCTCGAGGCCGTCCAGCGTGAGGTCGAGGTGACGCCGCGGCGGGCGGCCTGGCGGATCCCCGATCGATGGCTGTGGCGGCATTCCGCCGGGCTCCGCGTCGTGGCGCGCGGCCTCGTGCTTGTCCTGGTGCTCGCGGCCCTCGTCGTGGTCGTGCCGCTGATCATCGGCATCGTCGGGTCCCCGCGGCCGGCGCCGCCATTCGGGCTGACCCGCGCGGGGCTGATCGCGGTCGATACAGCGGAGGGCATCGTCGTGGGTCTGGCCGACGGGACCCAGCGTGATGTGCTCGTCGCCGGCGGGCAGTCGGTGAGCCCGACCTGGTCGAGGGACGGGCTGCACCTCGCCTTCTGGCACCGCCCGGGCGAGAGCGGACCGTGGAGCCTCATCGTTGTCGATCCGGACGGCGCGGATCGGGAGGTCCTCGCGGAAGGGATCACGCTCAAGGAACGCGAGGAGTCGCTGAACCAGCCGAGTAATCTCTCCTGGTCCCCAGACAGCACACGCATAGCCTTCGCGGCCGACGTCGGAGCCGGGACCAGCATCATGGTCGCCCGACTCGGCAGGTCCGGGGCGATCCAGATCACGGATCCATCGCTCCAGGCGATCGATCCGGCCTGGGCGCCGAACGGCGGGCTCATCGCCTTCCAGAGTTCCGCCACGTTCACGTTGCACGTAGTCGAGCCGGACGGATCCGACGCCCGACGGCTGTCGACGTTGACCGACACGTTCTTCTGGCCCGACTGGTCCCCCGACGGATCGCGGCTGGCGACGACGGCGGGCGTCGACGAGCAGTCGGACATCTTCGTCGTGTCCGCCGACGGATCGACCGTCACGAACGTCTCCCACGACGCGAGCGCGGAATACTCGCCGAGCTGGTCTCCGGACGGATCACGGCTCGCCTGGGCACGGGCGCCCGTCGGCGGGTCGGCGCGCGGCTATGTGGTCGTCGCCGATCCCGATGGCCCGAACCTCACCGAGATGCGCGTCGATGCCGATCTCGCGCCACCGGTGTGGTCGCCCGACGGCACGCGCGTGTACAGCTACGTCCAGGCCCCCGACGGCACGTTCGCCGAGCTCGTGATCCTCGACCCCGAGGGCGTCGCCCCGGTCGTCCGGTTGCCGGCGACCGGAAACATCGGCAACGGCAACTGGCAGAGGCTCCCCTAACCCACCGTCATCGGCTCGTTTCGAAAGAGGAGGTCGTCCCATGCGTAGGCTGATTTCGCTCGCCCTGGTCTGTGTCCTTTCGGTCGCCTGCAGCGGCTCCGGCGGCGGATCCGCGTCGGCGTCGGCGGTGGGCGCGGCGTCCGTCGCGCCGACGGCGGCGACCTCCCCCGCTATGACCCCCATCCCCGGGTGCCTGCCGGCCTGCGGCGAGCCCAACCTGATCCGCCCCGGCGATCTGCCGGCCGGCGACTACACGACGCAGTACTTCTTCGGCGGCCAGCTCACCTTAACGGTGCCCGGCGGATGGACGAGCTTCGAGGACAGCACGGGCGAGTTCGGCCTGCGGCCGCAGGGAACTGATGACCGCGCGCTCCTCTTCTGGATCGACGTATATCCGATCGTCGACGGCACCTTCGAGCCCGTCGAAGGCTTCGATGGCACCGCGAAAGCCTGGTCGAATGGATCGAGGCCAACCCGAACATCACGGTGATCGAGAAGGCGACCGGGAGCTTGGGCGGTCTCGAGGCGACTGTGCTCGACGTCGGCCGGTCGTCGAAGGCGGTCAACGTTGACAAGGAATGTCCCGCCGAGCACCAGCCCTGCGTCGGCTTGGTCAGCTTCCCGCAGTGGGAGGGCGGCTTCTATAGCCAGGGTGGGCCGTTCCATGTGCGGTTGGTCGCGCTCGATGCGACGTGGGGCGGCGAGTCGCACGGCGTCTACGCCGTCATCGACGCGATGAACGAAACCGTCTTCGACGAGCTAGCGCCGGCCGCGACCGAGATGATCGAGGGCGCCCGTCTGCCGGCCGGCGTCAGTCAATAGAGCGCGCGCCGCGACTCGTTCTACGCCGACAGCAGCATCTCGTCGTCGTCAGACGAAATCGATTCCGTGTGAAATGGTCGAGCGATGTCGACGACGAAGACATCCGTGCGGCGCCGAACGGCGGTCGCCCACCTCGGGTCACGCAGGTAGGGTGAGGGCGACCCGTTTCGAGGGCGAGTCGTCACGGAGATCGAGGTCACGCCGCCGTTTGTGCGTCGGCGCGCGACGTCGGGGCTGGTTCGTCCGGTTCGCTTGCGGGGCATGGCGTTCTCCTCGTTCGGTGGGGTTGGGGAAAACGGGGGCTGTCTCCGTTTGAATGGGTGTACTATACGGAGACCGTCCCCGTTTGACAAGTGGGGACCTCCCCCGTTTACGTGATTGCAACGTCCGAAAGGCCAACATCCCCGCATGACCGCGCAGAACGCGCCGACCGAACCGAACACTCCGCCTCGCGCCCAACGCGCCGACGCCAAGCGCAACGTCGAGCGCCTCCTCGAGGCTGCTCGCGACGCGATCGCTCGAGACGGCCCGGACGCCTCCCTCGACGACATCGCACGCGACGCGGGGGTCGGCAGCGGGACGTTGTACCGGCACTTCCCCACTCGGGTCGCGCTCCTCGAGGCGGTCTATCGCGGCGAGGTCGAACGCCTGTGTGCCGAGGGCGATCGACTCCTCGACTCCGATACAGAGCCGGGCGAGGCACTCTCCGAATGGCTGCGGGCGTATGTCACGGTCGGCGCCATGAAGCGCGGCCTCATGGGCCCGCTCACGACCGCGCTCGGCCAGGACTCGGACCTGTTCGCGACCTGCAAGGCGATGGTGATGACGACGGGCGGACGTCTCGTCGAGCGCGCCCAGGAGGCGGGGGAGATCCGGGACGACGTCGAGCTCACCGACATCCTGACGCTGGTGAGCGCGATCGCCCACGCGGGCGAGTTGACGCGCGATAGATCCGGACTCTCGGAGCGACTGCTCGCAGTGGCGATCGACGGGCTGCGTCGGCCGCAACGCTAAGCAAGGCGTCGCGTCCGACGCTCTAGGCACATCCCGCTGCTAGGCTCCGGCTCGCCCGCCATGGAGTGCGTTCACGGGATGCGAGCGAACCAGGCGAGCGAGCCGGCTGCGGCGACGGCGGCCGCCAGGAGCGCGGCAATGGCCAGGCGGTCGGTGATCTCCCGCGGCTCCGTCCGCGTACCGACCCCCTCGCCGATGTCCTCGAACACGGACACGATCTCCTGGGCCGAGTCGGCCTCGAATGCCTTGCCATCAGTGGTCTCCGCGATGTCTCGCAGCGCCTGACGATCGACCGGGACAGGGACCGGCAGGAAATCAACCACCACCGATCCATTGTCGGTGCCGAAGGCGACGGTGCTGACCTTGACGCCACGCCGCTTCGCCTCACGGGCCGCTTGCCCTTCCGGTCGTCCCATCGTTGTTTCGCCGTCCGACATCAGCACGATCGACCCCGAGGAGGCCTCACCGGCATCGGCGGGCACATCCGACTCGAGCAGGTCAAGCGACGTGTAGATCGCCTCGCCGATCGCCGTTCCCTCGCCCAATGACAGGCGGTCGATCGCACGGTCGAGGACTATCTTCGACGTCGTCGGCGGGATGATGACCCGAGCCGTCTGGTCGAACGCGACCAAGCCTACTCGGACACCGGCCGGTACGACCTCGATGAACCGATGGGCTGCGTCTCGGGCGGCCACGATGCGGCTGGGGGCGACATCGGTCGCCTCCATCGACAGCGAGGTGTCGAACGCGAGCACGACCGTCGGCTCATTCGCGACCTCGGTCGCGAGGGCGGGGCGGGCAGCCGCGATGACCAGCAGTCCCGTCGCCGTCAGGTAGACGGCGGCGACGAGATGGCGCCGAAGGCCCGGGCGTCTCGGGGCCACCGCGTCGATCAGGTCCAGGTCGGTGTATCGGACCACGTAGGCCCGGCGCCGGCGCTGCCTGACGAGGTACAGCGCGGCGAACAGCAGCGGCACCAGGAGGAGTGCGAACCGCTCGGGCGCAAGGAACGTGAGATCGGGCGCGAACGGGATCATCGTGCAGCTCCGGTCGTGGGATGGGACGCCACGTGCCGACCCAACGCTCGGGCGCGACGGCGTCGGTCGAGACAGGCAGCGAGCGGACCGGTCCACTCCGTGGTCCGTCCGAAGTCGCAGGTGAGTGGCGCCTGCTCGCCTGGATCGCGGACGATCTCGCGGCGCGTCGACGATCGGCGTCCTCGCCGAGGCGGACGCGGAAGCGCTCGTCGCTCGTGTCGATCGTCCGCTGGCGGCCGGTCTCG
The DNA here is from genome assembly GCA_963819655.1 of uncultured Chloroflexia bacterium. GTDB lineage: Bacteria > Chloroflexota > Limnocylindria > Limnocylindrales > CSP1-4 > SPCO01. The sequence continues at coordinate 1,753,552 of CAWFXA010000002.1, read as the reverse complement.
GGGTCCTCGATCACGAGCAGGCCGACGTCGGGCAGTCGGAGCTCGCGCGGATCGAGGACCTCGACGGCGATGACCTCGCTTCGGCGTCCAAGCCGGGCAAGCGCCGGCGCTCCACGTCTCGGGGGCCGCGATGAAGTCCGAGATCACGATCGCGAGTCCACCTCGTCGCATGACGCGTCGGAGACCGTCGATGGCACGACCGAGATCGACCTGTCCCCCGAGAGGTGACCGTGCCACGCTGCCCACGAGGCCCGTCAGATGCCGGCGACCTCCGCGGATCGGCACGATCGCGTGGCCCGCCGGCGGTCGCGACGACCGCCCCGATCCGGTCGCCGCCGTGGACGGCGAGCCCCGACACAGCCGTACGCGACGTTGACAGCCAGATCGGCCTTCCGCCAGCCGACGGTCCCGAAGTCGAGGCTGCCGGACCGGTCGACCAGGACGGCGACGTCGAGGTCGCGCTCCTGGATCGCGTCCCGGACGTGTGGTTCGCCGGTCCGGGCCAGGATCGACCAGTCCATCCGGCGGACGTCGTCGCCCGGCTCGTACGGTCGCGCTTCCCCGGCCTCGACGCCGTGGCCGAGCACGACCGAGGCATGACGGCCGTCTCGGCGGCCGACCACCTTGTGGCCGACCGCGAGCTCGATGCGGCGGAGCCGTGCCGGCAGGTCGAGACCGGCACGTGGTGCGGAGCTCACCTCGCGTCCGGTGGGTCGCCCGGCAGGACGATCGGCGGCGCGGGTAGGAGCGCGCCCCATGGCGTGCCGACGGTGGCCGCTTCCGGCACGGCGGCCCGCGTCGGGATCGTGGATGCCGATGGCACCGGCGGTGGCCACGCGGTCGATCCGGGCGCTGGGACCGTCGTGAGCAGCTCGACGAGGACGTCGTCGATCGTGAACCCCTCGGCCAGTGCCCGGTAGGACAGCGCGAGGCGCGCGTTCAGGATGTCGTACGCGACCTCGTAGACGTCCTGCGGCACCGCACGCATACGCCCGCGCAGGAGCGCCATGGCGCGGGCGCTCCGGACGAGCCCGAGCGATGCTCGCGGGCTCGCGCCGTACTCGAGTAGCCCGACCAGCTTCTGCAGCCCGTGCGCCGCGGGGTCGCGCGTCGCGAGCACCAGGCGGATCGCGTAGTCGGACGCTGCATCGTCGATCACGACTCGCCGCGCCGCGCGCTGAAGGTCGACGACATCCGCCGGATCGAGCAGACGCGCCGCCTCGGGTGGCTCGTCCGCCATCCGGGCGACGATCGCCCGCTCCTCGGTCGGGGTCGGGTAGTCGACAGGGACCCGCATCAGGAACCGGTCGCGCTGCGCTTCGGCGAGCGGGTAGACGCCCTCCGACTCGACGGGGTTCTGGGTTGCCACGACCAGGAACGGCTTCGGCAACGCGAAAGTACGACCGCCGACGGTGACCTGCCGTTCCGCCATCGCCTCGAGCAGCGCCGACTGGACGCGCGCGGGGGCGCGGTTGATCTCGTCGACCAGGACGACGTTGGCGATGATCGGCCCGGGCTCGACGTCGAACGCCTCCGACGAGGGCCGGAAGATCCGGGTCCCGACGATGTCGGACGGGATCAGGTCCGGCGTGAACTGGATGCGATTGAAGGAGCCACCGAGGATCCGGGCCAGGGTCGTCAGCAACAGCGTCTTGCCTAGGCCGGGCGCGCCCTCGAGCAGGACGTGCCCGTCTGCCAACACGGCGACGAGGAGCCGATCGACGACTCGATCCTGGCCGACGATGACGCGGCCCAGCTCGTGACGGACCTGGGCGAGGCGAGTGGTGGCGAGGTCGATGCTCACGGTCATGCTCCCTGGCCGGTGGTGCCCCCATCGGGGGCGGATGGATCCGGCATCCCGTTCGGGCTCAGCCCTCGGCTGAGCTCGTCCACGAACTGCCGCATCAGGCGGTCGATGGCGTCGGCGGCCGGGTCATCCGCACCGTTCGGCGGGGTCGCGTCCGGACCCGGTGCGGTATCCGGTGCCGGCTGTGGAGCCGGGGTCCCTGGTGCAAGCTCACGCTCGAGCTCGCGCAGCAATGTGTCGAGCAACTGTTGGAGCATCCGGTCGGCCATCTCCGAACCGCCGGAAGGGCCGTCCGGTGTCTGCGATCCGTTGGGCCCTTGTCCGAACAGGTCGCGCAGGCCGTCCAGCCCGTCAGGGCCGAGGAACTGGTCGAACAGCCCGCCGAGCGGGTCCATGCTGTCGGCGGGGTCGTTGTCCTCGGCCTTCCACGTGCCGTCCTTGACCTTGTCCAGGATCCGGGCGGCCTGATCGACCGGCACGGCGAAACCGATGCCGTCGCTGCCGCCCGAAGCGCTCGCGATGGCGGTGTTGATGCCGATGGCACGACCCTCCCGGTCTGCCAGCGGACCGCCGGAGTTGCCGGAGTTGATCGCAGCATCCGTCTGGATCAGGTCGTGCAGCTCGCCCATCGGGGTGGGGACCGTGCGGCCGAGCGCACTCACGATGCCGGTGGTCACGGTCTGGCTCAGGCCGAACGGGCTCCCGACGGCGATCGTCATCTCGCCCACCTGCACGTCGGCGAGGGCGCCGAGGGCGAAAGGCTTCAGATCGGACGCGGCGCCCTCCTCGGCCCGGATGACGGCGGTGTCGATGGACTTGTCGACCGCGACCACGGCGCCGGAGACGCTGGTGCCGTCGTGGAGCCGGAGCGTGACCGTGTCCGATCGCCCGACGACGTGTGATGCGGTAAGGATGAGTCCCCCTTCGGCCGCAACGAACCCGGAGCCGACCCCGGCGCCGGCCTCGATCTGCACGACCGAGGGCAGGAGCCTCGCGGCCACGTCCGCGAGCGGCTCATCGCTCGGCGGGATCGCCGCGGCCACCTTGTCCGGCGCGGCCGGGCCACCGGCCATGGCGAGCGACGCCTGCAGCGCCCCGAGTCGGTCGCCGATGACGAGCATCCCGGTGCCGACGAGGGCGATAGCCCCGACCAGGAGGGCGGTGCCGACGACGAGCCGGCGCCGGGGCCGCCTCGAGCCTACAGCGGCGCGCGTCGGCGACGCCGCAGCACCGGCGGTCGCGGTCGCGAATGCGGGTGCTGCGGTGGGCCAGACGAGGGGTGGGGTCGGCGGCAGGTCGCGCCAGCTCTTGTGCTGACGCTCGTCGCCGGCGAAGGGATCGTCCACGTGTAGCGGGCCTCCGGATGGCGTGCGGTCGCATGCCGGTCGGACCGATACCGGTCCGGCCAGTGATCCGGAGGCTAGGAAATGGGCGATAACGTGGACGTTCGGACGGTGTAAGGACGACCTAAAGAATCGGTCAGGAGGCCGCGTCCACCGTCCACAGCGGGTCGGCCATCGCACGGAGATCGGCCAGCGGGACCTGCTCCGCACTCGTCCGTCGGTCCGGCAGCCACACGACGAAGCTTGCGCCGTGCTTGGGGACCGATGCCACGCTGACCTTGCCGCCATGTGCCTCGGCGATCTGGCGAACGAGGGCCAGCCCGAGGCCTTGCCCGTCGCCTTCTGCCGTGGGAGCGCCGTCGCGCCAGGCGCGGCGGAAGACGAGGGGCTGGTCGTCGGGCGCGATCCCGGGCCCGACGTCGCGGACGCCGAACCACAGCCACCCACCGGTACGTCCGGCGCGCGAGTGGACGACTGAGCCAGGTGGAGCCACGCGGAGCGCGTTCGAGACGAGGTTCGCCTGGGCCCGCTTCAGCGCGGACCGGTCCCCGTCGACGACCAGACCGGACGGGGCGAGCCGGGACAGCCGGACGCCACGGGTCGAGGCCACCGCGTCGTACTCCTGGGCGACCTCGGCCACGACCTCGGCCAGGTCGACGGGGACCCGTCGCTCCGGTCTGGACACTCGTCCGGCCGAACGCCAGGAGCTCGTCGACCGTGGTCGACATCCGGTCGGCGGTCCGACGAGCCACCTCGGCTGCGCGGCGCAGGCCCTCGGTGTCCTCCGGCTCCGAGAGCGCGACATCGAGGGTCGTCCGGATGACCGCCAGTGGGTTCCGCAACTCGTGCGAAGCGTCCTCGACGAAGCGGCGCTGGGTCTGCACACCGCGATCGAGCCGGTCGAGCATCGCGTCGAATGTGTCCGCGAGATCGCGCATCTCGTCGGGTGGACCGTCGAGGCGGATCCGACGCGAGAGGTCGGTCGCCTCGATCTCCCGTGCGACGCTGGCGATCGTGCCCACGGGCCGCACGACCCGGCCTGCGACGGCCCAACCGATCGCGAGGCCGACCGGCACCAGCACGAGGAGCGCCGCGATCGAGAGGTTCCTGACCAGCTGGAGCGTCTGGTCTCGTACGGCCTGTTCCACGTTCAGGAGTGCATCGGTCGCGCCGGTGTCGCCGCTTCCACCGAGCTCCGCGAGACTCATGCCGAGGACCCGCAGCAACTCCTCCTCGAGTGTCGTCGGCTGCTCCGCAGGGCTCGACGCGACCACCGTATCCAAGGCCAGGTTCATGCCCAGTACGAGCACGCCCGCCGTCACGATCAGGGCCGTCGTCACCAGCATCGCAAGCCGGAAGCGGACCGACCGAACGGACGCGGCGAGGCGTCGGCGCGGCGACGGACTCATCCGTCGCCCTCGACGAGGCGATAGCCCACCCCGACGACCGTCTCGATGGGCTGCCCGGGGCCCGCCTCGGCAAGCTTGCGGCGGAGGTTGCTGATCGTGACCCGGACCGTGTTCGTGAACGGGTCGGCGCGATCGTCCCAGACGTGCTCGAGCAGACGCTCCGGTGTCAGGACCTCGCTCGGATGCAGCATGAAGTAGCGGAGGAGCGCGAACTCCTTGGGCGTCAGGTCGAGACGTCTGTTCGTTGCGGTGGGCATCGTGCCGCGCGGCGTCGAGCTCGAGGCTCCCCAGCCGGATCGTCGCCCCACCGTTGATCGTCGGGCGGCGTGCGAGGGCGCGAACCCGTGCCGCGAGCTCCACGAAGCTGAACGGCTTGACCAGGTAGTCGTCGGCACCGTCGTCCAGGCCGCCCACTCGATCGTCGAGACGGTCCCGGGCGGTCAGCATCAGGACGCGCGGTGGCGTGGCTTCAGGTAGCACCAGCTCGCCGGCGCGTATCTCGCGGCAGACCTCGCGACCGTCTCCGTCGGGCAGGCCGAGGTCCAGGCACACGACGTCATACGGTGTGTCCTGAAGGCGCTCGCGCGCCTCGGCGGCAGTCGAGGCGGTGTCGGTCGCATAGCCTTCGCGGCGCAACCCGGTGGCAAGAGCAGTGGCGAGGTCGAGTTCGTCCTCGACGATGAGCAGTCGCACGGCCGCCGGAGGATAGCGTGGTCTGGCGAAGTCGTCAGGAATCGACGGGTTAGCTCGTTGCCCTGTCGTCGGCTTCGCGGCGAGACGTCGTCTGCTCGTCAGTCGGTGACCGTGACGGCTCGCCAGGAGTTTCAAGCCCCGCATCGGCGCTCGGCTGGACGTTGGCGATCGCCGAGGCCACTCCGGGCTCCTCGATGAGGAATCGGACGAACGACGCCGGGGCCTCGACCGCCACGATGCCAAGGTTTTTCATCACGTTGACTCGGCTGGGCGCCGTGGCCGCCTTCGAGGTCGCGGACTCGATCAGGCGTTGCGCCGCGGCAGAGACCTCGTCCGGGCTCATCCGCTCCGCGGACTCGAGGTAGACCACAGCCTGTACCGGGCCATCGTCGGCGCTGACGTCGTCGAGCTGGCGAGTCAGTTCCGGGTCGACCTTTGTCTTCGCGTGGCGGTCGGTCATACGATGGCTACTCTACGCCGCGACTCGTCGCGACAAGGTCCGTCGCCATCGGGCGCTCCTACGGGAGAAGGAGCTCCAACGCCTTGAGGCCATTCGGCAGACCTCGATTGGCTCGATCAGGCGTCATGGACGGCGGGCGCACGCACGAGTCGAAGATGGCTCGCTCGACCCGGGAGATCGTGGCGTTCGGGCGCGCCTGCATGAGGAGCGCAGCAAGGCCGGCGATGTGTGGCGTGGCCATCGACGTGCCGTCCATCTCCTGCCAGCCGCCACCAGGTCGCGCCGACGTCACAGCGACCCCGGGACCCACGAGGTCAGGGACGATCGGGTCGCGCTTTCGCTGGAACTCCTGGCTCGACGAGAAGTCAGCGACGGTGTCATGCCTGTCCATCGCCCCCACCGATAGGGCCTGGTAGTAGTTGCCCGGCGAGCGGCTCGTGCCTGGCCCTTCGTTACCGACAGCGAAGACGGGGAGGATCTGTCGCCGACGAAGGATCCGGGTGATCGGGATGAAGTCCTGCCACCAGCCTCGGAATCCGAGGGACATGCTCAGGATCCTGACCCTCTGGCCGACAGCCCAGTCCATCCCACCAAGGACTCGGGCCACCGCGTTCCCGCCCTCGATGACGAGCGCGGATGCCAGTGTTGCGTCCGGGGCCATCCCGACATGCCGACCCCGCACGGGTCGACCGGCGATCGTTGCCGCTGTGTGAGTGCCATGATCGCCGCTGTCATGGGCCGCGGGCGTCGGACTCACCTCGAAGCCCAGTGGGTCGAACTCTGCGAACGCCCCGACCGCGCCCTTGAGGGCCGGGTGGTTGGCGTCGACGCCGGTGTCGAGGTGGCCGACGAGGATGCCCTGGCCGGTCAGACCTTTCGCCCAGAGTTGCGGAGCCTTGAGCGTTCGGAGGCCCCACGTTTCCTGCACGGTCAGCTTCGTGTCCTGCACCCGCTCAGGGGCGATGAGGCTGAACTTCGGGGCCCCTTGCACGGAAGCGACCGCCGGGCTCGACCGCAACGCGGCAAGCCCAGCGCGGTCGACCGTTCCAAGAGCGACGCCAAGGTTGGGGTAGTAGCGAACCGCCGGCGCGGCGGCGTTCGCTGCCGTGAGAGTCGATGCAGCAAGCGCAGAGTCCTGGCTCAATTCCGAGGTCCGAAAGTGACGCTGGAGATTGAACGGCGTCTCCAGCTGAGGCCGCGGTCGTGCCGCCGCACCTGCGCCCGCGGCGGCGCCTGCCGGTGGCGCCTTGAGGACGACGATGACCTGCGCGACGCCCGTCGCTTCCAGATCCTGGCTGATCACGCGCGACATGAGGAACACCTCCCGTACTTCCCGTCCTGCCCGGCCGGAACGAACTTGGCGCCGAGTTCCATCGGTGCTCTACCGCGCGGCGGCCACGATGGTGTCGCGGACCAGCAGGACGGACAGGTAGCCAAACAACTCGTGGTTGTCAGAGGCCGGGTTGTTGACCTGCTCATCCCTTGGCAGGTTCTTGGGCGGCTCGAACTCGTCACGCATCGTCTGGTCGATAGCGACCGGGTCGAAGCGGTCGGCGAAGTTGGACCACGCCGTGATCCCGTTGGGGATGGGGTTCGGTCGGCCGGCGCCGTTGCGCAGCCGGTTTTGGACGTTACCGATGCCGAGCGGGCAGCCGATGGTGACCAGCGTGACGTCGCTCAGGCCGGTCATCGACGGGTCGGTCAGGACGTCGTACGTGATGATCGTGCCGAGACTGTGGGCCAGGACGACCTTGGGTCGTGGTGTCTTCTTGAGGGCGTCGAACACGGGCGCCTGCATCAGCGGCTTGAACGGCCCGTACAGGTAGTCGATGACGTCGCTCGCGAACCTGCCGACCAGGAACCGAAAGATCGGGTCGGGGAAGGTCGGTCCGAGCGCGAGACCGGGTCGTGGTTCGGGTGCAGCCGATCGCGCGGCGATGCGGTCGGCGGTCCGGTAGAGCTGCCGGACGAGTCGCTTCGCCTGCGCGATCTCGGCGGTCGATACGCCGGCCCCGGCGGCTGTTGCCGCGCCGGCGCCCGGGCCGCGTAGCGTGGCGTTGACGATCTCGTTCGCGGCGTCGTTGGCGCTCAGGGTGGGATCCGTCGCTGCCTTGATCGCCTTCGAGCGGCGGGCCCGACTGGCGCCCCTCACCGCGGCGGCGAGCGCCGGGCCGGCGGGAGCGGCGGCTGACGGCCAGCGCACGTTCGCGTAGTACCCGATGCGCGAGGTGGTCGACATGTCCGTGCCGAACAGGGCCATGTCGATGTCGTGCTTGAGAGCCGATGCCGGCTTCTGCGGTCCGGCACCGTGGACGTAGACGATCTGCTTGGGCATTCGCCCGCTCCCCCGTTCGCCGTGCTCGCGCGCCCGACTGACCACAGGGTACGACGTGGCTGGTAGCCAGCAGTCGGTCGACTCGGTGCACAGATGCACCCAGTACTTTCGTTCGGGTATTGCTGGGACCGGGCGCGCGATGCATCGTCGATACCGCGAAGCCTCAGCGACACCCCGAAGGACAGGACACTGGGGCTTCGCTCCAACGACGAGCGGTCGGCGGGGCTTGCCCGCACGAGCGCACTGGGGGGTCAAGGATTGAGTCGCCTCGACCGGCGGAGACGAGCCGTCGTCACGACCGCCATCGCGGTGCTGCTGATCGGCGGCGCCCCGATATCGACCGTCCGCGCACTGCCGGCGCCGGATCCGTCCGATGTCGTCCTCGTCCTCGATTTCTCGGCCTCGATCCTCGACGAGCCGGCAGACCGGAACCGCTTCGGGGCCGCCCTCGAGCGAATCGCGGATCGGGTCGAAGAAACGTCGTCTGACCTCATCGCCGGCGACACCACCGTGTCGATCGTCCAGTTCGCCGCGAAGGCCGCCGACTACCCCAGTTGCGCCGATGTGAAGCTCCTCGGCAGCTCGCCGGCCGTCGCCCAGTTCGCCGGCTGTTTGAGATCGGTCGCGCGGGCGTACCGGAAAGGGCTCGATCCCGCGCTCACCCGGAAGATCGGGATCGACACGAACTACGTCGCGGCGATGAACCAAGCGGCGAAGCACCTTCCGCCGGACGCGGTCCGACCGGCGCTGATCCTGTTCACCGACGGCAAGCATGACGTTCGAGGCGTGCCTGCCGGCCAGGTACGAGTCGTTCGCGACCGGCTCTTCGGTAGCCGCTCGCCGTTCGCGCTGTTGCCAGTCGGCATGGGCCTCGACCCGACGAGGCGCGATGCTCTCGAGAACGGTCTCGTCGGCATGCGGGTCGTCAGCGACATGCCCCCGTGCGTCAGCGGGAGTACGTTCGACTGGCCCCAGGTCGTCTTCAAGTCACCCGGCGAGGCGGGCAATGCCGTCGCGGTGGCGCTCCAGAATGCCACCTGCACCTTCACCGTCGAGCCGCCTACCCGCCGTTCCTGCCCCCAGTGTCGGCGCCGTGCGGGGCATCCAGCTCACGGCCCGCGACGGCGCGATCGCTTGAGCTGGGCCCCGCCTGTCAGCGACATCCGCATCTGCGCCGGTCGTCGACTACCGGGCCCGCTGCCGCGCCGATGCCGGGGAGTGGATCGAGGCGAATGAAGTCGTCTCGCTCCAGACCAGAGCCATCGTCGATGGACTGACGAACGGGCTGACGTACCAATGCGAGGTCGCGGCGGTGGGCTCGGCGTCTGAGGCGACGTGGACGCCGCGACGACTGCGGTCGCGCCGATGGCACGACCGGCGGCGCCTGGGAAGCCATCGGTCGAAGCATTGGACCGCTCGCTGCGGATCATTGTCACCCCGGCTGCCGCGCCGGGCGTGTCCGCATACCGCTACGAATGTTCAGGCGACGGCGGCGTCACATGGTCTCGGGCAGCCGAGGTGGGATCGGTCGACACGACGGCACGGATCGGTGGCCTGACGAACGGCGCGCAGTACATCTGCCGCGCGTACGCCGCAAATGCCGTCGGGATGAGCGAGGCATCGGCGGTGTCGGATGCCGTCATGCCATGCGGATCGGCCGTCGAGTGCGACCCTCTTCTCCAGCCGATCCTCGGCATCCTCGGCGTCGTGCTGGTGGGCGGGGTACTGATGGCGACTCGTCGCCCTGTACCGGGAGCGAAGGCGCGGGTACGTCGTCGCATTGGTCGATGTCGTTCACACCGCCAACCTCGGACATAGGTCGCGCATGGGCATCAAATTCGTGCGCGACCCGGACAGCAGGCAGGTCACCGGGATCGTTGCCGCTCGAGGTCCGAAACCGGACATCCGTGTCCGCCGACTCCGCGGGGGCCGCTTCGAGGTGACCGACAGAACGGGGCGCCACGTCACGACGTCCGGCGAACCGATCGTTGCGATCGATCCGAAGGGTGGACGGCACCAGCTTGTCTTGCACGCATTCGCCACGAATGCGGCGTCCACGGTGTCGGCTCGACGCTGACGTCAGCCGGCACGTCACGGGCTAGCCTCGCTCACCCGAGGGAACACGGTCCCGCTAGCCCTCACGAGCCGCTGGGCCGTTCTCATGCTTGACGAGCGTCGAGCCTTAGCTGGGCTTCTCGAGCTCGTCGGCGACACGAGCCTCGGCGACGTCGATGGCCGCCCGCAAGTCCGTCGATCCGGCGGGGCTGGCCCATCCGATGCCGATCCTCACGAGCTCCGGCGCGCGGAGCACGGATTCACACGCGGCGCGCACACGTTCAACGAAATTGATCGCGGCGATCTCGTCGGTTTCCGTCAGGAGGATGGCGAACCGTGTGCGATCGATCCGCGCGATGTGATCGCTCGAGCGGCTTTCCACGGACATCGTCCGCGCGAGCTGGATTAGGAGCCGTTCCGCAACGTCGGTCCCCCACGCCCGGGCGAAGTCGTCAAGGCCCGCGACGTCGACGAGCACCACCGTGGCCGGCCGGTGATAGCGACTGACCCGAGCAACCTCACTCGAGACGACTCGATCCCATAGACGCGGCCCATCCGTTCCGGTCAGCGGGTCGGTCCAGCCCGAAGGTGCAGCGGGCAGGCCGTCGTTGCCAGCCCCGACCGTCTTGACCTCGACGTCGTCGGCTTGCGGTTCCTGGTACATGCCGGGGCGCGTGCCTCCTGAGTACGCTCGCAAATGCGTACGGCCCCGGACCCGATCGGCGAGCAAGCAGATGGTCTCGCGATCGGGTTGCCACGACTCGGCCCGAGTGGTACCCGGTCGCTCCGCCGAAGGTCCCGCTCTCGGGCGCACAGCTATCGAACGCACGTTCGCCTCAGGCTACGAAACCTGCTAGACTGTCGACCGGCGCCGGTTTCGAGCGCCAACGATACGCGGCAACACGACCACTCCTCTCTGGTTTCGGCGAGACAGGTTCGCTGAAGCCGCACGAGATGGAGTGTTTTCATGTTTTCGACGACCACAGACAAGACCTTGACCTGTAGCGACTGCGGGCAGGAGTTCGCGTTCACCGCGAGCGAGCAGCAGTTCTACGCAGATCGACAGTTCAGCGAGCCGCGTCGCTGTCCGTCCTGTCGCGCCAGCCGCAAGGCAGCGCGCGGCGATGCGGGCGGTGCCACTGGCGGCGGGTACTCGAGCGGCGGTTACGACCGCGCGCCTCGAGAGATGTTCAGCGCGACGTGCGCGAGCTGCGGCCGCGAGGCGCAGGTCCCGTTCCGACCGAACGGCACCAAGCCGGTCTACTGCAGCGACTGCTTCTCGAAGCAGCGCAGCTACTAGACCTCGACTGATCGATCGACCGAAGCCCGGCGGACCCCGCCGGGCTTCATCGATTCCAGGCCGTGGCACCCATCATGCGGCCCATGCGCATCGGTCGACCAACCCTCGCCCGACGCCAAGATCTGTGCATCAGGGCTTGGTCATCATCCTGGCGGCAACCGCACGTCGCATCGCGGTCCTGGTGCGCGAGCGATGCGCCCATCGAGCGTCACGAGCGGCGCGCCCAGATCCTCCGCCACGGCCACGTACCACGCGTCGTAAGCGGTCAGGTTGTCCCGGAGCTGCCAGACACGCCGCGCATGTGGCTCATACGGGAAGAGATCCACCCGAAGCAGTACCAGATCATCGTGAGCCTGGGAAGCAATATCGGCTGTGAGCTCTCCGGCGAGAGCGGCGCGCCGCAGGATATTCGCCACCTCGACAGGCATCAGGTGCGGGGCAGCGAGGCCCCCTCTTGCTAGCTCCGCTCCGGCCCATTCTCCAACTGGACCACCGTCCACCAGCGCGGCCACGACAGCACTGGCATCGACCACCAGGGTCACCTGCGGTCGGCATCCCGGTGATCGAGGATCCGGGCCGCCGTCAGGTTCGAGGACGTGATGCGCGTTCGCGAGCGAGCGCGCCAGATGACGTCCTCGACGGAGGGCTTGCGCGCCAGCTCGATCAGTTCGGTGCGCAGATGCTCCTGTAGCGATCGACCCGCGCGAGCGGCCCGGGCGGCCAGCTCGTCGCGCACATCAGCAGGGACGTTGCGAACAGTGATGGACGGCATGGCAGCATTATGCTGCTAATGCAGGTATAATGCAAGCAGGGATGCGGTTGCCGGCGGCGAGGCGCCGCGGTCGCGTTGCCTCGGTTAGTGCGCGGCTCGAGCATGACGATCGCGGTCTCGCGCGACCGGAGAGCGGCGCTGGCATCGGTGTAGGCCGCCGAGCCGAGCCCTTTGAGCATCGACCAGAGGCGCGGACGCTCATCGGCCGTGGCGATACGCGCCGTGACCTCTCGCCGCCCACCGGGCAGTTCGACCGTCGCGGCCGGGTTCGCCTGCAGGTTGAGCCACCAGGCGGGCTCGGGGTCGGCCCAACCGTTCATGGCCGGCGTGATGAGGTTGTCGCCGTCCTCCAGGTAGCCGAGGATGGCGACGCGTCGCTGGCCGGTGCGCCGCCCGACGGTCGTCAGTCGAAGCATCCCCCACCGCTCGGCGGACGGGGTCCGCAGACCGAACCTCCCACCGGTGACCGAGTAGGCTGCGCGATGCAGGCTCCAGATGGTCTTGATCACCCAGCGGGGTGGCATGCGGGGCGTGTCGATCGCCTGTTGCTGTGTCATCGGGAACCTCCAGGACCTGTGGGTCGTGTCTACGGTGTAGACTACGGCGTAAACATAGCGGCCCGGTGACCTCGCGTCAAGGCCGCGGGCAAGTTCGAGGTGGATCGATCGAGATGGTGAGCCAGGCAGGAGCGAAAGCCGAGCCTCGTGCGCCCCTGACCAAGGAGCGCGTGCTCCATGCCGCGGTCGACCTCGCCGACCGCGGCGGCATCGAAGCCCTCAGCATGCGCAAGCTCGGTCAGGAGCTCGGTGTCGATGCGATGGCACTCTATCGACACGTCCGCAACAAGGAGGACGTCCTCGACGGCCTCGTCGATGCGATCCTCGCTGAGATCGAGGCCGTGCCTGTGCCCTCGGACGGCGCCTGGAAGACGGCCCTCCGCCAGCAGGTGATGAATGCACGACAGGTGATGCAACGCCATCCGTGGGCGCCGCGGGTCATCGAGGACCAGACGAATGTCAGTCCGACGATGCTCGCCTACATCGAATCGGTGCTGGCGAAGCTCCACGCTGGCGGGTTCTCGATCGAGATGGCCCACCACGCGATCCACGTCATGGGCAGCCGCATCCTGGGCTTCAGCCAGGACCTCTTCGAGGACGCTGCCGCGTCAGGCCCGGGCCCCCAGGACGACGCGATCCTCGCCGGCATGATGGCCGACCGATTCCCGCGCATCACCGACCTCGCCCGGTCAGTGAGTCACGACGGCGTCCTCGGCGCGTGCGACGATGACGTCGAGTTCGAATTCGGCCTCGACCTGATCCTGGACGGCCTCGACCGCCGCCGCTAGGCGGAGTTCCGGGCATGGCCTGGCGACCGACCAGCCCCACCGTGGCTTCGGCCCCGTGGTGGATGCCACCCGCGATCGTTGGCGTGATCGCCTTCGTCGTCTACGCGCGGACGATGCTGCCTGGCATGGCCTTCGGCGACTGGGGCGAGATGCAGACGGTCCCGCACGTGCTTGGCGTGGCCCATCCGACGGGCTACCCGACCTACATCATCGCGTCCTGGCTCGCGCAGCTGGTTCCGCTCGGGTCGATCGCGTTCCGGGCAAATCTCCTGTCGGCCGTGCTCGTCTCGGGCGCTCTCGCCGTCACCGTCTCGATCCTCCTCCGCCTTGGCGCCCGCCCCCTCATCGCCGTCGCCGCGGCGCTGTCGCTGGGAGCCGTCCGGACCGTCTGGTCCGCAGCGACGGTTGCCGAGGTCAACCCGCTGCACCTGCTGTTCGTGGCCCTGCTCCTCCACCGCGCCCTCCTCTGGGAGGAGCGCCGATCGCTCCGTGATCTCCTCATCGGCGCGCTCCTGTTGGGGCTGGCCCTCGGCAATCACCTCCTGACGGTGTTCGTGGCGCCGTGCCTGGCGTTCTTCGTCCTCTGGGTCGGGCGGCGTGAGATCGTCGCCAGGCCAACGATGCTGCTGGCCGCCGCCGCGGCGGGACTCGTGGGTCTCGCCACCTACCTGTACATACCCCTCGCCGCGTCCTCGTCGCCACCACTCTCGTACAACCACCCGGTGACGCTCGACGCGGTCCTATGGCTTGTCGGCGGGACCCAGTTCCGCGATCAGTTCGGGTTCCTGTCGACGAGCGGACTGCTCGATCTCCAGGGGTCGCTGACCGCGCTCTGGCGGGTGCTCGCGGACCGGGCAACACCGGTCATGCCGATCCTCGGCTTCCTCGGTCTGGTCGTGCTCGTCCGCCAGCGACCGGCATTCGCACTGTTGTGCGTTGCCATCATGTCGGCGCATGTCTACTTTTGGGCGACCTACCTGCGCCTCGAGCACTACCTCCTCGTACCCTGGCTCGTGCTGGCGATCGGGGCGGGAGTCGCCATCGAGGCGGCCGCACGTGCCCTGGCCACGCGGCAGGCCTGGCCACGAGGACTCGACCCCGGCAGGCTTGTCGGCGCGATCGCTCTGGTGTTCACCATCGGCCTCGCGGTGACCAACTGGCAGGCATCGGATCGAAGCAGCGATCGAAGTGCCGAGACGTTCGTCGACGCGGTCCTCGACGCGCTGCCGCCAGACGCGGTGATCCTGACCGAATGGGACGTATCCACGCCGCTGTGGCACGCGCGATACGTCCTTGGTCGCCGACCTGACGTCCTTATCGTCGACGACACGAACATCGTCTACGAGGGATGGGCCACTCGCGAGCGGCGGATCGAGTCGCTGGTCTGCGAGCGTCCCGTGTTCATCCTTCGGCTCAGGGATCGCGACCTTCCGGCGACGCGGGCGGCCTTCCGTATCGAGCCGTTCCTCACCGTCCGGGTCGCCCAGGGCGGACCATCCGCGGTGGTCACCCGACAGGTACTCCGGGTCGAGCCGCACGAGCCCACAGCTTGCGGCCAGTAGTCGGATCCTGGACGGCATCGGACGCCGCCGCCAACGCGAACGACACACAGAAGCGACGGCAGCCGCTCGGGCCGCCGCCGCGTGCTTCGATCGATCTACTCGAACTGGATCGATTCGACGATCTGCCGCATTTCCGCTTGCAGCCCATGGGTCGCGTTGCGTGACCACGAGCCGTCGATCCACACGATGGCCCCATCAACGTCGATGATCCAGACGTTGATCGTATCGCCAAGTGCATCGGGAAATCGGCCATTGGCCGGCTCATCGGGGTACCAGAGGAGGAATTCACCGCTCACACAATCGACATCCTCGCGGACCCTGATCGACACGAGCTTCGCCGGGTGCCCACCGATCGTGACGTCGGATGGTCCGCTGACCAGGTCGGTCCCGGGGATCGACGAGACAGCGGCCGCGAGCTCGGCCGGGGTGTCACCCGCCGGAGGGTCCAACGGTTCGTGCGCGCAGGGATCCGCGTAGACATTGCTCGGCGCGGGGGTCCAGAAGATGAACGCCCCCGCGGCCGACTGGGTGTAGAGCCGAAAACCGAGGTGGCTGGTCCAGCCAGACGGCATGTCCACCGTGAGCGACTTGCCTGCAAGGATCATCGGGTGCCTGCCGGCCTCGATCGAGCCATACGGGAAGAATGTGTAGTCGCTCGGCGGTGGGCTGGGCAACGGCGACGCGGTAATCGACGGCGACGCGGTGATCGACGCGGACGGCGAGACGGCGGGCGTTCCCCCTCTCCCGGGGTCGCTGGGCAGCAGGTTATAGCCGACGAACGCGACGACCAGCACGGCGGCGGCGGCCATCGCGAACTTCGCGAAGGTGTTCATGTCGGGCGTCCTCCACGGGCCGATGACGACCCGCTGATGGGTTCGGTCGATGTCGGAGCGGACGGCGTCGTATACGCGCTCGGGCAGCTCCGTGACGCCCTCGTCGAGGAAGGCGCGGATGAGGTGCTCGGTGTCGCGCGTCGCGGTCATGCCAGCCGCTCCTTGATGGATGGCGTCCGATCGTCGGCCTCGAGGCTCGCCCGGAGCGCCGCTGTCGCGAAATGCACGCGGGACTTCACGGTCCCGATGGGGATATCGAGTCGATCCGCCACATCGGACAGAGGTAGCCCGAGGTAGTGGTGGAAGACGAGCACGGCCCGCTGCTCGAGCGTCAGCCTCCGGAAGGCGCGCTCCAGCTGGTCGCGGTCGTGCACGGTGAGCGTGACGTCGGGGCCGGACGATGCCTCGACGGGCAGCACCCGGATCGCTGCGGACCACCGCCGGCGACGCCTGGCCTCGGCGTAGCAGGCATGGGTCAGGATCCGGTGGAGCCAGGGCTCGAACGCATCGGGATCGCGCAGGGTGCGCAGCTCACGCCAGGCCGTGATCAGTGCAGCCTGGACCGCGTCCTCGGCCAAGTCGGCGTCGCGCAGGATCCGAACCGCGATCGCCATGCACCGGTCGCCGGCCGCGCGAGCAAGGGCGTCGAAGGCTTCTCCGTCGCCCTGCTTCGCTCGATCGACGAGCGCTCGCTGCACCCGACCCTCCTCGTCCGATGATCGACCGTGTCTCGGCCGATCACCTTTGAAGAGCGTGGCATGGACCCCCAGGGTTCATTCTTCGAAGTTTGCGGGCCTACTCGAACTGGATCGAGTCGACGATCTGCTGGATCTCCTCGTCAAGTTCAGAGCCGGCTTCCGGCTTGGTCTCGCCGGCGATGAAGAGGCGCTTGCCGTCTACGTCGACGATCCAGACCTTGATCTCGTCGCCCGCGTCCGTGGTCCACCAGCCCGGACCTCCGGTAGGGGTATCCGTGGTGAAGAAGTATCCCGGGTCGCATCCCAGGTCCTCGCGAACGGTGAGCACCAGGTGCTTCGCGGGACGCCCACCGACGGTCACGTCCGAAGGCCCAGTGACGAGCTCGGTCCCGGGCGCCGTCGACACGGTGGCCGCGAGATCGGCCGTCGATGCATTGACGGGCAGGCTCGACAGGTTCGCGCAGGGATAGGGGTACACACCGTTGGGGAAACCTTTCCAGTAGACCAGGGCCTCGGCTCCTTGTGGCCCCACGGTGTCCTTGGTGATGCTCAGGCTGCCATAGCCGGACCAGCCCCGGTCCGGCACGAGCGCGGGCACGCTAAACGTCAGTGGAACGTCGTCCACCGTCACGGCGTGCTCGCCGATGGGCAGCCAGCCCGAGGCGCCACCGACGGCGAGCTGGGAAGGGTTGGACACGGGCTCGAGGTCGATGGAGGCGGTGATGGCTTCGAGCTGCGCGATGTCCTCCGCCGATGCATCGGCGCCGTACTGGCTCGTGATGACCAGAGGCTTCCCATCCACGTCGACGACGTAGACCGTCCCTGTGTCTCCCGGCTTCAGCCAGAAGCCATACGCCCGCGCGAAGTTGGCCCAGATCCCATGTCCCTGATCCCCCGGACACTCAGGGGAGAGTCTCAACACGAACTTCTGGGCCGGATAGCCGCCGACCATGATGTCCGTGGGACCGGATCTCAGGACGCCGATCTGGTTCACGAGGGGTGTCGTCAAGTCCTCGACCGTTGGGCCGCCCACCTGGACGAAGGCGACATCCGTCTCATCAGCGCAGACGTCGGCGACGACGTACCAGACCTCATCGGGTATCACGGCCAGGCCCAGTAGGCCACGCCAGCCGTCCGGGGGAAGCCGATGGATGTTCCTTTCATCGCCCGACCAGCCCGCGGGCATGGCCATACTGATTCGCACGTTTCGGGAGGTGAGGATGTGGCTGCCCGGCTCGAACTCGCTGGAAGCGTCGGGCGTGGGGCTCGTCGTCGCGCTCGTCGGGAGCGGCGAAGGTAGCGTCCCGACCGATCCGAATGACGGCAACAGGTTCGTGCCGACGAATGCCACGACCAGCACGGCAGCGACGGCCATCGCGAGCTTGGCGAGGCTTTTCTCGTCGACGAACCTGCGCGCCGGCCGAACACGCTGACGCTGCGGGGTCGCATCTAGCAGGGCGAGGACGTCGTCGAGGACGCGGTCCGCGGACTCGTGCTCGTCCGTGCGAAGCCACGACCGAACGATGCGCGTGGTGTCGAGGTCGGTGCTCATCGGGCAGCCTCCTGCACTGGCGGCCGTGCGTCGGCATCGAGTGCCGCGCGCAACCCGCGCATCGCGTGGTGAAGTCGGGAATGGGCCGTCCCGACGGGGATTCCGAGGATGTCGGCGACCCGGTCGAGCGGCAGGTCGAGGTAGTGGTGCAGCACCACCACCGCGCGATGATCGATCGACAGGCGGCGGAAGCCCCGCTCGAGCTGGTCGCGATCGACGACCGAGCCCACTTCGCCCTCTGATGCCGGCTCGTCCACTGGCAGCAGTCGGAGGTTTGGTGCCCAGCGATGTTCTTTGCGGCGCTCGGCGTAACAGGCGTGCACGAGAAGCCGGTACGACCAGGCGTCGAAGCGCGCCGGATCGCGGAGCTGCGGGAGGTCTTGCCAGACGGTCAGCAGCGCCTGCTGCGTCGCATCCTCGGCAAGATCGAGGTCACGCAGGATCCTGCGCGCCACGGCCAGGAACCGAGCAGCGATCTCGGTGGCGATGAGGCCATAGGCCCCTTTGTCACCGTGCTGGGCTCGAACGACGAGATCGGCATCCATGGCACTTCCGCGTGGCGACATCGGCCGTCCGATGTCGATCGCACGGTATGGGTGAGCCGAGCCGTCCGGAAATGTCAATCTTCCTCGCGGAGGCCACATACTCTGGTCATGGGACTGGTCCCTCGGCCGGGAGCCCGGCGGCGCGTGCCGGGCTACGCGACGTGCGATGGCGAGTGCAGGAGACCGACGTTGTCACGAACGTCAGGTCACCCGCCACTCGGAGCGCTCACATGTCCGTCTTACGCCGGTCGGACCGTGCCTATCTCGCGCTGATCGCCGCCTCGGCGGCATGGGGCATCGGCACGGTCATCAGCAAGCGCGCGGTCGAGGAGATCCCGCCCCTCGCCCTGCTGCCCATCCAGCTCGCTTCGAGCTTGGCTGTCATAGCCGTCCTGCTCGTCGCGAACCGTCTGCCATTCCGCGATCCGACCGCCCCGGCTGCGCTCGAACGCCTCGGCATCCTCAACCCAGGGCTGTCCTACGCGCTCGGCCTCCTCGGGCTCGTCTCGATCAGCGCGAGCCTCGCCGTCCTGATCTGGGCGCTCGAGCCTTTGCTGATCCTGCTCCTGGCCGGATGGTTTCTGCGCGAGCGCCTTGGTCTGCCGTTGATCGCCTTCTCGCTCGTCGCGGCCTTCGGTGTCGGTCTCGTCGTCTATGACCCCGCCTCAGCTGGGAGCCTGGTCGGTGTCGCGCTCACATTCGCCGGTGTCGTGTGCTGCGCGATCTACACGACGGCAGCGCGGCGCTGGCTGGTGCAAGCGACGGAGACTGCCTCGATCGTCGCCGCCCAGCAGGCGTACGCCCTGGGGTTCGCCCTGGTCATCGCGGCGATCGCGTGGGCAGTCGGCGGCGCCGTCTGGCCGGCGGGCCCATCACCGATCGGGCTCGCGAGCGCGGCCGTTTCCGGAGTCCTCTACTACGGCCTCGCCTATTGGATGTACCTGTGGGCGTTGCGACGGATGCCCGCATCGATCGCGGCCGCCTCCTTCTACCTCATCCCCGTCTTCGGTCTCGTCGCCAGTTTCTTGGTCCTTGGCGAACGCCTCACGACGCTGCAATCGATCGGCGCTGGTGTCGTGCTGCTGGCGGTGCTCGGGATCGCCCGTCTCGCAAGGCCATCGAACCTGCAATCGACCGCCTCGCCTCCTTGATGCGGCCCATGCGCATCACACACAGAACATCCGCGCGACTACGAACCCACAACGTTGACACTGGAGCGACTTCAAGGTCTCTAGGCTGACCTGTGGACGTGCTGCGACGCCGCCGAGGCGATCAGGGTCGGGGAGCCGGAGTCGGCGGCGGCATGTTCGGCGCCGCCGTGATTTCGGCCAGCGGCGTGCTGTCCGGCACGACGCGCCGAAGCAGCGACGTTCCCATCCAACCGACGGCGAGCGCGAGCGGGATCTGGAATGGGGCGGATAGCGCCAGGATGCCCGTGATCCCCCCGATCACCATCAGTATCGAGGCACCGCGTGGAAAGACGCCTGCGCGGTAGCTTGCGATCCCGAAGAGCACCCATCCGAGGGCGAACGACCCGAATGTGGCGACCGCCCCGATGAGGATGGACCCAGTGATGGCCGTCTTCAGCAGTTCGGGCGCCTGTGCCGTGATCAGGGGAACGACGAAGCTCTCGTACCACCAATCACCGGCGACGAGCAGCGTTCCGAGCGCAGCCACGAGGTATCCGATCAGGCCGAGCCTGCCGGCTACGGTCGCCTGCATCGCGTAGAGCCCGGTGAGGGCGATCAGCAATGCGTACATCGCGGCGAGCGCGAGCCCGTTCCGGAGGCTGTGCGTCGCGACCGCCTGCGATTGGGACATGGTGAGCGCGAAGACGAGTTGCGAGACCTGGTGGACGAGCATCAGCCCGGCGGCGGTCAGGCTCGCGATGCCGGCCAAGCGCACGAACGACGAAGGGACCACGGCGGCGACTCCTTCCGGCGCGTCCGGCGGTTCCTCGCGACTGCGCCCGTATGAGCGGCCACACACAGTTTTTCATGCGGTCGGGATGCTTCGAGCCAGCCTACACCCGAGGCGTAGGCTGACCTGTAGCTGGGTCGAATTTCGCCGCGAGCACGACGCTGTCCCCTGATGCGGCCCATGCGCATCAGTCGGCGACAGTCCGACCGGCGCCCGGAAACATGCATCAGCCGGGCGACGACACCGCCGGCACCGCCGGCACCGCCCCTACGGCTTCAACGGCAACCGCGTGATCCAATACTCGGTCGTCGGGATGCCGAACCGGGCATTCACGACCCACAGCGCCCCGAGCGTGGTGGTCGCGGTCGTCGGCACGGACAAAGCTCCCATCGGCGCCGCGATCTCCCCCCGCAATCGAGCCTTGCGCAAACTCTCGTTCAGCCGCAGCACGGCTACCAGGTTGTTCTGGTTCCGCACGACGTACAGCGTCCGGCCACGGAGCTCCAGCCCGTCGCCGTTGGTGACGAGGTAGCCACCGGTGTCGATCTTGCGCGTCGCGCCGGTCCGCGGGTGCACCCGGAACAAGAAGCCCGTGTTCGACTGGACCATGATCAGCCAGCTGCCGCGGGCGGCGATGCCGTTCGCGTTGAACCCGGGCTGGAGTGCGAAGTCGCCCGTGAGTGGCATCAGCCGCACAGCCGACGGATCAGGCAACCGACCGCGCCGGCCCAACGGCACGACGGCCAGCTGGGCGTTCATGGAGTCTGTCGCGTACACCGCGTTGCGCGTGATGTCGAGATCGTTGATGAAGCCCGTGCCGGTGAAGGTGTACGTCTGGAGCGGCCTCCCGTCGAGGATGCTGTAGACGCGGATCGTGCCGGTCGGACCGCCGGCGACCCACAGGCGATTCCATTTGTCGATGTGGAGGCCCGTTGCGACGCGACCGGCCTGGCCCGGAACGAGGATCTGCCCCTCCCCGGTGACGGCACTCCCCCGCCAGATCGCGCCGTCCGTGAGCGAACCGGCGAACAGGAACGGACCGAAGGATTCGATCCCCTCGGGCTGGAAGCCCGGCGGCAGATCGATGCGGGCCGGCAGGTTCGAAGGCCCATCGTCGTGGGCCGCCACCGCTGGTGCCAGTGCCACCGACAGCCCCAGGACGAGAACGGTGAGCACGGCGAGACGGCGAGTGGTCGATGTCATGACGGGACCTCGTACGGCTGAACGTCCGGGCCCGACCACCCTAGTCCCGATGGCCTTGCGTTCGCATATCAGGGGGTCCGCTCGCCCCAGCTGGCCCACCACCTGGGCCGGACATGTAGAAGCGCGCCTGCGGGCGTCCCCCGTGCTCGACGGTCGGCTCACTCGCCCCGTCGTTCCTCCGCGGGCCCCCCAGGCCCACGTGGCGCCCGCTGGCGCGCTTTGTGATGTGCGGTTCGACCGGCCACCAATGTAGGCGGCGGAGGATGCCGGTCGTTCCCTCCGGTGATGCGTGGCGGGGTATCAGCAACATCACATCGGCATAACAACCGTGCACGAACGCCCGACCTACCCGGTTCGACCCGGTTCGACCCTAGGCCGGCTCGACCCACCCCAGCGAGCGTTCGACGCCCTTGTGCCAGCGAGCCAGACCGGCGGCGCGGTCACGCTCGGACATCCGAGGTTCCCATCGACGCGGCGCAGAATCCATCGACCGCAATTCGTCGAGGTCCCGCCAGAACCCGACTGCGAGTCCTGCGGCATACGCCGCGCCCAGGGCACTGATCTCGGTGATCGCCGGCGCGACCACGACACTCCCCAGGATGTCCGCCTGGATCTGCATCAGTAGCTCGTTCCGCGTCATCCCACCGTCGACTCGCAGCTCCCCGGGGAGTGGCGCCCCGAGATCCGCCGCCATCGCAGCCCCGAGATCGGCCACCTGGTAGGCCGTGGCCTCGAGCGCGGCCCGCGCCACGTGCGCCTTCGTCGAGAAACGGGTCAGACCGGCGATCACGCCCCGGGCGTCGGGCCGCCAGTGCGGCGCGAACAGCCCGGAGAACGCCGGCACGAACACGACATCACCGGAATCCGGCACGGAACGGGCGAGCGCCTCGACCTCATCGGCCGATTCGATGATCGCGAGATCGTCGCGCAGCCACTGGACGAGCGAGCCCGCGACCGCGACCGAGCCCTCGAGCGCGTAGGTCGCCGGCGTGCCTGGACCGCCGAGCCGCGCAGCGACCGTGGTGATCAGCCCGTGCGTGCTATGCACCGGCGTCGTCCCCGTGTGCATCAGCATGAACGCGCCCGTGCCGTACGTGCATTTCGCCTGACCGGCCTCGAAACAGGTCTGCCCGAACAGCGCAGCATGCTGGTCGCCGAGGATCCCTGAGATCGGCACGCCGTCGAGGTCACCGACACCCGTCGCCATAGACCTCGGACGAGCCGCGGATCTCGGGCAGCATCGACCGCGGGATGCCCAGCTCATCCAGGATCGATGCGTCCCAATCGAGTGTCTCGAGGTCCATCAGCATCGTCCGGCTCGCGTTGGTGACATCGGTCGCGTGGACCCCACGGTCGACGCCACCCGTCAACTGCCACAGAACCCACGAATCGATCGTCCCGAACGCGAGCTCATCCGGATCCCCTTCGATGTGATCGAGGATCCAGCGCAACTTCAGCGCGCTCGAATAGGTCGATATCGGCAAGCCGGTCTTTGCCCGGAAGCGATCCATGCCGCCCTCCGCGGCCAGCCGCACGACCGCGTCCGACGTTCGCGTGTCCTGCCAGACGATCGCGGGATGAACCGGTCGGCCCGTCCGGCGATCCCACACGACGGTGGTCTCCCGCTGATTGCTGATGCCGACCGCGGCGAGTGCCGTGACATCCGTGCCGGCATCCCGGAGCGCGACCCGGACGCATGTTCGAACCCGCTCCATGATCTCGTCAGGGTCATGCTCGACCCAGCCGGGCCGCGGCGTGATCTGCTGGTGCTCGAGCTGGTGGCTGGCGACCGGCCGCCCGTCATGGCCGAACAGGATGCATCGACTGCTGGTCGTGCCCTGGTCGATCGCCGCGACGAGTGACCGAGGCGCGTGCGTCACGAGGGCGTGATCTCGCCCCGCGTCCAGGTCGTGCCGGGCATCGCGACCATCAACACCCAGGTCGCCTCGAAACGGCACTCCTTCGTCGTGCACGTTGAGATATCGACAGGCTCCGGCTCGAGCGTGAGCTCGTCACCCTGGATCTCGTACGTGAAGCGCTTGCCGTTGATGACGATGCCGTCGATGCCCTCGAGCGTGTATGTCCCATCGTCGACCCGGTTGCCGTCGAAGTCCCGGGACCCGAACTCGCCGTCTGCGGTGAAGAAGTGTGAATGCTGGCGCTCGACCGCCCCGTCACACGGTTTGCTCGGGTCCTTGAGAGTTGCCGTGCCCGGATCGACGCCCGGGATCAGCCCGTTGCCGTATACCGCGTCGGCAAGGAATTCGTCGAGGCCGGCGTCGGCGAGGATCGTCACGATGCGCGCGCAGTCATGGATCCCGACCCACTCCCCCACGATCGCCGCGGCGGCGGACGGGCTCGCCTCGGCAGATTGCGACGGGCTGGCTGGCGCCGCATTCGACGGCGCGACGTTCGACGGCGCGGCCGTGCTCGCCGCACCCCCTCCACACCCCGCGAGCGCGATGGCGATCGCGCCGGTTGCCGCCAGGAACCAGGACCTCGTCCGCACGCCGTGATGGTAGTCGCCCGGTGTCGCGGTCCGGCACCTGTGATGCATATCCACGCCGGCGGAGTCGACCGCCCGTACTGATGCGCATGGGCCGCATCACGCACGGTGGTACCGGCGGCCACAGGCCTCGCGAGACGCGGTGATGACCGCGCCGACCGCCTGCTTATGCGGGCAATGCGCATCAGCAACCAATGGTCGCCCCGCTGACCCGAAGTGTGCATCAGCGCTCCATCGCCACTCCATATTCGAGCGCGAGCATCAGATGCATCAGGTCGCCGACGTGGCGGCCGTCAAGGCATCAAGGCATCAAGGAGCACGCGCAACCATGCGTAACTTGTTCATCGGACTGCTCATCGTCGCGGCGATCGTCGTCGGCGGTGGGTTCATCGCGCAGGCCGCTTACCAGGCGGGGCTGGCAACCGCGATCACCACGGCCGCGGCGAACGCGCCTGAAGGCGTGGTCGTCACGCCGGTCGCCCACGGCGCCTATCCGTACGGCTACGGCTACGGATACGGCCACGGGCCGGGCTGGGGCAACGGGTTCTCGATCTTCGGGTTCCTGGGCACCCTGCTGTTCATCTTCCTCATCATCGGCCTGCTGCGGGCGGCGTTCTGGCGCGGTCCCGGGTGGGGCGGCAGGCGCTGGGGCGGACCCGGCGGACCGGGAGGCCCGGGCAACTGGGGTGACCACCGCGACCACCGCAGTCGGTACCAGGAGACCTTCGACGACTGGCATCGCCAGGCGCACGAGGAGTCGGGAGCCGCAGGCGGCTCGGGAGCTCCCGGCGGATCGGGAACCTCAGGCGGGTCGGGCACGCCGAAGGACCCGTCGGCCTGAGCCGGCGATCGACAGACACCGCGCCCTCCCGGTCCCTCCGGGAGGGCGCATCCATGTCGGTACGATGCAGCGCGACATGAACCGCACCATCCTCGTTGTCGATGACGAGCCACGGATCGTCGAACTGGCACGCGACTATCTCGAGCACGCCGGCTTTTCGGTCGTGGTCGCGCGGGATGGGCCTGCGGCACTCGAAACTGCGCGCCGCGATCGACCCGACCTGGTCGTCCTCGATCTCGGTCTGCCCGGGCTCGACGGCCTCGACGTGACGCGTGAGCTGCGGAAGGCAGGATCGATCCCGATCGTGATGCTGACCGCACGTGACGATGAGCTCGACAAGTTGCTCGGGCTCGAGCTCGGGGCCGACGACTACCTCACGAAGCCGTTCTCGCCGCGCGAGCTCGTTGCGCGGGTCAAGGCTGTGCTGCGGCGTGCCGATCGCCCGGTCGGTGCCGGGGACGTCATGCGGGTCGGCGACCTGACGCTGGACGTGCCACGGATGCGGACCGAGGTGGCCGGCACGTCCGTCGACCTCACCCCGACCGAGTTCACGCTCCTTGCTACCCTCGCGCGCGAGCCGGGCAGGATCTTCACCCGGAGCCAGTTGCTCGATGCGCTGCACGGGGTCGCGTTCGAGAGCTACGAGCGCGCGATCGACTCGCACGTCAAGAACCTGCGCCGCAAGCTCGAGCCCGATCCCCGGCAACCTCGG
This sequence comes from uncultured Chloroflexia bacterium, assembly GCA_963819655.1. Classification (GTDB taxonomy): domain Bacteria; phylum Chloroflexota; class Limnocylindria; order Limnocylindrales; family CSP1-4; genus SPCO01. The sequence continues at coordinate 1,727,661 of CAWFXA010000002.1, read as the reverse complement.
TACGTGTTGACCGTGTACGGCGTGGGCTATCGCCTGGCGGACGATCGATGAGTGAGCGTGGCGGTTCCCCGGAACGCGGCGGCCCGCCCTGGCCCGAGGGCCCCGAGGATTGGCGCGCCTATCGCCGCGAGATGTGGCGTCGGCGCCGCGCAGGTGAGTGGGGTCAGCGCCGTGGGCCGTGGCGCGGCGGTCCGTGGCGCGGCTTCGGCTGCGTGTTCGGGATCATCTTCCTTGTGGTGGCGGGCGCGCTCGTGGCGGCGACGGCCACGGCACTCTCCCAGCTCGGGCCGGTCGCAGGGGCGATCGCCGTCATCGTCGTCGTCGCGGCTCTCGTGGCACTGAGCCGTGGGCTGCGTCGGTCGGCCGGAACGCTCGATGCCCTGCTGGATGCGACCGCTCGCGTCGAGGCCGGGGACTACTCGGTCCGCGTTCCCGTGCCCGAGCGGGGCATGCGACCAGTGCGCCAGCTCGCCCGCGGCTTCGACACGATGGTCGAGCGGCTCCAACGCGACGAGGACCAGCGGCGGACGTTGCTCAACGATGTGAGCCACGAGCTGCGGACGCCCCTGACCGTGATCGCCGGCAACCTCGAGGCGATGATCGATGGCGTCCACGCGGCCGACGAGGCGCACCTCACCGCGATCCTCGAGGAGACGCGGGTCATGGAACGCCTGATCGACGACCTGCGGACGGTGGCTCTGTCGGAGGCCGGCACGCTCCAGCTGCATCGGGAGCCGACCGACCCGGACGTTCTCATCGATGAGGTCGTGCGGTCGTTCGCGGGCTCGGCTGGCACGGCCGGGGTGACCGTCACGGCCGATGTCCCGTCCGATCTTCCGATCGTCGACGTCGACCCGGTCCGGATCCGGGAGGTGCTCGCCAATCTCGTGGCGAACGGGGTCCGCCACACCCCATCCGGCGGCACGGTCGTCGTCCGTGGGGAGGTGGCGGGCGACCGCCTCGTGATCCGCGTCGCGGACACTGGCCCAGGCATCGATGCCGCTCTCCTCCCCCATGTCTTCGACCAATTCGTGAAGGGCGCCGGCTCCACTGGATCGGGTCTCGGATTGGCGATCGCGCGCTATCTCGTGGCGGCCCACGGGGGCGATCTGGAGGTCGAATCCACGGGGAGTGCCGGTACCACGTTCCGCGTCCGCCTCCCGATCTGATTTTCCGTGGTGCGAGAACGCACCACTTCGCATTCCAACATAGTGCGAACCGAGGTTCCCGGTACCAAAGTACTATTCGTATACCGCTGGGGGCGGTCGAGGGGTTATTGGGGGTTTCCGTCATGCGTTGGTCGAGCGCGGGCGCCTTGTGCGCCGCTGCCTTGGTTCTGGTCGCCACGGTCGGGTGTAGTCGCGCGCCTGCGAGTCAGGCCGCCGCCAGCCCACCGCCCGCGACGGCCCCGCCGTTACCCGATACGGGGAATGTCGGCCCGACTCCTGCCCCGAGCGTGGCACCCACGGCGGAGCCCACACCAACCCTCGATCCATCCGTTCCGGCCTTCGCCGAGTTCGACCCCTCCCATTTCTCGAACGGCGCGACGATCACGAACGAGTGGCTGCCGTTACAGCCCGGTCGCCGTTGGATCGAAGACGGTGTCACGCTCGAGGGCGGGGAACGGATCCCGCACCGGATCACCTTCACCGTTACCCACCTGACCAAGCGCATCGCCGGCGTCCAGACGGCCGTGGCGTGGGTCGAGGACTTCAGCGACGGCCAGCTGGTCGAGGTGGAGATCGCGTTCTATGCGCAGGACGACGATGGCACCGTCTGGTATTTCGGTGAGCATCCAGAGGAGTACGAGGACGGCGAGTTCGTCGCTGCGCCGACCTGGCTCGCCGGCTTCGACGACGCTAGGCCCGGGATCAAGATGTTCGCCGATCCCTCGACTCACACGCAGAGCTACTACCAGGGCTGGGGACCGGCCGTCGAATGGTCTGACTTCGGTCGGATCGATGAGTTCGGGCTCAGCGATTGTGTCGTCGCAGGCTGCTTCAACAACGTCGATCGGTTCGCCGAGTCGAGCGACGGCGAGGCCGGCATCTTCCAGCTCAAGTCGTACGCGAAGGGCGTCGGCGAGATCCGTGTCGGGTGGCGCGGAGAGGCAGAGACGCGCGAGGAACTGGAGCTCAAGTCGACCGCGACACTCCAGTCATCAGCTCTCCGAAAGTTCGACAATCTCGCGATCGACCTCGAGCAGCACGCTTACCAGATCAGCCCGAAGATCTACGGTCAGACCGAGCCGATGCAGTAAACCGGTTCGAGCGCCGGTGCCCCAGGGTCCGAGCGCCCTGGGCCCGGCGCGCGAGCCCCTTCGCGACGCGCCTATGGTCGGGTGATCCTCACGTCGTCGACCGCGGCCTCGACCAGCGAATCGGGGCCGCCGTCGGTCGCCACGAACACGATCCGGACCGTCTGACCGGCCCATGGCGTCAGCGGCACCGATGTCGAGGCCCACGCCGCGCGGTCGGTGTTCGCGGCACCGGCCTCGGCGCGGACCAGCGTGCGCGTCCCATCCGACTCCTCGACGAATGCCTGGAAGGTGTCCGCGGCGCTCGCGTTCGAGGCATGCGCGAGGTAATAGCGGAAGGTCAGCCGCCCGACCGCGCTCGGCAGCGCGATCTCCGGTGAGCGGACCGAGGTGGCGCCCCCATCGACGTCGTTGGCGCTCGACGTCGACCCGGCCGCAGCGCCCGTCACGAGCGCGATCGATCCGGACGTGACCGTATTCGCCTGGTAGTTCGTCCCGGCGGGGTTGAGGCGCTGCCAGACACCACCAGTCGCGGTATCGGTGCCGAGCGGGTCGACCGCCCAGCCGCGGCTCACCTCGAAGTCGTCGTTGAGCGGGCCGCAGTGGGTCTGGGTCTTGCCGATCGGCGCGTACAGGCAGCCGGCGACGTCGATCAGGTACAGGATCGCCGACTTGTTCCGCTCGGTCTCGCGGCCGATCACCTCGTCCGGCGGGTAGAACCGGCTCAGCGAGGTGACCCCTCGCGGGTACAGCTCGAACGTGTACATGAAGATCCGGTGGCGCCCATAGGCCCAGTCGATCTCGTCGCCGTCGGTGATGTACAGCGAGCTCGACTGCATCGGCGTGTAGCCGTTCTTGCCGGCCAGCCGTCCACCTATCGTGCGCAGCGCCGCCTGGTCATCGGCGGTCATGTCGGCCGGGACGTCGGCCCTGGTGTAGCCATACGGCCATAGCACTTGCTCGCCTGCCGTGTGCAACGTGATCGCGGCCTTGATCTGCTGGCGGCCACCGACCACGCGGCTGTTGATGAAGTCGCGCATGGCCCGCGTCTCTGGCGCGGAGAAGGCCCTCGGGCCGCGGTACGTACTCGAGGACTTCGCACCGGACGACCCGCCGCAGCAGCCCCAGTGGTAGTCGTAGTTACGATTGAGGTCGGTGCCGACGTTCGTGGTCCCAGCATTCGGCTGGCGGTTCTTGCGCCAGGCTCGGTACGTGGAACCGGCGATGTCGTACTCCCCGCCGTCGGGGTTGACCATGAACACGATGAAGATCTCGCGGGTGTCGACCAACCTCTTGACCGTCGAGTTCGACGGGTAGCCGTCTGATAGCCAGCGCAGCGCGGCCAGTGCCTGCTCGACGGTCAGGTGTTCGCGGGCATGATGCAGGGCATCGATGAGGACTTCGGGCTCGTTCTCGTCGGTCGCGACGTTGTCCGAGATCTTCGCGGCCCAGATCTGGCGGTGCTGGTAGCTCTCGCCGATCGAGAACTTCTGCACGATCGCGGGATGGTCGACGACCGCCTTGTTGAGCTCGGCCACCATCTCGGCGTAGTCGTGGTACCGGGCGTCCTTCGAGGGGAACCCAGCGGCGACGGGCGCAGCAGTGGCGAGCAGCAGGAGACCGGCAAGGGCGGCGGGAATGGCGCGCATGGCGGCCAGTCTGACGGGTCGACCAACGCCACGTCACCCCCGCGATGGACCTAGCCCGCGCCGGGACCGCCAGCGCTCGGGCGCGAAGGTGGTGTGCCACTTGCAATAGTGTGTGACACACACTATAGTGCCGGACATGGACCTCACCGAACTCCTGGCCGGCGGACGACAGGAACTGCGACGCGGCACGGTCGTGCTCGCATGCCTGCTCCTGCTCCGTCGACCGGGCTACGGCTACGCGCTGCTCGACCGGTTGCGCGACCTCGGGTTCAGCGTCGATGCCAACACGCTCTACCCGCTCCTCCGGCGCCTGGAGTCGCAGGGTGTGCTGACCAGCGAGTGGAACACCGAGGAGTCCCGGCCGCGCAAGTTCTATCGGACCAGCTCCGACGGCGACCGTTTCGCCGCGGAGCTCCTCGACGACTGGAAGCGGCTCGATGCCTCGATCCGCGCCCTTGACCAAGGAGATCAACGATGACCGCCCTGACCGACCGTTACGTGTGGGCCGTGCTCCGCGCGGTGCCACGCTCCCAACGGACCGAGCTGGAGCCCGAGATCCGAGCCCTCGTTGCCGACGCGATCGAGGCACGGAACGGGCAACCGTCACCCGACGGAGGATCGGCACCAACCGGAGATGCCGCCGAGGCCACGGAGGCCGCGGAGCGCGCGGCCCTGGCCGAGCTCGGCGATCCGGGGCTCCTTGCCGCGCGGTACTCCGAGCAGCCGAACTACCTCATCGGCCCGACCTTCTTCCCCGAGTGGCGGCGTCTCCTGACGCTCATCCTGCCGATCGTCGTGCCGATCGTGTCGATCGTCGTCCTCGCGGCCAACCTGCTGTCCGGCAACACGGTCGGCCAGGCGATCACGGCCGGAATCGGGACGGCCATCACGGTCACCCTCCAGACGCTCTTCTGGGTGACCCTGGTCTTCGCGGTGATCGAGCGGGCGACCAGCCCCAACGCGATCAAGAGCAAGCCATGGAGCGTCGACGACCTGCCGGAGTTGCCCGACGACGGCCGCATCGGCATCCTCGAGGCCGCCAGCACGGTCGCCGCGAACGTGTTCGTGGTCGCCGCCATCCTGTGGGTCCAGCTGCAACCGCCGATCGTGGTCGACGGCCAGTCCTTCCCGCTGTTCGACCCCGCCCTCTGGTCGTTCTGGCTGCCCTACTTCCTCATCGTCACCTTGCTGGAGATCGGGTTCACGATCGCGCTGTACCTGCGCCGTCGCTGGACATGGGGCTTCGCGACGATCAACGCGGTGCTAGGCGCGGCGTTCGCCATCCCGGCCGTGTGGCTGCTCCAGAACGATCTGCTGTTCAACCCGGCCCTCGTGTCGGCGGTCGGGTCGGCGACGGGCGGCACCTGGCTGGATGTCACGGGCATCGTCATCGCGGTGACCGTCGTCGCGATCGTCGCCTGGGACGCCATCGATGGCTTTCGCAAGGCGTACGCGGCGTCCCGCCGCTGACGACTCGACCGGGAGGTGCGCTCCGGCACACGTCCGCGGAACATCCGCGGACGTTCCGGAGTCTCACCCCAAACGGACCGGACCCCAAGATGCTTCGAGGGCTGGCCGTTCCACAGGAGGATCGTTCGATGCGATCGATCACCCGGGCCAGCAGGCGGACCATCGCCCTCGTCGCCGGCCTTCTCCTGGTCGCCTTCAGCGCGGCCCCCGCTCTAGCCTGCGGCGGGCTCATCGGTCCCAACGGGGCGGTCAACCTCCTGCGAACGACGACGTTCGCGGGCTACCACGACGGGGTCGAGCACTATGTGACCTCGTTCGAATTCGCCGGCGGCGGGGGCTCCTTCGGCAGCCTGACGCCACTCCCCGGCATACCGACGAGTGTCGAGAAGGGCGGGGACTGGACGCTCCAGCGCCTCCTCCGCGAGACCGATCCGGTGAGCCGTGATGCAGCCCTCTTCTCGCTAGGTGCGGCGGTCCCTGCGGCGAGCGCCGAGGTCCTCATGGAAGTCACGATCGACGCGCTCGACATCACGGTCCTGCGCGGCGGTGCCGCCGAGGTCGGGACGTGGGCGACGGATCACGGCTTCCGCCTCCCGCCCGACGCGCCCGAAGTCCTCGAGTTCTACGCGCAGCGCAGCCAGATCTTCCTCGCGGCCGCGTTCGACGGCGAGGCGGCCGCGGCCCGCGGCCAGAACGTCGGCGATGGGACGCCGGTCCACATCACGATCCCGACCGAGAATCCCTGGGTGCCGCTCCGCATCCTGGCCCTCGGCAAGGGCGAGAGCGAGGTCGTCGAGGCGGACGTGTACCTGTTGACCGATCGGGCCCCGGCGATGCTGCCGCACCCGGACGGCTTCAACGGGATGACGCTCGAGCACTCGGCCGCCGCAAACGATGGGCTGCTCTCCGATCTGCGGTCCGACCGCGGTATGGAGTGGGTGCCCGACAAGGCATGGCTGACCAAGATCGCGCTCGATGGGACCGCGCCGCAGTTCGGCTACGACCTCGCGGTCGATGCCTCCGGTGCCGGCGCGCCGTCTCGTGTCGCAGCCGGCCTTGACCTTCCGGGCGCCACCGACCCGACCATGATGGCCGCCCTCCGCTGGTTCGCGGGCGTGTCCTTCGTGACGGTCGGCATCGGGGGCATCCTCGTGCTGATCGCACGGCACCAGATGGGGTCGGGCCTCCGACCCGCCTGATGGATCCGCGATTGACCCGCCGGCCAGGGCGTCTCGCCCTGTTCGGCGGGATCGCTCTGTCGCTGGGACTGGCCGGCATCGCTGCGGCGTGGGTCCGGGCACCGGGCCTGGACCGGGCCACGACCACGGCCCGGATCGATATCCATTTCTCTGCATTCAGGCCGACCGAGGTGGTCGCCACGGCCGGTGTCCCGATCACGGTCACGCTGGTCAACACCGACCCGATCGACCACGAGTGGCTCGTCGGCGACGAGGCGTTCCACGAGCGCCATCGAACGGGCACGGAGCCCCAGCACGGCCTGCGCCCGACCGAGGTCACGCTGCCGGCTGGGACGCGGGCGACGACGACCGTTGTGTTCGACACACCCGGGGCGTACCGGTTCATCTGCCACCTCCCGGGTCACGAGGCCTACGGGATGGTGGGCGTGTTGCGGGTGCTGCCGGCCGGCTGATGCATATTCGGCGCGCTGCGTCGCCGGCCGGCTGATGCATATTCGGCGGCGCTCCGTCGCCGATCGTCTGCTGATGCGCATGGGCCGCATTAGAGCCGCTCCAAGCGGCCAGGCTGATGCATATTCGGCGGCGCTCCGTCGCCGATCGTCTGCTGATGCGCATGGGCCGCATCAGAGCGGCTGCTGCGCCCGTGCCGCCTCCGCCGGTCGCCGACTGCTGCGCACTGGCCGCATCAGGGGCCGCTGGGCCGGTGGCCACCTCGTCCCCGGTGCCCACCTCATCCGTTGGTGATGCGGGCCATGCGCATCTCCACGAAGAAGTCGAGTCTGCGGCCGGAAATATGCATCAGCGCCGGGGTCCACGGCCGGGGTCCACGGCCGGGGTCCACGGCCTGGGTCCACGGCCGGTATCCACGGCCGCGATCGACCGCCGCCCGCTATCCGACGACCGGTGGCTCGTGCACGACCCCTTGCAAGTCCAGCCCCGCGACCCACGCGGCGATCTCGTCGCCGGCGGCCACCCACACGCCGTCCAACGACTGGGCTCGCTCGATCAGCCGCTCGAGCGCCGCGGCACGTGCCGGTCGCCCGCTGATGAACGGGTGCATCGTCAGGTCGAACAAGCCACCGACCTCGGCGATCGCATCGAGCTCCTCGGCCCAGCCGTCGCAGACCTCGCTCGGACGCATGATCGGCGACGACGCATAGCCGGGCACGTAGTTGTATCGGTTCCAGTCGTCAAGGCTCCAATGCATCGGCAACTCGATCAGGCCCGACGCCCAGCGGTACGGATGATCCGAATCCATCATCCCGGAGTCGTACGCAAAGCCGTGCCGAGCCAACAGGGCAGGGGTCCGGAAGTTCATGTCGCACGACGGCGGTCGATACCCGATGGGCCTGATGCCCAGCACGGAGTCGAGCGCTTCGAGGCCGCGCACGAGGTAGCCCTCTTCGGTCGCCTCGTCCTTGCCGCGCACGCTCTCGTGCATGTAGCCGTGGTGGCCGATCTCGTGGCCGGCATCGCGGATCGACCGCGCCACCGCCGGCCACGTCTCGGCAACCCAGCCCGGGACGAAGAACGTCGTGCGCAGCTTCCGGCGGTCGAGCAGGCGCAACAAGCGGGGTACGGCGACCTGCGGCCCATACCTTTGATGTCCGATGACATCGAGGTAGTCGATGACTTCGGGGTGGTCGGTCAACATGACCGCCTCGGCGTCGACATCGAACGTGAACATGGCGGCCGCGCGAATGCCGTCGGGCCAGCGAAAACCGGGGGGCAAGGGGTCCATCGCCCAACGATACTGGCGCTGTGCGCCCCCTGTATGTGCCGGCTCGCCCCGCCGAGCGGCGTCGGTCGAGCGAGACATGACGTCTGTGGTCCGTGCCGTCGTGCTCGAGGAGGTCGGTCGACCGGCCGTCGTTCGGGAGCTCGAGCTGATCGATCAGCGCGCCGGGGAGGTCCGCGTCCGGATGCTGGCGTCCGGTGTGTGCCACTCCGACCTCCACGTCCGCGACGGCGAGTGGGATCGACCGACCCCGATCGTCATGGGCCACGAAGGGGCGGGGATCGTCGAGGCCGTCGGTCCGGGCGTGACCACGCCCCGTGTCGGCCAGCTCGTTGCGCTGTCGTGGCTGATCCCCTGCGGTGTGTGTCGCTCGTGCCGCCGCGGGCAGATCTGGGCATGTCCCGACTCCCCGTCGTATCGGCACACGCTGCTGGACGGTGAGACGGCGTTCCGTGGCGTCCGGTCCTACTGTGCGATCGGGACCATGGCCGAGGCATCCGTCGTGCCGGCCGCCGCCGCGATACCCCTCCCCGACGGCGTCGATCCGGCGACGGCCGCGCTGATCGGCTGTTGCGTGACGACGGGCGTCGGGGCCGTCCTCAAGACCGCGAACGTGCCCACGGGATCGTCGGTCGCCGTGATCGGCCTGGGCGGCGTCGGGCTGTCGTGCGTGATGGGTGCGGTCATCGCGGGTGCGTCGCAGATCGTTGCTATCGACCGCGTGGCATCGAAGCTGGATGTCGCGCGATCGGTCGGGGCCACGAACGGGCTGCTCGCCGATGACGATGCCGCGGCCACGGTCGAGGCGCTGCGCGAGCTGACCGACGGTGGTCCCGATTTCGTCTTCGAAGCGATCGGCCGGTCATCGACCGCCGAGCTTGCCATCGCCGCTCTGCCTGTGGGCGGGACCGCCGTGCTGGTTGGCATGACCCCGATCGGGGAGCGTGCCTCGTTCGAGGTCTACCCGTTCGTCGACGGCTCGCGCCGGATCCTGGGCTCCAACTATGGCTTTGCAGAGCCGGCGGTCGATTTTCCGCGTTACGCCTCGTGGGTGGTCTCGGGTCGACTGCCGGTGGATCGCCTGATCGACCGGCGGATCGCCCTCGACGACATCGAAGATGCCTTTGTGGCGATGCGAGCGGGCCGCTACGTCCGGCAGGTCATCACGTTCTGACCGGCCTCTCCTCTGCAGCTCCGTCGCCTCGCCCTGATGCACATATTCCACGTCCGACCGGACCTTTGTTCGTTGATGCGCACCGGCCGCATCAACGCGCGTGAAGACCGCGTTCACTTCCTCCGGGCGACATCCTCACGCATCCACTCCGCGTTGATTGACTCCGGCATCGCGCGGGTTGACCGCGGTTGATGCGGCCCATGCGCATCAGCAAGGGGTGGTCGACGCCGGCGCAGAAAATGGACATCAACGTTTGGAGCGGGACTGCTCCTTGCCCTGCGGTTTCTTGCCGGGCTGTTTCTTGCCGGGTTGTTTCTTGCCGGGTTGTTTCTTGTGGGGCTGCTCTGAGTCCGAGCGCTCGTCGTCCGACGGAATGGCGTCCGGGGGGTTGGAGTCCGTCGAGTCGGGGTTTGGATACGTGGAGGCGGACTCTTCGGGCTCGGATCGCTTCGACTGCAACTGCAGCGGCTCCGAACGCCCCAAGGGTGCGACGACCAGGTCCACATCACCGTCTGGCGGCGCCATCACGGGGGGCTCGGGCTCCTCGATCGGGGGTAGCAGCGGGCCGCCGGTGATGAGGCGCGTGCCGCGGCCGTGGGTCATGAACGACCACGCCCACCGCACCAGCACGACGATCCGATTGGCAAAGCCGATCAGGTAAGCGATATGGATGCCCAGCCACAGCAGCCAGGCCGTGAAGCCGCCCTGCTGTCCGAACGGGCCCATCCACGGGATGTCGGTGACCCCGGACAGCCGGCCGATGACCGCCACGTCGCCATGGTTGCTGTAACGGAATGGCTCCCACGGGCGGCCGAGGATGCGCCGCCGGATGACCTTGGCGGCATACGAGCCGCCCTGGATACCGCCCTGTGCGACGCCGGGTGTCGGCCGCCCGGGTTTCCAGGGCTGCACGGCGGCATCGCCGACCACGAAGATCTCGGGATGCCCAGGCACGGTCAGGTCGGGCTCGACCAGGACGCGCCCGTTCCGATCGGTCGTCGCACCGGCAGCGTCGGCCACCTTGCGCGCGAACGATGAGGCGATGACACCGGCGCCCCACAGGACGGTGCGTGTCGGGATCGTCTCCTCCGGGGCGTTGCGGTCGGCGGAAGGCCTGAGCCGCACCGACTCCTCATCGATGTGCGTGACCGTCGTGCCGACGCGAACCGTCACCCCGAGTCGCTCGAGCTGCTTCCTGGCAGACGCCGAGCGGCCCGGCGGGAACGTCGGCAGGACCCTGTCCATCGCCTCGATGAGGATGATCCGGGCGTCGGCCGGGTCGATCGCCCGGAAATCGCGCTTGAGCGTGTCGCGCGCGATCTCGCCGAGCGAGCCTGCGAGTTCGACGCCTGTCGGCCCGCCACCGACGAGCACGAAGGTCATCCACTCGCGACGCCGTTCCGCATCAGCTTCCCGTTCCGCGGCCTCGAACGCGATGAGGATGCGCCGTCGGACCTCGATGGCGTCCTCGATGGTCTTGAGCCCCTGGGCGTGGGCGGCCCAGTCGTCGTGCCCGAAGAACGTGTGGTGTGCACCGGTCGCCACGATCAGCGTGTCGTAGGCGATCGGACCGCCGTCCGAGAGCTGGACCTCGCGGCGGTCGACGTCGATGCCGACAGCTTCGCCGAGGATGACCGTCACGTTCCTCTGGCGGGCGAGGATCGAGCGCAGGGGCTGCGCGATCTCGCCCGGGGACAGGGCGCCTGTGGCGACCTGATACAGCATCGGCTGGAACAGGTGGAAGTTCCTGCGGTCGAGCAGGGTGACCGCGACCTCGGGGTCGCTCCGCAGGTTCCGGGCAGCGTACAGGCCGCCGAAGCCGCCGCCGACGATCAGGACGCGGTGTCGAGCCCTGGGTTGTGGCCCGTCGGCCAGTGGTGCTGGGGCCTGTGGTGGGCCGTCGGCCCGAGCCGGTAGGCCGTCCGTCACGCCGCGGGCGTGCCGTCAGGACCGGGTCTCTCGCCTGCTGCGATGGCGCGACGCGGTGGAGCGACGGCCGGGCGACCCGGTCCGACGGGGACCGGTCCACCTGGTCGCGAGCGTTGACGGCCGGGTGCTTCGACGACCTCGGTCATGGCGGCCAGGTCGGGGAGTGCCGCGCGGTCCTCCTCGAACTCCTCCTGCTGCCAGCCTTCCCATTCGTCGCTTTCCTCGACCCAGACCTCGGGGGCTCGCTCGATCCGGGAGATGGGTCGCGGATCACCGGCGACCTGACCAGGCCCTCCGAGATTCAGGCCGGGCCCGACTGGGGCCAGGCGGATCGGGCTCGCGGGTTCGGTGTGGATGACCTCGAGCTCTTCTTCGACGGGCGGCGAGTCACACCGATAGCAGCGGGCGTTGCGCAACGCGTTCACGGACCGGCAGCTGGGGCACACCCACATCGTCGCCGGGTCCAGTCCGCGCATGCGCCTGGTGCGCGGCTGCACCGCAAATCTATAGAGGAGCCAGCCAAGCGTCGGTCCGCCGAGCAACGCGATCGCGATCAGCACGGGCGGAATTATCCCGATGCCCGCTCTCACGGTCTCGATGAATGCGCCGAAGTCGAATTGCACGCTCACGCCCCCTGCACATCCTTAGACTACACCGGACTACACCGGTGTGACCCACGGAATCGAGATTCGGGGCAGTTCGTGATTCGGGGCTGCGCTCCCCGGGTATCAGGCGCGCGGCGAGCCCCTCACTTGTCCCGTTCGGCGGCCGCGGTCAGTGCCGCCTGCGCCGCGGCCAGACGGGCGATGGGGACGCGGAACGGTGAGCACGATACGTAGTCGAGCCCGAGCGCCTCGCATTTGAAGATCGACGCTGGGTCGCCACCGTGCTCGCCGCAGATCCCGATCTCGAGATCCGGCCGGGTCGCGCGGCCCTTGTCGACGGCGACCTTCATCAGGCCGGCCACCGCGTCGTCCAGGGTCTGGAACGGGTTGACCGGCAGGATGCCTTCCTCGACGTACTTGAGGAGGAATCCGCCCTCGGCGTCGTCCCGGCTGTAGCCGAACGTCATCTGAGTCAGGTCGTTCGTGCCGAAGCTGAAGAACGCCGCGTCCTTCGCGATCTCGTCGGCCGTCAGGGCGCCGCGTGGCACCTCGATCATCGTGCCGAACTTGTAGTCGACATCGACGCCGCCGGCCGCGGCCTCGACGGCCTCGACCTCCGCCTCGAGCAGCTCCTTGGTCCGCTTGAGCTCGTTGGCGTGGCCGACGAGGGGGATCATGATCTTGGCGATCGGGTTGCCGCCGGCTCGCTTGACCGCGATCTGGGCGTTGAGGATCGCCCGGGTCTGGACCTTCACGAAGTCCGGGAACATCAGGCCGAGGCGGACACCACGCAGCCCGAGCATCGGGTTCTGCTCGTGCAGCGACTTGATCGTCGCGAGGAGCTCCTTGTCCTCCTCGCTGGCGCCGCCGGCGTCCTCGGCCCGGGTGACCTTGACGAGCTGCTCCTCGAGGTTGGGCAGGAACTCGTGCAGCGGCGGGTCGATCAACCGGATGACGACGGGCAGGCCATCCATCGCCCGGAAGATGCCCTCGAAGTCGCCCTGCTGGAGGGCCTCGAGCTTGGTCATCGCGGCGTCGAAGCGGCCGATCGCCTCGGTGTCGTCGTCGCTCAGCGGGTCGCCGGCTGCCTTCCTGGCCTTGGCCCGGGTGGCCTGGCTCGCGACCAGGATCGCGTCACGCACGATCTCCAATCGCTCACCCTCGCGGAACATGTGCTCGGTGCGGCACAACCCGATGCCTTGCGCCCCGTAGCCGCGTGCCTGGGCGGCCTCCTCGGGCTTGTCGGCGTTGGTCCAGACCTCCATCCGACGGATCTCGTCGGCCCAGCCGAGCACCTTCTGGAGCTCGGGCTGGTCCTCGAAACGGGCGCTGACGGTCGGGATCGCGCCCTGGTAGACCGTGCCGGTCGCACCGTCGAGGCTGATCGCGTCGCCTTCAGTGAACGTGACGCCGCTGTCGGAGCTGCGAGCGGTCTTCGCGCCGTAGTCGATGATGAGCTCCGCGCAGCCGGCCACGCACGGCTTGCCGATCTGGCGGGCGACGACGGCGGCGTGGCTGGTGGCACCGCCGCGGGCGGTCAGGATCCCCTGCGCGACGGCCATCCCGTGGAAATCGTCGGGCGACGTCTCGATGCGGACGAGGATGACCTTCTCACCGCGCTCGACCCATTCGACGGCGGTGTCGGCACTGAACACGGCACGGCCGACGGCGGCCCCCGGCGAGGCGTTGAGGCCCTTGGCGATCCTGGTGGCCGCCTGCAGGCCGCCCGGGTCGAACTGATCGCGCAGCAGCTGGTCGACGTGGGCAGGCTCGATCCGGGCGATCGCCTCTTCCTTGGTGATCGTGCCTTCCGCGACCATGTCGGCGGCGATGCGCACCGCCGCGGCCGCCGTCCGCTTCGCGGACCGTGTCTGGAGCATGTACAGGCGGCCGCGCTCGATCGTGAACTCGAGGTCCTGGACGTCGCGGTAATGGGACTCGAGCTGCTGGCCGATGCGCTGGAACTCGGCGTAGACCTCCGGCATCTCGGTCTGCATCTGGGCGATCTTCGGGGCGGTCCGGATGCCGGCGACGACGTCCTCGCCCTGGGCGTTGGTGAGGTACTCGCCGAAGAGGACCTTCTCGCCCGTGTTCGGGTCCCTCGTGAACGCGACGCCCGTCCCGGAGTCGTCACCCATGTTGCCGAAGACCATCGTCACGACGTTGACCGCCGTGCCGAGGTCGTCGGGGATGGCCTGGTTCTTGCGGTAATCGCGGGCGCGCTTGCCGAACCAGCTCGCGAACACGGCCTTGATCGCGAGATCGAGCTGCTCGGACGGGTCCTCCGGGAAGTCGCGGCCCGTATCGGCCTTCACGATCGATCTGAACTCGGCGACGAGATCCTTCAGCGCGGCGGCGTCGAGGTCCGTGTCCTGCTGTGCGCCGTGCTTCCCCTTGGCCGCCTCGAGGGCGTGGTCGAAGCGCTCGCCGCTGACCTCCATCACGATCCGCCCGAACATCTGGATGAAACGCCGGTAGGCATCCCACCCGAACCGCTCGTTGCCGGTCAGCGCGATGAGACCCTGCGACGTCTTCTCGTTGAGGCCCAGGTTGAGGACCGTGTCCATCATCCCGGGCATCGAGAACTTGGCACCGGACCGTACGCTCACAAGGAGTGGGTTGGCGGGATCGCCGAAGCCCTTGCCTGTCCTTCGCTCCACTTCCGTGACCGCCTCGAGGACGTCGTCCCACAGCCCGTCGGGCAAGCGTTCGCCGTTGGCGAAGTAGTCGTTGCAGGCCTCGGTCGTGATCGTGAAGCCCGGCGGGGTGGGCAGCCCCGCGATCGTCATCTCGGCGAGGCCGGCCCCCTTGCCGCCCAGGAGGTCGCGCATCTGGGCGTTCCCCTCGGCGCCGCCATCACCCCAGGCATAGATGTAGCGCTTGGCCGCCGTGTGGGGCCGGTCGGCAGTCTCCGGCCGTGGCGTGGTGGTGGTCATCGTCGACGGGTCCTCCGGGGGCGGCGGGCGAACAGCCCGCGAGGGTCACGAGGGTTCCGCGATTGTACCGTCGCCGTCCGTGCCTCTCAGCCGCGGGTGCGTGGCGAGCTTCGGAGCCCTGCCCGCGTTCGCGCCGCTCGGCCGGGTACCATCCGTCGCGTGACCGAGACGGCCCCGACCACAGCCCCAGACGCCGCCACAGCCGCAGCCCCGAGCGACGCTCCGACCGGTGAGATCGCGACCGATGACGAGCGCTACAACGCGACGCTCATCGATCGCGTCGATCAGCACGACAGCCTCGGCTACTTCTGGGTGAAGTTCGACGAGAACCCCACGCCGTTCGAGCCCGGGCAATACATGACGATCGGCGTCTTCGTCGACGGGAAGATCGTCCAGAGGCCGTATTCGGTCGCGTCGCCGCCGAACGCGGCCGGGTCGACCGGCTATGAGTTCTATCTGCGGCTCGTCCAGGGCGGGACGTTCACTCCGGTGCTGTGGGACCTGCCGACCGGCCAGCGGATGCGGATGATCGGGCCGAAGGGCAAGTTCCTGCTCGAGCCCGATGACGACCGGACGCACCTGTTCATCTCATCGGGGACGGGCAACGCGCCGTTCGTGTCGATGATGCGTCAGATGCTGGCCGACGGGACGCCGCGACGAGCAGTGTTCATCAATGGCGTGTCCCACGTCCGCGATCTGGGCTACCGGGAGTTGCTGGAGGGCTGGGAGTCCAGCGGGGAGTACCCGGTGACGTTCGTGCCGACCGTCTCGCGACCGACTGATCCGTCCAATGCGGACTGGACCGGACGCACGGGCCGTGCCGAGTCCGTTGTCGCGCCGGTGTTCGCGGACCTGGGCCTCCGGCCCGACGACACGATCGCCTACCTGTGCGGCAACCCGGACATGATCCTTGCCGCCGAGGAAACCCTGCTCGGGCTCGGTCTCCCGGAGACCGCGGTCAAGAAGGAGCTGTATTGGCCGAAGGGCAAGGAACCTCGTGGCGTGGCCGGCGCAGCGGACGCGGCGGCGGCTGCCGAGGACGAATAGCGGCGCGGCGGTTTCTCGCGCTTAGCTAGTAGTCGTCGGTGGGGGTCTGAACGTTCCATGCCGATCGGCCTGTCGCGGGATCAGCGGCGGCGCAGCAGGAACAGCACTCGGACGCTGTCCGCTATGGGCGCCTCTCGGACGATCACGAAACGAGTCGCCGCGGCCACACGGAACCCGTCCAGGTCGTAGCCGGCGAAGACGTCACGTCGCGTCGCCAGGAGCCGCCGGACCATCGGGTCGTCCTTGGGCACGAACTCGACGATCGCCCACGGAGCAAGGTCTGCGAACAGGTCGAACACCATCGGCAGCGGCACGTTCCGGGCGATCGCGAGGTGGTGGACGAGGGCGAGCGCGAGGATCGCATCCGCGTCGGCGCGCTCGAGGAGCGAGCGCCGCTCGCGTCCGGCCCAGCCGAGTGCCGGGCTCGGGTTCGCGATATCGGCGACGAGCGGCAATATATCGGTTCGCCCCGCCTGGCGGACCGCCCGAAAGTGACGCTCGGCAGCCGCTTGATCGATGTCGAAGGCGACGACGCGCTTGCCCGCGTCGGCCGCGATCTGGCTGAAGCGACCGGTGTTGGCGCCGAGGTCCCACATGCGCGGTCCTGGCACCTCGCGCACGAACCCGTCGACCAGGCGGTCCTTGTCCGCCGCCGCCCGGTCGCCGTAGCTCGTGTGCTCGGCGTAGTCGGCCCACTCCGTCCCGCCTGGGTGCCAGTCGAGCCCCGCGACGGTCGAGCGGAGATTCCGGATGAGCCCCTCCAGGCGCGCCCGGGGGAGTCGGGCGTTCCGCGCCTGCCGCCCGTTCTCTTCCTGGTTCGCGGCGTGACGAATCTGGGCTCGAGCATGGAGATGCACGTGCGAGAGGAGCCCGAACTCGAACCGCGTCCGCCACGGCAGCAGCCGGCTCGCCAGATCGAGCGGGATCCCGTCGGGGCCGAGCCGGAGCAGGTCCGAGAGCCGAACATCGCGCCTTGCGGCAAGCGCGAGCGGCCCCAGGAACTGCTCGCAGAACTGGCGGTAGGCGATCCACGGCGCGCCATCGTCGAGCGGTTCGAACGACGCCGAAATCGATGTGGATCGGGCGGGCCTCGTGGAACTGGATGTTGTAGGCCGACGCATCCTTGAGGGTCCAGCCGACAGCCATGGCCTCGAGCTGGATATCGAGCGTCAGTAGCGCGGCCTCGCGCAGCTCGCCGAACGTCCACTCGTAGGGATAACTGATGAACTCGATCCGCTCGGGTCGAATGACCGCGTGTGCGCCTGGCGCCGCCGCAAGGTCGAGACCAGCCGGCTCATGCCCGATCAGCCGTCGCTGGTCGATGAGCCGCGGCTTGAGCGCGCTTGCCTCGAACGCATCCCACTCGGTCGCGAATGTTCGCTGGATCTGGCGGTATGGCTGACCATCGCGCCAGAAGACGAACCCACTCGGATCACGGAACGACGCCCCGTCACGACCGTCAGATGTGCCGACGACGTGCCGCGCGACGGCGTCGTGCAGGTCAAGGCTTGGTGGCAGCGTCATCCCCGCTTGTTGGCTCGCGCTCCTCAGAGCGCCGAAGCGCCCGTATCGCGCGAGCGATCTGCGAGCGGAAGAAGATCGGGATGGCGATAACGGCCGCGATTGCCGCCTGGATGATCAGGCTGCCTGAGCCGGGGTCGATGTACGCCAGGAATGGGGACATGCTCGGACCTCCAGGCTCGGATCTGGAAGGACCGGAGGATACCGCGGGAAAGGAATTCGCATCACTCGCCCGATGCAACGATCTGGTCGGTCACGTCCCTGAAGTCGTAGATGTGATCGTTGTCGGGCCACGTGAAGCTGCGATCGGGAAGTGGCTCAAGCTCGGCGCCGAAGTATTCACGTAACACGACCCTGAAGGTGTTGACCGAGGTGAACGTGTCGGGAATCACTGCGTCCACGCCCGGCAGGTACATCGCGACCAGGTTCCCGAGCCGGATCCGCAGATATTCCCCCGTGCTCGTCACGCAGTCCACGGACCGGCACATCAACGGCCCCTCGTCGCCCTCGATGATCACGATCGGCCGGGTCTCCACGGGGCCAGCGAGCAGTTGGCCGACGATCTGCTTGATCTGCGAGTTGGCATACGCGAGGTGATCGGCGTAGAGCTGTGGCTCCGGCGCGCCGTTTGCTTCCTCTTCGGACAGTGGCGAGCCGTCGGCCTTGAACACGTAAGGGTCGTGTGGCAGGAGGATGTGCGCGAACACGAATTTCGGGCCCGGCGCAGTCGCCACCCGGCGCAACTGACGAAACGCGAACAAGCTTCCCTCCCGATGGCGGTCGCGGAACGTCGGCTCGCGGCTCACCACCCCACGGACGCGGTCGATCGCGGGCATGATGGTCAGGTCGTTCAAGACGGACTCGAACTCGCTGGCCACGCCGTACACGAGGTTCTCATCGGCGATCTCGATCGAACGGGACGGGCCGTACCAGGATCCGATCTGGTAGTAGCGATATCCCTGCGACTTCAGGAAGCGGCCAACCTCGTGCTCCCGGATCATGTCCTGCGCCGCCGTCCGATCGTCGGAGTCGCGGCCGACTTCGCGGGTCAGGTTGTCCAACAACTGCATGTTGAGCGTGGCTGCCAGTGAGAAGTCCGTGGCCCGATAGTTCGCGTGGCTGCTCGACGGGACGTGAAACCCGCGCTCCTCGAGCCAGCCGTACAGGTCGTTGTCGGTGATGTCGAAGCGGCGCTCGAGGGCGTCTGCCGAGCCGTATCGGTCGAAGACCAGGAAGTAGATGTCACGCCCCGGCGCGGCGCCGGTTGCGGCGGCGATGGGGGCCGCGTGTGCGATCGGCTCCCGACGAGCACGAGTGATTTCGTACGGCAGGATCGTCGCGGTGGCGATGACCACGAGGACGATCGCGAATACGTTGAGTCCAGCGGTCGCCTGCGGCAATCTCGCCGACGCGCGCGCGGCGAGGAAGAGCGTCACGGCCACGACGACGCCCCACAGTCCGAGCTGGGCCGCGTCACCCAGGCCGAGACCGGACAGGAACCCCCGGACGTGCCCGAACACGAAGTACGCGATCACGACCGCCGACGCGACGATCGCCCCCTTACGGACGTCGCGGAGGACCAGCCCCATGAAGGCGGTCAGAGACGCGGCAGCGATCACGGCCCGAGCCACCGGCGCGGCCGCGTCGACGGGAAGAACCAGGGCGAGGTTCGCGGAATAGAGGAACAGGACCGCGTACGCGGCGAACAGGAGCGGGTGCAGCGGGATCCGCGTCAGCAGGGCGACCCAGGACGATCACCGCCAAGCATCAGCGGATGGTACGGCGGGACCAAGAAGCGCGCGGCCGGCGGATGACCCGTCGCCCCGGCTGGCCGATCGCGGGTCAGGTCCCCCGGTACGAACTCGAGGTCTGCTTGCGCGCCGCGAAGATGCCGATGCCCCAGGTGCCGAGGTCGGCCAGCACGGCCAGCAGAAGGAAGATGATGTTGACGATGCCGAGGCCGTTCGGGGAGACCAGGCCATAGATGAGCGTCGTCCAGGGCAGCGCGACGAAGCCGAGCAGCAGGAACAGCTGCGAACCGAAGACGGCGTTCCAATAGGTTGGATCGTTGTACCAGCCGGCCAGCAACGCGAACCTGGGCAGGATCGCCCCGAAGATCCCGAACATGGCATACCTCCCTCGTCCGAGGCCGATCCGAACGGTAGGCACCGCGCGGAGAGCCGCAGACCGGAACCGAGTCTACGACCTGAGTGCCAACGTCATGAGCCGCGCGCGTGATGCGAACCGTAGTGCGCCGCCAAGGCGTCTGCAGCCCAGTCGTTCGTCAGGTCGCGCCAGACCGCGTGGATGTGGTTCGCGTCGTTCTGGGTGTTGTCGTACTCGATCAGGAACTCGGGCCCGCGGATCGCGTAGTAGTGGCCGCGACCCGGTTCCGCCGGGCCCGCCCACGCGAACGTCGTCGCGCCGAGCCCCGCTTCTTCGATCCGCGCCCACTCGGCCGCAGCGATGTCCTCCGCCACGCGCCCGACGTAGAGGCCGATCAGCCGTTCCAGCCCTTCCTGTTCGGCGCGCCCGAGTGCGTCGTAGCGGATCCCGCTCGGGATCGAGCGCATGTCGGCGCGCGCGCCGTTGCCGCTCATGATGTCCGGCGGTGCGACGGGATCGACCACCGCGATGGCCCGCACATCCGGCGGCAGGCTCAGCAACAGCTCGCGGGCGAGTGTCTCCTCCCCGGTGAGCGCTCGCGCGCCAGAACGAGGGCCACTCGGGACGACCGCCGGGTTGGCGCCCAGGAACGACGGTGTGCTGCCGACGACCCGCTGCCCGAGGAGCGTCAGCTGGATCGCGATATGGTGCCCGCCGATCCGCCACGACCATGGCTCGTCGCCCGCCGCGTCGCCGAAGACGGCGAACCAGTACTTCTCCGGGTCGCGCCGCAGCCAGCCGCCGCGACCCCCTTCCTGCTCGAGCGCCCCGAGGATCGTCTCGAGGGCGATGATGTCCGCGACCTCCCGTGCGCCGCGCTCGCTCATGGCCGCGGCGACGATCCGCATGGCGCCAGTTCGCTGACCGGGTCGCATGTCCGCCAGCGCGAGGCCCGCGCGCTCTCCGGGGGTGTACGCCCAGATCATGCGCTCGCCGGTGTCGAACGGGAACACGGCTCGCGACCGCTGGTCGCGATCGAGCGTCTCCAGCCACGCGCCAACGGACCGGCTGATCGCGTCGGCCGCGGTCATCCCGCGCGCGCCGCCTCGAGCCGATCGAGGATGAGCCGCGTCACGCCCTCGACCGGCACGCGCTCCTGCTCCATCGAATCGCGGTCGCGCACCGTCACCGCCCCATCCTCCAGCGACTCCACGTCGACCGTGACGCACCACGGCGTGCCGATCTCGTCCTGGCGGCGGTACAGCTTGCCGATCGCGGCGGTGTCGTCGTAGACGGCCATGGTGTGCCGTTGCAGGTCGGCCTTGATCCTGTGGCACAGCTCGACGATCTCGGGGCGCTTCTTGAGCAGCGGCAGCACCGCGACCTTGTAGGGCGCGAGCTCCGGGTGGAGCGCGAGTGACACACGCGTCTCGCCGCGGACCTCCTCCTCGCGGTACCCGTCGATGAGGAACGTGAAGGCGGCACGGTCGGCGCCGGCCGCCGTCTCGACCACCCACGGGATCAGGTGCTCGCCAGTCGCCTGGTCGAAGTACTCGAGCTTCTCGCCGCTCGCCTCGGAGTGGCGCGAAAGGTCGAAATCGCCGCGATTGTGGACGCCCTCGAGCTCCTTCCACCCGAACGGGAAGCGGTATTCGACGTCGACCGCCTTCTTCGCGTAGTGCGCGAGCTCGTCGGGCGCGTGCTCGCGCAGCCGCAGGCGTGACGGGTCGACCCCGAGCCGCTCGTACCATGCGCGTCGCGCGGGCAGCCAAGTCTCGAATGCGGCAGTGGCTTCGGCCTCGGGCCGGACGAAGTACTGCATCTCCATCTGCTCGAACTCGCGCATCCGGAAGACGAAGTTGCCCGGGCTGATCTCGTTGCGGAACGACTTGCCGACCTGGGCGATGCCGAACGGCAGCTTCTTGCGCGACGACTGCAGGACGTTCTTGAAGTTGACGTACGAGCCTTGCGCCGTCTCGGGCCGCAGGTAGATGACCGCTGCCTCGTCCTCGACCGGCCCCATGAACGTCTTGAACATCAGGTTGAAGCGCCGTGGGGCAGACAGGGGCCCGCCGTCCACGGGGCAGCGCAAACCGAGCCGCTCGACGATCCCCGGGTCCTGCAGCTCCGACGCGGACAAGCCCTCGGCACCCGGCAGCTCGTCGAGGCGGAATCGCCGGTGGTCGGTCTGGCATTCGACGAGCGGGTCGCTGAACGAGCCTACGTGCCCGGAGGTCACCCATACCTGGGGGTGCATGAGGATGCCGGCGTCGAGCCCGACGATGTCGTCGCGCTCCTGGACCATGGCACGCCACCACGCCCTCTTGACGTTGTTCTTGAGCTCGACACCGAGCGGCCCGTAATCCCACACGGCGTTGATGCCGCCGTAGATCTCGGACGATGGATAGATGAAGCCGCGTCGCTTCGATAGCGACACGATCGTGTCGAGGTCGGCGACGGCCGGGGCGACGTCGTCCGGATCGACGATACGTGTGGTCACGGGAGGGTCTCCGCTGATACGCGACCGTGGCATGGCCGCGCGGGATGGGTGAAACCCGATGCTACCAGTAGCGAGCGGTCGCAATGGCAAGGAGCAAGGGTTCTTTTCCGATGATCGCCGGTAACAAGATGATCCACCTGCTCGTTCTAGGTGCGTGACCGAGATGCCGGCGCCCGTGAAGCCCGCCGAACAGCGACCGGCCCTCGAGCGGCCGCGGCGGGGCGGGCGCGCCGATGACCTCACCCTGACTGCCGTCTACGAGGACAGCCGATCAGAGATCCTTGGCTTTCTTTTCCGGATGACGCGCGACCGTGAGGCGGCTGAGGACATCCTCCAGGAGACCTTCATCAGCTTGATCGGCGAGGCCCGTGCCGGACGGATGCCCGATCGGATTCGGCCATGGCTCTACCGGACGGCCTCCAACGCAGCGATCAGCCGCTCACGCCGCCGGGCAAGTCTGACCCGTTTGTTGCCACGTCTCGTCGATCGCAGCGAGCCAATACGCCCGGAGGGCGAGACCCTCCGGGTCGAGGGGGACTCCGAGCTCCACGTCGCCCTGGCGGCTCTCGCGCCAGACGGACGAGCGGCCCTGCTACTCGCCGCCCATGGCTTCGCCGGCAGTGAGATCGCCGCCTCGATCGGCCGGACCGAGGGCGCCACCCGGACACTCATGTGCCGCGCCCGGGTCCAGCTGCGTAAGCTCCTCGATGCCGCGGAGGATCAGGCATGACTCTCGCTGATCGCCGCATCCACGACCGCACGCTGGAGCTCGCTGCGAGCGCCATCGATGGCCCATTGACGGCGTCACAGGCCGCCGAGCTCGAGACCCACCTCGCCGGGTGTCCCGCCTGCGCGCGCACCGCAGCTGCGATGCGGACCGACGCCTTCGATCTCGCCCAGCCGCTCGACTTGATGCCCAGCCGCCGGGTCGATCAGGCGGTCGCGGCTACGATCTCCCGCCAGAGCGGCAGGTCCCAGCGGTACGTCCTCCTGGCCGCCGCGGTCCTCGCCCTCGTAGCGATCCTCGGGGCCAGCGCCGTCGGCTCCTATCTCCGGCGCGCGGCTGAGAACGACCCGCCGACGACGGTGATACGGACGCCGCCGGTGGCCGTCGTCACTCCCCGGCCCGCGGCTCCCACGGCCACGATCGCCGAGACATGGGAGGCGCATGGGATCGAGGACAGTGGGACGGGGCGCTACATCTCGGCTGTCACCATCGCTGGAACCACCGTTGTCGGTGTAGGCCGCGGTGAATGCCTCCCGAACTTCAGCGACCCGACCGCCTGTTACGGAGCCGCCTGGACGGATGTGGGCGGCGCGGGTTGGACCGCCGCCCCCAACCAGCCCGGCCTCGAGATGGGCCTCTCGGTGCCGACAAGCGGGCCGGAGAGGTCCATCTACGACGTAGCGAACGGTCCGGCCGGCCTCGTCGCCGTTGGATATGACTACAACCCGCCACGTTCCGCCTGTGCCGTCGCCCCCTGTACGAGCGGTCCGGCGGTCTGGCGATCGGCCGATGGGCAGATCTGGGAGCGCGTCCATCTCGATCTCGGGCCGGGCATCATCGATCGGTTCTCCAGCCCGATCGTCGCGATCACGGCAGACGATCGGGCCTACGTCATGGCCGGCTACGCGCAGACGCTTGCTGGGGATGGGCAACTGGGGCCGGCGCACGCTGCGGCGTGGACCTCACCCAACGGCGTCGACTGGACCCGTGCCACGGACTCCGATGACATGGACGTCGGGCTGTGCTTCGACACGGGCGAAGAGCCGACCTGTGGCGGGATGCTCGATGTCGCGTCCACGCCTACGGGCTTCGTCGCCGTGGGCCGGGCCATGAACGGTGCCGCCGGCCCGGGTCGGGCTGCGGCCTGGACCTCGCTCGATGGCCTGACGTGGCGTCGCGCGGATGCGGGACTGGACTTCGACGGCTACCTGTCTGGTGTCGCGGTCGGCGCAGCTGGACTCATCGCCGTCGGCTCGATCTGCCAGCCAGACTGCTTAGGTGTCGCCGTGACATCCACTGAAGGCACCGGGTGGACGTCGGTCGCCGTGACAGGAGCACCCGCTCTGGAGGCGATCGCATCCAGCCGCGGGCAACAGTTCGCGATCGGCACGAGAGTGGATCAAAGCCAAGGAGCGTTCGATCTCGAGCTGTGGCGGAGCGACGACGGTGTCGCCTGGCGACGGGAGAGCGGTCTGCCCACGATGCCGGATGCGGATGAGTACATCGGCTCAGACATTGCAGCCTCTTCTGATCGTGTGGTGGTTATCGTCTCCGCGCACGTCGGCGGGTTTGCTTCGATCCAGAGCATGGCCTACTCGAGTCGGGCGGAGGCCGCCCCGGCCGAGGTCGCCCCGAGCCCAGCCGCGGCCGCGCGATAACCGGGCCCCCGCGCTCGACGGCAGCCGGGCTGATCGACGGGTCGGGTCGATGCGTGCGGGACGAACGTTCGCGTGACGTGGCGGACCGGCAGGTGATGCGCTGATCAATCAGTCGGCAGCGTCGCGGCGAGCACGCGGATGGCATTGCCGCCCATGACTGCGCCGATGTCTTCCTCGGATAGCCCCTCGATTAGCAGCGCCTCGGTGAGCAATGGCATCCCGGTCGCGTCGAAAGGCGTCGGAACGGCGCCGTCGAAGTCGGAACCAAGCCCGACGTGCTCGACGCCGGCGAGCTCGATGGCGCTGACGATGGACCGCGCGATCGAGGCGACGTCATCGCCGCCGGAGGCAACGGGCCAGAACCCGATACCGAGCAGCCCGCCGGTCGCGGCGATCCCGCGGACCTGGTCGTCGGGGAGGTTCCGGACACCCGGGACCGCCGCGCGCACACCGGTGTGCGAGGCGACGATCGGCCTCACGGCGATCGACAGGATGTCGTCGATCGTCGCCGACGACGCGTGCGCGACGTCCATGATCACGCCGCTCGCTTCCATGCGCGACAGGAGATCGCGCCCCGCCGGCGTCAACCCGCCTTTGACCATGCCATGCGCGGAACCGCCATACGCCGTGTCGAAGAAGTGGGCCGGCGACAGCATCCGGTAGCCGGCGGCGACGAGGATGTCGAGGTTCGCGATGTCGTCCTCGAGCACCTGCGCGCCTTCGATCGCGAGGAACGCGGCCGTGATCGCGGGGTCGATCGCCCGGCGAGCGAGGTAGGCGTCCAGGTCGGCACGTGTTTCGATCAGGGTCAGGGCGCCGGCGGATCCGGCGGCCATCGTTCGGAGTCGGGACGCGAGATAGACGGCCCGAGCCAGTGTGCTGCTCCAGGTCGCCCTCGGCCAGCGCTGGGCGAGTGCGAGCAGGGTGACGTCGTCGGTCCGATCGTCGTTGCGGTCGAGGTTCACCCGACGCGGCACTTTCGTCGAGGCTGCCATCCCGACGATCGCGACGCCGCCCTCGACCAGGCGCGGCACGTCGACGTGCCCGAACGACGCGCGGCGGCGGAGGTCGCGACCCCACAACAGGGAGTCGGCGTGCAGGTCGACGACGGTCAGCCCACGGTGCACAGCGAGAGCCCGGCCCGACGCGTGGTACGGACCGGGCTGGAGGACGCGGTTACGGCGGCGTTCGATGAGTCCGGACGCGGCGCCACCGAGAGCGGCGGCGCCGGCCAGGAATGCGGCGGAGGACGCGACCGCCCCCGCTGCTATCGCGGCGGCGCGGGTCAGGCGCGCCACCGCTAGAGGGTCATCGCCGGTCGATGTCCTCCTTGACCTCGATCGCTGCAGGCCGGCGGCGACCGCGGGTCGCGACCAGGCTGACGAACGAGCCCAGACCGAGGAACAGCAGCACGAGTCCGGCACCGCCCGGTCCGCTCGTCGCGGACCCCTCGATCGTGTCGGTCGGCGGCAGGGTGTTCACGGGACGCGTGCCCGTCGTCGGAGCGACGCCACCGCCGGGCGGATCCGGCGTCGGGGTGCGCGTGCCCTGCGTCGGCGCGACGCCGCCGCATTCGATCACGAGCGGCACGTTGCGCCCGATCAGGTCCATCGGCGTGTAGCCGTCGGCGCTGTCGTCGGCGACCAGGACGTGGACGCGGATCGTGTAGCTACCCGGAGCGAGCGGCCCGGAAGCCTCCCACCCGTCGGCCAGGGTGCCGTTACCGTTGACCCACGCGAAGTCCGGGGGCGTGCCGTCGTTGCCATCGCTCGGGTCGGTCAGCTTGCCGCTGCCGTCGATCGTGATGTAGGCCTCGTCCGGTCGATCCTGACGCGCCTTCTCATCGCCCTGGACGAGGACGAGGCCATACAGGACCTCTGCGTCGCAGTCGTACTTGGCGTAGAACTTGGCGCGGACCGGATGGCCGTCCACGCCGTCGTTCATGTCACCGAAGAAGTCGGCGCCGAGCGACCAATCGCCTGTGTTGCCATCGACCGTCGCGGACCCCGCAGCCGGAGTCGGCGCAGCGGCCAGCAGGGAGGCGGGCACGAACGCCGCCGTCAGAAGAAGGACACCGGTCGCCGCAACGAGCGCGATCCGGGTCGGTGAACGATGTCGACGTTTCACGGTCGAAAACCCCCGCATGAGGACCTCCTGAAGCTCCGGGGCATCCCCGGGTCGTGAGCCGCTCAGCGGATTCCCCCTGAATCGACTCGAATGAGACGCGCGCATCATGGCAGCGAGGGACCCCCCGGTCTAGTACGAATGCGCTATCAAGCGTAATCTCTCCGTCAATTTCGACCGCCCCGGACCTAACGGATGCGGCCTCGACCCCTCCAAACCCGTCACAACTTGTGGTGCATCCGCGCACCACATGGTCATGGCCCGTTGGTCCTGGCTCACCCGGCGGGACGCTGGCGTGGTCCGTGCCGGGTCAGGTGACGGCGCGAACCTCGTCGAGGAAAGCCAGCGAGCGCGCTTCCCGCTCCAGGACGTGGCGAACGAAGTCGCGCAGCGCAGTCTCGCTCTCGCGTTCCACCGCGGCCGTCAGGCGCAGACCAGCGAGAGCCTCGATGTCGAGGCGCTGGTAGGCCTTGAGCAGCTTGAGCGCCTCGAGGCTGACGCCGGTCCGATCATGCGGGGGGCCTGGACAGCGCTCGCACACGATGCCGCCGAGTGGGGGCACCCAGCGGAAACGCTCGTCGGACTCCAGCACCCGGTCACATTCGACGCAGCGATCGACCTCCGGGCGGACGCCCAGCTCGTCGAGCAGATGCATCTCGAACCAGCGCGCCACCCGTCCCGGGGCCATGCCCGCGTCGAGTAGCTCGTAGGCACGGCGCAAGAGCGCGTACAGCGGCTCGGCGGCGTGCCGTTCCTCGAGCGAGCGGTCGGCGAGCTCGGCCAGGTACCAGGCGGTCGCGGCGCTCTCGAGGTCGTCGCGAAGCCTGAGCCACGCATGCCCGACGCTGACCTGGGTGACGACGTCGAACGTTCGTCCTCGCGCGAGCGCGACCGTCAGTTCCGCAAACGGCTCGAGGCTGCCGCCCAGCCGCGAGGTGGGTCGCCGGATGCCCTTGGCGATCGCCTTGAGCTTGCCGCCGCCAGGGGTGATCAGGGTCAGGACACGGTCCGCCTCACCGAGGTCGAAGCGCGACAGGACGATGGCGTCCGTGGTGTAGCGACGGGGGACGGGCATCTCGCTCCGGACGGTAGCACCACCGGCGCGGATCCGGCCGTTCGGCCTATCCCACGACAGCCGAAATTCCCATTCATCCGGATCGCCATCGGCTGCGTATCCGAATCAGGCGCCGGTACGGTCGCGTCCCCCGTACCGGCGCTTATCCGTGCCCGCCGAGCGTCATATCGCCCCCAATCAACAGGCTACTTCCGGCGGACATGTTTCGGTGTACACTGGTCGCGATGACGACCGCATCGCCTGACCTGGACCTCGACGACCTCATCGCCGACACGGAAGGCGAGATCGTCCGGCTCGTCCGCGATCGCGACGCATCGACCCACGGCCTGTACGAGATGGTCCGCTACCACCTGGCGCTTGACGGGAAGGGCGCGAACGGCGGCAAGCGGGTGCGGCCGCTGCTCGGCCTGCTCGCCTATGCCTCGATCGCCGGCGACCATCGCCAGGCACTCCCCGGCGCGGCAGCGGTCGAGCTCGGTCACAACTTCAGCCTGGTCCACGACGACATCGAGGACGGCGACACCGAGCGCCGCCATCGACCCACGCTGTGGTCGATCCACGGCATCCCGCAGGCGATCAACGCCGGCGACACGCTGTTCAGCCTGTCCCGGATCGCGCTCCATCGACTGACCGATCTCGGCTTCTCGGACGCCAAGGTCATCCGGTTGATGCGCCTCTTCGACGAGACGTGCCTGGCGCTGTGCGAGGGGCAGTACATCGACATCGCGACGAGCGAGTCGGACGAGGTCATGTCGGTCGACGCCTACTTCGACATGATCGGCCGGAAGACAGCGGCGCTCATCGCCGCCTCGATCGAGGCCGGCGCGCTGCTGGCGACCGACGACGAGGCGGTCATCGGCCGCTATCGGGCGTTCGGCTGGGCGCTCGGGATCGCGTTCCAGCTCAACGACGACCTGCTCGGGATCTGGGGCGCCGAACAGACGACCGGCAAGGAACCGTCGGACGTCGCCCACAAGAAGAAGACGCTGCCGGTCATCTATGCGGTCGAGCACGCCGGCCCGGAGGATCGGGCACGGTTGCTCGAGCTGTACGCGACGAAGGGGCCGTCCGAGGAGGAGCTCGCCGAGATCGTGCGGATCCTGGAGCGGGTCGGAGCGCGCGACTACACGCGTGACACCGCGCGCCGCTATCGCGACGATGCGCTGGCCGAGTTGGACGCGGCGGGGGTGGTCGAGCCCGCGGCCCGAGCGCGCCTCGAGGAGATCATCGTCGGGGTGATCTCGGCCTAGCGGTCCGCCTCGTCGTCCGCGGGTCCATGCTCCGGCCGCGAGCGCACGACCAGCACCTTCGAGACGCGACGCCCGTCGGTCGATTCGACCGTCAGCGTCAAGCCGTCGACCGCCACCTGATCGCCCGGCTTGGGAACGCCCCCGATGCGGTGGTAGATCAGGCCGCCGACCGTGTCGTACTCGTCCTCGTCCTCGAGCGGGACCTGCATCTCGAAGATCTCGGCGAGGTCATCGACCGCCGCCCTGCCGTCGACCCGTGCCTCATCGTCGGTCAGGCGGACGATCATCGGCTCTTCCTCGTCGTACTCGTCCTGGATCTCGCCGACGATCTCCTCGATCAGGTCCTCGATGGTAACCAGCCCGGCCGTGCCGCCGTACTCGTCGAGCACGATCGCGATGTGCACCTTGCGCCGTTGCAGCTCATGCAGCAGGTCATCGACCGTCATCGACTCCGGCACGAACACCGGTGTTCGCAGCAGCGAGCGCATCGGCGGCGGGCCGGATGCTCCGGCCTTGAGGAACGGCAGCAGATCCTTGGCGTAGACGATGCCGATGATCTCGTCGATCGACGTCTCGTAGACCGGGATGCGGCTGTGCCCTTCGGCGACGATCGTGTCGATCGCGTCGGAGATCGTCGCGTCCATGGGGAGCGTCACCATCGCGATGCGCGGGACCATGACCTCGTGGACGCGCTGGTTGCCGAGCTCGATGACGGACTGGATCATCTGCTCTTCCTCGGCTTCCAGGATGCCCTGCTCGCCACCCTGCTCGATGATCAGGCGCAGCTCCTCGGAGCTGATGCGCTCGTCGGCCGGGACGTCGGCGCCGAACAGCCGGCTGACATACCGGGTCACGAGCGTGAGGGCACCCACGAGCGGCCCGAACACGGAGCCCAGGAACTCCAGCAGCCGACTCGTTGCGATCGCCACGCGCTCGGCGTGCGCGAGGCCGATCTGCTTGGGCACGAGCTCGCCGAACACGATCGTGAACAGGGTCAGCAGGATGGTCACGACGACGAGTGCGATGCCCGAGGCAGCGTTGGCGATCGGGCCGAACTGACGGAAGAATTCGGCTGCGCCGTCGACCAGGCTGACCGCCGCGAACGCCGAGGCGAGGAAGCCGAGGAAATTGATGCCGATCTGGATGACCGCGAGGAAGCGGCCGGGGTTCGCCTTCAGGCGCTGCACACGCACAGCGGAGCGGTTGCCCTCGTCGATGAGCTGCTGGATCCGACTGCGTCGGAGCGTGACGAGCGCGATCTCGGTCGCGGAGAAGATCCCGTTGAGCAGGACCAGGA
Source organism: uncultured Chloroflexia bacterium (assembly GCA_963819655.1). Classification (GTDB taxonomy): domain Bacteria; phylum Chloroflexota; class Limnocylindria; order Limnocylindrales; family CSP1-4; genus SPCO01. Next base: position 1,697,399 of record CAWFXA010000002.1, on the reverse strand, counting down.
CGACGATCAGACCGATCTCGACGACGAACTCGTTCACGTGGGGGCGTCACCGTCAGCGGTCGTGGCGTCGGCCCCGGCCGTGGCGTCGGCGTCGGCCGCCACATCCGGCGGAGGTTTCGGGCGCGGTTCGCGGATGCGTGCCGGTACCCCGACCGCGAGCTTGCCCGGCGGGACGTCCTTCGTTACGACCGCCCCGGCGCCGGTTCGGGCGCCCTTCCCGATGTCGCGCGGCGCGACGATCATCGTGTCGACCCCGATGAACGCACCATCGCCGATCGTCGTCCGGGTCTTGCGCGTCCCGTCGTAGTTGGCGGTGACGGTGCCCGCGCCGATGTTGACGCCCTTGCCGATCTCGGCGTCCCCCAGGTAGCTCATGTGGTGCTGCTTCGATCCCGCGCCGAGGTGGGCGTTCTTGAGCTCGGCGAAGTTGCCGACCTCCGCACCCCTGCCCACGACGCTGCCGGGCCGGACGTGGCTGAACGGGCCGACCGACGCGTTGTCCTCGACCGTCGAGGACTCGACGATCGACGCCCAGACGCGCGTGTTTCGTCCGATAGCGGAGTCGACGATCTGGCTGCCTGCACCGATGACAGTCCCCTCGCCGACCGACGTCGCCCCGCGCAGGACCACGTTCGGCTCGATGGTGACGTCGCGCGCGAGCAGCACGTCCCAGTCGAGATAGACCGTGGATGGGTCGCGCATCGTCACACCGTCGCGCATGTGCTCTTCGTTTCGGCGCACACGCAGGTTCCACTCGGCGGCGGCGAGCTGCGACCGGTCGTTGATGCCATCGAAGCGACCGTCGTCCTCGAACGCGACGGCGATGACGAGCCGCCCGTCCTCCCGGGCGAGTCGGACGAGATCGGTCAGGTACAGCTCGCCGGTCGTCGACGACGGCTCGAGGGAGCCGATCCGGCGCCGGAGCCAGGCAGCGTCAAAGACGTACAGCCCGGCGTTGACCTCGTTGTTGAAGAGCTCCTCGTCGGTCGCATCCTTGGCCTCGACGATCGCTTCGACCGTGCCGAACTCGCCGCGAACGACACGGCCGAGCCGATCCGGGTCGGCGGCAAAGAACGTCGCGAGGGCGATCGCTGCGTCGTCCTCCCGGCGCGCGTCGAGGATCGCCCGCAGGTCCTCGCTGGTCACCAGCGGGACGTCGCCGGACAGCACGAGGATCTCGGCCGGGTCGTCGGGGACCGCCGCCAGGGCGGCCCGCACCGCGTCGCCCGTGCCGCGCGGCTCGTCCTGGAGCGCGAAATCGGCCCGATCGGCGAACGGTTCGCGGATGGCGTCGACGGCCGGGGAGTAGACGACGACCGGGCGAGTCGCACCCGCGCCCTCGGGCTCGCCGGCAGCCTCCGACCAGGCGTCGAGGACATACGCCAGCATCGGCCGCCCGCACAGTGGGTGGAGGACCTTGGGCAGGGCCGACTTCATGCGCGTGCCGAGGCCCGCGGCCAAGACGACGGCGGTCGTCCGGCCGGTCCGAGCGCTCACGCGTGCGCCTGAGGGTCGGGACGTGGGGGGTTCATGCGCGGCGCCGGGCGTGCGCGGGGCGGTGGTCGCCCACGCTGCATCCGAAGCCCGACGGGCGGAAGGGTAGGTTCATCAGTCGGTCCGCCGGATGGTATGGGCGCCTGAGTGGAGCGTCAAGCGAGGGGCGAGGTCGCACTGGCCGCGCTACGGGCGCCGCGCGATCGCCTCGATCTCGACCTTGAAGCCCTTGGGCAGTGCCGCGACTTCGACGGTCGTGCGCGCCGGCGGCGGATCCGGGAAGAACCGGGCGTACACGCCGTTCATCGCCGCGAAGTCATCGATGTCGACGAGGAAGACCGTGGTCTTGACCACGTCGGCGAAGCTCGCACCGGCCGCGTCGAGCACCGCCCCGAGGTTCTGGAGCGTGCGCTCGGTCTCTTCCTCCACGGTTCCGTGCCGCACGTCCTGCGTCACGGGGTCGATGGCGCCCTGGCCGGCGCAGAAGACGAGATCGCCGACCACGATGGCCTGGCTGTACGGCCCGACGGCCGCCGGCGCGTTCGTCGTCGAGATGGCCTCACGCGTCATGTCGCCTCTCCCTCGTGTCCCGTGCGGATGGTGGTCGCGATGATCGATGGCGGACCGTCGCCGATCGATGGGATCGTGCCGTCATCGACGGCCGCCGCGACGACCGCCGCGGCCGCTTCGGCCTCGCCGAGCGAAGGATAGAGCGTCCACAGCGTCGGCCCCGACCCGGACATGCCGATCGGCTGACCCAGCACGCGCGTGAGCGCGCGGCGGACGCCGACCAGCTCAGGGACCACCAGGATCGCCGCCGCGAGCAGATCGTTGGCCGACGCGAGCACACCCGCCCGAGCGATGAGATCGGTCGTGGACAACCCGTTGCCCAGCTCCTGGGCGAGGTGCGCGGACGTCATCCTGACCGAGCCGTCGCCGGTGCCGCGGGCCCCGTCGAACACGGCGAAGACGTCCGCCGTCCGGACCGTGATGCGGGGCGTGACCAGGAGGACGCCGGGGTGGCCGTGCACACCGGTCAGGGGCGTCACCCGCTCGCCGCGGCCTTCGACCAGGGCCGGCCCGCCCGCCAGGAAGAACGGCACGTCCGAGCCGACCCCTGCGCCGGCCGCGAGACGCCGGCCCGCGTCGAGATCATCGACCCCCCACGCCTCGAGAGCGCCATCGAAGGCGGCTGCCGCATCGGACGAACCGCCGCCCAGCCCGGCCGCGACCGGGATCCGCTTCTCGAGACGGGCAGCGAGCGCCGGCGTCGGCGGGCGCCCTGGCCCGGCGCCGATCGCGTCCCGGACCGCGGCGATCGCCCGGAGCACCAGGTTGTCGTCGGTCGGGCCGGCGTCGAGGCCGCTGACGTGGAGCGTGTCGACGCGTCCAGCGGGTCCCGACGGCGCGAGGGTCAGCACGTCGTGCAGGGCGAGCGGCACGAACACCGAATGGAGGTCATGGAACCCATCTGCCCGTCGCCCGACCACCGCGAGCGTCAGGTTGAGCTTGGCCGGCGCCAGCCGGACGACCGGCGTCAGGTGGACGGACTCCGGCCCAGCCGGGCTCACTCCCGACGGCCTCGTCGATCCTGGCCGATCGGCCCGAGCGCCTCGCGCAGCACGAGCCATTCGCCGACCGCGAGCGTCTGCGGACGTCGGTCCGGTGCGATGCCCGCTGCCTCCAGGGCGGCCGCCACGCGCCCCGCGTCGACGGGGAGCTGCCGCGCGAGCACGTTGTGGATCATCTTTCGCCGCTCACGGAATGCCGCCTGCACCAGCCGCCACAGCTGGTCCTCATCGTCCGGGCCGAGGCGGTCGTCGGCGTCATACGGCTCCACCACGATGACGGCGGACTCCACGGCCGGTTCCGGCTCGAACGCCTCGGGCGGCACATTGAACGCGATCCGGACCCGAGCGTGGTACTGCACGAACACCGACAGGTAGCTCATCTTCCCGGCCGGGGCGGCGATCCGCTCCGCGACCTCGCGCTGGACCATCAGAACGAGCCGGCGCGGTCGCGGCGCTGCCCCGAGCAACGCGTGCAGGATCGGCGACGTGATGTGGTACGGCAGGTTCGCGACGACGTCGTACGGCTCGGGGATGAGCCGGACGAGGTCCTGGTCGAGGGCATCGCCTTCGACGAGCGCCAGCTGTCCGGCCTCGAGAGCCGGCTCGAATTGCTCGCGCAGGAACGCCGCGAGTCCACGATCGAGCTCGACTGCCGTCACCGCTGCGCCCGCGTCGAGCAGACCGCCGGTCAGCAGCCCGAGCCCTGGACCGATCTCCAGGACGCGGGTGCCCGGTCGCGGGTCGGCCTCGTCGAGGATCGCGGAGAGCACATCTGGGTCCGCCAGGAAATTCTGCGACAGCGCATGGCGGGCGCGAAGGCCGGCCGCTCGTAATGTGGCACGGACCTGGGCGGCGTCTATCGCGGCGGACGGGCTCATGGTCCGGGACTCGCGGGGGACCGGCTCGCGAGCCGCGGGCTCATCGCTGTGCCAGCGGCAACGACGGACGGGCGTCGAGGTCGAGACCGGCTCGCTCCCCCGCCTCGAAGCGACGTGCCCCGGCAGCCCCGATCATCGCGCCGTTGTCGGTACACAGACCGGGTCGCGGCACGATCAGCGGCAGACCGAGCTCACCCGCCTCCGCGGCCAGGCGCTCCCGCAGGCAGCTGTTCGCGGCCACGCCCCCGCCGAGGACGATCGAGCGAGCGCCGATCTCGCGCGCCGCCCGCGCGGTCTTCGTCGCGAGCACGTCGACCACGGCCTCCTGGAAACCCCACGCAAGCTCGGCTGTCGTGGCCGCGGACAACGGCGTGGTCGTGTCGTCCGGCGGCAGGCCTTCCGCGGACCGCGCGTCGGCGACGATCCGGCGAGCCGCGGTCTTCAGGCCGGAGAAGCTGAAGTCGTACGAGTCGCCCATCCACGCCCGTGGGAACCGGATGTCCCGCCGGACCGCGTCCTCGGCCGCGCGCTGGATCGCCGGACCGCCCGGGTAGCCGAGGCCGAGCAGCCGCCCGACCTTGTCGAATGCCTCGCCCGCGGCGTCGTCCACGGTCGTGCCCAGCAGCCGGTACGTCAGGTGATCGGTCATCTCCGCGAGGAACGTGTGACCGCCCGACACGACCAGCGCGACGAGCGGGAAGACCGGCTCCGGCTTCGAGGCCACATCTTCGCCCGGATCGTATAGCCACGCCGCGTAGACGTGCCCCTCGAGGTGGTTGACCCCGATCAGCGGCGTGTCGTGCACCCATGACAGCGCCTTGGCGAAATTGATCCCGACCAGGAGCGATCCGGCCAGCCCGGGCCCGTACGTGACGGCGATGCCGTCGATATCGCGCCAGTCGACGCCGGCCGTCGCCCACGCCTCGTCGAGCGTGGGGACGATCCAACGAAGGTGCGCGCGGGCCGCGAGCTCGGGCACGATCCCACCCATCGGCGCGTGGAGCGCGACCTGTGATGCGACCACGTTGCTGAGGATGCGCCGACCATCCTCGACGAGCGCGATGCCCGTCTCATCGCACGACGATTCGATCGCCAGCAGGAGCGGCCCGCTCACCCGCCGTGGTCCACGTGGGGATCGGTCGGCGCCTCCGTCTCGGTCGGCGCCTCGAGCTCGGTCGAGGGTGCTGGCTCGGTCGGCGCGGGCGACGCGTCGAGCTCGGTGCGCAGCCGCTCGATCCGGACGCGCATGGCCGCGTCGTCGAGCGGCAAGGTCGTCATGATCAGGGCGTCTTCGTGATCGTCGGTGTAGTAGCGCGGCCGCAGGCCGACCGGCCGGAACCCGTACTTCTCGTAGAGCTTGCGGGCGGCCAGGTTCGACAGCCGAACCTCGAGCGTCGCCTCGTGGGCGCGGCGGTCGATGGCGAGGTCGAGGAAGGCCAGCAACAGGCGCTCCCCGATGCGCTGACGGCGCCACGCCGGGTGGACCGCAAACGTCGTGATGTGCGCCTCGTCGACCATCAGCCACATGCCGCCGTATGCCGCGACCGCGTCACCCGCCCGGGCGACCAGATAGTGGGCGAGGCGGTTCGACTCGAGCTCGCTGCGGTAGGCGTGTGGCGGCCACGGCGCGGCGAAGCTCGCGAGCTCGATCGCGTGGACGGCCGTCAGGTCCTCGAGCCGCATCGGCTCGATGACGATCCTTACAGGTGGTCGCGCGACCATACGATCGATCCATCTGCGGCGCGGACCCCGCGCGGCAACGTGACGTAATCGGGCACGAGCGTCTCGAGCTCGCTCGGCCCCGCTACCCGCAGCCGATCGGCGCCGAGCCTGATGAGCTCGTGTCCGAGCCTGGCACGGGCGTGCTCGCCCCGCTCAAGGGCTTCGGTCGGCGCACGGCCCTCGAGATCGAGAGCGACCAGCGTCTCCGACGCATCGAGCATGGGCTCGGCCCCTGCCGGCAGTGGCTCAGCGTGGCGACCGGGGCGCACGATCAGTCGGTCGGACGGCCCGGCGGGGAGCAGAAGCACGGCCTTCTGGACGCCCGCTGCGGCGAGCAGCGCCTCGGCGGTCGAGACCCCAGCGATGGGGATGCCCAGCCCATGCGCCAGCCCCTTGGCGGTGGCGATGCCCACCCGCAGCCCGGTGAACGCGCCCGGCCCCGTGCCGACGACGATACCGCTGAGCCGCGATCGTCGTATGTTCTGTTCGCCCAGGAACCGGGCGATCGAGGGCAGCAGCGTCTCGCCGTGGCGGTGCCCGGCGGGCCAGGTCGAGATCCCGTCAGCGACGCCCGCCGGCGAGCCCGTCGCGATCACGATGCGGGTCGTCGCGGTGTCGATGGCAAGGATGGCCGGCCGGCGGCCGTCATGAGTCATCCGGCGGCCTCCAGGTAGCGTCGATAGCGATCCGACCACGCCACGAGTGTGATCGTGCGCGGCTCGTCCCCCGTCCCGTCGATCCGGACGTCGAGCCGATCGAGCGGCAGCGCGTCGCCGAGCCGCTCCGGCCACTCGACGAGCGTGACACCGCTCGCCTGGCGCTCGTCGATGAGCCCGCCCGCGAGCGCGTCCTCGGCGCTCGCCAGCCTGTACGGGTCGATATGGAAGAGCGGCAGTCGCCCCTCGTACTCGGCCATCAGGATGAAGCTCGGCGAGATGATGGTCTCGGTGACGCCGAGTGCCGCGCCGAATGCCTTGGCGAGGTGTGTCTTCCCGGCACCGAGGTCCCCCCACAGGCACACGAGATCGCCCGCCTCGGCGACGGCGCCCAGCACGCGGCCGAGAGCGCTCGTCGCGGCCGGGTCGGGGCAGATCACGACGCGCTGGTCGGCGGTCGGGACGGTCATCGCTGTCATCCGAACCGTTCGAGATCGCCGAGCGGCACCGCGACCGTCGAGCCGTCTTCGAAGCGGACGGTCCCGGCCTCGAGGTGGACGCCACCGGCGAACCGCCGCGGCCCCACGAGACCGGTCCAGGTGCCCTCGCGACCGGACAGCTGCCCCGCGCGCACCCGCACGTGGTCGGGTCGCGGGACCGGCATCGCGACTTCCGGCAGGTCGAACATCAGCATCGGCGGGTCCGCGACGATCGCGACATCCTGTCCCTCGAGCGCGTCGAGCACATCCATGACCGGCCCTGCCAACGGTCGCCGGACCGCACCCTCGAGGACGAGGACCGCGAATGGCGGAAGGCGGTGCAGCGCGGCCTTCTGTCGATCCTCCGACGCGAGGAAATCGCGCCGCTCCTTGCTCGCGAGCCCCGCCACGATGATCCCGCGCACACCCATCGCCCGCGCACGTGTGAGCGTCTCGGCGTCGATCCGCGACCCGACGACGAGGATCTTTCCGGCCAGCCCGACGTTGACGGAGGCGCTGCGCAGCTCGCCCTCGACCCATGAGGCGACGTGGAGCTGGCCCCTGGTCGGCCCACCGAGCGCGACGATGGCGCGCAGCGCCTGACCCGACGCCTTCACGACGATCGCTGTCCCTGGGTGCACCTCCCGAACGATCCCTGCGATCGGGCTGTCGATCGGCTCGCTGACGTCGCCGCCGGCGACGCGCCAGCGGCCGCGCCAGTCGAACAGCAATTCACCGTCGGCGATGTGGCCGCCCGGCTCCGGTGCCGACGACTCCGGGATGACGACATCGAGCAGGCGCGGGTCGCGCACGCGTTCGATGATCGGGGCCCCCGGCACGACGGACTCGCCGACGGCGACCAGCGCGCGGTCCCCCGGCGCCAGTGGGAAGGTGACGTCGACCGGACCCTCGACCAGGCGCCGCAGCCGGACGAGACCGAGGTCGGCGGCCGGCTCGCCCGTCGAGATGGCTTCATCCAGCGAGGGCGGTGGAGCATCCGGCACGTGGCCGTTGTGGTCGTTGTCCTGCACGTCGGTCACGATTCGGACCCGGCCCACAACGACGCCTGCCAGGCGGCCAGCAGGTCGCGCCGTCGATCGGCCCGATCCGGCAGGCGCAGTGGCACGTCGCGCAGATCCACCACGAGGCCACCGAGCCCGCCCGCGACGTCGACCGCGAAGTGACGACCGCGGCCACCGAGCCGGACCCGGTCGCGGAACATGAACTCGGCGACCGCCGTTGCTCCGGGCGGCAGGTCAACCAGTTCGAGCCCGCCTGGCATGAGCTCCAGCTCGTTCGTGCCGTCCGACGCGTGGACCACGACGCTCCCGGCCGATCTGCCCGCCCGCAGCCCGGCCGGCGTCACGACGCTCCCCAGCGGGGCCAGCAGGTCGTCGACGAGATCCGAGAACAGAACGCGTCGCTCGCCTGCGTCGGGGATCGCTCCGAGCGCACCGAGGAGACGGGCGTGGTCGAGCGCGTACAGGCTGGCCCCGGGACGCCGCAGCACATCGATGTGGGCGAGCGAGACCGCCGGCGCCGGGACCGATGTCCAGACCCCGCTCGCGACGACGATGAGATCGGGCACGGGGCCGTCGTCGAAGCGGGTCGTCGCGGCGCCGAGCCTGACCAGTGCCGCCCGCGCGGCGGCCATCCGGAGCGCGGAGCCCTCGCCGGCCGCGTCGGACCACGGTGCGATCCGGAGCTCGCGCATCCGGTCGCGGACCCGGTGACGATCGGCCGGCACGGTGATCCACATGAGAACGCCATCGACGACGGCATCGTCGGGGTCGTCCGGCGCGACCGCGGCGGACGGCACGACCGCGAGCCGGACCGAGGAGGGTCGACCGCCCGCGGCCGGGATCGCGACCGCTCGGGCACCGGCGTCGTGGCCCAGCACGATGGCCTCGACGCGACGGTCGAGCACGTCGGCGAGGGCGCGCGTGCCCGCCCCGAGCGCCCGTCGTGGATCGTCGGCCGGCAGGGCCAGCTCGAGCAGGAGGTCGGCGAGCGGATCCTCGGCGTCGGGATCGCTACCGGCGCTTGCCTTGGCCGCGGCAGGCGCGAGCATGACCTCGCCCGGTCGGGCGGCGACGTCACCGAAGACGTCGAGACCCTCCGCCATCGACCCGGACAGGATGATCGGGATCTCCGGACGCCGGATCGCGACCGCCGCGACGAGCGTCGCGAGCTCGCGGATCGCCCCGCGCTCGTCTGCACGCGGCGGGTCACCGGCGCCCACCACGATCGCGGCGATGTCGCGGTCGAGCAGGAGGCGCGACATCGCGAGCGGGTCCGTGGTCTCGGCACTCGCGCCGGTCGTCCGCCAGCCGCTCCGACCCGCCGTCGCGACCAGCCCCGCGAGCGTCCGCTCCGAGCCGGCGACGACGGCGATGCGACGGGGTCTCCGGCTGCGAACTTCGAGCCTCGGCAACTGGTCGCGATGGAGCCCGGCGATGCCGATCGCGTCGGCGAGCGCAGCGTCGGCAGCGCGAGTCCGTTCCAGGAGAAGATCGACGGCGGGATCGAGGTCGCCGCCGGTCGGGATCGACAGGCTGCCGATCAGCCGCCATGCCCCGCCGGCACGGCCGACGAGGGCGACCGACACCGTGGCGGAACCATGGTCGATCGTGAGGAATGCGTGCGGCTGCGGCGTCACCGTCAGATGCTACCCGGAGTCGGCCGGACCGGCCGACTCGTCGATCAGCCGTCGTGCGCGATCAACCGTCCCAGACGAGCTCGTCGTCGAGCTCCTCGAGCCTCGCGATGAGCAACTCGATGCCCGTGTCGTCGGCGAGGATCTCGGTCGCCGAGGCGAGGTCGCCCCCGAACACGCCACGCAGGACCGGGTCGAAGAACAGCATCGCGTTGGCCCCGAGCGCGCGGTACGGCCGGCTGGCCTCGAGGAAATGGACGGCGGACGATGTGAGCCCGCGGAGCTGGATCTCCCGCGCGACCTGTTCGACCAGGTCGTTGCGCTGTTCCTCGCTCGGCTCGTGCGGGAAGCTCACGTGACCGCGCCGGCCTGGCCGACGGGCGCAAGCCCGGCGATGGCGGTCTGGAACGCCTTGTAGGCCACGGCGCCGCGGAGCGCGAAGGTCACGTGCTCGATCGCCGGCGACTGCTCCAGCTCCTCACGGACGGTCTCGACCGTGATCCGCGCCGCATCCTCGAGCGGGAAGCCACCGACCCCGGTGCCGAGCGCTGGGAACGCCACGCTGGTCGCGCCGATCTCTCGGGCGCGCGCCATCGCGCTGCGCACGGCCGCCTCGATCACCGGCCCGCTCGTCCGTCGATCGCGATCGAGCGACACGGCGTGGATGACGGCGCGTGCCGCGAGGTTGCCACTGTCGGTCACGACGGACTCGCCGAGGGGGACCGGTGCCTGGCGGACCGCGGCGAACTCGATCGCGTCACCGCCTGCTCGCTTGATCGCGCCGGACACGCCGGTCGACATCCACAGGGACAGGTTCGCAGGGTTGACGATCGCGTCGACCTCGAGGTCGCAGATATCGCCGTTCCACAGCTCGATGCGTGCCAACTACCCTCTCCACCCGCTCAACGTCCGCAGGCTCTTCACTTCGGCTGCGGCATGGTACACCCGGGCAAGACGGCCGGACATCGCCGTCACGACCTCCCAGGTGTTGGTGGTGCGCAGCCGCGCCAGGTCCTCCGCCGTGATCCGTTCGGAGCCCTGGGGGCCGAGAAGGACGAACTCGTCGAGCGGCCCGACCGGCGGTCCGGGAACGTCCGTCACGTCGACCATCAGGGCATCCATCGTGACGTTGCCGACGACCGGGACGCGCAGCCCGCGGACGAGGGCCTCGGCACGATTCGCGTTGGCTCGGGCGTACCCGTCGCCATACCCGAGGGGCAACGTGGCGATGCGACTGGGACGGCTCGTCGTGAACGTGGGGCCGTAGCTCACACCATGGCCCGCCGGGAGGTCGGCGACGCGCACCGGCCGCGCGTGCAGCGACATCACCGGTCGGAACCCGTCTCCGCCCCGATCGCGCAGGTCGCGACCCTCCAACTCGTCGGGCACGATCCCGTAGGTCGACAGGCCGGGCCGGACGCCTGTGTAGCCGGCCACGCCGGTCAGCAGCCCGCCGCTCGCGGCGACGTGCCGTGGCGGCGTCGTGTGGCCGGCCGCGCCGAGCGCGTCCGAGACGGCATCGAACCGCTTCAGCTGGCGGGCCGTGATCACCGCATCGTCGCTCGCCTGGAGGTGTGTCCAGACGCCGACGAGCGACGCGACGTCCGAAGCCGCGATCCGTTCGGCCATCCCGACGACGTCGGCCGGCCTGGCGCCGCCGCGCCCGAGCCCGGTCTCGACTTCGATCTCGATGAGGAGGCGGTCAGCCGCGGTCGGGCCGGTCGAGTCGTCGAGCACTTCCGCCGCTGCGGTCAGGACCTCCTCGAGGCTTCCGCGATCGCCGGCCGCGACCGTGATCCCGTGGCGGGTCGCCTCGGGGACCAGCGCGGGCGGGATCGCGTAGAGGACACGGATCGGGAGGTCGATCCCGGCGGCGCGCAGTTCGACCGCCTCGTCCATGGTTGCGACGCACAGGCCGTCGACCCCGGCAGCGGCGAGCGCGTTTGCGATCGGGACCGCGCCATGACCGTAGGCGTCGGCCTTGACCACCGGGTGGACCGATGCCCCGCCGGCGAGGCGTCGCAGCGCCGCGACGTTGCCGACGAGCGCATCGAGGTCGAGCTCGAGCCACGCCAGCCGGGGCAGCGGCGGCAGGCCCGCGCGCGCGAGACGGGTCTCGATCGCAGGCTCAGTGGCAGCCGTCACGAGGCTGGACGTTGGCCGGTGGTCGCGGTCACGCGGGAGTCGCGTCGGGTTCCTCGGCGGGTCGCGCAGGCTCCCCGACCCGGAACCCGAGTCGCTTGTTGCTCGTGCGTCGCTCCGCGAGAGCCGCCAGGCGGCGACGGGCGATCGCCAGGCCATCGGGCAGGTCCGAGGCGAGCAGGCCGGCGTCACCGAACCGCTCGCGGGCGCCCTCGCCGGCGATCCCGTGGAGGTACACGCCGAGCCGCGCCGCCGCGAACGGGGTCAGGCCCTGGGCCAGGAGCGACCCGATCGTCCCGGCCAAGACGTCGCCGGTGCCTCCGGTGGCAAGGGCCGGGTTCTCGAACGGTGCGACGACGACCTCGCCATCCGGTGCTGCGATGACGGTGCGGGCGCCCTTGAGCACGACGACCTGGTGCCAGCTCGTGGCCGCATCCTTGGCCGCCGCGACCCGCGCGACGTCGTCGTCGTTCAGGTCGCCGTCGGCGTCCGTCTCGACGCCGCTACCCGCGCGCAGCCGCTTGAACTCGCCGGTGTGCGGCGTGAGGACGGCGGCCCGCCGGTCGCCCTCCCACCAGGCGTCCATGGAGGCCAGCGACCGAAGGGCCTCCGCGTCGAGGACGAGCGGCGGCCGCTCCTCGCCGCCGGCGTCGATGAGCTGGCGGACGAGCTCGGCCGTGGCGAGACCGGGCCGGAGTCCGGGTCCCACCACCAACGCGTCGTGCTCGTGATCGAAGATGCGCGCGAGTGCCGGCTCCGGGTCGAGCTCCTCGACATCGTCCTCGGGCAACGCCATCGTCGTCGCCTCGATGACCTTCGCCGCGAAGAGCGGCTGGAGCGTCTCAGGCACGGCCAGCGTCACGAGCCCCACCCCGGTCCGACCCGCGGCGCGACACACCAGCAGGGCGGCGCCGGCGTAGTCGAGCGACCCGGCGATGACCAGGAGCTTTCCGAACGAACCCTTATGCCCGCGCGCGGGCCGCGGCGGCAGGAGCGCCATGGCCGCGTCCTCGTCGAGCTTCGGCACGCCTTCCGGCCAGGGGCGTTCGTCGGACCCACCCGCCGAACCCTCGATCCCTTCATCCGCTCGGCGGCCGAAGCCGAGCGCCCGCCGCTCAGGCACGGGGTGGCTCCCCGGCATTCGGCGCGTCGGTTGCGAGGGCGGCGGCCCCGTTCGCCTCAGCCTGGACGCGCAGCCGCTCGATGCGGGCGAGGATGCGGCGTTCGCGATCGTCGAGCCGATCCTCGATGTCCGGCGGGAAAAGGTACCTGCCGCCCGCCGTGCGGACGCCGAATGCCATCGCCACCGCGTAGTCGGACTCGTGCGTGATGGAGACCGCGATACGACCCATGCCGAGCTGCTCGGCGCGCGCCGCGGCACGGCCGTGGAGGCGCACGCTGGGCTGGCCGGTCGGCAGCCGCTCGATCTCGATGTCACGCCAGCCGATGCCGCGGACGCCGAGCCCGAGCACCTTCGAGACCGCCTCCTTGGCCGCCCAGCGGCCGGCCATCGTCTCCGGCCGGCCGCGGACGTAGCGCTGCTCGGCCGGCGTCAGGACCCGGTTCGTGAAGCGATCGCCGAAGCGTTCGAGCGACGCCCGGATGCGCTCGACGCGGATGATGTCGATGCCGAGCTCCGTGGTCGCCTGTGCGGCCTCGAGGCCGTCGGGGAGCCGCGTGGCGATGTCGAATCCTCGGGCCGATGGCTCGCGGGGGCGTCGCCTCGGCCCTCGGAGGGTCTCGTTCCGGTCGCCCGGCTCCGCCATCTATTCGACCGTGACCGACTTCGCCAGGTTGCGCGGTTGGTCGACGTCGGTGCCGCGGGCGATCGCGACGTGGTATGCGAACAGCTGGAGCGGGATGATCGCGAGGACCGGGCTGAGCGCCTCGTGGGTGTCGGGCACCCAGCAGATGTCGTCGGCGAAGCGCTCGATCTGGGAGTCGCCCTCGGTGGCCACGGCGATGACCCGCGCGTCTCGCGCCCGACCTTCCATCACGTTCGACATGAGCTTGTCGTAGACGGACGACCGGGTCGCGACGGCCACGAGCGGACATTCCGCGTCGAGCAACGAGATCGGCCCGTGCTTCATCTCACCGGCAGCGTAGCCCTCGGCGTGGACGTAGCTGACCTCCTTGAGCTTGAGGGCACCCTCGAGCGCGGTCGGATAGGTGTAGCCGCGGCCGACGAACATGAAGCCGCGCGAATTGACGTACCGGCGGGCGAGATCCGCCACGCCCGATGCGTTCTCGAGCGCCTTCGCGGCAGCCGCAGGCAGCGCGTGGAGCGCCGCGCCGAGTTCTTGCTCCTGCTCGAGGCCGAGTGCGCCCCGTGACTTTGCGATGGCCGCGGCCAGGATGACGAGCGTCGTGACCTGTGCCACGAACGTCTTCGAGGCGGCGACCGCGATCTCCGGACCTGCCTGGAGGAACAGGACGCGATGGGCTTCGCGTGTGATCGCGCTGCCGACCGTGTTCGTGACGGCGATGATCGGCGCCCCGCGTTCGCGGGCGAGGCGGGTCGGGGCGATGGTGTCGGCGGTCTCACCCGACTGCGTCACCGCGATCACGAGTGTCTTGCCGTCGATCGGCGGCGGGCTGTAGCGGAACTCCGATCCGACCGTGGCCCGGGCCGGGATGCCGATCCAGTCCTGGATCGCGGCCGCGCCCACGAGCGCGGCGTAATACGCCGTTCCGCAGGCGATCAGCTCGACCCGATCGATCTGGGCGAGCGTGTCCCCGAAGCCTTCGAGCTCCTCGAGCCAGATGTGGTCCTCGCGCGTGACACGACCCGCGATGGCCTGGCGGAGCGACTCGGGCTGCTCGTGGATCTCCTTGAGCATGAAATGCTCGTAGCCGCCCTTCTCGGCCGCCTCCGTCGTCCAGTCGATGGTCGTGATCGAGCGCTCCTGGGGGGTGCCATCGATGTCGGTGATGGTGACCCCGCTCGGGCGCAGGTCGGCGACATCGCCGTCCTCGAGGAACTGGACCTGGTCGGTGTGGGCGAGGATGGCGGCGACGTCGCTGGCAAGAAACGACTCGCCGTCGGCAAGACCGACGACGAGCGGCACGTCCTTCCGGGCGCCGACGAGGCGATCCCCCTCCCCGCGATGCATGACCGCTATGGCGTACGCGCCCTCGACCTGGCGGAGCGTGGCGCGGACGGCCTCGGCGAGGTCGCCCTGATAGGCCTCCTCGACGAGGTGGGCCAGCGCCTCTGTGTCCGTCTCGGAGGTCAGGCGATGGCCGCGTTCCTCGAGGCCGTCGCGGAGCTCACGGAAGTTCTCGATGATCCCGTTGTGGATGACCGTGATGTCACCCGTGCAGTCCTGGTGCGGATGGGCGTTCAGGTCATTCGGTCGGCCATGTGTCGCCCAGCGCGTGTGGGCCAGGCCGATGGCCGCATGCGGGGTCCGGTCGGCGATCGCCGCGCGCAGGTTGGCGAGCTTGCCGGCCTTCTTCTCGACGAACAGGTCCCCACCGTCGTCGACGAGTGCGATACCCGCCGAGTCGTATCCGCGGTACTCGAGGCGGGCCAGTCCCTCGATGAGGATGGGACCCGCTTCCCGGGGTCCCGTATAGCCCACGATGCCGCACATCAGCGTTGATCTCCGTTCAGTCTGCATCGCGGGAGGTCCGCATAAGGGCTCGTGGCTCTCCGATGGCGGAGCCCACGTGCCCCTCCGAGGGCGGAGGCGACGCTCCGCGAGCCATCCACCCGAGGATTCACCGAAGCTAGTTTAGACGCTCCCCCGCGAGGGTCGCGAGCGCGTCGGCCAGCTCCGCGACCAGGGTCTCGTCCGGGCCCTCCACCATCACCCGCAACGCGGGCTCGGTCCCGGACGGCCGGACGAGCACCCGCCCGGCGCTGCCGAGCCGTGCGCTGGCAGCGGCGATGGCGCGCCGGAGGGTCGGATCGCCCTCCCATTGATCCTTGTGACGGGCGCTGACGGCGCGCTGTTGCTGTGGCAACAGCGTGATGGCCTCGGCCAGCTCCGCGAGCGGCTTGCGCCGTCCGGTCATGACGCGCAGGACCTCGAGCGCGGTGACGATCCCGTCACCCGAGGTGGTGTGCTCGAGAACGATGACGTGCCCCGACTTCTCGCCGCCGAGCATCGCGCCGGCCACCTGCATCCCCTCGAGGATGTACTTGTCCCCGACCGGCGTCCGGACGACCTCGCCGCCGGCCGCCTCGACCGCGCCCTGCAGCCCGCCGTTGGACAGGATGGAGACCACCAGACCGCCGGGCAGCGCGTCGCGCCCGAGCCGCTCGAGGGCGAGGATCCCGAGGACCTGGTCACCATCGACGATGCGACCCTGCCCATCGACCGCGATCAGGCGGTCGGCGTCGCCGTCCAGCGCGAAGCCGACGTCGGCACCGCGTTCCTTGACGGCCTGCGCCAGCGACCCCGGCGACGTGGCGCCCGACTCGACGTTGATGTTGACCCCGTCCGGCTCGACGTGGATCGCCTCGACCCGGGCACCCGTCGCGGACAGGATCTCGAGACCCGCCGCCCCGCCGGACCCGTTCGCCCCATCGAGCACGATGTGCAGGCCGCTCGCGTCGATCGAACCGGCGAGCCCGCGTCGATGCACGAGATAGCGCTCGATCGAATCGGTCGCGTCGATCCGGCGGCCGAGTGTCGCGTTACCGACGCCGGGGAGCTCCCCTTCCCGCCAGATCAGCGCCTCGAGCTCGTCCTCGACGGAGTCATCGAGCTTCAGGCCGTTGGCGTCGAGGACCTTGAGGCCGTTGTCGTCGGCGGGGTTGTGCGAGGCCGAGACCATGATCCCGGCCCTGTACTCCCCGGACCCCGCGAGGTAGGCGAGCGCAGGCGTCGGCACGACGCCGACGACATGGACGTCGACACCGAGGCTGGTCGCCCCGGCCACGATGGCGGCGACGAACATGTCCCCCGATCGGCGCGTGTCCTGGCCGACGACGATCGCGGCACCGGGTGCCGCCAGACGCTTGGCGGTCGCCCGCCCGAGCGCATACGCCACGGTCGGCTTCAGGTCGACGTTGGCCACACCGCGGATGCCATCGGTCCCGAAGAGGCGTCCCACGCTCAGGAGGGCGCGGGTGTCGAGCGGGCGGTGACCGTCACCTGGACTTGCGGCGGACTGGCTGCCACGAGGGTGACGCCTGCCGGCAGCGCAGCCGTGACGGTGACGTTGCTCGTCCCTGGGCCGAGTGTCGAGACGTCGAGGTCCACGGCCAGCGTCGAGCCGATGAGCCGATCCAGTTCGGCGGTGCTGCCGCCGACCGTGATGAGCACGCGATCGACCGCCGCCTTATACGACATGTCCGGCTGGACGCCGACCATCCGCACACCGACCTCGAACGAGCGCGTCCCGGTCACGGGGCGGACGCCGATCGTCACGCTCACCTCCTGGGCGCCTGTCGCGACGACCCCGGTCGGCAGCGCGAGCCCGACCTCCAGGGTGCGCGAGGTCGAGTAACCGGTGACCGGGATCGGCTGCGTGTCGACGCTGGTCATCGCCTCCAGGTCGTCGAGGTCGCCCAGGACAGTGAGGAACGGCGGCGTGACCGTCGCCGAGCTGAGCTCGAATCCGGCGGCCGGCGAGCCGGTGATCTGAGGGCTGACGGGGAGGGTGCGTGTCTGTCGATCGGAGAAGATCGGGATCGTGACGCGCGCGGTCGCGGGATCGAGCCGTACTTGAGCGACCGCATCGCCGACGCTGTCGATCGGCACGAGCTCGACATCCTGGTCCACGTCGATGCCCAACGGCTGCACGATCACGTCCGCCCGGGCCGCGACGACGCGATCGAGCACAGACCTGGGTCCGACGACCTGGACCTCCGTCGGTTGGACCGTCACCTCCCCCACCGTGAGGGTGGACGGGACGTCACCCCGCTCGACCTGGACCGGGACGGTCTTGCGGGCGACGACGTCGAGATCGATCGTCGCCGATTGCGGCTCGAACCCGAGCACGCGCACGCGCGGATCGACCGAGCGGAGCTGGATCGGCACGCTCTGCGGTCCGCTCCCTGGGACGACGTTCGTCAGGTCGACCCACGCGTCGAAGTCGGATGCGATCGGCCGCACGTTCGACGGCGTGAAGTAGCGGATCTCGGTCACCGGCCGGATCGTCTGGAGCAGGAATGTGTCGGCCGGCTGGCCGACCACATCGACGGGAACGACATCGGTCAGAGTCGCCGAGCTCTGTGACAGGACGAGACCGCCATACAGGAGCGTGGCCAGTCCGACTGCCGCGAGTTTGAGGGGCCAGTTGTGGATGAGGACCCCGAGGGCTCGGGTCACCGCGGGGCTCGTACGGCCGACGTGGACGCGGGCTCCGGCGACGATCGCCAGCTGCCGAGGGGCCGGCGGCGCCCGCCATGGGTCGGATCGAGCAGCTGGCGGATGGTCCGCGCGAGCTGTGCCTCGTTCAGGTTGCGCACGATGCGCGACCGCTCCACGAGGCTGATCTGCCCGTTCTCCTCGGACACCACGATGACGATCGCATCGGTCTGCTCGGCGATGCCGAGCGCTGCGCGATGGCGCGTGCCGAACCGCTCGACCTGCACGGTCGTCTCGGCAAGGGGCAACAGGACCCCGGCCGCCAGGATCGTCTCGCCGCGGACGATGACGGCCCCATCGTGGAGCGCCGTGCGTGGCGCGAAGATGGTGCGGATGAGGTCGGCGGAGACGTCGCCGTGGATCATGACGCCGGTCTCAGCGGTGTCCTCCAGGCCCGTCTCCCGCTCGAGGACCATCAGTGCGCCGTGGCCCTCCGCCGACAACTCGGCCGCGGCACGCGCGACCTCTTTCGCGACGTGGTCCACCGCGCGCGAGTCCGCGCCCGACAGCATCCAGCCGAACGAGCCGACCCGCCCGATCCGCTCGAGTGCGCGGCGGATCTCCGGCTGGAAGATCACGACCAGCGCGAACAGCCCGACGACGGCCCCGCCCTGCAGGATGCGGGTCAGCAACTCGAGCCCGAGTGCGACCGCCAGCAGGTAGACCACGATCAACACGCTCACGCCGATGACCAGCCGGACCGCACGTGTGCCGCGGATGAGGCTGAACAGCCAATAGATCAGCAGGGAGGTGATCGCGATGTCGAGGAGGGTCGTCAAGCGGACCTGTTCGAGGATCGATCCGAGGAGCTCCGACATCGTTCGCCGAGTGTAGCATCGCTCCCCCTTCCGACCCGGTTCGGCGGCCCGTCGGGTCAGGCGCAGATCGCCTCCAGCCGCGGGTCGTCCGGGAGGCGTGTCGCCAGGCCGCACAGCCGTTCCCGTGTCGCCGGGTCATCGCCGAGATCGACGAGCCGGGCCAGCAGGACGAGCTTGTCGGCGGCCGCGGTGCGCCAGCCGCGGTCGACGTAGAGCTCGGCGAGGGCGAGGTGCAGCGCGGGATCCGCAGGGTTGGTGGCGAGCGCCTGATAGCACGCATCGATCGCGGCGTGGAGCTGGCCCGCCGCCCGATGGCCTCGGGCGGCCGCCAGGGCGGCGGCCCGGGTCGCCTCGGCATCGCCGGTCGCAGCGGCGTCCTCGACGGCGGCCATCGCGGCGGCCGGATCGAACGGCGGTGGCGCAGGCTCGGGTTCCGGGCCGAGCGGGCCCTCGAGGAGGGCGACCGCGCGGACGAGTGCGTCGCCGACGGCCGACACGGCAGCCGGGTCGGCCTCGATGCGATCGACCATCGCGCGCAGGCCCTCACGTCGACTCCGCGCCTCCGCGAGATCGAGCGCACGGCCGGCGGCGTCGAGTGCCTCCGACTGCCGGTCGGTGGCGTCCAGGATCGTGACGAGCCGGTCGAGGGTCTCGGCCGCGTGGACTCGATCGCCCAGCGCGAGCAGGGCATCGACTCGGCCGCGCAGGGCCGTCTCGTCGGTCGGGGCGCGATCCAAGGCCAGGTCAAAGGCCGACAACGCTTCGGCGGACTTGCCGAGCCGGGTGAGGACCAGACCGATGCCGACGAGCGGCAGTGCCCGGTCCGGGGCGACCCTGGCCGCCTCACCGTAGGCGTCGAGCGCCTCGTCGAAGCGGGCGCGCTGGCTGGCGACGTGGCCGCGGCGCAGCGCCTCCTTGTAGCGCTCGTAGAGGGCCTCGCTCATCCGACCGCGCCGATCAGCTCCACGAGGAGCGCCTTCTGGACATGCAATCGATTCTCGGACTGCTCGAAGATCAGGCTTCGCGGGCCATCCATGACGGACGAGGTGATCTCCTCGCCACGATGCGCCGGAAGGCAATGCATGGCGACCGCGTTCGGACCGGCCGCTGACATCAACGCGTCGTCGATGCGATACGCCGCGAACGCGTCGCGGCGCGCTTCCGTCTCGACCTCCTGGCCCATCGAGGTCCACGCGTCGGTGTAGACGACATCGGCGCCGCGGACCAACTCGACGGGATCCTGACCGAAGACGAGCCGGCCGCCCGACTCCGTCGCACGCTCCTCGGCGAGCGCGACGATCCGTGGGTCTGGCGCGTAGCCACGCGGATGGGCGAGCCGCACCTCCATCCCGAAGGCAGCGCCGACGAGCGCGAGCGAGTGGTAGACATTGTTGCCATCACCCACGAACGTGACGACGGCGCCTTCGAGGCGGCCGAGGTGCTCGCGGATCGTGAAGATGTCGGCGAGCGCCTGGCACGGGTGCTCGCGCAGGGTCAGCCCGTTGATGACGGGAACCGATGCCTGGGCGGCGAGCTCGAGAACGACCTCGTGCGGCCCGGTGCGCGCCACGATCGCGTCGACGAATCGTTCGAGGTTGCGGGCGACGTCGCGCACGGCCTCCCGTGCACCCATGACTGCGTCTTCCGGGAGGTAGATGGCCGCGCCGCCGAGCTGGGTCATCCCGGCCTCGAATGTCACGCGAGTTCGCAGGCTCGGCTTCTGGAAGAGCATCGCCAGCGTCCGGCCGGCCAGCAGCGGCAGCTCGTGCCGGCGGCGTGCCCGGAACTCGGCTTTGAGGAGCGCGGCCGTCTCGAAGACCCGCTCGACCTCGACCGCAGACAGATCCGCCGCACTGAGCAGATCCCGCCCGACCAGCGTCGATGTCGTCGTCGTCATCGCCCTGGCGCCAGTGGTTCCGGCTGCGCGATGGATCGTGGTTCGCGTCCGGATGACGGTACAGGCGAAGGCGCCGGCGAGCACGTGAGCGAGCGC
The DNA here is from genome assembly GCA_963819655.1 of uncultured Chloroflexia bacterium. Lineage (GTDB taxonomy): Bacteria > Chloroflexota > Limnocylindria > Limnocylindrales > CSP1-4 > SPCO01. The sequence goes on along the minus strand of CAWFXA010000002.1, from coordinate 1,676,667 downwards.
ACCCCAAGGTGCGTGAGCGAGCGCGCGGAGTCCGGCAACGCACGCATGGGCCGCTCAGACGGAGGCGTGCACGCTAACGTTTCGTGTACTGCGGGGCCTTCCGGGCACGCTTGAGACCGTACTTCTTGCGCTCCTTCATGCGCGGATCCCGTGTGAGGAGTCCGGCTTGCCGGAGGGGAAGGCGGTTGGCGTCCTCGTCCACTTCGAGCAGGGCGCGCGCGATGCCGTGGCGGATGGCGCCGGCCTGGCCGTGCACGCCGCCACCCTCGACCTTGATCATCGCGTTGAAGCGACCTTCGGTCCCGGTGACCCGGAAGGGCATCCGAACCTCGGCCTCGTTGACGGCATTGCCGAAGTGTTCATCGAGCGATCGGCCGTTGACGACGATCTCGCCCTCGCCCGGCAGGAGCCGGACGCGCGCGATGGCCGTCTTGCGGCGGCCGGTCCCGGAGTAGAAAGCGGGGATGGACATCTGGATTTCGCTCCTCGTCAGGCGAGCGGCTCAGGCTGCTGAGCCTGATGGGGGTGGTCGGATCCGGCGTAGATCTTCAGCTTGCGTAGCTGCTGGGCGCCGAGTCGCGTGTGCGGCACCATGCCCTTGACGGCACGGCGGATGACCTCCTCCGGCCGGCGCTCCAGGAGATGACCGAGGGTCTCCTCCTTGAAGCCTTGCGGGTAGCCGCTATGGCGGGCGTAGACCTTGCTCTCGAGCTTGTCACTGGTAACCGCGATGCGCCCGGCGTTGAGCACGATCACGTGGTCGCCCGAGTCGAGGTTCGGTTGGTAGGTCGGCTTGTGCTTGCCCACGAGGACGCGGGCGATACGCGACGCAAGACGGCCGAGCGTCTCGTCCGTCGCGTCGACGACGTACCAGCGTCGCTCGATCTCGCTCTCACGGACCGATATGGTCTTCGCGTTCATCGTTCCTCGTGTTCTCCGTTCGCTTGGCTGCCGGTCGTTCGCCCGATGGCGACGTGCCGGAGGCACAGGCCCTTGGCCGGGGCTGCCGGCCCCTTGGCCGCGGATCCCGGGTCGGCCAATGCCGCCCGGACCGTGTCGATATCCGTCTTTGCCAGACCGACCTCCAGGAGGAGGCCGACCATCCGTCGGACCTGGCCCCGTATGAACGAGTCGGCCCGGACGTCGATCGTGACGAGCCGGCCCGATCGTCTGACCCGGACCGCGGTGACGGTCCGGACCGGGGATCGGTCCCCCGCCCCGAAGGCCCTGAAGTCGCGCCGGCCGATGAAGGCCGACCCGGCCCGCGCCATCGCGGCGGTGTCGAGCGGGTCCCGCACCCCGAGCGCGGTGCGCTCGTGAAGCGGGCTGGGCGGCCCGTTCCAGACGGTGTAGCGGTATTCCCGGTACCGCGCCGCGTAGCGGGGGTTGAAGCCGTCCGGCGCTCGGCGCACGTCTCGGACGGCGACGTCCCGTGGCAGGATCGCCTCGAGCGCCGCTCCGAGCTCGGTCGCCGACAGTCGCCCGCCATACGAGAAGGCGATCACCTGTCCCGTGGCGTGGACACCGGCATCCGTTCGACCGGCCCCGTCGACCCGCCGGACGACCCCGTCGCCGAGGCGCGCCAGCGCGTCTTCCAGGACCCCCTGGACGGACCGCTTCCCAGGATTTGCCTGGAACCCAGCGAAGTCCGTCCCATCGTATTCGACCCGTGCGCGAAAGCGCGTTGGGGGCGTCCTCTCGGACGCCTTTACTGGCGAACTGGTTTGTCGCCGTTCAGCCGAGCTCAGGGCAAGGCGCCGTCGAGCACCGGACGCGAGCGCACCTTGCGGTGCGTGAGCGCCGGAGCGGAGACGGCAACGCGGCCATGGGCCGGATCAACGGCGACCATCAGACCAATTCGATCTGGACGATTTCCGCGGCGTCCCCGCGGCGTTGTCCGATGCGGACGATGCGGGTGAAGCCCGACGTTCGGTCGGCGTACTTGGGCGCGATCTCGTCGAACAGCTTGGTCACGACGAGCGGCTCGTTCGGGAATTGGGCGACGACCGCGCGACGTGCCGCCAGGTCACCGCGCTTCGCCAGCGTGATGACCTTTTCGACGCGCCCGCTGATCTCCTTGGCCTTGGCCTCGGTCGTCTTGACGCGCTCATAGCGCAGGACCGACACGGTCAGGTTCTTGAACAGGCTCATGCGCGGTCCGGTCTTGCGACTGAGCTTGCGACCGCCGATCCGATGGGCCATGGATCAGGCCTCGGGCTCGTCCTCGAACGGCTCCTCACCGTCGAGATCGTCGAGTCCGTCACCCTCGGTCTCCGGGACGATGAAGCCGCGCATGCGCAGTCGCTCCTTCATCTCGTCGAGCGACTTCTTGCCGAAGTTGCGCATGCGCAGGAGGTCGTCGTCCTTGAGCTGGAGCAGCTGCCCCACCTTGACGATGTTGTTGCGCTTGAGCGAGTTGTACGCCCGCATCGGGAGGTCGAGCTCCTCGATCGGCATGTCGAGCATGTTCGGCGGGAGTGCCGCGACACCCGTCACAGCCGCCGCCGGAACGGCGGCCATGCCGACCGTCACGAACGGCCGGAACTGGTTGACGAGGATCTCGGCCGAGCGGCTAAGCGCCTCCTCGGGCCCGATGGTGCCGTCGGTCTCGATCTCGATCGTGAGCTTGTCGAAGTTGGTCATCTGACCGACTCGCATGCTCTCGACCCAATAGTTGACCTTGCGGACCGGCGTGAAGATCGCGTCGACCGCGATCACGCCGATCGGCAGCGCCTCGGCCCGCTCGGCACCGAGGTAGCCGACGCCGCGCTCGACGGTCAGGTCCATCTCGATCGTCACGTCGTCGGTATCGATCGTCATGAGGACGAGGTCCTGGTTGATGATCTCGACGTCGGCGGACTCGGCGATGTCGGCAGCGGTCACCGCACCGGCACCGCTCTTGATGAGCCGGAGCTGGACGGGGTGCGCGGCGAAGCTCTTGAGGCGAAGCTTCTTGACGTTCAGGACGATCTGCGTGACGTCTTCCTTGACGCCGGGGATCGTGGAGAACTCCTGGTAGACGTCGCGGATCTGGATGCTTGTGACCGCCGCGCCTTCGAGGGACGACAGCAGGACGCGCCGCAGCGCATTGCCGAGGGTCACGCCGTACCCGGCCTGGAGAGGACCGGCCTCGTACTTCGCGTACGTGCCGACTTCCTCGACGGGCTCGATCTGCGGGTTCTCGAGTTCGATCATGTGGGCCAGTTACCTCGAGTAGTACTCGACCACGAGCTGCTCGTTGAGATCGAGCGGCATCTGGTCGCGGCTGGGCGGCGTGACGACGGAGCCGGACAGCGTGCCGGCATCGATGGACAGCCATTGCGGCGCCTGGTGGTTGCGGAGCGTCTCCTTGACCACCTTGAACGGCTCACGGGCGCGACGGGTCTCTCGAACCTCGATCTTCTCGCCCGGCTTGACCTGGTACGACGGGATGTTGGTCGGGACACCGTTCACCGCGAAATGGCCGTGCGTGACCAGCTGGCGGGCGGCGGCGCGGGACGGAGCGAAGCCAGCCCGGTACACGACGTTGTCCAGGCGCATCTCGAGCGACCGGAGCAGGTTCTCGCCGGTCACGCCAGGCCGGTTCTCGGCAGCGATGAAATAGTTGCGGAACTGCCGCTCGAGAACGCCGTAGGTCTTGCGAACCTTCTGCTTCTCGCGCAGCTGCAGGCCGTACTCACCGACCTTGCGACGGCGGACGCCGTGCTGGCCGGGAGGCGACGGCCGCCGCTCGAATGCGCATTTCTTGGTATAGCAACGCGAGCCCTTCAGGAAGAGCTTGGCGCCCTCGCGCCGGCAGATCCGGCAAACGGAATCGGTGTAACGAGCCATGGAACTCCGGGCTAGACGCGGCGCCGCTTGGGGGGGCGGCAACCGTTATGCGGGATTGGAGTGACGTCTGTGATGGCGCTGACCTCGAGGCCGGCGGCCTGCAGGGAGCGGATTGCCTGCTCGCGGCCGGCGCCCGGGCCCTTCACGTAGACCTCGACCTGGCGCATGCCGTGCTCCATCGCACGCTTCGCCGCGCCGTCAGCCGACAGGGCTGCCGCATAGGGCGTGCTCTTCCGGGAGCCCTTGAAACCGGCCACGCCGGCCGAGCCCCAGCTGATGACCGCGCCGTTGAGGTCGGTGATCGTGATGATCGTGTTATTGAACGTGGCCTGGATGTGGACGTGCCCCTGGGGGACGTTCTTCTTCTCCCGCCGACGCTGCTTGACCGCTTTCTTGCGCTCCGCCATGCCTGGTCAGTCCCTCGTCACTTCTTGCGCCGGATGCCGACCGTCTTCTTCGGTCCGCGTCGCTGGCGAGCGTTGGTCTTGGTGCGCTGGCCGCGGACGGGCAGGTTGCGCCGGTGGCGGACGCCGCGGTACGAGCCGATCTCGATGAGGCGCTTGATGTTGAGCGCCGTCTCGCGGCGCAGGTCACCCTCCACCTTGTAGCGGCGATCGATCAGCTCCCGCAGGCGGTTGACCTGCTCCTCAGTGAGGTCGCGGACACGCGTGTCCGGGTTGATGTTCGTCTGGGTGAGGATCTTCTGGCTCGTGGGCAGGCCGATGCCATAGACGTACGTGAGCGCGATCTCGACGCGCTTTTCGCGCGGGATATCGACACCAGCGATACGTGCCATCGGTTACCCCTGCCGCTGCTTGTGCTTGGGATTGCTGCAGATGACCATCACCGTGCCATGGCGCCGGATGACCTTGCAGTTATCGCAGCGCGCCTTAACGGAAGCTCTGACCTTCAACGGATCCTCGATCGTGTGTTTCGTGCGTGTCTTGTTACTTGAGTCGGTAGGTGATGCGGCCACGGGTGAGGTCGTACGGCGACAGTTCGACGCGGACCCGGTCACCCGGCAGGATGCGGATGAAGTTCATCCGTAGCTTGCCGCTGATATGGGCGAGCACCCGGTGGCCATTCTCGAGCTCCACAGCGAACATCGTGTTGGGTAGCGGCTCGATCACCGTTCCCTCCACTTCGATCGCATCCTTCTTGGCCACAGGCTGGTGTGCTTCCCTCTCTCATGGGGAGTGCCGGCCCGGACGGACCGACACACGAACGCGTAGCGTATCAAAAGTCGCCGTTCGAGGCAACCGCCAGGGCCTCAGACATTGGTCAGGATCTCCGGCCCGGCTTCCGTGATCGCGATCGAATGCTCGAAGTGGGCGGCCAGTGAGCCGTCGACGGTCGAGACCGTCCAGTCGTCGTCGAGGACGTGTGCGCGATAGTCGCCGAGTGTGAACATGGGCTCGATGGCGAGGCACAGGCCGGGCTCGAGCTTGCGCCCGCGACGGCCCGTCCGATAGTTGGGGACCTGCGGCTCCTCGTGCATCTCGGTGCCGATCCCGTGACCGACGAACTGGCGGATGATCCCGAACCCGTACGGCCTGGCGACGTCCTCGACCGCAGCCGAGATGTCCTCGATATGGTTGCCCGGGACCGCAGCCGCGATACCGGCCATCATCGCCTCCTGGGTCGCTTCGATCAGGCGCCGGACGGGCTCCGGCGGGACGCCGACGAAGAACGTCCGGGCGCCGTCGCCATGCCAGCCCTCGATGATCGCCCCGGCATCGACCGACACGATCTGGCCATCGCGGATCATCCGCTCCCCGGGGATCCCGTGGACGATCTCGTCATCGAGCGAGATGCACAGGCTGCCCGGAAACGGCCGGCGCGGGTTGATCCCGGGATAGCCCTTGAAGGACGGGGTCGCGCCGGCGGCACGGATATGCGCCTCGGCCAGCCGGTCGAGGTGTGCGGTCGTGATGCCCGGCTTGAGCTCGCTCTCGACGAGCGCGAGGACCTCGGCGACCACGCGCCCGGCCTGGCGCATGCGCGCGATCTCGGCGCGGGACTTGCGCGTGACCACCTCAGACGCCCGTGCCCTTCGGCTCGTCCCGCACGACCGCGAGGACGTCGTCGGCGACAGTGTCGATCGGCCGGAGACCGTCGACTGAGCGCAGGACCCCCGTTCGTCGGTAGTGGTCGATGACCTCGCGAAGGCTGACCAGCTGGGTGTCCATTCGCGCACGGATCGTGTCGGCCTTGTCATCCTCGCGCTGGATGAGGGGCGATCCATCGATGTCGCACACACCGGGGACCTGCGGCGGGTTCGTCGACTCGTTGTAGACGTGCCCGGACTCCTCGCAGACCCAGCGGCCGGACATGCGCCCGATGAGCTCGTCGACCGGGACCTCGATATCGACTGCGAGATCGACCTGATCGCCCCGCTCGCGCAGGGCCTCGTCGAGCGCGAACGCCTGCGCGCCGGTGCGCGGGAACCCGTCAAGGATCGCCCCGTCCGCGGCATCGGGCTGGTCGAGGCGGTCGAGCAACATCCGGATCGTGATGTCGTCGGGCACGAGCTGACCGCGCTCCATGAACCGGCGCGCCTCGAGGCCGATCGGGGAGCCATCGCGCACCGCTGCCCTGAAGAGGTCACCGGTCGCGACGTGCGGGATGCCAAGCCGCTCCGCGAGCAGTTCGGCCTGCGTCCCCTTGCCTGCTCCCGGCGCACCGAGGAGCACCACGACCGTCATCGCCGTTCTTGCGCAACCTCGTCACCGGCGATGGTGAGCGCAGGCCACGGCGCAATCGAGGACAGGAGCGAGCGCTACGAACCCTCGGGCTGATGGCTCGCGGGGCGTCGCCTCAGACCTCGGGGCGGTGTGCGTGAGCGACCGCCCGCAGATTGCAACGCGGGGATGCGCCACCAGGGCGGGGGACGTCATCGGATAAATCCCTCGTAGTTGCGCATCATCAACTGCGCCTCGATCTGTTTCATCGTCTCGACCACGACCGACACGACGATCAGCAGGCTCGTCCCGCCGAGGCCGATCGCCCCGAGGTCCGGGAACGCCGCGCCGACGATCGTCGGCGACACCGCGACGATGGCCAGGAACATCGCCCCGGCGAACGTGATGCGGGACACGACGCGGGCAAGGTAGTCCTGCGTCGGGCGCCCCGGCCGGATGCCCGGGATGAACCCGCCGTTCTTGCGCAGCTGCTCGGCCGTCTCATCGGGCTTGAACGTGAACGCCGTGTAGAAGTACGTGAAGCCGACCGTGAGCAGGAAGTACAGGACGATGTACAAGGCGGACGTCGGGTTGAGCAGGAAGACGATCCCGTCGGCGATGCTCTTGACGATCGGGATCTCGGACGCCGTGAAGTACGACGCGAGCTGCACCGGGAAGAGCAGGATGCTGACGGCGAAGATGATCGGGATGACGCCTGCCTGGTTGACGCGGAGTGGCAGGAATGTCTGGCCACCCTGGTACATCCGCCGGCCGCGGACGCGGCTGGCGTACTGGACCGGGATGCGGCGCTGGCCCTCCTGGATGTAGATGATCACGGCGACAGCGGCGATCGCCACCAGGGCGAAGGCGATGAGCGCGGCGATGTTCGGGTTCTGCGTGAACGCGCCGATCGCCGTCGGCGCCTGGCTCACGATCCCGGCGAAGATGATGAAGCTGATGCCGTTGCCGATGCCGCGCTCGGTGATGAGCTCGCCGATCCACATCAGGGCGACCGAGCCGGCGGTCAGCGTGGCGATCTGGGTGAGGGTGTCGAAGCTGCCGAGGTCGAAGCCGCCGATCAGCACATTGCTGTTGTTGAGCAGGGCCAGGAACCCGTATGCCTGCAGCAGCGCCAGCGGCACCGACAGGTAGCGCGTGTACTGGGTGATCTTGTTGCGCCCGTATTCACCTTCGCGGCTGAGCGCCTGGAGCGAGGGCACGACGCCCTGCATCAACTGCATGATGATCGACGCGTTGATGTAGGGGTTCAAGCCCAATGCCACGACCGAGAAGTTCGACAACCCGCCGCCCGAGAACAGGTTCAGCAGCCCGAAGATCGGGTTGCCCTCGAGGAAAGTGGCGAGCTGATCGCGGTTGATGCCCGGCACCGGCACAGCAGCCAGGAACCGGAACACGATGAGCAGGCCGAGGACGACCAGGATCCGGCGCCGGATGTCCGGCGCCCGGAAGGCGTTCAGCAGGGATTCGAACACGGGCGGCTAGGCGTCGTCGTTGGGCGATGACTCGCCATCGTCGGTGGTTGCGTCGGCGGTCTCGCCGCTGGCCGCGTCGGCCGCCTCGGTCTCCGTATCGGATGGGGGCGCGGACTCCGGCTCGACGGCGGTTTCCGCTGTCGCCTTCGACTTCGGGCGTCGGGCGGGCTTCGGCTCCGCGGCCGACGGCGGCGCATCGTCGGTCGTCTCGACCCCGATCGCCTTGAGCGGCTTGGTCGGGACCTCGAGGACGGAGACCGTGCCCCCCGCCGCTTCGATCTTCGAGCGCGCCGACGCCGTGAACGCGTCGGCCACGACGAACAGCGGCGCACCGAGCTCGCCGGAACCGAGGATCTTGAGAGGCTTGTTCAGACTGCGCACGAGCCCGACGGCGCGCAGGATGTCCTGGTTGACCGTGATCTGGCCACCGGCCTTCGCCTGACCTTTGGCCTTCGGCGGAGCTTCGGCCTCGAGAGCGCCGCGCTCGACCGCCGCCGCGATGTCGCCGACGTTCACGACCTCGTACTGGACCTTGAATGGGTTCTTGAAGCCGCGCAGCTTGGGGATGCGCACGTGCAGCGGCGTCTGGCCGCCTTCGAACCAGGGCGGGATCGAGCCGCCGGCGCGCGCCTTCTGACCCTTGGTTCCGCGGCCCGCGGTCTTGCCCTTCCCTGCCGCGATGCCGCGGCCGACCCGAGTGCGCTCTTTGCGCGAACCCTCGGCGGGGCGCAGATCGTGGAGCTTCATTCCTTCTCCTCGGAATCCTCGGAATCCTCGGACCGATGGCTCGCGGGAGCGGAGCCTCGGGCCTCGGAGCGGCCTCCCGCGGAGCCTCGGGCCTCGGAGCGGCCGCCCGCTCGGCTGCGCGAGCCGGACGTGCCGGCGCCGTCGCTGATCTCGTCGACCGAGACGAGGAAACGGACCTGTCGAACCATGCCCCGGATAGCGTCGTTGTCCGGGACTTCGGTCGTGCTGCCGATGCCGTGCAGGCCGAGGGCCTTGATCGTGGCCCGGTTGCGGGCGATGTGGCTGATCGTCGACCTGGTCTGGGTGATGCGCAACCTAGCCATCGACGCCCTCCATGACGGGCGCCGGCTGGCCTGAGATGTGGCTGACGAGCCTCACGCCTCGACGTGCCGACAGCTCCTCGGCGGAATGCAGCTCGCGCAGCGCCTCGATGGTCGCGCGGGTGACGTTCACCGGGTTGGTCGATCCGTAGATCTTGGAGAGGATGTCCCGGACCCCGGCCGCCTCGAGGATCGCGCGCACGGAGCCGCCGGCGATGACGCCAGTGCCTTGCGACGCCGGCTTGAGCATGACCCGGCTGGCGCCGAACTCGACCCTGACCTCGTGGGGGATCGTCGTGCCGACCATCGGGATCTTGATGATGTTCTTCTTGGCGTCCTCGACGCCCTTGCGGATCGCCTCTGGGACCTCACCGGCCTTGCCGAGGCCCGCGCCGACGTGACCGGCGCCGTCACCGACGACGACGACCGCGCTGAAGCTGAAGCGGCGGCCGCCCTTGACGACCTTGGCTACTCGGTTGATCTGGACCACGCGCTCCTCGAGCGCGAGCTTGTTCGGGTCGATACGTGCCATGGTTCCTCCGGATCAGAAGTCGAGACCGGCCTCGCGGGCGGCATCGGCGAGCGACTTGATGCGCCCGTGGTACCGGAACCCGGCTCGATCGAAGACCACGCGCTCGACCCCCGCCGCCTTCGCCCGTTCGGCGACCAGGCGGCCGACGGTGGCGGCCTCCTCCGCCTTGCTGGACTTGGAGCCGCGAAGCTCCTTCTCCAGCGTCGAGGCGGCGACGAGCGTCTTGCCGGACGCGTCGTCGATGACCTGCGCGTAGATGTGGTTGAGGCTGCGGAAAACGGCCAGACGCGGCCGCCCGGCCGAGCCCGCCATCGAGAGGCGGATCCGGTCGTGGCGCTTGCGTCGGGCGGCGCCTCGGCTGGCGAGCTGCGTCATAGTCGTCGATCCTTCGTGTGGTTCGGCTTTACTTCTTGGCGCCGATCTTGCCGGCCTTGCCCGCCTTGCGGCGGACCTGCTCACCGGCGTAGCGCACGCCCTTGCCCTTGTACGGCTCCGGCTTGCGCGTCGCGCGCACCTGCGCGGCGACCTGGCCGACCAGCTCCTTGTCGATGCCGATCACCGCCAGGCGGGTCGGGTTCTCGAGCTCGAAGCTGATGCCCTCGGGCGGGTCGATCTCGATCGGGTGGCTGTAGCCGAGGTTGAGCGTGAGCTTCCTGCCGCTCAGTGCGGCGCGATAGCCCACACCGGTGATCTCGAGCCCCTTGCGGTAGCCGTCGGTCACACCGACGACCATGTTGTTCACCAAGGTCCGCGTCAGGCCGTGGAGCTGCTTGTGGGTCTTCTGCTCGGTCGGCCGGGTCACGAGGATCGAGCCGTCCTCCTGCTTCACGGACATGTCCGGGTGCAGGGACCTGCTCAGGGTGCCCTTGGGCCCCTTGATCGTGACCTCCCGCCCCGCGATCGTCACATCGACGCCAGACGGAACGGTGATCGGCAATCGTCCGATACGCGACATCGTGCCCGCCTACCAGACGTACGCGAGGACTTCGCCGCCCAGCTGCGCCTGGCGCGCCTGCTGGCCGGTCATGATGCCCTGGCTCGTGCTGACGATGACGATGCCCAGGCCGCCGAGCACCCGCGGGATGTCCGTCTTGCGTGCGTAGACACGCAGGCCGGGCTTGCTGATGCGCTTGAGGCCTGACACGACGGGGGCCTTCCCATCGACGTACTTGAGGGTCAGGCGCAGGACCGCGGCGGGCCCGGCCTGCTCCTCCTGGACGTCGGCGATGAAGCCCTCATCCTTGAGGATGCGGGCGATCTCGCGCTTCGTGCGCGACGCCGGCACGACAACATCGGTGTGGCGCGCCCGTGACGCGTTTCGAACGCGCGTGAGCATGTCCGCGATCGGGTCGGAGATGTTCATCGGTGTTCCTACCAGCTCGACTTCGTGACGCCGGGCAGCTCGCCCAGGAGCGCTCGCTCCCGGAAGCAGATGCGGCACAGCGCGAACCGTCGCATGAAGGCGCGCGGTCGCCCGCACACGAAACAGCGGTGGTACGCCTGCACCTTGTGCTTGGGCTTGCGCGCCGCCTTGGCGATCATCGACTTCTTAGCCATGTTTCTCCTCGCCTGAGCCGATCCCGAAAGGCGCCGCAGATCGCCGCGTGGGCGACCTCCGGCCAAGGCGGTGCCGAGCACGAGGCGCACTCGGAGTGTGCGTGAGTGAACGCGCGGAGGCACCACGCAGGCCGGGGCCGTCCGAGCGGATGAGATGCAAGCGAACATCGCGGACGCCATGAGCGAAGGGCATGCCGAGGAGCTCGAGGAGCTTCTTCGATTCCTCGTCGGTCTTCGCCGTCGTCACGATGCTGATCTCCAGCCCGCGGAGACGGTCCACCTTGTCGTAGTCGATCTCGGGGAACGCGAGCTGCTCGCGCATCCCGAGCGAATAGTTGCCCCGGCCATCGAACGACTTCCCGGGCACGCCCCGGAAGTCGCGGATGCGTGGCAGGGCCAATGTCGTCAACCGGTCCAGGAAGTCCCACATCCGCTCGCCGCGGAGGGTCACCTTGGCACCGATCGAGTTGCCGGTCCGGAGACGGAACTGGGCGATCGAGCGCTTGGCCTTCGTCACGATCGGCCTCTGGCCGGTGATCGTGCTCAGGTCGCCGAGCGCGGCGTCGAGCGCCTTGGCGTTGGTGAGCGCCTCGCCGAGACCGATGTTGACCACGATCTTGGACAGACGCGGCACCTGGTTGGGGTTGTGGTACTCGAACTGCTTCTGCAGCGCCGGCACGACCTCGGCCGCATAGCGCTCGCGGAGGCGGCTGGTCATGCCTTCACCTCGAGCTGCTCGCCGCAGTTCTTGCAGACCCGGACCCGTCGACCGTTGTCGAGCGTGCGGTGGCTGATGCGGGTCGGCTTGCCACAGCTGCCGCACACGACCATGACCTTGCCGATCGGCAGCGGCTGGGCGATCTCGAGGATGCCGCCCTGCTGGATCTTGGGCATGCGATCGGTCGAGCTCGACGTCTGGCGGGCCTTCGTATGGCGCTTGGCGATGTTCACGCCCTCGACGACGACGCTCACGCCACCTGCGGCCGAGCCGCGCCGGAAGACGCTCCGGCCACCGCGCGGCGCCGCCTGGCGGCGGATCACGCGCTCCACCGTGCCACGCTTGCCGGCATCCCTGCCGGACAGGACCACGACGGTGTCGCCCTTGCGGATCTCAGGCACCTTGGGTGCCTTGGGGACGACTGTCCGGACGGCCATCACAGCACCTCCGGGGCGAGGGACACGATCTTCATGTAGTTCCTGTCCCGCAGCTCACGGGCGACCGGTCCGAAGATGCGCGTGCCGCGCGGGTTGCCCTGGTTGTTGATAAGGACCGCGGCGTTCTCGTCGAAGCGGATGTAGCTCCCGTCGGCGCGACCGTATTCCTTGTTGGTGCGGACGATCACGGCACGCACGACGTCGCCCTTCTTGACGGCGGCGTTGGGGATCGCCTGCTTGACGCTGGCGACGATGACGTCGCCGACGCCCGCCGTCGTCTTGAGGGAGCGACCCATCACCCGGATGCACTGGATGCTCCGGGCGCCGGTGTTGTCGGCCACCTTGAGTCGCGTCTGAGGCTGGATCACGAGCCAGAATCCTCGGACCGATGGCTCGCCGGAGCGTCGCCTCGGTCCTCGGAGCTGCTTGCGTCGGCACCATCGGTTGCGTCCGAGCCCTCGGCCTCGGCGGACGCGCTCGCGGTCTCAGTCGCGTCGGTGTCGGTCGCGCGCGTCCGGCCCGGATGGGCGGCGGCGTGGATGGCCTCGGTCACCGCGTCTTCTTCGCCCACGACGGCCTCGCCCGGCAAGCCGTGCTCGCCGGCGCGCTGGACGACGCTGATCAGCCGCCAGCGCTTCGTCGCCGACATCGGCCGTGCCTCCTCGATGAGGACGGTGTCGCCGATACGGGCTTCATTCTCCTCATCGTGGGCCTTGAACCGGGTCGTCAGGCGGATGACCCGCTTGTACAGCCGGTGGCGTGCCAGTCGCTCGACGGACACGACGATCGTCTTGTCCATGCGGTCGCTGACAACGCGGCCGACCTTCGTCTTCCGCTTTACCTGCACCTTGGTGGTCGCTCCTGTCATCGCGTGATATCCCTATGCCGTCTTGCCGAGCTTGCGCTCGCGCTGGACGGTGAGGATCCGCGCGATCGTCCTTCGCGTCAGCGAGATCGTGCTGTAGTCCTTGAGTTGTCGGGTCGAGAGCGCGAAGCGCGCTCCCCACAGGTCCTGCTTCGCTTCGCGCAGGGCATCTTCGAGCTCGGTGTCGGAGAGCGAGCGGATCTTCTTGAGGTCCACCGTCACGCCTCCTTCGCGCCTTCCCGGGCGACCAGACGGGTCGCGACGGGGAGCTTGTGGCCGGCCAGGCGCATCGCCTCGACCGCCGATTCGTGATCGACACCGGCCATCTCGAACAGGATCCGGCCCGGCTTGACGACCGCGACCCAGTGGTCGGGTGCGCCCTTGCCGGAACCCATCCGCGTCTCCGCGGGCTTCTTGGTCGCCGGCTTGTCGGGGAAGACGCGGATCCAGATCTTGCCGCCGCGCTTGACCGAGCGGGTCATGGCACGCCGGGCCGCCTCGATCTGGCGGCTCGTGATCCAGGCCGGCTCCATCGTGGCCAGGCCGTACTCACCGAAGGCGACCGTGAAGCCACCCTTGGCCAGGCCGGACATCCGGCCGCGCATGACCTTGCGATGCTTGACGCGTCGCGGCATCAACATCGTCAGCTCCCCTGCCCGACAGGTGCCTGGGCGCCGGCGAGCTCGGGCCGGCGGACCGGTTCTGGGGCGATGTCACCCCGATAGATCCACACCTTGACGCCGATGCGGCCGTAGGTCGTGTGGGCGTGGACCTGGCCGTAGCTGATGTCCGCGCGGAGCGTGCCGAGCGGGATGCGGCCCTCCTTGTCCCACTCGCGGCGACCCATCTCGGAGCCACCGAGCCTGCCGGCGACGGCGATCTTGACGCCCTTCGCGCCGGCCTTCATCGAGCGCTGGATGGCCTGCTTCATCGCCTTCTTGAAGGCGATCCGGCGGGTCAGCTGGCCGGCGATGTTCATCGCGACCAGGTGCGCGTCGAGCTCGGGCTGGCGGATCTCCTTGATCTCGAGCTTGACCTTGCGGTTGCTGAGCCCGCCGATCTGCTGGCGCAGGACCTCGACGTTCGCGCCGCCTTTGCCGATGACGATGCCCGGCTTGGCCGTATGGATCGTCACGGTGACGTGGTTGATGCCACGCTCGATCTCGACGCCGCTCACGCTGGCATTCGCGAGACGCTTCTCGATGAGCGTGCGGATCGCGATGTCCTCCTTGAGCGAGGTCGTGTATTCCTTATCCGCGTACCACTTCGCGGTCCAGGTGCGCGAGACACCCAGGCGGAAGCCGTACGGATGGACCTTGTGTCCCATGTCAGGCCTCCTGGTCCGCGACGACGATGGTGATGTGGGTCATGGGCTTGTGGATGGGGAACGCCCGACCCTGTGCCCGCGGCTGGAATCGCTTGATGGTGGGGCCCTCGTCGGCGATCGCATCCACGATCACGAGGTCCTCCGCGGACAGGTTGTGATTGTTCTCGGCATTGGCGGTCGCACTCTTCAGCACGCGTGCCACGTCGGCTGCGGCCTTCTGCGGCATGAAGCGCAGCAGGGCAGTCGCCTCCTCGACGCGCTTGCCCTTGATGGCACTCGTGACGAGGCGGGTCTTGCGCGTCGAAGCGCGCTGGTACTTGGCGGTCGCGGACACACGCATCCGGTGGCCTACTTCAACGCCGTCGACCGCTCGGTGTGCCTGCCGTGCCCGCGGTAGTTGCGGGTCGGGCTGAACTCACCGAGCCGGTGGCCGACCATGTTCTCGGTCACGTAGACCGGGATGTGCTTCTTGCCGTTGTAGACCGCGATCGTGTGGCCGATGAACGTCGGGAAGATCACCGACGCGCGCGACCAGGTCTTGACGACCTTCTTCTCGTTGCGCTTGTTCATCTCTTCGATCCGGTCGGAGAGACGGGCCTCGACGAACGGGCCTTTCTTGATGGAACGGGACATCGACTCCTACCTCCCCGTCTACTTGCGATGCCGCGATCGGACGATCAGGCGTCCGGTCGTCTTGGACCGCCGGGTGCGGTAGCCCATGGCGGGCTTGCCCCACGGGGTCTTGGGCGGCATCCCGGTCGGGGACTTGCCCTCGCCACCGCCGTGCGGATGGTCACGCGGGTTCATGACGACCCCGCGGACCTCCGGGCGCTGGCCCATGTGCCGGGCGCGGCCGGCCTTGCCGAGGTTCTGGTTCTCGTGGTCGAGGTTGCTGACCTGGCCGACGGTGGCCATGCACGCGACCGGGATGCGCCGCATCTCGCCCGACGGCATGCGCACGGTCGCGTAGCCGCCTTCCTTGGCGAGGAGCTGCGCCGAGGTCCCGGCGGAGCGCACGATCTGGCCGCCCTTGCCGGGCGTCAGCTCGATGTTGTGGATGGTGGTCCCGAGCGGGATATTGGCCAGCGGCAGGGCGTTCCCGACGCGCGCCTCGGCATCCGCACCGGAGACGACGATGTCTCCGACCTTCAGCCCGTGCGGCAGCAGCATGTAGCGCTTGTCGCCGTCGCGGTAGTGGAGCAGGCCGATCCGCGCGGAGCGGTTCGGGTCGTACTCGATCGTCGCGACGCGGGCCGGCACGCCGGTCTTGTCGCGCTTGAAGTCGATGCGCCGGTAGTGCTGCTTCTCACCGCCGCCTCGATGGCGCACGGTCAGGCGGCCCTGGTTGTTGCGCCCTGAGCCGCGCTTCTGCGGCTCGAGCAAGGGCTTGTGCGGCTCGTTGGTCGTGATCTCCTCGAAGGTCGAGCGAGTCATCTGGCGGAGGCCCGGGGAGGTCGGTTTGTAGCTGCGAAGCGGCATCGGTCAGACCCCCTCGAAGAATTCGATCTTCTGGCCGGGGGCCAGGGTGACGATGGCCTTGCGCCACGGCGTGGTGTGGCCGACGATCCGGCCCCGCCGCGTCCCGCGTCGCTTCTCCTTGGCCTTCGTGGTCAGGACGTTGACCGCGAGGACGGTCACGCCCTCCTTCTTGTAGAGCTCCTCGACCGCCGCCTTGATCTGGATCTTGTTGGCGTCGTTGTGGACAGCGAACGTGTATTTGCCGCGCCCCGACTCGTCGATCGACTTCTCGCTCACGACGGGACGCAGGATGATCTCGGCCGAGGTCAGGGCGCTCATGCGTCCACCTCCCTCGTGGACCCGCCGTAGACGGTCTCCATGCGGGCGAGCGCGGGCTGTTCGATGAGTACGAGATCGGCGTTGACCAGGTCCACGACGTTGAGCGAGTCGGCCAGGATCACCTCGACCGTGGGCAGGTTGCGCGCCGACATCTCGAGGTTCTGGTCGCGGCCGGGAGCGACCACCAGGACGCGGCCGTTCGCGTCGAGAGCGCGCAGGACGCCGACGAGCGCGCTGGTCTTGATGGCGTCGAGCCCGAAGCCGTCGATGACCTTGAGCTGCTCGTCGCCGAGCTTGGCAGTCAACGCGCCGCGCAGGGCGAGGCGCTTCATCTTGCGCGGCAGCCGCTGCTCGTACGAGCGGGGATGCGGACCGAACACGGCACCGCCACCGCGGTAGTGCGGTGCCCGGATGCTGCCCTGCCGGGCGCGGCCGGTGCCCTTCTGGCGGTACGGCTTGCGACCGCCGCCGCGGACCTCGCCACGGGTCTGCGTATCGTGGGTGCCCGTCCGGCGGGCGGCGAGCTGGGCGGTCACGACCTGGTGAAGCACGGCCGTATTGACCGGGGCCGCGAAGAGCACATCGCTGAGCTCGACGCTGCCGACGGTCTTGCCGGCTCGGTCGTAGAGGGGGGTCGAGGGCATCGTCAGGCCTTCTTCACGAGGATGAGCGAGCCGCGCGCGCCGGGGAGACTCCCAGCGACCAGCAATAGGTTGCGCTCGGGATCGGAGCGCACGACGCGCACCTTCTTGATGGTCACGGTCTCGTCGCCCATGTGGCCGGCCATCTTCATCCCGCGATAGACGCGACCGGGGGTCGTGCCCGGACCGATCGAGCCAGGCTCGCGGTGGTGGTCCGAGCCGTGGGTCTTGGGACCGCGGTGGAAGTTGTGGCGCTTGATGTGGCCGGCGAAGCCCTTGCCCTTCGAGACGCCGGAGACGTCGACGTCGTCGCCCGCATCGAACAGGTCGCCGATCGACACGGTCTGGCCGACCTCGTACTCGTCGACGCTCTCGACCCGGAACTCGCGCAGCGTGGCCAGCCCCTGGGCGGCCTTGGGCAGCGTCTTGAGCTGGCCAGCCTCGGGCTTGGACAGCTTCTTCGATGGCTCCGTGCCGAGTTGGATAGCCGTATAGCCGTCGCGCTCGGTCGTGCGCAGGCGCGTGACGGTATTGGGCTCGATGGCGAGCACGCTCACCGCGACCATCGTCCCGTCGTCCTGGAAGACCTGGGTCATGCCGACCTTGCGGCCGATCAAACCGATACTCATCACTCGTCCGTCACATCTTGATTTCGATATCGACGCCGGCAGCGAGCGACAGCCGCATCAGGGCGTCGACGGTCTTCGAGCTCGGATCCAGGATGTCGACGAGCCGCTTATGGGTCCGGATCTCGAACTGCTCCCGGGAGTCCTTGTCGATGAACGGCGAGCGCAACACCGTGAACTTCTCGATGCGCGTGGGCAGCGGGACGGGGCCCAGCACGTCCGCGCCGGTGCGCTGGGCGGTCTCGACGATCTGCGCCGCCGACTGGTCGAGCAGTCGGTGGTCGTAGGCCTTGAGGCGGATCCGGATCCGCTGCTTCGCCATGTCGTCCCTACTCGGCGATGGTGACGATGGCGCCGGCACCGACGGTCCGGCCACCCTCGCGGATGGCGAAGCGCTGGCCGACCTCGAGGCCGATCGGGGTGATCAGCTCGACGCTCATCTCGACGTTGTCGCCGGGCATGATCATCTCGGCCCCGTCGGGCAGCCCGATGGCGCCGGTCACGTCGGTCGTGCGCAGGTAGAACTGCGGGCGGTAGCCGTTGTAGAACGGGGTGTGGCGGCCGCCCTCCTCCTTGGTCAGCACGTACACCTGGGCGGTGAACTTGGTGTGCGGCTTGATGGAGCCCGTCTTGGCCAGCACCTGGCCGCGCTCGATCTCCTCGCGCTCGATGCCCCGGATGAGACAGCCCACGTTGTCGCCGGCGCGGCCCTCGTCGAGCAGCTTCTTGAACATCTCGACGCCGGTGACCACGATCTTGCGGGTCGGCTTGACGCCGACCAGCTCGACCTCGTCGCCGACCTTGACGATGCCGCGCTCGATGCGCCCGGTGGCGACCGTGCCGCGGCCCTTGATGCCGAACACGTCCTCGACCGGCATGAGGAACGGCCGATCGACCGCGCGCTCGGGCGTCGGGATGTACGAGTCGACCGCGTCCATCAGCTCCTGGATGGGCTTGTACGCGTCATCGGCCGGGTTGTCGGGCGCCTCGAGCGCCTTCAACGCCGAGCCGCGGATGACCGGGATGTCGTCGCCCGGGAACTCGTACTTGGACAACAGCTCGCGGACCTCCAGCTCGACCAGGTCGAGCAGCTCCTCGTCGTCGACCATGTCGACCTTGTTGAGGAAGACCACGATGTACGGCACCTCGACCTGGCGCGCCAGCAGGATGTGCTCGCGCGTCTGGGGCATCGGCCCATCGGTCGCGGCCACGACCAGGATGGCGCCGTCCATCTGGGCGGCGCCGGTGATCATGTTCTTGATGTAGTCGGCGTGGCCCGGGCAGTCGACGTGGGCGTAGTGGCGCGCGTCGGTCTCGTACTCGACGTGGGCGATGGCGATGGTGATGCCGCGGGCGCGCTCCTCGGGCGCGTTGTCGATGGTGTCGAACGCGCGGTACTCGGCCTCACCCTTCAGGGCGAGGTACTTGGTGATCGCTGCGGTGAGCGACGTCTTGCCATGGTCGATGTGGCCGATGGTGCCCACGTTGACGTGCGGCTTGGTGCGCTCGAACTTCTTCTTGGCCATCGTGGTTGTGCTCCCTAGACCTTGGACTTCTGGACGAGTTCCGAGGCCAGGCTTGCTGGCACCTCGGCGTAATGGCTGAATTCCATCGAGGACGTCGCGCGACCCTGGGACATGCTGCGCAGGTCCGTGACATACCCGAACATCTGGGCCAGCGGGACGAACGCCTGGACGACCTCGGTGCCCATCCGGGACTCGATGCCCTCGATCTGGCCGCGCCGGCTGTTGAGGTCGCCGATGACGTCGCCCATGAACTCCGTCGGCATCGTGACCTCGACCCGCATGATCGGCTCGAGGATGGCCGGATCGGCCTTGCTGAACGCGTCCTGAACCGCCATCGAACCCGCGATCTTGAACGCCATCTCGGATGAGTCGACGTCGTGGTACGACCCGTCGAACAGCGTCACCTTGACGTCGACGACCGGGTACCCGGCGTAGATCCCGGTCTCGAGCTTCTCGCGGATGCCCTGGTCGACGGACTTGATGAACTCGCGCGGGATCGTCCCGCCGACGATCTTGTCGACGAACTCATAGCCCGCACCCTTCTCGGCCGGCTCGAGCTTGATGACGGCGTGGCCGTACTGGCCCTTGCCGCCGGTCTGGCGGACGAACCGACCGTTGCCCTCGGCGGCACGCCGGATCGTCTCGCGGTAGGAGACCTGCGGCTTGCCGATGTTGGCGGCCACCTTGAATTCGCGGACCATGCGGTCGACGAGCACGTCGAGGTGGAGCTCGCCCATGCCGGCGATGAGAGTCTCGGACGACTCCTCGTCGGTATGGACCCGGAATGTCGGGTCCTCCTCGGACAGGCGCTGGAGCGCGACCGTCAGCTTGTCCTGGTCGGCCTTCGTCTTCGGCTCGATCTTGACCTCGATGACAGGCTCCGGGAACGTGATCGACTCGAGGAGGACGGGGTGCGCCTCATCGGTGAGCGTGTCGCCGGTGAACGTGTCCTTCAGACCGACTGCCGCGGCGATGTCGCCCGCGTAGACCGTGTCGATCTCCTCACGGTGGTTGGCATGCATCTGGAGGACGCGGCCGATCCGCTCCTTCTTGCCCTTCGTGGTGTTGAGGACGTAGGAGCCGGCCTTGAGAGTGCCGGAGTAGACGCGGAAGAACGCGAGCTTGCCGACGAACGGGTCGGCCGCGATCTTGAACGCCAGCGCGCTGAACGGCTCGCTGTCGTCGGGGGTGCGCAGGACCTGGGCACCGGTCTTCGGGTCGAGTCCGATCATGGGCGGCACGTCGAGCGGCGAGGGCAGGTAATCGACCACCGCGTCGAGCATCTTCTGGATGCCCTTGTTGCGCAGCGCCGAACCGGTCAGGACCGGGACGATCCTGGTGGTCAGGGTGCCGAGACGAAGACCGCGCTTGATCTCCGCGGTCGTCAGCTCCTCGCCCTCGAGGTACTTGTGGGTGAGCTCGTCGTCCATGTCGGCGACGGCCTCGATCATGACGTGGCGGTGCTGCTCGGCCTCCGCCTGGAGCTCGGCCGGGATGTCGACGACGTCGATCTTGTTGCCGAGGTCGTCGCGGTAGTAGACGGCCTTCATCTCGACGAGGTCGATGACGCCCTGGAACTGGTCCTCGCGGCCGATCGGGATCTGGATCGGCACGGCGTTCGCGCCGAGGCGCTCCTTGATCGACTCGACCCCGCGCCAGAAGTCGGCGCCGGTCCGATCGAGCTTGTTGATGAAGCAGAAGCGAGGCACGCCGTAGCGATCGGCCTGTCGCCAGACCGTCTCGGACTGCGGCTCGACACCGGCCACGCCGTCGAAGACGACGACCGCCCCGTCGAGCACGCGAAGGCTGCGCTCGACCTCGACCGTGAAGTCCACGTGCCCGGGCGTATCGATGATGTTGATACGATGGTCGCCCCAGAACGCGGTTGTTGCGGCCGCGGTGATGGTGATGCCCCGCTCTTGCTCCTGGGGCATCCAGTCCATCGTCGCGGCGCCCTCGTGGACCTCGCCGATCTTGTAGATCTTCTTGGTGTAGAAGAGGATCCGCTCGGTCACGGTCGTCTTGCCGGCGTCGATATGCGCGATGATTCCGATGTTCCGCGTCTTCGCGAGCGGAACCTGTCGTGCCACGGTTTTCCCTACGCTCCCGGGTCTACCACTTGAAATGGCTGAAGGCGCGGTTCGCCTCGGCCATCTTGTGCGTGTCTTCTCGTCGCTTCACCGCCGCGCCGAGGCCGTTCATGGCATCGACGAATTCGGAGGCGAGCTTCTCGCTCATGCTCTTGCCGCTGCGCTTGCGAGCCGCCTGGACGAGCCAGCGGACGCCGAGCGACAGGCGGCGATCGCCCCGGATCTCGACCGGGACCTGGTAGGTGGCGCCACCCACGCGACGCGGCTTGACCTCGATGATCGGCGTGGCGTTGCGCAACGCCGCCTCGAGGATCTCCAGGCCGGGTCGGCCGGCCTGTGCCTCGGCGCGCGCCAGCGCCTGGCGGAGGATCCGCTCGGCGAGGTTCTGCTTGCCGCCCTTCATGAGCTTCACGGAGAACCGGTGGGTGATGCGGTTGGCCGGCACGACCTCGTACTTGGTCTTGCGCGGGATGCTCGTTCGGCGCGGCATGCTACTTGGCCTTCGCGCCGTACTTGCTGCGACCCTGCTTTCGATCGCGCACGCCGGCCGCGTCGAGGGTGCCGCGGATGATGTGGTACTTGACGGACGGCAGGTCCTTCACGCGACCGCCGCGGACGAGGACCACCGAATGCTCCTGCAGGTTGTGGCCGATGCCCGGGATGTAGGCCGTGACCTCCATCTGGTTCGACAGCCGCACGCGCGCGATCTTGCGCAGCGCGGAGTTCGGCTTCTTCGGCGTCATCGTGCGCACCTGGAGACAGACGCCACGCTTCTGCGGGGCGCCCGGGATCGACACCTGACGGCGTCGCAGGCTGTTCCAGTTCTTGCGCATGGCGGGCGCCTTGACCTTCTTGACCTTAGGCTGGCGACCGTGACGCACGAGCTGGCTGATCGTCGGCACGAAGACGCGACTCCTTCTTCTGGCGATGCAGGGCGGTCGGCACCGACCGCGGGGGCCGGTCCAGCGTCGCCGGTCACGCCCCGCAGGGCGGTCCGGCCGGGACCGGTGGTGTGAGTGGTGGTGGCGGAATGGGCGTCGGCGCAGGCGCCGAAGGCGGACCCCTCCCGAGGCCACGAAGGCGGAGTATATCGGGGGCTCGGAATCAGTGTCAAACGTGCGGCGGCGTGGGTCGTGGCTTGCCGCCGGTGCTGGCGGTCCAAACCAGCCCGGATCGTGCTTCCCAGTCTGCAGAATGGCCCCGGGTCGCGGATATGAGCCCGATTCGGCGGCGCAACGTGCCCGGGAGACCCGATCGCCCGTCGAGCGCGGCTCGGTCGCAACGTTCGAGCCGTGCATGAACGTGACCCCGGGTCACCCCGGGGTCACGGATCGGGCGGGCGACGGCTCCGCGGATCAGGCGGGAGCGTCTTCCTTCTCGGCCTCGTCAGCCGTGGACGGGTTGGCCGCGTCCACGGGTTCAGCCTCGGGCTCGGCCGCGGTGGCGTCCCCGACGAGGAAGGGATTGGCCGCCTCCCCGTCGTCGTCGCCATCGCCGTCCTTGCCCGCGATCTCCGCCGCGAGCGCGAGTCCGGCAGTCTCCTCGTCGCGGTCGGCGCCACGCCCGTCCTCGAGGAACGGGTTGTACTCGGCCTCGCCGAGACCCTCGAGGGCCTCGCCGGCGAGGGCCTCCAGGGCGGCCTGGCGCTCGCGCGCCTTGCGGGCCGCGACGTTCGCCGGGGCACCGGAGCCGGCCGGGATGAGCTTGCCGATGATCACGTTCTCCTTGAGCCCGATCAGGTGGTCCTTGGCGCCGTTGATGGCGGCCTCGGTCAGCACCCGGGTGGTCTCCTGGAAGGACGCGGCGGCGAGGAAGGACGACGTGTTGAGCGACGCCTTGGTCACGCCGAGCAGCACCGTCTGGGCCGTGGCGGGCTCGCCGCCCTCGGCCAGGACGTGGTTGTTGTGCTCCTCGAACTCGAGCCGGTCGACGAGCTCCGTCGGCAGCAGATCGACGTCGCCCGGCTGATCGATGCGGACCTTGCGGAGCATCTGGCGGACGATGATCTCGATGTGCTTGTCGTTGATCGTGACGCCCTGGCTCTTGTAGACCTTCTGGACCTCCTTCACCAGGTAGCGCTGGACGGCGTCCTTGCCCCGGGTGTCGAGGTATTCCTGCGGGTTGATCGGCCCGTCCGTGATGGCATCGCCGGCACGGATCGGCTGACCGTTCTCCACGAGGAGCTTGGCGTTGTGCGGGATGAGGTACTCGCGCTCGACCACGTCCTCGGCGCGGACCGCGAGTCCGTCCGATGACTTGACGAGGAACCCGGCGACGGGCGCCGTGACCTCGACGGTCGAGCCGTTCTTGCCCGATCGCGCGACGACCTGGCCGAGGGTGACGGTGTCACCCGGGGCGGCCAGCTGCTCGGCGCCCTTGGGCACCGCGAGCGACGTGTCGTAGACCTCGGTCGAGACGACCTTGACCTTCGTCATGCCGTCGCCACGGATGATCTCGACGATCCCGTCGATGTGGCTGATCTCGGCCTTGCCCTTGGGGATGCGGGCTTCGAACAGCTCCTCGACGCGCGGCAGGCCGGCGGTGATGTCCAGGCCGGCGACGCCGCCGGTGTGGAACGTCCGCATCGTCAGCTGCGTGCCGGGCTCGCCGATCGACTGGGCCGCGATGATGCCGACCGCCTCGCCGCTGCCGACCATGTCGCCGGTGGCGAGGTTGCGCCCGTAGCACGCCCGGCAGACGCCGTAGCGCGCTTCGCAGGTCAGCGGCGAGCGGACGAGGACCTCGTCGATGCCGGCGTCGTCGATGCGTGCCGCCACCTCTTCGGAGATCATCTCGTTGCGCTCGACGAGGAGCGGAGCGTCCTCGCCCTTCTTGGTCTTGACCGTGGGATCGGGCAGGGCCGCCGCGGCGAGCCGTCCGGTGAGCCGACGCTGGAAGGCGCCCTTCTCATCGCTCGACTCGGAGCGGATGATCCAGCTCCCTTCCTCGGTGCCGCAGTCGTCCTCGCGGGTGATGACGTCCTGGGCGACGTCGACCAGGCGCCGGGTGAGATACCCGGAGTCGGCGGTCCGCAGTGCGGTGTCCGCCAGACCCTTGCGTGCGCCGTGGGTCGAGATGAAGTACTCGAGGACCGTCATCCCCTCGCGGAAGTTGCTCCGCACGGGGACGTCGATGATCCGCCCGGACGGGTCGGCCATGAGGCCGCGCATCGCGCCGAGCTGGCCGATGTTGCCCTTGTTCCCTCGGGCGCCGGACGCGGTCATCATGGTGACCGGACCCGTCGGGTCGAGGGACTTCATCATCTCGTCCGACATCTTGGCCGTCGTTTCCTGCCACACGCCGACGACCTGCTCGTAGCGCTCGTCCTCGGTGATGAGGCCGCGCTGGAACTGCCGGTCGATCTCCGCGACGTTGTCGTCGGCGGCGACGAGGCGCTCGGCCTTGTCCTTCGGGATCTCGATGTCGAACAGGCCGATCGTCATCCCGCCCCGGGTCGCGAACTCGAAGCCGACGCTCTTGATGCCGTCGACCAGGTGCGCCGTCTCCTCGGGACCGAGGTCGCGGTAGCATCGATCGACCAGCTCCTTGAGATCGCTCCGCTTCATGACGGTGTCGTGGAAGCGCAGCTGGCTCGGCAGGATCTGGTTGAAGATGACGCGCCCGATCGTGGTCCGCCGTCGCTCGATGCGGAGCGCCTCGGTCTCGGCGTCCCAGGACTGGACCTCGACGTCGATGACCTCGTGGAGCGCGGCGTTGGTCTTCTCGCGGAGCTGATAGGCGAGGATCGCCTCATCCTCCGACGCGAAGGAGCGGACCGGCTTCTTCGACTTGGTCGTCGTGGCGTCCATCGTCAGGTAGTAGCAGCCGAGGACCATGTCCTGGGTCGGCGCCACGACCGGGCTGCCGTCGGCCGGCGACAGCAGGTTGGCGGTGGACAGCATCATCGTCCGCGCCTCTTCCTGGGCGGCCGTCGAAAGCGGCACGTGGACCGCCATCTGGTCGCCGTCGAAGTCGGCGTTGAACGCCGTGCAGACGAGCGGGTGGATCTGGATCGCCGACCCCTCGACGAGGACCGGCATGAACGCCTGGATGCCCAGGCGGTGCAGCGTCGGGGCGCGGTTGAGCAGGACCGGGTGGTCCTTGATGACGTCCTCGAGGACGTCCCAGACCTCCGGCCGCACGCGCTCGACGATGCGCTTGGCGCTCTTGATGTTGTGCGCGAAGCCCTTTTCGACGAGCTGGCGCATCACGAACGGCTTGAACAGCTCGAGCGCCATCTTCTTGGGCAGCCCGCACTGGTGGAGCTTGAGCTCCGGGCCGACCACGATGACCGATCGACCGGAGTAGTCGACGCGCTTGCCGAGCAGGTTCTGGCGGAACCGGCCCTGCTTGCCCTTGAGCATGTCGGACAGGCTCTTGAGGCGGTGGTTGCCGGTGCCCGCGATCGCCCGGCCGCGGCGGCCGTTGTCGATCAGCGCGTCGCACGCCTCCTGGAGCATCCGCTTCTCGTTGCGGATGATGATCTCGGGGGCGCCGAGCTCGAGCAGTCGCTTGAGCCGGTTGTTGCGGTTGATGACGCGCCGGTACAGGTCGTTCAGGTCGGACGTCGCGAAGCGGCCGCCGTCGAGCTGGACCATCGGTCGCAGGTCCGGCGGGATGACCGGCAGCACCGACAGGATCATCCAGTCGGGGCGGGTGCCGCTCCGGCGGAACGCCTCGATCAGGCGCAGCCTCTTGATCGCCTTCTTGCGCCGCTGACCTGAGCTGGTGCGGACCTCGACGTGGAGCGAACGTGCCAGCTCCTCGAGGTCCATCCGGCTGATGATCTCGCGCACCGCCTCGGCGCCCATGCCGGCGCCGAACACGCGGCCGCTCTTGGCGGTCGAGCCGTACTTCTCGTCGAGCATCCGGAACTCGGTCTCGCCGATGGTCTGCATCGGCTTGATCGCCTCGAGCTCGTCGCGCCGCTGGCGCAGCTCGTCCTTGAGGCCTTGCGCCTGCTCCTGCAGACCGGCGCGCTCGTGCTGGAGCGTGTCGTCGACACCGCTCGAGAGGTCGGCGATCTTCTGCTCGACTGCGCGTGCCTCGTCGGCCTCGCGCTGCTGGAGATCGGCGTTGACCTGCTCGCTGTACGCCGCGACGACCTTGCGCAGGCGCGCGGTCGCCTCCCTGCCGCCCTTGTCGCCAGCGGCCACGATGACCTCGCCGGTCGGGGCGAACGCGACGGCATCCTCCGCGACACCGGTCTTGAGCTCGGACAGGAGGGCCTCGGTCGCCTGGGCGGCGGCCGCGATCTCCTCGGTCCGCGCGGCGCGCTGGCTCTCCAGGTCGGCCTTGGTCCGGGCCAGCTCCTCGTTGAGCTCGTCCTTCTGCTTGTTGACCTTCGAGCGCAGCTCGTCCTCGAGCTCGGCCAGACGCTCGCCGGCCTTGCCGCCGCGCCCCTCGGCCTCTTCCTCGATCGCCGCGAGCGCACGCTTGCGCGCGTCCTCATCGACGTGGGTGACGATGTACAGCGCGAAATACAGGATCCGCTCGAGGTTGCGCGGGCTGATGTCGAGCAGGATGCCGAGCCGGCTCGGCGTGCCCTTGAAATACCAGATGTGACTAACGGGGCTCGCGAGCTGGATGTGACCCATCCGCTCGCGGCGGACCTTGCTGCGGGTGACCTCGACGCCACACTTGTCGCAGATGATCCCCTTGTAGCGGATCCGCTTGTACTTGCCGCAGTAGCACTCCCAGTCCTTCGTCGGACCGAAGATGCGCTCGTCGAAGAGACCGTCCTTTTCCGGCTTGAGCGTCCGGTAGTTGATGGTCTCGGGCTTCGTCACCTCGCCCTTCGACCACTCCCGAATCTGGTCCGGGCTGGCGAGCGAGATACGGATCGCGCTGAAGTTATTGACCTCGAGCATGGTTCTCCTCCACGTCACCGCCTGGCTCGGCGACGTGATGCGGACCGTGAGCGAGCGGGGTCGAGCCGGCCGGGACGCGACCCCGCGGGAACGGTGGGTTGATGCGGGTGACGGTGATGTCGATCAATCCTCGAACCCGGCGAGGTTGATCCCGCCGAGATCGGGGAGCAGGTAACCGGAGGCGTCGTCCTCCGCGAGCGGGATCTCCTCTTCGTTCTGGTCCAGGATCTCCGCGTTCAGCCCGAGGCTGCGCAGCTCCTTGATCAGGACCTTGAACGACTCGGGGACCCGCGGCGGCTGGATCTCCTCCCCCTTGACGATGGCTTCGTAGGTCTGGACCCGTCCGAGGACATCGTCCGACTTCACGGTGAGCAGCTCCTGGAGGATGTTGGCGGCGCCGTAGGCCTCCAGTGCCCAGACCTCCATCTCGCCGAAGCGCTGGCCGCCGAACTGCGCCTTGCCACCGAGCGGCTGCTGGGTGATGAGGCTGTACGGGCCGGTCGAGCGCGCGTGGATCTTGTCCTCGACGAGGTGGTGCAGCTTGAGCATGTAGATGTAGCCGACGGTGATGTGCCGATCGAACGTCTCGCCCGTACGGCCGTCGCGGAGCTCGATCTTGCCGCTCTCGGGCAGGCCGGCGTCGCGCAGCTCGTCCTGGATCTGCGCCTCGGTCGCCCCGTCGAACACGGCGGTGGCGGCCTTGAGGCCCTTCTTGTGGAGGGCCCACCCGAGGTGCGTCTCGAGGATCTGGCCGATGTTCATCCGGCTCGGCACGCCGAGCGGGTTGAGGATGATGTCGACCGGGGTGCCGTCCGGCAGGAACGGCATGTCCTCGGCGGGCAGGATCTTGGCGATCACGCCCTTGTTGCCGTGGCGGCCGGCCATCTTGTCGCCGACCGAGATCTTGCGCTTCTGGGCGACCGACACGCGGACCAGCCGGTTGACGCCGGGCTGGAGGTCGTCGTTGAGCTCGCGACGGAACTCGCGGACCTCGACGACCTTGCCGCGCTCGCCGTGCGGCAGGCGCAGCGAGCTGTCCTTCACCTCGCGTGCCTTCTCACCGAAGATCGCCCGCAGGAGGCGCTCCTCGGCGGTCAGCTCGGTCTCGCCCTTGGGCGTGATCTTGCCGACGAGGATGTCGCCGGGGCGGACCTCGGCGCCGATGTAGACGATGCCCTCCTCGTCGAGGTCCTTGAGGGACTCCTCGCCGACGTTCGGGATGTCCCGGGTGATCTCCTCGGGCCCGAGCTTCGTGTCGCGCGACTCGATCTCGTGCTTCTCGATGTGGATGCTGGTGAACAGGTCGTCGCGCACGAGCCGGTCGCTGATGACGATCGCGTCCTCGTAGTTGCCGCCCTCCCAGCTCATGAACGCCACGAGGACGTTCCGGCCGAGCGCCAGCTCACCCATGTCGGTCGAGCTCGAGTCGGCGATGGCCTGGCCATCGGCGACGCGATCCCCGACGTTGACGATCGGGCGGTGGTTGATGCACGTCCCCTGGTTGGAGCGGACGAACTTCTGGAGGCGGTACTCGTCGAGCTCGCCGGCGTCGGTCTCGACCGCGATGCGCTGCGCGGTCACGCTGGTGACCACTCCGCCACGCGTGGCGACGAGGACCTGTCCGGAGTCCCGGGCGGCGCGCTCCTCCATGCCGGTGCCGACGATCGGCGATTCCGGCTCGAGGAGCGGCACGGCCTGGCGCTGCATGTTCGAACCCATGAGCGCGCGGTTGGCGTCATCGTGCTCGAGGAACGGGATGAGCGCTGTGGCGACCGAGACGACCTGCTTGGGCGACACGTCCATGTACTCGATCTGCGAGGGGCGTGCCTCGGGGAACGTGTCGCGATAGCGGGACGGGATGCGCTCCGCGGCGAAGTGGCCCTCGTCGTCGAGCGGCGCGTTGGCCTGCGCGACGACGTGCTCCTCCTCCTCGTCCGCCGGGAGGTACTCGATGTCGTCGGTCACGACCGGGCGGATCGGGAAGGCATGGGCCTTCTGCTTCTTGAGCTCGGACACGGCCGCGCTCGTGAAGGTCTCGCCGGCCTTCAGCACGACGCCGCCGCTCTTCGACACCAGGTCCTGGCCCGCCTGGTAGGCGGTCAGGCCGGTCTCGTCGTAGCCGACGGTCCGCTTGACCTTGCGGTACGGGGTCTCGATGAAGCCGTAGCTATTGATGCGGCCGTACGTCGCGAGCGAGCCGATCAGGCCGATGTTCGGACCTTCCGGGGTCTCGATCGGGCAGATGCGGCCGTAGTGGCTGTGGTGGACGTCGCGGACGTCGAACCCGGCGCGCTCGCGCGACAGGCCGCCCGGGCCGAGCGCCGACAGCCGGCGCTTCGACGTCAGCTCCGCGAGCGGGTTCGTCTGGTCCATGAACTGGCTCAGCTGGCTGCCGCCGAAGAACTCCTTCATCGCCGCCACGACGGGGCGGATGTTGATGAGGGCGTTGGGGGTCGCCTTGTCGATCTCCTGGATCGTCATGCGCTCGCGGACGACGCGCTCCATGCGCAGCAGGCCGATCCGGAACGCGTTCTGGATCAGCTCACCGTTGGCGCGGATGCGGCGGTTGCCTAGGTGGTCGATGTCGTCCTTGGGATGAAGGCCGCGGTTGCACTCGATAAGGTGGCCGACGATCGCAGCGATGTCTTCCTTCGTGATCGTCCGCTGCTCGCGCTCGAGCTCGAGGCCCATGCGCGACGCGACCGCGTCGAGCTTCTTGTCAAACTTGTAGCGACCGACACGACCGAGGTCGTATCGGCGGAAGTTGAAGAACAGGCTCTCGACCAGCTGACGGGCGTTCTCGCCGGTGGGCGGGTCGCCGGGGCGCAGCTTCTTGTAGACCTCGATGAGGGCCTCGGCCTGGGTGTGGGTGAGGTCCTTGTCGAGCGTGCTCGCGATGAAGGGATGGTCGGCGTCCGTGTCGATCGAGCTGAACAGCGCGGTGATCGCGTCGTTCTCCTCGTAGCCGACGGCGCGCAGCAGCGTGGTCGCCGCGATCTTGCGCTTGCGATCGACCTTGACCCACAGCTGGTCCTTGTTGTTCGTCTCGAACTCGAGCCAGGCGCCGCGGTTCGGGATGACCTTCGCGCTGAACAGCATGCGGCCGGACGCCAGGTCCTCCGCCTCGCTGTAGTAGACGCCCGGCGAGCGGACGAGCTGGCTCACCACGACCCGCTCCGCGCCGTTGATGACGAACGTGCCCTGGTCGGTCATCCAGGGGTAGTCGCCCATGTACACGCGCTGGCGCTGGATCTCGCCGGTCTCCTTGATGAGGAGCTCGACATTGACGTACAACGGCTTGCTGAACGTCAGGTCCTTGGTGCGGCATTCCTCTTCGGAGTACTTGGGCTCGCCGAACTCGTAGTCGAGGAACTGCAGCTCCATGACCTTGCCGGTGAAGTCCTTGATCGGGCTGATCTCATCGAACAGCTCGCGCAGGCCCTTCTCGACGAACCAGCTGAACGAATCGAGCTGCAATTCGATGAGATTGGGGATCTCGAATTTCTCGTAGCTGACGCCATCGATCTTCTTGTCGATGCGGGCGTACGAGATGCGACCCGAGGGGGTCACGGCGCGAGTCGACGACTCAGCGTTAGACAGCATGAAGCACCGCTCCTTGACGGAGGAGGAAGGAGAAATGGGGGGCCGCGCTCACAGAAGGGGTATGGTACCGCGATTTTGAGTCTTGTCAAACACCCCCGAACGTGCTATGGGCCTGAATCCTCGGGCGGAGGGAACGCGGGAGCTTTCCTCCGCCCTCGGAGAGGTCCGTCTACTTGATCTCGACTTTGGCGCCCTGCTCTTCCAGCGCCGCCTTGATCTTCTCGGCCTCGTCCCGGGCGATGCCCTCCTTGACGGGCTTCGGCGAGGCGTCGACCAGGTCCTTGGCCTCCTTGAGGCCCAGACCGGTCAGCTCGCGCACGACCTTGATGACCGGGATCTTGTTCGGGCCGACCTCGGCGAGGACGGCGACGAACTCGGTCTGCTCCTCCGGTGCGGCGGCGGCGGCAGCAGCACCACCGTCACCACCAGCCGCGGGGGCGGCCGCGGCGGCGACAGGTGCAGCGGCCGTCACGCCGTAACGCTCCTCGAAGCGCTTGATGAACTCGGACAGCTCGAGGACGGTCATCTTGTCGATGGCCTCGAGCAGGTCGTCCTGGGTCAGGGTAGCCATGGATATCTCCTTGTCGGTGTCGGTCTCGGTGTCGGTTTCCGTGTCGGTCGGATTCGGCTGTCGGGTGATCGGGGTCTAGGCGTCGGCCTGGCCCTTCTGCTCGACGACCTGCGCCAAGGCGTAACCCAGGTTGCGCAGCGGCGCAGCGAACAGGCCGGCGAGGGTGCCGACCGGTGCCTGCATCCCGCCGGCGAGCCTGGCCAGCAGCACCTCCCGCGGAGGAAGCGCGGCGAGCCGCGTCACAGCGTCACCGTCGATCGCGCGGTCGCCGAGGATCGCCCCGGTGATCCGCACGACCTTGTTGTACGGGCGGGTGGCGTCCAGGACGGCCTTTGCGGTCGCTGCCTCGTCGGTGCCGAACGCGATCGCGGTCGGACCGTTGAGGAGCGGGGAAAGTGCGTCGCCCACCGTATCGGCGGCGGCGATCCGCATAAGGCGGTTCTTCACGACGCGGTATCGGACGTCCTGCTTGTGCAGGGCTCGCCTGATCTCGGCGATCTCCCTCACCGTGAGGCCGCGGTACTCGGAGACGATCATGGTCCGTGCGTTCGCGAGCTCTTCGCGAAGCTCGGCGACCATCGCCTCTTTCGCTTCAGTCGGCATCCAGCCTCCTCGTCTTCGGCACGCGGACCGGCGTGCGGCGGTGGGTCGCCCGGGGCAAAGACCCCGGTTTTCCCCTGCGACGGATCCCATGGCAACCTCCCGAGGGAGGCCGACCCCGGCTCGCAGGGGCGCACCCACCGGCGAAGGTGGAGGCACCGACTGCCTCGGCGTGCTCGTCGTCGTCCCCGATCGGCGCCCTGACGGGCGATCGAGCGGTCCGGTTCGACGGATCAAGCTTCGACCGTCCGCGGCGATGAGCCCCGAGCGGTCCGCAAGCGCAGGCTGTCTGCGGCGGTCCGTCTACGTTCGACGATCGTCCGCCCGATCTCCTTCGTTGGCGCCTCCGCGCGCTCGCTCGCGCACCCTGAAGTGCGCTCGCTCGCGTGCTCGACGCCGCCTCGGATCTCGGACGGCTGCCCGTCGAACGGCTATTCAATCAGATGGCGCGCCTCTCGACCGCCATCGCGTCTATTTGCTGCCGGCGACCCGCCGGCGTGGGTCAGGCGGCGTTTGCGACGGCCAGGATCGCCGGCACATCGACCCGGATGCCCGGGCCCATCGTGCTCGCGATCGTCAGGGTGCGCAGGTACTGGCCCTTGGCCCCGGCTGGCTTGGCGCGGTTCACCGCGTCCACGAGCGTCGCAAGATTGTCCACCAGCGCGTCCGCCTCGAAGCTGCTCTTGCCAACCGCGACATGGACGATCGCCGCCTTGTCGACCTTGAACTCGACCCGGCCGCCCTTGACCTCCTTGATCGCCCGCTCGAGATCGAACGTGATCGTGCCGGCCTTCGGATTGGGCATGAGTCCTCGACGGCCGAGGATCTTGCCGAGTCGACCGACGAGACCCATCGAATCGGGCGTCGCGAGCGCGACGTCGAACTCGAGCCAGCCGGCTTCGATCTTCTTGACCAGGTCCTCGCCGCCGACCTCATCCGCGCCGGCGCGGAGCGCCTCCTGGGCCTTTTCGCCCTGGGCGAACACTGCCACGCGGACGGTCTTGCCCGTGCCGTGCGGAAGGACGACGGTGCCGCGGACCATCTGGTCGGCGTGGCGCGGGTCGACCCCGAGGCGGATGTGCGCCTCGATCGTCGCATCGAAGTTCACGGTCGTCGTCTGCTTCACGAGCTCGGCGGCATCGGCCGGGCCGTACAACGTCTCGTGATCGACGAGCTTCGCCGCTTCCTGGTATTTCTTGCCGTGATGGGGCATCGATCTGTCCTCCTGGCGGCCGGCGAACCCGACCTTCCCCTAAGAACGGAAGCCTGCGGCCCGGGGTGCCGACCGCAAGCGGGACGTGATGTCTAGTTGGAGACTTCGATCCCCATCGAGCGGGCCGTTCCCTCGACTTGCTTGGCGGCGGCCTCGAGGTCGTTGGCGTTGAGATCGGACATCTTGATGGTGGCGATCTCGCGGAGCTGATCGCGGGTCACCCGACCGACGCTCTCCCGCCCAGTCGTGCCGGAGCCCTTCTCGATCCCGGCGGCCTTGCGGAGCAGGTCCGCCGCCGGCGGTGTCTTGAGGATGAACGAGAACGAGCGATCCTCGAAGATCGTGATCTGTGCCGGGATGATCTGGCCGCGCTTGTCGGCCGTCTTCTCGTTATAGGACTTGGTGAACTCGACGATGTTGATGCCGTGCGGGCCGAGGGCCGTGCCGACGGGCGGCGCCGGCGTCGCGGCCCCAGCAGGCAACTGGAGCGTCAGGACGATGCGGATCTTCTTTGCCACGGTGGAGCTGGTTCCTTTCTAGTGAGCGCCGGCAGGGCCGGTCCGGCAGGTGCTCACAGCTTCTCGACTTGCAGGAAGTCCAGCTCGACCGGTGTCTCGCGGCCGAAGATGCTCACCAGGACCTTGACCTTGTTGCGCTCCGGGTTGATCTCCTCGACCGTCCCGATGAACTCGGCGAACGGGCCGTCGGTGACCCGGACGCTCTGGCCCTTCGTGAACGCGACGCGGTACTTGGGCGTCTCGACGCCCATGTGCCGCAGGATCTGCTTGACCTCGGTCTCCGTCAGCGGGATCGGTTCGCTGCGGACGCCCGGGATGTTGGCGCCGCCGACGAAGCTCGTGACGCCCGGCGTGTTGCGGACGACGAACCAGCTGTCGGGGTCGAGGATCATTTCGACCAGGACGTAGCCCGGGTAGACCTTCTTCTGGACCGTGTGGCGCTGACCCTGGCGGATCTCGATCTCGTCCTCCATCGGGACGAGGACCTGGAAGATCTTGTCCTCCATGCCCATCGACTCGATGCGGTGCTCGAGATTGGTCTTCACCTTGTTCTCGTAACCCGAGTACGTGTGGATGATGTACCAGCGCTTCTCGGTCGCCTTGGTCTCGGTGGTGCTGCTGAGGTCGGTCATCATCGCTTCCTACGCCGCCGCCGCGGGGCTGATGAGGTTGAGAAGCCCGAGGAAGACTCGATCGAGCACGGTGATATAGAGCCCGACCACGATGCTGATCGCGAAGACCAGCACGGTCAGGTTGCGCACCTGCTCACGGGTCGGCCAGCTGACTTTCTTCAGCTCTGACCAGACCTCATCGAAATAGCGGCGAAGTCGCTTCACGTCGTCTTTTCTTTCTCTCTTTCGTACGTTGACCGTTGTCCGGGTCTTGCAGCCCAGTGTGACTGCGTCTCCATCTCCGACGACCGAGGTCAGGCTCCGCCAGCCCTCGGTCGGAGGATTCTGGCAGGGGCGATAGGACTCGAACCTACAACCGCTGGTTTTGGAGACCAGTGCTCTGCCAATTGAGCTACACCCCTGCGGCGGCGCGCCCGTCGGCCTACTTCGCCTCGCGGTGAAGTGTATGCCGTCGCTCGCGCGGGCAATATTTCAGGAGCTCGATCCGGTTCGGATCGTTCCTCTTGTTCTTGCGCGTCGTGTAGTTCCGCTGCTTGCACTCGGTGCACGCCAGCTGGATCGTCGGACGGTTCTCGACCCTGGCCATGTCGTCCCTACTCGGCGATGGTGACGATGGCGCCGGCACCGACGGTCCGGCCACCCTCGCGGATAGCGAAGCGCTGGCCGACCTCGAGGCCGATCGGGGTGATCAGCTCGACGCTCATCTCGACGTTGTCGCCGGGCATGATCATCTCGGCCCCGTCGGGCAGCCCGATGGCGCCGGTCACGTCGGTCGTGCGCAGGTAGAACTGCGGGCGGTAGCCGTTGTAGAACGGGGTGTGGCGGCCGCCCTCCTCCTTGGTCAGCACGTACACCTGGGCGGTGAACTTGGTGTGCGGCTTGATGGAGCCCGTCTTGGCCAGCACCTGGCCGCGCTCGATCTCCTCGCGCTCGATGCCCCGGATGAGACAGCCCACGTTGTCGCCGGCGCGGCCCTCGTCGAGCAGCTTCTTGAACATCTCGACGCCGGTGACCACGATCTTGCGGGTCGGCTTGACGCCGACCAGCTCGACCTCGTCGCCGACCTTGACGATGCCGCGCTCGATGCGCCCGGTGGCGACCGTGCCGCGGCCCTTGATGCCGAACACGTCCTCGACCGGCATGAGGAACGGCCGATCGACCGCGCGCTCGGGCGTCGGGATGTACGAGTCGACCGCGTCCATCAGCTCCTGGATGGGCTTGTACGCGTCATCGGCCGGGTTGTCGGGCGCCTCGAGCGCCTTCAACGCCGAGCCGCGGATGACCGGGATGTCGTCGCCCGGGAACTCGTACTTGGACAACAGCTCGCGGACCTCCAGCTCGACCAGGTCGAGCAGCTCCTCGTCGTCGACCATGTCGACCTTGTTGAGGAAGACCACGATGTACGGCACCTCGACCTGGCGCGCCAGCAGGATGTGCTCGCGCGTCTGGGGCATCGGCCCATCGGTCGCGGCCACGACCAGGATGGCGCCGTCCATCTGGGCGGCGCCGGTGATCATGTTCTTGATGTAGTCGGCGTGGCCCGGGCAGTCGACGTGGGCGTAGTGGCGCGCGTCGGTCTCGTACTCGACGTGGGCGATGGCGATGGTGATGCCGCGGGCGCGCTCCTCGGGCGCGTTGTCGATGGTGTCGAACGCGCGGTACTCGGCCTCACCCTTCAGGGCGAGGTACTTGGTGATCGCTGCGGTGAGCGACGTCTTGCCATGGTCGATGTGGCCGATGGTGCCCACGTTGACGTGCGGCTTGGTGCGCTCGAACTTCTTCTTGGCCACGTGACCAGTTCACTCCTTAGATCATGTGCGGGCGACGCCGCAGGGGTTGGGATCGGGCGGTGGAGCCCACAATCGGACTTGAACCGATGACCTCTTCCTTACCAAGGAAGTGCTCTGCCAGCTGAGCTATGTGGGCCCGGGCCGATCGCGGTCTTTCTCTATGGTGGTGGGCAGGGAGGGAATCGAACCCCCAAAGCCGAAGGCGGCTGGTCTACAGCCAGCTGAGCTCACCACCTGCTCAACCTACCCACTGACGTTGCGGTGCCGGATCGGGACTGCGGCCCCGTGGCGGATCCGACCACCGATGGACGTGCTCTGGAGCCGACGACGGGACTCGAACCCGGAACCTGCGGTTTACAAAACCGCTGCTCTACCAATTGAGCTACGTCGGCGCGACGGGCAGGGCCATACCGCAGAAAGACCCATTCGGCGCCGGGAGATGATAGGACCGAGCGGTCGGGTGGGTCAAGCGTCGGGGGTGTCGGTCGACTCTTCGTCCACGTCTGGCTCGGTGCGCGCCGTCCGGCGGCGGGCCGGGGTTTTTGGCGCATTGGCTACCTTGGTCGGAGTGGGCGCCTTGGACGTCTCGGGTGCCTTGGACGCCTTGGCCGTCTTGGGTGGCTTGGCCGCCTTGGCTGTCTTGGGCGCCTTTGCCGTCTTGGGCGCCTTGGGCGCCCTGCGTGTCTTGGGTGCAGCATCGCCGGGCAACAGGTCTGCGTCGGCCGCGGGCGGGGGCGTGGGATCAGCCACACTCGGCTCGGCGGGTGTCGCCACGACGGCGACCATCCTGGCGCGAGGCTTGCGCGGCTTCGGAGCGAGTGTGGCGCTCTCGGCGGCCCGAGCGTCCTGATCGGGCGAGGGAGGCCCTGTCGACGGCTCGCTCGGCGACGACGACTCCGGTGACTCGGGTGGCGGCATGGACTCGACGTCCTCGCGCTGCGACAGCGCCTCGAAGAGCAGGATCGATCCAGCGACCGCGGCATTCAGCGACCCGACGGCACCCTTCATCGGGATCCGCATGAAGACGTCGCACCGGCGACGGACGGCTGGCCCGAGGCCCTGACCCTCGCTTCCGACGACGATCGCGAGCGGTCCGCGCAGGTCCGTCTGGCGCGCGCTGAGGGGGGCACCGCCGTCTGCACCTGCGATCCGCAGCCCACGGGAATGGAGATCGCTCAGGGCCGCCGGGAGGTCGTCTGCCGGACTCAGCAGCAGGTGCTCGATCGCGCCCGCGGACGCCTTGACGGCTGACGGACTGAGCGGCGCCTGGCGATGCGTCGGGAAGACGATGCCGTGGACGCCTGCGGCCTCCGCGCTGCGCAAGAGCGATCCGACGTTGTGCGGATCCTCGAGGGAGTCCAGGACGAGGACGAACGGGGGTTCCCCACGCTCTGCGGCGCGCGCGAGGATGTCGTCGAGGCTCGCGAACCGACGAGGCTCGACCACGAGTGCGATCCCCTGGTGGCCGTCGAAGCCCGCCAGCGCGGTGAGCGAGCCGCCCTCGACCTCGACGATCGGGATGCGCAGGTTCGTGGCGTGGAGGACGAGCTTCTCGAGTGCGGCGCGACGTTGCGGCACGACCAGCAGCCGGATCGCGGGACGCCGTGCGACGAACGCCTCCTCGACCGGTCGCCGTCCGGCGACGAGCTCCTCCTCGGGACCGAGGGCGTCCGGCGGTGGAAGGGCCGGCTGGCGATAGGCCGGCGGCGGCCGGAACGTCCCGGGCCGACCGTACGGCGGTCCGCTCGGGCGTCGGTCGCGATCCCAGCCACGATCTCGATCCCGGTCCCGGTCATACGGCGGCCGCCGATCTCCGGATCCTCGTGGACCTCCGGAGGGCCCACTCGACCGTCGTGGTCCGCGATCCATCGGGCGCGCCTCCCGACCAGGTGGGCCAGCGTAGTGCCGCGGACCGGATGGCCGCGGCGGCCGATGGTCGACATCGTCGCGGTCGGAACGCTGGTCAGGCCCATGGTCGTATGGCCGGCGCTCGGGTGAACGGTCCTCCCATGGTCGCGGTTTCGGGCTGCCCCCTGGACGGGGACCGGGTCGTGGACCAGGGCGAGGGCGGTCGCCGGGAGGACCCGGCTGCCACGAGCGGCGCGGACCGGTGGGCGGCCCGCCACCCTGCCACGGTGGACCTCGACGCGGCCCGACCTCACCGGGACCGTCGCGCCGCGGACTACCGGGTCGGTGTCCGTCAGGCCTGGGACCGTCGCGCCGCGGACCACCGGGTCGTGGCCCGTCGCGGCGGGGGCCGCGACCGGGTGGTGGCCCGTCGCGGCGGGGCCCGTGACCGGGTCCCCCACCCCGGCGGCGGTCGTCCGGGGGCCGGTCAGCCACGGCTCACCTCCGCGATCCGGTGCCAACGCTGCCCGTCGCGGGTGTCCTCGACAGCGATCCCGCGATCGGCGAGCGTGTCGCGCAGCCGATCGGACGCCGCCCAGTCGCGGGCAGTCCGTGCCGCGGCGCGCTCGTCGAGGAGAGTCTGGAGCTCGGGGTCGAGGGCGTCGGCGTCGGGCTCGGGCAGTACGCCGAGCACCTGGTCGAGATCCCGCAGCGCCGCGACGGCCCGGCGCGCGTCGTCGGTCGACAGCGTCCGGCCTTCGATACGCCTGTTGAGATCGCGCACGAGGTCGAACAGCGCGGCCAACCCAGCCGAGATGTTGAGGTCATCGTCGAGCGCCGCGCCGAACGCGGCCCGACCGGCGTCGAGGGCCTCGTCGAGCGTCGGATCGCCGGATCCGTCCTCGCGGTACGTTTCGAGGGCCCGGATGACCGCGTCGAGCCGGGCGACGGCGGCCCCGGCCGCAGCGAGCGATTCGTCGGAATGGTCGAGTCCCGCGCGGTAGTGGACTGCCAGCAGCGCGTAGCGCAATGCGCGCGGAGACACGCCCGCATCGAGGACTTCCTCGACCCGCGCGATGTTCCCGGTCGACTTCGCCATCTTCGAACCGCTGGAACGCAGGTGGGCGCAATGCAGCCACGTCTCGACGAAGGGCAGGCCCGTCGCCGCCTCACTCTGGGCGATCTCGTCCTCGTGGTGGGGGAAGATCAGGTCGACCCCACCTGTGTGGATGTCGAACGACGGGCCGAGGTGCGCCATGCTCATGGCCGAGCACTCGATGTGCCAGCCCGGCCGGCCGTCGCCTATCGACGTCGACCACGACGGCTCGCCGGGCTTGGGGCCCTTCCACAGCGCGAAATCGCGGACGTCGTCCTTGGCGTACTCGTCGGCCTCGACACGTTCGCCGACACGCATCCCCGCGGGATCCAGCCGCGCGAGACGTCCGTACGCCGGCCACGACGAGATCCGGAAGAAGATCGAGCCGTCATCGGTGCGGTAGGCGTGCCCGCGCTCGAGCAACGTCTCGATGAGCGTCACCATCTCGTCGATGTGCTCGGTCGCCCGAGGCAGGACGTCGGGGCGCGTCATGCGCAGGGTGTCCGCGTCGACGAGGAAACGCTCCAGGTAGCGAGCGCTCAGTTCGTCGATCGGCTCGCCGGCGGCGGCAGCCCCGCGGATGATCTTGTCATCGACATCGGTGATGTTCATCACCCAGGTCACCGTGTAGCCGCGCCAGCGGAGGTACCGCACGAGCAGGTCGGCGAACAGGAAGGATCGGAAATTCCCGATGTGGGCCGGCCCGTAGACGGTCGGGCCGCACGAGTAGATCCGGACGCCATCGTCGCGGAGCGGCACCAGCGGTCGTGTCTCGCCGGTCAACGTATCGTGGAGCCGGGGCTCGCTCACGGCGTCTTCTCGATGGTGGCCAGCGCCAGGGTCGAGATCGACCGGCCCGCGCCTTCCGGGCCGTCGAGGTTGCCTGTCGACGCCTTCATGCCGACGGCTCCCTCGTCGATATCGAGGAGGTCGGCGACCGCGCCGCGCATCGAATCGAGGTGGCCGGCCAGGCGCGGGCGAGCCGCGACGATCGTCACATCCACCGTCGCCGGTCGCCAGCCGGCCTCGGCCAGTCGGTCGACGACCGCCGCCAGCAGGTCTCGGCTCGCCACTCCGCGGGGCGTCTCCGGACCCGCCGGGAACATGCGACCCAGGTCGCCCAGACCGGCCGCTCCGAGCAGCGCGTCCGCGAGCGCATGCAGGACGACGTCGCCATCGGAGTGACCATGGAGTCGCGGTGCGCCCGGGATCTCGGTGCCGCCAAGCCGCAACGGCTCGCCCGGGCCGAACGGATGCGCATCGCGGCCGAGCCCGGACCGTCGCATCGGGTTCGGCCCGGCCAGCAGCGCGGTCGCCCGCTCCAGATCGGCGGGAACCGTCACCTTGAGGTTGGCCGGATCGCCGGGGACGACATGAACGACGATTCTACAGGCCTCCAGCAGGGCGGCTTCATCGGTCCACGTCCCATCGACGGCGACGTCGCTGGCCAGCGCGCTGCGAAGGATCGAGCGGCGGACACCCTGCGGGGTCTGTGCGGCGGCCAACGTGGAGCGGTCGACGGTGGCTTCGATCCGGTCGTCGACCACCCGCTTAAGGGTGTCGCTGACGGGCACGACCGGGATCGCGGCACCATGCCGTTCCGTGGCGGCCACGACCTCCGCCACCAGCGTCGCCGGGACGAACGGGCGCGCCCCGTCGTGGACGAGCACGACCCGCGACCCGTTGGGATCTGGAACCGTTTCCTCAAGAGCCCGAAAACCGGCGCGGACCGAATCCTGGCGCCGGTCGCCTCCATCGACGAACGTGGTCCGGTCGCCCGGAACCCAGCCACCACCCTCGAGCATCTGCCTCCGGTCGGGCGTCGTGACGATCACGATCGATCCGACGGCCGGGGACGACGCCAGGGCATCGACGGCGTGCGCGAGCAGCGGCCTGTCGCCGATCGTCGCGAGGAGCTTGTCCGCTCCGCCCATCCGCGACGAGGCACCGGCGGCGACGATGATCGCGTCGGCGGGAGCCGGGTCCTCGGGTTGATGACTCACGAGAGCGTCGCCTCAGCCCTCGGAGGGCTCAATCCAGACGCGGCTGCGCGAAGATCATCCGACCGGCCACGGTCTGGAGGACCCGCGTGACCGCGACGTCGAGATCCTTGTCGATGTGTCGCGCGCCGCCCTCGACCACGATCATCGTGCCGTCATCGAGGAAGCCGACGCCCTGGCCGGCTTCCTTGCCTTCCTGGATGACCCGGACGCGGAGCTCCTCGCCGGGCAGGACGGCGGGTTTCACCGCGTTCGCCAGCGAGTTGATGTTCATCACGCGGACGCCCTGCAGCTCGGCCACGCGGTTCAGATTGAAGTCGTTGGTGAGGATGACCCCGCTGCGCGCCCGCGCCAGGGCGACGAGCTTTGCATCGACCTCGGTCTCGGACGGGACGGCGTCCTCCACGATCTCGACCGGCGTTCCCGGCTCCTTCTGCATCCTGTTGAGGATCTCGAGCCCGCGGCGTCCGCGGTTCCGACGCAGCGTGTCGGAGCTGTCCGCGATGTGCTGGAGCTCGTCGAGCACGAACCGTGGGATCACGAGCGTGCCGTAGATGAAGCCGCTCTCGACGATCTCGGCGATCCGGCCGTCGATGATCGCCGAGGTGTCGACGACGATGCGCGGCTCGCCCGCGAGGTTCTCGTTCCGGACATCGTCACCCGATCGAAGGAACCCGACTGCCTGCGCGGCCATGATCAGGTCGCGCCGCTTCGCGACCGTGAGGCCCAGCATGCCGAGACCCAGGAACAGGGAGACCCCGAGCGGGAGCACGTCGCCCCACGGCGGTGGGAGGTTGGCGAGCGGCACGCCCAGCAGCAGCCCCATCAGGAGGCCGAGCGTCAGGCCGATGACCGCCGTCACGAACTCGGCGGTCGACAGATCCTCCACACGCGAGATGAGCCAGGTCGCTGGAACGAGCGTCAGGTAGGGCAGGATCGCGAAGCCCACGACGACCCACGCGACGACCCACGCCGCAAGCAGGAACCCGGCGTAGCTGGCCTCCCGGAAAAGGCCCTCGCCGGCAGTCGCGAGGACCAGCCCGATGAGCCCTCCGAGCGCCGCTCCCAGGAGACGGATATAGCGGATCAACCAGTGCACCCTCGGTGGATCTTCTCGGTCGTCCACCCGGAGTGGCTTGGACGGGGCGTCAGCCTAGCATCGCCGGAACGGCCTCGCCACGAGTGCGCGGCCCCTCTCCCAGCCCCGCGGCGATGGCCTCGCGCAGGGTCGCGACCTCGATCACGCGGAGCCCGGAGACCTCGATCGGGTGCCCGCCTCGGCCCGGTCGCGGGACGATCGCAGTCGCAAAACCGAGGCGCGCGGCTTCCCTCAGCCGGCGCTCGACGCCGGCGACCGGGCGCAGCTCACCGAGCAATCCGACCTCGCCGATCGCGACGGCATCCGAAGCCATGGGTCGGTCGCGCATCGACGAGGCAAGGGCAAGCGCGACGGGCAGGTCGAGGCCCGGCTCGGCGACGCTGAGACCACCGGCGAGGTTCGCATACACGTCGTGCGATCCCAGCCCGATCCCGGCCCGCCGGCCGAGCACCGCGACGAGGAGGCCGAGTCGATTGGGGTCGATACCGCTCGCCTTGCGCGCCGGCGTGCCGTAGCCGGCCGGTGAGACCAGGGCCTGCACCTCGACGAGCAACGGGCGGCTGCCTTCCATCGTCGGGGCGACCACGCTGCCCGGCGCCGCCTCCGGATGGTCCGCCAGGAAGGCCCGGGCCGGGTCCGCCACCTCGCGAAGCCCGTCGCCGGCCATCTCGAACACGCCGACCTCGTCGGTCGAGCCGAACCGGTTCTTCGTCGACCGAACGAGTCGCAACGCCGCGAAGCGTTCGCCCTCGAGCGTCACCACCGCGTCGACGAGGTGCTCCATTGTCTTCGGCCCGGCGATCGACCCGTCCTTCGTGACATGGCCGACGAGCACGACCGCGATCCCTTCGCCCTTGGCGAACTCCATGAACCGAAGCGTCGACTCCCGGACCTGGCCGACACTCCCGGCTGCGCCGTCCAGCTCGTCGATCATCGCGGTCTGGACCGAGTCGACGATGAGCATCACCGGGCGCGCCGACCGTGCCACCTCGACGATCCGCGCGACATCGCGCTCGGCGAGAACCTCGATGGCGGCACCGGCCGGAGAGTCGAGCAGACCGAGACGCTCGGCACGGAGGCGGACCTGGGCGGCCGACTCCTCACCTGTGGCGTACAGGACCGGACCGCCGATCCCGGCCGCCGCCTGGAGCAGGAGCGTGGATTTGCCGATCCCCGGCTCACCGCCGAGGAGGATCAGCGATCCCGGGACGACCCCTCCCCCGAGGACCCGGTCGAGCTCACCGATGGACGTCGGCAGCCGTGGGACGGCGGCCTCACCGATGTCGCGCAGCGGAAGTGGTTCGACGACCCCGCCGCCTACCCCAGTGCGGGCGCGCGCCGACGCGGCGCTCGAGGCCTTGGCCCTGACCACGGTCTCGACGAGGCTGTTCCATTCGCCGCAGGCACGGCATTGGCCCTCCCATCGGAGGAAGGCTTCGCCGCAGCTCTGACAGACGTAGCGGCTCGTGGCCTTGGCCACGGGAGGGTCAGTGGGCCTCGACCGGCGTCCGGGACTCGGCGGCGTGGATATCCAGGCCGGCCTCCGGGTCCTTGTCGACGACGATCGTCGTGCCCGGTTCGTAGCGGCCGAGGAGCAGGTGCTCCGCGAGGACGTCTTCGATCATGTTCTGGATGACGCGGCGCAGCGGTCGCGCGCCGTAGGCGACGTCATACCCGAGCTTGATGATGTGTTCCTTGGCCGCGTCGGTGACCTCGAGCGACATCTGCTGGGCCCGAAGCTGATCGCGCACACGGGCCAGCATCAGATCGACGATCAGGGTCATCTCCTCGACCGTCAGCGAGCGGAAGACGACAGTCGCGTCGATCCGGTTGAGGAACTCCGGCCGGAAGCTGTTCTTCAGCTCGGTCGCAACCTTTTCCTTCATCAGCTCGTACGAGCTCTCGGCGCGTGCCTCGTCGGTCGTGCCCTGCACCCGGAAACCGAGGCTCGAGTTGGTCTGGAGCTGCTTCGCGCCCAGGTTCGAGGTCATGATGATGATGCAGTTCCGGAAGTCGACCCGGCGACCCTTCGCGTCGGACAGGTGTCCGTCCTCGAGGATCTGGAGGAGGATGTTGAACACCTCCGGGTGGGCCTTCTCGACCTCGTCGAGCAGCACGACCGCGTAGCTCTTGCGGCGGACGGCCTCGGTCAACTGGCCACCCTCGTCGAAACCGACGTAGCCGGGAGGCGCCCCGACGAGTCGGCTGACGTTGTGGCGCTCCATGAACTCGCTCATGTCGATCTTGATGAGCGCGTCCTCGCTGCCGAACATGAACTCGGCGAGGGCCTTGGCAAGCTCGGTCTTCCCGACGCCGGTCGGGCCGAGGAAGATGAACGAGCCG
The DNA here is from genome assembly GCA_963819655.1 of uncultured Chloroflexia bacterium. Lineage (GTDB taxonomy): Bacteria > Chloroflexota > Limnocylindria > Limnocylindrales > CSP1-4 > SPCO01. The sequence continues at coordinate 1,632,296 of CAWFXA010000002.1, read as the reverse complement.
ATCGGGCGCTTCGGGTCCTTGAGGCCCGCGCGCGCGCGACGGACCGCCTTCGACACGATGTCGATGGCTTCCTGCTGGCCGATGACCCGGTTGTGGAGGGCATCCTCCATGTGGAGCAGCCGCTCCGACTCCTCCTGGGCGATGCGCGTGACCGGGATCCCGGTCCACATCGCAACGACCTGGGCGATCTCCTCGTCCCCGACGGTCGGCTGGTCGCCGGACATCGTCGTCTGCCACTCGGCGCGGAGCGTGTCGACGGTCTCCTTGGCGGTCGCCTCGGTCTCGCGGAGCGTGGCGGCTTCCTCGTACTCCTGGTTGTTGATCGCCGCGTCCTTCTCCTTCGTGACCCGGTCCAGCTCCTTCTGGGCCTCGCGCAGGGCGGGCGGGGCGGAGGAGTGGCGCAGGCGGACGCGCGAGGCGGCCTCGTCGATGAGGTCGATCGCCTTGTCCGGCAGGTGGCGATCGGTGATGTAGCGGATCGACAGGTCCGCGGCGGCCTTCACGGCCTCGTCGGTGATCGTGACCTTGTGGTGCTGCTCGTAGCGCTCGCGGATGCCGAGCAGGATGTCGATCGTCTGCTCCAGCGTCGGCTCTTCGACCATGACCGGCTGGAAGCGGCGCTCGAGTGCCGCGTCGCGCTCGATGTACTTGCGGTACTCGTCGAGTGTGGTGGCACCGATGCACTGGAGCTCGCCACGGGACAGCGGCGGCTTGAGGATGTTCGCGGCGTCGATGGCGCCCTCGGCCGCGCCGGCCCCGACGAGCGTGTGGAGCTCGTCGATGAAGAGGACGGCGTCGTTCGTGTTCCGCAGCTCCTCGATGATCTTCTTGAGCCGCTCCTCGAACTCGCCTCGGTACTTGGTGCCGGCGACGAGCGAACCGATGTCGAGCGTCAGAACGCGCTTGTTGAGCAGGATGTCGGGCACGTCGCCGGCGATGATCCGGTGGGCCAGGCCCTCCGCGATCGCCGTCTTGCCGACGCCCGGCTCCCCGATCAGCGCGGGGTTGTTCTTGGTCTTCCGACCGAGGATCTGGATGACCCGCTCGATCTCCTTCTCGCGACCGATCACCGGATCGAGCTTGCCCGCGCGGGCCGCCTCGGTCAGGTTGATCCCGAGCTGGTCGACGGTCGGCGTCTTGCTGGCGCGCTTCGTCTCCTGCGCGCTGGGGCCGGCCGAGGAGCTCTGTGACAGGACGCGGATGACCTCGTGGCGCACCTTGTCCAGGTTGACGCCGAGTGACTCGAGGACGCCGGCTGCGATGCCCTCGCCCTCGCGGACGAGACCGAGCAGCAGGTGTTCGGTGCCGATGTAGTTGTGGCCGAGGCGGCGCGCCTCGTCGATGGCGAGCTCGATGACGCGTTTCGCGCGCGGCGTGAGCCCGACTTCACCGACGACCGGTCGATCGCCGCGACCGATGATGAACTCGACGGCGGTCCGCACCTTGGCCAGCTCGACGTTCATGTTCTCGAGGACGCGCGCGGCCACACCCTCGCCCTCGCGGACGAGGCCCAGGAGCAGATGCTCCGTGCCGATGTAGTTGTGGTTGAACCGCTGCGCCTCGTCCTGAGCGAGTGTCAGGACCTTGCGCGCGCGATCCGTGAATTTGTCGAAGCGATCCATCGAGTCGAACGCCTGTTCCCTTCGCCGGCCCATTCATGCACCGACCTGATACCCATGCTAGCACGACGTTCACACCAGCCGGCTGGTGCCATGAGTACCGGTCCACCCTAGATGGAATCGCCGGTGGACAGGTGTTCGGATGCACGAAAACCGCTTAAGGAATCGAAACGACCCGCCGGTTGTCGGCGGGTCGTTTGCGGTCTCGGTGAGGCGGACTGCGTCCTAGGCCTTCGCGTCGTCCTTGGTCTTGGCGGCGTCCGTCGGCGGCTCGGTCTCGGCTGCCGGCTCCTCGATCGGCTCGGCGACGGCCTCGGCGGGCTCCTCTGGGATCTCTGCATCGTCGCTTGGCGCAGTCCCTGCGGGGGCCGGCTCCGCCTCGGGTTCGGCGACCGGCTCGGCTTTGGTGACCGCCTCGGCTTCGGCGATCGGCTCGGGCTCGGCGTCGGCAGCGACCTCTTCGACCACCGGCTCTGCCTCAGCGACCTGCTCGGCTTCGGCGACCGGCTCGGCTTCGGCGACTGGTTCGGCTTCTGCGACCGGCTCGGCCACGGTCTCCGCGACCGCCTCGGCCTCGACGGGCTCGGCTTCGGCGACTGGCTCTGCCACGGCGACAGGACCTTCGTCATCATCGGCTGCAGCCGCCGGCTCGATCTCGTGTTCGGCGGCGGGTGCCTGCTCGGCCTCACCTTCCGCGACCGGCCCGGACTCGGCTTCGGCCAATTGCTGGCGAACCTGTGCGAACGCCGACGCGAGCGTGTTGTCGATCCCGCCCTCCGGCTCCTGGACCGCGTCACTCATGGAGTAACTGCGCTCCTGGCGCGGACGTCGCTCGGCACGCGGTCCACCACCTGACGGCGCGGCCTGGCCGGGCTCCGGCGCCGGACGCGCCGGCGGCTCCTCGGCCTGCTTGAGGCTGAGCCCGAGGCGATGGCGCTCGGAGTCGAGCGAGATGATCTTGAGCTTGAGCGACTGGCCCTCGTGGACGACATCGCCCGGGTGAGCGACGCGCTGGTGCGACAGCTCGCTGATGTGGATCAACCCCTCGAGCCCATCGCGGACGCGCACGAAGGCGCCGAAGTTGACGAGCTTCGTGACCGTGCCATCGATGATGTCGCCGACCTTGAAATCGGCCACGGTCGAATGCCACGGGTCGGGCTGGAGCCGACGGATCGACAGGCTGATCCGGCCGCGCTCGTGGTTGATGTCGATGACCTCGGCCTCGACCTCATCACCGACCTTGTAGCCGGCCTCCGGGTTGTTGACCTTGTTCCACGAGAGCTCGCTCTTGTGGACGAGGCCGTCGATCCCTCCGAGATCGATGAAGACACCGAACGGCGCGATCGAGCGGACCGTGCCTGTGACCTTCTGACCGACCTGCAGGCTGCTGAAGAGCTCGTCCCGCTTCTCGCGGCGCTCCTCGTAGAGCGCGACCTTCTCCGACAGGATCAGGCGGTTGGCCTTGCGGTTGACCTCGAGGATCTTGAGGCGGAGCTTCCGGCCGACGAACGGCTGGAGCTTCTCGGCGATCTCCTGGGCGGCATCGCGGGGCTGGTCGTTCTGCGGCCGTCGGGGGAAGTCGACGATCTGGCTGATCGGCACGAAGCCGCGGATGCCGCAGTCGACGATGAGGCCACCCTTGTTATGGTCGATGACCGGCGCCTCGATGATGACCCCTGCCTCGAACTGCTCCTGCATCGCGCGCCACTTGCGCTCGAGTCCTGCGCGGCGAAGCGACAGGACCGCGTGGCCCTCGGGCGACTCGGGCTGGAGGACATAGACGAGGACGGTGTCGCCGATGTTGAGCGGGGCCTGCCCCTCGCCGCCGTGGCGGCCGAAGAGCTCGCGATTGCTGACGACGCCTTCGCTCTTCGCACCGATGTCGACGAGGATCTCGTCCTTGTCGATGCGGACGACGGTCCCCTCGACGACATCGCCGTGCTTGAAGCTCTTGATGTCGGATTCCTGCTCCGCGAGCAGCTCCTCCATCGTCGTCGGCTCGGGGCCCAGGTCACGCGGCGGCGCCGGGGCCTCGGGTTCGGCTGCGGCCACGGGCTCGGGTTCGGCTGCCGCCTCGGGCTCGGCTGTGGCCACTGGTTCGGCCTCTGCGTCGGCCTCGGAGACAGCGCCGGTCTCAGCGTCCGTGTCGGATGCCGCCTCAGTGTCGAGGGCGGCTGCCTCTGCCGGCGCGGACGCCTCCGACGCGCTGGGCGCACCGGCGGTCTGATCCTCTGCTGGCGTCGCATCGACGGTCTCGGCCGTCGCCGACGGAGCCCCGGGCTCCGGGGCGGTCTCGGTCTCGATCACCGGCGCCGACTCCCCCGTCGAAGCCGTCTCGACCTCCGTCGGATCGGCATCGATGGCGGGCGCCTCGCTGGTGGGGGTCTCGGACACGTCGGCTGCCGGCTGCGCCGGTTCGTCGGCGACGGCGATCGCCCCTGCGGGTCGGTCAGGCACCTGTGGTTCCCCCGATGCCGTGGCGTCGGTGGCAGGCGTGGTGCCGCCCTGCTTCTCTTCGGTCAATGTCGTGGTCACTCCTGTCGTGGATTCGCGACCAAGAATCAGAAACGACCTGAGCGATGCTCAGGCCGGGTCAGACGATCCGTTCGGGTGTGGTCCGTGGTGTTCGACTTCCGCGGTCCGCTCCTTCGCGCTCTGACTATGGCCTGATTTCGCTCTTCAGCTGTCCTGCCTCTCGGGGCCGGGAGAGTCTAGCACAGCGTTTCACGCGGCTACAATCGGCAGCCGTGCCCGAATTACCCGACCTGACGATCGTCGCGGAGGCCATCGATGCGGCCTTGCGAGGCCGCCGGATCACCACCGCGACCGCTCCCGGACCGCTCGCTGTCCGGGGCACGCCCCATGAGCTCGAAGCCCTCGTCGGGCAGGCTGTCACGGGCATCCGCCAGCGCGGGAAATTCCTCCTCGTGGACCTCGATCGCGACCGGATCGTGGTCAACCCGATGCTCACCGGTCGCTTCCAGCTGGCCACGGCCGGCGCCAAGCTGCCGAGCAAGACGGCCGTCGTCCTCGGGTTCGGCGAGGCTGGCTCGACCAAAGGCTTCAAGTCGGCGAGCTGGACCCGTGACGCGGCGTGGCTTCCGGCCGCCGGCGCCCACCCGGAGATCCGCTATCGGGACCCCACCCAGATGGGCAAGGTCTATCTCCTGCCGGCGGGCATCGAGCGCGCCGTCCCGGGGATGGCGGACGACGAGATCGGTCCGGATGCCGACGACCCGGCGCTGACGCTCGAGGTCTGGCGTGACCGGATCCGGCGTCATCCCGGAGAGCTCAAGAACCTGCTTCGCAATCAGGCGTTCGTGGCCGGCATCGGCAACGCCTATAGCGACGAGATCCTCCACGCGGCCCGATTGCTGCCGTTTCGCAAGCGCTCCAGCCTGGCGCCGGAGGAGATCGATGCGCTCTACGAGGGCATGCGCGCGACGATCTCGACAGCGATCGACATCCTGCGCGAGCGGGTCCCGCCGACCTTCGAGACCCAGGTCCGCGACTTCCTCGCGGTCCATATGAAAGGCGGTCAGGCCTGCCCGCGCTGCGGCACGCGCATCACCGAGGTCAAGGCCGGCGGGTTCGTGACGTCCTACTGCCGCGGCTGCCAGCGCTGAGGATCAGCCCGGCAGCTTGAGCACCTGGCCCACGCGCAGGGTGCGCGGATCGTCGATGTTGTTGAGCTCGGCCAAGACCCGCCACGTCGTCCCGTGCTCGCCGGCGATCCCGCTCAGTGTGTCCCCACTCTTGACCTTATATGTCGTCGCGCCCGCGGTCGATGGCGGGGACGCCGTCGCCCTCGGGCTCGCCGTGGGCGCGGGAGTCGGCGCGGGCGTCGGCGCGGCGGTCGGCTCGACCTCGGTGGGCACGAGGGTGCGTGTCGACCCAGTATCGGGGCTCGAGCCGGCGGTGGTCGGCGCGACCGCGACCTGCGAGGCGGCGACGGATGCTGTCGGCGAGCCCGCGCCGACGCCGGCCACCGGGCCGATGCCCGGACCGCTGCTGCCGAGACGCGTCACAGCAAGGGCCCCGAAGGCGACGACCATCAACGCGACGAGGCCGCTCTGGCCGACACGGCGCCCGAGCAGGACCGGCGGGGCGATCGACAGGCGGACGCGGTCCAGAACGAGCGGCGCGGTCTTGGTGACGGAGCGGTGAAGCGGGCGGGTCGCCGGTGCGCCCGGCTCGGCCAAGGTGGTGGTCGCGGCGACGTAGGTGCTACAGCCGACGTGCCGGTCGACAAGGCACAGCCGGCGCTGCTTGTCTCCCGCGAGGATGGCCGCAGGAGCCACGGCGTGGCAGCGATGATCGCGCGACACGCTCGACGACCGCCAGGCGGCGTCGCCTGCGAGCAGGAACGGACAGACCGCGGCCGTATCCGGCGCGGTGGACGGTGCGGCAGTTCCCGGGACCGCGATGTCCGTCATCCGAGCGGAGGATACCTGCTCGTGTCACGCATCCAAAGCGGTCACGGGTCCCAGCAACGCAAAAATCCCGGCGACGACCTATTTTCCCGAAAGGCTGCCCTCTCAGTATCTTCGGCGCTGGAGAGCTTGACTTCCGTGTTCGGGATGGGAACGGGTATGGCCTCTCCGCTAGAGTCACCGGGATTCGTTGCGTCTGGACGTGTCGGCAGCGGCACGCAGCAGGTCCGCGTCGGGACCCGGCGGGCGCCGGAAGAGATCTTCGATCTCGGAATGAGTCGTCAAGGATCGATCACGATCCCAGCCACTGACCCCTGGTCAGTTGCTGAAGAGGTCAAGCCCTCGACCGTTAGTACCGCTCAGCTTCATCCGTCACCGGACTTCCACATGCGGCCTATCAAACAGGTGGTCTCCCTGCGGTCTTACCCGGTTGACCCGGTGGGGAACCTCATCTCGAGGCGAGCTTCGCACTTAGATGCTTTCAGCGCTTATCCCGACCGAACATAGCTACCCAGCGGTGCCCCTGGCGGGACAACTGGCACACCAGCGGTTCGTTCACTCCGGTCCTCTCGTACTAGGAGCAACTCCTCTCAAGTTCCCTACGCCCACGGCGGATAGAGACCGAACTGTCTCACGACGTTCTGAACCCAGCTCGCGTGCCGCTTTAATTGGCGAACAGCCAAACCCTTGGGACGTACTTCCGCCCCAGGATGCGACGAGCCGACATCGAGGTGCCAAACGGTGCCGTCGATGTGAACTCTTGGGCACCATCAGCCTGTTATCCCCGGGGTAGCTTTTATCCGTTGAGTGATACCCCTTCCACTCGGAGGTACCAGATCACTAAGCCCGACTTTCGTCTCTGCTCGACGTGTAAGTCTCGCAGTCAAGCTCCCTTATGCCTTTGCACTCTTCGGCTGGTTTCCATTCAGCCTGAGGGAACCTTTGGGCGCCTCCGTTACCTTTTAGGAGGCGACCGCCCCAGTCAAACTACCCGCCTGACACTGTCCTGCGCCCGGATCACGGGTCGCGGTTAGAACCGAGATACAACAAGGGTGGTATTTCAACGTTGGCTCCACCGAGGCTAGCGCCCCAGTTTCTCAGCCTCCCACCTATCCTACACAAGCTAAATCCCAATCCAATGTCAGGGTGTAGTAAAGCTCCACGGGGTCTTTTTGTCCTGCCGCGGGTAACCTGCATCTTCACAGGTACTTCAATTTCGCCGGATCCCTCGTTGAGACAGCGCCCAGATCGTTACGCCATTCGTGCGGGTCGGAACTTACCCGACAAGGAATTTCGCTACCTTAGGACCGTTATAGTTACGGCCGCCGTTTACCGGGGCTTCGGTTCAAAGCTTGCACCTCTCCTCTTAACCTTCCGGCACTGGGCAGGCGTCAGCCCCTATACGTCAGCTTTCGCTTTCGCAGAGACCTGTGTTTTTGCTAAACAGTCGCCTGGGCCATTTCACTGCGGCTTCGATCGACCGCTTGCAAGCAAGCAGCCGCGAAGCGCCCCTTCTCCCGAAGTTACGGGGCCATGTTGCCGAGTTCCTTAACGAGGGTTCTCCCGATCGCCTTGGTATTCTCTACCCGCCTACCTGTGTCGGATTGCGGTACGGACACTATTGATCTCGCTAGACACTTTTCTCGCCAGCGTGGCTCACTCGAATCGAGGCAGAAGCCCCTTTCATTCGCTGCTCGGGGTTGAATGACCGGACGGATTTACCTGTCCGATCCCCCTACCGGCTTAGACGCGTATAGCCAAAACGCGCTCGAACTACCACACCGTGTCATGCCATCGCTCTCACCTGGGATCAGATCCGGGACTTGAACCGGCTTGCGCCGGCCTCCTCCCATCTCCTACCCCCAGGCGACACCTTGCGGTGCAAACGATCGTTAGTGGTTCCGGAATATCAACCGGATGTCCATCGCCTACGACGTTCGTCCTCGGCTTAGGCCCGACTAACCCTGAGCGGACAAGCCTTCCTCAGGAAACCTTAGGCTTACGGCGTGTGAGATTCTCACTCACATTGCGCTACTCATGCCGACATTCGCACTTCCGTCCGCTCCAGCCGTCCTCACGGTCGACCTTCACAGCTGATGGAACGCTCCCCTACCACCAGGCGATCGCGAACGATCACCTGATCCGCAGCTTCGGTACCAAGCTTGAGCCCCGCTGAATTTTCGGCGCAGATCCACTTGACCAGTGAGCTGTTACGCACTCTTTCAATGGTGGCTGCTTCTAAGCCAACATCCTGGTTGTCTGAGCGAATCCACATCCTTTACCACTTAGCTTGGATTTAGGGACCTTAGCTGGCGGTCTGGACTGTTTTCCTTTTGACCACGAAGCTTAGCCCTCGCAGTCTGACTCCCGGGCTCTGAAATCACGGGATTCGGAGTTTGGTTGGGGTTGGTAAGCGGGAAGCCCCCTAGCCCATCCAGTGCTCTACCCCCGTGATTGAACGCCCGAGGCTAGCCCTAAAGCTATTTCGGGGAGAACCAGCTATCTCCGAGTTCGATTGGCATTTCACCGCTATCCACAGCTCATCCCCTAGCTTTTCAACGCTAGTGAGTTCGGTCCTCCACGAGACATTACTCCCGCTTCAACCTGGCCATGGATAGGTCACTCGGTTTCGGGTCTACTGCGTGCGACTGATCGCCCTATTCAGACTCGCTTTCGCTCCGGCTCCGTCCTTCGCGGACTTAACCTCGCCACACACACGTAACTCGTCGGCTCATTCTTCAAAAGGCACGCCATCAGGCTACCGGCGAACCGGCAACACCCTCTGACTGCTTGTAGGCACATGGTTTCAGGTACTTTTTCACTCCCCTTCCGGGGTGCTTTTCACCTTTCCCTCACGGTACTCGTTCACTATCGGTCGCCAAGAGTATTTAGCCTTGGACGGTGGTCCGCCCAGGTTCCCACATGAGAGACCTTCCACGTGGTACTCAGGTGGTCGATCACGGAGGTCGGTCGTTTTCGCCTACGGGGCTCTCACCCTCTCTGGCCTGCCGTTCCAGGGCAGTTCGACTAACGATCGACTTGGTAACTCCGCGGACGCCTTGCCGGGCCTCCACGATCGACTCCTACAACCCCCACTCAGAAACGGCGGCAACCTATCGCGCTGAGTTGGGTTTGGGCTCTTCCCCTTTCGCTCGCCACTACTCAGGGAATGTTCTCTTCTCCTCCAGCTACTGAGATGTTTCAGTTCGCTGGCTTACCTCTTCCTGGCCTATTTGGTTCAGCCAGGAGTGACTGGGCATGACCCCAGCCGGGTTTCCCCATTCGGACATCTCCGGATCACTGTCTGCTCGCGACTCCCCGAAGCTTTTCGCAGCCTGCCACGTCCTTCATCGGCTCTTGGCGCCAAGGCATCCACCCCGTGCCCTTTGTAGCTTGACCCCCTCCAGCCTCTGACCAGGCGGTCAGTCGGCGGATGGGATCGATCGGGATCATTTCCTTGACTACTCGGCGAAATCGAAGATTCTTCATTTCTGCCGAACACTATCCAGTTGTTAAGGTGCGGCCCACCGAGGTGGACCTCCGACGGTCGATGCGGACATCGATCGTCGCCCAGCGATCCGCTGGTCGGTGGCCTGCCGGCGGGCGGCAGAACACGGATCAGGGGCTCGATGATGGGCCCGCCATCGCGGACCCGTTACGTGGTGGCCTCGGGTGGTCCCGAGATCTTCGATTTGGCGGCGCCGGCGCCGCAAGGGGTGGTGGAGACGAGGAGACTCGAACTCC
>CAWFXA010000002.1:0-1620000 GCA_963819655.1 uncultured Chloroflexia bacterium | reverse complement strand
ACGCCGCACCGCTCAGCCAGCAGAGGAGCGCCAGCTCCACCGATCCGGCATTTCCCAACGGACCGGTGATGACGGAATACAGCACGACGCCGAGCAGCAATGCCAGCCCGGCCTTGATCACCCGAAGGCCGATCTCGTTGAGGAGGTTGCTCACGTCAGACCGCCCGCCGACCCTGCAGGGCGCGGATGAGGGTCACCTCGTCGGCGTACTCGAGGTCGCCACCGACCGGCAACCCACGCGCGATCCTCGTCACCGAGCCGACCACCGACTCCAGCCGCTCGGCGAGATACATGGCCGTCGCCTCGCCCTCCAGCGTCGGATTGGTCGCGATGATGACCTCCTCGAACGGGATGCCGTCGCGCGACGCCTCATCGGCACGGTCGAGCAGCTCGCGGATCTTCAGGCGCTCGGGCCCGATCCCATCGATCGGTGAGATGGCGCCATGGAGCACGTGATAGCGCCCCTTGAACTCCCCGGTCCGCTCCAGGGCCAGGACGTCGAGCGGCTCCTCGACGACGCACAGCCGGCGCTGGTCGCGACCGGGATCGCGGCAGAGCGCGCAGAGCTCCTCTTCGCTGATGTTGAAGCACAGCTCGCAGAAGACGACCTTGTCGCGAACATCGACGAGTGCGGCCGCCAGGGCACGCGCCTCTGCGTCGGGCGCGCGCAGCAGGTGGTAGGTCAGACGCTGTGCGGTCTTCGGCCCGATGCCCGGCAGCCGGGCGAACGATTCGATCAGACGCGCAACGGGCTCGATGAGCGGGGTGGCCACGCGCCGGTCACATCCCCGGGATGCGCAGGCCGCCGGTCACCGCGGCCATCTTCTGCTCGGCCAGCTCGCGCGACGCGCGGAGGGCATCGTTGACCGCCGCGACGACGAGGTCCTGGAGCATCTCGACGTCGTCTGGGTCGACCGCCGACGGGTCGATCGTGATGCTGACAAGCTCCTGCTTGCCGGTCACGGTCGCGTTGACCACCCCGCCGCCGGCAGAGCCGTCGACCGTGGCGGCCTCCAGCTCCGTCTGGATGCGCAGCATCTCCTGCTGCATCTGCTGCGCCATGCGCTGCAGGTTGCCCATCCCCATCGTGTGCGCTCCTCCTCGTGTCGGTGTCGGTGAGTCTGACCGATGCAGCGGCGTCGTGCGGCGGGGCCGCTCAGTCGATCTCGGCGACGTCGACCAGATCCTCCCCGAAGATGCGGCGCGCCTCGGCGACGAGGTCGTCCGCCGCGCCGAGCGGCGCCACTTCGATGTTCGTCGCAACGGTCCGGACGCTGATCGGCCGACCGAGGAGGCCGCCGACCGCGGTCTCGACATCCTGCCGGCGTCGTTCGGCGTGGTCCTTGAGGAAGCCTTTGGCCTCGGGAAAGCCGAGCGTGACGACGTTGCCCTCGACACCGATCGGCCGGCACTCGGTGAGCACGGCCCGTGTCGCGGGGCTGACCGCCTTCACGATCTCGGGCCAGCCTTCGAGCAGGCGGTCGAGGTCGTCGCCGACGGCGATCGGGACCGCGACGGACGGGCGATCGGCGTGGCCCGCGGTGGGTTCGTCCGCCGGTGTCGGCGCGTCGCCGGGCGTCGCGTCGCTGGTTGTCGCTTCGTCGGATGTCGCGTCCTTGGGTGTCGTGGCTGGCTCCCCGGCCCCGACGGGCGCCGGCGTCACCGGTCGATCGACCCTGGCCGCCCGCGGCTTTTCCGCAGCTTTGAGCGTCGTCGCCGGTTTGGGAGTCGGAAGCTCGTCGGTCGACGCGGTCGTCGGGGCCGACCCGTCGGACGCGGTGGTCGCCTCGGTCGTCGGCGCCGGAGCCGGTCCTGTCATGGGCGCCGCCTCCGCGGCAGACGCCGACTCGGCCAGGCGCGCCGGTGCAGGGACCGCCGCACCCTCGGGAGCCGCCACGATCGTGGGTGCCGTCGCAGGCGCCGTCGACCCTCCCGCGAAGAGGGCGAGCTCGAGCTGAAGCCGCAATCCACCGATGCCGGCCCGGTCGGGGTCGATGGCGACGAGTCGTCGAGCGACTGCGACGAGGCCCGCCTGGTCGGTCGTCGCCGGGTCGACCAGCCGGATGCGGATGGTGTCGACCACCTGGTCGAGCAGCGCACGCGGATCGCGACCCCGTTCCTCGAGCTGGTCGAGGATGTCCACGCCGGCCGCGACGTCGCCACGCTGGAGGGCGTCGACGAAACCGTCGACCGCGGCTGCATCGGCGAGCCCCAGCAGGTCGCGGACGGCTGCCTCGGTCACGGTCTCGGTGGTGGTCGACAGGAGCTGATCGAGGATCGATTCGGCATCCCGCATGCCACCTGCCGCGAGCCGCGCGATGAGCGTCAGGGCGGCCGGCTCGATGGCTCGACCGTCCGCTTCGAGGATCCGGGTCAGCTTGCCCTCGATCTCGGGGATCGTCAGGCGACGGACGTCGTAGCGCTGCAGGCGCGACAGGATGGCCGGCGGGAAACCGGACGGTTCGGTCGACGCGAAGATGAAGATCACGAAATCGGGCGGCTCCTCGAGCGACTTGAGCAGCGCGTTCCACGCGTCGCGCGTGATCTGGTGGGCCTCGTCGAGGATGTATACCTTCCGCCGCAGGTGCCCGGGCGGATAGGCGAGTCGGTCGCGCAGGTCGCGGACTTCGTTGATGCCTCGGTTCGAGGCCGCGTCGATCTCGAGGACGTCCAGCGTCGTCCCGTCTCGGACGGCCACGCAGGCCTCGCACGTGTCACACGGATCGCCGTCCTGGAGGTTCGTGCAGTTGACGGCCTTGGCGAGGATCCGCGCCATCGAAGTCTTGCCGGTGCCGCGCGGCCCGACGAAGAGGATCGCGTGCGACACGCGGTCGGTGCGGACCGCGTTGCGGAGCGTCTCGACGACCGCTTCCTGGCCGACGATCTGGCTGAACGTCTGGGCGCGCCAGCGTCGGTACAGCGCCTGGTGCGGTGTCGTCGAGGTCACGACCTCCTCCGGTCGAGAGTGAGCCGAGCGGAAATGCCGTGCACCCTCCGTCGATCATCCGTCGCCCGGGCCCACCACGTCGGGCGGCTCGGATCAGGCCGTTCCGCGGCACCCGACGATGGTCGCTTAGTGCTGCTTCCTTCCGGACCTGACACGGTTCGCGGTTCGCCGCTGCGCGGGACCCGATCCTCAACGTCGCACCGACGGGCGGCGACCGAGAACGGAGACCTCGAGAGGGGATTCGGCCCTGCTGGAGCGGATTGCAGGCTACAGGGCACCGCTAGTTCCCCGCCTAGCACGGCCCGGGAAGGATAGCAGGGGTCGACGGACGGGCGGGGTCGGCCGTCCAGACCGCCCGGTCGTGACCGAAGTGAACGCGAATGGGGTCGAGCTCGCGCAGGCGCTCGATGGACCGGTCGTATGCGGACTGGTCCGGCGCGACGCTCCGGCCCTCCATGGCGTCGGGATCGCCGACCCATTCCCCGACCGTGTAACAGGCCTGCCCGGCGAGGACGACCGTGCCGGCATCGGTGTCGATGGCGAGCGACTGGTGCCCCGGCGTGTGGCCGGGGGTCGCGATCACCCGGATCGCGGGCGTGATCTCGTGGTCGCCGTCGATGAGGAGGTACGTCGCTCCGGGCGCCTCGATCCACTCCAGGACCGTGTGGTCGGTCGTGTGAGCAACCTCCCATTCGGCCGATTGGACGTGGATGCGCACGCCCGAAAACGCTCCGTTCTGACCGGCGTGGTCCGCGTGGAGGTGGCAGTTCACGACTTCCGTGATCTCGTCCTTTTCGACGCCCGCCTCGCTCAGGATCTCGAGGATCGGTCGGCCGACCGGGGCGTACATCTCGTCGAGCTCGGCGTTGCCGAAGCCGAACCCGGTATCGAACATGAGCACCCCATCGGGATGCCGGACGACGTATCCCATGACGACACCACGCCGGTCGGCCAGTGCCGGATCGGTGAACTGGAACTCGGACAGCGCGAGCGGCAGGATCTCGATATCAGGCATGGGGCTCACACGTGGGCCGTGGACGCGGGCCGTGGATGCGCCTGACCGCGTCTGCGGCCAAGGCGACCGTGAACACCGCGTGTGCGGCCGGGGTGACCGTGAACCACGCGGCTGCGGCCGGGGCGACCCTGAATAACGCGCTTCGCAACGACCGTATGTCCACTGGCCGCAGGACCAACGACCGTCGACCCTGCATACCGCGCATCGGGACAGGCATTACGCACGTCGATGGCCTCGATTGGAGGCAGAAGCCGCCCTACGCGCGCCATAAAGTCGTCCCTGTCCGCGTAGTTCACGGTCGGGTGGCATGACGGGCGAGTGGCGCTCCGATGGGGTGCGTGAGCGAGGACCGCAGGCGTCAACGCAGGCATCGGCCGTCCGGGAGTGACGCGAGTGTGGCGGAGAGGGCGGGATTCGAACCCGCGACGGGTTGCCCCGAACCGCATTTCCAGTGCGGCGCCATAGTCCACTAGGCGACCTCTCCCCGAGTCGACAGGGTAACGGGGTGCTCCCGCAGTCGCACCGAGTCCCGCGGCGGATCCCCGCGACGCCATCGGCCCGAGGTTTCGACCGGTCCGTGTGATCGGGTGTGGTGGCGGAGAGGGCGGGATTCGAACCCGCGGTGCTTTCGCACACCGCTTTTCGAGAGCGGCACCATCAACCACTCGGACACCTCTCCGCGGGAGAGGATACCAAACGAGCCTTGGACAGCCGCTCGCCGGCATCCCTTGGGCGGGCGTATCGGCGACCCGCTAGACGGTCGGACTGGCGGCGAAGAGCGCCTCGACCTCGTCGCGACGGATGCCGCTCACGACCTTGATCCGGCGCGGCAACGAAGCATGCTGGGCGAGCTGGACGACGGTCCCGGCAGCCCCGTCCCGGGTGTTCGGGACCGCGTACACGAGCGCTTCGACATCGCTCTCCAGGAGCGCGCCGACACACATCGCGCACGGCTCCTCGGTGGTGAAGATCGTGGCGTCAGCGAGCCGTCCCCGACCGAGCCGACGCGCGGCATCACGGAGCGCGACGACCACGGCGTGAGCGGTCGGGTCGTCGGCCTGCTCGACTCGGTCATGGGCGCGCGCGACCATCGCCTCGTCCACGACGGCGACGGCCGCGATCGGCCGCTCACCACGCCCGACAGCGAGCTGTGCCTCCGCGAGCGCCTCGCCCATGAACAGCTCGTAGTTCATGTGGCGATGCTAGCAGACGCCCGTTTGCGCCCAACCCCCCGCAACCGAACCGCAACAGCCTCGTCGAGACCAAGACGCTAGGATTCCCCACGGCATGTCGACCCCCACACGCATCGCGGTCCTCACCGGCGGCGGCGACGTGCCGGGGCTCAACGCGGTCATCAAGAGCGTCGTCTACCGGGCGACCGAGGCCGGCTACGACGTCCTCGGCCTGCGGCGCGGCTGGGAGGGCCTCACCCATGTCCAGCCGGATCTGCCCGACGGCGGCGGCACGGGGTACCTGCGGCCGCTGGACCGGATCAACACGAGGACGATCGAGCGCACCGGCGGGACCATCCTCCATACCTCGCGGACAAACCCGCGCAAGATGCCATCGAAGGCACTGCCCGCCTGGCTGCCCGAGTCCGATCGGGAGAAATTGGCCGTCGGCACGGACATCTACGACCTGACCCCGCTCGTGCTCGACCACATCGCGGCCCTTGGCATCGATGTCCTCGTCACGATCGGGGGCGACGACACGCTGTCCTACTCGCAGGTCCTGGCGGATGCCGGCATCCCGCTCGTGGCCATCCCCAAGACGATGGACAACGACGTGCAGGGGACGGAGTACTGCATCGGGTTCTCGACCGCGATCACGCGCGCCAAGGAGGCCATCAACCGTCAGCGGACGACGCTCGGGTCGCACGAGCGGATCGGCGTGTTCCGGATCTTCGGGCGGGATGCCGGGTTCTCGGCGCTGTACACCGCGTACGTGACCTCGGCGCGCTGCGTGATCCCCGAGGCGCCGTACGACCTCGACGCGCTGGCGGCTCTCCTGGCGGCCGACCACGCCGCCAACCCCAGCCACTACGCGTTCGTGATTACCGCCGAGGGCGCCATCTGGAAGGGCGCCAAGGTGAGCGATGTCGGCGAGGCCGACGCCTTCGGGCATCGCCACAAGGCCAACGTCGGTGAGGCCCTCGCGTACGAGCTGCGGGCCCGGACCGGCATCGAGACGCTCGCCTCGGAGCTGACCTACGACCTGCGCTCGGGTGAGCCCGACTCGATCGATTCGATGGTCGCGACCACGTTCGCCAATGTAGCGATGGACCTGATCCACAGCGGGATCACCGGGCGGATGGTCGCGATCCAGGACGGCAAGTACGCCCACACCGCCCTGCCCGACCCCGCCCTCGGTCCGCGCAAGGTCGATGTCCCCGTCATGTACAACGCGAAGCGCTTCCGCCCGCGGTACGAGGGCAAGCTCGGGGATCCGATGTTGCTGGTCGGCCTCGACTAGAGCCCGCTTCGGCGCGTCGGGATCAGCCGTCGAGGCCCGACAACCGGCGGATCGCGCGCGCGAGCGCGGACATGTCCTCGTCGCCGTGGCCGTTGGCGATGAGCCCGTTCTCGATCTGGGCGGCGAGAGCGCTGACCGGGAGGACCGCGCCCAGCTGCCCGGCGAGATCCAGGGCGATCCCGAGGTCCTTGCGATGAAGCGCCACCTTGAAACCGAGCGGGTAGTCGTTTTCGATCATCCGCTCACTTCGGTTGGCTAGGACCCAGCTCTGGGCGGCGCCACCGCCGAGGGCGGCCACGACCTGCTCCACGTCGAGACCGGCCTTGATGGCGAGCACCAGTCCTTCGGCGACGCCCAGATACGTCCCGGCCAGGATGACCTGGTTCACGGCCTTGACCGCCTGGCCGGCACCGATCGGCCCGACGTGCGTGATCGTGCGCCCGAGGGCGTTCAGCACGGGACGGGCATGCTCGACGTCCCCCTCGTCGCCGCCGACGAAGATCGTTAGGGTCGCGTTCTTGGCGCCCTCGCTCCCGCCCGACACCGGCGCGTCGACCATCCGCAGGCCGCGTTCGCGCAGCCGAGCGGCGAAGTCCCAGCTGCCCGAGGGCGCGATCGTCGAGCAGTCGATGACGAGCGTGCCGGACCGGGCGCCGGACGCCACGCCGTTCTCCCCGAACAGGACGGCTTCGACGTCTGGTGTGTCGGACACGCAGATGACGACCAACGGCGTGTCCGCGCTGGCGTCGGCGGGCGACTTCGCGATCTCGACCCCGAGCTCGGCGAGCTCCGGCGCGCGGCCGGGCGTCCGGTTCCAGGCCGTGACGGGGAACCCGGCGCGCGCGAGGTTGGCGGCCATCGCCGAGCCCATCGTCCCGAGCCCCAGGAAGGCGACCTTCTCCATCGAGGTCATGGTACGGGTCGGCCGCTCGGTCAGTCGGACCTCGGACGTGATCCGGTGGCGGCATCCCGTAGATCGGCCGCGAGGACGTCCGACGGCCGTCCCCGACGCGTTTGCTCGGCGATGTCGCGGGCCCACGCCCGGAGCTGGACATCGGTCGCGGCCGCGGCAGCTTCCTGCGCACTCGTCGACGGTGTCGCGTGGCAGGTTCCCGACCCCGTGTCGGTAAAGGACTGGCCGGCGATCGGGACGAACGCGAAGTCGTAGCTCGTCGGATGGAGCGTCAACTTGAGAACACCGTAGGTGGCGTTGTTGCGCACGAGGCTGTTGGCCATGACCCCGCCGGAGAACCCGACGAGGGCCACACCGCCCGTACCGACGACAACCTCGCGGACGCCGAACCCGCTGTCCGCGGTCCCGGCGGGTGTCTGGGGACCGAACCGCTCGTAGTTGTGGTAGTGGCCGCCGATGACCAGCTCCGCCCCCGCGTCGTAGAGGGCCTGCCACAACGCGGCGGTCAATCCGTCCGGGGAGCTGCGGCTTGAAGTGAACCGCGGGTGGTGCCAGATGGCGAGCGTGCACGAGGCCGGATGGGCGACCAGGTCGGCACGGAGCCATGTCGCCTGGGCTGAGCTGGCGCCGCACCCACCGACCTGCGAACAGTTGCTGTTCAGCACGATCGCGTGCCATGACCCGATGTCAAAGCTGTAATAGCCCTTCGAGGGGTCGCCCGCGGCGGAGCCGAAGTAGTTGTAGTAGCCGGTCGCGCCCGAGGTCTGGTACTCGTGATTCCCGACGACCGGCCGCGTGCGTCCCTTATGCCGACCCCACGTCGGCCCATAACAGTTCGCAAACTCTGTCGCCGTCCCGTTCTCGTAGACGTTGTCGCCGGCGGTGAAGACCGTCCCCGCGATGCCGTCGAGCAGGACCGCGGTCGCCTCGTCCTGGGTCCGCGAGCAGTTGGCGATGTCGCCCGCACCGACGAAGACCGGGTCACCGGAGCCACCGCCTGGCGTCGTTACCGTGATCGTGTGCGTTGCCGGCGTGCCGGTCCCGGCGCCATTCGACGGCGTCAGCGTGACGTCATAGGACCCCGGCGAAGTCGAACGTGTGGCTCGGGTTTCGGAGGCTCGAGGTGTTCTGGCTGCCCGAGCCCGGGTCGTCGAAGTTCCACGCCCATGCCGTCGGGCCGTTGGTGGACTGGTCCGTGAACGCCACGGTCAGCGGAGCGTTCCCCGAGCTGGGTGACGTCGCGAACGCTCCGACGGGAGTGGTCGGCGGTGGCGGCGATCCGCCGTTGATGACGAGTTGCGGTCGATTGGCGGATGCTTCTCGGCTCGCCACGATGAGGCTGTCGGTTCCGGCACTCTTGAGCGCGAAGGCATATCTGCCATTGCCGGAGACCGCGCTGGAGGGCAGGTCGATGTCGACGTATGCGTTAAGCGTCCGAGGGGTCGCGGACGCGAGCGCGCTGCCACCGATCGCCGGCGCATTCTGATACGTGATACCGCCCTCGGTCCAGGTCGTGTTGCCGATCGTGTAGACGCCCTGGGCGCTGTTCGTGGCATCGGTCACGTACAGACGCAGACGCACCGATTGCACGGGTCCACTCAACCCATTCACGTCGAACATCAGGTAGGAGCGATAGGTGGAGTTGGCGGTGTTCGGGTCCTCGCGCGTCCGCAGCGAGGAGAGCGAGCCGTAGTTGGTGCTCGGTGATCGCGAGTGGACTTGGGCGTCGGCCAGCGGTGCGATCGTGAGGCTCGTCGGCGGTCCTGTCGGCGTGGGCGTCGGGGTCGGGGTCGGCGTGGGACCCGCCGTGGCCGTCGCGGTGGCCGTCGGTGTGGGGGTCGGAGTCGGGGTCGGTCCGGCCGCGTCGGTGACGACGACCAGCCGCGGTGGGTTGGCGGTGGCTTCGCGCGACGCGAAGATCGCTGAGTTGTTGCCGACGCTCTTGAGTGCGAAGGAAATGCGGCCGTCGCCGGCGACGGCGGTCACGGGGAGCGGCAGATCGTTGTAGGCACCCAGGGCGGGCACGGGCGCGGTCGCGAGCGCGGACGGATCGAATGTCGGCGGATTCGCGAAAGTGATAGCGGATTCCGACCACGTCGGATCCGGCACGCGGTGGATGCCCTGGCCATTCGAGCTGGCGTCGGTCACATAGAGGCGCAACGTGACCGAGGTGATCGATTGACCGCCGACGCCGCTGACGTCGAAGGTGAGGAAGCTGCGGTACGTCGGGTCGCTCGGAGTCCCGGCCGCCTCGCGCGTCCGGATCGTGGCCAAGGAGCCGTAGTTCCCGGTGGGGTTCCCCGAGTTGACCTGCGCGTCGGCGACCGGCACGAAGGTGAGGGTCGTCGCGGCCTCTGTCGAGCGCGGGAAGAGACCAGACAGCACGGCCACAGTGGCTGCCAGCGACGCGTAGACGAATGCGTGGCGTCGGGTCACGGATTCCCCCTCCGTCGACGCCGTAGGCCCTCCCGGCGCGCCACGACGTCGTGCGCAGACTAGCAGGGGATGGCACGCCCGGCGAGTCCCGGACTCACGGCCACCAAATCGGATGACCCTCTGGCGTGGTACTCGGGGGCAGCCGCCTGAAACTAGTGCGCGGCGCCCCCGGACGGACCGAACCGCCGACGCAGGCCTTAGGACGGCCTCGCTCTGTCCACTGCGGTGGCCGGTCCGATCAGCGCGCCCGGCTCGCCGCGGTCAGCGCGATGCGAGTGCGTACAACCGATGCTGTCCCGGGATCCCCTTCAGCTCGACGTCCCGGCCGGGAAGGAACGTGAACTCGGCAGTGCTCTGCAGGAGCAGGTGAACGGCACTGGACACGAGGACCTCGCCGCCGACGGCATGGCTCGCGACCCGCGCGGCGTAGTGCACCGTGGTCCCGTAGAAGTGCTCGGCGTCCTTGATGGCATCGCCGGTGTGGATCCCGATCCGCACGCGGATCGGCGGCGAGTGGTCGGCGAAGGCTCGCGCGATCTCCTGCTGGATGGCCTGCGCGCACACGACCGCGCGGCGAGCGCTCGCGAAGGCGAGCATCGACCCATCGCCCTGCGTCTCGACGACGGCGCCGTCATGGGCCGCGGTGACATCGCTGATCAGCTGGTTGTGGCGTTGGACGATCGCCAGCCAGGCCGCGTCACCGAGCCGCGCAAGCGTGGGCGTCGAGTCGACGATGTCGGTGAACACGATCGTGACCGTGCCGTCGACGGCGCGCGAGGCGGTGAGGTCGGGCTGCTCTCGTCGAACGGTCTCCTCGAGCTCGTCGAGCGTAACCGTGAGCGCCCGGCCGAGGGTTTCCGTGTTCGCGGTGGGGAACGACCAGTGGACCTGCACGATCTTCCACTCGTCGCGTTCCAGGTGAAGCACGTACGTCGCGCGCGACTCCAGGGTTCGACCTTCCCAGTCGATCGACTCCTTGACGGCTGCCCAGCCGACGGTCCCCTCTTCCCAGGCGTCGATCTCTGTCGCCCGGACCGGAAAGGGACCGACCTCACGGATCTGGCGAGCCCAGATCACATGCGCGGCCCTACCAAGCCACCATTCGGCCGGGTCCGTGCCGATCATCAGCGTGCCTGGATGCGTCGAGAGTCGCCCGAGGGGGTCATCGTCACCCCGAGCCGTCGCGATCGTCCATCGCTCGATGACCCGGCGAATCTCCTCCGATGGCTCCATGCCGCGCTAGCGTGCCCTGCCGGCCGATCGACTGCAATCCATCGGGCCGGGGGTTCGTCGCCTGCTGTGGCTCGATCTGAGTGTCCGAGATCGTGCTCGTTCCGGCCGCACGGCCGTTCTTCAATAGAGTGCTGGCGCGCCCGGCGAGACTCGAACTCACGACCTTTAGGTCCGCAACCTAACGCTCTATCCACTGAGCTACGGGCGCACGCGATGCCGACGCAGGTTACCCCACATGGCGGTTCAGGAGACCGCTCTCGGCCAGTCCGCCATCGTCCAGCGACGTCCATCCGATCATAAGCGACCGCCCCGCCGTCCGCTCCAGACCGGATCTACTGGCGGTTGCCCCGCGGACCTAGCGAAAGCCAGGATCGCCCGGAGGAGCCAGGAACGTCCCGATGCGGTCGCCGCCATCCTCGGTCCATCTCAGGACGCACGGCGCCACTGGATCCTTCTCGTCGCAGTCCGGCAGGAGCCCCGTAAACCAGGTGGTCCCGAAGTACGCGCTCGGACCATCCTCCCAGGGATCCGGCTGGGCGAGGTCGCCCGTGCGGTCGGTGAAGGGCGCCGGTGACGAATAGCAGACCCGATACTCGGACGTGCCGTTGTCCGGCGTCTCATAGACGATCGCCTTGTCGATGACGATCACGTTCGTCTTGGCGGACCCGGTGTCCCCGTCGTCGTAGCTGTACCAGACGGTGTTCGGCTGGCGTGAGTCCGGGTAATCGAATGGCGCGAAATCGCACGAGATCCGGAGGCCCGGCAGGTTGAGCGATGTGGCCCATTCGGCGCCTGCCGACCCCTGCTCCGGGGTCGTCGTGTAGCCGTGCTGGTCCTTGGTCTCGGTGAAGCTGCAGCCGGGGCCCTCACACATGGCCACCGTGTCGGACACCATGAACTGGTCGGACACGGGGGTGTTCGAGGCGGCCGGGCTGCTGGCCTCGAGCTTGTGCGGGCCAGGCGTATCGATCGACAGGTTCGGGAACGTGGCGACCCCGGCGACCGCGTCGGCGGCGCCGCCGATCAGCGTGCCACGCGCGGAGTCTGATCCCAGGGTGAGGGTCACGGCCGCGTTCGTGTCGACGGTCCGGTTCGTTTCGGGGTCGTAGATCTCGACCCCGATCGCGTCACCGGTGCTGCCATGACCATCCCGGATCGGCCCGCCGGTCCCGGTCGTGTTCGGCTGGTTCGCGAAGCGCAGCATACCGGCCGATGATACGCGACCGTCGTCGTGGGACCGTCGCGGAAGGTGTCGGGAGTGCTCAGAAGGGCCTATCCGAACGGGGATTGGCGGAGAGGGAGGGATTCGAACCCTCGATGCAGGTTACCCCACATGGCGGTTTAGCAAACCGCTGCACTAGGCCTCTATGCGACCTCTCCGTCCCTTGCGGCGGGCGACATCCTACCATGGGGTCCGAGGCCCTCCGGGCGGCGCTCCCGACGGTCATCCGACCTCGCCGATGCCAGCCTCAGATGCACATCCGGGACCTCCGTGCGTGGTTCCAAGCCCAGATGACAATTGATCGCAGAGTGGGACATGGATCGTGCAGGGCTATCGACAAAATGGCATCTATGGCTTGCATCGCCCGGTAGGCCGACGGGGCCGTCCCGGGTGGAGTGGAGCCGTGCGTTGACACGCGCGGCCGTGCTCGGCACACTCCGCTGCACACATGCGCCCGACCTTCTACTTTCGATGCCCGGCATGAACGTCTTCGGTCACTAGGACCGGGGGCACGGGTCGTGCCGGGCGAACGAAGCAGAGGCCAGACCTCTGCTTTTTTGTTTGGCCGACCTCGATCCAACGAGGAGACCGCACCGCGATGTTCGTCGTGATGACCTCCGGCGCCAGTGAGGCCGAGGTCCTGGGAGTCAAGAGCCGGATCCTGGCTGAGGGTCTGACGCCGTTCGACCATCAGGACACCGACCACGTCGTCATCGCCGTCGTGGGCGAGATCGGGTCGCGCAAACCTGACCTCCTCGAAGCGTTCGCGGCAATGGCCGGAGTCGACCGCGTCACCCCGATCAGCCGGCCGTTCAAACTGACATCTCGGGAGTTCAAGCCGGACGACACCGTCATCCGCGTCCTCGACGCGGCGATCGGCGACGGTTCGCTCACGGTCATGGCCGGCCCCTGCTCGGTCGAGAGCCGCGACCAACTGTTCGAGACCGCGGATGCCGTGAAGGCGGCCGGCGCGACGATCCTGCGCGGCGGCGCGTTCAAGCCGCGGACGAGCCCGTACGCCTTTCAGGGGCTCGGTGTCGAGGCTCTCCGCTACCTGGCGGAGGCCCGCGAGCGGACCGGCCTGCCGATCATCACGGAGGTTATGGAGCCGTCGCAGGTCGACATCGTCGCCGAGTACGCGGACATCCTCCAGATCGGCACCCGGAACATGCAGAACTACTCGCTGCTGCGCGACGTCGGGCGAGTGGCCCGGCCGGTGATGCTCAAACGCGGTTATGGCGCCACCGTCGAGGAATGGTTGATGGCCGCCGAGTACATCGTCAGCTCCGGCAACCCGAACGTGATCCTGTGCGAGCGCGGCATCCGGACGTTCGAGACTTACACGCGCAACACCATGGATCTCGCGGCAGTGCCGCTCCTCCATCACCTGACCCACCTGCCGGTCATCGTCGACCCGAGTCACGCGACCGGCAAGCGCTGGCTGGTCAAGCCCCTCGCGATCGGCGGGGTCGCGGTCGGGGCCGACGGGGTCATGGTCGAGGTCCATCCCAACCCCGACCAGGCGCTGTCGGACGCCGAACAGCAGCTCACCCTCGATCAGTTCCGCTCGCTCATGGACGCCCTCGTGCCGGTCCACGAGCACGTCCGAGGACTCCATGGCGACCCGTTCCTCGTGGGCGCCGGCGCGGGGGCCGGCTTTGGCGCGGACGACGGGCTGGGGAAGCATTGATCGCCACCGACGTCGCCACGGTCACGCCCGCCGCCCGCCTGCGCGCTGAGCTGCGGCTGCCCGGCGACAAATCGATCAGCCATCGCGCTTTGCTGTTCGCGACGCTGGCGGCCGGCCAGAGCCGGATCACCGGGGCTGGCGATGGCGCCGATGTCCGATCGACGGCCGGGGCGATGCGTGCGCTCGGTGCCACCCTCGCAGCGCGCCCGGATGACGACGGTCGCAACGTCGCCTACGACGTCGTCTCGCCAGGTGCCGATGGTCTGCGCCAACCGGCTGACGACATCCATTGCGGGAACTCCGGGACGAGCCTGCGGCTCATCGCCGGGATGCTTGCCGGGCTGCCGATGACGGCGGTCCTGGACGGCGATGACTCATTGCGACGCCGTCCGGTCGCTCGTATCATCGAGCCACTGCGCCGAATGGGCGCGGAGCTCCACGGTCGACGTCACGATTCCCTCCCTCCCCTCACCGTGGTCGGGCATACCCCGCTGAGGGCGGTGGACTACGCGACGCCGGTCCCATCGGCACAGGTCAAGTCGGCGATCCTGCTGGCCGGCCTCCGCGCCGAGGGTCGGACGACGGTCCGGGAACGAGTCGCGACGCGCGACCACACGGAGCGCATGCTGAGAGCTCGGGGCGTGCCCGTGAGTCGCGTGGTCGGCGACGATGGCGGCGTCGCCTGGACGGTGGAAGGAGGGACGGCGGTGCAGCCCATCGATCAGCACGTGCCGGCCGATGTCTCGGCAGCGGCCTTCTGGCTCGTCGCGGGCGCCATCCACCCCGATGCCGAGCTCGTCCTCCGCGGTGTCGGTGTCAACCCGACTCGGCGGGCCGTCATCGACCTTCTGCGCGCGATGGGCGCCGATATCGAGGAGCGTCCGTCGCCGACCACTGATGACCCCGACGCCGGCGAACCCATCGCCGATCTCGTCGTGCGGTCATCGGACCTCCGAGCCATCGATCTGGGGCCTGCCGAGGTGGCCTCGGCGATCGACGAGATCCCTGTGCTGTGCCTGGCCGCGACGCGAGCGCGTGGCACCACGACGATCCGTGGCGCGGGCGAACTCCGTCACAAGGAATCCGACCGTATCGCCGGTATCGCGGCGGGTCTGTCTGCGCTCGGCGCCCGCGTCGAGGTCGATGGCGACGATCTCGTGGTCCACGGGTCCGCCGAGCTGCACGGTGCCACCACCGACAGCCTCGACGACCACCGTCTCGCGATGACGTTCGCCGTGGCGGGCCTGGTCGCGACCGATCGCACGATCATCGAGCGGCCCGCCTCGGCCGCCATCTCCTATCCCGGCTTCTTCGCCGATCTGGAAGGGGTACGAGCATGACGAAGCGCGTCGTCCTCATCGGCCATCCCGTCGCGCATTCGTTGTCTGGCGCGATGCAACAGGCCGCCTTCGACGAGCTCGGGATCGACGCCCGCTACGAGCTGTGGGATCGGGCCCCGATCGAACTCCCGGACGCTGTGAGCGGTCTCCGTTCCGACGACTTCCTGGGTGCCAACGTCACGATCCCGCACAAGGAGCGGGTCGTGCCGATGGTCGACCGCCTGACGGAGGAGGCGTCGTCGACCGGCGCGGTCAACACGATCACGCGCGAGGGCAAGCGCCTCATCGGCCACAACACCGACGTGGCCGGGTTCAAGGTCGCTTTGGACCGCATCGTCGGACGACAGAAGATGCCGAAGGGGGCCGTCGTCCTGGGCGCGGGCGGCGGCGCGCGCGCGGTCGTCTTCGGACTCATCCGCGAAGGCTTCCAGCGGGTCATCGTGTTCAACCGTCACCTGCACCGCGCCGAAGGGCTGGTCAAGCACTTCGGCCGGACGGCCGCGCACATGGAGCTGCGCGCGATGCCGTGGCACGAGTCGATCATCGAGTCAGAGATCGCCAAGGCCAAGATCCTCATCAACGCGACTTCGATCGGCCTGACGGCCGACGTCAGCCCGGTACCGCCCGAAGTCCTGAACGACGAGCTGCTCGTGCTCGACCTCATCTATGCCCGAACACGCCTGCTGCGCGATGCCGATGCGGCCGGCGCGACGACGCTGGACGGCGAACTGATGCTGCTGCACCAGGGCGCCGCGGCGTTCACGTTGTGGACCGGCCAGCCGGCACCGCTCGAGCTCATGCAGAGCAAGCTGGCCGAGGCCCGTGCCGGCGGTCTTCGCTCAGCCGAGGGCGAGCCGACCGGTGAACCGGCGGTGGCCGCCGCCGAGTGACCGCCTTCCGCTTCCTGACCGCCGGGGAGTCGCACGGACCGGCGCTCGGCGTGACGATCGAGGGCGTGCCGGCCGGCCTCGCCCTGACCGAGGACGCCATCGCCGTCGATCTCGCCCGTCGGCAGAAGGGCTACGGCCGTGGCGCGCGGCAGCAGATCGAACAGGACCGCGCCGAGATCCTCGGCGGCGTCCGCCACGGCGTGACGCTCGGTTCACCGGTCCTGCTGCTCGTTCGCAACCGGGACTGGGAGAACTGGACGAAGGTGATGCAGGTCGCGCCGCTGTCCGATGACGAGGCGCGCGACCTTGCGGAGCTCGCCGACGGCGGCGACAAGCGGGCGACTCCGGTGACTCGCGTGCGGCCCGGGCACGCGGACCTGGCAGGGGCCCTGAAGTACGGCTTCAACGACGTCCGCAACGTCCTCGAACGTGCATCGGCGCGCGAGACCGCGGCCAGGGTCGCGGCCGGCGCGGTCGCACGTGCATTCCTGCGGGAGCTCGGCATCGAGGTCTGGTCGTTCACGGCGGAGGTCGGTGGGGTCGCGGTCGATCCGGCCAACTGCACGCGCTCGCGCGACGAGGCGGACGCGTCGCCGCTGCGCTGCCCCGACCCGAGTGCCGAGACCGCCATGATCGCCCGCATCGACGAGGCACGCTCCAACGGCGACACCGTCGGGGGCGTGTTCGAGGTCGTCGCCCACGGCCTGCCGATCGGGCTCGGGTCGTACGTGCATTGGGACCGCCGGCTCGACGGGGCCCTGGCCGCCGCAGTCATGAGCATCAACATCGTCAAAGGTGTCGAGTTCGGGCTGGGGTTCGAGCAGACGAGGCGGTTCGGCTCGGCCGTCCATGACGTCATCGCCGGTCGGGACGGTGCCGGCCGGTGGGTCCATCGATCGAACAACGCCGGCGGCCTGACCGGCGGCGTGACGAACGGCGAGCCGCTCGTCGTCCGCGGCGCAGTCAAGCCGATCTCGACGCTTGCCCGGCCGCTGCCATCGGCCGACCTGATCACCGGCGAGCCCGTCGAGAAGGCGCACTACGAGCGCAGCGACATCAGCGTCGTGCCGGCGGCGGGGATCGTCGCGGAGGCGATGGTCATGCTGACCCTGGCTCGCTTCGCACTCGAGAAGACCGGTGGCGACACGATCGCCGATGCCGTGGCCAACCTCGAAACGTATCGGGCCCGGATCGCCCGGCCGCTGGACTCGCCCGTCGTCGGTGCCGCAGCCGGAACGACCGACGGGCCGGTCGAGGCACGCCACGGGCTGACCGGCTCGGACGAGGCCGGCTCCGGCGGCGACGACTGAGGCCGGATGCGATGGACATCGTCCTCGTCGGGCTGCCCGGCAGCGGCAAGAGCGTCGTGGGCAAGCGCCTGGCCCAGCGGCACGGCGCCACCTTCATCGACCTCGACGAGCGGATCGAGCGCGACGACGGCCGGCCGATCCCGACGATCTTTGCCGAGGATGGCGAGGCGGCATTCCGCACGCTCGAACGGCGCGCCGTCGATGACCTGGGCGAGGCCGATCCGGCGCCGGCGGTCCAGCGTGTCGTGGCCACGGGCGGTGGTGCGATCGTCGACCCGCGCAACCGCTGGTCGCTCTATCGCGGTCGCCTGAGCATCTGGCTCGATGGGCGGCCGGAAGTCCTCGCCCAGCGCCTGCGGCGCTCGCCGCACGTGCGCCCGCTGATCATCGGGCGGGACCCGATCGGTGCGATCCGCGACCTGGCCGCGCGACGTGAGCGGTTCTATGCGGCTGCGGACCTTCACATCGTCGGCGTCGCGGAGGTCACGAGCGTGGTGGCGGCGGTCGAAGCGCACCTCGCCGAGCCGGCGGATCGTGCGTCGGGTGGCACGACGCTTCTGAGCGCCAGCACGCCGATCGGACGCATCGTGATCGGTGACGGGATCGCGGCCGCCGCCATCGAACGGGTGCTCGGTCGTCTCGAAGCGCGCCGGGCGATCCTGATCTCGGAGCCCGGCGCCTGGACCGCGGTGGGCCAGCGCATCGCCGAGGCGCTGGAGGTCGCCGGGCGCACCGTCGTGACAGTCCTGCTTCCGGAGGGCGAGGCCGCCAAGCGCCTGTCCGTGATCGAGACTGCCGCAAGCGAGCTGTCCCAGCACCGGGTCGGGCGGGATGAGCCGATCGTCGCGATCGGGGGCGGCGCGCTCGGCGACGCGGCCGGATTCCTGGCCGCCACCTATCTGCGCGGGGTCGCGCTCGTCCACGTGCCGACGACGCTGGTCGCTCAGATCGACTCGTCGATCGGCGGCAAGACCGCGGTCGACCTGCCGGAGGGGAAGAACCTGGTCGGGGCGTTCCACCAGCCCTCGGACATCGTCATCGACGTCGCGTTGCTCGCCACGTTGCCGGAGCGCCAGCGACGGGCGGCTCTCGGCGAGGCGGTCAAGATGGCGGCACTCGGTGATGAGCGCCTGTTCGAGCTGCTCGAGCGTCATGGCGACGAGATCGCCCGGGGCGACAAGGCCTCGGTCGCGCGAGGCGAGGTCGCCGAACTGGTCGAGCGCTGCGCCTGGGCGAAGGTCGACGTCGTGATCGCCGATGAGCGCGAACGCAACGGGGGGAGCGGGCGCATCACGCTCAACCTGGGTCACTCGCTGGGCCACGCGGTCGAAGCGGCGGCGGGCTTCGAGGGGCTGCTGCATGGCGAGGCGGTCGCATACGGGCTGCGCGCCGCGTGCCGGATCGGCGAGGCGGTCGGCGTCACGCCGCCGGACCGCGCGGCACGGATCGGCCGACTGCTCGACACGCTGGGCCTGGCGACCGAGCCGCTCCCCTACCAGCTCGACGACGTCCTGCGGCACCTGGCCGCGGACAAGAAGCACGCCGGCGGGCGGCTGCGCTGGGTGCTGCCCACGGCGGACGCGGCGGAGGTGCGCAGCGACGTGGGCGACGATGTCGTCGTCGATGCGGCTGGGGCGATGCTTGCTGCCGGGACCGCCCGATGACGCGGGTGCTCGTCCTCCAGGGACCCAACCTCAACCTCGTCGGGACGCGGGAGCCCGAGATCTATGGCTACGAGACGCTCGACGAGATCCACGCGGGGATCGAGCAGCGTGCACGTGAGCTCCGACTCGAGGTCGACTTCTTCCAGTCGAACCACGAGGGCGCCCTGATCGACCGCCTGCACGCGCGCGACTTCGACGTCGCGATCGTCAACGCCGGCGGGCTGACCCATACGAGCGTGGCGCTGCGAGACGCGCTGCTCGCCGTCCAGCGGCCGTTCATCGAGGTCCACCTGTCGGACCCGTCGACCCGCGAGCCCTTCCGGCACGTGAACTTCGTGCACGACATCGCGCTCGAGTCGATCGTCGGGCAGGGCGCCCGCGGCTATCACCTCGCGCTCGAATCGATCGCCCGGCGGTTCGGTGGCGACGATGGCTGACCGCCGAGTTCGTGCCGTCCCGGAAACGCCTGAGCTGCGGCGCTTGCGGCGCCGCATCGACGTGCTCGATCGGCGGATCGTCGCGCTGCTCAACGAGCGCGCCCGGCTCGCGCGGGACGCCGGGCAGGCCAAGGCCGAGGCCGGCAGGACCGCCATCCGCGATGCCGAGCGGGAGCGCGAGATCCTGCTGCGCGTGTCGATGGCCAACGAGGGACCGATGCCACAGGCCGATCTCCTCGCCCTCTACCGACGCCTGTTCACCGCGACGCGGGCGTTGGAGGCGCGGGACCGCGCACGTGACCGGGAGGATCGCGACGGGGGCGGGAGCGACGGCTCGACCCGCACGTGACGTGGACGGCGCGACGGCGACCGCGACCCTGACCCGGTTCGCGCCCGCGCCGACCGGTTACCTCCATCTCGGGCACGTCGCGAACGCGGTCTGGACGTGGGGCCTGGCGGCGTCGCGCGGAGCGCGCGTCCTGCTCAGGATCGAGGACCACGATCGCCAGCGGTGCCGGCCGGAGTTCGACGAGGCGCTGCTCGAGGACCTCGATTGGCTCGGGTTCCGTGCGGATCTCGGTCCGATCCGCCAATCGGATCCCGACGCGGGCGCCGCGTATCGGGCCGCCCTGGACGTTCTCCAGGCAGGCGACCTGGTCTACGGCTGCGACTGCTCGCGCTCGACGTCTCTCGGCATGGGCGGCCGCCAACGGTCGTGCGTGGTCCGGTGCCGGCTGTCCGGGCGGTTGTCGTGGCCGCGGGGTGACCGGACCAGTCCTGCGGGTCGCGCTCGGTGCCGGGCACGAGTCCTGGACGGACGCGCTTGCAGGCCCATGTGAGGACGACGTCGCGCCAGCCGGCGATCTGCCGATCCGCGACCGCCACGGCAACTGGACGTACGGCTTCTGCGTCGTCGTCGACGACGCGCGGCAGGGCGTGGACCTCGTGGTCCGCGGCCGGGACCTGCTCCACGCGACGGCGAGCCAGGTCCGGCTGGGGCGAGCGCTCGGTCGCGTGGCACCACCCGCGTTCGCCCACCACCCGCTGGTCCTTCGTCCGGATGGCCACAAGCTGTCGAAGTCGGCGGGCGATACGGGCGTCCGGGAGCTGCGAGCGGCTGGGCGGAGTCCGGCCGAGGTGATCGAGATGGCGGCGATCGCGACCGGCTATTCGTCGGGACGGAGCGCTTAGTTCGGATCGACCTGGCCGGCGGCCCGCGCGACATCAGCCGGGCTCCGATCGGTCCTCCATCTCCCACGCGTGGTCGAGGGCGTGCCAGGCGATGCGCCGTGCGGCATAGCGCAGCGTCCATTTCCTGTCCGCGAGCGGACTGCCATCGGAGGGGTGGCGGAGCGCCTCGAGGACGGCGGCTGCGCTCGGCCTCGATCGATGCACGATCGCCGAAGTGCGGCTCCTTCATCCGGAGGCCGATCTCGCGGGCGTAGGCGTGGTCCGCCTCGATGACGTGGCCGACCATCTTGTCGCGGTCGCGGCCGCCACCGCGCGGACCCTTGCGCAGCTCGGCGGCGCGCCGACCGCGACGCGATCGAAGGTGGTCCACGCGGCCTCGACGAGGTTCGCCAGCCGGTCGGCCTCCGCGCGGGTCACGCGTCGGCGGTCTGCCTTCGTGATCGAGGACGGCACGCCGAAATCGGTCCCGCCGCCGCCCTCGACGGTGTCGACGACGTGAAGCGCGATCCCGTTCGCGGCCGGCAGGGTCAGCCCGGCGATCTTCGCGACTGGGGCATAGCGCGGTGCGTACGCGATGAGGGCGTCACGCGCCTCTTCGACGGTCTTGCCAGAACGGCACCAGCCGGGCCAGTCGATCGCCCACACGAACGCCCTCTTGGCGCCGACCTCCTCGCCGATCTCGATCTTGTTGCGGGCCATGCAGTAAGGATAGGAGCTCGACGGACGGCCTCACGCGGTTGTGGCGGGGAGCGCGGCCCGGAGTCGGTCGGCAAGGTCCAGACAGAACGAGGCGATCTGCCGGGCGTATCGCCGGTCCGGGTCGAGGTCCGGGTTGTAGATCGTGACCGTCGCGGCGATGCAGCCGCCCCGACCAAGCGCGGCAACCGTCAGTTCGCGCAACTCTGACCAGGAGAGGCCACCTGGCTGCCGATAATCCACGGCAGGCATCGCCCGCGTCGAGAGGACGTCGAGGTCGATATGGAGCCACCATGGGCGACCGTCCGGCGCGATCCGCTCGAGCGCATGAGTCGCCGCCGCTGCCGGATCCAGCGCGACGGCCACGTCGTCGACGACAGGCACCAGGTCGTCGAGTGGCTCGACGCCGGCCGCGACGATCTCCGACCGGTCGCGCGGCCCAAGGATCGCCACGCGCTCGGGCACGAGCCGCGGGATCTCGGCACGCAACCCCTCGCTCAACGTGTCGCGGCCGCGACCGAGAAGCCAGCCAAGCTCCATGTCGGCCGCCTCGCCGGTCGTCGACGCATCGGGCGGCCAGGCGTCCTCGTGGCCGTCGACGAACAGCAGGGCAGGCAGCTCGCCGTCGGCCTCGAGGCAGCCAGCGAGTCCGCCGATCAGGATCGGACAGTCGCCACCGAGCAGGATCACGCGGTCTCCTCGACGGCGTCGATCGGCCACGGCTGCGCGGGTCCGGGCAAGGGTCGATGCCAGGTTCGCGCTGTCGATGACGCCGTCGTCGCCGCGCATCATGGTCGGCGGATCGACGGCGATGTCGCCACCGTCGATGACGTCCGGGCGGGTTCGGTCAAGGCCGGCAGTCACGCCACTCGCACGGACGACCTCGGGCGCCCGCGCGACCCCATCGGTCGTCCCTGACGAGTTCGTGGGGACGCCCAAGAAGGTGACCGTCAAGTCCGCTCGGTCTCGGACGGTCGTTCCGGCGCCGATGCATCGGTCGCCTCGTTCGGGTCGACGGCCGGCGCGCCGTGCTCGATGCGCGCCAGGGCCCCTTCGATCGCGGCCAGGCGTTGAGCGAGCTCATCGAAGCGGGCGTCGATCAGGTCGTGCGCGTCCTGCTCCGCGGCGTCATCACTCGCCAGCCGCTCGCGCTGGGCTGCCTCGATGAAGGTCGACGTGATGAGAGCGGTCACCACGGTCAGGAATGCGATGGCGACGAGCATGACAACGCCCGCGACGACACGTCCGATCGGATTCGTCGGGGTGACGTCGCCATACCCCACGGTGGTCACGGTCTGCAGCGTGAACCAGACGGCGGTCCCGAGGTCGGGGAAGTCGCGCGGGTCGAACAGCCACACGATGACGCTGCCGATGACGACCGTCGCGATCGTGACGGTGACGATCACGACCGCCGCGTTCCGCAGCGACGATGGCTTCGCGCGGAAACGGTCCACCTGCCGACGGATCAAGCGCGGCCGCGGGGGTTGCACCTCAGGCTGCCGTGGCGGCGCGAAGGCGGCCGACGAGGTCGGACAGCGCGCCGATGTCCCGGCCGCCGTCGCCCAGCGCGTCGACGAGCGCAGATGCGACGATCACACCGTCGGCGCCGGCCTTCGCGAGCGCCCGAACGTGGGCCGGCTTGCTGACGCCGAAGCCGACCGCGACAGGCACCGGCGAGACGGCTCGAACATCGCGGATCAGGTCGCCGACCGACGACGGCAGGGTGGAACGAGCGCCCGTCACACCGACGAGTGACACGCAATACAGGAAGCCGCCGCTCCGGGCGGCGATCATGGCCCGCCGCGCTGGTGGTGTCGTCGGGGCGACGAGGTACACGACCGCGAGCCCAGCGTCGCGCGCGACCGCCTCGAATGGCGCCCCCTCGTCCGGTGTCAGGTCGGCGACGATCACCCCGGCCGCCCCCGCGCCGGCCAGCCGTCGCGCCACCGCCTCCCCATCGCCACCTCCGATGACCTGGTTGGCGTAGCCCATCGGCGCCAGCGGCAGGTCCGGACGTGCCGCGCCGATGCGCTCGATGAGCCGCAGCGAGCCCTCGAGCGAGGCGCCTGCCTTCAGGGCCGCGCCAGACGCGCGCTGCAGCGTCGCCCCGTCGGCGAGAGGATCGCTGTACGGGAGGCCGACCTCGAGCAGGTCGGCGCCGGCGTCGGCCGCCGCAAGAGCGATGTCGACGCTGGTCTCCGCATCTGGATAACCTGCCACGACGTACGGGATGAGCGCTGCTCGGCCGTCCCCTCGAGCGCGGGCGAAGGCCGCCGCGATCCTGCGGGCACCGGCGGTGTCGTTGGTCCCGGCCGGCGGGGCGGCCGCATCTGCCGTCATCGTCATCGACTCGACCGCCACGCCTCGGCAACCTTCTTGGGCGCCGTCCGTGCCCAGGCCCCCTCGATGACCTCGCGCAGCACCTCATCCGGGATGCCGGCGAATTCGACATCGACCCAGCCATAGCGACCCACATACGCCGCGACCCCGGCCGCATCCGGAAAGGCAGTCACGAGCTCCGCCTGCTCGCCCAGGCTCGTCTTGATGCTGCCACCGCTTTCGTCGACCGCCATGATCACGAAGATCTTGTCGCGCACGCGGAATGTCGGGTGGCCCGCGTTCAGCTCGTCGCCCCACGTCTCCTTCTCGGTCGTGTCGGGCAGCGCGAGGCACAGATCTCGGACGTCGCCGCCGGTCACCGCACGCTCTCCCACGGCTCGACATCGTCGAACCGCGTGAGGGCTGCCAGGTCCTTGTCGCCGCGACCCGAGAAGCCGAGCAGCACGAGCACGTCGTCCGGCCAGCCGCCGGCGAGACCGTCGACGCCGGCAAGGATCCTGGGTAGCGCCGCGATCGCGTGGGCGGTCTCGAGGGCCGGCAGGATCCCTTCGGTCTTCGTCGTGGCCTTCATGGCGGCCACGGCCTCGCGGTCGGTCGCGGCGGCCACCTCGATGCGACCCGCCTCGGCGAGTGCGGCGAGCTGCGGCCCGATGCCCGGGTAGTCGAGGCCCGCCGACGCGCTGTGCGCCTCGACGACCTGCCCGTCGCGGTCCTGGAGCATCAGCGAGCGCGAGCCATGCAGGATGCCGGGCGTGCCGCCGAGGATCGCGGCAGCATGACGACCCGTGTCCATGCCGTCCCCGGCAGCCTCCGCGACCGCGAGCCGAACGGTCGGCTCGCCGATGAACCGCGCGAGCAGCCCGATGGCGTTGGAGCCACCACCCACGCACGCCAGCGCGAGATCGGGCAGGCGGCCCTCGATGTCGCCGAGCTGCGCCGCCGCCTCGTCGCCGATGCGCCGCTGGAGGTCGCGCACGATCGTCGGGTATGGATGCGGGCCCATCGCCGAGCCGAGCACGTAGTGGGTCGTCTCGACGTTCGTGACCCAGTCGCGCATCGCCTCGTTCACGGCGTCCTTGAGTGTGGCCGTACCCGACGTCACGCTGCGCACTTCCGCCCCGAGGGCCCGCATGCGCAGCACGTTCGGGCCCTGCCGCTCGATGTCCTCGGCGCCCATGTACACGACACACGGGAGCTCCAGCAGCGCACAGGCGGTGGCGGTCGCGACGCCGTGCTGGCCCGCGCCGGTCTCGGCGATGACCCGCGTCTTGCTCAGCCGGCGGGTCAGCAACGCTTGGCCGAGCGCGTTGTTGATCTTGTGGGCGCCTGTGTGGGCGAGGTCCTCGCGCTTGAGGTACAGGCGCGGGGTGGCGAGCGTCCGACCGGCCAGCCGCGTCGCCTCGTCGCGGACGGCCGCGGCAAGGCGGTCGGCGCGGTAGATGGGCGTGGGGCGACCGGCGAAGCGCTCGAGGAGGACGCGCAGGTCCGCCCAGAACACAGGGTCATGGCGGACGGCGTCGTACGCGGTCTCGAGCTCGGCGAGGGCCGCCATCAGCGTCTCGGGCACGTACCGACCGCCGAAGTCGCGCTCCATGCCCCACCGCCCGGCACCGTCCGCGTCCACCAGCCCCGGGTGGACCGGCGTGGGTCCGAACGGGACGTTGGGGCGGTCGTCGCGCGCGGCCCTGGCTCGCTTGATGAACATCGTGACCTTGAACGGGTCCTTCGCGGGACGCTCTCCGTCCGCGCGCGGGAACTCGACGCCGGATGCGACATCCACCGCCGTGGCAGCGATGGCACGGAGTGCCTCGGCGACGTTGGCCGGGGTCAGGCCACCGGCCAGCATGACCGGCACTTCCCGGGCGATCGCGGCGACCGTAGCGACATCCGAGCGAACGCCGGTCCCGCCGGCGTGCAGTCCTCCGGCCGTGTCGACGAGGACCCGCTCCGCGCCACGCTCGAGCAAGGTCCGGACGGCTGCGACAGCGTCATGGCCACCACCGGGCCGGGTCTCGACGTGCACGACTCCCCAGCGGCGGCGCGGCGCCGCCATCGTCGGATCGGCGGGCGCGGAGCCGTGGAACTGGATCACGTCGGGCTCGACCGCCGACAGACCGTCCGGGACCATGTCCGCTGTCACGAGCACGACGTCGGGACGGGCCGAGGTCGCGCCGCTCGATCGAGCCACGCCGGCCAGCCCGATCGCTTCGTCGGGCGTCAGTGCGCGCGGCGTGCCTGCGACGACGTTGAGTCCGACCGCATCTGCACCGGCGTGGACGGCCGCCAGCAGTCCCTCCGCGGTGGTGATCCCGCAGATCTTCACGTATGGCCGCCGCGCGACGTTGGCGGGATCAGTGGGCTGACGCCCGGCGCTGACCAAGGAGCGGACGGCCGCCGCGGGATCGTCCGCACCCATCAGCGCCTCGCCGACGAGCGCCGCGTCGAACGCGAGGGCTCGCCAGCGCTCGATCGTCGACGCGTCCCGAACCCCCGACTCGGCGATGACGATCCGGTCGTCGGGCACGAGGGATCGGAGACGGTCCGCACGTTCCGTGTCGACCTCGAGCGTCCGGAGGTCGCGGTTGTTGATCCCGATCAGCCGACTGTCGGTCGCCAACGCGGCTTCGAGCTCGGCCTCCGAATGGGCCTCGACCAGCGGCTCGAGCCCGATCTCGAACGCGCGACGGACGAGCTCGGCCAGCCGCGCTGCCGGGTGCAGGACCGCGAGCAGCAGCACGACGTTGGCACCGGCGGCGCGGAGCAGCGGAAGCTGGCGCGGATCGACCACGAACTCCTTGGCCAGGACGGGAACGGACACTGCCTCGCGCACCCGGCGCAGGTCGTCGACCGACCCGTTGAACCAGTGCGGCTCGCAGAGGACCGAGATCGCGGCCGCTCCGCCGGCTTCGTACGCGCGCGCCCGCATCACGAGATCGTCGCCGTCGGCGGCGATCCGGCCGGCGGACGGCGAGGACCTTTTCAGCTCCGCGATGATGTGCAGCCCCGGCGCCGCGAGGCGGGCCGCGATCGGGCGCGGCGCGGGTCCGGCCGCCTCCGCTCCGCCGCCCTCGACTCGGGAGAGCTCGTCGGCCAGGTCGGCACGTCGACGCTCGGCGATCTCCTCGACGACGCTCGACCGCGCGGCGACGGCACTCATGTGGTCGCCTCGGCCGGGACATGCGCGGCGCGCTCGGCTCGGAGACGCTGGAGCAGGTCGGTGACGAGCCCGGCATCGATCGTCAGGGCCGCGCGCTCGATCCCGCCCTCGAGGTTCTCGACCTCGCCGGCGACGAGGAACGCGGCACCGGCGTTGAGCAGGACGACATCGCGCTTCACGCCGGGCTCGCCACGGGAGATCGCCTCGATCGTCCGGGCGTTCTGTTCCGGCGTCCCACCGGCGAGCTTCGCCGTCGGCGTCACCCGCAACCCGAGCTTGGAGGCCGGGATATCGTGGCGATCGATGGCGTCCGGGGCGACGTGGTACAGCACGCCGCTGTCGTCGAGCGGGAGCTCATCGATCCCGGCGCCGTGGATCACGAACGTCCGCTCCGTCCCGAGGCGCTGGGCGACCTCCGCCATCCGTGCAGCTGCGCCCGCGTCGCCGACGCCGAGCAATTGCCGGCTCGTGCCCGCGGGGTTCGTCAGGGGGCCGAGCAGGTTGAACGCCGTCCGGACCCCGATCTCGCGGCGGGTCGGGCCGGCGTGCTTCATCGCGGGATGGAAGGACGGCGCGAACAGGAAGGCGAAGCCGGTTTCGCGCAGCGCGGCGCCGGCGGAGCCTGCGTCGTGGTCGATGCGCACACCGAGGGCGTCGAGGACGTCGGCCGAACCCGCCTTCGAGGTGATCGCCCGGTTGCCGTGCTTGGCCACCGGGACACCGCCCGCCGCCACGACCAGGGCCGCCGCCGTGGAGATGTTGAATGTCCCGCTGCCGTCGCCACCGGTCCCGACGACATCGATCGTGCCCTCCGGCGCCTCGACGCGGACGACCCGCTCGCGCATCGCCGACGCGAAGCCCGCCAGCTCATCGACGGTCTCGCCGCGCATGCGCAGGCCCATGAGCAGCGCCGCGAGCTGGGCCGGCGTCGCCTCGCCGTCCATCACCGCGCCCATCGCGAGGCGCGCCTCGTCGAGCGTGAGCGTCCCGCCCTCGACGATCGAGGCGAGCGCCACGCGAACTGCATCGCTCATCGGTCGGCCTCGCCGTCGCCGATCGCCTGGGCGAGACCCGCCGTCGCGAACGACCCGGTCGCGGCGTCCAGCCGTGACGCCTCACCCTCGCCCGCCTGGCGGAGGAAGTTCGCGAGCAGGTGCGGGCCCTGCGGCGTGAGGACGCTCTCGGGGTGGAACTGGACGCCTTCCATCGGCAGCGCGACGTGGCGGATGCCCATGATCACGCGATCGACCTCGCTCATCGCGGTCACCCGCAGCTCCGGCGGGAGCGTGGCCGGGTCGATGGCCAGCGAGTGGTAGCGCGCCGCCATGAACGACGGCGGCATCCCCTCGAGCAGCCCCGCCCCATCGTGGGTCACCTCGGTCGCCTCGCCGTGGACGAGCGTCGGGGCGCGGACGATGGCTGCGCCGTATGCGGCCGCCATCGACTGCATGCCGAGGCACACGCCCAGTAGCGGGATCTCCCGCTGGGCGGCGACCTCGATCGTCGCGACCGAGATGCCGGCGTCGTCCGGGTCGCCCGGACCAGGCGAGATCACGATGCCCCGCAGGTCGCTGTTCGGGTCGTCGGCGAGGGCCTCGAGCCCGGCCCGATCGATCGCGTCGTTGCGGACGACCCTGACATCGGCTCCGGCGGCCTGTAGCGCCTGGACGAGGTTGAACGTGAAGCTGTCGTAGTTGTCGACGACCAGGATCATGTGGTCGCCTCTGCTGCTTCTCGCGGGGCTTCGGGCACGCCGGCCGCTTGCTCGATGGCGCGGCGGAGGGCGGCCGCCTTGTGTTCCGTTTCCTCGAATTCGGACTCCGGCACGGAGCCGGCGACGATGCCGGCGCCCGTATGGACGTGGGCCTGACCGTCCTTCAGGACCGCGCTCCGGATGGTGATCGCGGTGTCGAGGTTGCCGTCGTAGCCGAGGTAGCCCACCGCGCCACCGTACAACCCGCGCCGCTCCCCTTCCGCGGCGGCGATGAGCTGCATGGCCCTGACCTTGGGCGCGCCGCTGAGAGTCCCAGCCGGGAAGACGGCCCGCAGCGCGTCGAGCGCGTCGAGCTCGGGCTTCAGGCGGCCTTCGACATGCGACACCAGGTGGAGCACATGGCTGTAGCGCTCGACTTCCATGTACTTACTGACCGTGACGGTCCCGGCGCGGGAGACCCGACCGAGATCGTTCCGACCCAGGTCCACGAGCATCACGTGCTCGGCGCGTTCCTTCGGGTCCTTCTGGAGCTGCTCGGCGAGGAGCTCGTCCTGACGGGCATCCGCCCCGCGCGGCCGCGTTCCGGCGATCGGGTGCGTCGTGAGCTTGTCGCCCTCGGCCTGGAGCAGCAGCTCCGGCGAGGCGCCGACCACCTCGAACTGCGGCGTCCGGACGAAGAACAGGTACGGACTCGGGTTCACCCGCCGCAGAGATCGATAGAGCCCGATGCCGTCGAGCGTCCGACCGGTCGTCGGATCGAGCGGCAGGCCGAACGACTGCCGTCGGGCGAGCACGACCTGGATCGCCTCGCCGGCGGCGATCGCGTCCTTGGCGACCTCGACGGCGTGGATGTACTCCTCGCGACCGAGGCTCGTGTCGATCGGCCCGGCCAGCGTGGTCGTGTCGTTCGTCCGGGTCGGGGGCCCGGCGAGCTCCGCCGCACTCGGCCGTGCCGTCCGCTCCAGCGCCTCGAAGATGGCGGCCTCCGCGATGCGATAGCGACCCTCGAGATCGGGGGCGTCGGTGTGGAGCGACGCGATCGCCGACAGGGTGTGGGTCAGGTGGTCGAACACGAGGACGAGGTCGGTCTCGATGAACGAAGCGGTCGGGACGCCGATCGGGTCGCGATCCGGGAGCGGGACCGTGGTCTCGAAGGAAGAGACCGCGTCGTACGAGATCGCCCCGACGGCGCCGCCCGTGAAACGCGGCATCCCATCGGTCGGCTCGACGCGGCGGCGGCGGACGAAATCACGGATGGCGTCGAGCGGGTCTCGGGCGTCGTCGGTCTCGATCGGGAGGTCGGCTGAGTAGGTCGGCACCGTGACCGGCCGGGTCTGGATACGCGATCGGCCGTCGCGGACCTCGAGCAGGCGGCGCGGGCCGACCCCGAGGAAGGAGTAGCGCCCGAGACGCTCGCCGCCTTCGACCGATTCGAGGAGATAGGCCGGGTTGCCGTCGTCGAGGCGCAGGAATGCGCCGATGGGGGTCTCGAGGTCGGCCGGGCGCGTGGCGCGCAGGCGGATGGTGTCCGCGCTGCCGGCGAGCCGTTTGGCCTGGCTCAGGCTGATGGGGTCGGCTGTGGTCATCGCTTGGGGCCTCGAGAATCAGATACGACCGATCGTCACTGGGACGAAAGGTCGTGCCTTCCGCGGTGCCACCCTCATTCGGCGATGCCGCACTCTCGTGACCGGCGGCCGGGGTCCGGTGGTCCGCGCTCGGCGGTCGGGTCCCAGGCGATCGGCGCTGCCCTCTATCGCTGGCGCTCTGCGCCGGAGCCTACTGGGCGGTGCGGTGGTCGTTCCCGATCGCCGTGTGCCGTTCGGTCCGGAGGCTCCCGGGTCCATTCACCGCCGTCGTCGCCCCGGTTTCCACCAACCACCGGGTCTCTCTGCCGACGCTCGACGGGTACTCGTCCCGTTCATAGCCCGCTCTTCGTGATGTCGGCGGAGTATGTGTCGGGCGACCGGGAGCGTCAAGCGCGGTGCGCCAGGCTCCTGGCTTTGACTCGGGGCCGGCGGGCTCCCACCCCTCGCACCGCAGGACTGGCTGGTTCGGGTAGCGCGGGTAGCGGGGATCCGTCACGGACCGCTCGCAGAGGCGGAACATGGAACCGCGACGATTTTCGACGATCCGCGAGTGGCGGCACGTGCCACACAACCCCGGCAGCGGCCCCGTCACGGCATGGCGGAGAGGGTGGGATTCGAACCCACGAAGTCTTTCGACTTTGCGCTTTTCAAGAGCGCCGCCTTCAACCGCTCGGCCACCTCTCCGCGGCAGAGGGTAGCAGTCAACGACGCGACCACCCGCCATGACTATGCTGGACCGGTACGAAACACGACACGGGAGGACGCCATGAGTGGGCCCGACAGTTTCCTCGTTCAACGGATGGGGGCCGAGGACGGTCCGTTCACCCCCGTGGAGCTGCAGGCGCAGGCGCGCAACGGGATGCTCAAGTCGACGTCCCTCGTCAAGCGCGCCGACGGCACGGGCAGCTGGTTCCAGGCGGCCGAGGTGCCGGGCGTCTTCTCCGAGAAGGACTGGCTGACGGCGGTGCTGCTGTCGCTCTTCGTGGGCGTCCTTGGCATCGACCGCTTCTATCTCGGCTACACGGGGCTCGGGATCGTCAAGCTGCTCACGTGTGGGGGCCTGGGCATCTGGGCATTGATCGACCTGATCCTGATCGTCATGGGGCGGCTTCCCGACGCGAACAACCTGCCGCTGCGCCGCAGCTGATGCGGCTCCGGGCACTCGCCTCGGCCGGGCTGGTCGGCGCCGTCCTGCTACCCGATCGGGTGCTGCACGACGCGCCGATGGTGTGCCTCTTTCGCAGGATCACCGGCCGGCCGTGTCCCTCGTGCGGTCTGACACGGTCGTGGCAGGCGCTCGGCCATGGTCGCCTGGGCGACTCGATCAGGTTCCACCCGTTCGGCCCGCTGGCAGCCGTCGTTGCGCTCTGGCTCGCGATCGATGGTGGCGCCGAGCGGCGCCTTGACCTCGCGGGTCGGCCCCGGAGGGCCTACGTGGCAACGGCCGTGTACATCGCAGCCTGGCTCTGGCGGCTCAGGCAGGCGCGGTGATCGCGTCCCGACCGAGGTAGGGTCGGAGCACCTCCGGCACTGTTACCGAGCCATCGGGCTGCTGGAACGTCTCGAGCAGGGCCGCCACGACACGCGCCAACGCGAGACCCGACCCGTTGAGCGTGTGCACGAGCTCGGGCTTGGCGCCGGGCTCGGGTCGGAACCGTATGGCCATCCGGCGAGCCTGGTAGTCGCGGAAGTTCGAGCACGAGCTCACCTCGAGCCAGCGTTCCACGCCCGGCGACCAGACCTCGAGGTCGTACTTCCTGGCCTGCACGAAGCCCATCTCGCGGGTGCTCATCAGCAGGACCCGGTAGGCCAGCCCCAGGCGTTGCAGCAGGATCTCGGCCCGCTCGGTCATCCACTCCAGCGCTGCGGGTGAGGCCTCCGGCCGCTCGAACAGCACCATCTCGACCTTGTCGAACTGGTGGACGCGCAGGATCCCGCGCGTGTCCTTGCCGGCGGCGCCCGCTTCCCGGCGGAAGCAGGGTGTGTAGGCCGCGTACCGGATCGGAAGCTCGGACGTCTCGAGGATCTCGTCACGATGGAGGTTCGTGACCGGGACCTCGGCCGTCGGGACAAGGTAGAGCTCGTCGCGCGTCACGACGTACATCTGGTCTTCCTTGTCCGGGATCTGGCCCGTGCCGGTCGCCGACGCCGTGTTCACGACTGCAGGCGGCCACACCTCGGTGAAACCGTTCTCGCGTGTATGCACATCGAGGAACCACGAGATCAGCCCACGCTGCAGCGCCGAACCGGCGCCCTTGTACACAGGAAATCCGGAGCCCGCGATCTTCGCGCCACGGACGTTGTCGATGATGTCGAGCGCCTCCCCGATCTCCCAGTGCGGCCTGCGGGTCCACGTCGCCCCGCCTGCTGGCGCATCGGCGCCGACCTCGCCCTCGACGGGCTGTTCGCGGGCGAGGATCTCGCCCCACGTCCGGACCGTGACGTTGGCGTCCTCGCCCCCGACCGGCACATCCGGGTCGGCGGGGTTCGGGATCCGCAGGAGCGCGTCCTCGACCGCTGCTTCGACCTCGACCAGCTCGGCGTCGAGCGCCGTGATCCGTTCGCCAGCCGCGACCGATGCCGCCTTGAGCTCGGCGACCTCGGGTCCGTCCGGCTTCGCCCCGCCCTTGATCGCCTCGCCGATCCGCTTCGAGGCAGCATTCCGTTCCGCCTTGAGCGCCTCGCTCTCGCCGAGCAGCAGGCGCCGACGTGTATCCAGCTCGAGCGCCCGATCGACGATCGAGGGGTCTTCTCCCTTGTCGATCGCGCCCTGACGGATGACGTCGGGCTCGTCGCGGAGGCGCTGCAGTCCGACGCTCATCCGACGGCCCCCGTGCCCGACGCTTCCAGGGCCCGCTCGATCACGAACGCCCGATCGAGGCTGGCCAGGAGCCAGCCGGCGCGCGGCCCGTTGGGTCGATCGAGGAATACGCGGTAGATCGCTTCGAACGCGCGACGACCAGGGACGCCTTCATCGGTCGCCACCGAGAAGATCAGCGTCTGCCACGCGTCGCCGCTCTCGGGCTCCTCCCGTGAGGCGCGATCGGCCAGGCTCGCCAGGAAGCGACGCTGCGTCGGGTCGAGCTCCGCGGCCGCAGGTGGCAGCGCGTCGCGATGGATGGTCAGTCGCGCGCCCTCCGGCGCGAACGTGTCGAGCCAGGCGCGCGCCGCCCCGGCCCGCTGATCGAGCAGCGCCCGCTCACGATCGGTGAGGGCACTGCCCTTCTCCGCCTCGACCCGCTCGATGACGTCGACGCCAGGCACCTGGATGAGCAGCGCGAGGTGCCCGAATGCCGGCCGGAAAAGCGCCGCCTCCTCCGCGACATCCGCATCCGGATCGAGCAGGGAGTAGCGGAAGGTCGCCTCGTGGCCGGGCGGCAGGTCGCCGCGGACGTCGCGACCGGCGGTCGCCTCCGCGAACTTGTCGAACTCGTCGAACAGCCGCGGGATCTGGTCGGTGCCGTCCGGGTCGAAGTCGATGGCGTGATTCGGCCGGTGCCGCAGGAACAGGAAGCGGAGCTGCT
This sequence comes from uncultured Chloroflexia bacterium, assembly GCA_963819655.1. GTDB lineage: Bacteria > Chloroflexota > Limnocylindria > Limnocylindrales > CSP1-4 > SPCO01. The sequence continues at coordinate 1,586,223 of CAWFXA010000002.1, read as the reverse complement.
CGGGCGGCACGACCTCGGCGATCGTGTGCGCGGCGGCGCCGCGGCCCTTGGAGGTCGACATCTTCTTGCCGCCGATGTTCAGAAACTCGTACGGGACGTTGAGCGGCGGCTCGCGCTCGAAGACCTCACGGGCGATCGCATCGGAGCGGTCGCGCGAGCCACCGGCCGTGGCGAGGTCCTTTCCGCACGGCTCGATCGTGACGCCGAACAATGACCACTGGGCCGCCCACTCGAGGTTCCATGGCAGCTTGGCGTTACCGCCGAACGGCGAGATCCAACCGCTCTGACCGCAGCCGCGCGCCCAGTCCACCAGCGAAGGGCGGCATTCGTAGAAGACCCGCTCGCCGTCCCACTCGGTCACGATCGTGGTCCCGACCTTGCCGCAGTTCGGGCAGATGACGCTGATCGGGTGCCACGTGTCGGGATGCTGGACGTTGGCGACCCGTCGATAGATGTCACGGACGAGCGCCGCCCGATCCAGAGCCGTCCGGATGAACGGATCCAGCTCGCCCGTCGGGTAGATGTCGCTCATCCAGTAATAGCGATCCGGGTTGATGCCCAGACCGGCGAACGTGTCGATGAACGTCTGCGCGTGGTGCCGGGCGTACGACGCGTGGCCGTCGCCGGCCTGGTCCGGCACGTGCGCGAGCGGCCGGCCCATCTCGTGGTCGACCGCGTCGGGTGTCAGCAGGGCCTGCGCGTCCATCGGGTCGAGATCATCGACCCCGTAGAGGAGCGTCGTCTCGACGCCGTTCGCTCGAAGCGCGCGCGTGATCGTGTCGAGGATGACGGGACCACGGAGGCTCCCGACGTGCACGGTCCCGGACGGGGTCTTGGAATCGTTGACGACCTGCGGGCCCGCATCACGGACCCGCAGTGCGAGTTCGTCGGCCCAATCCACGGCGCTGGCCGTCTCCCTCAGGTGATGCTGGTGATCTTGTACGTGAAGTCGCCGGCGGGCACCTTCACGACGATCTTCTCGCCCTTCTTCCGACCGAGCAGCGATCGACCGACCGGGCTTTCGTTGGAGATCCGGCCCTCGCCGGGCTTGGCCTCGGCCGAGCCGACGATCGTGAAGGTCTCCTTGCCGTCGTCGCTCTCGACGCCGACCGTCGATCCGATCTGAACGTGGTCGGTCGAGTGGTTCTCGTCGATGAGGGTGGCGTTCTTGATCAGCGCCTCGAGCGTCTGGATGCGCCCCTCGACGAACGCCTGCTCGTTCTTGGCGTCCTCGTACTCCGCGTTCTCGGACAGGTCGCCGTGTTCCTTGGCGTCGTGGATCCGATTCGCGATCTCGGGTCGCTTGACGGTGGTCATCTCCTCGAGCTCGGCACGAAGCTTCTCGAGGCCGTCCTTGGACAGATAGGTGGGCTTGTTGTTGTTCACGATCCGTCCCCGCATGGCGAGGTCGCGCTGATGTGCACGACCGGTGGTCGGTCAGCTGATAACAAAAAGGACTTCAGGCCGCTGCGGTGTCCCCGCGCGCCTGAAGTTCCCAGCCGGAGGCGAATGGTAGCCGCGTCCCGCATGAGTGTCAAAAGGTCTCAAGGCCCCTCGGCAAGGCGATACAGGCGCCTCTTCACGCGCTGCAGCGAGCCCCGGTCGGGCAGCGCCACGAACAGCGTGTCGTCCCCTGCGATCGAGCCCGCGACCTCGGGCCAGCGCGCGCGGTCGAGCGCCGCCGCGATCGCATGCGCCGAGCCCGGCAGCGTCCGCAGGACGAGGAGCAACCCCGCCTCGTGGATCTCGAGCGGGAGGTCGGACAGCAGCTTGCGGAGTCGGTCCTCGCCGGAGGTCTCCGCCTCGATGAGCCGCGGTGGCAGCGCATAGACTGCCGTGCCCTCGCGCGAGACCTTGATCAACCCAAGCTCCGCGACGTCGCGGCTGATCGTCGCCTGGGTCGTGCGAAAGCCACGCTCGCGGAGGGCGGCTGCGAGCTCCTGCTGTGTGCGGATCGGCCGCTGACCGACGATGTCGCGGATCGCCCGCTGCCGGAGCTGTTTCATGACCTCCATGGCGTGGACTCAGCGTGCCAGCCAGGCGATGAGCACGACTGCGGCGAGCGCGAAGCGGTACCAGACGAAGATGTCGAGCGACTGCCGTCGAAGGTAGCTGAGCGTGAAGTGGATGGCGACGAGCCCCGACACGAGCGCGGCCACCATGCCGACCACGAGTGGCGCGATCGCCACGTCGACGCCGCTTTCTCCGGCCAGCAGCTTGCGTGCCTCGAACAACCCGGCCCCGGCGGTGATCGGGGTGGCCATCAGGAACGCGAACCGGGCCGCGGATTCGCGGTCCATCCCGACCAGTCGGCCCGCGGCGATCGAGATCCCCGATCGACTGATCCCGGGCACGAGCGCGAACGCCTGGGCGACACCGATGCCGATCGCGATCGGGAACGTGACGTCCTCGATGCGCCGTGACGTGGCGCCGACCCGGTCGGCCACGAGCAGGATCACGCCACCGACGACGAGGGCGACGGCGACGAGCCCGATCTGCCGGAACGAGTCCTCGATGACGTCGTTGAACACCAATCCGACAAGGGCTGCCGGGATGGTCGAGGCGACGAGGAGCCACGCCAGCTTCCGGTCGTCATCGCCACGGAACGAGCGATCGCGCGCCGCCGCCAGTCCGGCCGGGACCAGCCGCACCCAATCCGCCCGGAAGTAGACGAGCAACGCGACGAGGGTGCCCAGATGGAGCATCACGCTGAATGCCAGCGACGTGATGAACGCGTCGTCCCAGCCGAACAGGAACGGCACGATGATCAGGTGGGCGGACGAGGAGACCGGCAGGAACTCGGTGAGTCCCTGCACGATCCCCATCACGAGGGCCTGGACGACAGTGTCCATCTATCAGGCGCCGGCCCTGATGGTCCAGGCCGGCGTTGCCGCCTGTGCGCGCTCGCTTACGCACCTTGGGGTGCGCGCGCTCGGGTGCTCGGCGACGCCTTGGCCTGTACGCATCATGGCTCGGCGATTCTCGGTTCTTGATCGAGGTGGTTCTGGCGCCGACTACCGGATGAAGAGGGGCGCCAGGACCAGGGTGATCGTGGCCAGCAGTTTCACCAGGACGTGCAGCGACGGGCCGGCGGTGTCCTTGAACGGGTCGCCGACGGTGTCGCCGACGACGGCAGCGGCGTGGGCTGCCGAGCCCTTGCCGAGGACATTGCCCTCGTCGTCCTTGAGCTGGCCCGATTCGATGTACTTCTTGGCGTTGTCCCACGCCCCGCCGCCGTTGTTGAGGACGGTGGCGAGGAGAACGCCGGCGATCGTGCCGACCATCAGCATCCCGGCGACCGCCTCGTAGCCGAGCAGCACACCGACGATGATCGGCGTGGCGACCGCGACGAGCCCTGGGGCGACCATCTCGCGAAGTGCCGCCTTGGTCGTGATGTCGACGACACGCGCGTAGTCCGGGCGCTGGCTGTAGTCCATGATCCCGGGCATCTCGCGGAACTGGCGGCGAACCTCGACGATGATCGTCTGTGCCGTCTTCCCGACCGCGCGGATCGCCAGGCTCGAGAAGAAGTACACGAGCATCGCGGCGATCAGCGCCGCGATGAACACGTTGACGTTGGCGAGGTTGACCGACTCGAGGAGCTGCGCGCCAGGCACACCGGCTTCGATCCGACGGGCCTGGATCACGTTGACCTTGTCGATGTAGGCGGAGAACAACAGGAACGCCGCGAGGGAGGCCGACGCGATGGCATATCCCTTGGTCAGCGCCTTCGTGGTGTTCCCGACCGCGTCGAGGCGGTCGGTGATCTCACGTGCGCCCTTTTCTGCGCGGCTGAACTCGGCGATGCCGCCGGCGTTATCGGTGATCGGACCGAACGTGTCCATCGCCAGGATGTAGGCGGTGGTCATGAGCATGCCCATCGTCGCGACCGCTGTCCCGAAGATGCCACCGACGTTGCGACCACCTTCGCCAACAAGACCGGCCTCGTTGCCAAGCCAGAAGCTGGCGAAGAGGGCGATGCTGATGGTGATGGCGGTGACGAGGGTGGTCTCGAAGCCGACGGCGGTGCCGCTGATGATGTTGGTCGCAGGCCCGGTCTTGGACGCCTCGGCGATCTCGCGGACCGGGCGGTACGAGCCCGCCGTATAGAACTGGGTGATGTAGACGAACGCGACGCTTGTCACGAGGCCGACGACGCCGGCGAAGAAGAAGTACACCCAGGTCGGGAGCCCGAAGGCGTCGCCGACGCTGCCATTCGTGTTCATCATCACGGCGGTCGTGATGGCCAGCCCGACCACGGACAGCAGGGTCGTGACCCAGTAGCCGCGGTTGAGTATGTTCATCGGGTCCTCGGTCTCCTTGCCGCGGACGAAGAAGATCGCCACGATCGTCGCGAGGAGGCCGAAGGCGCGGACGACCAGCGGGAAGAAGATCCAGGCTTCGGGGTTGGGCCACCCTGCCGCGGACGCGATGCTGAACACCGCGACGCCGAGGATCATCGCGCCGATGTTCTCGGCGGCGGTCGACTCGAACAGGTCGGCGCCACGGCCGGCGCAGTCGCCAACGTTGTCGCCGACGAGATCGGCGACGACGCCCGCGTTGCGCGGATCGTCCTCGGGGATGCCCTTCTCGACCTTTCCGACGAGGTCGGAGCCCACGTCGGCCGCCTTCGTGTAGATGCCGCCGCCGAGCTGGGCGAAGAGCGCGACGAACGACGCTCCGAAGCCGAACCCCACGATGAGGAACGGAGCGTCGGCCACGGTGACGTCGGCGACCAGCGTGCTGTAGGCGGTGAAGATGCCCCACACGCCAAGGAGCGACAGGGCGACGACGAGGAACCCGGAGACGGCGCCGCCGCGCATCGCGACCTGGACGGCCTCGACGAGGCTGCGCCGTGCCGCCGATGCCGTGCGCACGTTCGCCTTGACGCTGATGTACATGCCGATGATCCCCGAGGCCATCGAGCACAGCGCCCCGACGAAGAAGGCGACCGCGGTCATGATCCCGATCGGCAGACCGGCCAGCTTCGGCACGTCGGCGACCTCGGGCGTCTCGACCAGCGTGATGACCGCGCCGATGACGAAGGCGCCGACCACCGCCAGCAGGAAGATCGTCGTGTACTGGCGACGGATGAAGGCGACGGCGCCTTCGAAGATCGTGCCGGCGACGGCCTGCATCTCAGCGGTGCCCGTGTCGCGGGCCAGGACGTCCCGGGCCAGGTAGAGGGCGAACAGCACGGCGATGATCCCGGCCGGCAGGATGATCAACTGGAGCGCACTGGCATCCATCAGGTCGTGGGGTCCTCCAGTGGGGAAGGCTGACCGGCACCGGGTCCGGGCGCGTCAGGATGCGCCGTCGTCGCGGGGTCCGGGGAGATGCCGCCGGGTCCCGTCGGCATGCACCGATGGGTGGGACCTTGCAGGCCGGCGGCGAGTGTAACAAGGCGCTCTTGAGCGGGTCAAACTCGGCCGACAGGGCTTGTTATGCACCCCTGACGCACCGCGTCACAGGCCATCGGCCGCCATCCCGACGCGCGACGCGCGCCCCTATACTGCCGGACTTGTGAGTCAACGACCGGCGCTCGGGTGCCTCTTCGAGCTCGTCGAGACGCTCGTCCTGACGCTCCTGATCTTCTTTGTCATCCAGAACTTCGTCGCGCAGCCCTACAAGGTCGAGCAGAAGTCGATGCAGCGGACGCTGGAGGAGGGCGAGTACGTCCTCGTCGACAAGCTGACGCCGCGGTTCGACGCGTACAACCGGGGTGACATCGTCGTCTTCCAGCCACCCGCGGAGTGGGGCAACGCGAACACGCCGTTCATCAAGCGGGTCATCGGCGAGCCCGGCGAGGTGGTCGAGATCCGCGAAGACGGGTTGGTGTATATCAACGGGGTCGCGCTCGACGAGACGTACCTGTACGCCGATGAGGTCGGCGGACCGCCACAACCCACGACACCATCGCTCGAGCAGTCGACATGGACCGTGCCGGCAGGCGAGCTGTTCCTGATGGGCGACCACCGAGCGAATTCGGCCGACTCGCGGACCTTCGGCTCCGTGCCGTTGGATCGGGTGGTCGGCCGCGCCTGGCTGCGCTACTGGCCGTTCGACACCATCGGCATCCTCCAGACGCCGACCTACCCGAGCCTGGCACCCGCGACCCCATGACGCGGTCGGGGACCCGGCGATGAACCCGATCCTGGCCGGGATCGCCCTCGCGGTCGTCGCCGGCACCGTCGTCGCCGTGTCCTCCCGGGACGCACGCACCACCGTCCTCGGTCTCGCCGTCGTGCTCATCGGCTCGCCGGTGCTGGCCGACCCGATCCCGGCGCCGCTCGGTCTGGCGACGCGCTTCGTCGGGGCGATCCTCGCTGCGTACCTGCTGTGGGTCGTCGCGCGCGACCGGCCACGGGCCGGCGTCCCGGGCGCGGTGACCGGCGGGTCGCGCATCGGCTGGCCGGCCGAGACGCTCGTCGCGGGCGCGGCGTTCGTCGTCGGCTTCGCCGCCCACGGTCTTGGCGCCCCGGCGATGGGCTCAGCGCTGGCGAGCGCTGCCGGCTTCGCTGTCGCGGCCCTGGCCATGCCCGCCACGCTGACCGGGCGCGATGTCTTCCGCGTCGGCCTCGGCTCGATCCTCCTGGTCGATGCCGCCTTGCTCGTCCGCGCAGCCCTCGGGGGGACTCCCGACGAGCTCGAGCAGCTGGTCACCAGCGGCACGCTCGTCGTCCTTGCCGGCACGCTCGCGACACTGGCCGGCAGCGCACGAGGCGACGGCACGGGCGGTTTCGGGTTCAGCCTCGAAGCGCGGTCCCGGCGTCGCCGCGAGCCCGACGCGCATCCGCTCGACGCCGTCTGAGCGGGACCCGTCGATGAGCATGCTGCCGTTCCTGGTCGTGACCGGCCTCGGCGCGATCGTGACGCTCATGCTCCGCCACCGCGAGCGACTCGCGACCCGTGTCGGCATCGCGGCCCTGTTCGCCGCGGTCGTGACCGGTCTGCTCATCCGGCCGAGCCAGATCATCGAGTTCGGCGGTGGCGGCATCGCCACGACCGACTATCTGCGCCTCTTCCTTGTCCTCGGTGCGCTCGTGGCCCTGCTGCTGGCGATCGTCGGCGAGGCCACTACCAGCCGGCGTGATGCGCCGGCCGTGGCGCTCGGGATCCTGGCGTCGTCCGCCCTCGCGTTATCCCTGCCCGACCCGCGCGTCGCGGTCATCGCGGCGACCGCGGGCGGTGCGTTTGGCGCGCTCGTGGCGCTGACACCCGTCGGCGGCCGCGTCGCCGCGACCGTCGGGGCGCGGGTCCTGCGGGCGACGGCCGTCGCCGGCACGATGGCGATCGCGGCCACGGCCTGGTTCGGTCGCGACCTGAGTGAGCTCGCTGCTCAGCCGATCGTCTTCGGGCTGGCGTACCTCGCGTTCGCACTCGCCGTCGCGATCCGGTTCGGGGCCATCCCCGTGCACACCTGGGCCGCACGGCTGACCGACGCCGTGCCCGAGACGACGCTGCCGCTCGTGACCGCCATCGCTCCGGCCGCGCTCGCGATCGTGGCGCTGGCATGGGCCGATGCCTCGGTCGCGCCGCTGGCGCTCGACCTGGGCTCGGTGCGCATCATCGTCCTCGCGGTGGCCATCGCGTCGATCGTGCTTGGGTCGATCGCGGCCTGGATCCAGGAGGACATCGAGCACGTCGTCGGCTATGCGATCGTCAGCGATGCCGGCGTCATCATCCTGGCGATCGCGGCGCTCGATCCTGCGGCCTGGGCGCCGGCGCGGACGTGGATCTTGGCGTTCATCGTCGCACGCAGTGCGTTCGCCGCCTGGGCGGCCGCGACGCGGGCGACCTTCGGGACCGGCCGTCTCGCCGACCTGCGCGGGTGGGCCGTGCGAGCCCCGATCCTCGCGGTCGTGCTCGGGCTGGTCGTCCTTGCGAGCATCGGACTGCCGGGTCTGGCGGCCGCGGAGGCGCGCGCCGCCCTGGTCGCGCTGGTGCTCGACGGACCGATCGCCACTGTCGTCCTCCTGGGAACGCTCAGCCCGCTCATCTATTACGGACGGCTGTTCTACTTCGGGATCGAACGGCCGGGCAGCACACCGCGCGTGCCCTGGCGCCCGGTCATCTCGGGAATCGACCTGACCCACCCGGCCGCGTGGCTCGCCCGGACCTGGGCCGACAATCGCCTCGTCACCGCGACCGGGTCGGCGGCGCTCCTCGCGGTGCTGGCGCTGGTCGTGTCCGCGGGCGCGTTCGGCTCCCCGCAGGCAGCGGCCGGGCTACCGCCCAACATGGACACCAGCGTCGAGTCCTTCGCACCCGGCGAACCACCACCCGCGGAATCGGACGCGCCCAGCGCGGTGCCGCCGGACGCGACGCCCGATAGCTCATCGAGCGCGCCGAGCGCGCCGGGTTCGCCCTCCCCGGAGCCGTCGGAGTCTCCGTCAGAGTCTCCGTCGTTCGAGCCGGTCCCGACGACCTAGCCGATCGAGCGCGCGGCTGCGCCGACCGACCGGCAGGTCACTCCTCCGGAGCGAGGACCCAGCGGTCGATGTCGCGCTCGTAGTCGAGCAGCTCGCCATCACCGAACCAGAGCGCCAGTTCCGCGGCCGCAGCCTCCGGCCCGTCGGACGCGTGGACGATGTTCTGCGCGGTCTCGAGCGCGAAATCGCCGCGGACCGTTCCGGGCGCCGCCTCTTCCGGGCGGGTCGCCCCGTTGATCGCACGGACGACGCCGATGGCATTCGGACCCTCGAGCGCGAGCGCGACCAGCGGCGCGGACGTGATGAAGTCGACGAGGCCGACGAAGAACGGCCTCTCGCGATGCGCCGCGTAGTGGCGCTCAGCGAGGACGCGATCGACCGTGACGAGCTTGAGCCCGATGACCTTGAGCCCACGCTCCTCGTACCGCGCGAGGATCCGACCCGTCAGCTGGCGCTGGACGCCGTCGGGCTTGACGAGGACGAGGGTGCGTTCGATCACGCGGGGTCTCCTTGTGGTGGTGGCTCATCAGGTCGGGCGGCGTCGGCGTATGCCCGCCGCGCATCGATCTCTCGGCCGACGAGACGATACGCATCGCCGCGCAGGAGTGCCAGAGCCGGGTCGTGGCGATCGCCGATCAGGTCGAGCACGGCCGGGGCCAGGGCCGGAGCCATACGCAGGACGAGTGCCAGCTGGAGGGCCGCATTCGCCACGTCGCCCGCCTCCAGCGACGCGCGACCCTCGTCGAGCGCTTCGTGACCGGTCGGCAGCGATGCATCGACCTCGGCTTGCGCCTCGGCCTGCGCCTCGGCTTCGGCGGCGAGGCCCTCGTCCCACAGTCCGATCCCTTCGTCCTCCGCCGCGTCCAGGGGCGCCGGCGCGGCCTTGGGCTCGCGGGCGGTGCGACGGCGGTCCGCGTTGGCCGCGCGACCAGACTCGGCGCGGGGCGTGTCGAACATCGTCGTCGGTGCGGGCGGTGGCGCCGCGGGATCGGGCGGCCACGCCGGGCTCCGCGGCATGCCGGCGAAGATGGCGTCGATGGAGCCGTTGGCAGCGGCCAACGCCTTGGCGGCAAGGCGGCGTGCCTCGGTCGGACGCCCGCGCGCCGCAGCCGCCTCGGCCGCGACGATCAGAGCGAGGACCGGGCCGTCATCGTCGTCGAGCACGACCGCGGCTGCCTCGCCCGCGCCGGTGATGTCACCGGTGCGCCAGCGCACCTCGGCAAGGTCGACCACACCCTCGGCGTCCAACATGTCGCGACCCGCCAGAGTCTCGAGCTCGGCGCGGGCCAGGGACAGCGAACCGAGGCGGAGATGGACCCGCGCCAGGACCAGGTCGTGTGCGCGCTGCGTCGACGTTGTCGAGTCGTCCGTCATGCGGGCAGGCGCAGATGGCGATCGAGCCCCCGCAGGTAGCGCGCTGGGGCGACCGCGGCCAGTCGCAGTCCGTCGTCGACCAGGAGTGCCGTGGCGACCCGCTGGATGTCCTCGGCGGTGACCGCGGCGATGGCGACGAGCGCCTCGTCGACCGTGAGCACGCGGTCGTGGAGGGCTTCCTGACCGCCGATCCACGACGCGACGTGGCGCGTCTCGTCCATCCGCAACTCGAGGCCGCCCGACAGGTAGCGTTTTGCTTTGTCGAGCTCCTCCGCCGGGATCGGCTCGTCGCGCAGGCGGGCGAGCTCCGCGAGGATGGCCTTCAGTGCGTCGCGCAGGGACGCGGGATCGACACCCGCAGAGACCTCGAGGGCGCCGGCGTCGGCGTAGTCGACGAGGCCGGACGAGATGTCGTACGCGAGTCCGAGCTCCTCGCGGACGGACAGGAACAGGCGACTGCTCATCCCATCGCCGAGGACGGCGTTCATGAGCGCCAGCGTCCACGCATCCGGGTGATCCCGGCGCAGGGCCGGGACACCGACGACGAGCTGCGCCTGGGTCGACTGCCGCTTGCCCGCCAGGACGCGCTCGCCGGCCGGGAGGGCGGGTGCCGGCGCGAACCCAGGGATGACGCCGTTGCCGGTCCCGAATGCGGTGGTGGCGAGGTCGACGGCCTGAGCGTGCTCGAGGTCGCCGGCCACGGCGATCACGGTGTTGGCCGGTCGATAGGTGGTCCGCCAGAACTCGCGGATGGTCTGTTCGGGCAGTGCCCGGATGCCGGCCTCGTCGCCGCAGATCTCGCGTCCCAGTGGGCCGTCGCCGAACATCGCGGTCTGGAACAGGATCTGGGCGTACTCGGTCGGATCGTCCTGGTAGCCGCGGATCTCCTCGATGATGACGCTGCGCTCGCCCTCGATCTCGTCGGAGCTCAGGGTGGGGCGGACGATCAGCTCGCCCAGGACGTCCATCGCCCGGGTCGCCTCGCGGATCGGGACGCGCACCCAGTAGACGGTCGATTCGCGGTCGGTGGCGGCGTTGAACGAACCGCCGACACCCTCGATCGCCTCGCTGATCGCGCGCGTCGTCGGGTACGCGGCCGTGCCCTTGAACGTGATGTGTTCCATGAAATGGGCGACACCGGCCTCCTCGGCGCTCTCCAGGCGTGAACCGGCCAGGACGTACGCGGCGATGGAGACCGAACGCGCCCCGGGGACCCGGGAGCTGATGACGCGCGGCCCGTGGGGCAGCGCGGTCCGTTCGAACATCGCGGCCGATGGTACAGGAAGGTGTCCGAGGCGCCCCGCGGCCGATGGACCCGGCTATCCTGTCCCCGGAGCGCGTCGCATCGGCCGGCGAGGAGGACGAGGTCGGGCCGGTCACCGCGCAGGAGGAGGACGGACATGCAGCGGACCCTGTCGTGGCTGGCAGTCGTGACGACGCTGGCCCTCGTTGTTGGGGCATGCGCGAGCCCGGGTGCGACGGCCGCGCCGTCGGGTGCCGCGTCAGCCGGGGCGTCGGCCCCGGCATCGGTGGAGCCCTCCGGGGCAGCATCGCCGCCGGCCAGCGGCGCATGCGCCGGCGCCGGCACCCAGGGCGGTGCCGACCTCCAGATCCCCGACGTGGCCGAGGGCAAGTTCAACGTCGCGATGGTCCTCATCGGCCCACACGACGACGGCGGCTGGAGCCAGGCCCATTACGAGGGCCTCCAGTACGTCTGCGAGAACGTCCCGAATACGAACGTCGCCTACATCGAGCTCGTGCCTGAAGGCGCCGACTCCGAGCAGGTCTTCCGGAGCCTCGCCCGAAAGGGTTTCCAGTTCATCATCGGAACGTCGTTCGGCTACATGGACCCGATGGCGACCGTCGCCGAGGAGTTCCCCGACGCGACGTTCCTGCACCTCACCGGCTTCAAGTCGAACGGCAAGAACTTCGGCAATTTCTTCGGCGCGATGGAGGACTTCAAATACCTCGCGGGCATGCTGGCCGGCTCACGTGCCAAGGCCGACGGCAACACGAAGATCGGCTACATGGCGACCTTCCCGATCCCGGAAGAGATCCGGCTCGGGAACGCGATCATGCGTGGGGTCAAGCAGACCTGCCCGGAATGCACGATGGACGTCCGGTTCATCAACACGTGGCACGACCCGGTCAAGGAGCGCGACGGCGCCGCATCCCTGTTCGATGCCGGGGCACAAGTCGTCTTCACGGGCGCCGACACGCCTGCCGTCGCAGACGTCGCGGCCGAGAAGAGCAAGTGGGGCGTCACGTACGACCATCCGGTGTCCTGCAAGATCGATGCGTGCCTGACCGCGCCGTACTGGATCTGGGGCCCGGAGTACGCCCGGATCGCCGAAGCGGTCAACGGCGGCTCGTACACCGCCGGGTACGAGTACTTCGATGCCGACTCCAAGGCGATGGGACTGTTCGGATTCATGGACGGCGAGACGCCCCAGCCTGGCGTCGCCGACCTGCCCGAGGCCGACGTCCAGAAGGTTCGCGACACGCTTGCGAAGATGCTGGCGGGCGAATTCACGAGGTTCGACGTGTTCGCCGGGCCGATCGTGGACAACACCGGTAAGGAGCTCCTACCGGCCGGGCAGAAGCTCGAGCAGTCGGACCTCGATCAGTTCCCGCCAGGCGCCCCCGGCTCCGAGTGCAGCGTGTGCATGTACTGGTGGAACGAGGGCATCACCGTCGCGCTGCCGGCACTGAGCTAGGTCCTCCGTGAGCGGGCGTCTGGCGACGGGCGCCCGCTCGCAGTCGACCCGGCTGTGAGCGCAACGGCATCGCCGTCCGCCGACGCGCCGCTGGCGCTCGCCATGGAGGCGACCGGCGTCGTCAAGGCGTTTCCGGGCGTGCTTGCCAACGACCACGTGGATTTCGATGTCCGCGTCGGTGAGGTGCATGCCTTGCTCGGCGAGAACGGAGCCGGAAAGAGCACCCTCATGAACGTGCTGGCGGGGCTCTATCGACCGGATCAGGGCGGGGTGCGGGTCGGCGGGCGGGACGTCGAGTTCCGCTCGCCGCGCGACGCCATCGCCGCCGGGATCGGGATGGTGCATCAGCACTTCACGCTCGTCCCGTCGCAGACCGTCGCCGAGAACATCTTGCTCGGTCTGGACCGACCCCGATTCAGGCTCGACCTCAAGCGGACCGAGGCGGAGGTCGCCGCATTGGCAGCACGTGTCGGTCTGCGGGTCGACCCGAGCGCTCGGGTCTGGCAGCTGTCAGTCGGCGAGCAGCAGCGGGTCGAGATCCTCAAGTTGCTGTTCCACGGCGCCCGCGTGCTCATCCTGGACGAACCGACAGCAGTCCTCGCGCCCCAGGAGATCGCCGAGCTGTTCACGACGCTGCGCTCGCTGGCCGAGGAGGGTCGCAGCATCGTGTTCATCAGCCACAAGCTCGGGGAGGTCCTCGCGATCGCCGACCGCATCACGGTCATGCGGACCGGCCGCGTGACGGCCGCAGGGATCGACCCGAGTGGGGTGAGCCGGGCCGATCTCGCTCGCCTCATGGTGGGTCGCCCGGTGCTCGAGTCGCTTCAGCGCACGGCCGCGGAACCCGGCCGGGTGGTCCTGGCGATCGACAGCGTGTCCGCAGACAACGATCGCGGCCTGCCCGCCCTTCGAGCGGCGTCGCTGGAGGTCCGGGCCGGCGAGATCGTCGGCATGGCGGCAGTCGCCGGCAACGGTCAGGCGGAGCTGGCGCAGGTCATCACCGGGATGCGCACCTGCACAGGGCGCGTCCTCGTCGAGGGCCGCGACGTCGCGGCTCGCCCGTCACGGGTCGCCATCGACGCCGGCGTCGGGCACGTTCCGGAGGACCGCGCCGGTGTCGGCAGCGCGCCGAACCTGTCGCTCGTCGACAACCTCATCCTGCGTCGATTCCGCCGAGCTCCGGTGGCCCGCGGTCCGTTCCTCGACGAGCGAGCGGCGCGATCGAAGGCGCAGCAACTCCAGGAGGCGTATGCGATCTCGGCACCCACCCTCGATGCACCCGTCCGGATCCTGTCCGGTGGCAACCTGCAGCGCCTCATCCTGGCCCGCGAGATCGACGCCGAGCCGACCCTCCTCGTCGCGGTCCAGCCCACGCGTGGTCTAGACGTCGGCGCGATCGAGGGCGTCCATCAGCTGCTCCTCGACCTGCGTGCCCGCGGGACCGCCATCCTGCTGATCTCCGAGGAGCTGGAGGAGCTGCTCGCCCTGGCCGACCGCATCCTCGTCATGTACGAGGGCCGGGTGACCGCGTCGTTCGAGTCACCACGTGCGTCCGACGTGGAAACGATCGGTCTGCACATGACCGGTGGCGACGACCTGTCCCGCGACGTGCCGGCCACCGACGCAGGAACCGCGTGAACATCCGCCTTGAGCCCCGCGGCGAGCCACCGCGCTGGCTGTCGCCCGTGCTGACGATCGTCGCGGTGCTGGTCGCGCTTGTCATCGGTGCAGTCGTGCTGGCATTCGTGGGCGGCGACCCGGTCCGCGCCTATCTCCATATCGTCGACGCCGCGTTCGGCGATATCGGCGTGCTGTCGGACACGCTGGTCAAAGCGACTCCGCTCATCCTGACGGGCCTCGCATGCGCCCTGGCGTTCCGGATGCGGCTATGGAACATCGGCGCCGAGGGCCAGTTCCTGTTGGGGGCGTGGGGCGCCAGCGCGGTCGTCCTCGTCCCCATCCTGCCGGCCGGTACCCCGGCGCTCGTCGTCATCCCGGCGATGATGCTGGCGGGCGCGCTGGCGGGTGCCCTGTGGGGCCTCGTGCCGGGCGTGCTCCGTGCGCGGCTCGGCGTCAACGAGATCATCACGACGCTCATGCTCAACTACGTCGCCCTGGCGTGGATCCAGTTCTGGGTGTTCGGACCGTGGAGCGAGGGCGGGTTCCAGCAGACGGTCGCATTCCCACGGGAAGCCTGGTTGCCTCGCCTCGCCGACTTCGCCGCGCAGTTCCCGGTCCTCGCCGGGCTGACCACGCACCTCGGCCTGGTGTTCGCCCTCATCGCCGCAGGGATCATGTCGTTCGTGTTCTCGCGCACGCGCTGGGGCTACGAGATGCGGCTGATCGGCGACAACCCGCGGGCCGCCCGCTACGCCGGCATCGACATCGCGCGCTACGTCATCGTGGTCTTCGCCATCTCCGGCGCTCTCGCCGGTCTGGCCGGCATGAGCGAGGTGTCCGGCGTCGTGCATCGACTACAGGACCGCATCTCGCCGGGCTACGGGTTCACGGCGATCATCATCGCGTACCTCGCCCACTTCGGGCCGTGGCGCGTGGTGCTCGCGTCGGTCCTGTTCGGTGCACTGATCCTTGCCGGTCGAGAGATCCAGCCGTCCGGCGTCCCGGCGATGATCCAGGGCGTGATCCTCTTCTGCCTGATCGTGGCGGAGGTCTTCACCCGCTATCGCATCCGGATCGGCGGAGGGGCGGTGGCGCCGGCATGATCGACCTCACGTTGATCCTGGCGGCCGGTGTCGCCAGCGGCACGATCCTCCTGTTCGCCGCCGTGGGCGAGATCTTCGCGGAGCGCGCGGGCGTGCTGAACCTCGGCGTCCAGGGGATGATGCTCATCGGGGCGGTCGCCGGCTTCTCGGTGACCGCGTCGGTCGGTGACCCGTGGGTCGGAGTTGCGGTGGCGATGCTGGCCGGCGGCCTGCTGGGCCTCGTCCACGCCGTCGTCACGATCACCTTCCGGGCCGACCAGGTCATCTCGGGCCTGGCGTTGACGTTCCTCGGGTCCGGTCTCGCCCGTGTGCTGGGTGACGGACTGTCGAACGCCGGACCGATCGTGACGCTCCCCAGGCTAACCATTCCTGTGCTCTCCGAGATCCCGTTCCTCGGACCGGTCCTGTTCCGCGACCAGAGCATCCTGACGTACGTCGGCTTCGTGCTGGTGCCGCTGGCCTGGTACTGGATCGACCGGACCCGCCCCGGGCTTCACCTGCGCGCGGTCGGCGAGCGGCCGGCGGCGGCCGATGCGCAGGGCATCGACGTGGTCGCGCTGCGCTACGTGTACGTGCTGGTCGGCGGGTTGTTGGCGGGTCTCGCTGGGGCCGCGATCACGCTCGCGATCTCCGCCCGGCTGGTTCGGCGACCAGACCGTGGGTGCCAGCGGCTGGATCGCGATCGGCCTGGTGATCTTCGCGCAGTGGAGCCCGATCCGGGCGGCGCTCGGGGCGTACCTGTTCGGGGCGATCTTCCGGTTCATCCTCGACGTGCAGGGTGTCCAGTCGATCTTCGGTGTCACCAACCCGTTCCAGGCGGGACGATCGGCCACATTCTTCCTCGAGATGCTGCCGTACCTGTTCGTGATCGTGGTGGTCATCATCGGGTCGCGCGAGGCGCTGCGGCGACGGATCGGGGCACCGGCCGCCCTGGGGATCCCGTTCGTCCGGGGTGAGCGCAGCGCGTAGCCGCTACTCGTCTTCGTGGGCGTCGAGGCCGAGCAGCTCCATCTGGACGTAGTCGGAGGTGTCGAACTCCAGCTGACGCGGGGCGAACGGCGAGGTGTCCTCGCCACCCGCGCCGATCGGCGCGAACTCGACGATGACCCGCTCATCTCCCTGGACGAGCGTGTAGACCAGCAGCTGGTCGGGGCGAGTCTCGAACTCGAGGTGCTCGAACGAGTCGATGTTCAGCGTGATGGCCAGCGGCGTGAAGTAGGTCGACATGTCGGGCGAATCGGTCACGATCCGCTCGACCCAGCCGGTCCCGTGCGACACCACGTCGCGCCCGCGCACGTAGCGGTACGTGACGGTCTGCTTGAGGAGCGGCCGCAGCAGGTGGAGCATGTCCGTCGGGCTGGTGACGACGCCCTGGTTCACGAAGAACTTGGCGGCCGGCGACGTCGACACGAGTCGGTCTCCTGCAGGTCGATGGCTCGGGGCTGGCCTCGGAGGACTGCCCGCGATGGTACCGCACGTCGGTGGGCCGCGGGAACGGGTCGCCCGCGTTCCACGAGGACCCGTGAGCCGCCGCGTATCATCGCGCCGATGCTGCTCGCGATCGACATCGGCAACACGAACGTCACGATCGGCCTGCTGCGCAACGGCGTGCTGGTCGCGACGCGACGCGCCGCCACGAACGCGCGCGCGACCGCCGACGAGTTCGAGCTGACCCTCGACGGCCTGCTGCACCTCGATGACGGCTCGTTCGGTGACGTCGATGCGATCGCCTGCGCCTCGGTCGTGCCCGCGCTCACCGCGCACGTCGAGGCGATCGCCGCGCGCCGGGATCGGCCCTTGACGCTGGCAGCCGCCGGGATCGTGCCGCTGGCCGTCCGCACCGAACGCCCGGGCGAAGTCGGCGCGGACCGGCTCGTCAACGCGCTGGCCGCAGGCCGGCTGTATGGCACGCCGGCTGTCGTGGTCGATTTCGGGACCGCCACGACCTTCGACTGCGTCGCCGCGGACGGTGCCTATGTCGGCGGGGCGATCGCTCCCGGACTCGAGCTCGGGCTGGAGGCGCTCGCGGCACGAACCGCCAAACTGCCGCGGATCGAGTTGCGTGCCCCGGACCGCGCGATCGGCCGTGACACCGTGAGCGCCATGCAATCCGGCACGGTGTTCGGATACCAGGCGCTCGCCACGGGCCTGCTCGTGCGGATCCGTCGAGAGCTGGCCGACCAGGCCGGCGTGTCGCCCACCGACGTCCACGCGATCCTGACCGGTGGATTGTCCGGCGCCCCGTGGGCGCGCGACCTCGAAGGGATCGACGCGATCGACCCCGACCTGACGTTGAAGGGCCTCGCGATCCTGCACGCCGAGGTCGCCGGCGGGGAGCGGCTGGAGCTCGGCCTGCCGTGACCGGTCGGCTCGAGGGGCGGCTCATCGGTCTCGGGGTCACCGGTTCCATCGCCGCGTACAAGGCAGTCGACCTGCTTCGCCAGCTCCGCGCCGAGGGTGCCGACGTGGTCGCGATGCTGACCCCGGCCGCGACGGCATTCGTCGGGCCCCTGACGTTCGCGTCCCTGTCCCGCCACGCCGTCGAGACCGACGTGCTTGCGCTGCTCCCGGACGGCCGGATCGGCCACATCGTCGTCGCCGATACCGTCGACGGGATCGTCGTCGCGCCGGCCACGGCGCATTGGCTCGCAGCGATGGCCAACGGGCTGTCAGGGGATGCCGTGACCGCCACGGTCCTCGCGTCGAGTGCGCCCGTCGTCGTCGCTCCCGCGATGGACGGCGAGATGTGGACGCACCCGGCCACCAGGGCCAACGTCGCACGTCTTCGCGACGACTTCGGATACACGATCGTCGAGCCCGAGGCCGGTGAGCTCGCTTCGGGGCAATCGGGCGTCGGCCGGCTCGCCGAGCTGCCGGCCATCGTGGATGCCATCGTCGAGGCGATCGGCAGCAGACCGGTCCGCGTCGCAGATCCGGCCGCCCGGCCGCCGGTGGTCGATGCCAGGGTGCCCGACCTGGATGGTCGCCACATCGTCGTGAGTGCCGGCGGCACCCGTGAGGCGATCGACCCCGTGCGCTACATCGGGAACCGCTCGAGCGGCCGGATGGGCGTCGCGATCGCGGCCGCCGCCCTCGCCCGCGGGGCGCGGGTGACCCTCGTGGCGGCGAGCATGGAGGTCGAGCCGCCGGCCGACGCGACGACGATCCGTATCGAGTCGACGGCCGACCTGCGCGCCGCCCTCCATCGCCTGACGCACGACGCCGACGGACGGGCGGGCTTCGACGCCCTGGTCATGGCCGCCGCGGTCAGCGACTTCCGGCCGTCGACCACCACGGCGACCAAGCTCGAACGCGGTGCCGGGCTGACCCTGGACCTTGAGCCGACGCCCGACGTCCTCGCCCAGATCGCGCGGCTTGCGCGGGGCACGGACCGGACTGGGGAGACCACCTACGAGCCGATGACCCCGCGCCCGATCCTCGTCGGCTTCGCCGCGGAGACCGGCTCCCTCGATCGGGCCGCGGGCAAGCTGCGCCGCAAGGGTGTCGACCTGATGGTCGCGAACGACGTCTCGGAGCCCGGCTCCGGGTTCGGGACCGACACGAACAAGGTCACGATCCTCGACGCAGACGGCGGCCGGGACGAGCTGCCCCTGATGTCCAAGCGAGAGGTGGCGGATCGCCTCCTGGATCGGGTCTCGCGCGCGCTGGACGACCGCGACAGCGCAGCGCAGACTGGCGATTGATATGAGCGCTTCTGACTCCACCCGTCGCCTGACCGTCGCCGACATCGCCAAGCGTCATGCCAACGGCGAGCGGCTGCCGATGCTGACAGCCTACGACTACCCGACCGCGCAGATCATCGATGACGCCGGGGTCCCGCTGATCCTCGTGGGCGACTCGGTCGGGCAGGTCATGCTCGGCTACGAATCGACAGTCCGCGTGACGATGGCCGAGATGCTCCACCACACGAAGGCCGTCGTGCGCGGCACCCGCCAGGCTCTGGTCATCGGCGACATGCCGTTCCTGACCTACTCGTCGAGCGAGGAAGCGCTCGAGAACGCCGGTCGCTTCCTCCAGGAGGCGGGGGCGCAGGCCGTCAAGGTCGAAGGCGGTGTCCGCTCCGCTCGCATCATCGATGCCATGGTCAGGGCCGGGATCCCGGTCATGGGCCATATCGGCTGGACGCCGCAGGCGCAGCACGGGATGGGCGGCAAGGTCAAGGTCCAGGGTAAGGACCGGACCCAGGCGCGCGCACTCCTCGCCGATGCGCTTGCCGTGCAGGAAGCGGGCGCTTTCTCGATCGTTCTTGAGCTCATGCCGGAGCAGCTCGCGGGCGCCATCACAGATCGACTGAACATCCCGACCATCGGGATCGGGGCGGGTCCGCTATGCAGCGGCCAGGTCCAGGTCGTCACCGACCTGCTCGGCTTGGGGGACTTCCTGCCGCGCCACGCGCGGCCCTACGCGAACCTGCGGAAGACGATCGGCGATGCGGCGCGCGCCTTCGCCGCGGATGTGGCCGTGGGTTCGTTCCCGGGCGACGCCGAGACCGTGCGGATGGACGACGCGGTGCTCGACGAGGCGCTGGGCCGGGGTGCCTCGGACCGGGCGACCGGCGAGGCCCCGGTGGCCGGCATCCCCCTCGACCGCGACCTCTGAGAATTCGCCGGCTTCCCCGGGATCCTGGGGCCGATGGCGTCGCGGGGCTCCGCCTCGGGCCTCGGAGCGCGAATGGCGGTTGCCCGTTGACGGTCCCGCCATGAAGGTCCTGCGGACGCGCGCCGAGCTGCGCGAGGCGCTCGACGACGCGCCGCGGCCGATCGGCCTGGTGACCACGATGGGCTGGCTGCACGACGGCCACCGCGCGCTCATCCGCCGCGCCCGCCAGGAGAACGCGACGACGGTGGTCACGATCTTCGTCAACCCGCGGCAGTTCAACGAGGCCACCGATTACACGCAGTACCCACGCAACGAAGGGAAGGACGTCGCCATCTCCGAATCCGAGGGCGCCGATCTCGTGTTCGCGCCCGGACGTCCCGGAGATCTACCCGGAGGGGTTCGACACGCGGGTGTCGGTCGGGGCGGTCGCCCAGCCGCTCGAGGGCGCGGCGCGACCCGGCCATTTCGATGGCGTGGCCACCGTCGTGGCCATCCTGTTCGGGCTGGTCGGCGCCGACCGAGCGTACTTCGGCCAGAAGGACGCGCAGCAGGTCATGGTCATCCGCCAGATGGCGAACGACCTGGCGATCGGCACCGAGGTCGTGACCTGCCCGACGATCCGCGAGCCCGACGGCCTCGCGATGTCGTCGCGCAACGTCCACCTCTCCCCTGCCGAACGCGAGGCGGCCACGGTCCTGCGCCGCGCACTGCTCGCGGCCCGCGAGGCCTGGGAGGGTGGCGAGCGATCGGGGGACGCACTTCGCGCGCGCATGCGGGACGTGCTCGCGTCGGAGCCGCTCGCCGAGGTCGACTACGTCTCGGTCGCCGATGGGCGTACGCTCGCCGAGCTCAAGGTCGTCGATGGACCGGCGCTCGCCTCGCTCGCCGTCCGCTTCGGATCGACCAGGCTGATCGACAACGAGCTCCTCGACGACGCGGGAACCGAGGCGCGTCCGCAGGTGTACGGAGGCTGACGACACACTCACGCCGCGAGGTCCACGCCATGTCGCGCCACACCCGAACGCTCAGCCCGGTCATCGCCCTCATCGGCATCATCGCGCTGACCACGGCACCCGCCCTGGCAAAGGAAGGTGCCGAGGCGAAGCTCGACACGGCGATCCCGCGCGACGCAGGGCCCGGGTCGACGATCGATGTCGGGTGGTCGGTCTTCTACGACGTCGACGGGAAGCAGGAGCCGGTCTACGGCTCGCCCGTGTACATCCGCCTCGTCTCGAGCGACCGAACCACGTCGACGGAGGTCATGGGTACGGAGACCCCGGCCGGCTCGGGCCATTACACGGCGTCGATCGAGGTGCCACGGGGCGGCATCGGCGAGATCGTCGTCGGCATGATCGGTGAGTCGTGCGATGCGAATGGCTGCCAGCGGTCAGACATGATCTTCCCGCTGACCGACGACCCGCTGGTCAGCGGCGCGGCACCGGCGGTCGCTCCCGTGTCGACCACGCCGATAGGCGCCGAGCTCCTCCCGATCGTGGCGATCGGCCTGGCCGTCGGGGTCGCAGGCGCCCTGGCGGCGCTGCTCCTCGGGCGGCGACGCACGCTCGAGACGGGTCCCGCGGGGCGCTGACCGGCGGCCTGACTGACGGCGGCGGCGCGGGTCTCGGCCCAGGCCCGCGCCACCGACCGGGCAACGCGGACCAGGCTGGACTAGGCGGCCGCTTCGACCTCGGCGGCCACGGCGAGCACCCGGTCGATGAACAGGTGCTCCCACACGAGCGCCTTGATCTCCTCGATCTTCTCGCGATCGGCGACGTGGGTCTTGACCAGGAGGTCGTGGATCTCGGACGCGACCGCATACGTGTCCTCCGGCACGATCGTGGCGAACAGATCGGCATCGCGGATGGCGTCGAGGACCGCCTTGCGCGGTCGATAGCCGCCGGTCAGGACGAGGCCGAGCGCATCGCCACCGGCCGGCGCCTTGATCCGGTGGGCGTGGACGATCGCGGCGATGACGTCGTCGCGGTCACCCGGCACGATGACCAGCGAGCGCTCGCCGATCCGCTGCAGCATATGGACCGGCTCCATGGCGCCGATCGCGACACCGCCGATCACCTCGTCGAGGTCGGGCCCTGGATGGATGGTCTCGCCGTGGACGCCTTCGAGGACCATCGCGAGCGTCGGGTTGGACAGGATCGGCCGGTACGGGAGAACACCCAGAAGCGGGATGTCGTGCCGAGCGAGCCCGCGCTCGAGCGTGCGGGCGAGGTCGGGCTTCGCGGCGAGGTCGACCTTGTTGACGATCGCTCCGGCGACGCGAACACCGGACCGCTCGAACAACGCCTTGTTGAGGACGATCTCATCGATCGGGCGACCGACACCGCCCTCCGACACGATCACGGCCGGGCGCGCCGAGCATGGCCGCCACGACCGCGTTCGACAGGTCGATGACCGCCCCGACCCCGGCGTGACCCGTGCCCTCGATCAAGAGGATGTCGCGTTCCGCGGCGAACGTGGCATGCGCGGAACGGATGCGGGCACCGAGGTCCTCGACGACCTTGCCGTCGATGTACGACTGCGTGAACCCCCGCGGGATGTGGACCGGGCTCATCTGCCCGAGCGGCTCGGGCAGGCCGAAGACCGTCTTCATCAGCACGGCGTCCTCGTCGGCCGGGACGCCCTCCTCGATCACGGTGCGCTGGCCGACCGGCTTGATGAACCCGGTCGAGAGGCCACGGCGCTGGAACCCGTCGAGGACCCCGAGGCTGACCGTGGTCTTGCCACGGTTCTGGCCGGTCGCGGCGAGATAGATGATGTCTCGCTCCGAGCCGGGTGCTAGCCGCGGGGCCGGTCTTGCGCTCGACCAACCCCAGCGCGTCACGCAGTCGAGCGACGGTCTCCGCATCGACCGCGTCGGACTCGAGGTACGGGCCGAGACGCTCGAGGATGTCGGTGACCAGCCCGAAGAAGACGCTCGCGTCGGCCACGAAGAATTGCGGCTCGTTGTTGTAGCGGACCAGTGTCAGTCGACCCTGCAGTACGCGCCGTTCCTCGACGTGGGCGACCTGCGTCGCGAAGTTGTGGCCCTGGATCCCGTCGGGGTTGTTCAGGAAGTTCAGGGCGTTGTCGATGGCCAGGCCGAAGCGGGCCCGCCACGCCACCAACCGTTCGTGGACCTCGGACGGGATGCGGACCTCCGCGACCTCGTCGAAGACTTCCGGCGCCACGGTGAGCAGCCCGACCAGAGTCGTCCCGGCGCGAGGCCCGAGCATGACCTGCAGGCTTCGCTCGAGCGTGAACACCTCCGAATCGAAACGCGGGCTCGTGATGACGTCGGTCAGCAGGTCCTCGACGTTGTCGAGGCCGCCCGGCTCCGCCACCGCGTTCGACAGGTGGAGGATCTCCTCCTTGAACAGGAACTTCTCTTCGTGATCGAGCATGCGCCCAACTCTAGCATCGGGCCTTGGGCGAGCCGGCGACCGATGCGCCGGTGCCTCTCAGAGGCGGAAGCCGGGCGGTGCCGCGAGGTCGGGATGAGCCCTCTCGAACGCGAGCGCGGCGTCGACCGTGCGGACCCACTCGTAGTACACGCCCTTGGCGTGGACGACGACCCCGCCGGCGTCGGCGACCCGGCGTAGCCCGTGCTCGTGCATGGACCCTGGGGAGTACGTCGCGTCCGAGACGACCGCTACGCGGAGCCCGCGATCGAGCAGGCCGAGGGTCGATTGGGCGACGCAGACATCCGTCTCCATGCCGACCAGCACGGCCGTGTCGCGACCGGTCGCCTCGACGGCGGCGAGGATCGCGGGCACGTCGGCCAGGCCGAAGGTCGGCTTGACGTGCGTCGGGGTCCCGGCGGGGAGCCTCGCGGCGATGTCCGGGTGCGTCGACCCGTTGCGGTCGGGTGCCTCCTCGGTCACGACGATCGGGACGTCAAGAGCGCCAGCGACGCCGACGAGCCATGCGATGCGCGCCACGATCCCATCGACCGGGCTGGCAGGGTCTCCCGCGAGGAAACGCGGCTGGGCGTCGATGACAATGAGGACCGACGTGTCCCGCTCGAGGAGGCGCGTCATCAGGGGCCGGACGGGCCGGGCCGCGCCGCGTCGCGCCCCTATGGGTAGAGGCCGCGGAGTTCCATGGCGTCGGCGACCCGCCGCACGGCTAGGAGGTAGGCAGCGGTGCGCATGTCGCACTGCTCGCGGCGGGCGACCGCGAGGACCTCCTGGAAGGCCTTGACCATGATGTCCTTGAGCTTCGCGTTGACGACCTGCTCGCTCCAGTGGTCGCGGTTGAGGTCCTGCACCCACTCGAAATAGCTGACCGTGACCCCACCGGCGTTGCACAGGATGTCCGGGATCATGAACGTCTTCCAGGACTTGAAGAGGATCTCGTCGGCCTCGGGCGTGGTCGGGCCGTTCGCGGCCTCGGCGATCATGCGCGCCTTGATGTTGCCGGCGTTGCGGGCCGTGATCTGGTTCTCGAGGGCGGCCGGGATGAGGATGTCGCAGTCGACCTCGAGCACCTCGGCGTTGCTGATGTCGGTCGCTCCCGGGAAGCCCTGGACCGTACCGTGCTCCTGCTTCCAGGCGATGACCTTGCTGATCTCGAGACCCTTCGGGTCGTGGATGCCACCGGTCGAATCGGACACCGCGACGACGGTCGCACCTTCCTCGGTGATGAGCCGCGCGGCGATCGAACCCGCGTTGCCGAAGCCCTGGACGGAGACGGTCGCCTTGTTCAGCTCGATGCCGAGGTGGCGAGCCGCCTCGATGATGCAGAAGACGGTGCCACGGGCCGTGGCCTCGTTGCGCCCTTCCGAGCCGCCGAGGCTGATCGGCTTGCCGGTGACGACGCCCGGAACGGTGTACCCGGCATGCATCGAGTACGTGTCCATCATCCAGGCCATGATCTGGGCGTTGGTATTGACGTCCGGCGCCGGGATGTCCTTTTCGGGCCCGACCAGCACCTCGATCTCGGTGAAGAACCGGCGGGTCAGACCCTCGAGCTCCTTCTGGCTGAGCTGCTTCGGATCGACGATGACGCCGCCCTTGCCGCCGCCGTACGGGATGCCGACGACGGCGCACTTCCAGGTCATCCACATCGCGAGGGCCTTGACCTCGTCGAGGGTGACGTCCTGGTGGTAGCGGATGCCGCCCTTGGCCGGGCCGCGACCCAGGTTGTGCTGGACGCGGTACCCGGTGAAGACCTGGACGGTGCCGTCGTCCATGTGGACCGGGAAGTGGCAGGTGAACTCGCGCCGCGGCTCACGCAGGACGAGCCGCATCCCGGGGTCGAGGTCGAGGCGGTCGGCGGCGAGGTCGAACTGTCGCTGGGCGACTTCCCAGGCGTTGATCTGGGCAGCGACGTTCTCGGTGGTCATCGAAGGAAGAACCTCTCTGTCGGGCGGCCGCTATCGGCCACCACGAAGGTGTGAGTCGTCTCCCGGACGACCCCACGGGGCGCATCGACCGGACCTGGATGGGTTGGCCGGGCGTGCGATGCGCGACTCATGTGCGACCCGGATTATAGCCGCAGGTCGGCGTCTGGCGTCTCCCCGAAGGTACCGGTCCGCAAGGTTGTCGCTACCATGCCGCAACCTGTGGCTGGGGGTTTCCAGCCCGCGGCGACCTCAGTTCGGGCGATACAGGATCGCCGCGCCCACGCAGCCCGGGCCGACGTGCGGCCCGACCGACGCGCCGACGAGCTCGACCGACACGGCCCCAGGATCCAGGTCGGGGAGGTGCTTCAGGACGTCCGTGCGGAACGCCTCGATGTCCGGCGTGACCGTGTGCAGGATCGACAGCCGCTCGACCGGGCGCTCGACCGTCAGCTCGATGAGACGCTCGCGCGCCTTCGAGCGTGTCCGAACCCGATCGACGGTGGTGACCTCGCCGTGCTTGAGCATGATCACAGGCTTCACCGAGAGCAGCGTCCCGATCGCCGCCTGGGCGCCGCTGATGCGACCGCCCTTCTTCAGGTATTCGAGGGTGTCCAGGGCGAAATAGATGCGCAGGTCCTGGGCGCGTTCCTCGAGCGCCGCCGCGATCTCCTCGGCCGGGACGTCCGCCTCGGCGAGCTCCAGCCCCATCCGGGCCAAGATGCCGATCGCCATCGACGCACTCAGCGAATCGACGACATGGATCTCACGGTCAGGCAGCATGTCGCGCGCGATCTGAGCGCTCTTGATCGTGCCTGACAGCGAGCCTGCGACATGGACCGAGACGATCGCCTCGGCGCCGTCGGTGAAGGCCGCCTCGTACGCATCCTTGAAGTCGCCGGGTGACGAGGCCGCCGTCGTCGGGAACGGCGCGTCGGGAGCGGTCATCCGTTCCCAGAAGGCGGGACCCGTCAGATCCACGCCGGCCCTGAACGACTGCGACCCGAAATTCACGAGCAGCGGCACGATGTGGATGCCCGATGCCGACGCTTCGGCCGGATCGAGGTCGGACGCCGAGTCGGTGAAGATCGCGACGCGCGCCAAGGGTGACCCTCCTCCCCGCCGGCCCGGAACGGCCGGTCGTTCGGGGCATCATACGAGCCGCGTCCAGCGTGTTCCCGGTACGCTGTCCAGGCATGGATCGATCGATGTGGGCCGTGCTGGCCGGCACTTTCACGCTGCGTTTCAGCACCGGACTCACCGGGGCCATGCTGGCGGTCTACCTCGCGACGCTCCCACAGCATGGCGGCCCGGAGGTCGACCCGATCGTGGTAGGCATCTTCTCCGCGACGTTCTACCTCGCCGAGCTCATCCTGTCCCCGATCTTCGGCGTCATGTCCGACCGGCTCGGCCATCACAGGGTCATGCTGTTCGGACCTGCCTTCGGCGCGATCGCAGTCATCCTGACCGGGCTGACGACCAACCTCGTCGTCCTCGGCGGAACCCGCTGGCTCGAGGGCGCCTCGACCGCGGCCAGCATCCCGTCGATCCTCGGCTTCATCGCGATCGTCACTGCCCTCGACGAAGGCTTGCGCGGCAAGATGTCGGCTCGATTCGAGGGAGCCACGCTGCTGGGACTTGGAGCCGGGTTCGCGGTCGCCCCGATCGCCTTCGCGACGTTCGGACCGACGGCGTTCTTCCTGAATGCCGTCGTGTACGGCGTGTCGTTCCTCATCTTCTGGACCGTCAAGGACCCTGCTGGTGAGTCGGCGGCCGTGAAGGCCCCGCACCTCGGGCTGCGTCGCTACGTCGAGCTGACGCGGAGCGCGCACGTCTGGCTGCTCGCTCCGACGTGGATCGCGGTCAACGCGTCGATCGGCCTGTGGTTCAGCCAGTCGCTCTTCCAGTTCGCCAAAGCGAACCCGGAGTTCCCCGACCAGGCCCTCATGAGCGGGTTCACAGCCGTGCAGATCTCCGCGGCGGCCGTCGTCATCGGGATCATCTTCGGCGCCGGCCTGCTTTATTGGGGCAATCGCTTCAAGAACCTGCGGCGCACCACGATCATCCTGTACGGGATCCTCGGTGGAGGGTTGCTGGTCGGGGCGGGGATCGTGGTCAACCACTCCGCCGGTCTGTCGATCGCGGTGCTGCTCGGGGCCGCCGTGGCCGCCGCGTTCGGGCTCTTCGTCATGGCCGGCGCGACACCGGCCGCGCTCGGCCTGCTCGCCGACATCTCGGAGCGCTTCCCGCACGATCGCGGGGCGATCATGGGCCTGTACTCGGTATTCCTCGCGGTGGGCCAGATCGTCGGGGCGCTGATCGGCGGGTTCGCGGCCGACGCGCGGGGCATCGACGGGATGCTCATCGCCACCGTCGTCCTACTCGGGGTCGCCCTGATCCCGCTCGCTCAGCTCCGGCGCGATGAGGACGAGCTGGGCGTCATCCCGAACCATGCGGATCCCCAGACGTGACGGACCGCCGGCCGCTGGTACCGGTCCCGCTCGCCCGCGGAGTGCGTGGGGCGGTCGTCGCCCCGCATCACCTGGCGACCGCGGCCGGGCTCGGCGTGCTGCGCCAGGGCGGCTCGGCCGTCGACGCAGCGATCGCGACGAACGCCGTCCTGGCGGTCGTCGCGCCGGGGAGCTGCGGGATCGGTGGCGACGCGTTCTGGCTGATATGGGACGCCGCGGCGGGGCAGCAGGTCGCCCTGAATGGGTCGGGCCGTTCCGCGGCAGGGATCGATGCGGCGCCGCTCCGCGAAGCGGGCCATCGGCGGATGCCGTTCCGCGGCCCGTTGAGCATCACGGTCCCCGGTGCCGTGCGGTCGTGGGGCGATGCGCACAGCCGCTACGGGCTGCTGTCGCGTGACGCCGTCCTCGCCCCCGCGATCGAGCTGGCACGCGACGGGTTCGCGGCGTCGGGTGCGTTCATCGGGGACGTCGAGGCGATGGCGCCGATCGCCCGGCAGGCCGTCGGGCGCGAAGGCGGGTTCGATGCAGTGTTCCGTCCCGAGGGTCGGGCGTGGCGGGCCGGAGAACGCGTGCGCCTGCCGGCTCTCGGGGCGACGCTCGAGACGCTGGCCCTCGAGGGGTTCGACGCGTTCTACGACGGCGACCTCGGAGAGAGGCAGGCTGCGGCGTTGGCCGCCGCCGGCTCGCCCATCACCATCGGCGACCTGCGGTCCCACACGTCGACCTGGGGCGAGCCGATCGAGCTGACCTATCGGGACGTGCGGGTCACCACGCACTCGCCGAACAGCTCGGGGATGGTCGCGCTCGAGATCCTCGGGATCCTCCGCCAGTTCGAACCGCCTCGTCGGTCGCATTTCGGGCCTGACGGCGTCGGCGATGCCCGGTGGGTCCACGTCGGCATCGAAGCCGCGAAGCTCGCCATGGCCGACCGGGATGCGTACCTCACGGACCCGGAGGCGCGGGAGGTCCCGGTCGCGGAGCTCCTCGGGGCCAACCGACTCGCCTCCCTTGCGGCCCGCATCGACCAGGAGCGTGCCGCCTTCCCGGCCCCCGCGACCAACCCGCCCGGTGGCGGGACGATCTTCCTCGCGACGGTCGACGCGATGGGCAATGCGGTCAGCCTGATCGAATCGAACTGGGCCGGGTTCGGGTCCGGCGTGGTGGATCGGGAGACGGGCATCCACTACCAGAACCGGGGCAGCTATTTCAGCCTCGATCCGGGCCACGCGAACGTGCTCGCTCCGGGCAAACGGACGCTCCACACGCTGCTCCCCGGGATGCTGTTCCGTGACGGCCAGCCCGGTCCGTGGATCGTCGTCGGCTCGATGGGCGGCGACGCCCAGCCGCAGATCCATGCCCAGTTCGTGAGCGGCGTGGTCGATGGCGGGCTCGATATCGCGACTGCGGTCGCGGCGCCGCGCTGGTTCGTCGGGCCGCCCGAACTGCTCGCACCGCCGACCGAGGTGTCGCTCGAGACGCGGTATGCGCCCGGCATCGCCGAGGCGCTGCGCGCGGCCGGTCACCACCTGGTGCCGACCGGCGCGTTCGACAGTGGCCTCGGCCACGAGCATGCGATCGAGCTCGTCGATGGCGGTCCGGCCGCCGGCGGCTCGCTCGCAGCGACCACCGACCCTCGCAGCGAAGGCCTGCCGGCCGTCTGGTGAGAGACCGACCATATGCGATACTCCGGGCGCCGGTGACGGGCGAGCGCTCACACGACGCCGTCACCGGCCCTTCGTCCCCGAGCGCGCACGATCGGAGGCGTCCGTGACCTCGAACGTGGGTCAGAACTACCCGTACACGAGCGAGAGCGAAGCCGATCGAGCCGCGACAGTCGCTCGCCTCGTCTCCGAACGGGACGGTCTGGCCGCCACGCTGAGCGCCCAAGCGACTCCGCTCGACGCGAACGAACGGTGGTGGGTCTGGAAGTGCCCGACGCCGGGCTGTCCGGGCCTCCTCCACGCTGCGGGCTACGCCGCCGAGAAGCACGCCGTCTTCGTCGTCTGCGACGGGACCTGCGGCAAGACCTTCCTGCGCTGAACGACACCAGGCCGGCGGAGTCCAAAGAGGACCTCTCCGCAAGCCGGCGCCGTGTCCTGGTCGACGGAGCCGGGATCGCCGTCGCTGCCCTCGGGTTCGGGTTCGTGTACGGCTTATCGGCCCGCCAGGCCGGCTTTTCCCCGATCGAGGCGATGGCGATGAGTGTCATCGTGTTCGGTGGGGCAGCTCAGTTCGCGGCGGTCGGCTACGTTGCGAGCGGCCTCGCGTGGCCGGGCATCGTGCTGCTGACCGCATTGCTGAACGCCCGCCATCTGCTCTACTCGGCTGCCCTCGGGCCGTGGCTGCGGAAGGTGCCGTTCGTGCGTCGCGCGGTGATGGCCCATCTGCTGACCGACGAATCGTTCGCGCTGTCGATCGGTCACTTCCGGCGGCTCGGGCGGACCGACGAATGGGGCTACTGGATCGGCGCGGTCGTCTGCACGTTCATCCCCTGGAACCTCGCGACCCTCGCCGGCGCCCTCCTCGGCGGCCAGATCCCCGACCCGGCCCGCTTCGGCATCGACATCATCTTCCCGGCGGCGATGATCGGGCTGGCGGTCGGCCTGATCACCGGTCGACGCGAGCTCGTCGCGGCCATCGTCGGGGCGGGCGTCGGCGTCGTCGTGGCATTGCTGTCGAGCCCGGCGATCGGGATCGTCGTCGGCGGGCTGGTCGGCCCGGCCGTCGGGCTGCTCGTGCCCGAGGCGCATGGCCCGGGAGACCGCACCGCTCGGATCGCTCGCATCGGCGGACCGATTCGTCATGCCCGGGGCACATGTCCAGCCACCACCGGATTCGGACGAGGCCGAGAAGCCCCGATGAGCACCGACCTCATCCCCCTGGCGGTCCTGATGTTCCTCGTGACCTATCCCACGCGCGCCGTCGGGTTGCTGACGCCAGGGATGGAACGGCTGCCGCGCAAGGCGCTCGACTACCTCCAGCTGGTCGGACCGGCGGTGCTGGCGGCACTCGCCGCGGTCGCGGTGATGGTCTCCACCGACGAAGACGGCACGACCTCGTTCCACATCGGCATCGAATGGGTCGCGGTGTTGGCCTGCCTCGGCGTGACCGCGTGGCGGCGGAACCTGCTGCTGGGTCTTCTGGTCTCCGTCGCGATCGTCGTCGTCGCGCGGGCGACCGGGCTGTCGCCGCTCCCCGGCTGACCGTCACCCTCCGGACGGACCCCTCATCGCGTCGGCCTCGATCTCGACGAGCAGGCTCGGATGCATCAGTCCGGCGACGGCGACCATCGTGGCCGCGGGCCGGATGTCGCCGAAGACCTCGCCGTGGACGGCCGACAGCTCGTCCGCGACGGCCATGTCCACGACGAACATCCGGGTCCGGACGACGTCGCGCAGGCTGAACCCACCCTCGGCCAGGGCGGCCTCGATGATCCCGAACACCGCCCGGGCCTGGCCGGTGACGTCGCCCGGATGTCGGGATACCCCGTCCGGGCCGGCGTCGGTGGTGCCGGCGACCCAGCACGCGTACCCGACCACGACCGCCCGGCTGTAGCCGGCGACCTCCTCCCACGGTCCGCCCGACGAGATCAGGCGTCTGGCTGCGGTCACCCCGCGAACCGCGGATCGTCCTCGCGCCACGCCAGCACGGCCGGGTCCCGCGCGATCGCGAGCAGCAACCCGGCCAGCAATGTCGTCCGCGGCACGATCGATTCCACGTCGAGGTATTCGGCCGGCGAATGGTCGTTGCCGCCGACTGGGCCGAGGCCGTCGAGCGTCGGCACGCCCATCCCGGACGTGGTGTTGGCATCGGACGCGCCACCGGTCGAGGTGTCGTTGACCGAAAAGCCCAGTCGTTCGGCGATCGCCTTGGCGCGCTCGACGAGCCAACCCGAACGCTCCAGCTTCTCCATCGGCAGCCACGACACGAGGATGTCCGTATCGACGGTCGTGTCGGGCACCTCGGTCGCCTCGGAGATCTCCCGGACCGCTGCCTCCGCCTCGGTCAGGCCGTCGGCCGTCGTCGCGCGCACGTCGACCTCGAGGTCGCATCGCTCGGCGACGACGTTCGGGCGCGTCCCGCCCGCGATCTTGCCGACGTTGACGGTCACGCCCGGCCAACGGCCGTTGAGGCCGTGGAGGTCCTGCACGATCCGCGCCGCCTCGAGGATCGCGCTGCGGCCCTTTTCCGGTTCGACCCCGGCGTGGGCGGCCCGACCATGCACGGTCAGACGCGTATCCAGGATGCCCTTGCGTGCCGAGACGATGTCGCCGTTGGCGCGGGCACACTCGAGGACGAGGCACGCATCGACGTCCGCGGCGGCCGCACGAATGTGCTCGCGCGAGCTCGGCGAGCCGACCTCCTCGTCGGGATTGGCGATGAACGTGAGCCGTCCGAACGGGAGTCCCCCGAGCTCGGAGATGATCGCCTTGAGTGCATACAGCCCAGCCAACAGCCCGGATTTCATGTCGGTGACGCCCGGACCGCGGGCGGTGTCGTCGTCGATGCGGAACGGTCGCGCCGCCGCTGTCCCTGGATCGAACACCGTGTCCATGTGACCGATGAGCAGCACGCGCGGGCCGTGGGCCTTGCGCTCGAACGTCGCGACGATCGTCTCGGCGAACCGGCCGGTCGGGTCCGGCCGGACGTCGATGTCCGCGCCCAGGTCCTCGAGGAACCGGGCCGTCCAGCGGCCCACCTCGCTCACGCCCTCGGGCGTGTACGACCCGCAGTCGATGTTGACGAGTCGTTCGAGGTCGGCGAGATACCCGCGCAGATCGCCCGCGATGGACGCCCGAAGAGCTTCGAGCTCGAGATCGGCGGTCGATCCGGTCGTCTGGGTCGCCATCGGGGGCAGTCTACCGACCCCTCTGGTTGCTATCCTGCCGGGACCGTGCGCGTGGTCGAGATCCGCATGCTGGAGGGACCCAACGTCTACCGGCTCGAGCCGGTGGTCAAATTGGAGCTCGCGGTCGGTCGGCGCCGGACCTGGTACGGCCAGCGCGATCCCGGGCGCCACGCCCTCGTCCAGCTCGGCGCGGCCGTCCCAGCCCGCGACTGGCCCGACCCGATCGCCGCGATCGTCGCGTGGGTCCGCCGGTTGCGCGCGGACCACGACGAGGGCCGCGGCGGCCTGGGGGTCCATCGCTCCTCCGATCCGGGTCACTGGATCGTCACCTATCCGTGGAAAGGCGAGGAGCGATCGCGGATCCTGACCGAGGCTGCCCTGGCTCTCGCAGAGCGCGACGTGTCGCCGTCGCGGACCGCGCGGCTGACCGGCGGCCAGGAACGGATGCTCACCCGCTGGGTCGAACGCATCGATGCGGCGCGCACGACCCCGCCGCCCTGGATCCGCAACGCCGATCGGCGGGTGCCGGCGATCTCGATCTCGGGCACGAACGGCAAGTCGACCGTCTCGCGGCTGATCACCCACATCCTCCTCACGGCCGGCCGGCGGGTCGGAACCACGACCTCCGACGGCGTGCTCGTCGACGAGCGACTGGTCGAGCCGGGCGACTGGACAGGCCCAGGCGGAGCGCAGCAGATCCTGCGCCGCTCGGATATCGACGTCGCCGTGCTCGAGACTGCCCGCGGCGGGATCGTGCTACGCGGCATGGGCTACGAATCGAACGAGGGATCGGTGCTCACCAACGTGTCGTCCGACCATCTCGACCTGCAGGGCATCCACACGCTGCCCGAGCTGGCCGAGGTCAAGTCGACCGTCTGTCGCATCACGAAGGCATCGGGCTGGGTCGTGCTCAACGGCGACGACCCGCTCGTCGCGGCGATCGCGCGGCGGGTGCGCGCACACGTCGCGTTCTTTTCGACGGCCACGGCCCTGCCACCGGTCGTGCGCCGGCACGTCGCGCGCGGGGGACGGGCCTACGTCGTCCGCGATGGCTGGCTCACGGAGCTCGAAGGTGAGCGCGGATCCAGGATCGTCGAGATCGCGCGCGTGCCGATCACCATCGCCGGGCTGGCGCGGCACAACGTGGCCAACGCGTTGGCCGCGGCCGGGGGCGCGCGCGGGATGGGCGCCACGCTCCACCAGGTCCGGGACGGGCTCATCGCCTTCGCCCCGTCGGCCACGCATTCGCCGGGCCGGCTCAATCTGTTCCGGCTGGGCTCGCGCGTCGTGATCGTCGACTTCGCCCACAACGAGGCGGGCATCGATGCCGTCTTGGACGTGGCCGAGGGGATCGCCGCGGGCGGCGCTGGGCGCGCGGCCCCCATCACTGCGATCATCGGGACCGCCGGCGATCGCCCCGACGACACGCTGCGTGGCATCGGCCGGATCGCGGCGCAGCGAGCCCAGCGGGTCGCGATCAAGGAGACGCTGGGGTACCTGCGCGGGCGCACCGCGCGGTCCGTGGTCGGTGAGCTGATGGCAGGCGTGAGGGCCGGGGGCAAGGCCGTGGGCGATGTGCCGGTCTACGCCTCCGAGACGGCCGCGTTGCGGGCCGAGCTCAACGGTGCCGCCGGCGCAGGAGCGGCGGCCAACGGACACGGCCGGGGATCCGACGCTCCCCGTGTCATCGTCCTGATGTGCCACGAGGAGCGGGACGCCGTGTTCGAGCTCCTGGCGTCGCTCGGTGCGCGCCCGGTGGACGTCGCGTCCGAATTGACGAGCATCATCCCGCGTCTGCAGGATCGCCCGCGTCGCGCCTGATGGCGATGACGGAGGACGACGTTCTTGCCATCCTGGACGTCCTCGAGGACCGCGCCATCCCCGTTTCGGTCGCCGGTGGCTGGGCTGTCGATGCCCTGGTCGGCCGGGTGACCCGCGAGCACGGCGACCTCGATCTCGCCATCGACACCACCCTGATAGACCGCGCGATCGGCGTCCTCGGCCGGATCGGCCTGCGCGTCGACCTCGACGAGCGACCTGCCCGACTCACGCTCGGCGACGGCCGCCGGACGGTCGACCTCCACCCGGTCGCCTGGGGCTCCGATGGCAGGGGGATCCAGGATGGGTTCGCCGGCGAGCGCTTCGTCTACCCACCGGGCTCGACGGATGCGGCCGGCCGCATCGGCGGCCGCACGGTGCGCTGCCTCACGCCAGAGCTGCTCATCGCATTCCACCTGGGCTATGAACCACGGCCCATCGATCGCCAGGACATGGCGGTGCTTGCCCGTCAGTTCGATCTCGAGCTCCCACCCCCGTACTAGGCGCAACGCATTGCAGCGCCGCAGGCGGGCGGCGCATGATGCGCTCGGCGCTCGCCACTGCCCGGCGCGCCGAGTCGAAGGGAGCAGACCCCGTGGAGATGGTCGTCGGCATCGCCCTGATCGTGATCGCGGCTCTGGAGATCTGGTTCATCATCCGGACCGTGCAGGCGAACATGGGGCGCGCCTAGGATCTGTCCCGAGCCGCGTCGACACGGCGCGGCCACCAGGCGACCACATCGAGGCGATCGGCGAACCGCAGGTGGGGAGGCTCGTCTGGCAGGCGGATGCCCTGAGCGGCGGCGAGCGACTCGGATCTGAATTCGGCCTCCGCGGGGCGGAGCGGCCACGGCGCGTGACGGATCTCGGTCCGTGTCAGCCGCCCGCGACCGTCGATCGCGAAGAGTCGGAGTCGTGCCGTGAGCCACGCCTCCAGCGATCCCGGGGCCGCCCGTTCGACCGGGCCGGTCGGTCTGTACCGAACGTCGAGGACGGCTGGACGGCCGCGTCGGTCACACCGTTCTGATCGGAAGTCGATCGCCTCGTCCTGCCGCTCGATCGCCATGGCGGCCTTGTAGTACGGCAGGTGGAAGCCCGCCCGGGCGGCCTCGACCGCGACACGGCTGCCGGCGTCGAGGCTGAAGAACCACACCCCGTCGACGCCGTCTTGACGGACGTAGGTGCGCACATTGACCTCCGGGAACGCGCCGATGCCCGGCAGCGCCGGCAGGCCGCGCGGGGCGACGTCCTCCATCCCGAACGGGACGATCCCGACGTAGGCCCGCCCGTCGAACGTGTCGATGTCCAGTGCCGATGGAACGAGCGGTCGCAGGACATCGGCGTCGACCGGCCAGTGCGCGAAGAGCAGGTCGTACCAGCGCATGCGCATCACCCACGGCCGGCCCGAACGCCTCATAACGCGCTACTCACGAGTAGCACGATACGAGGCCCCGATGGCCCCGTCAAGCCGATGCCCTAGCTGCTCCCCGGGTCGGCCACGAGCAGACCGTCCTCCACGGACCAACCCAACCGCACCGCGTCGCCGCGTTGCAGCTCGCGGCCGCTCCCCTCGCGGGGTTCGCGGACCACCATCCGCTGGCCGTTCTCCAGTGCGAGCTGGTACTTCGTGTCGGGCCCCAGGTAGAGCACCTCGTCGACGGTCGCATCGACGACGTTCATGCCCGGCCCGCCAGCGGACGCCGCATCGACGAGGTGGATCCGCTCGGGTCGTACGACGAGGGCCGCCGCGGACCCGGCCTCGAGCGCGGCGCGCTCGGCCGCGGCCCGTCCGATCCGCCAGCGCGACTGGCCGCGTGTCATCCACGGGCCGTCCGCGCCGTCGACCTCGTACCGGCCGCGCAGGATGTTCGACTCGCCGATGAAGTCGGCCACGAACAGCGACGATGGGCGGTCATAGAGGTCCTCGCCGCTCCCCAGCTGCTCGATGCGGCCCGCGCTGAAGATCGCGATCCGGTCGCTCATGACCAGGGCCTCCTCCTGGTCGTGCGTCACGTACAGGACGGTCGACCCGAGTTGCCGGCTCACGCGGATGATCTCGAGCTGGAGCGATTCGCGGAGCTTGCGGTCGAGCGCGCCGAGCGGCTCGTCCATCAGCAGGACGCGCGGTTCGAAGACGACCGCGCGCGCGAGCGCGATCCGCTGTTGCTGCCCACCCGACAGCTGGCGTGGGTAGCGATCGCCGAGGTCGCCGAGCTTCACCAGGCCGAGCGCGTCGGCCACGCGACGGTCGATCTCGGCCCGCGGCCGCCCGCGCATGCGCAGTGGGAACGCGACGTTCTGGGCGGCGGTCATGTGCGGGAACAACGCGTAGTTCTGGAAGACCATGCCGACATCCCGCCGATAGGGCGGGACGCGCGTCATGTCGCCGCCGTCGATCTCGATCGAGCCTCCGCTCGGGCTCATGAAACCGGCGACCATCCGAAGCGTCGTCGTCTTGCCCGATCCGGACGGGCCGAGCAGCGTCACGAACTCCCCGCGCCGGACCTCGAGATCGATGCCGTCGACCGCGACCGCGCTCCCGAACGACTTGCGCAGCCCGCGCAGGACCAGGGCGGGCCGGTCATCCGACGTGCTGCTCGTCATCCGCGCCTCGCCGAGATCGCCGGGAGCGGTCATTGGGCTGGCGCCTGACGACGCACGACGAGCAGCAGGAGCAGCAGCACCGTGGTCACGACGAGCAGCGTGGTCGAGACGGCGGCGACGGTCGGGTCGACCGCCTGGCGGACCTGTTCCCACATCTCGACCGGCAACGTGCGGAAGCGCGCCGAGGTCATGAAGATCGCGACCACCACCTCGTCCCACGACGTGATGAACGCGAAGATCGCGCCGGTCAGGACGCCCGGCAGGATGATCGGGAACGTGATGTGGAAGAAGCTCCGGCGTGGGTCCGCGCCCAGGTTGGCAGCTGCCAGCTCGAGATTGCGATCCATCGTCCGGAGCGATGTCCCGACGGCGACCGCGACGAACGGCAAGGCGAGCGCGGTGTGCGCCACGACCAGCCCGATCAACGAGCCGCTGATCCGCCACTGGACGAACAGCCCGAACATCCCGATCGCGATGACCACGACCGGCACGATCAGCGGCGAGAGCGTGAGAGCGTTGACCGCGGTCCGCCCGGGAAATCGTCCCCGACACAGACCGAGCGCCGCCAGCGTGCCGAGGACCGTCGCCAAGATGGCGGTCAGAGTCGCAACCTGGGCGCTGTTGACGATGCCGGTCGACCACTGCCGGTCGGTGACCATGCGCTCGTACCACTGGAGGCTGAACCCCTCCGGCGGGAAGCTCAGGATGCGCGCCTCGGTGAAGCTCATCGGGACGATCACCAGCGTGGGCGCCAGCAGGTAGAAGACCGTCAGGCCGCCGAGAGCCGCCATGAGGATCCGTCGCGGCTGCCGCCAGGAATTGCTCACGGGCTAGTCCTCGACCACGCTGCCGAACACGTCGCGCAGCCGGATCGCGCGTGACGCCACGAACAGGATGACCAGCGTGATGCCGACGAGGAGCACGCTCATCGCCGTGCCGAAGCCCCAGTCCAGGCGCTGCTGGATCTGCTGCACGATGAGCTGGCTGATCATCTGATCGCGCAGGCCACCGAGCAGCGCCGGGGTGATGTAGAAGCCGAGTGCCAGGATGAACACGAGCAGGCAGCCGGCGAGCACCCCGGGCAGGCTGAGCGGGACGAAGACGCGGAGGAAAGCCGCCAGCGGTGAGGCGCCCAGGTTCGCGGCGGCGCGGCCGAATTCCGGGTCGATCCGGCGCATGACCGCGTAGAGCGGCAGCACCATGAACGGCAGCAGGATGTGCGACATGCCGAGGATCACGCCACCCGTGGTGCGGATCAGCGTGAGCGGCTCGCTGATCACTCCGAGATCGAGCAGGAACCGGTTGATGATGCCCGTATCCCGAAGCAGGATCTGCCACGCGAACGTGCGCACGAGCAGGCTCGACCAGAACGGCAGCAGGACCGCGATCAGCAGCAGCCCGGCCAGCCGGCCGGGCACGATTGTCATGAGGTAGGCGAACGGGTAGCCGATCACGAGGCAGGCGACCGTCGCCAGCAGCGCGATCCAGAACGTGTTCATGAGGATGCGGATGTACGCCGCTTGCCCGAAGAACTGCTCGTAATTCGCAAGCCCCGCGCCGGGCGGATCCGTGACGCTGCGCACGCTCATCGCCACGAGCGGGACGAGGAAGAAGACACCGAGGAAGATGACCGCCGGCAGGGCAAGCAGCGACCAGCCGTCCGCACGGGGGCGGACACGGTCGAGCCAGGGGCGTCTGCGAGCCCCGCCGACGGACGTCATCCGTCAGTCACACGCGGGCAAGACGGTCAGGACCCCTTCCAGGCCTGCCACGCGGCGTCGATCTCGTCGAACTTTTCGGCAAGGTACGTGTCGTCGAAGTAAGCCGAGTTCTCGTCGGCGTTGGTGACCGACAGGTCGTTGACCATCGCCGGATTTGGTGTGGAGTTCTTGTTCGTCGGGCCGTACGGGATGAACTCAGACGGCCCGGCGTTGTTCGCCGCGCAGGCCGTGTACGCGATGAACTTCATCGCAGCATCCTTGTTCGGCGAGCCCTTCGGCACGACCAGGTAGTCGGCCGTCACGATCTGCTGGTTCCACTGCATCTCGACGGGCTTGTTGTCGATGTTCTTCGCGCTCCAGCCACGCCCGTTCCAGATCATCGTCATGGCGACTTCACCGGAGCCGATCAGCTCCTGCGACTCGGCGCCCGAGGCCCAGAACACGATGTCGTCCTTGATGGTGTTCAGCTTGGCGGTCGCCCGCGGCAGGTCGAGCGGGTACAGGTCGGCCGGGGCGACGCCGTCGGCCATCAAGGCGAACTCGAACATGCCGCCTTCGGAGTAGTCCCACGCACCGCGCTTGCCGGGGATCTTGGCGGTGTCGAAGTAGTCCGCCCAGCCCTCGGGCACCGCCCCGGCCGTGGCTTCGGTGTTGTACGCGAGGACGACCCCGTACGTGATGTCGGGGATCCGGTAATCCGTGATCCCGAGGTCGGCGTTCAGCTCGTCGCGCGGGATCAGCGAGAAGTCGAGCGGCTCGAGCAGGTCCGCGTGGACATCGAGCCCGAAGTCGTTCCCCACGTCGACGACATCCCAGGTCACCTCTCCGGCTTCGACCTGGGCCTTGATCGTCGCGTTCGAGGAGCTCTCATCCTCGGTGAATTGGACGCCGGTGAGCTCCGTATAGGGCGCCAGCCAAGCCTTGCGCTGGGCTTCCTGGTACACGCCGCCGAACGACACGAACGTCAGCGTGACGCCCTCCTGCCGGGGCGGGTTGCACGCCGGTGAATCGGCGGCCGCGCTTCCCGAAGCGCTCGCCGCGGGCTCGCTGGCCGGCGCCGACGCAGGCGCGGGCGACGAGACCGAGCCGGTGGCCGCGCCACCGCCTCCCGTACACCCGGCGACGATCGCGATGGCCGCGAGGAACGCGGCGACAGTTGTCCAGCGACGCATGCTCGAACCTCCTCTTCGGCCGCCCTGCGGCCAGACCAGCGTGCTCCTCCGAACCGGACCGATGCATCGTAGTCCCGGGCGCAAGGCGCGACCAATCCGTTCCGAACCGGTCGAGCGGAGATGCGAAGATGACGACGATGGCCGGTCTCGTCCTGCTCAACGGCCGCGTCTTCACGGCACGGCCCGGAGAACCGCCGTTCACCGGAGGCGTCGCGATCGTCGGCGAGCGGATCGTGGCGGTCGGCGGTGACGCTGCCGCGCGCGCCGCGGCTCCACCAGACGCCCGGCAGGTCGACGTCCACGGACGATCGATCCTGCCCGGGTTCGTCGATGCACACCACCACCTCGCCTTCACCGGAGCGGAGCTCGCCGCCGTCGACGTGCGCTACCCGGGCGTGGCATCGATCGCGGATCTCGTCGGGCGTCTCGCGGAGGCCGCCGAGCGGACGCCGGACGGGACGTGGATCCGCGCCGCCGGGATGAACCCGGAGATGTTCGGCGACGGGCGGCTGCCGACCCGTTGGGACATCGACGAGGCGACACGCGTCCACCCGGTCCTCGTCCAGCACATGAGCGGACATCACGCGCTGGCGAACAGCCTGGGGCTCGAGAGACGCGGGCTGGACGACTCGGTCGCCGACCCGGAGGGCGGTCACCTCGTCCGCGACGATCGCGGTCGCCTGACCGGCTACTGCCTCGACGCGGCGCAGCAGCTCGTCGTCCCGGCTGCGGTCGACATCGGCCATCACGGACCGGGCTTCCATGACGACGCGCCGCTCGAGGAGATCGTCGCCGACATCGATCGCGGTGTGCGCGCATCGCTCGCCGCGGGCATCACGTCGATCGTCGATGCGCAGGTCACGCGGCGAGAGCTGAGCGGCTACCGCGTCGCCCGCGAACGCGGGCTCCTCGGCGTCCGCCTCACGGCGATGCCGATCTCGTCGCAGCTCGATGCGTTCGAGGCGCTCGGTCTCGCCGGGCGGTTCGGTGACGACCGGCTGGCGATAGGACCGATGAAGTTCTACGCCGATGGGGCCCTGACCGGTGGCACCGCGTCGTTCACGAAGCCGTATGGACCCGAGGGCGAGTTCACGGGCTCCCTGTACTGGAGTTCGGAGGATGACTTCAGGGAAGCGATCACGCGAGCGCACGCGGCGGGCTGGCAGATCGGCGTCCACGCCCAGGGCGACCGGGCCATCGACCGGGTGCTCGACGCGTACGAGGCGGCGCTGCGGGCACATCCCCGTGACGATCACCGCCACCGGATCGAGCATTGCGGCGGCCCGCGCCCCGACCAGATCGAGCGGATCGCACGGCTTGGGGTCATGGTCGTCGGCCAGCCCCGCTACTTCTGGGATGCCGGCGATGCCTGGCTGCGCGTCCTCGATGCGGAGCGCGCGCATCGGCTGCAGCCCTACCGCGAGATGATCGACGCC
Source organism: uncultured Chloroflexia bacterium (assembly GCA_963819655.1). Lineage (GTDB taxonomy): Bacteria > Chloroflexota > Limnocylindria > Limnocylindrales > CSP1-4 > SPCO01. Next base: position 1,544,949 of record CAWFXA010000002.1, on the reverse strand, counting down.
GGCGTCCGGTTCGCGCTGTCCAGCGACGCACCGGTCGCATCGCACCGACCGATGGACACGATCGCATCGGCCGTGCTCCGCACGACGGTCTCCGGCGACGTCATCGGCGGCGACCAGGCGCTCAGCGTCGACGAAGCGGTCCGCGCCTGCACGATCGATGCCGCAGCCTCGTATTTCGCGGACGACCGCCTCGGCACGCTGGAGGTCGGCAAGCTCGCGGATGTCGTCGTTCTCGACGCCGATCTGTTCGCGACACCGACCGCCGCCATCGCCGATGTGGCGGTCCACATGACGGTCGTGGGCGGCGAGATCGCCTACGCGGCCGAGCGCCGCACGGCCACTAGCGACAGCATCTCGTAGGCGAGGTTGGCGGCCAGGAACGCGGTCTGGCCGGCCGGGTCGTAGGCCGGGATCACCTCGACGACGTCGAAGCCGACGAACTCGATGCCGGTCAGCAGCCGAACGATCGCGAGCGCGTCATGCGAGGACAGGCCGCCCGGTTCCGGTGTCCCGGTGCCCGGCGCGAACGCCGGATCGACGACGTCGATATCGAAGCTGATGAAGGCCGTCGCGTCGCCGACGCGCTCCCTGATCCGTGCCGCCGTCGCCTCGGATCCGATCGTCAGGACATCCTCGGTCGTGAGGTAGTCGAGACCCAGCTCGTCGCGCAGCCCTGTCCAGTCGTCCGCTCCGTACACGGACCCGCGCAGGCCCACCTCGATCGAGTGCGCGACGTCGACGAGGCCCTCCTCGATCGCGCGGCGCATCCACGTCCCGTGGTTGTACTTCTCCCCGAAGTAGCTGTCCCACGCGTCGGTATGGGAGTCGAAATCGATGACCGCCACCGGACCGCGCGAGCGGGTCGCGCGCAGATGCGGCAGCGTGCAGGCGTGATCGCCACCGATGAGGAGCGGCACGACGCCGGCCTCGACGATCGGGGCGACCGTCCGTTCGATGGCCTCGTAGCTGCGCTCGATGTAGCCCGGCACGATCGAGACATCGCCGTAGTCGACGCACGACAGGATGTCGAACGGCTTGATGTCCAGGTTGGTGTTGTACTGCCGGAGCATCACGCTGGCGGCGCGGACCCCGTTCGGGCCGAACCGGCCGCCGGCGCGGTACGTGACGCCCGTGTCGAACGGCACGCCGACGACGGCGAGGTCGACGTCCTCCAGGGTGCGGACATAAGGCAGCCGCGCGAACGTCGACGGCCCGGTGAACCGTGGGCTCTGCAGCGAGTCCTCCGGGACGTAGCGCGGCGGCCCGGACCGGGTCATCCCTCGGGCGCCTCGAGCTCTCCCGGGTCGGCGAACGCGGTGCCGCCACGCGTCGCGCCGGCCGCCGACATGGCCTCCCGGTAGACCCCGATCGCATCGTCGACGCAGCACACCACGAGGTCGCCTGGGGTTGCGCGGCGAAGTGCGGTCCGCACGGCGGTCATCTCGTCGAGGACCTTCTCGGACCGCGTCGTGCGAGCACGGCCGTCGGTCTTCGCGGCTCGGACGCCTTCGATCACGTTCGTGGCGGTCTCCCCCGGAGCGCGACCCCGCAGGTTCTTGTCCTCGCGGACGATCACCTCGTCGAACGCGCTCGCGGCGATCGCGCCGTACTGCCTTTGGTCCTCGTCGCGGCGGTCGCCCGGGATTCCAAGGACGCCGATCGCGCGGCCGGATCGCGCCGAGGACTTGGCCGTCCCGAACTTCCCGGCCTTGGTCTGCGGCTCGACCATCATCCGTTGGACGAAGTCCGCCAGATGACGCATCCCGTCGACGTTGTGGCAGTAGTCGATGACGACCCGGACGCCCCCGACGTCCAGCAGGTTGAGCCGACCGGGCGCCTGGAAGAACGACGTGGAGAACGTGCGGAGTCCCTGGCGGATGTCGTGCAGGTGGGCACCCGATGCCCAGGCCGCGGCAGCGGCCGCCAGCGCGTTCGCGACATTCATCCGCGCCCGCCCGCCGAACGTGGCCGGGATGAGGTGCGTGTAGAGCACCGGCATCTTGCGGCTGCCGAGTCGCAGCACGATGAGCTCGCCCTGCTGCGTCGGCTCGAGGCAGAACGCGGCGTTGCCACGCGACGTGTGCCCGTCGATCCGGTCGAAGCCGTCCTCGCCCTTTTCCGTCGCCATGCTGAACAGCACGACGCGTCCCGCGCAGTGGCGGCCCATCCGGTAGACATGCGAGTCGTCGGCGTTGAGGACGGCGGTCCCCGAGCGCGGCACGGCCTCGACGACGACGCCCTTGACGTTGGCCAGCTGCCCGATCGAGTCGATGCCACCGAGGCCGAGGTGGTCGCCGGTCACGTTGGTCACGACGGCGACATCGTTGCGGTCGTAGCCGAGGCCCTCGCGCAGGATGCCGCCGCGGGCCACCTCGAAGACGGCCGTGTCGACCGTCGGGTTCTGGAGGACCATCTGGGCCGATTTGGGGCCCGACATGTCGCCCTTCTTGATGAGCCGCCCGTCGATGACGATGCCGTCCGTCGAGGTCATCCCGACCCGCCGACCCATGAGCTTCAGGATGTGCGCGATCATCCGGACGGTCGTCGTCTTGCCGTTCGTCCCGGTCACCGAGATGATCGGGATGCGTGCGTTGGCGCCGGCCGGGAACAGCGAATCGATGACCGGCCGGGCGACGTATTGCGGTTCGCCTTCGGTCGGATGTGTGTGCATCCGGAAGCCGGGTGCGGCATTGACCTCGACGATCGCTCCGCCGGTCTCCCGGACGGGCGTCGTGATATCCGGGCAGATGAAGTCGATGCCGGCCACGTCCAGCCCGACGATCTGGGCCGCGGTCTCGGCGATCTCGACATTGTCGGGGTGCGCCTCGAAGGTCCGGTCGATCGAGGTCCCGCCGGTCGACATGTTGCCGGTCAGCGCGAGCTTGACCCAGGTGCCCTTCGGCGGGACCGCGTCCAGCTCGTAGCCCTGGGCGCGGACGAGCTCCACGGCCGCCTCATCGACCTTGATCCTGGTGAGGACCTTCTCGTGTCCGATACCGCGGCGCGGATCGCTGTTCGCGATGTCGACAAGCTGGCGCATCGTGTGCTCGCCATCGCCGGTGACGCTCGCGGGAACGCGCTCCGCGATGGCCGCGACCTTGCCGCCGATGACGAGGCAGCGGTAGTCGTTGCCGGAGACGTACGTCTCGACGACGACGTCGCCCGATCGACTCTGGGCGAGCGCTCCGTGGAAGGCGGCACGGACCGCCTCCTCCGACCGCAGGTCGAGGTGGACGCCGCGGCCGTGGTTGCCATCGAGCGGCTTGATGACGCACGGGAAACCGAGCCGCATCGCGACCGAGACAGCGTCGTCCTCGGTCGTGACGACGTCGGCCCGTGGGACGGGCAGGCCGGCGCTGTCGAGGAGGCGGTTGGTCAGGCTCTTGTCCGACGCGACATCGACGCCGATCGCCGAGGTCTTGGAGGTCATCGTGGCCCGGATCCGCTGCTGGTAGACGCCGTGGCCGAACTGCACCAGCGAGTGACGGTCGAGGCGGATGTACGGGATGTCGCGGCTCACGGCCTCGTCGATCAGCGCCTGGGTCGACGGCCCGAAAGCCTGCCGCTCGGCCAGACGGATCAGGTTCTCGAGCTTCGGCGCGAAATCGAAGAAGACGTCGGGATCGTCCGGTGCGACGAGGTGGTTGACCAGCCCGACGGCCATGCGGCCGGCTTCGAGCCCGACCGCCTCCTCGTTGTACTCGTAGATGCAGTTGTACTGCCCGTGGACGCCGGCCGAGCGGGTCTTGCCGTGGCGCACGTCGGTGCCGGCGAGGTTCTGGAACTCGAGCGCGATGTGTTCGGCGATGTGCCCCGCCCACGTGCCTTCCTGGAGCCGCGTGATGAACCCGCCCCGACGACCGAGCGAGCAGGCGTGGTCCTCGAGCGTCGGCAGCAACGCGATGAGCGCGTCGCTGAATCCGGGGATCCGGTTGGAGGGGAACTCCTCGAGGTTGCCGAGATCGACCAGCATCCGGATGACCGGCTCGCGGGCCCAGTAGTTCGGGCCACGAAGGACGCGGGTCTCGAGGATCCGCAGCGTCGGGAGCGGGATCGTCGGGACCGCCGTGGCCTCGGGCGTGGCGGCCGGACGCTTCGACCGCAGGCGCTTCGGACTGGTCGTCGCGGTCGGCTCGGCCGTCTCGGTCACGCTCGCCCTCCTGCGCTCTCGGGATGGGCCGTCAGTGTACGGCGGTGGGTTTGCACGCGGCGGATGGCGACCGCAATCCCCACTCTTACGCTCCCACTCGTATCCACTCTACGTTTCCGAGACTCCCAGTCACGTTTTCGGGCCGAAACCGCGCCCACCTCGCCCCTCGCGACCATCTTGTGCTGGTGAGTCGCGCTATCGGGCCCAGGACGGCGCGAGAGGCTCCTTCGGCTCGAATTCGTGCCTCACAGTCGCGGCAGATCGCTGGTGCCCAGGCACTCTTGCGCCCGGTGAACGAACGGTCGACTGGGCCCCAACGCGCGGCCTCCAACCGACGCTTGGTGCACTGGACGCACGGATCTTCGACGGAGCGAGTGCATGGCGCCGTCCAGTCGACGGTTCGTGCACCGGATGCAAAGCACGCCTCGTTTGCCAGGCCCGGCGCGGCGAACTTAGCTCGACGCCGCCTCGCCGCCGGAGAGCGCGTGGAGTGTCGGCGCGATGATCCGCTCGCGCCGTTGGAGGTCGAACCGGTAGCCGGCCGGCAGGGAATGGAGCACGACACCGCTGATCATCAGCGGCCGGTGACCCTTGACCTCCCAGGCGTCGGTCTCCGAGCGGGAACCATCCACGACCGTGATCGATCCTCGCCCGATGACCTCCATGATGTGATCGGGCCCGACGACGCCGGCCGTGTCCTCGTCGACGCCGAGACCGAGCAGGCTCGGGTTCTGGGCGATGAGGCTGAGCAGCCGCCCGAGGCGGTTCCGCTGCTGGAAATGCTGGTCGATGATCACGCCCGGCAGCACGCCGAGGCCGGCTGCGATCTGGGCCATCCGGTGCTTCGGCGTCGCGCCCGACGCGCCGAACGCGATCATGTGACTCGACATCGCCGAGGCACCGGCGCTCGTGCCGGCCACGACGGCGCCCTTGCGGAACTGCTCGAGGACCGCGTCCGCCAGTCGCGTGCCACCGATCGTCGATGACAGCCGCAACTGGTTCCCGCCGGTCATGAAGATGCCGGTCGCGTCCCGCAGCGCCAGGGCGACCGTGTCGTCGTTGGCCTGCGCGCGGGTCACCGCATGGATCGCGCGAACCTTCTTGACGCCGAGCTCGCCGAGCACCTGCTTGTAGCGCTCACCTGCGAGCTCGCCGAGGGACGACGCGGTCGAGATCACTGCGACGGTCGCGTCGCGACCGCCGGCGAGGGTGGCGAACCGGCTGAGGATGACGCGGTCGCGGACCTTGTCCTCCGCGCCGCCGATGATGATGACGTGTCCGTCGCTCACGGGCGTTGGCTGGGCTCCCAGGGCGTCGATGTTCGCGACAGGATACCCGGACTCCGGACCGCGCAACTCACACAACGCCCCGGCGACACCCGTGTGCCATCCTCGTCGGGCCGCCGGGCAATCGAGGAGGGACACCATGCGCGCTACGTCGTCCACTCGTCCGTTGAACGATCTGTCGAGGTTGTCGCGGCCTGCCGCGATCGGCGATCGCTCCAAACGCCCGGTCGCGATGGCGATCATGGTCGTCGTGATCGCGCTGCTCGCGGCCGTCGGACCGGCTTCCGCAACCACGATCGAGCGCGAACGCTACGCGGAGGATTTTTCCTTCACGTATCTATGTGGCACGGTCGAGATCAGCGTCGAGGGCCACGTCGACGGGATCGTTCATTACCGGGTCGGAACGGGTCGGTTCGCGACGGCCTTCTTCGCGCACGACAACTTTTCGTTCAGTGAGGTCCACACCAACCCGGACGGCGAGAGCCTCACCATTAGCGGCAACGGCCTGTTCCAGGAAACCCGCGCGGTCGCGCTTGGCGACAACCGCTTCGCGTTCAGCTCGCGGCTCGCAGGTCAGCCGCTGATCGTCCGCGACGCGGACGGCAACCTCGTGGTGCGCGACCGGGGCGTGATCCGAGAGACGATCATCTTCGACACCCTGGGCGATGGCACGCCTGGCGGCATCTTCATCGAAGGGGTGTCATTCGAGGTCGCGGGACCGCACGACGGGCTCGGCTTCGATACCTGCGACATCCTCGGGTAGAGGTCAGATCGAGTCAGGTCGGTCGCCGCGGCACGAGCGGCGACCGACCAGGGCCCGGCCGCCGCGGCACTGACCGGGCACCGGCCCGTGCGAGAATGCCGGCGCCATGGCCGACGCCGAGCGACCACCGGAGCTCCATCCAGTCCCGGGCACGGCCCGAGGACGTGGCCGCATCGTCATCGATTGGCGCGACCTGGTCGGCCAGCCGACGCGGCGACGGGCCGGTGTCTACCGCCGAGCGATCAGGCGCGAGTTCTCGCGCCTCCGCGACCACCGGCGCGTCATCGCGATCCTGCTCATCAGCCTCGTCTTCTCGCTGCTCGCGGCGGGGATGATCGGCCGCGGCGACGCGGCGGGCGCCGATGCGCGAGCCTACTGGGCGGGCGTCCGGATCTGGCTCAACGGCGGCGATCCGTACCACCCGACCGGCCCGTTCCTGCCGTATGTGTACGCACCGTGGATGCTGCCGCTGTTCGCGCCCTGGGCGCTGCTGCCCTGGGACGTCGCCTGGGTCGTGTGGCGCGTCGGGACGATCCTGCTGCTGTTGTGGACGGTCGACTGGGCTTATCGACGGCGGCCGCTGACGACCGCCGTGATCATCGTGCTGCTCGCGTTCCCGGTCGGCGCCAACCTCGACACCGGCAACATCAACCTGCAGCTCACGCTGATGCTGTGGGCCGCACAGTTCACCGGTCCGCGGCTCGGCGGCGCGCTGTGGGCGCTCGCGACGTGGATGAAGTGGGTGCCCCTGATCGTGTGGCCGATCCTCGCCCCGGCGACTCGCCGCTGGGGACTCGTGTGGCTGGCGGTGTCGGTGGGGCTCAGCGTCGTCCTGCTGCCGCTCACGATCGTCCAGTTCCAGGCCCTGTTCGGTTTCGGGGCGAGGCCGATCCGGCTCGACTACCTCGTCTATCTGTGGGCGTTCATCCCATGGGCATACCGGCGGCTCGACGCGCGGAGCGCGGCGGCTCCACGACCGGCCGAAGCGTGAGCGCCGCGATCACGTAGTAGATGGCGCCGAGGAGGAACGCGGCGCGCGGGCCTAACCCCAGTCCGAACTCGATGTTCACGACATCGAGGAGGAGGCCAGCGGTCGCCACCGCGATCACGGTCGATGATGTCGTGGCGACGTTCGAGAGGCCCATGTATCGACCCGACGATGCCTTCGGGATGATGTCGGTCATCAACGCCCAGTCGACCGCGAGGAATGTGCCGGCCGACGCCCCGAACAACGCGCCTCCGACGATGGCGAGCGGGATGGCCGGTGCGAGTGCGGCCAGCGTGACGCCCACGAAACCGATGGCGCAGCTGGCGTAGATGACCGGCTTTCGTCCGATCCGATCCGACAGCCTCGCCGACGGGATGATCGCGAGGACGTTGGCCAGCACGATCGTGACGAGCATCACGAGGTTGGTCGAGTTGGCCGCGTCCTCGTCGAGGCCGTGCGTCTGCTTGAGGTACGTGAGGATGAGGTTCACCAGAACCGCGCCGCCCATCAGGAAGAAGAAGCGCGACGTGAGCAGCCACACGTAGGAGCGCTCCTTGAGGACGTCGGTCCCCCAGACCTCGCGGACGATCGCACCCCACGACTTGCCGTTGCGAGGCTTTGGCGGCTGGCCTTCGCCGACCCGCGCGACCACCGCCGCCATCGTCACCAGCTCGACGAGCGCGACGGCGAAGATCGCCACCTCGATGCGGCCCAGGAGCACGGCGACGGTCACCAGCACGAAGCCGGTCACGTTCCCGAGGATCTGCATCAGCCCGACCATGGCGCTCGCCAGGCCGACCTGCTTCTCCGGCACGAGGTCGGGCACGTAACCCTGGAACGGCCCTCGCGCGATGTTGGTGCTGACTGCCAGGAGGGCCGTGAAGGCGCCGAGCATTAGAAGCGTGTTCGACCAGGCGATGCCCGCCAGGAACACGAGATCGAGCAATGACCCGATCACGATGTACGGCTTCCGCCGGCCCCAGCGACTCACGGTGTAGTCGCTGATCGAGCCCACCGTGGGCTGGATGAGGATCGAGATCGCGGCGACCGGGATCGACAGCAGGAACGTGATCCGCCCGACCTCGAGCGGGTCGGGCGCGAACGGCCCGAAATTCAAGCGGTTCTGGATGAACAGCCCGACCGCGCCGTCGATCGCCGTCAGGCCGAGCCAGTACAGCGAGATCCGGACAAGGTGTCCGATGGGGAGCGTGGCAGTCGGTCGGAAGGACGCCTCGTCGGCGATCGCGGGGTCAGCGTGCATCGACCACCTCTTGGGCTGAAGGTGACGGTCCCCGTTTGTCGAATGCTAAGACGCGTGCGTAGCGAGTCCGTTACGGTCGAGCGAAACCGTGGATCCGAGCCGGACCAGCCGCCGGCTCGTCGCGCCCGGTGCGACGAGCCGAAACAACGACCGGTCGAGCGAATAGATGCCGGTCGACACGAGGCCGATCCGGCCAAGCCGGAACGCGAAGACCGGGTTGTCGGTGTTGCCGGCGTAGTGAGTCGGCGACCCGTCGGCCGCGAGGACCGCGAGGTTCGCCTGGCCGCCGAACAGCTCGTGGAGGGCCGGCAGCAGGTGTGTGGGCCGGTCGCCGGCCCATGCGTCCTCGAGCCAGCGGGCGCCGACCTCGGTGTCGGCCCGGCCGTGGATCCGCCCGGCGTCGCGGTATCGGGCGCGCGCGGGGCGCCAGTCTCGAAAGTCGCCGTTGTGGCTGAACGCGAATCGGCCGGCCGGATCGTCGAAGGGCTGGGTGTCCTGCAGCTGAAGAGTCGAGAGGCGCGAGGGCCGCCGAAGATGGACCAGCGCCGCGGTCGTCTCGTGCGCACCGACCCGCGCAGCTCCGGCGGGATCGTCGCAGAAGGATCGGACATCGCGATGAATGGCCAGCCGGCCGTCGGCCCCGAGCCATGCCGCACCCCAGCCGAACCCGGCCAGCCCGAAACGCTCGAGGCGCTCGGTGAACGGCCACAGCTCGTCGAGCCGGAACGGCTCGGCGGCCCGCGCGATGTAGTGCTCGCACATGGGCGCCGATGATACGCGCCGCCTACGGCGCCAGCCGGCTCCGGATCTCGTGCTCGAACTCGGGGAAGTACTGCCCGACGACCGACAAGTCGAACGAGCGCAGGATCGACTCCCTCGGCTCGCGCTCGAGCAGGAAGTCGAACGTCTCGTAGACGAGGCGCTCGACGTCCTCGGCGGCGCTCGCTGCCGCGAGCGCGTCGGCATCGGCCGAACTGACCGTGACGTCGTGACTGCTTGATCCGCGGTCGTCGCGAATGGTCACGGCACAGCGCCAGCCGTCGGGCGCCGGCTGGCAGCGGGCATCGATGTCGCTCATGCAGTCCCTCCCTGGCAGGTGGGGCACCAGTACGTCGTCCGCGGCACGTCCCCAGTCAGCGGTGCCGAGCGGATCAGGGTCCCGCAGCGCGGGCACGGACGCCCGGTCCGGCGGTAGACGCGGGTGGCGCCCCGACCCGGTGCGACCTGCGCGCTTTCCATCAGCAGTCGCCGGCCGGTCGTGATCAGCCGATCGAGGGCGGCATCTTCGACGTCCTCGACGGGCGCGAACGGGTCGACGCGCTCCGCGAAGAGCGTCTCGTTGCGCCAGATGTTGCCGAGACCCGCGAGCGCTCGCTGGTCGAGCAGTGCGCCACCGATCGCCATCGATCGTCGTTCGGGCGAACGCAGTCGTCGATGAGCCTCGGCGGCATCGAAGTCGGGCGACAGGAGGTCCGGACCCAACCGCGACAGGGACGCGTGGACGCGCTCGGCGCGGGTCTCGAACAGTTCGACCACCGGCGCATCGAAACAGACGGCCACGGCGCCGTCGACCTCGAGCACGAGCCGGGCGCGACCCGGCGGCCGACGCCAGCGTTCACCCGGTCGGTAGCGGTGCCACGACCCGTTCATGCGGAGGTGCGTCCGGAGCTCCAGGCCGCCGTCGAACCGGATCAGGAGGTTCTTGCCGTGTGCTTCGACGGCATCGACGCGCTTGCCGATGACGCGGTGGATCTGCGGGACCGCACCGGGTCCCTGGGCGCGGGCCGCGAGCACGTCACGACCGACCAGGTACGGCCGGAGACCGGCCGCGGTCCGGAAGAGCGTGTCGCCCTCAGGCATCGGTGTGACGCACGACCGTGGTCAGCGCGGCTCGCGCAGGGTGAGCCCGCGGTAGCCGGCGGCGAAGCCGGCTTCAAGCAGGGCCGGTCGCCATGGCGACTCGCCGATGGCTGCGCCGTCGACCTTGCGGATGACCAGCTCGCGGATCCGTCCGCCGCGGACCAGGGAAGTCAGGCCACGGAGCGCGGACAGGGCGACGTCCGGATCGTCGGCGGCCGGAAGCGTCTGGATCGTCGAGGCGCCGCGTTCCAGGTAGAGGGCCGCGATCCCGTCGACGAGGACGACATACGCGCCCGCCGCGCGCTGGAACGGGCGCCGATCCTCGTCGCCGCGGCGCGGCCATGGCAGAGCCGCCCCGTACGGGTTGGCGGGATCGGCCGCGGCCAGAACGTGGACGGTCGGTGCGGACGATCCCTCGTCGCCATCGCGCACGGCGCGCAGTCGATCCAGAGCGCCGGCCAGCGCGAACTGCGCGGCGCCCAACCCATCGACGAAATAGCCGCGCCTGATCCGGCCTCCCTCCTCGAGCGCCCGAAGGATCGGGTAGACCCCGGCAAAACCGCCGTCGACGCCTTCCGCAGCGACCGCCTCGCGCGTCAGCACCCCGTGCCGCTCCAGCAGGGCGAGGGCCTGTGCGTGGAGGCGCTCCGTCGGTGCGACGTCCTCGACCGGTTCGACCAGCGACCAGCGGCCCGCTGCCTCTGGCGGGCCAAGAGCGGTCAGCCGTCCCGGCCGGCCGCGCCGGGCGCCCGGTCCGGATCCGGATGGTCGCTTCCAACGCAGCGCTCGGAGCGGCGCGAACGTGTCGTTCGTGACCTCGCCCGCCCAGACCAGGTCCCACAGCGCGTCGAGCATCTCCCGGTCCGAGCCGCCGCCGGCCGCGGCGTGGATGGCTCGATAGAAGCTGGCACCGCGCGCGGCAAGGTGTTGCCTGATCCGCTCGTGGCGCTCGCCGCTGGGTCGGGCGGTCGGATCGTCGTTGCGCGTCGAGGGTGCCGGGCGGACGCAGGGCGTCGCGGCCGGGCCGGTAGAGCGCGATGCGGCCGTCGTCTCGGCCGAGGCTCCCACGTCCGACCCATGCCACCTCGCCCATCGCGCCGAGCTCGTCGAGCAGGCGGGCGGTGTAGCCCGGGACGCGCGCCGGGAGCACGTCTCGCTCGAGCACGGACGCGGGGATGGCGACGCCGGCGAGCTGGTCGACGACCTCGGCCAGCCGCTCCAGGGCGGCCGAACCGCGGAAGGGCGACGGCTCCGCACCGGGACCCGCGACCGGCGCGATCCCATGCCACGCCGGCAGGAACCGTGCGAGCGCGGCTGGGTCGACCGGCTCCACTTCTCGTCGCAGACGCGCCAGCGAGCGTCGGCGCAGGAGCCGGAGGACGTCCGGATCGCACCATTCGCGCTCCGCGCCGCCCGGCCGGAACTCGCCGCGCAGGATCGTGCCGGCGGCGAGCAGCCGCTCGAGGGCGTCCTCGACGATGCCGAGTGGCAGGCCCCACCGGGCTGCCGGCTCGGGCGTCAGGAACGGCCCGTGGGTCCGCGCGAAGCGGGCAAGCAGGCCGTCGAGGGCGGCGACCGCCGGTGCCAGGAACGCCTCGGGCACGCCGACCGGGGCGGTCACACCGACGCCATCCCGGTACCGGGCGACGTCCTCGATCGCGATCCAGCGCTCGTCGCGGGCGATCCGGACTTTGACCGCCCTGCGAGCGCCGGCCAGCTCGTCGAGCCAGGACGCGGCGGCCGTCGCACCGCCCGCGACGCGCGCAGCCACCTCATCCGTCGAGAGATCGCCCAGCCGGCGAAGGAGGTCGTGGACCTGGTCGACAGTCGTTGCCTGCCGATCGTCGGTCAGTGCCTGGAGCGACAGCTCGAGGTCGGCCAGCGCCTCCGGATCGAGCAGCTCGCGCAGCTCCTCCTGGCCGAGCAGCTCGCGCAGCAGGTCGCGATCGAGCGTGAGCGCACCGGCGCGGCGCTCGGCGAGCGGCGCGTCGCCCTCGTACATGTACGCGGCCACGTAGTCGAACAGAAGGCTGCTCGCGAACGGGCTGGCCTTCGGCGTTTCGACGCCATGGATCGCGATCTCGCGACTGGCGACGCCGCCAAGGATGTCGCGCAGCGCGTCGAGGTCGAAAACGTCGGACAGGCATTCGCGGTACGTCTCGACGAGGATCGGGAAGCTGCCGTAGCGACTCGCGACCGCGAGCAGGTCCGCCGCACGCTGGCGCTGCTGCCACAGCGGCGTCCGTGTCCCAGGCCGACGGCGCGGCAGAAGCAGGGCCCGCGCGGCGTTCTCGCGGAATCTGCTCGCGAACAGCGCCGAGTTGGCGACCTGGCCGACGACCAGGTCCTCGACGTCCTCGGACGCCGGGAAGAGCAGCTCCTCGATGCCGTCGAGGCTCCCCTCCCCTTCGGGCAGCCGGATCGCGATCCCGTCGTCCGACCAGATCGTCTGGACCTCGATGCCGAGGCGGTCGCGCAGCCGCGCCTCGATCGCGAGCGACCACGGCGCGTGGACCCGCGCCACCGAACGGCGACAGGAGCGTCAGACGCCAGTCGCCGAGCTCGTCGCGGAACCGCTCGACCACGATGCGCTTGTCGGTCGGCAGGGCGCCGGTCGCGTCGCGCTCGTCCTCGAGATACGAGAGCAGGTTCTCGGCGGCGCGGTCGTCGAGGTCGTGGTGGTCCTTGAGCCGCTGGGCGGCGGCCTCCCGTCCCTTGGGTCCACGGTGCAGATCGCCCTCGAGCTCCCCGATGAACGCGCCGAGCGCGCGGCCGAGCTCGATCGGGCGACCGACGGCGTCGCCCTTCCAGAACGGCAGCTTGCCCGGGACGCCGGGTGCGGGCGAGACCGTGACACGATCGTGCCCGATGTCCAGGACCCGCCACGAGCTCGCCCCGAGGATGATGACGTCGCCGTGCATCCCGGCTCGGAGCTCGTAGACCATCTCCTCGTCGAGCTCGCCGACGCGCCGGCCCGGGGTCCCCGCCTCGCCCTCCATGAAGACGCCGAACAGGCCGCGGTCCGGGATGGTGCCGCCGCTCGTCACCGCAACGACGCGCGCGTCGCGACGACCCTCGATCGTGTCGGTGACGCGGTCCCATACGACGCGCGGCTTGAGCTCGGCGAACTCGTCGGACGGGTAGGCGCCGGCGAGCATGCCGAGGACGCCGTCCATGACGTCGCGCGTGAGGGTCTCGTACGGAGAGGCTTTGGTCACTGTCCGGAACAGGTCGTCGCCGGTCCACGTGTCCATCACCGTCATCGCCACGATCTGTTGGGCGAGGACATCGAGCGGGTTGCGCGGGATCCTGGTCTGCTCGATCTGGCCCTCGTGCATCCGCCGGGTGACGACCGCGACTTCGAGGAGGTCGCCGCGGTACTTCGGGAAGATCACGCCCTTGCTCGGGGCCCCGACCTGGTGGCCCGCACGGCCGACGCGCTGCAGCCCACGGGCGACCGACGTCGGGCTCTCGACCTGGATGACGAGGTCCACCGCGCCCATGTCGATGCCGAGCTCGAGGCTGCTGGTGGCGACCAACGCCGGGAGTCGACCGGCCTTGAGCTCCTCCTCGATCTCGAGGCGCTGTTCGCGGGCGATGCTCCCGTGGTGGGCGCGGACCAGATCCTCGCCGGCCAGCTCGTTGAGGCGTTGCGCGAGGCGCTCGCTGAGGCGGCGGCTGTTCGTGAAGACGATCGTGCTCTTGTGGCTGCGGATCAGTTCGAGGATCCGCGGGTGGATCGACGGCCAGATGCTCGTCCGCAAGTCCGGGCTGATCGCCGGGCCACCGGGCTGCTGCTCCTGCGGGAGCACCTCGCCGATGGCCGCCATATCGTCGACCGGGACGACGACCTCGAGCTCGAGCGGCTTCCGCGAGCCGGCGTCCACGATCGAGACGTCTCGGTCCGGGCCGATGCCGCCCAGGAAGCGCGCGATCGTGTCGAGCGGCCGTTGGGTGGCTGACAAGCCGATGCGCTGGGGCGGCTTCGTCCGGTCCGGGTCGCGCAGGTGCTCCAGACGTTCCAGGGTCAGCGCGAGGTGCGCGCCGCGTTTCGTGCCGGCGATCGCGTGGACCTCGTCGACGATCACGTGTTCGACGTTGCGCAGGATCTCGCGTGCCTGGCTCGTGAGCAGCAGGTACAGGCTCTCGGGGGTGGTGATGAGGATGTCGGGCGGTCGGCGGGCGATCTCGCGACGGTCCTCACTGGGGGTGTCGCCGGTCCGGCTCGCAACGGTGATCCGCGGCGGCTCGTCGCCGAGCTTTTGCGCGGCAAGGCCGATGCCGGTGAGTGGCGCCCTCAGGTTGCGTTCCACGTCGTATGTCAGGGCCTTCAACGGGGAGATGTAGAGGACCCGGACGTGGCCCGGGTTCTCTCGTGTTGCCGGCGGGCTCGGGTCGCGGGCGAGGCGGTCCAGCGCGTACAGGAAGGCGGCGAGGGTCTTGCCGCTGCCGGTCGGGGCGTGGATCAGGGTGTGGTCGCCGCGGGCGATTGCCGCCCAGCCGCGGGACTGGGCTTCGGTCGGGGCCTCGAAGCTCGCTTCGAACCAGGCCCGAACGGCGGGCGAGAAGGGTGCGAGCGGATCGGCGACGACGGAGCTTGCCACGGACAAGCGAGTATAGGCCGTGAGCCCTATTTAGACCATCCGTTCGGTACCGCGGTGGCGGGGCCGCACGCAGGGCCACCAGTCCATTTGCGCCGCGCTGTTGACCGACGGTCAACGGTTGAGTCGTCCAGCCCCGAGATCGCGTGCTACGCCCCGACCCTGCTGACCGACGGTCAACGATTTGGCGTCGTCTGGCCTGAGGAGCGCCCTCTACTCCCGGCCCTGCTGACCGACGGTCAACGTTTTGCGGCGCGTGGGTGCGCACCCGACGCCCGACTCGCCTCACCCCGCTCACGCGTTGACCGACGGTCAGCACAGCAGGTGGTCGCTGGCTCGATGGTGTCTGACGGTCAACAAACATGCGACCTCGCACCGTAAAGACCCGCTCCACGCCGGAAACGTTGACCGACGGTCAGCAGCCGAATGTCAGCAGCCGCAAGCCCGCGTGGCGCTATTCGTCGCGTCAGATAAGCCGCCGTTGAGCGCCACCTGATCAAATCAGGCTCATGTCGACGCCACGGATCGTTCGACCGCGCCGCACATCGCAGACGCTTGTGGGCCGGCGGGCAAGGGACCTCCGCATCCGGATCGGTGCGGACATCCGACAGATGCGCGAAGACTCGGGCGCCACACAGCGCGAGTTGTCGGTCGCAGCGGGTATCGACCACGGCTTCCTTTCACTGATCGAGCGCGGCCTGCGAGAGCCAAGCATCACTGCACTGACGGCAATCGCGACCGCGCTCGGAGCTGACGCCAGCATTCGCCTGTTTCCGGGCGCCGGCCCGCGCCTTCGAGATCCGATCCAGGCGCGGATCGGGGAAGCATTGCTACGCATCCTGAACCCACGCTGGGATCGAATGCTCGAAGTTCCCGTCGTTCGACCGGCCCGCGGATTCATCGATCTGGTGCTGCTCGATCGACCCCCGACGGTCGCGATCTGCACCGAGATCCAGTCGGAGCTGCGACGGCTCGAACAGCTCATCCGATGGGCGAACGAAAAGGCGCTCGCGCTCCCGTCAGCGCCGTTCTGGGATCGGATGGGCGATACGCCGAGCATCGATCGCCTGCTGGTCGTCCGCTCGACCCGTTCGAACCGCGAGATCGCAACGAGGTTTGGTGCGACCCTCGCTGCCGCCTATCCGGCACCCGCCCGCGCCGTCTTCCGGGCGATCACCGAGGCTGATCGGCCCTGGCCCGGCGACGGAATCCTTTGGGCCGATGTCCGCGGCGACCTCGCCACGATCCTCGATCGACCGCCACGGGGCGTAACGGTCGGACGCTAGCCCTCGAGCAGCGCCCGCACCTCGGCCAGCGACCGGGCGCTCAGGGCACGCTTGGCGAGGGCCTCGCAAACGGATGGGTCTAGCCCGGCAAGCGTGCTGCGAACAGATGCGATCGCCGCAGGGGTAACGCTCAGCTCCTCCACGCCCAGCCCAAGGAGCAGCGGCACGACCGCGGGATCCCCAGCCGCCTCCCCGCAGACGGCGACGTGTCGTCCGTGGAGGCGCGCCGCCTGGACCACGCTGTCGATCAGCCGCAAGATCGCCGGTTGCAGGGGTGAAGCGAGATCACCGAGGTCGGGATTTGTCCGGTCGGCCGCGAGCACGTACTGGACAAGGTCGTTGGTCCCGATCGACAGAAAGTCCGCCGCTTCCGCGAACACGTCAGCCATGACCGCCGCGGCAGGCACCTCGATCATGACCCCGAGCCGTATCGCCCGCGGACGGACGCCGGTCGAGGCGGAAACGGTTGTGACGACCGCGTCGAGCCGCGATCTCACATCGTCGAGCTCCTCGCGAGTCGCGACCATCGGGACCATGACCCGCAGCTCGTCCTCGCTCGCCGCCTCGACGAGCGCGCGGAGCTGATCGTCGAGCAGGTCGGGCTGACGCTGACCGAGTCGGACGCCTCGCACTCCCAGGGCGGGATTCGTCTCGGCAGGCCCGTGCTGCCACGACGCCGGCTTGTCGCCACCGACGTCAAGCGTTCGGAACACGATCGGCCGATCGCCGAACTTGGCTCGGATGTGCGCGTAGGTCGCTCGCTGTTCATCGACGGTCGGGGGCGTGTGTCGACCCAGGAACAGGAGCTCTGTCCGGACGAGTCCGATGCCGTCTGCCTCGGCCTGGCCGGCGGCCGCCGCCTCGAGGGGCGACGAGACGTTGGCCATGACCGCCACGCCGTGCGTGGACGCGCGGTCTGCGCCGGCCACCGGCGCTGAGGTCGCAGCCGATCGGAGCGCTGCCAGGGTTTCCGGCCCGGGATCAACGAGAAGTCGGCCGGTCGATCCTTCGACCGCCACTTCGATGCCATTCGACACGGCCGAGATCCCTTCGCCGAGCCCGAGGACGAGCGGGATGCCGAGTGCACGCGCGACGATCGCCGCATGGCCGGTCGATGTCCCACCCGCCGTCGCGATGCCTGCGACAAGCTCTCGACGCAGGGACGCGACCACCGATGGATCGAGGTCGGCGGCGATCAGCACTGCCGGATGACCGTCCGCGTGCCACAGGTCCGGACGTCGTTCACCGCGAAGGAGCGCGGCGACCCGTCGGCCGATGTCGCGCACGTCGGCGGCGCGCTCCCGAAAGTAGTCGTCGTCGACACCGGCCAGGCTGTCGGCATGCCGGGCCGTCACGCTGATGATCGCGTCCGCGGCCGGGATGCCGGCCGAGATCTCGTCGAGCGTCGGATCCACGATTCCCGGATCACGCGCGAACAGGGCTTGCGCCACGAAGATCGCCCCGACGTCCTCACCGGCACGCGTCGTCGTCTCATCGGCGAGGTCCGTCAGCTCTGTGGCGGCCCTCTCGAGCGCCGCCCGGAGTCGGTCGGCCTCCGCTGCGGGATCGGCGGGCACGCCCACGGCGGGCACGCCCACGGCGTCCGCGCCGATCGGGCTCGCGCCCACCCCGGCCGCGCCTGAGCCCCCGCCACCAGGCGGCTCGACGACCAGGGCACGCCCGACCCCGACACCCGGCGCACCGGGCCGACCGACGAGCACCGGGCCAGGCGTCCAGGCCCCGGTCGCGGCTCGGGCTCGGGCTCGGGCCACGGTCCGCGCCACCGTTCGCTCCATCGGATCACTCGCCCCCGGCGACATCGGCCAACGCCCGCAACAGGAGCGCGGCAGAGGTGGCTCCCGGGTCCTGATGCCCGATCGAACGCTCGCCCAGGTAGGACGCGCGACCCTTGGTGGCGAGCATCGGGATCGTGGCGGCCGCCCCGGCTTCGGCGGCATCCGCCATGGAATGGACCAGGGCGCCTGGGTCGTCGCCCGCGTCGGACGCCTCGCGTCCGGCAGCGAGGGCGGGCAGCAATGCATCGAGCATGGTCTTCTCGCCGGCCACGCCCTTGCCGAGCGACTGGACCCCGCCGATCGCCGCATCGAGACCGGCGACCAGGGCCACGCTGCCGGGCGTTTTTTCGGGCAAGGCGGCGATGGCCCCGCCGGCGCGCATGAACGCGGTGCCATAGAGCGGTCCGGCGGCGCCGCCGACGGTGCTGATCAGCGTCCGCCCGGCAGTCCGCAGACGTGCGCCGCCGACGGCCAGTTGGCCGTCGCCCGCAGGCGGTTCGCTGTCGAGCATCGTGACGATCGCGCTAAACCCGCGGTCCATGTTGGTGCCGTGGTCCCCATCGCCGATGGCCTGATCGAGCTTGGTCAGGATCGCTGCCTGATCGTGCAGGCGAGTGGCGGCCAGGCGGAGCCAGGCATCGATGACGTCGATCATGGATGGATCCCTTGACGGCGGCGGTCGCGCCCGAGTCTAGAAGGCGGCGCGAACGCGTGAAAGGTATGCGGGTTTGGCGGCGGCCGCCGCACCTGAGGGAGGACGGTGCGGCGGCCGCTCGCGTCGAGCGGGTCTGTCAGACCTTCCAGCGTAGGGCCGGTGTGTGCACCGGGGCATCCCACCATCGGGTGAGCTCATCGTCGAGCCGCAGCAGGGTCACCGAGAACCCGGCCATCTCGAGGCTGGTGATGTAGTTCCCGACGAGCGAGCGCCCGATCGAGATGCCCTGCCCGCCGAGGATCTTCGCGACGCTGTTGAACGCCACGTAGAGCTCGATGAGCGGCGTGCCGCCCATGCCGTTGACGAATGCAAGCACCGTATCGCCGCGGCTGAGTCCAAGATCGGAGACGATCGGCGCGACCAGCCACTCGGCCATGTCATCGACGGGCGCCAGCTTCTCGCGGCGGCGGCCCGGCTCGCCGTGGATGCCGATACCGACCTCGACCTCGTCGTCGGGCAGGTCGAACGTCGGCGTGCCCGCGGCGGGGACGACGCACGATGTCAGCGCGAGACCCATCGACTTGCCCTGGTCGTTGACCTTGGTGGCCGTCGCCGCCACGTCGGCGAGCGACCCGCCGGCCTCGGCATGGGCGCCGGCGATCTTCTCGAGGAGGACCGTGACCCCGACGCCACGGCGTCCGGCCGTGTACAGCGAGTCCTGGACGGCGACGTCATCGTTGGTGACGACGGTCGCCACCTCGATGTCGCCGCCGACGAGCTCGGCCGCGAGCTGGAAGTTCAGGACGTCGCCGGTGTAGTTCTTGACGATGTGCAGCACGCCAGCGCCGCCGTCGACGGCGCGGGTCGCAGCCTCCATCTGGTCCGGCACGGGCGACGTGAAGACATTGCCGGCTGCGGCCGCGTCCAGCATGCCCAGGCCGACGAAGCCGCCATGCATCGGTTCGTGACCGGACCCACCGCCCGAGATCAGGGCGACCTTGCCTTGCTTCGGCCCTCCGGCGCGGAGGACGAGGTTCTGGCTCAGGTCCACCTTGACCAGGTCGGGATGCGCCGCCTCGAGGCCACGGAGGCTCTCAGGGACGATGTCCTCGATCGCGTTGAAGAGCTTCTTCACCCGGGTGGGTGTGTTGGTCGCCATCGGATGGATCCTCCTCGGGTCAGTTTGTGGAGTCGCGAACGATCGGCAGGGCGTCGGGGCTACCCCTCGGCACGGGCCTCAGCGACGGTCGTCGAGCGAGCGGGTGCGGTCACTTCGCGTCCGATGAACTCGTACAGGAAGCCGCCGACAAGACCGCCGACGATCGGCCCGGCGATATACACGAGGGCCAGCGCATCCCACGCCGGGGCTGCGCCGCCGATGAGCATCTCGAGGATGTCGGGTCCGATCTGGCGGGCCGGGTTGAGCGCCGCACCGGTGATCGGGCCGACGAGGATGATGATCCCGTACACGATGAACCCGATGGCGAGGCCGGCGAAACCGGACGGCGCCTTGCCGCTGACTGCGGCCCCGAAGACCGTGAACACGAGGATCGCCGTGCCGATGACCTCGGCCGCGAATCCCACGAGCAGGCCCGCATTCACATTGACGCCGACCGCGCCGAGCCCAAGGGTCTGCGGGTCGTTGCCGGTCAGGATGATGAACGTCAGCCCTGCACCGATGAACGCGCCGACGAGCTGAGCAGCGATGTACGAGGCCGCGGTCGCGGCGTCGATCTTGCGTGTCGCCAGCAGCGCGATCGTGACGGCCGGGTTGATGTGGCATCCGCTGATGTGGCCGACCGAGTAGATCGCGGCGAAGATGGCGAACGCGAACGCGAACGAGATGGTCGACAGACCAGCGGTGCCATCGATGCCGGTGCCGCCGGCGCCAGCGGTCAGGAATACGGTGAGCGGCACGGAGCCCGCGCCGATGAAGACGAGGATCGCAGTGCCGATGGCTTCGGCGGTCAACTTCTGGGGCAGGGTCGGGGACATCCGGTGCTACCTCCTCGGAGTCTGGTGGGTCAGCCGGCCTGGCTGACGTACGGGGCGAGCTCCGCCTGCAGGGCGGCCAGGGCGGCGTCGGCATCAGGGCCATCGGCCGTGAGGGTGATCTCGGACGACGGTCGGATCGTCAGCCCGAGTAGGGCGATGAGGCTCTTCGCGTCGGCTTCCCGACCGTCCTGACGGAGGACGATCCGACTCGTGAAACGCGTCGCCGCCTGGACGAACCGCGCGGCAGGCCGGGCGTGGAGCCCGGCGGGGTCGATGACGACGAGGCGGATCTCCGACATCGTCACGTCCGTGGCAGCTTGGGCATCGTCGCGGCCGACTCGGCCGCCGCAACGACTTCGTCGATCGTGGCGCCGACGCTGGCCTGGACCGCGGCGAGGACCGCGCCCTCGACGAGCGGCGCCTCAGTGACGCGGATCCGTTGTCGATCGGTGCTGGTCAGGTCCTCGAGCGCAAGCTCGAGGCTCAAGGCGGCGCTGCCCAGGTCGAGCAGCACCACTGCATCGTCGGCGCGGTCGAGGACGAAGCGGACGGCCTCGGCGATACGTGGAGCGCTGGTGCCGAGGCGTCCATCCTCGGTCCCACCGGCGGTCGCCACGGGGACGTCGGCGCCGGCCACCTGGGCGACCATGTCGCGCAGACCGTCGACGAGCATGCCGCTGTGGGAGACGAGGATCAGGCCCACCAAGCGCGCCTCCTTTCATCTGCTGGGTGGGTTGCACCCGGGTTGCTGGTTGGAGGCGATGCTCTGCCGGAGGTCATCAAGAAGAAAGCAAGATGGCATCAAGAGGTCCGCAGAACGGCGCCACGCGAGCGCGGGCAGGCTGGTGTGGCCCGGTGGTCGCGTTGCCCGAGCCCAGCGGACCGACTATCGTCGGCCGACCGTGTCCGCATCGCCATCCGCCACGCCCCGCGACGTGATCGATGCGGCTGCTGTCCGGGCGGCCCTCCGACGATGCCGGGTCGTCGTCGAACGCCACGCCGACTACCTGACGCGGCTCGACACGGTGCTGGGCGATGGCGACCACGGCGACAACCTCGTCATCGGGTTCCGGGCCGTCGAGGCGATGCTCGACGACATGCCGCTAGAGACGCCGCCCGGCGAGCTGCTCCGGGCCGTCGGCCATCGACTGGTGGCGGCCGTCGGCGGAGCGTCCGGGCCGCTGTATGGCACCGCGTTCCTCGAGGCGGGCGTCACCGCCGGCGATGCACCTTCGCTCGACCCGGCCGCGCTCGGGCCGATGCTCGTGGCGGCCGCCGAGGGCCTGGCGCGCCGTGGACGCTGCACGGTGGGCGACAAGACGATCCTCGACGCGCTGCGGCCGGCAGCGGACACGTTTGTCGATGCGACGTCACGCGGCGAATCCCCGGGTCACGCCACGGCCGCCGCCGTGTGGTCGGCAGCGAGGGGGATGAGATCCACGCGGTCACTCGTCGCCCGGCGCGGTCTGGCGCTCCGCCTCGGCGATCGGTCGATCGGTCATCTCGACCCCGGCGCCGTCTCATGTGCGCTTCTCCTGCGGGCGATCGCCGATGGGTGACCCGACGGCCCGGCCGGGCGCGGCCGGACTCCTGGCCCGCATCGATGCACTCGAGCGCGACCGACGACGCGCCTTCGATGACGCCCAGCGGGAGGCGGACGCCCTCTTCGCGCAATACCAGCTGAGCCAGCTGATCGCGACCGGCGGGACGCTCGGGGAGCTTTCCGGTTCGGTCCTGCTCGAGCTCATCCGGCTCGCGGACGCCGCAGGCGGAGCGTTGTGGATCGGCGGCCCCGATGAGCGCTCCGTCACCCTGGTGTCCGTGACGGGGGCTCCGAACGGCAACCCGGTCCCGACGGATTTCCCGGACGTCGACGCGCTGCAGGCCTGGACTGCCACGTGGCCGGGCGCGCGAGGCGTCACGCTCGGCGATGGGGCACTGCGCGCGGCATTCGCTGTCTGGCCAACGGCTGGGCGGCAGCTCGACGAGGACGGCCTCCGGATCGCCCTCCTCGCCCGGCACGAATTGGTGGTGGCGTTCGAGGGCGCCCGGTTGCGACAGGCGCTCGAACGCGAACGCCACGAGCTCGGCGCCATCGTCGAAGGGGCCACCGATCTCATCCTGCAGGTCGACGCGGAGGGCTGCGTCGTGCGACTCAACCCGGCCGGCGAGCGGCTGCTCGGCACCACAACCGAGGCGGCCATCGGGCGGAGCTGCGGGGACGTCCTCGGCTGCGAGATCGCCGGTGGGCACACGCTTGCCGACTGCCCGCTTGCCGAGGTGCGCCGCGGTGGCGACCCCATCGCCTACCGTGAATCCGCCGTCCGTGGTCAGGCCGGCTCGCCCGTCCGGGTGGCGGGCAGCTATGCCGTCACGGTCTCCGGCGCGAGCGACGGGGGCGACACGCGGGCCACCGCGATCCTTCGCGACATGAGCGCCGTGCAGGCCCTCGAGGAGCTCCGGGAAGGGTTCGTGGCGACCGTCAGCCATGAGCTGCGGACGCCGCTCGCCCTCATCCGCGGCTACGCGGAGACGCTACTCCACCTACCGCTCGAGCCCGAGCAACAGCGCGCCTACGTCGAGCGGATCGACGACGCGACAACCCGGCTGGCCGCCCTCGTCGACCAGGTCCTCGACGTGACCCACCTGCAAGCCGATCCGCTCATCCTCGAGCGCCGGGCCACGACTTTCGATGCGCTGGTCGCCCGTCTGCGCGGAGACCTCACGATGACGCGCCAGGAGGAGCGTCTCGTCGTCGACGCCGCCGATGACCTGCCCACGATCGAGGTCGACATCGCGCGGGTGGGCCAGATCCTCGCAAACCTGGTCGGCAACGCCCTCAAATACGCGCCCGACGGCAGTCCTGTGGTCGTTGGGGCGATGGTCGCCAGGCCATGGCTTGTTATCACCGTCGACGACGAAGGCATTGGCATCCCCGAGGCGGACCGCGTGCTCGTTACCGAGCCGTTCCATCGCGCCTGGAACGTGCGCGAATCGCGAATCCCGGGGACCGGCCTGGGGCTCTTCATCTGCCGGCGCCTGGTCGAGGCGCATGGCGGGGAGCTGACTGTCGGCGATCGAGCCGACGGCCGATCCGGAACGAGGGTCCGGATCACGCTCCCACTTGCGCGATCAGGGGACGCCGATGGCTGAGACCGTGCTGATCGTCGAGGACGAGCCCGAGTTCGCAGCGCTCGTCGAACTGTGGGTCGGGCAGGCCGGCTACCGAACCGTCACGGCACGTACCGGACCCGACGCCCTGCGCCGCTTCCACGATGAACGCCCCGACCTCGTCGTCCTCGACGTCGCGCTGCCCGGCCTGGACGGCTGGCAATTGCTCGAGCGCCTTCGCGAGTTCAGCCGCGTGCCGATCCTTATGGTCACCGCCCGCGGCTCGGAGGCGGAGAAGATCCGTGGCCTGAAGCTCGGGGCGGACGACTACATCACGAAGCCGGTGTCCTTCCCGGAGCTCCTCGCCCGCGTGGAGGCCGCGTTGCGACGGGCGGGGACCAGCTCGCCGGAGCGACCGCGACGGCTCCGACACGGCGAGCTCGCGGTCGACCTCGACGAGCATCGTGCGCACCTGCGAGGCGTGGAGATCGGCCTCACGCCGACCGAATTCCGCCTGCTCGCCTTCCTCGTCGAGCACGGCGGTCAGCTGGTGACCCATCGCCAGATGCTCGGCGGAGTCTGGGGCGCCGGGTACGACCGGGACGTGCACCTGCTGCGCATGACGGTTCGCAACCTGCGCCTCAAGCTGGACGCGGTGGCGCCCGGCGAGTCGATGATCGCGACGGAGTACGGCTTGGGCTACCGCCTGGTCGGTCCGCGAGCGACTAACGCTGCACCCGGCTGATACGGCGAGACGAAGTCGGCCACGTTCGGCACAGCTACGCGCCAGTAGAGCGGCAGATACGCGAGAGGTGAGCGCGGCCCGCTAGGGTGCTCCCGACGCCGGACAGCCGTCGCCCGCCACGTGAGGTAGCCCGCCACATGAGGTAGGTGGCATGCGTCGCTCGCTCAAGTTCCCGCTCGTCCTGGCCATCGTGGTCGCCGTCGGGCTCGTCGCTCCGGCCTCGGCCGCGGCCGGAAGCCCTGAAAGCTCCCGGAAGGAAGTCGTCACCTTCGTGAGCCGCGCCGAGCTGATCGCGAAGGGCCTCATCGTGCCCGCGACGGGTAGCAGCACGGCCGGGACCCAGGCCCTGTGCGTCTGGGACTGCATCTATGTCAAGAACCGGCGGTACGTGCGAACGATCAAGCCGTTCGTGACGATGGTCCAGGGCAACGGCCCGACCACGATCGGCATCGATATCACGCGGACCGTCAAGAACAGCTTCTCGGCGAACGTCAGCGTGAGCGCCGAGGTCGTGACCGCCGGCGTCGGCTTCAACGTGGAGCGATCCGAATCCGTGGCATATCGCTCCAGCACCACTGTGCCGAATGGCGCGTGCTGGACGATCCGCGCCTACAACGTCTTCTTCGAGTACAGCTTCGAGGTCTGGCAGGAGCCGTTCATCGGTTCGGACAGGAAGATCGGGATCGGCACCGCGCGTAACTTCCAGGGCATCGAGTTCCGCCTGACGAAGTGGTGCTGAGGACGGCCGTCGTCGGCTTGGTCGTCATGGCGGCGTTGGCCTGCGCGGCCCCGCCGCCATCGACCCAGCCGCCTGCGCCGGCTGCGGAGGTCGCTGTCACGGCGCGGTGGGTGGCCGACGACGGATCGGTCCTCGCGCTCAACGTGGTCGTCGCGGCCGGCACCGACCGCCGACGGCTGCCGGCCATCGCGCAGGAGCTCCGCCGGGCGCGACCGCACGCTCGCGTGATCGTGACGTTCTTCGATGATGCGGCGGGCCTGGAGCGCTACGTCATCGGGCATATGCCGGCCGGCGACGAGCCGGTGATCGCGTCGGGCGGCCCGACCTGGCTCGGGACGTTCGATCTCCGAGCCGACCCGGCACAGCCTGGGTCAGGGCAGCCAAGCGGTGAACGCCAGCGGGTCGACGCCACGGATGGCTCCGTCGGCGGCCTTCAGTTCGAACCCGGCGCCTTCGAGAAGGCGACGCGCGATCGACGCTCGAAGTCCGCGATCGAGCGGTTCGACGACGTCTCGCTCGGCCAGCGTCACGCTCGCGAGCGTGCCTGACTCGGCGTGCTCCGCGAGCAACCGGCCGGCGAGACCCAGCCGACGAAACGCGGGGGCGACGCCAAGCCCCAGCATCTCCATCTCCCCGTCCCGCGGATCCGCCGGCGCCGACACGACGAGTCCGACAACGCTGGACCCGACGACCGCCGCAGAGACGCGAGCCGGATCAGCCGACAAGAGGCCCGCCGCGATCAGGTCATGCGCGCTGGCGGGATCGGCCGGCGCGACGACGCCAGGCTGCAACGTGAGCCGCGCCCAGGTGGTGGCGTCCACCGACCGGACGATGGTCGGGGTTCCCGCCATCTCGTCCGCTGTCGCGGGCATCAACCCGGATGCGGGCACCATCGGGTTCCACCACCCACGGTCCACGGCCTCGCTGACGAGCCGCGGGATCGTGGCCCAGCGGGCGAGGCCGGCCACCTCGAGCGCCGCGAGGTAGAGAGCGGCCTGTTCCGGGTCAAGGTCGTCGTCGGCGATCACGCCGTCGTCGAACGTCGCGGGGAGCGGCACCTGCCCGTACCGTGTCGCCTCGGCCGTCCACCGTTCGCGCCACTCCCCCGGCATCGAAGCCGGCACCTCGAGATGCGCCCCGGCCAGCCAGGTCAGGGACCAGGTCCGGGGCACCACCCGATATGCGTCGTACCCGCCGCCGCCTGTCGCGAGCCATCGACCACGCCCGAATCGATGCGCCAGCTGGTCGACCAGCCGCGCCGCCCGTCCGTGGCCCGTCGTCGTGACGTCGAGATGCGCGAGCGGATCCCATGCATGCGAGTCTGCCCCGTGCTGCGACACGATCAGGTCCGGCCCGAACGCGGCGGCCAATTCGGGGAGCAGCATCTCCAGGATGGCCACCCAGGCCCGATCCCCGGTCCCTGGCAGGAGCGGGACGTTGACAGCGGTCCCCGCGGCGACGCCTTCCCCCACCTCCGCGACATCGCCTGTGCCCGGAAACAGGTAATGACCACTCTCGTGGATCGAGAACGTCAGCACGCCCGGGTCGTCCCAGAACAGCGCCTGGACACCGTCGCCGTGATGGACGTCGAGGTCGATGTACAGCACCCGCAACCCGTCCCGGCGCGCACGCGCGATCGCCAGTGCCGGGTCGTTGAAGATGCAGAAACCGGACGCCCGCGCGCGCATCGCGTGGTGCAGGCCGCCACCCGGGTGGAAGGCATGCTCGACATCGCCGTCGAGGATCGCCTCCATCGCGCGCAACGAGCCACCGGCCACCGCTGCGGCGGCGTCGTGCATGCCCGGGAACGGCGGGTTGTCGGAGATGCCGATCCCTGCCTCTGGGAACCCGAACGGATCCACGGAGAACCGCTTCACGACCTCGAGGTACTCGGCCGCGTGGCACAGCAACAGGTCGGCGTCGGGCGCCGGCTCGGGCGCCAGACCCGGCTCGGCCCCGACCGAGCGGAGGAGATCGATCCCAGGCCCGAAACGGCGAGGCGTCAGGGGATGGTCGGCCCCGAAATCGTAGTCGGTGGAGCGTGGCCCGAAGACGAGCAGCATGACCGGCACGATAGCGGGTGCCGCCGCGCTACCATCCGCGGATGCAGGACATCGGTCTCGTGCTCATCGTGATCCTCGCGCTCGTGCTGCTGTGGCGCGGGCCAAAGACGCTGCCCAAGCTGGGGCAGGCGCTCGGGCGGGGTGTGCGCGAAGCGCGCGATGAGGCATCGAAGGCGCAGGCCGAGATCCAGGCGCGCGCGTCGGACGAGTCGACGTCCACCGGCGAGACGGACCGAGCACCGGCTGACGGACCGGCAGACGCGCCGGCGGAGACCCCGGCGGACGCGGAGACGGACACCCCACCGGCCGACCGCAGGCCGCCCGACACGGCGTGACCCCGGACGAACTCGAGGCTCTCATCCGGCGACCCGACCCGGGTCCGCATCGAACGACGATCGAGATCGACGGCGTCCCGACCGAGACGCTCGCCGACCTGCCACCCAGACGTGACGGCCTGCTGTTCGTCGGCCTGAACCCATCGCCGGTCAGCGTCGCGGCCGGCCATTACCACCAAGGGCGTCTCGGGCAGCAATTCTGGCAGCGGCTGATGCATACGGGCATCATCCCGCTCCGCACCGACGTCACCGCGGCGGACGACGCCCTCGTCTTGGCCGGCCACGGGATCACCGACCTGATCAAGCGCCCGACGGCACGAGACGAGGCCACGGACGAACAGCTGCGTGAAGGCGTGGGCCCGCTCTGGCAGAAGATCGCGCTCTGGCGACCGGGCGCGGTCGTGTTCATCTACAAGCGTGTGGCCCAGACCGCCGCTGGCCGCGAGCTGGACGAGCCGTGGGGTCAGCTGAAGGGCGTCGCGCTGGCCGGTCGGCCGTGCTTCCTCATGCCCGGTCCGTACGCGACGACCGAGCAGGTCGACGAAGGCCTCAACCTGCTGCGGAACCTGGCAGCGTCGCTTCCTGTGGATCGACCGTAGGCTCGTCCGCGGACGGTTCCGCGACAGGATCGCGCGGCGACGGCAGACCGAGCCAGAACGCGACCAGCAGCAGCACCCATGCGACCAGCGATGCGTAGCCCGCGACGATCACGATCGTGATCCACGGCTCCCCGGTCCCGAGTACGGCCCCGATCGTCAGCCGCACCGCGAACAGCACGGTGGTGGCGACTGCGGCCAGAGCCCAGGCCCGTCGAGGCACGTCGCCCGACAGCCAGCCGCCGACCGTGACCGTCACGAGATAGGCCCACGCCAGCGTCACGAGCAAGCTCACGACCAAGCTGACGGCGAGCTGGAGGAGATCTCCCGGAGCGGGTGTTCCACTCAGCAACGGCACGATGGACGCGATCGACACGACCGCGCTGACGACCCCGAGGGCAACGAGCCAGATCATCAGCGGGCGCTCCGCGGCGCTGCGCTCAAGGCGGCGCGCGCTCGACAAGCCCGCTCCCGTGTAGAGCGCGGCGAACATCCCGAGCAGCGCCGTGAACACGCCGAACGCGACGACCGCCGGCGTGACCGGGCCGGTGTCCTCCGGCGTGAAGGCGACAAGCGCCTCGAAGATGGCGCGGTCGAATGTCTCCAGGAGCTCGGCGAACGCAAAGAGGACGAGGCCGAAGACGAGCAACGGCATGGTCCGTCGCGCATCCGGATGGCGGGCGAAGAGCGCGACCCCGAAGAGCGGCGCCACCACGCCCGGGATGAGTCCGAACAGGAGTGCCGACACGGCGTTCAGGTCCACGATCGTGTACTCCGCCGTCCACCGTCGCCAGACGCTCCACAGGATGAACACCGCGGCGAGACCGAACACGAACACCCAGATGGACTGCCGAGTCAGCACGTCGGGCAGGTGCGGACCGCGTGCTTCCGGGATCGGCGAATCAGTCACGCCGTCGTTCATGCGGGCCAGTCTAGTGCGGGGCGTCCACAGGTCGCGGGTGTCCACCAAGCCATCGCGCTGCCGGCGCGGACGCGTAGAGGCGTGCCACCGACGCACGCCACGCCTCGTGGTCGATCGGGCCAGGGATCATGCGGGCGCCACGCGTGCCGTCCAGATCGCCCGTGATGGCAAACTGGCGCTCCCCGACGACGAACGCGAGGTGATCCGGGGACAACCCCGGCGTCGCCACAACCTGCAGCGGCACGTCGCCGGCCGGGATGTAGGTCCCGTCAACGACCTCCACGACGGGGTACGGCAGGTGCCGACCGCCACCCGAACCGACGAGGACCTCGATGCCGAGCTGCTCCCGAAGCCCCTCGGCGCCACCGGCGTGATCCGGATCGGCATGTGTCAGCGCGATCGCCGCGATCCGGCCCCCGCGACGTGCGGCCTCCTCGAGCGCCCGGTCCAGGCCGGGTCCGGTCGGGTCTCCCGGGTCGATCAAGAGGAAACGTTCGCGACCGGCGAGGTATGCGTTGACCGGCTGACCGGCGACGCCGCCACCGGCGGGCATCTCGATGCGAACGATGTCCTCCCCGATCTGCTCGACACTGACCTCCCCCAACCGCCCCGGCGCCAGGCGCGACCGGATCTCGTCGATCGACGAGACGTGGAGCAGTTGCGTCAGCGTCGTCGACGTCGGCAGCCACATGCCGAGCTCGCCTCGCGCCATCGACTCCAGCGCGTCGACCGGTCGATGCCAGCCGTGCTCGACGACCTCCTCGCCGACCAGCGTCGCCTCCGCGGCCTCGGGCAGGTCTGCCGCAAAGAACCGCGCGTCGAATCGGCGCTCCATGATCGGCGGCGTCACCCAGCGCGACAGTGGCACGAGTCGATCCGTGCGCAAGCGCAGGTCGAACTCCTCGGCGATCGCGGGGAAGATGTCTGCAGACGCCAGCAATCGACGGCGCGGCGCCGCGAGGTCCACGCCTGCCGGGCAGTCCGCCAGCAGCACGCCGACCTCCTCGAACGCCTCACGGATGGCCGCCACGTACGCGGCCAACGCCTCGGTCGGCGACAGGTCCCCGCCGAGCGCCGCCGCGGCCTCCTCACCGGTGACGACGGATCGCGCGAGCAGCCGCGGGTCCGCGTCGGCGGCGTCGACCCGTCCGCCCGGGAACACATGCATGTCCGGCGCGAAGGCCATCGACACCGGCCGACGCGTCAGCAGCACCTCCAGGCCGGCCGAACCGGGTCGGAGCAAGACGACGGTCGCGGCAGGCAGGGGCGTCGACACATCGCCATCCTAGGAGCATGGCGCGGACATTCGGGCTCCTTGGCGTTCCATCGAGTGCCGGTGCCCGGACTCCAGGGCAGGAGAAAGGCCCCGCCGCCCTGCGCGCCGCCGGTCTGCTCGAGCTTCTCGACGCGAACCGCCTGGAGGTGCGTGACCATGGTGATCTGCCGCTGTTTCGCTGGCGTCCCGATCACGCCACGCGCACCCCGCAGAACCTTGCGGCGGTCGTGTCTGTCGCCTCGGAAGTGGCCGGGTCGATCGCCGCGGTGGTCCGGGCCGGCGAGATCCCGCTCGTCGTCGGTGGTGACTGCACGATCACCGTCGGCGTGGTCGCTGGGATGCTGCGAGCCGGACTCGATCCGAGCCTGCTCTACGTCGACGGCGGTGTCGATCTCTACGTGCCCGAGACGCAACCCGCCGGCCACATGGACTCGATGGGCGTGGCGCACCTCCTGGACGAGCCGGGTGCCGCTCGCGAGCTCGCCGGCCTCGGCCCCACCACACCGATGCTCGAGACGGGCAAGGTCATGTTCTTCGGTCAGAGCGCGGTGTCGGTGCGGCCGTCGGAGGATCCCCGGGATGTCGAGGGGGTCGTGTTCGCTAGGCACGACTTCCGCAGCTACCCGCTCGAGGTCGTCGCCGGTCGCCCTGTCGAAGCTGCCACCGAGGCTCGCGTCGCGATCGAGCGCGAGGGCGGGCCGTTCCTCGTGCATTTCGATGTCGACGTGCTCGACTTCCTGGACTGCCCGCTCGCCGACCAGCCGGAGGATCGAGGGCTGCTGCTCGATGAGGCGATGAAATGCCTCGCCGTGTTCGCGGGCAGCTCCCGGTTCGGTGGACTGGTTATCACCGAGATCAACCCCGACCACGCGGACTCCATGGGCGCGGCGTTGAATCGATTCGCGGCGGGGATCGCCGGAGCTTTGGCCGGCGGCTCGACGCAGGGCTAGGGTGCGGGGTCAGCCGTCAGCTGGTCGATGAGGCGGTCCGGCGTCGACACCGGCAACGAACACACGAAGTCGCGGCAGACGTAGGCGGTCGGACGTCCGTCGATCAAGGGCCGGTCGTGGAGCAGGGGGACGGCCGAGGTCGCGGCGGCCTCCGCTGATGCCACGGCCAGGACCTGGAACGGCCGCCACTCCGACCAGACCGGCCGAAGGAGGATCCGCGTCGCGTCGTCAGCCGGGTCGCCGATGACCGCCACCTCGACGGCGTCACCGGCGGCGAACGAGGCCGCCGCGAGCCACTGCGCGAAGCCGGTCGGGTAGCGGGTCATATACGACGCGACCGTGCCGATCGCCCGTTCCGCGGCGTCGCGATAACGCCCCTCCCCTGTCAGCGCCGCGAGCCGAAGCAGGACCGTGGCCGCCATCGCGCCGCCCGACGGGACCGCGTTGTCCTGCGGGTCCTTGGGACGGGTGATCAGCCGCTCGTGGTCGTCGGCCGTGTCGAAGAAACCGCCGGCCGGATCCTCGAATCTCTCGAGGATGCGGTCCGCGAGGCCGCGCGCGAGCGTGAACCAGCGCTCGTCAAAGGTCGTCTCGTACAGAGCCAGCAACCCCTCGGCGAGATGGCTGTAGTCCTCGAGCACGCCCGCCCCGACGGCGCGACCGTCCTTCCACGACCGCCTCAGCGAGCCATCGTCGGCGAGCAGCCCGTCGACGATCGTCTCGGCGGCCGTCACCGCCGCGGCCGTGTAGCGCTCTTCCCCGAGCAGTCGACCGGCCTCGGCGAAGGCCGCGATCGCCAACCCGTTCCAGGCCGCGAGCGCCTTGTCGTCGCGCGCCGGTTGGGGTCGCGTCGCGCGTCGCTCCAGCAACGCCGCGCGGGAGGCGGCGAGCGACGCCTCCAATGAAGGGTCGTCACGCGGGGGCGGCTCGTTCGGCGCGTCCCAGACGCGCGACAGGATCGTGACGCCCTCCCAGTTGCCGTCCTGGGTCACCCCGTACACCCGCTCGAAGGCGTCCGCCGCCTCGCCCTCTCCGAGCACCTCGCGGACCTCCGCCGCGGACCATGTGAAGGTGCGTCCTTCTTCCCCTTCGGTGTCCGCGTCCTGGCTCGCCGCGAACGCACCGTCCTCGCGGCGAAGCTCCCGGAGCATGTACTCGAGGACGCCAGTCGCGACCTCGCGATATTGCCGACCGCCGCCGTTCTCATCGAACTGCCGCGATGCATGCAGGTACACCTGGGCGAGCTGCGCGTTGTCGTAGAGCATCTGCTCGAAATGCGGCACGAGCCACCTGGCATCGGTGGCGTAGCGGTGGAACCCGCCACCGAGCTGGTCGCGGATCCCGCCGTCGGCCATCTTGTCGAGCGTGAACCGGACCATCGTGCCCGGTGCCCGATCGCCTGCCGCCATCCGACGGAGCATGTACTCGAGCGTCATCGGCTGCGGGAACTTGGGTGCCCCGCCCCACGACCCGTTCCGGGCATCGAATCCAGCGTCCAACGCGGCGTTCACGGCATGGAAGAACTCGCGATCGATGACGGTCTCGCCGCCGCCCGACGCATTGCGCGCCTGCTCGACGAGCGCCGACACGAGCCGCTGGCCGGCATCGAGCACCTGCCCGCGCTGCGTCCGCCACGCTTCGGACACGCCTTCGAGCACCTGACGAAACGCCGGCATGCCGTGGCGCGGCTGGTCTGGGTAATACGTGCCGCCGTAAAACGGCTGGCCGTCGGGCGTCAGGAAGACGGACATCGGCCAGCCGCCGCCCCCGGTCATCGCCTGGACCGCCGACATGTAGATGGAGTCGAGGTCGGGTCGCTCCTCGCGGTCCACCTTGATCGACACGAAATGGTCGTTGAGCACCTTGGCCGTCGCCTCGTCCTCGAACGATTCGCGCTCCATGACGTGGCACCAGTGGCACGCGGCATACCCGATCGACAGGAAGATCGGGCGGTCCAGGAGCTTGGCGCGGGCCAGCGCATCGCCGCTCCAAGGCATCCAATCGACCGGGTTGTTCGCATGCTGGAGTAGATACGGACTGGTCTCGCCCGCGAGGAGGTTGGGCATGGCCCGATGGTACGCCGGACTCTGCGTGGACTCTTTGGTGCCAGGGCGCACCGTTAGTGTTCGATTTCGAACTGATAAGGGCCAGATAACGCCCTATGAGTATGGTGTCGTCGACTCCGATTGGACTAGGCTCATCGCCTGGCGGAGTCTTGAGTGACCGCCGGTCGTTGGGGGGTGCCTGTCGTGGAGCACGGCCCGTCGTGAGACGGCTGATCGTCGGACTCCTCGCCGCTCTGCTAGGCGCAGGTCTGGTCGCGCCTGGCGTTCTCGCCGCGCCGTCGACCACCGGTGTCCCGAAGGTCGTCCTCGTCGTCGGACCGTCGGGCGGCGCAACAGACCGCTACCGAGCCGAGGCGCGCAAGGCCGCCGCGCTGGCCCGCAGGTACACGCCCGACGTCACAGAGATCTACTCCCCGAACGCGACCTGGCCGGCCGTGGAGCAGGCGCTCCAGGGAGCGAGCCTCGTCATCTACATGGGCCACGGCAACGGCTGGCCGAGCAGGTACCGGGACGAGCTCTACCCGCCCAGCCAGAACGGCTTCGGCCTGAACCCATCGGCCGGCAGCGGCGACAGCACCCACCAGTACTTCGGTGAGTCCAGGATCGCCGAGAGCATCCGGCTGGCGCCCAATGCGGTCGTGCTGCTGAACCATCTCTGCTACGCCTCGGGGAACTCCGAGCCGGGCCTGCCCGAGGGCACGCTGAAGATGGCCAAGCAGCGCGTCGACAACTTCGCCGCGGGGTTCATCCGATCCGGCGCCGCGGCGGTCGTCGCCGAGGCGTACACCAGCCCGAATCACATGGTCCGGTCCGTACTGGCGGGGCGTGGCGGGATCGAATCCGCGTGGCGCCATGCGCCGAGCGCGAACGGCAACACGTTCGGCTTCGAGAGCGTTCGAAGCGACGGGTACGTCGCCGAGATGGACCCGGAGCACGGCGACTCGGGCTTCACGCGCTCGATCGTCCTCAAGCGCGGCCTTGCCTCGAAGGACGTCCTCAGCCACGCCCGCGGTCGAGCCGCCGGCAGCCGCCCGACCGTCGATCCCGCGTCGCTCGTCCCGAGCCTCGCTGGGACGGGCCTGACGATCAAGATGCCGACCCTCCGGTCGACCGTCGCGGGCGGGACGCTGTGGTACCGCATCCCGTACGCCATCCGGTCCCGCGACCAGCTGCCCGATGACATCCAGGCGAGCGTCCGCTGGGATCCCCTCGACCCCGCAGCGTCAGCGGCGGCCGACCCCGAGGTCGCACCCGATTTCGGCCTCGTCACCCCGGAACGGATCGGCGACGTGGTCGCGCCGAGCGCGCTTCGGATCGACAGGAAGAACCTGTCCATCCGGGTGACCGCGCCGGCGGCGCCGGGTCGCTATCGGCTGTCGGTGAGCCTCCACGACAAGGAGGGGGTCGCCTATGACGCCACGAGCCAGGCCATGCTGCCGTCGCTGATCGTGCGCCTGACCGGTCCGCACGACGCGGGCGTCGTCGGCCCCCAGGTGCTCGAGATCGCCCCGGGCGCGGCCCACGAGCTCACGCTGTGGGTCACGAACCTCGGCCACCAGGAATGGGGCCAGAAGGCCGTCCCGGGCGCGAAGACCGCCGACAACTCACGTAACCCGACCGGCTCCGCCAAGGCGACCCATGCCCGTCTCGTCGGGACGTGGGTGTCGCTCGGCGGCGGCGACGATCCGGTCCAGACCGAGGCAGCGGCCGCCGCATCCGTGAGGGCGGCCGCACTCCCACCCGGTTTCGCTCCTCGAGCCGTCACCAAGACCGAGGTCGTGATCTTCGCGCCGAGTGCACCCGGCGACTATCTGCTCGTCGTCGACATCGTGACGCCTGAGATCGGCTCACTTGCCGCCCAGGGCGTCGACCCGACCATCGTCCGCGTTCACGTCGCGGTCCCCGTCGCCGAGCCTGCGGAGCCCGAGACGTCGACCCAAACGCAAGCCGTCGGCCAGGGCTCCTAGACCGGATCAGCCGCGGCCTTCGAGGGCATCCGCTCGTAACCGCGCGAGATACGCCGATGCTTCCTTGTAGTTCGGCCAGGTCACCTCGTGCTCGTACGTTGCAGTGGTTTCGCCGCTGCGGTGTCCATCGTCGATCGCGATGGCTCGTGCGCCGGATGCCAAGTACAGCTGCTCATCGAAGGTGAGCAGGCGACCGTCGAGGGAGATCGCGAGGGCAAGGTACATGGCGTCGTACGCCGTCAGGCCATGACGCTCGGCCAGGTCCAGCGTCGAGAACACCAAGGATCGGTCGATCTCAATCGTCTCCAAACCAAGTCGGTCGAGTTCGTGGATCGCCTGGATCACGTCCACGCCTCCGAATCGGTAGCGCGTCAGCAGCGGGTTCATCAGTTCGAGCCAGAAGTGCGATGGCACGACCACGCGCGTGCCGGCGGTCTCCGCGGTCCTGGTGATCCGCGCGGCAGCGGCGCCCGCCGGCTCCTCCCGGATGATCGCGATAGCCGCCGAGGTATCGACGACGAGCGGTGGCATCGTCGTCACGTACCGGATCTGCCGCTCTTCGACGCGCGAATGATCTGATCCGTTCGTCGTTCAAGGTCCCGGCGCCGCCATTCCGTATAGGTCAGCCCGTCGTCCGGCTCCGGGTACTTCGCGCGCATCTCCTTGCCGAACGCGACGAGTCGGTCGAGCGCCTCCAGTCGGCGGCGCGTCACCTCACCCCTGTCGGGCTCGAGGCGCTCGGCATCCTCGACCGAAACCAGGTAAGCCAGCGGCTTGCGGTCACGCTCGATGAGGATGCGCTCGCCAGCGGAGGCCGCATCCAGGATCTCGCCGAGCCGCTTTCGCAGGTCCATCGCCGTCACGATTCTCATAGTCGATCATCATAATCGACTGTGATGGTCGGTCAAGGCGTAGGATGCGCGACGACATGCCGAATTCGAAGGCCGTCCCGGGCTTCCTGCCGTCGGTCCATGGCCTGCACTTCTCGAACCGCTTCCCGCCGGGGCCGACCGTGCGCCTCGGCTTCATCGATCCGCGCTGGGTCGGGGTCGGCGACGCCGAGGCGGGGCTGTGCGGCGGGATGAGCTGGTTCGTGCGGGAACGCTTCGAGACCGGGCTCCCCATGCCGGCCGATACGTCGGCGCCCGACAACGGCTCGCCGCTGTTCCGGGCGATCGTGCGCCGGCAGGTCATGTCCCTCGACTGGATGCGCGGGCCGCTGCGGTTCTGGCTGTCGGCCGGCACCTCGCCGGAACGGCTGCGGCGCCGGACGCTCCACGTCGAGTGGCCGCAGGATCCGGGCCGCGATCGACGCCGGCCGGCTGCCGATGGTCGGCCTCGTGCGGCACCACGGCTGGAACCCGTTCCACCTGACGAAGGATCACCAGGTGCTGGCGTTCGGCTACGACACAGCCGGCCCCGACGGCCCGACCACGATCCGCCTGTACGACCCGAACTGGCCGAACCGCGACGACGTGTCTGTCACGCTGCTCAACGGCGGCTTCCTGCAGTCGACGGGCGAGCAGCTCTACGGGTTGATCGCGCTGACGTGAGCGACATCGGACCTGTCGCAAACGGGTCCGAACTTGATCCCATGAACTGGATCGGCTACACTCCAGACATCCCGCCCCCCGACTACGAAGGGCTCCGCATGACCAATACCGACCTCGAGACCGGTGGTGAGACCGGTCGCCGACCGACCGTCGCCGAGCTATTCGCCGGGGTCGGGGGCTTCCATCTCGCACTCGATCGCGCCGGTTTTGACGTCGTCTGGAGCAATCAGTGGGAGCCAGCGACGAGGGCCCAGCACGCCTTCGACTGCTACGTCCGACATGTCCGCGACGGCGACTTCCAGACGCACGGTCGGGGGCTGCGCGGACGTCGCGCACCAGGTCGACCGACCTCGGTCTGGCCGAGCACGAGGCGGTCAACGAGGACATCGCCGACGGTCCTCGACCAGTACGAGTCAGAGGTCAACGCGGTCGGTCGACGGGCCGCCTTCCAGACCATCCCGGATGTCGACCTCGTGGTCGGCGGCTTCCCTTGCCAGGACTACTCGGTCGCCAGAGACCCTCCGACAGGCGCACGGTCTCGTCGGCAAGAAGGGTGTGCTCTGGTGGGAGATCCACCGACTGCTTCGGCTGAAGCTCGCCGCGGGCCGTCCGGTCAAGTACCTGTTCCTCGAGAACGTCGACCGACTGATCAAGTCGCCGAGCGGCCAGCGCGGTCGAGACTTCGCCGTGATGCTCGCGTCGCTCGCGGACCTCGGCTACGAGGTCGAGTGGCGGGTCGTCAACGCCGCCGACTACGGCTTCCCGCAGAAGCGGCGGCGAGTCTTCATCATCGGTCGG
The DNA here is from genome assembly GCA_963819655.1 of uncultured Chloroflexia bacterium. Lineage (GTDB taxonomy): Bacteria > Chloroflexota > Limnocylindria > Limnocylindrales > CSP1-4 > SPCO01. The sequence goes on along the minus strand of CAWFXA010000002.1, from coordinate 1,507,187 downwards.
CTCGGGCGAGCCGAAGGCAGTCCGTACGACCAGCTGACTCAGTCCGGGGTCCTCGCACGGGCCTTGCCGCTTCGCGAGCCAAGGAGCCATTCGACTGGACGCCCGTCTCGCTCGACCGTGACGTCAAGGTCGTCAGCGACACCTTCAACGTCGGGCCGAAGCGAACGCCATTCGGCAACGCCGGTGTCATGCGAATCAGCTCGGCGGTCGTGGGGCGGCGGTCTGGACGACGACGTCCGTCCAGCTTGGGTCGGCGAGCGGACGCTCCTTGCCGACATCCTCGAACCCGCCGAGGACGTCCCGGCACAGTTCTTCGTCGAGGGCGAGGACCTCGAGAAGTGGCGGTTCCTCAAGGGCGCCAAGAGCCTGACGAGGATCAGCCGCGCGACGGGCATGAGTACACGTACGACGAGGGCTCGATCCCCTTCCCCGACCACATCGACGGCCCGTCGCGGACGATCCTCACCGGCGAGGGCGGCGCGACACCATCGCGCTTCAAGCACCTGATCCAGACCGAGGACGGCCGGTATCGACGCCTGACGCCGCGCGAGCTGGAGCGGCTGGACGGTTTCCCCGGCGACTGGACGACCGGGATGTCTGACGGTAAGCGGGCCTTCATGATGGGCAACGCCCTGGTCGTCGGCCTGGTCGAGCGCATCGCCGACGAGCTGATCATGGAGATGGCCGTGCCCGTCTCCGAGACGGAGCGGGCGGCTGCCTCCTAGCGATGGCTGGCCTCCAGCTTCCGAATCCACCGCCGACGAGCCCGGCGGTCCGAAACGTGATGCGCGCCAATCGGGCGCGGGACACGGGCCCTGAGCGGCGCCTTCGGGAGGCGCTACGCGCAGCTGGGCTAGGTGGCTATCGACTCAACTGGCGCAAGGCGCCGGGCCGGCCAGACATCGCCTATCCCGGCCGCAAGGTCGCGATCTTCGTCCATGGCTGCTTCTGGCACCACTGCCCGCGCTGCTACCCGATCCTGCCGAAGTCGAACCCCGACTTCTGGGCTCGTAAGTTCGAGCTCAATCGCGAGCGGGATGCGCGAAAGAGGGGTCGCCTCGAGGCAAGCGGCTGGGTAGTTCTGGAAGCATGGGAGCACGAGCTAGTCGCTGACGTCTCCGTCATCGTCGAAGCAGGTGGCCAGATTCAGCGGCGAAACCAGTCGCCTCGATCCGGGTCCGAGACCCCGTATCAGTTCCTCGGAACGTCCCAGCCGGCCAACCATCCGTTTCGAGGCCGATAAGTAGAAGCGGAACCGGCAGGATCGGCCGCATCTCGCGGAGCCACGCCTTGAATTGGTCGAAGGTACCTACGGCACTGTCCATCCGCGCCCATGCTTTGAGGCTCGGAGCGGCACACACGACAACGCCAGACGTCAATCCGATTGTCCTCAAGGACACGATCAGACTCGCCAGCGATGTTGAGCCGCGTGAATTGCCACGGAATAGCCTCCGCGTGGTTGAACGACACCTCGACGCCGATGCCTTCCTTCCGAAAGTCCATCTTCCACTTCTCGAGGGTCCGGTCACGAAACAATGGCGGCTGCGACTCCCACCCGGCACGCGAGAGAAGGTCATCGATCACTCGGTTCAGGGCGCCCTGGCCCCCTGCCGGCGGCCGTGACCTACGTCCTGCCCGCGCTTCCGACATCGCTGAATAGGCTCCCAGGACATGCTCGGCTTCGATCGAATGAAGCGCACTTTCCAATTCTCCGAAGCTCGCGCGAGACCGGAGGATTACCAACGCATTCCGGAAGTCGTAGTACTGGTAGTTCATGCAGCAATTCCTATCAGAACGGCGTCGAATTCCAGGGGGCTCGCGGTGGTGTGAACAGCGCGTCCGCGGCCTGGAGGACGCCGGGCTGGCACTCGCGAACGCGGCCCGCCACTCCCAGGTCGACGAACCGGAAGCCGCCCAGGTAGGCCGCCGCCAGCGTTCCGATGTCGAGCTCCAGGTCGGGCGCCGACTTCGTCCGCGCGACCTCGGCTCGACCGTCGTTGATGTTCAGCTGCCAGCGGCCCGCGTTCGAGTCGAACATGTCGTCAGCGACGTCGAGCACGAGCGAGCCGGAGCCCATGTACCGTCGCGCCGAGAGCGCTTCGGGCAGATCCAGGATTCGCAGCCACAGCCCGTCGGTGATCGTCAAGCTCAACCGCCGCGGCTCGAGGAGCCAGTGCTGGAGCGGATGCGGCACTGGCCCACGGCGGCCGACGACCGTGCGCACGAGATCCATCGACAACAGCCACTGCCAGAGCGCTTGTTCCGCGGCCGGGTCGACGCCGGTGACCTCGAGGACGTTCATCGTCGACGCCGGGCCGGTCGGCCCCCAGCTGTGCTCGATGCGATAGATCGCGTAGCCGCGCGGCTCGCCATCGATCTCGATCACCGCCTGGTACTTGATGCCCTGGCCGCCGCGTCGCATCCACTCGGCGTCGGCGACGAGTGACAGCCGCCATTTCGGCTCGATCCGATCGAGCGCTCCCGGGATCCCCGGCCGGACGCGGTCGTAGACCGCGGCGAATAGCTCCGTCGCCTCGTCCGTGTCGACCATGCGGATCTGCGCCCCGTCACCGAGATCCACGGGCTCGCCGAACTCCGCTAGCGCCGCGTCGAGCGTGAACGACGACGCAGTCGATGCCTGGCCGAACCCGAACCGCTGGTAGATGGCCGCCTCGGAGGCTGTCAGGACCGCGACCGGCTCGCCGCGCGTCCGGGCGTCCTCCAGCAGCCAGTCCATCATCTGGCGCAGGATCCCGCGGCGCCGGTAGTCGGGCCGCACGGCGACCCCGGTGATGCCCCCGGCGCCGACCTCGCCGCCCGGAACGGTCAGCCGGAAGGTGTAGGCACCCGCTGTCCCGACTCGTATCTCTCCGTCGAATGCGCCGATCAATCGGTCGAAGTCGAGCAGCGGACGCTCCGCCTCGATCTCCTCCTTGGTCAGACTCTCGGCGAACGCGTCCGCGAGCGGTCGCCAGAACTCGTGCAGCTCGTCGGGCCGCGGGCTGCGCAACGTGATCTCGTTGGTCATGCCGTGAATCGTGCCACGTGTCATCGACCTGTCGCAGACGCGAGGCGCAGACTGGGTCACGTCATGAGTCTGGCGACGCTCGACCGAGTGCTTGCGCTCCTTGTCCTCGGCATCGCGACGACCGGGCTGCTGTCGCTCAAGGCCGGCGGCCCGGATGCGGGCTGGGTCTTCACGCTGCACGGCCTGCTCGGCGGTGCGTTGCTCGCGGCGACGGCCTGGAAGCTGAGGCGATCGGTGCCGCGGGCGGTGGTCGCGAAACGGTGGGGGCGCCTCGGCCTGGCGCTCGGCGTCACGCTGCTCGCCGTCGGTGCGTTGACGGGCGGCTTCCTGTGGGTCGCGGCCGGCGAGCCGCTGACGGTCGGGTCGTGGACGGTGCTGACGCTCCACGCCTGGCTGGGCCTGGTCCTGGTGCCGCTGGTCGCATTCCACCTGCTGCCGCGCCGGTGGCGAGTCATCACCATCCCGCCACGGAACGGGATATCGCGGCGGACGTTGCTCGCGACTGGCGGGCTCGCGATCGCGGGCGTCGCGGCGTTCGGCGTGACTTCCCTCGCCGATCGGCTTCGAGGCGGGACGCGACGGTTCACGGGATCTCGCTGGCTGCCATCTGGCGGGATCCCGCCATCGACCACGTTCTTCGGCGAAGGAGCACCGTCCATCGACCACGGGGCGTGGCGCTTGACCGTGATCGGAAACGGTGGTCAGAGTCGATCGCTGGCACTCGACGAGCTGCAGGCGCTCGGCGAGGTGGACATGACGGCCGTCCTCGACTGCACCTCGGGTTGGGTGCTCGAGACGATCTGGCGAGGCGTGCCCCTCGCGAGACTGCTGACGATCCCCGCGCGCGGCAGCATCCGGGTCCGCTCGATCACCGGGTGGTCGACGATCCTCAGCGCGGACGAGGCGGCATCCGCGTTGCTGGCGACCGCGGTGGCCGGCCAGCCGCTTCCGGTCGAAAACGGCGCTCCGTGCCGACTCGTCGTCCCGGACCACCGCGGCCTCGACTGGGTCAAGTGGGTCGACGAGGTCAGCCTGGTCTGAGTACTCGTGGCGTGGTGGCCAGCAGTAGAATCCCGCCCCCAGGGCCACCAATTGACCATGTAGGTGAGGCATGCCTCGAATGCCCAGATCGTCGTCGCTTGTGCTCGTGGTGACGCTCACAGTCGGATTGGTCGCGGCGGGCTGCGGCGGGACGGCGGCCTCGCCGTCGAGCCGCCGCGTCGGCCTCCGCCGCGGCCGGCGGCCAGGTCGCTGTCGAGCTCAGCGAGTGGAAGGTCGTGCCGTCGCCCGCGACCGGGTCGGCTGGTCCGGTCACCTTCGCGGTCAAGAACGCGGGGACCCAGCTGCACGAGTTCGTCGTCGTCAAGACCGACCTGAAGGCCGACGCCCTGCCGGTCGTCGACCACAAGATCGACGAAACGACACTGACCCCGGTCGACGAGATCGAGAACATCGCCCTCGCTGCGACGCCGACGCTGGCGGTCGACCTGGACGCGGGTCATTACGTCCTGCTGTGCAACATCGAAACGCACTACGCGCAGGGCATGCGCGCCGACTTCGACGTCAGCTGACCCACTGGCCGCGCTCAGACCGGCGGCAGCTCCTGCGCGTCGGTCTGCGCGGCGGCGAACAGGTCGCCGACCTTCGCCACACGCTCGGGCAGGGTCCGGATCGTCCAACGGTCCGGACGAAGCTCGGGGTCGTCGAGCTCGTCCCATGAGATCGGTGTGCTGACGGGAGCGCCGGGCGCCGGCCGGACGGAATACGGCGCCACCAGCGTCTTGATCGACGCGTTCTGGGTGTAGTCGAGCCGGGCGCGGCCCTTGCGCGCCCCCTTCGACCACTCCCAGGAGATGAGATCCGGGACGGTCGAGCCGACCGCCTTCGAGACGCGCTCGACCCAGCCGCTCGTGTCGCCGAAGTCGTATTTGCCCTGGACGATCGGGATCCAGATCTGGATGCCGCGCTTGCCGGTCGTCTTCGGGTAGCCGCGCACGCCGAGATGCTCGAGCGCGGTCCGGTACAGCCGCGCCAGCGTCAGTGTCTCCTCCCAGGTCGTCTTCTCGCCGGGGTCGATGTCGATGTACGCGAACGTCGGCTGCCACGGCTCGGGCAACTTGCCGGTCCAGGCGTGGATCTCGAAGCTCGCCTGGTTGCCGAGCCAGGCCAGGCTGGCCGCATCGATCGCGAGCAGGTGGTCGTTGGCATCGCGATCGGTGCGGCCGTCGACGCCGGTCTCGTGCCAGCGCGTCAGCCACTTCGGCGCCGTCTCGGGGATGTCCTTCTGCCAGAACCCGGGCGCCCCGGCGCCGTTCGGGAAGCGCTGCAGGTTCAACGGACGGTCGATCACGTGCGGCAGCATCGTCGGCGCGATCGTCGCGAAGTAGCGGACGAGCTCGCGCTTGGTCACCGGCGGGTCCGCCTCGAACAGCGGCTTGTCCAGATTCGTCAGCTTCAGCTCGCGCCCGCCGATGTGCCAGACGCCTTCCTTGGGGAGGGCATCGAGCGCTTCCAGCTCGTCGGGCGTGGCGGCGGCGAAGGTCGGGGTCGCGGACCTCGATGGCATCGGCTCCTCCTCGGGTGGCGGTGGCTCAGCGGCTTCGGCGGCACGGACCGCAGTGGTCGTCGCGACCGCGGTCTCGCGAACGACGGTCGTCGGGTCACGGTCCGCTTCGATGCCCTTGTAGGCCGTCTGGCGGACCTGACCGTCGCGTGTCCAGCCGCCGATCTCGGCGCGGATCACGATCTCGGGCCGGACCCAGGTGATGTCCTTGAGATCGCCGCCCCACCGGCCACGGTAATCCTTGGGCGGCGCGGGGTCGAACGGCGCGTCGTCCTGGACCAGCGGCTTGAGGCGTTTGAGCAGGTCCGCGCGGATGGCGCCGGTGAAGCCACTGCCGACCTTGCCGGCGAACCGCAGCTTGCCGTCTTCGAACACCCCGACCGCCATCGCACCGAGGTCGCGGGCGTTGCCGCTCCCCGGGGTCCAGCCACCGACCACCAGCTCCTGCTCCGGTCGGATCTTGATCTTGAGCCAGGAAGCGCTGCGCCTGCCCGGCTCGTACCGCGACCGGCGGAGCTTGGCGACCATGCCCTCGACACCCATCGCGCCGGCGGCCTCGAAGAACGCCTTCCCGTCGCGTACGACATGCGACGCGAAGCGGACCCGGGGATGGTCCTTCAGCACGCTCCGCAGCAGCCGCTTTCGATCCTCGAGAGGCACGTCCAGCAACGAGCGACCATCGAGGTACAGCAGGTCGAACGCCTGGTACAGGAGCCCGCTCGCCTCCTTGTCCCCGAGCTTGGTCTGCAGCAGGCTGAAGTCGGGCCTGCCGGCCTCGTCGATCGCCACGACCTCGCCATCGATGATGGCCTGGCTCGCCTCGAGCCAGCGGCCGGGTGCACCAAGCAGGCGCGGGAAGTACGTCGCCGCGTCGTTGAGGTTCCGCGTCAGGATCCGGACCTTGCCGTCGTCGACGACCGCCTGGACCCTGAACCCGTCCCACTTGATCTCGAAGAGCCAGTCCTCATCGTCGAACGGTTTGGTGGCCAGGGTCGCCAGCATCGGCTCGATCTTCTGGGGCAGCGGCGCGACCTTCGCCCCCGCGAGATCGATCTCGGCCGTCTCGGCCGGCGCCTGGCTGATCCAGACCGCGTCCCGGTTCTCCTTGACCTCGTCGTTCGTCCGACCTGTCTTGACGCTCTGCGGGATGATCCTCGGCGTCCCAGCCGGCCTTGGCATGCTCGTCGGCCTTGTGGATGAGCAGCCATTGCTCGCCCTGGTCGCCCTCGAAGGCCGGGTGGGTTCCTGCCCGGGGCGGCGGCTCGTTCGCACGATCGTGAACCGGCCCTTGAGCTTCTGGCCGTTGAGGCGGAACTTGAGCTCGCCGTCATCGACGCTCTTTCGTCCGTCGAGGGTCGGCGCCTCAGGCTCCCACGTCCCCCAGTCCCAGACGATGACGTCGCCGGCGCCGTACTGCTTGGCCGGGATGACGCCCTTCGAAGTCGAAGTACTCGATCGGGTGGTCCTCGACGTGGACGGCCATGCGTCTGATCTTGGAGTCGAGGGTCGGGCCCTTGGGAACGGCCCACGAGACGAGGACGCCATCGATCTCGAGCCGGAAGTCGTAGTGGAGTCGCGTGGCTCGGTGGCGCTGGACGACGAACCGCCCGCTCGTGCCGCTGGCCGCCGTCTGGGTGACCGGGGCGGGCTCAGGGGTCTGCTTGAAGTCGCGCTTGCGGCGGTATTCCTCGAGGGGCACCCGTGGAGTGTGCCGCAGCAGGGTCGGGCGTGGCGACGCGGGGCGGCGCCACCCGGTTAGGCCGCCAGATACTCGACCGGGGAGTCTTGGGCGCCGAATTCGGGCGGTGCGCCGGCCCGGCGAGGCAAGTCACGCCGCTTTCGTGCGTGGATCGTGCGGCGGAACAGCCGCCAGGCCCCTCAACGGGGCGGATCAGCGCCTAAGACTCCCGCGGCGAGTATTTGGCGGGGAACGGCGACGGTTGGCGACGCGAGGGCGGCGCAACCCGGTTAGGCCGCCAGATACTCGCCCGGGGAGCCTTGGGCGCCGAATTCGGGCGGTGCGCCGGCCCGACGAGGCAAGTCACGCCGTTTTCGTGCTTGGATCGGGCGTTGGAACAGCCACCGGGCCCTCAAACGGGCCGGATCAGCGCCTAAGACTCCGGCGGCGAGTATTTGGCGGGGAATGCGCCGGAGATCCGACTCCCACGGTCAACGCTCCGGCTCCCGCTCGTAGACCTCGCCCTCGATGTCCATCAGCTTTTCCTGGACGTAGCCGGCAGCATCGCGGACGCCCTGGTTGTAGACCGGCGGTCCGAGCTCGCGCACGAAGAAGTCGAGCAGTGTCGCGGCCCGGAACTCGCTCAGCAGCTCGTCGAACTCATCCCTGTAGAAGCGCTTGATCGCGTCGAGAAGCATCGTTCGGCGTTCCGGGTCGAGCCGGATCCGCATCGGCTCGTCGCGTCGCTCGGGCATAGACGTTCGCCCGCGTGATCCCGGGCTCGGGTGGGTCAGGCGGTCTTGCGCTTGCGGGCTGGCTTGGCCTTGGCCTCCTCGGCCTCGTCCGCAGTGGCCGTGCTGGCGGCCGCCTTGCGGGTCCCCGCCGTCTTCTTCTCGCGGGCCTCGGCCACGGAGACCGGCTTCTCGGCGCCGGCCTCGCGCGCCGCCTTGGCCTGCGAGACCGATGCCTCGAGTGCCGCCATCAGGTCGATGAGCTTGCCGCTCTCTTCGGGCTCCTCGATCTCGACCGTCTCGCGGCCTTCGACCTTGGCCTCGATGATCTGCTCGAGCGCCTCGCGGTACTCGTCCTTGTACTGGGACGGGTCGAACGTCCCGGTCATCGCCGACACGAGCTGCTTGGCCATCGTGAGCTCGGCCGGCTTGAAGTCGAACTCCTCCTCGGGCAGGTCCAGCTCCTTGATCGAGCGGATCTCGTCCGGCCAGTGGAGCGTGGTCAGCAGCAGCGTCTCGGCGAAGGGATCCAGTGCCGCGAGCGCCTCGCGGTCCTTGATCACGACCTTGCAGATCGCGGTGAGGCCCTCGTCCTCGAGGACCGACTTCAGCAGGTAGAACGCCTTGCGGCCGATCTTGTCGGGCTCGACGTAGTACGCGGACTTCACGAAGCGCACTGCGTTGTCGTCACGCTCCGCCTTCGTGAACTGCTCGATCTCGATGGAGCGGACCGTCTTGAGCGGCACCTTCTCTAGGTCCTCGTCCGTGACGACGACGTACTCGCCGGACGAGTACTCGTACCCCTTCACGGTGTCGCTGCGCGAGATCACCTCGTCCTCGATCGGGCAGAAGATCTTCATCTGGATCCGCGAGAGGTCCTTCTTGTGGAGCATGTTGAAGCTGATGCCCTTGGACTCGGTCGCGAGATAGAGCTTGATCGGGATGGTGACCAGGCCGAACTGGATGGCCCCCTTCCACATCGCTCTCGCCACGGCTCTTCCACCTCGTGCATGCGCCCCGGGTACCCGGCCCGGTTCGTCGGACGGTCACGATAGCGCACACGGGCAAGCTGGGCCGTTAACGGCGCCCCTCGATGGCGTGCGGCGGGCGGATGACCGCGCCGCTACTGGAGGACGACGAACCCGTCGAGCGAGACGGTCGGACGCCCGGAGGTGCCAACCACGCGCATCTCGATCGTGTGCGTGCCGACGGCGCTCCAGTTGCCGACGTAGACGACGCGCCGATAGATGTATGACGACGTGCGCAATTCGATGGTCGCCTTGTAGACGCCGTCGATGTAGATGGTCGCTCGACCGCGCAGCGAGCTCGTGGGAGCAACGACCGCGACGGTCCGGCCGGTGAACCGGTACCGGGCGGCCGCGCCCGCCTGCGTCGAGGTGGTGATCCCGCCATTCGTGGCGTATGTGCTGGCGGCGCGGGTCCAGGCACCGCGGTAGGTGACAAGGGTCGACCGGTCGCTCACCAGGGCGGGCGTCAGCGCGACGCCGGAGATGGCCCACGGGCTCCAATCACCGTCGCTGTCCTGCGCCCTCACGCGAAACCGGTAGGTAGTCCCGAAGGCAAGTCCGGAGAACGACGTCGATCGCACCGATGCCGACGTCGCCTTCGTCCAGCCCCAGGCGCCGCCGTTGGCGTTGCGCTCGATCTCGTAGCGCACGATCCGGTCCGACGGATCCGTGGCGGCCGACCAGCTGGCGCGCAGCGTCACGGAGTTCGCGCCGGTCGACGACCGACCGAGGCTTGACGCGGACAGGACCGACACGACCGGCGCCTTCGCGGTCGGCAGGTCAGCCGCGACCTGCACCGTCAGCGTGGTCGATTTCGTGCGACCCCAGTTGGTGCCGTTGACCTGCATGTGATAGGTGCCCGGTTTGGCCGTCGAGGGGACCGTGACCCGCACCGACGTCGACTTCGCGGTCCAGCCGAAGACGCTCGGGGCGGTGAGCGCCACGGCCCAGCCGGACGGCACACCGGTGACCGTGAACCGGACGCGCTCGAAGAAGGTCGACGTCCGTGTGACCGACACCGGGACGAACACCGAGCCGCCCTTCGAGGTGATCATGCCGGCGGTCGGCGCCGACAGCGAGAACGTGCCGAGCGTCCCGATGCGCGACACGCCGAGCAGGGGCTCGTGATAGGGATCCGGGTCCGTGGACGTGTACCAGCCCTGGTTGCCGAGGTAGCGCAGGGACTCGCGAACCTCGGCCGGGGTCGCCAGTGGGCGGGTCGACTTGTAGAGCGCGACGGCGCCGGTGACCGCGGGAGCCGCCATCGACGTCCCGGACGAGTAGCCGTATGTCGGACCGGGCTTGGTCGACCAGATGCACTTGCCCGGCGCGATCAGGTCGACGTCCGATCCGTAGTTGCTGAAGTCGGCGAACGTGTCGTCGCGGTCGTAGCCGCCCCACGAGTAACAGCGGCTGCCGCCCAGGCCGCCGGCTCTGCCGTCCGTGTCGGCCAGGGCCGAAACCGTGATGACCTGGTTGTAGGCCGCCGGGACGTAGCCTGCCGCGCTGCGCCGCTCGTTTGCTGCCGCGGCGACGACGGTGATGCCGCGAGCGTAGAGCCGGCAGATGGCCTGGTGAAGGACGTCCCTGTTCGAGAACCCGCAGTTCGCGTCGTCCGAACCCGTCTTGGCGACGCTCATGTTGACCGCCTCGATCAGCGGCCGCGAGGAGTCCTCCGGGTCGCGCTGGGCGAGGATCCAGTCCAGCCCGCAGACGTACCACGACAGCAGCCCGCTGCCGCTCGAGTTGAGGATCCGCACCGACCACAGCCGGACGCCCGGGGCGACGCCCACGACGCCGATCGTGTTATCGCGGGCGCCGACGGTTCCGGCGACGTGGGTCCCGTGGCCGTGCTCGTCCGCCCAGCGCGTCCGGTCGGCGCTCGAGCAGTTATAGCCGCCGGCCACGACGAGGTCCGGATGCGCGGCGATGCCGGTATCGACGATGGCCACGTCTGCGTCGACCCGGTCGTCGACACCGTCGACGTTCGAGAGGCTCGACTGCAGGGTGCCGACCCGCGCGACCCCGGTCGGGGTCGTCTGGGCGGCGATCGAGATGACCTCGTCGGGGACGACCGCCTTGACGCTCGGGTCGGCGAGGAGGGCTCGGCGTTGAGCGGTGTCCAACCTGGCTGTGAAGCCGCGGAATGCGTGCTTGAAGGCGCGCTCCGCCTTCGTGCCTTCTCGCTGCCGATGTCGGGTCAGGACCTTGCTGGTGTCGGCCGATCCTGCGAGGACGACGATGTAGCGACCGGTCGCGATCGGCCGGCCCTCCGCGTCGACGAGGGCCTCCGGTGCGCTCTTGCCCGTGGCCTTCGGCGCTGCCGATTCGGACGGGACGACAACCGGTCCGGGATCGGCGGCTGGCGTCGGCTCGGCGGTCGGTGACGGGTCGCTGATCGGGCCCGGTGTCGGCTCGGACGCGGGCGTGGGCTCGGGGTCGGCCGTCGGTGTCGGCTCCGGGGGCGCGATCGGCTCAGCCGACGGGGTCGGCTCGGTCGGTGGCGACGGTTCGGCAGGCGCCAGCGGATCGGCCGCCGCAACGGGCGAGACCATCGGGAGCGCGACCACGGCGGCAAGGGCGAGGGCTGCGATGCGGCGCATCGATTCTCCGGCTCATCGGGTCCGCGGAGGAGCCGATCGCTCGTTCGACGTGCGCTGACTCACGCACATCATCCCCCACCTGCCTAGCCGCGCGCAGCAGCCCCTTGGTCCGGGTCGCGGTTAGGCAACGTTCCTAACCGCACCGGACCGGGACCCGTCAGTTCACCGCCGTCCGGATCTCGGATTCCGCCTCGCTGACCCGGGCGAGGATGCTCGAACGCATCGTGTCGAGTCCCGACCACACGGCCTTCGTCGCATTCGAGATCGAGGTCAGCTGCGACTTGAGCTGACGCACCACCTCGAGCTGCTCCCGGATGGCCGTGAGGGCCGACCCGATGGCCGCCGCATCGACGGCGACCTCGCGCTCGGCAAGTGACGCAAGCGCCAGGAGGCGAGCGAGGCGCACTGCAGCCTCGAGCGTGGCAGGCTCGGGCGCATCCGGATCGATGACGCAGTAGACATCGCCACCGACCAGGCTGAACGGCGCGACCCCTGTCGGGGCATGAGCCGGCGTGAACACCGCGACCGCGACCGCCGCACCGCGGTTCTCCCGCGCCTCTCGCAGCTCGTCGCGCATGGCCCGCATCGACATCGGCCGGTCCTTGGCCTCGATCACGACGCGCAGGTCGCAGCCCCGCGCGACCGACGAGTCCACGGTCAGCACGAAATCGCCCTTCTTCGACTTCATCACGGCGCCTGCCTCGAGGGTCGTCCGGTCCAGGAGGTCGCCCGCGCCGCGTGCGATGTCGCCGAGCATCTCGGCGAGGAGATCCTCGAAATCGGCGCCCTTCGCCGCGGACCGGGCCCTCTCGGCACCCCGGGCCGCGGCCGCGGCCTCGATCGCCACGAGACGCTCCTCGAGGCTCTTGAACCCTGCCGCGATCTCCTGGCGGAACTGGTGCATCGGCGAGTTGAGGCGCGTCGGGTCGAGGAGCAGCGCGAGCTTCGAGGCATCGCCGTCGAAGTACCGCTCGAGCATCGAGCCGATCCGCCCGATGGCGCTGTCACGCTTCTTCTCGTCGAACAGCTCGTCGACCATCGAGCGCAGCGCGCCGCGATCGCCGAGGAACTTCTCCAGAGTCCGTGGCAGGCGGCCGTCACCGTCCGCGAAGTTCGCGCGCAGCGTCTGCTCGAGCGCAGCGGCGGCTCGCTCGTTCACCTGCTCGGCCTGACGGACGAGCCGCTCGAACTCCGTGCGCACCGCGTCGACGTTCACGGTCACGCCCGCGTCCTGCAGGGCGATGAGGCCGATGCGCAGCGCACGCTCGACGATCGGACCCCGATCCCCCGCCGGGCGCTCCCCCAGGAACGCGGCGAGGGTCGGGTCCGACAGGGACAGGCGCTCGACGACGATCCGGTCGCCCTCGAGCCGGACGGCCTGGTGCAGCGGGATGACGTGCGCTTCCATGCCCCGGACACTAGGACCCACCCGTGACATCTAGGCTGTCACGCCCGCACGACCGACCGGCGTACGATGGTCGCCGATGCGCGCATCCCGTCACTCGATCCTGCTCTCGGTCGCCCTCGCCGCCAGCGTGATCAGCCCGACCGGCGTGACCGCCGCTGACCCAACGGCACCGCCCTCGTCGGCTGATGAAGTCGTGATCCGCTACCCAGCGGACGTTACGTCCGCTCAACGGCGCGCCGTGACACGCGATCTCGGCCTGGAGGTCGTGTCGACCAGCGAGAACGGGCGAACCCAGGTCGTCGTCGGCCCCGGCCTGTCGACCGCCACCGTCCGGCGCCACCTCGACGCAGACCCGCGCGTCCTCGCCGTCGCCCCGAACCACCGCCGCGAGCTCGTTGCCGAACCCACGTCCGAGCCGGGTTTCCCGAGCGAGTGGGGTCTCCACAACACAGGGCAGACCCTCGACGGCACGCAGCTACAAAAGGGCATCGCCGACATCGACATCGACGGCCTCGAGGCGCTGCGGATCACGCAGGGCGATCCCTCGATCGTCGTCGCGGTCATCGACGACGGTGTCGATTTCAACCACCCGGACCTCGCGGGAGCGGCATGGACCAACCCCGGCGAGATCGCGGGGAACGGCGTCGACGACGACCTGAACGGCTTCGCTGACGACATCCATGGCTGGGATTTCTGCAACGACAACCCGTCCGTCCACGACGCCGGACAGGACGCGCACGGGACGCACGTGGCCGGCACGATCGGCGCGTCGCTGAACGGGTCAGGCGTGGTCGGCGTGGCCCCGGCGGTCCAGATCATGGCCGTCAAGTTCATCGATGACAGCGAGGACTGCGGCACCGACGCGATGGCGATGCAGGCGATCGACTACGCCGCGTCGTTCGACGTCCCGATCATCAACGCCTCGTGGGGAGGGTCCCTGGACAGCAACCCGCTGGAGAACACCATCAACGAGTCGAATGCCCTGTTCGTCGCAGCCGCCGGGAACGCGGGGCGCAACATCGACAGCTCCTCCTACAACTTCTACCCGGCCGAATTCCCGCTCGCGAACATCCTCAGCGTCGCGGCGATCGATCAGCGCGGCAGCCTGGCGAGCTTCTCGAACTACGGAGCGACCACGGTCGACGTCTCGGCCCCGGGCACGAACATCCTGTCCGCCTGGCCAGCTGAACCGGGCTGCTCGCCCTGCTGGGCATGGTCGGCGGGCACGTCCATGGCGGCACCCCACGTGACCGGGGTCGCGGCCCTCTATGCGGGCACCGTGACGGACCCCGTCACGCCGAGCCTCCTCAAATCGTTGGTCCTCACCCGCGCGAACACTCTCGCGCCGACCGTCGGGAAGACCGTCACCGGCCGCCTTGTCAACGCGTGGCGAGCCGCCGACATGGCGGGACCGACTGCACAGGCTATCTCGAGCCATAGGATCACCGCCGGCACCATCATCGGCTCGACAGTCGGCACGACCCTGTCCTGGCCAGCGGCGACGGACGACCACTCGGGCGTCCCGAGCTACGTCGTCCGACGGCGCATCGGCAGTGGTGCCTGGACCGTGCTTGCGGGCACGGTCACGAGCCGCTCCTACAACGTGTCGATGTCCTTCGGCACGCCGACCCAGTTCGCCGTTTCGGGCCGCGACGGTGCGGCAAACGTCGGAGTCCAGGCGGTGTCCCCGGCCGTCACGGCAACGCTGTACCAAGAGCGGACGAGCCTCGCCCGGTATTCGGGCCGCTGGACCAACACCACGTCCAGCACGGCCAGTCACAGCAACCTGCGCACGTCGACACAGGCCGGCGCGTGGGTCGAATTCAAGCGGGATGCGAAGTCGATCGCGATCGTCGGCCGGCAGGGCCCGACGAGCGGCAAGGCCAAGGTCTATGTCGATGGCGTCTATGCCGCGACGATCGACCTGTATCGATCAACGTCGCGCTCGCGGGTCGTCCTGTTCAGCCGCGCCTGGTCGACGCCGGGCGTCCACACGGTGAAGCTGTTCGTCTCGGGGACGGTCGGGCGACCGCGCGTCGACATCGATGGGTTCGGGGTACTGCGCTAGGCACGGAACGGGGAACTGACTCAGGACCCCCGATACGTCGTCATCGAATACGACGCCAGCAGCAGTGGCACGTGGTAGCTGCGCTCGACGTCGGTGATCCGCAGGTCGACCGCGATCTTCGTGAAGAACGACCCGTCCTCATGCGCGACATCGAACTCGAGGCGATAGTCGCCGGCCTGTAACGGTCGCTCGAGGAGGTCGCGGACCCGCCCGTCGGCATCGGTCAGTGCCTGGGTCATGCGGACCGGTTTGCCATCGCCGACATCGAGTCGATAGAGCGTGACGTGGACCGCGGCCGCCGGCACTCCACGTTCCGTGTCGAGAACATGGGTGCTGATGGTCGGCTGCGGGTGTCCGGGGTCGGCGGCCACGCTATCCTCCGCGCATGGGTCGTCTGCGGATCGAGGTCGGTGACCTGCACTTTAGCGCCCGCTGGGAGCCCGCCGCGCCCCAGACGATCGAGGCCATCCGCCGGATGCTGCCGATCGATTCGAAGCTCATCCATTGCCGCTGGTCGGGCGAGTCGACCTGGATCCCGTACGGCGACTTCCGCCCGGGCATCGACTACGAGAACCACACCTCGCACCCAGCGCCCGGGATGCTGGCGATGTACCCGGGTGGCATCAGCGAGTGCGAGATCTTCTTCCCGTACGGGGCATGCACCACGTCCTCGAAGGTCGGGCAGTTGGCGGCGAACCACTTCGCCTCGATCGTGCCGGATGACGGCTGGCAGGATCGACTGCGCGAGGTCGGTCGTCGCGCCCTGTGGGAGGGCGCGCAGGCCATCCGCATCAGTGAGGTCGAAGACTGACGGACCTCGTCATCCGCGGCGGCACCATCGTCACGGCGGGCGGCTCGCGGCGCGCTGACCTGGCGGCCGACGGCGGCCGGATCACGGCGATCGAGCCCTCACTCGACGGGCTCGCGGCAAGCGCCGACCGCCTGATCGAGGCGACCGGGATGCTGCTTCTCCCCGGAGTCGTCGATGTCCACACACATACCCGCGTGGCGAGCGCTGAGGAGCCGGACCGGTTCTTCCAGGATTCGGTCGCCGCCGCGTTCGGTGGCACGACGTCGTTCCTGTCGTTCAACAACCCCGGAACGGGGTCGTCGCCGCAGGCCGAGCGATCGCTTCAGACCGGGCTCGCAGAATGGCGAACCGCCACGGAATCCGACAGTGCGATCGACTACGGCCTCTCGCTCGCGATCTCCGGTCACGCCGACGACCCACTCACCGAGCTGCCAGCCACGATCGATGCGGGCGTCGCGACCTCGAAGGCCTTCATGGTCTTCGACTTCCGGCTTGGCGATCAGGCGCTGTTCGATGCGATGCGCGTCATGGGTGCGCGCGGCGGGATGCTGCAGGTCCACTGCGAGGATCCGGTGCTGCTCGACGCGGGAGTCGCGGCCGCGCTTCAGCGTGGTGACACGCTACCGCGCTACCACGCGACGTCGCGGCCGCCGTATGTCGAGGCCGTCGCCACTGCCCGGGCGCTCGCCTTCGCGCGCGCGACCGACTCCCCCGTCCACGTCGTCCACCTGTCATCCGCTGCCGCCCTCGATGAGGTTCGCCGCGCCAAGGCGGCGGGTGTCCGGGTGTCGGCGGAGACGTGCCCGCACTACTTGGTGCTGACCGAAGAGGCGTACGACGAGCCCGACCCCGTCCGGTGCGCATGCTTCGTCATCTCGCCGCCGCTGCGGTCAGTTGCCGACCGCGATGCCCTCTGGGCGGGACTGGCCGACGGTTCGCTCGATCTCGTCGCGACCGACCACGTCCCGGATCGCGTGGCGGTCGAGAAGGCGGAAGCAGGTTCCGGCGTGTCGTTCGACCGCATCAGCAATGGAGCGCCGGGCATCGAGACGCTGCTCGCGCTCGTCTACAGCGAAGGCGTCGCGCGCGGCCGGATCACCGTGGAGCGGATGGTGGAACTGGTATCCACGGCGCCCGCGGCACGTTTTGGCATGCCGAGCAAAGGCGCGCTCCAGGTCGGCCGCGACGCGGACATCGTCATCTTCGACCCTTCCGCGCGCCGGACCCTCCTTGCCGCCGAGCTGCACCACACGAGCGACTACACGCCGTATGAGGGGCTTGAAGTCAGCGGCGCTGTCCGGGATGTCTTCGTGCGCGGTGCCGAGGTGATCCGCGACGGCTCGTTCGTTGGCAGCCGCGGCTTCGGGCAGCACCTGGAGCGCGGCCCTGTAACAAGCGGCCCGGAGACAAGTTGATGCATAAATTCCGCCCGACGCTCGCCCTTTCCCCGCTGATGCGCATGGCCCGCATCACCGCATCACCCGAAGGCGGAGGGGGGCGCGCCGCCATTACCCAGCCGGACTGAGGCGCGCGATCGTACTCAGTCGCGCGCTCGATGCGCATGCGCCGCATCACCCGAAGGGTTGAGGGAGACGCGCCGCCGTCACTGTTCGGACTGATGCACACGGCCCGCATCGTGGCCGAGTCTTCTCAGTTCAGGTGATGCCACGGACGCAGGGGCGGATGCGGCGCCTCAGGGTCGAGGCCATTCATCGCGGCAACGATCCGGGCGAAGCGGGAGAAGCGCAGCCCAGAGAGCCGACCATTCTCGAGGCGCGAGATCACGCTCTGATCGATACCGCTGGCGCGCCCGAGGTCGCGCTGCGACCAGCGGATCGCGAATCGACGACGCTTGACCGCCGCACCGATCAGCTCCCAACCGCGCTGCACCTCGGGAAACCGACGCTCGCGGTCTTCCTCCGTCCAAGCCATCTGGCGAGCGTAGCGGTGGGCAGTCACCACCCAGATCCACGTTGCCTTCTACCCGTCCTCACCTCGGCGTCGCTGATGCGGCCCATGCGCATCAGTTGACCATGGTCGGCCGGACGGCAGGAAATATGCATCACCGCGGCGGGGCGGGGCAGCGGCTGCCGGGCTGCGCGCGGGCTGCGCGGGGGCGGCTGCGGCTGCGCGGGCGATGGGCTGCGGCTGCCGGGCTGCGGCTGCCGGGACAGCGGGATACCCGCTATTCCAGGACGGCGTAGGCCCGAAGGGTCAGGAACTCGGCGAATTCGTCGTCGAGCACGAGGTGGTCGAGGATCTCCCAGGCGTCCTTGAGCCGGCCCTCGGCCACTCCGCCGAGGCGGCCGAGCTCCTCGTCCCGGAACGCGGCGTAGCGCTCGACCGATAGCAGGCCGCGCGTCCGCCACAGCCACAGCTGGGATCGGGCGATCTCGGCCGTCGCGGCGTCCTCCATCAGGTTGTCGATCGCCGCAGCGCCGGTTCCGCGCAGCCACGCGTCGAGGTACGCCAGCGCGACACGGACGTTGGCGCGGATGCCGTCGTCCGTGACGGCGCCGCCCCCGATGCGGAAGTCGCTCAGATCGGCTGCGCTTGGGGCGGTTGCGCCGTCGTCGTCCGGGGACCGATCCTTCTGGTTCGGCTTGGAACCGAGCACCGCATCGAAGATCTCCATCGCCACCGGGACGAGGTCCGGGTGAGCGACCCACGTCCCATCGAAGCCGTCGCGCGATTCGCGCTCCTTGTCCTCGCGGACCTTGGCGAGCGCCCGTTCCGTGACCTCGAGATCGCGTCGGTTCGGGATGAACGCCGCCATGCCGCCGATCGCATGCGCGCCGCGCCGGTGGCACGTCCGCACGAGCAACTGGGTGTACGACCGCATGAACGGGACCGTCATCGTGAGCTGCGATCGATCGGGCGACGAGAGCTCGGGATCGCGGCGGAACCGCTTGATCACGCTGAACAGGTAGTCCCATCGGCCGGCATTCAGGCCGGCCGCGTGTTCGCGCAACTCGAACAGGATCTCGTCCATCTCGAACGCCGCGGTGATCGTCTCGATGAGCACGGTCGCCCGGATCGACCCGCGCGGGACCCCGAGGCTCGCCTGCGCGTGCACGAACACCTCGTTCCACAGGCGCGCCTCGTGGTGCGACTCGAGCTTGGGCAGGTAGAGATACGGCCCGGACCCTCGAGCGACCCGCTCGGCGGCGTTGTGGAACAGGTACAGCCCCGCATCGAACAGGGACGCCGACACCGGCACGCCATCGACCAGCACGTGCGACTCGACCAGGTGCCAGCCGCGCGGGCGGACGACCAGCTGCGCGACGCGGTCGGCCGAGTCGATACGACTTGCCCTCCGGCGAGTCGAAGGCCAGCGTGCCGCGGACCGCCTCGATGAGCGCCGCCTGCCCGCCGACGACGTTGCCCCACGTCGGTGAGAGCGCATCCTCGAGGTCGGCCATGAAGACCCGGGCGCCTGAGTTCAGCGCGTTGATCATCATCTTTGGCTCGGCCGGCCCGGTGATCTCGACCCGCCGGTCGTCGAAGTCGGCCGGCGCCGGGGCGACGGTCCAGTCGGCGTCGCGGATCTCGCGGGTGCCGGCCGGGAAGTCCAGTCGTCCGCCGGCATCGAGCTCGGCCTGCCGTTCATGCCGCCGGTGGAGGAGGTCGAGGCGAACCTGGCCGAAGCGCCGCTGGAGGTCGGCGATGAAGGCGAGGGCGTCGTCGGTCAGGACGCGCTCGGCGCCCTCGACCGGCGGACCCGTGACGACCACGCCGGGCGGTGCCATCACGACACCTCCGAACGGCGGATCGTGGCCTCGATGAGCCCGTGCGGTTCGGTCGTCGCCACGTACACGGTCCTGTCGTTCGTCATGCCCAACCCCGACAGATCGACGGGCCAATGGTGCAGGTTCGGGAGCACCATCCGCACCTCGTCGAGCTCCTCGTGCCGTTCCAGCATCGCCTTGGCCATGATCCAGATGCTGGTCTGCACGCTCGGGCTGTCGTGGTCGGCGAACACCTCGAGCAGGGTCGTCCGGGCATCGAGGAAGACGCGGTCGAAGTCGAGGTCGGGCGAGCCATAGCGCCAGATCGCGGTGATCTTGGTGGCCATGAGCCTGTCGTCGGTCTCGGGCAACGTCGTGAACTGGTCACGCGGGAAGCCCGCGAACGCCGAGCGGGTCGTCTTCATGACGACGAGATCCTCGACGCCGGCCTCGACCGTCGTGCCGGCCCTGGACGCGGCGACGGTCGCGACGCGCGTGCCCTCGCCGTCCGCGGACGAAGGCATCGGGCGCCGGGCTGCCCGCGACATCGATCGGGCGCCACTGGTGGCCGCGGATGTTGACCGTCGCGGTCTCGACCTGGTCGAACTCGAGGAAATGCTCCGCCAGGGCCTGCCCGTACGACTCGATCGCGCCGTCGAGGTGGTCCATCGCGAACGCGTAGGCGGTGTTCTTCATCGTGTCGGTCGCCACGACGAGGGAGTTGTCGCCGTCGGTGTGGGCGGTCGTGAAGTCGCCCTCGAGGGCGACAGCCACGGTCAGGTCATGGAGGCTGTGCGGGCTCGTGTCGCGACCGACCCGCACGACCCGGATCGCGGCCTTGCCGTACCGATTGGCACCGAGCTCGATCACGCTGACAGCTTCGCATGCCGGTCGATGGCGATGTCGACGACGGCGTCGAGGGCTCGGTGGAGCTCGGTCGACCGATCCGCGTCGAGCGCGGCGGCGAACCCGGGGAGCAGTGCCTCCCGGGGCCGGCCTGCGACGAAGACGCAGTAGCGGAACCCGTGGCGCGCCTCGTACTCGTCGTTGAGGTGCTCGAGTTCCGCAGCGACGTCGACGGGCGTGCCGGCTCCCCGGTCGTACCCCTGCTCCACGTAGCTCATCGCCGACACGGACCCGGGTGCTGCCCCGAGCCGCGGGTGGGCGTCGATCAGCTCGACCTGCTCTTCCTCGGGCATCTCATGGGCGATCGTCCCGCGCGGCGGCGAACAGGGCGTCGGAGCTCTCGAACGGCCCGGCGGCGATCAGGCGATCGAGGAAACGTGGCGCGCCTTCGAACAGCGCGGCCAGGGTGTCGCGATCCGCGAGCGTGTCCCGATCCGCGTTCACCACCCGGCCGCGTCACGGATGATGCGGTGCAGGATCCGCGCCGCGACGAGGCGGCGGTACTCTGCGGTCGACCGGACGTCGTCGATCGGTGCCAGCTCGCCGGCGAGCACCTCTGCCGCCCGGTCCGCGGTCTCCGGCGTCGGGGATCGACCCTCGAGCGCGGCCTCAGCCGCGGCGGCACGGATCGGGGTGGCCGCCACGGACCCGAGGGCGACACGGACCTTCGTCCACGTCCCGTCGCCGTGCCACGCGACGGCCATCACGACCTTGCTGATCGACTGAGCGCGGCGCGTGCCGACCTTGCGAAAGCGCATCTCGCGGGCGCGCGGTGAGCGGGATGCGGATGCGCAGGATCAGCTCGTCGTGAGCGAGTGCGGTGGCTCGATAACCCGTCCAGAACCGGTCGGCCGGTACCTCACGCTCACCCCGTTCCGAGCCGATGATGAACACGGCATCCGCCGCCAGGAGCACCGGCAGCGTGTCCCCCGCGGGCGAGGCGTTCGCGATGTTGCCCCCGAGCGTGCCACGGTTCTGGATCTGCGCCGCGCCGATCGTCGCGGCCGCCTCGACCAGCGCCGGGACGTGCTCGCGGCACAGCGCCGAGCGGCGGATATCGGTGTACGTCGTGAGCGCGCCGAGGGTCAGAAGGTCGCCATCGATCGCGATGCCGCGCAGGGCGTCGATCGCCCAGATGTCGACGACGTTGGCGGGCCGCGGGCCGAGCTCGCCGGTCAGCGCGACCATCAGGTCGGTGCCGCCGGCGACCGGCCGCACCGGGTTCTCGGCACTCCCCGACGACAACGCTGCGTACGCGCCCTCGAGATCGCGCGGGCTGGTGACGGGCGGCTCGATCGACATCGGGACTGTGTCCGGCGCGTCCCTCAGCCGCGTCGGCCGCGGCGACGGCCCACGACCAGCAGGATCAACGCCGCGATGATGCCGAACCCGGCCGCGAGCTGGCCCGGCGTGACGACCGGCACGGGCGAGCGAGCCCCGCGGTCCTCGACGACGGGCGGGCCGACACCCGGGTCGGTCGCGGCGGTCGCATCGACGTCGGGATCGGCGCCGACGGCGTCGATCTCATGCTCGGACAGCGCGGGGTGGTGGCCATTCGTCGGCACCGCCACCCGATCACCTGATGGACTCACGATCTAGCCCCTCCGTTCGCGACGAGGGCGATGGCCTCGACGATCTTCGTGTAGCCAGTACACCGGCAGAGATTGCCGGCGATCGATTCGCGGATAGCGTCCTCGTCCGGGCCCCCGCCGGCGTCGAGGTATGCGCGAGCCGCCATGAGCATGCCGGGCGTGCAGATGCCGCACTGGGCGCCGCCCGTCACGAGGAATGCGTGTTGCAGGGCGTCGAGGTGCGCGGTCGAGGTCGGGGCGCCGACCTGGCTCGCGACCTGGGACGTCGGGGCCAGGCCCTCGACCGTCCGGATCTCCGTGCCGGCCACCTGGCAGATCGGCACGAGGCACGAATCGACCGGTGCTCCGTCGACGAGGACCGTGCACGCGCCACACTCCCCTTCCCCGCAGCCCTCCTTCGTTCCGGTGAGGCTGAGATCCTCGCGCAGGACGTCGAGCAGCCGGCGCATCCCGGGCACGTCGACCTCGGCCGTCGTCCCGTTGACGACAAAGCTGTAACTCGTCACGAGGCGAGTTCCCGGGCCGGTTCCGACTCGGCGGGACGCGGCCCGGCCACGGCCGGGCGATCGGCGAGGGCCGCCAGGATCCGCTCCGGGCTGGCCGGCAGGTCGGTGACCCAGGCTCCGGTCGCGTCGGCGATGGCGGCGACGACCGCCGGCGCCCCGACGTCCATCGGCAGCTCCCCGACCCCCTTGGCGCCGTGTGGCGCGCCCCCGAATGGGGCCTCGACCAGGATCGTCGAGATCCGCGGGGCGTCGAGTGCGGTCGGGATGATGTAGGTCGCGAGCCGGTCGTTCAGGTAGCGCCCGTCGCGCAGCTTGATCTCCTCGATGGTGGCGTACCCGACGGCCTGCAACGTGCCGCCCTCGACCTGGCCCTCGGCCAGGACCGGGTGGATGACGCGCCCGATGTCGTCGGCCGCCACGACGTCACGGACGTGGACCTCGCCGGTGTCGAGGTCGACGTCGACCCGCGCGACGCACGCGGCCCAGCCGAACGCCGGGTACGCATCGCCGGTGTACGTCGCGTCGTCGAACGGGGTCCCGCCCGGGTACGGCTCGAACTGCTGGTCGACGCGGGTCGCGCCGTGATCCCTCGCATAGCCCGCGGCGGTCGTGGCGAACGGCCCGCCGGTCGCGGTCTCGACGTCGACGCGCAATCGCTGGGCCGCCTTGATGAGGAGGCCGCCGACGACCATCGCCGTGCGGGACGCGACGGTCGGGCCGGAATCCGGGACGTATGCCGTGTCCTGTGGTGCGATCTCGACGTCGGTCTCCGGGATCCCGAGGGCATCGCCGACGAGCTGCGGGAAGATCGTCTTGGTGCCCTGGCCCATCTCGGTCGAGGCGGTAAGGATCCGCACGCGGCCTTCGGCCGTCAGCTCGAGCGAGGCGACCGATGCGAGGTGGACCTCGCCCGAGCCGGTGAATCCCGCGCCGTGCCAGGCGAGCGCCAGGCCGATGCCCGACGCCGTCCGGTCGCGCTCGGTGCGAAGCGCCGAGCCCGGGATCGATCCCGAGCCGGCGCGCGCCCGCCGCGCGGCACCGGTCCGTGCCCGCATGTGGCTGAACTCCGCGGCTTCGGCCGCTCGCTCCAGCACCTCTTCGCCTGCCACGCTGTCCCGCAGCAGTTGCCCGGTCGGGGTCGTGTCGCCGGGCGTGTAGACGTTCCGCCGCCGGATGTCGAGCGGCGAGATCCCGAGCCCCTCGGCGATCCGGTTGAGGTGGGTCTCGGCCGCGAACTCGGTCTGCGGCGCACCGAACCCGCGGAACGCGCCGTTGGGAGGCGTGTTCGTGCGGGTCGCCTTGGCCCGGATCCGCACGTTCGGGCAGCGGTACGGGCCGCCGGAGTGGATCGCCCCGCGCGAAAGGACCACGGGCGTCAGCGTGCAATACGCGCCGCCATCCATGACGACCTCGATGTCCTGCGCGATGAGCGTGCCGTCGTGGGTCACACCGGTGCGGTGTCGGACGATCGCCGGGTGGCGCTTGGTCGTGGCCGCGATGTCCTCGTGGCGGTCGTAGATCATGCGGACCGGTTTCTGAGCCTTGAGCGCGAGGAGGGCCGCGTGAAGCCCGATCACCGACGGGAACTCTTCCTTGCCGCCGAACCCGCCACCGGTCTCGGCCTGGACCACCCGTGCCGCCTGGTCGTCGAGCCCGAGACCGCGTTTGAGTGCCGCATGCAGGTAGTACGGGCATTGGAGCGACCCGGTCACCGTGACGCCGCCGCCATCGGTCGGGACCGCGATCATCGCGTTGTTCTCGATGTAGAGCTGCTCCTGGTGGCCGACCCGATACTCGCCCTCGAGGATGAGGTCGGCTGCCAGGAACGCGGCGTCGGGATCGCCGCGGTCGATCGCGTAGCTCGCGAACACGTGGTCGGACGCGTCGGGGTCGAACACGGCGGGCAGCTTCGTGGTCCGTGGCACGGCCCTGCGGCGCGCCTCGCGGAGCGTCGCCTTGTCCGGCGCGGCGATGAGCGCCAGGGGCTCAGCGTGGTGCTGGATCTCAGCGCCGATCGGGACGAGGATCGGCTGGTCGCTCTTGATCGAGCTGACGATGTTGTCGCCCGGGATGTCGTCGGCGGTGACGACCACGACCTTCGACCAGTCGAAGTCGGGATCGAAGTCGAGCGCATCGAATGTCGCGTGCGCGTCGCTCGAGCGGACCGTGGTGCCGTACCACGCACCCGGGACCACGATGTCATCGGTGTAGAGGGCCAGCCCGGTGAGCTTCTCCGGGCCCTCGCGCCGCAGCGGCAGGGCGGGGCGGGCGCGACCGCGGACTGTCGTGGCGGGCGGGACGACGAGCGCATCGGGCACGTTCGTCCGGGTCGTCATGCGCACAGACGATACCATCGGTCCCGGACCACGCTGGACCGCTGCTCGCGGCCGAAGCCGGGGACGAGGGCAACTTCGCGGACGACGCCGTCGGGCTCTGACGGTCAGTCGACTCCGAGCCGGATCGCTCGACCCGGCGTCGCCCCGGTGTGCTCGCCGTCCCTGACGACCGGCGTCCCGTTGACGATGACGTGGTCGATGCCTGTCGGGTACTGACGCGGCTCCTCGTAGGTCGCGTTGCTCCGGACGGTCGCCGGATCGAAGACGACGAGATCGGCAAGCGCTCCGTCACGGATGGTCCCGCGCTGCTTCAGCCCGAGTCGCGCAGCGGCCGCGCCCGTCATCTTGTGGATCGCCAGCTCCAGGCTGAGGAGCTGCTCGTCCCGAACGAACTGACCGAGGATCCGCGGGTACGAACCGTAGGTCCGCGGGCTCGGTTTCGCGGCGATGAACGTCGAGTCCGTGCCGACCATCCCGACCGGATGCGTCACGAACTCTCGCAGCGATTCGGTCCACGGCCCGCTCGTCACCTGGTTGATGCCGAGGTCCTCCGCCAGGAGCAGGTCGCAGATCGTGTCGACGGCGTCGCTCCCCGACTCGTGCATCACGTCGGCGAGGCTCCGTGATTCCCAGCGCAGCAGGTCGGGCCGCTTGAAGTTGCCGAGGCGAAGGTCCGACCAGCCGGCGGCGCTCGTGTAGGCCGGGCCCATCTCGCGTCGGAGTCGATCACGCGTGCTCGCATCGGCGAGGCGTTCCTTGAGGGGTCCCGGGCCGCCCGCCTGGATCCATTGCGGGAGCTGGATCAGCAGCCTGGTGCTCGCCCACTCGTACGGGTACGTGTCGAACGTGATGTCGAGGCCCTCGGCACGGGCGTCGTCGACGAGGGCGATCAGCCGATCCGGACCGCCCGGATGTGTCTGTCGGTGGTAGAAGTGGGTGACGTGGCTCGGAGCCCCGGCGCGCCGGCCGATCTCGATGGCCTCCCTGATCGGGTCGAGATAGCGGTCGCCGAGGGTGTACCGCACATGCGTGTGGTAGAAGCCGCCGAGCTTGCCGGCCGTGTGCGTCAGTGCCGCCAGCTCGTCGGTGGTGGCGAAGCTGCCCGGCGGATAGTCGAGGCCCGACGACAGCCCGACCGCGCCGTCGGCCATCGCGTCGCGTAGAACGCCGCGCATGTGGTCGACGGCCCGGTCGTCGGCGGGGACGTCGTCCCAGCCGAGCGCGTCGATCCGGAGCTGGCTGTTGCCGACGAGCGTGCCGACGTTGAGGCTGACGGTGCCGTCATACCGTGCCAGGTAGTCGGCCACGGAGCGCCAGTCGTAGTCGATGTCCGGACGGCCATCGAGCCCGGAGTCGAGGTGCACGAACGCGTCGAGATCCTCCTGCCGACGGAACGGCGCGAAGCCGTTGCCGTCGACGCCGACGATCTCGGTGGTGACACCCTGACGGACCTTGGGTTCGTGCAGCGGCTCGGCGAGGATGACGAGGCCGCCGTGGCTGTGGAGATCGATGAAGCCGGGCGCGACGACTCGTCCGGTCGCGTCGATTGCCGCGCCGGCGTGCTGCGGGGTCTCGCCGCCAGAAGCCGGTTCCAGCACACGCATCCGGTCGCCTTCGACGACCACCGTCCCGAGTCGTGGCGGCGCACCGGTCCCATCGACGATGGTGCCGCCGGTGATGAGGATGTCGACGCTATCGGGCATGCGCCGACCATAGCGTGGTCCAGGTGCCTGTTGCACCCGATGAACGAACCGTCGATCAAGCGACCTCGTACGCGGCGTCGATCGAGGATTCGTGCATCTCGCGCATCATCCTTCGACTGGGATGGGTGCCGGCTTCGTTCGTTCGACGGCTCGTGCATGGGACGCAACGCTGGTAAGTCCGTGTAGAGGGTCGCCGAGCATCCTGCGCGTATGCCGACGCGCGACCGACCAGCCGATCGTGGTAGCCGCACGGCCCGGGCCGACGTGAACCGCGTGGGCTCCGACCTTCGTCAAGCTCGAGTCGATGGGGGACTATCGATCCGGGTCGTAGCCGCTGCCGCGGGTATCTCTGGAGCCCAGATCAGCCGAATCGAACGTGGTCTTGTGGCAACCGCGAGCATCGTGCAGCTCGCACGGATCGGGGCCGTGGTGGGTTTGGACGTTCGGGTCCGGACGTATCCGGGCGCCGACGCCCTCCGTGACGCCGGACAGGTCCGGGTCATCGAACGACTGCGCCCCCGGGTGCACGCCAGCGTCTCGATTCGGCTCGAGGTGCCCCTGCCGATGATCGGCGATCGGCGAGCGTGGGACGCGTGGCTTGCGGATCTCGTCAATGAATTCGACCGACCTCGCACCATGCCGGTCGAGGTCGAGACCCGCATCGGCGATGCGCAGGCACAGATGCGGCGACTCACGCTCAAGATGCGTGACGCCGAGGTCGAGCATGTACTGCTTGTGGTCGCCGATACGCCAACCAATCGACGGGCTGTCGCGGCTGCCTGGCACGTGCTGGCAGGGATGTTCCCGATCTCGGCTCGCAAGGCCCTGGCTGCACTCGCTGCCGGCCGATACCCTGGCGGATCGAGCCTGATCTTCATCTGAGATGCCTGCGGCAGGTTGCCCTCGGGGTCCAGGTAGCCCTTCAGCCCCGGGCGCCCGGACCCTCCAGGCGGCGGCCGCGGACCCACGCCGCGCGGACCATGTCGGGATGGGCGCGGAAGATGAGCCGGCTGGCGAGGTCCTCCGCCTCGTCGTCCGCGATGCCCGGGATCGGCGCCGCATAGGCCGGATCGACGGCGATCAGGTCGGCCTCCTTGCCCGCCTCGAGCGACCCGGTGACGGAGCCTATGCCCAGCACCTCTGCGCCGCCGAGCGAGCCCAGCCGCAGCCAGTCGAGCGGCCCGAGGACCGCGCCGTGCTCGAGGCCCGCCACCCGCCGGGCGTTCTGCGCGTAGAACCCGACCCGCATGACGCTGAAGATCGACAGATCCGGGCCGCCCGCGACATCCGATCCCAGCCCGAGCTTCAGTCCGGCGTCCAGATAGCGGCCGAGCGGCATCACGCCCGACGCCAGGAACAGGTTCGAGATCGGGCAATGCGCGACCCGCGTGCCAGTCTCGACGAGCCGCCCGAGCTCGCGGTCCGAGAGGTGGACCGCGTGCGCCAGGACCGTGCGCTCACCCAGACCGCCGGCGCGGTCGTAGACGTCGACGTAGTCGAGCGCTTCCGGAAAGAGCCGCGCGACCTCGGCGATCTCGCCCGGGTCCTCCGACACATGCGTCTGCCAGTACGCGCCGGTCGATGCCGCCAGGGCCGCCGATTCGCGCAGCAGCTCGGCCGTGCATGACACGGCGAACCGCGGCGTGACCGCGTAGCGGAGTCGGCCGTCGTCGGCGCCGTGCCACTTCTCGATCAGCCGCGCGCTTTCCGCCAGGGTCCTGTCGAGGATCGTGGAGGGCTCGATCGTCGGGTCGTAGGTGATCCGATCCATCATCACCTTGCCGACGGTCGCTCGGATGCCGTGCGCCTCGGCAGCCCGGAACGT
The DNA here is from genome assembly GCA_963819655.1 of uncultured Chloroflexia bacterium. GTDB lineage: Bacteria > Chloroflexota > Limnocylindria > Limnocylindrales > CSP1-4 > SPCO01. The sequence goes on along the minus strand of CAWFXA010000002.1, from coordinate 1,478,673 downwards.
GGTGTCGAGGCTCGCCTCGTAGACCGCGCCGTACACGAGCGCGGTCGTCGTGCCCGCGGCTGCGAATGCGCGCCACGCAGCGGGCGCGACACGTTCGGCGGTCGGGACGTCGAAGCTCCGCTCCAGCGGGAAGATGTACCGCTCGAGCCAGGCGAGGAGGTCCATGCCCGCACCGAGCCCGGCGTTGGGCAGCTGCGGCAGGTGCGCGTGGAGGTCGACCATGCCGGGCATCAGGACCCACGGCCGCAGGTCGATGATCTCCGGGGCTGTGGGGTCCTGGTCGGAAGGCTCCCGATCGGTGAATGCGCGGGCGAAGGCGCCGGCGAAAGCGATCCGTCCCGCGCCATCGACCTCGACGAGGCCGTCCGACTCGAAGCGCGTGCCGCCCCTGGTCAGTGGCGTGAGCAGCCGGCCGCGGACCGTGAACGGGGGCGTGGTGGGGAGCTCCACGCCGGACAGGCTACCGGACATGAAACGACCCGGATCGTTCGATCCGGGTCTGGTCGTCGCTCAGCGGCGGCCGCTCAGCGGTCGTCGCTCAGCGGCGGCTTCTGGGGCGTGCTGGCCAAGGCGCCGGCGAGCATGTGAGCGAGCGCACTTGTACGTGCGTGAGCGAGCACGCGCAGCCGGCAACGCCGGCCAGTGCGACCCAGCGGCCGCCGCTCATCGCTTCTTGCCGCGGACCTCGAACAGGTGCGCAGTCCACTCCGAGCCCCCGCGGTCGATCGTCGCCGAGCTGCCATGCCAGCCACAGGTGCAGGTGATCGTCTGAGCCTGGTGCTTGTACTCGTCGATCACGTGCTTGAACGGCTCGTTGGCAAGGACGGGCTTGACGGGGGGACGGCTGTTCAAGGGGGACCTCTTGCGCGTGAACGGACGGCGTCCGTGGGTGAACGGGGGACCCACATTGTACCGGTTCCGGCCGATCCCTGCCGGGAGCGCGGTCGCGCTCGAGAGGGTCCCGCGGGTCAGTCGGGCCCGAGGTGGTAGCCGATCCGACGCGGGAGCCGGCTGAGCTCCCGCAGGAGCACACCCGGGTCCTCGCCACGTTCCTCCATCGACTCGCGACGGGCGGCGGCCTCGCGCACCAGTCGGGCACCGACGTACCGAGCCGGTTCCGGGGGGAATGGCCGAGGAGCGCGGCCGTTCGCCAGGGGCAAGGCAAGCGCCGGATCGTCCGCGCGTTCTGTCGCCATCGCCGCGAGGATGCGGCCGCCGACCAGCGACGGGCCGACGCCATTGCCGCTGTACCCGAACCCGTAGTGGATCGGGCGGCCATGGACCGAACCGACCCACGGCAGGTGGTCGGCGCTGATGTCGATCGGGCCGCCCCACGCGTCCTCGATGGGGACGTCGGCGATCGACGGGAACAGGCGCCGCAGCCCGGCTGCCGCGCGTCCCGCGGCACGAGCGTCGTCGGTATAGACATCGCCGATGCCGCCGAACCCGGGTCGACCGCCCCCGCCGCCGATCGCGATCCGACCGTCCGGCGTCGTCCGCAGGTAATGCAGCGTGAACCGCGCGTCGGCGACGCCTTCGCCACCGGTCCAGCCGATATCGGCCAGTCGGTCCGGGATGGGTGCCGTGAGCACGATGTATGACGACCACGTCACGAGGCGCTGGGCGAACCACGGCCAGCCTGCGGCCCACGCGTTGATCGCCACGACCGCCGAGGCCGCGAGGACCTCCCCGTCACCGTCCGCGGACCTGGTCCGGACGCGAACGGGCCGGAAGCCGCGGCCGTTGCCGCGCCGAGATGGAGCACGTCGAGCCCCAGCCCCGAGGCGGCCCAGCGGCCCGGGTCGGACGCCGTCGATCTCGACCGCCTCCGTGCCCTCGGCGATCACGACCCCGCGCTCCAGCAGGACCCGCCGCAGCCCCCGGGCCAGAGTCGCTGGTTGGACCGTCGCGGCGCCCGGCATGAACGCCCCATCGCGGAACACCGGGGAGCGAACGCGCGCCGCGACCTCCTCCGCGGATACCGGCACGTACCGATCCGCCAACCCGTGCCCGCGGAGAGCCTGGACCGCCTCGTCCCATGCGCCGTCCTGGGCCGCTGCCGCACTCACGGACAGGGACCCTGCCTTCGTGTACCACGCGTCGATCCCGTGGGCGGCGCAGAACGTGCCGACCTCGTCGACTGCCGCCTCCATGGCCTCGCCCATGGTTCGGGCGCCGCGGTCGCCGTATCGCTCGAGCAGGGTCGGGAACTCGTCCCACCAGTTCGTGACGAACCCCCCGTTCCGCCCCGACGGTCCCCCGCCGCAGATGTCCGCCTCGAGGATCACCACGCGGGCGCCTGGCTCGAGCTCCGTGATGCGGAGCGCCGTCCACAGCCCGGTGTAGCCGCCGCCGACGATGACCACATCGGCGGTGGTCGTGCCACGCAACGGGGGCGCGGCCGCGGACAGGTGACGTGCGGCAGCCGCCTCCGCGGAGAGCGCCTCGCGCAGCCACCACGACCGCCGCGTGCCGCTCGGTCGGACGCCACCCAGCATGTCGGTCAGCCCGAGCCCGGCAGCAGACCGGTGTCGATGAGGTCGTCGACCGTGACCGGGTTGGGCACGAGCCCGAGCTCGGTCAGGAAGTCGACCGACGCCGCCCAGTCGGTAGGCTCGATGGCGCCGAGGCCCTTCTCCTGCTGGACGGGTCCGCGCCACACCTCGATGGTCGCGTCGAGGATCGCGGCCTGTGTGTCGCGGGAGGCCGCGAGGTCAGGCACCGCCACCAGAGCCGCCTCGAGACCCACCTCGGGCGAGTCTGTGATCTCCTGCATCGATTGGAGGGTCGCGGCGACGAACGCCCGGATGGCATCGGCCTTCGAATCGATGGCGGCGGTGCCGGCGATCAGACCATTGCCCGGCAGGGGCGTGATCTCGTCCACACGCAGCACGTTGACCGCCTCGCCGGTCAGCCGCAACTGGACGGGCTCGTTGTTCGTGAACCCCGTCGCCGCGTCGACCGCACCCTGGGTGACCGCCGCGCCCTGACCGAAGTCCGGATACGCGACGATCTCGAGGTCGTCGGGTGTCAGGCCGGCAGACGTGAGCAACGCCTGCAGCATGATCCAGCTCGACCCGTAGCGACCGGGGATCCCGAGCTTCTTGCCGGCGAGGTCCCCTGCCCCCTCGATGCCCGACGACGCCTTCGCGAACACGACCGAGGGGAATCGACCGTAGATCGTCGTGACGTACTTGATCGGGATGCCGTTACTCACCGCGGGAATGACGCTGGTCCCGTCGGCCAGACCGAGGTCCAGTTCACCCTGGCCGACAAGCGCGACGACGTCGTAGTCGGTTCCGTGGCGGAAGGTGACGTCGAGCCCGGCCTCCTCGTAGTAGCCCGCCTGCTCGGCTCGGTAGAACTGCGCGAACTGGACGCTCGGGATGAAACCGAGGCCGACCGTCAACGGTGTCGGCGTGGCCGACGGCTCGGATGACGGCTCCGTGGACGGTGCGACGGACGGCGCCACGGACGGCGGGGGCGACCCGGGCTGCGCGTTGCAACCGACGATGGCGAGACTCAGACCGAGGATCGATGCAAACCCGAAACGCTTGGACGACACGAGACCTCCTGGCGTGGACAACGGTAGCGGCTCAGCGTGCGCCGACGAATCGGCGCTCGACGAGGACGACGACGAGATAGAGCGCGATCCCGACGAGGGCGATCGTCAGGAGCGTGGCGAACATCAGCGGGATGTCGAACATCGACCCGCGGGCGAGGTTGATGAGCACGCCGAGACCCTGGTCGGCCCCGGCCCACTCCCCGACGATCGCGCCGACGACCGCCAGCGTCACACCGACCCGCATTCCCCCGAGGATGCTCGGCAGCGCGGCCGGGATCTCCAGGGTCGTGAGGATCTGTCGGCGTGTCGCCCGGAGCGACCGACCGAGCTCGAGCAGTCGGGCATCGACCGACCGGATGCCGACCATCGTCGCAACCGCGACGGGGAAGAACACGATCAGCGCGCAGATCAGGACCTTGCCTGCGAGCCCCGGCCCGAACCACAGGGCGATCAGCGGCGCGAGGGCGAGGATCGGTGTCGCCTGGGCCGCGACGAGGTACGGGGACAGGAGCCGCTCGACGACGGTGCTCCGGGCCAGCGCGTAGCCGGCGACGAGCGCGGACCCGGCACCGACGGCGAAACCGAGCACGACCTCCTGGAGCGTCGCGAGGAGATGGGGCTGGATCGTGCCTGCCGACCACGCCGAGATCCAGCGGGTGACGACCATGGCGGGCGTCGGCAGGATGAACGGCGGGAAGCCGCTGACGATCACGACCAGCTGCCACACGACGAGGAAGACGGCCAGCGCCCCCAGAACCGATACGACCGCGACGCGGTTCACGCGGCCACCTCCTCGCCGAGATGGCGCCGGATCTCGCGGGCCGTCTGCGTGACGATCGCGGCGTCGAGGTCGGCGATCGATCGCGGCCGTGGCAGCTCCACGGAGAGATCCGCGACCACGCGCCCGGGCCGGGACGACAGGACGACGACGCGGTCCGCGACGAGGATGGCCTCGGCGATGCTGTGGGTGACCAGCACGATCGTCGGGGACGCGCGTTCCCAGAGTCGCAGGAGTTCGAGGTCGAACCGTTCGCGACTCAGCGCGTCGAGGGCGCTGAACGGCTCGTCGAGCAGCAGGACGCCGGGCTCGAGCGCCAGGGCTCGAGCCAATGCCACGCGTTGCTGCTGGCCGCCCGACAGCTCGGACGGGCGATTGCCCATCACGCTCGGGTCGAGTGCGACGAGGTCGGCGAGTGCGGCCAGCCGTTCCTCGCGGGGTGCCCCTGACCAGCCGGCAAGCTCGAGCGGATACATGATGTTGTCCGCGGCCGAGCGCCACGGCAGCAGGCGCGGCTCCTGAAAGACCAACCCGATCCGCGGATCGGGTTGGGTTATGGCGTCGCCATCGAGCGTGACAGTTCCCCGCTCGGGGGCCAGCAGGCCGGCGATCACGCGCAGCAACGTCGACTTGCCCGAGCCGTTCGGCCCGATGAGGGCCACGACCTGGCCGCTGGCGACATCGAAGTCGATCCCGTCGAGGACCGGCAATCGGCCGCCGCCGCGGATCGGAAAGGCGAACTCCACGGCGGTCACCCTGATCGCGCCCGATCCGCTCATGACGGGGTCCGCAGGAGTGGCGCCAGGGCCGGGTACAGGCCCCGGTACACGGCATACGCCCGGTCGTATGTCGCCTGGTGCTCCGGGCGCGGATCGAGCCGTCGTTCGATGCGGGTCATCGCGCGGACGCCTGTAGGCACGTCGGCGCAGGCCCCGATCCCCACGGCCCCCAGGATCGCCGACCCGAGCACCGCCGTCTCGAGGACCCCAGGCACGAGAACCGGGAAACCGGTGACGTCGGCCTTGATCTGGTTCCAGGTCTCGCTGCGGGCAGGTCCCCCGCAGGCACGCATCGCGGTCACCGTGACGCCGGCCGCGAGCATCGGTTCGGCCACATGCCGGATGGCGAGCGCGCTCGCCTCGAGGATCGAGCGACCGAGGTGGGCGCGCCCGTGGCCCAGCGTCAATCCGACGAATGCCCCGGTCGCGGTCGGGTCCCAGATGGGCGAGCGCTCGCCGGCGAGGTAGGGCAGGAAGACGACGCCGTCGGCGCCGGGTGGGGTGGTCCCGGCCTCCTCGAGCAGCCGCTCTGTCGTCACGCCACCGCCGACGACGCTGTCGCGGAACCAGTCGAGCGCCCGGCCGGTGGCCGCCATGGCGGCGCCGACGCTGAACAGGCCCGCGAGCGGCGCAGGTGTCACGAACGCGCCGGAAACCTCGACGGGCTCGTGCCAGTACACGCCGAAACCCCCCGCCGAACCGCCCGGGTCGTAGGCGTCGCCGGCCTGGGTGAGACCGGCGCCGAGGTAGCTCGCGAAGGCATCGTTGGTCCCGCCGGCGACGGGGATGCCGGCACGCAGGTCGAGCGCCTCCGCGGCGACGCCGCTCAGCTCGCCGACGATCGACCCGATCGCGACCTCGGGCGGGCGGCGACCGGTCCGCAGGCCGGTCGCCTCGGCCACGATGAGCGGGTCGGGGATGGCCTGGCCCGGCACGATCGGCGCGGCGGCCGCGCCGGTCAACCGGAAGGCCAGCCACTCCCAGGTCGTGAGGTACCAGCGGGTCCTCGCCGCGACATGGGGCTCGTGGCGCTCCAGCCACAGGGCGGCCGGCAGCGGACCGAGCGCCCAGCCGCGGATGCCCGTGGCCGCGGCGAGCTCGTCGGCCTCGGCCGTCGCGCGCGTATCAAGGAAGGTGATCGCCGGTCGCGTGGCCTCGCCGCCATCGTCGACCGCGGCCAACGTCGGACCGTGCCCGTCCACGCCGATCGCGACGACATCGACAGGCTCAGGCGGTCGCAGCGCGCGGACCGCGACGACCACCGCGGACCACCAGCCCGCCGGATCCTGTTCCGCCCAGCCCGGCCCGTGGCCGACATCGAGTCCGTAGCCCGCACGTGCTATGGCGAGCAGCCGGCCGTCCAGGCCGACCAGACCGGCCTTCACCTCGGTGGTCCCGAGGTCGATGCCGAGGATCGCGGTCGCCGGCGTCGTCACGGCGCGTCCCTCGCGACCACGGCCTCCGCGGTTGCGACATCGGTCACAAGCGTCTTCACGGTCCCGGAGCGGAGTGCGCCCAGGATCGGACCGACCTTGCGCTCGCCCGCCCCGACCCCGATCGACACCGGCACACGGCCGAGCGCCCTGGCGTCGAACGCGAGCACGCGATCTCGCAGCGTCGGACAGACGAAGGCGCCGTCGATATCGAACGGTGCGATGAGGATCTCGCCGATCGCGGCGTCGGTCTCGAGCTCCCGGGCGACCTCGGGGCCGACGGATGACGCGCCCCACGAGCGGCCGCCGATCCCGAACAGCGCGACGTCGAGCCGATCCCATAGATCGACGACGGCGCGGACGCCGGCATGGCTTTCGAGCGCTCGCTTCGTGGCCGCGTCGTCAAGCAGGCCGGGTGCCATGAGTCCGTGCGGCTGGGCGCCGAAGGCATCGGCGATACGCCTGAACGGCTCGCGCTCCGGCCCGGTCGACCAGTACCCGCCGGCCAGCGGCACGACTGTTGCGCGGACCGGGGTCGCGGCATCGTCGAGCGCGTCAGCAACGGCTCCGATCGACGCGCCATCACCGATCCCGACGATGTTCCCGTCGCGGATCGTGGCGCGCAGGACCTGCGCGGCGAGCCGACCGACGATGCGTCGCGTGAGGTCTTCTGGACCGGCGAGGGTCGGCGCGAGGTGGACGGCATCAAGCCCGAAGCGCTGTCGGAGAGCGTCCGCGGCGGGAGATTCGGCCGTGTCCCGGTCGACGATCCGGATCTCGACGATGCCCTCTGCGCGGGCGCGCTTCAGCAGGCGGCTGACCTGGGGCCGTGTCACTCCGAGCCGATCTGCGATCGCGTTCTGCGTCTCGCCGAGCTCGTAGTAGAGACGGCTCGCCAGGACGAGCCGGTCGCGGTCGGTGGTCACCGTTCGGAAACGGGCCGCACAGATGTGCTGAACAGATGTGCGCGCATGGCCCGCGCATCATCCGGGTGACGACCGAGTCGTGTCAATCGCACTCCCTCGTCATGCACCGGGCGCATGTCGCCTCGTTGCGACGCGATCGCCTCGTCGGTTGCCGAGCATATGCACTGGGAGCATGTGAGTGCTCCGGAACAGCCGACCTGTGTCCCTGGGCTAGTGGTGCGCGCGGCGCGCATGCCCCGGGTGCATGTCGAGGGAGTGGTCGGAGGACGAGGAGCGCCCCCGGTAGCGGACCGCCGACATCATCCTCCGAGGAGCCTCCCCGCCTGAGCGCGTTCCACAGGGTCGAGTGCCGGGCCGAGTTCGAGTGCAGAGCGCAACAGGGCCTGCCCGCCGACGGCATCGCCGCGGGCGAGCTGGATCGCGCCGTCGTGGAACCGCAGGCGGGCATCGTCGGCGCCGAGGGAACGGGCCGCGATGATCGACTCAGCCGCAGCGTCGAGATGCCCGAGGCGATAGAGGGCCCAAGCCAAGGTGTCGTGTCCGGACCAGTCGGGTCGCTCGGCCACTGACTCGCGTACGCGCGCAAGCAACCCCTCGCTCGCGCCACCGTGATCGAGCTCGAACCGAAGCAGTTGCCGGTCGTATGTCGTTGCCTGGACGTCGCCGAGTCGCTCGATGAACCGCACCGTCTCGAACGACGCCGCCCCGGCACCCGGATCCTGCTGCTCCAGGAGATCGCCGAGTAGCGCCAGGGCCTCGGGTTGTGGTGCGATATCCGTCGCTCGGCGGAGGCCTGCTATCGCCGCCTCGACCTCGCCGTCGAACGCGTCGATACGGGCGAGCCCGATGAGCGCGCCGACATCGTCATCGCGGCCCTCGAGCGCGTCGGCGAAGGCGGTTCGGGCCGCTGCCGCATCGCCGACGAGCCTGGCATACTCGCCCTCGGCATACGCGTAGAAGCCGAGGTCCTCGACCTCGTCGGCGATGGCCGCTGCGCGGGCAGCCTGTGCCTGCTCCAAAGCGAGGTCGGCGTCGCCGGTGACCGAGGTAAGACGGGCCTCGCGAATCAGGACGGCGGGTCCGCCGACGCCCCGAAGTCCGTCCAGGTCCGCACGCGCGACATCGATGCGCCCGAGCTCGAGGGCAGCGTCGAACCGGACAGCGAGCGCGCCCGTCTGCGACGGATCGTCGCGGACCAGCGCATCGGCGGACGCGAACGCGCCGGCGAAGTCATGGAGTGAGAAGAGGATCGCGCCCTCGAGCGCACGCGCCGGGCCATGCAACGGTTCGATCTTGAGCGCCGTCCGGGCTGCCGTCAGCGCGCGGTCGTAGTCGGTCAGGTCGTACGTCAGCCGTCCACGACCGTGATACAGCGCCGCCAGGTTGGTCGCGGCGAGGAAGTCTCGCGGGTTGGTCTCGAGGTTCTTCGACCAGGCTTCGATCGACCCGTCGATCTGGGCGATCGAACCGACGGGTGCTCCACCGCCATCGATGGGCGCGGCGGACGCGGCCGGTAGGGGCTGCGCCGGCGGGGCGCTGGTCGGCAGCGCGGTCGGACGGAACGCGGCCAAGAGGTAGGAACCGGCAACGACGAGCCCGGCCGCCAGCAGGAGGCCGATGGCCCGGGGTCGGCGGCGAGGGAGTGCGTCGGCGATACCGTCATGACATTGCGTCCCGACGGAGCGACGGAGGGCGGCCCGTCTGGACCGCCCTCCGACGCGCTCCGACTAGTGGGGCCTCCCGAGATACGGGAAGCGCGACAGGTAGTCGGTGTGTGGACCGACCCCGTCCCCCGGCACGGCGCCGTTGGCGTCGCGGTTCGCGAACAGGCCGAGCGGATCGCCGCCCGTGGTCACGTTGAGCTCGACGTCGATGACGTCATCGGCGAGCGCTCGGCCGTTGAGCGGCGCGGGCAGCTTGCTCGAGCGGCTGTACACGAGCACGTCCGGGATCAGGACGTCGGCCAACGCCCCCGCCTGTGCATTCGAGTACGCGCCTTCGCTATCGAGGCTCGAGAAGAACTTGAGGCCGTTGATCACGTTCTTGCGGAACTTGCCGTCGTAGGCCGTGGCCTGCTTGCTCGGCGGAGTCCGGTTGAACAGATCCTTGTCGGCCGCAGGGTTGAACACGGTGTTGATCGCGGGTCGACCCATCTGGTCGCCTGCCCGCCACTTGCCGTCCTTCCGATACTGCGTGACCGCCCAGACGCCGATGGTGTCGGGCAGCTGCGAGGTCGGGATCGACAGGACGATCGCGTTGGTGTTGAGGTTCTCGAAAAAGTCGGTCGGGTTGTTGCCGAGCGCGTCGCCGCCGACGGCCGTACCGGTCGTCAGCAGCGTCGTCGTCCCGATGAACCCGGTCAGGTCGAAGAAGAACGGATCGGACCGAACGCCGGCCCAGGCGCGGAGATTCTGCCGTGTCGAGGCGCTCCCCTCGTTGCTCTCGCCCCAAGCGACGGCGGTGCCGGAGTCGAGCGCGCGGGCATGGCTGCCCGTGTACTTCGTGATCCGGTAGTCCTGCTCGGGGTACTTGTCGCCATCGCTGCGATCGACGCGGCCGAACCGCGCGACGTAGGCCAGGTCCGCCTTCTCATCGCCGTTCTTGTCGATGTTGAAGATGTACCTGACGTTGGTCCCGAAGTTGCCACCGAACAGGTTGATGGCCGGGTTGACCGTCATGGCGATGACGGTCCGGCGCGAGCTATCGGGTGCCCGGAAGACGTAGACATCGTTGATGTCGCGGTCGCCGTGCTCCGAATGCGGCGCGATCTGGCCGTTTGCGGTCGCCCCGCCGAGGGCGGGGGCATCGAGGTGGTCGGCCGCGCTGGTGAGGATCGGGGCGGCGCCGATGGTCAATGCGACCATCGCCGTCCCGAACGCGGCGAGCTTCCTTGGAGACATGGTGGGTTGCGACCCTCCTTCTCTGGGAGTAGGGACCGGTTTCCTCCACGGCTCCCGGTCCATCGGTCGCCTCGACGTCGTCGCGACTGGTCCGTCGGGCTCTTCTCGTCATGCGCAGCCGGCCGCCCGGCGGATGACTCGAGGGCTAGAGGACGCGCCCGGGGTTGAGCAGCCCCTGGGGATCGAGCGCGGTCTTGATCGAGCGCATGACCCGCACGGCGTCCGCGCCGCGCTGCGGCTCCAGCCACTCGCGTCGCGCGGAGCCGATGCCATGCTCGCCGGTCACCGTCCCGCCCAGGTCGAGCGCGGCCTGGTAGAGGTCGGCCTGGACCGCTTTCGTGATGGCCTCGGCCCGTGGGTCGCCGCGCTCCAGGACGAGGTCCGGGTGGAGATTGCCGTCTCCGGCGTGCCCGAACGTCCCGATGCGCACGTCGTGCCTGGCCGCGATCGCCTCGATCGCCCGGAGCATGTCCGGCACCCGCGAGCGAGGCACGCCGACGTCCTCCATCTTCACGTCGCCGATCTTCTCGAGTGCCCAGTGCGCGGCCCGCCGTGCCTGCCGCAGGAGGTCGGCCTCGGCGACGGTCTGCGAGCGGACGGTCGTACGTCGCCCCGACCCCGACGCAGACGGCCTCGGCCCGTGCAAGCTCGTCGTCAGCCGCGAGCGTCGGCAGATCCGACTCGATCATCAGCATCGCGGCCGCATCGCGGTCGAGCCCGAGCCCGTGCATGTCGTCGACCGCCCGGATCGTGAACCTGTCCATCAGCTCGAGCGTCACCGGCGACAGCCCGGCGGCCGCGATCCCGGCGACGGCTTCCCCGGCCCCTTCGAGCGTCGGGAAGAACGCCAGGAGGGTGGCGCGCGGCGGCGGCGCCGGCCGCAGACGCAGCGTCGCCTCGGTGACCAGTGCGAGCGTGCCCTGCGACCCGACGATGAGGTGGGTCAGCGAGTAGCCCGCGACGTCCTTGACGTTCTTGCCACCGGTCCGGATCACGCTGCCATCGGCCATGACGACCTCGAGCCCGAGCACGGACTCGCGCGTCTGGCCGTACTTCACACAGCACAGGCCGCCGGCATTCGTGCCCAGGTTGCCACCGATCGAGCACATCTCGAAGCTCGCCGGATCGGGCGCATAGAACAGGCCGTGCTCGGCGACCGCGGCCTTCAGCCGTGCGTTGATGACGCCCGGCTGGGTGACCACGCACAGGTTCGGCGGGTCGATCTCGACGATCCGGTCCATCGCGGTGAACGCGACCGTCAGGGCGCCATCGATGCCGGCGGCGCCGCCGCTCAGCCCCGAGCCGGCACCGCGCGGGACGATCGGGACATCGAATTCGCCACAGATCCGGACGAGCGTGGCGACCTGGGCAGTCTCGGTCGGCAGCGCCACGGCGCCCGGCAGGCCGGCCGGCAGATAGGCGGTCTCGTCGCGTCGATACGTCTCGCGATCCGCCTCGTCGATGAGCAACCGGAGGTCGGGAAGCCGGGCACGGACAGCGTCCAGGAACGCATCGGTGACGGTGCCGCTTGCCATGCCCGCGCAGTGTAGGGCGCGGCGGGACCAAGGTCCGGGAGCGCTGAATCGACCGCCGCGGGTAGGATTCGGGCCTGATGCCCCGACAATCGTTGTCGCGGATCGCCGCCCCGGTCGCGCTCGCCGTGCTGCTGGTCCTCGGGATCGCCGCGCCGGCGTTCGCCTGCAGCGAGCGCCTGCCAGTCCAGGCGGCCGATGACATCGACGCCGCTGCCACCGGGACCGCGGTCAGCGCGATCACACCGGGGAGCGTCAACCGCACGAGTCTGAACCTGAGTGCCACGTACTCGGTCGGGCTGACGCTCAACTACGCGAGCCGGTCGTTCATGGTCAACAGCGTCGCGACGATCACCAACACGTCGGGCGGCCCGATCGACCGGATCGAGCTCAACACCATCGCCGCGCGGCTCGGCGGGATGTCGCTGCGGGTCGTGCAGGTAGACGGCCGGAACGTGCCCCGCCGCGTGAGCGATCAGACGATCGTCGTGCCGCTCGGGGGCATCCTCGCCGCCGGAGACACCGTGAAGGTTCGCACGCACTACCTCGCGCGGCTGCGGAGCTCGCTGTCGGGCTCGAACTGGCTGTTCACGAAGGTGAACGGGATCGTCGACGCGTACCGCTGGATCCCGTGGGTGAGCCGTGCCACACCGTTCACCCGGCCGAACCACGGCGACCCGTTCGTGACCCCGGTCAGCCCCGACGTGGCGGTCACGCTCCGGGCGGATCGCCGGCTCGTCGTCGCGTCGACCGCCGACCGGGTGTCCGTGTCGTCCGACGGTCGGACCCAGCGGTTCGTCGCGCGCAACGTGCGCGACGTCACGATCACGGCCGCGCCCGACTTCCGGACCGCGACCGTCCTCGGTCGGGTCGACCAAGGTGCGTTACTACTACCGCTCGTCGGCCAACCGCGCGTTGGTCGTGGATGCCGCGGCGGACGCCTTCCGGGCGATGCAGTCGCGCCTGGGCCCGTATCCCTACCCCATCTACAAGGTCGTCCAATCGGCGGGCGGGTACGGCATGGAATCGCCGGGGATGACCTGGATCCCGTACGGCGTGGGCAGCGCGAACCTGCGCTATCTCGTCGCTCATGAGACCGCGCACCAGTGGTTCTACGGACTGGTCGGCAACGACCAGGCCCGCCAGCCGTTCGCGGACGAGGCGCTGGCCGACTTCGTCGCCCGCGACGTGACCGGGACGCGTCGGGCGAGCCGCTGCGCGACCGGACGGCTCGACCGGTCGATCTACAGCTACACCAGCGGCTGCTACTACGAGATCGTCTACATCCAGGGCGGGAACCTGCTCAACCAGGTGCGCTCGAGGATGGGTTCGACGTTGTTCTGGTCGACCCTCAAGCAGTACGTCGCCGATCGGCGTTACCGGATCTCGAACACCCAGTCGCTGCTCAAGACGCTCGACGACGCGACACCGGCGGACCTGTCGACGCTGTTCCGGCCGAGGTTCCCGGCTTTCTACTAGGGCCCGCCGTTGACCCGGCGATCGGCGGCGAGGGCTTGGGGCATCTGGCGGAAGCCAGCCGGCAACACCGGGTTCCAGGTGCGCCAAGCCGTGACGAGCCAGCTCGAAACAGCCCTCTCCCACGGGCCCCACGCGAACCCGTATTGCCCGCGGATCGAGTCCGGCAGCAGGCCGATCGACGGCCAGAGCGTCCAGTCGTAAAGGCGCGGGTCGACCCCGATCCGTGCCAGCACCCCGGGGAGTGGCGGGTGCATGATCGCCTCCGCGAGCTCCCGCGCAATCGACCCGACCTCGGACCGGACCGTCGGGTCCGAGCTGCAGAGCCAGGTACGCCTCGAACGCGTCGAGGTCAGGCGGAAGGATCGCGTCGGGGACCCCGAACGCACGGGCGATCGGCTTCGTCTCGTCGTAGAACCGCGCCGCCTGATCGCGCGCCACGGGACCTGACCAGCGGTCATTGACGACAACCGTCGAATCGACCAGCGTCGCGTGCACCCACATCGACAGCGCGGGGTCGCGCGCGTCGTAACCCGGACCGTGGATCCCGCGATGGAGCGTGTTGAGGCGGCGGATCTCGTCGCGTGCCGCATGCGTCGAGCCATAGATGATCCGCAGGTAGCTTCGCAGCGTCCCGTTCAACCTGCGCCACGGATCGGCCCGGAAGTCGGAATGCTCGGCCACGCCGGCCGCGACCCCCGGGTGAGCGAGCTGGAGCAGCAGCGCACGCGGGCCTGCGCCGAGAAGCAACATCGCTTCGCGGTCGAGCGCCCAGGCGGCCGAATCAGGCCCGAACATCCCCGGGTCGCCGCGCCGCGTATCCACGGACGCACGATAGCCGGACAAGGAGGGAGACACGATTGGGACGCTGGGGAACGGATTTCGACGCCAGTCGAAGGCCTGCTGCGCGACTCCTACCGGTCGCTCAAAGAAGCGGTCAGCGATCCTCGGGGCGGCGGCCGATGATCCACCACGCGACCGGGAAGATGCCCGCCGCGACGGCCAGCTTGGCCGCATCCCAGATGAGGAACTTGGTCATCCCGCCGGCGACGGCCGCCTCCCACGAGATACCGCTGACGACCTTCAGCCACGGCACGCCGATCGCGTAGATGACCGCGGTGCCGATGGCCATCGCGGCCAGGGAACCACCGATCCTGCGGTCCCACCCGAGCTCGGCCAGGCGGCCGACGATCGCCGCCGCGACGACGAACCCGACCAGGTAGCCACCGGTCGCACCGACCAGCCGGGCGAAACCCTGCGGCCCACCGGGGGCGAAGACCGAAAGGCCGATCGCCCCCACCGCAAGGTACAGGAGCAGCGCGAGGGCGCCCCGCCGGAAGCCGAGCGCGGCACCGACCGTGAGGACGCCGAAGCTCTGGAGCGTGAACGGGACAGGCTGGGTCGGGATGACGACCTGCGCGCACACGGCCACGATCAGCGTGCCCGCGAACACGAGCAGGAGGTGGCGGACCCATGTCGGGGTGCGTTCGCCGAGTCGGATCGGGACGAGGAAGTCCGCCAGGGTGAGACCGCGCTCTTCGGCCGTGCTCCGGTCGAGGCGCGGGATGGCGATCGTCAAGCCAGGCTCCGTGACGGGGGTCGTGCTGGGGGCGCGACCGACGGCACGAGTCTAGCACCACGATTCCTGCCTCTATTCGTACCCCACGGCACGCACGATCGAGATGCCGCTGGCCAGCCGCGCGGGGTATGCCGCGGCCAGCATGGCCAGCACGACCCCAAGCACGAAGGCGGCCACGACGGCCATCCACGGGACGGCCATCGCAAGATCCCAACGGCCACCGGACAGGGCGATCATCAGGCCGCCGACGACGAACCCGGCGACGACGCCGCAGATCGCCCCGACGAGCCCGGTGATGCCGGCCTCGACCACGACCGACCGCCAGACCTGGCGTCGGGTCATCCCGGCCGCCCGCAGCACGCCGATCTCGCGGACCCGCTCCAGGACGTTCATGGTCAGCGTATTGACGATCCCGAGCGCGGCGACGATGACGGCGATCAGCGACAACACGTCGAACAGCCCGAACACGCGATCGAGCGCTTCGCCGATCGCACCCTGGATCCGGTCGAGCGGCACGGGGTCGAGCGCCAGCGTGCGCGCCTCGTCAGCGAGCGCCGCCTGATCGACCGCTGATGCGCCCTCGATGAAGCGCACGGCGAACGCGTCCGCGCCGTCGATCCCGAGTCGCCCGGCATCGGCCCAGCCGACCAGCAGCGATTCGCCGGACCGACCGGGCAGCGTCCGCCCCGCCACGCCGACGACGCGCAGGCTCATCGCCGACCCATCGGCTGCCGCGACGATGATCCGCGATCCGATCTCGAGGCCGTCGCGGGCGGCGACGCCCGACGGGACGATGACCGCGCCCCCGCGATCGAGCTCGGCGAGAGCCGTCGCCCGGTCGCCGTCGACCAGGTGCAGCCGGCCGTCCGCGTCCAGATCGGCGCCGACCATCGCGACGCCATCCACCCGGCGACCGTCCACGGCGAGATCGAAGGTGGCGATGGGGCTGACGGACCGGACGCCCGGGAGCGCCCCGAGCGTCGCGTCCAGCCCCTCGTCGAGGCCGCGGGGGAAGATCGAGGTGACGATGAGGTCGCCGGGGACGACGTCGGCGATCCAGGCACCAGCCGCGGCGCGGGCGTGCTGCCCGACCCCGCCGAGTGCCACGATCATCGCCAGGCCGACCGTCAGCGCACCGACCGTCAGGGCCGCGCGGGCACGATCGCGCAGGACGGAGGCGCGGGCGAGCCGCTCCTCGAGACGGGACAGCAGCCTGAACGGAGCCCCGGCGAGACGCGCGAGCACGGGCAGGACGAACGGGACGAGGAGGGTCACCGCGAGGAGGACCGCGTAGACGACGAGCGAGCGCAGGAGCGCGGCGTCGCCGGCCGCTCGCGGCCAGATCGCCAGCCCGAGGACGCCGACGACGGCGAAGACCGCGATCAACCAGCGAAGTCGGGCACGTCGTGCCGGCGGCAGATCGAGACGGGACTTCAATGCTTCGACCGGCGGCACGCGCCCGGCCCGTCGAGCCGGCTCGACCGCTGCAGCGAGCGTCACGCCGAGACCGATCACGAGCGCGGCCAGCGCGTCGGTCAGGCGGACGACGGGACCGGCGATCGGGACCGACCCGACCGAGCCCATCCAGGCGGCGATGCCCGTCGCCAGCACCCCACCGGCGACGATCCCGAGCCCGGCCCCGACGACCCCGATGACCGACGCCTGCAGCAGGATGTACGACGTCAACTGGCTGCGCGTCGCGCCTGCGGCGCGCAGAAGTCCGAGCTCGCGGACCCGCTCGACCACCGTCATCGACAGCGTGTTGAAGATCAGGAACGCCCCGGCGAACAGGGCGATCGCGGCGATCAGCGCGGTCGTCGCGGCAAAGTCGCCGGTCGACGCCTCCATCGCGGTCGCCAGGTCGCGCGGCGATGACACGACATACGGCTCGGCGAGGAGCGTCGCCTCGAGCGCGTCCACGACGGCCGCCGGGTCGGCGCCGGGGGTCAGCTCGAGGTCGATGCGGGTGAGCCCGTCAGCACCGAACACGGACTGCGCGACCGGCAGGTGGGTCACCACGGCGCGGCCCGTCGCGCCGGCCCACGGGCCGTCTCCTGCGAGGATGCCGGCGACCCGGAGGTAGACGGGGGCGTCGACGCCTTGCAGCCCGACACGCGACCCCACGGTCAGCCCGTCCTGGCGGGCGAGGGTGGCAGACACGAGCGCAGACGGGTCGTCACCGCGCTCGAGCTGCGAACCGGCAGCCAGCGTCAGATCGTGGATGCGCGGCTCGAGCGCCGGATCGATGCCGACGAGCGTCACCGGCGCGGGCAGCGGTCCCGGACCGAACAGGCCCGTGCCGAGATACGTCCGGCGTTCGAAGGACGGCGCCGCGACGTCGATGCCCGGCGTGTCACGGATGGTCGCCAACGTCGCCTCGGACAGCCCGATCTCGCCGAACGCGGCGACCCGCAGCTCGGCCCGCCCGACGAGCGTACTGACAGCCCGATCCACGGCCGCGCCGATACCAGCGTTCGTCGCGAGACCGGCGTACAGGACGGCGACGCCCAGAGCGACGCCGATCATCGTGAGGGCCGTGCGCAGGGGCCGGGCGCGCAGGCCGCGCCAGGCCAGCCCGTGGAGACCGCGCATCCGGCTCAGAGACCGAGGCTGGCGAGCCGGGCGATCAGGGCCGTCGCGTCGTGGTCGGCACGCCGGCCGAGCTCGATGGTGTCGAGGATCTTGCCGTCACCGACGACGTGCACACGGTCGGCGTACGCGGCGGCCTTCGAGTCGTGCGTCACGAGCACCACGGTCTGATGGCGTTCCTGGCAGGACCGCCATAGGGCGTCGAGGATCTCGGTGCCGGTCGTGTAGTCGAGGTTGCCCGTCGGCTCGTCGGCGAACAGCAAGGCCGGCCGGGTCACGAGGGCCCGGGCGACGGCCACGCGCTGCTGCTCGCCAGCCGACAGCTGGTCGGGCTTGTGGTGCTCCTTGCCGGTCAGGTCGACCAGGGCGATGACCTCCTGGATCCGTCCGGCGATCTCGCCGCGTGACGGATCCAGCCCGGCGATCGTGAACGGCAACGCGATGTTCTCCGTCACGTCCAGCAGCGGGATCAGGTTGAACGACTGGAACACGAAGCCCGTCCGGTCGCGCCGCAGACGGGTCGCGCGGTCATCGGACAGCTCGCTGATGATCTCGCCCTCGAGGACGACCTCGCCGCTCGACGGCCGGTCGAGACCGCCCAGCAGCTGGAGGAGCGTGCTCTTGCCGCTCCCCGACGGACCCATGAGCGCGACGAACTCGCCCGCACCCACGGTCAGCGACACGCCGCGCAGGGCGTGCACGGTGGTCTCGCCCAGCGGGTATGCCTTGGTCAGGTCGCGTGCCTCGAGGATGATCCCGTCGCGTGTGCCGTTGTCGGGCGCATCGAGGAGGCGGGTGAGCAGGGCGGTCATTCTGGCCTCGGTGGGGTGTGGCCTGGTCCGGAGCGCACCGTAGCGGTGCGGTGTGGTCGCGGGCAGTCGTCCGATGGTCCGCATCGCGCTAGTACCAGCCGCCCTCGATCAGGCGCCGAAGAAGAGGCCGGTCACGTCGCCGACGATCGCTTCGAGCAGGCCGCCGGGTCCCGGCGACGCGACGACCCGCAGGCCCGTGGCCGTCGTTGCCTGTCCCGGTGCCGAGCCGGTGCCGCCACCCTGGCCCGTGCCGTTGCCGTCGTCGGCCGGCCGATGCAGCCCGTCCGGCGGCGGGGTCGGGACCGGCGTCGGTGTGGGCGTCGGCGTCGGGGTCGGTTTCGGTGTCGGCTTGGGGGTGGGCTTCGGAGTGGCCTTGGGCTTGGGTTTCGGTGTCGCCCTGGCGGCCGGCTTGGGGGTGGCCTTCGCGGTCGATCCACACTTGTCCGCGAACAGCACCGTCCACATCTTCTTCCCGTCGGAGCCCTTGTAGGCACCGATGCCGATGGCCTCCCACGACCGTCCGAGGATGTTCTTGCGGTGGCCCGAGGAGTCCATGAACATGCTGTGGATCGCCGCCGTGGCGTCACCGTCCGGATAGGTGTTCCAGCCGATGTTCTCGCCCGCGACTCGATAGCAATAGCCCTTCGAATCGAGCTTCGTGAAGACGTTCCCGTAGCCAGGGATGTCGTGGCTGAAATAGTCGCGCTGGATCATGTCCTTGCTCCGCCAGCGAGCGACCGAGGTCAGGGCGCTATCGACCTTCAGGGCGCGCAGTCCGGCGGCCGCCCGGCTCCTGTTCGTCAAGGCGATGAGCTCACGTTCCGAGGCGGAGCTGTACGAGCCGGAATCCCATCCCAGCGCCGGCCCGGGGTTGGCCAGCCCCACCAGCGACGCGGTCGCCACTGCCAGGGCGAGCGCCAGCGGACGGAGACGAAAGCGGTGAGGTCGGTCGGACATGCGCTCGGCGAGGTCCCGTGCGGCCGTCGCTGGGGCGGCGGCGATGGTTGCGGTGTGGTCCTCACCGTAGGCGGCGGGTCCGGTCGGGTCTGTCGCGCGAAGGTCCCATCGGCGAGGCCACCGAGGTACCGCGCTGACCCTTCCTGGCCGTTTCCGACGCGCACCGCATTCGTCCTCGGCCGTGTTGCCATCGGGAAGATCTGGCAGTACGTTCGGCCCTCTTGGGGGTAGCCCGAATGGACCACACGACTTCTATAGAGGATGGGACGGACGAGGGGCATGCGCCCACGGGACTGACCCCATCCTTCCTCTTGGGACTTGCGCAGGCGATGCACGGCGCCGCCGCACGCGAACGCGAGCGCATCGCCGAGATGGTGGCCGGTGACGCACAGGACCACGTCGAGAAAGCACATGCCCGAGCGGTGATCGAGGCCGCCGAGCTGCGCCGATTGGCCGACGAGGACGTCCTCGCCATCGAGGCATGGTCGGCCACCGAGATCAAGCGGATCGGCCGAGAGGCCGAGCGCCGAACGCAGCAGCGCCGCGCCGACCTGGCGTCATACCTGGAGCTGCACCACGCGATCATCGCGACCGAGATCGCCGGCGTGGAGACCGCCGTGGTCGAGTACTCGGCGAGCCTGGCTCGCTTCATCGACGAGCTGATCGGCTCGAACGATCCGTCCGAGATCGCGCGCCGCGCCGAGTCGGTGCCGATGCCGCCGAAACTCGACCAGGTTCGCGCCGATGCGCGGGCCAACGCGGTGGCGGCGTACGAGGACGCCGATGACGTGGCGGCGGCGCAGATGGTGTCGGCGACAGCGGCCGACCCCGGCGTCGGGGTCATGGATCCGGGGGCCGCGGGACGACCGGCTCTTGCCGTGGATCCGCTACAGGTACCGGAGGACGAGGTGGTCGCGGCGACTGCGACGCCTGGGGCGGCCGATATCGCGAATGGCGCCGTCCGCCTGTTCCGCGCCATCGCACCGTGGACGACACCGTCCGCCTCTCCGACCGACGACGACGCGGAGGCGCGGCAAAGCTAGGCCCCGCGGGGCAGCGTGGCAGACTTCGATCCGTGAGTCCTTCCATGACGGACCGCGTGGTGCTCGTCACGGGTGCCACAGGCGGTCTCGGGCGCGTCGTGACGCGCAGCTTCGCCGACGACGGTGCCCGCCTCGCCCTGACCGGCACCGACGAGGCAGGCTCCGAGCGCTCGGCCACCGACGTGGGGCTCCCTGCGGACCGATGGATGCCGGTCGTGGTCGACCTCCGCGATCGCGACGCCACCCGGGACGCCCTCGCGGCGGCCGAGGCGTCTCTTGGCGGGATCGATATCGTCCTCCACCTCGTGGGCGGCTACACCGGAGGCACGCCGATCGCCGAGCTCGACCCGGCGGACGTCGCCGGGATGCTCGACCAGCATCTGTGGACCACGCTCCACGTGACCCAGGCGGTCGTCCCCGGCATGGTCGAGCGTGGCTGGGGTCGGGTCATGGCGGTCTCGGCACCGGCCGCGTCGGAGCCGACCGCGAAGACGGCGCCCTATGCCATCGGTAAGGCGGCCGAGGAGGCGCTGCTCCGCTCCCTCGCGCGCGAGACGGCGAATACGGGCGTCACGGTGAACCTCGTGATCGTCAAGGTCATCGATACGGGCGGCGAGCGGGCGACCGACCCGAAGAAGGCGTCCTGGACGACGCCGCAGGAGATCACCGACGTGTTCCGCTACCTCGCGTCGGACGGGGCCGCAGCCATCACCGGGGCGCGGATCCCGCTGTTCGGGCGCTGAGGGCGGCCGGCCCCCCGCGTCACGAGCCCGACGCGGCCGCCACCAGCGCCTGCGCCTCTTCGATCAGCCGCCCCAGATGGTCCTCGTCGCGGAAGCTCTCGGCGTACACCTTGGTCACGTTCTCGGTGCCCGACGGCCGCGCCGCGAACCAGCCGAACTCGGTCGTGACCTTGAGACCACCGATCGGGGCGCCGTTGCCCGGCGCTTTGGTCAGGATCGCGACGATCGGGTCACCGGCGAGGTCGGTCGCGCCGACGTCGGCCGGCGAGAGCTTCGCGAGGGCGGCCTTCTGCTCGGGCGTCGCCGGCGCGTCGATGCGTCGATAGACCGGCGCGCCGAAGCGCTCGGTCAACCCGGCATATGCCTCGCCCACGTCGTGACCCAGCCGGGCGGTCAGCTCGCAGCCAGCAGGTCGGCGATGATCCCGTCCTTGTCGGTCGTCCACACCGTGCCGTCGCGGCGGAGGAACGAGGCTCCGGCACTCTCCTCGCCGCCGAAGCCGATCGTTCCGTCGACCAGCCCGTCGACGAACCACTTGAATCCGACCGGCACCTCGTACAGCCGGCGACCCAGGTCGGCGACGACGCGATCGATCATCGAGGACGAGACGAGCGTCTTCCCGACACCGACATCGCTCCCCCACTGGCGCGCCCCGCCGAACAGGTACGAGATCGCGGCCGACAGGACATGGTTCGGGTTCAGGAGGCCGCGTCCGGGGGTGACGACGCCGTGGCGATCGGCGTCGGCGTCGTTGCCGAGGGCGATGTCGAACCTGTCGCGGAGGCCGACCAGTCGGGCCATCGCGTACGGCGACGATGGGTCCATCCGGATCTTGCCGTCCCAGTCGACGGTCATGAAACCGAACTGCGGATCGACGGCTTCGTTCGTCACCGTCAGGTCCAGTCCGAAGCGGTCGCGGATTGCGCCCCAGTACGCGACCGAGGCGCCGCCCATCGGGTCGACACCGATCCGCAGGCCGGAATCGCGGATGGCATCCATGTCGATCACGCTGGCCAGGTCGTCGACGTAGCGACCGAGAAAGTCGTACCGCGTGACGCCGTCACGGACCTCGGCGGCGGTCGCCCGGGGAACGCCGTCGACGCCATCGGCACCGGACCCCTCGAGGATGCGGTTGGCCTCGTCCTGGATCCAGCCCGTGACGTCGGTGTCGGCGGGACCGCCGTTGGGCGGGTTGTACTTGAACCCACCGTCGTCCGGTGGGTTGTGCGACGGCGTCACGACGATCCCGTCGGCCAGGTGGCGCCAGCTGTCCGTGGGCCGGTTGGCAACGAGGATGGCGTGCGAGACGGCCGGGGTCGGGGTGAATCCATCGGCCGCGTCGACGCAGGCATCGACCCCGCGTGCGACGAGCACGCTGAGGGCGGTGGCCGTCGCCGGTTCGGACAGTGCGTGGGTGTCGCGGCCGATGAACAACGACCCGCCATAGCCGCGCTGCACGCGGTAGCGGCAGATCGCCTCGGTCGTCGCCAGGATGTGGGCCTCGTTGAACGCGTTGCGCAACGACGAGCCGCGATGGCCCGACGTCCCGAACGCCACCCGTTGGGCCGGTTCGGACGGGTCGGGTCGGCGGTCGTGATAGGCAGCCAGCAGGGCGTCGACATCGACGAGGATCGACGGGTCGGCGGGCTTACCCGCCCGTTCGCTCAGGGCCATGTCGGCATGATGTCACGGGCCGGATCGAGGGGGTGGGCGGTTCCCCGCTGCACCACACCAGACGCCACAAGACCGGTAGGGTGTTGCCAAAACCGTTGACGACTTGGTACGGTCGTGCGCCCAGCGAGGCAGGACGAATGGACCAGAACGACGATCCCATCTTCCCGGAAGCGGGCCATGTCAATGGCACGTCGGTGGTCGGGACGACGGAATCGCCCGGGGTGACCGGGGCCGATCCGCCGACCGCCGACCAGCCAAAGCAGGGGTCAGACAGCGGCGGGTTGCGACCCGGCTTCCTGTCTGAGCTCGCCAGCGCGATGCGCGCGACCGCCGAGCGCGAGCGGGAGACCATCGCGGCACGCGTCGCCGAGGACGCCGCGGTCCACATCGAAAAGGTCAGGTCGCGCGCCGCGATCGAGACCGAAGAGCTCCGCCGACTGGCCGAGGAGGACGTCCAGCACGTCGAGGAATGGTCTGCCGGCGAGATGGACCGCATCCGCGCTGAAGCCGATCAGAAGATCGAAGATCGGCGGGCAAGCCTCGATGAGTACCTGGGCCAGCACGACGCGATCATCGATACCGAGATCGAAGGCGTCGACGCGGCCGTCAAGGGTTACGGCGAGACGCTCGACACCTTCTTCGCCGAGCTCTCCGAGGCAGGCGATCCTGCGACGATCGTGGCACGCGCCGAGGCGCTGCCGGCACCGCCCGACCTCGACCAGGTGCGCGCCAAGGCACGCGCGAGCGCAGTCGCGATGTTCGCCGAGCCCGAGCCAGTCACCGACGTCGGCTCCGACGCAGTCGCCGCAACCGACGCGGTCGCCGAATCGATCGCCGCAGGTGACGCGGACACGCCCGCGGACGAGATCGTCGCCGGTGCAGCCGCGGCCGACGGCGAGTCGCCCGAGGTCGCCGAGTTCGTGGCCCCGACGACCGATGTCGACGCCACGAACGGCTCAGGCGAGTCAGAAGCCATGACCGAGATCGAGGCGCCGGTCACCGAAACGACGTCGTCTGCTGCCACCGAGGAGTCTGCCGAGTCCCCGACCGCGGAACCGGTCCCGGTGATGGACCCGGCGGCGGCCGCCAACCAGGCCTGGCCGGCAACCGAGCCCGCGCAGGAGCCCGAGCCGGTCGCGGCCGCAGCGTCGATGGACCATACGAGCGCCGCGGTCCGCCTGCTGCGGTCCGTCGCTCCCTGGACCGCTCCGACGCACGCCGGCTCGGAGCGAGAGCAGCCCGACTGACCCGGGCGGCTACACGCCGCCGAACCAGGACAAAAGGGAGGCCGCGCCCGCCGGGCGCGGCCTTCTCGTTGCTGCGCGACTGACCGAACGCGCTAATACCGCGTCGGGACGAAGTTCTGATCGGCCATGGGCGGTCGGACGTAGCTGTCGTCCTTCTGGCGCCGTGGCAGCTTGATCGGCGCTGGCGTGAGGTCCTTGTAGGGGATCTGGCTCAGCAGGTGGCTGATCACGTTGAGGCGCGCCCGCTTCTTGTCGTCCGAGTCGACGACGAACCAGGGCGCCTGTGCGATGTCCGTGTAGCGGAACATCTCGTCCTTCGCGCGCGAGTACTCCACCCACTTCGAGCGCGACTTGAGGTCCATAGGACTCAGCTTCCAGCGCCTGGTGGGGTCCTCGATCCGACGTCGGAAACGCCGCTCCTGCTCAGCGTCGCTGACCGAGAACCAGTACTTGATCAACTTGATCCCCGAGCGGACCAGCATCCGCTCGAACTCCGGAGTCGACCGCATGAACTCGCGGTATTCGCGTTCCGTGCAGAACCCCATGACCCGCTCCACGCCGGCGCGGTTGTACCAGGAACGGTCGAACATGACCATCTCGCCGGCCGCGGGCAGGTGAGCGATGTAGCGCTGGAAATACCACTGCGTCCGCTCACGTTCGGTCGGTGCCGGGAGTGCCACGACGCGCGCGATCCGCGGACTCAGGCTTTCGGTGACCCGCTTGATGGCCCCACCCTTCCCGGCGGCATCACGACCCTCGAAGATCACCACGATCTTCAGGCCGGCGGAGCGAATCCATTCCTGGAGCTTCACGAGCTCGATCTGGAGGTTGGCGAGCTCCTGGAGATAGACCTTGTTGGAGAGCGGCGCCTTCGGGACGACTGCGACATCTGGGCTTGCGGCCGCCGACAAAGCTGGGACCTTCCTCCGCCGCCCAGCGTGCGTGCCGTTCGTCCGGTCGTCGTGTCGCTGAGAGCGTTTCGTCGGTCGGTCGGTCGTCCGCGCGACATCGCTCGACGTCGGCTTCCTTGCCATCGGACCACCTCGCAGTGTGTTGTTGGGACGAGGGAGCCGCACTCTACACCTGCCCACCGCAGGAATTGACAATTCCAGCCGCTCGACGGACCCATACCGTGTGATCGACATCGCACCGGAGCGATGTCGTCAGGCGGAAGGGCATGGATACCGATCTCGTGATCCGATCCCAGCACGGTGATAAGGAGGCATACGCCGTCCTCGCCACCGAGATCGCCGATCGGTTCCTTGCCGTGGCGCGCAGGATCCTGCGCGACATCGACCTCGCCGAGGACGCGACGCAGCAGGCGCTGCTCGCCATCTGGCAGGACCTCCCGCAGCTCCGCGACCCGGCTCGCTTCGAGGCCTGGTCGTACCGGCTCCTCGTGCGCGCCTGCTATGCCGAGGGCCGGAAGGAGCGACGCTGGGCGCCCAACCTTCGGCTGTTGCCGGCGGACGAGCCCGTGACGGATCGCGACCTGAGCTCGGTCGTGGATCGCGAACAGCTCGACCGTGGTTTCAGCCGGCTCTCCATCGATCACCGCGCGGTGGTGGTCCTGCACCACTACCTCGACCTGCCGCTCGACCGGGTAGCCGACGTCCTCGGCATCCCGGTCGGGACGGCCCACTCTCGACTTCATCACGCGATGCGCGGGTTGCGCGCGGCGCTCGACGCCGATGCGCGACCGCCGATGCGGGGAGTTGCCCGATGAGCAGCGATCTCGACACGACGCGCATCGTCCGGTCGTGGCTGCGCACGGACGAGCACGAACGCGCGGACCGGGTCCTCGAGAACGTCCTCGGCCTGCTGGACGCGACCCCACAGCGCCGTGCCTGGTGGCCGGCGCGGAGGATCGCCGACATGAATTCCTTTGCCAAGTTCGCGATCGCGGCCGCCGCCGTGGTGGTCGTCGCGGTCGTTGGTATCAATCTGTTGCCAGGGACCGGTGGGGTGGGGGTGTCGTCGCCCTCGGCTTCGCCCTCGGCGTCACCGACGCCATCACCGTCCGCCACCCCCGAGCCCTCGACGGCCGACTTTCCTCCGCCGGGCCCGGTTGCGATTGGCACGCATACCGCCGTCCGCGAGGGCGTTCCGCTTTCGTTCAGCGTTCCAACATCGGGATGGACGAGCGACGGCAACGAGATCGTCAAGGGCGAGATCGAGCAGCCCGGCTCCTCCGTGATCATCTTCTGGCCGAGTGCCCCGGAGAACGTCTACGCCGATCCGTGCGCTCACACACCCCTGAACCCGTCGCCGGCTGCCTCAGCGGCGGGTCTCGCCGCCGCCGTGGCGACGATCCCCGGGACCGACCTTGTCGCTGGGCCGTCGAGCGTCATGGTTGACGGGCGACCCGCGCAGCACGTGGTGTTCACGATCCGCGAGGACATCGACTGCGACCCCAAGGAGTTCTACGTCTGGTACGACGAGAGCACCGGAGGAGCGAGCGGCGGTTGGCGGTGGGCTCAGGCGCTCGGCGCGACGTTCCGCGTCTGGATCGTCGACGTGGATGGAAGACTCATCTGGATCGACGGCATCACGTTCAAGGGCGCCGGCCCCGAGCTCGACCAGGAGATCCAACAGATCATCGACTCGATCCGGTTCGAGTAGCCGGATCCGCCCCAACGATGGCGGTCTTCCCAAGGCCGCCGTCGTTTCCGATACACTCCCGTTCGCCCCGTGGCCCGATGGCGCAGATCGGCGCCGTAGCCCCGGGCAACGTGGTGGCCTTAGCTCAATCGGCAGAGCATCGGATTGTGGCTCCGAAGGTTATGGGTTCGAGCCCCATAGGCCACCCCAGCCTCCTGTGTGACCGGCATCGCGCCTCTGTTGACGATCGGCACCGGAGGGCTTGCCCCCTGACTAGGGCGGCATATGCTGGCATCGCATCGGGGGCTCGCTGCAGCGGTCGATGTCCGGGTTGCCTCGGCCGTTGTGGGGCGCACAGGTCGACCCGACCAAGGAGGACTTGCGATGCGACGCCTCTGGCTCTCTGCGACGTTGTGCCTCGTGACGGTTCTGACGATGGCGACCCCCGCCCTAGCGAAGGAGCCGGTGCGCGAGCCGTTCGTCTTACCCGATCTCATCGAGGACACGAGCTGCGGCTTCCTCGTCCTCGTGACGTTCCCGGTGCAGCAAGAGTTCATCACGACCTTCTTCGACAGCGCTGGGGAGCCGGTCAAGCAGATCATCACGGGGAGACTCGTCGCCACGATGACGAATCCCGCGAACGGCGTGACGGTCACGATCAAGATCTCCGGGCCGTTCCACACGTTCCTCGCGACAGGTGAGTCATACGCCTCGGGTCGCGTCGGAGGACCGGTCGGGTTCGAACCTGGCCTGAATGACTTTTCCGGGCGTGTGAATCTGGTTACCGGCGAGCTTCGTGGCCACCTGGAGCCGCTCTGTCCGATACTGGCAGGCACATAGATCCCGGCTGGACACGAAGTCGCTGCCCGACGAGGTTCGACGCGCCCAAAACGCCCGACTCCGGTCGTTAGCGGCCGAGCTCCCAGGTCCAGCCCTCAGGCTCGAGGCTGCCGTTGCCCCACATCCTGATCTCCAGGCCGAGGGCAGCGACCGCCGCTGCAGCATCGTCAAGCGACCCTCGCGGCAGGACCAGCAGCAGGCCTCCCGTACGGCCATCCTCGCGCACCAGGGCGCGCCTGAGCGGCTCGGCCGGCATCGGGACATAGCCGGCGAACCCACGTGCCTTGAACGTATCGAGCAGCAGGGTCCAGCGGCGGCCGTCCCCTCCCCGCCAGAAGGCACCGATCCCGACGAAATGGCCGACGCCCCAGCGTTCACGCGGGATCGTCGCCTCCGGATCCGGGCCCGCGATGACGTCGGGCGAATAGGCGTCGCTCGTCGCGTCCAGGAGCTGGTCGACCTCGAGGTTCGCGATCGGATGGATCCGCCAGGAGCCGATGTGCGACTCGATCATGTCGAGGAGCGCATCGAAGCGTTCGTGGTCCAGCAGCACGGCGCCATCGCGGTCACGAGACGGCACCGGCACGGTGACGAGCGCACCGCCCGAGCCGACGGCGATCGCGCGCGCGACGCCGGTCGGGCTCGTGCCGGTGATCGCGTCGTCGTCGGACGAACGGAGTGGCCAGCCGTACCACGTCCGCGGGAACTGCTCGATCGCCTCGGCGTCGGACAGTCCGGCCTCGGTGGCGGCCGTCGTCGTGCGGCGGACGTCGTCGAGCTCCTCCCGCTCGATCACGGTCCCCGCGAGATAGGCGAGGTAGTCCTCGCGCGTGGTGTCGATTCCGTCGCTCTGCGGATATCCCAGCGGGCCCAGCAGATAGCGAGTCGCGTACGCTCCGCACGTGGCCGGCCGCTGATCCTCGAGTCGATCGAAGACGTCGGCGATCGACGACCACTCCTCGACGTACGCGATGTCGGTGTTGGGGAAGATCGCCTCGATGACCCGATGGGCGGGCTGCCCGCCCGGGACCTCACGCCGAGAGTCGACGGCGAACGGAGGCGCTACAGACATTCGAAGTACGTCCGACGCTCCCAGTCGGACACCTCGGTCGAGCCCGCGGCCAGGCCCGATCGCTCGCGATAGAGATCCCATTCGAACCGTTTCACATCGACATAGTGCAGCGCGATCACAGGCCCGACCGCGTCGCGCAACACCTCGTCGGCCTCGAAGGCATCGACTGCGGCGACGAGGTCGGCGGGAAGCCGCGGGAATCCGGCGGCGGCCGCCTCGTCGTCGGCGAGGTGCCCGACATCGACCCGCGCCTCGGCGGGCAAGGGCAAGTCTCGCTCGACACCGTCGGCGATCGATGCGAGCAGGCCGGTCAGGTGGATGTACGGGTTCATCGACGCGTCACCGCTGCGGACCTCGAGGTGCCGCCCCGCGCCTCGCCCCGGCACGCGGACGAGCGCCGACCTGTTGCCGATCGCCCAGCACACGTGAGCCGGCGCCCACGATCCGGGCAGCAGGCGCTTGGAGGAGTTCGGGGTCGGTGACGCCAGCGCCGTCTGACCGGCTGCGTGGGCGAGCAGGCCGGCGATCGGCGGACCGGCGGTCGGGGCGACCCGGTCCGGGTCGTCAGGGTCAGCGATGAGGTCGACGGCCGGATCGTCGGCGCGCGACAGGCCGAGATGCACATGCAGCCCGTTCCCGGGCAGGTCGTCGAACGGTTTCGGCATGAACGAGGCCGTGGCACCCAGATCACGGGCGGCCGCCCGGATGAGCTGCCGTGCGAGGAGGAAGCGGTCGACCGCGACGAGCGGCGCGGCCGGCAAGAGGCTGGCCTCGAACTGGCCCGGGCCGTACTCCTTCGCGAACTGATGGACCGCGACGCCGGTCGCATCGAGGTTGTCGAGGATCCGCGCCGCCAGCGGCCACCGGGCATCGAGCCCTTCGACGGTGAACATGCGGCTCGTGTCGTCGCGCAGGGCCGCCGCGTCGGACCCGGGCACGATCACGAACTCGGCCTCGAACGCAACGCGCACGGCGATACCGATCCGCGTCAGGCGCTCGACCTGTGTCGCCAGCGCCGCCCGCGGATCGCCCTCCCATCGCCGGCCGGTGTCGTCAGTCAGCCACGGGAAGGCCTGCGCCACGCCCGGCCGATGCGGCACGGCAACGAGCGTGTCGGGATCCGGAACGGCCCGGAAGTCGCCCGAGTCGGCGCCGAAGACGGGATGCGGCACCTGTTCGTCGGTGATCGCGAGGTCCCAGTTCGCCATCGCGAACGTGACGCCCTCCCGGGCGACCTCGTCGAAACGGCCGCGCGGGACTGCCTTCGCGCGGCCGAGGCCGGCGTAGTCGTGGTACACGACCCACAGCGCGTCGGCGCCGAGTTCCGTCAGCCGGGCCGTGGTCGCAGCGGCCATCTCGTGCAGGTCGCGCGATTGTGCAATTGCCATTGCCGTCTGCATAGCGTGGCGGCATAGTAGCGGGCGCCCGGAGGGGGTTCACCAGGGGGGCCGAGGGAGAGGAGGTCTCTATGGCGTCGACCACGTCCGGTCCTGGCCTTGAGCGCAACGCGATCGGGCTGACCGAGGTCCTGTTCCAGTCCATCACGCACATGGCGCCGGCGGTCGCCGTCGCACTATCTATCGGCTTCGCGACGAGCCTGGCTGGCGGGCTGACCCCGCTCGCGGTGGTGATCGCGCTCATCGCGGTATTGCTCACGGCCTATTCCATGGCCGAGCTCGCGCGACACCTGCCATCGGCCGGTGGCATGTTCACGTACGTGGGGCGTGGCCTCGGGTCGTTCGCGGGCTGGCTCATGGCATGGGCATTCCTCCTGGCGGAGACGATCGTGCCGCCCGTGCTGTTCGCGGCATTCGGGTTCTACGGCGCGGCTTTGCTGGATCAGCTCTTCGGCATCTCGAACGATCTGCTCTGGCTGCCCTTGGCGCTCCTGTGCGCCGCGATCGTCTGGTTCCTGACGTACCGCGGCATCTCTATCTCGACACGGACCGGTGTCGTGCTCGGGCTCATCGAAATCGGCATCTTCCTGCTGGTCTCCGTCCTTCTCATCATCAATGCCGGAGCCAACAACACGCTGTCGGTCTTCATCCCTGGCGACGAGGGCCTTCGGCCGGCGCTCCAGGGGATGGTCTTCTGTCTCCTCGCGTTCGTCGGGTTCGAGGCCGCCGTGCCGCTGGCCGAGGAGACGCGTGACCCGAAGCGGACGATCCGTCAGGCCGTGCTCTGGTCGGCCATCCTCATCGGGCTGTTCTACGTGTTCTGCTACTACGCCGCGACGGTGTTTTTCGGCCCAGGCAACATGACCGAGTTCATCGGCGCCAATGATGGCAACCCGTGGGGCGGCATGGCCGAACAGGTCCTCCCCGGGATCGGCAGCCTGCTCGTCATCTTCGCGATCCTCAACAGCTGTCTCGCCAACGCCAACTCCGGCGCCAACGCATCGACTCGAGCGATCTTCTCGCTAGGTCGGTCGCGTCTTATCCCCGCGGCGTTCGCGGCCGTTCACCCGACCTATCGGACGCCGGTCAATGCGGTGCATTTCCAGGCCATCCTGGGCATCGTCGTCGCGGTCGGCCTCAGCCTGTGGCTCGGCTCGGCGTATCCGGACACGCCTGGCCCCCTCAACACGTACTTCTGGCTCGGATACGCGCTCGGTCTGCTGTTCGCCGGGATGTACATCGCCGTCAACCTGGCCGCCATCGGCTACTACCTTGGGGAGGGTCGAGCCGAGTTCAACGCGATCAAGCACGTGGTCGTGCCTATCCTCGGGGTCATCGCGATGATCCCGGCGTTCTTCGGCGTCCTGGGCGGGGTCACGATCCCGCTCATCGACCTGGAGCTTGCGGCACTCGCCGAGCCGTACTCGTTGGTGCCACCGCTTGTCGCGATCTGGATGATCGCCGGCCTGGCCATCGGCCTGTACCTGTACTTCCAGCGACGGGAGGCGCTCGGGAGGGTCAAGGAGGCGATGGTCGATGAGGCGCCGGGCCAAGCGTAGCGCCGGATAACGAAACGCCCCAACCACGGGAAGACTCGGCGGCCGCTTCGGCGGCCGCCACCTCAATCGAAGATCGACAGCGGGCAGTGCGCCGTGACGACGACGTTCGGCATGTCGACGATCTCGCTGATCCGCAGGTCGACCGCGACGCTCGTCAGCAGATACGCATCGATCGGGTCGATGTCGTGCTCCCGGCCGAGCCAGTCGATCATGCGCCGCACGGCGTCGCGGGCCGCGCCGTTGAGGTCGGGGCCGATGCCGTCGGTCGCGTAGCGCCGGCCGGCCGGCGTCGCCACGACATCTGCTGTGAGGAATTCGGGGCCGGTCAGGTGAAGGTCCTTGCGGATCGTCACCCGGACGACGGCGCGCATCGGCGTCTCGATCGCCGTGCCGCACACCTCGCCGTCGCCTTGTGCCGCGTGCCCATCGCCCATCGACAGGCGCGCCCCGTCGTGGAAGACCGGCAGGAACAGCGTCGATCCCGCCGTCAGGTGACGCGTGTCCATGTTGCCGCCATGGAGGTCGGGCGGGATCGTGGAGCGCGGTCCGGTCTCGGGCGCAACGCCGACCTCGCCACAGAACGGCACGATCGGCACGTGGACACCGGCCAGGAACTCGGCACGCTCGCCGGCTCGCGGCAGCGTCGTGATCCGCAGGTACGGGTCGGGGAACTCGTCGGCCAGCAGCCCGAAGCCCGGGATGCTCGCGGTCCAGCCCCAGTCGGCCGGCTCGAACTCGAGGAGATCGATCTGCAGCGTGTCGCCGGGTGCGGCACCGCGCACCGCGATCGGGCCATTGACCTGGTCGACGCGGTCGAAGTCGAGGCGACCCAGGTCCTCGACCGTCGAACTCGCCCTAAGCTGGCCGCCCGACGCATCGAGCATGTCGAATTCGATGACCGCGCCACTGTCGACAGTCTCGATCGCCGGGATCGCGGGATCCCACGCCAAGTGGAAGCGATCGCGCGCGACGTGGACTGCCGGGCTCGTCTGCATCCGGGTCGCCTCAGCCAGCCGCGGCGAGCGCGGCGACCTCGGCCGCAGCACCCTCGAGGATGGGTTCGCCGTGGCCGACCAGCAGGATGTCGAAGTCGAGGGCGCCCATCTTGCTGATCGACGCCTTGGCCGCCGCAGCGTCTTCCGTGAAGCTCGGGTTCGACCCTGCCAGCGATCCGCTAGTCGTGCCGAGAGCATCGCCAGCGACCAGGATCCGCCCGATCTCGTCGAGAACGGCGATGTGCCCGGCCGTGTGACCCGGCGTCGTGACGATCCGCAGACCGAACACGTTCTCGCCGTCACCGACGGCCGTCACGGGTCGTGACGCAGCGATGGCGGGGATGTCCTCGGCGCCGGCGTATACGGCGGCGGCGGGTGCCGCGCCCATGATCGCCTCGATGCTGCCGGCATGATCGCCGTGGCGATGCGTCAGGATCACGTGCCCCACCGCCTCCCAGCCAAGGCCGGCGGCCGTCAGCGAGTCGGCGATGGCGCCCTCGCTTCCGGTGACGCCCGTGTCGACGATCGCGGCCTCCCCGCCGCGGGCCAGGATGTAGGCCGACACGAACCCAAGGTTGGCGCGGTGCCATGTCACGCCGCCGGTCGCCGCAGACGGTGCGGAGCTCCCGGGCTGGTTCGTGGCGCGGACGCCGGTCCCCTCGGGGCTGGCAGCGCTCGACGGCTCGCCCTCGTCCGCGGGCGTCGCCGCGGAGCTGGTCGCAGACGGCCCACAACCGGCCACGCCAAGCACTGCCAGCGCGATCGTCCCGCGTCCGGCGTGGACCAGGAACGTGCGGCGGGTGATATCGATCCCGAGCTGCATCGAAGTAGGGTGATGGTACGCCGGTGTACGATGCGAGACCCTGCGCCGCCACGTACGGGGTCCGTCCGCGTCACGCCTTCGGGCGCGACATCGCTTCTGCGACTGGGATGCATGGACCCGCGATGGCGACCAGGTCGGAGGAGTGCGCCCGTGGCGAACGTGACGTTCGAGGACATCAACAAGCTCTACGGCGATTTCCACGCCGTCAAGGACATGAACATCGAGATCGGCGATGGCGAGTTCATGGTCCTGGTCGGGCCTTCCGGATGCGGCAAGACGACCGCTCTCAGGATGATCGCGGGGCTCGAGGAGATCTCCAGCGGGACGTTGCGGATCGGGGAGCGGGTCGTCAACGACGTGGCACCCAAGGACCGCGACATCGCGATGGTGTTCCAGAGCTACGCGCTCTACCCCCACATGTCGGTGCGCGAGAACCTCGCGTTCGGACTCAAGCTGCGCAAGGTCTCGAAGTCCGAGATCGATCGGCGCGTCAAGGAAGCTGCCGAGACGATCCAACTCCAGAAGCTGCTCGACCGGAAGCCGAAGGAGCTCTCCGGCGGCCAGCGGCAGCGCGTCGCCCTCGGTCGCGCGATCGTCCGCGAGCCGGCCGTGTTCCTGATGGACGAGCCTCTCTCGAACCTCGACGCCAAGCTGCGCGTCCAGACGCGTGCCGAGATCGCGCGGCTGCACCAGCGGCTCAAGACCACTGTCGTCTACGTCACCCACGACCAGGTCGAGGCGATGACGATGGGAGAGCGGATCGCGGTCATGAGCGAGGGCCTGCTCATGCAGGTCGGCGCGCCGCAGCAGCTCTACGACCACCCGGCCAACAGGTTCGTCGCCGGGTTCATCGGCAGCCCGGCCATGAACTTCGTCGAAGTCGTGATCGACGGCGACCGGTTGCAGGGTCCGGGCGAGTGGTCCCTGCCCCTCCCGACGCGTGCGCGCGATGCGATCGGGTCGAGCGGGCGCACGGTCGTGGTCGGCTTCCGACCGGAGCACCTCGAGATCGGCGAGACCGGTCCGGACAGCGGCTCGTTCCGCGCCCGGGCAGATGTCGTCGAGTACCTCGGCAACGAGGAGCTCCTGCACGTGAACGCCGCCGACCAGGACATCGTCGCGATCGTCAATTCGGCGAACCGGGTCCGGCCGGGCGATATCGTCGAACTGGTCGTCCCGCTCGACAAGCTCCATCTGTTCGATCGTGAGACCGGCGAGACCATCACCCAGGCTCCCGCCTCGGTGGCCGCCTGACCGACGATCCACGCACACCGCAGCCCACGGCCCCGGAGGTTCTCTCCGGGGCCGATCTTCGCGAGCGCGTCGTCGATCGGCGCGTGCTCCATCGAGGCAAGTTCCTGGAATTCCGCGTCGACACGGTCGAGCGGAACGACGGATCGCGTGCCACGCGCGACTTCGCCGGCCACCCGGGCGCGGTGGCGATCGTCGCGCTGGACGCCGAGGGTCGCGTAGCGCTCGTCCGCCAGTGGCGGCTGGCCGCCGACGATGCGCTGCTCGAGATCCCGGCCGGCGGGCTCGACCTCGCGGCGGACGGCTCCAAGGAGGAACCCGAGCATGCGGCCCGCCGCGAGCTCGAGGAGGAGACCGGGCTGCGCGCCGGGACGTGGCGCACGCTCGGGGCGTTCTACTCGGCGCCGGGCTTCACGGACGAGCTGATGCACCTGTACATCGCCACCGACCTCGCGGCAGCGTCGGCGGACGGCCGTCTCGGGCCGGACGAGGACGAGCGACTCATCCTCGAGTGGCGTCCGTGGCGGGATGCCGTGAAGGCCGCCGAACAGGGCGAGATCCGCGACGCGAAGTCGATCGTCGGGCTGTTCTGGCTGGCGCGCGTGATCGACGAGGTCCGCCCCGGAGGTTAGGGCCGTTTGCGATCGGCTAGGGCCGCTTGCGGCGGCTGGGTTTCCCGTCCGCCCCGAGGCGCGCCAACGCGTCCCGGTACAGCGACGAGTCCGGGCTGAGCGCGACGGCCATCCGCAGATGGGTCCCTGCCTTCTTTCGGCGCCCGAGCTTCTTCAGGCTCTGGCCCAGCGCGAAATGCGCGTACGGCGCGGACGGGTCGAGGTCGAGGATGCGCTCGAAGGTCGTCCGCGCGAGCTCGTGCTGGCCGGAGTTGAAGTAGGCCCGCCCGAGGGCCTCGAGGATCGACGCCTTGCCGGGCTCCAGGCGATCCGCCCGCTCGAGGACGATGGCGGCCTGCGCGTGATGACGCGAGGCCAGCAAGGACTGGCCGCGTTGGAACAGCTCGTACGCCGACTCCCGCTCGGGCTCGTCGTCGCGGATCTGATCGTCCACGGGCGAATGGTCGCATGACCCCCGAAACCGGGTCGTGACCGGGACGGGTTCTAACCGCTCGCGACCAGGCGATACGGCGCGAGATCGACCGGCTGGAGCCGCGCTGACTCGGTGATGCCCGGGATCCGGCCGCGCTTCGCGATCGGGCGCCCGTCGATCTCCTTGATATCGCCGGTGAAATCGATCGGACTGGCGCCACTGATGAACGAGCCGACCGCGTACGAGTCGATCGGGGCGCCGGCCTCCTTGAAATAGCGGATCCGCTCCGGGTTGAGCCCGCCCGACACGACGATCTTGACGTGCTGGTAGCCCTCCATGTCGAGGCGGGCGCGGACCTCGTGAACGAGGTCGGCCGTGACCCGGCCGCGCTCAGAGGGCGTATCGAGTCGGATGCCGTACAGCCTGTCGCCGAGGGCGTGCGCGACGCGCAGTGCCTCCTCGGCCTCGTCCTTGAACGTGTCGACGAGCACGATCCGGGCAACGTCCTCGCCCAGGTGGCGGTCGAAGGCGAGCGCCGCTTCGACGGTGTCGCCGAAGATCAGGACCAGCGAGTGCGGCATCGTGCCGGTCGGGGCCAGACCGGCCAGCCGCGCGCCAGCCGGGGTCGAGGCGCCGACACAGCCACCGACGATCGCCGCGTAGTCGAGGACGTCGGTGATGTCCGGATGGACGTGCCGCGCGCCGAAGCTGATGACCGGTTCGGGCGCCGCGATGTCGACGATCTCGCGGGCGGCGGTCGCCCACCCGGTCGACTGGGCGAGCATCCCCAGAAGGGCCGTCTCGTACAGCCCGAATCGGCGATACCTCGCCCGGATCCGCAGGACTACCTCGCGTGGGCCGATCGGGGCGCCGTCCGACAGCGCTTCGATCGTGGTCTCCGCGGGATCGCAATCCGCGAGCACGTGGCCGATGAGGTTCTTGGCCTCGTCGATGCCGCACAGGATGGCCTCTCGACGCGTGAACACTTCCATCGTGACGACCGGGTCGAGGCCCTCGGCGGCGAGGATGCTCTCCGCCCGCGCGAAGTAGACGTCGGCTGAGTCGCCCGACAGGATCTCGTGGGAGGGTCGGGCCCGCTGGATGCCCATTCAGTCCGGCTCGGCTCCTCGTGCGGTCTCGCCCGGTGTCGACGGCACCGCGGGTCGCGCGGTCTCCGGCTCCGGCGTGGCCGGGAGTGTAGACGATGCCCCCGTCACGGCGCTGACCGCGACCCGTCGGCGGCGACGCCTGACGACGAAGAGCACCGTCAACAGGAGCAACAGGCCGACCACGACCGCGCCGATGACCACCGCTCGCGTCGTGCCGACGGATTCCGCTCCAGTCAGGAGTGTCATGGTCGCCGCGGATGCCGTGGTCGCGGCCGCGAGGTCGCCCGCCTCGAACGCGTTGCGGGCCGCGCTGTAGCCGGCATCCGGGGTCTCGCCCGCCAGCCCGAGCGAGACGAGCGGCGTCCGCTCGGCGGCGAGGGCATCATGCGCCTGTGCGATCGCTCCCGCGGTCTCGATCCGATCCTCGAGCATCGCCCTGACCTCGCCGAGATCGTCGCTTGCGAGCGCCTCCTCGAACGGGGTCTCGAGATCCGACGGCACCGCCAGCTGGAGCTCGGCGGTCACGGCCGTCAGGTCGTCCCGCAGCGCGAGCACCGGCTCGGCTTCGTCGATCAGCTTGCTCGCATCGGTGAACCGCCAGAGGCTCATGGACGCCCGGATGCCGCGCGGGACGGCCCACTCGGCGCCCGCCGTGTCGAGGGCCGCGTAGGCGTCGCGTGCGTCTTCGCGCGTCCGCAGCGTTGCTCGTTCCGCCGACGTCACGACCCACCGCCCGAACAGGTCGTCGGCGGTGTCGGTGTCACCGACCTCCTCGACGAGGTCGAGGAAGCGTCGCCAGTCGGGATCGGCGCCGGTCTTCTCCGCGCCCGCGTCGCCGGCATAAGGGTTCTCGCCGGAGTTCGCAGCCGCGAGGACAGCCCTCATCCCGTCGTCGCCGATGTCCTCGGCGATCCGGAGGATCACGGTGTAGGCGGCGCCGTACCCGAAACGTTCCTTCTGATCCGCCTCCTCCGAGTCGATGCGGGCGGGATCCGGCCAGTCGTTCAGGGGGAATGCCCCGGCGTCGGTGGGCTCGATCACCGTCGGCGCGGACTCGTTCGACAGGCCGAGCGTCTGACGGACGCGGTCGGCGTAGTACTCGGCCAGGCCCTCATCGATCCAGCGATCGCGGACGAGGTCCTCGTTGAACCACGCATGCGACGCCTCGTGCAGGATCGTGTGGTCGTCGAGGTCCTCGCTCATCGCGATCTCGTCGGTGCGCGCGTCGTAGAACCCGGCGTAGCCGTGGAGCAACGGCGCGTGGACCTCGCTCACCGACAGGTCGCCCGACACGGGCCACGGCAGCCCGACCAGCTCCTCGAGCGCAGGCAGCCCCTCCTCGAGCACGTCGGCGACCCGGTCGCGCCAGACGGTATCCTCGGGCCAGGCCTTCACCACGATGCCCCGCCCACCAGGCTCGATGCGCAGATCGGTCAGGGCCGTCGGCCGATCCGCGACGACGACGCGATACCACGCGTCCGGCTGGCGGATCGAGCCGGTCGACATCTCGACGTGGTCGGGTCGGGTGCGTTCGACGATGTCCTCCCCGTAGCCGGCGTCGTCGAAACCGCTCGGCAGGATGATCCGGACGGTCGATCGACCGGCGTCTCCCCACGCCCATGCCGTGAACGTGGTGAACGCCGACCCGACCCGGATATCGCTGGTCGAGCGCGGCTTGCCGCCGGGCAGCGTGAATTCGACGCGGATCGCGCGCGACGCCCGGTAGAACAGGTTCGCGAAGCGGACCGTTACCTCGCGGTAGCGGTCGCGTGCCCGGACGTTCGTCGTGAGAGTGCCACCGCCCGACGTCGCCTGGAGGGACCGCGCCTCGGCCGGGACGGCGAAGACGATGCGGTCGAAGTAGTAGCGGGTGGTGGTCGTGCCGAGCGACGTGCGGCTGACCGTGTTCGGCCGCAGGTTCGTGGCGTCGAAATCGATCCGCACCCGGACGAGTCGATCGCCCGGATCGACCCGGTAGGTGGCGTCGGCGCCGAGCCGCAGGAAGTCGTCGGCTGCGTTGACCGTCCCGGCGACAGGCGACGCGAACGAGGCGACCACGGCGATCAGGCCCGCCGTTGCGAGGATCGTCAACGGTCGGAGTCGGCGTCCCCGTTCCGTGGTCATGACACTGCCCTTCGCCGCGGACCTCATCCTGGTCCGGTCCGGAGCCGCGTCGCCTGCATCCTGACGTGTCGCCGTCGCCGTCGCCTCACCGTCACGACCAGCAGCGTGAGCAGGAACAGCAGCGCGATCACGATCGTCGCGATGCTGAACGCCCGGCCCTGCCCGACCGTTTCCGCAGTCACCCACGTCGCGGCAGCTGCGTCCGACGCCGCGACCGATGCGGCCAGCTCACCGCGCGCGAATGCCTCCCGCGCCGCGACCAGGTCGGCGTCCGGGTGCTGGCTCCACATCCCGAGGGTCATGAGCGGCGACACCGCCGCCGGACGTTCGGCGTCCGCGGCCACGTAGCGATCGATCGCCTCGAGCTCGGCGCCGCCCTCGGCGATCGCGTCGTCAAAGCCGTCGTCGTCCTCGAACGTCTCCCGCAGGGAGGCCGGCGCGGTCAGCCCGGCCGCCGACGCCGCCCGCTCCACCCTGCCGCGGAGGGCCAACACGTCCTCCGCGCCATCGATGAGCGCGGTCGCGTCCTCGAAACGCCAGGCGCGCATCGCGTCGCGGATCGACAGCGGGACGTCCCACTCACCGACCACCCCGAGGAACGCGTCGTACCGGGACCGTGCGCCCAGCCGCGCGTCGAGGAGCGGCAGGTCCTCGGGCCGTGCCACCCACGTCCTCCACAGGTCGTCGTACGTCGTGTCGCTCCGCGCCTCGAGCAGGTCGAGCAGACCTCGCCAGTCGACCGGGCCGCCCACGATCTCGTCCCCGCCGCCGACCGGCTGGTAGGCGCTGAGCCGATCCGACACGTCCCCCCAGACGGCCCGCAGACCGTCGGGTCCGGCGCGCTCGGCGATCTGTTTGGCGAGCGTGAATGACGCCGCGTAGGCGTAGTCCTCCTGCGCCACCTCGAGGCTTCCGACCGGGGCCCAGTCGTTGAGCGGGATCTTCGCCTTTTCGAGCTCGGGCGTCAGGCGGTCGGTCGTGACCTTGATGCTGGCGTCCTCGGCGGCGACCGCGCCGTAATAGGAGGCGAATGCCTCGTTCGCCCAGCGGTCGGCGAGCAGCGAGCCGTTGAACCAGGCATGCGCCGCCTCGTGCAGCACGACGAAGTCGTCCGCGTAGTAGGCGATGGCGACCGTCCCCGCCGAGGGGTCGAAGATGCCGGCATAGCCACCGGTCGACCGGCTGACGGCCTCCTGCACGGTCAGCGGCTGGTCGTAGTCGGGCCACGGCAGGCCGATCCGGGCGCCCAGCGCCGGGAGCGCGGTCGCGAGCAGGCGGCCGACCTTCCGGGCCCACGGCTTGTCGTCGGACCACGCGCGGACGATGACCTCGACCGGCTGGCCCTGCACGGTGGTCTCGACCGTCGAATCGGTATAGGCACCCGGACGGTCGCCGACGAGGTACGCGAAGAAGTCGAGGGGCTTGGAGAGGACGCCGCTCCGGAAGATCGTCCGACCGTCGCTCGCCGTCGTCGGCGCGGGGATCCGGCCCGCCTCGACCGCGATCTCATAGCCTTTGGGGAAGACCACGGTGACCGAGCTGCCCGCGGTCTCGTCGCTCGCAAATGCCCACACCGGGAACGACACGAGCGTGTTGCCGATGCGCAGGTCGCGCGTCGGCTGGCCGCCCGGATCCTTGAGATCGAACGTGAGGCGGTACGCGGCGGTCCTGCCGCTGTTCAGGTCCTGTGCGAGGTTGAGCCGCAGGAGCGTGTGTGTCTTGGTCTTGCGCGCGACGGACACCGTCGGCTGGCCACTGCCCGCCCAGCTCAGCCGATAGCCGCTCCCACCCGGCAGCACGGCCAGGAACGCATGATCGAAGAAGTACCTCTTGGTCTTCGTGTCGCGCAGCCGATTCGTGAGCGTGAGATCGACGGTGACGCGGATCCGCTGCTGCGCCGGCTGGACGTCGTAACGCGCGGCGCCGACGATCGTGAGGTCCGGGGTCGCGGCGCGGACGTCGGTGGGGCTGCCCAGCAGCCCGGTGGCCGCGACAGCGACGGCCGCGAGCAGGACGATTCCCGCAGGCCGGCCGGACCGCCACGCCCTCACGAGACGACCTCGCCATCGCCAAGCGGCGCGTGCGCGAGCTCCGCGGGCGCGAGCTCTGCGGCCGTGAGCTCCGGGGGCCCGAGCTCCATCAGCCGGTCGTCGTACCGCGCAAGGAACGCGGCGTTGCGCGGCGTCCGGCCCGACTGATCGGGCATCCGACCGCCGATCCATAGCCAGACCGCCGATTCGTCCAGCAACCGGTCGGCGATTCCGACGATCCGTGCGAGGGCAAGGCCCAGCCGGTCCGCTGTGGCTGCCGCCGCGACATCCGCGATCGGAAGCTCGATCGACAGCAGCGGCCGCTCGTCTTCGCCGATCCCGAACTTGGCGAACGGGAACTCGTCATTCCAGCGGAGCAGCTTGCGGTACGACTTGCGGAACATGTCGCCGATCGGCGGCGCGAAATGGGCCCAGCAGATGAGGGCCAGCGACGGGTCGAGGATGATCGTCACCCGAAGATCGAAGCGGCGGCGCCCGTCGAGCACGAGATCCCAGCTGGCGATCCCATCGCGCTCGGCCCGGTCGACTGGCTCTAGACCCAGGTCGCTGAGCCAGCGCTCGACGTCGGCCGGGCGCAGTGAGGGTGCGCCGGGGTCGGCGGAAGGCATGGCCCGCGGAGTCTAGCCGATTGGGTCGGACGCACCGAGGTCGGCGACGGGCGCGACGATCACGAATCGGCGGTCCTTGTCCGGGTAACGCATCAGCGGCCGCCTAAAGGGCAGGTAGTCGTCATCGAGCTTGTCAAAGGGAACCAGCGTGTTCGGCTCGACCGACGCACCCCAGATCGAGCTGACGCGCGGATACCAGACGTCGACGATGCGGACGTGCGTCACGCTGAAGGACTCGGTCATGGCCGGATCGGCCGTGGCCTTGAACCCGGTCATCACCCAGGCATGCGCACCGCGCCACACGAGCAGGCCGACCGGGCGGTTGGTTTCACGGAGTGCACGTGCCGCCGCCCTGATCGCGCCCTTGCGCGAGTTCGAGACCTTGACCTCGTACTGACCGTAGCCGAGCCGTTCGAGCCCTCGGGCCCAGCCCTCTGGCTCCGCACCATGACCACGCAATCGATCGGTCGACAGGCGGCGGGCGAGTCGATAGAGCCGGTCCTGGACGGCTCGCGACGCCTTCGTGGCGCCGCGGTCCATGACGTTCATCATCGTCTGCATCGCGCCGGGCACGCAGTACATCTTCGTCACCTGGCTGGCGAAGTCGCCCCGCCGATACAGGTTCATCGTAAACGGGCCGGGCTTGGGTGCCGGGTCGAGGCGGGCGGTCGGTGCGGGGGTAGGTTCAGGCATGACCGGTGTCGCCGACGGCCGGAGTGGCGCTGTGGGTTCCGCCGGCGTTGCCGGCAGGGTCAGTCGCGGTGTCGGCGCGACGGTCGGCGTCGGCACCTTGGATTCAAGCGCCCCCTGGCTCCCCCCGGGCGTCGACAAGGACCCGGCCGTCGCGTCACAGCCGACGAGGACGGTCAGCAGTCCAAGGGCGACTAGCGCCCGGAGCGGCCGGGTGCTGAGCGATCGCCGGCGCATGGCCTATCCATACCACGAGGCAGGACTTTGCGCCGTATGGCCCTAGCGACCGCCTCGCCCGGCTCCTGTCGCGACACCTGTGGCGACCTCGTGGACATCGACGCCCTGTCCGTGGTCGTGAGTGCTGCGGCCGCGGGCGCGTCGGTCGACCGACTCGCCGCTCTTGATGACCTTCTTCACGAAGTCGCTGGTCCGGATGTCGGCAGCCACGCGCACATTTCGGCCGATGTGGGCGCCGCGCGGGATGAGCGCGCGCTTGCCGACGACCGTGATGCCGGTGTTTAGGCGGGTCGGCTCCCCCTTGTTCGGGCGGTCGTCGTACGGCCCCGATCCGACGATCGCGCCCTGCCCGACCACGACCTCCTTGTCGAGGATCGAGCGGTCGACGACGGCGCTCGAGCGGATGACCGAATCGAACATCACGATCGAGTCGCGCACGACGGCGCCGACATCGACCCGCACGCCCGGCGACAGGACCGAGTTGACGACCGTCCCATTGATCACGCAGCCGTGGCTGATGAGGCTTCGATGGACCTGCGCCGTGGGGCCGACCTTGGCGGGCGCGCGTTCCTCGGAGCGGGTATGGATGACCCACTCCTTGTCGTACAGGTCGAGCTCGGGATCGTCCTCGAGGAGCGCCATGTTGGCCTCCCAGAACGACTGGATCGTGCCGACGTCCTGCCAGTAGCCGTTGTAGCGGTAGCCGAAGACACGCGCGCCGGCCTCGAGCATGGCCGGGATGACGTGGCGCCCGAAGTCGACGCGGTCCTCCGACAGCCAGCGCCGGAGCGTCTTCTTCGAAAAGACGTACACGCCCATCGACGCGAGGTCGGTCTTGGGCTGCTTGGGCTTCTCCTGCCATTCGATGACTCGGTCGTTCTCGTCGAGCGCGAGGACGCCCATGCGCGACGCCTCGGCGAGCGGCACGCGCCGGACGGCGATCGTCACGTCGGCCCGGCGACGGCGGTGGGCCGCGATGAACGGCTGGTAATCCATCTTGTAGACGTGGTCGCCGGCGAGGACCACGACCGTGTCGGATGGGTCGTGTTCGATGACGTTCATGTTGCGCAGGACCGCGTCCGCGGTCCCGCGGTACCACTCGGCGACCTTGCCGCGCGCGATATACGGCTGCAGCAGCTTCACGCCGCCCTGGTTCCGGTCGAGGTCCCACGGCCGGCCGAGGCCGATGTGGTCGTTGAGGGAGCGCGGGTTGTACTGCGTCAGGACGACGACGTCGTGGATGTCGGAGTTGACGCAATTGGACAGCGTGAAGTCGATGATCCGGTACTTCCCACCAAACGGTACGGCCGGCTTCGCCCGTTCCTGCGACAGGATCGACAGGCGCTCGCCTTCACCACCCGCAAGGATGATCGCCATCGTGCGCTTCGAAGTCACAGCGCGCCTCCCGATGTCGATGCGGGTCTGTCGATGAGGGTCTGTTGGCGATGCTAGCACGGGGCCCCGAAGCCTCTCGCCCGTACCGGCGTCAACGTCTGGTGAACGGCGTTACAGGAACAGACGCGGGTTCACGAAGTTGCCGTTGAGCTCCGTCATCCAGTGCAGGTGCGGCCCGGTCGCGTGGCCCGTGCTGCCTTCGTAGCCGACGGTCTGGCCCTTTTTCACCGAGTCCCCGACCGCGACCGGCCGCTTCGGCTGCATGTGCGCGTACCAGGTCTTCAGGTTCCCGGAATGGGCGACCACGACGATCCAGGCCGGATCGGCCCCGTCGGCCCAGTTCCAGCCGACATACACGACCTCGCCCGCGGCTGCGGCCTTGACCGGCGTGCCGTACGGGGCGACCAGGTCGATGCCGTTGTGGAAATGCGCGCAGCCGTTGCCGGGCGCGTAGTACT
This sequence comes from uncultured Chloroflexia bacterium, assembly GCA_963819655.1. Classification (GTDB taxonomy): domain Bacteria; phylum Chloroflexota; class Limnocylindria; order Limnocylindrales; family CSP1-4; genus SPCO01. The sequence continues at coordinate 1,434,386 of CAWFXA010000002.1, read as the reverse complement.
CGAACGAGCTGCAGCCGTACTCGCCGCTGACCGAGAACTCGTCCATCGGCCAGCGCATCGTGCCGTTGAACGAACTCGGGATGTTGCCGCGCGCGACCTGCCGGGCGATCATCGCGTTGATCTCGCGCTGGAGCTTCTTCTGGTCCATCGCGGCCTGGCGGATGATCGCAGCGGCGTTCTTCTTGTTGCGCGCGAGCGCGGCGAAGCGTGCCTTCTGCTGGGCCAGCGTCCGGGCGACCTGCTTCTCGAGCCGGCGGAGCTCCTTCTTCGTCTCCTGCAGCGCACGCATCGCCTTGTCGAGATCGCGTTTCTGGGCGGCGGTCTCCTGGCGCAGGACGTTGGTGCGTGCGCGCGTATCGGCCACGGTCTGGTGGATCGCCGCGAGCGTCTCCTTGGCCTTGGCGATCTGGTCGGCGAGGGCGCGGTCCTGCTCGCCGACATCGATGTAGTAGGACATCTCCGCGAGCAGGTCGGTGAACGAGCCACCGGACAGGAACGTCTCGAGCGGCGAGGTCCGGTCGGTGTCGTATGCGCTGCGGACCCGATCGGCGAGCTGGGCACGCCGCTCCGCGAGCTCGACCCGCTTCGCGGCTTCCTGCGCCATGACCCGCTGGAGCTCGGCGTCCATCGCGACGAGTTGCTTGACAAGGTCTTCGTAAACGGCCTTGACCTCGTTGATCTTGGCCTGCATCTGGGAGATCTTCTTGCGGACCGCGTCGAGGTCGGCGCCGATCTTCCGGAGCTGGTTCTTCGTGTCGGCGATCTCCGCGGACAGACCCGCTTGGAGGTCGTTGATCGCGGCGATCTGGGCCTTCTGCTTGGCGACTTCCTTCTTGATCGCGGCCGCCTTCGCCTTCGCGTCGGACAGTTCGTCGCCACGGACCGACGAGGTCGCCGCGGGCGACCCGAGCAGCCCCACCACGAGCGGGATCAGCAGGACGAGCGTGGGAACGTGACGGCGGATCCGGCGCGCCGGCGTCGGCCCGACCGGGTTCGACCAGCCAGTCGGTCCGGGGCTTCCTGTGCGGGGAACGTCCGAACGACGGGAGCGGCGGATCACGTGGGCGACGTCATCGTGCGAGCAGGCTCCGTAGGCGACACCATGGGACGGGGCACGGCGTCGGGCGACGGTCACACCCGCCGGTGGGTCGACGCCCTCGGACTGGCACAGCCGCAGGACGACCCCGTTTCCGGCTCCCCGGGATGATACCCGTCGAGTCCAGAGATTGTCCTTGGCAGTCTATCCATGCACGCGACCCGCACCGGATGGGTCGATGGTCCCGGTGCGGTCGTGGGACCTGCGAGGTGGTGCGGGACACGTGCGGGACATCCCGAGCCCTCGCGGCCGTCGCCACCAACGCGGCCTTCTCGACCATCCCGGCGATCCCCCTCCCGGCCCTCGCGGGCCTCTCGGAATCCGGGCTCGCCCTCCCGGCCCTCCCGATCCTCCCGATCCTCCCGACCATGAAGAATGCGGATGAGGGCAACCTTGTGGCCCGTTCTCGTCTGTTTCAGGCCCGAGCGGGGCGTCACGATCCGCCTAAGGTCGCTCGCTAGGCGCGATATGCACGTTCGAGGTGCCGAACGGGCGTCAGACCGAGCCGTCGCCTGTCATAAGGCCGTCCTCATGCGCGTTGTTCATGATGAGCGGCCGCGGCCCGCAGGATGAGCAGCGGCGGCCGCGGCCCGCACAATGCCCGACCCGGCACGACCAGTCATGGCGCCGACAGCCCCAGCGCACGTGCCGCCCACGGCAACGCGGTGCGCGCCTGGGCGAGCTGCAGGGCACGCACGTGGGGCGCGTCGGGGATCGGCGGCTGACCGGCCCGTGCACAGAAGAATCCCGCGACCCACGCCGCAAGCTCGGGGCTGCTCGGGGAGGATCGCCTCGGGCGCTGGCCCGCCTTCCGCATGAAGGCTCGGGAGCCAGAACGCGATGTCCAGGTCTGGGTTGGCCAGGCGCGCATGGTTCCAATCGATCATCACTGCGCGTCCGTCACGGATGCACAGGTTGTCGCTCCGAATGTCGAGATGGACGAGCGCGTCACCCGTGAGTGGCGCGGCGCCGGCCGCGGCCCGCAGCTTTGGCAGGAACTCGGCGAGCCAGTCCGCCGCGCACAGCCCGAGCGCAAGGAACGCGGCCGGGTCGCCGGCGATGGCCCGCCAATCCGCTTCGCCATCCTCGTCTTCCCACTCCAGATGGGCGGGCGGCTCCGTCTCGTGGATGGCCCCGACGGCGTCGAGCACGGCGGCGACCCGCACGTTCGACCAGGGCGGCGGCCAGTCCGCGTCGGACAGGTCCTCGAGGGCCAGGACCGGCCGCGATCCGTCATCGTCGAACCCGAGGACCTCGGGCAGGAACCAGCCGCGGATCGTCCCGTAGGTGCGGTGCTCCCGTCGAGTCCAATCGGCGGTGAGCCCGGTCGCCCCGATCTTCACGAATGCCGAGCGACGACCCCCGCCCGCATGGGCCTCCCCCACGATCCAGCGAGCCGCCGTTCCCGACAGACCGCGTTCAGGGGCAGCTGGCCGGAACGACGTGGGGCGCCAACCGAGAGCGCGCGCGATGCGATCGATGTCATCCGGTGGCGGCCCGACCGTTGCGCTCACGCTACCTCACGCTACCCCCGCACCAGCACCGCCCAGAGCGCCCCGATGATCAGGAACGGACCGAACGGGATGAAGCTCTTGCGCCCGATCCGCCGCGTCAAGAGCAGCACCAGCAGCACCAGACCGGCGAGGACCAGCCCGAACAGGGTCCCGCTGAGCGCACGGTCGCCACCGAGCATCAACCCCATCCCCGCCAGGAACTTCACGTCGCCCATCCCGAAGGCGCCCGCCCCGAACGGCAACGACGGCAGGTACAGCACGGCCGGGATAGCGATGGCCGCCACGATCGCGAGGACCAGCCCGCCACCGACCAGCGGGTTCAGACCCGACGCCGCGTAGAGGAGCGCGAGCGGGATCACCGGCAGCGTCAGCTCGTCGGGCAGCACCCGTTGATCGAGATCCGTGGCCAACCCGATGACAAGAGTCACGAACCAGGCACCGAACGCGACGAACGCGAGGACGTCGGCCGAGAACCGGAGCGGCAACAGACCGAGCGCGACCGCCCCGGTCGCGCCACACAGGATCGTGCGCCAGTCGACGCGGCGGCCCGGCGGGTGCTCTTCGTCGTGCTCCGGCCAACGGGTGGCGAATCGGTCGGCCGCGACCCCGAGCGCCCCGCCGGCGACGGCGAGGACCAGGCTCAGCGGCTCCATCGACCGCTCGCCGGATCGGACCGCGCTGTCGTCAGGCGGCCCCGGCCAGCGCGAGCTCGACGAGCGTCGCGTGCGAGACGCCGGTGGCCCCGCGCGCCCCGAACGGCTGCGCCTTGCGGTAGTAGCCCGTCCCGGCGATGTCGAGATGGACCCACGGCACGGTCACGAACTCGCGCAGGAAGAGGCCGCTCTTGACCAGCGAGCCCTCGGCCGACCCGGCGTTCTGGAGGTCCGCGTACCAGCTCTCCATGTCCGGGACGTAGTCGTCGATCAACGGCAGCTGCCAGTAGCGCTCACCGGCCCGGCGGGCGGCGGCGCTGACGTCGTCATACCAGCTCTGCGGCTCGCCGAAGGCGCCGGTCACGAGATGCCCCAACGCCCGGGCGACCGCGCCCGTGAGGGTCGCGACGTCGACGAGGTGGGTCGCCCCAAGCCGCTCTGCGTAGGTCATCGCGTCACCGAGGATCAGCCGCCCCTCGGCGTCGGTGTTCGTGATGTCGACCTTCTTGCCGTTCAACGCGGTCACGATGTCGCCCGGCCGGGTCGAATGCGGGCCGGGCATGTTCTCGACCATCGGCGCGACGGCGAGCAACGGTGTCCCGGGCGCCAGCCGCGCCACAGTCTCGATCGCGGCGATGACCGTGCATGCGCCGGTCTTGTCCATCTTCATCTCTTCCATCCGGTCGGACGGCTTGATGCTGATGCCGCCGGAGTCGAAGCACACGCCCTTGCCGACGATGGCCACGTGCCGGTCGCGCCTGTCCCGCTCGCCTTCACCGCCCGAGCGCATGACGATCATGCGCGGCGGGTTGTCCGACCCGCGGCCGACCGCCATGAACATGCCCATCCCGAGCTCGGTGGCGCGCGTGTCGTCGATGACGTCGATCCACAGGCCATGGCGCTCGGCGATGGCTCGGGCTTCATCGGCCATGACCTCGGGAGAGAGATCGTTGGCCGACCGATTCGAGAGCGTCCGCGCGGTGTTGGCCCCCTCGCCGATGATCACCCCGCGCTCGGCTCCGGCCGTCGCGGCGGCAGTGTCGCCACCGGGCACGATCAGGATGAGCTCGTCGAGCTTCGGCGGCGCCGACTCGATCTCCGGACGGTAGATCGCCTTGGGGTCGTAGGAGCCCTCGATCACGCCGCGAGTGACGAGCTCGGCGGCCGTCGCGACGTCCCCATCGAACCCGTCTGCGTCGACCAGCGGCGCCAGCCACACGGCCATGCTGCGCACCACGCGACCGGCAAGCCGTCGCTCGGCGGTGGCGCCGACGCGAACCGCGACCTCGCGATCGACCTTGTCCGAGTCGCCTGCGCTGACCGTGAGGAGCCAGGACGCCGGCAGCTCGCCGCCCGGTGCCAGTGCCGACGTGTACCGCTTGGCCTTCAGCTCCCTGAATTCGGCGAGAGCGCGCAGTTCGCCACCCGTGCGGCGATCGAGCTCGTCGAGCGGGCCGTCGAACGACGGCTCACCGATGATCGGGATGACCAGGACGTCGGCCTTGACATCCCATGGCTGGTCGGTGACGACACGAAGCTGCACGGTGGGTACGGATCCTCCCGGGATTGCAGGCCGCTGGCGGTGCCCCTGTCGCGGCGGTCGCGATGCTGTGCCGGCAGTTTACCTGCCGGCGAGGGTCAGGGAGACGGTGCGGCGAGCGGCGGCGCGAGCGCCTCCTCGAGGTCTGCATGGGCCTGTTCGATCGCGATCGCCGATGCGTTCATCCCGCCCCGACCGATGTCCGACATGATCAGCACCAGCGAGCGCGTATCCGGTGGCAGGCGGGCCTTGGCCGCCTCTTCTTTCCGCATCGCCTCGCGCACGGCGGTCGTGACGCGGCCATCCGCGCGCTGGACCGCAACGTACAACGCGCGCAGGGCGACGTCATAGGCCCTGCTGCGGTCCAGCCATTCGTCGAGCGTGGTGACGTCGACCGTGGCGGCCAGGCTGTCGCGCAGGGTCCGTGCGTCGGCGATCGCGGCATCGGCGTCATCGAGATGTCCGAGCGCTCGGTCATACGCCGCCCTCCGGCCCTCCTCAGCGGCCGCTACGACGGCCTCGTCGTGGGCGGCGAGCAGCGTGGACATCCGGTTGGCGCTCAACGACGCGACGGTCAGGCGAGTCCACGCCTCGGTGACGCCCCTGGTCGATGCCAGCCCACCGAGATACGACGCATACCGCTCACCGGTCGCGGGCGTCAGCTCGTACTCCGCGGCCTGGGTGCCGACGATCGGCACCGCGTCCAGGGCCTCCTGGATCCGGTCGATACGCGCCTCGATATCCGCGACGAGCGCCGTGCCCATGGCGGTCGCGGTATCGACCGGCTCGACCTCGTTGCTCGCCAGCGAGGCGAGGACCACACGGGCCTGCTCGTTGAGGCTCCCGATGGCGCCCGACAGGTCGCGCATCTGCTCCTCGACCTTGTCGAGCGACGCGTCGACCTGGGAGTCGCCGCGGCCAGTTCGTCCGGTCCGATCGCTGCCGTCGGCAGCCGGCGAATCCATCCCCGCGACGATGCCGGCGGTCCCCAACGCGATAGCCGTGGCTGCGGCCAGCCAGATGACGACCGCCAGGGTGTTGCGCGTCAGGTCGCGGATGCGGGTCAGCGGCGTCCTCCAGGCTCGACGGTCAGGGCCGCGGAATCGTAGCATCGGCGCATGACCACCCTCGATGACCTGCGGCCGCTCGACGCCGCGGCCGCGAACGACGTCGCGCGTGCGGCCCGCCGGCGACTTATCGAGGCGATGCCGAAGGCGGAGCTCCACCTCCATCTCGACGGTTCGGTGCGCATCGACACAGCCCTCGAGCTGGCACGCACGCGCGGGGTCGATGCGCCACGCGATTGGGTCGGCATGTCGGGTGCGCTCGTCGGCGCGATGCCGTCGACGTCACAGGCCGAGCTGCTCAAGGCGTTCGATCTGCCGATCGCGCTCATGCAGGACGCCGAGGCACTCGAGCGGATCGCCGCGGAGCTCGTCGAGGCGAAGGCCGCCGACAACGTCCGCTACGTCGAGATCCGCTGGGGCCCGTTGCTCCACGTCGCGCGCGGCCTGTCGCTCGCGGACGGGATCGCGGCGGTCTGTCGCGGCGCGAACGCCGCGGCGGCACGGACCGGCGTCACGGTGCGGATGATCTCGACTGCGTTGCGCTCGCACGATCCGGAACGGAACGTGGAGCTGGCAGAGACCGCGGCCCGGTTCATCGACCAGGGACTGACCGCCTGGGACCTGGCCGGCCTCGAGCAGGCGTTCCCGGATCCGCTGACACACGCCCGCTCGTTCGAGGCCGCTCGCGCGAACGGCCTGCGGATGACGATCCACGCCGGCGAGTGGGGCGGCGCGGCACAGGTCCGTCGAGCGCTCGTCATCGATCCGGAGCGGATCGCCCACGGTCCAGGAGCGATCGAGGACCCAGAGCTGTGCGCCGAGCTGCGCTCGCGCGGCGTGACCCTGGACATGGCGCCGCATTCGAACTGGCAGGCCGGCAGCGTGCCGTCGGTCGCCGAGCATCCGCTCGGGCCTCTCTACCGGCTGGGCGTTCCAGTAACGCTCAATACGGACGACCTGACCGTGTCGGACCTCACGCTGTCCGAGGAGTACATCGCCGCCCACGAGCTGATCGGGCTGTCACTGCGTGACCTGTGGGCGATCGACCGGCATGCCCTCAACGTCGCCTTCGCGGACGAGGAGACACTCACGCCGCTCCGCGCCGAGTTCGATGCGTGGGCGGCCGGGATCCCGGAGCTGGCCGTCGACTAGCGGCTCTCGAAAAGAAGCTCGACGCCGGGCCCTGTGAGCGTCAGGTGCTCGCCGTGACGTGCCGCGCCGACGACCCGTGGCAGTGCTGCGTTGAACGCGGCCTCCGCTGCCATCACCGGCTCGGCGCACGCCATCTCGGTCATCGACGTCAAGTTGAAGCGCGGCCGCCCGTCCTCGACGACGATCTCGCCACCGTACTGATTGCAGGCCGCTCGCCCGCTGATCTGGGTCCCGGTGACCGAGAGCGTGATCGGCGCGTCATCGACGGCTGGGAAGGGCCCGCCATCGATCGTGCCCGACGTCATCTGCCAGTCACCGGTCACGTCGACGGGCCCCGCGCCGCCAGGATCCGGTGAGCTCGTGTCGCAGGCACACAGGACGACCGTCAATACGACCGACGCGAGGATGCTCAGGCATCGCATGGGCCGCTGACGTCCCGTGCCCACCTCAGGTTCCGGGTGATCGCTCGAACGCGTCGAGCGCCGCGGCCAGTTCCGCCGAATCGGTCGCGACCGCATCGGGTCGGGCGTCCTCCGGCAACGCTTCGAGATCAGCGCGGGTCGTCACGCCCGTCAGCATCAGCACACTCCGAGCCCCGACCGCGCGCGCCGCCGCCAGGTCGGTGCCGATCCCATCGCCGATCATGACGGCCTCAGCCGCCGTCCGGCCGACGGCCTCCGCGGCCAGCTCGAGCAGGTGCGGCTCCGGCTTGCCGATCGACAGCGGCGTGACGCCTGTCGTCGCCTCGAGCGCCGCGGCGATCGCCCCTGCTCCGGGGCGCAAACCCCGCTCGGTGGGGTAGACGGGATCACGGTTCGTGGCGATGAAACGGGCGCCTGCGCGGATGCAGTCGGCAGCGGCCGCCAGGCGGAGGTAGGTCAGATTCGGGTCGAGCCCGGTCACGACCGCATCGGGCGCGCCGGCTGCCGTCCAGCCGTCGATCCCCTCCTGGTGCATCCGCGTGGCGGCGTGCCCGGCCGTGACCACGTCGAGCCCGACGTCGCCCAGCTCGCGTTCCAGCCCGCCGGCGCCGAGCGCGAGGACGCGGCGGATCCCCAGTTCGTGGTTGACGATGTGGAGCGCGGTCGCGCGCGACGAGGACACGACGCGCTCGGCGGAGACAGGACAGCCCATGGACGACAGCCGCGCGACGTAGTCGGCGCGGTAGTGCATCGAGTTGTTCGTGACATAGACGACGTCGTCCCCGCGCGCGGCTCGATCGGCCAGCACGGCCGCGACACCAGGGATGGGCTCGGCGCCCCGGTACACGACACCGTCGAGGTCGACCAGCAGGAGCAGGCTCACGCACCCGATCGTAGCCGTGGGCGTCCGTGCGCGTACGATTCGCCGGTGACACATCATCGTGACCCTCTCGCCGCCACGGATCGACTGATCGTCGACGGCTCGAACTTCCTGCCCGCTCTCGCTCGCGGTGGCGATCAGGTGCCGCCCGCGGCGCTGATCGGTCGGCTGCGTGGCGCCATCCCGGCGCACATCGGCGTCGAGCTCGTGTTCGACGGTGCGCCCGACGCGGGCCTCCGCGGGGAGCGGATCGCGGCCGGGCTGATCGTCCGCCATGCGGGGCGGCGCTCCGCGGACGACCTGATCCTGGGCCTGGCCGATCAGACGGGGGCCGCGGCCGGACCCACCGGCGTCGGGGGCCTCCTCGTCATCACCGACGACCGCGCGTTGCGGACGGCGCTGCACGCGAAAGGCGCCCGGACGGCGGGCACGGCCTGGCTGCTCGGCCGCCTCGATCGACGGCACCTCGCGGCTCCGGCGATCGGGAACCGTCGACCGCCGAGCGCACACGAGGAGCCGGAGCGCGAGCCCTGGAAACCCGGACGCGGCGCGACGGTCAAGCGAGGCAATCCGCGTCGAGGTCGACCACCGTCGGGTAGCATGCGGTCGTGAACGTCGTCGACACGCTGAACGGCATCTGGAACACGATCCTCGACATCACGGAGATGTTCGTGATCCCGGATTGGAGCAGTGTCGTCGGGCTGCTTCCCCTGCTGATCTTCCTCGGCGTCGTCGGCCCGCTCTTGACCTTCACGATGCTCGGCATCCTTGGCTACCAGGCCACAAAGCCGCGGGCAAAGCTGAACCTCGAGGAGGGTCCCCAGGTCGCCCGTATCGGCAGCGACGGCCAGCCGATCTTCCCGCCCGGATTGCCGTTCTGCCGCCAGCACGGGCTGATCTACACGTCCGGCACGCTGCGCTGTGAGCGCGGCGAGGAGGAGCTGGCTGTGATCTGCCCGATGTGCGGACTCGGCCGGCCCGCCGAGATCGATACCTGCACGAACTGCGGGCTCGTGCTCAACGTCAAGGCGCGACCCGTCCCGGTCGCTCGCTCGACCGGCCCCAAGCCGGGCGGCGCTGCGGTGGCCTGAGGCCCGCCGCAACCGCGGGCCCGCGCCGAACGTCAACGAGGCGATGACCATGGCCGAACTCTCGTCGATGCTCTTCCCCATCGGGGTCGTGCTCGTCGCGCTCGCGTTCGCGGCGCATGTCGGTCACGCCGTGATGCTGGCGAATGGGCGGCGAGTGGGGCTCCCAGCGTTGGGCGCCGCCAACCAGCCGGCGTATGCGGGTGTCGTGACCGGCGCGTTCGTGACGTCGTCATCGCGCAGCGCCACCGGCGGGCCGTCGGTCGCGGCCTCGCCGAGCCCGTTGTCCGTCGCGGCGACGTGGTTGACGATCGTGGCGGCGGCCGCGCTCGGCGGCTCCCTGCTGCTGCGCGGCATCGTTGTCGGGCGTGGACCGTGGGGCAACATGTTCGAGTTCACGGTCGCGTTCGCGACATCGATGGTCGCGGGCTACGCGCTGCTCGCCCACCGCTATCCCATCCGGTCGATCGGCTTCCTCCCGCTCGGCGTTGCCCTGGCGCTGCTGCTGTACGCCTCGTCGCTGCCGCGCGAGATCTCGCAATTGGTGCCGGCTCTCCAGAACCCGCCCCTCTTGACGATCCATGTCGGGATGGCGGTGCTGTCGTACGGGATCTTCGCGACCGCGTTCGCTGCCGGCGTCGGCTATCTGATCCAGGGCCAGGACGATCGGTTCGCGTGGCTGCCGTCGCACAAGGTCCTCGACGAGGTCGCCTATCGGGCGGTGATCATCGGCTTCCCGATCTTCGCGACGATGATCATCCTCGGCTCATGGTGGGCGTCGATCGCGTGGTCGCGCTACTGGGGCTGGGACCCGAAGGAGACCGCGGCCCTCGTGACATGGCTGATCTACGCGGTCTACCTCCATGCCCGCAACCAGCGCTCGTGGGCAGGACGGCCGGCCGCGTTGCTGCTGGTCGTCGGGTTCGGCATGGTCCTCGTGACGTACTCCGGCTCGCTCTGGTTCAGCGGGCTGCACTCGTACTCCGGCCTGTAGCGACCATGGGTCGGCGCTTCCGCCGGTCTGCGGCTGCGTCGCGGTCCGAGGCGGCGTCGCGGTCCGAGGCGGCGCTCGTGCTGGCGCTTCTCGCGACGGCATCGATCCTGGGCGGCTGCCAATACCTGCTCGGCTACGACCCCCAGGCGCCCGACTTCGCGATGCCGTCGCCGGCAGCGACCTATCGCGAGGGCCACGCCACGGTGACCGTCGGTGAGGACCCGCCGATCGTGCTCGACCAGCTCGGCGGCGGCGGGACATACGAGCCGACGTTCGGTGCCGAGGCCACGTTCCGCAGCGCGGACGGCTGGTATGTCCGGGTGATGGGCGCGATGGGTTCCGGGAGCCCGTTCGGGCAGACCGCGTTCGTCACGCTCGATCGGATCGTCGGGTTCGAGCATTGGACGACATCCGATCCGACCCGCTGCATCGTGACGGTCACCCAGGCCGACGACACGGGCCTTGTCGGGACGGCGACCTGCAAGGGCCTGCGCTGGGCCGACGCTCTGCGCGGCAACATGGGATCGCTCGAGCCGGCGTACATCAAGGACCAGCCGGCGTTCGACGCCGAGATCACGTTCGAGGCGACACCGACGCAGACGCGGGAAGGCTGAGCACGCGCAGGTGATCGCGGGCAACCCGATCATCGACGCCCGTGGCCTGGCGAAGCGCTACGGCCGAACAGATGCCCTGGTCGACCTGACCCTGCGCGTGGAACCGGGCGAGATCTTCGGCTTCCTCGGCCCCAACGGCGCAGGCAAGACGACAGCGGTGAAGCTGCTCCTCGGGCTGGCGCGCGCGACGGGCGGCGGCGCGACGGTCCTCGGCGCGCCGCTCGGCGATCGTGCGGCGCGGCGCGAGATCGGCTACCTGCCCGAGCTCTTCCGCTACCAACCGTGGTTGCGCGCACGGGAGGTGCTGGAGCTTCACGCGCGGCTCCGGGCGGTCGATGGCGGCGCGCCGGCGTCCGCGGCCGCGATCGACGGTGCGCTCGACGACGTGGGCCTGTCCGACCGCGCCGGGGACGCCGTCGGCAGCTTCTCGAAGGGCATGCAGCAACGGCTCGGGCTGGCGGTGGCATTGCTCGGCAACCCACGTCTCGTGATCCTCGACGAACCGACCTCCGCGCTCGACCCGGTCGGGCGCGCCGACGTCCGTGCCATCGTCCGACGGGCCCGCGAGGCCGGCGCGACGGTGCTCCTCAACAGCCACCTCCTGACCGAGGTCGAGCGCGTGTGCGATCGCGTCGCGATCGTCGACCACGGCCGGGTGCTCGCCAACGGCCGGATCGACGACCTGCTCGGCGATACCCAGCTGCGCGTTCGCGTGACCGACCTTCCGGCGACCGGCCTCGCCGGCCTGGCCCGGTTCGGCGCGGTCGCGACCGATGACGACGACTGGCTCACGATCACGGGCGTCCGTGACGAGGACATCCCCGATGTCGTCGCGGCGATCGTGACGGCCGGAGGCCGCGTGCACGCCGTGGACATGGGTCGCGGCACGCTCGAGGAGCTGTTCATGCACGTCGTCGGCGACACGGCCGACCGGTCATGAGAGCGATCCTGATCATCGCCCGCCTCACCGTCGCCGAGACGGCCCGACGGCGCATCCTCGCGGTCCTGTTCGCGCTGACGGTGGTCAGCGTCGCGCTCACCACGTGGGGCATCGAGCGACTCGTGACGCTCGCGCGCGACGGCGGGACGCCCGATCTCGAGATCGTGCTCGGGGTCTCGCAGGTCCAGATCCTGGTGGCGTTCATGTTCAGCTTCGTGCTGGCCATGACCGCGGCATTCCTCGGGGCGCCGGCGATCGCGGCGGACCTCGAGTCCGGCGTGGCACACGCCATGCTCGCGCGGCCGATCCGTCGAGCGGATCTGATCGTCGGCCGGTGGCTCGGTCTCGTGGTCGTCATCGCTGCCTATGCCGCCGGCTCCGGGCTGCTCGAGATCGCGGCGGTCCGGTTGGTGTCCGGCTACACGCCGCCCCAGCCATTGCTGGCCGTTGTCTTCCTGGCTGCCCAGGCGGTCGTCCTGCTCACGTTCGCGATGCTGTTGAGCACGCGGCTGCCGGCGATCGCCGGCGGGGCGATCTGCGTCGTGCTGTTCGGCCTGGGCTGGATGGCCGGCGTCTTCGCGGGCATCGGGCGGTTCTTCGACGCGGGGCCGCTGGTCGCCGCGGCCGAAGCGTCGCGCTGGCTCCTGCCGAGCGACGGGCTGTGGCGCGGAACGATCTACAGCCTCGAACCGCAGCTGGTCGTAGCCGGCGCGATCAGCGGCGCCGGCCCGGCGGCCGACGCCAACCCGTTCTTCGCATCGGCACCACCGCCCGCCACGTTCCTCGCGTGGAGCGCGGCATGGATCGTGGTCGTGCTCGTCCTGGCGGTCGTCTCGCTGCGGCGGCGCGACCTGTAGCCGCGTGCCCCGCCCGGAGGCCCGAGGCCCGCCCGGCGCACGACCCCCGACCCGCCTCCCGACGACCAAGGCGCCCGGCCCTCCCCGACCCGCCCGGCCCTCCCCGGCCCGCGCAACTCCCCGCGACCATGAAGTACGCGCATCACAGCGACCTAATGTCGGGCTCCAGGCCCGCGGCGACGGTTGCAACGCCGTCGACCATGCACATCGCGCATCGATGGCCGCCTTATGGCCGGTCGGCGGGGCACAGAGCGGCGTCGACCCGACTCCTGCAAGACCTAAGGTCGCTGCCATCCGCGTAGTTCATGGTCGGACAGACGCCGCGGACCGTCGTCGCACCCGATGCCGGGCCGCAAAGTCGCCGGAACCGCCGTCATCACGCACCCTGTCCCAGAGCGAGAGCGCGTGGATATCCCGATCTGGCCGTCGTAACCAACCGGCGACGGTCCGTCCATCGACCGGAAACGCCGTGCGGAGCAGCGTTCTGTGCGCGGAGATCCGAGCGCGATTCGTCCGTCCACCGGCCACGAGCACCCAGCTCGAGACGGTGAGCGGCTCCCATCCTCGCTCCTTGGCGATGTCCCACGCGAGCCGCCGCCGCCGGTCCATGGTGCCGATCAGCTCGTTCACATCCGCGAGATCGGTCTTGAGCTCGATCACCAGAAGGGCGCGCCGGCCGGGGTGCCAGGCCAGGATGTCGATGACGCCCCGCTCCCCAAAGAACGAGAACGAGACTTCCGGGGCGAGGATCCAGTCGGGCAATGCGGTGGCGAACCACCTCCCGACGGCTTCATGAAGCCGAGAATGTCGACCGCTGACGAGTCGGTCGAGGTCCCCGGCTCGCCACCGCGTACCGAACGTGACCTGGATGTCCAGGGCGCGCGCGATCTCGAGGAGCGTGCCGATCGACACGTTCTCGAGATGGCCGCGCTCGATAGCCGAAACGACCGAGCGGTTCACCCCAGCTCGCGCCGCGACATCGATCTGTCGCCAACCCCGCTTGATCCGGACGGCCCGAAATGTGGCGCCGCACCGCTGCATCGAGTCCATCGATGCGATTCTGGCGAGCGAGGCTCAACCCGGACTTATCGCCGACTGCGCAACGGTGCAGCGATAGCTGGCGGAAAAAGGCCTTCGGCTGATGTGCCCGGTCGAGGCGCGATCAGTCGCGGGGCGGCGGGTCCCCCGGCCGGAACTTCGGCGGAGCGTGGAAATCGTCCGGCGGGATCTGACCCGGCTCGAGGTACAGCGTCCACGACGTTCGCGACGGGAGCGCCGAGCCGGGCTCGCCGAGAAGCTCCCAGGACGCCGCCGCGGCCCCGGTCGAGTCGGCCGGCCATTCGGTTGCGCCCGGGGCGCCCTGACCAGGCTCGTCGAACAGGCGCGGCAGCGAGAAGAGCTGACGCTCGAACGGAGCGGCCGCATCGGCGTTCCGCGCATCCGCCTGTTCGAACACCGCTTCGAGCTCGGTGCCGATCAGCTCGCCCTTCTCCAGCAGCGCCGCGGCCACCGCGTGGACGGCGTACTCCTTCTCGCGCACCAGCCGCTTCGTCTCGATCATCAGCGTGTCGAGCAATGACGCGGCCATCCGGGCGATCGGCATCGGGTACGCCAGCGCGTTCTGCTGCGGCGGCATGACGAGCAGCCCGGAGCCCATCCCGAAGATGCCGCAGTAGCTGAGGGCGATCGACGACGCGACCATCAGGTCGGACGATGCGCCGGTCATCTTCGTCTCGAGGATCTCCTCCTCGACCGCGCGAGACCCGAGGAACGTCATGATCTGTGTCTCGAACTGGCGCGCGTGGCGGGTGTAGCGCTCCTCGCGCGGCTGCGGTTGCACGACACCGAGCGCGCCGCCGCGCCGGATGATCGTCGCCTTGATGATCCGGTTCTCGGGCTGGAGGTAATACGCCGCGACGGCGTGGCCCGCCTCGTGGTACGCGATCGACCGACGGTCGTCCTCGTGCATCCGTCGGATCGGTTGCTTGAGCCCCAACGTCCGGGCGTCGGCCGCCGCCAGCCAGTCGCGATAGGTCAGCCGGTCGCGCCCCTCCTCGTGGGCGGAGACGAGGGCCTCGTTGATGATCGTCTTGATCATCGCCGGGGTCCATCCGATCGAGTCGCCGATCATGAAATCGATGTCGATGTCGGGGTCGTGCTGTTTCTTCGCGAGGTAGTGCGTGATGATGTCGCGCCGACCGTCGCCGTCAGGCGCGTACACCTCGAGGATGCGATCGAGCCGACCCGGTCGCGTCAACGCCGAGTCCAGGACCTCGGGTCGGTTGGTCGCACCGATCACGAACACGAGCGGCTTGTTGCGGACCGGTCCACGGACGAGCCCGAACCAGCGCAGCAGCTTGTGGGACCAGCGATCCTCCACGTGATCGCCGAGCGAGTCCATCTGATTGAGCAGGGTGTTGAGACCGCCCGACCCACCGCCGAAGACGCCGCCGGGCATCCCGACGCCGGTCCCCTGCCCCCCGCGCGCAAGACCGATGGAATCGAGCTCGTCGACGAACAGGATGCAGACGCCGCGCTCGCCGGGTTCGGCGTATTTCCGAGCCAGACCGCGGGCGTCACGGAACAGCTTCATGACCATCAGCGCGTCCATGCCCCAGAACATGCCGCGCAACGACGACGCGTCGATATAGATGAACGGCAGCTTTCCCTCGGCGGCGATGCAGCCTGCCAGGAATGTCTTGCCGGTGCCCGGGAGGCCGGACAGCAGCATGCCCTTCGGCATCTCGCCGCCCGCAGCCTTGAACGCGCTCTGGCCGCGCAGGATCCTGACCGTGCTCTTGGCATGCTCGAGGAGGTCGGGCTGACCCCGGTAGTTCTCGAACGAGAGGTCGATCTGGGCGTCGTCGGGGGTGGTCGTGTACTTCCGCGGTCGCGACAGGAACCAGAACATGATCACGAACTGGAAGATGATCAGGAAGGCCACGAACATCATCTGGAGGGCCAGGACCGGCAGGAGGCCGATCGCGGCGATCGCGCCCTCCATGACGCCACGCGCCCCGTTCACTGCGACCAACACCGCCAGGACGCTGATGAGCACGGCCAGCCGCAGCAGGTTCTTGTCCCACATGAACGCCATGTGGGAGCCGACGTCGCGCACCTTGGGGATCGGCGATCCGACCTTCGGCGGTCCTACCTTCATCGGAAGCCCTCGATCTTCCCGCCATCGACGAGGATGACTAGGTTGATGCCGAACCCGAGGCCGTCGGCGTTCTCGGCCATCATCATGATCTCCGTGGCCGACCGGGTGCCATCGATCTCGGTCTTCAGCGTCTCGATGCTCTGGACGCGATGGATGCCGAATCGCGTCATCTCGTCCGTGATGTCCTTGTGCGGCTGCTGATCGAGCGACGAACGCAGGGCATCCGCGTCGTTCGTGGCGAGCGCCCTGATGAATTCCTGTGCGACAGCGGGTGGGGTCGCGGCGGAGTCGATCGTCGCCGTGACTGGGGCAGCCGGCTGGTTCATCTCGAAGACCCTGAGGCCGATGGCCACCCCGCCGGCGAACAGGAGGACCGCCAGGGCGAAGGCGAGCACGCGCCGCAGGCCGGCGATGACCACTATGCGCCGGCGTTGCTTCGCGGTTTCCGTCGTGGGCTCGACGGTCGGCGCCGCCTCGGGGTTGGCGGGGACGGTCGTGTCGGCAACGGCGGCGGCATCGCCACTTCCGGCCGGGACGTCGAGCGCGGTTGCCGCAGCCAGCGTGGCCGCTGTCGCTTCTTCGGTGGACTGCTGGGCATCGGCGGCCGGCTGCCCTTCGACAGCTGCCGTCGCGTCCTCGCCGGCCGACGTCGCGGCGACCGCCTCATCCGAGCCGGCCGAGGTCGCGGCGACCGCGCCCTCCGATTCGGCCTGCGCGGGCGTTTCGGGTTCGGTGCGCGGCTCCAGGACGGGCTCGTCGGCGTCCGGTTCCCGCACGGGTTCGCTTGTCATGGCGTCGTCGTCGATGCGGGCGGGTCGATCAGGCCCACGCTGCCTGCCCCGGTCGCGACCCGCCAGGCCAGTTGATCCTCCACGCCTGACTGATCGACCACGTGAGCTGCGTAGGCGTGGAGGGTCAGGCCGCCACCGATGATCCACGACCCGAGGTGCACCGGCGGATCGACCTTGACGTACTCGGCCTTGAAGCGCGAGGCCTTGGCCTTCGTGTCGGCACCGATCTGCAGGAGGTCGAGGGTCACCTGGTCATCCGCGACGAACGCGGTGATGAACTGACGCGCGACCGGCGATTCGGCGCTCTGCGCCTGGACCTCGGGCTTGGCGTTCACGTCGGCGAGGACGCTCGGCACCAGAAAACCGAGCATCGCTCCGACGACCACCGTGGCGGCGGCCTTCGTGAGACGTCTCAACCAGATGCGACGGCGACGCATCGACCCTCCGAGTCTCTCGATGTCGTTGGCGCAGTGTAAGACCGAAACCCGCGTGACGGGGGAACGGCGTGGCCCGTTGTCACCGCAGGATTCGTCTCGGGCTGACGATCGGATGCACGACGCATCGGCGCACGCCGCAGTTCCGAGCCCGCGTTCAGCGCGTGCGGGTCACCTTGTTCAGATTGCGCGGCCGCTCGGGATCGAGGCCACGCGCCTTGGTCAGATGGAGCGCGTGGAGCTGGCCGATCACGATCGACACGATCGGGCCGAGCCATTCCGGCGTTCCTTCCGCGAGTGCGAACGGCCAGCGCGCGACCGCGAGCGCGGCCGGCCGATCGGAGACGACCGCGATCTCCGCGTCGAGCTCGGCGCGCAATCGCTCGAGCAACGCGACGAGCGGTGCCTCCGTCGGGCCGGGCCGGACGGTCGCGAGGACCGGGACACCAGGCTCGAGCAGGGCGAGCGGCCCGTGCTCGAAGTCGGCGGCGGAATACGGGTCAGCGAAGACCCGTGCCAGCTCCTTGAGCTTGAGCGCCCACTCACGCGCGGTCGCATATTCGTACCCGCGCGCGATGACGAGCAGGCGATCTGCCGCGGCCTGGTCGCGCGCCATCGACTCGACGTCGGGCTCGAGAACGAGCGCCTCGGCCATCGCGTCCGGGATCGCGACGAGGGCCGCGCTGTCGGCCGGTTCGCCGGTCATCGCCGCCGACAACGCGGCGATCGCCAGGAGCTCGGTCGTGTAGGTCTTGGTCGCGGCGACCGCCAGCTCCGGACCGGCTCCGAGGTCGATCGATGTCTCGGCTGCCAGCGCCAGCGGCGACGACGGCTCGTTCGTGATCGCGAGTGTCGGGGCGCCCTGGCGGCGGCCGAGTTCGATGACCGCAACGACATCGGGCGACGCGCCCGACTGGCTGATCCCGATGACGAGCGAGCGGTCGAGCCGCGGCTGGGCTCCGTACAGGGAGATGACCGACGGCGTCCCCAACCCGACCGACAGCGCATGTCGGACGCCGAGGACGTACTGGGCGTAGATCGCGGCATGGTCGCTGGTGCCGCGGGCGGCGATGACGACGTGGTCGACCCCGCGCTCGCGGATCGTGTCGGCGAGCGGTCCGACGACCTCGGGGGCGCGGCGCAGAAAGCGGGCCGCGACCTCGGGCTGTTCGAGGATCTCGTCGCGGAGCGTCATGCGAGTTGCCCGCCAGATCGCTCTACTCCGCCAAAAACTCGCCGTGGGAGTCTTAGGCGAGCAATCCAGCCCGATCGAGCGCGATTCGGATCGTTTCGCCGTGTCGCCGTGCACGAATCATCTCCGCGACCTGCCCGCCATGGCCGTGACGAGCCGTGGACCCTGCCCAAGACTCCCCGGGCGAGTATCTGGCGGTGTATCCGGTCAGGCATCGGCGAGGACAGCGGCTTGCCCCACGCTGACCGGCAGTCGGCCGCTCGCCACGCCCTCCCCGGCGAGGACCGCAGCCAGCGCCTCGAGGGAGCCCGGCAGGATCGAGTAGGTCGCCAGGGCCGTCACGCCCGCCGGATAGGCCGCCACGTCCCACGGCCCACGAAGCGCGACCGCGATCGTCGGCGTGGCGGTCGACGCGACGGCGTCGACGAGCGCCATCTGGGAACGGAGCCGGTGCCCGTCGATGGTGCCGACGACCGCGAGATCCGCGGCCTGTGCGCGGTCACGGATCGCGGCGATAGCCCCCGCGTTCGACTCGGGCTCGACCACCACCTCGTCCACGTCCGCATGGTAGCGACGGAGGGCGGCCGCAAGGGTCGGCGCGACCGTCGACGAGGTGTCGGCCGGGGTGAGGTCCGACGGTCGGGGCATGACGGCGAGAACGCGCCGGTATGCGCCCCAGCGAACCGGCAGGAGCCCGGCCAGATCGCGCACCAGCGTGATCGATCGCGCGCCGAGCTCCGCGGCGAGCGCCCGATGGTCCGCGCCACCGACGACGGCGAGATCCGGCGCTGGACCGGCCGAGCCGAGCCACGACCGGAGAGCTGCAACACGACGTTCCGTGCCGGCCACCTCGGCCTCGTCGAACAGCCCGCGGTGCGCCGCCTGGACGAGCGTCCGCTCGATCCGCTCGATGGCGGCCGGATCCGCGCCGCACAACAGCAGGTCGACGCCGGCCCGCACGGCCGCGACCACGTCGACCACCTGGTCGGGACCCTGGGCGAGCGCGCCCATGTCGAGCGCATCGGAGATCGTCACGCCCTCGAAGCCCAGATCGCGCCGCAGCAGGTCGGTCATCACGGCCCGCGACAACGTCGAGGGCAGGTCATCGCGACCCGTCACGGCGGGCAATGCGACATGCGCCGACATCGCCATTCGGGCTCCCGCCGCGAACGCCGCGCGGAACGGCACGAACTCGCGCGTGTCAAGGGTCGCGCGCGAGGCGCCGACCGTGGCGAGCCGATGGTGCGGATCGGCGGCGGCCTCCCCAGCCCCCGGGGCGTGCTTGACAGTTGCCGCCACACCGGCCGCCTGGAGACCGCGCACCATCGCCGCCCCGTGCCGCGCGACGAGTGCCGGATCGTCGCCGAACGCCCTGATCCCGAGCGCCGGGTTCGGAGGGTTCGACGCGATGTCGAGCACCGGCGCGTAAACGACGTTGACGCCCATCGCCCGCGCCTCGGCGCCGATCGCGCGACCCACGCGCTCGGTCAGCACCTCGTCGTCGACCGCGCCGAGGGCCATGTTGCCGGCGAACGGCGTCGAGCCGTCGCCCAGAGCGATGAACTGCCCGCCCTCCTGGTCGGCGCCGACGAGGATCGGCGACGATGGGGAGCCAGCGACGCCACGAGCCGTGGAACCGGCGACGCCACCAGCCGGAGAACCGGCACGCGCCGCCGCCTGCACCGCATCGGTCAGCCCCCGGACCTGTCCCGGCGTCCGCACGTTGTGGTGCCGGAACAACGTCACCCCCGCCACCGGTCCACCAGCCAACCGACGCGCCACCGACTCCGGCAGCACCTCCCCCTCGAACGCGAGCATCACCCTCGAGAGGATCGCCTCGGTCACCCGGGCATCATCCCTTGACGGCCCCCGACAGCCCGCGCACGAAGTAGCGCTGCACGACGACGAAGAACAGCAGGATCGGCACGACCGTGATCGTGACCCCCGCCGCGATCGAGCGGGAATCGGACGCGAAGAACCCCTGCAGCGCCGCGAGCCCGACCGGCAGCGTCATCCCCTCCGGCGTGTGCAGCATCAGCGACGGCCACAGGAAGTCGTTCCACGACGTGACGAACGTGAAGATCGCCACGGCGGCAAGCGACGGGCGCACGATCGGCAGCAGGATCGACCACCAGATCCGCCACTCCCCGGCGCCGTCGACGCGGGCCGCGTCCACAAGGTCATTGGGCACGCCCCGGAAGGCCTGGCGCAGCAGGAAGATGTTGAAGGCACTGACGATGTTCGGGAGGATGAGCGCCGGCAGCGAGTCGTAGTAGTGGAAGACGTTGACGGCGAGGATGAAGCTCGGGATGTAGGTCAGCTGGGCCGGCACGATCAGCGTCGCGAGCAGCAGGTAGAACACGAAGTCCCGACCGGCGAACCGCATCTTGGCCAGCGGATAGGCCGCCATCGCGGCGACCAGCACGTTCAAGAGACCGGTCGCCACCGCCACGGTCGTCGAGTTCAGGAAGTACGCAGGAATCGGCAGTGTGTCCCAGACCTTGAGGTAGTTCGCGATCGTCGGGTCGTTCGGCAGGAACTGCGGCGGTACCGAGGTGATCGCGTCGGTCGGGCCCTTGATCGACGTCAGGAACATCCAGGCGAAGGGGAAGACCGTGATGAACGCCAGCGCGCTCAGCACGAGGTACCACGCACCGCCGCGTAGCCAGCGGCCCGGCCGGTCAGAGCGTCGGCGGGACCGCTCGGCGACCCGGATATCCGCCATGGTCGTGGCGCTCATCGGCCCTCACCCACGGCGCCGCGCTCGAGCAAGCGGACGTTGACGATCGAGAACCCGAGCGTGATGACCAGCAGCACGATGGCGATCGCTGACGCGTATCCGGCATTGCTCCGCTGGAACGCCTGCTCCCACAGGTAGAAGACCATCGTCACGCCGCTGTCGAGGATGCCGCCGGTCCGGTTCGTCAGGACGTAGATCTCGTCGAAGACCTTCAGCGCGGCAAGGCTCGAGATGACTGCCACGAACACGATCTGTGGCCGCAGCGCCGGGATGCTGACGTAGCGATGCTTCTGGAAGTCGTTGCAGCCGTCGATGCGGGCGGCGTCGTACAGCTCCTCGGGCACGTTCTGCAGCCCGGCCAGGAAGATCACCGAGTAGTAGCCGATGCCCGCCCAGATCGTGAGCATCATCGCGATCGGCAGGACCAACGCGGGCGTCGCCAGCCACTGGACGGGCTCATCGATGACACCCCACGACTGGAGGATCGAGTTGATGAACCCGCTCCGGTCGAACAGCCAGCGCCACGACAGCCCGATCGCGATGCTGCCGCTGATCGCCGGCACGAAGTAGAGCGCGCGGTAGATGTGCATCCCGCGCAGCTTCCGGTTGACGATGATCGCGAGGCAGATCGACAGGACGATGAGGATCGGCGTCACGAGCAGGTAGACGAATGAGTGCACCAACGCGAGCTTGAACGTGTCGTCGTCGAGCAGGCGCGCGAAGTTGTCGAGGCCGACGAAGACCGGCGGCCGGACGATGTCGTAGTCGGTGAGGCTGAACCAGAAGACGGCGACGATCGGATAGAACACGAACACGCCGAGCAGGACGAGGGCTGGGAGAAGGAACAGGTACGGCGTCGCGCGTCGATTGCCGATCATCGGGTCAGATCCTTGTCGGTCCTTGGCAAGGGTTCGGCCCGCCTCCGTGGGGGAACGGGAGGCGGGCCGATTGGGGACGCAGCTCGCTAGTCGAGCAGCTTGTTGGCCTCGGCGACGGCATCCGTCAGCGCCTGCTGGGCGGGCACGCCGCCGAACAGGGCCTTCTCGACCGCGCTGAGAACGATGGCGTTGACGTCGGCCTTGTTCGGAACCGTCGGCACGATGTCAGCGTACTTGGCGATGGTCTCGCCGGCGATGGGTCGGACGCTGTCCTCGATCAGGTCCGTGGTGGTGCTGAAGTACGGGTCCTCGAACGCCTTGGCCGACGACGGATAGACCGCCGACTGCTTGGCGAGCTCGGTCATGGTGCGCGGGTTCGTGAAGAACTGGGCCAGCGCGATGGACGCGTTGGGGAACTTCGTGTCGGCCTTGACGGACATGCCCATCAGGCCCTTGCCGAGGACTCCGGACTTGCCGACAGGAGCCGGCACGACCGCGAGGTCCTCATACAGAGATGCGTTGTTCGACTTGACCTCGCGGATCAGGTTGGGGCCGGTCTGGTAGAACGGCGCCTGCCCGGCCGAGAAGATCAGCAGCCCGACGCGATCGTCAGGGGTGGTCAACGCGGCATTGTCGACGGTGCCGGCGGCGACCATATCGACATACATCTGGAGCCATTCGACCGCAGCGGGCGAATCGAAGGTGAAGGCACTGCCGTCGGCCGACAGCACGTCGACGTCGCCCTCGTACACCATCTGCGCGAGGAGGTCGTTGACGGTCAGGCGCAGGTCGCACACGACGCTGGCCTTTTCCTTGAGCGTGGCGCACAAGGCCGGCAGCTCCGCGACGGTCTTCGGGAACGCCGCGGGGTCGAGACCGGCGGTCTCGAAGTGGCGCGTGTTGATCAGCTCCACGCTGACGCCCTGATAGAACGGGAACTGGAAGTTCTTGCCGTCGACGTTCTGGGCCTTCCACAGACCGTCGAAGTAGATGTCCTTGACCTCGGCCGGGACGCGGCTGTCGAGCTCGAGCAGCAGGTCGCGGGTGGCGTAGTCGGACACCCAGCCCTCGCCGACCGACAGGTTGATAACGTCCGGGGCGTTGCCGGCCGCGAACGAGTTCTTGAGGTCGTCCTGGAAGGTCGCCTGATGATCTTCCCAGTTGACCTTGACGCCCGGGTACGTCCCTTCGAACCGGGTGATCGCGTCCTTGATCCAGCCGTCGAACGTCGGCGACAGCCAGAACGTCCAGAGGCCGATCTCGGCGTTCGGTTCGACGTTCTGGATGACCGCTTCGGCCGGGTCGACTGCCAGCGGGCTCGGCGAGGCCGATTCGGCGGGGGTGCTCGGGGCCACGCTGGCCTCGGCACTCGGGGCTGCCTGCGACGCGGGCGCGGCAGATTGGGTGGTCCCGGTGCATGCCGAGATGGCGAACATCGCCCCCAGCAGCAACCCGAGGTACTTCTTCGTCTTCGTGTCCATCGCTCCTCCTTGAAGCTTCTTCCGTCCGGTCGTTGTGTGGCGTTGCCAACGGATTCGCTGGATCGGGTCAGGCGTGGCTCACCACCTCCGATCCCTGGTAGGTGGTCCTCGCCACGGCGACGGCGCCCCATGCGCCGGCTTCGGCTTCCGGTGGCAGGACATCGACGATGTCGGCCGGCAAGAGCTCCCCGGCCAGATCCGACGCGGCACGCAAGCGCGCGAGCTCCCGACGCAGCGGGGCCTCGAACGGCGTACCGGCATGGGACACGCCGCCGCCGACCACGACGCGCTGGACGTCGTAGGTCATGACCAGCGTGTGGATCGCCCAGGCGAGGCGTCGCCCGACGTCGTCGATGAGTTCGGTGGCGGCCGGATCGCCGGACACGGCCGCGTCGTAGACCGCCTTGGCGGAGGGCGCGCCCGCGCGCCGGGCGATCGAGGGTCCGGAGGCGAACGCCTCGAGGCAACCCTGCTGGCCGCAGACGCAGCGCGGGCCGTCGGTATCGACGATGGCGTGGCCGATCTCGCCGGCAAGGCCGCGGGCACCGCGATGGAGTCGACCGTCGAGCACGACACCGGCCGCGATACCGGTACCGACCGCGAGATAGGCGAGGTCGTTGGTGTCACCGACGACGCCACGTTCGTGCAGGCCGATTGCGGCGGCACGGACGTCGTTCTCGATGACGACCGGAAGCCCGAGCTCGAGCTCCAGCGCGTCCCGCAACGCGAAGTCGGTCCAGCCGAGGTTCACCGCGAGGGTCACGTGGCCGCGCTTCGGGTCGACGCGGCCCGGGACGCCGACACCGATCGCCACAAGGTCCACGCGCCTGAGGCCGGCGCTGCCGAGCGCGTCATCCAGGCAGGCGGCGATGGCGAGGACGGCGCCGCCCTGGTCACCCACGGAGGAGGCGTGGGTCGCACGACCGAGGACGGCGCCGTCGGAGTCGACGATGAGCGTTGCGATCTTTGTGCCACCGATATCGATGCCTGCGACGGGACCCGGGCGGTGGCCATCGAGCGGATCGTGGCGATCGAGCGGCTCGATCATCGATGCACCGTCAGCCCGAGCTCGCGCGTCAGCAGCAGCGCGCAGGCCCCGAGGAGCGTCACGTCCTCGCCGGTCCCGCCATCGAGGATGGTGGTGGGGCGGCCGGTCGCGGCCAGGCTCCGTCGCGTGGCTTCCTCGCGGACGGCGGCCAGCCATGGCTCGCCGAGGGCGGTGACCGTGCCGACCAGCGTGATGCGGCGGACGTCGAGCGCTCCGACCAGGTGGGCGATCGCCCCACCGACTGCTCGGCCGGCGGTCCGGACGACGCTCAGCGCATCGGGGTCGCCAGCGGCGGCCTTGTCAGCCAACTCGTCCAGGCTTGCGGCGCCGCTGGCGCGCAGGATCGCGGGGGCACTCGCCACGGTCTCGAGGCAGCCGAAGCGGCCGCAGTGGCACTCGACGCCGTCGGGATCGACGACGACGTGGCCGATCTCACCGGCCGCCTCCCCGTCGCCACCGAACAGCTGGTCCCTCAGGACGAGGCCCGCGCCGATGCCGCGCCCGACCTTGACCACGACCAGGTTCGCCGGGCGCTCATCGCCGCTGAACAGGTAGGTCGCAAAGGCCGCGGCGCGGCTGTCATTGGCGACGACAGTCGGGAGGTCGTGTCGTTCCTGGAGGATCCGCGCGAGCGGCAGGTCCTGCCAGTCGAGGCTGACGGCCCAGCGGATCGTGCCGGTCTGGTCGACGATGCCGGGGGTGCCCACGCCGATGCCGAGGATCGGGCTGGTCGCCGCGGCACGGACTTCATCGATGAGCTCGTGCACGACCTGGACGGCCTCGTCCCCATCGCGCCCGTCGAGGTCCCGGCTCACGCGCGCGGCGATCTCGCCGCGGAGGTTGGCCAGGGCCGCGGTGAAGGTCCGCTCGCCGAGGTCGAGGGTGATGACCGTTCGCGCCCCGGCGTTCAGGGCGACGAGGGTCGGCTGCTTGCCGCCGGTGCTCGGGCCGCGCCCGACATCGATGGCCAGGCCTTCCTGCTCCAGGTCGCTGACAAGTTCGCCGACGCTGGTCCTAGTGAGGCCGGTCAGCCGAGCGACGTCCGCGCGCGAGATCGGGCCGAGGTCGTACAGCGCCCGCAGGACGAGCGCCGCATTGTGTGCGCGCGTCTGTGCGTGGGTCGCCTTGGCCGGGAACTCGGTGCGTGCCACGGGCGGTGCTCTGGCCCCTCCTGCCACGCCCCTCACGGACTTCGTCCGGTGAGTGGACAAAGGGCATCCTACCCGTCACCGCTACTTTGTCAATAGGCCGGACAAAGTTCGGTTTGCCGCACCGGGCGCGCTGCTCGTCAGAGCACTCCCTCGTCATTCACCAGGTGAATGTGGGCACGCTGTGGCGCGCGGCAGCGCCGCCTCCCGCGGCCCCGCTTCTCCTTTGTTCGTATGCGCCCGGCGCATGTCGAGGGAGTGTGCCGGGGGATGCTTCCCTCCCTCACCCTCGACCAAAGAAGCGCTGGGACCAGGCCTCAGTACTCGACGATGCGGGGCAGGGCCTTCGCCTGATCGATCCAGCCCTGGACCTCGGTCTCGGACGGGATCCGGCGGACGGTGTTGCGTGCCATGTCGAGCTCGGCGAACGTCTCGGCGAGGTTCTTCGCGTTGCGCTGGGCCAGCTCCGCGATGGTGTCGACCGCGGCGGCCTCCAGCAGGTCGGAGAACTCCGACCCGACGCCATCGATCCGGTACAGGTCGACGATGTTGACCCACTCGAGGATCGACTTCGGGCTGATGCCGGTCGCCGCGGCGAGCTCCTCGCGGCCGCTGCGCGTCGCGCCGCGCTCCAGCAGCTCGTCCGTCGTGCGAACCCCGGCGGCTTCGAGCTTGGCGCCCTGGGCCGCGCCGACGCCTTCGATGTCCTTGACGTTCATCGCGTGCTCCTCTCGGGTCCGAGGGTGACCTTCGCGCAGTCGGGCGCCGATGATACCGTCGCCCGGCGACACGGCCCCTGTGGGTCACGCGGCCACTCCATCGTCATGCACCACGTGAATGCGCGCGCAAGGGCTTGTCGGTAGCCCTCTCCTCACAGTTCGTATGCACCCGGCGCATGTCGAGGGAGTGCGGCGGCGAGACGTTCCGGCCCTCAGCCCTCGACGAACACGACGTGCACGTTCCAGCGGCGCTTGGACGCCCTCGATGCGCGATGCGCATCCCTACTCCCCCGGTCTGGCGAGCGGCGTGCTTGGCTCGTACCGCCGGATGTCCTGCGTCGAGCGGACGAGGGCCCGCAGAGCCTCAAGATCGCCGGCCAGGAGCCCACTGGCTCGGGCCTGGATCAGCGCATTTCCCAGCGCGGTGGCTTCCACCGGGCCGGCGACGACCGGGACCTCGCAGGCATCGGCGGTAAGCTGGCACAGGAGCGAGTTGCGCGCGCCACCGCCCACCAGGTGGACGACCTGCACGGTCCGCCCCGAGAGCCGCGACGCATCCTGGACGGCGCGGCTATAGGCCAGCGCCAGGCTGTCGAGGATGCATCGCACCAGGCCCGGCCGCGTGGCCGGCACGGGCTGATCGAGTCGGCGACAGGCTGCGGCGATCCGGGACGGCATGTCCCCCGGCGGGAGAAACGACGCGTCGTCCGGGTCGATCACGGGTCCACCGGGCGGAAGCTCGCCGGCGGCCATCAGCAATGCCGGCAACCGTTCGGGATGGCCCTCCTGATCCCAGGTCCGAAGGGATTCCTGGAGAAGCCACAGACCCATGACGTTCCGCAGGAAACGGACGCGGTCGTCGACCCCGCCCTCGTTCGTGAAGTTGGCTTGTCGACTGTCCTCGGTCAGGACCGCCCGATCGAGCTCCAGGCCGACAAGCGACCAGGTGCCGCAGGCGATGTACGCGAAATCGTGGACGTCGGCCGGGACGGCGACGACCGCAGAGGCCGTGTCATGCGATCCGACCAACGTCAGTCGGGTCGCTTCGGACACCCCGGTCTCGAGACGGACATCGTCCAGCAGCGGTCCGATCACCTCGCCGGGATTGCCGAGGGGCGCGAACAGCGATGGTGGGATGCCGAGCGATGCGCTGAGCTCCTCGTCCCAGATACGTCGATGGACGTCGAGCAGTCCCGTGGTTGATGCGTTCGTGACCTCCGCTACGCGAACGCCCGAGAGCCAGTAGCCCAGGAGGTCGGGGATGAGCAGCATCGTCCGGGCCAGCTCGAGGGCCGAGGTCCCACGCGCGGCCGCCAGCTGGTAGATCGTGTTGAACGGCAGGAACTGGAGTCCCGTCCGGGCGTACAGCGCGTCCGGCGAGACGATCGCGTGTACGACCTCAATGGAGGCCGCGGTCCGCCCATCGCGATAGTGGAACGGATCGCCAAGGAGGGACCCGGCGTCATCCAGCAAGCCGTAGTCCACGCCCCACGTGTCGATGCCGATGCTGACCAGGTCGTCGGCGGCGCTTGCCGCTTGTCGGAGGCCGGCGAGGACCTCGTGGTAGAGACGCAGAATGTCCCAGTGGAAGCCGTCCGGGAGCCGGACTGGGTCGTTGGGGAAGCGGTGGATCTCGAGCAGCTCCAGCTCATTCGGTGCGACCCGCCCGACCATCACGCGGCCGCTCGACGCGCCGAGATCCACGGCCGCGACGAGCCCGCCGGTCACCGCAGGAAGGCCGCCGGGACACCCGCATCGACGGGGATGTGGAGACCCGTCGTCTGGCTCAGGTCTCCCCCGGTCAACGCGAACACGGCCGCAGCGACGTGTTCCGGGAGTACCTCTCGCTTCAACAGCGTTCGCTGCGCGTAGAACTCACCGAGCTTGTCCTCGGGGATCCCGTAGGTCCGGGCTCGATCGGCGCCCCAGCCCTTCGCGAAGATCCCCGAACCACGGACGACCCCGTCCGGGTTGACGCCGTTGACCCTGATCGCCGTACTGGCCGAGCTCGGCGGCGAGCAGGCGCACCTGGTGCGCTTGGTCCGCCTTCGACGCCCCGTAGGCCACGTTGTTCGGACCCGCGAAGAGGGCGTTCTTGCTCACGATGTAGACGATGTCGCCACCCATCGCCTGGTCGATCAGGATCCGAGCCGCCTCGCGCGACACGAGGAAGGATCCCCGTGCCATGACGTCGTGCTGCAGGTCCCAGTCGCGGACGGTCGTCTCGAGCAGTGACTTTGAGATCGACAGGCCCGCATTGTTGACGATCAGGTCGACGCCACCGAATGACAGGACGGCCTTCCGAAAGGCCTCGGCCACCTGCTCCTCATCGGTCACGTCCGCGGTCAGGCCGATCGCCGTATCGGACCCGCCGAGTTCGCGCGAGACCGCATCCGCACTGGCAGCATCGATGTCCGCGACGACCACACACGCCCCTTCTGCGGCCAACCGTTGGGCGATCGCCCTGCCGATCCCTGATCCCGCCCCGGTTACGAATGCGACGCGCGCGGCCAACGGCTTCGGGGCTGGCATCCGTGCCAGCTTCGCCTCCTCGAGGGCCCAGTACTCGATTCGGAATTTCTCCCCCTCGTCGATCGGCGCGTACGTGGACAGCGCCTCCGCGCCACGCATGACGTTGATCGCGTTGACGTAGAACTCGCCGGCGACACGGGCGGTCTGCTTGTCGGCCCCGAACGAGAACATGCCGACGCCCGGCACGAGCACGATGACCGGGTCAGCGCCGCGCATCGGTGGGCTGTCGGGCGTGGCGTGCCGCTCGTAGTAGGCGCGGTAGCCATCCCGGTACGCCTCGTGCAGCTCACGGAGTCGCGCGACGACCTTTTCCAGCTCGGCGGTCGGCGGTAGATCGAGGACCATCGGCCGCACCTTCGTTCGCAGGAAGTGGTCGGGACAGGACGTGCCTAGTGCCGCAAGCCGGGGGTGCTCGGCCCGGGCGAGGAAATCGAGCACGACGTCGCTGTCGGTGTAGTGCCCGACTACGGGGCGATCGGTCGAAGCCAGGCCGCGGATGAGCGGCAGTAGTGCGGCGGCACGCGCATGGCGCTCGGCTTCGGGGAGCGGTTCGAAGCCCCTCATCAGTGGCCCGAACGGGTCGGGCCGGCCGTTGTCCGCGATGAACCGCTCCGCGGTCCGGATGATCTCGAGCGAACGCGCCTCGCATTCCTCCGACGTGTCACCCCAGGCGGTGATCCCGTGCCCTCCGAGGATCGCGCCGATGGCCTCGGGGTGGTCGCGACGGACCTTGGCCATGTCCAGTCCGAGCTGGAAACCCGGGCGCCGCCACTCGACCCAGACCACACGGTCGCCGAAGCATTCACGCGTCCGGGCCTCCCCGTCGGCGGCGGTCGCCAGGGCGATGCCCGAATCCGGGTGAAGGTGATCGACGTGGTCGGCATCGATGAGTCCATGCATCGCCGTGTCGATCGACGGCGCGGCGCCGCCGCGACCATGGAGGCAGTAGTCGAAAGCGGCGACCATCTCGTCCTCTCGGTCGACCCCCGGGTAGACGTCGACGAGGGCGCGCAGCCTTTCCAGCCGCAGGACGGCCAGGCCCGTCTCCATGAGCGTACCCAGGTCGCCACCCGAGCCCTTGACCCACATCAGCTCGACCGGCGCCCCCGTCGCCGGATCGATCCCGACCCCCTTGGCGGAGGTATTACCCCCGGCGTAATTCGTGATGCGCGTGTCCGACCCCAGACGGTTCGAACGCTCGAGCAGCGCCCCGACCGGCGGATCCGCATTCGGGGTCAGCGACCCGACGCTCATGCGCCCCAGCCCGCCTGCTGACCACCGACACGTTCAGCCACGATCCGCTCCCCGTAGCCTGACCTCGCATAGGCGGCGAGCGGGTCGGGATCGAGCCCCAGTCCGGTGCGCACCTCGGCGAGCAACGGTCGGACGTCTGTGTCGTACGCATCCATCAGGACGGCGTTGGCACCGAGCACGTCGCCACGTCCCTGCATGTCGGCGAGGGCTTCGGCATCCACCAGGAGAGCCTTCGCGGTGGCCTCCTGGACGTTCATCACGGATCGGATCTGGCCTGGGATCTTCGGTTCGATGTTGTGGCACTGGTCGAGCATGAACGCCACGCCGGCCTCCTCGCCGAGGCCACCCGCCTGCACGACCTCGTGCATGATCCGGAACAGCTGGAATGGATCGGCCGACCCGACCATGAGATCGTCATCGGCGTAGAACCGGGAGTTGAAGTCGAAGCCGCCGAGGCGCCCGCCCGGAGCAGCGACGCGACGATGAACTCGATGTTCGTGCCCGGGGCGTGGTGGCCGGTATCGACGACGACCGCGGCCTTCGGCCCCGCAGCGACGCACTGGATGTAGGCGGTCCCCCAGTCAGGTACGTCCATCGTGTAGAACGACGGCTCGAAGAACTTGTATTCGAGGAGCATCCGCTGGTCCGGCCCCAGCCGGGCGTGGACGGCCGCGAGCGCCTCGGCAAGCCGGTCCTGGCGGGCGCGCATGTCGTCCTGGCCCGGGTAGTTGGTGCCGTCCGAGAACCACAGCTTCAGGTCGCGTGACCCCGTGGCGTCCATGACGTCGATGCACGAAAGCAGGTGGTCGAGCGCCTTGCGACGCACGCCCGCATCCGGGTTGCAGACGCTGCCCAGCATGTAGTCGTCGTCCTGGAAGACATTCGAGTTGATCGTGCCCAGCCGGACGCCGACGTCCGACGCATGTCGGGCCAGCTCGCCGTAATCGTCGACGCGATCCCACGGGATGTGCAGAGCGACACTCGGCGCCACGCCCGTGAAGCGATTGACCTGCGCGGCGTCGGCGACCTTCTCCTGCGGCGTCCGCGGCACGCCTTTCTGGGCAAAGACCTTGAAACGCGTGCCGGAGTTGCCGAACGCCCACGAGGGCAACTCGATCCGCTGTGCTCTGAGGGCCGCGACAACGGTTGGGTTGCTGGTCACCTGTGCCTCCGTCGGCCGATGGTAGTGCCCGCCCCGGCCGACGAAGCGACGGCGTTGCGCCGGAGGAGCTGGGCAACGTTCCCCACCGGCCGGAGCGGGCTGGCGTGTGCGCATCGCTAGCCTGCCACATGTTTCATATGATTTCAATTGCTTTCTTGACATTGCATTCGCTTACCGTCTACTGTGCCCGAGCGATCCAAACGAAGCCACCCTTCGCACCCCGCTGCGTCACGTACCCGGGGAAAGGACAGGCCGTGACCGACCCTCCCAGCGCCTCGTCGAAGGACGTCTTCGCACGTGAACGGCAGGAGCGCATCGCCCGGATCGTCGAGGAACACGGCCGCGCTCGGGTCGCGGACCTTGCCCAACAGTTCCACGTCTCGGCGGTGACGATCCGCAAGGACCTCGTCATGCTCGAGTCCCAGGACCGCCTCGTGCGCACGCACGGCGGAGCGATGGCAAGGGATCGCAGCCGCCCCGAGCTGTCGTTCGACATCCGGGAGCGCCTCCAGGCGGACGAGAAGGGGCGGATCGGTGCCGCCGGCGCGGAGCTCGTCCAGGACGGCGAGAGCATCGTCATGGATGCGAGCACGACGGCACTGTCGGTCGCCCGCCACCTCAAGGCGCGCGGCGGATGGAGCCAACTGACGGTCATCACGAACGGGCTGCGGATCGCCTCCGAACTCGCCGGTCATCCCGGGATCACGGTCCTGATGCTCGGCGGCCGGGTCCGCTGGGAGGCGTTGTCGGTCGTCGGTCAGTTGGGTGACGGTCTCTTCAGCCGGATCAACGTCCAGAAGGCCTTCCTCGGCGCCGCCGGCTTCACGCTCGAGTCGGGCCTCAGCGATGCGACCGATGAGGAAGCGCAGATCAAGCGCTCGATGGTCACCGCCGCGCGTGAGGTCATCGCCATCGTCGACAGCACGAAATGGGAGCGCGCGGCGTTCGCGACGTTCTGCCCGACCGACCAGATCGACATCGTCCTGACCGACGAGCGCTCGCCCGACGCGATGGTCGCCGGGCTCCGCGAGCGCGGCATCGACGTCCGGCTGATCGATCCGTCGGCCGCCTCCGACCGGGCCCAGGCTCGGTCGTCGATGGGCCGGCGACCGTGACCGCGATTGCGCCGGAAACGGCGACGCCTCCGCGCGCAGAACTCCGCGGCATCTCGAAGCGTTTCCTCGCGACGCAGGCGCTCGACGACGTCTCGCTCGAGCTCCGTGCGGGCGAGATCCACGCCCTGGTCGGCGAGAACGGAGCAGGCAAGAGCACCCTCGTCAAGATCCTGGCCGGCGTGTATCAGCCGGACTCCGGTTCGATCTGGCTCGACGGAGAGGAGATCGCGCTCCATGGTCCGGCACACGCCCGATCGTTGGGCATCGCGGTCGTCCACCAGGAGCCGCGTCTCTTCCCCGACCTGAGCGTTGCCGAGAACGTCTTCATGGCCCACGCGCCGGTTGCCGCCCTTGGGTCCATCGACTGGCGCGAGATGCGGCGAGCTGCGGCGCGCATCTTCGACGGGCTGGGCGTCCGGATGGACACCGGTGCCATCGTCCGAGGGCTGTCGATGGCCGACCAGCAGCTCATCGAGATCGCCAAGGCACTGTCGATCGAGGCGCGCGTCCTCATCCTCGACGAACCCACTGCCTCGCTCTCCGCGCATGAGGTCGAGCGCCTTTTCACGATCGTCCGCCAGACCCGCGATCGTGGCGTCGCCGTACTGTTCGTCAGCCACCGGCTGGAAGAGGTCTTCGACCTGTGCGACACCGCGACGGTGTTCCGGGACGGCCGTCATGTCGTCACGGCTCCGACAGCCGGGCTCACGACCGCCGACCTCGTCCGCCACATGGTGGGTCGGGCGGTCTCGCTCTTCCCCAAGGTCGAGTCGCCGGTCGGTGAGGTGCTGCTGGAGTTGCGCGGATTGACGCGCGGCGAGAGCTTCCGCGATGTCTCGTTCAGCGTCCGAACCGGCGAGATCGTCGGGCTGGCCGGCCTGGTCGGGGCCGGGCGGACGGAGGTCGCGCGTGTCCTGTTCGGGATCGACCGCGCCGAGAGCGGTGAGGTCTTCCTGAGGGGAGAGAGCGTGGCGTTCGACAACCCCTCGTCGGCGCTGGCGGCGGGCATCGCCTACGTGCCCGAGGATCGTCACCAGGACGGTCTCGTCCTCGACTTCTCGATCGCTTCCAACGTGACCCTGCCGATCCTGACGCGGCTATTCCCTCGCCTGTTCGTCCGGGGATCCGCCGAGCGGGCCATCGCCGCCCGATACGCCGACCAGCTGCAGATCCGGACGACTGGGGTGGATCAGCTCGTCGCGGCGCTATCCGGTGGCAATCAGCAGAAGGTCGTGCTGGCCAAGTGGCTCGCCACGGAGCCACGGGTGCTGATCCTGGATGAGCCGACCCGCGGCATCGACATCGGGGCCAAGGTCGAGGTCCACCGGATCATCTCGGAGTTGGCGGCCTCGGGCCTGGCCATCATCCTGATCTCCAGCGACCTGCCCGAGGTCCTGGCGATGTCCGATCGCATCCTCGTCATGCACGAGGGGGCGATCACCGCCGAGATCGGCCGAGACGACGCGACCGAGGAGTCCGTCATGTTCGCGGCCACCGGGCAGGCGGCCGACACCGTGGCGGATGGCGTCCATGTCTGAGGTCGCCATGGCCGCGCCGGCCCCACCCTCCGGGCCGCTTGGCGGGATCCTCGCGGTCGTCGCCCGCCAGCGCGAGCTGAGCCTGCTCGTCGTCATGCTCGTTCTGGGCGCGTTCGTCGCCATCCAGGCGCCGCAGTTCCTGTCGATCTCGAACCTGACCCAGGTCACGGTCCTGGCCTCGATCATCGGCATCGCGGCGGTTGGCCAGGCAGTGGTCGTGCTGACCCGCAACGTCGACCTCTCGGTCGAGTCGACCATGGGTCTCGTCGCCTTCGTCGTGGCCGATGTGCTCGCGCAACGGCTGCTCGACATGCCCGTGGCGATCGCCGCCGGTCTCCTCCTCGGACTGATCCTCGGCATGATCAATGGGATCGTCGTAGGTGCGCTGCGGGTGCCGGCGATCGTCGCAACCCTGGGCACGCTGTCGATCTACCGGGGAATCGTCTTCCTCCTCGCGGGCGGCAAGCAGGTCACGCTGACGGACCTCCCGGAGGGCTACACGGCCCTCGCGCGGGCGAATATCGTCGGGATCCCGCTCTTCTTCGTGATCGCGCTGGTCATCGTGGTGGTCGCCGCGATCGTCCTTCGCCAGACCCGCTTCGGCCGGCAGATCTATGCGGTCGGCAGCAACCCGGAGGCCGCCGAGATCCTCGGCATCCGGGCGGGCCTGGTCACCTTCGTCGCTTTCTCGGCGTGTGGGTTGCTGGCCGGGCTGGCCGGGGTCCTGTGGGGTATGGAGTTCGGGACGATCAACGCGACATCCGCCACGGGCGTCACTCTCCAGGTCGTGGCCGCGGTGGTCGTCGGCGGGGTCGCCATCTTCGGCGGGTCCGGCACGGTCGTCGGGGCGGGACTGGGCGCGGTCTTCCTGGGCTTCATCTCCAACGCCCTCGTCCTGCTGCGCTTCTCGCAGTTCTGGCTGCTGGCGATCTACGGCATTGTGATCCTGGCCGCGGTCGCTCTCGACGGATACCTCCTGCGCCGGCTCCAGCGCTCGACAGCGCGGGCGCGTGCCCGATGACCGCCTCCGTGACCACCCCTGTGAGCGCCCGAGGGCGCTCGGTCCTGAGCTCGCTCGTCCGGTGGGAGACGCTGTTGATCGTGCTCGTCCTCGGGCTGATCTGGGTGGGTACGACTGTCTCGCCGGTCTTCCTGACCCCGCGTAACTTCACGAACCTGGTCACGGCCGTGATCGAGGTGGCGATCATCGCCCTCGCGATGACCCTGATCATCATCGCCGGCGAGATCGACCTGTCCGTCGAATCGATGGCGGGCCTGTCCTGCGCCCTGCTCGGCTTCCTGTTCGCGGCGGGTATCCCGCTCGAGGTCGGGATCCCAGTCGTGCTGCTCGTCGGCGCCGCTCGGCGGCGTGCTCAACGGCCTGCTCGTTACGCGCTTCGGGCTCCCGTCCCTGGTCGTCACGCTGGGCACGCTCGCGCTGTTCCGTGGGCTTGCGCTCGGGATCCTGGGACCCAAGGGCGTCACCGGCTTCCCCGAATCGTTCACATCGTTCGGCTTCGGCACCGTACCGGGCACGCCGATCCCGTGGCCTTTCCTGGTCTTCCTCGGCCTGGCCCTGGTCCTGGGGGTCGTGCTGCACGGCACCTGGATCGGGCGCCAGATCTACGCGGTCGGCAAGAACGCCGCCGCTGCGCGCTACTCGGGTGTCCGAGTGGCGCGCATCAAACTGTGGTTGTTCGTCCTATCTGGCGTGGTGTCGGCGCTCGCAGGGGTCATCCTGACCGCCCGCTTCGCCAGCGCCCGGGCGGATATCGGGCAGGGCATGACCCTGACCGTGGTCACCGTTGTCCTGCTGGGCGGCGTGAACATCTTCGGCGGCCGGGGCACGATCCCCGGCGTCGCGCTGGCCGCATTGGTCCTCGCGATCCTGGGCAACGTCCTGCGCCTGACGAACATCTCGGCCGAGATCCAGAGCATCTCCGTGGGCTTGCTTCTGATCGTCTCGGTGGTCATCCCCAACCTTGCTCATCAGGCCAAGTCAGCCATGGATCGAGCTCGCGGAGGCCGACGAACGTCGGCCGGCTCGGCCGGCCCTGGTGAAGTCGTCAGCCCATGACAGAGGAGGTCTTCCAGTGACATCGACACGAAGCGGGCGCGTCATCGCCCTGGTCTCCGCCGCGGCATTGCTCGCCGCTGCCTGCTCGAGCCCGGGCTCGAGCGCGGCGCCGAGCGCGGCGGCATCCGTTGCGCCGAGCGCCGCGGCATCTGCCGGGGGGAGTGCCGCGGCCGGTGATCTGAACATCGTGTTCATCCCCAAGGCCGTCAACAACCCGTACTTCGACGCTGCCGCCGAGGGCGGCCAGAAGGCCGCAACCGAACTTGGCGGCAAGTTCACCCAGATCGGATCGCAAGGCTCCACGGCGGCCGAGCAGATCCCGTTCATCCAGGACGCCACCACGCAGGGGTATAGCGCCATCGTCGTGTCCGCTACGGGCGCCGACGAGGTCGCACCGTCCCTGAAGGCTGCCAAGGACGCCGGCATCAAGGTCGTCGGGTACGACTCCAGCCCGGCCGAAGGCGCCTACGACGTCTTCGTCAACCAGACCGACTTCAGCCTCATCGGCGGAGCTTTGGCCCAATGGGCCTGCGACCTCGCGACCGACTGCACCGGCGAGATCGCGATCCTGTCCGCCACAGCGACGGCGACGAACCAGAACGCCTGGATCGCCGACATGGAGACCGCGCTCAAGGACCCGAAGTTCGCGAACCTCAAGCTCGTCGAGACCGTCTACGGCGACGATGACGCCACGAAGAGCACGACCGAGGCCAACGGCCTGCTCCAGAAGTACCCGAACCTGAAGGTCATCGTGGCGCCGACGACCGTCGGCATCCTCGCGGCCGCGCAGGTCGTGAAGCAAGCGGGCAGCGCCGTCAAGGTCACCGGCCTCGGGCTGCCGAACGACATGAAGGCTTTCGTCAAGGACGGAACCACGCCGAAGTTCGGCCTGTGGAGCGTCCCGGATCTTGGCTACCTCGCCTACTACGTCGCGGCGAAGCTCGTCAACGGCGAGATCACCGGAGCCCCCGGCGAGACGTTCAGCGTCCCCGGCCTCAACAACGACCAGCCCTACACGATCGGGGAGAAGAGCGTCGTCATCCTCGGCCCGCCCTTCGAGTTCACCCCGGAGAACATCGACGATTTCAACTTCTAGATCGTCTTCGCCGCCTGCCGTCCTCCAACGGCAGTCCGAGCCCCGGAGGCGTCTGCTTCCGGGGCTCACCGATTCGGGAGGAGGATCGATGGAACGAGTGGGGTTCACGATGCGGCTCCTGCCTGGCCAGGAAGCCGAATACCGCCGGCGCCACGCGGCGGTCTGGCCGGAGATGCTCGCGGCACTGAAGGCCGCTGGCTGCCGCGACTACTCGATCTTCATCCGGGGGGACGACTTGTTCGCCTACCTCGTCGTCGACGACTTCGCGGCGTTCCGGGCGTCGATGGCCGCCAGCCCGATCAACGCCCGCTGGCAAGCCGAGATGGCGGCATTGATCGACCCGCTGACCGATCCTGCGACGGGGTTCCACCAACGTCTCGAGGAGGTCTTCCACCTCGATTGATCCGGGCGACGCTGGATCGGACGCCCGTACCCGCGGCCGCCTGCGGCCTCGGACTCCGCGCGCCTCCGGCCGCTCCGCGGTCCCGCTCTGCGGCCTCGGGCTCCGCCGCGCGGCCTCAAACTCCGCCAGATACCCATCCTGGGAGTCTTAGGCGCGGAATCTGGCGAGGTGAACCCCCCAGCCACGGTTCACGGGCCTGCCAGGGCTCAACTCACGCACGAGTCACGCTCCCTGTTAGCCGCGAACGCCCCGACTGCGCGCCGACTGCGCCCCGACTGCGCGCCGAAGACTCCCGGGGCGAGTATTTGACGGCCTTATGACCATCACGTGTTCCGCGCGGCCCGCCGAACTCGCCGGACCGGAGCGGTCGATCCTCGAGTCGTCTCCGCCCAAGTCGTGAGAGCTGCGATCGGGCCTTCCGGATCCCGAAGCCATCGCCGCATCCTGCGACCGTCGGCCGGGTAGGCATTCCGAAGCACCGTGCGGTGTTCGGCGATCCGCCTCTCGTTCGTGCGTGACGCGGCGAGGACGACCCAGGTCGAAACGGATCCTCGGGACCCAGCCACGTTGCTGGGCGATCTCGTGCGCGAGCCGCCGCCGACGATCCATCGTGCCCAGCAGTTCACCGACGTCGACGAGCTCGGTCTTGAACTCGATGATCAGCAGTGCCCGCCGGCCCGGGTGCCACAAGAGCAGGTCGATCACGCCTCGCTCAGCCCAGATCGCGAACGACACCTCGGACGCCATCTCCCACTCCGGGAAGTCGTGCGCGATGGCTCGAACGAATGACTCGTGCAATGCCGAGTGCCGCGCGTTGAGGAGGCGATCGAGGTCGGCGCCGCGGCCGCGCGGCAGCAGCTCGACGCGGATCTCGAGTGCGGCCGCCAGCTTGGCGGATCGCGGCCAAGGTCATCTCTGGGATGTGACCGCGTTCCGCTCGCCAGACCGTGGCCTGCGAGACTCCCGCCTTCGCGGCCAGGTCAGTCTGGCGCCAGCCGCGCTTGATGCGTACCGCCCGGATCGTGGCTCCGAACCGCATGTCTTCCATCTGCCCGATAGTGAGCCGGGGCTCTTACCCGCCAATTACTCGCCCCCGGAGTCTTGGGCGCGGAATTGGGCCCATCGGGGGTCGGATTGGCCGATCCCAAGCGCCGCGGCGTGCTCCGCGTGCACGCGCATCCCGTATCGGAAGCCTCAAGCGGCCACGAAGGCCGCCGAAGACTCCCCCGGCGAGTATCTGGCGGACTCGCGGACGTCGGGCCGGGCCGCGGGCACGTCGGGCCGGGCCGCGGGCACCGGGCCACCGCGGCCCGGTGGATCCGCCGCGCCCGAGCCGCGAACCGCTCAAAACCGCACACATGTTCTGTTACGGTACGGTGGAAACCCAGTGCACAACCCGCCCACGCACCGTGGACACGGCACCACCCGCACGTGGACAACCCGCCGCGGAACGTGGACCAGGTACGATCGTGCGTGGAAATGGCCAAACCACCACATCTAGCGGTCGGCCACGCAGCACGACCACTACATCTTGTGTTTAGGGCTTGACTCTCGACCCCTCGAAGCGTATCGTTCGAGAGTCGCAATCATCGCTTGAGAACGCCCGACCTGACGCTCTTGCCGTCCCCGTGGACACAACGGCGAGCCGCCCCAGGGACCTCGACGAACGACACGACAACGACCGTGCGGCAGCTACCGCGGATGAGGTGAGGAGACAGCAGAATGGCCCGAGCGAACGGCACTCCCGTCATGGACCGCGCCGACAAGGCGACGAAGGCCCCCCGTCGCCATGCCGGCCCATACGGAGCCAGCTTCGACGGCACCGATCCATCCGCCAAGCCGACCAAGGGCCTGACGTTCGAGCGTCGCTGGACGACCCCGGGCATCCATCCGTACGACGAGATCACCTGGGAGTACCGCACCGCCGGCATCAGCTCCGAGAGCGGCAAGAGCGTCTTCGAGCAGAAGGACGTCGAGGTCCCGACCTTCTGGTCGCAGCTCGCCACCAACGTCGTGGTCAGCAAATACTTCCGCGGCCACCTCGATACGCCGGAGCGTGAGACCAGCGTCCGCCAGCTCATCGACCGTGTCGTCAACACGATCGCCGGCTGGGCGGAGACCCAGCACTACTTCGCGACCGACGCGGATCTCAAGACATTCCAGGCCGAGCTGACCCATCTGCTCGTCCACCAGAAGATGGCGTTCAACTCGCCGGTCTGGTTCAACGTCGGCATCGAAGCGAAGCCGCAGTGCAGCGCGTGCTTCATCAACTCGGTCGAGGACTCGATGTCGTCGATCATGGATCTCGCCAAGACCGAGGCCATGCTCTTCAAGTTCGGCTCGGGTGCGGGGAGCAACCTCTCCACGATCCGCAGCTCGAAGGAGAAGATGTCGGGCGGCGGCACGGCCTCGGGCCCCGTCTCCTTCATGAAGGGCTACGACGCCTTCGCCGGCGTCGTGAAGTCGGGCGGCAAGACCCGGCGCGCGGCCAAGATGGTCATCCTCGATGCCGGCCACCCGGACATCCTCGAGTTCGTCGACTCGAAGCTGAACGAGGAGAAGAAGGCCTGGGCCCTCATCGAGCAGGGCTACGACCCGAGCTTCACCGGTGAGGCCTACGGCAGCGTCTTCTTCCAGAACGCCAACCACAGCGTCCGCGTCACGGACGAGTTCATGAAGGCCGTCGAGAACGACCAGGAGTGGACGACCCACAACGTCGTCGACGGCGCGCCGGCGGACACCTACAAGGCCAAGGACATCTTCCGGCGCATGGCCGACGCGGCCCACGTGTGCGGCGACCCGGGCATCCAGTACGACACGACGATCAACGACTGGCACACGTCCGCGAACACGGATCGCATCCACGCGAGCAACCCGTGCTCCGAGTACATGTTCCTCAACGACACCGCGTGCAACCTGGCCAGCCTCAACCTGATGAAGTTCGTCGATGCCGACGGCGAGTTCGACCCCGAGGCATATCGGTTCGCGGCCAAGGTGACGCTGACGGCGCAGGAGATCCTGGTCGACAACGCCTGCTACCCGACGCCGAAGATCGAGGAGAACAGCCACAAGTTCCGGCCGCTCGGGCTCGGTTACGCCAACCTCGGCGCGCTGCTCATGTCACGCGGTCTTGCCTATGACTCCGATGAGGGGCGCAACTTCGCCGCGGCCCTGACCGCGATCATGCACGGCGAGGCGTACAAGCAGTCGGCGATCATCGCCCGCGACCACGGCGGCCCGTTCGTCGAGTACAAGGTCAACGAGCAGCCGTTCCTGCGGGTCATCGGCAAGCATCGCGACGCCGCGTACAGGATCCCTGTCGAAGGCGTGCCCGCGGACCTCATCCGCCACGCCCACCAGGTCTACGACGAGGCGCTGGCTCTGGGCAGAAGCACGGCTATCGCAACGCCCAGGTGACCGTCCTCGCCCCGACCGGGACGATCGCATTCATGATGGATTGCGATACGACCGGGGTCGAGCCGGACATCGCGCTCATCAAGTACAAGAAGCTGGTCGGCGAGGGCTTCCTCAAGATCGTCAACCAGACGGTCCCGGCCGCGCTCAAGAAGCTCGGCTACAGCGCGACCCAGGTCGAGGAGATCCTCGAGTACGTCAACGAGCGCGAGACGATCGAGGGTGCCCCGCACCTCAAGCTCGAGCACCTGCCGGTCTTCGACTGCGCCTTCAAGCCGGCCAACGGCGTGCGGTCCATCCACTACATGGGCCACGTCCGGATGATGGGCGCGATCCAGCCGTTCATCAGCGGCGCGATCAGCAAGACCGTGAACATGCCGGAGGCCGCGACGGCCGAGGAGATCGAGCAGGTCTACCTCGAAGGTTGGAAGCAGGGTCTCAAGGCGATCGCGATCTATCGCGACAACTCGAAGCGCAGCCAACCGCTGTCGACCGGCAAGAAGGCGCCCGGCGAGGTGGTCGACACTGAGGCCGTGACCAAGCTCAAGAAGGAGCTGGCCAAGGCCCAGAAGGAGGCCGCCCTCCCCCATCGCCGGCGCCTGCCGGCCGAGCGGTCCGCGATCACCCACCGGTTCGACATCGCCGGCCACGAGGGCTACATCACGGTCGGCCTCTATCCGGACGGCCAGCCCGGCGAGATCTTCCTGAAGATGGCCAAGGAAGGGTCCACGGTCTCGGGGTTGATGGACTCTTTCGCCACCACCGTCTCCGTCGCGTTGCAGTACGGCGTTCCGCTGCGCGACCTGGTCAACAAGTTCGCCCACGTCCGGTTCGAGCCGTCGGGCTTCACCGGCAACCAGGAGATCCCGATCGCCAAGTCGATCGTCGACTACATCTTCCGGTGGCTGGGATCCCGGTTCCTGTCGACCGACGAGAAGGCCTCGCTCGGCCTGATCGACCGATCCGCCATCAGCAGCGATGCGCCCAGCGAGCCGGCCCAGCCGGCGGCTGCAGCAGCCGTCACCATCGACAACACCCAGGGGGCAATTTCCGGGGACTCCGAGGCGGTAGCTCCTCCAACCGCCTCGGAAGCCCCACCTTCTCAGTCGGGGAGTGCGCCGGAGAGTGCCTCGGTGTCAGCGCCGCAGGGGTCCGCGGCCGAGGCAGCTCCCCGGGAAGAGCTCGCGGTCATCGCCAGTAGCCCGACGGCGACGGCTGCCAACGGTCACGCGGCCAACGGCAACGGCAAGGCCCACGGCAATGGCGGTGGCAGCTCCCGGGGAGTGGCAGCGGCGCCATGACGCTCAGCCTGGGGGCGACGAAGGTCAGCTTCCAGACCCAGGCGGACGCCCCGTCGTGCGCCGAATGCGGCTCGATCATGGTCCGCAACGGCAGCTGCTACAAGTGCCTGAACTGCGGGAGCACAAGCGGCTGCAGCTAATCGGCTGTGCACGACCAGCGGCTATGCTCTCCAAGGGATGATGGAAGCGGCGCTCGAGCTGCCGTTTGATCAGGAAGAGCCTGTCGACTCGACAGGCTCTTTCTTCGTGAAATCGACTTCCTGACTTTACCGAGGGCATTCAACGGCTCGCCCTCGTAGACCTCTTCTGTGGTTGCGGTGGCTTGTCGCTTGGAGTCGCCCGCGCAGCAAACCGAATGGCAACCGGCATTGATACTCGCCTCGCAGTTGACCTGGATCCAGACGCTGTCGCTGTCTATAAATCCGTCTTCCCCTCGGCCACCGTCCTGAAGACGTCTGTTCAGGAAATCTTCCCTGGCCAAGGCACGGAGCCGCAAACACAAACCGAGCGTGCGCTCGCAGACCGCGTCGGGCGAGTGGATCTCCTCGTCGGCGGTCCACCGTGTCAGGGTCACTCCGATCTAAACAATCACACCCGACGTGATGACCCACGAAACGGCCTCTACGTCGCAATGGCGCGAGCAG
This sequence comes from uncultured Chloroflexia bacterium, assembly GCA_963819655.1. Lineage (GTDB taxonomy): Bacteria > Chloroflexota > Limnocylindria > Limnocylindrales > CSP1-4 > SPCO01. Next base: position 1,391,442 of record CAWFXA010000002.1, on the reverse strand, counting down.
CGCTAGTGCTCAAACCCCGGGCTGTCATCATCGAGAATGTGCCGGCCGTGGTACACGATGCACACGATTCGATTGGCAGGACGACGCAAATTCTCAAGGGCAGTGGATACACCGTCGCAGAGCGTGTCATCCGACTTCTCGATGTTGGTGTTCCCCAGTCACGGCGTCGACACGTGTTGTTGGCTTCGCGGGTCGAAACTATCGATCCACAAAAGGTGCTCGATTCGATAGGGAATGTGACGATTCGACGAACGGTGCGGTGGGCAATCGGCGATCTGGCCGGAATTCCCTCAACGGAAAGGAGGGACGAACCCGCCACTGTCTCTCATACAAATCGTCGGCGGATCCGGTGGCTTGACCTAAGCGGAGAATTGGATCTTCCTAACCGACTGCGTCCCGCTTGCCACCGCAGCAGTCACTCATACAAAAGTATGTACGGCCGGTTGGAATGGGCCGCCCCTGCGCAGACCGTCACGTCCGGCTTCGGCTCAATGGGTCAAGGTCGATATGTCCACCCCGAGGCGCCGAGAACCTTGACGCCGCATGAGGCCGCCCGACTCCAGTGCATCCCTGATTTTGTGACGTTTTCACAGGTCGAGCACCGCACTTCTCTTTCTAGGCTCATTGGCAATGCGGTTCCACCCTTCCTTTCGGAGGCACTGACCACCTCCCTCCTCGTGGCCCTCAACCAAGGCGCGGACGCGTGATTTCGCCGTACGAGATGCGGCTAAGCCTGAATGTGCTTGAGCACCTTGGACTGAACCTCTACAGCAACATCCCCGCAGTTTTGGCGGAGGTGGTCGCAAATGCCTGGGATGCCGATGCCACTCTCGTGACCATTGTTCTCGACACGGCACGTCAATCCATCACGATTACGGATGACGGACATGGGATGTCCGAGGCCGATCTGAACGACCGTTTTCTGATGATCGGTTACCGCCGGAGGGCGAACCAGGGTGCGCTGACGCCCAAGTACCAGCGGCATGTCATGGGTCGCAAAGGTATTGGCAAGCTGTCGCTCTTCGCGATCGCCAACGAGATCGAGGTCCGCAGCGCAAAGCGCTCCGGCCGCGGGAGGTCATTTCGAATTGCCAGAGCGGGTTTGATTCTCCGGACGGCCGACGTCGAATCGCAAATTGCCGCGGGTCAAACCTCCTACCGACCTGCCCCGATCGCGCCTACTTCAATTGGGCTGGAGAGGGGTACCGAGCTTCGCCTGCGGCAGCTGCGGTTGAACCTTGGTGCGGCTACCGAGGTTGCGCTTCGCCGCCGCCTGGCAAGGCGGTTCAGCATCATTGGGCCGTCAAACCGATTCGAGGTCCAAATCAACGGGCGCGCAATCGGTGTCGGAGATCGTGATTACTTCCCTAAGGTTGAGTACCTCTGGTCAATCGGGCGTGTCGATGACACGTACGAAAGGCTGTGCACAAATGCCAAGAAGGCTGAGCGCATATCGGGAATCATTGACCCCACAACTGGACTTGAGGTAACGGGCTGGATAGGAACCCTGGACGAGCAACGTGGTGTCGACGACGAGAACACGGCCGTGACCATTCTTGCTTGGGGAAAGCTAGTCCAGGAGGACATCCTGTCCGACATCCGAGCGGGCGGCATTTACACCAAGTATCTCATGGGCGAGATACGAGCCGACTTCGTCGATTCGGACGGCCAGCCCGACATAGCGACCAGCGACAGACAACGCCTGAAAGAGACCGACCCTCGGTACCAGGCGCTGCGGAACTTCGTCAGGACGGATCTCCTTAGGCGCGTGGAGAACGCTTGGGGTCAATGGCGAAAGGAGGATGCTCTCGGCAAGGCTCTCGAGCATCCTGTTGTTACTGAGTGGTACGAAACGCTCGATGCGGGGAGTCAGAGCTTCGCGAAAGACTTGTTCGGCCGTATTGGCTCATTTCCCAAGCAGGACGACGACGCGCGGCGCGAGCTCTACAGGTACGGAATCCTGGGATTTGAAAAGCTCAAGTTCCAGAAGCTCCTGATCCGGACTGGCGAATTGGGCGACCGCCTCGAGGTCGACGCTCTGCGAGGCCTGGTTCTGTCCATCGATGACTTGGAGGCCGCTGAGTACCACCAAATTGTTCGCGGCCGACTTGGTGTGATTGAGAGCTTCGCTGGTTTAGTCGACGCCAACGCCAAGGAAAGGGCGCTCCAGGCTTTCTTGTTCGATCACTTGTGGCTGTTACATCCTTCTTGGGAGCGCGCATCCACGAATGCTCGTATAGAGCAGAGCGTCATGAGGGAGTTCAGAAAGGTCACGGACAGGCTCAGCCCCGACGAGCGCGCCGGCCGAATTGATATCCGATATCGCACTGCGGCCGGGACGAACATCGTGATCGAATTGAAGCGCTATGGCACGAAAACGACGGTCTGGGACCTCTCCGAACAACTCAACAAATATGGCTCGGCACTTGCGAAGGTGCTTCGAGAGAAATACCCCAATGAGCCACAAGAAATCCGGCTGATCGCTGTTGTAGGTGGCCCTCCAACGGGAGCCGATCTCAAAACCGTGACCGATGTCCTCCGAACGATTGGCGCCTCCTGGATTACCTACGACGCCCTAATCCAGGAGTCTCAGGAGAGTTACGCCGACTACATTGCGGCCAACGACCGTCTGTCCCGGATCGCCAACATTCTTGAGCGGGCTCTGATGGCCAGAGGGCTGTCCGCGCGGCAGCCGCGGCGACGACCTCAGCGAGACGCGCGACCACGCGCGTCGTCGGAGGCTGCTCGCTCAAGGATGCTCGCTGTGCGACGGAGTGGGACTGCTCCGGAGATCGCTTGGGCGTCAGTGCTCAGCAGTGCTGACGTAGCCGTCGAGGCTCAGGTCACCCTCGATTTCGTACCCCGACGTCGGCTGGACTTCGTGATCATGTCCAGCAGGGTTGCGATCTCTATCGACGGATGCTTCTGGCACGGATGTCCAGAGCATGGGTCATCTCCCAAGGCGAATTCGAAATGGTGGCAAGCCAAGATCGAAGCCAATCGCCGTCGAGACATAGACACCGAAAACAAATTGCGGGCTCATGGGTGGACCATTCTTAGATTCTGGGAGCACACGGACCCAAAGGAAGCGGTCCGAGAGGTTATGCAGGCCGTCGATGCCGGACCTGTGCCTAGGACTTCCTAGGGCACTCCTTCTACGCAGGAGCCGATGTCGCTGGGGCGCGGAACGAGCCTGCCTGGCGACGCACCTCCCGAAGGGTGTGGTAGCGGTCGGCCATGAAGACGGCTGTCAAAGCCATGGGGCTCAACGCATCATCGTAATTGCCTGGCAACCAAGTCGATCCATTCTCAAGCTGCCGCAGTCCCGAGACGGCTTCGACCATCTTCTGCTCGATCCACTCGCGCGCGACGTCCTCGATGACGTGCGCCTTTGATTCATCGCCATCAGGATTGGCCCAATCGTTGACGGCGGCGAGAATCGCTTGGTATCCGCGAAAATCACGGTTGAGTAGCAGGATCCCCGCGGTTGCCCCGTCCTCACCAGCCACTGCGGCAGCGCGATCCTTCAAACCGATTCCATTGCCGTTGACAATCGGAAAGTCCTCCGCCTCCGCCTCAGTCACCCACCGTGGGTCGAGGTGAAGCATGGAGTACACCTCGCTGGCGACCTCGCTGTCCTGGCCGTCGAGCTGACTGAGCACGGCGCCGATTCCTCGTGCTTGTGTACCACGCCGACGGCCAGTCCCCGCGCGTTCGGTAACGGACCCAGAACCTGCGCCCGCGCCCGTCACAACGGGACCCGTTGCACGAGCATTCCCGCGGTCGTCGCGTCGAAAGCGGCGTGGCCGCAGCAACTGCAAGACGTCCTTAAGTCGATCGCGGATCCGACGGGCGCGTTCAGGATCCTCCTCCTGGATACGTGCCTGCTCCTCCGCCATCGTTCGGCGAATTTCTTCAGGCATGGCGGCCCGGAACTGCTCCGACCATGTGAGCCAGGCGTCGCTCTCGAACACAGGTCGGCCGCCAACAAGGACGTGAGCGCGCGCGAAATCGGAGGCGATGGTGCCACCAAGCGGCTCAAGAATGAACGCGATCCGGGTCTTTCCGTACAGGACTCCGAGGCGCGCGAAGAATGGGTTCGCTTGACCGGACGTTCGCCAGTCATGTAGCTCGTTCTGGAACAGCACCGCCAGACTGCCACCACTCGAGGTTCTGGACGACACGTCAGACCCTGCGCCGGCGGGGAGCACCCACCAGTGGAGCCTCGCGGCGGGTATGTCAGCTGCAGCGTCGCCGGACAGGTCTACAAATCCACGATGTTCACTATCTGAATTGCTTCCACCGTCCTGTCGGTCCGCCGCGTCATCCCAGACATTTGCAGTTCCCTTCACACGCGAGAGATTGAACGTGCGTCCGCCGGCGCCGCGCTGACGCTCGGAGGCATCCTCCGGCGAACGCGGCCACTCGTCCTCGTCGCCCGTTGGCACACGGACAAATACGTCCACACTCCCATCCGACAAGCGGTGAAATCGTTGGTTTAAGTACTTGAACATCCATCCACGCGGGCGGTCGTTCGGACTGAAGGTGTTGTCGTCATCCGAATTGCCGAGGAAGGTAACGACCGTCCCCGAAGCCTGGTCGCGAGTGAAGCCAGGGAACATGCTCTCGGGCACCGGGACAACGACCTCTCCCTCGGGACCGAGCGGTATCAGGGCATAATTCTCACCGTTCCAACCGATCTGGAGCATCCAGCGTTCCCCGTCCCTCATCGTTCGGATGAGGACGCCTCGCTTGTGGCGGGTAGGACCGCTGATCTTCAGGCCCATTCCCTGGTTCCCTGTGAGGCCCTGGTTGTTGCCGGCGCCGCGCACGGCCAATGTGGTCATGTATCGCGTCAACTCGACTCGAGACATGCCATCACCGTTGTCCGAGCACGAGAGATACCAGTTCCCTGTGGCTGTGAAGAGGGCCCAATCCACGTCAAACTCGACTCGGCCATTGGACGTGGATCCGTCGAGGCCCATCCGACGCTGGATGGCTTCCTCGGAATTCTTGTAAGCCTCGCGGTACTCCTGGTATGGGAGTAGTTCTGCAGCGAGCTTATCCGCGATGAAGTCGGCGTTCTCGACTCGAAACATGACGAAACATCTCCTTCGCGAGCGACCCCATAGGTCGGTGTCGATGGGCTGGTTCGCCTAACGCCCAGGAGGGGGACCGAGGTCGCGCTCCACGCGTCAGGTTCGCAGCGAGCGAGATGGTAGCAGCACGGAAAGGGGACCGCGGACTCGACCCCGCGATCCGACGTTCGTCGCGCTCTGCAAGGTTCACTGACAGCTGGGCGTGTATCCCTCCCGCCTCCGTGCCGCTGCGGCCGCCGGCATGGGACGTCCATGACAGAACGAGGCCAGTGATGACCAAGCGCCAACCGCGATACCGACGCGATCGACCGAAACGCCCGCTGGGCGTTCGGCTTGTCCGTCGTGTCCGCGAGTCACGCGGTCATCGGCTGGAGACCGATCGGAGGCATCGACAGGGGTAGCGCACGGCTGCGTCCTGCCGCCTTCCGACCGGCTCCTCCATCCGAGGAGCCGGTTTCGTTTTGTCCCCTGCTCCCCGTGGTGGTCGTCGTCCTGACAGAAGGCCGTGGCATGTGGAGCCAGCAGACGTCGGTTCGACTCCGACGACCACCCCACCTCACAATGCTGGCCGGAGGTCCAGCGATCATGTCGACCATCGAGACCTCAGAGACGTCAACGACCGCCGCCAAGGCGACCTCCACCGCGCTGCCCATCGTCACCAAGCCCGGCCGCGTGCCGATCAAGTCGTGGGCCGGCGAGCTCGACCCGCGCACGCTCGAGCAGGCGACCAACGTGTCGAACCTGCCGTTCGCGATCGACCACGTCGCGCTCATGCCCGACGGTCATGCCGGCTACGGCATGCCGATCGGTGGCGTGCTGTTCGCCGACAAGGCCGTCGTGCCGTACGCGATCGGCGTCGACATCGGCTGCGGTGTCGCCCTCGTCGAGACCGACCTGACCGTCGAGGACCTGCCGTCGGCAGTGCTCGACGCGGTCCTGGCCGACATCGATCGGGGCGTCCCGACCGGTTTCCACGGGCTCAAGACCCCGGTCGACCGCGAGGTCGCGCTGGAGGCGATGGGCATCGTGAAGCCCGAGTCGGTCAAGGACGTCTGGTTCGACCGCGCCCTGTCGCAGCTCGGCACGCTGGGAGGTGGCAACCACTTCCTCGAGCTGCAGCGGGACGAGGACCGCTACCAACGTCCGTGCAGCCCCGACGCGGGACGATGAGGGAGTCGAGCAACCTCCGCGGGGTGAGCCGCCAAGGACCTTCGATGGCCCGATCTCTTGTCCGAAGAGAACCATCAGGCCGGGGTTCGCGTATCTCGCGAATGGTCAGCGCGGCTTGCCGCTTGCGACCCAACGCTCGAAGAGGGCGACCTGGGCCGGAGGCCAAGCGCCATCGCAAGGCATCGTGCCGGCCTTGAGGCGGGCGAGGATGGCGTCTGCGTGTTCGCTGACCTCATCGCGGGACCAGAGGTCGAAGGCAAACTCCATCGATTCTCGGTCACGCTCGCGGAACATCGGCTTGACCTGCGTCTCGAAGCTAACGGGCTCCGTGGAGTCGGGCATCATTCGCGCTCCCTTCGGTTCTTCGACGTCCCGATCTCTCGGCTGCGGGCGAGGGTCATCTTCCTGCGATCCGTTCGAAACGACGGAACCAGCGAGGCATCGACCTCGCTGGTTCCGTCAACTGGCTCGACCTCTGGCCTGAGCCGGCTAGCGCTAGCCTACGGTCGTTGCGTGGCCCGCTCCTTGAGGGTCGACGGAGCGATCGCTACGCGAACCTCTTGACGAAATCGAGCGCGGTCTGGGCGACCTCGCGCCAGCCGTGGTCGATCGTGAGGGAGTGGCCTCGGTTCGGGATCTTCACGATCTCCGTCACGCCGGGGTTGCGCTTCTGCCGCTTGTAGGCAGCGTCCGCGATCGCCCACGGCACCGTGTGGTCCTTCTCGCCCTCGATGATCAGCAAGGGGCCGCGGTCCGGGTTCTTCGTGTCCACCTTCGCTTCGGTCCATGGGTTGAGGTTCGCATTGCCCATCTGCGCGAGCGATATCCCCGAGGCGGCGACATGGAACTTGTCGTAGAGCTCCATCGCCTCGTCCTCGTCCAGGTTGTTCGTCCAGGCGTATCGGAACTGGTCGAACGTGAGCGTGAGCGCGCGGCCGCGATTGCGCGGGTTGATCAGGAACGGGCCTGCGGACCTCAGCACCGACAGCGGCAGTGGCAGGACGCCGCGGAAGACTCCGGGATCGATCGCCACGGTGACCGCCGAGAGGCCCTGCCCCGCGAGCATCTCCGCGAGCAGACCGCCAGTGGAGTGCCCCATGATCACTGGCTTCTTCTTCAGGCCAGAGATGACCTCGGTCGTGTGATCGGCGACCTGCTTCAGGGTCTTCTTGGCGAGGACCTCGGGCTCCGCCCGGGCTTCCTCAACCGTTTCGGGATCATCGGGCCAGTCTGGCGTCAGCGCGACGTACCCGGCCTCCTCGAAGAGCGCGACCCATTTGTCCCAGCTCGAGGGCAACAGCCACAGCCCGTGGATGAAGACCACCGGCGTCGCCGTGGTCGCGTTCGCACGCTCGACCTGCTCGCGCTCGCGTTCGGTGATCGATCGGCCGCCTCGGGCGCTCCCGCCCGCTCAGTGGTGGTGCTCATGTTGTACGTCCTTTCTCGTTCTTCCTTGGTTCACTGGCTGGTGCCAGAAGACCGACCGGCCCACGCCTACCTGGCGGCGGCCGCCGCCGGAACGGCGGCGTTCTCGCGGAGCCAGTCGTCGAGACGGATCTCGCCGACCATCGCCCCGTCCCCGGGCACGAGCGAGCGCTCGTCCACGGCGATGCCGAAGTACGTCGCAGACGGGTCGGCGGTGACCGTCCGCGGGTCGTTCGTCGCCGCGAGGGCACGCCGGACGGCCTCGTCGAACGGGAACGTCTCCGGACCGCCGACCTCGACGATGCCGTTGACCGGCGACCCGTCCGCGACCCGGCCGACGGCCTTGGCGACGTCGGCGGCCGCCATCGGCTGGAACGCGACCGGCGGCAACCGGACCGTGCTGCCGTCGGTGGCGCTGTCGGCGATGCTCTTGATGAACTCGAAGAACTGGGTCGCGTGGACGATCGAGTACGGGATCGACGACGTCCGGATCAGCGCCTCCTCGACGAGCTTCGCCAGGAAGTACCCGGCGGTCGTCTTCGTGAGGTCGCCTCCCTCGGACAGCGCCTTCGTCCCGACGACCGACAACGCGACGTGATGCCCGACCCCCGCAGCCGCCTCGGCCATCAGCAGGTGCTGGGTCGAGGTCGCGAAGAAGTCGAGCGCGGTCGCGTACTCGAAATTCGGTGAGTTCGACACATCGACCACGACCGATGCGCCGTCGAGGGCCTCGGCGAGTCCTTCGCCGGTGATCGTGTTGATGCCGAGGCGTGGTGAGGCCGGGACGGCCTCGTGGCCGTGCTCGGTGAGCACCGCGACGACCTTCGAGCCGATCAGCCCGGTGCCGCCGATGACGACGATCTTCATGAGGTCACGTCCTTCCTGTTGCTACCGCGAGTAGGTCGATGGTCGGGGCAACGTCGGAGGGCGCTCTTCGGTCAAATGACCCGATTCGGCCTCGCGCGGACGATTCGACTAGCGGGCGCCGACCGGGGAGGATCGGTAGTTGAGCGGGTGTTGCTCCGTGCGGGAGGGACTCCAGCGCATCGCGGAGGGCCGCTCGGGTCGAGACACCGAGCTTGGGGAAGGCTCGGTGGAGGTGACCGCCGACGGTCCGATGCGACAGGAACAGCCGTTCCGCGATCTGCTTGTTGGTCATGCCCGACGCCGCGAGGGTCACGATCTCGAACTCCTGGGGCGTGAGCCGGTCCAGGACGTTGTCACCGGCACGCGGCTTGGTCTGTCCCGTCGCGCGCAGCTCGGCGGTCGTGCGGTCCACCCAGGGTCGGGCGCCGAGGCGCTCGAAGATCGCGAGCGCGGCGTTGAGCTGTTCCCGTGCCTCGATCATCGCCCGGCTGCGCCGCAGGCGTTCGCCGTAGGCAAGCCGCACTCGAGCGTGGTCGAACTGCCACCGCTCGATCCCCGGGAGCGCCAGGGTCACCTGGAACAGCTCCAACGCCGTGTCATCGGGTGCCGCCATCGCGGTCGATCCGCCGACCACGAGCGCGAGGCGCGACGACAATCCGGCGAGGTTTGCCTCTCGCATCGCGGCGACGTGCGCCGCCGCCTCGGCATCACGACCGGTGCGAACTGCCGTCTCGACCAGGTCCATGAGCACCCTGAGGGCATGCGGCGTGTGCGGCGCGAGAAGGCCCAGGTGGGCTGATTCTGCTCGCCTGCTGGTAGGCCTCCTCGAAATCACCTCTGCCCGAGCGCGGCCAGCCCACGCACCTGCCAGGCCCACGATTGACCTGCACGGATCCCCCGTGGTCCGGCCCACTGGACGAGCTCGTCCGGATAGCTCCGCGGCCCGTTGTAGCGTCGCCCCGTCCAGCCGCGATAATGGCTTGGACAGAACCGGCACGGCCATATCAAGGCATCGTATCCGTGGGCCTCGCAGACCTGGATCGCTTCGTCAACCAGTCGCTCGGCCTCATCCCAGCGACCCGCCTAGAGGTCGTCAACGCTAGCTCGATCATGGCGGTGATGCCCGACGCGACCGCGCCGCCTTCACGCGCGTCGCGGACGACGCGCCACAGGGCGTCTCGACATCCTTCGAGCCGGTCGACGTAGGAGGCCGACATCCCGATCCGGATGATCTGGGCCGGGTCCGACTCGTCAGCGAGCGCGGCGATCGCCGAGTCGAGTGCCTCGAGCGCCGTAGCCCCCGCACGCGCGGGATCCGCGAAGATCTTGCTGTTCAGATCGAGGGCGATGGGGATCCCATCGGCTGCGCGCCATCGCATCCTCGAACGACCGCCAAAGGTCCTCCTCCCCGCCGTAGCGAGCACACCATCATCAGCGAGTGGAGCGCCTCGGCAAGGACGGGATCGCGGGCGTCAGGGCGCCCTGACGGCTCTCGAGTCGCACCGACCAGCAGACGATGGGCGGTCGCGATATCCCCGTCGGCCTACAGCAGGAACGCAGACGCGGCGATGGCCGCTTGCAGGGATCCCTCGACCTCGGTGTCCCCGCGCCGGAGCTCTGCGAGCACCTGCGAGGCGTTGCCGAGATCACCGGCCACGTCGGCGCCGATGTAGGCGGCCGCAGCCAGTCGCCGATGACGATCCGCGCTCCGTGGACTGAGATCAGCCGATCGAGTCAGCGCCTTGACGCAACCGACGGCGTCACCTCGGGCGAGGATCCGCGCCGCCGTACGCCTCGAGCTGCGCCGCCACCGACTCGTCCGGCTCGACGGTCGCCTCGGCGAGATGCCACGCCCGGCGGTCTGGCTGGTCCGCCCACACGTCGGCCAGGGCGCGATGCGCGGTTCGACGTTCCTCGGCCTGCGAGAGGTCGACGACGGCCGAGCGGATGAGCGGGTGGCGGAACGCGAGCCGGTGCGTCGCCTCGTCCAGGTAGGCGAGTCGTGCCTGCTCTGCCGCGGCGAGATCGCGATAGCCGGCGTTCGGGGCCGATCCCACCTCCAGAACGCGCACGTCGCCGGTGCCATCGAGCGCCATGAGCAGCAGGAGCTGCCGTGTCCGGGGCGGGAGGCCCGGTGATCCGCGATCCGAACAGCGCCTGGAGCCGTCGACCGAGCGGGAGCGTCGACGGCAGCGCCGTCGGCGGACGCACGGATGGACGGCCCGAGCGCAAGGGGAAGCTCCAACAGCGCGAGCGGGTTCCCCTGTGCCTCCTCAAGGATGCGCTCGCGAACGGGAGGCACGAGGTCGGCGAAGCGCGTGTCTGGAGCAGTTGCCGTGACGAGCCGTCAACGAGCGGCTCGACCTCGAGCTCGGGCAAGCCGCCGTGATCGAAGAAGTCTTCCTCTCCGGTCCGCGACGCCCCGATCAGCGCCGACCTGGCTGCCCTCGAGGCGCCGCGCGACGAAGCTCAGCACGCCGGCGCTCGCTCGGTCCAGCCAGGGCAGGTCGTCGAGGATGACGAGCAACGGTCGATCGGTCGCTGCCATCGCGCAGCAGCAAGAGCGCCGCATTCGACACGACGAGCCGGCTCGGGGGCGACGCCCTCGCCGAAGCCGAGTGCGACGTTGAGCGCGTCTCGATGGACGGCCGGAAGCTGCGGCAACACGTCCAGGAGCGGGAGTAGGACCTGGTTCAGACCGGAGAAGCTCATCCCGGCCTCGAACTCGACGCCGGCCGCATGGAGGATCCGGGTGTCTGCCGCCGCAGCGACCTCCGCGGCGGCATCGAGGAGCTCGGTCTTTCCGATCCCTGGCTCGCCGGTGACCAGCAGGGCGCCGCCATCGGTCCGGGCCGTGGCGAGGAACGCCTGGATGCGGTCCATCTCCGTCTCGCGCCCGACCAGGTTGCCGGGCCGGCGACGGTCGACTTGCCGTTCGTCGTTCAGGGGGGAATGGGGGTCGATCATGGGGCGGTACGCGAGCGTGGGCACCTTGCTCTGTCCGACCGCATTGTCAACCGCCGGCACGTGGCGGGGCAAGACCTTGCGCCGCTGCGTTTGGAGTCATCTGACGCAAGACGGCGGATCGGCCGGCGCGAAACGATGGCGATCTCCATCCGATCCAGGAGTCCCGATGCCGAGCGAACCATCAGCGCACCGCCACGGGTCGGATCCGCGCAGCGGCGATGACCAGATCGTCGTCACGAAGGTGAGTCCGTGGTCGATGGCCGAGACGGTGGCTCGGCTCTCCGCAGTCGTGGCAGCGCGAGGACTGAAGGTCTTCGCGGTGATCGACCACAGCGACGAGGCACGGCGCATCGGGCTCGCCTTGCGCGACACGAAGCTGTTCATCGTCGGCAGCCCGTCGAGCACGACGCCGGTGATCGACGCCGCGCCGCTGGCCGCACTCGACTTGCCGCTGCGAGTGATCGTCTGGGAGGACGGCTACCAGACGAAGGTCAGCTACCCGTCACCGGCCGATGTCGCCCGTCGATACGGGCTCGACGCCGATCTGGCAGCGGCACTGGACACCGTCGATGCGTGGACGAGCGCAGTGATCAACCGCTAGGAGGAGGGGAGGTTTCCGATGTTGAACGAACTCAATGAACCGACGGCACAGAACTTGCCGTGGCGCCTCGAGGAAGCCTATGCCGCGGAGGTCGAGCTCGCGCATTCGCGATGGAAGGCGATCACCGCATTCGTGGACTTGCTCAGCGACGACGAGCGGCTCGCACCGGGTTACTACCGTGACCCTGACTGGAGCGTGAAGGACCTGGTCGCCCATCTCGGGGCGTGGATGGCCGAGGCACGGACCCAGCTCCTCGACATCGCTGCCCGTTCATACGTGCCTCACGAGATCGACGTCGAGGGACGGAACGCTGCGATCCTCGCCGCCACGAAGGCCGAGCCCTGGGAGAGTGTTTGGGCTGACGCCAACGCAGCCAGGGCCTGGATGCTCGAGGCGTGGTCCGGCCTGCGCGGACCCGACGAGGCGGCGAACCAGTGGATCCGAAAGGCCGGCGCCGAACATTACGGCGAGCATCTCCTCCGGCTTCGCGACTGGGTGTCGGAGCTCGTCGACCTGCGGACCCGCCCCAAAGTCGACGAGTGGGAAGGTTAGGTCGCGCCCTCAGGGGCTCGGCAACGCTGAGTCGTTCGAGACGTGCCAGCATCGTGCCGGTCGGGCGCTCAGCCGGACCGCGGCCGACCGGGCCGGCGACTCTCTTCGTACGCCGCCAGGCGTTCGGTTCAGGCTCGCGCTCAGGGCGCCGGATCAGGCGGGGGGCACCAGCGCGCCGGACTCCACGGGGTTGAAGTTCTCAAGACCGATGTTGGCGAAATCGGTCGATGCCAGGAAGGCATCGCAGTCGCTACCGGCCGACGGGGGGGCGGAGAGCCAGATCCCGATCTGCTGGGGCGAGCCGTCCTTGACGATGACCGCCGACCAGTCGCCGGCACGCTCGCCGGAAACCGTGGTCTGCTCTATCGTGCCGCCGAGGGCCCATGTATCGCCGTTCCGAGTGGCGCACCCGAGCCGGACCGTGTGGGTGCTTCCGCGGAACGTCGTGACGGCCGTGCCGGACACGGTCGCGCCATCCGCGACGAGGTCGACCTCCGTCGTGGCGGCGGCTCCGTCGAGCTGGTAGTGCACGATGCCGCCGAACGCGCCGCTCGCGCTCGGCGTGGCGCCCGGGGACGCCACCGATGCCGCCGGCGACGGATCGACTGACGCTGGGGTGCTCGGTGCCGGAGCTGAGGCGGCTGGCGCGGCACTGCCCGTCGCGCCGGCGCAGCCGGCGACGAGGAGCGTGCCAAACAGGGCGGCGACGATCGTTCGCATGCTCATCCCTCCTATCGGTTACTCATGATGTGGAAAGAATGGCGTCGAAAGGTTCCATCCTTGTCGTCGCCGAGGCGGTGTCAGATCTCGTGTTTCACCGCACCGACTGGGAGCATCGCGCTTTCGACTCAGCGTTCGATCTGGATCGAGGCGACGATCGCTTCCGCCTCGGCGAGCTGGGGCGGCGTCGTCGCGGATCGGACGTACCAGACCGCGATCGCGAGCGTTACCCCGTCCACGTCGACCAGGTAGACGATCGCGTCCCGATCGAGGCCGAACTCATTGCCGTACCACAGGCCGATCCCGTTGGTGCAGGTGCTGCCTTCAGTCGAGATCTCGAGTCGGAGCGCGGCGTTGCCGGCGATCGTGACCTCGGTCGGTTCGGACGTCCGGTGGCCCGGCTGGGCGACGATCGCCTCCGCGGCCTCTGCCAGCGTCCCGAAACCCACCGGTGATCTCATCCACGGGTCGCACGCGTGGTTGATGACGGCGTCCACGATCGATGCGTCGATCGTGAGCAGGTCTCCGAACGGGCACGTTTTGCCCAACATGAATTCGTCCCGGTAGCCCTGCCACAAGCTCTGCGCTCCGACCGGGACCGTCGCCCGGAGTTTCGGAGTCCCGAACCGATTGATGTACGTGGCGCCGGCCGCGATGTCGGCGCACTGTGGGACCGGTGCCCCCGCGCTGGGTGGGTCGAACGCGTCCTCCGGGCGCAGGTCGACCGTTTCCAGTACCGACTTGAGCCAGTCCCAGTCGTAGGTATCGGCGAGTCCCGGCTCGTCGCTCGACGCGACCATTCGGATGAGGTAGCCGCGTGTGTCCGTTGCGATGATGGAGCCACTGTTGCAGGGACCTTGCTGATACGAGTAGGCCCCGTCGACACTCCAGCTCCACATCTCACCGCCGCGATGGCCGCGGCAGGTCCACTGGAGGACCGAGGCCCTCCAGGCGTCCTCGCTCATATCGACGAACGGCTGCGAGGCCACGAGCAGATACAGGCCGTTTCCGCGTCTGGGGTCGAAGATGACGTCAGCCGCCGGCGAGTCGAAGTCCAGCTGTCCCCCGGTCCACGGCTCCGTGGCGAGTCTGGTCTGCCAGCCCTCAGGGACACCCATCGAGAACCCGTGGGTAGTCGAGGTGAACGTCGCTTCCCCAGGGTGAGGCGTCGGCGGCGGAGACGGTGAAGGTGATCGGGTCGCGAGGGACGGCTCTGTGACCGGCGTGCTGCTGGGCGGCACGACCGAGCCCCGGAGCCGAGTCCAAGTCAGCGCCAGGCCGTCGACGAGGGTGTCGGTCGCCTGGTCATGGGTGTAGGACCCTGGACCCACTTCGACCTTCGTGAGGCCGCATCCACCGCCCTCCGGCCACGTGACATGGAGGAGGTCCTCGACGATCGTCCCGGTCCCGTCCATTGTGAAGACCTTCACCTCGTCGGCCACGCAAGCGGCACCGGTCGCAAACGCGTCTTCGAAATGCACCGCGGGGCGCGTCCCGGCGCCGACGACCAGCGTCTGTGTGCTGCCGTCCGCGGGGTCGATCGACGTCCACGTCCCCTCGAACACCGTGCGCCGAGCCGGCCCAAAGCCGACGGCGAGGGCCGCCCCCACGATCGCGATGATCAGGGCGACGGCGATGAGCCCATAGCGCATCGCCGCAGACGGGAACGGGTCGATGCGGCCCAGGAACCACGGAAGCCGCGCCACGAGTGGGTGGCGTTGCGGCGTGACGGCGACGCCCTCGACGATCGCTGCGAGCCGACCGTCAGCGGGTCGCTCGTCAGCGGTCGTGAGCAGGTGCTGTCGGAGCTGGGCGGAAAACCTGTCGTTCATCATGCGATCTGCTCCCCGACACGCGCTGGTTCGCGATCGTCGGCTTCGATGGCCGCTCGCAGCGCGCTGGTCGCCCGGTTGAGCCGGGACTTCGCGGTACCGACCGGGACGCCCATTGCCTGCGCGGCATCGGCGAGTGGTAGGTCGAGGTAGTAGACGAGAACCACGGAGGCGCGTTGCTCGGCCGAGAGCCGAGCGAGGCCCCGCTCCAGCTGGTCACGAACGGCCAGGTTGCCCTCGACGCCGGCGATGGCCGGCTCGTCGCCGGGGGTCAGACGGATCTCGACAGCGTCAACGCGCTTCCTGCGCCGAGTCCCCTTGAAGCACGCCCGCACGAGGATCCGCCGCATCCACGCGTCGAACCGGTCAGGCTCCCGAAGCCCGGGTAGATCCCGCCAAGCTGCGATGAATGCTTCCTGGACCGCGTCCTGGGCGGCGTACTCGTCCCGCAGGATCATTCGCGCCACCGCGGTGAGGCGCCCGATCGAACGCGCGGCGAGCTCGGAGAAAGCGTCACGATCGCCTTCTCGCGCCCGGATCACGAGATCGCGCACTACTCACCATCGACTTCGGCGCGGCGACCTGCCGCGTTACCAATGATGTGGCCCACGCGTCATGCAAAGGTTCCAGATTCAGCCCTCGGCCAGCCGGATCACACAAGCACGACTGAACGTTTGGACCTCGGCCGGCTCCATACTCGGTGACGCGACCAGATCGGTCGCACCAATCCGGAGCGCACGATGCAGGCCGAGCTCGTGGAGCGGGCCAGTCGGGGCGATCAGGACGCCTTCGGATCCCTGGCCAGGGCAAGCGTCGATCGTTGCTATGCCCTCGCCTACCGGATCCTGCGTGACCCACATCGAGCCGAGGATGCGACCCAGCAGGCGCTGCTAGGGGCATGGCGCGACCTACCGAACCTTCGCGAGCACCATCGCTTCGACGCCTGGCTCCACCGTCTCGTGGTCAACGCTTGCTACACAGAGGCCCGCGGCGAGCGACGCTGGGCGGCCCGCGTCCGGGTGCTGCCACTCGACACGCCGGTCGATCCCGACGTGGCGGGCATTGTCGCTGACCGAGACGAGCTCGAGGAAGCCTTCCGCCGGTTGTCGCCAGAACACCGGGTAGTCGTCGTGCTGCACCACCACCTCGGGTATCCGCTCACGGAGATCGCGGAAACCCTCGGTATCCCCGTCGGGACCGCGAGGTCCCGGCTCCACTACGCGATCCGTCAGCTACGGACTGTGCTGGACGCGGGGGAACGCTCCCTCGCGCCATCCGGGGAGCGACCCGCATGACCCGATCCAACGATCCCGATCCAGGTTTCGATCCACGCGTCGCGGACTGGCTCGAGGAGGGTCCACTCAGTGCACCGGGCCAGGTTCTCGCGGCGGTCGTGGCTGCGGTCCCCTCCGTCCCGCAAGGGCGAACCGTACGCCTGCCGCGGAGGTTTGGACCGACGATACGTCTGCCAAACCTGGCCGCGACTGCGGCCGTGCTCGCCGTGATCGCGATCGTCGGCGGCGTCGCGATCGGTCCACGGCTGGGCGGAGCGGCGATCCCATCGCTCGACACGACCCCGTCGACCTCGGCCAGCCCGTCAGCCTTGGCCAGCCTTCGCCCCGCCCACAACGGTGCCATCGCGGTGGTGATCGACTCTCGGCTCGTCCTGGTCGATCCGACCACGGGGGCGATTTCGAAGGTGCTCGTCGAGGGGCCGACGGACCCTAACGCTCCGATCGTCGTGACCGATCTTGCCTGGGCGCCGGATGGTCAACGACTGGCGTACGCTGCCACTGGCGGTGTCTGGGTGATGGACGTGTCCGACGCGATCTCGCAACAGATCGTGACTTGCGGTGTCGACGCGAACGCCTGCTCGATCGCCTGGTCGCCAGACGGCTCTCGGATCGCCGTCGCGCAGGCCGGCAGGCTCGAGCTGGTAGATCCCGATGGGGGCAACCGCACGGGCGTCCACGAGGAGCAAGGGATTTTGCAGCCGGTCTGGTCGCCTGACGGGGGCAGGATCGCCTTCCAGATCATCGGCGGAAATCCCAACGACCAGCGTCGCCGGCTTGTCACGGTCGACCGTGACGGGTCTGACCGGACCGAGCTCCTCGGCCCCCTGCCGGGCATCGGGGCGTGGGACCCGGCGTGGTCGCCCGACGGATCGAGGATCGCCTACCTCGGCTCGACCGACGTCCAGATCTGCACCGGGATTAGGTCAGAGAATTGCCAAGACGGATGGGACCTGCGCGTCATGGCCATCGACGTGAGCGCCCCTGAGCCTCGCGAGTTGGCCAGGGCGGGGCGCTGCTTCTGCCTCGGCTTCGCGCCCGGCCTGGACTGGTCGCCGGACGGCACGAGCCTGACATTCACCAGCCTGGGAGGAGACGGGATCCCGACGGGCGATCCGACCAGCAATGATGGCGATTCGAGGCTTCTCGTCGTGAACGCGGACGGAACCGGCCTCCGCTATGTGGCCGCTCAAGCGTGGGGCAGCCCCGCCTGGCAACCAGTGCCGACGCCTGCCCCATAGAAACGTCAGGGCGCGACCGACTTTAGGGCAGCCCTCGAGATCGACAGCGGATCGAGCCGCTCGAAGCCACATGACGACGTGGTGGGTTCGCAACCCGAAGTCGCCCGTCCACCCGACCGGCGACCAGAAAACCACAGAAAGCTCCGCCGCGTACCCAACACCACCGGGGCTACAGCTTTGGAGGACCGGACATGCGTAGATTCAGACTACTGGCGTTGCTCCTGCCGGCGCTCATGCTGACGATCGCACTCTCTGTCGGGACGGCGCTCGCCGACAACGGTGGGCGACCGTTCAACCTCGCGTTGAGCGGCGCGAACGAGTTCGATGCGGCGGGGCAGCCCATCAATCCCCACGGCGACGCCGATCGCGGCAGCGTCACGCTCACTATCAATCCGGGCCAGGAAGAGGTCTGCTGGAGCTTTGGTGCGATCACGCTGACGGCGGGCGATGCGCTCCCGCACGTGGCCCACGTCCACCTCGCGGCCGCGGGAGTCGCCGGGCCCATCACGGTCGACATCTTCGGCGGCGCGGCGGCGGCCCCGGCGCCGACGTCGTATCCGACCGGAACCACCTGCGTGCACGGTGACCGCGACGATCTCAGCGCGATCCTGCGGAACCCTGGCGCCTTCTACATCAACCTGCACAACGTCCAGCACCCCGGCGGCGTCATGCGAGCGCAGCTCCGCTAGGGACTCCCACTATTCGAATGTCGCCGGCCCACGCGGGCCGGCGACGCTACATTCAGGGACATGACCCCGTTTCACGTGACTGGGCCCTATCTCGTCTTGTGTGCAGAGACGAGAAAGGAGGCCCAATCATGCGGGTCTTTGTTGCAGGCGCCGGCGGCGCCGTCGGACGCCGACTACTTCCGATGCTGGTCGCTCGCGGCCACCAGGTGACGGGGACCGCCTCACGGCCGGAATCGGCGGAGCAGATCCGGCGACTCGGCGCGGAGCCGATCGTGGTCGACGGCCTTGACCCTGTCGGCATCGGCGAGGCCGTGGCCCGAGCCGAGCCCGACGCGATCATCCACCAGATGACCGCCCTGTCGGGCACGCCCGACTTCAAGCACTTCGACCGCTGGTTCGCACTGACGAACCGGCTCCGGACCGAGGGGACGGACAACCTCCTCGCCGCGGCGAAGGCAAGCGGCGTCAAGCGATTCATCGCCCAGAGCTTCACCGGCTGGAGCAACAGCCGCGAGGGCTCGTGGATCAAGACGGAGGACGACCCGCTGGATCCGCACCCTGTCAAGGCGCAGACGCAGACCCTCGCCGCGATCAGATACCTCGAGCGCGCCGTACTCGAAGCACCGCTCGAGGGGATCGTCGTGCGGTACGGCGGCCTCTACGGGCCAGGCTCGTCCGAGGCGCTCGGAGGCATCCTGCGCAAGCGGATGTTCCCAGTGATCGGCAACGGGGCAGGGATCGTGTCGTCGACGCACATCGACGACGCGGCGAGCGGGACACTGTCCGCGCTCGAGCGGGGTCGGCACGGCATCTACAACATCGTCGACGACGAACCGACGCCGACCCGGGAGTTCATCCCGGCGATCGCCGAGGCGCTCGGAGCGCCTAGGCCGCTGCGCATCCCCGCCTGGCTCGGCCGGCTGGTCGCGGGCGAGGTCGCGGTGACGATGATGACCGAGGGCCGCGGGTCGTCGAACGCCAAGGCGAAGCGCGAGCTCGACTGGCAGCCGATCTGGCCGAGCTGGCGGGAGGGCTTCCGGCGCGGGCTCGACACACCGGTGCCGCTGCCACCGCGTGCACCAGACCTCGAACATGAGGCAATCTCGGCAGCGTGAACCCCGACGTCGACGCGGGTGTCGCCGAAGCCTATGTCGATCTTCGTCCGCTGTTGTTCTCGATCGCCTACCGGATGCTCGGGAGCGTCAGCGAGGCCGAGGACGTCGTGCAGGAGGCGTTCGTCCGCTATCAGCGGGCCATCGACAAGGACGCCGCGGTCGAGTCGCCGAAGGCATACCTCTCGGCGATCGTCACCCGTCTGGCGATCGACCACCTTCGATCGGCCCGGGTCCGACGCGAGACGTATGTCGGCGAGTGGCTGCCGGAGCCGCTCGTGACAGACGAGGGCGCCGGCGACCCGGCCGTACACGCCGAGCTGGCCGACTCGGTGTCGATGTCGTTCCTTGTCCTGCTCGAGCGGCTGACCCCGGTCGAGCGGGCGATCTTCCTGCTCCACGATGTGTTCGACTACGACTTCGAGGAGATCGGGAGGATCGTCCGCAAGTCCGCGGCGACGTGCCGTCAGCATGCGGTGCGTGCGAGGCGCTTCATCGCCGAGAACCGGCCTCGTTTCGACACCGATGAGGCCGAGCGCGACGAACTCGTCAACCGGTTCGTCGGCGCGGCGGAGCGGGGCGATGTCGACGGCCTGATCGAGCTGCTCGCGGAGGGCGCGATCGTCCATGGCGACGGTGGCGGCAAGGTCCCGCAGTGGTACGAGCCGATCGTCGGCGCCGACAAGGTCGCCCGACTGTTCGCCCAGATGGGCCGGCAGACCAAGACGCTCGGCGCGACCTTCGAGCTGCACCGGATCAACGGCCAACCCGGCGTCATCTTCCGCGGCCCGCACGGCGGCGTGTTCTCGGTGATGTCGATCGAGGTCGTCGACGGCCGAGTCACGACGATCCGTTCAGTGGTCAACCCGGACAAGCTCGCGCATCTCGGTCCGGTCGAAAGCCTTCGTGAGGTCATGGACGCCGCGAGATCGCCCGACTGACTTAACCGACCCCGGGCGGGCGAGGTCGTGCTGATCCCGGGCTCGATGGGTACCGCGTCGTACCCGTCTCTAGCTCTGTTATAACGTGATACTTGCTGATATCATGTTTATGGCAACGCTCCGCTAAGGGATGGCGATATGACCGCGGTCAGCAGTGGTTGGCTTCGATCCGACGCGCGGGCGCTCCGACGCGACCCACTTGGCACTTACCTTCATGCCTGGCGCGAGCAAGGCGACGTGGTGCGGTTCCGGCTCGGAGGCCCGTTCGACGCCTATCTGGTCGTGCATCCGCACGACGTCGATCGTGTACTTCGTGATGCCAACCAGGACTACGGCAAGGTGCCGTGGCACAACGCCCGGTTCGTCGAGCTACTCGGAAATGGCCTGGCGACGAGCGAGGGAGACCGATGGCTCTCGCGGCGCCGACTTCTCCAGCCTGCCTTCCATCGCGACCACGTCGCATCGATGGCGGCCACCATGGAAACGGCGGTGCGCGAGGTGGCCGACCGGTGGGATCGACTGCCAGCCGACGCCGTGGTCGACATGTCGACCGAGATGATGAGCCTGACGTTGACGGTCGCCGCCCGGACGCTTCTGGGTGTCGACGCTGCATCGGACGCCAAGCGAGTCGGTCCCTCGATCGATGAGTCGCTCCGCCACCTGATCAGGCGTATCGAGTCACTCGTGGCGTGGCCGCTGTGGGTCCCGCTGCCGGCCAACCGTCGGTTCATCGAGGCGCGCGGGATCCTCGACGCGTTCATCTTCGACCTGATCGCACGACGCCGGGCCGATCGATCGGGTCCGTCCAACTTCCTCGACATCCTCCTTGACGCTCGGGACGCCGGGACAGGTACGCCAATCTCCGAGCGCGAGATACGCGACGAAGTGATGACCATGCTGATGGCCGGTCATAAATCGACGTCCGTCGCACTGACCTGGTCGTGGTATCTGCTCGACCAGCACAGGCACGTCAGAGAGGGCGTCAGCGACGAGGTAAAGGCGGTCGTCGGAGATCGACCGGTCCAGCTCGAGGATCTAGCCAAGCTCCCGCTCACTTCTATGACGATCGACGAGACCTTGCGCCTCTATCCGCCGGCCTGGTCGACGACGAGGACGCCGCTCCGGGACGACACGATCGGAGGTCGACGGATCCCACGCGGCAAGTTCGTCATCGTCAGCCCGTACGTCACGCACCGTCACCCGGCATTCTGGGAGGACCCGGAATCATTCCGACCGGAGCGATTCCGGGGCGGCATCCCCACCGGGCCGGATCGTTTCGCGTACTTCCCGTTCGGCGGCGGGCCGCGTCAATGCATGGGCGTGCAGTTCGCCTTGATGGAAGCGAAGATCATCCTTGCGACGCTGGTGCAGCGATTTCGACCATCGGTCGCGCCGGGCCACGTCGTCCGGATCGACCCGCAGGTGACGCTACGGCCCCGCAACGGGATGCCGATGCGCCTCCGCTAAGGAACCCATTCGCGCTCACGGCGACCATCGACCTGTACGCGAGCACCTACCAGAACTAGCGCGTCGAGTGGGCGGCCAACCGGTCGACCTCGTCCAGCCGGACTATCTCGATCAGGGTGCTCGGCACGAGCAGTCGACCACGGGTCGATCTCGACGCCATCGTGGTCGGGAGCTGATCCCCTACTCTGGCGACCACCTCGACGCGAGCTCGTCGGGCCTCGGCGGTGGACCAGGTAGCGGTTCCGTTCCCTCGGATCGAAGGCCGTCCAGGAATAACGACAGGTAGCGACGACGGAGCTCGCGGGTCCGCGACGCGTCGCCGAGCCGAAGCGATGACACCTGCTCGAGAATCATCGACAGGTCGTCGACGACCACTTCGGGCCGGAGGTCGCCCGCGGCCTTCGTCCGCTCGACGATCCGGGTGTTCAGGTCGGCTGCCCGCACGGACATCGCATACAGCTCCTCGTTCGGGGCGAACGTGCCGGCCAAGTTCATCGTGATCGCGACGGTCTGCGCGTCGAGGAGTCGCTCCATGAACTCGACGAAGGCAGTCCACGGGTCGCGGTCGTCGGCGACGGCCGCCTCGGCTTCGTTGAGGTACTGCTGGAGCCCGTCGCGCGCGACCTCTCGAAGCAGGTCCTCCTTGCTGGCATAGCGGCGATACAGCGCGCTGATGCCGACACCGGCGCGCGCGGCAACCGCCGACATCGGCGCGTCCGGATGCGCCGTGAAGACCTCCCTGGCGGCCTGTCGGATCAGCGGGTCATTCCGTCGCGCCTGCGCTCGCCGACCGCTCAGCCGCTCCTGCGATTCCATGCTGGACAAGATAGCCGCCTTTGGTCATAATGGAACGGAACACTTTATTCCGTTCCAGAGCACGAAACGGAGGCAGACCCCATGGGCGACTCGACGATCCTGCCCTTCTCCATCGACATCCCGCAGGCCGACCTCGACGACCTGCGCGATCGACTCGACCGGGCGCGCTGGCCTGACGAGCTCCCTGGCGAGGCCGATGACGGAATCAAGCAGTCGTACGTCCGCTCGCTCTACGACTACTGGCGGAGCCGGTACGACTGGCGGGCGACCGAGACCCGGATCAATGCCCATCCGCAGTTCACGACCGACATCGACGGCCAGAACATCCACTTCCTTCACGTCCGCTCCCCCGAGCCGAACGCATTACCCCTCATCGTCACCCACGGCTGGCCCGGGTCGATCCTCGAGTTCTTCGACATCATCGGTCCGCTCAGCGACCCACGGGCTCACGGTGGCGACCCGGCCGACGCATTCGATCTGGTGATCCCGTCGATCCCCGGCTACGGGCTTTCAGGCCCGACGCGCGAGCGCGGTTGGAGCAACTATCGGATCGCCGCCGCGTGGGCCGAGCTGATGCGCCGCCTCGGTTACGAGCGATACGGCGCGGCCGGCAACGACGCTGGCTCGATGATCTCGCCCGAGGTCGGCCGGCTCGATCCCGACCACGTTGTCGGCGTCCACGTCACGCAGATCTTCTCGTTCCCGTCGGGCGATCCGTCCGAGTTCGAGGGCATGACCCCGGAAGAGATGACCGAGCTGGGGACGCTCCAGTGGTTCTTCGAGAACAAGATGTCATTCAACAAGGTCTTCTCGGAGCAGCCGCAGACGGTGGCCTACGCGATCACCGACTCGCCCCTTGGGCTGCTCGCCTGGAACGCCCAGCTGCTGGGCGAGGACCTGGACGAGGACTTCCAGCTCTCGAACGTGATGTTGTACTGGCTGACGGGGACGGCCGCCTCGGCCGGGCGGCTGTACTACGAGAACGCCCACGCCGAGCATCGCCCGACCGAACCAACGATGGTGCCCCTCGGCCTGGCAGGGTTCGGCGGCGACTTCAGCGGCATCCGCCGCTTCGCCGAGCGCGAGCACAGCAACATCGTCAGCTGGAACATGTATCCAAGGGGCGGGCACTTCGCGGCCCACAAGGCACCGAACGAGCTGATCGGCGACATCCGAGCCTTTTATCGATCGCTGCGCTGAGCCTGACGACGTTCGCGACCGAGTCCGCCGAGGCGATCCAGGGGCCAAAGCGACCCTATTTCGCGCATGTATGATCGGCCGATGGCGGCGCCACGTTCCTTGTCACTGGTCGTCGCGCTGGCCTTCGCGGCGTGCTCGAACCCGTCGACCCTCACGCCATCGCCAGTCACGGCCCCGACCGCCGAAGCGACGCCCGCCGCGCTCCCCACGCCGTCGAGCTCGCCAGCCCCCGCGAGCCCCTCCGCGGGGGTGGACCCGGCGACCGCGCTCCGGATCGCGCCGCCGTACGAGCTTGAACAACCGAGCGCCTCGGATTACGACCAACTGTCCGGGAACATCCGGGGCCTCTCGTCCGATCTCGTCGAGAGCGCCGGTGCGGGGTACGCGCCGACCGACTTCCCGATCGGCTTCCGCTTCATCCGCGCGGCCGGCAAGTCGGTCGCGGTTCTCGTCGTTCTTGCGATGCCAGCCGAGGTGGCGGAGCAGCCCGGCCTGTTCGAGTCAGTCGCCGCGGCCGTCGCCGCCGAGGTCAACGGGGACCTGTCGTACGAGACGATCGGAGGCGTCAAGGTCGGGCTCGTTAGCGGACCGATCGCGAGCGCGCTCGCGATCGTCGGCGGCCACCTGGTCATGGCGCAGTCGGGCCAGCCGGCGGTCCATCCGACGGACCTCATGACCGCCGTCATTGCTGCGAACTGAGGCGAGTTCGCCGACGGGGCGTTCCCGAGAGAAGGCCCCGCTCGCCGACGCCACCGCCTAGCATGTGGGTGGAAACTCCGTTGAGGCTGCCCCGAGGACGGCGCTCTGGGTCGCCGAGGCGCCGGCGAAGGATCGAAGCAGGGCGTCGAGGTCGGCCAGCGCCGCCTCGACGTCTTCGCGTGCGCCGTCGTGCTGCCCTTCGACGGTGACGATCACGTCCGTGGTCGATGCGGAGCTCGCGCTCTCGGCCGACTGACGCCAGCACCAGCGGCGCGCGGCGACGTGGCCGGCCTCGTCGATGAAGATGACCTCGCCAGGCTCGGGTTGCTCGGTCGCCCCGGATCCGAGGTCGGTGAAGGACTCCTCGCCCGTAGCGAGCCGGACCGTCAAGCCGCCGCTGATCGACCCGAGGTCGAACATCGCGACAGGCAGCGCGTAACGGATGCTGACGAGATTTCCGATGTCGACGAGCGTGTTGATCGACGGGATCGATCCCTGCTTCGTCAGTCTCCGCAGCAGCGCCTCGGCCGCGGATCGATAGGCGGTCGGGTCGACGCCGAAGGCTCTGAAAGCGCGACGCCAGGCCGCAAGGCTCGGGACCTCGGAGAGCGGGGTGTCACCAAGGCGCTCGAGGACGGCGCGCTGCTCGGCCCTGAATGCCTCCGAGAGCTCGTCCGTGGACGGACCGTTCTGGATGCCGTCGGCCCGCAACACGCCACCGACGATCCCCGGATACCGGGCGACGATCTCCTGGTCGTAGCGGAACAGGCTCATGTCAGATCCAACGAGGCGAGCCTACTGCCGCTTGCGATCGGCAAAAGCGCGCATCCGCTCGCGGGTGTCGGGCGTGCGGAAGCAGGCCAGCTCGGCTTCCTCCTCGCGGCGGGTCGCACTCGCGAAGTCGCCATCGAGGCCGTCATGCAACAGCTGCTTGGTCCGCGCCACGCCGACCCGCGGGTATGCGGCGATCTTCTGTGCGAACGCCTCGGCCTCGGCCAGCAAGGCATCGGGTTCGACCACCCGGTCGACGAGCCCGATCCGTTCGGCCTCCGCCGCGTCGATGTTCTCCGCCCCCAGGGCGAGGGACAGGGCGCGGCCCAGCCCGACGATCCGTGGCAGGAGATAGGTCATGCCGCTCGTGGGGCTGAGGCCGAGGGGCGTGTCGGGCAGCCCGAACTGCGTGCCGGCCGCCGCGAACCGGACATCGCACATCAGCGCGAGCTCGAACCCGCCGGCCAGGGCGTAGCCGTGGATCGCGGCGACGATCGGCTTCGGGCATGCCCGGAACGCGGCCGAGACCCGCATGTAGCGCGCGATCGTGGCCGCGAACTCGTCCTCATCCATCCCGGACATGGCCGTGATATCGCCACCGGTCGAGAACGCGCGCCCACGACCGGTCAGCACCGCAGCGCCGATCGTCTCCGAAGCGCCGATGTCCTCGACGGCTTCGAGGAGGCCGTCCAGCATCTCGGCGTTGATGGCGTTGAGCTTGTCCGGCCGATCGAGGGTGATCAGTCCGACCTCGCCCCTGGCCTGGACATCGACCATTGTCACGAGGCGACCTCCCCTCGATAGCTGCGGATGACCCTGCGTGTCTTGCCTTCGGTCGCGATGCTGCCGGCTTCGACAAGGGTCACGGATGCGGTGAAGTTGACTTCGCGCTGCAGCACTGACATGACATCGCGTGCAAGCTCCTCGTGTCGCGCCGCGGGGACATCCCGCGCGACTTCCACGGCAAGCGGCACTGGATAGTCGATCGGCGGAGGTCGATCGATGTCGACCCGGAACTCGCCCGTGACCCGCGGAGCGATGCTCAGGAGCGCGGCCTGGATCGCCAGCGGGAAGACGTTCACGCCCTTGACGATGAACATGTCGTCGGACCGACCGAGGATGCGGAACCGGAAGCTCGTCCGCCCGCACGGGCAGGGATCGGTGAACACCTGCATCAGGTCGTGGGACCGCATCCGCATCAGCGGGCTGGCTTCGCGCCGGATCGAGGTGTAGACGACTTCGCCTTGTTGCCCGTCGATGAACGGCAGGGGCTCGCCGCTGTCGGGGTCGATCAACTCAGCGACGACGATCCCGGTCGCGCCGTAGTGCACGCCGTTCATGTAGTCGCACTCGCCGGAATGGAGACCGAGCTCGCCGGTCCCGTACTGGTCCCGCGCGACCATGCCCCAGGTGTCCTCGATCCTTTCGCGGTAGCCCGGGACCTGCAGCCCGGCCTCGCCTGAGAAGTAGCCCCGCCGTAGCCCGACCGACCGCGGCTCGATGCCGACCTCCTGGGCGACCTCGGCCAGGCGGATCGCGTACGACGGGGTCGCCCAGATCCCGACCGGGTCCCTGAGCCCCGCCATCATGCGGATCAACCGCTCGGAGTGACCGACACCGAACGGGATCGTCGCTGCGCCCAGAGTCTCGAACGTCATGTGGTCGCTCAGACCGCCCGAATACAGGTTGTAGTTCATGCACTCGAAGACGATGTCACCCGGCCGGCAGCCCATCGCCCACAGCGCCCGGGCGCCGACCTCGCAGTAATCGGCGATGTCGCGGCGCGTCAGGCCGATCCGGATCGGCTGGCCGGTCGTCCCACCGGTCGCCTGGATCCGGACGATCTGGTCGAGGGGGGCACATTGATTGACGCCGAGGAGCGTCCCGTCGGCCTGCGAATCGGCGACCTCGGTCTTCTCCATGAACGGGATCCGCGCGAGGTCCTCGACGTGGCGGATCTGGTCCGGCGGCACGCCGGCCGAGTCGAGCTTGGCGCGGTAGAACGGCGCTGGTCGCGTGGTTGTAGGCGATCTGCTCCCTGAGGCGCTCGTTCTCGAGCCGCCGCACCTCCATCGGCGACAGCGTCTCGATCGCCTCGTTCCAGAAATCTCCGGGCAATCCGGTCCCTCTCGCATCCTCGGTGGGTCACGCCGACGTTAGCCGATGGCAGCCTCTGCGTGCGCTACCCTCGGGAGGTGGCGGAAAGGGTGAGGGGCAGCATCCGCGCGGCGGATGCGCAATCGGTGGCGTTCGTCGAGCTCTTCTTCGACCTCGTCTTCGTGTTCGCCGTCACGCAGCTGACCGTCCTGACCGCGCACGATCTGACGCCCGACGGGATCCTTCGGTCGATCCTCCTCGGCTGGCTGATCTGGTGGGCGTGGACACAGTTCACGTGGACGCTCAACCCGGCCGACACGACCCACCCCGTCGTCCGGATCATCACGTTGACGGCGACCGGCGTGGCGCTCGTCATGGCCGCCTCGGTTCCGCGCGCGTTCGCGGACGATGCGCTCTGGTTCGCAGCGCCATACGTGCTCGTTCGCGTGCTCGGCCTCGGTCTCCAGGTCTGGGTCGATCGCGACGGGTCGACGACGGCAGTCACGCCGGGAGTGGTGAGGTGGGTCGGGCTGTCCACCATCGGGCTGGTGCTCGTCCTGGTCGGCGCGGTCGTCGATCCGACCGTGCGGCCCTGGGTCTGGTTGCTGGCGATCCTCGCCGACCTCGTGGCCGCCGTCATCGCCGGACGGAACACGACCTGGGACCTGAACCCGGCGCACCTGTCGGAGCGGCACGGCCTCTTCGTGATCATCGCGATCGGCGAGTCACTCATCGTCGCCGGGACCGCGGTGGCGAACGACGAACGATCCCTGCAGCTTGCTGCCGCGGCGTTTGCCGCGATCATCGTCGCGTGCCTGCTCTGGTGGACCTACTTCGGCTGGCTGAAGGACGCCCTCGAGCATCTCTATGCGGCAGCGCCCCCGGAGCGCAACGGCCCGCTTGCACGCGATGCATTCAGCCTCGGTCATTTCCCGCTGATCGGAGGTATCGTCGGGTTCGCGGTCGCGACTCGAGGAGATCGGCGCACATCCCGCCGAGCCCGCGCCGGCTGCCGTCCTCGCGTCACTCGGCATCGGTGTCGCGTTGTTCGTGGCCAGCTCGGCGCTGTCCATCCGACTGTGCGGTGGGCGCCTGCTCGTGCCGCGGCTGGCGATCCTCGTGGTGATGCTTGGGGCGCTCGTCCTGGTGGCGCCGCTGCAGCCGGTCTGGCCGTTGCTGGTCGTAGCGGCGGCGCTGCTGGCGATCGTCGTCATCGAGGGCTCGGGGCCTGATGCCGAGCCAGCAGGGGCGCGACTTACTGGCTAATAGCCAACGAGTCTAGATGCCCCCGAAGTCCCCACCGCCGAAATCGCCACCACCGAAATCGCCTCCACCGAAGTCGCCGCCCGTGTCGGCCTCGGCGACATCGCCGCCGTAGTCGTCACCTGTGGAATCGCTGCCGGAGTCGGTGCCCTCGGCTGTCTCGCCGCCGCTACCAGGGTCGTTGTCGAAGAACGACTGGGCGATCGCGGTCCCGATGAAGCTCGCAGCGAGCGTCGAGAGGAACCACGTGCCGAGCCCCGGGCCACCGCCACCCCAGGCGCGTTCGATCGTGCCGGGCTGGCGGATCTCCGCCCGCGTCGCAGTCCGTGCCAGCGACGCCGGGTCGTCGCCGCGGATCTCGCTCGGCGGGACGACCTGGGCGAGTGCCTGGAGCGCCTGACTCCGCTGCTCGGGTGTGAGCTTCGCGAAGGCCTCCTCGTGCGCTCGCTCGATGTCCTCGGGCGGGGCCGACTGGAGCATGTATCGATAGCGCGCGAGCGCCTGCTCATCGGCGTTGCCGTGGTTGCGGTCGGCTTCGCGCTTTCGACCGAATAGGTTCATGTCATGTCCTCCGTCGCCGGCGCGATCCGCCGGTCGAGGAGTCAAGTCTGCGCCGGATCCCGGGATGGCGCCGGCGCCCGGATCCGTCTACTCGCAGCCCAGGCCGTCGTCCTCGGCATCGAGCATGTAGTCGTCGGGCCCTTTGACGGTGACCGGCGCCGCGCCCATCGCAACGACCTCGGCGCAGTCGAGATCGGTCACATTCGGCAGGCACGGCGTGTAGGACGGGTGGCAGTCGGATCCGCCACCACCGACCAGCGTGATCGGCGACGCCTGGACCGTCGCCGGCGACGAGCCAGGCGAGCCGGAGGCGGCCGGCGACCACAGACCGAGGGACGCGGTCTTGGCCCCTTCCTGGGCGAGCGTCAGGAGTTCCCTGTACCTCTCGTCGGGCGGGAAGGTCGCCACCCGTGCCAGGCCGCCACGAACCATTTCGAGGTTCACCAGGACGTACTCGCCTTCTGATCCGATGAGCCACACGTTGCGGAGGAGGCGAGAGAATTGGTCGGTGTCCGAGATCTCGCGCTCGAGGTAGACGTCCTGGCCCTCGACGAGCCGTCGATTGGCGTCGGTCGCCGCGTCAGCGACGCTCTTGAGCGTCGGATCGTATGCATTGGGCTCCGGCGCATCGATGCCGATGTAGCGCAGCGGATACTCCTTGCCATCGATGTCGACCCGGATGGTGTCGCCGTCGGTGACGCTCGTCACGACCGCGAACTGCGTCTGCCCGGTCGGACCGAATGTCGCGCCGGGCGACGGGGGTGTGCTGCCCGTACCCGGCGAGTCGACGACGAGAGGCGTTCCGAGAGCCACCGTCGGGGGAGCCGTGGCCGATGACGGCCGCGCGTTGATTGCGTTCGAGATGGCGCTCAGGGCCAGAAGACCGCCCAGCGCGATGATCGCGACGCGCACCAGGGTTCGCTCTCGGGACTTCGGCACGACCGTGACCGGCTCCGGCGCGACCGGCTCGACCGTTTCGAAGATCGATGCGCGCGCGGGAGTCAGGGTGGCGAACGTCGCAGGCGGGGGCGCCGGCGAGGCGGCCGGCGGCGCTGGCGCGACGGACAGAGGAGTCTCGGGTACGGACCCCGCGGGACTCTCAGGCGGCCAGGCGACAGGCTTCGGCCAGACGGGGGCCGTCTGTGGCAGCGCGACCTGACCCGGCGCGATCGGCATCGGCGCTGGTGCCTTCGGGAGCAGCTCGTCGTAATCGAAGCCGCACGACGAACAGAACCGGAAGAAGCCCGTGCGCTTCGTCCCGCAGGTCGGACAGAACCGGCCTTCGGTGGTCATGCGGCGGCGTCGAGGCGGAAGTGCATGCAGAAAAACCCCGGAGTCGCGTCAGTCGAGCGACGAACGTCCATCCTATGCGCTCGGTCCAGTCTTCGATGTCGTGGCCCGATCCACATCCCCGACCGACCGCCGTCGTGCGTGGCGCTGTAGGCTCGGTCACCTGATGGAACTCGGTCTGAACCTGCCGTACGTCGAAGGCTCGATGGACGGGCGGACGCCACGCTGGAGCGACATCCGCGCGATGGCACAGACCGCCGAGGCGATCGGCTTCGAGGCGCTGTGGGTCTCGGACCACGTCGGGTTCGGCGATCCCGAGGGCGAGTGGCGGGGCGCCTGGGAGTCATGGACGTTGCTCTCGGCCCTTGCCGCCTCGACGACCCGCGTGGCGCTCGGACCGTACGTGCTCGCGATGCCGCTTCGGAACCCGGCAGTGCTCGCGAAGATGGCCGAGACGCTCGACGAGGTCAGCGACGGACGGGTGATCCTGGGCGTCGGCGCGGGCTGGAACGAGCCGGAGTTCAGCAGCTACGGGATCCCGTTCGAGGATCGGTTCCGGCGGTTCGAGGACGGGCTGCGCGTCATCACCGACATGCTCCGCAGCGGACGATCGACCCTGGACGGGCGGACCATCCGCACGCGCTCGGCCAGGCTCCAGCCGCGCGGGCCACGGCCGGATGGCCTTCCGGTGATGGTCGGCGCCGAGGGTCCCCGGATGCTCCGCCTGACGGCGGAGCTGGCAGATCACTGGAACGGCGGCCTGCGCTCGATCGATGAGGTGCCGGCGATGCTCGACGCGCTCGAGTCAGCCTGCCGCGCCGTGGGCCGGACGACGCCGATCACGAAGTCTGTCGAAGTCCTCGTTCGGACGCTGCCTGCGGCGGACGACGCGCGGCCCGAGGAGCGCGAGATCCGGGGCGACCCTGAAGCCCTCGCCGTCGAACTACTTCGGTTCGCCGACCTCGGCATCGACCACCTGCAGGTCCAACTCCGCCCGAATTCGGTCGCGGGGGTCGAGGCGTTCGCCCCGGTGATCGATGCTCTTCGTGGTGCCCGATCGGCCCCGTCAGTCGAAGGGCGAACGTCCGAGGAACCACGCTAGCGGCAGCCAGGTGACGCCCACGACGGCGAGCCAGCTGAGCGAGCTCGTGAAGCTGTCGCGACCTGCCCGACGGTACTGGATCCACGTCGCGCCAAGGCCGAGAGCGAGATACGCGACGAAGTCCAGGGGCGATGGCAGCGCCCCGGTCAGCAGGAGGAGGCCGGCCAGGACGGCGGTCGCGTAATAGGCGAGCTGCCAGAGCATGCTCGGCTGTCGCGTTGGCGCGGTCGGAGGCGTCGACATCGGTCCGATCCGCCCTACGCCCCGAAGCGTCCGCGATGTTCGACAGGAATCAGCGGCTTCTCGCCACGGACCTTCAGCTCCTGCACCGCCCAGGTGTTGCCATCCGGATCGCTGAAGCCGAAGAAAGTGCCGCCGTCGTCGGGCGAGAACTGCATGATGTCGCTGGCCTCGACCCCATGGTCCAGCAGCTCTTGCCGCGCGGCCGCGGCGTCCGCCACGACCAGCTGCAGGCCGCGCATCGAGCCCGGCGTCATCTCGCGCTGGGCGGGCAAGTCACCGACCACGATCGAGCAGCCCGAGCCCCGCGGGGTGAGCTGCGCGACGTGCATGTGCTCGTTCGTCGTGTCGTGATCGAGGTCGAAGCCGACCTTGTCGCGGTAGAACGCGATCGCCCGGTCGATGTCGCTGACCGGGAGGATCACGACTTCCAGGGTCCAGTCCATGGGAGTTCCTCCGGGTGAGTCCGTCAAGCGTTCGGGCCAGCCTACACACGGAATCGTGTCGGCATGCTACGGTGAGTCGTCGCCGCAATGTGTGACGACGCCGCGTGGTCGACCTCTCGAACGGACCGTCGCGCTCACCAAACCGTCGTTCGGGAAAGCGTTGGAGGTCACAGTGGCCACCGGAACTATCAAGCGAGTCGTCGCCGAGCGCGGCTTCGGCTTCATCGCGACCGATGACGAGAAGGAATACTTCTTCCATCGGAGCGGTCTCAATTCCTCTCTCGATTTCGATCGCCTTGCCGAGGGCGAGAAGGTCGAATTCGAGATCGAGCAGACCCCCAAGGGCCTGCGCGCCAAGACGGTGCGCGCCGCATAACTCAGGCGCTCAATAGCTCGGCCGCCTCTGGCATCACTGCCGGAGGCGGCCGAGTTTCTGATTCTGGGCGGGGCGTTTAGGCCGCGTCGTCGAGCGTGACTTCGATCATCGGCGAATAGGCCGCCATCGCCTCGACGTTCATGCGCGGCCAGGCGTGCCCGACGATCCAGTCGGCCACGGCCCGGCGTTCGGCTGGATCCGTGATGACGCGCGCTGTCGCCGGCAGGTCCGCCGCGAGAGGCCCCTTGAGGTGGACCGTCATGTGTGGGTCCTTCTCGAGATTGAGGATCCACGCGCGCTTGCGATCGGCGCGAGGCATCCCGCTGATGAAGATCCGGCCGTCGATGTTGTGGAACACGATCTCGATACGCCGCGCGCGCCCGGTCTTGCGACCTGTCGTCGTGATGTCGATGAGTCCACCGCGAGCGAGGAGCCGGCGGGCAGCATCGTCCTTGGTGTTTGGTTGGGAATTCGCTTGTAGTTGCATCGGCAACAACATTACTCCAGTCGCTTGCTGGTTGCAAGTCACCTCTTGGGGCAGCGAACGCAGGCGCGCCAACCGTTCCCTGGGCGCGGCAGCGACAATAGGACAGACATCGAACGAACGCGGATACGAGGAGGTGCGGCATGGCCGCCAAGGTGGGCGATCGCATCGTGGTCGAGTCGGAGAAGGTCGGGATCGCGGAGCGTCGCGGCGAGATCCTCGAGGTCATCCTCCACGAGGTCCGGACCGAGTACCGCGTCCGATGGGATGACGGGCGCGAGACAGGCATCCGCCCGTACGCCGGCAGCATCCGCTTCGAGCCGAAGACGAAGTCCAAGCGACGCGCCTGACCCGTGGAGACCGTGACGGTCGTCCTGAACGTTCGCGAGGACCAGGTCGAGGCGTTCGAGGCGGG
The DNA here is from genome assembly GCA_963819655.1 of uncultured Chloroflexia bacterium. GTDB lineage: Bacteria > Chloroflexota > Limnocylindria > Limnocylindrales > CSP1-4 > SPCO01. Next base: position 1,357,707 of record CAWFXA010000002.1, on the reverse strand, counting down.
CTTTCGTGAGCACGAGCTGCCGGTCTGGGAGGATCTCAAGCAGCGCGGACTGCTGATCGCGGCGACGTTGAACCGGCTCGACATCTCATCCCGGCCGGTCGCTGGTGCGGTCCAGTACCTTGTGGCAGTGATCTTCGCGTCGGGCGAGGGGCACCACGTGCACGACTCGCATCCGGGCTTCAAAGCCTGGAACGAGATCGCCGACACCTACCAGACCGGCGAACCGATGGCGTTCGGCGGCGAGACCGTGGTGAAGCTCGGGATCGACGGCGCCTAAGGCTTCGGCTGGGAGGTCCAGGTCGGATCCGGGCCGGCGAGCCACTCGGTGTCGAAACGGCCCGCCCCGTGGATGGCGGTCAGTCGCAGTTCGCCGGTGCCGGTGTTCGTGAACCCGTGCGCCTCACCCGGCGGGCTGACGACGACATGACCGCCATCGACGACGACGGTGTTCTCCCCGATCTGGAACGTGGCCTGGCCCGACTCGACGATGAACACCTCGCTGTACGGGTGTCGATGGAGCTTCGGACCGACACCCGGCTGCGAGTGGACCAGGATCACGCAGAACGGGACCTCCCCGTGCTCCGCGCCGACGAACTCGTGCGAGTGCTCGCTGTGGTCGAGGTCGTCGAACGGGACGATGTGACCCGCAGGTCGTGGCTGATCACTCATCTCGTCACACCCAGAAGGTGTCGTGCCGGAGCATGAAGGCGGCGCGCTCGTCATCGGTCATCGTCAGGCCTTCGGAGACGCGCGCGAGCGTCTCGAAATAGTCCTCGCGTGGAGCGCCGGGGGCGAAGAGGATCAGCATCGACGCGTCCTGCTCGTGATTCGTTCTTGAACCCATGGATCCCGCCTTCCGGCACGTACAGGAAATCGCCCGGCTGCGTGTCGAGCCAGGTCGCGCCGTCGAACAGGCGGATCGAGCCCGAGATCACGAAGAACGCCTCGGAGATCGTTCGGTGGAAATGCGGATCCGGGCCACTCGGCGTGGCCGACATGTTCCAGCGGTACAGCCCGAAGAGTCCTCCTGTCGACTCCCCCGTCGCGAGGTACTCGGCCGTACCGCCGTTCTTGTTGCGGACCTCGGGTGCCGTGCCCGCTGGCCGCAGACGCGCGCTCACCAGGCCCGTGTCGCCGTCGTATCTCGGGGGTGGGTAGGACATCGTTACGGGATCGACGTCAGCCAGGCACTTCCTCGTCGCTGTGGACAGCAAGGATGTTGCCGGCCGGATCACGGAACCAGGCGATCGTCGGGCCGTCGTTGCCTCGCGCGATGCCCTTCTCGTCCTGGTCGAAACCGTCGAACCGGGCCATCTCGACACCTGATCGGACCAGCTCATCGACTGCCGCATCGACGTCCGGCACGGGGAAATTGAGGACGGTATAGGTGGCAGGCACGAAGTCGTCCTTCGCGTAGATCAGAACGTGCTTGTCGCCCCCGAGGCGCAGCTCCAGGAGCTGGCCATCGTAAAGATCGTTGACGTCGATGCCGAGCGTCTCGCCGTAGAACCGCTTCTCCGCGGTGATGTCCTTTGCGGCGAAGCCCGAGTACGCCTTTGTGGTGGACAGCATGAACGACCTCCATTTCGTAGCCACCGAATCATAGGGCCCGAACCCTTACGGCGACATCAACGGCCGTGGTCGGCTCGATGGCCGCTGCAGGCCTGGCGGCTCAGCTCTCGGTGACGACGACCAGCTTGTCGACGGCCAATTCGGCGCCCCACAGCTCTCCCGGTCTGCCGAGCAGCTGACGCACGGCCGCGTCCGCGCTTGGCATCTCGATGGAGTCGAAACGCTCGGTCGCCGGATCGAATCGGACGATCGCGTTGGCTCCGAAGTCGGTCAGCCAGACGATGTCGCGGTCATCGACGTACACGGCGTAGGCCTGCGGATCGTCGCCGGGCAGCTGCCATTCCTTCCACACACCGGTCGACGGGTCGTACAGGCCGAGCTGGCCGGCGTTCCACTCGGCCACCCAGATGCGGCCGGTCGAGTCGGACCAGACCCGTCGCGCGCCCTGTTCCGACGTCGGCGGCTCGACGACCGTCGCGGCGCCGGTCTCGCGATCGATGCGCGCGATGTGACTGCCGGCGAGGGAGGCGTACCAGACATCGCCGCCGGGCGTGGCCGTCATGCCGTACGGGCCGCGGCCGTCGGGGTCGTCGAAGACGACGATCTCACCGGTCGCCGGATCGAGGCTGCCGTAGACCCCTCCCTGCCCAGTGAACCAGAGCGTGCCGTCGCCATCGAACGCTGCCGTGTTGAGATTGGCTCCCTTACGGTCGGCGGGCAGCGGGTACGCCTTCACCTCGTTCGTCGCCGGGTTGATGCGGACGATGGCGTCGAGGCCGCTATCGGTGATCCATGGGGCGCCATCGGGACCGACGATCACGCCGTGCGGTGATGACCCGCTGCCGAGTGGGATCTCGCGGATCGTGCCGGTGGCCGGGTCGAGGTGACCCAGCATGCCGACGTGCTGGCCGGTGTACCAGACACCGCCGTCAGCGGCCGGGGCTACGTCATGCGGATGCGATCCCGACGGCACGTCGAACTCTCGGATCATGAGGACGGGATCCGCGGCCGGCGATGCGGGTGGCACGTCAAGTGTCGCGACGGGCGCGTTGGTCGGGCTGGGCGCGAGGGTGCCCGGCGGTCCTGGGCTGCTCGCGGGCGAGCACGCCGTGACCAGAACAGCGAGGAGCGGCGCGGCCGCGAAGCGTGGTCGCATGCCGGCCAGTCTGCCCGGGCCGGTTCTATGCGTCCAACGCCGGTCATGAAAGAGCCGAGCGTCGGGCCGACGCTCGGCTAGGTTCTCGCGAGGGCCGGTCGCTACGCGATGGTCGGGCGGGCCCAGTCGTCGCCGATGCGGTCGCGGGAGTCGGTGCCCTTGCGGAGGGCGACGACGTCGAGAAGGACCAGGCTTCCGATGACGGTCACGATGATCGCGAAGAGCTCCATGTCGATCTCCTTGCTTTCGGCGGTGGTTTGACTTTCGTTGACACCATCGTGACGCCAGACTGGTCGTCTGTTAAGGTCCGCTGTGATGCCCAGAACGAGGACCAGATTCCCGACCGAGCTCCTCGTGGAGCTCCGTCGCGAGGACACGATCCCGCTCCATCGGCAGCTCGAACAGGAGCTGCGCGGGGCGATCCGACTCGGCCGACTGACCCCTGACACGGCTCTTCCGTCGACCCGCGTTCTCGCGGAGCAACTCGACCTGTCGCGAGGCGTCGTCGTCGAGGCGTACGAGCAACTCGTGGCCGAGGGCTATCTGACGAGCCAGCCTGGCGGCGCGACACGGGTCGCGACCCGCGCGACCGTCCCAGTCAACGAGCGCCCGCTCGCCACCGCGATCCAAAGCATCCGGATCGACTTCGGGTACGGGCGGCCGGACGTGTCGCAGTTCCCCCGCCAGGTCTGGCTCCGCTCGCTGCGACGCGTGCTCGTCGAGGCGCCGAATGATCGCCTGACATACCTCGACCGAAGGGGCGCAGAGGAGCTCCGAACAGCGCTTGCCGCCTACCTGAACCGGGTGCGCGGCACCGCGGCCGACGCGGAGCGCATCGTGGTCTGCAACGGCTTCGCGCAGGCCATCGACCTCATCGCGCAGCTCGTCAAGGCGCGCGGCGGCCGACGGATCGCGGTCGAGGATCCGGGGGACTCGGACGGCCGTCTCGCCATACGCCGCCACGGGCTCGAGGCAGTCCCGATCCCGGTCGATGACGGCGGCATCTCGATCGAGGCACTCCGTCGCTCGGGGGCCGACGCCGTCTTCCTGACGCCGGCCCACCACTATCCGACAGGCGCTGTGATGGCCCCGGACCGGCGTACCGACCTGCTCACGTGGGCGGACGAGCGAGATGCTCTGATCCTCGAGGACGACTACGACGCCGAGTATCGGTACGACCGCGAGCCCATCGGGGCGATCCACGGGCTGGCGCCCGAGCGTGTCGTGTACGCCGGGTCCGCGAGCAAGACGCTCGCGCCGGGGCTCCGGCTCGGCTGGATGATCGTCCCCGAAGCGCACGTGGATGCTGTCGGGGAGCTGAAGGTCGCCAACGACCGCGGATCACCAAGCCTCGAACAGTTGGCCTTCGCGGACTTCCTGTCGAAGGGTGAATTCGACCGACACCTGCGCCGGATGCGGCCGCTCTACCGCGAGCGTCGCGACGCGCTCCTCGACGCCCTGGCCCGACACCTGCCCGATCTTCGGCCGATCGGAGCGTCCGCCGGACTGCATGTCCTGGCCTGGCTGCCGGCCGGCGTGAACGAGGCGGCACTCGTCGCTGGTGCTGCGGCGCGCGGGGTCAGGATGACCGATCTGGCGCACACCTATAGCGATCCGGACCGGGCGCCGGGCGGCCTGATCCTCAGCTACGGCGCCGTCACGGCATCGGAGATCGAGGAGGGCGTGCGGCTCGTGGCCGACGCACTCGCCGCGCTCGACTGAGCGCGGATCACGAGGGCGAGCGCTTGGCGGATCCGGGCGCTGAAGCCGGCCTGATGCCGTCCGTCGCGGGCCTGCTTGGCGAGCCGCCAGTTCGCGGCATCTCGCAGCATCTCGGCGTGGATGTCCTCGACGCGGACCTGGAGGATGGACTCGTACATCGGTGGTGACCTCCATCTGTGTGGCGTGGAGGCAGCATCGCGCGAATCTGGTTCGCTGGACAGGTCCGGTCACATGGCACGGACGAGGACCAGAACAGCCCGCGTGTAAACGGGTGCGCGAGAGGGACGCGGATGCGCCCCGACCTACCGACGGGGGCCGGGGCGCGAGAGGAACGAGGCTGCGGTCAGCGACCGAAGAACTCGGCCAGGACCGGGGCCAGGACCGTCGGATCGACGTTGTGCTCCTGGCCTTCGAGGGTCTTGACCTCGGCGTTTGGAATCGCCTCGACGAGCGCCTTGGCCGTCGGACCGAAGAAGTCGAAGCTCGCGGCGCCGACCAGGACGAGCGTCGGCACCTTCACGGACGTGATCTTGTCGACCGGCAGCGAGTAGTCGCCCATGATCTCGGCGTCGTAGGCGAGCGTGTGGGCCAGGGCTTCCTGCCACGGCCACCACGGCTGCGACCGAGCGGAGGCCACGAACTCCTCGGGCATTCCCACGACCTTGGCCATGAAGTACTCGACCGCGTCGCCGCGGCGATCCTGCGCGACCAGATCGCGATAGATCCTGGCCGTGTCGGCCGGCGGCCGGGGACGGCTGTCGTCGACGATGTACGGCGGTTCCCACAGCGCAAGCTTCGTCACGGGTGAGCCGGCGGCCGTCGCGAGCAGCGCCAGCGCTGCACCCGAGGATGTCCCGTACAGGCCGGCCGAGCCACCGGCCGCGCCGATCACCGCATCGATGTCCTCGATCTCGCGCTCGATCTCGTACGGCTGGGTATCTCCCGACGGACCGCGGCCGCGGCGGTCGTAGTTGAACACCGTGAAGTCGGTTGCGAGCTGTTCGGCGAGTCCGGCATTCGACGACCGATCGACCGAGCCACCGCTCACCAGGACGACGGGAGGTCCGTCTCCGAGGCGGTCGTAGGCGATGGTCGTGCCGTCTTTGGAGGTCACGTACTGGAGCGTCGTGCTGGACATCGAAGTCCTCCTTGTGTCGTGTCGGGATTCTGGGGGAACTGCTATTCGGCTGCCGGTGCGTAGGTCATGGCCTGGACGCCGGTCGTGAACGTCTTCGACTCGACGAGGCGGAGAGGGATGGGCTGGTCCTCGGTCTCGAACAGCCGCTTGCCGTGCCCGACCACGATCGGGTGCACCAGCAGGCGGAGCTCGTCGAGGAGGCCCGCTCGCAACAGCGAGCGCACGAGCGTCGGGCTGCCGGTGATCGAGATGGCCTTGCCGGGCTGTTGCTTCAGGGCTCTCACGGCCTCGATGACGTCGTCGCTGACGATCGTCGTCGGGCCCCACTCGACGCTCTTGAGGGTCGTCGAGACGAGCACCTTCGGCGTCTTGTTGATGACGTCTGCGAACGGCACGTCGCTGCCCTGCTCGGGCCAGAAGCCGGCGAACTCCTCGAACGTGTTCCGGCCGAACAGCATCGTATCGGCGGCGTCCGCCTGGGCGGCGACCGCTTCGCCCATCTCGTCGTTGAAGTACGGGAAGTGCCAGTCCTGCGGAGCCTCGACGACTCCGTCGAGGGAGATGAAGAGACCGGCGATGATCTTGCGCATCTGATTTGCTCCTTCGTGAGTTCGTTGGCGCCCGGTGAGGGTGCGTCACCATGTAGTCGGAGCCGGCCGACGGTTCTCGACATCGGATCTCGGACAAAATGTCGAGGATCCACGCCCAGCCTCGACCTTCCTGTGACGATGCCCTCATGCGGCATCGCGCGCACAAGGAGCGATCCGTGAAGTACATGATCCTGATCCACTCGAATATGGCGTTCTGGGAGACCCTGCCCGCGGAGGAGGCAGATCGGGTGCTCGGCAATCACTACACCGCGATCAACGAAACCAAGGCCTCCGGCGAACTGATCCGGGTCGAGGGTCTCGGCAACGAGCGCACGTTCATCGAGTTTCGCGACGGCACGCCGGCCGTGACCGACGGACCGTTCGGCGAGGTCAAGGAGCAGCTGGCCGGCATCTTCCTGGTCGATGTTGAGAGCCTCGACCGGGCCAAGGAGATCGCCGGCCCGCTTTCCGAATACGGTGTGGTCGAGATCCGGCCCGTCATGGAGGATGCGGGCACGGAGATGTGAGCCGGCCCGACCCGGCTTCGACCGCCACGTCCTCGGCCGACATCGAGGACCTGCTCCGCCAGCTGGCGCCGCAGGCCCTCGCCGCGCTCACGCGCCGGAACGGCCAGTTCGATGCGTGCGAGGACGCGGTGCAGGAGGCGTTGCTCGCGGCGTCGCGGCAATGGCCAGAAGAGGGCATCCCGGACAACCCGCGCGGCTGGCTGATCACGATCGCCTCGCGGCGCCTGCTCGACCAGATGCGTGGCGACGCCGCGCGCCAGCGACGCGAGACGGCCGCCATCGCGATGATGCCACCCGAGGCCTGGCAGGTCCCGGCACCCGACGCCGCCGAGGTCGCCGAACACGAGGACGATGCCCTGACGCTCCTGTTCATGTGCTGCCACCCGTCGCTGTCGCCCGCGTCGCAGCTCGCGCTGACGCTGCGGGCGGTCGGGGGTCTCACGACGGCGCAGATCGCGTCGGCCTTCCTCGTGCCCGAGGCGACGATGGCGCAACGCATCAGTCGCGCCAAGGCGAGCATCAGGACGGCCGGTGCCCGCTTCGAGATGCCTCCCGAGACCGAGCGCGCCGACCGTCTGCGGGTCGTGCTCCACGTCCTGTACCTGATCTTCAACGAGGGCTATACGGCCTCGTCCGGGGACGATCTGCAACGGCCGGAGCTCGCCGCCGAGGCGATCCGGATCACGCGCGATGTCCATCGGCGACTCCCCGAGGACGCCGAGGTGGCCGGCCTGCTGGCACTCATGCTGCTGACCGACGCGCGCCGCGCTGCCCGCACACGGCCCGACGGGAGTCTCGTGCCGCTCGCGGAGCAGGACCGCTCTCAGTGGGATCCGGTCGCGATCCGCGAGGGCGTCGACCTGATCACCGCGACCCTGCCGCTCGGGATGATCGGGCCGTACCAGCTCCAGGCCGCGATCGCCGCGATCCACGATGAGGCGGCGACGGCCGAGGATACCGACTGGCCCCAGATTCTCAGCCTCTACCGGTTGCTGGATCAGGTGTCGCCCAACCCGATGATCACGCTGAACCACGCCGTGGCCGCGGCGATGGTGAACGGACCTGAGGCAGGCCTGCGCATGCTGGCCCCCCTCGAGACGGACGAGCGGATCGCACGGCACCATCGCCTCGAAGCGGTCCGCGCGCATCTGCTCGAGATGGCCGGCGACCGAGACGCCGCGCGGGCCGCCTACCGGCTCGCCGCGCGCCGAACGACGAGCCTCCCCGAGCGACGCTATCTGGAAGATCGCGCAGCGCGCCTGGTCGACGCCTAGCCGGGTCGCACAGCGTCGAGCCGACGACGGATGTCGCGGTATGGGACCCCGGCCGTGGCGAGCCGCTCCGCGCCGAGGAACCGTTGCATCCGCTCCATACCGCGTGCGAATGCCTCGACGAACGCGTCGTCGGTGGCGAGCGCTTCGTTCTCGAGCCACAGACCCAGGATCGCGAAGGTCGAGGTCTGGCGCTCGAACCGCCCGTCGAACCGCGCGACGAGTCGATCGCCCCACAGGACAGGCAACGCGTAGTAGCCGAACTGCCGCTTCGGAGCGGGCGTGTAGACCTCCCAGATGTACTCGAAGTCGAACAGTTGCTTCGCGCGCTTGCGCGCGCTGACCGGATCGAGCGGAGCGAGGAAGGTCGCCTCCTCCGCCGTCGTGGTGTCCAGCGGCCGCCAACCGCGCGGGATACGACCCGCCTCGACGGTCGCCAGGTTCTCGGCGTCCTCTGCGAGGGCCCAGCGAGGACCGCGCCAGCCTTCCACGAACACCTCGAGAAGGTCGCCTTTTTCGACGGCTCGCTCGCGCCAACCGATGACCTCTCGACGATCGCCTCGCTGGTACGACGCGTACGACCCGGTGAGCGCGGACAGGCCTTCGAACGCGACGTGTTTGCGACGCATGAAATCGTCAGTCTCCGCGTCGGACGCCTCGCGGAGCAGGTCGGGCGGGACGATCGCCTCGGTCGGCGCGTAGACGCGCTCGAACCGCTCGCGGTGATGGACCATCGCGTCGCCGACGCGCCACAGGTAGTAGAGCGCGACGGCACTGTCCTTGCGACCTCGATAGTTGTCGGTCCGTTGGCGCGTGTGCATCGCGAAGTCGCGATTGGTGACCGTGCCCCTCTCGCGGAGAGTCGCGCGCATCTCGACGATCGCGGCGTGGTGCTCGTGCTCGACCTCGCGCCAGTGGCCGTTCTCCCGCTCCCGGCGCATGAGCCGTCGCCAGTACGGCATCTCCTCCATCGGGCGGACCGCCAGCCAGCCGCCCCAGTCGAAGAAGCGGCGGCGGCCGTACGTCAGCGTCGCCCAGTCGTCGGGTCGATAGTCGATGACCCGGCTATGGAGCATCAGATCCTGGGCGCGCGCCATGATCGCCAGCGGGTCGAGCTGGAGGTGCTCCATGGCGCGCATCGCGCGCTCGGTGCCGGTCAGGGCGCGCCAGCGCCGGCCCGGCCAAAGGCCCTGCCGCCCGAGGATGAACCGGCGGGCCGTCTGGCGGGAGATCTCCACGGGCCGAAGCCTAGCGGCGCTAGGCTGTCGACATCATGGTCGACTCGAATCTGCGGGACATCGGTGACGTGCCGGCGCTCGACGTCTGGGGCGACACGGTCCAGGCGCGGGTCATCGTCGGGAACAACGCGAGCCTCGCCCTGGTGGAGCTTGGTCCTGGCGCGATCGTGCCTGAGCATCGCCACGAGCACGAGCAGCTCGGCGTGTGCATCGAGGGCGCGATCACATTCACGATCGACGGCGAGCGTCGCGCGCTCGGCCCGGGTGGGACGTGGCGGATCCCGTCCAACCTGTCGCACGACGCGGTGGCGGGGCCGGAGGGCGCCGTGGTGGTCGACATCTTCTCGCCGGTCCGTGCCGACTGGGATGCCCTCCCTCGCTCCGAACCTCGAACGCCGCGCTGGCCCGGGGAGCCGCAGCGAGGCTGAGCCGCACCTAGGCGCCCGAAGCGAACGCGAACAACGGCAGTTGTTCGGCGAGCGGCTCCGGCCGAGGGACGACGGGTCGGGCCCGCCGATCCGCGATGCCGTGGCTCGACGCGAGGTCGCGGACCTGGCCCTTGACGATGCCCAGCACCGACTTCTCCACATAGGCCCGGCCGTCGTACAGGCGCTGGTACAGCGGCACGAGTGCCGGCCAATCCCGCGCCAGGTTCTCCAGGAAGTGCTCGCGGGTCCCTGGTCGCAAGTACAGGACGTTCGCCCAGACCGCCGTGGCACCGGCGTCGCGCGCCGCCCGAATCACGTCCGCCATCTTGGCCGGATCGTCCGATAAGCCCGGCAGGATCGGGGCCATCCCGACGCTCGCATCCAGTCCGGCGTCGATGAGGGTTCGGATCGCGCGCAGCCGCTGGCGCGGCGGGGCGGTGCCTGGCTCGGTCCGCCTCCAGATCTCGGGATCCAGGGTCGGGATCGAGAACGTCACGCTGACTTTGGCGCGTCGCGAGGCCTCGACCAGCACGTCGACGTCGCGGACGATGAGTGGCCCACGCGTGATGATGCCGATCGGTGTGGCACGTTCGGCCAATGCCTCGACCGCGCCGCGGGTCAGGCGAAAGCGGCCCTCGGCGGGCTGGTACGGGTCCGTCGCGGTGCCGACGACGACCTGCTCACGCTTCCACGACTTGCGCGCCAATTCACGCCGGAGGACCTCGACGACGTTGGTCTTGACTCGGATCGAGGTGCCGTAGCGCGCGTCGAACGGACGGTCGGCGACCTTCTCGAACGCCCGGACGAAGCAGAACGTGCACTTGTGGGCGCAGCCCATGTACGGGTTGAGCGACCACTTGAAGCCCATGTTCCGGACGCGGTTCAGGGCGGTGCGGCAAGGCTCGTCCCGGTATGTCGGCCGCATGGTCGTGTCAGAATAGAACGGATGTTCTAGCCTGTCGAATCGCGCGTGGATGTCCCAGCGATGTGAGCGATCGGATCCGGCTCGAAACCGGCAGGCGCGCCGCCGCTGCGCCCCTGGGCGAGCTTGCGATGGCTTAGAGCCATCGATTGCGGGTCGACTGAGGGCTCGGCGGCCCTCCAACGCCCTGGCGATCCCTCGGAGCGATCGAATCCGGCTCGAAATCGCCGACGGGGCGGCCTTCCTGTGCAAACGATGGCTCGCAGCGATCGAAATCGGTTCGAACTGGCCGGCGAGGCGTTGCGGCGGGGCGCTCGACCGGCTTTCGGCCCCGAAACGATGGCTCTGAGCAATCAATGTCGAGTCGGAACCGGCTGGGGTGGGCGGCACGGGCGTTCGGCTCCAAAACGATCGCTTGGAGCGATCACCGTGGCCGGAAGTCGAGCGGTGACCGGCGCCCGGGCCTAGCGACGCGGGCGCCTGCGCCGGAGCCCGCCGCGCCCGCTCGCGGCCCGGCTCAGGCGCTACGAGCGCGGCGCCGGAGCCTTCCGCGCCTCGAACCCGAGCTCGCGCGCCTCGCGGACCGTCAGCCGCTCGGTCCGCTTCCAGGCGAACGCCGTCGCGATCGCATCCCACACGGGCTCGAGCTCCCAGTACGCGCTATGCGACCTGGGGAAGTCGCGCCCCGAGTGCACGCGCAGGTCCACCACGCTTGCCAGCCCGTCGCTCCTCCGGAACAGAGGCTCGGCCACGAATGACAGGAAGTCGCGGCTGTCGTAGATGTTCAGCCACGGGACGGGCAGATGCGGCGGGTCGGCCTCGTCGTACGGCATCGACGGGATCGCATCGAACGTGTAGAGCAGCGGCGCCTGCGACCCGACCGTCACAGCCGCCTCGATCGGCGCATCGGGCCAGGACGCCACGAGATCGACGAGCGCGAGCCCCCCGAGGCTCAACCCGACCGGCAGCACCGGGCGACCGCGCGCGGCTCGACTCGCCTTTGCCAGCTCATCGCGCAGCACCTCCTGGATCGAGTCCCGGTGCTGGTGGTAGCCGATCACGTCGGCGAGAAGCTGGGCGCCCATCGTCTCGAGCATCGACTCGCGACGGCCCTCGAAGTAGTTCGTGACGAGGCGCAGGACGGACGCCTTGCCGACACCGGTCGGCAGGCTCGCCAGTGAGATCGGTTTCGGACGCGCCTGGCGGTACAGGGCCTTGCGCCAGTTCCCGAGCCGGAGACCGGAGCGCCGGCGCCATTCCGGCGCCACCACGCCGACATCCCAGCCGCGGCGCCGGACCTGGTCCTCGATGCGGGCCACGTTCCTGGTGAGTCCCTCGGACGTCTCGTTCGCGCCATGGACGAAGAAGAGGAGACCGTTCGGTGTCGGGGCCGGGGACGCGACCCGTGGGCGCGTCGTTCGGGTGGCAGCCACGCGAAGAGGGTAGCGCGGCGAGCGTCATCGGAAACCAGTCGGCAAAAGCCCGTCGTATCCGAACCTGTACCCCAGCCTGCACAACGGAGACGATGATGACTTTGGATCCTCGACGTTCCCTGCTGCTCCCGGCGCTGCTCGCCACCGCCGCGATCGTCGCAGCCTGCTCCAGTGGCGGTGGCGCGACGGCCGCCCCATCGGTCGCGGCCCCGTCCGCCGCTCCATCTTCCGAGGCACCCGCTTCCGAGGCACCGGCCTCGTCGGCGCCGGCCGCCGCCGCGGTCGAACTCAAGGTGGCCGACAGCGCGCTCGGCCAGATCATCACCGACGGTGCCGGCAAGACCCTCTATGGGTTCACCCCGGACGAGCCAGGCACCCCGACGTGCTATGACGACTGCGCGACCGCGTGGCCGCCGGTGCTCGCCGAGGACGCCTCGGCCGTGACGGTCGGGACCGGGCTCGACGCGAGCAAGCTCTCGACAGTCGACCGGACCGACGGCGGCAAGCAGCTCAAGTACGGGACGTGGACCCTGTACTACTTCGCCAATGACGCCGCGGCCGGCGAGACGAAGGGCCAGGGCCTCAACGACGTCTGGTACGTCATCGCGCCGAGCGGCGACCTGATCAAGTAGCTCTCGCTGGGGGAACGAGGCCGGCGGCGCAAGCCGCCGGCCTCGTGATTCCACCCGTCAAGCAGCCGCGTTCTCGTCGGACGACCGTGCCGCGAGTCGGCGTGTCAGCTCCTCGCGGACGGCGACCGCTGCCGGGCTGCGCTCGGCGACCGCATCGCCGACGTCCACGCCTGCCCGCTCCGAGAGCAGGATCGCCAGCAAGGCTTCGAACACGCTTCCACCCATCGGCGCCGATCCGGTCACGCTTGGTCCAGCGCTGCCGTCGTGCCCGTCCCGCGAGCCGATGACGACCCGTGGCACGATGTCGACCCCGGCGTGCTCGATCGCTTCGGCGAACCGCGCCATGACCTGCTGGGTCAGCTGGTAGCGGGGCCCGCCATAAGCGCGAACCTGCTCTTCGGTCGCCATGGCCTGGGCGATGCCGACGCGCGCGGCACGTTCGGCCTCGGCGCCGGCCAGGGTGCTGATCCGGTCGGCTTCGCCCGCGCCGAGCAACCGGGTCTGCTCGGCCTGGGCGGTCGCCAGGGCGGTGATCTGCGCGGCCTGTTGCTGTGCACGCGCCAGGTCGGCGCGGCCCTGGTTCGACTGGATCGCGATCGACAGCTCAGACTCGGTGATCGTCGTTTGCTGCCGAGCGCGCGCCTCCGCCTCGCGGAGCTCGCGCTCCTGGACGGCCGCGGCCTGTTGCCGGCTGTACGTCTCGACCTGTTCGAGGGCGACCTGGCGTGACCGCAGCTGGGTGAGGATCGTTTCGAGATCCGTCCCGCCACGACCTTCCGTCGGCGTCCCGATCAAGACCTCTTGGAGCTCGAGGTTGTAGCGGTCGAACTTCTCGCGCATCTCCAGACCCGAGTGGTCCTGGATGGCCGCCCGGTCGTGGATCAGCTCGATGAGCGTCCGCGTCTGGGCGATGTTCTTGAAATACGCCGACACCATCGGGTCGAGCGTCTGCTCGACAAGTCGCTTGACGTCGCCGAAGCGCTGCACGACGAGCGGCGCCTTGCGGTAGTCGATGTGGACGACGACCGACAGCGGCAAGCTCGGCTCGAAGGCGTCCTTCGTGATCAGGTCGACCTCGGACAGGTTCTCGTCGAACCGATGCGAACCGGTCTCCGATTTGTTCCACTTCAGGATGAAGTTGGTCGTGGGGACCATGACGATCTTGCCGGCATACGTGTTGAACGCGTACTTGCCGGGCAGCAGCGGGGCCGCCCACACGCCACGCTCGCCGCGCTCGACGAGCTCGCCGTGGCCGTAGGTGTCGCCCGAGAGGTCGGTGCCGGTCTCGCCGGTGTACGACACGACGACGCCCACGGTGCCGACCTCGACGACGGCCTTCGGGACGTACTCGACGGTCGCGAACAACCGGTTGAGGTAGTAGGTGCCCTCGACGAGCACCTGGAGCTGCCGGCCGCGCCGGCCGCCGGCGACCAGGAACCGCTCCGGGTCCTGGAAGTCGTTGTGGTACGTCGCTGTGTCCGCCGGGTCGTGCCCGACAGTCGGCGCGATGATCTCTCCGGGATCCAGCGACGGGCCGTCGTGGATGGTCACCACGCCGAGCACGTCATCGTGACCCGTCAGGACGACGGGTTCGAACCCGTCGCGTCCGGCGATGAGGTTCGCCATCGCATCGAGCAGGGCGACGTCCGACTTCTCGAGCGCGAGCGCGTAGACGCGGTCCGCGGTGATCACGACGAACTGCACGAGGTTGATCGCGTAGGTGCCCTCGCGCAGGATCCGGCGCTGCGGTCCGCGCTGGCCGCGACCCGCGAGGAACGCGGTGACGTCGCCGTAGTCGGCGTCGATCGGTGATCGGGCGAGCGTCTGGGTGGGTGGCAGCGGTTCGCCGTCGCGCGCGAAGACGTAGCCGATCTGACCCTGCGGGATCGTGACCAGCGGCACGCTGTGGATGCGGTACTGGAACGGACGGAAGAAGTGGAGTCCACCACGGAGCACGTCCGGCTGGAACCCCGCCTCTCCGTTGAGCGCGATCAGGCCGTCGCGGGACGGAACCGCGCCGGCTCCAGAGCTTCTCGACCACCCCGACGCGGTTGTTCGGGATGTAGCGGACCGATCGGGTCGCCCACGTGACGAGGAGGATCGCAAGGGCAACCAGGATGCCGGCCACGATGGCCACGGCAACGGGAAAAACCTGCTCGATCGCAGGCATACGGCACGCTCCTTGGCATAAGCACTCGGAGCGCGACGTCGGAAGCACACCCGGCGTCGTGACGGATGCACCACTGATTCTACGACTCTTGTCACGATATTCGTTGCCTAATCCGGTTTAGGTGTGCGGATATCGGAGGGATCCGGTGCGCGGACGCACCGGGCCCGGGGGGTGTCGAGCCCTGTGGAACTGTCAGTTCCGGATCCCGCATGAGCGTTCAGGGCTCATCGACAAATTCGACACGTTCTGTCGAATCTTGGGGCTGACCACGCTCGTTCGTTCCGATTCCGGAACTGGGAGTACCACCTCCGCGGTCGTGCGAGGGCGTCGGAACCCGAATCACGAGACCGGCGGCCGTTAGCCGCCGGTCTCGCTCGCCACCCTTGAGGTCAAGGGGCGACCCGTTGGAGCCCGACGACATCGGTCCTGCCCGGTTCGCCGTCGACGGACCCAGCGAACGCCGGGATGGCGATCTTGGCGTGGATGGTCTGGGATGCGGCGTCGATGATCCAGATCTCGTTCTGGAAATCCGTGTTCGGAGCACCGGTCGTTGCGATGACGAACTTGGCGTCCGGTGACCAGCGCGGCGTGAACAACACGAACTTCTGCGAGGAGCCGGCAACCGCCGGGTGGGCGTCGGACCCATCGGCGTTGGCGATCGTGAGCGTTGCAAGTTGGTAGCGCGGAGCAGCGAGATACGAGATCGATCGACCGTCGGGCGAATATGTCGCGCCGTATTCGTTCAGCGGCGACTCCGCGACGGGAGTGTCCTGCGACCCGATTGCGATGCCGATGACATAGAGGTCGTGGGCCTGTTCATCGCCGGCGGCGAAGAGGATGGCGGTCCCATCCGGCTTCCACGCGAAGCCGGGGCTTCCGCGCTCGATTCCGCCGATGTCGTAATAGCGGCCAGTGGTCAATCGGCGCGCATCAGAGCCATCCGGCTTGGCGAGCCACAGCGCCTGGGCGCCCTCCACGGTGCCGGTTTCCCAGGCGATCAGCGTGCCGTCCGGCGAATAGCTCGCGCCCACCGCGAAGCCCGGATCCCTTGCGAGCCGGGCCGGCGGCGTGGAGCCATCGGACGGCGCCACGTACAGCCGCTCCGACAGATCGGCGCCAGTGGTGCTGTAGCCAAGCAGGACATTCCGATCGTCCCGCGACCACGACGGGGGTGATGCATCCCAGACGTCGGTCGCGATCGTGACTTGGTTGGTGCCGTCGGCATCCGCAACGATGACGCTCGCCTGCCGATTTGACGCCGGGTCGGTGTAGGCCTTGTAGGCGAACCTGGTGCCGTCGTGGGACCAGATCGGTTCACCAACGACGCGGTCGCTGTCGATCAGCGGTCGGGCGTCGATCCCACTGTCGTTGGCGCTGACGAGGTTTCCGCCCGCGACATAGACCAGCCGCCCGTTGGCCGCAAGGCCGTCCGGGAGCGGCAGCGAGGGAGATTGCCGACCGACGCCGATCAGCAGGAGCCCGACCGCAAGGGCGATGAGAAGTGCGAGAACCACGAGGATGGGGACGGCGTTTGTGAGCGTCGATCGCCGCATCGTGAGTTGCACGGGGATCCACCTTTCGGGGAGCCGCCAGGCCGGGAGAGGACGGACCCGATCAGTCCGCGCAAGCGCGGCGTCGACGAGCCCATCGGGCTCGCGCGTCTGGGCGTCCGCCTCGAACCAGGCGGTGAGGAGGGCGCCGACGTCGGTCGAACGGGGATCGTTCGTCGTCATGCCAGCCTCCCTCCGGGGAGTGTTCCGGGACGGGCGTCCGCCTCGAGCGCAGCGCGCATCGCCTGCGTCGCCCGGTGAAGTCGCGATCGGACCGTGCCGGGTGGGTGGCCCAGGACCTGGGCCACCTCGTCCAGGCGAAGTCCGAGGTAGTAATGCAGGACCAGGATCGATCGCTGATCGACATCGAGCCGGGCAAAACCCCGCTCGAGCTGGTCACGATCGGCGAGATCGAGTGATCGATCCGGTTCAGAGAGTTCGAGCAGCCCGACGGAGACGTCGAGGCTTCGCAGCGGCCGCTGCCGACGTGCTTCGCGATAGCACGTCCGCACCAGCACCTGGTGAAGCCAGGCGTCGAACCGATCGGGGTCGCGCAGGGCCCGGATGTGGCGCCAAGCGGCGACGAGCGCCTCCTGTGTCGCATCCTCAGCCTGACCCTCATCGCGGAGGATCAGGCGGGCGACGGCGTAGAGCCGGCCGGCCGAGACGCGCGCCAGCTCACTGAACGCGTCATGGTCGCCCGCCATCGCTCGCTCCACGAGATCCCGATCCATCGGGCCTCCGGGTGGTGCACGACCGGGTGGTCGTGCTACAGCCTATGAGCGAGCCGTCGCGGATCCAGTTCCGATTTCGCGCGAGCGAGGCGAAATGCGATCGTCGGTCTCAGGCTGCTGCCGCGACCCGGCCGGCCGCCAGCATGTAGACGGCAGCCTCCTCGACCCCGTCGACACCGAGCATCTCGTTGATCGCGTCGTCCATGAACGCCCCGACGCCGCACGCGCCGAGACCCATCGAGGTCGCCGCCAGATAGGCGTTTTCGCCCAGATGGCCGGCCTCGAGCAGCCCGTAGCGGTAGCTCCGATCCTGGTACTTGGGCCGCATGCGCTGCATGATCATCGTCAGGAACAGGACGACGCCACACTCGCCGAGGAACTCCTGGGCGATCGCCTGCTCGACGACCTTCGCGCGGAAGTCGCCGTGGCGGATCCGCTCGAGCGCGTGCTCGCGGTAGGCGTAGTGGTAGACACCGGGGTCGATGCCATCCACGCGATGGACGACCGCGTACACCTCGATCGGATACAGCGCGCCGGACGACGGCGCCGTCCGACGCGCGTTGCCGTACTTGTCGGCCGCGATGCCGCTGGTCAGGAACAGCAGCCGTGACAACTCGGCCGACGACATGGGCGTCGGGACGTAATCGCGGGTCGAGCGGCGGGCGGCGATCACCCGGCCGGTGGGCAGGCCGCCGTCGAGATCCGGCGCGGGTAGACCCACGACCGCCGCGCCCGGATACGCCTTGTACAACGTGACCGGGGGGCCCCAGTTTGCGACCGATCCGAGCGCGTCGATGAGGCCGGGCTTGCTCCACTGGTGGTAGATGACACCGACGTCCGCACCGGCCTCGATCTGTGGGGCGGGACGCAGCCCCCGGCCGAGCAGGATGCCGCCGACGCCGCCGAGCGTCAGCCCGAACAGGCCCCGCCGGGAGAGCACCGATCGCCCGAACGCCGACGGCCAGTCCAGTGGCTCGACCTCCGAAGTGCGCGTTGGCGCGCGCGGGACCGCCACCGCTCCGGCTGGACGGCGCATCGAGCGCCACCGGAATCGCGCATAGCCGACCAACTGCTCACGGTTGAACCACACGTGCGCTGCCGCGAAGGCGCCCATCGCGTAGCCAGACACGGTGTGATACCAGAAGTCGTTGAGGTCCCACAGATCGGCGATGACGCCGGTGAGCGCGGTGGCGACCACGGTCGCCAGGAGTCCGATCGTCGTCACGAAGTCGACGTCGTGGCGGAGTCTGGTCATGGCCGGGCCCGTCCGTTCCGACGGGACGACGCGACCGACCTCCTCGCGGGCCGTCGCGGTCCCGCTGGAGGGATTCTAGGCCCGGGCCGCCACCTTCGCCTTCGAGCTGGCTCTCGCGCGGTCCTTGAGGATCTGCCCGGCGGCGAGCTTGCCCGGCGCGCCCATCACGCAGCCGCCTGGGTGCGTGCCCGAGCCGCACTGGTAGTAACCGTCGATCGGGGTGCGGTACTGCGACCAACCCGGCGCCGGGCGGAAGAAGAACATCTGCGGCGCGAAGAACTCGCCGGCGAAGATGTTGCCCTCGGACAGGCCGACCGTCCGCTCGATGTCGAGCGGGGTCCGCACCTCGCGCTGGAGGACGAGGTCGCCGAAGCCCGGGAAGAACCGCTCGAGCGTCCGCTGGACGGTGTCGCCGAGGTTCTCCTTCTCGCTGTCCCAGTCGCTCTCGCGCAGCTTGTACGGCGTGTACTGGATGAAGCACGACAGGACGTGTTTGCCCGGAGGCGCCATGTCGGCGTCGATCGTCGACTGGATGGCCATGTCGATGTAGGGATTCTGCGAGTACCAGCCGTACTTGGCGTCGTCGAACGCCCGCTCGAGGTAGTCCATCGACGGACCGATGTTGGTGAACCCACGGAACTGGTCGCCCCGATCGCCGAGCGCCGGGAACTTGAGCAGGCCATCGAGGGCGAAGTTCACCTTCGATGACGTGCCCTGGAACCGGAAGCGCTGGATGTTCTCGACGAGGTCGTCGGGCAGCTCGCGCGGGTTGACGAGCTCGAGGAACGTCCGCCGCGGGTCGAGTGCCGAGACGACCGTCTCGGCGTAGAACTCCGTGCCGTCCGCGAGAGCGACACCGGTCGCCCGGCCATCCTTCGTGATGACCGCCTCGACCGGCGACTCCAGCCGGATCTCCGCGCCGAACGACTCAGCGGCCCGGGCGAGGACCTGCGTGAACCCGCCGTTGCCCTTCTTGTGGAATGCCCACGAGCCGAACTCGCCGTCGTGCTCCCCGATCGAGTGGTAGAGCAGTACGAGTCCGGAGCCCTGCGACCGCGGACCGACCTTCGTGCCGATGATGCTCGAGGAGGCGAGGTAGCCCTTGAGCAGCTCCGACTCGAAGTAGTCATCGAGGAAATCGGCGGCGCTACCCGTCAGCAGCCGGACCGCGTTGTGGAGCACACGCTTGTCCATCTTCTTGAAGCGGGACCCGAGGCTGGCGAGCGCGATGAGCTCTTCCGGGTCGTCGCTGAAGATGTCCGGCGGGACCATGTCCAGCAACGGCTTGATGGCCTGGCAGACCATCTCCATGTCGTGGCTGTACTGGTCGTAGGCATCGGCGTCGTGCTTCGAATGCCGCGCGATCTCCTGCTGGTTCTGGGCGTGATCCTGAGTGAACAGCAGGTACTCGCCGTCGAGCCCGGGCGCGAACGTGGTCGACATGAGCAGCGGCATGAAGCCGTGCTTCGTCAGCTCGAGGTCGTGGATGATCTCCGGTCGCAGCAGGCTCAGCGCGTACGAGAACGTCGTGAACCAGAAGCCCGGTCGGAGCTCCTCGGTGATGGCCGCGCCACCAACGATGTTGCGCCGCTCGAGGACCAGCGTCCTGAGGCCGGCCTTGGCGAGGTACGCCCCGTTCACGAGGCCGTTGTGTCCACCCCCGACGACGATGGCATCGTAGGTCCGGTCGCCTCGGGTGGTGGCACTCCTTGGCTTCGCAGGGCCGGTCTTGCTTGTCGGGGGCTTCGGCGCGGTGATCGTCATATCAGGCCGTCTTTCGCTCCGGGTTGTAGAGCGGCAGCCGCGCGACATGCGCGGCGACCTGCTCGTAATGGTGGTCGACGGTGAACTCCAGGTTGACCTTCGTCCCGAGCTTCGCGAAGTCGGGGCGAACGCGGGCGATCGCGATGTGGCGCTGGAGCATCGGTGAGTACATGAAGCTCGTCGCGTAGCCGACGCGCTCGTACTCGTCGTCGTAGAGCATCCAGTCCTCGACCACCGGGGCGTGGTCCTTGGGCGGGATCAGGCCCGCGTCGTTGTAGACACGATCGTAGTCCCGCCAGTCCACGATCAGGCCGCGCATCGCCCAGCGCGAGGTCTTGTCGGCGATCTCTCTCTCCAGGGCCTTGCGCCCGATGAAGGCGCGATCGTCTGCCTTGAGGTCCTTGAACATCCAGCTCCAGCCAAGCTCGATCGGGGTCGACCGGTGGGCGTCGTTCCAGGCGAAACGACTCGAGTCGAAATCCGCCTCGAGCAGGAGGAGCCCCGCCTCGATGCGGAGCATGTACAGCGCCGCGAGACCGAATGGCAGCACGCCATGGCCCTCGACCGACTCCCACAGCGTGTCCCAGACGTGCAGCGCGTCAGGGGTGTCGATCCAGATCTCGTAGCCGAGGTCGCCGCTGTAGCCCGTCCGGCTGACGGTCACCCCTGCCCCGCCGATCTCGCCCTTGGCGACCCCGAAGTACGGGATGTTCTCCATCTGGGGCACGAGCTTCTTCAGGAGGTTGCGGCTGCGCGGGCCCTGGACGGCGAGGGTGCCCATCTCGTGGCTGACATCCTCGATGTGCACGTCGTCGCGCCCGATCCGGTCGGCGAAGTAGGCGAAGTTCGGTTCGGCGCAGGTCAGCAGGAACTCGGACTTGCCGAGCCGCAGGATGACGCCGTCCTCGATGACGAAGCCGCGATCGTCGAGCCAGCAGGTGTACTGGGCGTGGCCCGGCGGACATGCACGGATGTCGCGGGCGAGCACGCCGGACAGGAACTTCTCGGCATCGCTGCCGGTGATCCGGTACTTGAACAGCGGGCTCGAGTCGAAGATGCCGGCCGCGTTGCGGACAGCGAAGTACTCGAACTTGTCCGACATCTGGTACCGGTCAGCCGCCAGGTGACCCGACCAATGACTCCACAGCTGGGTCTCGTTGAGCGCGTTGGTCCGCTCGTGGAACGGGGTGCCGCGAATCGCCATCGTTCGCGACGATACCTGCTATTGGACGCCTGCGCAATATCGTCCTACCCTGCGGGCGTGAAGCGGATGACGCCGGCGGAACGACGCGACGCGATCGTGTTGGCAACGGTCGATGTGGCGCGTCGCAAGGGGCTTGCGTCGACCACCGTACGCGACGTGGCCGCCGAGATGGGGACGTCGTCGGGCCTCATCCACCACTACTTCGCGTCGATGGATGAGGTGCTCGCCGCGGCGTTCGAGGTCGTCGCGAGCCAGGATCTCGAGCTCTCGGCGCGGCTGATGGCCGCGGCCACATCGCCCGTCGAGGCGTTGCGCATCTTCTTCGAGACCTACACGCCGGCGGACAAGGACTGGGCGTTCCAGCTCTGGCTGGATGCGTGGGCCGAGGCGGCTCGCCGACCGGCTGTGCAGGCCACCTCGCGGCGGCTCAACCTGGAATGGCAGGCTCTCCTGGAGCGGACCATCGAGGAAGGGGTCCGGGCCGGGGCGTTCTCATGCCCCGATCCTGGGGGCGCGGCGTGGCGGATCCTGTCGCTGCTCGACGGGCTGGCGCTGCAGGTCGTCGCCCACGGGACGACGATCTCGCGCCCGGACGTTGTGGCCTGGTCGACGGCCGCCGCGGAACGAGAGCTCGGGCTCGCGCCGGGAACCCTGGGATAGGCGGTTCGCCGGACGTTGTCGGACCGATCGCTAGGCGGAGCGGATCGGTTGGGGTGGGCGCCGGATCGCGCATCGGATGGCGAATTTCTTGTCAGATGTCTGCATGGTCAGCCGATGATTCGAGATCGGGCAGTATTTCCCGGATACGGGCCGTTTGCGGGACTCAATCATGCGTGAGCAGGCGATGTCCAGTCCCGGGTCGGTTCGGAAACGTCGTCGCTGGTCGGCCTGACGAGCAAATGACAAGAACGCGGGCGGCTGTCAGGGCGCTGTAGTCGGCGTGTCCCTCGCGGGGGTCCAGGCCCCTCTAGGCCCGCACCTCCTGGCGCATGAACAGGACGTAGGCCGCCGCGAAGCAGGCGACCATCATCGCGATGAGGAACACGAGCTGCGGCCAGACCAGCAGAAGGCTCTGGTCGATCGACAGGAACGACTGGATCTGGAGCTGCCGCTGGACCTCTTCGCCGATGCTGCCCGAGACGCCGGTCCCCGTGATCCGCGGGCTGAGCAGCACCAGCGACAGGTCGCTGTACAGGGTGGTCGGCAGGAGCCGCAGGATCGTGGATTGCGTCGACGCCGCCTGCAGGTTCTCCTCCGAAAGGGCCGACGAGACCGGCACCAGGAACGCCAGCACGAAGCGCGCCAGGAACTGGCCGAACACGGTCAGGACGAGCCATGCCCCGAACCCGACCAGCGCCGACGTCGCGGCCCGACGGAACACCACCGACAACAGCAGCCCGAAAGCCAGCCACAAGCCGACGTAGAGGATCGTCGCCAGGATCCAGATCAGCAGCCGCAGGATCTCGTACGGCGCCGGGACGATCCCCAGCCGGAGGATCCCGAAGGCGGCGACGATCCCGCACACCGTGATGAGGACGACGCTGATCACCGCGAGACCCGCGGCGAATTTGCCGTTGATCACATCGTCGCGGTGGATCGGCTGGGACAGTAGCCGCGGGAGCGTCCCCTGCGAGCGCTCGCCGTTGATCGAGTCGAACATGAACGCCAGACCGAGCAACGGCGCAACCAGCCCGATGAACGACTGGACCGTCAGGTCGAGCTGCAGGATCGAGACGTCCTGGGCGCCCGCGATGAACAGCGCGATGAACAGGGCCGGGATCCCGCTCACCTCGGACGCGATGCTCGTGATCTGTTCCGTGGCAAGGAAGATCGGGATGCCGGCGGCCAGTCCGAGGATCAGCAGCAGGACGATGAACCGCGACGACAGCAGGTGATCGCCGAACTCCTTGTTGGCGATGACCATCCAGCCGGCGCGCGGGATCGACCGTGTGCGCTCAGCCGGCTGGGCCGAGCCCTCGGCGGGCGTCGGGGCACCGTCAGCGGTGGTCGTCGTAGCGGTCATGCCGGCACCTCCCGCGGGGTTCGGCGGTCGGGGGCCGGACGAGCCTGGTCGCTTGGGCCGGAGACGGCGCGGCGATAGATGTCCTCGAGCGATGGGACGATGGCCCGGATCGACGTCAGCGGGAGCTGCTCGGCCGCCACGGCGGCCAGGACCGCGGACCGGACCTTGGCCGGATCGGAGTCCGGGGCGATCGAGATGCGCCACGGATCGCCGGGCCGGGCGCTGTCGCCGAGGGCGGTGACGCCCGGCACGGCGCGGAGCACCGTCCGGGCTCGCTCGACCTCTGCCGGCGTGTGCACGTCGATGCCGATCTCGAGTTCCTGAGGTCCCTCGCCGAAGCGCTCGGCCAGCTGCGCCATGGTTCCCTGCCCGATCAGCCTTCCGGCGGCGAAGATGCCGATCCGGTCGCAGACCGACTGGACCTGGTTGAGCAGGTGGCTCGAGAGAAGGATCGCCATCCCGTGGTCGCGAACAAGGCCACGCAGGAGATCGAGGATCTCGGTCACGCCGAGCGGGTCGATCGAGGTCGTCGGCTCGTCGAGGATCAGCACGTCGGGATCCTTGACGAGCGCGTCGGCGATCCCCAGGCGCTGGATCATGCCGCGCGAGTACTCGTCCACGGGGTCGTCCGCTCGATCGGTCAGGCCGACCTGCTCGAGCACCGAATCGATGGTCGTCTCGGCCTCATCACGGTCCAACCGATTGAGCCGAGCCGTGTAGCGCAGGTTCTCGCGACCCGTCAGATCCCCGTAAAAGCCGACGCTGTCGGGCAGGTAGCCGACCCGGCGCTTGACCTCGAGCGGACCCCGCGATGGATCCAGCCCGACCACCCGCGCCGCGCCCTCGGTGATCTCGGTCAACCCGAGCAGCATGAGGATCGTCGTGGTCTTGCCGGCGCCGTTCTGACCGAGGAGCCCGAAGATCTCCCCGGCGCGGACGTCGAGGTCAAGGTGGTCGACGGCCACGAGGTCGTCGTACATCTTGGTCAGGCCGCGGGTCTTGATCCGGATCGGCCGGCCCGGCGCAGCCCCGTCCGCGGCGGCAGCCGGGCCCTCGCGCCTGGCCTGACGACGCTTGGACGCGATCCGTCCTGGACTCGTGCTCATCGCCGGCCGTAGGTCCGGAAGACGTAGAACAGGCCGCCCAGGATCAGCGCGATCAGGGCGATGCCGACGAGGGCCCAGATCGGGGACGTCTCGACGGTGAACCGGATCTGCGCCGTCTCGCCGGTCGTGTTCTCGGTCGAGACCGCCTGGAACGACACGACGTAGTCACCGGCCACCGCGTCGGCCGATGGCGTGATGGTCGCCGTGACGGTGCCGGTCGCACCAGGCTCGATCGACGGAACCCCAGCCTCCGGGTTCACGGTCACGGTCCAGCCCTGCGGCGGCGCGGGCGATGCTTCGAGGGTGACGTTGGTGATCGGCGCGGTACCCGTGTTCGTGATCACGAAGTCCTGCGTGGTGGCGGAGCCAGCCGACCCCCGCGTCGAGAGCACGTCACCGGGCGTCGACAACTGCATCGAATACGAGCCGGTCACGGAGATCGCGAGGTCGGCTTCGACCGTACGTTCCCCGGCAGTGGCGATCACCTTGATCGGATAGGTGTCGGCGGGCGTGCCTTCCGCAGGCGTGACGCTGACGCTGATGCTCTGCGACGCGCCCGTCTTGACCACGGTCGAGGCCGCATCGGTCGCCCCGGTCAACACCGTGTCGATCGTCCAGCCTGTCGGGCCGGTGGCGGTGGCCGACACCGTCACGTCCTGGGCCGTGTCGTTCTGAAGTTGGAGGTCGAACTTGAAGGCCTTGTCGGACGCGCCGGTCAGCTCGGGCGTGTTGGTCGTCAGGGTCAGTGTCCCGGCGGCCTCGGCATTCACGCGGATCGTGACCGCCAGCACGTCCTCCGCGCCGCCGCCACGGGCGTTCACGCGGATCGTCGACGTCCCGGCCGCTGCATCGGCGGGCACGCTCACATCGAGCCGGACTTCGCCGGCCGTGCCGGGAGCAACCGCGACGGCATCGACGACGTACCCGCCGCCGAGGATGCTCGCGGTCCATCCGCTCGGCACACCGGTCAGAGACAGCGCGACGTCGGCCTGTCGCGTCGATGTGACTCGGAGGTCGAAGCTGACCTTGTTGCCGGGCGCCACGACGACGGCCGGAAACTGGGTCGTGACCTCGAGACCGTTCGCCGCACCGACGACGGGAGCGAACGCGGTGAGGCCAAGTGACGAGATGACGAGCGCGGCCATGATGGGGGCACGCCGCGCGACCCTAGTGCGCAAGGTTTCCCTCCTGGTATCGGACTGGGGGTCGGCTGGACCACCGACGAATCTGCCAAAGTCGGGCGAGACGATACAACCCCGGTTCGATTCACGGTTGATTTCGTTTATTGAATCACGCCGCCGTCGTTCTGGCGAGGCGCCCGGGGCAAGGAATGGCGCGACCAGGGTCGCACCGGCTGCCGCGTAGACTTTCGGGCGTGAGCCTCTATTCGCTGGCAGGGCCCGGCAGCCCGGGCGACCCCGGCGACCTCATCGCTCCGACGTTCGTGGCCGCGTTCGACGGCTGGGTGGACGCCGGCAGCGCCGCGACCACGGCGCTAGAACGACTCCTCGATGACGCAGTCGACGTTGCGACGTTCGACCCGGATGCCCTGTTCGACTACCGCGCGCGGCGGCCGACACTGCAGATCGTCGACGGCCGACTCGCCGAGCTGACCTGGCCGGAGCTCGTCGTCCGGCGCGTCTCGTTCTCGGAGCGGGACCTGCTCGTCCTGGCCGGCCCGGAGCCGGACGATCGATGGCAGGCGTTCGCCACCGCCGTCGTCGAGCTGGCGCACCGGCTCGGCGTCGTGGAGTGGGTCAGTCTCGGGGCGATCCCGGCCGCCGTCCCGCACACACGCGATGTCCCGATCCTCGGCACGACCTCGGAATCCGGTCGACTGCGCGGTAACGTCCAGCCCGGCCCGGCCGGGCTGCTGCGCGTCCCGGCGGCGACGATCAGCGTCCTCGAGATGGCCATGGCCGAAGGCGGTATCCCGGCGGTGGGCTACTTCGCGCAGGTGCCCCATTACGTCTCGGGTCCGTATCCTGCGGCGTCATTGGCGCTGCTGGAGGCGCTCGGCCGCCACCTCGCGATCGACCTGCCGACCGGCGACCTGGCCGACGAGAGCGGGCAACTGCGAACGCGGCTCGATACCGCGACCGCGCTCGAGGAGACGACGCGCACCTACGTCGAGCGGCTTGAGTCGATGGTCGATGAGCAGCGACTTCCCTCAGGCGATGACCTGATCGGCGAGATCGAGCGCTTCCTGCGCGAGGGCGGCACCGAGGGACGTCCGCAGGGCTGAGTCGTCAGGGGCCAGTCCAGATCAGGAACGCGTCGAGATCGAAGCGCGGGCGCCCGGAAGTCGCGTGATTCGAGATCGTGATCGTGTGCCGGCCCGCTGTCGCCCAGCGTTTGACGAAGACCAGGCGTCGCGTGTCGTTGACCGCCGCCCGCAGGTCCTGCGTCTTGATGAGGACGCCATCGAGATAGATGGTGACCCGACCGCGGGTCGGGCCAAGGGCCGCCAGCCAGCTGACGCCGGAGCCCGTGAAGGTGAGCGTCACCCGGCCATCGCGCGAGGTCGTGGTCCGCGCCGAGCCACCCGAGAACGCGGTCGATCGAGACGTCGATGTCCATGTGCCCCGATACCAGAGCGCGCCCGACGTGTTCTCGGTCAGCGAGGCCCGAAATGCCACCGCATTGATCCACGGCCCGACGTGCGCGCTGGTGTCGATCGCCCGGACCCGGTACTCGTAGGTGTGTGAGACGGCGAGCGTTCGGGAGATCGAGGGGCTCGTGAGCGTGGTCGAGACCGATGACCACGATCCGCCATCGACCCGATGCTCGAGTTCGTAATGGTTTGCCGTGAGGCCCATCGGATCCCAGGTCACGCTCACAGGCACCGTTCCGAGCCCGGCTCGCGTCCCAGCGACGATCCGCGCGACCGGAGCTCCGACGACAGGCCCCTCGACGACCGTGACCACGAGGACCGCCGAGACGGACGGCAGATGGGACGCGCTGCCCAAGTAGCGGATCTCGAGCTCGTGGTCACCGACCGTCAGCGGTTCGATGAGGAGGGTCGCGGAGCCATCACTCGGATCGAGCACGACATCCGCTCCGAGGGCGACTGGTGACGACGGGTCGGTCACATCGAATGCCCGGGCGTTGCCGGCGGTCGCGGGCGTGACGATCGCTTCGAGTGACAGGCCCTGGGTACGCCCGATCGTGCGCGCGCTCGGGTCGGTCAGGGTGATCGTCGTGGGGCGACGCTCGACGGCCAGGGTGATCGATGCTTGCGACGCCTCGAAACCCGGGACACCGTCGAACCGGAAGAACCGCTGGTGAGAGGCCGATGCGGAGGCGAACGTGTCGGTGAACTGCACGACACCGGTCTCAGGATCGATCGGCGCGGTCTGGGTCGTGCCGGTGGCATCGACGCCCATCTCGACGATTCCCATGTCCGGCGCAGGATCGAGCGTGGCGGTAAACGTCACGGGCTCGCCGACGTAGGCGGGGTCAGGATCGCTTGCGACGCTCATGGTCGTCCCGACAGGATCCGGAAGGTCCAGCGGCACGCCATCGATCAGGAAGAGCCCGTGATGCCCGCCGAGCGCGACGTCCGTCGCGCCCCCGGTGCCGGCGACCAGGAGCGGTGTACCCCAGATCTCCTGGCCCTCGACGCCGGTGGACCAACCCCAAGTCCAGACGCCATCGGCGGTGATCGCTGCGCTGGAGAAGTTGCCGGCACGGATCGCCGTCACGCCGGTCAGATCCGGGACGGGTCCCGGCGAGAGCCGGTCGGCGACCTCCGCGGCAGTGAGATAGCCGAGCTGCCCGGCGCCTCCGTGCCCCCAGGATACGACCGTCCCATCAGCGAGGAGACCCAGCGCGTGCATGTCTCCAACGGCGATCTGCTGCACCGTGAGACCCGGGACCGGTGCGAACGTCAGGCGCGGCGTCGTGGTCCCGTCGCCGAGCTGGCCATGGTCGTTCATGCCGGTCGTCTTGACCGTGCCGCCGGTTAGACGGATGACGGAATGTCCGTATCCGCCCCCGACCTGCGCCGCACCAGCGGACAGCTCCATGGGCGCTGGCGGCCAACGATCGACCGTGGTCCCGTCGGACAGCTGGCCGTGGCCGTTGTATCCCCACGCCATCGCCGCGCCGTCGGTCGTCACGACCTCGCGATGGCCGACACCGTGGCCTAGTGCCACGGCATCCACGCCCTCGACAAGGGTTGGCGTCAGGAGATTCGGCAACCACGTGGCCGGATTCTCCGTGCCTCGCTGGCCCCATTGCCAGACGCTGCCGTCGATCCGGCGAGCGAGACTGTAGTACCCGCCGGCCCTGATCTCGACGACGTGGCTGAGTCCGGGGACGAGTTTCGGCTGGCGCCGGATCGTCGTCGTCCCATCACCGAGTTGACCGAATTGGTTCCGGCCCCACGCCAAGACTCGGCCGTCCGAGCGAAGCGCGAGGCTGTGCTCGACCCCAGCCGAGACGGCGACGATGCCGCTCATGCCGCTCAGCTCGATCGGCGATGAGTGTGGATCGGTCGTGCCGTCGCCCAGCTCCCCGTACGTGTTCTGATCCGCGAACGCGAGCAACCGACTGCCGACCGCGCGGACCTCCGGCGCGGCGACGGGCAGTGCGTATGCGACGATCGCCAGACCGGCAATGACGAGCAGGACAGGTCGACGAGGGCAGAGCAGCACGATGATCCCCCTCGATGTCTGACCTTGGGCGGCGGCATCGTCGCACAGACCGCTAGACCGACGCGATGGTACGGAGGTACATGACAGAACCTGTCGGGTTCGGGCGTATGCTGCCCAGATGCGAGCCAGCCGCCTGGTCAACCTCCTGCTCCTGCTCCAGAGTCGTGGCGGCCTGACGGCCGCCGAGCTCGCGCGAGAGCTCGAAGTCTCCGTGCGGACCATCCATCGCGACGTCGAAGAGCTCAGTGCCGCCGGGGTCCCGATCTTTGCGGAGCGCGGGCCACTCGGCGGGATCCGCCTCGTCGACGGTTACCGGACGCGTCTGACCGGCATGACCGCGGAAGAGGCCGAGGCGCTCTTCCTGTCGGGGCTGTCGGGTCCCGCGGCGCAACTCGGTCTCGGCACGGTCGTCGCCGCCGCGCAGCTCAAGGTGATGGCCGCACTGCCGCCCGAACTTCGGTCACGCGCTTCGCGCCTCGTCCAGCGCTTCCATCTCGACGCGGCCGGCTGGTTCCAGGCGAATGAGCCGGTTCCGCACCTGGAGACGCTATCGACCGGCGTGTGGGACGGGCGCGCGGTGGCCGTCGGATACGACCGTGGCGAGGACGTGGTCCAACGCGTGCTCGGGCCGCTCGGGCTCGTCCTCAAAGGTGGGATCTGGTACGTGATCGCGCTCGCCGACGGCCAGATCCGAACCTACCGGGCGTCCCGCGTGGTCACGGCGACGGTCCTGGACGACCCGGTCCATCGACCCGAGGATTTCGACCTGGCGACCTACTGGGCGGAGTCGAGTGCAGCGTACGAACGTGGGACGCCAACCGTGCTCGTCGACGTCCGTGTCCGCGAGGATCAGCAGTGGCGCATCAACCATGTCTTCGGCCGCGGCACGGTCGCCGCGGCCGAGCGGGTGGATGAGGACGATCATCCGGGCACGTTGCGCTTGCGGTTGCGGCTCAGCTATCCGAACGAGGCGCCCGGCATGCTGCTCGCCGTCGGCCCCAACCTGGAGGTCATCGGACCACCCGAGGTGCGCGAGAAGGTCGTCATGCTGGCGACGCGGATCGCAGACCGTTACCGCGAGGTCGCGCCGGTCGACGTCGCACGCTGATGCCGGCGCATCGACCGCGACGTTTCGGGGATGGACTTGGTCGTTTCGGCGGACCGGAGGAGGCGGCGGTTGCGGAGCTCCATCTCGATCTCGCGCTCTCGTTCGGCCTGGAGGATGCGGGCGAGTTCGATGTTCATCATGTGATCAGTTTGGCCGCTGTACATGCCGGAACTCGTCATGAATACCAATGGGCTAAACGGTTTGGCCGCCCAACGTCCCAAGGCGTTTGCGGCCTGCGGCGATTCGGTTGTAGCGGACCACCGTCGGTCAGGATTGCCGGCTCCGCCGTCGCCCGGCATCCCGCCGGAGGATCGACGCGCCGCCGGTCGAGGGTCTTCATGTCCGGCGGTCCGTTTCGAGCTTGGCATGAAGGTACGCACGCGGATGCAAGGCGGCACGTGACGTCTGTCACGAAGCGGTATGGACATCCGTCCATACTCGTGCCATGGCCGTGACAGGAGAGGTGATCGGGCGGTCACGTGCGGAACAATTCGCCGCGACCGAGCAGCGCATCGGGCGCGTCACGCGGGTTCTCGACGAGCTCGTGTCCGTGCCCGGAACGCCGATCAAGGTCGGCCTCGACCCGCTGATCGGCCTCATCCCGGTCGCCGGCGATGTATATGGCGCAGTGATCGGCTCCTGGGTCATCCTCGAGGCCTCGCGGTTCGGCATCCCGAAGGTGGTGCTCGGTCGGATGATCGCGAACCTGCTCGTCGATCTCGGCATCGGCGCGATCCCGCTACTCGGCGACCTCTACGACGTGGCCTTCCGTTCGAACAGGCGGAATCTCGACCTCTTCCGGCGGCACGCGCTAGACCCGGCTGCGTCGACCCGCGGCGAGCAGGCATTCTTCGTGGGGCTGATGTTGCTCGTCGTCGGGATCGTGCTGCTCGCGGTTACTGCGCTCGGCGCGGTCATCGGCGCGCTCGGGTCAGTCCAGCTCTAGGGTCGTCGGTGGGCGGTCGCCGCCTCGGTCGTGCCGCGATCGTGCCAAATGCTCATGAGGCGGTCATTGGTCGGATGCCCTGGCCCGACGCTGCTGGTTCCCCGCACGCGGATCTCCTGATTCGAGCTCGTCGTTGTCAGCTGTTCCACCACGAGACCCAAATGACCAAGATCCGGTGACGAGTGCTCGCCTGATGGACATTTGTCAGGGATCTGCGAGCCGGCCACGGTCGCGGGCGGCGGTAAGGGTCGCGGGCGCGGAGGCACGGATCGAGGTCGCCTGGACGCGGATCGGGCCGCCGGGCGAGGATGCCACCGACGCGGTGGAGTGGACGCGGAGTGAGGTCGACGATCGCCGCGCCTCCGGCTATCCCGTGGACGCGATCCGCGGCACGTTCGACCCCGCGACCTTCTCCTCGAACCGGCGCGCCGCCTCGTCGAGTGCCGCCAGGTGCTCCGCGAGCCGGCGCCGGGCGTCCTCCGCGGCGGCGTCGAGCCCCTCGAGCTCGAAGATCCGCCAGTGGCGCAGAATCGGCATGATCACCTCGTCGTGGTGGACGCGCAGGTCGTAGATGCCGGCCTTCGCGATCTGCGCGGCCTTGCGGATGAAGCCCGGGATGCCGGCGCCAGGCATCTCGAACGCGAGGACCTCGTCGACGATCGCGCGCACCGCAGCGGATGGCTGGACCTTCAGCGCCGCCCCGAGGATGTCGCGGTAGAACACCATGTGGAGGTTCTCGTCGGCGGCGATCCGGACCATGATCCTGTCGGCCACCGGGTCGGACGAATAGCGCCCCGTGTTCCGATGCGCGATCCGGGTCGCCAGCTCCTGGAACGCCACGTAGGCCAGCCCACGAAGCGTGCTCGGCGCTTCGTGCTCGTAGCCCTGCTGGAGCTGGGTCATCCGCCCGCGCTCCAGCAAGACAGGATCGATGTTCCGCGTGACGGTCAGGTAATCGCGCAGCACGATCGCGTGGCGCCCTTCCTCAGCCGTCCAGCGGCCGACCCAATTGATCCACGCCCCGTCGCCCTTGCCGAACATCCCATGGATCAGCCGGTGATACGAGGGCAGGTTGTCCTCGGTGAGGAGGCCGATCTCGAAGGCCGTCTGCGCGACACCGGTCAACCGGGGCTGGTCGGGCGTCCACGGCTCCTTGTCGAAGTCCCGACCGAGTCGATACGGGATGTACTCGTGCGGGAACCACTCCTGCGCGACCTTGACGTGCCGATCGAACAGGCGCCCGGCCTCCGGCTCGAGCTCGACGAGCAGCGCTCGATCGGCGTCGATAGCCTCGGCATGGTCGAGCGCCTCACCCGGCTCGAGGCGGCGTTCCGTGTCGGTCACATGGTCTCCTGTGGTCGGTTTGGCGTGTCCCAGTGAGCGTACCCGCGGCCGTGCCCTCAGCCGCCGAGACCGATGCGCTCCTGCACACGACGGCCGGGACGGTAGACTCCGGCGCGATGCCCGAACCGCGCCACGTGACCGCGACCCGCTATGTGACGCCGTTGCGTGAGGGCGGCTCACTGCCTGGTCTCGTCGAGGCCGACGACGATGGCCTGTACGTCGTGAAGTTCCACGGCGCCGGCCAGGGGCCACGCGCCCTGGTGGCGGAATGGCTGGCCGGCGAGATCGCCCGCGCGCTGGGTCTGCCGGTGCCGGACCTTGTCTTCATCGATGTCGATCCCGGGCTCGGCGACGCCGAGCCCGACGAGGAGCTCCAGGACCTCGTCCACCGGAGCGGTGGCGTCAACCTCGGCCTCGACTTCCTCCCCGGCGCGCTGGCGTTCAACCCGGCCGCCTCCCCCGTCCCCGATCCGGCCATGGCGGCCGATGTCGTCTGGCTGGACGCGTTCGTCACGAACCCGGACAGGACCGTCGCGAACCCCAACCTCATCGACTGGCACGGGCGCACCTGGCTGATCGACCACGGCGCAGCCCTCTACATCCACCACACCTGGCGGAATCCCGAGGTCCACGCGGAGCAGCCGTTCGAGCGGGTGCGCGATCATGTGCTGCTGCCGTTCGCGGAGCCGCTCGAGGCCGCGGACGCGCGCCTTGCGCCGCGCCTTGGATCCGAGCTGTTCACCGGCCTCGCGGCCGCGATCCCAGATCCGTGGCTGCCCGACGATCGCGTGATCGGCGGGGCGGATGCCCAGCGTGCGGCGTACGTCGACTACCTCGAGCGCCGGCTCGCGGCGCGCACCCGGTTCGTCGAGGAGGCGGATCGTGCCCGACGAGCCGCGTAACCCCTACCAGTACGCGATCGTGCGCGTTGTGCCCCACGTCGAGCGTGGCGAGTGCATCAACGCCGGCGTCGTGCTGCTCTGTCGGTCGCTGGCGTTCATCGGGGCACGGACAGCGCTCGATGACGCACGCCTCAAGGCGATCGCGCCCGATGCCGATCCCGCCGCCATCCGTCCGCACCTCGAGGCGATCGAGCGGATCGCGCGGGGAGACCCAGCCGGCGGGCCGATCGCGCGCCTGTCGATCGCTGAGCGGTTCCACTGGCTCGTGTCCCCCGCCAGCACGATCATCCAGCCGTCGCCGGTCCACACCGGCCTGACCGACGATCCCGCAGCCGAGCTCGAACGCCTGGTCGACGACCTGGTCCGCTGAACCCGTCAGGCGCCGACGGCGACTTGTGCCGCGCGGAGAGCGTCATGCAGGGTCTCGCCCTCGGCCGGGCTCGCCGGTGCGACGTACACCTCCGGCTCGCTTCCGTTCAGGCCCGGCATCCGATCCTTGCAGGCATCGCGGATGCGGTCGGCCATGACGTCCGCCTGGACCTCGTCGGTCTCGGGCAGCAGCACGTGGTAGCGGTCGGTCGCGGCCCGGGTCACGCGGTCGGTCTCGCGCGCGTGCTCGCGGACGACATCGCCGATGCGCCCGGCCATGTATTCCGCCATCTCCGGCCTTGGGGCGTCGATGCGGATCACCAGCACCGATGCGGGCCGTGCGTACCGCCGTATCCGGGCGTCCTCGTGACGGAGCGCGACATCCCAATCCAGGCGCGTGTCGAGCGGGATCGGCTGGCGTATCGCCCGCAGCGCATCGCGACGACGTAGCGGCCGCGGAGCCATCCGCGCCCGGAGGCGAGGTCCGTCGAGGAACGCCTCGATGACCTCGCCGACGCGCTCATCATGGTGCTCGGTCGGCATGACGAACCGCGGCCGCTGCCCTCGAGGCGTGCGGCGTCGCACTGGCGGCGGCTCGTCGGGCAGCTCGGACATGGGGGAGTCCCCAGTCTAGCCGGACCCAGACCATCGGGCCGACGACCTCTAAGGCCGGCCGTCAGACGCTGATGGCCACCGACTGCCGGCCGAGCCGTCGCGTCGCAGGCGAGTATTCGGCCCACGCGGCGGCCAGCCGTTCGACGCCCTCGACGAGCCGTTCCGGATCCGCGCCGTATGCGATCCGGATGTGGTCTCGGAAGCCGCCATCCGGGGACGCCAGGGGTCCAGGCCGGACGATGACGCCATGTCTGGCGGCGAGCCGGCTGAACTGCACGGCGTCGGCATCGGGCAGCCGGATCCACAGCGACAGGCCGCCCTCCGGCATCGTCCAGGTCCACTCGGGGAGCCGCTCGGCAAGGGCCCGGGTCACGATCGCGCGGCGTTCGGCCGCAGCGGCGACCGTTCCGGCCACCACCTCGTCGATCCGGTCGAGGACCCGGGCCGCGATGGCTTGGGTGATCAGGCTCGTCGCATGATCCGCGACGATCTTGCCGGCGACGAGCCGGTCGATGTCGGCGCGTGGGGCGCGGATCCAGCCGATGCGCAGGCCGCCCCACGCCAGCTTGCTGAGCGATCCGATCGTGATGACACGGTCGCCGGGGTCGAACGCCGCGATCGGCGGCGGCGCATCCACCCCGAGGGTCCAGTCGGGCGTCAGGTCCTCGACCACCTGGAACCCGAACTCGCCGGCCGCGCGAGCAAGCTCACGGCGACGTGCCTCGGGCATCGTGGCGCCGGTCGGGTTGTGGAAGGTCGGCACGACGTAGGCGAGCTGGACGGGCGCGCTGGCCGCGAGGAGTCCGGCCATGTCGACGCGAGGGCCGTCGGGGTCGACCGGCATCGGCAACAGGCGGTTGCCGGTCGTCCGGAACGCGTCGATAGCGCCGATATACGTCGGGTTCTCGAGGACGACCGCGCTACCCGGACCGCCGATCTGCGAGCCGATGAGGTGGACCGCCTGCTGCGCCCCGTTCGTGACCAGGATCTGGTCGGGGTCGGTCGGGACGCCGAGCCGGTCGAGGTAGGCGGCGATCCCCGCGCGGAGCCGGGCCCACCCGAACGGGTCGTAGCCCATCTCGTTGAGGAGTGCCGGCACGTCGTCACGCATCGCGGTCTCGACGCAGCTCGCGACAGCCGGACCGGCCGGGAGCGCGCCGATCGTGAACTGGATCGCGTTTGCATCGTGCTGGACGAGCCAGTCCGGGGAACCTCCGTCCCTCGCCGACGAGCGCGCGATCCGGAACGGCGCCTCGGTATCCGTATCCTCCGCGCGGGTCGGGGTGAAGGCGAACAGCCCCGGACGGCGAGTCGCGACGCGGGTCCCGCTGCCCTGCCGGCTCCGTGCGAGACCGGCCAGGCGCAGACGATCGTAGGCGGCCACGATCGTCGTCCGACTGAGCGCAAGCTCGCGAGCGAGCTCCCGCTCTGCCGGCAGCCTGGTCCCCGCAGGCAGCATCCCGATCTCGATCGCGCGAGCCAGCGCGTCGGCGAGCTGCTCATTGAGAGGATCCGCGCCGTCCGCCCAGGGCCTGATCATGTCGACGAGTGCCGCCGCCGTGACCATAGATTGCCTTTTCAGTCCACTTGGTGAGAATTGGCTATTGGACTGGTCCGTCATGCGTGCCAATATGCCGCCACATCAGTCCAATGTCAATCCGGATGCTCAGATGGACTGGTTCGACTGGACCGGAAAGGAAGGGCGACGGACATGATCATCGACTCCGCGATGGGCGCCCTTGCGGCGATCATCTTCATCGGACCGTTCGTCGCGCTCGCCGTGACGGCGATCCGCTTCGGCGCCGACTCACGGCCCGGGGTCGGGGATCAAGACCGACGACCCTGGCTCATCGGCCGCTGACCATAGAAACTCTCCGCGCAGGCGAACGACCCCGGCTCTCCACCGGGGTCGTTTCGTGTCCGGGGGTCAGCCCTTGGCGGCGCGGAGCGACGCCTTGTGGGCCCGCTTGCCGGCCTGGTATCCGGCCAGGGCCTCGGCGGAATCGACATCGCCGAGGGTCGGATGCTTCGGCATCACGGCATCCATCCCCGGAAGGTCGACCCCGAGTCGCTTGCCGAGGATCGCGATGAGGCTCTTCGCCTTCATCTCGCCGATGCCCGGCAGACCGAGCAGACGTCGCTCGAGATCGCGGCCATCGACGGCCTTGGTCCAGATCAGGCTCGCATCGTTGTCGTAGTCGCGGGCGACCGCTGCCGCGAGCTGCTGGACCTTGCCGGCCATGGAGCCTGGGAACCGGTGCAGGGCGGGTCGCTCGCGGAAGACCGCGTCGAGTTTGGCTGGGTCGGTCGCCGCGATCTTGGCCGCGTCAAGGTGTCCGAGGCGACGCTGCAGCTCGGCCGGCCCGCTGAATGCCTTCTGGACGGTCAC
This sequence comes from uncultured Chloroflexia bacterium, assembly GCA_963819655.1. Classification (GTDB taxonomy): domain Bacteria; phylum Chloroflexota; class Limnocylindria; order Limnocylindrales; family CSP1-4; genus SPCO01. Next base: position 1,320,941 of record CAWFXA010000002.1, on the reverse strand, counting down.
CTGCTGGTCCAGGGCGAAGCCGATCAGGAGGGCCAGCGGGCTGGCGACGAGCAGTCGGTCGGCCTCGTCGTCACCGGTGAACGGCAGTCGATCGGTCGTCGTGGTCATGACGGCATGGTAGTGGCTTGGGTGTGTGACTCGCGTCGGCGCCGCCGGCGTTCGCCGCGAATCGATGAGGCCCGGCGGATGCCGGGCCTCAAGGTGTTAGCGCGTCACCACCATCAGCCGCCGGCTCGCCACTGGGCTGCGGTGAGACTGAGATTGCCGATGGCCGCGCGCCAGTACTTCCCCGACTGCGGCGGATCGAGATGGGCCTTCGCCCAGTACGTACGCGACGACGTGAAGTAGAAGTCGCGCGCGCTGCTGGCGCTCGGGTGCGTCATCAGGATCGTGTTCATCGAGTAGTTCGTCGTGAACAGCGACCGGACCTGGTGCGACACGCTGTTGATCGCCTCGGCGAAGACCACCTTCGCGCCGGTGCGCAGGAACCCGGCGCCGTAGTTGTCGACACGCTTGATGGCGGTCGCCTTGGTCGGGTTGGCGGAACCCCACTCGGAGTTGCCCGACGCGTAACAGAGGCGATTGAGGATCACCACTGCGTTGGGGGCCATCTGGATGTAGCGATCGATGTAGTACTCGCCCCAGTATTTGGTGTTGGAGTTGCCGTTCCCGGACGTGGCGTTCAGCCCCATCCCGTCCTTGGTGTATTTCTGGAACGAGCCGTACGGGCTGGGATACCCGTTGCCATGGCCGAGATAGATGAGGAGGTTCGCGCCTTGTGCCGCGGACCTGACCCTCGTCCACGTCGCGTACGGGCTGTAGAGCTCGGTGACCGACGCTCCATAGGAGCGGGCGAGGTTGGCGTAGACGCGGGCACTGTCGCGGTACTTGGCCGTACTGGACCCCGCCGGTCCGACGACCACGACGACCTTGATGCTCGCCGCGCGAGTCTCCTGCGGCGCCGCCATGGTGCCGAGGCTACCGGCGACGGCGGCCAGCAATCCGACGACGAAGATCCGCCGGGAGCGCGAGATGGACGCCCGCTGGGCGCCGATGGGACGAACCGGCAATGTCCTTGCCTCCTCACTGCCAGAACATCGCGTGGGGGACGCGATGACGGTGAGTGGTGCCGCCCGTGGCAGGGGAGCGCGGAGGGAGGATGAGGCCGGCTTGCGATCGATCCGCTGTGAGCGTGCGGAGCGATAGCGGCCACGATCCGGATGAACCGGAACGCGGGTGTCGAGTGCGATACCCGACGGGTGACAGGGTTTCTGCCGTGGGGGGCGGCGAGTCTTCTGTTGGGCCTGTCTATCGGGGTTGACGCGTGGGGGTCGACTGGGAGTATGGCAGTGGCACCTCCGGGTTGTCTGCAGCCAGAGGTCCCATGACGCCCGCGACAGGGTGATGCCGCGACGTTTCCGGTGCCCGGGTGCACCGCGCCGGCTAGGCACCGACGACCGTGCGGCGACTGCCTCGCCTCGATATCGGCTATGCTCCGGGCGGCCGACGTGCGGCTGCGCGATCGCGCGCACGGCCGGCACCGCCGTCGCGCTCCCGCGGATCCCCGCCCGCGACGGCACGGGACCCATGCAGGAGCAACATTTGACCTTCGACTCGCTCGGCCTTTCGGCCGATCTGCTCGCGACCGTGGCCGCCGAGGGCTATACGACCCCGACACCGGTCCAGGCAGCCGCCATCCCCTTCGTCCTCCAGGGCCGCGACGTCCTCGCCGCCGCCCAGACCGGCACCGGCAAGACCGCCGCATTCACCCTGCCGATCCTCGATCGACTCCGCGGCCACGCAAACAATTCGTTCTCACCCGCGCGCCACCCCGTGCGCGTCCTGATCCTCGTCCCGACGCGCGAGCTCGCGATGCAGGTCGACGAGTCCGTGCGGACGTACGGGCGGACCGTCCCGTTGCGCTCCGCGGTCGTCTACGGCGGCATCCCGATGGATCCGCAGATCAAGGCGCTGCGCGCCGGTGTCGAGATCCTCACGGCCACGCCCGGGCGGCTGCTCGACCTCGTCGGGCAACGCGTGGCCAATCTCGGCCAGGTCGAAGTGCTCGTGCTCGATGAAGCCGACCGCATGCTGGACATGGGCTTCCTGCCCGATATCCAGCGGATCATCGAGCTCCTGCCGAAGCGCCGCCAGAACCTGATGTTCTCGGCGACGTTCTCGGAGGACATCCGGCGCCTGTCCGGGACGATCCTGCGCGACCCGGAGACCGTCGAGGTCATGCCCCGCAACACGGCAGCCGAGGCCGTCAATCAGCTCGTCTACCCGGTCGACCGCGACCGCAAGGAGGAGCTGCTGGCCCACCTCATCCGGGCCGACGACCTCCACCAGGTCCTCGTCTTCACGCGCACCAAGCTCGCGGCATCACGCCTCGCCTCACGCCTTGACCGCGACGGTCTCGATGCGGTCGCGATCCACAGCGATCGCTCGCAGCCGGAACGCACCCGGGCGCTCGAGGGCTTCAAGTCGGGCGACATCCGGGTCCTGGTCGCCACCGATGTGGCGGCGCGAGGTCTCGATATCGAGGACCTCCCGGTAGTCGTCAATTTCGAGCTGCCGTGGAACCCGCAGGACTACATCCATCGCATCGGCCGGACCGGCCGTGCGGGCGCCTCGGGCGAGGCGATCAGCCTGGTCTGCATCGACGAGGTCGATCTGCTGCGCGGCATCCAGCGGATGCTGAAGAGAGCGATCCCGTGGACGGTCGAGGAGGGCTTCGTGCCCGATCGCTCCGCCGAGCCGCGGCCGCTCGGGATGCGGGCCGGTCACGCGCGGGTCGGTCGCGATCACCATGCGCATCGAAAGCCCGTCCGACAGCGATCGGGCGCCGGTGTCTCAGGTGCACCGCGTGACGGCCGGCGCGCAGAGCGATCCGGAGCCCGGGACCGCCGCTAGGTCAGGTCGCGCTGGACTCGGCGACGTCGGCCTGGATGATGGTCGCGCCCGGGAAGAAGAACCCGAGCATCAGGTCGCAGGCGACGCTTTCGACCACGTAGCGGTTGACGAGCGCGTGGTGGCCGACAGGCGTGAGCTCCGACGCCGGCGCCACATCGGTGCGTGGTCCGATGCTGACGTCCTTGAGCAGGACGAACTCGCCGGTCGGTCGGGTGAGGGCACGACCGGGATCGAACCCCGGCATCGTGGGCATCTCGCCCTCGATCGTGTACGGACCGACGTCGAGCCGGATGCCGTGCCACGACGCATGGACGGCGATCGTCGGGTCGTCATCGGCGACGGCGATCAGCACGTCGTCGATCGGGATCGTCATGTTTGGCGCGGGTCCGGGCTGACCGTGGAGGGGTTGCCAATGGACCCGCTCCAGCGCGAGGACGCCGTCCACTTCGAGGACCTCGCGAAGGGTCCCGACGCGCGCGAGCACGCCGCTGGCCACTCCACCAGCCATGTAGGCATCGACACGGATAGGCATGCGTCCCCCGAGAACGTTCGGCAACCGTGGGCCCCTCACGCGCGCGCGACAAGTAGCCCATGCGTACCGGCGAGCTCGATCCGGTGGTCCGGCCGTCGGGCGGTCAGCGGTGCTCCCGGCAGCGACATGGATCATCGACCGGAGTGAGAGCCAGTCGGAGCAGCGAGCGCAGGATCGGGCCAGGATCGGTCCGGCTCTGGTTTGTCAGCACGGCGATCGAGACACCCTGATCGGGGAGATAGCGCACCGCAGACCTGAAGCCGAGCAGACGGCCCGAGTGACCGACCGTTCGTCTCCCGTCGATCTCGATCGCCTGTACGCCGTAGCCGTACGGGATCGCCGATTTGACGGCCGCCGTTCCCGCCACGTCGACCATGGCCTCGAGATAGCCGGGCGTGAGGACCTCACCTCCGAACAGAGCGTGCGCCCAATGCGCGAGGTCGTTCGCGCTCGCCGCGAAGCCGCCGGCGCCGCCGGCCGCGGTGACGACCGAGGTGAACGGCACGAGCGGAGTGCCATCCGACAGGTCGATGGCGGGCGCCGTCCGGGCCGAGGACGCGAAGCGGTAGCCGTGAGCGACGTCGGCCGGAGCCTTGTCCTCCGGCTGATACCAGGTGTGGTCCAGATCGAGCGGTCGAAGGAACCGCGCCCGCACCTGGTCGGCCAGTGTGGCCTCGCCGACGGCCTCGGCGAGCATCCCGAGGACCAGGTAATTCGTGTTCGAGTAGTGCCATCCCTTGCCCGCCTCGAAGTAGGCCTTGCCGACGTACTTCATCGCCTGTGTCGCATCCCACCGGCGGTCCGGGCGGGAGAGCAGCAGCTTGTCGATGGACGCGTGGAAGAAGTAGTCGCGTAGCCCGCTCGTGTGATCGAGCAGGTGGCGAACCTTGACTTTGACCGAGATCTTCTTCAGGGCCGGCAGGTACCGCCGGACCGGAGCGTCGAGATCGATCCGGCCGTCCTCGGCAAGGGCCAGGATCAGCGCGGCTGTGAATGTCTTGCTGACGCTCGCGATCGCGAAGGACGTCGAACGTGTCACCGGCGTTTCGGCCGCGACGTCGGCCATCCCGCTGACGCCGAGCCATGTGGATCCGTCGGGCAGTTCGATCGCGACCGAGATGCCCGGGATCGCGTATCGCTCGCGCAGTCGATCGAGGCGCGCCTGCAGCGCGAGGCGGGTGGCCGGCGCCAAACGTGGTCGGGTGATCGATATCGGCGGCTCGGCCGTCGGCGGCGCGCCGGCCACGGGTCCCGGGCTGGGCGAGGTCGCGGCCGGTGCGGAGGCCGCCGGTGCAGAGGCGGCCGGAGAGCTGGGTGCGGACGAAGGGGAGGCTCCTGACGGCATCGCGCTCGGGAGCGCGGTGGCGCTCGCCGGCATCGGCGGTGGCGTGGCGGTCGCGGTCGGTGCCGGCGATGCTGTTGCGGTCGGGCTCGGGCTGGGGGCGGTCGTCGGGCTCGGGATCGGGGTCGGCGACGCGGTCGGCGCCGGTATCAGGGCGCCGATCAGGTCAGGGGCGCGCTGGGTCGCCAGGATCGGACCGAGAGTCACGGTTCCGACTGCTGCGGCAACGGCGATGGGGACGATGAGGAAGGCATGCCGGACCCCCGCCCGGCGCGCCCGGGACGCGGCCATGCAGCGCGCACCATACCGCGGAGCCCCGACGGGTACCATCCCCGGGTGCCCCGCTCCCGTGGTCCGCGATCGTGAACGCCGCCGAGCTGCTGCGCGAGGTCGGGCTGCTGCCCGATGGCCCCACCGTCTGGGGCCGACCGGTTCCCGCCCGCGCGCCCGGCATCTTCGTCGTCGAGCTGCGCGAACCGCTGCCCCGGGCACCGATCGAGCTGACCCGCGTCGGCAAGTGGGTCGAGCGCGTCCCATCACTGACGCTTGATGGCGTCCGACCCAGCTCGCGTGCGGTGGCCACACGGCTCGGCCAGTTCTGGCTGCCGTCCCAGGTCGTGTTGTACGTCGGGGCGACGACATCGATCGGCCGGCGCGTCGCGGCGCTCCAGAGCACGGTGCTCGGCGACCGCCGGCCCCACTCGGGCGGACACTGGCTACACACGTTCCGGGCCTCGGTACCGATGCGGGTCTGGTGGGCCGCGACCGATGCCGCGGAGGAGTACGAGGACGCGCTGCTCAACGTCTTCGCGGCGAGCGTGCCGGCCGACGAGGTCGCTGCGCTCCACGATCCGTCGGTCGTGCTGCCGTTCGCAAACCTGCGACGGCCGACGGGCGAGCGCCGCGCCTCGGGTCTGGCCGGCTCGCTGCTGCCGGATGTCCAGGAGCCCGCCCTACCGCCGACCCGCGTCGTCGTACTGCCCGATGGCGATGCCGAGGGAGCGCGTGGCGAACCGCCTGAACGGAAGGCACGGTCCAGGAGTGGAGGCGGGAAGGTGGCGACCGTGGCGACGGTTGCGACGCCGACCAGCGCGGCATCGTCCCCAGCGGGGCCCGCTCCGGTGAAAGGCTCGGCGCCGGACGGGCGGCTGACCGCGAGCGGGGCGGCTCGCATGCGCGCCGAGCTGACCGAACTCACCGACGTCCGACGTCCCGAGGTGATCGCTCGGATCCGAACGGCCAAGGAGCTCGGCGATCTCAAGGAAAACGCCGATTACACGGCGGCGCGGGAGGAGCAGTCCTTCCTGGAGGGGCGCATCCAGGCGCTCGAGGCCCGACTGCGCGACGCGGTCATCGCCGAGGTGCCAGGCCTCGGCTCCGGGGCGGACATCGGGTCGACCGTGAAGGTGGAGATCGACGGGTCGGAGGTCACGTACACGCTCGTGGGCTCGGCCGAGTCCGATCCGTCGGCGGGCAGGCTGTCGGCGGTGTCACCCGTGGGGCGCGGCCTGGTCGGCGCGAAGGCCGGTGACGAGGTCTTGATCCAGACCCCCCGCGGGAGCGTCACGTACCGGGTGATCGCGGTCGACTAGCGTTCCGGGTTCGCGCGGCGGGCGGACCTCGGGTCCGCGCTCCACCGGCTGGCGCCCCACCGGCTCGCGCGCCCGGATCTTTGCCAGATGTCCACCCAGGCGAGCATTGGTCGAGAACTTCCTCGTCACATGCTCAGCTGGTGGCGCAAATGGCAAGAAATCGGCGCGTGGATGGCCTCCCCGGCCCGGGACGGGGCCATTCAACGGACCCTCCGTGACGAGTGCTCGTGTGGTGAGCAAATGGCAGAAACCGCGGCGGGGTGGGCCCGGGCGGGGGCCGGCTGGGCGTTGCGCCCCAGATTTCTTCCCATATGTGCGTCAGGGCAGCAGCGGATGACGACTTTCTTGCCAAATGCTCGGCCAGGCTGACACCTGATGAGGAAACCCCTCGATCAGGCTCCGTGAGGCCTACCTGGTGCCCCCATCAGAGCGCCGACCGTGTCCCGTGCTGCTGGGACGAGCAAATGATGAGAACGGCTGGCGCGGTTGACCGTAGGCCGCCGGATCGCGGCTGGGTCGGTCACATCGGCTCCTGGTGCCGAGCCGGCGCGGGCGTTGGGCTGCTGGCGACGAGGCCTAGGATCCGCGATCCGCGCTACCGTTAGCGCGCATCACCGATCGATACCCCGGGATCGAGCCGCGTCCACGTGACGCGGCTTGACCTTGGCCCGAAGGAGTCCCGCATGAAGCGTTTCCTCCAGGCTGCGGCGCTCGCCGGCATCGCCGTCCTCACCGTCGCCTGTTCCGGTGGCGGCTCGACGCCGGCCCCGGCCTCGGTGGCCCCAGGAAGCCCGGGCGCCTCGGCATCGGCCGGCAGCGGCATCGTCGTCGTGGCGAAGGACATCGCGTTCTCGCCCACCACGCTGTCGATCAAGGCCGACACCCCGACCGAGATCGTGCTCGACAACCAGGAGTCCGAACCGCACAACATCGCCATCAAGGACGCGGCCGGCGCAACGGTGTTCAAGGGTGAGATCGTCTCGTCCAAGAAGGTGACGAACGCCGTACCGGCACTCCCCGCGGGCTCGTACACGTTCTGGTGCGAGGTCCATCCGAACATGACCGGCACGCTGGCCGCCGAGTAGCCGCGCGCCGCGGTTCGAGCGGCTGTGACGCGGGCGCGCCTGACAGACACGTTTTCGGGTCCAAGCCAGTCATTCCGGCTGGCTGGCGCCCGTCCCGCGTTATCAGTCGCGCGATTGCGCCGAGGAGGCCAATCGGTCACGCTTCGCCGCCAAATCGCGCGTCACGGTCGCGCTCAGCGAGGCCGTACCGACGATCACCGGGAGACACATGCTCGAGATCGATGATCTGGCGAAGCGCTACGGGCCGGTCGTGGCGCTCGACGGCGCGACCTTCACCGCGCGACCCGGGCGGGTCGTCGGCTTCCTCGGACCGAATGGCGCCGGCAAGACCACGACGATGCGCTGCATCTTCGGGCTCGCCCGACCCGATCGCGGCACGGTCCGCTGGAAGGGCGAGCCGGTCGATCGAGAGGCCCGTCTCCGCTTCGGCTACATGCCCGAACAGCGCGGCCTCTATCCGCGGATGCGGGTCGGCGAGCAGATGAGCTACTTCGCGCAGCAGCACGGGATGCGCGCCCGCGACGCCGATGCTGCCGCCGCGCGCTGGCTCGACCGGATGGGTCTCGGCGACCGCGCCAAGTCGAAGCTGGAAGAGCTGTCCCACGGCAACCAGCAGCGCATCCAGCTGGCCGTGGCACTCGCCCACGAACCGGAGCTGCTCGTCCTCGATGAGCCCTTTTCCGGGCTCGACCCGATCGGCATCGCCACGATGACCGAGGTCGTGCACGAGCGGGCTGCCGCCGGAGTCGGCGTGCTGTTCTCGAGCCACCAGCTCGACCTTGTCGAGGACGTCTGCGAAGACGTGGTCATCATCGCCCGGGGCAGGATCGTCGCCGCGGGCGCGATCGATGAGCTGAAGTCGCGCTCGGGCCGCCGTCACCTCGAGGTCGAGGTCGTCGGGTCCGACGGCGCGTGGCTCGATGGCGACGGTTCGCTCACGGTCCTGGAGCGCGATGGCGATCGCGTGAAGCTGCTGGTGGCGGATGACGTCGATCTCGAAGCGATGCTTGCGCGAGCGCGTGCCGCCGGTGACGTGCGCGCGTTCGCCTACCAGCCGCCCAAGCTGTCGGAGCTGTTCATGGAGGCGGTCACGCCGACCGCCGCGACCCCGGTTCCGGAGGCGGACCGATGAGCCGCTGGCGAAGCGTCTGGCTCGTCGCCAAGCGCGAGATCCTCGAGCGTGGCCGCAGCCGTGGCTTCGTCTTCTCCGTGCTGTTCACGACGGTCCTCGTCGTCGGGTCGTTCATCGTGCCAACACTGCTGTTCGGCGACGAGGAGACCACCCGGATCGGGGTCGTGGAGCCGACACCCCCTGGCTTGGAGCTCGCGATCAGGGCCACGGCCGAACAGCTGGAACGCGCCGTCGTGGTCGTCCCATTCGATAGCGCCGCGTCCGCGGATGCGGCCCTGACAGAGGAATCGATCAACGCGGTCGTCGAGGTGCCGAGCGACCTGTCCGCGCCCGGAACCATCGTGTTCGCGAAGGAGCCCGACCAGCTCGTCACGCAGCTGGTCTCTGCGGCAGTCATCGCGCTTCGGGTGCAGGACGTCATGGTCGACGCCGGGGTCGATCCGGGTGCGCTCATCGCCGCGCAAGGGGTCCCGAGCGTCGAGTCACTCGATCCGCAGACGGACGCCGATCAGTCGCGTTTCCTGTTCGCCAACATCGGCGCGGTGCTGATCCTCGTGGGGATCTTCAGCTTCGGCTTCACGGTGCTGACCGGCGTGGTCGAAGAGAAGCAGAGTCGGGTGGTGGAGGTCGTCCTCGCCACGGTCCGCGCACGGGACCTGCTGATGGGCAAGGTGCTCGGCATCGGGATCCTCGGCGTCGTCCAGTTGCTCGTGTTCGTGGTCGCGGCGCTCAGCGCCGCAATCTTGACGAATCGCTTCGCCCTGCCCGAAACGACGCCCTCCGCCATCGCGTTGCTGGTCGTCTGGTTCGTGCTCGGCTACGCGCTGTATTCGACGGCGCTCGGTTTCCTGGGTGCGCTCGCGTCGCGGCTGGAGGAGGCGTCGAACGCGTCGACGCCGGTGACGATGATCGCGATGATCAGCTACTTCGTGGCGATCTTCGCCGTCATCAACGACCCGCAGGGGATCGTCGCTCGGGTGGCCACCTTCATCCCCGCCTCGGCGCCGTTCGTCGTGCCGCTCCGGGCAGCGTTCGACGCGATCTCACCTGTTGAGGTGGCCGTCGCCATCCTCGTGACCGTCATCGCGATCTGGATCCTGTTCGCGATCGGCGCGCGGGTCTACGCCGGCGCGGTGCTACAGACCGCAGGGCGGATGAAGGTTCGCGACGCCTGGCGGTCCGCCGGGGAGTAGCCCTCCGTGACGTCAGTCCAGCGGCTCGAACAGCCCGGGCAAGCCCCCGGCGTGCCAGAACACCACATGCTCGCCGTCCCACGCCCCGGAGCGCGCCCCCGCGACGAGCCCGGCGAGCGCCTTGGCCGTATAGATCGGGTCGACCAGGATCGCCTCGGTCCGACTCAGGATCGCCGCCGCCTCGGTGGCCTCCACAGTCGGCCGACCGTATCCGTCGCCGATGTGCGTCTCGTCGAGTTCGATCGCCGCGTCGGCGGCCCCGCCCAGCTCGGCGACCGTCGCCCCGATCGACGACCGGAGCTCTGCCGCTGACCGCGCGACAACGACGCCCGTCACCGCGATCGAGGTCGGCAGGCCGGCGATCAGGCCGGCCTGGGTCCCACCGGTGGCGGTCGCCAGCACCACGCGGTCGATGGCGATGCCCTCGTCCGCTGCCTGTGCCACGAGCTCGCGGGCGGCGAGCACCTGCCCGAACGCTCCGACCGAGCCCGAGCCGCCGACGCCGATCACGTAGGGCCGTCCTCCGCCCGCTGTCACCTCGCGTGCGACGCGCGCGACGGCAGCCTCCCGCTCGTCACGATCGGCGCCGTCCAGGAGGTGCACCGTCGCGCCGAACGAGCGGGCCATCCGGATGCCGGGGCCGGGCGGATCCACCTGCGGTCCCGACAGCACGAGTTGAACGGCCAGGCCGGCCCGCGCCCCTGCCGCCGCCGTGAGCCGGGCGTGGTTCGACCAGCGCCGACCGCTCGTCACCAGCGTGTCGCAGCCGTCCGCCAGCGCCGCACCGACGAGGAATTCGAGGTTGCGCAGCTTGTTGCCGCCGAATGCCAACGGCAGGAGATCCTCGCGCTTCGTCCAGATCTCGACCCGGCCACCGAGCGCGGCGCTGAAGCGCGGCAGGGCGTGGAGCGGCGACGGCGCGTCGAAGAGCGGGAAACGGGGCGGGGAGGCCATCGGCGCCGATGGTAGCGACCTATCATCGGCGTATGCCCGAGCCAGTCGAGCCCACGACCCATCTCGGCATGCCCGCATGGGGATTCGCATTCCCGGGTGCGCTGCGCGAGCGACTGACCGCGCTCGCACTCGATGGGACGAAGACCGCGACGGCGAGCCTCGGGGTGGACTTCGTCGTCGAAGGCGTCATGCCGCCGCGCGCCGGGGACCGCGAGGTCATGCTCGACTCGAACGGACGGCCGATCGCGATCGTCGAGATCACCCGTGTCGAGCTCTCGACGATCGGGCTGGTCGGGGACGAGTTCGCCCGTGCCGAAGGAGAGGGCTTCGCAGATGCCGCCGACTGGCGAACCGCACACGAACGCTTCTGGAACAGCTACATCGACGATCTGCGGACGGGCCTCAGGGACCCCTCGTTCGAGCTCACCGCGTCGACCGTCGTCGTGTGCGAGTGGTTCAGGGTGGTCGAGCGCCTGGAGTCGGCAAGCTGATGGCGACACTGATCACGCCCGGCGATCGCGTCACCAGCGTGGGCCAGCACCCGGGGATGGAGCGCTCGATCGCGATCTCGCGACCGACGGTCGGCTCGGAACGACTCTATTCATCGATCGTCTCGACAGCCCCGGGCGACAAGACCCGCATCCACCATCACGGCGACTGTGAGACGTCGATCTATATCGTCTCCGGGAGCGCGCGCTACACGTGGGGCCCGACCGGCCTCGATGATGCGATGACCGCATCGGCCGGCGACTTCGTCTACATCCCGGCGGGCGAGATCCACGTCGAGGAGAACGCGAGTGGGACCGAGCCACTGGTCGTCGTGCTGACACGGAACTGCCCCGATTCGCACGTGGTCTACCTCGACGGCGGCCCGGACGGTGCCGACGACGTGCCCGCTCCCTGCTGAGGCTGAACGATGACCGTCGGCTGGCGCGATCGCACCCTGCTGGACCTGCTGACCGAGCACGGCCTGGATCTGCTCCCGGAACACGAGTTCCCGAACGACGGTTGGTCCGGGGCGACCTTCACGAGCCTCGTCGATGGGTTCGGCCGACGCTACGTCCTGAAGCGCACCTCGCTCGATCGCGATTGGATCGCCCGGGCCACGCGCGACGACGCGCTCCGGGAAGCCTGGCTGGCCGCGCTCCCGCCGGGGGCGATGGCGTGGATCCCGCGCGCCATGACCCCCTACCTCGGAGCCGCCTCCGATGGCGACGGCGTCGCGATCCTCACGCCGGACCTCTCGAACGAGCTGATCGCCTGGGAGCGGCCGGGTCACGACCCGGACATCGACGAGGCGACGCTCGATCGCGTGCTCCGGGCCATGGCGCGCCTCCATGCCGTGCCGTGGAGCAAGATCCTGGAGTCGGCCGGCGAACGCGACGGCCAGCCACCGCCGCCGTGGTGTCCGCTGGCGGAGCGCCTGACGCTGCTCACCCCGACGTCCGCCGCCCGCTACCAGGCTGAGGGCAACCCCGTCGGAAACCGGTTCCTGGCGGGCTGGGAGGCGTTCGCGCGTCGGGCCCCGTCCACTGCCTGGGAGCTCGTGGACCGGCTGTCGGCCGATCCGTCGCCGCTTGTCCTGGCCCTCGAGGTGCTGCCGTGGGTCGGGCTGCACGGGGACCTGAAACTCGCCAACGTCGCGCTGCTCCCCGGAGACCAAGTGGGGTTCATCGACTGGCAGATGACACTGCGAGCGCCGATAGCCGTGGAGCTGGGCTGGTTCCTGGTCTCGAACAGCGGGTCGCTGCCAGTCGGGCCCGACGAGGTGACGCGCCGCTACCGGGACGCACTCGAGTGGGACAGTGGCCGCTGGGCGGCCGAGGGTGCCCCCAGCGACTTCGCCGGCCTTGCCGGCGATTGGGACCTCCAGCGCGACCTGACCTGGATCGTCGGCCTGTTGCTGCGCGGCTGGCGCAAGGGCCTCGACGCCGAGGCCGGCGTGAAGCTACCGTCCGGGATCAGCGCCGCGGATGACCTCGCGTGGTGGAGTGAACAAGCCGTCGACGCGTCGTATCGCCGGCTCTGACGGTCGGATCACGAGGGAGAAGCGACTATGCCGAAGCACGTCCCGAAGCTGCCCGGTGTCGAGCCTGGGCCATACCCCTTCTCGCAGGTCGTCGAGGCGAACGGGTTCGTCTTCCTTGCCGGCCAGGTCGGCGACGCGCCGGGATCGCACGGCGCGGTCCCGGGCGGCATCGAGGCCGAGACCCGGGCCATGCTCGACAACGTCGGGCGGCTCCTCACGGCCGCCGGGCTCACCTTCGCGGACGTCGTCAAAGCCACGGTCTATCTCCGGGACTTCGGCGACTTCGCGGCCATGAACAGGGTCTACCGCGAGTACTTCCCGAACGATCCGCCGACGCGGGCGACGGTCGGCGTCACGGCACTGGCGGCCGACTACGCGGTCGAGATCGAGGTCATCGCGACTCGCTGACGGGTGCCGGCAGAGGGTCCGGTCAGGCCTTGACCGTCGCCAGGAACGCCGCGACCCGGTCGAGGGCGTCGTCGAGGACCGGCTTGAGGCCGTGGCCGAGCTTCGGGTACGTGACCAGCTCGGCCGGACCGCCGAACCTGGTCACGGCCGCGCGCAGGAGTTCGATCCGGGCGAACGGGTCGGATTCGCCCGAGAGCAGCAGAACCGGGCAACGGATCGCCGCGAAATGCGCCGTTCGGGCGTCGGTCCTGTCCGGCGAACCGGGCGGGTGCAGTGGGAAGGAGAAGAGCACGAGCGCCGCGTAGGGCGCGCCCGGTTCCGCCGCGGCCAGGCTGGCGACCCGGCCGCCGTACGAGTGGCCGCCGACGACGACATCCGGCTTGCTCGGCACGACCTTGTGGAACGCGGGGAGCGCCTCCTCGGCCTTGCGCTTCGGCAGGTCGATGGCGGTCGCGGCGATGCCACGGGCGCGCAATCCATGGACGAACGGCGCCATGCTCGCCGACGTCCCGGAGGCGCCGTGTCCCAGATAGCAGTGGAGAGCCATGTCGTCCGTAGCGTAGCCTTCGGCCATGACCGATAGGCTGGCGCGTTGTTGGTGGTCCGGTGCCGAGAGCGCACGGCCGGACCCGCGGATGATCGACTACCACGACACCGAATGGGCCGTCCCGACGCACGACGATCGAGAGCTCTTTGAGCGGCTCGCGCTCGAATCGTTCCAGGCCGGACTGTCCTGGTCGACGATCCTGAACAAGCGCCCGGCGTTCCGGGCCGCCTTCAAGGACTTCGAACCGCGGGTCGTCGCGGCCTTCGACGATGACGACCGGGCACGCCTCATGGCCGATGCCGGGATCGTCCGCAATCGGGCCAAGATCGACGCCACGATCGGCAACGCGGCCGGCGTTCTGGCCCTGGCGGACGAGTTCGGGTCGTTCGATGCCTACCTGGCGACGATGGTGCCCGGCCCGCCGGCACCGCTGCCGGCCGGGACGAAGGGCGGCGAGATCCCGGCCTCGACACCCGTGTCCGATGCGCTGTCGCGTGATCTGCGGAAGCGCGGCTTCAAGTTCGTCGGCACGACGATCGTCTACGCGTTCATGCAGAGCGTCGGGCTCGTCGACGATCACCTGCCGGGCTGCTTCCGATACGGCGTGACACGCTAGCTGTCACACGCCCCGCCGAGACTCCGGCCACAAACCAGTGCACGGAGTCATCGACACATGATCACGATCGACTGCCCGCTCTGCGCGGGCGAGGCAACGACCGACGAGAACCTCTCGGACATGACCTGCGCCGGCTGCGGAGTGACGGTCGACATCGCGCCGGATCTGGCGACCTCGCTCGACGCAGCGGCCTGAGCTACGGCGGCGTGGCCGGCATGACGTTCGCGCGCCGCAGCGCGCGCACCGGCACGAAGGCCAGTGTCAGGACGATCAGGCCGATACCCATCACGGCGATGGTCGCCGAGCCGCTGCTCAGATCGATGAGCACGCCGCCCGCGAGCATGCCGATCGGTTGGAGCCCCAGCGAGATCGTGCGCGCCGTGCTGCCGACCCGGCCGAGGAGCGCGTCGGGTGCGTGATTGCTACGCGTCGTCAGGTATGTGACGAGGACCACGCTCTGGGCCATGCCCGCGATCACGGCGACGCCCAGCATCACGGGCACCTCGCTCGTGCGCGAGATCGCGAAGAGCAACACGCCTGTGAGGAACGTCCCGCCGAGCAGAGACGGCCCCACGGGCCGGCGGCTCACGCGAGCGGCGACCAGCGCACCGATGACCGTGCCGATGCCGTACGCCGTCAGGACCAGCCCGAGGATCGTCTCCTCGTAGCCGAGGTCGCGCGTGACGTGGACGGCCAGCGCCGTGACGAGGGGCGCGGTCGTGATCGAGACGAGGCCCCAGAACAGGATCATCGAGCGCAGGAGCGGGTGGCGGACGATGTAGTCGATGCCCTCACGGATGTCCGCGGCGAGGCTCGCGGGCAACCGATCGGTCGGTGCCCGCAGGTCGCGGTCCATGAACGCAAGCACGAGGCTGGACAGGGCGAACGACGCGGCGTCGATGGCGAGCGTCAGGCCCGCGCCGATCGTCGCCGCCAGGATCCCGGCGATGGCCGGCCCGATGATGAACCCGAACGAGTAGACGGCCTCGAAGATCGAGTTCGCTCGGGCGAGCTGCGACCGGCCGACGAGCACCGGCACCGAGGCCGTGTAGCCGGCCAGGAAGAACGAGCGGAGGACACTCATCGGCGCCGTCACGATGAGGATCACCGCCAACGTCGGCCCGCCGAGCAGGACCGAGATCGGGATCAGGGCAGTCAGAGCCGCCCGGCCGAGGTCCGCCAGAAACATCATGCGGCGGCGATCGCTCCGGTCGGCAAGGGCGCCGGCGACCATCCCGAACAGGAGGTCCGGCAGCATCTCAAGCGCACCGACGATGCCCATCATCAGCCCCGACCCGGTCAGAGCCAGGACGAGCAGTGGCAGGGCCGTGAAGCTCACCGCGTCGCCGAGAGCGGAGATGCCCTGCGACGTCAGCAGGACACGGAAATCGTGATTGCGACCCAGGGGGGCGGGCTCAGGCACCAGCGGATGGTACGGGCGGGCCGGGCCCCGTCGGGTGCCCTACGATCGCTGCCATGGACGAACGCTCGGCCGCCGCCCAGATCGTCGCGGCCGGACGGCGGCTCGGTGCACGCGGGCTCATCTCGGCCGGCGAGGGCAACCTGTCGATCCGGCTCGACGGAGACCGTTTGGCGATCACGCCGCGCGGCCGGCGCAAGGACGAGCTGGCCGAGCGGGACGTGGTCGTGATGGCGGTCGGCGACGCCCGAGCGGCAGCCCGCTCCGCATCGGGCCTCGAACCCTCATCGGACCTCGCGATCCACCTGGCTGCGCTTGCGGCCCGACCCGACATCACATCGGTCGCCCACGCCCACCTGCCGGCGTCGATGGCGCTCACCCTCGCCGGGGAGATCCCGGACCCGGTCGCGCTGCCCGAGACGGCGCTGTTCATCCCGCGCCTGCCCTATCTGCCGTTCGGGGAGCCGGGCAGCGACGACCTGGCAGCTCGGATCGCCGAGGTGCTGACCGCGGCGCCTGCGCCCTACGCCGATGTGGTGCTCCTCGAACGACACGGCGCGGTGGCCGTCGGGCCGGACCTGGCGACTGCCATCGATCGCCTCGAGCTCGTCGAGGTCCTGTGCCGGACCTGGTGCGACAGCCTGTTGGTCCGCGCGGCACGCGCGACGGTCGACCGGGGCTCATCGGACCGTCAAAGGGCTGGACCGACCGGGTAGCATCGATTTCGCCCAGACCGCTGCCGCACGGCAACGAAGCCACGTGGAGGGACAATGGAAACCCGCAAGTACCTAGCCGAGCTGGTCGGCACGTTCCTGTTCCTGACGATCGGCTATTCGTCGGTCGCGGCGCTCGGGGTTTCGGATGTCCCGACCCTGCTTGTGGTGCCCTTCGCGTTCGGCTTCGGCCTCTTGGCGGCGATCTTCGCGGTGGGCCACATCTCGGGCGGCCACTTCAACCCGGCCGTCACGGTCGCGGCTGTGCTGGACAAGCGGATCGAGACGACCGACGCCATCGGCTACATCCTGGCGCAAGTCATCGGGGCGATCGCCGCTGCGGCCATCGTCTTCGTCGTGGTGGGCCAGTCAGCCGTCACGGCCGGCGTGACCAAGCCGGGTCCCGGCGTCACCGACATCGGCGCGCTCATCCTCGAGATCGTGATGACCACCGGCTTCGTGCTGGTCATCCTCGTATCGACCAAACGCGCCGCCGGGCTCGCGCCGCTCGCCATCCCACTAACGCTGCTCGCGATCCATTTCGCGTCAGCGTCCCTGTCCGGAGCGTCGGTCAACCCGGCCCGTTCGATCGGCTCGGCCCTGATCGGGGCCGACCTGTCGGCGCTGTGGATCTATCTCGTGGGTCCGACCGTCGGCGCGCTCGGCGCCTGGGCGATCTATCGGGTCCTCGAGGACGTCGACGAGGAGGTCGCGGGCTAGGCAGCTCGATCGGGTCGCTGGCCTCGGACGGTGCTGACGCTGCACCTGCGAACCGTCGGTCGGCGTACTGGCATCGCGCGGCGGACGCCGCTGTACTACGTCGAGGACGGCGATAACCTCGCCATCGTCACGTCGAACGGTGGACGCGACCGCGAACCGGCCTGGTGGCTCAACCTGCAGGCGGAGCCAGACGCCGAGATTGACGTCCGCAAGGAGACCAGGCCGGTCCGTGCGCGGCGGTCGACGCGGGCCGAGGATGACCGTCTCTGGCCGCAGTTCGTCGCCGGACTCCGCAATTACGCGGCGTACAAGCGCAAGACCGACCGGGAGATCGTCGTCGTGATCCTCGAGCCGCGCTCACAGCGCCAGCTTTAGCTGAGCGTCACTCGAGGTCGAGGACGCTGAAGGTTCGGGCGTTGCCCATCTGGCCCCACACCCGGGACTGGGTGACCGCGAGCATCTGACGGATGTGGTTCCGATCATGGTGGACCCATTCCGCGAGGAGCTCGTCCACCCGCAGCTCTCCGACCTCGGGGTGTGTCCCGCTACGGCCCAGGTCACGCTCGGTCAGCGAGCGGACCAGCGTGACGCTGTCGGCGCGCGTCGCCGCGAACTCGCCGGCCAGTTCCGCTGCCGGCCGCTCGTGGTCCCGGCGCGCCGCGGCGATGGCAGGTGGGTCCCAGGTCTCGAGGATCGGTGGCTCGAATGACCCGTCGGTCCGCACGGCGCCCAGGATCGTCCTGATCCGACCAGCGAACCCCCGACGTTCCGCCTCGATCAGGTGGCCGACGCATTCGTTGGCGCTCCACTCGCCCGGCTCGGGTCGCCAGCCGGCGACGTCGCCCAGCGCGCGAAGCTCCTCTGCCACGGTCACTGCGGTCGCTGCGAGCAGGTCGGCGATGGTCGGTAGCGCCAGAGGCGGCTCAGCCGGCATCTCTGGTCCGGACCTGTCGGTCATGCGCCGACCTCGCCCGTTCGAGCGGCCTCGACCACGGGCAACGCGCGACCGCCGGTCGCGATCCCGGGCTCCGCGAGCCAGCATGCCGCGGCGTGCCCTCCCCCGAGGTC
Organism: uncultured Chloroflexia bacterium; assembly: GCA_963819655.1. GTDB lineage: Bacteria > Chloroflexota > Limnocylindria > Limnocylindrales > CSP1-4 > SPCO01. Next base: position 1,302,677 of record CAWFXA010000002.1, on the reverse strand, counting down.
GAACAGCGGCGGCGACTCCGCGACGCAGCGATCGAACGCCTTCGGACAGCGCGGATGGAACCGGCAGCCGCTCGGGATGTGCGCGGCATCGGGCGTCTCGCCCTTGAGGATCGTCCGCTGCGCGCGTTTGCCCGGCGTCGGTGGCTCCGGCGACGGCGACACCGACACCAAGGCTTCGGTGTAGGGATTGCGGGGCGTGCGGATGACCGCCTCGGCCGGTCCGATCTCCATGATCCGCCCGAGGTACATCACAGCGATCCGGTCGGCGATCACCCAGGCCAGCGACAGGTCGTGGGTGATGAACAGGTAGGTCAGGCCGCGCTCCTCGCGGAGGTCCAGCATGAGCCGGAGCAGCTCGGTCCGGATCGAGACGTCGAGCATCGAGACCGGCTCGTCCGCGACGATGATCTCGGGGTCCATGACGAGCGCGCCGGCGATCACGACGCGCTGCCGCTGGCCGCCCGACAGCTCATGCGGGAAGCGCAGGGCGTAATCCGTGGCCGGTCGCAGGCCGACCGAATCGAGCGCAGCGAGAACGCGCGCGCTGCGCTCCTCCTCGGTGCCGATCCGGTGCACGACCAACGGCTCCGCGACGAAGTCGAGGATGGTCTGCTTCGGGTTCAGGGTCTCGTACGGGTCCTGGAAGATCAACTGGACCCGCCGGCGATACGCGCGCAACAGCGGCCCGGACCACAGGTCGCTGACATCGGCGCCATCGACTTCGACACGGCCACCGGTCTGACGGGTGAGCTTCACGAGGACGCGGCCGGTCGTCGTCTTGCCGCTGCCGGATTCGCCGACCAGGGCCAGCACCTCGCCACGGCGCAACGTCAGGTCGATGCCATCGACGGCGCGCACGACGCCAATGGTCCGGCGCAGCAGCGTATCGAGAACTCCGCCCCGGATCGGGAAGTGCACTTCCAGCCCTTCGAGACGGACGAGGTCGGTCATGGCTGGACCTCGTCAGAGAGCGTGTCGTCGTCGACGTCGCGCAGGTTGCTGTTATCGGCCGGGGGCACCACGTCGTCGACCGGCGCATCCGCGCCGACCTGGGCGATCGGCGCGGGCTCGACGATCGCCGCATCGGGGGTCGGATAGAGATGGCAGGCGACTCGGACACCGTCCGACATCGTCACCTCCGGCGGCGTCACGACCCGACAGACGTCCATCGCGAACGGGCACCGCGGCGCGAATCGGCAGCCTGGCGGCGGGTCGCGCAGGTCCGGCAGGTTGCCCGGGATGACATCGAGGGTCCGCCGGTCAGCCCGGATGTTGGGAAACGCGCGAAGCAACGCCTGCGTGTACGGGTGCCGTGGCGCCGTGAAGACCCGCGAGACAGGTCCTTCCTCGGCGACCCGGCCGGCGTACATGATCATGACCTTGTCGCACGTCTCAGCGATCACCGACAGATCGTGCGTGATGAGGATCATCGACAACCCAAGCTCCCAACGCAGGCTCTCGAGCAACGCGAGGATCTGCGCCTGGACCATGACATCGAGCGCGGTCGTCGGCTCGTCGCCGATCACGATGGCCGGATTGCACGCGAGTGCCATCGCGATCATCGCCCGCTGGCGCATGCCGCCCGAGAGCTCGTGGGGGTAGGCGCCGCCGCGCTGCATCGGGATCCCGACGAGATCGAGCAGTTCGAGTGCTCGTCGCCGCGCCGTCTCCTCCGGCACCCCGAGGCGGACGATGATCGGCTCGGCGATCTGGTCGCGCACCCGGCGGACCGGGTTGAGCGCGTTCATGGCGCCCTGGAACACCATGCTGATCTCGCGCCACCGGTAGCGGGTCATGGCGGCTTCGGACTTCTGGGCGAGATCGATCCCGTACAGCTCGACGCGACCGGACTCGATGCGCCCGTTCGACGGCAGGAGCTGGAGGAGCGATAGCGCGGTCGTCGTCTTGCCACACCCGGACTCGCCGGCGATCCCCAGCGCCTCGCCATCGTCCAGTCGGAAGCTGACCCCGTCGACCGCGGTCAGGCCGCCCTTTGCGAGCGAGAACCGGACGCGCAGGTCGGTCACCTCGAGGAGAGGTGCACCGGGGTCGGCGAGCTTCGGCAAGGTCCGACCGGCGCGGGTGACCATGCGCGCCAGGGCCGGGTTCTCCGCGCTCATCGGCGACCGGCCAGCTTCGGGTTGAGGATCGAGTCGAGCGCGTTGCCGACGAGAGTGAACGACAGCACGACGAGCACGATGGCGACGCCCGGCGAGGCCGTGTACCACCATGCCCCGATGCCCGGTGCGCCCGACGCCTGGGCGAACGCGAGGATCTGGCCCCACGATGGGGCGAGCTGGTCGCCGAGACCGACGAACGAGAGTGTCGTCTCGATGAGGACGGCTCCGGCGAAGACGAGCACGGTGTTCGCCACGATCAGCGAGAGGACGTTCGGCAGGATGTGGCGCCGCATGATGTGCCCGGCCGACGCCCCGATCACGCGAGCCCGGTCGATGTAGGCGCGCTCGCGGATCGACAACGTCTGGCTCCTGATGATCCGTGCGGTCGACGCCCAGGACGTGATGCCGATGACCACGATGATCACGAGCAGCGTCACCCTGATCTCGAAGAACTCCGACGACTCCCCGAGGAGCTCGCGCAGCACAGGGGCCAGCACGAGCGCCAGCACGAACGTCGGCAGGATCAGGAAGAAATCGGTGATGCGCATCAGGATCGTGTCGGGCCGACCGCCGACGAACCCGGCGACGATGCCGATGACTGCGCCTATCAAGACCGTGATGATCGTGGCCATCAGGCCGATGGACATCGAGATGCGCGCTCCGTGAACGACGAGATTCAGGACGTCCCGACCGAGCTCGTCCGTCCCGAGGATGTGGGTCAGCGACGGCGGCTCGAACTTCTCCCCAGATGCGCGGGTGACGGTCTCGAACGGCCCGACGAGCTGCTCCGGGAACAGCGCGCAGAACGTGAACAGCCCGATGATCAGGACGCCGATGACGCCACTGCGCTGCCTGGCGAACTGGCGCACGACGCTCCTGAGCCGTCGCGCGCGCAGGCGCCAGCGCTCGGCCCGCGCACGGCGGGTGAAGACCTCGGCGGCGACCTCGCCGGTCATCGGTGCCTGCGCGGTCATGTCCGCACGCGCGGGTCGAGCACGCCGTAGAGTAGGTCCGCCGCGAAGTTGGCAAGCACGACGCTGATCGACAGGACGAGGAAGATCCCGGACATCATCGGGTAGTCGCGGGTCCGCAGCGCGTCCACCGTGAGCGTGCCCAGACCCGGCCATGAGAAGACCTGCTCGACCGTGATCGCTCCCGCGACGATGTAGCCGAGGTTGATCGCCACGAGCGTCACGGCCGGCAGCATCGCGTTCGGCAGCACGTGCCCACGCAGGATCCGGTCGCCCTTGAGGCCCTTGGCACGCGCAGTCTGGACGTAATCCTCGGACAGGACCTCTGTCACGGCCGAGCGCATCAGCAGTGAATACGCGCCGATCAACCCGAGCGCGACCGTCGTCACCGGCAGCACCAGGTGTCGGGCGACGTCCACGACCTGGTCGACCGGGCTGGCGTATTCGGCACCCGGGGTGACCATCCCGGTCGTCGGGAACCAGTGAAGGGTCGCCGCGAAGATGATCAGCAGGATCATGCCCAGCCAGAAATAGGGCATCGAGTACAGGACGAGCGACACGCTCGTCCCGACGTAATCGGACGGTTTGCCACGTCGCCATCCGGCCAGGGCGCCGAGCCCGAGGCCGAGGAAGATGGCGATGATCTCGCCGATGCCGAAGAGCAGCAGGGTCGGTGGCAGCTTCTCCGCGATCACCTCGGCCACGTCCCGGCCGCGGAACTGGAACGACAGCCCGAGGTCGAGCCGCGCCAGCGACCCGATGTATGCCACCAGCTGGTTGTCGATGAGCGACGCCGGGAAGTCGACCAGCGTGACCCCCCCCTCGTCGATCTGCAGCTCGATCGGAAGGAGCGGGTCATTGAGGCCCCACCGCTCGCGCTGGATCTCGAGCGCCTGGGCGGAGATCCGTGTCCCGCGCAGCAGGATCCGTTCCGGCGACCCCGGCAGCGAGCGGAACAGGATGAAATTGACGACGAGGACGAACAGGATCGTGAGGACGGCCTGGCCGAGCCGCTGGGCTAGGAACCGGCTACCCACGGGCAGACGGGGCGGGCCGCCTCCCGGCAGCCGCCCCTCTTCCCGTCATCTGGCGAATGCGGACGAGCGCGGGCGGCTACTCGTCTTCGCCGGTCGCGGTCGCGCGACCGCGCCGCAGCAACACGAGGCCGACAGCGACCAACGCAACGACCGCTCCGACGCCCAACAGGAGCGGCGTCGACGACGATGTGCCGCCGGCGTCGGTCGTCGGGGCTGCCGACGGCGCTGCCGACGCGCCGCCCGATGCGGCCGGTGGCGGTGATGGGGTGGCGGTGCTGCCCGCCGCGACGAGGTTGAGATACGTCTCGACGCCCGTGGCGAACAGGCTCACACCGCCGTCGCGCGGCTGCAGGACCCAGCCTTCGAACTTGTCGGTCCGATGAGCATGGAGCTCCGCGTCGTAGAAGAGGACGTGGTACGGCGCCTCGTCGTAGATGAGGTTCTGCATCTCATCGACGATCGGTTTGCGGGTATCGAACGTGGCGGCCTTCTTCTGCTGGTCGTACAGCGCGTCGTAGGCAGGGTTCGAGTAGTTGCTGTCGCTCCAGACGCCGATCTGCGACGTGATGAAGATCGACAGCAGGAAGTCCGGATCGGCGCCGCCGACCCATCCCCAGAGCTCGATGTCGTAGTCGGCGGTCCCGCCCGCTTCAGGTGTGTAGAGCAACTCGGTGAGGGTGTCCGACTCGAAGCCCTGGATCGTCGCCCCGATGCCGATCTGTTGCCACCAATCGGCCACGAATTGGCCCGCCTTGGCGTATTTCGCGTCAGTCGTCGGGTGGTAGATCCGGAGGCTGATCTCCTTGCCCTCCTTGTCCTCGCGCGTCCCGTTCCCGTTCGCGTCGAGGTACCCGGCGGCGTCAAGTCGACGCTTGGCCTCGTCGAGGTCGAATGTCCGTGGGGTCGCGGGGTCGATGTGGAACTGGGAGAGGAACGGCGGGACGACGGTCGTCCCTGGTAGGCCGTAGCCACTCAGGACCTGGTCGACGAGCTCCTGGCCGTCGATGGCGTACCCGAGGGCGTCGCGGAACTTCGGATCGCGCACGGCCGTGGTCGATGCCCCGCCGCCGTCGATGTCCTTGTCGTACGTGTTGAAGGCGAGTTGGGTCCAGCCCTGCCCGTTGCCGTTGATGCCGACGATGTCTGCCTCGGCGTCGATCGATTCGAATTGCTCGGGCAGGATCGACCGGACGTAGTCGACCTCTCCCGCCTTCAGCGCCTGGCCCATCGCATCCTGATCGGCGTAGAACTGGAAGATGACCTCCTCGACGAAGGGCTGCTTGCCCCAGTAATGCGGGTTGCGCTCGAAGCGGGCGAACTCGCCGCGCTTCCATTCGACCGTCTGGTACGGCCCCGTTCCGACGACCGGGGGATCGGTCTGGAAGTCGGTCGCCGCGGAGGCGAACGGCACAGTGCCCCAGATGTGCTCAGGGAGCACAGGGATGTAGGCGCCCAGCAGCAGCGAGGTCGGGAAGGCCGTGGTCATCTTCACGGTGGTCGGGTCGACGAGCTCCACGCTCTGCAGCTCGACCGTACTGACCAGGAAGTCGCCGAAGAGCGACAGCGGGTTGTCGGCAGCGCCATCACCCGCGGTCTCGCCTTCGGCCGGCAGGTCGTTGCCGTCCGGTGCCAATGGCCCCTTGTATGCGGGATCCATGCTGTCGAGCAGGTACTGGTACGTGAAGGCGACGTCACCGGCGTCGGCCGGCTCGCCGTCCGACCAGGTCATCCCTTCGCGGATCTTGAACGTCCACGACGCCCCGTCCTGGGTCCAGGACTCGGCGAATCCGGTTGGCGCGTACTCGAGATCGGGCCCGAACCCGACCAGCAGGTCGTAGTTGAGGATGAAGGCCTCGTACGAGGAGACGAGGTACGACAGGTTCGGGTTGATCGAGTCGAACTCCTGGGCCGTCCCGACCCGGAGCGTCTTGTCCTCGTCCGCGGCGGTCGTGACCGAAGCGCCGGGGAGCAGCGCAGCCCCCAGCAGACCTGCCGCAGCCAGGACTCGCCCCAACCGGGCGCGCGTGGTCGATCGCATCGACTCCTCCTCCAGGACGATCCGTTGCCCTCCCCGCGGACCGTCGCAACGTCACCGTTCCCCAGCCGTCTCCGGCCGAAGTGGGCGGTACCGTCGCACACGCCGCCTTCGGGTGCAAGGAAAGGGTCCGCGGGACGCGCCCGCAACCGCCCCGGATGTGCCCTGGGAACTGCCTAGACGAGTGGCCGCAGCGGCGGGTCGGCGGCGAGAAGCGATGGGCGGTCGATCCGGAACGCCCCCAATTCGCCGGCCGATGAGCTCGCGCCGTCGAGCGCGAGCTCGACGAGGATCCGGCCCATGACCGACGCGAACTTGAACCCGTGCGCGGCACCCAGCCCCACGACGACGCCCGTGGAATCGGGCAGTCGGTCGACGACGAAGTCGCGCTCGGGGGTCATCGTGTAGAGGCAGGTCTTGGTGTAGATGTCCGGTCCGATAGCTCCGGGGAGATGGTCCGCGAGGAACGCGTGGACGCGGGACTGGATGGCCTCGTCCGGCTCGAACGTCCGCGTGTCGGGAGTCGTCGGCTGGCCACCGCAGTCCTGGGCGACCTTCGGGCCGGGCTCGCCGTAGATCGGGAACCCGTAGAACGACGGGTCGTCCATCCAGATCCAGACCGGGAAACGGTCGGGGGCGAAATGCGCGGGGTCGGGTGTGGCGAAGTAGGTGACCTGCTCCTTCGTGACGGTCAGCGGCAGCCGCCGGTCGAAGTTCGCGAGCAACTCGTTGGTCCAGGCGTCCGCCGTGATGACCACGCGGCCCGCGCCGTACGTCGTGCCACCGGCATCGACCTCGTACGCTCCGCCGACCTCCCGGATCGCATCGACCGGCGCCCGCTCGACCAGAGTCGCGCCCCGCGACGTGGCGAGCCGCCGGTGAGCGGCGTTCCCGCGGTTCGGGTCGGCGATCCCGCCCTGCTCCTGCCACACACCGGTGACGTCGTCGGTCAGCCGCCAGGCAGGCCAGCGACGCATGATCTCGCCGGCGCCGAGGAGCTCGAACGGGACAGCCTCGGCGGCAAGGCTGCCGGTGTAGTCGATCTGCGGGATGGCCGGATCGGCCGGCCACAGGTCGAGTCCGCCGGTCACCGTCACGATCCGCTCGTCCGCCTCGGCCTCCACGGCAGCCCACGTCTCGTACGCGCGCTTGGCGAGCCGCACGTAGTCGGGGCGGTGGTAGGACAGGCGGATGATCCGGCTGTGATCGGCCGAGGCGCCGTTCGCATGGCCGAGCTCGAAGCGCTCGAGGCCGAGGACACGGACGCCAGGCCGCGTCGACGCCCAGTAGGCTGCAGCCGATCCGAACGCTCCGAGCCCGACGACGATGACGTTCCAGTCCCGTCGCTTCATTGTGTGCCGTCCGCGCGCTCGAGAGCCAGTCGCTGGATCGCGACGACGCTCATCATGTCGGTGATCCGCCCGTCCATGGTCATCGCAAGCGCTTCGTCGAAGGGCACCCAGCGGAGGGCGATCGATTCGGTCGGTTCCGGCGAGGCAACGCCGTGGCGGAGACCAGAAGCCACGAAGAGCACCGCCTGCTCGTCGGTCACGGAGTTGGACAGGTCGAACCGGCCCAGCTCGCGCCAGTCGGTGGCTTCGAGGCCAGTCTCCTCACGCAGCTCGCGTTGGATGCCGGCGAGCGCGGTCTCCCGTGGTGACACCCCGCCCTCCGGGATCTCCCACGAATATCGATCGAGGGTGTAGCGGTGCTGGCCGACCAGGACGATGCGGCCTTCATCGTCGAATGCCACGACCCCCGCGGCGAGATTCTCGAAATGGACGACGCCGTAGATGCCGGGGCTGCCATCCGGTCGCGTCACCTCGTCGTGCCACACGGTGATCCACGGGTTCTCGTATGCGAGCCGCCGGGAATTGCGCACGAACCGACCGTCCATGCTCGGCATCGTCGCACGGCGCGAGCGGCGTCGTCGGGGCGTCCGGGGCGCCTCGTAGACTCGCGCCGTGACCGATCTGCGTCCCGCGCCAGAGCCACGCTTCGACGTCGCGGTCGCCTGGGACGCGCGCATCGTCGTGCGCGACGGCGTTGAGCTGTCCGCCAACATCTGGCGGCCCACTCCGCATCCCGGCGAGGACGTCGGCGATGCGGTCGGCGAGAACGCCGGCCGGTTCCCGGCGATCCTCGAGATGATCCCGTACGGCAAGGACAACTGGCGCCGGGCGGCGGACGTCACGCGCGGCGAGTGGCTCGCCGCCCGTGGTTTCGCGCTCTGCCGGGTCGACGTTCGCGGGACGGGGTCATCGGGCGGTGTCGCGCTCGACGAATACACAGCCGACGAGACACGGGACGGGTACGACGCGGTGGAATGGCTCGCGTCCCAGCCGTGGTGCAGCGGCTCGGTCGGGATGTGGGGCATCTCGTATGGCGGGTTCACGTCGATCCAGGTCGCGGCGCTCCGGCCGCCCCACCTGCGCGCGATCGTGCCGGTCATGGCGACCGACGACCGCTATCTCGACGACGTCCACTACCGCGGCGGGTGCGTGACCGTCAGCGAGCTGTCGCAGTACGCGGTCAGCCAGGTCGCGATGAATGCGATGCCCCCGGATGCGTCGTACCGCGGCTCGGCCTGGCGCGACGAATGGCGTGCCCGGCTCGACGCGACACCGCCGTGGCTGTTCAGCTGGCTGCGGCACCAGGCCGACGGGCCGTACTGGCGGCAGGGGTCCCTCGCTCCGGCCTACGACGCGATCGAGGCGGCGATCTTCAACGTCGGCGGGTGGCACGACTCGTACGTCGACCCGGCGTTCCGGATGCAGGCGCTGTGCCCGGCCCCCTCGCACACGCTGATCGGGAACTGGGTGCACTCATGGCCGCATTCGGCGTCGCCGGGGCCGAATCTCGACGAGCTGCACGAGATCGCCCGGTTCTTCGATCGGCATCTCAACGGTGTCGACAACGGATGGGACGACGAGCCGCCGATCGTGTGGTTCGAGCACGAGTACGCGGAACCGGAGCCGTTCCCGGCATCCCTGCCGGGCCGCTGGCGGGCGGCCCCGGCGTATCCCCATCCGGGCATGGCCACCCGCGCCTGGCGCTTCGGGGCCGGGGTGTTGAGCGAGACCCTCGACGGCGAGCCTGGGGTCGACACATTCCGCCACCGACCGACGACCGGCACGCGCGGCCCGCTGTCATGGGGAGCCGGAGGATCCCCGAACGGCCTCGCCCGCGACCTCCGACCGGACGAGGCCGCCGGTCCGACCTACACATCCGAACCGCTGGACGAGGCTCTCGAGGTGCTCGGCGTCCCGATCGTCGTCGTGCACGTCCAGGTCGACGCGCCGGTCGCCACGCTGTCCGTCCGCCTGTCCGACGTCGCGCCGGACGGCACATCCGCGCTGGTGAGTGCCGGGGTGCTGAACCTCACCCACCGGCACTCGCACGATGCGCCGCTGGCCGTCCGGCCCGGCGTCGTCGAGGAGGTGCGGATCCCGCTGCGCACAGCCGGATACCGGTGGCTGCCCGGGCATCGGGTGCGCGTCGCGATCGCGTCGTCGCTGTGGCCGGTGCTGTGGCCGTCGCCGTATCCGGCGTCGTTCGCACTCCACCGCGCTGGCTCGACACCATCGCGCCTCGAACTGCCGGTCATCCCACCGGCCGGCGGAGCAGGTGACGCGCCCGTGCCGGCATTCCGTCGCGAGCCCCCGGAGCTGCGCTGGCCGGTCGCCGAGGCAGCCGACGGACGCGGCCCGGCCATCACCGACCCGCCGGCATGGCGCATCGAGGAAGACGTCCTCACCGGCTCGGTCACGGTTCGGATCCACGATGGCGGCGAGGACGTCGTCCCGGATGGCCGCCGGCTGTACGCGGCCGAGACGCTCACCATGACCGCGTGGGACCGTGAGCCGGCGCGCGCCGAGCTCGATGCCGATGTGGTCTACCGCTGGCAGGAGCGCGACGATCCCGACCGACCGGGAGCCCTGACCCAGATCGAGATCAGGGCCGTCTCCCGGCAGACCAGCACGGTCTCCGACTTCGACCTGGCGATCCGGCTCGAGGTCGATGTCGATGGCGTCCGGTTCTTCGAGCGCGACTGGCACGAAACGATGCCGCGCCAGCTGGTCTGACGCGAGCCCGTCTGACGCTGGCGGCGTACCGTCGCACCCGTGCGACGCGCTCTCATCATCCTCGCCATCGCCGTGGTCGTGGTCGTCGTGTTCGGCTACGGGACCGCCAGCGCGGTCGTCTGGGACCGGCTGACCAGGGTGGACGGGAACTGCCACCCGGAGTGGGCGGCGAACGACCCGACGACCTTCAGCGATCCTGACCACCCCGACGTGGACACCGCGGCATATGCCATGCCCGATCCCGAGGATGTCAGCTTCCCGAGTCGCGACACGGGGATCACGATCAGTGGCTGGTGGATCCCGTCAGCGGAGCCTGATGCGCCGGCCATCGTCGTCGTCCACGGGCATACGGCCTGCAAGCGGGACCACGACGTCCTGCTCCCGGCCGGCATGCTGCAGCGGAATGGGTTCTCGGTCCTTCTGATCGATCTGCGCGATCACGGCGACTCCACCGACGAGGATGGTCGCTATGCGGGCGGAACCGAGGAGTACCGCGACGTGCTCGGCGCATGGGATTGGCTCCAGTCGGCCCGGTCGATCCCCGAGGAGCGGATCGGCCTGCTGGGGATCTCGCTCGGCGCCGCGACGGTCCTCATCGCGAGCGGGGAGGAACAGCGGGTCGCGGCGACCTGGGAGGACTCGAGCTACGCCGATATCGGCGTCGCCATCCGGGCCGAGCTGACCCGCAACGGCTACCCGCAGTTCCTCGAGGCCGGTGGCCTGGCGATGGCCCGGATGCTGAGCGGCGACGACCTGACGACACGCAGCCCGCTCGCGGCGGTCGGCCGGATGACGGGCCGTCGGCTCTTCATCACGCACGGCGCCGACGACGGACGCCTGAGCGTCGACTACTCGTCGGCGCTGATCGCCGCGTCCCGGGCCGCCGATGTCGACATGGCGTCATGGATCGTGCAGGGTGCCGCCCACACGGAGGCGATGTGGCTCGAGCCCCTGGAATACGAGCGACACCTCACGGAGTTCTTCGACGCCCTGTGACTGGCACGACCGAGCAGTTTCGGAGAAGCAGCTGCCGCGACGGCTCCCGTAGCATGGGGGTCGTCCCCACCACGACACCTTCGGAGGAACCTGCCATGAACGCCGCCCAGAAGTCCCCCAAGACCACAGCTGCGAACGGCAAGACGTCCAAGAGATTCTCGGACGAGGAACGAGACGCGATGAAGGAGCGGGCCAAAGAGCTGAAGGCGAACGCGAGCAAGGCGGATGACGAAAAAGCCGTGCTCGCGAAGATCGCCGAGATGCCCGAACCGGATCGGGTCATCGCCGAGCGGCTCCATGCGATCGTCACGGCCAGCGCACCGGCCATCTCGCCGAAGACCTGGTACGGGATGCCCGGATATGCCAAGGACGGCAAGATCATCTGCTTCTTCACAAGCGCGGATAAGTTCAAGACGCGATACGCGACGCTCGGCTTCAACGACGACGCGAACCTTGACGACGGCACGATGTGGCCGACATCGTTCGCCCTGACCAGGTTGACCGCCGCCGACGAGAAGCGGATCGGCGCGCTCGTGAAGAAGGCGGTGAGCTGAGGACTAGGTCGGCGGTGGGCGACCGCTAGACTGCCCCCGTGCTGCGCATCAGCCGGAAGGCCGAGTCATTCACCGAGTCGGTCATCCGCGAGATGAACCGCGTCGCCGTCGCGCACGGCGCGGTCAGCCTGGCGCAAGGCTTTCCCGACTTCGCGTGTCCGCCGGAGCTCAAGCGGGCCGTCGCCGAAGCCGTCGACGCCGACATCAACCAGTACGCGATCACCTGGGGCTCGAAGCCGCTGCGCGACGCGATCGCCGAGTCGACGCCGCGCCATTTCCCGGGCTTCGGTGCCATCGACCCCGAGACACAGGTCACCGTGACGTGTGGGGCGACCGAGGCCATGATCGCCGCGATGCTCGGCCTGCTCGACCCGGGCGACGAGGTCGTGATCTTCGAGCCGTACTACGAGAACTACGCACCCGACGCGATCCTGTCGGGCGCCGTCCCGAGTTACGTCACACTGCACGAGCCGGACTGGTCGATCGATCCTGACGAGTTGCGCCGGGCGTTCGGGCCACGCACGCGCGGGATCGTCGTCAATTCCCCGCACAACCCGACCGGCAAGGTGTTCTCCCGCGCGGAGCTCGAGCTCATCGCCGGCCTGTGCGTCGAGCACGACGTCATCGCCTTCACCGACGACATCTACGAGCACCTGGTTTACGACGGGGAGCACATCCCACTCGCGACGCTCCCCGGCATGGCCGAGCGGACCGTCAGCATCCATTCGATGTCCAAGACGTACTCCGTCACCGGCTGGCGGATCGGCTGGACGATCGCCGCGCCCGAACTGTCCCTGGGCATCCGCCGCGTCCACGACTTCCTCACCGTCGGCGCAGCCGCGCCGCTCCAGGCAGCGGCCGTCACCGCGCTGTGCTTCCCCGACGCGTACTACCGCGACCTGCTCGCCGGCTACCGCGAACGGCGTGACCTCCTGGTGCCGGCTCTCCGGGAGGCAGGTTTCCGCGTCCACGAGCCACGCGGGGCGTACTACGTGATGACCGACATCCGCGACCTCGCCAGGGAGGGCGAGGACGACGTCACGTTCGCCCATCGCCTGATCCGCGATCCGGGTGTGGCGGCCGTGCCTGGGTCCTCGTTCTTCTCGCGACCGGAGCTCGGGCGGACGAAGCTGCGCTTCGCGTTCCCGAAGAGGATCGAGACGCTCGAGGCGGCCGCGGAGCGCCTGGCGCGGCTGGCCTGACGCGGCCTCATGCGGCCTGACCGGCCTGATGCGGCCTCAGCCGGCCTTCGGGACGGCGGGGACCACGTCGCGGACGATCCCCGCGATCGCGCGCCGCGCCTCGGGACGGTCGTACCGGAGCAACGGGTCGGGCTCCATGTTCCTCTCGCGGATCTCACCCGCCATCCGCGTGTACAGGACCGGGTAGATCGCCCCCGTGCCGTCGGCCTCGAGAGTGACCGCGATCGCGTTCGACCCGCCCGCGTCGAGGAAGTGGGTCAAGGGTTCGACGCCGTCGTCGACGATCCCGGCATCCGGATCGAGCGTGAAGACGCGCGCGAGATACGCGCGCTGGTGCCACAGCTCCGGCGCGATCGATAGCTCGGTCGCGATGGTCGTCGCGAGAGCGTCCGGGGCGATCGGGGGCCGGTCGATCTGCTTGCCGAAACGGACCTCGGCCATCCGGCGCGCCAGCACGACCGCGTTATAGCGGGCGCCATGAACCGCACCGGAATTCGCGGGCACCCCGTGCTTCACCAAGCCCTTGGCGGCCTGCCCGATCGTGCCGGCGAAGTACACGCCGGGGAGGGTCGTGCTCTCCCACCACGGCGTGACGAGCGGCAACCGGGCACGGCCGCTGATCGAGCAGCCGATCTCGGGCAGGTCCAGGATCGGCGTGACGAACCCGGTCGCCGAGATGACGTCGTCGACCTCGAGCGCGAGCTCGTCGCCGGTGTCGGTTCGTCGCAGTCGGACGGTCAGGCTGCCATCGCCTCCTTCGGTCCGCTCGATCCGGTCAAGCGCTGCGTCGAGCACCGCGACACCGCCGCCGAGGACGTGGTCCTCGTAGGGCTGGACGTAGCGCGCCCGGACGCCGGCCAGTGACCGAGTCTGCACGGAGAACTTGGCCGGCGACGGCGACACCAGCACGATCTCGCGAGCCCACGGCAGCAGGCCGTTCGCCAGCTCGAAGCCCGAGTTCTGCTTGCCCAGCATCAGCACCCGATGCCCGGCATACGACTCCGCCGGCCGGACCGCAGCGTAGTGGTGCGTCAGCTCCATGCCGATCCCCGGCGGCGAGAACGGCTGGGCGACGCCGACCGCCACGACCAGGGCCTGGGCGCGGTAGTCGCCGTCGGTCGTCGACACGACGAAACCCGGGCCGTCGGGGTCGTCGACCCGGCGCGTGCCGGTCCACCGGCACTCGTAGCGGACGTCGATGTGCGCCCGTTCGGCGAAGCGGCCGAGGTTCGCCTCCATCTCCGGGCGCGACGGGAAGTACGAGGTGCCATCCATCAGGTCGGGCTGGAGCGCCCGTGCCTCGGGCTCGTCGGCTAGCAGACTGTTCCAGTCGTAACGCTCGTACGCGCGCGAACCCCGCTCGGCTGGGGCGTGGGGCTTGGTCCACGACAACAGCCGTTGGAAATGGGGCCAGCGCCGGAACATCCCGCCCGGCGCCGGATCCTCGGAGATCAGGGCGTGAGCGATACCCTCCCGGCGGAGCGCGTACGACGCCTGCAGGCCGCCAGGGCCGGAGCCGATGACCACGACCGGATACGTCCCGGGCGGGAACGGACGCGTCGGCTCGGTCACGCCCCCCATCGGTTCGCCGCCCGGAGCCGCCGGGCCTGCGCCTGGAGCATCCGGAACATGACCTTGGGGTGGCTGATCATGAACGGCTCGACCTGGCTCCCCGCGAGGACGAGGCACGACAGCTGGCGCGTGGCCACCACGTCGGCGATCGATGGCACGCCGAGCAGGATCGACACCTCGCCGAAGAAGTCGCCCCGACCGAGCCGCGCCCGCTCGGCGCCATCGATGGTGACCACGGCCTCCCCGTCGACGATCACGTAGAACCCCGAGCCCGACAGGCCCTGATGCAGGATCGTCTCGCCCTCGGCGAACATCCGCTCATCGAAGATGTGGATGATGGCCTCGAGCTGCGGCGCCGTGAGGTCGGAGAACAGCCCGAACCCGGAGATCGCGTCGATCAGCTCATCCCGGTCAGCCATGCGCGCATCGTGCCACGCGAGCGCCGCCTCCGGAAGGCGCCAGCGTCATCGACCGGTCATGCTTGACCTTGACGCTCCGCCGTCACGCAGCGCAGCATCACGATCCACGATGGAGACCGCGATGACGCTCACCCACGACCACCGGACCGACCTGCTGGCGCGCGCACCGCTGTTTGCGGGCGTCGATTCCGAGGGCATCGCGCGGATCGCCGGCCGGGTCGTGGAGGTCGAGTTCCCGAAGGACCATGTCATCGCCCGGCAGGGCGATGTCGGGACGGGATTCTTCCTCGTGGCGACTGGCAGCGTGCGCGTCGTGCGGGACGGCGAGACTATCGCGAAGCTCGGCCCGGGCGACTTCTTCGGGGAACTGTCCGTCCTCGACGGTCAGCCGCGGATCGCCCAGGTCATCGCGGACGAGCCGGTGGTCTGTCTGGCTCTCGCGAGTTGGGACTTCGAGGCCGTCGTGAAGGAGCAACCCACGGTCGCGCTCGCGATCCTCCGGGGGCTGGCCGGCCGTCTCCGCGAGCTGACCGAGGCCCACCGACACTGACCACCCGACCCGACACGCCGATGCGCGAGGTCCCGGGACCGCCGACAGGCACTGTCACGTGCCTGTTCTCCGACATCGAAGGGTCGACCAAGCTCGAGCTGGCGCTTGGGACCGGCCCCTACCGCGACGTGCTCGAGCGACATCGGGTGCTCCTGCGCAAGGCGTTCCGGGCGCATGACGGCTACGAGCAGTCGACCGAAGGAGACTCGTTCTTCGTGCTCTTCCGGCGGGCCATCGATGGCGTGTCGGCGGCGGCCGATGCTCAGCTCGCGCTCGCGGCGGAGCCGTGGGCCGACGCGACGGAGGTCCGGGTGCGGATGGGTATCCACACGGGCGAGGTACAGTCGATCGGGCGCGACGTCATCGGCTACGCCATCAATCGGACGGCTCGCATCGCCGCGCTGGCGCACGGTGGCCAGGTCCTGCTCAGCGACGCCACGCGGGCCCTGGTGACGGACGTCCTGCCGGATGACGTCGGCCTGCGCGATATGGGCCCGCACCGGCTCAAGGACCTTCGCGAGCCCGAGCGGCTGACCCAGCTCGTCGTCGAGGGCCTGCCAGGCGATTTCCCCGCTCTCCGGTCGCTCGATGCGCGACCCAACAACCTCCCGACGCAACTCACGACCTTCGTCGGGCGCGAGCGCGAGCTCGCTGAGGCGGCTGGACTGCTGCGCACGACGCGGCTGTTGAGCCTTACGGGTCCGGGCGGCACGGGCAAGACCCGGCTGTCGCTCCACGTCGCGGCGTCAGCGGCGGATGACTTCCCTGACGGGATCTGGTTCGTGGCACTCGACGCGGTGCGCGACCCGACGTTGGTTGCGCCGTCGATCGCGCGGACCCTCGGCCTCGCCGACAACCAATCGCAAAGCGCAGTCGACCGTGTCGCCGCCGAGATCGGCGATCGGCGGGTCCTGCTCGTCCTCGACAACTTCGAGCAGGTGACGGAGGCGGGCCCGGATGTCGCCGACCTCCTGCGGCGCTGCCCGAACGTGAGATGTCTCGTCACAACGCGCATCCCGCTCCGGATCTCGGGCGAGCAGGAGTACCCGGTGCCGGGCATGCCCGCACCGCCCGACACCAGCCGCCTGTCCGCGGTCGAACGCTTGAACCTGCCGCGCGCCCTGCGCGAGTTCGATCTCGAGGCACTGACCCAGTTCGAGGCGGTCCGGCTGTTCATCACGCGGGCGACCGCCGTCCGCCCGGCCTTCGCCGTCACGAACGCCAACGCGCCCGCGGTGGCCGGGATCGCGGCGCGTCTGCAGGGCATGCCGCTGGCCATCGAGCTCGCCGCGGCGCGGGTCAAGCTCCTGACGCCGGACCAGATCCTGGCGCGGCTCGAGCATCACCTCGAGCTGCTGACGGTCGGATCCCGCGACGTCCCGGAACGCCAGCAGACGCTGCGCGGCGCGATCGCCTGGAGCTACGACCTGCTCGACGACGGAGCGCGGCGACTGGTCGACCGGCTGTCGGTCTTTCGCGGCGGCTTCGACCTGGAGATGGCCGAGACAGTGTGCGGCCCGTCGGACGAGATCGGCGGCGACGTCGTCGAGCTCATCGGCGAGCTTCTCGACCAGAGCCTCGTCCGTCTCGACGAGACGACCGACGAACCGCGCTTCGCGATGCTGGAGACCATCCGTGAATACGCCGCCGAGATGCTGCAGCAACGGGGCGAGTCCGATGTTATGGCGGCACGGCACGCGGCGGCGATGCTGGACCTGGCGCAGCTGGCGGCACCCCACCTGTCGGGCGCGGAGCAGCGCGTGTGGCTGGAGCGACTGGAACGAGAGCACGACAACCTTCGGGCGGCGCTCGACTGGGCGACGGCCCGCCCCGAACCGACCCTCGGGGCACGCCTTGCATTCGCCCTGTGGCGCTTCTGGCAACAGCGCGGATACCTCAACGAGGGGCGGTCCCGCATCGAGGCGATGGCGGCGCAGGGCTGGGACCTCGAGCCGGTCGACCGCGCCCGGTTCGCGGAGGCCACCGGTGGCATCGCCTACTGGCAGTCGGACGAGGTCGCTTCGACACGCTGGTACCAGGAAGCGCTCGACATCTGGCGTGAGCTCGGGGACAAGGGCGAGATCGCGAATGCCTTGTATAACCGCTCCTACGCCGATGCCATCGAGATCATGCGTGGCGGTCCGGCGACGCCGAAGGTCAGGGAGGGACGGGCCCGACTTGAGGCAGCGCTGGAGCTCTACCGGGAGATCGGCGATGCCAATGGCGAGGCCAACGTGGTATGGGGCCTTGGCAGCTTCTACTACTTCGGTGCCGACGCGCCGCAGGCAGAGGACTGGTATCGCAAGGCCCTCGAGATGCATCGCGTGGCCGGCAACCGAACGATGGAGGCGTGGTCGCTCCACATGCTCGGCCTGTCGGTCACCGGTCAGCGCCGTTGGGAGGAGGCGACCGAGTTGGCCCGTCAGGCCCTTCAGCATTTCTACGAGGCCGGCGATGTCTCTGGCGTGATCCTCGTCCTCGACGACCTGTCGATCATCGCGACGGGTCTCGAGGACTTCGAGCGGGCGGGACGGCTGTGGGGCGCGGCCCGCCACTTCCAGCGGCGGACGGGCACGGAGCTTGCCGACTACGTCGAGCACACGCAGATGCTCTTCGGCGTGTCGACCCCACCACAGGTCCTCTCGCCCGAGGAGTTGGGGGTCCTGGCCGCCGAAGGGGCGGCGATGTCACTCGACGAGGTCGTCGCGTATGCCCTTGGGGTTTCCGAAGGTGTCCCGCCCGCGGCGCACCTTGAGGTCGGATCATGATCGAGTCATCCTGCTCGGACTACTACTGAGTCCGATAGACTGGCCGTCGATGACCGCCGAGCCGATCCCAGCGCCCCGCCCGAAGACGGGCATCCCCAAGAACCCCGGGCGGCGCGAACTCGGGATGACGGCCACGTTGCTCTTCCCCGACCGCGAGATCGTCGAGAAGTTCTACGTCCCGATCATCTACACCGCGTGTCGGACGTGCTACTCGGAGATGCCACCCGAGGAGATCTTCCGGAAGTCGGTCGACGGCGAATTCGACCCGGCCAAGATGCAGAAGCTGATCGCGTCGGTCATCGAGTCCGGCCACGGCTCGACCATCGAGCACATCGTGTTCACGTTCGGGATCACCGGCGTGTCGCGGACGCTGTCCCACCAACTCGTGCGCCATCGGGCGGGCGTCGCGTTCGACCAGCAGAGCCAGCGCTACGTCAAGTTCAAGGGCGCCGCGACCATGCTGCCGCACTCGATCGCCGAGGCCGACCCCGAGTTGCGCGGTCGCTACGAGGAGCAGGTGTCGGGGGCCCTCGACCTGTATGGGGAGATGGTTGAGGCTGGGCTGCCCGGCGAGGATGCGCGGTTCGTCTTCCCGAACGCCACGCGGACGAACCTGGTCATGACTGCGAACCTGCGGGCGCTCATCCACATGTCGGGCTTGCGGTTGTGCACGATGGCGCAGTGGGAGATCCGAAGACTGTTCCAGTTGATCCGCCAGCAGATCTTCACAGTGTCGCCGTTCCTGGGCTCGTTCCTGGCGCCGAAGTGCGTGCCGCTGGGGTACTGCGACGAGTTCGGCAACCGCGACGAGCACTGCCCGATCCGGCCCCACAAGGACAGCGTCCTTGGCGCGTGGGCCGAGAAGGCGGCGGCTGCGCGCGCGGCCGGCAGGGAGCTGCCACAGACCTGAGGGTTTCGCGCCGCGGGCGACGGCGCCGCGCCGGGCGCGAGGGCGGCGCGCCGTGCGCGAGGGCGGCGCGCCGTGCGCAAAGGCGCCACGACGCACACGAGCCCGATGCACATCTTCTGCGCCGGCGTCGACGTTCACCGGTTGATGCGCATGGGCCGCATCAGGGAGTCCGCAGACGTCCGATCAACGTGGCGCCCGATGCACATCTTCTGCGCCGGCGTCGACGTTCATCTGTTGATGCGCATGGGCCGCATCAGGGTGGCCGCAGACGACCGATCAACGTGGCGCCCGGGAGTCGATGGCCGCCATCCTGGACCCGGAAGCTGTGTTTGATGCGGCCGGTAGGCATCAAAAACCAAAGGTCGGCGCGGCGGTCGGCGCGGCTGTCGGCGCGGCCGTCGCTCGGGCGTCGCGCGGCCGTCGCGAGGCCGTCGCGCGCCCTGTCACGGATCGGACTAGCCGGCGTCGACCAGCTCGACCCGGCGGCTCTCCGCGTCGCCCGCCACGAAGGCCAGGACGCGCCCGGCCTCCTCCTCGATCTCGGCACGCTGGGCGCCCGTGACCGGGGCGTACAGTGTCACCATGTTCGTGGCGGTGCGACCGCCGCGGGCCTTGCCGCCGCCGTCACGGTTCACGCGCCACCCCGCGCAAATGAACCCGTCGACGAGGACCCCGCCCTTCCACGTCAACTCGTTGATGGTCAGTCCTGCCGTCAGGATCCTTGATCGGTCGTCGTGCGACAGGATGACGTTGTCGTAGAAGGGCAGGAACCGGACCGGGGCAGGCAGGCCCGCGTCCGCGATCAGGCCGTCCGGCACGTCGAACAACTCGCGGCCTCCCTCGTCCTGGAACGTCCGCAGCCTCGGGCGCAGGCGCTCCACGACCTCGCGCAGGCCGGTCAGCCACGACCAGACCCGCATGTCGCTCACCGTCGCCGGCCCGAAGGCCGCCAGGTAGCGCAGGATGAGGCCATCGACGCTCGGGGTCGGGTCCATCCCACGGCCCAGCCACGCCTCCGCAGTGGTGTTGGTCGGTCGGCCCGTCTTCTGCCACAGGCCGCGGGGCGTGACCTGAACGAGCGGCAGCAGGAACCTGGCGGCGTACGCCAGCGACGTGGCATCGCGGTCGGGCCATCCCGGCGCGAGTGCCGCACCGAGCTCACTCGGCGTCCGCGGCCGTTCTTCCAGCACTTCGCGCGCGCGCGCGATCACCGCATCCATGTCGACGCCGACGAGTCGCTTCACGAACGGGCTGCTGCGCCACGAGCGGGCCATGACGTCGGCGAGGATCGGGTACTGCGCCGTGGCGTCGCGCGCCGTCACGAGGTGCAGCGTGCCGCGCAGGTGCCCCATCCGGACGGCCCCGCGCTCCTCGATCAGGCGGCTCAGGTCCTGCGGGTCGAAGCCGGCGATGCGCGACCACAGGCCGACGTACGGATCGGGCGGCTCCTGCGCCTGCATCCCGACGAGATGCTCGATCACCTCCACCACCGGCCGATCGACGCGCTCGAGCAGCAGCTGTCGCGCCAGGAGCGTCCTGTTCAGGACGCGCCGGCTGAGCACCGGCGCCGACCCTCGGGCCGTCATCCGGCCCCCACCGCCTCATCGCCCAGGTCGGTCACGAAGCGGCGGATCACGCGGGCGAGCCGGGGACCGGCGACAGAGCCCGCTTCGAGGACCTCCTCATGGGTCAGCAGCTCGCCGCTGTACCCCGCCCCGGCGTTGGTGACCAGCGACACCCCGCAGACCTCGAGGCCGACCCAGCGGGCAGCGATGCATTCGAGGACGGTCGACATGCCGACCGCGTCACCCCCGAGTGCGGCCAGCATCCGCACCTCGGCCGGCGTCTCGTAGCTCGGGCCGGCGAGGCCGACATAGACGCCCTCGCGGACGTCGACGCCCTCGTCAGCCGCAGCGGCGTGCAGGCGTGTCCGGAGCCGCGGGCTCCAGGCCTCGGTCATGTCCGGGAAGCGCGGGCCGAGTGTGTCGGCGTTGCGGCCGATCAGCGGCGACCGCCCGGTCAGGTTGATGTGATCGTTCAGGATCATGAGCGTCCCGGGACCGAAGGACGGATCCAGCCCCCCGGCTGCGTTCGTCAGCACCACGATCCGGGCTCCAAGGGCGCGGAAGAGCAGCACCGGCTGGACGACCAAGCCTGGAGCGTTTCCCTCGTAGAGGTGGAACCGGCCCTGAAGCATCACCACCGGGCGACCGCCGAGGCGCCCGACCAGGAGCCTGCCCACGTGCCCCGGGGCTGTCGCCGCCGGCCAACCCGGCAGGACGTCGAACGGGATCGCCACCGGCGCTTCCAGCTCGTCCGCGAGGCCGCCCAATCCCGACCCGAGCACGATCCCGACGTCCGGCACGACGTTCGTCCTGTCACGCACGGCGGCGACCAACGCGGCGATGCGCTCTGGTTGGGCGCTCGGGGGAATCGGCTGGCTGGGGTCGAGGGTCACAGTGGCGGCATCAGACATGGCGGCCTCCGGCATGGGTGGCCAGCATGACAGGCCGGGGTGGCCGGGGTGGCCGGGGTGGCCGGAACGGGGGGAGGCTTCGTCGCGCCCGACGGAAGTATCGACACCGGGATGCCGATCGCGTCCCGTCGGGCGCCTTCCCGTGGACGGGGCCGCGGTGAGACGGCCGCGCGACCGCGGGCAACGAAGCGCCCGAAGCGACCGGCGGCGGACGAAGGCCCTTGATGTGATCTCGGTTTCTGCGTCCTGTCGGCCCCTTCGGGCAAGACCTACGGTATCGGCCGGCTCAACCGACGGTCAACGCGCTTATCCACGAACATCGGACCGATCTCGTGACGGCTGTCCACGGGAATATCCGGGCTGTGGCCGGCGTGTGGATAACCCTGTGGATGAACGGGGGTCGGGGGCGCCGGGCGGCGCTCAGCCGCCCATCGCGAACATCTCGATCTTCGGCAGATCGGACGTCGACTGTGCGCGCAGCTCCGAGTAGCGGTCGTCCCTGGCGCGCCATGTCTCGGCGAGGAACGTCACCAGCGCCTCGTCGGACGAGCCGTCGCGGAGGACCGCCCGGACGTCGCGCCCGCTCACGGCGAACAGGCATGTGTACAGCTTGCCGTCGGCCGACAGGCGGGCCCGCGTGCAGTCGCGGCAGAACGGCCGCGTGACCGACGAGATGATCCCGAACTCGCCGCGCAGATCCGCGTACCGCCAGCGGCCGGCGACCTCACCGCGATAGCCGGCGTCGACCGGCGCAGCGGGCCAGACGCCGGTCACCGTGTCGATGAGCTCCGCCGCCGGCACGACCTCGTCCAACCGCCAGCCGTTCGAATGGCCGACATCCATGTACTCGATGAACCGGAGCGTGACGCCTGTGTCGCGCGCCCAGCGCGCCATCGGCACGACCGACGACTCGTTGACACCGCGTCGGACGACCATGTTGACCTTGATCGGGTCCAGGCCGGCTTCGCGCGCCGCGTCGATCCCGTCGAGCACCTTCGCGACCGGGAACTCCACACCGTTCATCGCGCCGAACACTGCGTCGTCGAGGGAGTCCAGGCTGACCGTCACGCGTCGCAGACCCGCGTCGCGCAGCGGTCGAGCGAGCGCCCGCAAAGCGGCACCGTTCGTCGTCAGCGTGAGGTCGAGCTCGCGACCATCCGGGGTGCGCAGGCCCGCCAGCATTCGGATCAGCTCCGGCAGCCCACGCCGAACGAGTGGCTCGCCGCCCGTGATCCGGAGCTTCTCGACGCCCAGACCCACGAACGCGCCGGCTGCCCGGTGGATCTCCTCGAACGTCAGGACCTGGTCCTTGGGAAGGAACGCATAGTCGCGCCCGAAGATCTCCTTCGGCATGCAGTATGTGCAACGGAAGTTGCACCGGTCGGTGACCGAGATGCGCAGGTCGTGCAGCGGCCGGCCCAGGAGATCGAGCGGCTGGGCGGCTGGGAGAGCGGTCTCAGGGGCATTCATCGAGCGCCCATCGTAGCGCCGAACTGCGTTGCACCAGCACACCGGCACGAGGTACGGGCGCTCCGGCGGTACCACCGGCGTACACCGCTGGTACCACTAGCGGACTCCACCGCACCAAACCCCGCTGGCACGATGCCTCCACGCCCCGAAGCGCCTACCTATCCCGACGAGGATCCACGCATGGCATCGACCGACGCGAAGAGCGGCTTCCGCCTCCCATGGAGCACGGACCGGACCGAGTCCGACGAGCAGGCTGACGCATCCCAGGCCGATCAGCCCGCCGTGGATCAGTCCCAGCCGCAGAGCGAGAGCGAGACACCGACGATGATCGAGACCGCGCCGACCCCGTCCAACGAGGCGGTCCACGAGGATCCGGCCGTGCCGAACCAGGCCACCGGCGCGACCCCGGCTGCGGCCCCGACGCGCAAGGCCAACAAGTTCATGGCCGACCTCACCAAGGCCATGCAGGTCGCGGCCGAGGCGGCGCGCGCCGACACGCTCGAGCGGTTCTCGGCCGAGGCGAAGGCGCACATCGAGAGCATCCACGCCAGCACGTCTGACGAGGCGACCGGGCTGCGCAAGAAGGCCGATGACGACATCGCCGCGATCCGCGAGTGGTCCAAGGCCGAGATCGCGCGGATCCGCGAGGAGACCGACGAGCGCGTGACCCATCGCAAGGAAAAGCTCGAGCGCGAGATCGAGGCGCACGCCGCCGAGATCGAGGGCCGCATCGAGCGAGTGCAGGCGCGCGTCGCGTCCTTCGAGGCCGACATGGCCAGGTTCTTCGAGCGCCTCTTGGCCGAGGACGACCCGACGCGTTTCGCGTCGATGGCCGAGACCCTCCCCGAGCCCCCGCCCTTCGATGCCGATGAGGCGTGGACGGGGACGAGCGCCATCCAGGAGACGACGGCCGCCGTGGAACCGCCGGTCTTCGAGGTTCCGGTGGCAGAGGTGCCGGCCGAGTCGACCGAGGTCGTCGCGGCACCCGCCGACGCACCGGCCGCGGAAGTCGTCGCCGAGCCGGGGCCGGTCGAGGCCATGCCTGAGGCTCCGGTCGAGACGAACAACGAATGGGGACAGCCCGACAGCGGAGACCTGTTCGGCATCTCCGCCGAGGAGCAGGCGCCGGCCGCCGAAGCCGACCCGCGGCTCACCGCGCTGGGCATCGAGCAGGACTTCGCTGCCGCGGAGGCCGAGGCCGCCGCCTTCCCGGCCGAGACGGCCAACCCAGATGACGAGATCCCGACGATCGCCGAGGACGCCCTGGCGGCCCGGCTGGCCGGACTCGTCGCCGAGGACCACTCCACGACCGCCGACGTCGCGACGACCCGTGTGGTCGTGACCGGCCTCGTCAGCGTGGCGAGCATCGCAGGCTTCAAGCGCAACCTGGCCCGCGTGAACGGCGTCCGTTCGGTCGGCGTGTCGTCTGGCCCGGACGGTGAGTTCGTCTTCGCGGTCACCCACGAACCCGATCTCGGGCTTGCCGACGGCATCGCCACGTTGCCTGGCTTCAGCGCACGCGTGACGAACGAAGCTCCAGGCGAGCTCACCGTGGCTGCGCGCGACCCCGAATCGGAGGGCTGAGATCGTGGCCCGACCGGCCATCGCTGTCGCCCTTCCAGCCGAGGAATCCGCTCCGGTCTCCGCCGAGCTGCGAGCTGCCGGGTTCACGGTCGCGACCATCGCCCATCCTGACGAGCTCGAGGCTTTCCTCGCCAGCCGGCGCGACGTGGCCGTCGCGATCCTCGACGGCGAGACCGACCTCGACCAGTCGCTCGAGTATTACTCGCTGCTCCGTGACGGCGGGCGAGCGATCCCGGCCCTGATGGTCGTCTCGGAGCGCGCCCTCGCGCGGCTCGATCCAAGTTCGGGTGACGTCGAGGACGAATACTTCACCCGCCCGTATTCCGCCGAGTCGCTGCGGTGGCGCGTCGAAGCGATGTGCATCCGCAGCCAGACCGTCGACGACGGATCGGGTCCGGTCCTCCAGAGCGGACCGATCGAAGCCGACGGCTGGGCCCAGCGCGCCACGATCCTGGCCGTCTTCAATCCCAAGGGCGGTGTCGGCAAGACGACCATCGCGACGAACCTCGCCTCGGTCCTCCAGTCGCGACGCGGCCACAGCGTGCTCCTCGTGGACGCGGATACCGTCACGGGCCACGTCTCGACGTCGCTCGGGATCGATGGCGTCCGCACCCTCGCCGACAGCTGGCGCGACCAGCAGGAGGGCGGGCCGCGGGAGACCCTCGCCGAGATCGCCTCGGCGCACTCGTCGGGCATGCGCGTCGCGTCGCTCACCACGTCGCCGCTCGATACCGAGATCCTCGACCCGGAGCGCGTGGCCGAGGCCATCACGAGCGCGCGGCGCGGCTTCGACTTCATCGTGGTCGACCTGCATCCGTCGTACAGCCATCTCAACCAGGCGGTCTTCGCGATCGCCGACCGGATCCTCGTCCCCGTCACCCCGGACGTGCCGGCGATCCGCGCTGCCGTCCAGCTGACCGACTTCGCGACGGAGATCGGTGTGCGCGAGCGGCTGGCCCTGGTGATCAACCGGGCCAACAGCGGCGTCGGCGTCGCGGACATGGAGCGGACCGTCGGGATGCCGTCGATCGCCCTGATCCGGTCGGGCGGGCTGCTGTTCGTCCGCGCGGCCAACGAGGGCCGCACGGTGATCGAGATGTTCCCCAAGGAACGCATCACCGATGACTTCGACGCGCTGGCCGACCGGGTCCTCGGTACCCCGATCGCCCCTCCGCCCGTCAAGGTTCCGTTCGCCCTCTTCAACCGCGCCAAGACGACCGCGCGCGCCTAGCCGCCGGGTTCCTGGCGGCCCGACGGCATCGGCCCGCATCGGCGCTCGGTCGAGGCCGTCCTAGCGGGTGCGATCCTGCCAGGAGATGCCGCCCATCGGCGCGCCCGGCAGTCTCTGGTGGCGCTCGCCGGTCCGCCGGTCGACCTGCTCGATCCCACGCAGGTAGAAGCGGTTGACGAGGACCGCGTCCATCTCGGGCCCGATCGGCTGGTCGCCCAGATACGCCACGGCCCCGACGACCGGCACGAACATCTCCGTCGCGCGGTCCAGCAGCCGCTCGGGCTCCGATCCTGGGTGCAGGTGCACTGTCCCGACGACCTTGAACGGCGGGACCTCGAGGGCTACGTCGTATGCGACCTTGTGGACCTTGTGGGCGGCCCGCTCCGCGTCCGTCAGCGGGGGCAGCGTCGCCTCGCCGGCGAGCACGATGATCAGGTCGTAGGGGTCGACCGCCTTGAGCCCGGGCGCGGGCGCCAGAGGCGCTGAGCCGTCGGCGGGCGCCCATTGGACGTCCGAGATCGTCACCGACTCGCGCTTGTTGAGTGCATCGGACAGGCGGGTCTCGATCTGCATGTTGCCGACGATCCGCCACTCCTCGGTCAGACCATCGAACGGGATGCCATACCCGCCCGGACGCCCGGCGGCGGCCGCGCTCGATGCCTTCGCCGCTCCCCCGACCTTCTTCCGTCTCAGGAAGTCGAACGGCACATCATTCCTCCGCGGCGCCGGAATTCGACCGGATCAGGTCGACGACATTCGCGTCGGCCAGGGTCGTGGTGTCGCCCAGCGTGCGGCCCTGGGCGATATCGCGCAGGAGCCGGCGCATGATCTTGCCCGACCGGGTCTTCGGCAGGTCGGGCACGAACATCAACGTCTTCGGCTTGGCGATCGGGCTGATCTTGGTCGAGACGTGATTGCGCAGCTCCTCGCCGAGCGCCGGGTTGGCCTCGTTGCCGAGGCGCAGGATCACGAAGGCGTTGATGGCCTCGCCCGTGATCGGGTCGGGGCCGCCGACGACCGCCGCCTCGGCCACGGCCGGGTGGCGACACGAGCGCGCTCTCGATCTCGGTCGTCGAGAGTCGATGACCTGACACGTTCATGACGTCATCGACGCGACCGAGCAGCCACAGATAGCCGTCCTTGTCCCGTTTCGCCCCGTCGCCGGCGAAGTACAGGCCGGGGAATCGGCTCCAGTACGTCTCCTTGTATCGCTCCGGATCGCCATAGATGCCGCGCAGCATCGCCGGCCACGGCCGCTTCAGGACGAGCAGCCCACCACCGCCCAGCGGCACCGAGTTGCCGGCGCGGTCGATGACGTCGACCTCGATGCCCGGGAACGGGAAAGTGGCACTGCCGGGCTTCGTGACGGTCACCCCGGGGAGCGGCGTGATCATGATCATGCCGGTCTCGGTCTGCCACCACGTGTCGACGATCGGCGTGCGACCGCGGCCGATGTGCTTGTCGTACCAGAGCCAGGCGACCGGGTTGATCGGCTCGCCGACCGAGCCCAGGACGCGCAGGCTCGAGAGGTCGTGCGCGTGGGCCCACTCGGCCCCCTGCTTCATGTGGGCGCGAATGGCCGTTGGTGCGCAGTACAGGATGTTGACCTTGTAGTCCTCGATGATCTGCCACCAGCGGCCCCAATCCGGGGTGTCCGGAGTGCCCTCGTAGAGCACGCTGGTCGTGGCGTTGGCGAGCGGGCCGTAGACGATGTAGCTGTGGCCGGTCACCCAGCCGACGTCCGCCGCACACCAGTACACGTCGTCGGGCTTCACGTCGAAGACCATCTCGTGGGTGAAGCTCGCGCCGAGGAGATAGCCGGCGCTCGTGTGGATGATGCCCTTGGGCTTGGCGGTGGTGCCCGAGGTGTACAGCAGGTACAGCATGTGCTCGCTGTCGAGCGCGACCGGCTTGTTCGTCTCCGGCTGGCGATCGACGATGTCGTGCCACCACACGTCGCGGCCATCCGACATCGAGGTCCCGCCCTCGACCTCGTCGCCGAGGCGACGGACGACGATCGTGTGCTCGACCGACGGGGTCTGGGTCAGTGCGTCGTCGACGGCCGGCTTCAGCGGCGCGGGCTTGCCGCGCCGCCAGCCACCGTCGGCCGTGATGACCAGCTTGGCCTCGGCGTCGTTGATGCGCCCGCTCAGCGCCTCCGCGGAGAAGCCACCGAACACAACCGTGTGGGGCGCGCCGATCCGCGCGCAGGCCAGCATCGCGATCGGCAGCTCCGGGATCATCGGCATGTAGATCGCAACGCGGTCGCCGGTGGTCACCCCGAGCTCGAGGAGGGCGTTGGCCGCCTTGCTGACCTCGCGCTGGAGGTCCGCAAAGGTGATCGTCCGGGTGTCGCCGGGTTCGCCGATCCAGTGATATGCGACCTTGTCCCCGAGACCGCGCTCGACGTGGCGGTCGATGCAGTTGTACGCCAGGTTCAGCTTGCCACCGACGAACCACTTTGCGAACGGCAGGTCCCACTCGAGGGTCGTGTGGAAGTCCTCGACCCAGTCGATCCGCTCGCGGGCGAGTCGTGCCCAGAAGGCCTCCGGGTCGGCCTCGGCCTCCTCGTAGAGCGCCGCCGTCGCGTTGGCCTGCGCGGTGAACGCCGGATCGGGCGGGAACGTCCGGTCCTCGGCAAGGAGGTTCTCGATCTCGGCGGTCGGCGTGGAGGACTGGTCGAGGCTCACGGACACACACCTCCGGAGTCGGTTGGCCGGGTCATCCTACCTTGTCAGCCCCGCGACCCAGGCTGGCTGCCGGACGTGTCGTCGGCGCCGGTGGCTCCCAAGCCCGAGGCAGTCAGGACGCTCGGATCGTCCGGGTCGCGGGAGAGCACCACGCGCTGGGGCCGGGGGATCTCGATGCCGTTCGCTTCGAGCGCGGCGAGGAGCCGCTTGCGGAACTCGCCGGCGGCGGCCCATTGCTCCGGTGCGCGCACCGAGCCGAGGATCTTGAGCGTGACGCCGTATTCGCCGAGAGCCTCGACCCGCTCGACTCGCGGCGGCTCGAGGATGCGGCGCTTCCAGATGGGGTCCTCGGCCATCGCCTTGCCGAGGCTGTCGACGACGTCGATCGCCTTGTCGATGTCGGTGCCGTAGGCGACGGTGACGTCCTGGTTGATCCTGGCCCAGACACGGGTCAGGTTGGACGCCACTTTGATCTCGCCGTTGGGGATGGTGTGAACGACGCCATCGATGTCGCGGACGGTCGTGCGTCGCAGGTTGAAGTCCTCGACGGTGCCGGCCACGCCAGCCAGCCGGACGACGTCGCCGACACTGAACTGGTTCTCGATGAGGATGAGGGAGCCGTTCAGGTAGTCGCGGACGAGCGTCTGGGCGCCGAAGCCCACGGCGATCCCGATGACGCCGAGTCCTGCCACCGCCGGGCCGATATCGAGCCCGAGCCGGCCGAGGATCATCAGCGCCGCGATGACCACGATGAAGAACTGGATCGCGCGGGCACCCAGGCCCTCGAGCGTGTCCATCCGCTTCTTGAGCTCGACGGCGCTCAGCTCCTGCGCCGTCCCCTCGGTCGCCTCGCGGTCGAAGAGGGCCTTGACGATGCCGTGCACGAACGAGCTCGCCAGGCGTGTCGCGATCACCGCGAAAACGAGGACGAGGAGGATCGGCAGCAGCGTGGTACGGACGAGGTCGGCGACCTCGGCGGACGTCAGCTCGAGCATCGATACAGCCTAGCGAGTGAGTCGCAGGCTAAGAGGGTCCTGCTTGACTCATCAGCCGATGCGGCCCGGCGACTCGGCGGCGTGTCGCTCCTGCCCACGCGATCCGCATGAATGAGCGTGCGCCATGCGCTCCAGCTGGGGATTCGCGCGGCCTGAGCTGATGGCCATGAACGTTTTGTTCGAATGACGTGCGTGTGAGCAACAATCACATGGCGACCGCCAGCGGCCCTTTCGCTCGGGGGCCGGTAGGGCGCCCCTGGCCGGCTCAGGCCGTCGCGTGGACCGGGGGCGTCGGCCTGCCGCTCGGGGACCGTGCCGCCGAGGCGGACGGAGATCGCCGCCGCGGCCTCGCGGGCCTGGGCGGCCAGTTCGGGGATGCGCCGCGGCGTCAGCCGGAACGCCGGGCCCCAGATGTCGACCGCGGCGATGACATTGCCCCGCGCATCGTGGATCGGGGCGCTCACGGCGTTCAGGCCCAGCTCGTACTCGCCGATCGCGGTCGCGTAACCGCGCCGCCGGATCCGCGCGAGCTCCTCGAGCAGGGGCTCGAGCTCGACGATCGTCCGCTCCGTGTACTGGATGAGACCGCGCCGGACGATGCGCAACACCTCGCGCTCGGCCAGGGAGGACATCAGCACCTTGCCCGATGCGACGCAATGGAGCGGAGTCGACCGCCCTGTCCAGTCGCCGACGGCGATGAGGTTCGGACCGTCGACCTGCGCGACGGTCAGCAGCGACTCCCCGTCGAGGATGCCGACACCGGTCGTCTCATGCGTGAGCCGCGCGAGTCGCTCCAGCTCCGGCATCGCGATCCCTCTGAGGTCGAGGGTGCGCTCGGCGCGCTCGGCCAGCCGGATGACGACCAGCCCGAGCCGGTACTTCCCGGTCTCGTCGTCCTGCTCGACCAGGCCCCGCCGCTGGAGGGTCGCCAGCAGACGCGAGGCCGTCGACTTGTGGAGTCCCAACCGCCGGGCCAGCTCGGTCACGCCTGCCTCGCCCTGGGACTCGCCGAGGGCCAGAAGGAGCGCGGCGGCCCGGTCGACCGAGCGGACCGCGTTGCCGTCGAGGACCATCGGCCGTCCGCGCTCAGCCGGCTGCCGGGGAGGCCATGCCGCCGTGCGGCGTCGGGGCAGGTCCGCCATGGGCGCGCTCGTCGAGCGCGGCGTCGAGCGACTCCTGGAACGCGGTCAGCACCCGATCGATGATGTCGGCATCGGCGTGCGCCTCGCACATGAACCACGGCTCGCGCGAGTCGGGCTCCGGCATCGCCCCGCGCGCGTGCATACCGATCGCGATCGCGTCGTACAGCTCGTGATCGCTGGTGGCCCAGTCGCGGTACTCCGTCGCGACCTCCTCGCGGAACATGATCCCGAACATCGCCGGATGGCCGGTGAAGTGATACGGCAGCCCGACAGGATCCAGGATCTCCCTCAGGCCGTCCTGGATCGTCCGGCCGGTCGCGTGGATCGTCTCGAGCGCGTTTGTGTCCCGCAGGATCTGGAGCGTCGCGACGGCGGCCGCGGCGGCGACCCGGTTCCCGGCGTACGTCCCGCCGTGGCTCACCTTGTCTGGAAGCAGCTCCATGATGTCGCGCCGGCCGCCGAACGCCGCGGCCGGGTAGCCGTTGCCCATCGCCTTGGCGTAGGTCGCGAGGTCGGGCGTTACGCCGAAGAA
This sequence comes from uncultured Chloroflexia bacterium, assembly GCA_963819655.1. Classification (GTDB taxonomy): domain Bacteria; phylum Chloroflexota; class Limnocylindria; order Limnocylindrales; family CSP1-4; genus SPCO01. Next base: position 1,271,338 of record CAWFXA010000002.1, on the reverse strand, counting down.
CTCCGCGGCGCCGCCCCGCGCGAAGCGGAAGCCGGTCTTGACCTCGTCGAAGATCAGCAGGATCCCGAACTCCTCGGTGAGCGCGCGCATCTCCTTGTGGAAGCCAGGCTCGGGCATGATCGCCTGGGCGTTGCCGAGGACCGGCTCGACGATGATCGCGGCGATCTCCTCGCCGCGCTGCTCGAAGAGGGTGCGCAGCCGGTCGATCCGGTTGTAGCGGGCGGGGATCATCGTCTCCGCGACCGCGCCGGGGATCCCGCGACCCCAAGCCAGCGCGACCGGAGCGTCCGGGTCGCCGAGCTCGGACATGTCGTCCGGGCCGACGCTGATCAGAGCGTAGTCGTGGACACCGTGGTACTGGCCTTCGAACTTCACGATGCGCTCGCGACCGGTGAACGCGCGGGCGAGACGCATCGCGTGCATCGTCGCCTCGGTCCCGGACACGGTCAGCCGCGCCATGTCGACCCAGCCCGTCAGATCGCACAGGAGCTCGATCGCCTGGATCTCGTCCGCGCTGGTCAGGCTGAAGCTGACGCCCTGGCGCATGCGCTCGTTGACGTAGTCGTCGACGCGCGGGTCGCCATGTCCGAGGATGACCGGCCCGTAACCCATCCGAAGGTCGACGAACTCGTTGCCATCGGCATCCCAGACGAGGCCACCCTTGCCGCGATCGACATAGATCGTGCTCTCGCCCCACGCGCGGAAGTTCGAGTCGGCTCCGCCGGGCATCCGCTGCGAGGCGCGCCGGAACAACGCCAGCTGGCGATCGCGGCGGAGGCGTGGGGTGACGCGGGCGGCGGCGGGCTCGGTGGCCATGAGCTCCTCAGGTGGCGGCGTTGGACGGCCCGAAGCGTGGGACGGGCGTTGCGCGATACGGGACGCGCGGGCGCTCATCGTGCCATACGGTCAAAGGGGCCGTCAACGCGACATTCGTCCGGTCGCGCCGCGGATGCCACGAATCGCGCGGCAGCTGACGGGGGTACCACGAATACCGCAGGTCTGCGTGGCGCGTCAGCCGGACGTGCCACCATGACCGCGTGACGAACCCGCGTCCTGACCCGATCCACGAACCCGTGTCGTTCTGGCTGCGCGATCCGGCGCCGGACGGCGTCGCCGACCCGCCTCTGGCACCGGGTGAGCGCGTCGCGGTCGATGTGGCCATCATCGGTGGCGGGTTCACAGGCCTGTGGACCGCGATCGCCTTGACCGATTCGGACCCGAGCCTCCGCGTCGTCGTGCTCGAGATGGAGACGATCGCGTTCGGTGCGAGCGGCCGCAACGGCGGGTTCTGCGAAGCCAGCCTCACGCATGGTCTGGCCAACGGCATCAAGCACTTCCCCGATGAGCTGGAACGCCTCGAGCGCGAAGGCATCGACAACCTCGAGGCGCTCGTCGCGTTCACGCGCGAGCACGGCATCGACTGTGATCTCGAGGAGACCGGGATACTGGCACTCGCCGACCAGCCCTACCAGGTCGACGAGTTCCGCGCGTGGGTCGACGAGGCCGCCGAGCACGGCGAGCGCCTCGAGTTCCTCGACCGGGACGCGGCTCGTGAGGAGGTCCACTCGCCGCTGTGGCATGCCGGTGTCTATCGCCCACCGGGGCGCGACATCCTCGTCGACCCGGCGAAGCTGTGTCGGGGCATCGCGCGGGTGGCGCGCGAACGGGGTGTCCGGATCCACGAGGGCACGCGTGTGACGAGCCTTGAGCGCCGGGCCGGACGCGTGGAGGTTCGGACGGCTGGGGCCGGCCTGGTCGTCGCGGACCACGTCGTCGTCGCCACATCGGCCTATTCGGGCTGGCTGGCCCGCCTGGCGTCGACGTTCGTCCCGGTCTACGACTATGCCCTGGTGTCGGAGCCCTTGACGCCCGACCAGCGCGACGCGATCGGCTGGCGACGGCGCCAGGGACTGTCGGACGCCAACAACCAGTTCCACTACTTCAGGCTGACCGCCGACGATCGGATCCTGTGGGGCGGCTACGACGCCGTCCACCACCGTGGCAGCCGGGTCGGCCCTGATCTCGACCGGCGCCCGCAGACATTCGACAAGCTCGAGGCGCAGTTCTTCCGGGCGTTCCCGCAGCTCGCGGGACTCGGCTTCCCCTATCGCTGGGGCGGGGCGATCGATACGACCTCGCGGTTCACCGTGACGTTCGGCCAGATCCTCGGCGGACGCGTGACATACGCACTCGGGTACACCGGGCTCGGCGTCGGCGCGAGCAGGTGGGCGGCGGGCGTCGTCCGCGACTTCATCCTGCGTCCCGGCGAGGATCGCCTGCGGCTACGGCTCGTGACGAGCCCGCCCGTCCCGTTCCCGCCCGAACCGCTCCGCTCCTTCGCGGTCGAGACCGTCCGCCACGAGCTCGATCGTGCGGACCGAAACGAGGGCCGCCGGGGCTTGATCCTGCGCACGCTCGATGCCGCCGGGATCGGCTTCGATTCGTGAGCGTCGTCTAGCGGCTGCCACGGGCGGTTGACGCGCCGAGGCCCCGCCGATGGCGGGGCCTCGAGCGGCGCTGGGGGCGTGGTTCAGCCGTTCGGGATGCGAACGAGCAACAGCTGCCCGCCCTCCTTCTTGTCGGTGACCTCGGGGCCGGCTGGCGGGAAGTTGTCGTCACCCGTTCGCTTATCGATCCAGAGAGAGTGGGCCTGGACGTTCACCAGGAACGCACCGGGGCCAAAGGCGGCCGAGGCATCGACGATGCCGGTTGCCTCCCATGCACCGAGGTTGCCCTTGGTCGTCGCGAGGTCGACATCGGTGCCTCCTTCGTCGAGCGACTGGTCAACCTCGGCGGCGACCGTCGCCGCCTCCGCGTCGAACCGGTACTGCCAGACGCGCGCCGAGGTCGCGGCGGGATCGGTCGACGTGACCGGGAACTGCTGGCTCGAACCCGGGTCCTCCGTGAAGTACAGACCGTTGACGGTCGACTCGATGTTGTCGGGCTGGTGGATCTCGTCGACGGCCTTGACGGCCTTGTCATCGCCCTCGATCAGGATCGACAGCGAGGTCACCTTCTTGGGATCGGCCGGATCCAGGACCATCTTCCAGACCCGACCGTTGGTCGAGAGCCCGGGGCCGAACGCCGGCGACGGCGGGGCGGGCGGAGGCGCCGGTGTGAAGCCGCGACCGGAGTCGACCACGTAGACGACGTTCGACTGTCCGGTTCGCTTGTCGTAGGCGATGTCTTCCACCCGCACGAAATCGAAGACGTCGTGCTGTTGCGACCAGTATTCGAGCACCCACTGTGGACCGTCGACGCCGACGCCGGTGACCGGATCGCGCTGCCAGGCGCTGCTCGTGGGCGGCGTCGGGAACGGCCCGCCGAGGCTGGCCGGGACGTCGGCCGACATCAGCTCGGTCCCATCGGCCTTGCGACCCGTTGCGATCAGGCGCGGCACTTCGACGAAGTGGCCCTTGATCGAGGTCGTATCGCCCGGCTCGAAGTCCTCGTAGATCTGGTAGTCGGCGTTGTCCGACACGAACGCCCAGAGCGTGCCCTCGTCATTCCACACTGCGTCGGCGTTGGGGGCGATGTACGAATAGAGCTGTGACTGGGACGGGTTGTTGGTGAACGTGTCGTCGCCGGACAGCAGGACGAGGTCGTCGAACCCGGGGATCGGCACGGCGTTCTCGTGGTTGTGTCGACCCATACCCCAGATCGGCCGGTTCTTGCCGGTCTTGGGGTCGTAGGCAACGACCACGCCGGCTTCGCGGGCGGTGGAGGCACCGACCGTGGTCGGCCACGCATTCCCGTTGCGATTGACCCAGTCCGGGGTCTCCTCGTTCGTGAATAGGAGTTCGCGGTCAAATCCCTCGGCCGCGGTGGCCAGGTAGTTCGAGCAGAACCGCTGGTAATTCTCGGCGCTCGTGATGACGAGCTTGCCCGTCTGCACGCCTGCGCTCTTCTGGTTGAGGATCAGCCGGCTCATCTGCGCGTTGTCGAAGTCGTTCTGAGCGTTCGTCGCGGTCGGCGTGCCAGGGGGGAGCGGATACGGGAAGGGCACGCGTGACGTCTCATGGTTGACGTACACCTCGACCGTGCCCTTGCCGCGGGTTGCGATCGAGATCCCGTCGGGGATCGACTCGAAGATATAGCCCTCATCGCCGGCCGGCTCGCCGACGGTGATGAGCGCTTCGACCGTGATGCCGGCGCCGACCGCGGTCAGCATCGCTGTTTGGCTGGTCTTGACCCCGCCACCCGCGGCGCTTGCCGGGACCGTCCCGAGGAGCAGGGCCGCGATCGCGCCGAGCGCGAGAGCTCGGACGGGGACGGCTCGAGCGAAGGTCGCGGCAGGGCGCATGGCGGGCCTCCTCCTGGCGATGCGGGGCGATGAGGGGCGGTCTGCTGGGGTCTGCCATGGTGCCGCCCCTCCGGCGGCAGCGCAAACGGCAACCGCCCGGACGACGCACGAGGTGGTGCCCTGCCGCAACGGAATCGGATGTCGCGAGGATCGCCGCGAAGGGCGGCGATGCCTGCGCCCGGGTCAGGCCGGCGCGGTGACCCAGGTCGGCAGCTCGCGAGCGAGAGTCGCCAGTGGCAATGACCCGTGCCCGAGCACCTGGTCGTGGAACTCGCGCAGGTCGAAGCGCGACCCGTCGCGGGCCGCGATCTGGCGCCGCAGTGCCTGGATCTGGCGCTGGCCGAGCATGTACGTGAGCGCCTGACCCGGCCAGCAGATGTAGCGGTCGGTCTCGATGACCGCGTCCGTCTCGGACAGGCCGGCGTCGTTGCGCAGGAAGTCGATCGAGCGTTGGCGCTCCCAACGAAGCGCATGCATGCCCGTGTCGACGACGAGCCGCGCCGCGCGCCAGGCCTGCGCGTCGAGCATGCCGAACCGCTCCGCCTCCGATCGGTACAGCCCCATCTCATCCGCGAGGCGCTCGCTGTACAGGCCCCAGCCCTCGACATACGCCCCACCGACCATCCGCGCGCCGAGGCGCCGGAACGTGATCAGGTCGGGGTTCTCCATCTCGAGAGCGATCTGGAAGTGGTGGCCGGGGGCGGCCTCGTGGTACGTCGTCGAGGCGAGCTTCGTGTACTTGCGCGAAGGAAGGTCGTAGCCGTTCGCGTAGTAGATGCCGTCCCGGTCGCCCGTCGCCGAGGGCGGGTAGTAGTACGCGAACGGGGCGTCCTTCTCCTTGTATTCCTCGACCGGCCGCACCTGGAGGCCGGCCATTGGCAATCTGCCGAAGTACCGTGGCGCCTCGGCCATCGCGCGATCGATGTCCTCGCGAGCGCGCGCGACCAGCTCGTCCTTCGAGCGCGGCGTATTGCCCGGCGCGTCGTCGAGCGATGCGCGATAGGCGACGACGTCGTCGCCGAACCCGGCGGAGCGGGCGATCGTGCGGCGCTCGTCGTCGATCCCGGCGAGCTCATCCAGCCCGATGCTGTGGATCTCCGTCGGGTCCATCTCGAGCGTCGTCCAGCCCCGGATCGCGGTCCGATAGATGGCGTCGCCGTTCGGGGCAGACCAGATGCCCGGCTCCTCGCGACTCGCGTGCCGGTACTCCCCGCGGATGGCCTCCAGGAACGCCGCATCCGCCGGATAGATCTCGTCACGGACGATCTCGCGGATCCGTTCGCGATCGGCATCGCTGGCGCCCTGGACCGAGCCCGGCACGATGGCCGACTCGATCGGGATCGCCAGCATCCGTTCGAGCTGGGCGATGACGCGCTCGGTCACGATCGACGGCGCTGTCAGCCCGCTGGCCAACGCCTCGCGCAGGATGTCGGTGTTGGCGGCCATGAACGCGGGATACGCGTGCAACCGCCCGATGAACGCCTCGAGGTGCTCCGGGGTGTCGACCGGCTGGAAGGCCGTCAGTTGCGGCAGCAGCTGCTGGGGACCACCCATCTGGTCCACGACCCGCAGCTGGTGGAGGCCGTGGTCGTCCTCCTCGACCCCGAGCTCACCGATGACCTGGAGCATGTCGCGGGTGATGCGCTCCTCGGTCGACAGCCCATCGACCGGGATAGCTGCCGCCTCGGCCGCCGTCCTCTCCATGAGCGCGCGTGTCCGGGCGCGCCCCTCTGGCGACGGGTCCTCGAGCCGGTCGGCGTAGCGCGTATCGCCATAGAAGGTTGCCGTGGTCGGGTTGAGCTCGAGGACGCCCTCCCAGAACCGGTGAGCTAGGTCGTTCACGGCGGACGGCGTGTCGGTCACGAAAGGAGCCTCACGGATGCGATCGATCGGGGATGGCGGAAACGGTAGCGGGCGCGCGGGTCAGCCGCCGAACAGCGGCATCTGCTCGCCGCCGCGCTCGACCACCGGATCGAGCCCGAGCAACGGCTCGAGGTCGTCGAGGTCGGGGCGCTCGGCCGAGAGGAACGTGCGCAGGTGGTCCCACTTGATCAGGTTCCAGCCGTGCTCGTCCATCGCGGCGCGGAGGAGCGGCGACCGTTCGAGCTTGTGGCGGATCAGGTCGGTCCGCTCGGGGGCGACCACGAGGAACCGGACGAAGCGCTCGTCCGCACCGATCCGGGCGTGCCGCCGCAGCAGCGGCTCGCCGAGCATCGCGGTCCATTCCACCTCGAACAGCAGGGCGGCCTTGCCGCGGATGTACCAGATCGCATCGACCTCCGCGAGCGCGTCGACGGCGCGGCCGATGCTCCCGAGGTAGGCGCCGCGCTCGCGTTCGTCGAGCATGTCGCCGAGGTGGCCTCGGCCCAGCCGGCGCGCCTGCTCGCGCTCGGCCAGCCAGACCCGGAGCCCGAGCCGGTGGCCCGCCTCGGTGATGGCTGCCAGCAGCTCGGTGTGCTCGTGACTGCGGCGGAGCAGGTCGTCGCCGGTGACGAGGTGGTCGGGAGTGCTGGCCAGGCTGCGGTAGCTCTCGAGACACGCTCGCACGAGCGTCTCGTCTGGCAGGTCGTGCCCGGTGAACAGCGTGGCGATGCGGTCGTAGAACGCGGCCTCGGACAGCGGCCCGGCCGTCGACAGGAGGCTGAAGACCGCCCACTCGACGCGGTCCGCGAGCGGCGGGGCGGCGGCAGCGCGATCGGATTGTTCCGCCAGCCACCAGCGACCGGGTTCGATCTCCGTCAGTCGGCGCTGGTCGGGTCGGGCGAGCTCGTCGCGGATGAGTGCCAGCAGGCGCTCGACGGGGTCCGGGGCGGCGTCGGGCACAGCCGTCGCGCGCCGCGTCGCGACCGGCGGACCGCCAGCGCCTTCGGCCTGCTCTGCGGTCGCGCCCGCGACCGGGCCATTGACCGGGCCGGAGGGTGGGGCGTCGGGCTCGACAGGCGACTCCGGCCGGGCGGGCGGGTCCAGCTGGGCGGGCGGCGTCGGTGCTCGGCCGTCGTCCGCGCGAGACGGCGTCTCCGTGGGCCGGGCGCCGGTCGACAGCCTGCGCAGGTGTCCCGACCGGTCGAGACCGACGAGGATCTCGCCGAACAGCCGCTCGGTGCGAGCGGGTTCGCCGCGGGCCCGCAGCGTCTCGACGGCGGCCTCGGTCACGACCTTGGCGGCATCGCTCGCCGAGAACGGTCGCTGATCGAACCGCTCCGGCGGTGCGAACAGGCCGCGTCCGGGGGCAACGTCCACATCGGGCGCCGCAGCGGACGGGTACGGCAGGGCGACGTTCGCACGCGTCCGGGGCCCCGTCGGCACGGCGACGCCGGGTGGCACCATCTCGATGACGCCGGCACCGACGTCATCCGGGTCGGACTGTCGCGCGACGACCACGCGGTAGCCTGCCGACGCCGCGCCGATCGCCACCGCCGCGAGCGACTCGGCCCCGCCGTCGACCAGCTGGACGACCCGCCCGTCCCTGGCCATCGACGGTTCCACCGCCGCCAGCGCGCGGCCGATCGTGACAGCCTGCCACGACCACGGGGCACGCAGCGACGCGTCGGCGAGAGCGTCGATCGGAAGCAGGGCAGCGGCCTCGCGGCCCAGCGTCCATGCCGTCCCGTGGTAGGCGACGGCGAGGCGGTCCAGGCTCGGACGCATCGGCGGTTGGCCGAGGACCAGACGGACGGACGGTGTGGATCCGGCTGCCCGGCCAAAGCCGTCGCCGTCGCTGAGCGCACGCACAGCGGACGGGCTGGCGATCGTCAGGACGGCGGTCGCGGATCCCTCGGCGAGCGCCTGCAGGTCCTCGCCGAGCCGCGCCTGGAGCGGACCCAGCGCACCGCCCTCGAGATGCTGGACGAAGCCGCGGACTGTCCGGAACCCTTCCTCGAACGCCAGCCACGGGTTGCGCTCGCGCCACTGGGTCGCGGCCGGCAGCCGGACGTGTCCGCCCGCGACCCGCAACGCGCCACCGCGGCCGGCGCCGGTCGCGAGCCGGCTCGACGGGATGAGCGTATGGAGGAGCGCGAGGCGGAGCGCCGCGAGCACCGGGGCGGCCCGCAGGTCGGCCTCGATCCGATCCATGATCGCGGTCAGTGCCACGAGCTGGCGGGGCGTGTGGAGGTCGAGCAGCTCGTCGACGAGGTCGGGCGCGCCGTCGACCACGGGGAAGCGGTCGCGTGCCCAGGCGCGCGCCGTGGCGCCCTCCGTGTCGTTCAGCGCTCGCGCGAGGTCGTCGGGCTCGAGCTCGCCGTGGCGCGCCTCCGTCCCGCCGCGCATGTCGCGACAGACCGTGCAGCGATAGTGGCGCGCGATCGGTCGGGGCGGGCCGTCGGCCTCGTTCGACCAGGTGAACTCGTCGGCGACGAGGATCCGGCCGCAGGTCGAACAGCGCGTCGAGAACAGGTCGCCGATCGAGACCTTGAGGCTCGACTCGCCGCGCGGCGACGCGGACATCCCCTGGAACGCGGCGTCGAGGTGACGCACGTCCGGCGGGCGCAGGACGACCTCGGCGAGCATCCGCGTCAGCGGGCTCGACTCGATCGAGACGGCGCGGCGCTGGCGATCGACGGCCGCCCGGGCCACCCAGCCGCCGCGGCCCGCGAGGTCGGCGACGACGTCACCGGGCCCGGTGTGGGCCTCGATCCGGGCGGCGAGCAGGGCGGGCGGCGGCGCCGGTGCGAGGCGCTCGAAGACGGGCAGGTTCCCGCCGACATCGGCGCGCGAGGTGTGGACGCGGACCGTCATCTCGGCACGATGCTAGACCACATGGGAAGAGCCGCTGACCGGGGGCGGACATTCCCGCCCGCCGGTCCCGGCGACGAGGATCAGGCCTCGTCGAGCTCGTCCGGCTCCTCTTCGAACGCCTCGTCCGTGGTCGACTCCGGCGGCAGGACGCGATCGAGGTCCTCGATCTCCTCGTCCTCCTCGTCGTCCTCGAGGTCCTCCTCGAGCTCCATCTCCTCGCGGACGAGGGTGCCCTTCGTGTACGGCCGCAGGTCGGTCGACTTGGCCGCGGTCGGGAAGCTGACCTTGCCGTAGTTGCGCGGGTCCTGGAAGATCTCGCGGATGATCAGCCGGACGTCCTTGTCGCCGAGGCTCGTGACGCCGGCCGCGTACTTGTTGCCGTCGGCGATGAGCTTGAGCAGGCGGGCCGCGACGCGCGGCTCGACGACGCCGATGCGCATCCCGTTGCTGAACGCGATGAGCCGGTTGCCCTCGGGCGTCAGCTCGACGGCGTCGCCCGGGTTGACCTGGGCCAGCTCCTTGGGGGTGGCGAGGTCGGTCAGGAAGGCGAACCCGGTCTTGCCGGTCTCCTCGACGAAGATGCTGACCGGGGCCTTGCTGCCCTCCTGCGCCGGGACGGTCTTGCTCGCCGGCGGCGATGAGGAGGACCTTGAGCCGGTCGATGTTGCGCTCGGCGATCCGGTTCGTCGGATCGAGCGCGAGCGCCGTCTGGTAGTGCTCGCGCGCCTCGGCGAGCAGGCCGAGCTCCCAGAGCGCCTTGGCCAGGCGGTTCTCCGCCTCGGCGTCCGGGCCGAGCTCGAGCAGCTTGCGGTTGGTCGTCGGCCGCCTCCGCCCACTGCGCGGCGGTGGCCTGGGCGATGGCCTGCTCGGCCAGCTGGCGCTTGGTCCGGGTCAGGTTGACGGGACTCTGGGCGGTCGTCTCGACGTCGGGGAAGGTCACGGGCGGGTCGTCCTTTCGGGGGCGCGATGAGCCGTGCGGCGTCAGGGGCAGGCTCCGATCGGAGTCCGGCGGCGGTGCACGGTGCTGCGGGCATCGCTTTCTAGCACCGCGATGGCCGTGCCGTCAAACGGCCGGCGACTGCGGCCGCCGCCTACGTCCCGGATGCATGCAGGTTCCAGCCGATCACGACGAGCCCGAGGACCGCCGAGCAGCGACGTCTGCCAGAGCCAGCGGACGTCCCGCCGGCGGGACGGCGTCGCCGCGTGGAACGCGTCCCACAGGTAGAACGTCAGCGTCAGCAGGGCCGGGCCGATCAGCCGCGGGATCTGCGATCGCCCGGAGCGCCGCGGCCGCCGATCGCGATCGCGATCGCGTACGTCGCCGCGGACCACAGCGCGTCGCGCAGGCTCGTCACGCGGAGCGCGGCCGCCCGGTACCCGAGCAGGAACGCGACGACGGCATCGCCGGCGGCGAGGACCAGCAGCTCGCGTCGCGGCAGCGGCAGACCGGCCGCGCCGCTCGCGCCCGGGCTGGGCGAGCCCGCCCGGCACGGTCGCGGCGACGCCGACGAACGCGAGGAACGCGACGACCAGCGTCGTGACCAGGACCGCGGTGCGACCGTCGTCGTCGAGGCCGGCCGGCGAGGCGAGGATGCGCGCCTCGAGCGCGAGGTCAGCGCTCCACGATGAAGCCGGTCACGCGCGAGCGCCGGGACCAGTCCGAGCCCGAACGGCACGAGACGGATCGCGCCGAGGCAGGCGACGGCGGCCACGGCGGGCAGGATGAGCGACTCGATCGGGACGCCGAGCGCGTGGCTGTCCGTGTCGCGCGGCCTCGTCGCCGAGGACCTGCAGCGTGCCGAGGAGCATCGCGCCGAGCAGGAAGATCGCGACGAACCAGACGCCCGGCGGCTCGATCAGGCGCGACAGCCCGACGATCGTGACCGCGGCGAGCGCGAGGTCGCGGCGGCCGGCTCGGTCGTCCTGCATCGCCGCGATGGTACGCGAGGCGATCGCGCTCACACCCGCTCCGGCTTGTCCGCGACCCAGGCGAGGAGGTCGGCCCGGGAGCGCGTGTTGAGGACGCGTGCCGGCTCGACCCACGCCCGGCGTGCCTGGGTGATGCCCCAGCGCAGGTAGTCGAGCTCGGCGATCTTGTGCGCGTCGGAGTCGATCGACAGCACGCAGCCCAGCCTCGACCGCCCGCCGCGCGCGCTCGACCGCGAGGTCGAGCCGGTGGGGCGACCCGTTCATCTCGAGCGCCGTGCCGGTCCGCGCCGCCTCGGCGTAGACCGCGTCCCAGTCGAGGTCGAGGTCGTCGCGCGTCCCGATCATCCGGCCGGACGGGTGGGCGATGACGTCGACGTGCGGGGCTGCGGATCGCGTTGAGCGTCCGCCGCGTCAGCTCGGCGCGCGGCTGGCGGCGCGACGACGTGGACCGACGCGACGACGAGGTCGAACCGCGCGAGCAGCTCGTCGTCGTAGTCGAGGGCGCCATCGGCGCGGACCTCGAGCTCGCAGCCGTGGAGCAGTCGGAAGCCCTCGGGCGGCGTCTCGGGCGGCGCGGTGCCGTCCGCCTCCTCCGCCGCGAAGCGCGCGTTGAGCGCGGCGATGATCGCCCGCTGCTGCTCGACCCGATCGGGCGCCAGGCCGCGGGCGATGGCCAGCGACTGGCGAGTGGTCGGTCAGGACCTGGTAGGCGTAGCCGCGACGGCGCGCGGTCTCGGCCATGACCTCGATCGCGTGCGTCGCCGTCGGACCAGTCCGAGTGGCTGTGGAGGTCGCCGCGCAGGTCGGCGAGCGTGATGAGCGTGCGGGAGCGTGCCGGCGAGCGCCGCCTCGATCTCGCCCTCGTCCTCGCGCAGCTCGGGCTCGATGAACGGCAGGTCGAGGAACGCGTACGCCTCCTCCTCCGTGGCGAACGTCCGCAGCTCGGCGGCGTCGCCGGTCAGCGGCTCGCCGTCCTCGCCGATCCGCAGGAAGCCCTTCTCCGACAGGCTCCAGCCCTGGTCGCGGGCGCGCTCGCGGAGCCGGACGTTGTGCTCCTTCGAGCCGGTGAAGTGGATGAGGTACGTGCCGGCCTCGCCGGGCGGCATGACCATCAGGTCGACCTGCGGGCCGCGCAGCAGCTGGACGGCCGCCTTGTAGCCGCCCTTGTTGAGCGACCTGGTCCACGATGCCCGAGCGTCGTGAACCGCTCGATCGAGCCCGGGGCCGTCGTCGGTCTCGGCGAGCAGGTCGAGGTCGCCGATCGTCTCGCGACGGCGCCGGAACGAGCCGGCGGGCTCGATCGAGCGCAGGCCGGGTGCCTCCGTCAGGGCCTCCATCAGGCCGAGGATCGATGACTTCCGCCCGGTGGAGGAGCATGCGCCGCGGGCGTGGATTCGAGACGCGCGATCCCCTCGAGGATGAGCTGCTCGGTCCGCTCGGAGAGGCCCCGCAGCTCGCGCAGCGTGCCGGCTTCGGCGGCCCTGCGGAGGTCGTCGATCGTCACGATCCCGAGGTCCTTCCAGATCTGGCGGACGGTCTTCGGACCGAGACCCGGGATGCGGAGCAGATCGACGAGGCTCGGCGGCACCTCAGCGACGAGCTTGTCGTAGTAGGCCATCCGGCCGGTCGTGGCGAACTCGGCGATCTTGTCGCTGATCGCGGCCCGACGCCGGGGATCTTGGGTGCCTGGCCGTCGCGGTAGGCCGCGACGAGGTCGACCGGGCTGCGCCCGATCGCGTCCGCGGCGCGGTGATAGGCGACGGTCTTGAACGACAGCTCGCCCTTGACCTCGAGCATGTCGCCGATGTCGTGGAAGATCCGCGCGAGGTCGCCGTTCGTCAGCTGGCGGTCGGGCTCGTCGTCCTCGTCGTCCGGCCGCAGGTCAGCGTCGGCAAGGTCAAGGTCGGCGGGTTCGAGGTCGGCGGGTTCGAGGTCGGGGTCGTCGGCGCCCGTCGCCGGCCCCTCGATGTCCGGCTCCTCGACGGCCAGCTCGGCCTCGCGGCGGGCGTCGGGCGGCGGATCGGTGCGGGCGGCGCGGCGGGGCATGGCCGCGATGGTACGCGGGACGCGCAGTGGCCGACACCGGGCAGTCAGCGCGCCCGCGATGTCGCTGTAGCACACCCGTGACGAGCGAAACGATCATGGCCATCCGCCCAGTCGACGGCTGACCTGCGCCTGGGCCGACGGCCCGTGCTCGTTCGTCGAAAAGGTGTGCGTGTGAGCGACGCGTCAGCCGTGGCGACGCTCCCGGCCTGCGACGCGGCCTACGCGGCGACCACGCGATCGCGACCGGCGCGCTTCGCACGATAGAGCGCCTGGTCGGCGACGTCGATGAGGGACGCGATGGCCTCGTCCGGGCTCGTCGCCACCGCGACGCCGACCGAGACGCTCGGCGCCGGAACCCCGAGCCGTCGCAGGTCGAGCCCGCGGACCGCGGCACGGATCCGCTCGCCGACCTCCACCGCGACCCCCGGCCCTGGGTTGCGCAACAGGACGACGAATTCCTCCCCGCCGAAGCGCGCCGGCACGTCGTCCTCGCGCACTGCGGACACGATCGCTCCGGCCACGGCGCGCAGGACGTCGTCGCCGGTCGCATGCCCGTGCTTGTCGTTGAGGGCCTTGAAGCGGTCGATATCCACCATGAGGATGCCGACCGCGTCGCCGGCGCGGCGGCGTTGTGCCAGCAGCCCGACGAACTCGTCGAAGTAGCGCCGGTTGGGCAGGCCGGTGAGCGAATCGGTCGAGGCGCGCGCCTCAGCATCGCGGTGGGAGTAGGCCCGGGCGAGGGCGGCCGACGCCTCCACCGCCGCACCACCGAGGATCCGGCGCGTGGACTCCGGCCATGTCGAGCCGACCCGCCGCGAGATGACGAGCGCACCGACGATGCCGTCGGCGGTCATCAGCGGGGCCGCCATGACCTGGCCGAGCCCATACACGTCGCGCACGCGGCGGGCGATCCGGTCGGCAGCCTCGGACGGCGTGGCCGGTCGCCCCCGGATCTCGTCCTCCAGGTCGCCGAGCGGGAGCGGCGTCGAGTGGTCCGGGACGCCGGGGCGGAGGCTCACGAGGTGCGCGGCGAGCTCCCGGTCGTCCTCGGCTCGCCGCACCACCCCAACGTGGTCCGCGGCCGTGGCCTGGCCGAGATCCTCGGCGATCGCGTCGACGATGGCGTCGGGCGACACCGAGCGCGACAGGCCACTCAGGATCCGCGCGAACGACTCGGCCTCGTCACGCCGCCGGGCACCGAGATCCGAGACGGCGGAGCCGTGGATGAACGCCGCGAAACCGGCGACCAGGGCGACGACAAGCAGGAGCCGGTCGGCGAGCGTCGCATCCACCGCGAGCGCGCGGAGGAGAACCACGACGGCGACAAGTAGGAACGCGAGGGAGAAGGTCCACCAGGACCGGCGGATCCGGCGATCCGAAGGGTCCACGGGGCGCGCGGGGCGCGGGGGGGATGGGGTCAACTCGGGAGTTAAGGATGCGGCCCAGACGCCTCCGCGTCCACTACTGGCGGATGGTACCGATGGCGGATGCGACCCGGTACTTCCGTCCTGGTCGGGTTACGCCGATGCCCCGCCCGGATCCTCGGTCGACCCGTCCGTGCCTGCCGCGCGGCCATGACCGCCGTCGCGCTTGACCTGGTAGAGCCTCAGGTCGGCGCAGGCGATCAGCTCGGTCGCAGTCCGGCCGTCGGTCGGGAACGTTGCCACGCCGATCGAGGCCGCGATCGGGACCGGCCCGCGCTGCTCGCCGATGAAGGGCCGATCGCGGAAGGTCTCGAGGATCCGCTCGGCGGCGTGGGCCGCATCGGCAGCATCGGTATCGGGCAGGATCACGGCGAACTCGTCCCCGCCGTACCGGGCCGGCACGTCCGACGCACGAAGCGTCGCCTTGATCAGCTCGGCCGCCCAGGTCAGGACTCGGTCGCCGAACAGGTGACCGAACGTGTCGTTCACGAGTTTGAAGTCGTCGAGGTCGAGCATCATCACGCTCAGCGGGCGCTTGCCGCGCTGGGAGCGGACGACCTCCTCCCCCATCCGCTCGTGCATATAGCGGTGGTTGAAGAACCCGGTCAACGGGTCGCGGTCCGCGCGCTTGCGCGCGTCCTCGTACAGACGCGCATTCTCGAGCGCCATGGCCGCTTCGTTGGCCATCGTCCGCGCGACCTCGAGGCGCTGGGCGTCCCAGCGCGCCTCCGTCCGTGAGAACAGTTCGACGAGGCCGATCGACTGGCCCTTGGCGACCAACGGCAGCATCACCAGCATGCGGATCCCGTCGCTCCGCAGGAGGGCGACCTCGGCCGGATCGGCACGTGGGTCCTCGGCGTCGATGATGACCGTGACCTGCCGCTCGAGGACGCGCAGCGTCTCTGGGAAGCCGTCGACTTCGAAATAGGGCTCGATCTCGTGCAGCGGCGGGTGATAGCCGAGCGATTCGACGCGCCCGGACGGTCGATCCCAGTAGCTGATCGCGCATTCATCGACGCCCATCGCGCGCGCGAGGTGGCCCGCCATCAGGTTCGCCACCTGGCGCGGGTCGAGGCTCTCCGAGAGCTCGCCGCTCATGTCGAGCATCCGGCGCAGCTCCAGTGCGAGCTCCTGGCTCCGGGTCAGAAGGCGCGCGGTCTCGAGCGCGGTCGCAGCGTGGTCCGCAAGGATCGCCAGCAGCCGCAGGTCGTCGCCGTCGAAGCCGTCCAGGCCAAGCTTCGAAAGAGTGATCACACCGACGGTTTCCTCGTCGTACAGCATCGGGACCACGAGCATCGATTCGTCGATGTCCTCAGTGCCGGTGATCGTCACCCCTCGCGGATCTCGGTTCGCGTCGTTGATCAGGAGCGGCTCGCCGTACTGCGCGACCCAGCCGGTGAAGCCCTCGCCGAGACGGCAGCGCAGCAGGTCGAGATCGACATGCTCGTAGGCGCCGACCCGACCCTCGAAGGCGATGGGCACGACCTGATCGGGCAACTCGATGAGGTACACGCGCGCGTTGTGGTAGTCGATGATCCGGCGGGTCTCCTCGACGAGTGCTCGCCCGACCGCCTCGACCGATGTCGCTCGGTTGAGTCGACCGGAGGCCGCCTGGAGAACGGTCAGCTGCGCGGCCTTCGCCTCGGTCTGCTCGAACAGCTCGGCGTTGGTCAGTGCGATCGCGGCATGGGTCGCAAGCGTCGTGAGGAAGGCCACGTCGCCGTCGGTCCACTCGCGCGGCTCGCGCGTCACCGCCGACAGCGCCCCGATCACGCGGTCGTGATGCACGAGCGGCGCGATGAGATCGCCCGCGAACTCGAGGATGCCGTCGTATCTGCTCGAGCCGTAGCGCCGATCGGTGCGCGTGTCCGTCCAGGCTGCGAATCGACCGGTCCGCAGCACTTCGCCGACCCAGCCCTCACCGACGCCGAACGCCGGCAGGGCGGCGGCGATGTCGTCGGGCAGACCCGCCCACGCGGCGACGTGCAGCTGGTCGTCGCGGAGGATCCTGATCGTGACGTAGTCGACGCGGAGCGCCCGTTTCGTCTCGTCCACGATCGTGCGGAACAGGTCCTCCCGATCGTGAGACGCGGCGAGACGCTCGGCGATGCCGAGGACGCTGTCGAGCCGCTCAGCTAGCTCCGATTCGAGGCCGATCAGGCGGTCCGGCTCCTCCTCCAGCTGCCGCGCCGCGTCGGGCGCGGCGAGCAGGCGCCGAAAGACCGACGGGCGCCCTTGGCCGGGAGCCCGCTCCGGGCGCGTTTCAGCAACGACGCGGTGTCGGAGGCGCGCAGTCATACCGTCGTATCGTCCCATCAGGGGTGCCCGAGTTGGTCCTCGCCAGCGGTACGGGGCGGGTCCGGTAAGGGTCCTAGGGTGTTCGCACTACATCATGACCAGGCCGCCGTCGACGGCCAGGACCTGGCCGGTGACGTAGCCGGCCTCGTCAGAGGCGAGGAACGCCACGGCATCGGCGACCTCCTCGGTCGTGCCGAACCGTCCCAGCGGAGTGCGCGCCGTGATCTCCTCTTTCAGGGCGTCGGGCAATCCCTGGGTGAGCTCGGTCAGGACGAAGCCCGGGGCCACGGCGTTGACGGTGATCCCGCGCGATGCCAGTTCACGCGCGGTGGCCTTCGTCAGGCCGATCAGCCCAGCCTTGGCCGAGCTGTAGTTGGCCTGCCCCATCTGGCCGGCCTGCCCGGATACCGACGTGATGTTCACGATCCGGCCGGCACGCGCCTTGAGCATCGGCCGGGTGACGGCCTTGGTCATCCAAAACGCCCCGAAGAGGTTGGTCTCGAGCACCTCGCGCCAGGCCTCGGCGCTCATCCGCATGATCAGGTCGTCGCGGGTCACCCCGGCGTTGTTCACCAGGATGTCGATCTTGCCGAAGGCTTCGAGCGCGGTCTTGACCACGGCCTCGGCCGACTCGGGATCCCGGACGTCACCCTGGATCGCCAACGCGCGCGTCCCGATCGACTCGATCTCGGCGGCCGTCGCGTTAGCGGCATCCGTGTTGCCCTTGTAGCTGAATGCGACGTCGGCGCCCTGGCGGGCGAGCCGCAGACCGATCGCCTTGCCGATCCCGCGCGAGCCACCGGTCACGAGGGCCGCCTTGCCGGTCAGATCGATCACGCATGGACCTCCGAGTGGGCCGATTCGGGTTCGCCTGGGACGACGTCGTCCAACGGGACATCGACCGTGCCGGGTCGGGCCATCAGCTCGACCAGCGCCGGCGGGATCGGGTCGACCGAGTCCCAGTCGACCGGCAACCGGACATTGACGTCGTCGGCGTTCACGGCCGCGTCACCGGCCCGGCCGCGCGCCGGATCGGCCGTCCACTCGACCGTCACGGCCCCCGAGGTGAAGCCCGCCCCGAATGCGACCATCACGATCCGGTCGCCGATCTTGACGCGGCCCTCGTTCACGGCTTCGGCCAAGGCGATCGGCACGGACGCCGCGGAGGTATTGCCGTAGCGGTCGAGGTTCACGTACATCTTGTCCATCGGCAGGTCGAGCCCCTTGGCGACCGCCTCGACGATGCGGATGTTCGCCTGGTGCGGGATGAACAGGTCGATGTCCGACGGCTGGAGCCCGGACTTGCTGACCGATTCGAGGGCGGTCGTCGCCATCGTCTTGGTGGCGAACCGGTACGTCTCCTTGCCCTCCATCCGGATGAAGTGCTCGCCGCGCGCGATCGTCTCCGCCGATGGCGGGCTCTTGGCGCCGCCGGCCGGCAGCCAGATCATGTAGGCGCCCTGGGGAGCCGTCGTGAGCTCGATCCCGAGCGCGCCACCCGGCTCATCGCTGGCCGACAGGACCACCGCACCCGCGCCGTCCCCGAACAGGATGCACGTGCTCCGATCGGTATAGTCGAGGAAGCGGGTCAGCAGCTCCGCGCCGATCACCAGGACGTGCTTGGCGATCCCGCTGGTGATGTAAGCCTGGGCCGTAGCGAACGCGTAGACGAACCCCGAACAGGCGGCCGCGACGTCCATCGCCGCCGCACGCGTGTTGCCGATCGCCTCCTTGACGAGCGCCGCGGTCGACGGCATCCAGTAGTCGGGAGTCAGCGTCGCGAGCAGGATGAGGTCGATGTCGTCGGGGTCGATGCCGGCAGTCCTGATCGCCCGCAGGGAGGCCACGGCGGCCATCGACGCGGTGGTCTCGTTGGCGGCCGCGACCCGACGCTCGCGGATGCCGGTCCGCGAGACGATCCACTCGTCGGACGTGTCGACCATCCGCTCGAGGTCCTTGTTCGTGAGCACCTGGGCTGGTGCGTAGCGACCCCATCCGGTGACGTGGGCCCGCGGCTGCCGAGCGACGTCGTTCACAGCGGCTCCACCTCGATGAGCGGCTGCTTGGCCTTGACCAGGGCGCCGCTCTCGGCCACGACCCGGACGACGCGCCCAGCCAGGTCCGACTTGATCTCGTTGAACAGCTTCATGGCCTCGATGAGACCGATGATCTGGCCGACCGCGACCTCGCCGCCGACCGCCACGTATGGCGCCGTCCCAGGAGCCGGCGATGCATAGAAGATGCCCGTGAGCGGCGCCTTGATCGACGGCTTGGCAGGCGCCACCGGCTCGCGGTCGCTCGGCCCTGCCCCGCCCGAGGCCGGCATGGCTACGGCCGTCGCCGCGGGCGACGTCGCCGCCACGCTCGCGACGGTGATGGGAGCAAGGGCTGATGGCTTGCGCAGGACGAGGCCGGTGCCGCCAGACTCCACCTCGAGCTCTGTCAGGTCGGAGCGATCGAGCAGGGCTGCAAGGCGATCGATGAGGCCGAGCAGCTCGAGATCGCCGTCATCGCGAAGCGCGGCCGGGTCTGCCCCCTGCGGCTCGGCCGCCGACTCCACCGATGTCGCCTGTGCTTCGAGCGCGTCGACGACGCCGTCCGGCAGCGGCTCTGCGCCGGGACCCACGGCCATCGGTTCGAGGTCGTCGGTCACGCGTCCCACCGCTGGAAGATCAGGGCCGTGTTCTGGCCACCGAACCCGAACGAGTTCGACAGCACCACGCGGACGTCGTGGCGGGCCGCTTCGTTCGCCACGATCGTCAGTCCCTGGGCCTCGGGATCCGGGTCGGTCAGATTGATCGTCGGCGGGATGCAGCCCTCGCGGATGGTCATGACCGAGACGATCGACTCGATCGCGCCGGCCGCCCCGAGCGTGTGGCCGATCATCGACTTGTTGGCGGTGATCGGGGTCCCGGCGGCGTGCTCTCCGAGGATCGTCTTGATCGCCTGGAGCTCCGACTTGTCGCCTTCCGGGGTCGATGTCGCGTGGGCGTTCACGTGATCGACGTCGTCGGGCGCCAGGCCGGCCTTCTCGAGCGCACGTCGCGCGGCGCGGACCGCTCCGATGCCACCGGGCGCCGGCAGGGTGATGTGTGACGCGTCGGCGGTCGCGCCGTACCCGACGATCTCCGCGAGAGGCGTCGCCCCGCGCGCCCGGGCGTGGTCGAGCTCTTCGAGGACCAGGACACCCGCTCCCTCGCCGCAGATGAAGCCGTCGCGACCGGAGTCGAACGGGCGCGACGCGGCTGCCGGGTCGTCGTTGCGGGTGGACAGCGCGCGCATCGCGGCGAACCCGCCGATGAGGAACTCGTAGATCCCGGCCTCCGTGCCGCCCGAGACCATCACGTCGGCGTCGTCGCGCCGGATCGTCTCGAACGACTCGCCGACGGCGTGTCCGCCGGTGGCACATGCCGAGACGGTCGCAAAGTTCGGCCCGGTCATCCCGTAGTTGATCGCGATCTGCCCGGATCCGACGTTGGGGATGCCCATCGGGATGAGGAACGGGCTGATCCGGTCCGGGCCGCGCGTCACGTTCGTGCTGATGCCTTCGTTGAGGGTCCCGACGCCGCCGAGCCCGGTGCCCAGGATCGCGCCGGTGCGCTCCGCCAGCTCTCCCTCCAGGCGATCGGGCAGGCCGGCCTGGTCCATCGCCTCGCGCGCCGCGACCAGCCCGAACTGGATGTAGCGGTCGGTCCGGCGCTGGTCCTTCCGGTCGAGGACGTGGCTCGCGTCGAAGTCGCGGACCTGGCCGGCGATGCGGACGGTCAGCCGTGACGGGTCGAACGCGTCGATCGTCGTGATCCCGGAGCGCCCGGCGACCATGCCCGCCCATGTGGTCTCGAGGTCGTTTCCGAGCGGCGTCACGAGCCCCATCCCGGTCACGACGACCCGCCGACTACCCATCACGCGACCCGCCGGCTCATCGCACCAACTTCCCGGTGCGGACCGTCGCGGCGCGGTAGACGTCGCCCGCCAGGCCGCGGGCCGAGATGGCGTTGGCGACGGCCAGCGTGTCGAACGTCGTGCGTCGGATCTCGGCGCGGACCTCGTCGTCCTCGATGTCGATGAGCGCCCAGGAGGCGGTCGGGTCGCCATCGAACACGTAGCCCGCGGAGCCGTCGTTGACGATCACCTTCCAGCCGAGGTCGCGCACTTCGGGCAGATGCGTGTGGCCACAGACGATGACGCGAGCATCGGTCCGGGCGACTCGCTCGATCGTGACCGACGGGTCGAGATGCTGGTCGAAGCCCGAGGTCTGAGAACCTGGCGATCCGTGGCAGGCCAGGACGAGCGTGTCGTCGTCGGTCCGCCAGCGGCGTTCGGCCGGCAGTCGCCGAAGCCAATCGAGACGCTCGTCCCCGATCGCCTCGTGGGCCCATTCCGCAGCATCGACGATGGCATCCGGGACGCCGTCGATCATCCACGGAAAGGCCGCCGCGTAGTCGAAGTCGGCCACCGCGATGTCTGTATTGCCACCGATGATCAGGGCGCCGTCGCCGGCGAGGCTGCGCAGAACGTCGATGACGAGCGCAGGTTCGGGGCCGTTGAGCACGAGATCGCCGGCGACCATGAGCGCGTCGGGCTTCTCGCGTGCGATGTCCGCGAGGACGGCTTCGAGGGCGGCCGCATTGCCGTGTACGTCCGAGAGGGCAGCGATCCGGCTCATCGGAGCGCACCCTCGGGCGGGATGATGAAGCTCAACAGCCCCTCGCAGGCCACCTCGCCGGCGACCGACGCGACGCCACGACCCTTGCCGAAGCGCGAGCCGAGCTTCTCCATCGTGACCTCGAGTCGGAGCGTGTCGCCCGGAGCGACGATCCGCTTGAAGCGCACATCGTCGATGCCCGCGAACAGGCCGATCCGGTCGCCGAAGCCTGGTTGCTTGGCGACGTAGACCGCCATCGTCTGGGCGAGCGCCTCGACCTGGAGGACGCCCGGCATGACCGGCAGACCCGGGAAATGCCCGGCGAAGAACCACTCGGTCGCCGTGACGCCCTTGAGCCCCACGATCCGCTTCGCGTCCGGGTCGTACTCGACGATGCGGTCGACCAGAAGGAACGGGTGGCGATGCGGGATCAGACGTTCGATCTCGGCGGTCGTGTGGACGGTCTCGGTCACGGGCGACTCCAACGGCGGTGTGCTGGTTCAGTCTGGCCGGTGGCGGCCGGCGGCAACGGGTCGGCGTGTGCAGGTCTGCACGACGGTCATACCCGGGCGGCCGCCGCGAGGAAGGCCGCGCTGCCCACCCGATCGAGCAGGTTCGTCGTCATCCGTCCCTCGAGGAACGTCTCCGAGGCGAGGAGCGCCTGGTGGATATCGACGTTGGTCGTGATGCCGTCGATGACGAGCTCCTCGAGCGCCACTCGACCGCGGGCGATGGCGGTCTCGCGGTCCGGACCCCACACGATCAGCTTGCCGAGCAGCGAGTCGTAGAAGGGCGGGACCTCGTAGCCCGTGAACAGGTGCGAGTCCATACGCACGCCCGGCCCGCCCGGCGCGTGATAGCGCTCGACCACCCCGGCCCCCGGGCGGAAATCGTGCGCGGGGTCCTCGGCGTTGATCCGGAACTCGATCGCATGCCCGGAGAACCTGATATCGGCCTGGCTGATGCCGAGCGGCTCGCCGGCGGCGATGCGCATCTGCATCGCGACGAGGTCGACGCCGGTCAGGCTCTCGGTGACGGGATGCTCGACCTGGATCCGGCAGTTGATCTCGATGAAGTAGAAGTTGCCGGTGCGATCGACCAGGAACTCCAGGGTGCCGACGTTCTCGTAGCCGGCTGCGACGACCGCCCGGATCGCCCGCTCCGCCAGGTCGGCACGAACGGCATCGGACAGCGCCGGTGTCGGGGCCTCCTCGAGGATCTTCTGGTGGCGCCGCTGGACCGAGCAGTCGCGTTCCCCGAGGTGGACGCCGTGGCCGTACCGGTCGACGGCGATCTGGACTTCGATGTGGCGGTTCTCGTCGAGCCACTTCTCGAGATACAGGGAGTCGTCGCCGAACGCGGCCTTCGCCTCGCTCCGGCAGACCTTGAGCACGGACTCGAGCTCGCGCGACGTGCGGACCATGCGCATGCCCTTGCCACCACCACCGGCGGACGGCTTGACCAGGACCGGGTAGCCGATGCGCTCGGCCTCGGCCAGGGCGTGCATGTCGTCGCGCAACATCCCTTCCGAACCGGGGATCGTCGGCAGCCCATGCGCACCCAGGAGCTCGCGGGTCCCGGCCTTGCTGGCGAAGCGCTCCAGGACGTTGGCCGGTGGGCCGATGAAGGTCATGCCGTGAGCCGCCACGACCTCGGCGAAGCCCTCGTCCTCGGACAGGAACCCGTAGCCCGGATGGATCGCGTCGCAGCCGGTGACCAGCGCGGCCGAGATCACGGCAGGCGCGGACAGGTACGACCGTTGAGCGTCGGGCGGGCCGATGCAGATCGCCTCGTCGGCGAGCCCGACCGGGAGCGATTCGCGGTCAGCCTCGCTGTAGGCAACCACCGCCTCGGCGCCGAGCGTGCGGCACGCGCGCAACACGCGGAGGGCGATCTCCCCCCGGTTCGCGATAAGGACCTTCTTGAACATCAGGCGCCGCCGGTGCCGTTGGTCGACATCGGGACGGCGAGCTCGACGACGATCAGCTCCTGGCCGTACTCGACGGCCTCGCCAGGCTCGACCAGGCTGGTGCCCACGACGCCGTCGATCGGGGCGACCACCTCCTGCGCGACGCCGAGCATGTCGACAGCACCCAATCGATCTCCGGCGCGCACGCGCGAGCCGATCGTCAGGTCCTTGCGCGGCTGGTAGATGCCGACCGCCGGTGACGTGGCCACGCTCCGCGAATCCGAACGGGCTGTGGCCGGGGGTTCCGGGTGGGGATGCAGGTGCTGGGCGCGGGGCGGCCGCTCGGGCAACCGCTCCGTCAGCCGGTCGGCGGCGCCGCCACGATCGCTGGCACGACGCTCGCGGGTGCCGACTGGCGGACCTGCGGGACGCCGGAGCCTCACGCGCCAGGCTCCCTCTCGCACCTCGAGCTCGCCGAGGCCCGTCGCCCCGAGCTTCGCGATCAGCGCGGGCAGGAGCTCGCCGGTGAGGCGATCGATCGCTGCGTGGTCGGCGGCACGCTCGCCGTCATCACGCGATCGTCGGGCGTCGGCCGGTACCTGATCTGGCACGCGCTATACCTCCTCGCGAGCCGGTGGATCGTCGTCACGGGACCAGCCTTCGAACCCGACGAGTCCCCGCCGGGCCGGATCGAGCAGATCGCGCAGGCGATCGGCGAGACTCCGGTCCACGCGCCCGGGCACCTCGGGTCGAGCGACCTCAGTGTAGGCGCCCAGAGCACGGTAGCGTCGGTAGCGCTGCTCGAGAAGCGTGTCGATCGGCAGCGGAGCGAGCGCGTCGAGCCTGTCGAGGATGATCGAGCGGAGCCGATCGGCTGTCGCCTCGGGCTCTGCGTGTGCGCCCTCGCCTGGCTCCGGCACCACGATGTCGATCACGCCGAGCGCGTGTTGGTCGGCCGCCGACATCCGCATCGCGGCGGCCGCGGTCGCGGCTTCGTCCGACGTCCGCCACAGGATCGACGCACAGCCTTCGGGACTGATGACGGAATACACCGCGTTCTCGAGGGCGATCACGACGTCGCCGACCGCGATGGCCAACGCCCCGCCGGAGCCGCCTTCCCCCGTGATGACCGTCACGATCGGCGTCCGGAGGCGGCTCATCAGGCCGATCGAGCGGGCGATGGCCTCGGCGATGCCGCGCTCCTCCGACTCTGGACCCGGGTGGGCGCCGGGGACGTCAACGAACGTGACGACCGGCAGGCCGGCACGCTCGGCGAGCTCCATGACCCGCATGGCCTTGCGATAGCCCTCGGGATGGGGCATGCCGAAGTTGCGCCGGATGTTCTCGTCGGTGTCCGCGCCCTTCTGCTGGCCGATCACCGCTAGGCGCCTGCCACCGATGCGTGCCAGACCGGCCACGATCGCGGCGTCGTCGCCGAACAGGCGATCGCCGTGCAGCTCGACGAACTCGTCGGCCATCGCGTCGAGGAATTCGAGCGTCCGGGGCCTGCGCAGGCTGCGAGCGAGCTGGACGCGGGCCCACACGTCGTCGCGTGCCTTGTCGTTCAAGGGCGCGATCGCCACGGCACCGTCCGGATCCACGGCGGGCACCGTGACGGGCGGCGTCGGAGCTGCGGCCTCGTCGTCGTCGGTCGCGCCGTCGCCGTTCGCGAGCTCACCCACCCGGTCGGCGATCGTCGTCAGGAACGAGAATGGCCGGAAAGCCGGCACATCCTCGTCGGGTTCCGGCTCGACGAACGCGCCGCGCGACGGGAGCAGTCGGAGCAGGCTAGCGAGCTCATCGTGCAGCTCCGACCGCGCGACGACCCGGTCGACGAAGCCGTGGCTGAACAGGAACTCGGCCCGCTGGAACCCAGGCGGCAGCTCCGCCGCGATCGTCCCGGCCGTCACGCGTGCCCCCGCGAATCCGATCAGCGCGTCGGGCTCCGCGATATTGACGTCGCCGACCGCGGCGAACGACGCGAAGACGCCGCCGGTCGTGGGGTCGGACAGGACCGAGAAGAACGGCACGCCGCTCGCCCGCAGTCGCTCGAGCGCAGCAAGCGTCTTGGCGAGCTGCATGAGCGCGAGCGTGCCCTCCTGCATCCGGGCACCGCCCGACGCACTCACGACGACCAACGGCACCCGCGCGGCGAGCGCGTGCTCGGCTGCCCGTGTGACCTTCTCCCCGACGACCGCGCCCATCGACCCGCCCATGAACCCGAAATCCATCACGCAGATCGCGATCTCGTGGCCGCCGATCGACCCTGTGCCCCAAACGGCCGCGTCGCGCATGCCGGTGGCGAGCTGGGCCGCAGCGAGCCGGTCCGGGTAGGGCTTCTGGTCGACGAACCCGAGCGCGTCGACCGATTGCAGCCCGGGGTCGCGCTCCGACCAGGTGCCCGGATCGAGCAGGTGGTCCAGGCGTGCCTCGGCCGACAGGCGGAAGTGGTGGCCGCACGTGGTGCAGACCCTGAGGTTCTTCTCGAGCTGCTTGTTGAACAGCATCGTCGAGCACGTCGGGCACTTGGTCCACAGGTCCGGCGGGTAGACATCGCGCCGGGCGCGGAACGAGGGCAGCTTGAGCGGCATCAGACGATCCTCGTCCGGGCCACGGCGCGCATGGCGCGCGTCATCGCGTCGGCGGGCGGCCGGCCGCGCCGCCACGCCATCCACGCGGCCGCGAGCGAGATCGCCGCCGATGTGACCACGCCGCCGATCACCACCGGGCGAACCTGGCCACGGCCGTCATCGGTCGCGCCGCGGTCGCGCGGCCGCGGCGCGCGGAAGTCGATCACCTCGCCGATCGTGCCGGTCGCCGAACCCGCGGCCAGCGCGAGGCGCGCGGCCAGCTCATCCTCGAAGCGGAAGGACGGGTGATAGCGCGGCAGGCCGGTCGCCAGCCGCTCGGCGGTCACCCGCAGGTCCTCGGGCACGTCCGCCGTGTCGCGCGGCGCGCGCGCGAGCAGCGATTCGAGATATCGATCGACCACGAGCGCCTCGATCTCCCCGTCACGCGCGGACGACCCGACGGTCACGCACTCCCCTCGCGACGGTCGCGCAGGTCGCGTGCGACGCCGCGCAGGCCGCGATGGATCAGGACCCGGACCGCTCCCTCCGACCGGCCGAGGATGGCGGCGATCTCGGCGGTCGACATCTCGTGGACGAAACGCAGGATGACAGCGCGCCGGCGATCCCCGCTCAGACGATCGACCGCGCGCCACGCCGACAGCGCCGATTCGCGCGCGACGACGGCGTGCTCGATGTCGGTCGGGTCGGGGGCGCTGAGCGCCAGGTCGAGCGGTGCTTCGGGCCGGCGGCGCCAGCGACGGCGTCGCTCGTTGACGACGTTCCGGGCGATCCGGAACAGCCAGATGCGGAACGTCGACGCGCCCTCGCCGTCCCTCGGGAGGGCGCGCTCCTCGAACCGCGGCAGGCCAGCCAGGGCGGACAGGAACGTCCGCTCCGTGGCGTCCTCTGCCTCGTGATGGTCGCCGAGCTCGTAGACCGCGTAGTTGTACACCTGGGCAACGTACTTCCGGTACAGCGCGTCGAACCGCGCGGGGTCGGCCCGTGCCGCATCCACGAGCGACCGATCAAGATCGAGGTGGGCAAGACGTGGGCGAGCGGACTGCTGGGACCGCGTCGTCTTCCTCAATGCCGGACGGGCCATCGCGTTACACCCGTGCCTGCGCCGCAGCCGCCGACGTCGCGGCGGTCTCCGGGATCGCCGGCACCCGGACATGACGGATCTCGCCCACGACGACCGTGCGCTGGCCGCCATCGACAGTCGGATCCGCAACGACGAGCACGCCGCTCGACGGGTCGACGCCGAGCGCCCTGACCGTCGTGGCATCCCCGCCCGGTGAGATCAGCACGACAGCGCGGCCTGTCGTGACCTGCCGGTCCGCCCAGTCGTCTACGTCGAACCGGCCGTCGCGCAACGCGACAACCCGTCCTTCAAGGCGTTCGACGAACGCGTCCAGAAGGGCTGCGTGGTCGATCGGCCGGCCGGCTGCAAGGGCGCGGAGTGACGTCATCGTGCCGGCGAGGTCCGCCGGGAACGCATCCGTCGGCCAATCGCCGTTCACGCCGATGCCGATGACGGCACGCGGATCGTCGGTCCCGATGCCCGTCGATTCTCCGAGGACTCCAGCCAGCTTGCGAACGCCGGCCTCCGCTTCGACCACCAGGTCGTTCGGCCACTTGAGACGGATCGAGCCAGCGGGGAGCCCCACGATCGACTCGCCTGCCTCGGCCATCGCCAGCGACACCGAAGCCGCCAACCGCCACAGCTGAGCTGCAGCGAGCCACGACGGCCGGAAACCAGCCGACAGAAGGAGCGCGGCCCCCGCCGGAGCCGACCACGTCCGGCCATCTCGCCCACGCCCCGCCGATTGTTCGTCGGCGATCGCCAGGCAGACCTCGGGCGTGCCGTCCGCCAGCCAGCTCCGGACGACGTCATTCGTCGATCCGACGAGGTCGAAGCGCTCGAGGCGGGCGATGAACTGGGCCATCGTGGGCAAGCGAGGGGACGGCGGTCAGCCGGCCGCCGCGACCTCGACGGGCTCCGGCCGCTCGAGCTCGAACGCCTCGTGCAGCGCGCGTAATGCGATCTCGAGCTCGTCCTCGGCGATCATGCAGGTGATCCGCACCTCGGACGTCGAGATCATCTCGATGTTGACCTTGGCGTCGGCCAGAGTGCCGAACATCCGGGCGGCGTAGCCCGGGGAGTTGTGCAGCCCGGCCCCGACGATGCTCACCTTGGCGACGGATGCATCGGTCGTCAGCTCGCGGGCGCCCAGCTCGCGGACGACCGGCTCGAGGGTCTTCTTCGCCTTCCCCAGCTCGACCTCCGGGACAGTGAATGACAGGTCGGTCTCGCCGCCGTGGCCGACGTTCTGCACGATCATGTCGATGTTGACCCCGGCCGCGGCCAGCGGATCGAAGATCGCCCGCGCGATGCCCGGCCGGTCCGGGACCGCCACGACAGTGACCTTGGCGACGTTCCGGTCGTGGGCGAGCCCGCGGACCTTGTTGCGCTGTTCCACGAGCGGATCCTCCTTGATGAGAGTGCCCGGCGCGTCCTCGAACGAGCTCAGGACCTCGATGACGACCTCGTTGATCCAGCCCAGCTCGACTGCCCGGACCTGCATGACCTGGGCGCCCTGGTGGGCAAGCTCGAGCATCTCCTCGTAGCCGATGAGCGGCAGCTGGCGCGCTTGGGGGACCAGGCGGGGGTCGGCGGTGAAGATGCCGCGCACGTCGGTGAAGATCTGGCAGCGATCGGCGCGCAGCGCCGCCGCGAGGGCCACCGCGGTGGTGTCGCTGCCGCCACGGCCGAGCGTCGTCATCTCCTGGTCGTCGGCCTGGGCCGCGCTCTGCCCCTGGAAGCCGGCGACGATCACGACCTTGCCGCCCTCGAGCTCCGCGCGCACCCGGCGCGGCTCGATCCCGGCGATGCGTGCCCGGCCGTACGTGCCGTCGGTGGTGATGCCCGCCTGTGGCCCGGTCAGGCTGATGGCCGGGATACCGATGCCATGAAGCGCCATCGACACGAGCGTGGCGCTCTGATGCTCGCCCGTTGCGAGGAGGACGTCGAGCTCGCGGGGATCGGGGTCATCCGTGATGGCCGCTGCGAGACCGAGCAGCTCGTCGGTGGTGTCGCCCATCGCGGACACCACGATCACGAGGTCATGGCCGGCCGCACGCTCACGCGCGATGCGCCGGGCGACCCGCTTGATCCGGTCCGCCCCGGCGACCGATGAGCCGCCGTACTTCTGGACGACGAGGGGGCCGGGCATGCGGGGCATTCTACTGCCGGATTCCGTGATCTCCGCGAGCGGGGCCAGGCGCAGCCCTCCGCTACGGGATGCGCCGATTTCGTCGCATCTTGCGTCGAGATCGGGCGATTCGGGCCTGGGCGAGATCGCGCAGGGCGAACACGGTATTCATTCCGTGCACGAACGTCCCCCGTCTCGGCGGGAGATGCGACGATTTCGTCGTATCGAGCCGCGACGAGCCGGCCCCGCCGCGGAGCCGAAGGAGAGACGCCTCATGTGCTTCGACCATGACAGCCGACCGCCGATCGCACCGATCGCCGGAGGCGCCCTCGACGGCTCACGCATCGAGCTGACTGCAGCCGACGACAACCGGTTCACGGCCTTTCGGGCCCGGCCAGCGGAGCCTGGCGGAGCCGGCGTCGTCCTCCTGCCCGACGTTCGCGGCCTCCATCCGTTCTATGAGGAGCTCGCGCTGCGGTTCGCGGAGCGCGGCATCGACGCGGTCGCGATCGACTGGTTCGGCCGGACGGCCGGCGATGAGCCCCGTGGCGAGGCGTTCGACCACATGCCCCAGGTCAAGATGACCACCTGGGCCGGCATCTCAGCCGACATCACCGCTGGCGTCGAGGCGCTTCGCAGTGATGGCATCGCGGCGCGCTTCACGCTCGGTTTCTGCATGGGTGGCCGGATGTCGTTCCTGGCGGCGACGCTCGGCCTCGACCTCGTGGGGGTGATGGGCTTCTACGGCACATTGGCAGGGCCGTGGCGGAATGACGCGCCGGCTCCGCTCGACCGGATCGACGACATCGCGTCTCCTGTCCTCGGGCTGTTCGGCGGTGCCGACCAGGGCATCTCGGCCGAGGCGATCGAGGGATTCGATCGGGGCCTGGCCGAGCGCGGCATCGACCGCCGGATCGTGACGTATCCCGGAGCGCCACACAGCTTCTTCGACCGGAAGGCGAAGGAGTTCGCGCCGCAGAGCGCCGCCGCGTGGGACGAGGTCCTGGCGTTCATCGAGGCGCAGACCGGCGGGTGATCGGGCCTTAGCGCTTGGCCAGGGTCCACGCTGCGATCACGAGCACCACGAACACCACGGCCCACAGCAGGCCGTTGGGGAGAGCTCTTTCACCCGCGGCCACGATGCCGCGCAACGCCGAGCCGATGGCCTCGAACGCCCCGCCGACGAGGCCCGTGATGCCGTTGCCGACCGTCGAGCCGAGGTCGTCCATCAGCGGCCCGTGTCGATGACCTTGGCACCCGCGTTGCGCGGCTGGACGACGACGACTTGACCATCGAGGTCGCTGTCCGCCGCGACAGCAACGAATGCCGCCTCGATCCGCGAGATCTGCGACATGGAGTCCGCGAAGGCGATGATCGTCGAGCCCGCGCCGGACAGACAGGCGCCGAGGGCGCCGGCCTCGCGGGCGGCCGCCACCATCCGCGGCATTTCGGGGTAGACCTTGGCCCGATATGGCTCGTGGATCCGGTCCACGGTGAGCCGGGCAAGCATGTCGGTCCGACCGGTGGCGAGCCCCGCCACGCCGAGGGCCACGGCTCCCAGGTTCGCGACCGCGTCCTCGAGCGGGATCGTCGCGGGCAGGGCCTTGCGCATCGCCTCGGTCGGCAGGCGGCGCTCCGGGATGAACAGCACGGCCCGCAGGTCGCGGGTGGTATCGACGCGGATCGCCTCGACACCGTCGGCCGTCGCGGCGGAGGCCACGAAGCCGCCGAGCAGAGCCGCGGCCGCGTTGTCCGGGTGGCCCTCGATGCCGGCCGCGATCCGGAGCTGCGCCGCCATGTCCAGCGGCTCGCCGAGAAGCGCATTCGCGGCCACGATGCCGGCCACGGTCGCGGCGGCCGAAGACCCGAGCCCACGCGCGAACGGGATGCCGTTGCGCATCGCGATCCGCCAGCCGACGCCCTCCGGCAGCTCGCCGCGGGCAGCGCCCATCGCCGCCTCGAGCCCCCGGACGAAGCGGTTGTCCCGGTCCTCGGTCAGCTCCTCGCGGCCCTCGCCCTCGATGGTGAGCTCGATCAGGCCGCGACTCCAGCCGCGGACCTCGACCTCGATCTGGTTCGTCAGTGCCAGCGCCACGCCGAGGCAGTCGTAGCCCGCGCCCAGGTTGGCCGATGACGCCGGGACTTCGACCGTGACGCGGCGACCGTCGAGCTCGGCGAGCCAGTGGGCGACCATCGATCAGCTCCAGCCCAGCGCGACGGCCACGGCCCCGAGCGTCGGGGCGGTCTCGATCACTCCAGGCACCTGGCGCTCGGCGGTCTGCGGGTCCTTGAGACCGTGACCGGTGAGGACCGCCACGACGGTCGCGTCAGGGTCGAGCTTGGCGGCCGCGGCCATCTTGCGCAGTCCGGCGATGCTCGCCGCCGAGGCGGGCTCGCAGAACACGCCTTCGAGGGTCGCAAGGTCGCGATACGCGCTGAGGATCTCGTCATCGGTGACCGCTTCGATGCGACCACCGCTCTCGTCGCGGGCCGCGATGGCCTTGTCCCACGACGCAGGCGCGCCGATCCGGATCGCCGTCGCGACGGTCTCCGGACGCTCGACGCGGCGCCCGTACACGAGCGGCGCGGCGCCGGCTGCCTGGAAGCCCCACATCGCGGGCGTCGAGCGCGTCAGCCCGGCATCGGCGTACTCGCGAAAGCCTGCCCAGTACGCGCTGATGTTGCCGGCGTTGCCGACCGGGATGGCCAGGATGTCGGGTGCCCGGCCCAGGTCGTCGCAGACCTCGAACGCGGCGGTCTTCTGCCCGTCGAGGCGGAACGGGTTGACCGAGTTGACCAGCGTCACGGGATGCTCGTCCTGCTCGGCCAGGGCGCGCACGATGCGCAGGGCGTCGTCGAAGTTGCCGTCGACCGCGATGACGCGTGCGCCGGCTGCGAGCGCCTGCAGCAGCTTGCCGAGCGCGATCTGGCCACGCGGCAACACGACGATGACCTCGAGGCCGGCGGCGGCGCCGTACGCAGCGGCCGACGCGGAGGTATTCCCGGTCGACGCACAGACGATGGCCCGCGCGCCGCTCTCGATCGCCTTGGCGACGGCCACGACCATGCCGCGGTCCTTGAACGACCCCGTCGGGTTCTGGCCTTCGACCTTCAGGTACAGGTTCCGCAGGCCGATCGACCGCGCCAACCGCCCTGCCCGGACCAGAGGAGTCGCGCCCTCGCCGAGGCTGAGGGAGGGCGTCGCGTCGGTGATCGGCAGGAATCGGCGATAGCGGTCCATGAGCCGCGGCCGCAAGCCGGAGTCTGCCGCCATCGCCGCCTCAGTCATCGACCGGATACAGCGTTACGTCCGCACCGTCCGGCAGGACGGCATCGAACGCAACCTGCGCATCGGCCAACGTCACGACATCGGTCCGGATCGCCGTGCCGTCGTCGAAGTCGACCGACGCTGCTCGGCCGATGGCGGCTGGCAGCTCTCCGTCGCTCGATCGGACGGCGCCCAGGAAGGCGAACCAGCGACGGGGCGCGTCGAGCGGGTCGACAGCCGGGATCGCGGCGCCCGTGGCGGGAAGGAGCCCAGCCCAGGTGGAACCTTGTCCGCGCGCGACCGCGATGAGGTCGCCGAGGACCGCGCTGCTCGTGGCGGCTCCGCCGGCGCCGGGACCGGCGAGACCGACAGTGCCGAGCGGCAAGGCCTCGACCTCGATGCGGTTGGTGACGCCGTCCGTCCAGCCGAATGGGCTGTCGGCCGGGACGGCGGTCGGGATCACGGCCGCCTCGATCGCGTCGCCGCGACGCGATGCGCTCGCGAGGAGCTTGATCGTCAGCCCGAGCGCCGCCGCTCCCTCCGACTCGTGATCGGTCACGCCGGTGATCCCCGGCCTTCCCATGCCACGAGCGGTCGGGGGTCGCCGCCCGACAGTCGACGGATCGAGCCATCGGCCGAATGCGAGCCGCGCAAGGATCACGAGCTTGTTGACCGCGTCGTCGCCCTCGACGTCGCCGGCCGGGTCGGCCTCCGCGTAGCCCAGTTCCTGCGCATCGGCGAGGACTTCGTCGTACGGCCGGCCGTCATCGGCCATCGCGGTCAGGATGTAGTTCGTCGTCCCGTTGACGATGCCGCGGACTCGGACGATCTCGTTGGCGGCCAGGTCCGCGGCGAGCGGCCCGAGCACTGGGATCCCACCGGCGACGGCGGCCTCGAACCGAAACGCGGTACCGTTCCGGCGCGCCGCCGACTCCAGCTCCGGCCCGTGATGAGCGATCAACGACTTGTTGGCGGTGACCACCGGCTTCCCGGCGGAGAGCGCGGCCGCGATGAGCGTCCGGGCAGGCTCGATGCCACCCATCAGCTCGACGATGACGTCGGTTTCGGGATCGGCAACGAGATGCGCGGGCGCGTCGGTCAGGAGGTCGGCGGGAAACCCGTTCCCGCGCGCCTTGTCGAGATCGCGCACGGCGACCGCGGTCAGCGTGATCGACCGACCGTCAGCGGTCGCCAGTCGCTCGGTGTGGTGGGTCAGTCCCTCGAGCACGGCACCGCCGACCGTCCCGGCCCCGAGGACCGCGACGCGCAGCGGCGGATGGCTCATCGGCCGGGCTCGTGACGGGGGACGCGCATCGCCTCGCATGGTAGCCCGCGGGAACGTGGACGGTCCGGGTCGAGCAAGAGGATCGGCGGTTTGACACTACCCGGACCGAGACCGACACTTCGGCCAGCCGTTGCGCCGGGACACCGCGCGGCTCGCAGCTTTCCGTTCGCGATCTGCTGACGAAGGGTCGCGGCGGTCACTCCGAGCCGGAGCGCCCGATCCGGAGGCGACGCGACCCGAGAAGGCCAGCAGCCGGACCGTCGGATGGGTGTGGACGGCGGTGAGCTGGAGGCAGGAGGAGGCCATGATCGGTCATCGTCGTCGCTCTCTCGTGCTCGCCATCGTGTCGGCCACGATCGTCGTCGCCTGTGGTGGGGCGTCGCCCAGTGCGACCACGCCGCCCGCAAGTGAGGCGGCGAGCCAGGTGGCAAGCGCGGCACCAAGCGCCGCCGCCGGGTCGATCAAGGTCTTCGGTGCGTTCGCCACCGAGATCGAGGAGCCATGGGACGGCGTCATCCATACGGCCCTCGAGGGCGAGAAGGCAGATGGTCGGATCGAGTACTCGTTCACGGACGCGATCGGCTACTCCGGCGACATGGAGCGCGTCCTGCGGGAGGTCGCAGAGACGAGATCAGCCGGACATCATCTTCGGCGACGCCTTCGGCAACGAGGAAGCCGCGCGTCGCGTGGCCGCCGACTATCCGGACATCGCCTTCGTCTTCGGGTCGGGCGGCGGCCCGGCAGAACCGAACTTCTCGGTGTTCGACAACTGGATCCATGAGCCGGCCTACCTCGCGGGGATGCTCGCCGGCGGTCTGACGAAATCGAACACGCTCGGCGTCGTCGGCGGATACCCGGTCCCCGAGGTCAACCGCATCATCAACGCCTTCATCGCAGGGCGCGCAGGGAGACCAACCCGAACGTCGAGGTCAAGGTCACGTTCCTCAACAGCTGGTTCGATCCGGCGACCGCGAAGGAGGCTGCCCTCGCGCAGATCGGTGCAGGGGCCGACGTCCTGTTCGCCGAGCGCTTCGGGGTCATCGAGGCCGCGGCCGAGAACGACCTGGTCGCGATCGGCAACATGAGCGACCAGAAGGAGCTCGCGCCACAGAACGTCGTGACCAGCGTGACCTGGAACATGACTCCGACGGTCGAGTACGTCATCGACCAGGTCCTGGCCGGGTCATACACCGCCCAGGACCTCAAGGACTTCAGCATGGTCGCCAAGGGTGGGGCCGCCCTCGCCGAGGTCAACGCGGCCGTCGCCGGCGGCGTGCCACCGGACCTCCTGACGAAGGTCCAGGAGAAAGAGCAGGCGATCAAGTCCGGGACGTTCCGGGTCGACATCAACGAGGCGAGCCGCCCGGGTCGCGACCGTTGCCGGCGCCGGCTCGACGGCCGACCGGTCGGATCCCGGCGCCCTCGGACGCCGATCGTCGAGCTCCGCGCGGGGATCACCAAGCGGTTCGGGGACCTCGTCGCCAACGACGAGCGTCGACCTCGACGTCGGCCGCGGCGAGGTCCATGCCCTGCTCGGCGAGAACGGCGCGGGCAAGACGACGCTGATGCGCATCCTGTACGGGCTGACCGCTGCCGACGCCGGCGAGATCCGCATCGACGGCAGGCCAGTCGCGATGCGCTCGCCGCGCGACGCGATCGCGGCCGGGATCGGGATGGTCACCCAGCACTTCTCGCTCGTCGCGCCCGATGACGGTCGCCGAGAACCTCGCGCTCGGGCGGCGAGCGGCATCCGACTCGACCTGGACGCCGCGCGGAGGCATGGTCGCCGACGCCTCGGAGCGATTCGGAATCAGCGTCGATCCGGCGGCCCGCGTCGGAGACCTGTCGGTCGGGCGAGCAGCAGCGTGTCGAGATCCTCAAGGCGCTGGCGCGAGACTGCCGGGTGCTCATCCTCGACGAGCCCACCGCGGTGCTCGTGCCGCACGAGGTCGACGCCCTGTTCGCGACGCTGCGGCGACTCGTCGCCGATGGCCT
This sequence comes from uncultured Chloroflexia bacterium, assembly GCA_963819655.1. GTDB lineage: Bacteria > Chloroflexota > Limnocylindria > Limnocylindrales > CSP1-4 > SPCO01. The sequence goes on along the minus strand of CAWFXA010000002.1, from coordinate 1,235,717 downwards.
CGCGGTCGTCTTCATCAGCCACAAGCTGGCGGAGGTGCGGGCCATCAGCGACCGCGTCAGCGTCCTGCGCGACGGGATCGCTGGTCGGGACCGCCCCGGGCGACGACCGACGAGCGCGAGCTCGCCCGGATGATGGTCGGGCGGCCGACGTTCGGCGTTCACCGGACAGACGACGACGAGACCACGACCGGGGACGCGGTGCTCCGCGTTCGCGACCTGCGCGCTTCGGGGCGCGGGCTGCCGGCGCCGTCCGAGGCGTCTCGCTCGATGTCGCCGCGGGCGAGATCCTTGGCGTCGCCGGCGTCTCGGGCAACGGCCAGACCGAGCTCGTCGAGGTGCTGTCCGGGATGCGCCGGCCCGACGGACGGGTCGCATCCTCGTCGACGGCGTCGAGCTGGCCGGCGCGATCCCCGGCCGCGTCGATGGCGGCCGGTGTCGGGCGCATCCCGGAGGACCGACATGCGAGCCTCGTCCCGGACCTGTCGGTCGCGCTCAACCTCGTCCTGGAGCAGATCGACGATTTCGGCGGCTGCGGCCGCGACTCGACGAGCGACGGATCGACGCGCATGCGCGCGGAGCTCATCGATCGCTTCGCCATCCGTGCCCGGCCCAACGACCGCCGTCGCGACGCTGTCGGGCGGCAACATCCAGAAGGTGCTCCTGGCGCGCGTCCTGTCGCGCGACCCGCGTGTCATCGTCGTGTCGCAGCCCACGCGAGGGCTCGATGTCGGGGCGACCGAGTACGTGCGCTCGCGAGCTCCTCGCCCGACGCGCCGCGGGGAGCCGCGATCCTGCTCGTCTCGGAGGACCTCGACGAGCTCCTGGCGCTGTCCGACCGGCTCGTCGTCCTGTACGAGGGCGCAGATCGTCGGCGAGATGCGCGCGGCCGAGGCCGACCCGGAGCGCCTTGGGCATGCTCATGGCCGGACGGGACGCGGCGCCCGACGGGCAAGCCGCGTGACGGGATCCCGTCGTTCGATGCCGCGGGCCGCGTCATCGGCGTCACCGTGGTCGACGCCGGGTCTGGTCGTCCTGGCGATCCTCATCACGTTCGCTCTCACCGCGGGCCCGATCGCGTTGGCGGGCGCGAACCCGATCGAGGCGTACGCCGAGTTCCTCATCGTGCCCCTGACCTCGCGCTTCCGCCTGCTCGAGGTCCTCGTCGCGCCACGCCGATCCTGTTCACCGGCGCCGCGGTGGCCATCGCCTTCCGCGCCGGCTACTGGAACATCGGCGCCGAGGGCCAGCTGCTCGTCGGCGCGATCGCCGCCGCGGGCGATCGGCCAGCTCGTCGGGGGCTGCCGCCGCTCGTCGCCGTCCCGCTGATGATCGTCGGTGGAGCGCTCGCCGGCGCGCTGTGGGCGCTCGTGCCCGGCGCTGCTGCGCGTCCGCTTCGGCATCGACGAGGTCGTCACGACACTGCTCCTCAACCCCGTCGCGCTGCTGGTCGTCAACGCGCTCGCTCCACGGCCCGTGGCGCGACCCCGTCACTGGGTTTCCCGAGTCGCCGCGCATCGTCGAGACCGCCGAGTTCCCGCAGCTCCTCGATCGCTCCCGGCTCCACCTCGGCTTCCTCGTGGCGGTCCTCGTCTTGGTCGCAGTCGTGGTACGTCGTCTGCGCGGACGCCGGCAGGCCTGCGGCTGCGGGCGGTCGGGCTGAGCCCGCACGGTGCCCGGTTCGCCGGCATCGACGTCTCCCGGACGCTGCTCGTCGCAGCACTGGTGAGCGGTGCCATCGCGGGGATCGCGGGCGTCAGCGAGGTGGCGGGCATCCAGTACCGACTCACGTCGGGGCTCTCGCCCGGCTACGGCTACACGGGCATCGTCGTCGCGACGCTGGGCGCGCTGACGATGCCGGGCGTCGGCCTCGCGGCCCTGTTCCTGGGCGACCTGGCCGTCGGGGCGAGCTCCGCGGGGCGCGCGCTCGGCATCCCGTCGCAGCTCGGGGCTGTCGTACAGGGCACGCTGCTGCTCACCACGGTCGCGCTGCTCGCGGTCCGTCGCAACCGCGCGGCTGGCGCGATCAGCCCCGAGGCAGCCGGCGAGGTGACGGACAGCGTGGCGTCGGACGTCGTCGGCGACGCGATCCAGGATGACGAGGAGGCTCGCGCGTGATCTTCCTCGTCGACCTGCTGGCGGCGACGTTGCGCAACGCCACCCCGCTCGTGTACGGCACGGTCGGTGAGACGTATGCCGAGCGGTCGGGCGTCCTCAACCTCGGCATCGAGGGCACGATGTACGCCGGAGCCTTCGTTGGCTTCGCGGTGGCGTACTCGACGGGATCGTTGCTGCTCGGGCTGGCCGCCGCGATCGCGGTCGGGCTCCTGGCCGGCGCACTGATGGCACTGCTGACGGTCACGCTGGGCGCGAACCAGCACGTATCGGGCATCGGACTGACGATCGCTGCTGATCGGCCTGTCCGAGTTCACGAACCGGCTTGATCTTCGGCGGCACCGAGGTCCAGCGGATCGAGCCGTTCCCGCCAACTCGAGGCACCCGTTGCCGCTCGGCCCGCTCGGCGCCGCTCTTCACGCAATACGGCCTGACGTGGCTCGCCTTCCTGGTCGTCGTCCCGGGCGCCTGGTGGCTCCTCGACCGGTCGTCATTCGGGCTGGAGATCCGCGCTGTCGGCGAGAACCCCGAGGCGGCCGACGCCGCCGGCGTCAGCGTCGGCCGGACCCGCTACCTCGCGCTGATGCTCGGGGGCGCGCTGATGGCGATCGGCGGCGCATTCATCACGCTCGCGCTGCTCGGCAGCTTCACGCTCGACATCATCGCCGGCCGCGGCTGGGTGTGCCATCGCCCTCGTCATCTTCGGGCGCTGGCGGATCGTGCGGGTGGTCGCAGGCGCCCTGATCTTCGCGGCCGTGTACTCGCTCCAGTTTCGCCTCCGGATCCTGCCCGGCTGGGGCGACGTCCCGTTCGAGCTCCTGCTCGCGCTGCCGTACCTCGTCGTCATCGCGGCGCTCGCCGTCTCGGGTCGCAACGTGGCGTATCCAGGGGCCTACCTCAAGCCGTATCGTCGGAGCTGAACCGATATGACCGACCAGGAGTTCCTCGCCGTCGCCATCGAGCAGGCCCGGATCGGGCGTGACGAGGGCGGCGTGCCGATCGGCGCCGCGCTCGTCGTCGACGGCCGCGTCCTCGGCGCGGGCCACAACCGGCGCGTCCAGCAGGGCAGCGCCATCCGACACGGCGAGACCGATGCGCTCGAGAAAGCCGGCCGGCTGCCGGCTTCGGTCTACCGGCGCGCGACGATGTACACGACGCTCTCGCCGTGCGACATGTGCACCGGCGCGATCCTGCTGTACGGGATCCCGCGCGTCGTCATCGGTGAGAACCGGACATTCGTCGGCGGCGAGGACCTACCTGCGCTCGCGCGGCGTCGAGGTCGTGAACCTCGACTCGGCCGAATGCGTCGCGCTGATGAACGAGTTCATCGCGACCCATCCCGAGATCTGGAACGAGGACATCGGCGAGGGCTGAGGACAGGCCACGGCGGACGCCACCGATGATCGGCGGCCAAGGACCCGTCGATTACACTCCGGCACGATGACGACCGAGATCCTGCCCGCTCCGTCGCCGGTGGCTGAGGCCGCCCCGAGACCCCGCATCTTCTCCGGGATCCAGCCCACGGGGGTCCCCCACATCGGCAACGATCTCGGCGCCATCCGGAACTACGTGAAGCTCCAATGGGAGTACGAGGCGATCTACTGCATCGTCGACTACCACGCCCTGACGAGCCTCCACGACCCCGACCTGCTGCGGCGTCAGACGCGCGAGATGGCAGCCGGCCTGCTGGCGCTCGGGCTCGATCCGGAACGCTGCACGTTGTTCGTCCAGAGCCACCGGCCGGAGCACACCGAGCTCGCGTGGCTGCTCATGACCGTCACGCCGGTCAGCTGGCTCGAGCGCACGCCGACCTACAAGGAAAAGCGCCAGTTCCAGCCCGATGACGTCAACCACGGGTTGCTGACGTACCCGGTCCTGCAGGCGGCCGACATCGTCATCTACAAGGCGTCGCTGGTGCCGGTCGGCAAGGACCAGGTCGCACACCTCGAGCTGTCCCGGGAGATCGTCCGTGCCTTCAACCGCACCTACGGCGACACATTCCCGGAACCGGAGGCCGTGCTGACGGCGTCACCGATCATCCTTGGCACCGACGGTGTGCGGAAGATGAGCAAGTCGCTTGGCAACACGATCGACATCTTCGCCCCCGAGGACGTCATCCGGAAGCAGATCATGAGCATGGTCACCGACACGAAGCGGATCCTGCGGACCGATCCTGGCCGGCCCGAGGTGTGCAACGTGTGCCAGCTCCATCGGTCATTCGGCGACGACTACGAGGAGATCTGGGACGGCGAGCGGACGGCGCGCACTGGCTGTGTCGACACCAAAAAGCTGCTTGCCGAGCGGGTCCTCGCGCACTATGCCGAGGCCCGTGAACGCTATCGAGAGCTGATGGCCGATCCCGTCCGGATCGAGACGATCCTCGACGAGGGCGCCGAACGGGTCCGCCCCATCGCCGAGGCGACGATGGACGAGGTCCGTCACAAGATGGGTCTGCGGTAGGCGGCATGCTCGACGCGATCGCACCGGGAGGTCGCGAGCGTCGGCTCGTCAGCGCGATCCTCGTGCTCGGCACGATCGTGCTGTTCTTCGTGGCGGTCAATCTGGCCGCGTCTGCCATCGGCTACTTCGGCGACGCCCTGCTCGCCTTCTTCCTGGCCTGGCTGCTCGCGTTCATCATCAGCCCGGTCGTCACACGCATCGTCGACCTCATCCCGCGCTTGCCGCGGGTGCTGGCGACCGTCCTGGTCTACACCGCGATCGTCATCCTGCTCGTCTTCCTGATCCTCGTCGTGGCGCAGGCCCTGTCGACGTCGATCACCCAGTTCGTCGCGTCGCTGCCGAACATCCGCGCGAACATCGGCACGATCCTGGCGCCGATGCAGGCCTGGTTCGACACGATCGGCCTCGGCCAGGTGGATCTGGCCACGCAAGCTCTCGCGATCCTCGACAACCTCGATGTGTTCGCGGCCCAGCTGATCGTCCCGCTCCAGGCGATCGCCGTCGCGAGCGTCGGTGCGATCGGGACGATGCTGATCGTGTTCATCCTCTCGATCTACATGGTCATCGACCGTGACCAGATCATGGCCTTCCTCTTCCGGCTGGTGCCACCGTCGTATGCGGAAGAGGCGAGGCTGCTGCAGACCTCGGTGGCGCGCTCGTTCGGTGGCTTCCTGCGCGGCCAGGCGCTCATGGGCATCATCTATTTCGCGATCGCGCTGCTGACCCACCTCGCGTTGGGACTCGAGCTGACCGCCCTGTCATCAGTGAGCGCCGGGGTCCTGATGGCGATCCCCTTCTTCGGCCCGTTCCTGGCGTGGGCGCCGCCGGTCCTGGTCGCTCTTGTCACCAAGCCCGACGTCCTGCTGCCGACCATCGCGATCATGGGAGCCGGCTGGCTGGTCGTCATGAACGTGATCCAGCCGCGGATCATGCAGGGTTCGGTCGGCATCCACCCGATCGTCGTGCTCGGATCGGTGATCATCGGCTCGAGGATCGCGGGCATTCCGGGCGCCATCTTCGGCATCCCGATCGCGGCGGTCGTATCGTCGTTCTTCTTCCACTTCCTGCACCTGACCGCGGGCGATCGGAGCGTGGCCGGGCGAGCGGCGAAGAGGCTGAGCGAGCGGGAGGGCCGGCCGGTCACCGTCCCACGCGAGCCGACACCGGGCCAGGCTGTCGACGTCCCAGATCCATGACCGACGACACGCCATCGGACGACGACACGCCACCGGACGACGTCTCGACCGCGCGCGAGACGAAGGCGATCCGCGACGAGGTCCCCGACATGACCCGCGAGCGGGCGCGAACGGAACGGCGCGACCTCGACAAGGAGCGTGGCGAGCCCCTGGCCGGTGGCGCGGCGCGCGGCGGACCGCGTGCCCTCCGGACTCCGAGCCGGCCCGTCCCCGAGTGGACGAGCAAGCCGCGGATCCTTGTCACGAACGACGACGGCGTCGAATCACGCGGCCTGCTCGCGCTCAAGCAGGCGCTCGAGCCGATGGGCGAGGTCACGGTCGTCGCACCCGACACCAATCAGAGTGCGGTCGGCCACCAGAAGACGTTGATGCGGCCGCTGCGCGTGCGGGAGCGCGTGCTGGCCGACGGCTCGACCGCGTATTCGGTCGACGGCTCTCCGACCGACGCGGTCAGCCTGGCCTTCCTCGGCTACTTCGGTCACGGCTTCGATCTTGTCGCCGCCGGCATCAACTACGGCGCCAATCTCGGCGACGACATCACGTATTCGGGAACGGTCAGCGCGGCGATGGAGGCGGTCATCAACAGCTGCCCGGCCTTCGCGATCTCGCAGGAGTACTACGAGCACCCCGATTTCGCGCTGGCCGGGTACGCGGCGACGATCGTCGCCCGCAACATCCTGACCGAGGGTCTGTCGCGCGGCGAACTCATCAATGTCAACGTTCCGGCCGTCACGCTCGAGGAATGCGAGGGCATCGAGGTCACACGACTCGGTCGGCGGGTCTATTCCGACCAGCTCGTCGAGCGACTCGACCCGCGTGGCATCCCGTACTTCTGGATCGGTGGCCCGCCGCCGTCCGGCCTCGCGGTCCCGGGCACGGACTTCCATGCCGTGGTCAATCGGCGGATCGCGGTCACGCCGATCCACCTCGACCTCACCGGCCGTCGCCTGCTGCGCCGCCTCAAGACCTGGTCGTGGGACCTGCCGAAGAAGGGCGCGAAGCGGGACTCGACCGGCGTCGCGAAGCAAGACGCCAAGCCCGTCGCCAAGCCGCAGCGGCGCCGAAAGCGGGGCTGATCGGGGGTCCGGGCACGATCCATCCGGCATGCGCGCGTCGGGTCGGCATCGCCGACAGCAACGTCCCGATGGCAGGGGCGCGGGTACCATCTTCCCCGTCCCAGGCGACACGCGACGTGACGGAGGCCCTCATGGACGATCTCTCCAACCTGAGCCGTGGGCTCGGCCCGACCGGCGGTGCCGATGTCGGCGCCACGATGGGCGACCTTGCCGGCGCGATCGACGACACCGGCGGCCTCGACGGGTTGGTCGTTCGGCTGCGGGAGGGCGGTCTCGACGACGAGGTCGACTCGTGGGTGTCCACAGGCGAGAACCGACCAGTCGATCCGCAACGGTTGGGCGACGCGCTCGGGCCCGAGACCGTCCAGCGACTGTCGAACGGCACCGGCCTCGACATCCAGGCGCTCCTCCCGCTGCTCGCCGCATTCCTGCCGCAGCTCATCAACATGCTCACCCCCAACGGCCAGACCCCAGACGGCGGTCTGGATAGCGCCCTGGGCAGCGGCGGACTCGGCGACCTTGGCGGCCTGCTCGGCGGCCTCATGGGCGGCACGGCCGGCGGGCCCGGCACGGGCACTCTGGACGACCTGCTTAGCGGCCTCGGCGGGAATCTCGGCGGCGACAAGGGTCGCTGACTCGAGTGCGACGGATATCCATCCCGGTCATTGACGGGCGCCCGCCCGCGATGGGGTCAGGCGGAGATCGCGTCGGTGGGGGCGGCGGCCCGGCGACGGCTGAAACCGCCGAACGGGGAGCGGAACATGGGAGCCGGCGGCGCCTCGGCGATCGTGTCAGTCGCTAGTCGATCGGCGTCCATCAGTGCGTCAAAGGCGCCGGCGGCCACCTCGCTGCCCGAGATCGGCTGGGCGAAGTGGAAGCCCTGCCCGTATGCGCAGCCCAGAGCCCGCATCCGCTCGGCTTGCTCGGCGGTCTCGATCCCCTCGGCGACGGTCCGGATGTCGAGTGAGCGACCCATCGCCACGATGGCTCCAGCGAGGGCGGCCGTCTTGGCATCGCTGGCGGGGACCTGCACGAACTCACTGGCGATCTTGAGGACGTCGACCGGGAATTGGCGGAGGTGGCTCAACGAGAAGTAGCCAGTCCCGAAATCGTCGATGACGATGTGGACGCCGAGCTGGCGCAGTGACTCGAGCGTCGCGATCGTCTTTGGCGTGGCCCGCAGCAGGGCGGTCTCGGTGATCTCGAGGCTGAGCCGCGAGGCGGCCATCCCCGCCTCGCCGAGCGCCTCGCGGACGGCGGTGACGAAGCCCGGTTGCTGGATCTCGCGAGCGGACACGTTCACGCACAGGAATGCCGACCGATCCATGTTCGGCCAGGACATCGCCTCGCGGCAGGCTTCCCGCAGGATCCAGCGGCCGATCGGCAGGATCGCACCGTTCTCCTCCGCGATCTCGATAAACTCGCCCGGCGAGACCACGCCACGTTCGGGGTGCTGCCAGCGGACGAGCGCCTCGATGCCGACCAGGTTGCCGTCGGCGAGATCGACGATCGGCTGATAGGCGAGTCGCAGCTGGCCGAGCTCGACGGCGTGCTGGAGCTGGACACCCATCTCGTGGCGCTCGCGGATCGCGGCGTGCATGCCCGGGTCGAAGACCGCGAAGCCGGCCTTGCCGTTGGCCTTGGCCATGTACATCGCGACATCGGCGTTCCGGACGACGTCGGCGGCACTCTCAGTCGTGTCGCGAGCGCTCGCGATGCCGATGCTGGCCGAAATCGTGACAGTCTTCTCGCCGATCATGTACGGCGCCCGGAGTTCACGGGTGAGCCGCTCGGCCATCGCAAGGGAGCGCTTCAGGTCCGGCGCGTCACTTGTGAGGATCGCGAACTCATCACCACCGAGGCGCGCGACGAGGTCGCCGTCCCTCACCGAGTCCGTGAGCCGTTCGGTCACAGCCTGCAACAGCCCGTCGCCGGCCGCGTGACCCAACGTGTCGTTGACGACCTTGAAGTCGTCGAGGTCGATGAACAGGACCGCCGTGATCGACTCCCGGTCTCGGAGCTCGGGACCGTCGAGGACGTTCTCGAGGTGCATCTGGAAGGTGCGGCGGTTAGCGGCTCCGGTCAGGGCGTCGCGCTCGGCGAGGTCCTGGACGTGTCGCAGCAGGACGGCATTGCGCAGGTTGAGGGCGGCCATCGCGCACATCTGCTCGAGCACGGTGGTGACGCGTCGGTCGACGCGCCGAAGGACGCGCGACGGATGTTCCACGACGATCGCGCCGACGGCCCGGCCATCGGCCACCATCGGCGCGACCAGGAGGTTCACCGCATCCGGCATGACGGAGGTCAGAAACGGATCGAGCGCCGGGTCCATGGACCGCACGGCGATGGTTTTCCGACCCGACAACGCACGAGCGACGATCGCGTCCGGAACGGCCGTTGCCGTGGGCGGCGCATCGACCCCGCTGGAGGCGAGGATGACCATCCGATCGTCGACCGATCCGAGCACGACGCCGCGCGGGAAGGCGAACCGATCGACGAGGCCCGCGAGCACAAGGTTCGACTGACGGACAGGGTCGGTCACGTCGTCGAGGCGAGCGCCGACGTCGACCAGCGCCTGCAGGTCGGCGCGACGCTGGCGAAGCTCGCGCTCGTTCATCGCCGAGAACACGGACGTCGCGAGAGCGAACAGCCAGAACGAGATGAGGTTGGCGATCGGCATCTGCTCGAACTCGATGGCCTGGCCGGGCGCGACATCGACCGCCGGCATCAGCTGCGCCGCCTGAGCGTAGAGGACGACGAGGAGCAGCAATGAGTCCCAGAACGCCAGCTTCAGGCCGGTTCGGTACGAGGCCAGGAGGGACACGGCGACGAGGTGCAGATAGACAAGGAAGCGGATCGGACTGCCCATCCCACCTGTCAGGTACATGGCACCGATCAGGTAGACGCCATCCGCGAGCAGCAGCCCTGTGATGACTGACAGCCCGCGCCGACCAGAGCGGCGCCGGCTTGCCTCGAGGACGAGACTCGCGGCCACGTAGCCGAAGCTGAGCGCCGCGACCGCATCGAGCGGGACAGCGCTGACATCGGGGCGGACCCACGCCCACACAAGGACGAACCCGGCCATCACGACGCGCAGCCCCAGGAGGGCATTCATCCGGTCGCTGAGCGGCGTGTAATCGTGGCGGACCGCTGCGTGCATCAGATCGCCCCCTCTTCCTCGAACACGATCGTTGTGTCGGCCCGGCTCAGTGGCGCCAGTCGGAATTTCGGATCGTCCATCCGCCACTGACCGATCAGGAATACCAGGACCACGACCATCAGGACGAGCGGGAAGCTGAACGCTTCAGCGACCGCCACGATGGCCTGCGGTCGGACGGTCGCCGCGACTCGCTCGCGAACGCCTTCGACGATCCCCTGGACGAACATGCCTGCCTCGGGCAAGGCCGCGAGCGGACTCATCGCAGGCGGCGTGGTGGGCGCCGGACCAGGTGTGGCCTGACTGCCTGAGCCGACGGGTGTCGTCTCACCGCCGGATCCGCCAGGCCCACCAGGCCCGGGGTTGTCGGGCGTCATCGACGGGATCGGCCCGGTCGTCGCCGGCGACGGCGTCGGTTCCATCGTCGGTGAAGGTGTCGCCGACGGGGTCGGATCCGTATCGGGCGACGCCTCAGGCGTCGGGGTCGGGGCGGGGGTCAGGGTCGGGCTGGGCGTCGGCGTCGGCGTGGCGGTCGGCGTCGGCGTGGCGGTCGGGGTGGGGGTCGGCGTCGGCGTGGGGGTCGGCGTCGGGCGTCGGGCGTGGGCGTCGGGGTCGGGGTCGGCGTCGGGCTGGGCGTCGGCGTCGGGTTGGGCGTCGGGGTGGGGGTCGGGGTCGGCGTCGGGCTGGGCGTCGGCGTCGGGGTCGGCGTCGGCGTGGGGGTCGGGGTCGGCGTCGGGCTGGGCGTCGGCGTCGGGCTGGGCGTCGGCGTCGGGCTGGGCGTCGGGGTGGGGCTGGGCGTCGGGCTGGGCGTCGGCGTGGGGGTCGGCGTCGGCGTGGGGGTCGGGGTCGGCGTCGGGCTGGGCGTCGGTGTCGGGCTGGGCGTCGGGGTGGGGGTCGGGGTGGGGGTCGGTGTCGGGCTGGGCGTCGGTGTCGGGCTGGGCGTCGGGGTGGGGGTCGGGGTGGGGGTCGGTGTCGGGCTGGGCGTTCCAGGGTTGACGTGCTCGACCGCGTCCACGCGATCGTTGCGCTCGGGATCTCCGACGCCCTCGTCGTCGCATTGCGAGCTCGGACCGCCGATCAGCGCACAGATGATGTCGGTCCCGACGACCGCCGCCGTGTACGAGACCGTACACATCCCGTCGTCGCCGGTCGCGCAGTCTAGATCGGAGCTGTTCCCGGGGCTATCGAGGTCGTTGGGGCTGCTCGGGTGAAAGAAGAACCGCACGTGCGTGGAAGTGCCGGTTCCCGCATAGAGGTCGCCGTTCTCGTCGTAGACCCTCGCGGTGAGGACGACCACCCCGCCCGTGGGGCCTGCGCCGTGCTCCGGCGAGACGTCGACGGTCGTTGCCGACGCCGCGACGGCAACCTGTGACGCGAACGGCGCGGCGGGCGCGACCGCGATCGACAGAAGCGCCACCAGCCACGCGGCAGCGAGTCGATCGGCACGCTGATGTCGCCTCGTTCGGACCACCCCGGCTGTCCTTTCGATCCATGGGCCCCGCGTCCAGGGACGCGAGGCCCATCCCCCGATGGACTCCGAACGCTAGGTGGTGGACGACGATCGGCTAAGGGAGAAACTGGTACCCGGCGTAGGACCCTTCGTGTAGGACCGTGCGGCGGTGCACCGGTGCGTCGACGCACGTCCCAGATCCGGGGAGGGCCGAAGGTACCGGTCGTGGGGCCGTCCGGAGCGGCACGGGGCGGTCGGCACCGGTCGTCGGCCGCCCGCGATCAGCGAAGAGTGCGGCGTGCGTGCGCCTCCAGACGGTCCAAAGCGGCGGGCAGATCGGTCCGTCCGAACCCAAGCCGGAAATGATTGCCGCCGTAGCCGAACTGGGATCCGGGTAGTAGGAGGACGCCCTCGGCCTCGATCAGGCTCGCCGCCCACTCGTCGATCGTGACACCGGGAACGGTCAGCCGCGGGAAGCCGACCGACCCGGCCCGCGGGCGGATCCACGTGAAACGGTCCGCCCAATCGTCGAAGAACGCATCGAGACGTTCGAGGTTCGCGCCGACGATCTCGCGCGACCGGGCAAGGACCGCGTCACGAGCACGCAGACCGATGAGAGCCAGCACCTCGGACGGCGCCGCGGAGCAGATCGTCGTGTAGTCCTTGAATCTGGCGCACCTGGCCAGCAGGTCGCGATCGCGTGTCGCCAGCCACCCGATCCGCAGGCCGGCCATCGCGAACGACTTCGACATGACGCCGAGCGAGATCCCGCGCGCCGTCGCGTCGGCACCGGCCGGCAGGCGATCCGCCGCATCGAACTCCAGGAAGCGGTAGACCTCGTCGAGGAGAAGGTGGGCGCCGCTCTCCTCGGCAAGCGCAACGACGGCGTCGAACGTCGCGCGATCGGGCAGCATCCCGGTCGGGTTGTGCGGGGCATTGACGACGATAAGCCGCGTCGCCGTCGTGAGCTGGCGTCGAAGCAGGTCGATGTCGATCGCCCAGCCGGCGTCCTCGCGAAGCTCGTGGAGAGTGACGTCCGCACCGGTCGCGCGCGCGACCTCGTACAGGCTCTGGTACCCGGGCCAGGTCACGATCGCGTGGTCGCCGGGACCGAGGGCCACATTCGCCAGGCAGAAGATCCCTTCCTCCGCCCCGGCGAACACGAGGACGTCGTCGGGGTCGATCCCGTCGTAGAGCGCCGCGATCTCGCGGCGCAGGAGCGGATGACCGGTCGATTCGGTGTAGCCCAGAGTCAGCCCATCCCACATCGCACGCGTCTCGGGATCAGCCAGGGCGATTAGCTCGGCCATCGGGTAGCCCTGCAGGTCGGACGCGCAGAGCAGGTGCTCCACGGCGAACTCCCAGCGAGCGAAATAGCGCTCGAGCGCGAAGTCGGCGATCCGCATCACGGCCATCATGCCGAAGGTCGATCGCCGCCGCACGGGTATCCTGAGCGACGTGACCGATCCCACCATCGTGATCGCCGGCTCCCCGACGGCGCTCGGCGGCCACTTCGGCGGTATGGAGCGGACCCCGACCGAGCTCCGCAGGCTTGGCCTGCGCGACCGGCTCGCGGCGAGGTCGTCGCTGTCGGGCATCACGTGGCTCGACCATGGCGACGCCGCCAACGATCCGGGCTGGGTCGCCGACGACGATCCGCGCGCGAAAAACCGCGACCGCATCGTGGCCTATCTCGGTCGCCTCGCGACCCATGTCCAGACCGGCCTCGTCCAGGGCGGTGATGACGCGCGCCTGCTCGTCCTCGGGGGCGACTGCACGACCCATGCGGGAGCCATGGCCGGCATCCGCAGGGCCCGGCCGGGGATGCGCCTCGGGCTGGCCTGGTTCGACGCCCACGGCGACTTCAACACGCCGGACACGACGCCGTCGGGCAACGTGTGGGGCATGCCGTTCGCGATGGCCTGTGGTCGCGGCGACCCGGCCCTGGTCGCGGCGGCAGAGGGCCCGACCGTGCGTGAGCTCGATGCCGGGCTGTTTGGCGGCCAGGTGCTCGATGAGACCGAATTGAGGCTGCTCGCCGCGAACGGGGTGGCGCAGTTCGGGCCTGGGATGCTGGCGGACGCCGCCGGTCAGGCCGCCGTCGAATCGTGGAGCGCCACGGTCGCAGAGCGGATCGACGCCTGGTACATCGCGTTCGACATGGATGCGCTCGATGCCGCCGGCGGCTGGGCTGTGGCGACGCCCGAGCCCGGGGGCCTCACGCTCGGGACGGCGATCGCCACGGTGCGGACGATCGCGACGAGCGGCGCGCCGGTCATCGGCTTCGGGGCGACGGCCGTGATGGCAGGCGACGACGCGGACATGGAATCCACGGTCGACGCGGTCGCGGGGGTTGCCGAGGCCGCGCTCGCCGAGGCCGGACCGGCGGAACCGCGTCCCGACTGATCAGTCGAGGCGGATGAAGTCGGCGGCGAATGCCCGGAACGTGGCTTCGTCGAGGCCCTGGCCCGTGACGAGCCAGCTCGGCTGTCCGCCGCGATCGACGACGATCGCGTAGCCGCCGCCATCGAGGACGACCAGCGTGCCGGTCTGATCGCCGAAGGGTGCGTCGCCGGAGTCAGTTCCGGCCGCGACGCAGCCGTCGCCGTCGTCGCAGAACGCACCTTGGTGCAGGGACAGGCTGGCGCCGCCGGGGCCCCTGTAGGAGATGACGAGCCGCCCGACGCCCTGTCCGCTGTAGCTGCCCGTGTTGACCGACCAGCGAGCCGGCAGAACGGCGCAGTACACCGGCCAGTCGAGGTTTGCCGCGGCCTCGGTGTAGAAAGCGCGGTTGTCGTCGGTGCCGGTGCAGCCAGCGACCGCATCCGCCGCCGGCGACTCGGCCGGCGATCCGCTCGGGGTCGGCGCGACCGTGGGGGTTTCTGTCGGCAACGCACTCGGAGCGCTCGACATGGTCGCTGACGGAGGCGCGGTGAACGGCGCGAGGCTCGCACTCGGCGTGGTCGTCGACGCCGTCTCGCCACCGATGCAGCCAGCCGCGAGCACGGCGATCGCGGCGGTTGCAAGGAGCACGAGGGTCGGCCGATGACGGACGGCGGCAGGACGTCCCGTCGAGACCGGTCGGGGTGGCGTCACGCCCGGGAGGGTAGCACGGTGGGTGACGTTAGCCCCTCGCCGGGGAGTCGCACCCGCACGTACGCCGCCGGTGCCAGGAGGTCGTCGCTCCGGGGTGGCCGCCGCTCCGCGAACGCGAGGGCGTGCATCAACGGACCGGCATGGGTCACGACGATGAACGGGCGCCGAAGGTCCACGAGGTCTTGCCAGGCGCCGGCGACCCGACCAGCCAGGGCGAGATGCGTCTCCCCACCGGGCCAGTCGATCTCGAGCGTGCCGGCGGCGAGCATTTCGGCGAGTGCCGGGGCCTGTTCTGCCACCTCGTCGAAGGTCCGCCCTTCGGCGATACCGACATCGGCTTCGAGCCAGCGGTCGTCAGTTTCCACATGGTCGATCCCAGCGGCCGAGGCGATCGCCTTGGCCGTCTCGCGTGCCCGGATCGACGGGCTCGAGATCAGGAGCGTCCGGGTCACGATGAGCGGCGCGAGGTCCGCGGCGAGTCGCACTGCCTCCGCCCGGCCGGTGTCGGACAACGGCGGGTCACTCCGCCCGCAATATCGGCTGCCCGACCACGTCGTCGCCGCGTGACGGACGAGCACGATCTCGGTCACCGGTCGGCGGGGGTGATGCGTTCGAGAGGGCCGGAGACCCGCGCGGATCCGAACGTCGCCATGCCGTCGCGCAAGGCGATCGCGGCGTCGATGACGGTGATCGCGAGGGCGGCGCCGGTCCCCTCTCCCAGCCGAAGGTCGAGCTCCAGGACGGGCCGCAGGCCGAGCCGCTCCAGGACGATCGCGTGGCCCGGCTCCACGCTGCGATGGCCGGCGATCAGCCGAGGTGCGATCCCCGGCGCCAGGGCCGCCGCCAGCAGGGCCGCCGCGCCCGTGATGAAACCGTCGAGCACGACCGGGGTGCGGCCCGCGACGGCGCCGATCAGAACCCCGACCAGAGCACCGATCTCGAGCCCGCCGACCGCTGCGAGGACGCCGATCGGATCCGCGGGGTCGGGTCGGTGTCGATCGAGTGCGCCCGTGACGATCTCGACCTTGTGGGCGTGTCTCGCGTCGTCGATCCCGGTCCCGTGGCCCGTGACGCGCTCCGGGGCGAGACCGGTCATCGCGGCTGTGATCGCGCTGGCGGCGGTCGTGTTGCCGATGCCCATCTCGCCGACCGCGATGAGCTCCACGCCGTCCGCCCGCAGCGAGCGACTCGCCGCCAGGCCGACAGCCACGGCGCGGAGCGCCTCCTCGCGGGACATGGCGGCGCCGATCGTCATGTCGGCGGTGCCCGGGCGGACTCGAGCACGGAGGAGGCGTGCGCCGTGCCCACCCACGGCAGCCGCGTCCGGGATCGACCCCGCAACGCCGACGTCGATCACGGTGAGGCTCGCTCCGACAGTCGCACCGAGCGTATTGATCGCCGCGCCGCCGGCCAAGAAGTTGCCGACCATCTGCGCCGTGACCTCGGCGGGATAGGCCGAAACGCCCTGTCGGGCGACGCCATGATCGGCCGCGGCGACGACGATCGCTCGATCGCGCAGGGTCGGTCGGGTGGTCGCGGTGATCCCGGCGAGCTGGATGACCAGGTCTTCGAGCCGACCGAGGCTTCCGGGCGGCTTCGTCAGCGCATCGAGGATCGCCGCCGCGTCGGCCATAGCCACCGGATCGAGTGGGCCCAGTGTCTCGACCGCATCGATGCCGGCCGCGAGCGCCGCTTCGTCCGGACTCATCGCGGTCCTTTCAGGGTGACCGGCATGCCGGCGACGAAGAGATACGCCTCGTCGGCCATCGCGGCGAGCCGCTGATGGGCGATCCCGACGAGGTCGCGATACACCCGCGCGTTCGGGTGCATGGGGACGATGCCAAGACCGACCTCGTCGCTCACGACGACCGCTGGACCGGGTCGAGCGGCGAGAGCGTCGAAGGCCGCGGCAACCGGTCCGTCGAGGATCGGATCGATCGCCGGGACGTCGTCGCCGAGCAGGCTGCTGAGCCACAGGGTCAGGCCGTCGAGGAGGATCGGCTCGGCGGGCGCGGTGGACGCGATCGATGCCGCCAGATCGACCCCGACATCGACCGTCGGCCAGTCCGCGGGGCGCTCGAGACGATGGCGCCTGATGCGCTCGTCGAGCTCGGGGTCGCCACTCCAGGCGGTGCCGAGGAACCAGGCCCGCCCATCGCCGGCCAGTCGGCGGGTCGTCGCGAGACCGAATCGGCTTTTGCCGCTGCGGGTCCCGCCGAGTGCGAGGATGAGTGGGGACGCCACGTGCTCAGACCGTCACGATGCGACCGCGACGGCGGCCAGGCCGGCGACCATCGAGATCTCGATCGACGCGCCCATCCCATCCCCGTCAAGGCTTCCACGCACGCGGACGAGGGCGGCGACCGTTGCGAGGCCGACGCCGAGCTCGACGACGGCCGCCACAGGGAGCGTCCAGCTCGCGCCGGAGATGGCCATCGCGGCACCCAGCACCAGGGCCGCCGTCCCGGCCGCAAGGATCGCGTCCGTGCGCGAGACGGTCGCGCCGAACCACGACCCGAGCCCGGACGAGGCCGTTCGCACGAGCGCCGTCTGCACCGCCACGACCGGGACCACCCGCGAGAACGCGGTGACGACGACAAGCGCCGATGCGCTGAGCACGACCCCAGCGGACCCGGCGATGTTCGCCAGCGCGGCGATCTCGGCGCCGATCGCGAGCACCAGCGCGATGGCTCCGCCGGTCCCCAGATGCGGGTCTGTCCGCGCCCGCTCGGCCGCCGCCGGGTCACGAGCGAGCAGCGCGTCGGCGGTGTCTGCCAGACCGTCGAGGTGGAGCGCACCGGTGACGATCGCAACGGTCGCGATGGCCGCGATCGCACCCAGCACGGGCTCACCGGCCGGTCCGGCGAGCACGGCCAGCGGCACGGCACCCACTGCGCCGACGAGCGCGCCGACGATGGCGAACGCCGCCGCTCCAGACCGATCCGTGCCGGCCACCGCGACCGGCAGGCGGGTGAGGAGGCCGATCGCGTCCCGCATCGTGTCCATCGTCAGCCAGCCGCCACGGGCAAACGGACCAGTCCCGGATCGACCCCGAAGACCGTCCGGATCGTCGTTTCGCCGAGCGTCTCGGCCGGCGAGCCGTCCGCCACGATCCGCCCGCCATCCATGACGACGACGCGTGGGAAGAAGTGGGCGGCGAGCGCGAGATCGTGGAGGACCGCGACGATCGTCGCGCCGTCCCGAACGTTCAACTCGACGAGCAGCTGCATCACCTCGACCTGGTGGCGGATATCGAGGTGCGCGGTCGGCTCATCGACCACGAGGATCGGGGCGGCCTGAGCGAGGGCCACCGCGATGAAGACCAGCTGCCGCTCACCCATCGACAGCTCGCGGACATCGCGCGTCCGAAGATGCTGGATGCCGACGCGTTCGATCGCTCGGTCGATCGCCGTGACGTCGCTGCTCCGAAGCCCGCTGAACGGTGGGTCGTGTGGCAGCCGGCCCAACGCGACGACCTCCACGACCGGCATCGCGAACGGGAGGTCCGCGACTTCCGGCACGACCGCGACCGTGCGCGCCAGGGTGGCCCGCCCGACGTGCTCGATCGCCTCGCCGGCGAGACCGACCGACCCACTCTTCGGCACGAGCACGCCGGTCAGCGCGCGCAGCAAGGTCGATTTGCCGGCGCCGTTCGGCCCGACGAGCGCCACCCGCTCTCCTCGCGCGACGGCCAGCGTCGCGCGGTCAACGACGGTCCGCTCACCGTACGTGATCGTCACGCCGGACGCCTGGAGGATCGGGGAGGCGTCCGTCACAACTGGTACCCGGAGCGCGAGCGCTGCAGCAGGAACAGGAAGAATGGGGCGCCCAGCAGCGCCATCACGACACCGACCGGGACGTCGCCTATGAGTCGCGCGACGAGGTCCGCCGCCGATACCAGCGCTGCCCCGACGACCGCGGAGATCGGCAGGACACGGTTCGCCGACGGGCCGACCAGCAGACGGACGAAGTGGGGCACGACGAGACCCGCGAACCCGATCAGACCGCTGATCGCCACCGCGGCCGCCGTCGCCATCGACGCGAGAGCGAGCAGGATCCCTCGTTCGCGGCCGACGTCCACGCCGAGATGGCGCGCGGCGGCGTCCCCAAGCATCAACGCGTCGAGCGTCCTGCCCCGCGCGATGATCAACGCGGACGCGCCAAAGATCAGGGGCGCCGCGACGAGCAGACGCACCCACGACGCCCCGCCGAGACCCCCGAGCAGAAACGAGAAGATCTGACGTAGCTCGACGCCCGAGACGTACATCGCCATCGTGAGCATGGCCGCGAGGACGGAACCGACCGCATAGCCCGTGAGCAGCAGGCGGGTGATGCCTCCCGCGCCGCCGGTTCCCCCGAGACGGAAGACCAGCCAGGCGGAGATGAGCGCCCCGGCAAACGCGAAGCCGTGGAGCAGGCCGAACTCGATGACCATGAGCTGGATCGGCAGGAGCACGGCGATCGCTGCGCCGAGAGCGGCGCCCGACGCCGTGCCCAGCACGTACGGGTCGGCCAGAGGGTTACGGAGCAGCCCCTGGAAGGTGGCGCCGGCGATCGCGAGAGCGCAGCCGATGACCATCGATGTGAGGACGCGCGGCAACCGGAGTTCCCAGACGATCGCCTCGGTCGCCGGCGACCAGGTGACCCCGATGTCGAGCCCGAGCGTCTTCGACAGGATCACGCCGACGACCTCGTCGGGTGGGATCGTGACGGAGCCGAGACCGACCCCCAGGACGAGGATCGCCGCGAGCGACACGCCCGCGGCGAGCCCCACCGCGATCGGCCGTGCCCGGACCCAGGCGGCGAACCCACCCGATTCGAGGTCGCGAGACAGCGCTCCCGCCGACATGTCGACGGCTACGACGCGGCCGGCAGCGTGAGGTCGGGCCAGATGGCGCCGACCAGATTTCGCAGACCGAGCGGCAACCGCGGCCCCGGACGGGTGATCTCGATGTCCCGCACCGGCCGGACGTCGCCGTTGCGGACGGCGGTCATCGCGTCCCAGCCCGGTCGCTTCGCGACCGCGTCGGGCGTCGGCGCGTAGAAGGGATTCGTCCCGAGCACGATGATCTGCGGGTCCTTGCCGATCAATGTCTCCAACGAGATCTCATACGTGTTGGGGTCACCCGTCGTGATGGTCTCGGCACCGGCCAGCGTCACCACCTCGGCGACGAAGGACTCGTCCGCGGGCGCATAGATCGCCCCTGTCGTGTCGTCGTACCCGACCTCGTAGAGCACGCGCGGTCTGGTGCCCGCAGTCGATGCCGCGGCGCTGATCGAATCGATCTCCGCGCGCATGTCGGCGGTCACGGTCGTCGCTGTGTCGCTGGTGCCAGTGGCCGTCCCGATGAGCTCGATGTCGTCGTACACGGCCTCGACGGACGTGGCGTACACGACGACCACGGGAATGTCGAGACCACGCAACCGCGTGATCGCGTCGTCCGGGGTGAAACCGAGGCCACCTGCCACGACGAGGTCCGGCTCCAGGGCGACGACCTTCTCGATATCCACGGTCGAGAACGTCGCCACGTCGGGCAGGGCGACGGCCGCCTCCGGATGGTCGCTGCCGTCGTCCGTGGCGACGACGCGATCGCCGGCACCGAGCGCGAACAGGATCTCGGTGTTCGCGGGGGTCAGCGAGACGATCCTCTCGGGCTCGGATCCGATCTCGATCGCGGTGCCTTCGTCATCGGTCACGGTGACCGGGAAGGCGGCCGCAGGGGTCGGTGACGCTGAGATCGTTGCGGGGGGCGGTGCCGCGGTGGCCGTCTCCGTCGGGGTGGTCGTTGCCGCCGGCGACGAGCAGGCCGCGATCATGGCGGACAAGGTCAAGGTCAGGACGACGTGTCGGCGTCGGTCCTTGGTCAGCATCGACAGGCCTCCGGGTTTCGGGTGGATCACCGGAGAGGCCGCGCGCCAAAGTGCGCGAAACCCCTCCCTTCGAGCAGGTCGAAGGAGGGGTCAGGTGAAGCGGTGCACGGTCCTGCCTACCTTTCTCTCGAAGGTTCGAGCATGCACCGCGGGGTCGGCGACCGGACTTCCGCCCGAGGGCGGTTCACCGTAGCGGGACTGTGCCGGAATCTCACCGGCTTCGCGACCACGCGGCGTTCGACGAGAACGTCGCCGCGAGCGTAGCACAGGGTCGCGCGTCCCAGATAACTGGCAGTGAAGCGCCCGTCCCTACGATGCCCACCTCGCCCCCTCCCGCCCGCATCCCAGCCCGCTGGAGGAGGCCCACGAGATGGTGGAGGCACGTTGGTTCCGTCGAGCCGGGCCGGGCATCGCCGCGATCGGAGCGCTAGCTGTCATCGCGTCGACAACGACCGGCGCTCCCCCGGCACCCTGGGATCCCCCGCCCTGCGCGGGATCACCCGGACCTGGCTCGGAACAGATCGGGGCCTGGTACCGGCTCGACCCGATCCTGGTCGACAGCGTATGGGCCGGCCAGCGACTGGTCCTCGGACGAGCCGGTCTCGACCGACCCTTCAGGCTCGACCTGGACGCCGAGTCCTTTGCGAGCGGACCAGTCGGCGGGACGGTCCTCGTCGGTGCAGACGACGGTCGAACATCCACGCTGTCCCTGCTCGATCTGGCCGGTACGTGTCGGTGGGCGCTGGCGGTATCGGACGATGTCATCCGCCACGCGACACTCAGCCCGGACGGGCGATCGATCGCGGAGGCGCGGGTGGATCGGCGCAGCCGAGCGGACCTCGGCGTGTGGCGCCGGCCGCTCGACGGTCGGCCCGCGGCACACATCCTGCGGCCGATCGATCCGGACGCGCGCTTCGGCAAGACATGGCGCACCGAGCTGGCGTGGTCGGCGGACGGTCGGACCCTGATCGCCCAGACGTGCGGAGAGGTCGCCTGCCGCTTCCGCCTGCTGGACGAGGCCAGCGGTGAGCGGCGGACCGTCGCGGACCCGTCGCTCGGTGATCTGGTCGGACTCGTCGAGCACAGGTTGGTGGTGCACGGCGCGTGCCGCGGGCTGCCGTGTCCGCTCCTGTCGGTCGACCCGGATGGCGATCCGGCGGTGATCCTGCACCACGACGCCGGGCAGGCAGTGATCGCGCGGGACCCGATGGGGCGAGCGGCCGTCGTCCACGAGATCGGCCCGGACGGTCACGTCCTTCGTGCGGTCGGACTCGATGGCCGTGACCCGCAGGCGATGGATGTCGAACACGACGGCCACAGGCTCGTGGCCGGTGCCGCCCGGTCGGGCGGAGCCGGCGAGCATGCCCCGGACTGGGTGCTGTTCGGTCCGGATGGCCGGTTACCCATCGATGGCGCCGGCCGTGCGTTCCTCCGCCACGTCCCGGACGGCCAGACCGTCCCGTTCGACGAGGTCCTTCCATGATCGAGCTGCACCGTCGCCCGTCCATCCTGCGGGTAGCGATCCTCCTCACCGCGTCGGTCGCGCTCAGCGTCGCTGCACCGACAGCCGCCCACTCACCGGACCCGAGCCTGTCGGGCGGTCTGTTCGGCCAGGATCAGCGACTGCTGTTCCGCTGGCGATCGGGCTCGGAGCCACCTGCCGCGATCAAGACCGCGATCCGCGCTGCGGCGGACGACAGCAACGCCAGTCGCGCCTCACAAGCGGCGACCTTCGTCTACGACTCATCGGGGTCCAACCTCATCGGCTATGGGACAGGGACCTGTGGCGTGAATGGGATCGGCTGTTTCACACGGACCGCCCCGACCGGCTTCACGATGTGGCTCCGAGAGCATGGCCGCCCGTTCGACTGGGGCACGCTGCGCTGGTGCCAGATGCAGTCGGTGCCCACGAACGGCTGCTACGACGCGGAGACGATCGCCCTCGACGAGTTCGGGCACGTCGAGATCCTCAACCATCATGTGAACTTCGCCGACGAGAGCGACTACACCGACGCGGTCGTTCAGACCTTCTCCCGGACCCGCCCGAAGACCGGTTGGAACATGCACGTCTACGGCGTCTGCGACAGCGCAACACTCCAGATCCGATATGACGTGCCGACCCTGTCGTCGCCGTACTCGACCTGCCTGGATCTATCGACGGTCCTGACCCTCAGCATCAGTGACACGTCGATCCCATACGGAGCGCTCGTCGATATCACCGCCTATCTGAAGGTGACCACGAACACGGCGTACGGACGGTTGAGCGCGAACCCGATCGGCAAGCAGACGGTCCGTCTCCAGCGGCGGGCGATCGGTTCCTCGACCTGGACGAACCTCGTGACGCTCACATCCTCCGCGACCGCCGGCACGTACGTCGCCAGCCTCCGGCTGTATGCCACCGCCGATCTCCGCGCCCTGTTCTCCACGCCGACCGACGAGGGCCTCCGGGGCGATACGAGCCCGATCGTCCGTGTGACGGTCGCGCCGTGCACCGCGGGTTGCCCGCAACCCTGATGGACCGTCAACGGAGGTTCACGATGTCGCGCCGCCGCGCTCTCCTTCCGCTCGTCCTGGTGATGGCGGGTTGCTCGTCAAGTGGTGTGCCATCGCCTTCGCCGACCGGGCCGGCACTCGCGACGGCTTCTCCCGTGCCATCCACGCCATCCATGTCCCCGCCCCCCGCGCCGGTCCCGACCCCGGCGCCCACCGAGACCGGCACTGCCGATGGCCCGCCAGCCGCGCAGCTGGCGGCCGAGGGCGGCGATCCTGTCACCGGCCAGCTCGGGACATACGTCTGGGGCGACGGTGGATCCGACAGTCCGTGGCTGCCCGGAGCGCCGATCGCCGTGGGCGCCGGCGAGCCGCTGATGGTGACGTTCCCCTCGCCGGCTGCCGTGGCGACATGGCGGGCACGCTCGGTCCCGTCGACCGCGGACGGTCCCGCCGGTGCGAGCGTCCTGGGCGAGGGCAATGGCAGTCCATCGTTCGGGGCGCCCGCGGCCGGCTCGTGGACCGTCGAGGTCCACGTGGTGTTCGACGGCGGCGTCGGCGACGCGAGCTACTTCTGGCGGCTGGACGTCACGTGAGAGTCACGCATGAGGTCATGTGAGGGTCACGGGCGCCCGCTCGGGGCGTCCGGCGACACGCGGGATCAGGTCGAGGCGACCGGTTGTCCGGCGGCGAAGATGGAGACCTGCGCGTCCTCGGGCAGCATCACCCCGAAGACCTTCTGCAAGGTCAGGAGGTGGACGCACGACCCCCAACTCTCGAAATAGTGGCAGGTGCAACGCCACTGACCGGCTTCGAGCGCGACATGGTGCGTGTCGTTGTCGCCGCGAAACGTGAGCGAGAGGCGATCGATGGTCATTCGATCGAGCTCTCGCGCATAACGATTCGCCTTCTCGACCTTGCCGATCAGAGAACTGTGCATCTCGTGCATCCTCCGTCGCCATATAGGCGCTCTCGAGGCCGCCGTCCGGTCTGCACCTTCGACCGGTGATGGCGGTCGCGTCCCTGAAGCCTACACCGCCGACCCATCCAGGTCACCCCCGAATTGTCCTCTCGGTCAGGGCGCGTTCGTCCCCTCCCGGCCGAAGTCGTCCTCGAGCCGGATGACGTCGTCGAGCTCGGGCGTGGAGACCTCGATCAGCTCGCAGCGTTCGAGTGCTTCGAAGCGATGGACCCGGCCGGTGGGGATGCGGCGGGACTCGCCTGCCTCCAGGTCGTGGGCCTGGAGCGTGCCGTCCTCGTCCTCCAGGTACAGGCGGAGCCGGCCCGAGTGGACGAGGATCGATTCGTCCTTGATCTCATGGCGCTGGAGCGACAGGCGCTTGCCTGTCTCGATCACGAGGATCTTCCCGACGTAGCGATCGGTGTGCGCCCAGATGAGCTCGTGGCCCCACGGCTTGTCGACACGGCGACCGGTCACGAGCCGCGGACCAGCCGCTCGCCGGCCGCGAGCATCGCGTCGCGCGCGTCGGCCGAGGTCGCCTCGGTGTAGACGCGCACGAGTGGCTCGGTGCCGGATGCCCGGATCAGCAGCCACGAGCCATCGTCGAGGAAGAATTTGGACCCGTCCCCGGTCTCGAGCGCGACGGTCCGCGCGACCGGTCGCCCCGCCAGCTGGGCGGGACCCTGGGCAGCCAGGTCGACCAGCAGACGTCGCTTGACCTCGGGATACTCCGCGCGGTCGACGTGGACGTCGGTGCGGCGATAGAACGACGGGCCGGCGATCGAATGGAAATGCTCCAGCACGCGCGACACCGGCCAGCGCCCAGCGGCCTTCTCGCGCAGGAACAGATCCAGCAGCAACAGGTCGGCGTAGATCCCGTCGCGCTCCGGGAGATGCATGCCGAAGCCAAACCCGCCCGACTCCTCGCCGCCCATCATCGCGCCTGTCTCGATCATCTTCGGGCCGATGAACTTGAACCCGACCGGCGTCTCGTACGTGGCGATCCCATGGCGCTCCCCCAGGCGGGCAGCCATCGAGGTGTTGTTGACGCTGACGACGACCGGATCGCGCCAGCCGCGGTGCTCGGCGAGGTAGTACATCAGGAGGCCCGTGACCTGGAGCTGGTGGATGAAGGTGCCCTTCTCGTCCGCCGCGCCCGCCCGGTCGGCATCCCCGTCGAGCAGCAGCGCCAGGTCGTGGCCACCCTCGACCGTGAGACGCAGCGCCTCGTCGATGTTCGGGCGGATCGGCTCCGGGTTGAGGCCACCGAAGTACGGGTTGCGTTCCTGGTGGATCTCGCGGATCCGGATGCGACCGCCGCCGAGCAACCGGCTGATCCAGCCGGCCCCGGCGCCGTACAGCGGGTCGACCAGGACCGACACGTCCGCCCCGCGGAGCGCATCGAGATCGACGGTCCGCCGCACGAACTGCTCGTAGCCATCGAACGGATCGAACCGCTCCACGAGCCCGGCACTCTCCCCGTCGGCGAGGGGCCGGCGATCGATGGGCTGCCCGCCATTGACCGCCAAGCGTGCCTCGATGACCCCCAGGATCTCGGATCCGGCCGCGGCCCCGCTCGGGGCCTTGACCTTGAACCCGTTGTCGACCCACGGGTTGTGGCTGGCCGTGATGACGATTCCCGCGGCCGAGCCCCGCGTGACCACTTCGAACGAGCTCATCTGCGTCGGGACCGCGTGAGCGGCAAGGGCGACCGGGATGTCGTGGGCGAGGAGGACCTCCGCGGCCGCTTCGGCGAAGTGCTCCGAGGCGAACCGCCGGTCGAACGCCACGACCACACCCTTGGCGGTGGCCCGTTGCTCGGTCACGTAGTGGGCCACGCCGTCGGCGCAGCGGCGGACGTTGTCGAACGTGAACTCGTCGGCGATGCGGGCCCGCCAGCCGTCCGTCCCAAAGACGATCGAGGTCGGTGCAGACGCGCCGGCGGTCGTGGACACTCAGCCTCCAGCCTGCGCGCAGCGGTCAATGAGGGCGTTGACGATGTCGACGTCGGGCGCCGACCCGCGCAGCACGGCGATCGGTTGCGCCGCTGTCATGCTACCGCGCTCTGGTGGCGCGATGACGCCAAGCCGGCCGGCGACCCTGCGGACGATAAGGTCGTCACCCTCGACCGAGATGGTCTCTCCGGGTTGGACGACGGCACCCTCGCCGCGCGCTCCGTTGGCCGCCAGCAGTGCCGTCCAGGACCCGAGATCCGACCAGCCGACGTCCATCGACGCCATGACGACCTGGCCGTTGCGTGCCGCTCCCTCCATGACCGCGTGGTCGATCGATAGAGCGTGCTGGATCGCCTCGTAGGCCTTCTCGAGAAGCTGGGGTGCTCCGGCCATCGGCTCGAGCGACTGGACGAGACCCGTGTAGCGCAGGAGGGCCGCCCTGATGGCGCGGCGTCGCCACAGGAACATGCCGGCGTTCCACGCCGCGCCCGGGACGCGCTCGAACAGGTCCTCGGCGCGAGCCGGCTTGGGCTTCTCCTCGAATGCGCTGAGCGGGTACGCCTCGAGGCCGCCGACGTCGGCTCGCTCCGCGAGCTTGGGCAACAGGTACCCGTACTCGGTCGCCGGCCGCGTCACCTGCGTCCCCAGGGTCACGAGCGGATCCTCGATGCCGAAGGCGCCGGTCGCAAGATGCTCGGCCGCAGAGCGGAGCACGTCCTGGTACACGCCTTCGCGAGCAGGCTCGATGTAGGCGTCGGCCGGGATCACGAGCATGACCTCGTCGGCCGGGCGATCGATCGCCGCGGTCGCCAGGGTGATCGCCGCGGCGGTGTTCCTCCCCATCGGCTCGAGCAGCAGTGCGGCGCCCGGCACCTGGTCGCGGACGAGCCGCTCGTAACGCCGATCGGTGACGACCGTGATGTCAGCGGTCAGCGCACGCAGGCGCCGGTCGGTCGCCTGGAGGAGGGTCTCCTCGCCGACGAGGGGCAGGAAGGGCTTGGGACGCTCGGGGCGACTCAGCGGGTGGAGCCGGGTCCCGCCGCCGCCGGCCATGATGACGGCATACATGCGCCGGTCATCGTAGCGCCGCCGACCGGCCCTCGGGCCTGACGCCTGCGGTCAGGTCACTGGGCGACGACCACCCACTTGCCCTCCCAGGGCACGCTGCGCTGCCACTCGTGATAGCGCGTGAAGACCTCGCGGAACTGGGCGACGGTGAGGTACTTGTAGGGCCAGCGGTCGCGCGTCGTCCCCAGCGGACCGCTCACATACAGGCCGAGGAGCGTCTTCTTCGAGGGTTCGTCGCGGTCGTAAGTCTGCTTGTAGCCGAGCACCACCCAGGCGTGGGTGCCCGCGTAGACGGTGACCCCGACCGGGTGCTTCGTCCTGCCGATCGAGGCTGCGATCGAGTTGATCGCGGCGGTCTTGTCGGAGTACGCGCGCGCCTGGTAGTTCCGGCCACCAGTGAAGTACCGGAGGGACCACGCCCAGCCTTGCGGGTCGTTGCCCTTGGTGACGTACCGGTAGCGGTTGTGCAGCCGCGTGAGCTTGTAGATGTAGCCCTGCCGAGAGTAGCTCCGGTTGCTCGTGCGCAGGATCAGGTTGGCCATGGACTGGACGGTGGCCGGCACGCACCAGTAGTTGGTGTACTGGCGGACCATCGCCGTCGACCGATACAGGTTGATGCTGGCGAGCGAATAGGACGGCGGCGATGGCGTCGGTGTCGCAGTCGGGTCCGGCGTGTGCGTCGCCGGGGAAGGCGTCTCCGTCGGATCCGAGGCTGGCGCCGTCGTTGGCTCCGGGGCCGCGGCAGGGGCAGGGGTGGGTTCCGGGGAAGCGGTCGGGCTAGGCGTCGGTTCGGTGGTCGCCGTCGGTTCCGAGGACTCCGGCGGGGACGACTCGTCGGCCGCGGCGGACCACGGCATCGCCCCGAGAAGGGCGGCGCCGAGCGTTCCGGCGAGCACGAGGCGATGGGCGCGTCCGCGCACCGCCAGACGTCGTTCCATGGGACAAGCCTACTGCCCGGGCGCCACCCCCCGTGCCGACCCGATGGTCCCAGCCCGGTGCCGCGTGGCACCGGACCGGGTCAGAAGCTCGGCGGCGTCATGCAGAAGAGGACCGTCGCCGGGTCGGTGCCGGTGTTGGTATTCCAGTGCGGCACGCGCGACGGGAACGTGATCGCATCGCCCTCGCGCAGGACGTAGTGCTCGTCGCCGACCCACAGGTCGAGCACACCGGTCAGGACGATGACGGTCTCCTCATCGGACTCATGGGTATACGGGTCGGCGCCTGTGCCTCCACCGGCCTCGATGGTCGACATGATCACCTGGAGCCGACCGGCGAGGTTCGACGTCAGGAACTCGTCGACGGCCTTCAGGCCAGGATATTCGACCCTCCGGCGTGCTTCGCGCCGAACGACGCGGCCTGTGTCGGCGTCGTAGGCGAACAGCTGGGCGATCGACAGATCGAGCGCGCGGGCGATGCGCTGGACCGTGGCGATCGACGGGCTCGTGACGTCGCGCTCGACCTGGGAGAGGAAGCTCTCCGTGACGCCGGCACGCTCCGCAACGTCGCGCAGGGTCAGCCGGCGAGCCCGCCGGAGGGTCCGGATGCGGGTCCCGAGTTGGAGCTCCGTGACCAATGCGCTGGCATCCTCTGCTGCACGCGCTCGACTTCGGGTTCCTGAAGTATAGGTTCAGGATGCCACGATGACAGCACGTCGCAAGGGTCTGCCGCTGCGAGATTCGAACGATGGCCGCGTTGACGAGCGCGGGCATGGCCCCTAGGATGCGGGGGCCTGTAGCCGTGCTACAGCGACCGATGCTCGATGCCCGGCACCATCGCGCGAGGACCGCCGTTGACCGCTTCCCCGACGATCGACGCTCGGCCTGACGGTTCCACCGTCGAGCCGCATGCCTCACGCGCGACGGACGCCCCCGACGTCCTGATCCAGGGAGTCACCAAACGGTTCGATACGGTCACGGCCGTCGACCACATGGACCTCTCGATCGAACGCGGCGAGTTCTACTCGCTGCTTGGGCCATCCGGCTGCGGCAAGACGACCACGCTCAGGATGATCGCGGGGTTCGAGCAGCCGACCGAGGGCGAGATCCTCCTGGCCGGGCAGCCGATCGCGGGCGTCCCCCCGTACCGGCGCAATGTCAACACGGTCTTCCAGCATTACGCGTTGTTCCCGCACATGGACGTGAACCAGAACGTCGGCTACGGCCTCCGGCAGCGCAAGGTCGAAAAGAAGGAGGAGGGCCGGCGCGTCGCCGAAGCGCTCGACCTCGTGCGCCTCACCGGATACGGCAAGCGCCGCACCTGGGAGATGTCCGGCGGCCAGCAGCAGCGCGTCGCCCTCGCTCGGGCACTGGTCAATCGGCCGACCGTGCTGTTGCTCGACGAGCCGCTCGGCGCCCTGGACCTGAAGCTCCGCAAGGAGATGCAACTCGAGCTCAAGGCGCTGCAGCGCGAAGTCGGGATCACGTTCGTCTACGTGACCCATGACCAGGAAGAGGCGCTGACGATGAGCGATGTGATCGTCGTGATGCGCGACGGCGTCGTCCAGCAGAAGGGCGACCCGACGATCCTGTACGAACGACCGGTCAACCGGTTCGTTGCGGACTTCATCGGGACCTCGAACTTCATGGACGCGACGGTCGTCGAGGGCGACGGCGATGGGCGGGTCGTCGTTCGCACCAATCGTGGGTTGTCGCTGCGCGGGCGCGTCACGGACCCCGACGCTCGACCGACCGCCGGGGATGTCGTCGTGGTGGTCACACGTCCCGAACGGCTCGAGGTCGTCCCCGAGGAGGAGGCCACTGCCGCAGCGCCGGGCACGGCACAGATCCGAGGTCGCGTCCAGCAGGGTACGTACCTTGGCGACCAGACGGAATACCGCGTTGCAACGGAGGAGGCGGGCGAGGTGATCGTCCGCCATCAGAACGCCGCGGGCGCCGGGGGCGCCCCAGGGGTCGGTCCGGGTGACCCAGTGGTCGTCCGGTGGCAGGAGGAGGCGAACCTCATCCTCGCGGGATGAGGTTCGCCAGGTCCCGGGTCGACCGGGAGGAGGAGATCGATCGTGACAGACCAGGAGTTCGAGCGAATCATGCGGCTGGCGTCCCGCGGGCGTGTGAGCCGGCGTGGCATCCTCAAGGCTGGATCGCTTTCGGCCAGCGCCGCATTCCTCGCGGCGTGCAGCGGCGGCGGCGGGCCCTCGCCCGCGGCATCGGTCGCGGCGAGCGCTGCGCCGTCGGCAGCGGGGTCCGCTGGCACGTCGCCCGCGGCCGCGCCCTCGTTCGCGACCGAGGGCGCGCTGTTTATGTACAACTGGGCCGAGTACATCGACCTCGAGAACATCGAGGAGTTCAAGGCGCGCTACAACATCGCCGACTGGACCTACGACATCTACGACTCGAACGAGGCGCTGCTGACGAAGCTCGATGGCGGAGCGACCGGGCTGTACGACATCGCTTCGCCGACGGCCGAGTTCGTCAAGGTGATGGCGGACAAGGGCTACATCGTCGAGCTGCCCTTCGACCGCCTCCCCAATGCGGCGTTGGTCAACCCGGACTTCCAGAACTTCTACGATCCGAATGGGCCGGACGCGAAGTACAACGGCTATCACATCCCGAAGGACTGGGGCACGACCGGGATCGCCGTCCGCAAGAAGGTCGTGACGGAAGAAGTGAAGACGTGGAAGCAGTTCTTCGAGATCGCCCCGAAGTACTCCGGCCGCATCGTCATAGTGGAGTCCGCGGGCGATGTCATGACCGCGCCACTGAAGGCGCTCGGCTTCTCGCTCAACTCGACCGACCCGACGGAGCTCGGGGAGGCGCGCAAGCTCCTGCAGGGCCTTGCCCCACACGTCCTGGCCCTCGACTCGAACGACTACGGCGACAAGCTCGCCACCGAGGAGGCCGTCATGGGCCTCGTATGGACCGGCGGCGTCGTGAGCCTCCGCGATGAGCCCGAGACGGCCGACATCGAGTACATCATCCCCGAGGATGGGACGCTCTTCTGGCTGGATACGTGGGTTCAGCTCTCCGACGCACCGCATCCGGAAGCGGGTCTCGCCTGGTTGAACTTCATCCATGAGCCAGCGATCCAGGCCAAGGAGACCGAGACGAACCGCTATGCGACCGCCAACGACGAGGCGAAGGCCCTCGTAGCGCCCGAGATCCTCAACGACCCGACCGTGTTCGTGCCGCAAGCGCTCGTCAGCAGCCTGGAGGGCGCGCAGGACGTTTCGACCGACCCGCTCCGCGTCGAGATCTGGGAGGAATTCAGCTCGAGCATCGGCGGTTAGCCCGGAGCTCCTGACGCCATGACCACCGCAGCGCCGACCGCACCGCTGCAAGCCCGCAAGCGAGCGCCCGTTCGCGAGGGCGGTCGTCTCTTGACGGCCGTCCTCATGCTGCCGGCCTCGCTGTGGTACCTGATCCTGCTCATCCTGCCGATCGCGATCGTCATCCTGTTCAGCTTCGGAGACCGCAGCCCCACCGGCGGGTATGCCGGCGGCTTCACCCTCCAGAACTACACGAGCATCATCCGGAGCCCGGATCCGTTCATCACCAGCCTGATGCTGGCGGTCCTCGGCACGCTCCTCGCCCTCGCGGTCGGTCTCCCGCTTGCCTACTACATCGCGACCCGCGGCGGGAGCCGCAAGGCGCTGTTCATCATCCTGCTCGTCATCCCCTTCTGGACGAGCTTCCTGATCCGCACCTATGCCTGGATCGTGATCCTCGGGCCGGAGGGGATCGCGGGGTTCATCGCAGATACCACCGGCAATCGAACATTCCGCATCCTGGGCACTGAGGCAGCCGTGCTCATCGGGCTCGTCTATGGCTACCTGCCGCTCATGGTGTTTCCGCTTTATGTCACGCTCGAGCGGATCGACCGAAGCCTCATCGAGGCCTCGAAAGACCTTGGCGCCGGGCGCCTCGCGAGCTTCCGCCAGATCACGCTGCCGATCGCGCTGCCGGGCCTCATCACCGGAAGCATCCTGGTCTTCATCCCGATGATGGGTGAGTACGTCATTCCCGAGATCCTCGGGTATGGCCGGGTCTTCACCATCGGCAATTCCCTGGTGCTGCGGTTCTTCGACGCCCGCAATTGGCCCGCGGGCTCGGCCCAGGCGGTCGGCCTGATCCTCGTGATGTTCATCAGCGTCACGTTCTATCTGTGGTTCACGAATCGCGGTCGGCACGGTCGTGACGTGAGCGTCCTGTGACCGCGCCCTCTGTCCCGATCCCCGCCGCACGGACCCTCGGCGGACGGGCGCGAGCCGGCACCGATCGCTTCGGCGGCCTGGTCGAGGCGTGGCTCCGCGGGCACACCGCCCTCGTCTATCTGTTCCTCTACATCCCGATCGTGATCGTCGTCGTGTTCAGCTTCAACGCCACCGAGCGACGGCTGACGGACTGGGACGGCTTCAGCCTGCGCTGGTACGAGTTCGTCCTGAACGACCGGGCCGTGCAGCGCTACCTCGGCAACAGCCTGATCGTGGGCTTCGGCACCGCCGTTTTCGCGACGGTCGTCGGGACGATGGCGGCGCTCGGCTTGCAGCGGACGCCCAAGTGGTTCCGCCTGCCGTTCGATGGGCTGACCTACGTGAGCGTCATCGTGCCCGAGCTCGTGATCGCGATCGCCACGCTGGTGTTCTTCGCGAGCACGATCGGGCGTGACGGGATCCTCACCAATGCCACCGGGGTGGAGATCGGGTTCGGCTTCCACACGATGATCGGGGCGCTTTCGCTCTTCAACATCAGCCTCGTGCTGCTGCTCGTACGCGCCCGCTTGTCCGGCATGGATCGCACCCACGTGGAGGCGAGCTATGACCTCTATGGCACGCCGTGGCGGACCTTCTGGCAGATCACCTTCCCGCAGCTGCTTCCAGCGATCGTCGCCGGCTTCTTGCTCGCGTTCACGTTCGCGTTCGACGACTACCTGATCTCGACGTTCGTGAACGGGCAGGGCACGTCGACCCTGCCGCTGTACGTGTTCGGCCAGATCCGGGTCGGCGTCACGCCGTCGACCAATGCGATCGCCGCCGTGATGCTGCTGATCACGATCGGCATCCTGCTGGTCGGCCAGTTCTTCCTGTCGCGCAGCGCCCGTCGCTCCGGCGGTCGCGGTCAGGTCGGCGGCGTCGCGGGCATCGTCGCGGAGAACGCCGGCGGCGCCTAGGCCTAAGCGCTGATGGAGATCGGCTCGGGCTCAGGCAGCCCCGCCTCGGACGCGAGCAACGCGGCCTTGTCGGTGCGCTCCCAGGGC
This sequence comes from uncultured Chloroflexia bacterium, assembly GCA_963819655.1. GTDB lineage: Bacteria > Chloroflexota > Limnocylindria > Limnocylindrales > CSP1-4 > SPCO01. Next base: position 1,202,615 of record CAWFXA010000002.1, on the reverse strand, counting down.
AGGTCCAGGTCCGGCCGGCCGAAGTGGCCGTACGCGGCCGTCTGGCGGTAGATCGGGCGGCGGAGGTCCAGCGCGGCGATGATCGACGCGGGGCGCAGGTCGAAATGGCGCTCGATGAGCGTCTGGATCGCGGCGTCGTCGATCCGGCCGGTCCCGAACGAGTCGACGGTGAAGCTGATCGGCCGGGCGATGCCGATCCCGTAGGCGACCTCGACCTCGAAGCGGTCGGCGAGGCCCGCCGCGACCACGTTCTTGGCGACCCACCGGGCGGCGTACGCGGCGGACCGGTCGACCTTCGTCGGGTCCTTGCCCGAGAACGCGCCACCACCGTGGCGGGCCATGCCGCCATACGTGTCGACGATGATCTTGCGCCCCGTCAGCCCCGCGTCGCCCATCGGGCCACCGGTCACGAAACGCCCGGTCGGATTGACGTGCATCACCGGATCGGTGTCGCGCAGCTCGCGCGGGATCGACGGGAGGATGACGGACTCGACGATGTCGGAGCGGAGCCGCTCGGGTCGGGCGTCCGGGTCGTGCTGCGCGGACACCACGACGGTCTTGACGCGGACCGGGATGCCACGCTCGTACTCCACGGTCACCTGGGTCTTGCCGTCCGGTCGCAGGTACGGCAGCTGGCCGGACCGCCTGACTTCGGACAGCCGGCGTGCCATGCGGTGCGCGAGCGCGATGGGCAGCGGCATGAGCTCCGGTGTCTCGCGGCAGGCGAAGCCGAACATCATGCCCTGGTCGCCCGCGCCGAGCTCGAATGCCGAGGCCGCGTCGTCGCGGACCTCGAGCGCGGAATCGACGCCTTGGGCGATGTCCGGCGACTGGCCCTTGACCGACACGAGCGTGCCGCACGTCTGGTAGTCGAAGCCATAGTCGGCGCGCGTGTATCCGATCTCGCGGACTGTGTCGCGGACGATGGCCTGGAAGTCGATGTAGGTATGGGTGGTGATCTCGCCCAGGACCAGGACGAGGCCCGTCGTCGTGGCGGTTTCGCACGCGACGCGGGCGTCGGGGTCGTCGCGGATGATCGCGTCCAGGATCGCGTCGGAGACCTGGTCGCACATCTTGTCGGGGTGGCCCTCCGTGACGGACTCGGAGGTGAACAGGTACTGCGCGGCGTCGACGATGCTCATCGCGGCGAAGGGTAGCACCTCGCCCGGGGCCGACCGGGCTCAGCCGACGGCGACCCTGCGGCGCTCTCGCCAGGTCTCGATCCCGAGGAGTTCGAGCGGTGCGAGTCGGTCGGCGGGCGTGAACCCGAACACGGCGCCGAGGAACGCCAGGCGCGCCTCCAGGGTCCGCCGCTGAGCGACCTCGCCGCGGAAGCCGTGCCCCTCCCCTTCGAACGCCAGGTACGCGTACGGGATGCCCCGTGCGGCCAGGGCCGCGGCGAGTGCCTCCGCTTGCGCGGGCGGGACGACCTTGTCGTCGAGGCCCTGCAGGATCAGGACAGGGCAGGAGATCGCGTCAAGGTGGTGGATCGGCGAGCGCTCGCGGTATCGATCGGCCATCGCCGGATACGGACCGACCAACCGCTCCATGTAGCGCGATTCGAACTTGTGGGTATGACGCGCCAGCAGCTCGAGGTCGCCCATGCCGAACAGGCTGATGCCTGCGGCGAACACGTCGCGGAACGCCAGCGCGGCGAGCGTCGTGTACCCGCCGGCGCTGCCACCTTCGATGGCCAGCCGATCGCCGTCCACGTCGCCACGGTCGACCAGGTAGCGAGCGGCGCCGATGCAGTCATCGACGTCGACACTGCCCCAGCCACCGTCGAGGGCATGCCGGTACTCACGGCCGTACCCGGTGCTCCCGCCGTAATCGACATCGACCACGGCGATACCGCGCGAGGTGAGGTACTGGTAGTTCAGCTCGAGCGCGTTGGCGGCATTCGACGTCGGGCCGCCGTGCGACCGGACGACGAGCGGCGGCAGCTCCCCGTCGGGTGCCACCGTGTCGGCGTTGACCGGCCGGTAGAAAAGCCCGTGCGCGACTCGACCCCCGGCGGTCGGGAATGTGATCGGCTCCGGGATGGAGATAAAGGCCGGGTCGATCGCGATCGACGTGGAGTGGCGGAGGACCCCCGAGGTCGCGAGTGTCGAGGAGTCGAGCGCCACGATCATCGGCGGCTCCGTGGGCGTGCCGACATTGGCGATGACGCCGGCTGCCCCGACGCGCATCGTCCCGATCTCGGTGTACGGCGAATCGACCTCGCCGATGAGGTCGTCCGGCGAGATATGGAAGAGCCGGTCGCGCCCCCGCGCCCGGCCGGCAGCAGCGATCGACCCGTCGGGCAGGAATACGTAGGACGAGCGGTCGAAGATCCAGGCCGGGTCGGCGAACTCGGCCTCGACCGGGGCGAGCGCCTCGAGGCGCGGGCCGTCGGACAGCCGGTACAGGTTCCACCAGCCCGTGCGATCGCTCACGAAATGGAGGACGCCGTCGGGCGACCATTCGGGCTGCGCGATCGACTCGTCGATGCCGCCTGCAGCGAGGTCACTCGGGCCGAGCGATCCATCGTCCCCGACCGGCGCGACACGGAGCCGCGAGGCGTCCCAGGGCATGTCCGGGTGGTCCCACTCAAGCCAGGCCAGCCGCGTCCCGTCCGGGGACAGGCGCGGCGCCGCCAGGAAATCGGGGCCGTCGTGGAGGACCCGCGGCGGACGCTCCCCGTCGAGTGGCACGTCGACGATCGCGGCCTTCGGCTCACCCTCGCCTGAATGGTCCTCTCGGATGGCGATGAAGCGCCGGCGGCCGGCGTCGAACCGAAGATCGGCGTAGCGGAACGGGCCATCCGGCGTGATGGGCTGGGGCGCATCGCCACCCGGGTCGAGCCGGTAGAGGCGGCCGTCCTGAACGTGCGAGAACAGGACCGTCCCGCCTGCGACGACATACGCTCCGCCACCGTATTCATGGACGCGCGAGCGCACGTCGAACGGCGGCGGCGTGATGTCGGCGGTCGTGCCGTCGGACGCGCGGTGGACGAGCACATTGCGGCCGGCCTCGGCCGGGCGGCCTTCGATCCAGTAGACATCGTCGCCGTCGACCCACGGCTCGCCCAGGCGGACCACGCCGCCGACCAGATCATCGAGCTGGATCGGGGATGGCCAGCTGCCGTAGGGCAGGGCGATCGGGCCAGCGTCGAGCGGTTCGGTCGCGGGCTCGCCGTCCATGGCTCGAACCCTACCCCGTTCGGACGGGTGGAGCTGTCGCTCAGGTGCCGTGTTGCCAGGACGAGACGTAATCGGCCTGCTCGGGCGTCATCGGCTCGAGCTCGATGCCGAGCGCCGCAAGCTTGAGCCGGGCGACCTCCGCGTCGATCGCCTCGGGCACCACATACACCATCGGCTCGAGCTCGGTGTGATGCTTGACGACGTACTCCGCGCACAGCGCCTGGTTCGCGAAGCTCATGTCCATCACGGCCGCCGGGTGGCCCTCGGCCGCGCCGAGGTTCACGAGGCGGCCCTCGGCGATCAGGTGCAGCTTCTTGCCACCCAGGTCGAATTCCTGGACGTTGTCACGGACCTCGCGGACGTGGCCCTCGGCCAGTGCACGCAACGCCGCGAGATCCAGCTCGGCATCGAAATGACCGGAGTTCGCCATCACTGCCCCGTCCCGCATCACCTCGAAGTGCTCGCGGCGGAACACGTTGAGGTTGCCGGTCGCGGTCACGAACAGGTCGCCCCAACGGGCGGCGTCGCTGTGGGTCATCACCGCGAACCCGTCCATCAGTGCCTCGAGTGCGCGGACCGGGTCGACCTCGACGACCGCGACATGGGCACCGTGCCCAGCCATCCGTGCGGCGATCCCCTTGCCCACCCAGCCGTAGCCGGCGATCACCACCCGGCGGCCGGCGATGAGCATGTTGGTCGCCCGGATGATGCCGTCGACCGTGGACTGCCCGGTCCCGTAGCGGTTGTCGAACAGGTGCTTGGTCTGGGCCTCGTTGACCGCCACGACCGGGAAACGCAGCGCGCCATCGGCGGCCATCGCCTTGAGGCGGATGACGCCGGTCGTCGTCTCCTCCGTCCCCGCGAGGACCTCCGTCACTTGTTCGGGGCGGGTGCTGTGCAGCAGCGAGACGAGGTCGCAGCCGTCGTCCATGGTGATCTGGGGATGCGTGTCGGCGACCGCCTCGAGATGCGCGTAATACGTCTCGCGGTCCTCGCCGCGCCGGGCGAACGTGGCGATGCCGTATTCGCCGACCAGGGCGGCCGCGACGTCGTCCTTCGTGGACAGCGGGTTCGAGGCCGCGAGCACCACCTCCGCGCCGCCGGCCTTGAGCGTCCGCATGAGGTTGGCCGTCTCGGTCGTGACGTGGAGGCACGCTCCGATGCGGATGCCCTCGAGCGGCCGGTCGCGCTCGAACCGTTCGCGGATCAGGCGCAGCACGGGCATCTCGCGCTCGGCCCATTCGATGCGGCGGACACCCTCGGCCCCCAGGCCGAGGTCGGTCACGTCGTGAGCCGGCAGGATGGTCGGGGCGGTCATCGGCGGTCGGTCTCCTTGCGGACGAAGAGACGGCGCAACGGCGCCGTGATATCTGCCCAGGGCGGGCTGAGGCGGTGGATCAGTCGCTCCTCGAAGCGCGCATGTTCGCTGTAGCCGAGGTGGCGATAGGCGTTGATAGCCGGTGGGTTGTCGGCGCGGACGTTGAGGACCACCTGGTCGCAGAAGCGCAGCAGATCGGCGGTGACCGCGCCTGTGACGGCCGTCGCGAACCCGCGTCCGCGGTAGTCCGTGTGGGTCAGCACGTTCCCGACGACGGCGAGCCGCGACGTCGGACTGACGACATGCGTCCCGGCGGCAGCGATGAGCCGACCGTTGACGCGCATCCCGTAGTAGACACCATCGGCGATGGCGGTCGATGGGAGCCACGAGGCGAACCCGAGCTGGTACAGCCGGTTCAGCTCGCCGATGTCCACCGGGAGCAGGCGCTGGACGGTGGCGGGATACGGCCGAAAGTGCGTGCGATCGACCCACATCCGCACCATCTCCGGGCCCGGATCGATCCTGTACTGGCTTTCGATGGCCGGCAGCATGTCGACCCGCGCAGCGATGTACGCCGCCCGTGGTTTGATAACGTCGCGCAGGACCGCTCCGATGCCATCGGTGGAGCCCATGACGAACAGTGGCTGCGGCGTCGGACCGGTGTACTCGAGCCCGACCGCCACGATGTCGTTGCCCTCGTATGCGGCGCCCCAGCGGGTCCGCGCGAACTCCTGTTCCTCGAGGTCGCACAGCGCGTACGCCGCGTACAGCCGGTCCTGGCGCAGGAACGCCCGCAGCGCATCGCGGTCGGTGGTCTGGCGGGCGACGGCCGCGGATCGCCGGCCGACGACGACGGTCGCCATCAGCCGGCCGGCGCGGCGATCGCCGCGAAGCCGGGCGTGTCGGCCCGTCTCTGCTCTCGACGTGCGGCAGCCTCGGGGAGCGACTGCCCGTACGGCGCGCGCAGGACCCCCTCGTCGGTGATGATGCCAGTGACCAGCTCGGCCGGTGTCACGTCGAACGCCGGGTTGCGGACGTCCGTGTCGGGCGGGGCGACACGCACGCCCCGGAACGAGCAGGACCTCGTTCGGCGCCCGTTCCTCGATCGGGATATCGGCGCCAGTCACGGTCTGGAGGTCGATCGAGCTGATCGGGGCGGCGACATAGAACGGGACGCCATGGCGCGCCGCGAGCACGGCCAGCGGGTACGTCCCGACCTTGTTGGCCACGTCGCCGTTCGCCGCGATGCGGTCGGCCCCGACGATGACCGTATCCACTTCGCCCTGTGCCATGAGATGCCCGGCGGCGACGTCGGGGATCAGGCTGTGCGGAACGCCGGCCTGCGCCAGCTCCCACGTGGTCAGCCGGGCACCCTGGAGATAGGGCCGTGTCTCGTCGACCCAGACGTGGATCGAGCGGCCGTCGTGATGGGCGACCTGCACGACACCCAGCGCCGTCCCGAACTGGCCACACGCGAGCGGTCCCGTGTTGCAATGGGTGAGGATGCGTAGCGCTCGCTCATCGGGGAAGACGAGTTCCTCGACGCCGTAGCGGGCGAGCCGGCCATGATCCTCGGTCCCCTCGAAGACGATGGCATCCGCCTCGGCACGCATCGCGGTCGCGATCGCGTCGCCGTCCTCGGACAGGTCGCCGAGCGCGTCGTAGGCGGCCATCACACGATCGACGGCCCAGGCCAGGTTGACCGCGGTCGGCCGGGAGTTGCGCAGAACGTTGGCTGCGGCACGCAACGTCGCGCGGCGCGCATACGGACGGGTCGACCGGTTGGCCTCGGCTGACAGGGCGAGGCCGATCGCCGCAGCCTGGCCGATCGCGGGAGCACCACGGATGATCATCTCGCGGATGGCGTAGCCGACCTGGGCGGCGTTCTTCGCGTCGAACTCCTCGAGTGCGTCGGGCAACTTGCGCTGGTCGACGATGTGGAGGACGCCCGGGCTCTGACGGAAGGCCGCGCGGAAACCGGTCGGCCGAGCTGGGACCGCCGGGGTATCGAGGGCCGTGTACGACCCGGGGTCGAGGATCGCGCTGGCCGCCTCGGCCGAGACCCGCTGCAGGGCCTGCGCGGCGCCGACCACCGTGGCCGCTCCCTGGAACATGTCGCCCGCGAACTGGCGGAAGAACCGGCGGCGGGCGAGGTCGGCGCCCTCGGGAGCTGTCTCCGGCACGGCGTCAATCGCCGGCATGGCGTCCGTTGCCGGCACGGCGTCCGTCGCCGGCGCGTCGGGGGTGTCTGGCGGGGTGCCGGGTGTGTCAGTCAATCGCGCGACGGGGTCGAGGACGCCCGCTCAGTACTTGATGACGCTGGTGACCCGGCGTCCATCGAGGCGCTCACGGCCCTTGAGGAATTCGAGCTCGACGAGGAAGGCGAGGCCGATGACCTCGCCCTTGAGCCGCTCGATGAGCTCGATCGTGCCCTTTACCGTGCCGCCCGTGGCGAGCAGGTCGTCGACGATCAGCACCTTCTGGCCGGGCTGGACCGCGTCGCGGTGGATCTCGAGGGTGTTCGAGCCGTACTCGAGCGCGTATTCGACGGTGATCGTCTCGGCGGGCAGCTTGCCGAGCTTGCGGACGGGGACGAGCCCGGCGTCGAGCAGGTAGGCCATCGGGGCACTGAAGATGAACCCGCGCGACTCCATCCCCACGACGACGTCGACCTGCTCGTCCTTGTACGGTTCGAGCATCAGGTCGATGGACTCCTTGTAGGAGGCCGGGTCCTTGAGCAGGGTCGTGATGTCGTAGAACAGGATCCCAGGTTTCGGGAAGTCGGGGATCTCGCGGATCCGTTCGCGAAGCGCCTCGGCGGACATCGGGATCGGGTCCTCCCTCGGGTGGGTCACGCAGGCTGGCGGCCGGACGTCAGGATGCGTCGTAGGGCCGGCGGAAAGTCTACCGCAGGCGCGCAGGGCTTCCGCGCATCACGATCCAGGCGCCACGAGCGCGCCTGTGAGCGGCTCACGCACGGCCCGTTCGTGCAGACGTCCACCGATCGCGACCCCGACCAGCGCGACTCCCACGGCCACGGCGAACCCGACCGCCAGCCCGATCGCCGGACCACTGCCGCCGCGCACGGACGCGGCGACCAGCGCCCCGGTGACGCCGGTCCCGAGCGCCGTCCCGAGGGAGTCCGTCAGGGAGATCGCTGCGGATGCCCTGCCCTGCTCGGCCGTGGGCGCTTCGCGCAGGACGATGAGCGCGAGCGGCGAGTAGGCGAGGCCCATCGCGTAACCGGACAGGGCCAAGGTCGGGATGGCCAGCCACGGCGTGACCTCGGGCACGAGAACGATCATGAAGCTCGCCAGACCCGCGACCAGGACGACGAGCCCGACGCGAACGAACCTCGCAGATGAGTAGCGCGAGGACAGGCGCGCCTGGGTCCACGAGCCAGCGGTCCAGCTGATCGTGGCCGCGGTGAGCGCGATGCCGGCCTCTGCCGGGCGCAGACCGCGCCAGTCGACGAGGGCCAGGGCGACATACGCTTCGACCGCGAAGAACGCGAACGTGATGATGCCGCGCATCAACACGGCCGTCGGGAGGCCACGCGCGGCGCGCAGCGTCCCTGTCGGCGTCAGGCGGCGCAGGGCGAAGACGGCCAGGGCAGTGCCCAGGAGCCCGAACACCCCCAGCAGGATCGGGACGCCGCTGGTGAGGCCAGCGAGCAGCAGCCCGGTGCCGAGCGCGACGACGATCGCGAGGGGGGCGCGTTCGCGCAGGGTCGCAGCGTTCTTCGCATCGGACGGGTCCGGGCCGATCCGCCGGACCGCGGAGAACGCGATCGCCGACGACACCACGATGAGCGGGAGCAGGCCAAGGAAGACCCATCTCCAGCCCACCGCCTCGCCGACGATGCCGGCGATGGCCGGTCCGAGCACCCCCGGCAGGACCCACGCGGTCGAGAGGGTGGCGAACATCTGCGGGCGCAGGTGCTCGGGCAGGCTTCGGCCGATCGCGACGTACGCGATCGGAGGGACCGTGCCCGCGCCGAGACCCTGAAGGAATCGGGCGGCGACCAGGATCTCCATCGTCGGCGCGAGGCCTCCGATGATCAGGCCGATCGCGAACAGCCCGATGCCGGCGGCGAACGGTCCGCCGAGACCGCGCCGGTCGATGAGCCCGCCGACGAGGACGATCCCGATCAGCGAGCCGAGCATGAAGGCGATGAAGACCCAGCCGTACAGCTCGAGGCCGTGCAGCTCGTCCGCGACGATCGGCATGATCGTCGAGACCGCGAGGGCCTCGAAGGCGACCAGCGTGATCGTCAGGACCAGCCCGACGGTGAGGCCACGGCGACCGGGCGACCACAGTCCCCCGCCCCCGCGGCTCCGTTTCTGGGGTGCGGCGGGCCCGGGGGCCACTTCAGCTGCTTGGCTGAGTGTCATGGTCCAAGTTTGCCCGGGTTCCCGGTCGCGTGCCTCCGCGCCCTCACGCCCGTGGAGACTCCGCTCCCAGCCGGGCGACCACGGCCTGGGTCAACTGCCACGCGCGACCCGGACCGGTCGGCACGCGGATGCGGACCTGGTTCGAGGCGAACGTCACGTCGGCGGGACGGACGCCCGGCAATCCCCCATCCCCGAGGAGCCGCATCGCTGCCGCGCGCGTCAGCCCCGACCCGAATCGCACGACCAGGCGACCCTCCTCGCGCGAGATCGACGACACGCCTGCCCTTTCTGCCGCCAGTCGCAGCTCCGCGACCTCGACCAGTCGCGTCACCGATGCCGGCATCGGACCGTACCGATCCATGACCTCCTGGCGGAAGGCAGCCACGTCGCCGGCCGACCGGGCGCGCGCCAACCGCCGATACAGCTCGAGCTTCTGCGCCACGTCGGGCACGTAGTCGTCGGGCAGATGCGCATCGACTGGCAGGTCGACCACGGCCTGCGGCGCCTCGACGATCGGCGCCCGGCCCTCGCGCGATGCCTTCTGGGCCTCGACCGCCTCGGCCAGCATCCGCGAGTAGAGGTCGAAGCCGACCGCTGCCATGTGACCCGACTGCTCGCCGCCCAGGATGTTGCCCGCGCCCCGGATCTCGAGGTCGGACAGCGCGATCTGGAACCCGGCGCCGAGCTCCGATGCGTTGAAGATCGCCTGCAGGCGCTTGCGGGCCTCGTCCGACAGCCGCTCCCGCCGCCGATACAGGAGGTACGCATAGGCCCGTCGCGACGACCGACCGACCCGCCCGCGGAGCTGATAGAGCTGCGCCAACCCGAGCGTGTCCGCGCGATCGATGATGATCGTGTTGGCATTCGGGATGTCGAGCCCGGATTCGATGATCGTCGTCGAGACGAGGACGTCGGCTTCGCCGGCAGCGAATGCGATCATCACCTTCTCGAGGGCGCCCTCCGGCATCTGGCCATGTCCCACGACGAACCGCGCGTCGGGCAGCAGGCGACGGAGCTGCTCGGCCTGTGCCTCGATCGTCTCGACACGGTTGTGGACGTAGAACACCTGGCCGCCGCGATCGAGCTCGCGCAGGATCGCGTCCCGCACAAGGCCGGCCGATGCTTCGGCGACGCGCGTCTGGATCGGCAGGCGGTCCTCGGGCGGGGTCTCGATCACCGACAGGTCGCGGATACCGGCCATCGCCAGGTTGAGCGTCCGCGGGATGGGCGTCGCCGAGAGCGTCAGCACGTCGACCTCTCGGCGGAGCTGCTTCAACTTCTCCTTCGCCGCCACGCCGAAGCGCTGCTCCTCATCGACCACGACCAGACCGAGATCCCTGAACCGGACGTCCTTCGATAGCAACCGGTGCGTGCCGATCACGACGTCCACGCTCCCATCGCCCAGTCCGGCGATCGTCGCGGCCTGGTCCTTCGTCGAGACGAATCGCGACAGGATCCGGACCTCGAGCGGGAAGGCCGCGAAGCGCTGGCCGAACGTCGCGTGGTGTTGCGCCGCGAGCACGGTCGTCGGCACGAGCACCGCGACCTGCTTGTCGTCCTGGGTGGCCTTGAACGCCCCCCGCAGCGCGACCTCCGTCTTGCCGTAGCCGACATCGCCCACCACCAGCCGGTCCATCGGCACGGAGCGTTCCATATCGGCCTTGACCTCCGCGGTCGCCCGCAGCTGGTCGATCGTCTCCTCGTACGGGAACGACGCCTCCATCTCGGACTGCCAGGGCGTATCGGGCGAGAACTTGTACCCATCGGCGTTCGACCGGGCCGCATACAGAGCCAGGAGCTCCTCGGCGAGCTCGGCGACGGCGTTGCGCACCCGCTGCTTGGCGCGCAGCCACTCGGTCCCCCCGAGCTTGCTCAGCGCCGGCCGCTCGCCGCCAGCGTACCGCGTGACCCTGCCGATCTGTTCGACGGGCACGAAGATCCGGTCGCCGCCGGCGAACGACAGCTCGAGGTAGTCGCGCTCCTCGCCCGACCCGCCGCGCCGCAGCATCTGCTCGTACCGCGCGACGCCATGATCGATGTGGACGACGAGATCGCCCGGCGTCAGCCGTTCGAGGATGTCGCGCGGTACGACCCGCCGCAGGGCCTTCGGCCGGCGAACGCGGACCGTGCCGAACAGCTCGCGGTCGGTGACGAACGTGACACCGTCCGGGCCGCCACCGAACCCGCCGTTCAGGCTCCGGCCCACGAGCGCGATCGCACCGGGCGGCGGCGCCTCGTTCAGTCGATCGACGACGGCGACGCTGTGCCCGGCCTCGTCGAGGATCTCGGCCAGGCGTGGTGCCTGATCCGACGCGAGGACGATCCGCGCGCCGTCCTCACGCCAGGTCTCGACCGCATCGGTCAGCCGGCCGGCGCGCCCGAGCGGCAGCGTCGGCTCCCGCCAGCCGAACAGATCGCCCGATCTGCGAGCGCCGGAAGCCATCGCGACGTCGGCGGGCGGCTCCGACTCCCACGTCAGCTCGAGGGTCCGCGACGCGACCAGGCGGCCCTTCCAGTCGCGCGGCTGCAGGTAGGTCGACGGCCAGTCCTTTGGCAGCTCCCCCGCCTCGACCAGCTCGGCCCGGCGCTCGTTCGCCTGACGCCACAGGAACCCGGCCGCCTCGGCGATGTCGCCCGGCTCGTCGAGGACGAGGACCGTTCCCGGGTCGATGTGGTCGAGGCCGGTCGCCGGAGCGAGGTGGGCGGCCCACACCTCCGCCGCATCGCCGACCGCAAGCGCTCGCGACACATCGGCGTGCGCGGCGTCGGGCCGCAATGGGTCATCGGTCTCGCCCTCGAACCGCGACAGGTCGGTCGCGAGCCGCTCGGGCAGACGGGACGCGGCGCGCCCGAGACGGTCGCGGATCGCGGAGGCACCCGTCGTCGGCAGGAGGAACTCCGACGCGGGGAGAAGGACAGCCCGCTCGACCCTGCCGGTCGTCCGCTGGTCGGTCGGATCGAAGGCACGCAGCGAGTCGATCTCGTCGCCGAAGAACTCGATCCGGATCGGCAGCTCCATCGACGGCGGGAACACGTCGACGATGCCGCCGCGGCGCGCGAACTCGCCCCTGCCGGCGACCTCGGTGACCGGGCTGTAGCCGAGGTCGAAGAGGTCGCGCAGGAGCGTGTCCTGATGGAGTCGCGCTCCGACCCGGAGCTCGCGCGCCTCGTCAGGCAGGTCCTCAGGGTCGATCGTGTGCTGGAGGAGCGCCTGCACGCTCGCCACCAGGACACGCGCCTGCCCGTGTCGCCAGGCGGCCAGGGCCGCGACCCTCGCCGCCGTTTCGTCGGCCACGAGCTCGCTCCGTTCGTACGCGAGGGCCGTCCGCGGCTCCAGGACGGCGACCACCGAGGGATCGCCGATCCACGCCTGCAGCTCCTCGGAGACCCGATCGCCGATCTCTGCGTCGCGCGCGATCCAGACGATGCGTTCGTCGATGGCCAGCGCGGCTGCGAGGTATGACTTCGCGCCATGCGGGACGGCGACGACGCTCGCGTGACGGCCGACCCGCCCGAGATCGGCCGGCGTCCCGAGCCGCTCGCGGAGCGTTGCGAACGAGCCGGTCGCGGCGAGGAGGGGCGGGAGCGCCGAGAGGTCCGGGAGCCGGTGTCCCGATCGCGGGCGCTCGTCCGCTTGGCGGGATTTCGGCTTCGATCTCGCCGCCTGCCGGGTCTCATCGCGACGCGCAGCGTCGACCTCGGCGTCCACCCCGGCGACGTCGAAATCGACTGCCTCGTCGTCCCGGACGGGCGCATGGCGCGCGGCGAAGTCGGCGGCGACCTTCTCGGCGATCCGCCGGTCCCGTCCGCGTCGACCGCGGAGGGGCGGCCTGGTCGACTCAGGCATCGGACGCTCGGTCGCGGCCCGGAAGGACGCGGCGCCAACCCGTCCTCGTCCGGCGGATGCCCTTCTCGTCCGGTGGGCCATCGATCTCACCGGCTGGCGCCAGGCGGGTCAGGTCGGCCTCGCGGAGCTGGAACGTGTTGAAGCGGTTGGCCGCCTTGCTGGTGCCGTCACGGGCCCACGCCTCGACTGCGTCGGCCGCCGCGTCGAGCAGCTCGTCGAGCCGCTGCGCCTCGTCCGGCTCGAATCGCGACAGCACGTGGTCCCGGGCGTTCCGTGCCGGATCGCCGATGCCGACCCGAAGACGGCTGAACTTCTCGGTCCCGAGCTCGTCGACGATGGAGCGCAGACCGTTGTGGCCGCCGTGGCTGCCCGACTCGCGGAACCGGAGCTTCCCGAAAGGAAGCGCGAAGTCGTCGGCGACGATCAGCACGTCGGACATTGGCGCATGCTCCCGGGCGAGGACCTTGCGGACAGCGATGCCCGAGTCGTTCATCCAGGTCAGGGGCTTCACGAGGGTCAGGTCCAGGCCGTTGTAGCGGCCGTGCGCGACGTTGGAGGAATCGCGTTGCCGGCCGCGCCCGGACCAGCCGGCCCGCTCCGCGATGCGGTCGAGCACGAGCCAGCCGATGTTGTGGCGCGTCCCGGCGTATTGCGAACCTGGATTGCCGAGACCGACGACGACTTTCAACGCTCCTCCACCAGCGACGGACAGCACGATGTGGCCCGAATCCCGTCCGACGGGGGCGACGCAGTGTCGCCGGGAGGTCGGCGGGAGGGCCGAAGGCCGATGGTACCCGGCGCGGCGCGCCCGCGGGCGCATCGCCCCGCGCGGATCAGGTCGGTGGGAGGCTCGCGTCGCGTGGCGGGAAGAGGCCTGCGTCGAGAAGGCGGCGGTCGCCGAGCGGCTCACGCAGCTCGACGGTGACGCGCGTCGACGGGTTGCCCGGGCACGTGAACATGTCGCCTTCCAACGGTCTGGCCGCGAAGACGAGGCTGATCGACCCGGCGCCGTAGGTGATGGATGGCGGCAGCAGTCGACCGAGCATCGGCTGGGCGCCGGTACAGGTGCGTTCGGTCGGCAGCGGCAGCTCCGGGTCGAGGGTCCAGGTAGCCAGGCTGAGCCCATCGAGGACGATCGTCGGCTGGCAAGGACCCCAGCCGGCAAGCGTCCAGGTGGCCCTTTCGTTGTTGAAGGTCGCCTCGACGAACTGGGGATCGTCCGCGCCCGGGCCGCGGGCGATGTACTGGGCGCTCGAGGCATCACGGGATGCCAGCCAGTAGCCGCTCTTCGGCAGGATGTCCGTCTCGAGCTCGTTCCTGGCAATCGTCTGGCGGAGAGCTTCCGCAGACGGGTGCGACTCGAGCTCGGCGTTCGGCTCCTGATCGAGGAGGGACGGCAGGAACCCTGGCGGTCCGCCGCAGCTGTAGCGGATCTCCCCCGCGAGCGGCGGCTCGCCTGGCGGCTCGAGCGAGGATGATGACGACGTTGCGCAGCTGGCGAGGAGCAACACAGCGGGCATCACCCAGGCGAGACGTCTCAAACGACCATCATCGGCTTCGACGAGGCGACGGCCCATCGAGTTCCGCCGCCCACCAAGCACCCGGGGAGCCGTCCTCCCGACTGATGCGCCGATTTCGTCGCATCTCGACCTTGCATCGCGCCGGATCGGCAACGTTCGCGCCCTGGCTAGCGCGATCGAACGCGGCGTGAGCTTCCGATGAGTGGCTGGTGAGCGTCGCCTGCCAATCTCGACATCTGATGCGCCGATTTCGGCGCAATGGTTGGCGGCGAGGGCGCCGGAGCGCTTGTCGGCCAGGTGAAGAATCAGGAGATCGACCGATGCCGCACTACCTCACCACCCTGACGAAAGCCCGCAATGAGCTTGCCCATCGCGTCGGGGACCACATCGTAGAGACAGGCCTCTCTGCGAGCGAGTACCTGGTCCTCGCCTCTGCCTTCGAGGACGAACGCGCAACAGCCGCCGCGATCCGACGAAAGCTTGGGATGCGGCAGTCGACCTTCACCAGCCTGGTGGCAAGACTCGTCGATCGTGGCTACATCCGGAGCGAGCCCTCGCGACGGGATCGGCGAACGCGCTATCTCCGCCCGACGCTGCCGGGCCTCCAGGCCACTCGGATCGCCCGATCGATCCATCGGGAGCTCGAAGCGATGGCACTGCCCTACGACCCATTGCAGGTCCATGACGGGCTGCGGCGACTTGCATTCCTCACCAGCATCCTGCCGCAACCGGTCCTGATGGAAGACGGCCTGCCCGAGATCACCGCCTGAGTCCGGACCCGAGCAGTCGCTGCTCGACGGCCCGCATCGCGGCTTCCTCGTCCGGTGAGGCATGGTCCCAGCCGCAGACATGGAGCACGCCGTGGGTGACGAGCAGGCGCAACTCTTGCGCCGGGGACCATCGGATATCGCCGGTCTGGCCGCCACGGCCGGTCTCGGCCTGCTCGATCGCCCGCTCGACCGACACGACGACGTCGCCGAGGTGGATGCGAGTCCCGGGCGGGCGCGGGACGGCCGGCGCAGACGCCCCGCGCGCGAAGGCGGATGGGGGGAGCAGCGGAAACGACAGGACGTCGGTCGGTCCTCGCTTGCCCATGTGGGCAGCGTTCAGCACCGCAAGCTCGGTGTCGTCCGTCAGGATCAGCCCGATCGACGCGGGCGATGGAGCAGCGACCTGGTCGAGCGCCGCCGCAACGGTCCGCGCGAGCGTGGCACCCGCGACCGGCGACCGGACGCCGTCGCGCACGACCACGTCGATCCGCCACGGCGGGCGGTAGATCGACCGGGTCACGACGCGGGTCGGTCGCCCCCGGCGCCGGCGGCCGCGCGGCGCGACTCCAGCTCCACGACCGTGTTCTGCGGGTACGCGATCCGCGTGTGGTACATGCCGAGCAGCTGCTCGACGAACGCGTTCTTGATCCGCTCGAGGTCGCGCAGCGTGATCTCGCATTCGTCGAACTGACCGTCCGCGATGCGCTCGTCGATGATCCGCCCGACCATCGCCCGGATCGCCGGTTCCTCCCGCGACGCAAGCGATCGGACCGAGGCTTCGACGCTGTCGGCGAGCATGATCAGGGCCGCCTCGCGGGTCTGCGGCTTCGGGCCGGCGTGTCGGAACTTCCGTTCGTCGACAGCCGCGGCCGCAGCAGCGCCCTCTTTGGTGTTCAGTCCTCCGTACGGCTCAGCCGCGCGTTCTCGGGCGCGCGCGTAGAAGTAGCTCATGACCGCCGTGCCGTGGTGCTGCGGGATGTAGGCGATCAGCGCCTTGGGCAGTCTCGCCGCGTACGCGGCGTCGATGCCGTCCGCGACGTGCTGCTTGAGGATCTGGGCGCTGACTTCGGGCTCGAGCTGGTCGTGGATGTTCTCGGCGCCGGCCTGGTTCTCGATGAACGCGAGTGGGTTCGCGAGCTTGCCGACGTCGTGGTAGTAGGCGGCGACACGGGTCACCAGCGGGTCCGCACCGATCGCTTCGGCAGCTCGTTCCGCGAGGTTCCCGACCATCAGCGAGTGGTGATAGGTCCCGGGCGTCTCGACGAGGAGCCGTCGCAGCAATGGTTGCGACGGGTTCGCTAGCTCGAGCAGCTGGAACACGGTCAGGATCCCGAACGCCGAGCCAAGGACCGCGAACGTGCCGACCGCCGCGACGGACGAGCCGGCCGCGGACACGAACGATGCGAACCACAGTTCCAGGACACCGCGGATGTCGGTCGTCCCGAGCAACGAGAAGACCGACACGACGAGGGCATTGACGACGAAGACGGCGATCGCCGCCTGGACGAACACCTGGAGTCGGTCGCCCTTGCGGACCGCGACGATCCCGGCCAGGCCGCCGAGGAAAATGTAGCTCGCGTACTCGAGCGATGTGCCGGCCAGCGCTCCACCGATCACAGCGATGATGCCGATCACGATCGTCGCGATCGAAGCGTCGAGCAGGATCGCGAGCAGCATCCCGATCGCGGCCGTCGGCAGGAAGTAGCCGAGGACCTCGCGACCGGCCGTCACCTTGAGGGCGAGGGTCGTACCGACGAGGAGGAGTCCGACCAGCAGCAACACGTTGTCGCGGTGCCAGAGCGTCGGTCGGAAGCGCCAGATCCAGGCCAGCAGCATCGCCACGGTCAGCACCGCCAGCAGGAACCAGCCGGCGATCGTGGCGAGGTCGAGTGGCGCGTCCTCGCCCAGCCCGAGCGCCTGGATGGCCTCGAGATCGGCGGCCGTGAGCGGCTCCCCGTTCCGCACGACCACCTGGCCCTGCGCGATCTGCACCGTGACCGGCTGGACGCTCTCGGCAGCGCGGTCGCGTGCCTGGTCGGTCAGGGTCTGATCGAACGACGAGTTCGGGACGATGAGCGGCGCGATGATCTCGGCCGCCAGCATCCGCTCGGCCTCGTCGAGGTCCCCACCAAGCCGGCTCCCGATCGTCGCCCGGGTCGGGGCCACCTGAGTGTCGCGCAGCTCCGTGCGCAGCGTGGCATCGAGGACGCGCGCGGCCTCGGTCCGGACCGCCGCCCAGCGGGGCGCGTCGATCGCGAGCAGGGTGGCCTGCGACGTCTCGCTCAGTCCGGCGATCGCCGTCTCGAGCAGCGCGGTGCGCTCCTCCGGTGTCAGGTCGGTCGCGAACGCCGTGTCGACGCGCCGAACGCGCTCGGTGAAGGCGGCCGCCGCTTCGTTGGCGATGGCGATCGCGTTATCGGCCGTGAAGTCGTATTGGGGCGGGATGGCCGCGCGCGCTTCGGCGCGGGCCTCCTCGGTGAGGGTCTGGCTCTCGAACGACACCGCCTTCGGTGCCGTGACGTCCTCGCGGACCACCTCGCCGAGCTCGTAGCGAACGGGGTCAGCCGGGATGTCGAAGGCGAGGATCGCCGTCATGGCCACGATGAGGCTCGTCGCTGCGATCCCGAGGCGCATCGCATCGCTGCGCGTGAACCGGGCCAGGACCGGGGCGCGCTGGGTCAACATCAGTGCGTCCCGCCATCGTGGACGGCGAGGTCGGCGCGGGCGAGCGCGCTCGCGACCAGGCCACTGACGACCTTGCCATCCGCGCGGCCGCGGGTCCGCGGAGCGAGCCAGCCCATGACCTTGCCCATGTCCCGGGCGCTCGATGCCCCTGTCGCGGCGATCGCCTCGTCGACCAGCGCGCCGATGTCTGCCTCGCTGAGAGGCTGCGGCAGGTACTCGCTGAGGATGTCGACCTCCGCCTGTTCCTTCGACGCGAGGTCTGCCCGACCGCCCTTCTCATATGCGTCGATCGACTCGCGACGCGTCTTGACCTCGCGGGTCAGGACCGCCAGGAACTCGTCCTCGGTGAGCGGCTTCTGGTTGCGCTTCTCGAGGTTGTATGCGGCATTCGCGGCCATCCGCAGGACGTCACGGCGCAGCGAATCACCCCCGCGCATCGCGGCGGTGATGTCGTTCTGGACTCGATCTCGAAGGGACACCGGGATGGCTACCTCGGGCGGTCGTGCGAGACGCCCGTGGGGCCGCAGGAATTCCGGCGGCGGATGGTCTCCGCTCAGCCGGCCTGCGTTCGGGCGTTCTTCTTGCGCTTCGCTTCCTTGCGCTTGCGCTTCACAGAGGGCTTCTCGTAATGCTCGCGGCGGCGAGCCTCGGCGAGGATGCCGCTCTGCTGGATCTTCTTGTTGAAGCGGCGCAGGGCGCTTTCGAACGTCTCGTTCTCCCCCACTCGGACTTCAGCCAATCGGTGTTCACCTCCTCCGACCTGGGTCTCGTGCTCTCGTATCCGGTGCGCGGCCGACCGACCGGGATACGCGCTCGACGTTCTGGGCCGCCAGAGCCGCCGGAGTCTACCCGAGGGGTCGGGGTCGGTCAAACAGCCGGAAGCGGGTCAGACGCGGGTGCGACCGAGGCGTCCCAATCGATCCGATGGCCGTACATCCACGCCAGCTGCCGCTCGGTGACGAAGAAGCGGAATGCCAGCCGCATGAACGCGTCACGCGCGATCCGTCCGACCTTGCCCGGGATCTTCGAATCGCTGCTGCGTGCACCGTAGGCCACGATCCGCTCCACCCGTTCCCGGCGGGTCCCCTCGTAGGCGGCGAATGCGGCCTCGATCGACGGCGCGTCTCGCAGCGCCATCGCGAGGAGGACGCCGTCTTCCATCGCCATCGACGCCCCCTGCCCGGAGCTCGGGGCGGGCGCATGTGCGGCGTCGCCGATCACGATCATCCGGTCCCGATGCCACACGGGCACGTGGCCCAGGTCATAGGTGCTGTCGCCGGCGAGCTCGAGGCGCCCCGACCGGATAAGGTCGGCGGCGGGTCCGGCATCATCGTCGACCAGGGAGGCCAGCCAGGCCTTCCACGTTTCGTCGGTCGTGCTGTCGCGTTCCTCGCGATCGATCGCGTCGCGCGGCGCGTTGACGAACCACACGACATCACCGCCCGGGACCAGGTGCGCGCCGAAGAACGCGCCACGACCGAACATGAACTGCCACGATTCGGGCTCGAGGCCCGGCTCGGACACAGCGCCTGCCGGGGTGATCCCGCCGAAGTTCGTCAGGCCGACGTAACGGCCACTCGGAGCGAACGGGTCGATCAGGCTCCGAACGACAGAGTGGACGCCGTCCGCACCGATGAGCAGGTCGGCGGTCACCGTCGAACCGTCGTCGAAGGTGGCGACGATCCGGTCGCCGACCCGGGTCGCGTCGCGGAGCCGGTGCCCGTAGTCGATCGCGATGCCCCGCCGCGTGGCCTCGTCGGCGAGGCGCCGCGCAAGGCGCGTCCGCTTCATCGTGAGTGCCGGGGTGCCGTCGGCGAGCGGCGTCCCGAGCGGGATCTCGCCGAGCACTCGGCCCGAGCTGCCGCGCATGACGTTGCGCCGCGTCGGGAAACTTTCGCGGATGGCGACCGGGAGGGCATCGATCGCGTCCACTGCGTCAAGTCCGTTCGGCGAGACGGTGAAGTACGAACCGACGTCGCCACCGTCGGCCTCATGAGCCTCCACGATCCGTGCGCCGATGCCGGCCTTGTGGAGCGCCATGGCGGTGACTGGACCGGCCACGCCCGCTCCGACGATGAGTGCTTCCATCAATGCTATCCTTCCTTACGACTTTGGTATGGTTCGTATATCTGACCTTTCGATAGTCGAAGGATATGATGGATGCCCCCGAAACGTCAACCGCTCATCACCGAGGTCGGTCGGGCGCTGCAGGCGTACCAGCGCAGTACGCAAGCGTTCGATGACGAAGTCGGCCACGTCCTGGGGCTCAACCCCACCGACCTGCGCTGCCTCGACTGGCTCACCGAGGGACCGATGACGGCGACGCGGCTCGCTGAGGCGACCGGGCTGTCTGCCGCGGCCACCACGTCGATGATCGACCGCCTCGAGCGCAAGGACTTCGTGCGGCGACGACGCCACGATCGCGACCGCCGGCAGGTCTTCGTCGAGCTCACGGAGAATGGCCTGCAACGCGTCGGCGCCCTCTACGGGCCACTCGTCGCGGACGGAGAGCCGATCCTGGACGGTCTCACGCTCACCCAGCTCGCGGCGATGCGCGACCAGCTCCGCGCCATGCGGGATCTGACCGACCGGCACCGGGCACGCCTGCGGTCGATGGACTCCTAGACCGGTCGACCTCCCCTTCGCCGCCGCGGGCTCACCCCACCGGCCAGCGTTGTCCCAGGACGAACAGCCAGACCAGGTCGGCGATCGCGATCGCGGCCCAGACTCCGATGATCAGGGTCGGCCGACGCAGGAAACACTTGCTCCACGACACGCCCAGCGTGATCGACTTCGCGTAGAAAGCGATCGCGACGACCGCCACGACCAGGACGAAGACGGCCGGCGTCACGACCCAGGCGATCAAGCCGACCGTCCCCATCCGGCAGAACGTGAACGCCATGCGCTCGTATTTCTCCGGCTGGGACAGTGGCGGTCGGACGTACGTGGCAGGCCCGACCGTCCCTGCGGGTGCCGCGCTCATGGTCGAACCGCCGCGGATCGGCGGGCACGGACGTCATCGAGCGACACCAGCTCGCGCGCCGGCACCATGCCGGCGGACGTCGTCCGGCGCAGCCCGCCGAACAACTGGCGGGCGCAGAACGGGACGCGGACGGGGTTGGCCTCGCCGTCGGTCGACCCGACGTGGACGCAGCATTGCTGCAACCGCTCGACATTGAGCGTCCAGGCATCCATGAACGACTTGACCGAGAAGCGTTTGACCCGTAGAGCGATCTCCTGGACGGCCGCCTCTCGATCGAACAGCCACCGACCGAGCGACTTCACGAAGCCCGTCACGCCGAGATCGCACGCCTCGCAGACCCGGAGGAGGTGGTCCACCAGCTCGGGTCGGGACACGAGCGTGGTCTCGGACATCATCCCGACGAGCGCCGCCCACATCGCGTCGTCCGGGGCGATCCGGTTCGACACCAGCCCGAGATACTCCTTCAAGCGATCTTCCCCGAGCATGCGCGGCACGGAGCGCCACTCGCCGCTATCGCCCTGGATGAAATAGGTGATCGACGAACAATCGGGGTGGGAGCACGGCAAGGCGATGAAATCGTCCGGCCCGACGCGATCGGCCGTCTGCTCGCCGAGCCTGTTGAGGGTCCCCGTTGTCGTGACTCGACGCATCGGGTCGATCGGACTCATCCGGCCCGACCCGAAGACCGGCTGAAAGGCGACCCCGGCGATGTAGTCGGTGCCAAGGGCGAAGTCGGCGATCGCGCCGACCTCGCGGTCGTTGACGCCCTCCGCGACGGCGACGGCCAGCGTCGTGAAGACCCGTTCCGCGGCAAGACGCCGGAGCGCCTCCGCCTTGATGTCACGAAGGTCTTCGCCCCGGTGGTACAGGTGTGATTCCAGCTCGAAGCCGTCGAACTGGAGATAGACCTCGACCCGGCCGCGGAGCCGTCCCAGCGCGGCCACGAACCGGTCGTCCTTCGCGATCCGGATGCCGTTCGTATTGAGGATCACGCGCGTGACATTCCGCTCGGTCGCGGCTTCGATGATCTCGAGCACCTCGGGATGGACCGTCGGCTCCCCGCCCGACAGCATCAGCACGTCGATCCGGCCGCCTTCGCGCAGTACCGAGGCATCGAGCGATCGGAGGATGTGCGGCAGCCGGGCGAAACGGCCGATGCCGGGAGCGGCGGCGGCGAAACACGTCGGGCATTCGAGATTGCAGTTCTCGGTGATGTCCAGCAGGAGCACGCACGAGTGCTGGGTCTGGAGATCGCCCAGCCCGTCGGCATAGCCCATCGGGATCGGCGCGGCGTTGCCGATGGTGTCCGGGATGATCTCGCGCGTCGGGGTGCGCCATTGCTGGAGGTATTCCCACCGTCCGTGATCCTCCTCGTACAGGCTCATGACCTCGCCATGGCCACGCCGGCACGTCCGTCGCAGGTAGACCGCACCGTCCATGGCGACGAGGTTGCCCTGCAGGATGTCGGTCTCATAGTCGATGTCGCGATCGGGGTCCTCGCTGAAGCAGTGGCCGCAGACCGTCAGCACCATGCGCAGCGGGAGATACGGGCGCAGAGCGAGCATGGCGACCTCCGTCACTGGGGTGCGATCGGGATGCTGGCGCCGACAAGGCAGATCCCGAGGATGCCAAGGACGATGATGATCGGCAGGCCGACGGCCAGGAGAACGCCCCA
Source organism: uncultured Chloroflexia bacterium (assembly GCA_963819655.1). Lineage (GTDB taxonomy): Bacteria > Chloroflexota > Limnocylindria > Limnocylindrales > CSP1-4 > SPCO01. The sequence continues at coordinate 1,180,241 of CAWFXA010000002.1, read as the reverse complement.
ACCGAGCCCGGCCGCCAGCGACGGCCGCGAGTCGCGCAGCAGGACCCAGCCGACCATCCCCGCGAGCACGAGGCCGATCCCGACGATCGCGGCGATGTCGCCCACCCCCAACGAGCCGAGGAGCGCGGCCGCGCCGTAGACGGCGATCGCAAAACCGACTGCGATCGCGATGACCGCACCGATATTCGTTCGACGCTCGGTCGGGATGGACTTGCTCGGGTCGGCAGCCGCGGACCACGCGGCCGCGATCTCGGCGTCGGTGTAGCCGGCGGTCCGCGCCGCCTCGCGCAGGGCCTCGTCGGTGAATCGATCGCGGTTCGTCTGGACGTAGGCGGCCAGGACCCCGATCCGGTCCTCGTCGACGGCTGGGACGGTCGGGCCTCGTTCCTCGGTCACGGTCTAGGTCCCTCCGAGCGGGATGGGGACGGGCGCCGGCGGGACGGCATAGGCGCCGCGCCGCCATTGGCGCACGAAATGGACGATGAGCAGCCCGATGAGCGGGATCAGGACCCACTGCGGTCCGGTCAACCCGAGCGCCTGGGGTTCGTTCCCGCGGACGAACTCGACGAGGAACCGGAAGATCGCGGCGGCGAGCAGATACAACCGAAGCCCGTCGCCCGGGACGGTGACGCGATCGCGGTACTGCACGATGACCAGTGCCGCCATGACGTTGAAGCCGATCTCATACAGCATCGATGGGTGCATCGGCAGGTCGCAGCCCGGGCAGCGGGCGAAGGCCGCGGCCGCCTCGGCCGACACGGTCATCCCCCACGGGAGGTCAGTCGGGGTGCCGAGCGGCAACTCGGACAGGAAGCATCCGAGTCGACCGATGGCAGTCGCCACGGGGATCGCCAGCAGGTAGGCGTCCCCGGTCGAGCGTGTGTAGCCGGCCGCCCGCTTGGCCAGGGCGGTCGCCACGTACCCGCCGGCGAGCGCTCCGATGAGGCTCTTGCCGCTGTGCTCGATGGCGGCCGTCAGGGGCATGCCGTCCATCGCCGCGTAGTACTCGAGGTGCTCCCACGCCGTGATCAGCCGCGCGCCGATCAACGCGCCCGCGATCGCGGCGACGGAGATCGCGACGATCGTCGGGTCGAGCCAGCCCCGGCGACGGAGGTCGCGGTAGTAAAGCGCCAGGCCGACGGCCAGGGCGAGCACGGTGAAGGCGTCATGGGTCAGGATGCGCCAGGGACCGAGCTCGACCAGGATCGGGTGCATCGCACCGATCCTAGCGAGTAGGCGTCGCCGGTGGCAGCCTCCGGTGCGATCGCGAGCGCAAGACCGATCGGCAAACGATGGATCGACTCGCGCGTCGTAGGATGCGACGACCCGTCACGCCCGAGGTACGCCCTTGTCGCGAACCCTGATCGACCTGCTCGAGACTGCCGTGGCGCGCTACGGCGACCGGCCGGCGCTGGGCGTGCGCCATGACGACGGATCGACCACGACCTGGACCTACCGGGATCTCGATCGACGGTCGCGGATCGCCGCCTGGCGGCTGCGCGCTCTCGACCTGGAGCCGGGTGACCGGATCCTGACCTGGAGCCCGTCGACGCCCGAGCTACCCGCCGCCTATTTCGGCGCGATGCACGCCCGGCTCGTCATCGTCCCGCTCGATCTGCGGATGTCCAGCGACGCGATCGACACGATCGTCCGAGCGTCGGGTGCCCGTCACCTCGTGCTCGGGACCGGGCGTGATGCCCCCGATCCGCGCGAAGCCGGTCTGGCCGATTTCCCGACCACGACGGTTGACGTACTGACGGCCGAACCGGCCGCGGACGACCCGGCATTCCCGGTCGACTGGGAGGCCCGCCAGGCGGCCTGGAAGCGCCCTGCGGCCGATGATCTCTTCGAGCTCGTGTTCACGAGCGGCACGACGGGCACGCCCAAGGGCGTCCGGCTGGCACACGACAACGTCGTGGCTTCGATCGAGTCGTTCCACCGGATCGTGCCGCCGATGGAGCACCGGATCGTCTCGCTGCTCCCCCTGTCGCACCTGCTCGAACAGGCGGTCGCGCTGTACTACGCGCTCGATGTCGGCGCTGACGTGCTCTATGTCCGGAGCCGGAACCCGCGGGTCATCTTCGATGCCCTGCGCGACCATCGGGTCACCAGCATGGTCGTGGTGCCGCAGGTTCTCGACCTGTTCTGGAGCGCCATCGAGCGTGAGATCGCCAAGCGCGGCCGGACAGCGACGGTGGAACGGCTCCGGGGTATCGCGCGTCGGTTGCCGTTCGCGATCCGGCGAGTCCTGTTCCGCAGCATCCACCAACAGCTTGGCGGCCACTTCCGCCTGTTCCTGTCGTCCGGGGCGTTCCTGCCGCCGGCGCTCCAGGGGGCGTGGGAGGACATCGGCGTCACGGTCCTGCAGGGCTACGGCACGACCGAGACCGGCACCGGCGCGTGCGGGACGCTCGCGGACCATGAGCCAGGCACCGTCGGCCGCGTGCCCGAGGGGATCGAGATGCGCATCGCACCGGATGGCGAGATCCAGTTCCGCGGTCGGTCGGTGTTCAAGGGGTACTGGAACGCTCCGGAGCTGACGGCCCAGGCGTTCACGGACGACGGCTGGTACCGGACCGGCGACCTCGGCCGCTACGACTCCGAAGGCAGGCTCATCCTCAGCGGCCGGATCAAGGACATGATCGTGCTGCCCAACGGCTTCAACGTGTACCCGGAGGACATCGAGAACGCGCTCCGGATCGCCGACGTGCGCGACGCCGTGGTCGTCGAGACCGCGCCGGGGCGGATCGAGGCGGTGGTGCTCGCGCTCGAAGGCGAGGACGTGCCCGCGACGAAAGCTCGCATCGAGGTGGCGGTCAAGGCCGCCAACGCTGCGCTGGGCCCCAACCAGCGGATCGCCGGCTGGCGGCGATGGCCTGACGAGGACTTCCCGCGGACCCATACCCTCAAGATCAAGCGCGATCCGATCCGGAAGTGGGCTGTCACCGAGACGCCGACGCCGGTCGCCGACCGGGCCTGACGGCCGGCAGCCTGCGGGGTCGGCGCGCCGCGGTCAGGACGGGACGGGCACGCCCGTTCCGAGCGTCTCGAGCGCGGCCTGTATGTCCGGCTGCAGCGGATCCCTGGTGCCCTCCGGGACCCACGAGTAGAGCACGACGGTCGCTCCCACGAGCCGGATGATGTGGCGCGCCCCCAGGGCCGACTGGACCCTGGCCGGGCCCGTCGCGAGGTAGGCGGCCTGCGCCGTGGCCGCCTCGGCGGCCGTCGTCGGGTCGGGGAACTCGTAGACGACGATGAAGCCCTCCCCGGGGGCCTGCGGCAGGATCACCTGGTAGAGCGCCCGCGGCGTGGTGGTGAACTGCGCGTCCTCTGGCGGGCGGAACTGCGCGGCCGAATCCTGGAGGACGAGGTTGCGACCACCGAGGACCCGGACCAGATCTGCCCGGGTCTGGGCGACGACCGGGCCGACGGTTCGGGTCGGGCCGCCGGTCGCGACAGCGGGTCGCGGCGTGACGACGGGCGTGTCGCTCGGCCCGCATGCGGCCACGATCGCGGCGGCCGCGACAGCCGCGCCGGCCACGATGGCGCGTGCAACGACCTTGCGCCCCACGCTCACCCGGGCGGCCATTCGAATGCCCGACCGCCCATGAGATGCACGTGGAGGTGGTCGACCGACTGGCCGCCCCAGCGCCCGACGTTCGACACCAGGCGGTAGCCGCCCTCCGCGATCCCCTCCGAACGGGCGAGATCGGCGGCAACGGCGAAGATGCGGCCGATCAGGGGGCCGTCGGCCTCGGTCAGTTCGAGCGCAGAAGCGATGTGCGCTTTGGGCATGAGCAGGATGTGTGTCGGTGCCCGCGGCGCGATGTCGCGGATGGCGAGGACGAGGTCGTCGTCGTGGACCGTCGTCGCCGGGATCTCGCCCGCGACGATGCGGCAGAACAGGCAGTCGGACGCCATCACAGGCTCGGCTTCGTGCTCATGAGGAAGCCGATGACCCCGACGAGCCCGGCCATCAGGTACGACACGTACCGCTGGCGTCGCGCGCGATCGAGCCAGACGCGGTCATCGGCAGCGGCCGTGATCCCGATCAGCCTCCGCAGGTTCGGCCGCTGGATGAAGAACGCGAGCGCCAGGTTCGCGGCGTAGATCAGCAGTGCGAGCAGCAGCCACGGCTGCTGCAGCAGGGTCAGTCCCAGGGTCGCGACCAGCCCGACACCGGTCAGCGCCAGGCCTGCGCCGATCACCAGCGTGCCGTGCGACTGGCCCCACAACAGCGTCCGCACGAGCCCGCTGTCCGAGTCGACCGCGGCGCGCCGGGTGCGCAACGCGAACGGCAGCAGGATCGACGGCAGGAACAGGCTGACCGCGAGGATCACGTGCGTCGCGAGCAGGACGGGGAACAGGCTCGTGGGCATCCGGCCGATCGTACATCGAGGCGGTCGTCCGGGCCGTCAGCGCCGCCGGGCGACCAGTGCGATCCAGTCGCCCTCGACCGATCGGTCGACGACGCGCAGGCCGGCGGGCTCGAAGGCCGCCCGGACGTCGCTCTCGCGGTCGACGAAGATGCCCGACGCCACGAGCGTGCCGCCCGGTCGGACCTCGTCGCGGAGTTCCGCGGCCAGCGGGACGAGGACGCCGGCGATCAGATTGGCCAGGACGACGTCGAAGGGCTCCTCCCCGGTCGGAAGGCTGCCCGCGCGCGCACGAAGCCGGCGTGCGAGCCGGTTCCGTCGCGCATTGGTGTGCGTCGACTCGATCGCGATCTGGTCGGTGTCGACGCCCAGTGCCGACGCGGCACCGAGTCGGAGCGCGGCGATGGCCAGGATCCCCGAGCCGCATCCGACGTCGAGGACCGTGGCGTCAGCGAGCCGGCCATCGTCCGCCAGTGGTTCGAGAGCCGCGAGACACAGGCGGGTCGTCGGGTGGAGGCCGGTCCCGAAGGCCATCCCGGGATCGAGCGCGAGCACGACGTCGCCCGGGCGCGCGCGGTGGCGGCGCCACGTCGGACGGATCACGAGCCGGCGGCCCACGCGCAGCACGGGAAAGAATGCCTTCCATGCCTCGGCCCAGTCCGCCTCGTGGACGATGCGGGTCCGGAGCTCACCGATGGGCCGCAGGCCGAACGCCTGCAGGTGGCCGAGCGCTTCCGCGACCTCGGCAGCGGCCGCTTCGGCGGCCGCCGGATCCACCGCCGGGGCATATCCGCGGACGACCGCCGGTCGCGTCGGGATCGATCCGCGCGTCGAGCCCCTCGTCGACGAGCTCGAACCCGGGCTCGACCGACGTCCCGCCGCTCGCCACCCGTCCGAGGATCTCACTGACCGCCTCGACCGCCTCGAGGTCCGCCTCGACAGCGAGTTCGAGCCAGGCCGCGGGTGGCTCGGACTTCACCCCAGTCCGAGCTTGTCGAGGATGCCGCCCGATCCGCCGACCTTTTCACCCGACTCGCGGGCGTATGCCTCGAGGAGCTCGCGCTGCTTCTTCGACAGCTTCTTCGGGACCTCGACATCGACGAGCACGTGGAGGTCGCCGCGCGAGCCTGCTCGTCGGAGATGGGGCACGCCCTTGCCGCGCAGGCGGATCTCGGTATCCGGCTGGGTCCCTGGCTTGATCTCGACCTCTTCGGACCCGTCGATGGTCGGTACCTGGAGGGTCGTCCCGAGTGCCGCCTGGGCGATCGAGATCCCGGCCTCGTAGTAGAGCTCCGTCCCATCGCGCTTGAGGCTCGGGTGCGGGGCGACATGGACAGCCACGTACAACGATCCGGGAGGTCCGCCGCGCGGCCCGACCTCGCCCTCGTTGGTCAGCCGGATCTGGTGGCCCTCGTCGATCCCGGCTGGGATCGTCACCCGCAGCGTTCGCTTGCGCTCGGTCCGCCCGTCGCCCTTGCATGTCTCGCACGGGGTCTCGACGATCTTGCCCTCACCCCGACAGCGCGGGCAGGCGCTCACGTTGACCATCTGCCCGAGCATCGTCTGGCGGACGCTGCGCACCTCGCCGCGACCTTCGCACTGCGGACATGTCGTCGCCTCGGTCCCGGGTGCCGCTCCCGTGCCACTGCATGTCTCGCACCGGCCGAGCGCGCGGAAATCGATCTCCTTCTCCGTCCCCCTGACGGCCTCCTCGAACGTGACACGCATGTCGTACCGCAGATCGGAGCCGGGTTGCGGCCTGCCCCGTCGCGCGGACCCGGACGCCGCGCCGCCGAAGAACGCGTCGAAGATGTCGCTGAACCCGCCGAACCCCTCGAAGCCGGCTCCCGCGGCCCCGCCATCCACCCCGGCGCGGCCGAACGTGTCGTACCGCTGGCGGCGATCCGGATCGGACAGGATCTGGTAGGCCTCGCTCGCCTCCTTGAAACGAGCTGATGCCTGTGGATCCTTGTTCACGTCCGGGTGCCACTGTTGGGCGAGCTTGCGGAAGGCGCGCTTGATCTCGGCGTCGCTCGCACCGCGCTGCACGCCGAGGACCTCGTACAGATCGCGCTCCGTGGTGGCCATCGAGCGAGAAGTCTACGAGAGGGCGAGTTCCTTGGCCGTCGCGATGACGGCATCGAACATCGCGGGCGTCAGCTTGCCCGTGAACGTGTTCTGCTGACTCGGGTGGTACGAGCCGATCAGCCGATACGAACCGACCTCCGCGACAGCACCGTGACCGAACCGTGGCTTGACCCGGACCGTGTGCCCGTTGGCAGCCATCGCGCGGAGGGCGGCGTCCCAGCCGTAGGCACCGAGCGCTAGCAGGCCCCGGACGCGCTCCAACAGGCCGAGCTCGCGGGCCAGGTACGGCGCGCAGTTGTCGCGCTCGTCCGGCGTCGGCTTGTTGGCCGGCGGGGCGCACCGCACGGCCGCAGCGATGTAGACGTCGGTGAGCGTCAACCCGTCGTCGGCGCGCCGCGACGACGGCCGATCGGCGAGGCCGGATCGATGGAGCGCCGCCCACAGGAAGTCACCGGACGCGTCCCCGGTGAAGACCCGTCCCGTTCGGTTTCCGCCATGGGCCGCGGGTGCCAGACCCACCAACAGGATCCGCGCGTCAGGGTCGCCGAAGCCCGGCACCGGCCGGCCCCAGTACGTCTCGTCGCGGAATCGCGCGACCTTCTCGTGCGCGACCCGTTCCCGCCACTCGACGAGGCGCGGACACCGCCTGCACACGACGATCTCCGCGGTGAGGGCCGCGAGCGCGGCCCGGTCGGTCACTGGAGCAGAAGCTTGTCGAGCCGGCGTGAGACCACGTACAGGCCCACGAACCCCAGGACCAGCAGGTACACGACGTGGACGAGCAGGATCGGCGAGATCGCGCCGATCGTCAGCGCACGGATGAGGGCGACGCCCTGGTACAGCGGCGACAGCTGGACGATGACCTGGATGGGCTCGGGATAGGTCTCGATCGGATAGAACGTCCCCGAGAACAGGAACAGCGGGAGGACGACGAGTTGGACGAGATCGAAGTCCTGCCACGTCTTCATGAATGACGTGGCTGCCATCCCGACCGCCCCGAACGCGAATCCGACCAGCAGGGAAGCCGGAACCGCGAGCACGACCCACGGCGACACGACCAGGCCGAGGACCACGAGGACGACCATGAAGCCGATCGCGTAGAGGCCGCCGCGGATGAGCGCCCAGATCAGCTCGCCCACCGCGATGTCGCCGGCGGACAGCGGGGTCGCCAGGATGGCTGTGAATGTCTTGTTGTAGTTGAGCTTGAAGAAGAAGTTGAACGTGCTCTCGTTGATCGCGCCGTTCATCGCGGCGCTCGCCAGGAGCGCAGGGGCGACGAACAATTGGTACGGGATCGGCTGCCCGTCAGGCCCCGGGATCGTGCCGATCAGCGCGCCCAGCCCGAACCCGATGCTGAGCAGGTAGAACAGCGGCTCGAAGAAGCCCGACAGCAGCACGATCCATGTGTGGCTGTACACGAAGATATTGCGCTCGACGAGGCGCAGCGACCGACGGCTGCCGATGAGCAGGGCGGACGTGAGCGGCAGCGCGGTCATCCGCGCAACAGCTTTGCGGTGACGGTGCGGACGGTGAGGACAGCGCCGACGACCGCGAAGGCCACGAGGATCGCCAGGTGGACGACCGCCATCTCGATGGTCGGATCCTGGCCGATGGTGCCGAGCGACAGGCCGCGCGCCACGACGACGCCGTGGTACAGCGGGGTCAGCCAGGCCAGCGGCTGGACGAACGCGGGCAACGACTCGATCGGGTAGAAGGTGCCGGAGAACAGGAACAACGGCATGATCCCGAACCGGAAGATCGCAGCGAACCGTTCGGGCGTGCGCTGCGTCGCGGCGAACGCAGCGATCGGGGTGGCGAAGCCCAGGCCTGTCAATGCCGCGACCGGGATCGCCAGGATGACGAGCGGCGACGTCGCGGCTCCGAACAGGACGATCACGACCGTGAACACGGTCGCGATCAGGAGCAGTCGCGCCGCGAACCACACGATGTTGCCGAGTGCGATGTCGCGCGGGGTGATCGGCGTCGCAAACATCGCGTGGTACACGCGGCTCCACACGAGCCCGGCCATGATCGGGAAGGTCGCCTCGAACGCGGCTGCCTGCATACACGTGGCGACGAGCAGCCCCGGGGCCAGGAAGGCCAGGTACGACACCCCGCCGAGCGCGGCAGCGCCCGACTGATCGACGTATCCGCCCAGCCCCAGGCCCATGGCGGCGAGGAACATGATCGGCGTCAGGAAGGAGCTGAACAGGCTCGCCCGGAACGTCCGTCGGTAGATGACGAAGCGGTGCTCGAAGACACGGCCGATCCCGGCCAACGGTCGGATGGCGGCCGCCATCAGTCGATCAGCGAGCGCCCGGTGAGGCGCAGGAAGACGTCCTCGAGCGACGACCGTCGGACGAGGACGGTCTCGGGCTCGAGTCCGCGCGCGTGGGCCGCCGCGACTGCGGCCTCCCCGTCGTCGGCATAGAGCAGCACGCGGTCCGGCAACCGCTCGACCCGTTCGGCTAGGCCTTCGAGTTGACCGTCGAGCGTGTCCTGGACGCCGGGCGCGAAGCGCAGCTCGGTCACCTCACGTGTCGAGTACTGCTCGATCAAGGAGCGCGGCGAGCCTTCGGCCACGATCCTCGCCTTGTCCATGACGACGAGTCGATCGCACAGCTGCTCGGCCTCGTCCATGTAGTGGGTGGTCAGGACCAGGGTCACGCCGCGTTGCTTGAGCCGGTACAGCCGGTCCCACAGCAGGTGACGCGCCTGTGGGTCGAGACCGGTGGTCGGCTCGTCGAGCAACAGGAGCTCGGGTTCGTTGATGAGGCTGCGGGCGATCGTCAGCCGGCGTTTCATGCCGCCCGACATGTGCTCGACCTGATCGCCGGCGCGCTCGGTAAGCTGGGCGAATTCGAGCAGCTCGTCGGCACGCCGGGAACACTCGGCGTGGCTCAATCCGAAGTAGCGACCATAGAGCAGGAGGTTCTCGCGGACGGTCAGCTCGGTGTCGAGCGTGTCCTGCTGGGGCACGACGCCGAGCCGCCCACGGATCTGCGGGCCGTCACGGCCTGGGTCGAGGCCGAGGATGCGCAGCGACCCGCCGCTCAGCGGCGACACGCAGCCGATCATCCGCATCGTCGACGTCTTGCCCGCGCCGTTCGGTCCAAGGAAGCCGAAGGATTCGCCGGGAGCGACGTCGAAATCGATGGCGTCGACCGCGGTGATATCTCCGAAGCGCTTGGTCAGTCCGCGGGCATGGATGAGCGAGGTCGAGTCGACCGACTCGGCGGTTTCCGGCATGGGCGGGCATGGTACTCCAGCACGTCGTCGCCGGCCGCCCGTCCAGCCGGCAGGCGCCTGGAAGAAACGTGCTACACAGCGGTAGCGATATGTGCTATGGTTGTCACGGACGCAGTGACGCCCACACCGCAGGAGCCGATCTCATGGCCACGATCCCGACCCCCGCCGCTGAACTCATTGCGCAGGCCCTCGTCGCCGAACTCACGGTCGTGGACCCGAAGGGGCGTCCCGTCACGTATCCGTTGATCCCGCTCTGGGATGGTGAGCGCATCTACATGACCTCGTCGACGCTGTTCAGCCGCAAGCTCGAACACATCGCTCGAAATGCGAAGGTGTCGGTGTCCGTCACCGACCCGATCAGCGTCGGCGGCCGGACCGACCGCGTCACGATCCAGGGTGATGCCCGGGTCATCGCCGACGACCCGCATGGTGGTTGGGAGCGACTGCTCCCCATCTGGTCGGCCAAGGAACCGGCCATCGTCGCGTTCCTCGAGGCTCGGGTGGCACTGCCGTTGTTCTTCGAGCGGGCTCTTATCGAGATCACGCCCAGGCGGGTCCTGTACTGGCCGGACGGCGACGCATCGGTGGCGCCGGTCGTGACGGTGGTCGGCACGGAGGCGGCGTGATGCGCTCGACACCGGAGCTGGACGCCCGAACCGGGCTCGAAAAGCTCGCAACCTATCCGTTCCACATCGCCTCCTGGGTCGACGACACGGGCTACCCCGTGTCGGTCGCCGTCACGGCGTCGATCGATCCGCGCAGCGGCGCCGCGACATTCCCGGTGCCGACCGGCCTGGCCGTGCCGACCAACCGCGAGGTGTCCCTGACCGGATCGCACATTCGGCCGCAGCCCGGATATGGCTACGACGAGCGCCGCCACGTGACGGTCTGGGGCCGCGTGTCGCCGGGCATGCGCCCGGATTCGATGGCCCGCGTCCTCACGCTCGTCGGGCGCTCCGCGTGGGGCTGGGACGAGTCGGAGGTCCCGTTCTTCGAGTACTCGGAGCGGTCAGTGCCGCGTTCGCGGCGGTACTTCGACGCGCTGTCCCTTGAGCGCGGCACTCCCGTCAAGCCGAGGCTGCGCTTCCGATCCCTCGTCCTGCGCACGACCCGGCTGCCCTTCCTGACCGCGACCATCGTGCCGGTGCTGCTCGGCATCGTGATCGCCGCGAGCCACGGCGTCTTCGATTTGGCCGCGGCCGCGTTGACGGTCGTAGGCGCGGCCTTCGTCCAGCTCGGGCTGAACGTCGCGAACGACGTCTTCGACACGGTCCAGGGGGCCGATGACGCCAACGTGACGCCGACCAAGTTCAGTGGTGGTTCGCGGGTGATCCAGTACGGGCTGGTGACGCTGCGCCAGATGGCGACACTGGCGACCGTCTTCTATGTCGCGGCGGGGCTGATCGGGCTCGTGCTGCTCGCGACACGCGGGTCGGTCGCGCTGCTCGTCATCGGTGTCGTCGGGTTCATCGTGTCGCTCGGCTATACGGCACCGCCGCTGAAGTTCGTCTATCGAGGACTCGGCGAGATCGCAGTGGCGATCGGGTTCGGGCCACTGATGCTGCTCGGCGCGTACGTCGTCCAGACCGGCGGGACCCTGTCATGGGAGCCGTTCGTGGCGTCGATCCCGATCGCGCTCCTCGTCGCGCTGATCCTCTACGTCAATGAGATCCCCGACCGGCGTGGCGATGCCCATGCTGGCAAGCGGACCCTGCCCGTGCGGTTCTCACGGTCGGCTGTCATCAGCGGCTACAACATGGCGGTCGTGGCGGCTTACGCGGCCGTCGTGGTCGGCGTCGTCGCCGGCGTCCTGCCGATCCCGGCGTTGCTGATGCTGCTGACGATCCCCCTGGCGCGTCGCGTGTCTTCGGGGCTGGCGCCCAACTACGACAACCCGTATGGACTGATGGCGTTCATGGGCGTCAACGTCCAGCTGCATCTCGCGGCCGGCGTTCTGCTGCTCGTCGCATACGCCATCGTGATCGCCGCCATGTCGCTCGCTCCGGGCGTAGACCTGTTCCTGCGCTGAGGCATCCGCAGTTGCGGCCACACCCCGATAAGCGGCGAATAAGTCCGAGGTAATCGGGTCGGGCCAGACTCCACCCGATGGATGCGGTCCGTTTTGGGAGCGACGTCCGGCTGCTGCGACGCCGACGTGGCTGGACTCAAAGACGACTGGCTGCCGAGGCGAAAGTCTCGAGGTGGGCGATTGCCGTGGTCGAGGCAGGCCGTGCGGGCGACCTCCAGCTCGACCGCCTGACGGCGATCGTCGCGGCGCTTGGCGGCTACCTGTCGGTCCGGATGCTCTATCAGGGCGAGGCCCTCGATCGACTTCGCGATCGGAGACACGCCGCGTTGGTCGACGCGATGGTGCGACGCCTGACTTCCCAAGGTTGGGACGTTGCGACAGAGGTGTCGTTCAACTTCTTCGGTGAGCGCGGAGCAATCGACATCCTTGCGTTCCACCGGGCGACCGGAACGCTATTGATCGTCGAAGTCAAGACGGTCGTCCCGGACGTCGGTGGGATGCTGGCTACCCTTGATCGCAAAGTCCGCTTGGCGCCTCAGATCGCGCGTGAACGCGGGTGGTCCGTCACGCAAGTAGCGCGCTTGCTGGTGCTGCCGGAGACGAGCACCGCACGACGCCGTGTCGATGAACATGCGGCCACATTCATGAACGCGTTCCCGACACGGAACGCGGAAGTCAATCGTTGGGTGCGGGCGCCCACCGGCAGACTCTCCGGGCTGATCTTCTTGTCAGCGGCTCGTGGGAGCAGCACGCGACGAGGTACGACGTAGGTTCGCACCGTTGGCACAGCAAAGCCACGCTCGATCCTCGCTTGGGTTCATGTCATCGGCTTGCCGTAACGAACCACTGACGGATACGTGTCCGTCACGTGCTGCTCGGACGAGCCGCTGAGGAAAACTTGGGGCCGAGTCGCCGACCGCGGGCCGCGAGGAACGGCAACGACCGCCCCGGGCCCTTGTGGACCCCGGAGCGGCCGAGATCTGCCTGCCGGACCCGGGCCGGCCGGGGCGCGCGACGAACGTCAAAAGCCGCCTCGGGCCCTTTGTGGAGCCCGATGGCAGCCGCGATCTGGGTCTGCGAGGAACGGCCGGAGGCCGCGAGGAACGCCAAACGGCCGCCCCGCCCTTGTGGAGCCCGAGGCGGCCGTGATCTGGGTCTGCGAGGAACGGCCGGAGGCCTAGACCTCCTTGAACTCGCCCTCGACGGCCTCTTCGCCCTCGGCCTCGGTGGCGCCCTCCGCGGCGCCTCCCTCGCCGGCTCCGGCATCGCCGGAACCGTCACCCCCCTCGCCGTCCTCGCCCGACCCGTTGGTCGTGCCGGCCTCGGAGGCGGAGGCCTGATAGGCCGCGGTCGAGACACGGTTCAGCGTCTCGGCGAGCGACGTCATCCCTGACCGGATCGCATCCACGTCGGAGCCCTTGAGGGCCTCGCGCAGCGACGCGACCTGGTTCTCGACTTCGAGCTTGTCCTCGGACGACACCTTGTCGCCCAGGTCCTTGAGCGTCCGCTCGGCCTGGAACGTCAGCGACTCGGCCTGGTTGCGGGTCTCGACCTCTTCGCGCCGCTTCTTGTCCTCGTCGGCGTGATCGGCGGCGTCGCGGACCATCTGGTCCACGGCGTCCTTGGCCAGCATCGACGATGCGGTGATCCGCACCTGCTGTTCCTTGCCGGTCGCCCGGTCCTTGGCCTTCACGTCGAGGATCCCGTTCGCATCGATGTCGAACGTGACCTCGATCTGGGGCACGCCGCGCGGGGCGGGTGGGATCCCGTCGAGGATGAACCGGCCGAGCGTCTTGTTGTCGGTCGCGAAGTCGCGCTCGCCCTGGAGGACGTGGATCTCGACCTGCGACTGCGAATCGGACGCGGTCGAAAAGACCTGCGACTTCGACGTCGGGATCGTCGTATTGCGCTCGATGAGCCTGGTCATCACGCCACCGAGCGTCTCGATGCCGAGCGACAGCGGCGTCACGTCGAGCAGGAGGACGTCCTTGACGTCACCGGCCAGGACGCCGGCCTGGATGGCCGCGCCGATGGCGACGACCTCGTCCGGGTTGACGCCCTTGTGCGGCTCCTTGCCGTCGAACAGCTTCTTGACCGCCTCGACGACAGCCGGCATGCGGGTCATGCCGCCCACCAGGATCACCTCATCGATGTCGGCGGGCTTCAGGCCCGCGTCCTTGAGGGCGTCCTTGACCGGGCCCGCGGTCTTCGCGACGAGGTCGTCGACCAGGTCCTCGAGCTTGGCCCGTGTCAGCGAGACGACGAGGTGCTTCGGCCCGGAGGCGTCGGCGGTGATGTACGGCAGGTTGATCTCGGTCGTCGCGGTGGACGACAGCTCGATCTTGGCCTTCTCGGCGGCCTCCTTGAGGCGCTGGAGGGCCTGCTGGTCCTTCGACAGGTCGATGCCCTGGTCCTTCTTGAACTCGGTCAGCAGCCAGTCGATGACGCGCTGGTCGAAATCGTCACCGCCCAGGTGCGTGTCGCCGTTGGTGGCCTTGACCTCGAAGACGCCCTCACCGAGCTCCAGGATCGAGATGTCGAACGTGCCGCCGCCCAGGTCGTAGACGGCGATCTTCTCGTCGTTCTTCTTGTCGAGACCGTAGGCGAGGGCCGACGCGGTCGGCTCGTTGATGATCCGCTTGACGTCGAGACCCGCGATCCGGCCGGCGTCCTTAGTCGCCTGGCGCTGCGTGTCGTCGAAGTAGGCTGGGACCGTGATGACCGCCTCGGTCACTTTCTCGCCGAGGTAGGCCTCCGCGTCGGTCTTGAGCTTCTGCAGGATCATCGCGCTGATCTCGGGCGGCGTGTAGACCTTGCCGTCGGCCAGCTTCACGGCGACGCCGTCCGACTTGGGATCCTTCTCGACCGTGTACGGCACGAGCTCGCGCGAGCGCTTGGTCTCAGGGTCATCGAATCGACGACCCATGAAGCGCTTGATCGAGAACACGGTGTTGCCGGGGTTGGTAACGGCCTGGCGCTTGGCCAGCTGGCCGACCAGCCGCTCACCGGTCTTGGTGAATGCGACGACGCTAGGGATGGTCCGCCCACCCTCTGCCGACGCGATGACGGTCGGTTCGCCGCCCTCCATGACGGCGACGACGGAGTTCGTCGTGCCGAGGTCGATGCCGATGATCTTGCCCATGGTCTGTGTGTGCTCCTCGCTCGGATCTGGTGTCAGTTTGGTCGGTCGGTGGTGGGTGCGGGTTCGGGTGTTGCGGCCACGGCCACGAGGGCCGGCCGCAGGACGCGGTCGCGCAGTCGATAGCCACGCCGGACCTGCTCGACGATCACGCCCTCCGGCCGGCCGGTGCCGGCGACGGTGGCGATGGCCTCGTGCTCACGCGGGTCGAAGGTGGTGCCGGGCTCGGCGTCGATCGGGCTCACGCCCTCGCTGTCGAGCAGGATCCGGAGCTTTCGGTCGATCGCGGCTACTCCCTCGAACCACGGATCCGTGGCGACCGAATCCGGTCGGGCATCGATCGCGCGGTCGAAGTCGTCGGCCAGTGCCAGCACCTTGCGGATGAGGTCCTCACCGGCAAGCCCGACCTCGCGCTCGCGCTCTTCGGCGGTCCGCCGCTTGAAGTTGAGGAATTCGGCACGCTCGCGCTGGAGCGCCGCGAGGTAGTCGTCTGCCTGCGTCGATGCCGTGGCCAGCTCGGCCTTGAGACCGTCGATCTCCGCGAGCAGTTTGGTCGGGCGGATATCGATGTCCTCGGCCCGCTCCTCCGCGCGCGTGCGATGTCGTTGTCCGGGTGCGGGTCGCTGTTCAGGCATACAGGTGATCCACCAGTTCATTCATCAGACCGGACACGAAGCGCACCGTGCCGATCGCGTGTCGATAGCTCATCCGCGTCGGACCGAGCACTCCCACGACGCCCAGCGCGCGGCCTGGGCGGCCGTACGGCGCCAGGACGAGCGAGACGTGGTGCATCTCGGCGCGCGGGTTCTCGGCGCCGATCAGCACCCTGACCCGACCCGACCCCGCGACGCTTCCGACGAGCTCGCCGAGGTAGGCGCGGTTCTCGAGGGCCGTGAAGACCTGCCGCAGCTTGTCGCTCTGCGCGAACTCGGGCGCTTCCATGACGTTGAGGAGCCCGTCCGAGAACACCTCCTCGACCGCCCCCGCGTCGTAGTCATGAAGGATCCGGACGATGCGCTCGGCGACCCGCCTGGCGGTCCGTTGGATGGGCTCGTCCTCGTCGAGCTTGGACAGCGTCGTTTCGGCAGCCGTCGCTGTCGCGTCGACGAGGTGCTCGTTCAGGAGACCGGCGACGCGGTTGAGCGTGGCCTGGTCGATGGCGTCTTCTTCGTCGAGCGGGACCGTCGCCTGCTTGATCGCGCCTTCGCGGAGCACGAGGATGAGGCTCGCCATCCGCTCGTTGACCGCCACCAGGTCGACGCGCCGGATGTGTGCGGCAGTGGGCTTGGCGGGAGTGGCGAGTCCGGCCGACCGGGTCAGCCCGGCGAGCGTCGTGGCGGCGAGCCGGAACCAATGCTCGCTCGCGAACTCCACCTGGCCGAACTGGTGGCGGATCATGAGCTGCTCGACCGCCGACAGCGGCACCGCATCCACGATCGTCTCGACGTAGAACCGGTACCCGGCGTCCGTCGGCATCCGACCGGCACTGGTGTGCGGATGCGTCAGCAGCCCGTCACGTTCCAGCTCGGCAAGGATGTTGCGCACGGTGGCGCTCGACACGCCGAGGCCGTAGCGCTCGACGAGCGCCTGGCTGCCGACCGGCTGTGCCGATGTGACGTATTCCTCGATGACGGCCCGGAGGATCGCCTGGGAGCGGAGGTCCAACGGGCCGAGTGGACGGCGTGCTCTACGCGCCAAAACTCGTTCTCCCGTGGTAGTTAGCACTCGATGGGTGAGAGTGCTAACGTGCGTGGAGGCATCGTAGCAGTCGTCCGAGCCGAGTGTCAACGCGCCCGCCCGCCTACACGAGGCGCGAGAACAGCTCGTTCGACAGAAGGCGCCCACGGGTCGTCAGGACCACCCGGTCCCCCGGCGTGACGGTCAGGAGCTCGGCGGCCAGCGCCCAGCCGAATGGGTCGGCGAGCGGCGGCTCGTGGGCCGTGGCGAGCGGGACGCCGGTGTCCAGACGGAGCCCGAGGATGACCGACTCGGCCACGGCGGTCGCATCGTCGAGCACGTCCACGCCGCCCGGCGGGAGCGTCGGCGTCGCTCCACCCAAGGCCGCGACATAGAGGTCGAGGCGGGCCGCCGTCCAGCGCCGCGCGACCCCATCGAACGCGTGCGCGCCGGGCCCGACCGCCTCGTTCGGAAGGCGCTGCCAGTACGCCAGGTTATGCCGGCTCTCATGCCCGCGCCGCGCCCAGTTGGAGATCTCGTAGCCGCGATAACCGGCGTCGGCCAGGGCCAGCGCGGCGTAGTGATACTGACCGGCCGCGCGATCCTCGTCCTGCCCGGGCTTGACGGCATCGCGCCAGCGCCGTGCGCCCCTGGTGGTCGGGAGGTGGTCGCCGGTCGGTCCGGTCAGGCCTTCGGCGACCGGGTCGTCGAGCGTCAGCGCATACAGCGAGAGGTGGTCGGGCTCGAGCGCCAGGGCCACGTCGAGCGTGGCCATCCACCTCCGCAGGTCGGTGTCCGGGATGTCGTACAGCAGATCGATGTTGATCGACGCGATGCCCGTCTCCCGCGCGCCGGCGACCGCATCGCCCACGTGGCGCGCCCGATGACGCCGCCCGAGCTTGCGCAGCTCGGCGTCGTCGAAGGACTGGGCACCGAACGAGATGCGCGTCACGCCGGCGCGGCGCAGCGCCGCCGGGTCGCCGCGCTCGTCGGGCCCGGGGTTCGACTCGATCGTGATCTCGGCGTCCTCGGCGATCCCGAAGCGTTCGCGGACGCGGGCGAGGATCCGCTCGATCTCGTCGGGCGGCAGGAGAGACGGCGTGCCGCCGCCGAGATAGACCGTCGAGAGTGGCGGCCGTCGGCGCGTGCCGGGCTCACCGAACCTCCGGTCGAGGGCATCGGCGCGCAGGTCGATCTCGACGTGGAGCGCGTCGAGGAACTGCCCGATCCGGCGGCGCGGGCCGCGCGCCGCCGACCCCGCGATGACCACGAAGTCGCAGTACGGACAGAGCGACACGCAGAACGGCACGTGGATGTAGAGCGCGACCGGGGGACGCGGAACCGGCGTCCCAGTCACCGTCACCGATCCCGCTGAGCGGACTCCCGAGTCCCGATGACGCGCCAGCCCTCAGGAGGTCTGCGCCGGCGGTCGATCTCCTCCGCCTCGCGTCCTTTCGGCAGGGTCTGGCCGGTGTGGCCTGTCGCGAGGAATACTGCGAAGCGGGTCGCCGCGTGACCCAGGAATGCTGCGGCGATACCGCCCGTGACCGCGGTCAGCCAGCCGCCGATGAGGCCGATGGCAAGGGTCAGGACCAGCAGGTAGCGGTCCCGCCCCGGAGCGCCGAGCCGCGTCGTCAACGTATAGAGCAACGCCTGCACGACGTTGGCGAGGTTCGCCTCGAGGCCGAGGGTCAGCAGCGTCCCGAAGATCGCGCCACGGAACGTGGCCTCGTCGATGAACGCGGTCGCGGTGGAGTTGAGCAGCGCCCCGGGATAGGAGCCGATGTCCGGGAAGCGGATGCGCTGGTAGCGGAGCGTCGCGAACGCCAACGCCTGGGCCACACCCAGTCCAGCGAAGATCAGGCCACCCATGACGGCCCCGAGCCGGTCGCCCGTCCCGAGGAACAGGTCCGCCTGTGGCGCCGGGTGGATGTACGCCATCGCCAAGACGATCCCGGCACCCAGCCCGTACCAGGCGAGACGCCTGCGGATCCGTGGCCGCTCGCCGTCCCTCGTCGACTCGTAGTACTCGGCGGTCCCGAAGCGCTCGGCGTCGAGGCGGAGAAGGACGAGGAGCATCGTGAGGCCGACGACGATCAGCCCGCGCGAGACGTCGAAGAGCTCCTCCACGAACGCTCAGCCCTCGTCCATGCGGAGCATCGCCAGGAATGCCTCCTGCGGGATCTCGACCGACCCGACGCGCTTCATCCGCTGCTTGCCCTCTTTCTGCTTTTCGAGCAGCTTCCGTTTGCGCGTGATATCGCCACCGTAACACTTGGCCAACACGTTCTTGCGCATGGCTCGGACCGATTCCCGGGCGATGACGTTACTGCCGATCGCCGCCTGGATGGGGATCTCGAACATCTGCCGAGGGATCAGTTCCTTCAGGCGCTCGGCCAGGGCGCGGCCCGTGGACTGGGCACGCGCGCGGTGCACGATGAGGCTGAGGGCGTCGACCGGCTCGCCGTTGACGAGGATGTCGACCTTGACGAGGTCGGCGGGTCGATAGCCGAGCTCCTCGTAGTCCATCGACGCGTAGCCCTGGCTTCGACTCTTCAACTGATCGAAGTAGTCGACGATCAGCTCGGCGAGCGGCATCTCGAAATGGAGCACGACCCGGGTCGGGTCGAGGTACTCCATGTTCACGAACGTGCCGCGCCGGTTGGTCGAGAGCTCCATGATCGAGCCGATGTACGCGCTGGGTGACACGACGCTGAGGGTGACCCAGGGCTCTTCGATCGACTCGATATCGGAGGGGTTCGGCAGGAGGGCCGGGTTGTCGACGACGACGGTGCCCCGACCGTGTTGCAGCTGGACGTGGTATTCGACGGACGGCGCCGATGCGATGAGGTCGAGATCGAACTCCCGCTCGAGCCGTTCCTGGACGATCTCCATGTGGAGCAAACCGAGAAAGCCGCAGCGGAACCCGAACCCGAGCGCGACCGAGCTCTCGGGTTCGAACGTGAAGCTCGCATCGTTGAGGTGCAGCTTGTCGAGTGCCTCGCGCAGCATCGGGTAGTCCTCGCCGCTGACCGGGTAGATCCCGGCGAAGACGAGGCTCTTGGCTTCCTGGTAGCCGGGGAGCGGCTCTGTCGCCGGTCGTGCCTGCGTCGTGACTGTGTCGCCGACTTGTGCCTCGCGGACGTTCTTGAGACCGGTCGCGACGTAGCCCACCTCCCCGGCGGTGAGCTGCTTGACCGGCACGAGCTGCGGTCGGAAGACACCGAGCTCCAAAGGTTCGGCGACGGCGCCGCTGGCCATGAGGCGGATCGGCTCCGTGGACTTGAGCGTGCCCTGCTCGAGCCGGACGTAGACGATGACGCCCTTGTAGGCGTCGTAGTGGCTGTCGAAGATCAGGCCCTGGACCGGGGCCGCGGGGTCGCCCGCCGGCGCGGGGATCCGGTCGACGATCGCCTCGAGGATGTCGATGACGCCGGTCCCGTCCTTGGCGCTGGCGAGGATGACCTCCTCACGCGGGATGGCGAGCACGTTCTCGAGCTCGTCGATGATGGTGTCGGGATCGGCCGACGGCAGGTCGATCTTGTTAAGGACCGGGATGAGCGTGAGGTTCTCGCGCAGGGCGAGGTGGACGTTGGCGAGCGTCTGCGCCTCGATGCCCTGGGTCGCGTCGACGACGAGGATCGCGCCTTCGCACGCCTGCAGGCTGTGGCTGACCTCGTACGCGAAGTCGACGTGACCGGGGGTGTCGATCAGGTTGAGCCCGTAGGTCTTGCCGTCCTTGGCGGTGTACTCGAGCCGGACGGCGCGGGCCTTGATCGTGATGCCCTTCTCGCGCTCGAGGTCCATGGAATCGAGGACCTGGCTCGTCATCTGGCGGGCGTCGATCGTGTGCGTCAGTTCGAGCAGCCGATCGGCCAGCGTCGACTTCCCATGGTCGATATGGGCGATGATCGAGAAGTTGCGGAGGCGGTCCTGAGGAATGGCCACGGTGCGGGAGTCTATCGGAACCCTGCCACCCTCCGGCGACGTCCGTCATCACGCTCGCTCAGGGGGTGGCAAGCACGCCGGTCACGCGGGCGATGCGCCCGTCGGGGGCGAACTCGATGACATCGGTCCCGGCCAACGACTCCCGCGGGTCGCCGCCTTCCTGGGACCAGGTGAGCCCAAGACGACCAGCGAGCAATCTCGGGGGGCTGGTCCCCCAGACGCGGAAGCCGGGTAGGGCCTCGTGGGTCGCCGCGATCAGGTCGACGAGTGCGGCACGCCCGACAACGCCATCGGGCACCTCGTCGTCAGCGTAGACGCCGTCCTGAGCCCAGCACTCCTCGAGGAGGGCAACGGCGCGCTCCGGCTCGTTCCAGGCTCGCGCATAGAGCTCGTAAGCGTCTTCGGGTCGAAGCATCCGTCACTCCTCGGTTCGTGGTCGAGGCCCGGACTCTACCGCGAGGCGGGAGTGGAGCGGCTCCTGTGGTAGCATCCGCCTCCGCGTCGGGCGCTCACACCGCGCCCTCGCTGCGATCACGTCCCCACCACATCAACGCTCCGAGAGGTTTCCCTTGGCCAAGACGCCCCGCACCTGGTCGGGCGCTCGTACACCGTCGGGTCTCAAGCGCGTCCGACAGGCGAATCGCCGCCACGAGGTGCTCGGCCCGCGGCGCACCGCCGCGAAGACCTATGTCGCAAAGGCACTCAGCACGGTCGAAGCGTCGACCGACGTCGAGACCGCGACCGCCGCTCTCACCGCGGCCCTGTCTGCCCTCGACCGCGCGGCCAAGGCCGGCGCGATCCACCGGAACGCGGCAGCTCGCCGCAAGTCCCGGCTGACGATCAAGATCAACGCCGCGCTCGGCGGGGCGACCACCGGCACCGCAGGCAAGGTCACGAAGCAGACTGGCAAGGCGGCCGCGGCGAAGGCCGCCAAGGCGCGCATCGCCGCCGGCAAATCGACCAAGGCCAAGGGCGCACAGACGGCCGCCGGCAAAGCTCGGGCCGCGCTGAGCAAGACCGCGCGCGCGGAAGCCGCTGCAGCGAAGGCCGCCGCCTCGGCCGAGACCGCGGAGACCGCAGCACCAGCGAAGCCTGCACGGGCCGCCACGAAGACGGCCGCGGCGAAGAAGCCTGCCGCGAAGTCGACCGCGAAGGCGTCGGCGCCGAAGGCCACGTCCAAGAGCGCGCCAAGGAAGACCTCACCGAAGGCCTAGTCGCCCGTCCGGCGCTCAACGATGCCCCGGGCTCTTACCCGGGGCGTCGGCATGTCCGGGGTGTCGGCATGTCCGGGGCCCTCCCTCGTCATGCACCGGACGCATGCGACGCGCCAGCGCAGCACCGCATGCACGAGGTGCATCACGAGGGAGTGATGCAGGCAGAGTGTCCGGGAGTCGCCGTCGGCCCGGGGCCGGTGTCAGGCAGGTGTCGTGATCGTCCCGTCGCCGGGCACGACCGGCTTCGGCCGGGACAGGCCATACAACACTGCTCCACCCAGGCCGCCGGCAGTCGTGACCAGGACGATCGCGCCGGCCACCGAGAACTGCTGGCTCCAGTAGAGCGAGCCGAACGTCGCGGCATCAGTCACACCCGCCGCCTCGAGCTCCGCGCCTCGCCCGAGCGCGAGATACCGGGCGTACACGCACGGCGCGCCTGTCTCACAAGACGGCGGGATCGACGTGCCCTCGACGACGCGGTTGAAATCCGGATAGCCGGTATCCGCAAAGAAGAAGATCGACTTGAGGAGCAGCAGCAACGCCGCCGTCGTCAGCCCGGTCACGAGCGCGGCGAAGACCCCGTTCCGCAGGATCCGCGACCACGGTCCGGCCCGACGGTCGGATCGCTGGTTGGCGTAGTAGCCGATCAGCAGACCGGACGGGATCGCGAGGAGCCAGATGACCGGTTCGATCGGGATGATGAGCAGGAAGCTCGCGGCGATCGTGATCGCCATGCCGATCCCGACATACGCCGCGGTGATGGCTCCCCGATCGACGATCCGGCTCACGACCCCGACAGTGCGGCTCGGCCGAGGTAGCGGGCCCCGTCGCCGAGCTCGCCCTCGATCCGGAGCAGCCGGTTGTACTTCGCAACCCGCTCGGAGCGGGACGGCGCACCCGTCTTGATCTGGCCCGTTCCCATCGCGACGACCAGGTCGGCGATCGTGGTGTCCTCGGTCTCGCCGGAGCGGTGCGACACGACGGCCGACCAGCCCGCGGCGCGGGCGAGCTCGATGGCCTCGATGGTCTCGGTCAGCGTCCCGATCTGGTTCAACTTGATCAGGACCGAGTTGGCGGCATGGAGCTCGATCGCTCGGGCGATGCGCTCGGTGTTCGTCACCAGCAGGTCGTCGCCCACGAGCTGGACGTACCCGCCCAGCCGCTCCGTGAGCTGACCCCATCCGAGCCAGTCGTCCTCGGCCAGCCCGTCCTCGATCGAGACTATCGGGTAACGGGCGGTCCAGTCGGCCCACAGGTCGACGAGCTCGCTGCTTTCGAGCGTGCGTCCCTCCCTGGCCAGAACGTACCGCGTCGGAGCGCCGTCAGCGCCGCTCCCCGCCTCGACCAGCTCGGTCGTCGCCGGGTCGAGCGCGATCGCCACGTCCTCCCCGGGGCGATAGCCGGCGCGCTCGATCGCGCGCAGGATGACCTCGACCGCGGCCTCGTTCGAGGTGAGCGATGGGGCGAATCCGCCCTCGTCGCCCTGGCCGGTCGCGTGCCCTTCGTCGTGGAGGATCGAGCGCAGGGCGGCGAAGATCTCGGACCCGGCCCGCAGCGCCTCTGCGTACGTGCCGACCCCGACCGGCATCACCATGAACTCCTGGAAATCGGTCGAGTCCTGAGCGTGCTTGCCGCCATTGAGGATGTTGAACATCGGGACCGGCATGGTCCGCGCCCCGACGCCGCCGAGATAGCGGTAGAGCGGCAGGTCGTACGCGGCCGCCGAGGCGTGCGCGCATGCCAGCGACACGCCGAGGATCGCGTTCGCGCCGAGCTCGGCCTTGTTCGGCGTGCCGTCGAGATCGATCAGCAGGGCGTCGATGCCCGCCTGGTCCGACGCATCGAGCCCCAGCAGCTCCGGGGCGATCCGATCGGTCACGTTGCGAACCGCCGTCAGCACGCCCTTCCCACCGAACCGTGCCGGATCGCCGTCGCGCAGCTCGACCGCCTCGTGCGCGCCAGTCGACGCGCCGCTCGGGACCGCCGCCCGCCCGACCGAACCATCGACGAGGACGACGTCGACCTCGATCGTCGGGTTGCCGCGCGAGTCGAGGATCTCGCGGGCGTCGACCCCGTCGATCAACGTCACCGACGGCTCCCGGTCGTCGACTTCTTGGAGACCGGCTTGCGGGCCGCGGAGGTTTCAGTGGCGGCCTTGGCCGAGGTGGTCTTGGCCGAGGTGGTCTTGGCCGAGGTGGTCTTTGCCGAGGGGGCTTTGGTCGATGCGGCCTTGGCCGCGGGCGACTTCGCCGCGGCAGTCTTGGCGGCTGGCGTCTTTCCGGTCGGCGGCTTGGCCGCTGCCTTCTTCGGGGCCGGCTTCGCCTTCTCCGGCTTCGGCCGATCCAACAGCACCTCGACGCCCGGCAGAGTCCTGCCCTCGAGGAACTCGAGCGATGCGCCGCCGCCCGTGGAGATGTGGGTCATCTTGTCGGCCAGGCCCTGGCGCGTGATCGCCGCGACCGAGTCTCCGCCGCCGATCACGACGGTCGCGCCGTGCTCCGCGCGGTCGGCCAGCATCCGTGCCACCGCGTTCGTCCCGTGCGCGAAGGACGGGATCTCGAACACACCCAGGGGCCCGTTCCAGAACACGGTCCGGACGTCGGCAAGCGCGTCGACCATCAGGTCCTGACTGGCCTTGCCAAGATCGACGATGTGCCAGCTGGCGGGGATCTTCTCGGCCAGGAGCGTCTTGTACTCGGTACCGCGCGTGACCTCCTTCGCCACGATCACATCGACCGGCAGCACGACCTGGACCTTGTTCTTCTCGGCGCGCGCCAGGATGCGCCGCGCGTCCTCGACTCGGTCGGGCTCGGCGAGGCTCTTGCCGATTGTCTTGCCCTGCGCCAGAAGGAAGGTGTTCGCCATCCCTCCGCCGAGGATGATCAGGTCGACCTTGGTCAACAGGTTGTCGATGACCTTGATCTTGTCGCTGACCTTGGCCCCGCCGAGGATCGCGGCGAACGGCCGCTCGGGCGCCTCGAGCAGCTTCGAGAGCATCGTCAGTTCGCGCTCCATCAGGAGCCCGGCATAGGCCGGCAGGATCCTGGCGATCCCGACGGTGCTGGCGTGCGCCCGATGAGCGGTCCCGAACGCGTCGTTCACGTACAGGTCGGCGTACGACGCGAGGGTCGCGGCGAAGTCCGGATCGTTCGCCTCCTCCTCGGGGTGGAAGCGCAGGTTCTCGAGCAGGACGATCTCGCCGGGACGCATCCGCCTGAGCGCGTCCTCGGTGCCGACGCCGAGGGCATCGCCGGTCACCGGCACGTTGCGGCGCAGAAGCTCGGTCAGACGCTGGCCGACGGGCCGCAGGCGCAGGCTGTCCGTGACCTTGCCGTTCGGACGACCCAGGTGGCTGGCAAGGATGACCCTCGCCCCGGCCTGCACGAGCGTGATGATGGTCGGGATGGCGGCGCGGATCCGCGAGTCGTCCTGCACCTTGCCGTCGGCGAGCGGGACGTTGAAGTCCACGCGGACGAAGACGCGCTTGCCGGCGACATCCGCGTCGCGGATCGTGAGCTTGTCCATGCGGGGTCTCAGGTCGCGATCAAGCGGCGGCGACGGGCAGTCGAGCAGCGACGTAGGCGATGAGATCGGCGACCCGGCAGCTGTAGCCCCATTCGTTGTCGTACCAGGCGATGACCTTCACCATGTCGCCGCCGAGCACCATGGTCGACTCGGCATCGATGATCGACGAGCGCGAGTCGCCGCGGAAGTCGGTCGACACGAGCGGCTCGTCCGAGACGCCGAGGATGCCCTCGAGCGGGCCAGCGGCCGCCGCACGGAAGGCGTCGTTGAGCTCCTCGACGCTGGTCTTCCGCCGGACCGTGGCGGTGAAATCGACGACGCTGACGGTCGGGGTGGGGACACGCAGGCTAAAGCCGTCGAACCGGCCCTTCAGGTCGGGGATCACCAGGGCCAGCGCTTTCGCGGCTCCGGTCGTGGTCGGGATGATGTTCTGGCCGGCGGCGCGTGCGCGGCGTGGATCCTTGTGCGCGACGTCGAGGATCCGCTGGTCGTTCGTGTAGCTGTGGATCGTGTTCATCAGACCCTTCTCGATACCGAGCAGGTCGTGCACGACCTTGGCCGCCGGCGCGAGGCAGTTCGTCGTGCAGCTGGCGTTGCTGATGACGTGATGCCTCGCCGGGTCGTAGCGGTCTTCGTTGACGCCGAGGACGATGGTGATGTCCTCGTTCCTGGCGGGGGCACTGATGACGACTTTCTGGGCACCGGCCGTGATGTGTGCGGTGGCCTTGTCCGCGTCGGTGAAGAGGCCGGTCGACTCCAGCACGATGTCGACCCCGAGGTCGCCCCACGGCAGAGCGGCCGGGTCCTTCTCGGCGAGGATCTTGATCTCCCGGCCATCGATGATGATCGAGCTGTCACCCGCCCGGACGTCGCCGTCATAGGCGCCATACGTCGAATCGTGCTTGAACAGCAGTGCGTTCATCTCGGCGTCGACGAGATCGTTGACCGCCACGACCTCGACATCGGGCGCGCGCTCGATCATGGCCTTGAGCGACTGGCGCCCGATGCGGCCAAAGCCGTTGATGCCGACGCGGACTGCCATCGTGGGGACCTCCTGCCGGTCGATGTCGGACCGCTGGTGCAAGCGCGGGACCCGCGCGGCGAACCTGTCTGGGGAACGCCGTCATTCTAGCAAAGGGTCCCCGCGGCTCCCGAACGTCTCCCAAGAGGCCGCTGAGCGGCTGCCCGGCGCTGGACATGGAACGACCCCCACCACCGCGGCGGGGGTCGTCCCTGTGAGTCGATGAATCCGGGCGGTCAGCCGCCGATCCTGAACACCTTGTTGCCACAGATCGGGCAAGTGCCCTGCAGGGCCGGCTTGCCGTTCTTCATGGTGATCCGCTGTGGATTCTGGACTTCGACCTTGCGCTTGTCCTTGACGCAGTAGGCCTCAGCCATTGGGCTTCCTCCTCATCGGTAGAGCGTCACGAGAGCCTTCGTCTCGTACCCGCTCTGGGGTATCGCGCTATGTCGACCACAGCGACGGGCGCCAGCGGTCCGTCGATGCGGTTCGTTTCTGGGCATCCATCTCTGCCAGCACAAGCAGGCTTTCGAGGCCTGTCTCGACGCAGGCCGCCTCGGCGGCGTCCTGCATCGTTCCACCGATGAACTCGCCGGTCGTCCGGTCGGCATACACCGCACAGACGACGCCGGCACGACAGCCGGCAAGCGACGCGAACACCAGCAGGGCCGATGCTTCCATCTCGAAGTTCATGACGCGCTGGCGCCTCATGTCCTCCGCCAGGTCAGGGTAGCGGATGGGCAACTGCGGGATGGGGCGCCCTTGCGCTCCGAAGAACCCCGGTGCCGTCGCCGTCACGCCGACGTGGTAGCGGTGACCGAGCCGTTCCGCGGCCTCGATGAGCGCCACGACCGCCTCGTAATCGGCGACCGCGGGATACCCATCGTGGACGTACCAGCTCGTCGTCGTCTCGAGTCGCACTCCTCCCGTGGTGATGGCCAGGTCGCCCAGGCTCATCTCTGGTTGAAGGGCACCGCACGAGCCGACCCTGATGAAGGTCGGCCGCCGGGTGATCGCCAGGATCTCGGCGACGGCGATCTCGACGTTGTCCGTGCCGATGCCGGTCGACACGACCGACACCCGCTGGCCCCTGTACGTGCCGGTGGCCGATGCGAACTCCCGGTGTCGGTGCTCGAGCTCGATCGATTCGAAGCGCGAGGCGATCCGGGTCGTCCGGTCCTGGTCCCCGGGGAGGAGGATGTACTCGGCCAGGTCTCCCCGTCCGAGTCCGATGTGGTACTGCCGTTCCCCTTCCGGGACCGCGATCCTGCGATCTCGGGGACTATCGACGCGGGTATCCGCGTTCGGCAAAACCTCTCCTCGCTCACGTGCCTGCTTCGCTGGCGCGAAACTGGGCGGAGGATAGTCCGGCGATTCTGGGAGCGTCAAGCGTGGCCACGCACGAATTGTGCACGCCGGACGTCCACGCCACCCCTGCGCGAGCCCGGCACGGCCCCGCACACGCCCGCACGGCCCACGCACGACGCCCGCACGGCGCCCCGCTCGACGCCAGGAGCGTCGCGCTCAGGCCACGCTCGGACCCCCGTTCGGGTCGCCTGGCGGCTCCGGTCGCGTCGACGACCGCCCGCCGATGTCGGCGAGGCGAGCGGCGACCCGGACGGCGAGCAGCCGCCGGGCGTGGCGCCGGCGAAGGATGGCCGCTCCCAGCGACGCCAGGCTGATCGCCAGCAATCCGGCCACGCCGGCGCCAGCTCCCGGGAGAGCCGAGGTGTCGGTGCCGAAGCCAGCGATCCGAATGTCCGAGGACTCGCCCGAACCCGCGGTGGCGTCTTGGGCACCTGGCGCCGGGCTGTCGCCCGACCCATCGAGGGTGCTGCCGAGTGTGATCGTCGCGGGGTCATCGACGACGACCGCGGCCATGCCGTCCGATGCGACGGTCACGACGCCCGTCACGTTGATGGCGTCTTCGGGTTCGACCAGGTCGATCCAGTCGGCTGCCGGACCGACCAGCACGATCCGTCCGATCGCCGTTCCGTCGTCAAGTGTGAAGCCGTCAGGCTGCAGGTCCACGACCAGGCCACCCACGCGAACGGTCGAGCCGACAAGGCTCTCCAGGTCGGCGAGGTCGGCGGCGGTCGCAGGCGCACCGGCAGAGGCACCCGATCCGTCGGCGTCACCTGACCCGGTCATCGCTCCGGCGATCGCCGAACCTGCCCTGGGCGACGCTGCAGTCGCGGGTCCCAGGCGCACGTCGCCGCTGGAGCGCGGCAGGATCGACGGGCGCTTGTCGGAAGCGCTCGGGTAGGCCGGACGGACGATCCCGACGATCTCGGCCGAGCGGCCCTCGACCAACGCCGTGCTCGGGATCCGCGCGCCCGGTTGTCCGACGACGACCAGCCGCTGAGCGCCGATCACGATCTCCGCACGCCAGCGGTCACCCAGCTTGCGGACGCTGTCGACCCGCCCGCCGATCGCGACGAGCCGCCAGGCATGGGTCGGACTCACCGGTCCCGCGATCCGCAGCGGGACGGGCATGGTCGCCGAGCCGCGCCGTTCGATCGACGCTGCGCGGAGCCGTGGAGCGCCATATGCGGTGCCGATCCGCCCGACCGCCCGGATCCGGTTGCCGACGCCGGGAGCCGACGCGTCCCTGGGCAGCAGGATCTCGATGGCGCCCGTCGCGTCCTGGACGACGATCCGACGGCCCGTGCTGTCGAGCAGGCTGGCCGGCGCGGTCACGACCGCCTCGATCGCGACGTCGCGCCCGTTCGTCCGCAACGCGGTCGAGATCGGGATGACGGTCGGCGTCGCGCCCGAGGCACGCGGAGACGCTCCGGAACCAGGCCTCGCGGTCGGAGCCGGGGTCAGCAGGATCACGTCCTGGCGGTCGCGGGCCCAGACCCGGTACCCGTCGGGCACACCCTTCTTCGAGGCGCGCTGCCCTGAGATGCCCACGATGCGGTAGCGCGCACCTCGAGCGAACGATCGCCTGCCCGAGACCGCTCGACGCGTCGGCCATCACCTTGATCCGGGTGCCGTCGGCGTCGTCGATCGTGACCGTGATGTCGCCGCTCGTCGACTTGGTCGGGCCTGCCGCGACGATCCCGCTGAGGCGAACCAGTCGTCCTTCGGTCGACTCGCTGGGCCCGACGGAGGAGGTCCGAAGGAGCCGGCACGGAGCCAGCCCCGGTCACCACGATGCCGGCCGCCAAAGGGCGGATCTCCAGCTGACCGTACGGGTCCGCCAGTGGACCCGCGACCTCGAGCATCTGGCCACGCGCCGGCGCGGCCGCGCCGCTCGGCAGCTTGACGACGATGCCGCCGGTGGCATCCGCGATCGCCAGCAGGGCCGGTGTTCCGAGCCGACCCGCCTCGGCGGTGACCACGCCACGCACGACGACAGTCGAGCCGACGGACCGTGCCCGCGCCGCGGCGATGGTCAGCCCGGGCCACGGGCTGGCTGATGGCGACGGGCTCGAGGTCGCGGTCGGGCTCGGCGTCGCGATCGGCGTCGACGTCGGCTCCACCGACGGCGCGGGCGACGGCACCGGTGTCGGCTCCGGCGTGGGTGTCGGTGTAGGTGTCGGCGTGGGTGTCGGAGCCGCTTCGACCGCGAGGTCTCCGGCCTGCGTCACGTAGAGCCGGTATCCCTCGACCCCGGTGCCCGAGCTGTCGCGCTGCCCGAGTGGTCCAGTCGCCGTCAGCGTCGATCCGACGGCAAGGTCGCGACCCGCCAGCGCGGCTGGCGTGACGATGATGCGCACGGGTCCGGACCCGTCGTCGACCGTGACGGCGGTGCCATCGGCGAGCGCGTCGGGGCCGGCGATGACCGGCCCACCGAGCTGGAGCCGCAGACCCTCGACGGACTCACCGGCAGCGCCCGTGCTCGAGCCGAGCACGCCAGGGATAGCGGACGCGCCGGTGACCTCAAGATCGGCCTCTGCGGCGCGTAGTGTTCGCTGGGCGAACCGGTCGTCGATGGTCCCGCGAACCACGACGGTCGACCCGATCGCGACGTGTGTGATCGCGACCGCGTCGAGGTACAGCGCGATGCCGCCCGTCGGGTCCTGGACGAAGGCCGACCGGCCGGCTTCGAGGGCACCGAGGTCGGTGGTCAGCACACCGGCGATCGTCGCCTGAGTGCCGTCCGGCATCGAACGCGCGGTCGCGATCGCTACGGGAGCAGGCGTCGGCGATGGTGTCGGGGTCGGGGTCGGGCTGGGGGTCGGGCTGGGGGTCGGGGCCGGGGTGGCGGTCGGGGTCGGCGTCACGCTCGGCTCCGGCGTCGGGTCCGGGGTCGGCGTCACGCTCGGCACCGGTGTCGATGTCGGCGTCGGCTCTGCCGTGGGCGTCGGGGTCGGCTCGGCTCCCGGATCCGGCACCGGCGGTGCCGCCATGCCTTGTGGTCCCGGGGTCGGCGACACGAACCAGTCGAGCGCGTTGTCATTCGTATCGATCCCATTGCCGAGCGAGCCGCCCGGTCGCCGTTCGAGGCTCGTGCTCGCCGATGGGGCCGGGGCCGTCGCGCCCTCGACGAACGCATTCGTCGCATCGCCCCAGCCGATGGCGTCGACGACCGATCCGCCCACGACCCGCAGCGCCAGCGCCCCGCCTGTCGCGGCGAACCCTCCCGTGTAGACCACGTCGCCGATCGGGCTGAAGGATCCTGCGCTGTTAACGACCAGGATCCGCTGGCCTCGCGACAGGATCGTCGACGTCGCCCAGGTGGCCTTGCGCGTCACGGTGGAGCCCGACGACGTCGCGTAGACCAGTTCGAGACCGATCAGGTCGACCGGGCCGGATCCCTGGTTCGCGATCTCGACGAATTCGTCGGATGCGCCGGCGCCGCCGGTCTGGACCTCCGAGACGACCAGGGTCGATGGCGGCCAGGCGACTGCCGCCGCGAGAGCGATCCCGCCACCTGACCTCGTGGTGGCCGCCGGCACGCTCGATAGGCACAGGGCGACGACGAGAGCGAGCGCGACATCGACCGCGCTCCGGACGCGTTGCATGCGTGACCTCCCGGCGGGGGTCGAGCGGGCGGCGGCGCTCCCAAGTGATAGCAGGCGCCGCTCGACGCGGACCAAACCGCCGCTGCACGGGGCCTTAGCCGCGGCTCACCAGCCACGCACCGCCGGATCAAAGGCGTCCGCCCCAAAGCGCATCCGCCCTTGCGCGCATCCATCGACTACGATGACGCGCGCCGTCAGACGCCCCATCCCGAAATACCAGGAGAGACCGTGGCCCGCGCCAAGAGGACCGACCGAGCCGAGGCCCGTCGCCGTCATCGCAATGAACAGGCGCTCGCGGGCCTGGACGACGCCGCCCCGGACGCACCGGAGGACGAGGCCACGACCCCGGCGCGACCGGTTCCGGGCGCGACCACCGCGGTCCGTCGCGGGTTCGCGACCGCTTTCCGTGAGGCCTTCCGCCCGCTCGACATCCGCGCCGACCTGCGCGCCCTGCCGAGCCTCCTCCGGCACAGGGCCCTGTGGATCCCGGTCCTTCTCACGATCGCCAGCGCCGTGCTGTTCGTCGTCGTCCGACCCGGAGAGACCCTGGCCACGGCTCAGTGCGGACTCGACCGGCCTGGTGATTGTCTTCCGGTGCTGGTGACGTTCCTGTTCCAGTACTTCATCGTGACTCCGGCGATCGGCGGCGTGTTCATCGCGGGATTCATGGCCCCGCGGGCGAGCTGGCTCCTCGGCCTGATCGTCGGCCTCGTTGCCGCGACCGCCTACTCGTTCCTCGTCCTGAACGGCTACATCGGACTTGCGCCGAACGCCCAGACCCAGACGCAGGCGCAGGACGTGGTCTTCGCCTCGTACGTGATGTCGCCGATCGTCGGCGCATTCTTCGCATCGACCGCGGCCTGGTATCGGCGGTTCCTGTACCTCTCGAACCCCAACCGCGGTAATCGAGGACGCCCGGGTGCGCCGACACGACCTGACGGTCGGACGCGTGCGAGGAGTGCGAACCAGAAGGCCAGCGCGCGCCGCTGACGCTACGCGCCCGCGCCAGCCTTCGTCGTATCACCCGAGCCGGCGCATGCCGGCATGGCCGAGCTGACGGACGCCGCCCGGCTGATCCGGACCTCCGGCTTCGGCGGCCACATCGGGGAGTGACCGGATCTCGTGCGCGACGAGGTTGACGACCGATCCCTCGCGTTGGAGCTCGCCATCGACCAGCAGCAGCGCGTGGCGGCGGACCACGCCGCGGAGCCGCTCCCAGGTCGTCGGCCAGAGCGTCACGTTGACCATCCCGGTCTCGTCCTCGAGCGCCAGGAAGACCGTGCCCTTGGCGGTCATCGGGTGCTGCCGGGTCACGACCAGGCCACCGACCCGGACCCGGCCCGGCCGTCGATCCGAGAGCGAGGCATTGGTGACCGCTCCAAGACGATCCAGCGCCCCGCGGAACAGCCCGACCACCTGTCGTCGTGCATCGACCCCGAGGACCGCATAGGCATCCCCGATCCGCTCCGACTCGGTGATCGCGGGGAGCGGTGGCACATCAGTCGCCGGCAGGCGCAGGTCCATCGGTCGGCCGGCGGCCGCACCGCGCTTGCCGGCCGCCCGGCCGAGGCCACGCGCCGTGCGACCGTCCATCCGCCCGCGTGATGCCCCGGCCACCTCGCGGAGCTGCCACAACAGCTCGCGCCGCGGGCGCTCGAGCGAGTCGAGCGCCCCGCTCCGGATGAGCCGTTCGATCACCTCCTCGGGGAGATCGGTCCGCTCGACGACATCGACCAGGCTCCGATACGGGCCACGTCCCCGTTCCTCGTCGAGGGGTGCCTCGTGCTGCTCGCCGATCCCCTTCACGAGGCTGAGACCGAGCCGCACGCCCCAACCGCCGGTCGATGCGCCGGTCCAGCGCTCACGCGACGCCGCAGAGGGGACGATGCACCCCGACGAGATCACGGGGGCGGGCTGCCCGTCCGGCCCGACCCACTCGGTCGTCGTCTTGTACGACGACGCGTTGATGTCTACCGGCAGGACCGCCACGCCGTGGCGCTTCGTGTCATTGACGAGGACCTCGACCGGGTAGAAGCCCATCGGCTGGGCGTTGATCAGGCCGACCAGGAACTGGGCCGGGTAGAACAGCTTGAGGAACGACGATTCATACGCCGTCCGCGCGAACGCCGCGGCGTGACTCTTGGCGAACCCGAACGAGGCGAACGCGGAGACCTGGCGGAACAGCTCCTCGGCGTCGTCCTCGGTCATGCCCGGCTGCAGCAGCGCCCCCTCGACGAACTGGCGATGGAGCTTCTCCATCTCGCGGCTCGAGCGCCACGTCCCCATCGCCCGCCGGAACCCGTCCGACGCCGCCGGCGAGAACCCGGCTACCTCGATCGCGATCCGCATCACCTGTTCCTGGTAGAGGATCACGCCGAGCGTGTCCTTGAGCACCGGCTCGAGGCTGGGGTGGAGGTAGGCGACCGGCTCGAGACCCTGCTTGCGCCGCAGGTACGGGTGGACGGCGTTGCCCTGGATCGGGCCCGGCCGGATGATCGCGACCTCGACCACGAGGTCGTCGAGACTCTGCGGCTTCGACTTCGGCAGCGTCTGCATCTGTGCCCGGCTCTCGACCTGGAAGACCCCGACCGTGTCGGCCGCCTGGAGCATCGCGAAGACCTCCGGCACCTCCTCGGGCAGTCGATCGAGGTCGAGGCAGACCGCGCAGTCGTGCTCGATGAGCTGGAGTGTCTCGTCGATCGCGGCGAGCATGCCGAGCCCGAGCAGATCGAGCTTGATGAGCTTGAGCGTCTCCACGTCGCGCTTGTCGAACTGGACCACGACGCGGTCGGTCATCGTGGCGTGCTCGAGCGGGGCGATGTCGATGAGCGGCGCGGCGGTCACCAGCATCCCGCCCGAGTGGATCGACAAGTGGCGCGGGAAGCCGTCGATCCGGGCGCAGAACTCGAGCCAACGCTCCCAGTGGGACAGCCCGACCGTGGACCCGCCGCGGGCCTGGGGAGGCGCCTCGACTTCGACGCGTGCCACCGAGCTGTTGTGGGCCCGGCTGTCCGGCGGCGGGTCCCACATGCTGGGGCGCCCCAAGCGATCGGTCTTGCGCGGCGGGGGCAGCGTCATGCCGCTCTCCTCGTCGATCGGGATCGGTGCGGGATCCGGGCCTGCCCGGCCCGGATAGCCGGTCCCGCGACCCGCCCGCAACCAGGCGACGCTCGCCGGGGAGTCGCCCGGGCCACCCTCGTCGTCGGACGCGCCGCCCGGTCGGATCGTCGTCACGGGCGCGAGCGGGTCCTCGCGGAAGAGCGTCCGGTCGTTGCCGGCCGGGTTTCTGCTCCCACCAGACGAATCGGGGGTCCGGAGGCCGGAAGGAGGCTCGATCGGGCTCGCCTGAGCGTGGCGTGTGCCGCCTGGCGCCGCTTGTGACCCTCGCACTGCCGATTCTTCTGGTGGCACCAGAATCGATCCCGGGAAGACGGCCGCCGCGACGCCACTCCCAGAGGCGACGGGGTCGTCCTCGGACGGCCCGCGCGAGCCATCCCCAGTGGCGCCGGGGTCGGCGGAGTCCTCCCGGAGCCAGGCGAACGGTCGTGGTGCGTCTGGATCCTCCGGTCTCTGTGGCTGGCGCCAAGGCGGCACCTTCCCGACGAGCGGGATCCGCGTGTTCAGCTGGCCCATCCGGTCCACGAGACCGTGCGACTCGGCATCCTCGGCTGCGCGTGCCTCGCCAGGGAGTGCCTCTCCCGTTCGCCGGAAGAACTCGGCAAACCCGCCGTCGGCCTCGAGGTCGCGTCGGACCATCACCGAGTCGTACGTCTCGAGCGCTTTGGCCACCCGATCGACCAACGGGCGCGGGAACCCGAGCGCGTAGCCGACCTCTCGCACGGCCGACCGCGCCCGGTACGTCACGAGGTTGCAGACCATCCCCGTGTGCTCCGGCCCGTAAAGCCGGTAGATGTACTGGATGACTTCCTCCCGGCGCTCCGAGCTGAAGTCGATGTCGACGTCCGGGTACGTCGTGCGGCCCGGATTGATGAAGCGCTCGAACAGGAGGTTGTGGGCGATCGGTTCGACCCGGCTGATCCCGAGTGTGTACGACACGATCGAGCTGGTCGCGCTGCCTCGGCCCTGGGCCGGGATCCCCTGTTCCTTCGCGAAGCGCATGAGGTCCCAGCAGATGAGGAAGAACTCGGCGAGGCCGGCTCGCTCGATCACCTCGAGCTCATGTGCGAGCCGCTTGACGACCGCGGATGTCAGCGGGTGGTAGCGCCTCCGGGCGCCCGCCCAGCACAGTTCCGTCAGGTACGAGAACGGCGTCTCGCCGTTCGGCACCGGGAAGCCCGGGAAGCGGTACTGCCCGAACTCGAGATCGACCGAGCAGGATGCCGCGATGTCGACCGACGTCGCGATCCCCTCCCGCCAGGCACGCGCCGTCTCGCCGTCGAAGGCCGCACCCAGCGTCGTCAGCTCGTCGCCCGACTTGAGGAACGACTCGGCATCGGGTCGACGGAGATCGGCCAGCGTGTCGAGCGTCCGACCGTGCTTGATCGCGGTCAGGACGTCGTGGAACTCGCGGTCGTCCGGGGTCGCGTAGTGGACGTCGTTGGTGACGACGACCGGCAGCCCGAGCTCCGCGGCGAGCGCCACCGATTCCGCGACGAGCCAGTCGTCGTCGGGCAGCAGATGGTGTGAGAGCTCGATGAAGAAACCGCTCGTCGCAGGTCCGTCGCCACGCCCGAAGATCGAGGCGTAGCGCTGCGCCGCCGCCCTGGCGCCCGTCCGGTCGCCGACCCGCAACCGGCGGGCGATCTCCCCGTCGTGACAACCCGACAGTGCGATGACGCCCTCGTGCTCCTCCTCGAGCAGCGCGTGGCGGAACCGCGGCACGGCCTTGGTCCCGGCGAGGTTCGCGTGCGAGATGAGCCGGCTCAGGCTGCGCCAACCGACCGGGCTGCGCGCCAGCAGCACGAGGTGCGGACCGCGTGCCCGCTCGCCGATCCCGCGCATGTCCTCCTTGACCGGGTCGCGATGCCCGGGCAGCTTCGCGCGCTCGGGTCGCGGGCGGGCCGGGCGACCATCCGCGATCGGCGGCTCGACCGACGTGGCGTCGGATCGGCGGCGTCTGGGTCGACGCCGTGGCGGGATCACGACCGAGGCGGGATCCGGCGCCGCCGAGTCGCCCAGCTCGATCTCCGTCCCGACGATCCCGTGTAGTCCGGCCTCCTCGGCAGCGCCCATGAATCGGACGGCTCCGTACAGGCCGTTGCGGTCCGTGATGGCCAGCCCGGTCAAGCCCTGGGCGACGGCTCGCACGACCAGGTCGTCGGGTGGCGAAGCCCCATCCAGGAACGAAAAATTGGTATGGGCATGGAGCTCTGCGTATGGGATGATCGCCACGGCGGTCGCTCCGGTCGGGGGGCCGGTGGAGGGCCCGCTAGTATAGAACAAATGTTCTACACTGAATCACGAAACAGAATCGTTATGTCCGGCGTCTCTTGGGCATGCACGCTCCCGTTCATCTCGATCGCCCGCTCCGACCGGTCGCTGCGACCGCGCTCCGGACGGCCCTAGCCGTGGCGGGTGCGCTGCTCCTGATCCTCGTCGTCCTCCCTGCGGCACTCGCGGTGCAGGCGGCGTCGATCTAGACCACACGACGTCTCGGCGCCTGGGGGCACGGGACGATCTGTCGGCTCCGACTGCGATGGTCGTGGCGCCGACCTTGCTGGATCGCTGGTGAGCATCGATCCAGCTACAGGACCCCGTCGCTGGGGGCGACGGGGTCCTGCCATGTCCGGGCGGAAGACGGCCACAAAACGTTTGCGTTCGATGTGCTGTCCGTGAACGCGACGTTCACGACGAGCGGACCACGATACGGCCGTCCACCACGCATCCGCACGAGGTAGGTATCGATGCATCGCGCGTTGCCCTCCCGCCGAGCCCTGTGGCGGTCTAGCGCCGTCCTGCTGGGCCTGACGTTCCTCGCCACCAACGTGGTCCCCGCCCTCGGTGCCAGCTCGATCGGCAGGGGTCCGAGCACCTCCACCGACCCCTACATCCTGCCGGTCGCCGACGACATCCGGATCACCTCGCTCCTGACCGTCAATGACAGCGGCGCCGCAAGCAATGGCTACGAGATGGTCGGCATCCCCGACGGCCTGGGGCTGACCAGGGTCGACGACAAGGTCACGATCCTGATGAACCACGAGCTGCGCGACGCGCCCGGCCAGGAGCAGGGCATCGTCCGCCGGCACGGCCAGATCGGGGCGTTCGTCTCCCGGCTCGTCGTCGATCCGAAGACCCTCAGGATCAAGCACGGTTCCGACCTGATCGGGCCCGGCACCAGCTACTGGGATTACCCCAACGGCGGTTACGTCGCGGCCGGTCCGCGTTGGGCCGACATGACGGCGCAGCAGCTGTCGTTCGGGCGGTTCTGCTCGGCCACCCTGACCGATCCCGGCGTGCTCTACAACGAGCGCAACGGCGCCGGCTATCGCGGCCAGATCCTCTTCGGCAACGAGGAGGATGGCGACGTCGGACGGTCGTTCGGGATCACCCTCGACGGCAAGGCCACCTCGCTGCCAAGGCTCGGGCTGTTCTCGTGGGAGAACACGATCCCGGCCGACAACCGGAGCGACACGACGCTCGTCATGGGCCAGGAAGACGGCCCGACCGACGGCAGCCAGCCCTGGGTCTATGTCGGCAAGAAGACGAGGGCGGGCTCTCCGGTCGTGCGTGCCGGTCTGACCAACGGCCTGTCATTCGTGCTCGACGCGGTCAACCCGGCCGTGACGAACGACGCGGAATGGCGAGCCGCGTACCCCAACGGAACTGCCGCCCCCGTGGCGCTCGTGAACGTCCCCTGGAGCCTCACCGGCGCGCTGCAGAACTCGCTTGCCAAGGACCTCGGTCTCAGCCTCAATCGGATCGAGGACGGCCACTGGGACCCGAGGAACCGCAATGACTTCTACTTCCTCACCACCGAGGGCGGCGAGAAGTCCGGGACGGGCCTCGACGCGCGGGACGGCGGCGGCCTGTGGCGCCTCCGGTTCACCGATATCGAGCGACCGTTCCTGGGCGCGACCCTGACCCTTCTCCTCGATGGCAGCCAGTCGCTCGGTGCGACCGAGCCGAAGTTCAACAAGCCCGACAACATGACCGTCGACGGTCGCGGCAACATCCTCATCCAGGAGGATCCGGGCGGCAACAACCACCTGGCCCGGATCATCGCCTACCGCATCTCCGACGGCGCCCTCGGCGTCATCGCCCGGTTCGACGAGACGAAGTTCGGCGCGGGTGCCAACGACGACCCGGCGCGCCTCACGATCGACGAGGAATCGAGCGGCATCATCGATGCCAGCCGGTACTTCGGCACCGGCACGTATCATCTTCGATGCGCAGATCCACACCGCCAAGAACCTCCCGGCCGGGACCGGCAAGGGAACCGTGCAGGAGTACGTCGAGAACGGCCAGCTCCTCCTGTTGAAGGTCAGCGACTGGAACGACGTCTACAGCGAGTGACCCTCGCGGGGACTTCGACGTCACGAACGGGGCCGGACCGACGTCCGGCCCCGTTCGATTCGGGGGCGATCGGGAACCACGGCTAGACTCGCGACGATGACCACGCGCAGGCGCCGCCTCTTTCTCACCGTCCCTCTCGCCGGCGTTGCGCTCGTCCTCTCGGCGTGCGGACCGGGCGCGGCATCACCGTCGGCCGTGCCTGCCCCTCCATCGGCGTCGACGGCGCCCGACCCGAGCGCCGACCCCAGCGCCGAGCCGACCACCGCTCCGGAGGCTGGCCAGACCGATACCGACTGGGGCCGGATCTGGGACGCCGTGCCGGCCGGGTTCCCGCTGTTCCCGGGCGCAACTCCCGCCGACGACGCCACCGGTGAGCCGGCCAGCGCCCGGTTCGCCGTCGAGGGCGGCGATCCCCTGGCGATCGCCCAATGGATGCAGGATGCGTTGGAGACCGCGACCTTCAGCACGGAGGCGATGAACGGCCCGGGCGAGGATGGCGGGCATGTCATCGACTCGGTCGGCGAGGGCGACTGCCGGATCCGGACGAGCATCGTGCCGCTGGGCGACATGACGTTCGTGTCTGTCCTCTACGGCGCAGATTGTCCGGGTCCGTAGCGGCCGGGCGTTGTATGCTGGCACCACGGGCCGGGACTCCGGGCCGTATCGGGGGAGAACGCAGATGCAGTCCGCTCGGCCTCGGGACCTCGGCGCTCTCATCTTGGCTGTCGGCGTGTTACTCGTGCTGTTCGTCGTCAGCCTGACGCTCGGGTCGCCCCTCAGCTGATAGACCGACGCCTGGTCAGTCATATAGGCGTTCGAGATGCCAGGTCCCGGCGATGCGGTCCTGGTAGATGAGCGCGAGCCAGCGCTCCCCGACGACCTTGGCGTAGTCGCGCGCGATCGGGTCGCGCCACCACGACTCCTCGACCCGCCATCGATTGCAGACCTCGACCGCCTCGCGCCGCCCATTCCAGCGGATCGCGACGAGCCTGCCGTCATCGTCCAGCTCGACGTCGATGCGCGGATGCTCGCGCAGCAGCCGGGTCACGCCGGCGACCCGTCCCGGCCGTCACCACCGAGCCCGACGGCCTGCCACGTCCAGCGCTCTTCGGCCAGTGGCGCCTCGGGGTCGGTGATGGCGACCCGCCGGATGCGATCCTCCCCGTAGGTCAGCGCCAGCCGGGCGAGCTGCCAGCCGAGTCGTGCCGTCCGCGCGGCCTGTGGCACGAACAACGGCAGTTGCTGGCCGGCGGCCGGCGTCGTGCCGCGCAACTCCAGGTCGAGACGCTGGACGGCGGCCGGCGGCGGCTCCCGCTCGAGGCGCGCGAACAGCAGACGCTCGACGGCCTCGGCGTCCGCGGTGGGTTCCGGGAAACGCTGCTCGACCTCGATCCGCGGCGAGGTCCCGGTCGGGGCGAACGCGAGATCGAGCTCGAGGGTCAGCATCGCCCGGTCCGCCGCGAGACCCCGTCCCGTGAGCTGCCCGGCGAGCGCCGCCACCAGTCGATGAAGGACGAATCGGAGCGGCTCGAGGTCCTCGACCGGCGGCTCGATCGGCAGGGCGAGACCCAGGCGCTCGGTCGCCCGACGTGCCCGGAACGGCTCGGTCTCCTGGCCGCTGGCGCGCGCATGCAATCGAGCGCCCTCCTCGCCGAAGCGGGCGATCAGCGCCGATCCGCGGCAGCTCGGCCACGGCGCCGATCCGGCGCAGCCCGAAGCGGGTCAGCCGGGCGCGGACGTCCGGGTCGGTCGTGAGGAGGCCCGACGGCCGATCGGCGAGGAACGCGCCCTCGTCCCCGGGCGGCACGGCGATCGGCGCCTCCGGGCGGGCGGCCATCGCGGCGATCGTCGCCGCGAAGTGCGTGCCGGCGATCCCGGTCCGTAGCCTGGCATCCCCGGGGAGCGCCCGCGACACCGCTCCGGCCAGCCGTTCGATGAGCACGGGCTCGGCGCCCCACAACGGCCCGAGGCCGTCGATGCCGACCTCGAACAGCCCGAACCCGACGTCGAGTGGATCGCTCGTCCCGGCGAGGCTCGGGCTGAACGCCGCGAGTGCCTCGAACACGGCCTCGGCAGTTCCCCGGTCCGCATCCGGATCGGGGTCGATGAAGGTCGCCTCAGGGACGAGTCGATGTGCGCTCCCGAGCGGCATCCCGCGCCGGACGCCGAGCGTCCGGGCGGTCTGGTCGGCGTCGATGACCGGACCCGGGTCCCACGGTCGACCGCCCAGCACGAGCGGGCCGGTCGGGAAGGGCTCGGAGTGGCGGGCCGTGGCCAGGTGGAGCGGCAGGTGCGGCAGGAACAGGTGGAGGCGTCGCATGGTTGATCTCGCGATCGGGGGCCTCGTGAACGGGGGTTGGTTCAAGCCTGGCGGGGGCCTGATCGATCAGCAGGGCGTCCCGGGCGAGACACGCGTCCCGCTCGCCGCCCTCGGCGTAGAGGATCCGGAGGGTCGCCCGACGCCCCGGCGGACCGTGGCGGTTGTGCGCGACGAGCGCCTCGGTGCGCTGGCCGACGACGTCGCGGCCGAGCCGGACCCACGACCGCCGAGCCAGCTCGAGCCGAATCCCGGTCGCCTGGTCGACCGCGGTCGCAAGGCCGCCTGCAGACATACCCTCGTGGCTGGGCGCATCGAGGATCAGCAGCAGGGTCTCCGCGCGACGAGCGAGCGCCGCGAGTCGATGGAGCCGGTCGGCGATCTTCGATGGCTTGTCGGTCCTGGCCAGCCGGCCGCCGGGCAGATCGAGGACCAAGAGGTCGACCGACCGGCCGGCGAGAAGGCTCCCGGCGATCGACAGGCCCTCGTCGAGGCTGGCCGGCGTGATGACCACGAGCCACTCGAGGCGGACCCCGCGCGAGACCGCCTCGACCGGGTCGAAGCTGCGCGACAGGTCGAGCCAGGCCACGACCGAGCCTTGCGCCTGGGCCTCCGCTGCGACGCGCAGGCTGAGGGTCGTCCGTCCGCTGGACCCGGTACCGCGGATCGCGACGCTGGCCGATCTCGGGAGACCGCCGGGACCGAGGATCGCATCGAGCGCAGCGAAGCCGGTGCGGATGACGCGGTCATCGGGCCGGGGGTCGTACAGTGGCTGGACATCGGGCGTCTCGTCGGGGGCGGCCGCCAAGGCGAGCGCGCCGACCACCCCCGGAGCTGCGGCACCCCATCGAGCCCGGAGGCCCGCGACAGCGGCGTCCACATCACCACGACCGGTCGACATCGGACACCTAGAGTAGAACATATGTTCTAGACAGACAAGCCTCTTTAGCCCCTGACTTGCGCCCGATGCAAGCATTCGAGCGAACCTCGATGTCAGGCCGGGATCGAACGTCGATCGTCCGCCATCAGACGACGCATCGCCGACACGCGAGACCTGGAGACACGCCCTCCGGCGGCAACATCGCGATCAACCCGGCGTCTGTTGCCGCGCGGCCGACACGCGCAGGCCTTCACCACACGAGTGCGTGCGTCTGATGCAAGCGGCTGTCGACGACTGCGTATCGAATGCAAATCCGCGACAGGCCGGAGCTTCCGTCACGTGATCGACACGGCCAACTCCCAGGCTCGTCCTACGATGCTCGCGATGCCCACCACTCCGACCTCCGACCCAGCGATCCCGAAAGCGCCGATCCTCGTCGTCGACGACGACGCGAAGATCGTCCGGCTCGTGCGGACCTACCTGGAGCGCGATGGCTTCAGCGTCGTGACGGCGTCCGACGGCCCGGCTGCGCTCGATGCGATCGAGACACACGCTCCCGCGCTCGTCGTGCTCGACCTGATGCTCCCCGAACTGGACGGCCGGGCCGTCATCCGGGCCGTCCGACGTGACGAGGAGGCCGGCCGAACGCCGATCCTTGTCCTGTCCGCTCGCAGCTCGACCATCGATCGGATCGCCGGCCTCGAGGATGGCGCGGACGACTACCTGCCCAAGCCCTTCTCCCCCGCCGAGCTGGTCCTGCGGGTGAAGTCGATCCTCCGCCGGACTGCGACCGCCGCGACCACGACCGGCCGATCTGCGCCGATCCTCCGCCACGGCGACCTCACGATCGATCCGGCACGCCACGAGGTCCGCCGAGGTAACCAGGTCATCGACCTGACGCGGGTCGAGTTCAGGCTGCTCGAGGCGATCCTCGCCGCCGACGGCCGCGTCCTGTCGCGCGACCAGCTGCTCGACGCGGTCTACGGCCACGAGGCGGCCGAGATCCTCGACCGGACGATCGATGTCCACATCCGCCGGCTGCGCGACAAGCTCGACGACGACCCCGACGCCCCGCGCTACGTGCAGACGGTCCGCGGTGTCGGCTACCGGGCGGCCCGGACGTGACCACGCCCGGGAGTGTCAGCGTCAGACACACGATTCGGATGGATGAGCATGGCCATCTGCCCAGGGTGCGGAAAACATGTCGTCTGGGCGATCGATCACGAGGAGTTCGTCCCGATCGTGTGTCACAGGCACACATCGTGGCTGAGGGCGACATGGGATGGTCGCCCTTGATCAGCGAGGCTCGCCAGTGATCGCGCGCGGCATCGCGGCGCGGATCGCGCTTGCGGCGATCGCCAGTGCGGCGGTCGGCCTCCTGATCCTCGTGATCGGCGTCGCCGTCGTCGGCGCCGAGGTCTTCACGGCCCTGATGACCGAGCTCGGCGATTCGGCAGAGCACGCCCGCGACATGTACGCCGATTCGGTCACGACCGTGGTCGTCGCGGCATCGATCGTCGCGGTCCTCGCGAGCGTCGTGCTCGCGATCGTCCTGGCCAGGATGCTCGCGCGACCCCTCGCGGAGATCGGCGAGGCGGCGCGGCGGATCGCCGATGGCGACTACGCCGCTCGCGTCCCGCGCGATGGACCGGAGGAGCTGGCGAGCCTCGCCGATTCATTCAACCAGATGGCCGCCTCGCTGGAACGTCAGGAGGCGATGCGCCGCGACTTCATCGCGAACGCGGCGCACGAGCTGCGCACCCCGCTGACGAACCTGCAGGGCTATCTCGAGGCGCTGCGCGACGGTGTCATCACGGCCGATCGGGCGACCTACGAATTGCTCCACGAGGAAGCCGATCGACTCGTCCGGCTGTCGCGCTCGCTCGACGCGCTCGCGGAAGGAGATGCCGCGACCGGCCTGCCCGAGTCGGTCGAGCTCGACCTGGCAGCGGCCGTCCGGTCGGCGCTGGACCTTGCCGCCCCCGCGCTGGAGCGCGCCGACCTGCGCCTGGACATCGATGTCCCGTCATCCCTGCCGGCGCGTGCGGACCCCGATCGACTGGCGCAGGTCCTGGCGAATCTGCTGTCGAACGCGGTCCGCTACACGCCCGCGGGAGGCGTCGTCCGCGTGCGTGCCGAGCGACGACCCGACGACGTGCTCGTGTCGATCTCGAACACGGGCGACGGCATCCCGGCCGAGGATCTCGACCACGTGTTCGAACGGTTCTACCGGGTCGAGAAGTCGCGCGATCGTGGGCGCGGCGGCGCCGGCATCGGTCTCGCGATCGTGAAGCAGATCGTGGAGCAGGGCGGCGGTCGGGTCGGGGCCGAGTCGCGCGACGGTCAGACGCGCTTCTGGTTCAGCCTGCCGGCCTGACCCGGCGCCTCGTCGAGCGAACCGCCCTGGATCGATCGAAGGAGTCGGCGTCCTCGAGCGGCCACGAACGATGAGCGCCCTGGTTCGGTCGTTGTCGAGGGATGCCGCGCGTCTGCCTCGATGACCTCGCGGCGTCGCTCGGCCTCGACCTCCCACGGGGTCGCGGCGTATCGGCGGTCAGTCACGGTGTCCTCCGTTCCCTCGATATCGATCCTCTC
Organism: uncultured Chloroflexia bacterium; assembly: GCA_963819655.1. Taxonomy (GTDB): domain Bacteria; phylum Chloroflexota; class Limnocylindria; order Limnocylindrales; family CSP1-4; genus SPCO01. The sequence goes on along the minus strand of CAWFXA010000002.1, from coordinate 1,135,737 downwards.
GATATGAAATCTCTTGATATCGAACTACCATGCCGAAAGGCTACCGACGCTGATGCCTTCATGTCAAGAGTCTTGATGTTAAATCTCTTGACATCGAACGACTTTGGGCGGAGTATCCCTCCATGACGACGAAAACGGAGGAGCTCGACGACCTCGACACGATGCTCGAGGTGTGGGCCCGGGAGATCCCAAACCTCGATCCCGTCACCGAAGGGATCGTCGAGCGGATCCAGAAGCTGGCCAAGGCGTTCGATCGATCGCTCGACGAGACGCTTGTCGCATCAGGCCTCGACCGCCGGTCCTTCCATGTGCTCGGGAAGCTGCGGAAGGTCGGGCCGCCCTACCGGCACTCGGCCGGACAGCTGGCCGAGCACATGGGGCTCTCCAGCGGGGCGATGACCAACCGGCTCGACCGGATGGAGGCGGCGGGGCTCGTTCGCCGCCTGCCCGATCCGCACGACCGGCGGGGAACGCTCGTCGAGCCGACGGAGGCCGGTCACGAGATCTGGGACCGGACCGTGGGGACGCAGGCCGCGCGCGAAGCGAAGTTCGCGTCTGTGCTGAGCGCCAGGGACCGTGAGGAGCTGCACCGCCTGTTGCGGATCCTGATGCGCGCATTCCCGGGCACCGTCCATCACGCCCCGCCCGAGAAGAGCGACACCGACGCGGGCTAGGGCAAGCCGATCGCGATCATCCCGCACAGGATCCCGCCCAGGCCGACCCACTGGATGGGTCGGAGCCGTTCACCGAGCAGAGCGACCGCGACGACGATCGTGACGGCCGGCCCGAACGACGAGGCCAGGCCGACCAGCCATGTCTCGGCATGCTCGAGGCCGTAGGCGAACGACATCAGCCCGAGAACGTCGAGCACGCCCGACAGGACGATCGCGCCAAGCACGCGTCTGTCCATGCGGCCGCCCCCGTCGTCCCCCTCGGCACCCTCGATCATCGGGGCGGATATGGCGCGGAGCGCCGTGAATGCCACCACGAGCACGATGACCGAGACGACCGCGTTCGCCGTCCGTGCCACCAGGAGCACCTCGAGCCACGGCGCGCGGTCGATGACGATGTCGCTGCCGATCGACATCGTCGCGAACAGGATCAGGGCGACCACCGCGAAGACGACGCCAGGACTCGCGAAACGCGTACCGCGCAGACCCTGGTCGAAGGAGATCCCGGTGAGAACGACGCCGAGTGTCGCGACCAAGGCGCCCACGGCCTGCAACGGTGTCAGCGTCTCGCCGCGGATCACGACGGCGAGCACGACCGTGAGCCCGCCGTACGCGGCGACCATGCCGCTGACCACCGCGATCGGCCCGATGCGCAGGCCGGTGAAATAGGACAGGTAGGCGCCGGCGCCGGCCAGCCCGACGAGGGCGCCGCCGACCAGCACGAACGGGTCAGACGGCAGGGTCGTGCCGGTCGCGAGGGCAGCGAGCCAGATGAATGCCGCGCCGACGAGCTGCATCCCGGTCGTGACCCGGAGGCTGCCGACGCGTCGACTCGCGAGCGCGGAAAAGAGGTCGAGCGTGCCCCAGCAGATGGCAGCGCCGAGACCGCTCAGGAGGCCGACGGGCATCGGCGGAGCCTAGAGTCGGGTTGCACGATAGGGACCCCAGTCCCGCGCCCCGGGACGGTCGTCAGAGGGCGGTCGGCGAGGGGTCGCGTGCTACACTCCGACGCCCGTGGGGATGTAGCTCAGCTGGAAGAGCACCGCGTTCGCATCGCGGGGGTCAGGGGTTCGAGTCCCCTCATCTCCACCACCCGATGTCACGATCCGCGGTCACGGATCGGAGGGCCCGGTGTCGATCGTCGCCGCGGGACTCGTCGCGCTCGTCGCCCTGATCCACGCGTACATCCTCGTTCTCGAGATGTTCCTCTGGCGATCGCCGCGCGGGCTGCGGGCGTTCGGGATGACGCCCGACCAGGCGGAGACGATGGCCACGCTCGCGGCGAACCAGGGCCTGTACAACGGCTTTCTGGCGGCCGGTCTCGGCCTGAGCCTGATCCTCCCCGAGCCCAGCGCCTTGTATTTCAAGCTGTTCTTCCTTGGGTGCGTGATCGTCGCCGGCCTGTATGGCGGACTGACCGTGTCGCGCCGCATCCTGGTCGTCCAGGCGCTGCCCGCCGCTCTCGCCCTCGGTGCCGTCCTTCTGGCGCGGTGAAAGACCCCAGCCCCGACGGGATGCGCGTCCGACCCAGCCGATCCGCGTGCGACAGGTGAGTGCGGGTGAAGATGCGGATACGCAGCAGGAGAGCGTCATTCGCCAGGATGCCCGCCATGAAGGGACTCAAAAACCGGAAGGCGGCGAAGGCCGAGCGGCGGGCGCACCGGAATTCGGGACGCCGCGCTCGCACGGCTAACGGGATCGAGATCCACCCGCTCGGCGGGACCATGGAGCCCGCCCTCGCGGAGCAGATCCTGGCGGCATTCCGCGGCTTCGACCCGACGGGTCCGTGGGCGAGCGTCGCGCCGAAGATCCTGCCGGTGCTGAAGCGGCGTCACCATCCCTACCCGCCCGAGGCTGCGCCCCTCCACATCCGTGTGCCGCCAGGCGTCTGGACGGGCTTCGGGATCGACTTCGGTCCCGCGTTCTCCCATGTCAGCCAGAGGTTGCTGGACAGTTGGCACATCGACCACGCGACTCTGCTCGGCACCGCGTTGGAGAACCTCGGCGCCCTGGTCAAGGCAGAGCCACCGGTGGTCGATCGGGTCCCACTCGATGGCATCGAGGTCATGGCGGTCCAGGGCCAGGGCTGGGGGTCGTCCCTCATCCTGGCGCCGGAGTTGCTCCAGCCGATCATCGGCTCCGAACCGCGGCTGCTGCTCACGCCGGTTCGCAACACGCTCCTGGTCCTGCCCGACGACGTCGACGACGACCTTGCGTTCGATCTCTGGGAGGCGATCGCCGACGGCGCGCATGACGAGCTCGAGGTGGACCCGCTGCGCTGGACCGGCTCGGCGGTGACGGTCATCGGCGATCCCGCGCTGGGACTGCCGAACTAATCGGCCGCCAGGGCTCGGTGGAGCTCGGTCGCGTGGTCGTGGAGCCAGCGGCGCCAGGTCTGATGATCGGGTCGGCGCGACGCGACCAGGGACCAGAACCGCGGACCGTGCCCGAAGACACGGAGGTGTGCCAGCTCGTGGCAGACGACGGTCTCGAGGGCCTCGGCAGGCGCCAGGACGAGGCGCCACGAGAACGACAGTCGGCCCGATCGCGAGGCACTCCCCCAGCGGGTCCGCGGGTCACGCAAGGTGATGCTGGCCGGCCGGACGTCGAGCGCAGCCGCGTGCAGGACGACAGCGGCCTCGATCTCGCCGCGCGCCTCGTGCCGCAGCCACGCCTCGAGGATCCTGGAGTCAGTTCGCCGGTCCGCGGCGACGCGGTGGATGACCAGCTCATCGTCGAACCTGATGACGTCCGACCTGCGGATCCCGGACACTGCGGGAACGACCCGGACCCGATGGAGCCGGCCGCGGAACGGGACCGCGCCTCCGTCCTTCGCTCCGCCCCGCGACGCGAGCGTCGCATCGACCTGCGCCTGACGGGCGAGGTGACGCCGGAGCCACGCCTCACGCTCGGCCAGGAACGCGGTCGCATGGCGTTCACTGTCGCGCGTCGCCGACCGCGTCGCCGGAAGCGTGACGACGACCCCGCGATCGGGGTGGATCACCACCCGCACGCTGCGCGCCCGCGGCGAGTGGCGGAGCGTGTAGGGGAGCGGGCCGCCGGGCAGATCCGCGATGGCCGGGGCCTCCATGGCACCGCCTCGGCCGGGTCGGGTCACACGCCCCGCCGCAAGAGTCGACCCGGCCGCTCGCCGGTCTCAGCTCCGTCGGTGATCGCGGGACGTCCATTCACGATCACATGCTCGATCCCGACCGGGTATCGCGCCGGATCCTGGTAGGTGGCGACGTCGGCGACGGTCGCCGCATCGAACACCACGAGGTCTGCGTAGGCTCCTTCGCGGAGCACGCCGCGATCGCGCAGGCCGATCTGGGCGGCCGGCACCGACGTGAGCTTCTCGACCGCGGTCTCCAGCGCGAGGGTCCCGCGCTCGCGGACGTAGGTGCCCAGAACGCGTGCGGTGGTGCCGTAGGTCCGCGGATGGGGTCGGCCCACATCGAGCACCGGGTGGCCCGGCCTCCGGCTGGACGCGTCGGTGCACACGGCGATCCAGGACACGCCGAGGATGGTCTCGACATCTTCGGGAGTCATGCAGTCGATGACGATCGAGACGTCGAGCCGGTCGTCCACGAGCGCGTCGAACGCGAGATCCGCCGGATCCGCGTCGAACTCGTCCGCGAGGTCGGCGAGCGATCGGCCCGACCAGTCGGGGTGGCTCGCGGAGTACGAGATCCGGATCCCTTTCCAACCCGGGTCCCGCCCGATGTCCTCCCAACCGGAGATGCCGCGGTCGATCTCGGACTTGACCCGGCCCCGGACGTCGGGGTCGCTCAGCGCGGCGACACACGCCTCCATCCCGAGGCCGAGCAGCGCGGGCGGCAGGACGGTCGTCAGGGTCGTCGCGGCCGCCGTGTACGGATACTGGTCGGCGCCGACGGCCACGCCATCGGATCGTGCCGCGTCCAGCACCCCGACCGCCTCCGCGGCGCGGCCGTGGACAGGGCGCGACGCACACTTGAGGTGCGAGACCTGGAGTCGGGGGCTGTCGACCCCGGCATCGGCCGCGGCACGGATCGTCGAGACCGCTTCATCGAGGGCCCCGAACAAGCCGTCGGCCTCGTTGCGCATGTGGCTGGCATAGAGTCCCCCGCGGCGTGCGGCCGCAGTGGCGACGGCCCGCAGCTCCTCGACGTCCGCATGCATCCCCGGCGCGTAGATCAGCCCCGATGACAGGCCGATGGCCCCGGATTCCATCGCCGCGTCCACCTCGCGGACCATCGCGTGGCGCTCGAGGTCGGTGGCCAGGCGTCCCTCCGATCCCATGACTGCCGCCCGGACCGTGCCGTGACCGACCAGGAACGCGACGTTCGGGCCCAGCTGTTCCTCATCGACCGCGTCGAGGAACTCGCCGAAGGTGCGCCACCGCGCGACGAGCTCGTTGGGTCGCAGCGCGAGCTCGACGACCTCGCGCCCGGCGTCGGTGATCGGCGCGAGCAATTCGCCGCAATTGCCCGACAGTTGAGTGGTGAATCCCTGGCGGAGATGGCTCGACAGCGCCCCGTCGAGGAAGAGCGACCCGTCGGAATGACCATGCGGGTCGATGAACCCGGGCGTCACCACGCGCCCGATCGCATCGATCACGGTCGCCGTGCTGTTCCCGTCGACGCCGGTCAGATCTCCGACGGCAAGGATCCGATCGCCGAGCACGCCGACGTCGGCGGGTCGACGCGGGGCGCCCGTGCCGTCGACGACGGTGCCGCCGCGGATGAGCAGGTCGAAGGCCGTCACGCCCGGATGATGCCACCCCGCACCAGCCACTAGCCCGAAAAGGCCGCCCCACGCATCTATCCTTCGACGCGGCCGCCAACGTCGCGAGAACTGGGGACCTGAGGGATGGAACCATGACCGTCGATGCCCTTCGCCGGCGTCGACCCGAGACGCTCGGGGCGCTGCTCGGGACCTACGGGAAAGAGCTCCAGAGCGTCGCCTACCTGATCTTGGGCGATCGGGCCGACGCGGAGGACGTCGTCATCGAGACGCTCCTGACCGCCTTCGAGCGCGGCGGGGCGATCCGCGACGAACGCGCGTTGCGCGCGTGGCTCCTGCGCGTCGCCACGAACCACGCCCTCGGGCTGCGCCGGCGGACCGGCCGCGTCGTGCGGCTGTCGGTCGTGCCGGACGTAGCCAGCCCGGGCGACATCGGTAGCGAGTCGTCGACGCGGATCGCGCTGCTCGACGGCATCGCCGAGCTGCCGCCCCAGATGCGCGCCGCGGTCGTCCTGCGCTACTACGCCGACCTCTCGGTCGAGGAAGTCGCGACGACGCTAGGCAAGAGCCCGAACACGGTCAAGGCCCAGCTGCAGACCGCGCTGGATCGACTGCGCATCCACCTCGCCGACCCGGTCGGCAGCAGCCTCGGGGAGGCCCGCCATGCATGACAAGACGATCGAAGAGCGACTCCGCTCGACGCTCCACTCCGAGGCCGCCTCGCTGCCGCTGACCGTCACCACAGACGAGCTCGAGCGGAGGCTCGTCCTGCGCCGGCGCGACCGAAACAACCGCCGGTTCGGGCTGCTCGCCGCGGGCGTCGCCGCGATCGCGGTCGGGACGGCGTTCACGATCGCCATCGGTCCGTTCCGCGGACCCGATGTCGCGGCGACCCCACAGCCGACGGTCGGCCCCTCGGCCGTCTTGCCGAGCCTGAAGCCCACCAGCGGTCCGGTTGATCTGCTGCCCGCCCTCGAACCGACGGTCGGATCGGTCGACTTCGATGTCATGACCCAGCAGGGCGATCCGAGCTCGACGGAGATCGTCCCCGAGGCCGCGGCCTTCGACGGCGTCCGGATGGAGGCACGGGAAGCCGGGGTCAAGTTCGTGTGCTCCGGGCCAGATCCCGTCGAGATCACCTGGGGTATCGCCCCGGATCGAACGTCGATCGCCGGGGAGACCGTCACTTGCGACAACGCGATCCACTCGTTCCGCTACGACCTCGCCGCGATGCAGCCACTGGTCGCCGACCAGTTGCTCGTCCACGCCACCAGTCGGACCCAATATCGGATCCTCGTCGAGTCCTTCGGATTCACGAACGATCCGGCACCGACCGCCCTGCCGGCGTTTGCAGTACCAGTCGGCACGGTCGTGCTCGACACTCGCGTCGACGCCGGGGTCGAGCCGAGCGGTACGCCAGGCGCAGGCGGTGCCGGCAGCGTCCCGCCGCGGGGGGTGTACCGCGTCGCCATGGTCTGCATCGGGACGGGATCGGCGCGCTGGACCATCGGCGCCGAGGGCACGCGCGACTTCATCGACGCGGGTGACGTGCCATGTGACGGCGCGGCGCTCGGGTTCGAGTCGTCCATCGGGCTGCCATCGAACGACTCGACGGTGTTCGTCACGACGGACCCGGGGAACTCGTGGCATCTCGTCATCACCGACCCACATGGGACACCGTCGTTCATCCCGCCGTCGCTCGGCATGTGGGCTGGCGCGGACATGGAGGGGAGTCCGACCTCCGGACCGGCGACGTGTGTCAGCCACGGCGATCAGGGTGACTCGTGCGGCGCCGTCTACTCCGCCCACGATGGCGCCGCCGTGGTGGGTGTGCCGACAGGTTCCGACGTGACGTTCACGCTCACGGACGGCTGGCGGGTCGGCCAGATACGCGTCGAGGCGCTGGATCGGGCGATCGTCCGGACGGACCCGACGGCCGTCGAGGTCAACGACGTGGGCTTCGTCGAGGATGGCGGTGAGCGCGTGACCATGTCGGTCGGGATGCTTCCACCGGGCGACTGGATCGTCCGCGTCAGCCTCAACGCGACGAAAGGCAGCGACAGCTTCGGAGCGGTGTACGAGATGCCTCTGCGCGTCGGCGGCTGAGCCTCGCTCGGCGCCGGATCGAACGAGGTCCTCTGCTACAATCCGCCCTCCGTGGGGCTATAGCTCAGCTGGAAGAGCACCTGCATGGCATGCAGGGGGTCCGGGGTTCGAGTCCCCGTAGCTCCACCAGCCGACGAACCGCCGACCATCACCCCTCGCCGACGGCGGGGGGTGAACCGTATCCAGCGACCATGAGAGACCCGCACAACGTGACCGAGACCGCCGACAGCCGAACCAGGGTCGAGCGCTACGACCCCCTCGCCATCGAGCCGCGCTGGCAGGCGCGCTGGGCGGAGCTCGGCCTGTACGAGACGGACCTGCGCGACGCGAGCCGGCCCAAGTACTACATGTTGACGATGTACCCCTATCCATCGGGCGACCTGCACATCGGTCACTGGTACATCGTCACCCCCAGCGATGCGCTGGCACGGTTCCGGCGGATGCATGGCTTCAACGTGTTCTTCCCGATCGGCTTCGATGCGTTCGGGCTGCCCGCCGAGAACGCCGCGATCAAGTCGGGCGGCCACCCGTTCTCCTGGACGATGGCCAACATCGAGAACATGCGTCGCCAGTTCCGCACGATGGGCTCGACGTTCAGCTGGAAGCACGAGGTCGTCACCGCCGACCCGAGCTATTACATGTGGAACCAGTGGCTGTTCCTGCGCTTCCTGGAGAAGGGCCTGGCGTACCGTGCCAAGTCGGCGGTCGACTGGTGCCCCAACGACGGCACCCTGGCCCGCGAGCAGGTCGTCGGCCCGGAACGACGCTGCTGGCGGTGCGGTGAACTGGTCGAGAAGCGCGAGCTCGACCAGTGGTACCTGAAGACGACCGACTACGCCGACGAGCTGCTGTCGTTCGAGGGCATCGACTGGCCCGAGCCGATCAAGATCCAGCAGACGAACTGGATCGGGCGGTCGGAGGGGGCTGAGATCGTGTTCGAGACCGCGCCAGCCGACCATCATCCGGGCGGCGAAGAGCTGCGGGTCGTTCACGACGCGGCCCGACACGCTGTTCGGCGCCACGTTCATGGTCCTGGCTCCCGAGCACCCGCTCGTGCCGGCGCTGACCGCCCCCGACCGAAAGGCCGAGGTGGACGCCTATATCGTCGCAGGCAAGCCGGCGAACCGAGATCGACCGGCTGTCGACCGACCGCGAAAAGACGGGCGTCGCACTCGGCGCCGACGCGATCAACCCGGTCAACGAGGAGCGCATCCCGATCTTCGTGGCGGACTACGTCCTCGCGGGCTATGGGACCGGCGCGATCATGGCGGTGCCGGCCCACGACGAGCGTGACTTCGCGTTTGCTCGCCAGTTCGGGCTGCCGATCCGGCGTGTCGTGGCAGCTCCCGGCACCGAGGCCGGCGATCCGATGACCGACGCCTACGTCGCGCACACCGCAGGCGAGCGGTTGGTCAACAGCGGTCGCTTCGACGGCATGCCCGCCGACGAGGGCGGCCGGGGGATCGTCGAGTGGCTGGCCGAAGAGGGCAAGGCCGAGCCGAAGGTCACCTATCGATTGCGCGACTGGTTGATCAGTCGCCAGCGCTACTGGGGCACGCCGATCCCGGTCGTCTACTGCGGGCGCGACGGCATCGTGCCAGTGCCCGACGAGGACCTGCCGGTCCGGCTGCCAGAGGATGTCGACTATCACGGCAGCGGGACGAACCCGTTGACCAAGGACGAGGCGTTTCTGAACGTTGCCTGCCCGATCTGCGGGGAGCCGGCCCGGCGCGAGACCGACACCATGGACACATTCGTCGATTCGTCGTGGTACTGGTATCGCTACCTGTCGCCCGACAAGATAGACGGCCCGGTCGACCGCGAGATGGCCGACATCTGGACGCCGGTCGACCAGTACACGGGTGGTGCCGAGCACGCCGTGATGCACCTGCTGTACAGCCGGTTCTGGACGAAGGCGATGCGGGACTGTGGCCTGATCGCCGACCACGAGCCGTTCCGCCGCCTGTTCAACCAGGGGCAGATCCTGGGCGCCGACGGCGAGCGCATGTCGAAGTCCCGCGGCAACGTCGAGGACCCCGACGCGCTGGTCGAGCAGTACGGCGCCGACACGGTCCGCCTGTTCCTGATGTTCATGGGCCCGTGGGATCAGGGCGGCCCGTGGAGCCCCACGGGGATCGGCGGGGTCCACCGCTTCCTGAACCGGGTCTGGACGCTGGCGATCGATCCGCACGGCCGCGAGCACGGCGACCCGGATGCCGGTCGACTGCCGGCCGGTGAAAGCGCCGCCGATGCGGCGGCCACGATCCGGGCCGCGGCCCATCGGACCCTGCGCGACGTCACCGAGGACTACGAAGGCTTCCGCTTCAACACGATGATCGCGAAGCTGATGGAGCTGTCGAACACGCTGTACCGCTACCGCGGCAGTCCCGTCGCCGGCGACGCGGAGTGGGATGAGGCGATCCGGCTGCTGTTGTTGATGCTGGCTCCCGCCGCCCCGCACATCACGGAGGAGATCTGGGCCCGGGGGGCCGAGGCCGCCGGCCGACCCTGGTCGTCGATCCACGAGGAGCGGTGGCCTGAGATCGACGAAACGGCAATCACCGTGTCGGTTCGCGAGGTGCCGGTCCAGGTCAACGGCAAGCTGCGCGACAAGGTCATTGTGGCTGCCGATGCCACGCCGGAGCAGCTCGAGTCCGAGGTCCTGGCCAGCCCGAAGATCGCCGCGATCCTGGCTGGCCGAACGCCCGATCGCGTCATCACGGCCGGCGGAGGCAAGCTCATCAACATCGTCCTCCGGGACGCCTGAGAGAGCCGTCCACGCAAGAAACTTGCAAAGACTTGCGTTGATGTGCGTACCATTGCGGCATGGCCAACCGTCTCGCCGACGTCGCACGCAAGGTCGGAGTCAGTGAAGCGACCGTCAGCCGCGTCCTGAACGAGAAGCCGGGCGTCTCGGAATCGACCCGCCAGGCGGTCCTGACGGCGCTCGACGTCCTCGGCTACGAGCGCCCATCCAAGCTTCGCGGTGAACGCGCCCGCCTCGTCGGCCTGGTCCTGCCGGAGCTCCAGAACCCCATCTTCCCGGCGTTCGCCGAGGTCGTGTCCGGTGCCCTCGCCCAGCAGGGCTTCACGCCGGTCCTGTGCACCCAGACCGTGGGCGGCGTCTCGGAGGCCGACTACGTCGACCTGCTCCTGCAACAACAGGTCTCCGGGGTCGTTTTCGCCGGCGGTCTCTACGCCCAGGCAGACGCGCCGCACGGGCATTACCGCCGGCTTGCGGAGCGCGGCCTGCCGACGGTCCTCGTCAACGCCGGCATCGATGGGCTGCCGTTCCCGCGCGTGTCGTGCGACGACGCGGTGGCCGTCGAACAGGCGATGGGCCACCTGATCTCGCTCGGCCACACACGGATCGGGCTGCTCATGGGGCCACGAGACCACGTCCCGTCCCGGCGCAAGATCGACCGCGCTCGCCGGATCGCGACCGCCGCGGGCCTGACGATCGGCACGGACGACATCGCGCACGCGCTCTACTCGCTCGAGGCGGCTCAAGCTGCTGCGGTGCGTCTACTCGCGCGGGGGATCACGGGGATCATCTGCGCCAGCGACCCGATGGCGCTCGGTGCGATCCGAGCGGTCCGTCGCGCCGGGCTGAGCGTGCCTGGTGACGTCTCGGTCGTCGGGTTCGACGACTCGGCATTGATGAATTGCACCGAGCCCCCGCTAACGACGGTGCGCCAACCGATCGAGCCGATGGGCCGCATGGTGATCGAGCTCCTCAACGGGCAGATCTCGGGGACACCTGTCACGCACGACGAGCTCCTGTTCGAGCCGGAGCTGGTCGTCCGCGGCTCCACGGGAACCGCTGCCGCCGCTCGCTGACTGCCGCGCGGCGCGCGGCGTGCCACCGCTGATCTCGCCATCGGCGTTCCAGTCGAGTTATCAACAACTTTCTGTCAAGTTCTTGCATTGCATCGTCGAATGCGCTACGTTGCCGCAACGCCGCGGCACGTTGCCGCACCGATCCGCTGGTTGCAGGAAGGATCGACGTGACAGAACCGGCGATGGCCGATCTCGCCACGCTCCCGACGCTCGTCGCACCGGCCACCCGCGAGCGCCAGCTCGACCCGGCCGACCGCGCGCTCGTCCCCCGCGACGATCCCGCATGGTGGCGCAGCGCCGTGATCTACCAGGTCTACGTCCGCAGCTTCGCCGACGCGAACGGGGACGGGACCGGCGACCTGGCCGGGGTCCGGAGCCGCCTCCCCTACCTCCGCGACCTCGGGGTCGACGCGATCTGGTTCACGCCCTGGTACGTCTCGCCGCTGGCCGACGGCGGCTACGACGTCGCCGACTACCGGGCCATCGATCCCGCCTTCGGCACCCTCGCCGAAGCCGAGGCACTCATCGCCGATGCCCTCGCGCTCGGCATCCGGACGATCATCGACATCGTTCCCAACCATGTCTCCGACCAGCACCCGTGGTTCCAGAGCGCACTCGCCACGGGATCGGGATCCGCTGAACGGGAGCGCTTCTGGTTCCGTCCCGGGCGCGGTGCCGACGGCACGGAGCCACCGACCGGCTGGCCGTCGGAGTTCAAGGGCGGCCGCACCTGGACCCGGACGACCGACCCGGACGGCGCGCCCGGCGAGTGGTACCTGCACCTGTTCACGGCGGAACAGCCGGATCTCAATTGGGATCACCCGGACGTCCGCGCGGAGCACGAGGCGATCCTGCGCTTCTGGTTCGACCGCGGGGCCGCCGGTGTGCGCATCGACTCCGCGGCGCTGCTCGTCAAGGACCCGACGATGCCCGAGGTGCCGGACGATCCGGCGCCGGGCGCCCACCCGATCCACGATCGCGATGAGCTCCACGACATCTACCGAAGTTGGCGCGCCGTGGCCGACAGCTACCCCGGCACGCGGGTGCTGGTCGGCGAGGTGTGGATCGAGGACATCGAGCGGTTCGCCCTCTACCTCCGACCGGACGAGCTCCACACGGCGTTCAACTTCGACTTCATGGCCCGGCCCTGGAACACGGCCAGCCTGCGGCAGTCGATCGACGCGACGCTCGCCGCCCACGCGCCGGTCGGCGCACCGGCCACGTGGGTGCTGTCCAACCACGACGTCACGCGCCCGGTGACGCGGTACGGCCGGGCGGACTCCTCTTTCGCATTCGCCCGCAAGCGGTTCGGATCCCCCACCGACACCGCGCTCGGGCGCCGCCGGGCCAGGGCTGCCGCACTCCTCACGGCGGCCCTGCCCGGCTCCCTCTACATCTACCAGGGCGACGAGCTCGGGCTGGACGAGGTGGAGGTGCCGCTCCACGAGATCCAGGATCCGATGCACGCTCGGTCCGGCGGTGTCGATCCCGGTCGGGACGGCTGCCGGGTACCCCTGCCCTGGGATGGGACGGCCGCGCCGTTCGGCTTCAGCCCTGCGGGTGCCGATCGTGATCCCTGGCTCAGCCAGCCCGCCCATTGGGCCGGGCTGACGGTCTCGCAGCAGGACATCGATCCCGGGTCCATGCTCAGCCTGTATCGGACGGCGCTGCGCCTCAGGCGAGCCGAACCCGGCCTCGGGGACGGGCCGCTCGAATGGCTGGCGTCGGCACCCGACGTCCTCGCATTCGCGCGGGGCCAGGACTTCATCAGCATCACCAACCTGTCCAGCGACGCGCTGCCACTACCGCCTCATGAAGCGGTCCTGCTGGCAAGCGCGGATGTCTCGGAGGGTCACCTTCCGCCCGACGCGACGGTCTGGCTGCGCCCGGACCGTGACGAGCCGACGGACCCAGCAAGGAGGGTGCCCGCCGACGATCGCTGAAGGGTTCGGTGGCGACCACCCGGACCACGGGTCGACCGCCGGACGTTGACAGGCCAGCCACCCATCGCTTTGGATGGGAAGTCGAGAGGAGAACGCGATGCGGTCCACTACCCGACGCACGGCGTCGGTCCTGGCGGCGTTCGTCGTCACCACCGCCACCGTGCTTGCCGCCTGTGGCGGCGCCACCCCCAGCGCCGCTCCGTCAGCGGCACCGAGCGCGTCGGCTGCGCCGAGCGCTGCCGAACGCGAACCGGTCACGATCGTCGTGGGCGCCCTGCGCCCGGGCGTCACCCAGCAGGCGGTCGACGCGCTGTACGAACAGATCGGCCAGTTCGAGGCCAAGAACCCCTGGATCACGGTCGAGCCCGAGGAGTACAACTGGACGGCCCCGACCTTTACGGCCGCCCTGGCCGCCGGCACGCTGCCGGACGTATTCACGATCCCCTTCACCGACGGCAAGGGCCTCATCGCCCAAAACCAGATCGTAGACATCGACGAGCGGGTCCGCTCCTACGGCTACGCCGACAAGTTCAACCCGAACGTCCTCGTCAACGGCCAGGACGCCGGCGGCAAGATCTTCGCTGTGCCGACCGCGGCATACGGCATGTCGCTGACCTACAACCGGACTCTGTTCACGCAGGCCGGGCTCGACCCTGACGCGCCACCCGCGACGTGGGACGAGGTCCGCGCGGCCGCCAAGACCATCGCCGAGAAGACCGGCGTCGCCGGTTACGCATCGATGGCCACGGAGAACACCGGTGGCTGGCAGCTCACGACGTCGACATATGCCATGGGTGGACGCATGCAGGAGGTTGCGGCTGACGGCAAGGTCACCGCGACAGTCAACAACGACAAGACGAAGGCCGTCCTCGAGCGCCTCAAGGCCATGCGCTGGGAAGACAACTCGATGGGCGCGACCTTCGATTACGCGTGGGGCACCATCAACCAGGCGTTCGCGGCCGGCCAGGTCGGCATGTTCACCGGCGGCTCCGACCTGTACACCTGGATGATCCAGAACGCGAGCCTCAAGCCCGACGACTACGGCGTCGCGACCATCCCGCTCGAGAACGACCCGAATGCCGGCGTCCTCGGCGGTGGCACGCTCGCCGCAGTCAACGTCGTGACCACCGAGGCGGAGCGCGACGCGGCCGTCGCCTGGATCGACTTCTATTACATCCAGAAGCTGCTGACCGAGGAAGGCGCCGTGGCCGACGCCAAGGCACTCACCGCCAATAACCAGCCTGTCGGCGTGCCGTCCCTGCCGATCTTCGACAAGGCCACGTACGACGAGTCCCAGAAGTGGATCGAGAGCTATATCAACGTGCCGATGGCGCAGATGACGCCATTCACGTCGAAGATCTTCGACCAGCCGCTCGTCACCGAGCCGGTCGCCCATACCCAGGAGCTGTACGCGGCCCTCGACCCTGTGGTCCAGGCCGTGCTGACCGACCAGAACGCCGACATCAACGCGCTCCTCGATGGAGCGAACGCCCAGATCCAGGCCATCCTCGACGCGGGCTGAGTCCACCGCGCACCACGGGCCCCGGCAACGCCGGGGCCCATCTCTATCCTTGACGCGACGTGCGTCGCCACGGAACCGACGATCGGGAGCCATGGGTTCGATCATTGATGTCGCCCCCGCGCGCGAGCTGACCGTGCGACACCGGATCGCGCGCTTCCGGGTGACCCGCGACGGGCTGAGCACGCTCGTGTTCCTGCTGCCGTTCCTCGTGATCTTCGGGCTGTTCGCCTGGTTCCCGATCGTGCGTGCGTTCGTGATGAGCGTGCAGGACACCAACCTCGTGTCCGAGCCGATCTACGTCGGCCTCGAGAACTTCCAGCGCGTCCTGGCCGATCCCCTGTTCGGCATCGCGGTCCGCAACACGGCCTGGTTCGCGATCCTGGCCCTGGTGTTCGGTTTCCCGATCCCGATCATCCTGGCCGTGGTCATGAGCGAGGTCCGTCGCTACCGCGGCGTCTACAGCGCATTGGCGTACCTCCCCGTCGTCGTGCCGCCGGTCGTGTCGGTCCTGCTGTGGCGCTTCTTCTACAACGCGTCGCCCGACGGGGTGTTCAACACGATCCTGGGGTGGTTCGGACTCGGCCCGTTGCCGTGGCTGCAGAGCGCAGGCACGGCCATGCCGTCGATCGTCATCGAGGCGACCTGGGCCGCGGCCGGATCGACCGTCATCATCTATCTCGCTGCCCTGGTCGGGGTGCGACCGGAGCTGTACGACGCGGCCGAGGTCGATGGCGCATCGATCTGGCAGAAGATCCGGTTCATCACGCTGCCACAGATCCGCAATGTCCTGTTCGTGACGCTCCTCCTGCAGCTCATCGCGACCGCCCAGCTCTTCACCGAGCCGCTTCTCCTGACGGCAGGCGGGCCGGCCAACTCGACGATGACGGTGCTGCTGCTCATCTACAAATACGCCTTCCAGAACAGCCTCGGCGGTGACTACGGCATGGCGGCGGCGCTGAGCCTGATGCTCGCTGCGTTCCTGGCGGTGTTCACGGCCGGCTACTACTGGCTCACGCGTCGCTGGAGCGTCGACTCATGAGCGGCCTGCGGCGCACAAGGGCGGCCGCAGGTCAGACGTCATCCGAGCGCGGCATCCTGTCGAAGGCCGACCTGAGCCAGCGCCGTGCGCGTTGGCTGGTGCGCGTCGTGCACGTGGTCACGCTGGTCTTCCTCATCGTGGTCGGTCTCGGGCCGATCCTGTGGATGCTCAAGTCCTCGATCACGCCCACCCTCGACACCCTGCGCCAGCCGATGGCCCTGTGGCCCAACGGGTTCGACGTGACCCAGTTCGCGACGGCGTGGAACAAGGTCCACATCGACCGCTACCTGTTCAACACCGTGGCCATCGCATTCGGGTCGTGGGCCGTCCAGCTCGTCGTCGCGACGACGGCCGGCTACGTCCTGTCGGTGTTGCGGCCGCGGTTCAGCGGCCTCCTGACGGGCCTCGTGATCGCGACGCTGTTCGTCCCGCCCATCGTGCTGCTCGTGCCGCTCTACCTGACGGTCGTGAAGGTCCCGATCGTCGAATGGCGTCTGATCGACTCGTATTGGGCGGTCTGGCTGCCGGCGGGTGCCAGCGCCCTGAACATCATCCTGATCAAGCGCTTCTTCGACAATCTGCCGCGCGAGATCTTCGAGGCCGCGCGAGTCGATGGCGCGGGCCCGTTCCGGCTGTTCTGGTCGATCGTCCTGCCGATGTCGCGACCGATCCTCGGGGTCGTCTCCGTATTCGCGGTCATCGCCACGTGGAAGGATTACCTGTGGCCGCTTCTGGTCCTGCGGGACCCGGAGCTCCAGCCGTTGTCGGTCCGTTTGCCGATCCTGGCGCCGACGACGGATCTCGGCGTGTTCATCGCCGCGCTGACGATCTCGAGCCTCATCCCGATCGCGCTGTTCCTCCTTTTCCAGCGCCTGTTCCTGTCGGGCGCCGGCGTCAGCGGCGCGTTGAAGGGCTGAGCCGGGGCGCTCGGCAACCGGCCCTCACCGTCAGGAACCGCTCGTCTCCGACACGAAAACGGTGACAACCGACACCGAAACAGGGTAGGTTCGTGGCACCCAGAGATTGACGGACCGACGGTGGCCGCCCATGGTTGGCGGTCAAGGCCAGTCCAGTCGCTCGGGGGGACGACGACTCCGGAGGAGGACCGATGACGGCGATCGAGGAGCGTTATGCCGTCGAGCGCGCGAAGTGGGACGCGCACGCCGGCGACACGACCGAGCCCATCGTGCCGCCGAAGGAGGGTGAGGACTTCGCCTCGTTCGCCGGGCGCGATGCACTGCTCGTTGGCGTCGCCGAATTCCTCGGTGACCTGCACGGCAAGCGGGTCGTCGAGTACGGCTGTGGGCTTGGCAAACTGACCGTGCTTCTGGCGCGCAGTGGCGCCCACGTGTCGGCATTCGACCTATCCGAGGGCAGCGTCGAGGTCGCCCGGAAGCGTGCGGCCATGGTCGGCGTCGAGGATCGGATCACGTTCGCGGTCGCGCCCGGCGAATACCTCCCCTTCGACGACGCGAGCTTCGACATCGCCTTCGGGAAGGCCGTCCTGCACCATCTCGAACCGGTCGCCGGGGCGAAGGAGCTCGCGCGCATCCTCCGTCCGGGCGGTCGCGCTGCGTTCTCCGAGCCACTCGGGACGAACCCCATCGTCCAGGCCGTTCGCGACCACGTGCCCTATCCGCACAAGCACGATCGAGGCGCCGACATCCCGCTCCGGCGGCAGGACATCGACGCCTGGATGGCTCCGTTCGCGTCGGCCGAGCTGAGGGGCGTGCAGCTGTTCAGCATGATCGAGCGTGGCCTCGGCTTCGGGAAGAAGATCCCGCCGCTCCGCGAACTGGACCGGATGATGCTGAAGCGCTGGCCGGGGCTGTGGCCCCTGTGCCGCTACGGCGTACTCACGCTCCGGCGCTGACGGTCGGCGCGGCCGTCTCGGTCGCGCCCATCTCGATCGCGCCTGTGTCTATGGCGCCCTTCGTCCGCGCGCGGTGGCGCGCGGCCTTGGCACGGTTGCCACAGGTCGCCATGTCGCACCAGCGGCGCCGGCCCGTGCGCGACGTGTCGTAGAACACCCACCGGCAGCGCTCGTTGTCGCAGATCCGGATCCGCTCCGGGTCTCCCCCTGTCAGCTCGGACACCAGCGGATCGCACAGGCGCGCCAGGGCGTCGTCGATCGGGTCTCCGACGTGTCGGTGGTCGACCGCGACGCAGCCGTCGAATGCGGGGACGAGCTCGATGACCTGGCGGGCATGGAGCGCCCGGTTCACCGTATCGAGCGCACCCGCATGTGGCGGCCGCTGTTCGACGATCGCGTCCGCCACATCGCGCAGCGCACCGCGGACGGCGTGGATCCGCGCGAGGTCGCGCTGCGCGGTCGCAGCATCGCTCTCGGCCTGATGGCCCAGCCGATCGGCACCTTCCCCGTGGATGACGCCGCGCTCGACGAACCACGACAGGGCGTCTCCAAGGGTCGGGAGCCGGTCGACCCGGAAACCATTCTCGAGGTCATCGGTGTTCAGGAAGTCGAACGTGTCCTCGAGGTCGACATCGTGCGCATGGTGCCCGCGAGCGACCAGCGCGTTGATCTTGGTTTTCATTCTGATAACCACTTTAGACCAGTTGACAGGTTACGCGCAAGGGGGTACATTACGTCAAGTAACCGATGAGACACCAAAAAAGGGTTACGAGTCACTGGGAGGACCGACCATGGAAGTCATCGTCACGTTCCTGGTCCTGGTCATCGGCTTCATCGGCCTGGGCCTGGGATCCATCCGCTTCGGTGCGGATTCGCGGGAGCAAATTCCCGATTCCCACGTCCGCTAAGACGACTCTGACCCTCGAGGAGGACCACATGAACACCTATTACGCGATGATCGCTCTTGATCTTGCGAACGATCGTTCGCGAGAGCTCGAGAGGATGCGACTCGTCCGACTCGCACGCGAGACCCAGTCCGATGGCCGCGAGGAGTACGACTGGGTCGCGCAGCCCGATCTCGGTTCCAGCGTCCGTCGCGGACTCGCTCGCGCGACGGCCGCGATCAGCCTCGCTGCCGCAGCCGTGACCCGTCGACTCGACGACAACGTGGCCGACGACCGCGGCCTCGCCGGCGCGGACTAAGCGCCGCCGATCCGCATCGCCCTCCCGTCGAGCGCCTGCCCCTCCCGGCAGGCGCTCTTCGATTCGAGGTGGTCGTTTCGCGCGCCGCGCGACTCACAGTCGCGATTTCGAGCCGACGCATCGCTCTCATCGCCTTCGACCTCCGATCGCGACTGCCAGGCACAAACCAGACCGAGCAGACCGCGCATCCGGCTCTGGAGCTCAAAACGTGCGCGGAAGTCGCGCTCGCGGCTAGTCTGCCCGCGTGACGACACCCGCCGCGACCGCTGCCGTCTCGTGGGGAACCGACCGCATCGACCTGTTCACGGTCGGTGAGATCGCGCGAGCTCGTGCACGTTCGTTCGACGGCGACCGCTGGTCCGAGCCGACGTCACTCGGTGGCCCGCTGGCGTCGGCGCCCGCGGCGACCGCATGGGGCGTCGACGAGCTCCAGGTCTTCGCGATCTTCGACGACGGCCAGCTCTGGAACCGCTACTGGGACGGCACGTCCTGGCACGACTGGGAGTCACTCGGCGGCGAGCTGACCGGGACGCCGGCCGCATCGTCGTGGGGCGCCGACCGCATCGACGTCTTCGCGCCCGGCCGCGACGGCCGCGTCTGGCACCGCTGGTGGGACGGCACCCGGTGGGTCGACTGGGAGCAAATCTAGGCCGGTAAGTCCCAGGTAGCGCCGCTCGATCGTTGATGGCAACGCGGTATCAGCCAGCCCATGCGCTGGTCTAGGCGGCTTGGTGACCGGGGCCATACTGGTAGGCCGGCCCACTTCAACCGAGGAAAGTCGAGATGTCGATAGAGCAGAACAAGGCCGTCGTCCGTCGGTACATCACCGAGGTGCTCGTCGGTGGCCACGTCGACCTGGTCGACGACCTACTGGCTGCGGACTACGTGAACCGCGGGATGGGCGGCATGGACCGCGCCGGCTTCAAGGCGTGGCTGAACGCCAACTCGGCCGGCCCCGGTGGCCGGATGGAAATCCAGGACCTGGTCGCCGAAGGAGATGCGGTGGTCGCTCGCTTCACATACGCGATCACCCTCCCAACCGGGGAGAAGATCATGGCCCGGGGCCTCACCTACTACCGTCTGGCCGCTGGAAGGATCGTGGAAGATGACCCGATCACCACGCCGGACCTGACGCAGGTGTTTGCCGCTCAGATGCCGCCACCCGCCTCTCCCTCGTAACCCACTAACCCCCCTACGACTGGAAGGGACACCATGGTCACTCCGCCCGAGCCATACGCCGCGCGACTGACGGTCGACTATCCAGAACAGCTGGACCGGCTGACCACATTGCTCCGGATGATCTGGATCATCCCGATCGCCGTCATTTACAGCCTGCTCACCGCGACCGGGAACGAGACCGTCGTAACCGAGACCGGCGACCAAGTGGTCACCACCGGCGGGGGGATCTCCGGCGGGCTGTGGCTCGCCACCTTGCTGATGATCGCAAGCCGGGTGCGGTACCCGCGCTGGTGGTTCGACTTCGCCCGAGAGCTGACGCGCTTCGGGGCGCGAATCGGTGCCTACTTCGCCTTGCTCACGGATCGCTACCCGTCGACTGTCGACGAGCAGGCGGTGCACCTGGAGATCGACTACCCCGACGTCGAGCGAGACCTCAACCGCTGGTTGCCGCTGGTGAAATGGCTGCTGGCGATCCCGCACTACCTCGTGCTCGCTGTGCTCTTGCTCGCCGCGCTCGTTGCGGTTGTCATCGCCTGGTTCGCCATCCTCTTCACCGGACGCTACCCGCGATCACTCTTCGACTTTGTGGTGGGGGTTGGCCGTTGGGGTCTACGAGTAGCCGCCTACGCGTTCCTGCTGGTCACCGACCGATACCCGCCATTCAGCCTCAGGGAATGAGCGTGGACGCGTGAGGCAACACGCAGACCAGAGTTCGACTCGGCCGATGCCTGGTCATGTCGAACTCCCTTGGTCAGTTGGTGGATATCTATTGCAGGTTTTCAATGGCGCGCAGCGGATAAGTCGCAGCTAATCGGTTCTCGATAAGGTCCGCAGAGACGCCCCGCCGCGTCGGAAGTGCCCCCGACATCGCGGGGCGTCGGGCTGTCCGGCGCCTCGTCGGGCCGCCCGCCGCGGAGCGCGACCATGGACCCCACCGCGACCCCGCCCTGGCGTGTGCTCGACGCCGCACCACCTGACGCCACCCAAAGAGCCCCGGTGGCGGAGCGCTCGGCGCCTGCTCTTGGAACCGCGACGATCGTCAAGGCGGTCGCGATCGGTGGCGCCGCCGTCGCATGTGCGATCGCGGCGTTCATCCTCGCGGCAGGCGGCGGCGAGGGGACCGTCACGATCGACGGCGGCTCACCCTTGCCGATCGGTGGTCAGGCAGATCCGTCCTCGTCGGCGGGTGCGGTCGTCGGGACGGAGCTCGTCGTCGAGATCGTCGGTGCCGTCCCGGCGCCCGGTGTCTACCGGTTGCCAGCCGGATCGCGCGTCGGCGACCTCGTGGAGCTCGCCGGCGGCTACGGACCGCGCGTCGACACCGCGAGAGCCGAACAGGAGCTCAACCTTGCCGCGCCCTTGCGTGATGGCGATCACCTGCGCGTCCCGTCACGCGACGACGTTGCTGCGGGCGGCCCGACCGGCAGTCCCACAACTGGCGGGACAGCGGGTGGGCTTGTCGACCTGAACCGCGCCACGCAGAGCGAGCTCGAGGAGTTGCCCGGTGTCGGGCCGGCGACCGCCGAGAAGATCATCGGAGCTCGCGAGGAGGCACCTTTCGCGGCCGTCGAGGACCTCCGAACACGCGGCATCCTCGGCGAGAAGACGTTCGAGAAGCTGCGCGACCTGGTCACGGTCGGCTGACGTGCCGCGGAGCGGCTGGCTCGCCATCGGGGTGGCGCTTGGCGCAGTCGCGATCTCGTTGCATGACGCACGCCCGATCGCCGCCGTGCTGGTCGGGGCGGCCGCGGTGCTGGTCGCGACCGCCTGGCTCGAGCAGCGGCTCGCGGACGCGCGGACTCGCGCTGGTCGTCGGTGCGGTCGCCATCCTCGTGCGCGGCGTCCTGGGGCCTGCGTCGACCGAGCTCACCGGCACGCCGAACGGCTCCGGGCCGTGGGTGATGGTCGTCGAGACTGTCGGCGCGCCACGCGAGGGTCACCAGGTCGCGACGCTCAGGACGCTCGAGGCCGGCGGTGCTGGCTTCCGGGTCGCCGGCACGCTCCCGCGCTATCCGCCTGTCGAGCCGGGCGACCGCGTCGTCGTCACCGGCCGCGCACGCGAACGACCCGACAGCCCGTACGGCGCCTACCTGGACCGGATCGGCGCGTGGGGGACGCTCGATGCGCGGACTCTCGAGGTCCGCGAGCGGCCGACCGATCCCGGCTCCAGACTCGAGGGACTCAGACGCGATGCGGGTGAGCTGCTGACTCGCGTGCTCCCGGAACCTGAGGCAGGCCTTGCCGCGGGCATCCTGATCGGGCTACGCGACCGGGTGGATCGGGGCGTCGCGGCGACGTTCACGACCGCCGGCGTCAGCCACATCGTCGCGATCTCGGGCTGGAACATCGCGATCGTCGCGGCCGCCATCGCAGCCATTGCCGGACGTCTCGGTCGGCGCCGGCGGACCGTCGTCACCGCCGCTGCGATCGTCGCCTATATCGCCTTCGCGGGTGCGTCTCCGTCGGTCCTGCGCGCGGGCGCGATGGCCGGCGTCGTCCTGTTCGCACGCGAGACGGGCCGCGCCGGCCGGGCGGCCGCTGCCCTCGGCTGGGCTGTCGCGCTCTTGCTCCTGGTCGATCCCGCCCTCATCGGCGACGCCGGCTTCCAGCTGTCGACACTGGCGACCGGCGGTCTCATCGCCTGGGCGACGCCGCTCACCGAGCGCCTCGATCGGTGGACGCGCGGTCGGCTGCCGCGCTGGTTGTCCGAGAGCCTCGGCGTCTCGCTCGCGGCCCAGGCGGCGACGTTGCCGATCGTGCTTGTGTCGTTCGGCCGGCTGGCGGTCATCGCGCCGGCGGTCAACCTGCTGGTCGTCCCGCTCGTCGCGCCGGCGATGGCGGCCGGTCTGGTCGCCCTGCTGGGAGGAGCGCTGGTCGCGGTCGGGGCGCCCGAGGCGATCGGCATGGTCCTGGCCGCGCCGGGCTGGGTCGCCCTGCGGGCGATCATCGGGATCGTCGACGTCGCCGCAGCGATCCCCATGGCCAGCGTGTCGTTCGAACCTGCGACGGGCGCGGTGCTGGGGTTCGGGAGCGCGTTGCTCGCGGCGGTGGTGATGGCCGTGCGGCGTCGGCGGGGGCGATGGCGGCGACCAGTCAACGTCGCGCGAGGCCTCGACCGCACGCGGCCGACCGCCGCAAGTCCACGACCGATGCTGGTTCGACTCGCCTCGGTCGGTCTTATCGTCGCAGTCGCTGTCGCAGGCGCCGTGGCGATCACCCGCCCCGAAGGGGTGGCGCGCGTGACCGTGCTCGATGTCGGGCAGGGTGACGCGATCCTGGTGGAAGGCTCGCACGGAGGCCGGCTGCTGGTCGACGGTGGGCCGGATCCCGACCGCCTGCTCGTCGAGCTCGATCGCCTGATCCCGCCGTGGGACCGTCGAATCGACGTCGTCGTCCTCAGCCACCCGCACGAGGATCACGTGGCCGGCCTGGCGCTTCTGCTCGATCGATACCGGGTCGGACGCGTCCTCGAGCCGGGCATGCGCGGACCGGGTCCGGGGTACGCGGCATGGCTCGAGCGCGTCGGACGACCGGGTCCATCGATGCACGCCTCGATCGCCGCGGGTGATCGGCTGACGGTCGACGAGATCGGCCTCAGTGTCCTGTGGCCGATCCGCGGAGAGGTCCCGGCCGAGCCGACCGACTCGGGGACCGGGATCAACAACGTGTCGGTCGTGCTGCTCGGCAGCGTCGGCGATCGCCGGTTCCTGCTCGCCGGGGACGTGGAGGAAGAGATCGACCCGACGCTGCTCACGGGCGGGTTGCCGAGGCTCGACCTGTTGAAGGTCGCCCACCACGGAAGCCGAACAGCCACGACGGAGGAGTTCGTGTCAGCCGTCCGGCCGCGCGTGGCGATCGCCTCGGCCGGCGCCGGGAACCCGTACGGGCATCCGGCTCGAGCCACCCTCGAGCGGCTGGCCATCGCCGGAGCCCGCGTCTATCGGACGGATCAGGACGGGTCGGTCAGCGTGACGTTCGAAGCGTCCGGGATGACGGTGAAGACCGCTCCACGTCGCGTGGTGGCGGCAGTGCCAGTCGCGCAGGCGCCCGTGACTGCGACATTCCTGTGTGACGTGCCGCTGCAGCCGTTCGTCCCGGAAGCGCCACGCCCGACGCCGACGCGTCCCCATGAGGCTGGGCAGACCCTCGGGTACCATCGCCCGGATGACGATCCCGGGCATCTGCCAGGCCGCTGTCCTGCCCTCCCCGCGTCGGCCGTCGCGATGGGTGCTCGTCGACCGGCACGGCTGGGTCGGTGGGCGCAGCGCTGAGTTGCTGGCGGCGTGATCGCGCCGCTGCTCTACGTCTGGGGCGATGACGAGCTGCTCGCTCAGCGGTTGGTCGGCCGCTTCGCCACCGCCCTCGGCAAGGAGCTCGGCTCACCGCTGGAACGCTGGGACCTGCGCGCCGACCTGATGACCGCAACGGCAGATGCTGCCCAGCTGTACGAGCGCCTCGCGACGCCCTCGATGTTCGGCGGCGGCACGATGGCGGTCGTCGCCAACCCCGGCGCCCTCGTCCGCCGCAACGACACGCGCGATCGGGTCATCGAGACGATCGGGCTGATGGCACCCGGGCATGCGCTCGTGTTCATCGAGGCCGCGAAATCGAACGCCAAAGGTCCCGGGCCGCGCCGTCTGTCCGATGCCGTCAAGGCGGCCGGCGGCTCGATCCGCGACGCGATGGCCCCACGACCCACGGCTCTCGCGGCCTGGATCACCGACGAGTCGCGCGATCGGGGGCTGGCGTTGGCCACCGGAGCGGCACGGGAGCTGGCCGATCGACTTGGCGCGCGAGTCACCGAAGGCGACGTCGACCGGCGGTTCATCAGCCGGATCGCGTCGGGCGAGCTCGACAAGCTGGCCCTCCGTCACGCCATCGACGAGAGTCCGGTGACGGCCGACGACGTGCGGGCGCTCGTGGCCGAGACGACGCCGGCGTCGGTGTGGGCCCTTAGCGACGCCATCGGCGAGCGGCGGGTCGATGTCGCCGCGACCGCGCTCGAGCGACTGCTCGAATCCACCCCGGAACCCGTCCTGCTCGCGGTCCTGCATCGGCGGGTCGTCGAGCTGCTGGAGCTCGGCGATCGGGTGGCGTCGGGCGCGAAGCTGCCGGACGCGGCACGCGCGATGGGCATCACGAGCGAATACCGGGCGAAGACCCTCGCCGCCCAGGCCCGCAACTGGACGACGGACGAGCTCACGGCCGCCCTGCGCGGCCTGGTCGAACTCGATGCGATGGTGAAGGGTGCGCCCGGCTTCGAGACCGACATGGCCCAGCGTCGGTTGGCTTTTCTGCTCTGGGTTCGCCAGCACGCAGGTGAGCGTGGTCGGCGCGGCGGTCCCGGCTGACCCCGGGACCGGCGCGCGCTCAGACCATCAGTCGGCGGACGACCAGGCCTGCTCCTGGACGACGAGGTCGCTCTCGATCGCGAAGACGCAACGGCCTTCGGCGAGGTCGAGCAACTCGATCAGATCAGGATCGATGTAGAGCTGCGAGCAGTCCTCGCAGAGCCCACCCGGGATGCCGAAGCACAGCCGCTCGCTCCGGTCGGGCAACCGGAACGTCGTGTCGAACCGGGTCGTGATGAGCCGGTGACCGCAGGCTGGGCAGCGATCGCGCGAAGTGGACATGCCGCGGATGCTGCACGCGCGTTCGCGCGCCCATCATGACCCGACGGTACCCCACCCATCAGTACGGGTTACTGGCTAGCGCTGCGACAAGGAGGCCCACGGGGCGACCCAGTGGGTGCCGCTACTGAACCCGCAGGATCGTCTTCGCTTCCGACCAGTGCTTCTCGAGGCCGTAGTAGTCGCGCTCGGGCGGCGTGAAGATGTGGACGATCACCGACCCGAAATCGAGTAACACCCAGTGGGACGCGGCGGTCCCCTCGCGCCCGATCGGTCGCACCTTCTCGTCGCGCAGCCCCGAGACGATCCCGTCCGCGATCGCATCCAGCTGGCGTTCCGACCCACCCGAGCAGATCACGAAGTAGTCCGCGAGGGTCGTCAGCGGCGCGAGCTCGAGCACGACCATGTCGGCCGCCTTCTTGTCCTCGGCGAGCTCGACGACGCGGCGGGCGAGGTCGAGCGCGGCTCGCTCGTCGGTGGTGGGCGCTGGGGTGGCGCGTCGCGGCAGACCGTCGGCGCTGGGCGCCACGGCGTTCGGGAGCGCGGGGTCGGTCACGATCGATCGGTCCTCCGTGAGTCTTGGTAGAGGGAATGGTCGCTGATATACGCCGCGACCGCATCCGGGACGAGATAGCGCAGGGAACGCCCAGCCGCGGCGCGTTCGCGGATCTCCGACGCCGACAGGCGTATCCGCGGGCCGTCGAGGAAGACCGCCTGAGCGCCTGCCAGCGACACGTTGCGCTCCACGACTGCCGCATCCACCGCGAGGTATCCGTCGCGTGGCGCCACGATCAAGCTGGCGAGCTCGAGGATCCGCTCCGGTTCGCGCCACGTGGGCAGCTCGGCGAATGACTCGGCGGACAGGATCAGCGCGAGGCGGTCGTTGACGTCGACCGCCCGCAGCGCCTCCAGCGTATCGACGGTGTAGGACGGGCCGGGTCGGTCGACTTCGATCCGGCTGACCTTGAACCCCGCGTTGCCGACGAGGGCCAGCTCGACCATCGCGAGTCGATGCCCGACCGCCGTGATCTGCCGGCCGGGTTTATGCGGCGGCTCGGCAGCCGGGATGAACAGGACGCGGCGCAGGTCGCACGTGTCCCGGGCCGCCTCGGCGATCGCGAGATGGGCGACGTGGATCGGGTCGAACGTGCCGCCGAAGACGCCGGTGGCGCCACGGAGGCCGTCGGTCACGCCTCCTCCCACGGCTGCCGCTCCCACTCGAGCTCGGCGCCGCCGATCCGGACCAGGTCGCCGGTCGCGACGCCGGCGCGGCGCAACTCGGTATCGATCCCGAGCTTCGCGAGATCGCGCTGGAAACGTTCGGCCGATTCCTCGACATCGAAGTTGGTCTGCGCGGCGATCCGTTCGATGCGCTTGCCGCGCACCCGGAAGGCACCGTCGGCGTCGCGCTGGACGACGAAGCCGTCGGTCATGGCCTCGATCCGATGGACGACGACGCCCGACGGCTCGGGCGGCGCCTCGAGCTCCTCGGCGGAGGGCAACAGGTCGGCGACGCGGGCACGGAACGCGTCCAGCCCCTCCCCGGTGGCCGCGGCGATGGCGATCGTCTCCTGACCCTCCGCTCGCCGCGCACGATCGAATGCCGGCCACGCTTCCTGGGCAGCCGGGAGGTCGAGCTTGTTGAAGGTCACGAGCATCGGCTTCTCGAGGAGCGCCGGGTCATGTGCCCGTAGCTCCTCGCGGATGACGTCATAGTCCCATTCGGGATCACGCGACGACCCATCGACGACGTGGACGAGGATCCTCGTCCGCTCGATGTGGCGCAGGAACGCGTGACCGAGGCCGGCCCCGCTCGACGCACCTTCGATCAGGCCGGGGACGTCGGCGATCGTGGGCCGTCGCTCGTCCTCATCGCCGAGGTCCATGACGCCGAGGTTGGGCTCGAGCGTCGTGAACGGGTAGTCGGCGATCTTCGGTTGCGCCGCGGTCAGCGCCGCGAGGATCGTGGACTTGCCCGCGTTCGGCAGACCGACCAGCCCGACGTCGGCGATGAGCCGCAGCTCCAGGCGCAGCCAGTGCTCCTCGCCGGGTTCGCCCTTCTGCGCATGGCGCGGCGCCTGATGGGTGGAAGTCTTGAAGTGGGTGTTCCCGAGGCCGCCGCGGCCACCACGGGCGACGATGGCCTGCTGGCCGGTCGCCACGAGATCGGCGAGGAGCGCGCCCGAATCGTCCTCCAGGACGGCGGTCCCGGGCGGGACGTCGAGGATCAGGTCGTCGCCGGCCTTGCCGTGCCGCCTGGCCCGCGTGCCACGCCCACCCGGGGTCGCCTTGAAGTGGTGGCGGTACTGGAAATCGCGGAGCGTCGTCTGGCCGGCATCGACACGCAGATGCACCGACCCGCCCCGGCCACCGTCGCCGCCGTCGGGTCCTCCGCGCGGCACATGGGCCTCCTGGCGGAAGGTCGCGGCCCCGTCGCCACCATCGCCGGCGCGGACCCAGATCTTCACGCGGTCGAGGAACATCGCGGCCATTCTCGCACGGGCAATGGGTCCGACCCGTTCGCTGGGCAGCCGCGGGGCGCGGCCTGGGCGAGGTCCGGGTTAGAGGTAGGCGAGCGGGTTGACCCGGTGGCCGCCGTCCCAGATCCGGCCCTTCCACACCTCGAAGTGGAGGTGCGAGCCGGTGGCGAACCCGGTCGATCCCATGCGCCCGACGCGCTGCCCGCGTCCGACGCTCTGACCACGCCCGACCGACACGCTCGACATGTGGTTGTACGTCGTGTACAGCCCGGAGCCGTGGGCGACCCAGACCTGGTAGCCCCCGCCGTTGTTCTTCCAGCCGGCGAAGATCACCGTGCCGGACGCGCTGGCGAAGATCGGGTCACCGGTCGATCCGTCGATGTCGATGCCGTAGTGGCCGTAGTGGAAGTACTGGCTGATGTGCCGACTGGAGGTCGGCCACGACATGTTGCCGCCGCTGTAGGTCCGCGGCGGGCGGACGGTCGGTCGCGTCCCGGTGTTGCGCGGCTTGACCGGAGACGACACGGTCCTCTTGGGCGGCTTCGGGACCGAGATGCCCTTGCCGAGCGCACCCGGCAGCATCAGGACCTGACCGACCACGAGGTTGCGATCATCGAGGCCGTTCGTGGTCAGGATCTCCTGCTCGGGGACGTCGTACTGGGCCGACAGGGCAGGTAGGGTGTCGAGCGGGGTGACCTCGATCACGAGACCGCTGACTGGCGGGATCCGCAGATACTGGCCGACGACGAGGCGATCCTTCGCCTTGAGGTCGTTCGCCCACCACAGGGTCATCGTCGTGACGTCGAAGCGGCCGGCGATCTTGGCCAGCGTGTCGCCTGATTTCACGCGGTACGTCTTCATGAGGGCGCTGCCGTCCGGCACCGTGGTGTCGACCGCGACCGGCTTGAGCAGGGTGCCGTCGGCGAGGAACGGCCCCGCGATCGTGGCCTCCTTGCCCGCCAGGGCGACCGCGATACCGGCTCGATTGACCGGGTCGAGGTCGTAGGTCGCGGAGCTGTCGATCTCCGTGGGCTCGAGATCCGGGTGCGCGAGGGTCCCAGCGGCGCCACCCTCACCCTGGGTGACGTAATCCTCCTCCACGGTGCCGACGTCATCGCCGTCACCCGATCCGGCGATCGCCAGACGTGGCGCCTTGCCGTCGCCCGATGGGCCACCCGTGTCACCGGACGGCCCGCCCGGAGCGACGCTCAGGAGCGAGGCCGACAGCAGGATGCCGGCGGCGGCGATGGCCACCACCCGCTCGTGGCCGAGACCGACGAACGCGTGTCGGGCGAGTCGCGGGAACGAGCGCGCCATCGACCGGATATTCGGTCGATGGAAGGACAACGACGGCAGCACGAAGGCCCGCCGTCGTCGGCGGGGGACTGGATAGACGTGGGCGGATGTCGCCATGTACCCGTATCGCGATCGAGACACACGCGTCGACACACGGGGTCGACTGGGGATCGTCATCTCGGTGATCGAGTCGATCGAGGTGCGGCGCACGCGGCCAAGGACGCGCTGGACGCCGACCGACGCATTGAGCAATACGGTCTCCTGACGTGAGGACGAGCCCGGTGCGCAGGTTTTGGGGGTATGGGCGCTAGTTGGGGGTAGTCGAGGCCCGTCCGGGGTCGCGGTATCGAGGCTGGGGGTCTCTCTTCGCGGCCGCGTCCGACATCACGCCGGACTTACGACATCGCTACGAAACCTACCACGCACGGAACAGGCGTGGCAAACCTGTCGCTCGTGAACGACCGGTTTCCGTGGCGTGAACGCATCACTTCCGAGCGTCAGGCGTCCAGGTTCTTGGTCAGCGACGCGAGGAATTCGGCGTTCGATTGGGTCTTCGAGAGTCGGTTGAGGAGGATCTCGATGCCCTCGTTCGTCCCGACCGCCGAGAGCATGCGGCGCATCGTCCAGACCATCTTGAGCGTGCCTTCCTCGAGCAGCAGCTCCTCGCGGCGAGTACCGGAGCGCTGGACGTCGATCGAGGGGTAGATCCGCTTCTCGGCGAGCTTCCGATCGAGGATCAGCTCGGAGTTGCCGGTGCCCTTGAACTCCTCGTAGATGACGTCGTCCATGCGCGAGCCGGTGTCGATCAGGCACGTCCCGATGATCGTGAGGGAGCCGCCTTCCTCGATATTGCGTGCCGCGCCGAAGAATCGCTTCGGTGGGTAGAGGGCGATGGGGTCGATGCCGCCCGACAGCGTGCGGCCACTCGGCGGCAGCGCAAGGTTGTACGCGCGCGCGAGGCGCGTGATCGAGTCGAGCAGGATGACGACGTCGCGCCCGGTCTCGACCTGGCGCTTGGCGATCTCCAGCGCCATCTCCGCGACATGGGTGTGGTTCTCGGTCGGCTCGTCGAACGTCGAGCTGATGACCTCGCCCTTGACGCTGCGGCGCATGTCGGTGACTTCCTCGGGGCGCTCACCGATGAGCGCGACCATCAGGAGCATCTCGGGGTAGTTGGCGCTGACGCCGTTGGCGATCTGCTTGAGGAGCATCGTCTTGCCGGCCTTCGGCGGGCTGACGATCAGCGCGCGCTGGCCCTTGCCGAGCGGGTTGACGAGGTTGATCAGGCGCTGGCTGAGGTTCTTCGGGTCGGTCTCGAGGTTGATGAGCTCGTCGGGATGGACCGGCGTGAGGTCGTTGAAGATCGGCCGGCGGCGGGCAGTGTCGGTGTCGACGCCGTTGACCGCGTCGACCCGGAGCATGCCCCAATATTTCTCGGCCTCCCGTGGAGCGCGCACGGCGCCGGAGATGCGGTCGCCGATGCGCAGGCCGAACCGACGGACCTGGCTGGAGCTGACGTAGACGTCCTCCGGGCTGGGCAGCAGGCCGTGGCGGCGCATGAACCCGAACCCTTCGTCGACGATGTCGAGGATGCCGGTCGCGTAAGCGTGGCCGGCTCGCTCGGTCTGGCGCTGCAGGATCTGGTCGACGAGGTCGTCCTTGCGGTCGCCCGCGGCGGTCACGAGCTCGAGGTCGCGACCGACCTCGCGGAGCTCGGTGACGCTCATCTCGCGCAGGTCGCTGACGTCGAGGTCGTTGCGCTCGCGAGCGGCCTCGAGCTCCTGCTGCTCTTCGAATTCGCTGACAGGAGCGCGGAATGAGGAGGATGGACCGCGCCGACGTGGGCGGCGGTTACGGGAACGCTGGTCTGGGCCTGTGGCGGGCATCTGGCGGGGTCACCTGGGTGTGAAGAGGCGGGACGGACTCGACGGGCCGATCGGCCTGGGTCCGGATCGCTAAGGGGGGCCGAGCGGGTGTGCGCGCGGAATCGCTGCCGCAGCGCGGTACCGGTCGGGATACTTGGAGCATAGACGCCCGACGATGGCCCGTCAACGGGCGATACTGGCCCCATCGCGTCTGGCCGGTGTGGACCTAGCCATGGGGCCACCGGTACGTGACGATGGCACCATGACCACCGTCGGCTCCCGATTTGACTGGCTGCTGTTCGTCGTCCTCGGCTTCCTGTGGGGCAGCAGTTACATGTTCATCAAGATCGGCGTCGATGCCGGCCTGCCGCCGTTCACGCTGGTCGCGCTCCGACTCCTGCTCGGCTTCGCGTTGCTGGCCGCGGTCGTCGCCGCCGCCCGGGAGCACTTGCCGCGCGACCGGACGACCTACCGTCACCTGCTCGTGATGGCCGTGGTGAACATCGTGATCCCGTTCACCCTGATCACCTGGGCCGAGCAGCGGGTCAATTCGACGCTCGCCTCGGTCATCAACGGCGCCGTGCCGATCCTCGTCATCCCCATCGCCGCCGTCACGCTCCGCGACGAGCCGCTCAGCCCGGGCCGGATCGCGGGTGTCCTCCTCGGGTTCGCCGGTGTCGCGGTGCTGGTCGGCTTCGACCCAGGGACGGCGGCCGGGAGCGATCTCGCCGGCGTGCTGGCGCTCGTCGGATCGACGGTGTCGTATGCGTGTGGCGCGGTCTATGCGCGCCGGCACGTCCGCGGCCTGCGCCCGATGATCCCGGCGCTGTTCCAGGTCGCGTTCGCGCTCGTCATCGCCGGTGCCATCGCGCTCGCGGTGGATCGGCCGTGGACGCTGCAGGTCGAGCCGCAGGCTCTGTTTGCGGTGCTGTGGCTCGGGTTCCTCGGGTCGGGGCTGGCGTATCTCATCTTCTTCCGCCTGCTCGCCCGGCGCGGCGCTGCCGGGACGTCGCTCGTTGCCTACCTCCTGCCGGTCTTCGGTGTCGCGCTCGGGGCGATCATCCTACGTGAACCGGTCGATGGTCGCCTGCTCACGGGCCTCGCGCTGATCGTGGGCGGCATCGCCCTGGTCAACATGACGGCGGGCCGACGGCCATCGGCCACGCCACCGCCCGGGCCCGCGCCGGTCGTCGCGGACAGTCGGAGGATCGTCTGACATGCGCACCGATCTCGGTCTCGATGACCTCGACGGCCTACTCGACGAGCCGCTGATCGCGATCCTCGCCACGCGCCGCAAGAACGACACGATCATGCTGTCGCCGGTCTGGTTCGAGTGGCATGACGGCGGCATCAACATCTGGGTGCCGACACCCGAGGGCGGCAAGGTCGGGCATGTCAAGCGCGACCCGCGGGTGACCGTCGTGGTCGCGAACCACGATTGGCCGTACAAGGGCTTCGAGCTGCGCGGCGAGGCGACCGTGTCGACCGAGCCGGACGACTTCTACGGCGCGTTGCGCCGGACGGGGCTGCGCTACTCCGGTCCCGAGGCCGCCGAGCGGATGGTCTCGTCGTACGCGCCCGGGGCCGTCATCCGCGTCGTACCGGGGGTCATCCGCGCGTGGGACTACGCGGACGAAGCCTGACCGCGGCGTGAGACGGCGCCGGCTGACCGCAGGATGTCGGCGAGAAGAGCGACCGCCGGGTCCATCCCTTCCACGGACAACCGGCTGTAGCCGAGGACCAGCCCGCGGTCGGGCGCCCCGACGAGTGACATCGGTGAGAGAGCCTCGACCCTGACGCCGCGTTCGGCGGCCGTTCGCGCGACCGCGACGTCATCGACCGAGCCCGGCAGTCGGAGCAGCACGTGGAGCCCGGCCGCCGCGCCGTCGAGCCGCAAACCCGGCAGGTGACGCCCGACCGCGCCGACCAGCGCATCGCGTCGATGGCGATAGACCTGCCGCGCGCGGGCCACGTGACGGTCGTACTCGCCGCTCGCGAGGATATCGGCGAACGCGAGCTGCTCGAGCGCCGGCGAACCGGAGTCGAGCGCCGACTTCTCTGCCTTCACCTCGGCGACAAGATCGACCGGCACGCTCATCCAGCCGAGGCGGATCCCCGGCGCGAGGGTCTTGGATGTCGTCCCGATGTGGACGACGCGCTCCGGATCGAGTCCCTGGATGGCCCCGATGGCGACCCGGTCATAGCGGAATTCGGCGTCGTAGTCGTCCTCGATGATGAGGCGGTCCCGCTCCCGCGCCCACGCGACGAGCGCCGCCCGGCGATCGGCGGCCATGACCGAGCCAGTCGGGAACTGGTGGGCTGGCGTGACGAGCACCGCGTCGCCAGCCGATCGGGTGAGCCGATCCGTCCGCAGCCCGTGGTCGTCGACCGGTGCTGCCTCGAGTGACAGGCCGGCGCTGGCCACCGTCGCCCAGGGCGTCTGGGCGGACGGCGTCTCGAACGTCAGCGTCCGCGCACCGCCGGCGCGCAGCACGCGGCAGAGAAGGAAGAGCGCTTGGGTGAAGCCCTGGGTGACGACGATCCGCTCCGGTTCGGTCCGCACCCCGCGGACACGGCCGAGGTACTCGCGCAGGGCCAGCCGGAGCTCCGGCCGCCCGCGATGGTCGCCGTAGTCGAATGCGGCGTTCGGCGCAGCACGAATCGCGCGCTCCATGGCGCGCAACCACGCCCGGCGCGGGAACAGCTCGACGTCCGGCGTCGTGGCGACGAAGTCGACGGGCCAGGTCCGGCGTTCCGCCTCGATGGTCAGCGGGGTGGAGGCAGCCACCGCGACCACCAGCGGCGCCTGTCGTGGCGCGACGGCGAGGTAGCCCTCGGCTGCGAGCTGGTCGTACGTATCGGCGACCACCCCGCGCGAGACCTGCAGGTCCGACGCGAGGCGGCGTGATGATGGCAGGCGCGTGCCGGCCGACAGGCGGCCCTGCTGGATCGCCTCGCGCAACGCCAGGCGCAGATTGCGACGCAGCGAGCCGCGCTGCAACTCGATGTCGAGGAACACGTCGCGCGCGCCCGTGGCCGCATCGAAGGCACCGATCGGGACCGTCTCCATGATGCCAGGGATCCTAGCGCGATCGCGGCCGCCGAGCGCGGGACGTACGATGCCGGCGATGCCCGACCCGCGTGCCGTGGATGCCCTTCGCGCCTCACCCGTCGCCGACCTGATCCGGTCGGCCCGGCTGATCGCGATCCTGCGCGGGATCGAACCGCAGACCCGTCTGCTCGACCTGGTGGATGCGCTGGTCGGTGACGGCGTCCGCATCCTCGAGGTGACCTTCGACGCGCCCAGCGCGGCGGATGACCTGGTCGCTGCGCGCCGGCGTCTAGAGGAGGGTGGCCGAGGGGACGTCGTGGTCGGGGCCGGCACGATCCGGACAACCGATGCGCTCCACGCGGCCGTCGATGTCGGGGCCGCGTTCGCGGTCAGCCCGACGCTCGATCTCGCGCTCGTCGAGGAGGCGATCGCGCTCGGCTTGCCCGTCATCCCGGGCGCGTACTCGCCGTCGGAGATCGACCTCGCGTGGCGAGGCGGGGCGACCTTCGTCAAGATCTTCCCAGCGTCCAGCCTGGGTCCGGCGCACGTTCGCGAGATGCGCGGTCCCTTCCCGGACATCGAGATGATCGCGACCGGCGGCGTCGACGCTGGCTCCGCGGCCGCGTTCCTGGCGGCCGGCTGCGTTGCCGTCGGGGTGGGCGGAGCCTTGACCAACGCCGATCCGACCGCTCGTCGAGCGCTCATCGCGGCAGTCGGTCCCTGATGGACCGCCTGGCGGGCCGGGTCGTGCTGATCACCGGATCGACAGGCATCGGCGCTGCGACTGCCGAGCGAGCGGCCGCGGAAGGGGCGTCGGTATTCGTCGTGTCGCGCACCAGCGAGCACGCGCGTACGCTGGCCGAGCGTCTCCCGAACGTCGGATGGGCCGAGGCCGACCTCACCGATGAGAAGGCGGTGGACCGTGCGGTCACGGCGGGCCTCGAGCGGTTCGGCCGGATCGATGGGCTGTTCTCGGTGGCCGGCGGGAGCGGCCGGCGTTTCGGCGACGGCCCGATCCACACGCTCACAGGCGACGCGTGGGAGGCGACCGCCGCGCTCAATCTGCGCACCCAGGTCCTCATGTGCAGCCGTGCCGTGAAGGCGATGCGGGACCAGTCGCCCGACGCCTCGGGCATGCGCGGGTCGATCCTGCTCCTCGGCAGCATCACGACGGATGCACCGGTCCCGGAACTGTTCGGCACGCACGCCTACGCCGCGGCGAAAGGCGCGCTGACCGCACTGATGACGACGATGGCTGCCACGTACGTCGCGGACCGCATCCGGGTGAACCTGGTCGCCCCGTCGCTGACCGCCACGCCGATGGCCGCACGAGCGGCCTCTGATCCGCACATCCTCGAGTACGCGACGAGGAAGCAGCCGCTCGCCGGCTCGATGCTCGATCCGGACGAGGTCGCCAAGGCCGCGATCTTCTTCCTGTCGGACGAGTCGCGCGCCGTGACCGGGCAGTCACTGGCCGTCGATGGCGGCTGGTCGATCGTGTCCACGACAGCCGAACCGAAACCGGAAGCGGAATAGTCGAACGGATGACCGCATGACCGAAGGGCTCCGGACGAGTGTCGTCGGGTCGCATGCCCGTCCGTCGTGGTTCGTCGCCGGGATCGCGGCCGCGGAGCGCGGCGAGTTCGGGCCGGTCGATCTCGCGGAGATGCTGGACGACGCGGTCGACCTCGCGCTGCGCGATCAGGAGGACGCCGGTATCGACCTCGTCAGCGACGGCGAGATGAGGCGCGCGGGCTTCTTCACCGCCGAGTTCTACCGGCACATGACCGGTGTCCGGGCTCTGCCCGCGGATCGGGTCCTCGGGGCGGGCGGCCACGACCAGCAGCACCGGTTCGAGGTGCTCGAGCCGATCGCGGCGCCCGACGGGCTCGGCGTGGTCGAGGAGTTCCGATACGCCTCGAGACGCGCCAGCCGACCACTCAAGGTCACGCTGCCCGGGCCGTACACCCTGTCCGGTCGGCTGCGGACGGGGCATGGTGAGGTGTACCCGGAACGCGACGCTGCGGCCGAGGCGTTCGTCCCGATCCTGCGCGCCGAGCTCGAGGGGCTCGTCGCGGCGGGTGCCCGCCACATCCAGATCGACGATCCGTCGCCGGCCATCCATCCGGATGCCCCATCCGATTTCGCGGCGCTGTTCAACGCGGCGGTCGCGCCGGTCGTCGGCAAGGTCCGGCTCGGGGCGCACCTGTGTTTCGGGAACTACCTCGGCCGGCCGCTGGCGCGCCGCACCTACCGGCCGGTGCTCGAGGCGATGCTCGGGTTCGACGTCGACGAGCTTGTGCTCGAGTTCGCCAACCGGGAGATGGCCGAGGTCGAGATCCTTGGCGAGATCGCCGCGGCCGGGCGGGATGTCGCGGCCGGCGTCGTCGACGTCAAGAACTACTACATCGAGACCGCGGAGGACGTCGCCGAGCGCATCGATGCGGTCCTCGCGACCGGCGTGCCACCCGAGCGGCTGACGCTCGTCCCCGATTGCGGCTTTAGCCAGACCGCCCGCTGGGCGACGCTCGCCAAGCTCCGTGCGCTGGTCGCCGGCCGCGACCTCGTGCGCGGTCGGACGACCTGAAGGAGGGACCCGTGGAGAGCCATCGCATCTCGCTGCTCGGCACCGGCCTGATCGGCGACTTCTACACGATGACGCTGCACGGCCAGCGCAGCCGCGACCGGGTCGAGGTCGTCTATTCGCGGAGCGAGGAGCGCGGCACCGCGTTCAAGGAGCGCTGGGGGATCCCGGAGTCGACGACCGACATGGCCGCCGCCGTCGAACCATCCGGACACCGATGTCGTCATCGTCGGGTCTGCCGAACTTCCTCCACGAGGAGGCGGTCACCCTCGCCGCCCGAGCGGGCAAGGCGGTGCTGTGCACCAAGCCTCTTGGCAGGAACGCCGAAGAGGCGCAAGCGGATGCTCGAGGCCGTCGAGTCGGCCGGGGTCTTCGCGGGGTACCTCGAGGACCTCGTGCTACACGCCCAAGACGCTCAAGGCGATCGCGGCCGTCGAGAGCGGGGCGGTCGGGAACGTGACGTGGGTCCGGTCGCGCGAGACGCATCCCGGCCCGCACTCAGCGTGGTTCTGGGATGGCCGGCTGACCGGCGGCGGCGCGATCATCGACCTCGGCTGCCACTGCATCGAGATCATCCGCAACTTCGTCGGCAAGGGGAACCGGCCGCTCGAGGTCATGTGCCACACCGACACGCTCGTCCACCCGATCAGCGACGAGGACAACGCGATCGCCCTGATCCGGTTCGAATCGGGCGCGATCGGTCAGTTCGAGGTGAGCTGGACGTTCCGCGGCGGGATGGACCTGCGCGACGAGGTGGCCGGCACGCACGGCACGATCTGGCTGAACCACTTCCTGCGGACCGGGTTCGAGATGTTCACCGCGGGTGGCGGCGGCGGGTACGTCGCCGAGAAGGCCGAGATCCGCGGCCGGCTGGCTGTTCCCGGTCGGCGACGAGGTGTCCGAGCTCGGCTATGTCGACATGTTCAGCGACATGTTCCGGGCGATGGAGGATGCGTCGTCGCCGCGCGAAACGTTCTACGACGGCTATGTCGTCAACGCGGTCATGGACGCGTGCTACCGGTCGGCCACGAGCGAACGCTGGGAGCCGGTCGAGATGGACTGGCGCGGCGGCTCCACCGCGCGGATCGCGTCAACGCCGGAGACGTTCGAGGGGCAGATCGTGATCAAGCGCGAGATCCTGCCCGACGGGCGCCACAAGCTGATCCTCAAGGACCGAGTCCTCGGGCGACTTCACGGACCGGGTCGTGACCGGGGCGTAACGAGTGAGCTTGCTACGTTCGCCCAGTCTGGAGCCCGGAGATCCTGCATCCGGTTCGGGATTCTGCTGGGGCCAGACGATTGCGGGGGTAGATGCGGCATAAGGCAGCGGATCGGGTCCTTCGGGGCCATTCCGGAGGCTGGGCCCCGCACGATCCCCACGCCATGGCGGCCTCGGAGTCACCCTTGTGACCCGCGAACCCGTCATTCGTCTGATGGGGGCAGAAATGCGGGGCGCACCGGGCACGGTCGGGATAGGTCGATCCCGGGCGGAACGCGCTGATCGGCAGAACGACGCTCAGGGGCTTGGGTCCGGCCGGCCCCGCGCCAAGGCGCGACGGGCGTCGTCGCGCTCAGCCTGCGCCCCGGCCGTCAGCCCGCGCGCGCCAGGTCCAGGTCGGCCGCAGCGGTGGGATCGCCGGCTTCGAGCCACCGGCCGATCGACTCGCGGGAGAAGAGCTGGTCGACGACCATCGACGAAGCCCCGATAACACCCGCCAGCCCGCCGAGCGACGAATGCGCGATCCGCAGGTCGCGCGTGGCCAGCGGCAGGGAGCGCCGGTAGACCGTCTCGCGGATCGATGCGATGAACAGCTCCGGACTGTTGGCCACGCCGCCGCCGATGACGATCAGCGACGGGTTGAAGAAGTTCACGACGCTGGCCAGCATCGACCCGACCCGCCGGCCGGCCGACTGGAGCATCGCGACAGCGACCGGGTCGCCGAACGACGCGGCCCGCGCGACGTCCTCGGCGCTGACGGAGCCCGTCTGGTCGAGGGCGAGGGCGAGTCGCGGGCTGGCCCCGGCCGTCGCGGCGGCCTCTCCAGCACGTCCCAGCGCGGCGCCTCCCGCATACGCCTCGAGGCAGCCCACGTTGCCGCAGCGGCAGACCACCGACACCTCGTCCGAGACCTGGATGTGGCCGACGTCACCGGCGCTCCCCTGCGCGCCGCGGTGGAGCCGGCCGTCCGAGATGATCCCGGCCCCGATGCCCGTCCCGACCTTGATGACCACCACGTTGTCGTGACCGGCGGCGACGCCCGAGCGCCACTCGCCGAGTGCGAGCACGTTCACGTCGTTGTCGACCCAGACGGGCGCCCTGTACCGGGCGGCGAACCGCTCGCGGATCGGGTAGCCGTCCCAGCCCGGCATGATCGGTGGCGAGATGGGCCGGCCGGACCCGAACTCGACCGGTCCCGGCACGCCGATCCCGACTCCCCACAGGCGACCGGGCACGCCCTTGGCCGTCGCGAGCAGGAGATCGAACAGCGCGTCGACGCGATCGAGCCCGGCCTCGGGTCCGTCCTCGATGCGGGCGGGCTCGTCGTGATGGCCGAGGATCCGGCCATCGAGGGTGGTGAGCGCGACATCGATGCTGGTCGCACCGAGATCGGCGACGAGCAGGTGTCCGGCCGTAGCCCGGAATGCCAACTGGCGGGGGGACGGCCGCCGGTGCTCGGCCCGACCGGGCCTTCCGCCACCAGCCCGCGGTCGATCAATTCGCCGACGCGGCGGGCCACGATCGCCCGCCCGAGCCCGGTGCGCTCGACGAGCTCGGAGCGCGACCGCGAGCGTCCCAGCCGGATCTCGTCCAGGACGGTCACGAGATCGTCGAGCACTTCGTCGGGCAGCGGCGCTGGGGCCGGCTGGGTCGGGCCGTCGTTCACGCCGCGGATGATACGCGTGCCTTGGGGGCCCGCGACCACTTTTGCACTTGACACGTCAAAGTACGATCGTTCGCGAGCCAAGAGCATTGACCCGGCTGCGACCGGAGCGCTAGCATCAGCGCGAGCCATCTAGACGGTCTAGACCGATGCGCCAGGCAGGAGGAGCCCGACGCCCATGGCCAACCTCGCATCGATCGGCGCCGCCGTCATCGGCACGGGCTTCATCGGCACGGTCCACGTGGAGGCCCTGCGCCGGATCGGCGTGAACGTGCACGGCGTGCTCGGCAGCACCCCGGAACGTGGCGCCGCGCGGGCCGATGCGCTGGGCGTCCCGAAGGCCTACGCGTCGCTCGACGACCTCCTCGCCGACGATCGCGTGCAGGTCGTGCATGTGACCTCCCCGAACGACCTGCACGTCTCCCAGGCCGAGGCCGCCCTGAAGGCCGGCAAGCACGTGGTGTGCGAGAAGCCGCTCGCCATGTCGGCCGACGAGTCTGCCGAGCTCGTCGCGCACGCGGCTGAGACCGGGCTCGTCAACGCCACGAATTTCAATATCCGCTACTACCCGCTCAACCAGCACGTGCACGAGCTCGTCGCGGACGGCGGACTCGGCCAGGTGCGGCTCGTGACGGGCCGCTACTTCCAGGACTGGCTGCTGCTCGACAGCGACTGGAACTGGCGACTGCAGCCGGATCGGGGCGGGGCGCTGCGGGCGGTCGGGGACATCGGTTCGCACTGGCTCGACCTGATGACCTTCGTGACCGGCCAGCACGTGGCGTCGGTGATGGCCGAGCTGACCACGTTCATCGGCACGCGCCGTGAACCGACCGGACCCGTGGAGACGTTCTCGACGGACCGCTCCACCGAAACTGTCGAACGACCCATCGGGACCGAGGACACGGCCACCATCCTGCTGCGCTTCGACGGCGGCGCGCGGGGCGCCGTGAGCATCTCCCAGATCAGCCCTGGCCGGAAGAACTCGCTCGTCTACGAGATCGACGGGTCCGACGCAGCGTGGTCGTGGGACAGCGAGCAGCCGGACCAGGCGTGGATCGGCCATCGCGAGCGTCCCAACGAGATCCTCATCCGCAATCCCGCCCTGATGGGTGCCGCGGGGCAGGCTGCGTCGGCCCTGCCGGGCGGCCATGTCGAAGGCTTCTTCGACACGTTCTGTGCCCATTTCCGGGCGGTGTACGCCGACGTGGTAGCCGGGCGGCCCTCCTCCCCGCCCGGCTACCCGACCTTCGCCGACGGCCACGACGAGATGCTCGTCGGCGAGGCGATCGCACGCAGCGCCCGCGAGGGCCGCTGGGTCGACGTGGAACGACCCGACGCCGGTGGATCGGCCACCCGGCCGGTGCCCACGGGGATCGCCCGATGAGGCTCGGCCTGCTGACCGCGCCCTTCCCCGAGACCCCGCTGATGGACGTGGTCGACTGGACCGCGGCCAACGGCTTCGAGAGCATCGAGATCGCATGCTGGCCGCGCGCCGACGGGGCGGTCCGCCGCTACGCCGGCACGTCGCACATCGACGTCGCGAACCTCTCGTCCGTCGCAGGCGACGGAGCTTGCCGAGGAGATCTCGTCAAAGGGCCTGACGATCTCCGGGTTGGGCTACTACCCGAATCCGCTCCACCCGGACCCCGAGCATCGCGAGCGCGTGATCGGCCACCTCAAGAACGTCATCACGGCCGCGGAGAAGATGGACGTCCCGTTCGTCAACACGTTCATGGGCGCCGACGCGGCGAAGAACCAGGACGACAACTGGGATGAGGCGCTCGGGGTCTGGCCAGACATCGTCGCGTTCGCCCAGGACCACGGGCGGAGGATCACGATCGAGAACTGCCCGATGCTGTTCAGCTACGACGAGTGGCCGGGCGGGCACAACCTCGCGACGACGCCGCGCATCTGGCGGCGGATCCTCGAGCACTGGGGCGGGACGATCGGGCTGAACTTCGACCCGTCGCACCTGATCCTCCAGATGATCGACATCCCGCGGTTCATCGGGGAGTTCGGGCCGCACATCCTCCACGTCCAGGCCAAGGACCTGCTCATCGATCGCGAAGGTCTCTACGAGCGGGGCGTGTTCTCGATGGGGATGGGCTGGCAGATCCCGCGCCTGCCGGGTCTCGGCGACGTCGAATGGGCTCCGCTGTTCGCGGCGCTGTGGCGGGCCGGCTACGACGGCGATGTGATCATCGAGCACGAGGACCGCGACTTCGAGAATACTGACGACCGGATCAAGCGCGGCTTCCTCATCGCCCGCGACGTGCTCAGGCCCTACATCAAGTGACGACGACCGTGGTGCCGTTCGACGCCCTGACCGAGCGCGACATCGCGAAGGCGATCGACCACTCGCTGCTGCGCCCCGAACTCGACGACGCGTTCGTCGAGGACGGCTGCCGGCTGGCTGCCGAGTACGACGTGGCCTCGGTCTGCGTGCGCCCCGTCGACGTGATCCGGGCATCTGCGCTTCTTCACGACACCGACGTCGCCGTCGGCACGGTCATCGGTTTCCCCCACGGTGGTCAGCCGACGGCGACGAAGGTGTTCGAGGCGCGCCAGGCGCTCGAGGACGGAGCGATCGAGCTCGATATGGTCATCCAGATCGGGGCGCTCAAGTCGGGTCGCGACGCCGATGTCCAGGCCGACATCGCGGCAGTCGTCCATGTGGCCCACGCCGGCGGCGCCGTCGTCAAGGTGATCTTCGAGAATGCGTATCTGACCGACGACGAGAAGATCCGCGCATGCCATCTGTCCGAGGCGGCCGGCGCCGACTTCGTCAAGACGTCGACAGGTTTCGCCCCGGGCGGGGCGACGCACGACGATCTGCGGCTGATGCGGGCCAACACCTCAGCGCATGTCCAGGTCAAGGCGGCCGGTGGCGTCCGCACGCTGGACGCGCTGCTCGAGGTCATGGCCCTCGGCGTGACCCGCATCGGCGCGACCGCGACGAAGACGATCATCGACGACTTCCGCGCCGCAAGGCCGGCCGCGCTCCGGCGACGGTCGCCGGTCGCGCCGACGGCGGCGGCTCGTATTGATGAGCGCCGCGACGTCCGTGCCGGTCCTCGCCTGGATGGACGAGGCGCGCGCCGTGCTCGACCGACTGGCGACGACCCAGGCTGGCGCGATGGAACAGGCGAGCCAGTGGTGTGCCGACGCCATCGCGTCGGACGGGCTCGTCCACCTCTTCGGCACGGGCCACTCGCGGATCCCCGTGGAAGAGATGTTCCCCCGCTACGGGTCGTATCCGGGGTTCAACCCCATCGTCGAGCTGTCGATGACGTTCCATACCCAGGTGGTCGGTGCGAACGGTCAGCGCCAGGCGATGGCCATCGAGCGGATGCCCGGACTGGCCGAGGTGATCCTCTCGAACTTCCATTTCGGCCCGCGCGACGTGATGATCGTCTTCTCGGCGGGCGGGTCGACCGCGGTCCCCGTCGAGATGGCGCGCGGTGCACGAACTCGCGGACTGCGCGTCGTCGCTGTAACCTCGCTCGCGCAAGCGATGGTGGAGGACCCGGATGTCGTATCCGGGCGGCGCCTGGCCGACGAAGCCGACCTCGTCATCGACTTGTGTACGCCACACGCCGACGCGCTCATCGCCATCGACGGCGTCGACACCCCGGTCGGCCCGGGTTCGACGCTCGCGGCGGTCGCCGTCGCCAATAGCATCAAGGTGCGGACCGCCCAGCTCCTCGCGGAGCAGGGTGCTTTACCGCCGACCATCACCCGGGCCTCGGTCGTCGGCACCGAGCGCTCGCGGGCATTGTTCGATGCCGCATACCAGGAGCACGCGCGACGGATCGCTCGAGCCCTCACCGGGGAGGGGTGATGGCCACGGGTACCACGCGGAGGAGGTGGCGCCGATAGATCGCATCGACCGACTTCCACCCAAGGACAGTCAGTCAGCCATTTCGACGACGCGACCAGATCGGCGCGTCGGTCGTAGAGGAGGAGAACGGATGATCAACGGATCCACGCACAAGCGGCTGCTCGGCCTGGCAGCGATCGCGGTCCTCGCGGTCGCGTGCTCGAGCCCGGGCGCGGCGACGACGGCACCGAGCGCATCGGCGCCGGCGGCGTCCGAGCCGGCCGCGTCCGAGTCGGCGTCGGCCTCGGCCGCCGCCCAGTACACGATCGGGTTCTCGAACACCGGCGGCACCGGCAACGGGTTCCGCGAGGAGCAGAACTGCACCGCCAAGGCCGAGGCGCTTGCGTCCGGTCAGGTGACGAAGGTCGACATGATCGCGCGCGATGCGGATACGAATCAGCAGCTCGCGGACCTGCGGACCCTGATCGCGAACAGCCCGGACGCGATCGTCTTCAACCCGAGCCACGCGACGGCGCTGCAAGCGGCGATCGATGAGGCGCAGGCGGCTGGCATCCTGATGGTGGCCGTCGACGCGTATGTCGAGGACCCGGAGACCTGGAAGTTCTACAACAATCAGGTCGACTACGCGTACCTTGGCGCCAAGTGGCTGTTCGACCAGATCGGTGGCACCGGCAAGGTCTGGTACACGCGCGGCATCGCCGGCCATCCGGCCGACACCGATCGCGATACCGGATTCCAGAAGGCGCTCAGCGAGACGCCGGGCATCGAAGTCGTCCCGAGCAAGGAAGGCGTCCACACGGATTGGAACCCGACGACCGCCACGAACCTGGCCAATGAGTTCATCTCGAGCGGCCAGTACGACACGGTCGACGGCATCTGGACGTCCGGCATGGACTCCCAGGTCGTCGACGCTGTCAAGGCGGCCGGCA
Source organism: uncultured Chloroflexia bacterium (assembly GCA_963819655.1). Classification (GTDB taxonomy): domain Bacteria; phylum Chloroflexota; class Limnocylindria; order Limnocylindrales; family CSP1-4; genus SPCO01. The sequence goes on along the minus strand of CAWFXA010000002.1, from coordinate 1,091,077 downwards.
AGGAGTACAAGCCGATCGTGGGTGCCGACCTCGGTGCGTTCGCCAACTATCTGGGTGACGCCACCAACTATGCGGGCCTCCAGGGCGCAGCCGTGACGAACACAGCTGCCGTCGGCGGCGCCGGCGTCAACCTCGCGCTCAAGGTCCTCAACGGCGAGACCATCGAGGCCGATGCCACCGCTCCCTTCCCCAATACCGTTCTGCTGAAGCCCGTCCTCGCCGACAACGTGACCGACGAGGGCAAGGCGCTGTTGGAGTCATGGCAGCAGGTCGAGGGGCTCAACCCCCTGTGGCCTCTGAGCGTGACGATCGACGGATGGACGACCTACACGCCGGAGCAGGCCATCGCCTGCAAGGGCCCAGGGGAGTAACCGTCCGAGCGAGCTCACCAAGCGGGATTCACGAGGGGATGCCGGCGCCGCCGGCGTCCCCTCACCACGACCTGAGGATCGATGACCGTCGCGACCGACCTCTTGCTCGAAGCGACAGACATTGCCAAGACCTACGGCGCAGTCGTCGCACTGCGCGCCGCCTCCCTCGCGGTCCGACCGGGCGAGGTCCATGCGCTCATGGGCGCCAACGGCGCGGGCAAGAGCACCCTGGTCAAGATCCTCACAGGGAACGTCAGGCCGGACGGCGGCCGCATCCTCATTCGTGGTCGGGAGCGCACGGTCCACTCCCCAGCCGACGCAAGGCGGGGCGGTCTGGTGTCGGTCTACCAGGAGCCAGCGCTTGTCCCGGACCTCGACATCCGCTCGAACCTCCAGCTCACCGATACACCGATCGAGGCCTTTCGACACTGGGTCGGTGAACTCGGCCTCGGCAGACTCGACCTGTCGGTCATCGCGAGGCAGATGCCGCTCGCGTCCCTCCGGATCATCGACCTCGCCCGCGCACTCGCCATCGAGCCCGACGTCCTGATGCTCGACGAGATGACTGCCGCCCTTCCGGCGAACCTCACCGAGCGGGTCCTCGAAGTGGTCGGCCGACAGCGCGGTGGCGATCGCTCCGTGATCTTCATCTCCCACCGGATGATCGAGATCGCAGCTGTCTGCGATCGAGCGACCGTGCTCAGGGAGGGTGCCACGGTCGGCGTCGTCGACGTCGCGCCGGGCTCCGAGGAGCGCATCGTCGAGCTCATGCTCGGCCAGATCGTCGGGGACATGCCGGATCGCGCCGGCGGCGCCGGGCCAGCAGCGCGACGTGCCGACGTCGTCCCGCGCGTCACGGCTCGCGGGCTGAGCTTCGAGACGAAGCTACAGGACGTCTCGTTCGATCTGTTCCCGGGCGAGGTCCTTGGCGTCGTCGCGCTCGAGGGCCAGGGCCAGGACGAACTGTTCGACATCCTGGCGGGTTCCGAGAGACCGTCCGTCGGCGACATCCTCGTTGACGGCGCTCCGGTCTCGTTCCGCCATCCCGCGGACGCCATCCGTGCCGGCGTCGTCTACGTCGCCGCCGATCGGGCGGAGGCGCTGCTCCCACAGCGCTCCGTGTCCGAGAACATCACGCTGCCCATCACGGCCCGGATCCGGCACTGGGGCCTGATCGACCTTGGTGCGGAGCGAAAGCGAGTGAAGGGCGCCGTCGAGACATTGCAGATCGACGCCCGCGCCGGGAGCGAGGTCCGGCGGCTGTCGGGCGGCAACCAGCAGAAGGTGACCATCGCGCGCTGGGTCGCCGGCGGTGTCCAGACGATGCTGTGTTTTGACCCGACGCGCGGCATCGACATCGGGACGAAGCAACAGATCTACGTCCTGCTCCGCGACCTGGCCGCCGCCGGGGCCGCGGTCCTCCTGTACACCTCGGAGCTCAAGGAGGTGCAGCTGGTGTGCGACCGCGCGATCGTGATCTTCGGCGGTCGCCTGGTCGCCGAGGTCGATGCAGCCGACGCGGACGAGTCGACGCTCCTCCGGGCGGCGTACAACCTCCGTTCCGACGCGGCGATGCCCGAGGAGGTCGCGGCGGAACTCGTCGCCACGGAGGTTGCCAGCGAGCACGCCGAGGCACCGCGTGACCCTCCTCAGCAGCCCGGCCCGCCGGCGGACGACCGATGAGCGCGATGGCTCCCGCATTCGACGATACCCCGAGCCGACCTGTGGACGCCGTCGCCGCCTGGTTCAGGCGAAACAGCTGGAGCCTGGGACTCCTGGCTCTCCTCGCTGTCCTGCTCGTCTACACCCGGATGATCAACTCGAACTACGGCGTCACCGGGATCCAGGCCCTCGCCATCTCGGTGGTTCCGCTCGCCCTGGCAGCGGTCGCGCAGGCGATCTGCGTCATCTCGGGCGGCATCGATCTATCGATCGGCTCGATGATGGCCCTGACCAGCGTCTTCGCTGCCGCGAACATGAAGGGCCAGAGCGAGGAGTTCGCGGTCGCCATCGTGCTTGCCACGCTGGTCTTCGGGCTTGTTCTCGGGGCCATCAACGGCGCGCTGATCGTGGCGACCCGCGTCCCCGACATCGTGGTCACGCTGGCGATGGCATTCGTCTGGGGTGGGAGCGCGCTCCTGGTCCTCAAGACCCCGGCGGGCGGCTCCGCTCAATGGCTCAAAGACCTGGTCCTCGGATCGGTCGGCGTGCCGTTCATCCCCAAAGCCGCCGTCGTCATCCTGGTCATCGTGGCCGTCATCTGGATACCCCTGCGACGGTCGCGGCTCGGACTGTCGATCTACGCCATCGGGAGCAATCAGCTGGCAGCCTTCCGGAGCGGCGTCCCTGTGGGCCGGACGAAGGTCGTCGCCTACGCGTTCACGGGCTTGTTCTCGGCATTCGCAGGTCTCGCCCTTACCGCGAGCACGGGGATCGGGAACCCGGTCCCAGGCCCGTACACCCTGATGAGCGTCGCGGCCGTGGTCCTCGGCGGCGTCAGCCTTGCCGGTGGCCGAGGCGGCGTCTTCGGTCCGATCATCGGCGTCGTCCTTCTCCAGCTCGTGCAGATCGACATGGCGTTCATGAGCCTCGACCCGAATCTCTCCCTCGTGAGCCAGGGCGTGATCCTGATCGGCGTGGTGATGTTCGGCAGTCTCCTCCAGTGGCGCAGGAGTCGACGATGACCTCGGTGAGTGGCACCGTCGCGCGTCAGGGCGGCACGACCTTGCGCGCCCTCCTTCGAGAGCGGCCGATCATCCCGCTGTCGATCCTGCTCCTGCTCCTGGTCGTCACCTATGCGGTCGTTCGACCGGGTGTCGTCAACGCCGACTGGGCGGGCGTCATGCTCCGGGCGGCGGTCCCCCTCGCGATCCTGGCTGGCTGCCAGACGCTGACGATGCTGACGGGCGGGATCGATCTCTCGGTCGGAGCGGTCGCCTCGATGGCCGGCTTCGTGGTGGCCTCGCTGGGGAGCGGGCCCGGGTACCGAAGTCGGACTGCTCGTGGCTCTTGGCGCGGCCACGCTGGCCGGCCTCCTGACCGGGATCGGCGTCGGCATCTTCCGTGTCCATCCGTTGATCATGTCGCTGGGTGTGAGCTTCGTCGTGCTCGGGTTGGCCAACGCCTGGCAGATCATGATGGTCCAGAGTTCGACGGGTGTCCCGCCGGAGCTGCGCACGCTCGGGTCCGAGCGACTCGGCCAGCTGCTCCCGTACAGCTTCATCGTGTTCCTGCCACTCGCCGGGCTGATCCTCCTCGCCCTGCGTCGCACCGGGTACGGCCGGATGCTCTACGCGATCGGTGACAACCCGGTCGCGGCGCGCCTGTCGGGCGCCCGCAGCTGGCAGGTCCTTGTCGTCCTGTACGTCGTGTCGGCGTTGATGGCGGCCATCGCCGGCTTCCTTCTGTCGGGCCTCACGAACGTCGCGAGCGTCACGCTCGCAAATTCGCTGGTCCTGCCGTCGGTCGCAGCGGCGGTCATCGGCGGGACCTCGATCTTCGGTGGACGTGGCGGCCTCGGCGGGACGATCGTCGGCGCGCTGATCCTGACGATCATCAGCGCCCTGCTGACCGCGCTCGGCCAACCGGAGGCGGTGCGCCAGGTGCTGTTCGGCTCGATCATCGTGGCGGTCGCCGCCCTGTACGCTCGGGTGACCGGCGAGACCTGATGGAGCGGACCGACCGCCCATCTCCCACCCGCCACCTCGGTCTCGACCTCGGGGGCACCAACATCAAGGCGGTCGTCGTCGAGCGCGACATCGACGAGTGGCGTGTCCTCGACCGCGACCAGGTCCCGACACCCGTCGCCGACGGACCCGACCGGGTCGTCGCACGCCTTGCGGAGGTCGGCGCCGAAGCCATCGGCCGCTCCCCGGGCGTCTCCACGGTAGGGATCGGGATCCCGGGGCTGTACGACCCGGCCGCTGGAACCACCCGGTTCCTCGTCAACATCCGGGGCGCCTGGGCCGGAAAGCCCGTGGCCGGGCCCGTCAGCGAGGCGCTTGGGTTACCGGCGGCGCTCATCAACGACGCCCGCGCGTTCGGCCTTGCGGAGCTCCGCCTGGGTGCCGCTCGGAACGCGTCCTCGATGATCGGTTTCACGCTCGGCACCGGGGTCGGCGGCGTCATCGCCATCGACGGCCGCGTGTACCAGGGTCACGACGGCACGGGCGGCGAGCTCGGCCACCAGACGATCGATCCCGACGGGCCGTGGTGCGGCTGCGGCAACCGCGGTTGCCTCGAGGCCTTCACGCGGGCCGACCAGATCGCGGCGATGTGCGGGACCGCCACGGCGGAGGAGGCATTCGAGAGGGCGCGCGCCGGCGACGCCCGGGCCGCCGAGGGCATCGCCCAGATCGGGCGCTACCTCGGAATCGGCATCGCCAGCATGATCGTGGTCATGACGCCGGACCGGGTCGTCCTCGGGGGCGGTGTGGCCGCCGCCGCCGACCTGCTGATGGCTCCCATCCACGAGGAGCTGCGCCGGCGCGTTCACACGACATCGCTCGATGCGGTCACCGTCGTCACCGCGGAGCTGGGCACCTGGGCTGGTGGGATCGGCGCGGCGATCCACGGCGCGGAACAAGCCGCTGCGGCGGACCGGGACCCCGCGCCCGAACAGGTGCGCACGCAGTGACCGAGCCCGGCTACCGGCCGCACTACCGCCAGATCGAGCAGGCCCTGCGCGAGCGGATCGCGACTCTTGCGCCCGGCGCGCGACTGCCATCGGACACCGACCTGTGCGCGGAGTTCGGGGTCAGCCGCATGACCGCCCGGAACGCCATGGAGCGGCTGGCGGCCGACGGACTGATCCGGCGAGAGCCGGGTCGCGGGAGCTTCGTCACGACACCGCCCGTCCACCGGCGGACGAATCGGCTCATGACGTTCTCCCAGGAGATGCGCAGGACCGGACGGGTCCCGAGTTCGCGGCTGTTGACGAGGGTGATCCGGCCATCCACCACCAGCGAGGCCGTCAATCTCGGGATCCTGGCGCACCAGCCGGTCGTCCACCTGCATCGATTGCGACAGGCAGACGGCGAGCCGATCGCCCTCGAATCGACTGTCCTGATCGCCTCCTGCGCCGATGCGGTGATGAGCGCCGACCTCGAGGCGGGCTCGTTGCACGAGACGCTCGGCCGCGCGGGGATCGTGCTCCACCGCGGGACCGGCACGATCTCCGCCGCGGCGGCGACCGCCGAGGACGCGCGCCTGCTCGCTGTGCGCACCGGCGATCCCCTGCTCGTCGAACGGCGGGTGATCGTCGACACGCACGGGCGGCGGGTCGAGGCGACCGAGTCGCGCTACGTCGCCGACCGGTACGGGCTCGACGTGCAATTCGACGTGGAGGGACCCGACCTCGACGCGACACGCGCCGTCGAGACGTGACCGCCCGGATCGATCGATGACGGAGACGGTCGGCGGTCGTCTGGTCCTCGACGATCGAGTCGTGAACGGGCGGCTCACGATCGCGGACGGCCTGATCGCGGCCGTCGACCTCCAGGAGGGAACCACTGAGGGCGGCCCCTACCTGGCGCCCGGGTTCGTCGATCTCCATGTGCATGGCTGGGGCGGCCACGACGCGATGGGCGACATGGCTGCGTTGGATGGCATGGCCCGGGCGTTGCTCCGACGGGGCGTGACGTCGTTCCTGCCGACCGCTGTCACGGCGCCGCTGGACGACCTCGCGGCCTTTGCCGACCGGGTGCGCTCGTGGATGCCCGCGGCACCCGACGACGGCGCCGAGCCGCTCGGGTTCAACCTGGAGGGCCCGTTCCTTGCGCCGGCCCGTCGTGGCGCGCACGCGGAGCGGTTCCTGCGGGATCCGGCCGGCGCTCCTCGCGACACGATCGAGCAACTGCTCGAGGGACTGCGGCTGCTGACGGTCGCGCCCGAGCTCCCGGGCGCGACTGACCTGATCGGCTGGCTCCACAGCCAGGGCGTGGCGGTGTCGATCGGTCATTCGGCGGCCGGCGCTAACGAGGTCTGGAACGCCTACGCCGCCGGCGCCCGCTCTACGACCCACCTCTTCAACGCAATGACCGGCGTCGACCATCGCGCTCCAGGGGTCGCGGTCGCGGCCTTGCTCGACGACGACGCGTACGTCGAGCTCATCGCGGACGGGATCCACGTCCATCCCGCCATCTGGCCGCTCATCACGCGGCTGAAGCCGCGGGAGCGGCTGCTGCTCGTCAGCGATGCCCTTGCAGTCGCCGGTACTCCGCAGGGTCGCGGGCGGATCGGCGATCTCGACATCGAGGTCAGGGACGGCCGGGCCACCCTCGCCGGGACCGACACGCTGGCCGGATCCGTGATCGCGTTAGACAGCGCCGTCCGGAACGCGACGGCCGTGGGCATCCCGCTGACCGATGCCGTCGCGGCCGCAAGCCGCAACCCGCTCGACCTGCTTGGAGTGGCGGACCGTGGTCGTTTGGCCGAGGGTCAGCGCGCCGACCTCGTCGAACTGGACGAGGACCTGACCGTCCGCCGCGTGATGCGTGGCGGGCAGTGGCTCGCCGCGGACTGAGCGCTAGCGCGGCGGCATCGCTTCGAACGTCCGCTTCACATCGTCGAGCATGCGCAGGGTCGCCGCCTCGGCGACATCGAGATAGCGGCGGCCATACTCGACCGACGCCTCGCGGGCGTCGCCCCACGTGCCGGACTGGGTCGCGCGGTACACGGACCCCGGCGTCGAGAAGAAGAACGCCGTGTGCACGGCAGCCGGGCTGCCCACCTCGGGGAACGGCGGCATCTCGGCATTCGCATGCTCGATATCGATGAGCCCCTCGTCGACAGCCATCACCGCCGACATCTCGGCACGGTTGGCGTGCAAGCCACTGGTCGGGCCGAAGAATTCGGCCGCCTCCTCGGCCGTCAGGCCGTCCCAGTAGTTGATCGGAAAGGCGCGCGTGCCGTCGGGCAGCCGATCGGCGGCGGTCGCGCACGCGTACGCGATCGCCAGCGTGTTGTCGTAGTGGCCGTTGAGGAACACGATCGTGCGGAAGCCCATCGTCGCCAGGCCGACCGCGACATCCTCGACGATTGCCATGAATGTCGGGATCCGCAGATAGACCACGCCAGTGAAGCCGGCATGCGGGTACGACAACCCGTAGCCGATCGATGGTGCGACCGCCGCACCGACCTTCGGCGCCACGCGTCGGGCGACCTCGGTGGGCACGATGGTGTCGGTCGAGAGCGGGCCGTGGGGACCGTGCTGCTCCGTCGAGCCGATCGGCACGATCACCGTCGAGTGCTCAGCCACGAACGCCTCGACCTCGGGGTTGGTCATCTCGCCCAGGAACACGGTGGGTCGCTTCATGCCAGCTCTCCTCGTTGCGTCGCAGTCAGGCGACGGTGGTCGTCAGCTCTCCGATGCCCTCGATCCAAGCGGTGACCACGTCCCCGGCCTGGAGGTGTCGATCCGGGCCCGGCGGGGTGGTCAGGCGCGCGGGCGTGCCGGTCGCGATCAGGTCCCCGGTCTCGAGCCTGACGTGGCGACTGAGGTAGGCGATCACCTCGGCGATCGAGAACCGCATGGCCGCGATGCGCCCGTCCTGGATCGCTTCGCCGTTGATGGTGCACCCGAGGCGCAGGTCAGTGGGATCCAGCTCGTCCGCGGTCACGACCACCGGCCCGACCGGGCAGAAACCGGGCATCGATTTGCCGAGCAGCCACTGGTCGCCGTCGAGCCACTCGTCGCGCGACGAGATGTCGTTGACGATCGTGTAGCCGAACACATGGCGCATGGCGTCCTCAGCTGTTACCTGCCAGGCGGGTTCGCCGATCACGACACCCAGCTCGACCTCCGCGTCGACGTTCGACGTCAGCGACCGGTCCCAGGTGAGCGTCGCGCCGTGCCCCGCGACCGAGTTGCTTGCCTTGCCGTAAACGAGTGGCCGCTCAGGCCGTGGTGCGGCGCCCGGCCCGTCGTAGTTCAACCCGATCGTGTAGATGGCGCCGGGATCGGGTAGATCGAGCCGCATAGATCAGGCCCGAACCGTAGCGTCGGCGAGGAGCGGCGCGACGGCAGCCCGCATGACATCCGCCATCCCGCCGACCCCGGTCCAGCGCTCGAACGCGATGGCCGCCTGCTGGATGAGCATCTCGGAGCCGTTCGCGGCGCGGAGGCCGCGCGCCCGCGCCGCGGCGAGCAACGGGGTCTCGGCCGGCACGTAGACGAGATCGAAGACGGTGCCGTGGTCCGGCAGCAGATCGATATCGATCGTCGCCCCTGGATCGATCATGCCCACCGTGGTGGCGTTGACGGCGACGTCCGCCGACCGGAGCGCCTCGCGGACGGTGTTGTGGCCGAGCTCCGCGAACAAGCGGTCCCCATCCCCGATCGATGCGAACCGCTCCAGCAACACACGGGCGGCATCGGCCCGCCGGCTGGCGACGGTGACCCGCGCCGCCCCAGCAGTCAGGCAAGCATGGACGACGGCGTGGGCAGCACCGCCGGCACCAGCGACCACGACCTCAGCCTCGGCCAGGGACCGGCCCATCGCCAGTTCGACGCCGGCCCGGAAACCCGGCGCGTCGCTGTTGAAGCCGATCAACCGCCTGTCGTCGGTCCGAACGACATTGTTGACCGCGCCGATCTGCTGGGCAGCTCCCTCGACCTCGTCGACGAGAGCGGCCACGACCCGCTTGTACGGCGCCGTGATCCCGAGACCGAGCCAACCCGGCCCGCGGGCATCGGCGACGACGCCCTCGACCTCGTCTGACTCGATCTCCCGGAGCACATACCGGGCATCGATGCCGGCCGCGTCGAACGCCGCGTCGTGCATGACCTGCGAGTGCCGCCGCTTGAGCGGCTTGCCGATCAGCGCGACCTGGCGGGTCACGAGGCGACGGCGACCCGGTCGCGGTTCGGCTTCCGCACGGGTCCTGCCCGCGCGGGGAACGTCACGTTCGGGATGATCTCGTCCACCCAGAGCCGGAGCTGTGCGGGGTCGGGCGTCATCGTGTGCAGGATGAACTGCTCCACACCGGCGTCGACTCGGGCCTGCAGCGACGCGACGATCTCGTCGGGTGTCCCGAACAGGTAGACCGTCTCGAGGTACTCCGGGCCCCGCTCGCCGCTCATCACCTTGAGGAAAGCGCGATGTTGCTCCTCGCGAGCCTTGGCCGGGTCGTTCGTCATGACGAGGTGGAGGAAGTTCTCGTGGGCGACCGACAGCTCGCGGGCGTCATGGCCGTTCTCGTCGAAGAACGCCTGCAGCTCGTCCCAGTCGCGGCGGATGTCGGGCGGCGGGCAGGTGGGTCGCGGGATCCAGCCGTCCGCGCGGAGGGTCCGCGCCTTGACCGACTCGACGAACTTCGGCACGTCCGGAGACTTGGGGTTCGCGAGCTGCGAGCCACCGCCGACCCAGACGGGCGGACGCTGCCCGGTGCGCGGCTCGATGAAGACGTCGTCGACCGAGTAATAGCGGCCGTGATAGGTGACGGTCTCGCCCTCGAGCAGGGGCAGCATGATGTCGAGCATCTCGTCTGTCCGCTTGCCGCGCTCCGATTTGTGGACGCCGACCGCCTCGTATTCGGCGTCGTTCCAGCCGACGCCGGCGCCCAGGATCATCCGGTTGTCGGACAGGAACTGGAGCGTCGCGAGCTCCTTGGCGAGGAGGACCGGGTTGCGCAGTGGCATGATCAGGATCGAGGTCCCGAGCCGGACCCGTTCGGTCACCCCGGCTGCCACGCCGAGCGCCATGAGCGGCTCGAGCCAGTTGACGGAGTAGAACCGCTTGCCCACAAGCAGGTGGTCGGTGATGAACAGCGAGTCGAAGCCGAGGTCCTCGACGGTCCGCGCGAACGACTTGATCCCGCGCGCGCGTTCCGGTCCGTCACCCTCCCAGACGTAGGAAGGCAGGAAGACCCCGAAACGTCCGACGTCGCTCATGGGCAGTGTTCCTCCGCGCGGTAGGGCCTCATCGGCCGTGGTAGTCCGGATCACGTTTCTCGAAGAACGACCGCGCGCCCTCGAGCATGTCATCGCTCGCAAACAACCGATCCGAGGCATCAAGCTCGGCGGCGAGGCCCGAGTCGATATCGGTCTCGGTCGCCAGATCGATGAGTCGCTTGGCCTCGCGGACCGCGAGCGGCCCTCGGGCGGCGATCTCTTCGCCGATGGCCGTTGCACGTGCCACGGCCTCGCCCGCTGGCACGACCTCGGTCACGAGACCGATCCGCTCTGCCTCGGCGGCGGTCAGCACCCGACCGGTCAGGATCAGCTCCCGGGCCCGCGCCGAGCCGATGACCCGCGGCAGCCGCTGCGTGCCCCCGGCACCGGGGGTGACCGCCAGGCGGACCTCCGGCAGCCCGAGCCGGGCGCCCTCCGAAGCGATCCGGATGTCGCAGCACAGCGCGAGCTCGAGCCCGCCGCCGAGCGCGTTGCCCTCGATCGCGGCGATTGTCGGCATCGGCAGGCGCGCCAGCCCGTCGGCCACGCCCGACTCCAGCGCGTGCCGCTCGCGGCCACCCGGCCCTCGCTGCATCTCGAACTCGCCGACATGCGATCCGGCCGAGAACGCGCGCTCGCCGCGTCCGCTGACGACGACCGCGCGCACGTCACCCGGCGCCGAGGCGGCGATCGTCGCGAGCGCCACCGACAGCTCCTCGAGCAGGTCGCGCGTGACAAGGTTGAGCGGCGGATCGACGAGCTCGAGGTGCGTCACGCGCCCGAGCTCGAGAGCGACGAGCTCGCTCATCGGGCGGCCGCGAAATCGGCCGCGAGACCCATCGGTCCCTCGGCGTACAGCCGGCGATCCATCGTCCCGAGGTCATCGGCCATGCGCGGTCGAAAGTCCATCTGGCCGAGCACGTCGCGCTCGACGTCGATACCGGGCGCCACCTCGATCAGGACCAGGCCGTCGTCTTCGAGCGCGAACACCGCTCGCTCCGTGATGTAGCGGACCTGCTGGCCGCGCTCGCGCGCGAGCTGCCCATTGAACGAGACCTCGCGGACCTTCGGGACGAACTTCCGGAGGGTCCCCTCCTCGACGATCCGCACGCCGTCGTCGATGTCGAGCCGGAGGCCCTGGGCTGTGAGCGTCCCCACGAAGTTGATCTTGCCGGTCCGAGCGCTGATGTTCGGGAAGCCGCCCGGCCCGCGCACGCGACCCTCGAAGGCGTGGACGTTGACGTTGCCCTCGGCATCGACCTCGGCGAAGGACAGACTCGCGACATCGAGCCCGCCGCCGTCGTAGAAGTCGAACATGTACGGCTGGTCGATCATCGCCTGGTAGTTGAAGCCCGGTGCCGCCCTCGTTCCCGGCGACCGGCACGCCACCGAAGATGCCCTGCTCGACCGTCAGCACGAGCTGGTCGGTGATGCCCTCCTCCCAGGCGACCCGGCCGATGAGCTGGCTGATGCCGAACCCGAGGTTGCAGATGGCCCCGCGCCGGAATTCGAGCAGGGAGCGCCGGGCGATGATCTTGCGGACGTCGAGCGGCGCTGGCGGCTCGTCGGTGACGGGCTTGCGCAGCGCGCCCGCGTAGTACGGCGAGTCCTGGGTGATGTAGGTCTGCCACTGGTCCGGGTCGACGAACACGTGGTCGACCAGCGCTCCCGGCACCTTCACGTCGCGCATCGACAAGCTGCCCCGACGCGCCAGGCGCCGGACCTGGGCGATGACGATGCCGCCACTGTTCCGCGCGGCCATTGCCATCGCCAGCATCTCGCCCTGGAGGGCCTCGCCCTCCATCGTGAGGTTGCCGTCCTCGTCGGCGGTCGTGCCGCGGATGACCGCGACGTCGATCGGGAATGCGTGGAACAGGAGCCACTCCCGACCCCGCAGGGTGACCACCTCGACGAGATCCTCGGTCGTTCGGGCATTCTGCTTGCCACCGGTCTGGCGCGGGTCCACATACGTGCCCAGCCCGACGTGCGTGACGAGCCCCGGCCGACCCGCGGCGATCTCGCGGACGAGCTGCGAGAGCACGCCCTGCGGGAACGAATACGACTCGATCTCGTTCGCCTCGACCAGCGCACCGAGCCGCGGCTCGTTGCCGATGTTGCTGCCGATCGTGCGGCGCATCAGCCCGGGCAGGCCGAGCTGCGAGAAACCGCGGTCGGCGAAGTCGCCGATGCCCACGATGCGGACCGTCGTCAGGTCGCGTGGCCTGCCTTCGGCGGTGAAGACCGCAGCGAGCTCGTCGATGAATCGCTGCGGGACGGCGTGGCCGGCACCGGACCCGCCGATCAGCAGCGTGCTCCCGTCACGAACCAGCGCGACCGCATCACGAACGTCCAGGACCTTAGCCCGCACCCGCCGACCTCCATTTGCATCTCGCTCGCGGATGCGGACCCGTCGCCGCGTTGCCGCCTGCGCGCGCTCGCTCACGCATCATCCAGATGCGCTCGCTCCCGTGCTCGTTGGCGCCTTGCGCCGGATCCACCTGCGCGGCGATCTGCTGCATTCGGCCGGCGGCAGCGGTCTTGCTCACGGCATGTAGCCCCCGGCGTTGGGGTTGAGCGTCTGGCCGAGGAACAGGCTCGCGCGGTCGGACAACAGGAAGACGACCGCCTCGGCCACCTCCTCGGCGCGGCCGAACCGCCCGAGCGCCATGTCGCGCAGCCGCTGCTTGCCCGCCTCACTGTCGACGAGGTCGGTCGTCATCTCGGTGATCGTGACCCCCGGGGCGACGGCGTTGATCCGGATCCCGCGCGGCCCGAACTCGCGGGCGAGCGACCGGGTCAAACCCAGCAGCCCGGCCTTTGCCGCGCTGTATGCGGCGGTCTCGGCGATGCCCATCTGCGCGAGCCGCGACGCGATGTTGACGATGGCCCCGTCGCCGCGCTCAAGCATCGATGGCAGGACGGCGCGAGAGGTATGGAACGCGGCCGTCAGATCGGTCCGGATGATCTCCTCCCATTCGGCCGCCTCGATCTCGAGAAACGGCCCCACCTGGGTGAGCCCGGCGTTGTTGACCAGGCCGTCGACACGCCCGAACCGGTCGATGACCTGTTCGACGAGCCGCTCGGCCTGGCCGCCGTCCGCGATGTCCGCGGGGAAGCAGTCACCCTCCGCCCCGGCCGCGCGGACGCGTTCGAGGGTCCGCTGCGCGGCATCCGCGGAGCGGTGGTAGTGGACGGCGACGATCGCGCCTTCGGCGGCGGCCTTCACCGCGACCTCCGCGCCGATGCCCCGGCTGCTGCCGGTCACGAGCACGACGCGATCCGCGAGCGACCCGGTCAAGCGCCGACCCCTTCGACGGCAGCGCCCAGCGGCACGGCGGCAGGTCGCGCGGTCGAGGCGCGCATGGCCAGCTCGGTGGGCAGGACGGTGGATGACAGCTCCGCGCCGCCCAGGACACGCACTGCCTCGGCGAAGCCGCGACGACCCATCTCCCGCAACGGCAGCCGGACGGTCGAGAGGCTGGGCGAGGTGATGGCGGCGACCGGGACGTCGTCGAAGCCCGTGACGGAGACCTGCCCCGGAACGTCGATCCCGAGCTCGGCGAGGCGCGCCAGGGCGCCCATCGCCAGCGGATCGTTGGCGCACGCGACGGCGGTGAACCGTGCCAGACCGCCGAGCAGCGTGTCGATTCCGAGAGCGCCACCGTCCCGGTCGAAGCTCGTATGGATCACGAGCCGCTCGTCGAACGGGATGGTGGCCTCCGCGAGACCGCGGCGGTAGCCGACGAGGCGGGCCCGGGCGACGAAGAGCGTCGATGGACCCGCGAGGAACGCGATCTCCCGATGACCGAGCTCGACGAGCGCGGCGATCATCCGCGCCATCCCGGCCTCGTTGTCGACGCCAACGTCGGCGTCGCCGAGCGCGTGCGGCGAGAGGTGCACCACGGCGGCTCCGTCAGCGCGCATCGCGGCGAGGTGCTTCTCGATCTCCCGGTTCGACTCGGGGTCGTCGAGGCCGCTCGCGGCGAAGATGACGCTCGCGGCACGCATCGATCGCAGCAGCCGGACGTAGGACGTCTCGCGTTCCGCGTCGCGCTCCGACGAACAGGTGATCACCAGGTAGCCCGCGGGCGAGGCGGCATCCTCGACGCCGCGCACGACCTCCGCGAAATACGGGTCGGTGATGTCGTGGACGATCACCGCGACCACCGGGATCTGGCTCTTGAGCAGCCCGCGCGCGAGCGCGTTCGGGACGTAGTCGAGCGTCCGCGCCGCGTCGAGGACACGGGCGCGGGTCGCGGCGCTGACCGGGTAATCGGCCGACGAGACGACACGCGACGCGGTCGCCGTCGAGACGCCCGCCAGGCGTGCGACCTCGGTGATCGATGCCATCAGAACGGGAACGTCGGCGGTTCGTCGCGCACGGTGACCCACTGCCACTCGGTGAAGTTGTCGAGGTTCGCCTCGCCACCGTACCGGCTGCCGTTGCCCGACAGCCCCGTCCCTCCGAACGGGATGGTCGCCTCGTCGTTCAGCGTGCCGTCGTTGACGTGGACCATCCCGGCCTTGATGCGGTTGGCGACCGACAGGCCGCGCGAGAGCGACTTCGAATAGACCGCGCCGACCAGCCCGTACGCGCTGTTGTTGGCCAGAGCCAGCGCCTCCTCGTCGGTCCGGAACGTCGTGACCGGCGCGACTGGGCCGAAGATCTCGTCGGTCCAGGCCGGCATCTCCTGCGTCACCTCTGCAAGGACCGTCGGCTGGTAGAAGAGGCCGTCGTAGGTCCCGCCCGTGACGAGGCGTGCGCCGCTGTCCACCGAACGGCGCACGATGTCGTCGACGCGTCTGATCTGCTTCTCGTTGACGATCGGACCGAGCTGGACGTCCTCGCGGTACGGGTCGCCCAGTCGCAGCTTCTGCGCCTTGTCGCGCAACGCGTCGACGTAGTGGCCGGCGATGCTCTCGTGGACGATGTGCCGGCCGGCCGCGAAACAGACCTGGCCCTGGAACTGGAACGACGAGAACGCGCCGGCAGCCGTCGCGGCGTCGAGATCAGCGTCGTCGAGCACGATGAATGCGTTGTTGCCACCGAGCTCGAGCGACACCTTCTTGAGTCGTGCGCCCGCGAGCTCGCCGACCCGACGGCCCGCCGCTGTCGAACCGGTGAACGACACGAGATTGACATTGGGATCCGTGACCAGCCCCTCGCCGATGTCGGCGCCACCGACGACGATCTGGAGCAGGCCCTCCGGCAGGCCCGCTTCGCGAAAGACCGCCTCGAACATCGCCCCGCCGATGACCGGCGTCTGGGGATCCGGCTTCAGGACGACGGCGTTGCCGAGCGCGAGTGCCGGCGCGACGACCCGCATGCCCAGCACACTCGGTGAGTTCCACGGCGTGATCGCACCGACGACCCCGATCGGGATCCGCCGGACCATCGACAGGCGGCCCTTCACGGCGGTCGGTACGAGCGAGCCGTAGGGCTGCCACGGCAGCGTGGCGGCGCTCAGGATCTCGCCGTACGCGAAATTCGACTCGTGGTGCATCTTGCTGTGCGACGCGCCGGTCTCGCGCATCGTCCACGTCCCGAATTCCTCGCGATTGGCCTCGTAGATGTCGGCGGCCTTGCGCAGGATTCGCGCGCGTTCCTGGAAGGACGTCTCGGCCCACGCCGGTTGGGCCGCCTTGGCGGCGGCAGCAGCCCGGGCCACGTCGTCGGCGGTGGAACCCCGGACCGTGGCGATCAGCCGGCCCGTGGCGGGCTCGTGGTCCTCGACCGGCGCCCCGGTCCCCGGCTCCCACGCCTCGACGAACGTGCCGAGCCAGCCCGGTGCCGACGCCTTCGTCGTGTCAGGTGCGATCGCGGCCATCTCGTCCTCCTTCGGGCGACTCGGCACCGCCCGACCAGCGTTCTGCGTAGGTACGTGGCGAATCCGTCGTGACGGCTCGCCGGCCGGTCGACGGGTCACGCCAGACGGGGCCGCGAGCGAGCACGGCGTCGATCAGCCCTTCTTCAAGGTAGGCGGGGTACTCCCACGACCGCAGCTCGAGCGCCATCTGGCCCGGATAGCCGATGAGCTCCCGCACGCGCTTGTCGGTGTAGTAGCCCCCGACGATCGCCAGCTGGAGCGCGGCCAGGTTGGTCGGCTCGTCGGCGAGCGCGGAGAGGCGCTCGCGAACGTCATCGCCGAGCTCCGACCGCAGCGCATCTTTCAGTGGTTCCGCGAGGTCGGGGCGAGCGCGAACAACGAACGCGAGCCGATCGTCGGTCAGGATGTCCGCCGCCGACGGCATGCCGTCCGCTGCCGGGATGAAGTGGTCGGCGATCGCCGCGAGGGTCGCTCGCTCCCCGGTGTCCATGCGATCCGTCATACCGGCACCTGCTGCTCGAAGCGCGTCTCGACCATGTGGTCGGCTGCTCGCAGGGCGATCGACACGATCGTGGACGTCGGGTTCACGCCCGACGACGTGACAAAGCACGAGCCGTCGACGACGTAGAGGTTCGGGACGTCGTGGGCCCGGTTCCAACGATCCAGCACGGACGTCGTCGGGTCGTCGCCCATCCGCGCCGTCCCAAGGAGGTGCCAGCCGGAGTACCGCATCAGCCGGTCGACCTCGATCTTGTAGGCGCCAGCAGCCTCCATCGATTCCGTCGCTCGCTCGATGTGGAAATCGAGCATGCGGCGCGCGTTGTCGGCCATCGCGTAGTGGACCTCGGGCGCCGGGATCCCCGACGAGTCGGTGACCGTCGACGAGATCGTGATGTGGTTCGCCTCGTCGGGCAGGTCCTCGGCGAAGAGACCCCAGTTCGCCCCGTGGCCGAGGTGCGTCCGGACGTGGGCGTGGTGCTCGGCGCCCCAGATCTGCTCACCGGCCCGGCTCGGGAGCGCGGTGTTGATCGGGCCGCCGGTCGGGGCGAGACCCCAACGCGCGCCGCGGACGAACCCGCGCTTCTCGTCGGTCTCGTAGAACTCGAGCGACTCGATGAGGTCGCCGAACTGCCCTTGCCAGCTCATCAGCGGCTCCTCGAACAGGCCCGCGACATTGGCGAACGGATGCATCATCAGCCGCTTGCCGACCAGGCCGGATGAGTTGGCGAGGCCGTCCGGGTGCTGGGGGCTCGAGGAGAGCAACAACAGCCGGGGCGTCCCGATCGCGTTGGCCGCCACGACGACGACTTTCGCCGGCTGGAAATGGTCGGCCCCGTCGGCGTCGATCCAGGTGGCGCCGGTCGCCAGGCCCTTGGCGTCGGTCTCGATGCGCCGCACGCGTGCGCCCGTCACGAGGCGCGCGCCCCTGGCGATGGCCTTGGGCCAGTGGGTCAGGTCGGTCGAGGCCTTGGCGCCCTCATTGCAGCCGGACTGGCAGGTGCTGCGCTGGACACACGGCCGGCGGCCGTCATAGGCGACCGAGTTGATCGAATTGAACTCCGGCCACCAGTGCCAACCGAGCTTGGTCATGCCGCGCGCGACCTTGAGCCCGGCCGACCCGATCGGGAGCGGCGGCATGGGCGCGTCCTCGGTATCGGGCGGGTAGGCCGGATCGCCCGGCAGCCCCGACACGCCAAAATCGCGGTCGGTCCTGTAGAAGTACGGCAGCAGCTCGAAGTAGTCGATCGGCCAGTCATCGGCGACGCCGTCGAGCGATCGGACGCGGAAATCGGACGGCAGCGCGCGTGGCCAGGCGCCCGCGAAGATGATCGTCGAGCCGCCCACGGCGTTGTACATGAGCGGCGAGACAGGCGTGTCATCCTCGACGATCGGGTAGTCCTGCGCCAGCCCGCGGATATTCGGGCTTGTCGCCCAGTCCTTGCGCGCCTTGAGCTCCCAGTCGAGCTTGTTGCCCGGGTAGTCCGCGCGGTCGAGCCACTCGCCCTGCTCGAGGCAGACGACGCCGAAACCGGATTCCGAGAGGCGCTTCGCGACCACCCCGCCGGACGCGCCGGCACCGATGATCAGGACGTCCGCGGGCTCCTCGGCCATCAGACGAGCGCGGGGGCGTTGGTCGGCGCGAGCAGGCCGACCTCCTTCAGGACGGCCGTGAGGTGCTCGCGCTCGGCGTCGGAGATCGGCAGGAGCGGCTGCCGGACGGTCGCGAACTCGAGCACGCCGAGGATGCGCAGGCACTCCTTGAGCCGGACCCGATAGTCGCCGACCGGCGCAGCGAACACGACGTCGGCCAGCCGCTGGACGCGTCTGCCGAGCGCCATCGCTTCGTCGGTCCGACCTTCCTGCCACGCGCGGATCATGTCGACCTGCTCACGGGTCATGACCGCGCCGAAACCGATGAGGGCGCCGGTCGCGCCCAGCAGGAACGACTCGAGGATGAAGTTGTCGTTGCCGGTGAGGAGGGTGATCTTCTTCGGGAGCTGCTCGAGCAGCCGGGCGGTATCGACGAACCGGCGTGCGTCGAAGGACGCCTCCTTGATCGCGACGACGCCATCGACCAGGGCCATCGCCTCGAGGACGTCGGCCTCGTAGTTCACGCCCGCGAGGGCGGGTTGCAGCTGGAAGAGGATGAGCGGCAGCCCGACCTCCGCGATCGCCCTGTGATAGGCGACCGGGATCCGCGGATCGAGCGGCTGGCTCAGGTAGGCCGGGATCGGGAAGACGAGGAGCGCGTCGGCGCCGGCGGCCTGGAAGTCGCGGGCCTGGCGGACGGCCGCGTCCGTCGATGGGCCGGCCAGCCCGGCCACGATGGGGGTGTCCGTGACGTTGCGGACGATCTGGATGATGCGGACCTTCTCGTCGTGGGTGAGATGCGGTCCCTCGCCGGTGTCGACGTTGATCGCCAGAGCGACCGGCCCCTGTTCGACGACCCAGGCGATATACGTCCTGAGGGCGGGTTCGTCGATGCTCCCGTCGCCATGCATCGGCAGGACGGTGGCCGGGATGAGCCCGTCGAGGTTCAGCGCCATGCCCCTCTCCGTGGTGACGTCAGTCGTTCAGAACGTGGGCGGTAATGGTTTTCTATAGTACGTCGCCCGGAGCCTCCCGTGGGACGAGGCGATACGCGGCCGAGCGGTCCCGCGTGCCGATCGCCTCGATGAGGCCGAGCCGACGCAGGCAGTAGGTCATCTGCTGCGCGGTGCGTCGGGGCCGATGGAGCGCGACGGCCAGCTCGGCCGTCGTGAACGGCTCCGAAAGCGTCTCGGGGAGCCAGCGCGTGAGGTCGCCAGGCCGCGCCAGGGTGATCCGATCCAGCACCTCGATCAGGCGGCGCTCGACCACGGTCCAGCCGCGGCGACGCCAGCACCGCCTGGGGTCGTGGCGCCGGACCTCCTCCTCTCGGGTCAGCAGCACCTCGATCTCGAACCCGGGATCGTCGAGGAGCTCCGGAAAGGTCACCAACTCCGCGGCCAGGTCGACGAGATCGCCGTGGCGCGGCGAGCGCCGGCGGCCGAGGAATTGCCCATCGTCATCCACCTGCACGATCCACCGGTCGACCGCGATCGGATGGACGACCCGGATCTGGTGGCCGGCCCCAAGCAGCGCGAGGACCTTCGGCCGCATCCCGGCAAATCCACGCGTCTGGATCTCGATGAGCAGCTCGCCTCGGAGAAGATCCACGACGTACCCGTCGACGACCACCTCGACCTGGTCGCCGGGCTCCGCATACCACCGTTTCAAGGACGCGTGCAGATGCCGCTCTCGAAGGATCCCGATCGATGGGGCCGCGACGGACATCAACGCGATCGTACGCCGAGCCTGCCGACGGGGCCGCACGCCCGGACTCGCGTTTTGACGCGACGATGGGGGCGCCACTACGCTCGAACTTCGGAAGGAGGCCGCATGGCCCAACTCGACATGTTCAGCCTGCAGGGCCGGGTCGCCCTGATCCCGGGCGGCGGGGGCGGCATCGGGGCGCCCATCGCCGAGGCCCTGGCGCAGGCCGGAGCCCTCGTCGCGGTGGCGGGTCGGAACGCCGAGCCGCTCCGGGCCGCGGTGGAACGGGTCGAATCAGCCGGCTCCAAGGGTCTCGCCGTCACGGGTGACGCGACGAACGAGGCCGACGCCGAGCGGATGGTCGACGAGACGATCGATCGCTTCGGCCGCATCGACATCCTGGTCAACGCGGTCGGCGGCGGCGCCGGCAAGGTGCTCCACCCCGCGGAGGCCTACCCGCGCGACGCATGGGACTGGATCATGGAGCTCAACGTCCGGAGCACGCTAGTGGCGACCCAGCCCGTCGCGCGCGCCATGATCGAACAGGGCGAGGGCGGCAGGATCCTGAACATCTCGTCGGTCCGCGCCAACCTTGGGATCAACGCGGGCTACTCGGCCTACGTCGCCGCGAAGGGCGCGATCTCGTCGCTGACTCGCCAATGGGCGACCGAGTGGGCGAAGCACGGCATCCGGGTCAACGCGATCATGCCGACC
Source organism: uncultured Chloroflexia bacterium (assembly GCA_963819655.1). Taxonomy (GTDB): domain Bacteria; phylum Chloroflexota; class Limnocylindria; order Limnocylindrales; family CSP1-4; genus SPCO01. Next base: position 1,070,477 of record CAWFXA010000002.1, on the reverse strand, counting down.
TTCGTCGACACGCCCCAGGTCGCGACGCTGCTCGAGGACCCGGTGTTCAAGGCCGGCATCGTCGGCCGAATCCCGCTGGGCCGCGTCGGCGAAACGAGCGACATCGTCGGACCAGCGATCTTCCTCGTGTCGGACGCCGCGTCATTCGTGACCGGGCAGGTGCTCGGCATCGATGGCGGGCTGACAGCCACGCAATGACCACCATCGACATGGAGCAGGTGACTCCGAACGTCTTCACCACGACCAAGCTGCGCGGCTGCAACCCCAGCTTCGTCGTGACGTCGGACGGCGTCGTCGTGGTCGACACGCCCCAGCTCCCGACTCGCGCGGTCGCGATGCGCGCCAAGGCCGAGCTCCACGGCCCGATCCGCTACCTCATCAACACCGAGCACCACGTCGACCACATCTTCGGCAACTACTGGTTCAAGGGCGTCGAGGTCGTCATGAACCAGGGGTTGTACGACAACTTCATGGATCCGAACGCCGAGCTCGATCCGTTCGCGTACGCGCTCGAGGCGATCCCGACCGACGACCCCGACGCCGCTCCGCTCATCCCGGACCGCGAGGTCTACTACGAGGACCCGAACAAGGGGACGATCGTGTTCACCGGGGACCTCACGCTACGCGTCGGCGACCATACGTTCCACTGCCTGTGGACGCCGGGGCATACGCCCGGCCAGCTAGCGGTCCATATCCCGGAGGAGCGGGTCGTGTTCACCGGCGACACGATCTTCAATCAGGTCCAGACCTGGCTGATGACCTCGAACGTCGACCAATGGCTGGAGGCACTGGAGCGGATCCGGCAACTGGACGTCGATCGCCTCGTCCCGGGCCACGGGCCGGTGACGACGCTAGAAGCCGTGGATCGGCAACGGGCGGTGCTACTGGCGTGGAAGGCCGCGGTCGCCGACGCCGTGGCCAAGGGCTGGACGCGCCAGGAGACCGTCGAGCGGATCCGGTTCGATGACGTCTTCGGCCCGGTCGACGTCGGACAGGGCTACATGATGGATCACATCCAGACCAAGAACGCCGGCACGCTCTGGGACAAGCTCACGGCCACGGGATACGAGCAGGGCAGCTGAGGACGCCGTTTACCTGCCTCGATCGAACGAGAGCGCACCAGAGAGCTCCGGTCTGGGCCATCAATCGGCAGCAGGAACCGCTCGGATGGTCAAGTCGTCGATGCCGGCGAAGTCGCCCGGGTTGCACGTGTAGAGCGGGAGGCCGTTAGCGACCGCGACTGGTGGCCGCCTCCCCGCCGACACCCTGTGCCCAAGGTTGCAGGACGCTGTCGTTTTCAGGACACCGAGTCAGGCGACGGGGCGGACCGACCGACGACGATGTCGTCGTCCTCGGGGTGGCGTGACAGATAGGCCTGAACGTATGGACAGGTCGCGATGACCCGCAGCTCGCGTCGGCGGGCGTCCTCGAGCGCGAAGCGGACCAGTGCGGACCCCACGCCCTGGCCCTCGTGGTCGGGCAGCACCTCCGTGTGGATGAGGGCGATCCGGCCGCGTTTGACGATGTACTCGAGAACGCCCGCGAGCTCGCCGTCGACGTGGGCCTCATAGCGCTCGCGCGCGGTCGCATCGGTGATGACCGGTCGGGCGGGCGAGGGAGTCATGGCCACAATGCTAGGCCGGGCGTCTCCCTCCATTCATGCACGGCCGGCGGCAGATTCTTCCTCGCGGGTTCGGCCGGCGAGCTGGATCAGATCCTCATGCAGCTCGAACCAGGTGCCGTGGTAGCTGTCGACGCGGGGTGAGGCGACGTACCGGCTGTCGCCGGCCTGGACGGCCTCGAGCGCGCGCGTGAGTCGAGCGCGGTAGTCGCCGAGACGCGGGAGCTTCGGTTCGTTCGGTTCGAGGCAGGCCACCGCGTCCGCGTGGATCGCGGCGAGCCGGTCGAGCACGTCGGCGTCGTACGCCGGGTCACTGTGGTCGTTGACCGTCTGGTCGTCGCGCAGCTGCCAGGCGGTGACGACCTCCTTCACGCGATGGTCGATGTCGAGGAAGGCGTCGAGTGCTGCGGCGGCGCTGTCGACGCCCCACGCCTCACGCTCGGCAGTCAACAGCTCGTCGGCACGCTCGCGGCCGGCGGGCGTCAGCTTGAAGGCATCGGCGGCGAACTCGATCAGGGCGTCGCGCGTAAGTCCCTCGAGCACGGGTCGCACGGCGTCGGGAGTCGCGAGGACCGCGTCGGCGATCCCCTGGGTCGTCGCGAAGCCCTTGATGGCAACGGCTCGCAGGACGCGATCGGCGTCTACTGGAAGTGTTCGGGACGCAGGTTCGCGCCGGACGCTCGGTGCGACGTCGACGCCAGCTTCACGCGCCCAAGCGAGCAGCGTCGCGGCCTCTGGCGCGATCACGGTCGAGCCATCGACCTTGCCCTCGAAGACCTCGCCGGTGCCACCGTCGATCGTGATGACATCGCCGGCGCGGACGACACGCCCATCGATCCGGATCTCACCGTCACCGACCTCCACCGACTCCGCGCCGACGACGGCGGGGATGCCCCAGCCGCGAGCCACCACCGCCGCGTGGCTCGCAAGCCCGCCGCGCGACGTCAGGATGCCGGCCGCCTTCGCCATGCCGTGGACGTCGTCGGGCGAGGTCTGGGCGCGGACAAGGATCGCCGGTGTGCCGGCGTCTGCCGATGCCACGGCCGCCTCCGGATCTGTGGCGATCGGCCCGCTCGCCACACCCGGTGATGCGGCAAGGCCCGTCGTCAGCGCGGGAGCCTCCGAGGCGCGGCCCGTCGCGATCCTCGGCGGGTCGGCCAGCAACGGAAGGACGCGCCGGACCGCTTCCGCGCGCGTCAACGGGAACGCCTCGTCCTGCGCCATGTCGACCGCGATCCGCAGCGCCGCCTGCGGCGAACGCTTGCCGACCCGCACCTGGAGCAGCCAAAGCGTCCCGGCTTCGACGGTGAACTCGATGTCGCACAGGTCGGCGTAGTGGCGCTCGAGCCGCTCGGCGGCAGCGCGCAGCTCGCGGGCCACTGCCGGCAGCCGCGTATCGAGCACAGCGATCGGTTCGGTCTGGTGGGTGCCGGCGACGACGTCCTCGCCCTGGGCGTCGAACAGCACGTCTCCGTAGAGAGCCGGTTCGCCGGTGGCCGGGTTGCGGGTGAAGACGACGCCGGTCGCCGAGTCGGCGCCACGGTTGCCGAACACCATCGCCTGCACAGTCACGGCGGTCCCGAGATCGTGCGAGATACCCTCCTTCTCGCGATAGGCGCGCGCCCGATCGCTGTGCCACGAACGGAAGACTGCCTCGATCGCAAGCCGGAGCTGGGCCCACGGGTCGTCCGGCACGTCCACGACCCCGACGATCAGGCGGAAGGAATCGACGAAACGCGCCCGGCATCCCTCGGCGAACCCATCGTCACGGGCCACCGCACCCAGCCCCCGCGTGGTCGCGTCGTTGAGTCCCAGATTGAGGATCGTATCCATCATCCCCGGCATCGAAACCGGCGCCCCCGACCGCACGCTGACCAGCAGCGGATCGCCAGGGTCGCCGAAGCGCCGCCCGACCGCGATTTCGACCGCGGCCATCTCCCGGCGAACCGCTTCGTCAAGACCATCCGGCCATCCATCGGCCAGGAACGTCCGGCATGTCACCGTCGTGATCACGAACCCGGGCGGGACCGGCAGGTGGAGCTCGCGGGTCATCACGCCGAGGTTCGCGGCCTTGCCGCCGACGAGCGCGACGGCCTCGTCGAGCGTCGCTGCCGGGACCCCGTCGAGCGCGTATGCGTGCGTCATTCGCCGGCATCCTGGAGCGCGCGCCAGACCCGCTCCGGCGTCAACGGCAGGTCCCGGATCGAGACACCGGTCGCGTCGCGCACCGCCGCGGCCACGGCCGGAGCGACCGGGAGGAGCGCCCCTTCGCTCATCCCCTTCGCGCCATACGGTCCGGGCCCGTCGGCGTTCTCGACCATGTCGCTCGCCATCTCGAGCGGCAGGTCCATCGACGTCGGGATCCGGTAGTCGATGGCGCCGAGGTTCCGGATCCGGCCCTCGTCGTCCCAGATGTAGTGCTCCATCAGCGTGTGCCCGAGTCCCATCACCGCGGCACCCTCGTCCTGGCCGCGGACCTGCAGCGGATTCAGCGCCTTGCCGACGTCCGACACCGTCACATACCTCGGGATCGTGATATCGCCGGTGTCGCGATCGACCTCGACCTCGACCGCCGTCGCGTTGAACTCGTAGAACGCCGCGGTGCCGCCGAGCGGATGGTCGGGCTCGGCGTCCTTGCGCATCTCACCGACGCCGATGAGCTCGCCACCGAGTCGACCGAGGCCGCGCCGGACGACATCGCGGATCGAGAGCACTGCGATCGCCGATTCGTACCTCGCCGCGCTCCACGGTGACCTCCGCCGCATCGACCGACTCCAGCCGCGCCGCCATCGACCGGACCTTGGCCTGGATGTCCTGGCAGGCGCGCAGCACCGCGTTCCCCATGAACACCGACGACCGACTGGCCGAGGTCTGCTGGTCGTACGGCACGACCGCCGTGTCGCCCGAGACGACCTTCACCCACTCGAGCGGCGCGCCGAGCTCGTCGGCGGCGATCTGGGCGAAGATCGTCCGCGCGCCCTGCCCCATGTCGGACGTGCCGGCGTAGACGACGACGCTGCCATCGACCAGCAGCCTGACGGTCGAATACGACAGGCCGGTGGTCGGCCCCGATTTCAAGCCGAGCGCGAGACCTCGGCCTCGACCCGCCGGCAGCGGCGAGTCCCAGCCGATCATCTCGGCCGCCCGTCGCACCGCGACCGCCCAGTCGCCATCGGCCGGCGTGTCGCCGGGGATGAACGTCTCGCCGGGACCTGCCAGGTTGCGCAACCGCAGCTCAAGCGGATCGATGCCGAGCGCCCGCGCCGCCTCGTTCATGTTCGACTCGACCGCCCAGATCTGCTGGGGATTGCCGAACCCACGGAACGCGGTGGACGGCACGGTGTGCGACAGCACGCTGCGGGCGACGATCCGGACCGCCGGACAGCGGTACGGACCCATCGAGGTGTAGCTGCCCTTCGCCACGGTCCGGTCCGCGATGTCGGCGTAGGCACCGATCAGGTAGTTCGCCTCGAGGTCGCGGAAGACGAGCGTGCCGTCGCGTCGGAAACCGGTTCGGACGTGGACCTCGGCCGCGCCACGGCGGACCGCCTGGAACGTCTCCTCGAGCGATAGAACCAGCTTGACCGGCCGGCCGGTGGCGAGCGCCATGAACGCCAGCAGCGGCTCGTACTTCGCGTGCTGCTTGCCCCCGAATGCGCCGCCCGGGTCGGGCGCGTGGACGCGCACCTTGGCGAGGGGCAGACCTAGGAGCTCGCCGATGACGCGCTGCAGCCAGTTCGGGTGCTGGATCGCGCTCCAGATGGCGATGCCATCGCCGTCCGGGGCGGCCATGAACGCGTGCGGCTCGATCGCGAACTGGGTGACCATCGGGAACGTGTACGTGCCCTCGACCACGATCTCCGCCTCGCGTTCGGCGGCGTCAAGGTCGCCCCAGCTGTGGCGGTGTTCGTGGAGCACGTTGGTCTCGGCCTGGGGATCGTTCGGGCGCAGTGCGGGATCCTGCACAAGGGGCGCGTCTGGCGCGAGCGCCGCGGCGAGTGTGTGGAGGGCGGGCAGCTCCTCGAACTCGACCCGCACGAGGCGGGCTGCCTCCTCGGCGGCATCCCGGGAGTCGGCGGCCACTGCGGCCACGGGGTCGCCGTGGTACTTGGTCTCGTCGACCGCGAGGACCGGCCGGTCGCGCCGTTGCGGACCGAATCGCGGCATCGGCTTGGGCAGGTCCGCGGCCGTCATGACGAGGCGGACGCCCGGGACGTCACGTGCCGCACTCGTGTCGATCGAGCCGATCCGCGCGCGAGCCACGTCGAGCGTCACGAGCTTCACGTGGAGGGTGTCCTCGATGTGGATGTCGGCGACATACGCCTGTCGGCCGGTCACGCGATCCACCCCGCCGACCCGCGCCGGTGAGCTGCCGACGACCGTCATTGCGGTGCAAGCTCCGCATCCGGCGTCGACGCGCGGTCGCCGACCGCAGGGAGCCCAGCGTGGCGTGCTCGCGAAGCGCCGCTTCGGTCGCCGGCGTGGCCGCGGCTGCAACCGCTTCGATGATCTGCTCGTAGCCAGCGCAGCGGCACAGGTTGCCGGCAAGCCCCTCCTCGATCTCGGGGCGAGTCGGGTGCGGGATCTCTGCCAGTAACGCGGCCGCGGACAGGAGCTGACCAGGGATGCAGAAGCCGCACTGGGCCGCGCCCGTGTCGAGGAATGCCTGCTGGAGCGGATGCAGCCGGTCGCCGAGGGCGAGCCCTTCGACCGTCGTGATCGACGCGCCGTCCGCCTCGACGCCGAGCATCAGGCACGAATCGACGCTCACATCGTCGACCAGGACCGTACAGGCGCCGCACTCCCCAACCAGGCAGCACTCTTTCGTGCCCGTGAGGCCGAGGTCGTCGCGGAGGACCTCGAGCAGCGTGTGGTGCGGCTGGACGTCGACCGCTCGGGCGCGCCCGTTGACGGTGAGCTCGATGCGGCGGGTGGTCATGCCAGCCGCTCGATGGTCCTGCGAACCGCGCGCAGCCCCAGGACCCGAAGCATCGCGAGGCGGTACTCGGGGCTCGCCCGCATCGATCGTCGGCGACGGTGCCGCGTCGGAGAACAGCTCAGCGAGTCGTGCTTCACGCGCCGCGTCCGTCGCTGCGGGATCCGCGAGGACGCCGGTCTCGTCGACGACGAGCAGCGGCCGCGGACCCAGGCTGCCATACGCGATCCGCGTGACCCCCTCGGCGTCGACCGTGCACGCCAGCGTGACCGAGGCGAGATCATGGCCTCGTCGGCGCGTGCGCCGGACATGGACAGATCCGCGCGGCGTCACCGGCAGCGGAAGCTCGATCGCGGACACAAGCTCGCCGGCCGCCAGCGTCGTGACACCGGAGCGCACGAAGAACGCGTCGAGCGGGATGACACGGTGGCCATCGGGCCCGACCGCGACGACGCGCGCGCCGAATGCGAGCAGGGCGGGCGCCGTGTCGGCTGCCGGGGACGCGTTGCAGATGTTGCCGGCCAGGGTCGCCCGGTTCCTGATCTGCACTGCTCCAACGACGGCGGCCGCCTCTGCCAGCGCCGCGTAGTCACGCCGGATGCGCTCGTCGCGCAGCAGGTCGGTCATCACGGTCCGCGCCCCGATGGAGAGATGACCGTCGACCTCCCGGATGCCCCGCTCCAGCTCGGCGACGCCCTTGACGTCGACCACTGTGCGCGGCTGGATCGAGCCGTCCCGGATGCGGATGATGAGGTCGGTGCCGCCCGCGAGAAGGCGCACGTCCGGTCCCTGATCGGCGAGCAGGCCGATGACCTCGGCCAGTTCGCTCGGCCGCTCGTAGGCGAACGCACGCATGGGTCCGGCCCTACCGGACCCGATCCACCTGGTCCCGGGCCGCGCTCAACGCCCGATCGCCTCGACCGCTGACGGTGCGGGTGCGGCTGGCGCCGCGGGTTCAGCGGCGAGGATCTCGACGCGGCCGGCGCCCCCGTCGACCCGGAGACGGTCGCCGGTCTTGATCCGACGCGTCGCCACGGACGTCCCGATGACGGCCGGGATCCCGAACTCCCGCGCGAGCACGGCCGGATGCGATGTCGTCCCACCGGTGTCGGTCACGAGCCCCGCGATCTTGGTGAACAGCACGACCCACGCGGGATTCGTCATCTGGCACACGAGGATGTCGCCGTCGCGCACCTCGTCGAACTCATCGACCGTGGTGACGACGCGCGCGATCCCCTCGATCGTGCCGGGCGAGCCCGCGATGCCGCTGATCACGCTTTCGTCGTCGGACTGCTGGCGGTGGAAGCGCTCCGGATAGCCCCAATTGACGAGGTATGGGAAGGCCAGCTGCGACGGCGTGACCGTGCCGACCCAATCCCGCGGGTGGAGCTCCCGAGCGGCGTCGCGCTCGGCACGCCGCGTGGAGACGAGCGTCCGGGCATCGAGCGCATCCGCGCTGCCGATGAGCGCCCGCAGCTCGTTGTAACGCAGGAACAGGACGTCGTCGGGCTGATCGAGCCGTCCGGATTCGACGAGCTTCCTGCCGACCGCCAGGAGCACGAGCCGGACGTGGGCGTTCGCGCCCTGGTCGATGTAGAAGTGGTGATCGGGCGTCAGCGGCGCCATCCGGAGGTTCACCGCGTTCGACTCCCGCATCTCCTCGAGCGCCTCCCCGGCGAGTCCGCTCAGGATCTCCTGCGAGGCGGCCGTGATGTCCCGGCGCATCGCCTCGATCGCGCTCGGGAAGTCGTAGTCGCTGACGAGGTAGCCGCGGATCAGCTCGAGGACCGGCCTCATCTCTTCGCGCACCGTCGGGAAGATGAACTCGTGGCTCCACACGGCGTGCCAGCCGAATTCGCGCTGGTACGGCTCGACGCGTTCGCTGATGAAGCGTCGGCCTCGCTCCGACGCGCGGAGGGCTGCGGCGATCCGGTCGACGTCGTCGGGCTCGAACGCCGTCCGCAGCTCGGGTTCGTCGCGGACCTCGTTCTTCATCCGCCAGAGCGCCCCGATCGAGTCCCAGTTGCGGTCCGAGGCCGAATTCTGGAGCCGTCCCAATAGCTCCTCGTCAACCGAGCCACGGGTCTTCTCCATCACCGCGCGCAGCTTCAGCGTCGCCGACAGCTGGGCGAAGTTGAGCATCCAGTGGATCTTCCAGTGCCGGTCGTGGATGTCGATCGCGTCCTCGAGGAGGGTCGCGGTCTCGGCCAGCGACATGTCGTCGGCGGCGTCGAGGCGCTCCTCGAGGTACGCGAAGTTGCGTTGCATCTCGGGCACGAGCCGGTCGTGCCACCAGTCGGCGAAGTGCTCACCGTAGACGGGTAGGACCGTGTCGAGATAGGCGCCCATCGACGTGGCGAACGTGTCATCTCGCGGGACGCGTGCCTGGTAGCGCGAGCTGTACTCGGTGCCCTCGATGCGGACGTCAGGGTCGGCCTGGAATGGCCGTGGTGTACACGTAGCCGTTGACGTTCTTGGCCAGCCAGTCGACCGCGAACGGCGTCCCGAACCGGCGGAACATGTGGTCGCAGCTGAGCCACCAACCACCGATGTCGAAGAACATCGGGCTGACCGGATGGGGGATGTGGAGGTCGTCGTAGACCCAGAAGAAGTCCTTCTCGACCTCCGAATCCCATGACACCGGGAACGTGTCGTCGCCGAGGAACTGGCCGAGGACCTCCTCCGTCGCAGCCACGCGCTTCCCTCCTCCGGTGGCCTCAGCGAGGCGTTAGGCGCGCGCCTCGGTCGGCTTGATGTCGCTCTGGGCGGCTCCCGCCTTCTCGGCAAGCGCCTTGCGCGCCTTGTCCCAGTCCGACCGGAACTGGGTGATGCCCTTGTCGGTGAGCGGGTGGTGGACCATCTGCTCGAGGATCTTGAAGGGCAGCGTCGCCACGTGCGCGCCTGCGAGGGCCGCCTGGGTCATGTGGACCGGGTTCCGGATCGACGCCGCGAGGACCTCTGTCTCGAGCTGATGGAGCTCGACGATCTCCACGAGTTCGCGGACGACGATCATCCCGTCCTGGTTGATGTCATCGAGGCGCCCGACGAACGGCGATAGCAGGCTGGCGCCGGCCTTGGCTGCGAGCAGTCCTTGGTTCGCGGTGAAGATCAGCGTGCAGTTGGTCTTGATCCCCTCTTCGGCGAAGCGGCTCATCGCCTCGAGGCCTTCGACGCTCATCGGGACCTTGACGACGATGTTCGGGGCGAGCTTGGCGAACGCACGTCCTTCGGTGAGCATCCCCTCGACTTCGTCGGCGACGACCTCCGCGGAGACCGGGCCGCTGGTGATCGTGCAGATCTCCTTGAGGACCTCCTCGTAGGTCCGGCCGGTGGTCTTGGAGAACAGCGTCGGGTTGGTGGTCACACCGTCGAGCACGCCCCAGCGGGCGACGGTGCGGATCTCTTCGATGTCAGCGGTGTCCAGGAAGAGCTTCATGGCAGGGCTCCATTCGGCGAAGGGACCCTGATTCTACGCTGGGGCGAGGTTGCGGGCCGTCTCGGAATGAGCCTGCTTTCGGTTCAGTCGTTAGGCGACTCGCGTTGGACGGGAAGCGGCTCATCTGAGCCGCTGAGGAAACGAAGAGCGGGCCTGGGGACCAGACCCGCTCTCCACTTGACTTGATCGACTGGCTACCGGTCGGGGAGTTCCTCCGGACCCGGCGCGTCGGCCACGCGGCTACCGGACGTCCGCAGCGCGGCCACTGCATCCGTCTGGCGAACGTCGACCTTCACCCGTGACAGCGTCAGGGCGACGTGCGCGGCGGCATCGGACATCTGATCGAGGCCGGTGTTGCTGTTGTTGGCGTACGTATCGCACGCCTGGTGGTAGCACGGGTCGTAGGCCGTGCCCGCCGTGCCCCCGTATGTCGCAGCCTGGGCGGCCGTCTTGATCCCTTCGGCGCCCGTGAACAGCCCGCCGGCCGGGACACCGACCGCGATGAACGGGCCGTAGTCGGAGCGACCACTGAATGGCGTGGGATCGCTGGCGAGACCAACGGCGTTGAAGTAGTCGACGAACAGCGTTTCCAGGTAGGCGGAGCCCGGAGGACCCTCGGCCGCTCCTGGCCCGACGGGGAAGGCGGAGTTGTCGCCGTCGTAGACGAAGCGAACATAGTTGGGCGACCCGACCATGTCGAAGTTGATCATCGCCATGATCTTGTCCCGCTCGGCCACCGACAGACCATTCACGTAGAACGCCGAGCCCAGGAGATTGAACTCCTCGGCGCCGTACCACATGAACCGGAGCTTGTTGCGGGCGACACGGTTCTGCGCGGCGAAGACCTCGGCGATCTCGAGGATCGTCGCCGAACCCGACCCGTTGTCGTTGATGCCCGGTCCCGGCAGGACGCTGTCGAGGTGGGCGCCGACGACGACCACGCGGTTCGGATCACCAGACGCGGTCTCGGCGATCACGTTCCATGTCGTCCTTGTCTCGCTGTCGGTCGAGGTCATGACGTGGAACGTCAATCCCCCGGGAACGAGGGCCGCATTCTCCACGCCGATCGCCTGGGTCGTGCCAAGGACCGGGATCGTGTAGTTCGGCGCCCCGAGCGTGCCGTTGAGCGGACCGGCGGCGTTGTTGTAGATGACGACCGCGGACGCCCCCGCGGTTTGGGCATTGGCGGCCTTGATCCCGAACGTGCAGGCACCGCGTGAGATGAGCGCGATATTGCCTGCAGGGAAACCGGCGAAGTTGGCGCTCTCGCAACCAAGCGCCGCGACGGTCGATACCGAGGCCGTCACATTCCCGGAACCCGAATAGGTCATCGGGGTGTAATCGGCCCCGGCACCTTCCGTGTACGTGGTCGGGTTCGGCGACACGCGCTCGAACGTCGACGGCGCAAGCTGTCGATAGAACGCGAACGGGAAGGGCTGGAGCGTGGCGTCGTAACCGGCAGCCTCGAGCTTCCCCGCGACATAGTCGGCCGACGCGCGATAGCCGGGCGTACCCGACGATCGTGTGCCGTCGTTGTCGTCGGCGATCTCCTGGAGAGCGGCCTGATGCTCGCGGATGCCGGCGAGCGTCACCGCCTTGCGAAAGCCCTTTGATTCATTGATGTCTGCGGCGAACGCCGGTGGGGCGAGCGCGGCAACAAGCGCGCCGATCGTCAGAACGATCGACAGCGCGGCGATCCGTCGAGAGCGCATACGGCCTCCTCCACTTCATGTGGCTCTGGGCCGCCGGCTATGCCGGCGGCCCTTCCTGGGGTTCGCGGAGCGAACAAGTCTTTACTTCGAGGCGGCCGCCAGGGCGTTCACCATGCCGGCGCCGAAGAAGGTCGTGTTGCCACGACCGCCAAAGCAGCGGGGGAGGTTCGGATCGGCTGGGCTCGGGCAGGCCATCGGCGTCGCGGTGGACCGCACTGCAGCCGCCACGGCTCCCTGGTTCCAGCCCGGGTGGTTCTCGATGATCAACGCTGCGACACCCGCGGCGTGCGGTGACGCCATCGACGTCCCGCTGATCCAGACGTATCGACCGCCGTCGTCGAGGACGGCTCGGCCGGTGGCAGCGAAGAACTCCCACGAGCCGGTTCCGTCTGTGCTGGACCAACCCGCCAGGATCCGACCGAAGGTCGTGCCCGGCGTCTGAGCGGCATCGCCGCCCGGGGCCGTGACATCGATCGGGCTGCCGACGTTGGAGTAGCCCGCCAGCGTGTTCACGCCGGAGGCCGATACCGTCACGACGCCCGGCAGCTCTGCGGGGGCGACGCGGCAGTTGTTGTGGATCCGACGGCTCTCGGCTGTGTCAGGCGGCCAGTCGGGGCTGATCTCGTCGGTCACGGGGTGACCGAGGTCGTGCAGCTCGTTGCCGGCCGCGGCGACCACGACGGTGCCGCGCTGCTGCGCGTACTTCGCCGCGTTCTTCATCTCCTGGTACATCGCCCGCTGGCCCGCGTCGTTGCTGCAGTAGTAGAGGTACGGGTCGGCGAACAGGCTGAGGTTGACGACATCGATGCCTTGGTCGCCTGCATAGCGCAGCGCGGCCGCGACCGAATCGACGAAACAGAAGCCGATGATCGTGCAGGCCTTGAGGCTTACGATCGTTGCGTCCGGGGCCACGCCGACGATGCCGGTGCCATCGAGCGCACCCGCGATCGTCGTTGCGACATGGGTCCCATGACCGTTCAGGTCCTGGACTGCCGATTTGTTCGAACAGTCGCCGTTCGCGATCTCGGCTGGATCGGCGGTCGGCGTATCGGTGTTGATGAACGAACACGAGAGCCCGACGTCGATGTTGTCGAGGTCCGGGTGCGTGAAGTCGATTCCGCTGTCGATGACGCCGACGGTCACGCCATCGCCTGTGGCGAGGGCGCGGGAGGCGGCATTGGCGTTGATGTACCGCATATCCCACTGACACGCGGACAGCGGCTCCGGTCCGGCGCTGACGCCGAAGAAGGCCTCGCACAGTCCACTCGCGGTTGGCGCGTCGTACGCGTCGGTCGTGCGTGCGGATGCCGCCGGAACGGCAGCGAGCATCAGGATGGATACGGCCAGGATGGCCAGCCTACGCATGGACTCTCCTCCTACCAGGCGTGGTCCATGGAGGGTCGCTGGGGTGCGATCGACGACGTGATGTCTTTGGGGTCATCGACGTCGTCCGGACCGCGCGACCCACCGTTGAGTGCTGGCTAGTCTGACCCCTGGTGGCGGGTCGCGTCGCGTGGCGCTGACCCGCTCCCGTGCGGGACGGTGCGCGGCGGCACCACCAATGACGGCGGGTCAGGGCGCTGACGACCCGCCATCGTCGCCCTGAGTCTCCTCCGGCAGGAGCGGTGCGTTGCGCTTCTTGGGGCGTCGAGCGAGCGAGGCAAGTCGCTTGGTCCGCGTGACCTGCGTTCGATCCGTGATGTTCTCCACCCCTCGCTCGGCCGCGGCACGAGGGATGCGCCAGCCGGGCAACATCGGCACGTCGATGCCACGCCTGAACAACAGGAAGCGGTCCGCGTCGGTCATCGACTCGAGAAGCTTGCCCATGCCGGTCGAGTCGATCAGCTCGAGGATCGGCACGAACACGGTCTCGTACCAGTGCCGGGCGCCCTCCTCCGGGGAGACGAGTCGCGCCTCGGCCCGGGAGTAGTCGAGCGTGTGCGCCTTCACGGACTCCTGGAGCTCGAGGTAGCCGTCCGGATCCGAGAGCGGGAACCGTCGTCGCGGGACTGCCGCATCGAGGCCGGTCACCTTCCGGAACCTACGCTCGCTGGCGGTGACCCGGATGGATGCCATGGTCGTCCCGGGCGCGACGTGGAAGCGCGTCTCGAATTGGTCGACGTTCGCATCGACGTACTGACGACCGTCGGCGATCGCCGCCGAGAGCCGCTTGTGGCCGTCCTCGACGAAGAAGGCGTGATCCACCTGGAGCAGCGAGAGCGGCATGTCGACCACCACCGGACTCGCCGCACGGATACGGATCTCATCACGAAGGCGTCGGTTCCTGGGCCGGAAGCAGCCGTCGAAATCGGACACCCGGCCGACCGACCCGATGATGTCGGCGACGGCGACCTCGCGCCGGCCCCCCGGGAGACGAGTCCCTAAGCCGAGTCGGTGGCGAACCTCGTCGAATGCCAGGAGCTCCCGACACTCTCGGTCGCGAAACGTCGGCGTGGCCATCGGCGTGCTCCGGGATCAGGCCACGCCGTCAGGTCTGGCCTGTCAGCCCCGACTCACCCGGCGTCGACGGTCGCGGCCTGACGCGATGGCGCGAGCTCAGGTCGAGCTTCCAGGACGGGCTCACGACCGTCCGCGACCGCGATCGATGCGGCCACGAACCCGTCGAACAGCGGGTGCGGCCGTTCCGGCCGCGACTTGAACTCGGGGTGGAACTGGCTGGCCACGAACCACGGGTGATCCTTGAGCTCGACGATCTCGACGAGCCGCCCGTCCGGCGACTGGCCGCTGAGCAGCATCCCGGCGCCCTCGAGCGTCCCCCGGTAGCGGTTGTTCACCTCGAACCGATGGCGGTGCCGCTCGTAGATGACCTCCTGGCCGTAGACCGCGGCGGCCTTCGAGCCGGGCGTCAGTCGGGCGGGGTACAGGCCCAAACGCATCGTCCCGCCCTTGTCCTCCATCTCGCGCTGGTCGGGCATGAAATCGATGACGGGGTGCTCGGTGAACATGTCGAACTCGGTCGAGTTGGCGTCGGATGTCCCGATGACATCTCGAGCGAACTCGATCACCGCGCACTGCAGGCCGAGGCACAGGCCGAGGTACGGGATGCGGTGATCGCGCGCGTAATGGGCGGCGAGGACCTTGCCCTCGATGCCGCGATGGCCGAACCCGCCCGGCACGAGCACACCGGCCACGCCCTCGAGCGCCTCGTGGACGTTGTCCTTGGTGAGTACCTCCGAATCGACCCAGCGCACCTTGGCGTCGACGCCATGCGCCCAGGCCGCGTGCTTGAGGGCCTCGGTGACGGACAGGTACGCGTCGGGGAGTTCGATGTACTTGCCGACGAGGCCGATCTCGAGGCTCGGCTTGGGAGCCTTGATGCGTTCGACGAGTGCCCGCCAGCCATCGAGGTCGGGCACGGCGTCCTCGTCGCCGAGGGCGAGGTCGCGCACGATCAGCCGGCCGAGCCCGGCTTCCTCGAACAGCAGCGGGACCTCGTAGATCGAGTCGGCGGTCTCGGCCGGGATGACGGCCTCGGGCGCAACATCGGTGAAGAGCGCGATCTTCTCGCGGATCTCATCGCTGACCGGACGGTCCGAGCGCAGCACGATGATGTCCGGCTGGATGCCGATGCCGCGGAGCTCCTTGACCGAGTGCTGGGTCGGCTTCGTCTTGAGCTCGCCCGTGGCGGCCAGCTCGGGGAGCAGCGTCACGTGGACGTACAGCACGTTCGCGCGGCCGACGTCCTTGCGCATCTGGCGGATCGCCTCGAGGAAGGGCAGCGATTCGATATCGCCGACGGTCCCGCCGACCTCGACGATCACGACGTCCGGGTCGCTGTCCCGGGCGACCCGCCCGATGCGCTCCTTGATCTCGTTGGTGATGTGCGGGATGACCTGGACCGTGCCGCCGAGGTAGTCGCCGCGGCGCTCCTTGGCGATGACCGCCTGGTAGATGCGCCCGGTCGTGACGTTGCTGAGCTGGCTCAGGTTCTCGTCGATGAAGCGCTCGTAGTGACCGAGGTCGAGGTCGGTCTCGGCGCCGTCGTCGGTGACGAAGACCTCGCCGTGCTGGTACGGCGACATCGTGCCGGGGTCGACGTTGATGTACGGGTCGAGCTTGAGGATGCTCACCCGCAGGCCTCGGGCCTTGAGGATGCGGCCGATGCTCGCCGCCGTGATGCCTTTGCCGAGACTGCTCGCGACTCCGCCAGTCACGAAGACATACTTCGACATGGGTCAGGGTTCCTCCGGGGTTTTTCTGATGCTATCGGAAAGAGGCCCCGGACGCGAATCCGCGGTGTTGGCCATTGGTGTCACAACGGACGAACGCAGCCGAGCAGGTCGACCTTCCCCCCTCGGATGTCACGGCACGCGTGACACTCAGCTTCTAGGGCTCAACGCCGCCGGGTCTCTCGTCGCTTGTCACCTTTGACGTAACGCCTGTTGGTTCCGGCGGCGGCCACGAACCTGGGGGCGGATCCTCCAGGCCGTCGCCCCACACCTCGGGGCCGCAGAAATAGCCACGCGGGGGACCCGGCTCCGGCGGCGTCAGGCTGGAGGGATCGCGCGCCCATCCCACGAGCGTCTCCGCCAGCCACCCTTCCAGCTCGCTGAACGCGGTCCAGCGGCGGTACGCCCAGCCCGCCTCGAGGCAGATCCGTTCCAGTGCTCGCTTCGCGAACACGATGTCGCTGTAACCGGCGGCATACCGATCGCTGTCGCCGTCGCCGATGAACACGACGAGTCGACCCGCGGCCCGATGGGCCAGGACTCGCTGTCGCTTGCACGTCCCGCAGACGAGGCAGGTCGGGTGGCCGTTGGGGAAATGCAGCGAGGGTCGTCGGTCATCGAAATCTGTCCGCGCGGTCACCACCGGGAGCTCCCCCACCCCGAGTCGCTCCAGGGCCGGGCGGATGAAGAATCCGAATCCGTCGGACACGACCTCGACCGGGATGCCGGCCGCCTGAGCGCGGCGGACGAAGGGGACGAACCCGGGATCGTGCGGCTGGGCCGCGGCGGTCGCCCGGAGCGCATCGGGATCCGCGTCGACCATCGACATCTCCCAGGCCATGAGCCGGCGTGATCCCATCGCGCCCGCCGCGTAGAGCCGCTCGGCCTCCTCCCAGATGGCAGGCGCATGCGTGGCCATGACCTGGTCGGTGACGTCGGTCAGCGAGATCGTCCCGTCGTAGTCGACGAGAATCGCGAGCGGCGGCGTCCCCTCGACGAGTGGTGGGAGAGGCGGCGCCTCGTCCGTCATGAGCGCGCGGCCGGGCGAACCGAAGCGCGACGTGTCAACGCCACGCCCAACACGATGATCAGCCCGCCGACGACCTGCGCCGGACGGATCGGCTCATGCAGGAAGATGAACGCAAGGACCACAGCCATGGGCGGCACGAATGACTGGAGCGTGATGACCCGGGTCGGGCCGAGCAATCGAACGCCGTTGAAGACCACGACGTTCGCGACCGCGGCCGCGAGGATCCCGGAATACGCGATCGCCAGGACGATCGGCACGAGCTGCGCGGACTGCTCCGGGCCGAGCGCCCCCGGCGCCGTGAGCTGCGCAACGCCGGGCAGGATCAGCACCAGCGTCCCGCCGATCGTCGCCCACGTCGTCAGCACGAGCGGGGAGTGGCGGCGGAGGACGGGCGCCGCGAAGGCCGTGTACGACGCCCAGCATGCTGCGGCAGCCAGCGTCAGGAGGCTTCCCACGGCAGAGCCGCTCATCGAGATGCCGACGCCCGCCGCGATGACCACGACGACACCCAGGAACGACAGCGCGGCGCCGGCGAACTTCTGCGGCGTCAGCGTGTCGACGCCGATGATCCCAGCGAGGACGGCGACGAGGACCGGGGTCGAGGCGATGATCAGTGCGCTGTCGCCGGCCGGGATCGACGTGAGGCCGGTCGTCCACAGGATCTGGTACAGCCCGAAACCCAGCCCGCCGAGGACGAGGATCCGGACCACGTCGGGTCGGGGCAACCGGATGGTCCCTTCGGACCAGCGCAGGATCGCGAGCAGCGCGATCGACGCCAGGCCGTAGCGCAGCATCGTGAAGCCGACAGGCGGGAGGACCGCGATGGCGCCCTTCACGACGATGAAGTTCGCGGCCCAGATGACCATGACGCCGATGACCGCCGCCTCGGCGAGACGGCGGTCGACGGACAGAAGCGCAACGCCCGCCGGTCGATCGGCGGGCGTCGGTGGTGCGGCGGGGATGTCGGGGTCGATCAGTCGCCGTCGCGATCGATCAGACGGTGTCGCGGTCGAGCTCGAGGAGCTCCTCGTCGTCCTCTTCGGTGAGCTTCAACCAGACGAACAGGCCGGCCAGCACGGCCAGCGGGATGACGATGAGCGCCGCGAGCGTGATGCCGAGAGCGACGGCGACGGTCTTGAGGGCTTTCATGGGCGATACCTCCGAGGTCAGGCGCTGGTAGTCGTGCTGCTACTCGCGCCGGGGATCGAGACCGGGCTCCGGAGCGCTGGCCCCTTGGCCACCATCTGGGCGATGTCCTCGCGCGTGAACTCCGAGAGCTGGTGCTGGCTGCCGGCCTGGCCGGACAGCAGGAGCCTGACGACGAACGCGCCGTCCTGCTCGAAGAAGAACACGTCCTTCGGTTTCTGGTCGTCCATGTAACGACCGAGGACGCGGAAGGCCGTCTCGTAATAGCCGGCGTCGTGCGTCGGCACCGGGGCCGACCGACCGCGACGCGCGGCGGCTTCCTCCATGAAGCGGGCGATGTCATCGTCGAGGAAGGTCAACGTCTCCTTGGCCTGCGTCCCGATCGACTCGGACCAGGCACCGACCGACGAGCCGGACACGACGAGGCCCTGGACGATGAAACCGTCGGGGGCCTCCACGAGAAGGACGTCCTTCATGCCGCGCTGGTCGAGGAACGCGCCGATGGACCTGAAGACTTCCTCGAAGTCCTGGCGCGGGCTGCCCTCGTAGATGCGCATGGCGCGCCATCCTCCACGACCCGGTGGCTCGGTCGCGCGGCCCACACCACCATGGCGCAGCACCGCCCACCCCGGATGCCTCGCGAGTCCGGCGAGTGTACCGACCGGCCGGGCGCGCGGCAATATCAGGAAGGGGTCGAATGCGGCTTGGAACCGTGCGTTAGCGCAGGTGGGCCGCCAGCGACGCGGCAACGCGCGCATTGTTCACGATCAACGCGGTGTTCGCGGGCACCGACCGACCGTCGGTCAGTTCGGCGATCCGCGCGAGAAGCCACGGCGTGAGGGCCGGTCCATGGATGCCGGCGACCTCGGCGTCTTCGACCGCGCGAGTCACGGCGTCCCGTGCGACGTCATCGGGGAGTGCCTCGTCGGCGGGCACTGGCACGCAGACCAGAGCGCCGCTCCCCAAGCCCAGGCCGAGATGCGCCGCAACGATCCGGGCTGCCTCGGCCGCGTCAGCGGCGACGG
Organism: uncultured Chloroflexia bacterium; assembly: GCA_963819655.1. GTDB lineage: Bacteria > Chloroflexota > Limnocylindria > Limnocylindrales > CSP1-4 > SPCO01. The sequence goes on along the minus strand of CAWFXA010000002.1, from coordinate 1,051,381 downwards.
CCGGCGCCGGGACCCCCGATGACCGGGCGAAGAACCCGGGCACGTCCGTTTGACCGACCACGATGACCGGCACGCCCCGTGTCTCGAGGTACTCGATCGTAGCCGGCACGTCGAGGATGGCCTTTGGGCCAGCGCAGACCACGGCCATCGCGGTCCGGCCGAGTTCCTCGAGATCCGACGAGATGTCGAACGACGCGGGCACGCCCGCACCCGACGCGTCGAGGGCCCCGCGATGCACCCCGCCGATGCCGCCGGTCGCGAAGACGCGGATCCCGGCAGCGAAGGCGGCGATCATGGTGGCCGACACAGTCGTGGCCGCCCACCCGCCCTCGGCGAGGGCGACGGCCAGGCTTGGGCGCGCTGCCTTCCGGACAGAGCCGGCCGGGGCCGTGGCCAGCGCCTCCAGCGCCCCGGCGTCGAGCCCGACCAGCAGCCGCCCATCGCGGATCGCGACCGTGGCCGGCACGGCGCCTGGCGTCTCACGGACGGCGGTCTCGGAGGCCGAGGCCACGTCGAGGTTCTGCGGATAGGGCAATCCGTGACTGATCAATGTTGACTCGAGCGCGACGACGGGCCGGCCCTCGGCGAGAGCCCCGGCCACCTCCGGCGCGATGATCAATCGGTCGGCGACCGAGGGCGGGACGGGCATACCGGAAGGGTAGCGGCGCGGCTAGTCTGTCGCGCATGGCTGCACGCCGGACCATGACCCCTGAGGACATCCGCCGCATCGTCGTCGTCGAAGAGCTCGACCTGTCCGTCGACGGGCGGACTGCCGTCGTCGTGCGGCGATCGATCCGGGGGAACCGCTACGTCAGCCACCTGTTCGCCATCGACGTGGGGGCCGGGCGCGCCATCCCGACACCGCGCCAGCTGACCCGGGGGAAGATCCGCGACACGCGGCCGCGGCTCTGCCCGGACGGCCACACGCTCGCCTTCGTCCGGACCGACCCGACCGACGACGACTCGGTGGCGGCGATCATGCTGCTCGATCTGCTGCGCACCGCCAGCCCGTGGCCCGCGAAGATCGGCCGCCATGGCGCGGTCGGCGAGATCGCCTGGTCGCCCGACGGCCGCCGCCTCGCGTTCACCGCCGAGGTCGACCCGCCCCGCTTCATCGCCGGCAAGGCCAGGCCGATCTGGCGGCGCGGGAAGGCGGGCTCGGATGAGACCCCCGTCGCCCGCCACATCACCCGGACAGACTGGCGATGGGACGAGGAGGGCCATCGAGACCGGTGGTCGCACCTCTTCGTGACCGACCTGCCTTCGGGCAAGCCGCGCCAGATCACGAGCGGCGACTGGGGCGTTTCCGACATCGCGTGGCATCCCGACAACCGCACGATCGCCTTCACCACTGACCGCGGGCCGGAGCCCGACCTCCATTGGCGGACGACGATCTGGGCGGTCGATGTCGATGAGCGCGACGCGGAGCCGACCGAGGTGCTCCGACCGGGCTGGGCGAGCCACCCCGCCTGGTCGCCCGACGGACGCTGGATCGCGGCCCGCGGCCTGCTCGAGCCAGAGCCGCTCGACGACGTGATCCCGGGCGTGGTCGTCGGGCCGGCCGACGGCTCCGGACAGCCGTGGCTGCTCGCGCCTGACCTCGACCGGCCGATCGGCAACTGGGTCGATACCGATCTCAACGGCTGGTTCGTCGATGGCCGCCACGGGCCGTTCTGGCTCGACGACGAGCGGATCGCCGCGACGATCTCGGACCAGGGACGGTCGCATCCATACGTCTTCACTATCGATCCGAAGACCGGTGAGGAACGCAGCTCTCGGCGCCTTGCCGGTGGGGACATCACGACGCACACCGTCGCTGTGGCGGGAGGCGGTCGGATCGCGACGCTCGGGACCGACGGCACGCGCGCGATGGAGCTGCAGACTCTCGATTTCGGCAACGACGACAGCGCCGGCGAGGCGACCCTCCATACCCGCTCGCGGCTGGGCTCGCGTTGGCAGGACGCCTTCGAGATGCCGGAGATGCGCCTCGTCCGGGCGCCCGGGGCCGGCGGGCCGATCGATGTCTGGATCGCGTCGCCGGCCGGCGCACGCCTCACGCCGCTCCCGGCGATCGTCAACGTCCACGGCGGCCCGATGGGTGCGTGGGCGCCGGCGCCGCACATCGAGGTCATCCTTCTCGTCGCGCACGGGTACCGCGTCATCCTGCCGAACATCCGGGGTTCGGCCACGTACGGCGCCGACTGGATCCGCCCGCAGCTCGGCGACTGGGGTGGAGTCGATGCCGCCGACGTCCATGCAGCTGTCGATCACGTCGTCGCGATCGGTCTGGCGGACCCAGAGCGGCTCGGCGTGATGGGCCTGAGCTACGGCGGGTACATGACGAACTGGCTGGTCGGCACGAGCGATCGCTTCAAGGCGGCGGTCTCGGAGAACGGCGTCACGAACCAGGTGGCGGACTGGGCGAACTCCGACGGCGGCCCCGAGTACAGCCGGGCCGCCCTGCTGGGCGACACGCTCTCACCCGAAGGGGTCGACAAGCTCTGGCGGCAATCACCGCTGCGTCACGTTGCGAACGTCCGGACCCCGCTCCTGATGCTCCAAGGGGAGGCCGATCACCGCTGCCCCGCCGCGGACAACGAGCAGTTCTTCATCGCGCTGCGTCACCTCGGCCGGACGGTCGAGTACGTGCTGTACCCGGACGAGTTCCACGTCTACGCAAACGCAGGCCGGCCCGACCGCCGCATCGACCGCAACAAGCGGGTGCTCGACTGGTTCGACCGGTACCTCCGCTGACCGCCGGGACGTTTCGGCCACGGTCGACTGGCCCCATCCCGGCATCGCGCCGGCTGGACATGGGGGTCATCATCGACCGATGACCCTTCCCGATCGCCGCTTCCGACGCTCCGTCCCAGCGGCGATCGCCGCGACGCTGGTCGTCCTCCTCGTCGCCTCGACCACAGCCGTCGCAGCGGCCGACTTCCCGAGGGGCTACACCGGCTACCACACGTACGCCGAAATCGGCGCCGCGACCCAGGCGGTCGCTGCTGCTCACCCGGCGATCGCGTCGCGCTTCAGCATCGGCAAGAGCTACCAGGGCCGCGAGCTGTGGGCGATGAAGATCTCGGACAACGTCGGGACCGACGAGAACGAGCCCGAGGTCCTCTACGACGGCGGCCACCACGCTGACGAGCACATGGGTGTCGAGATGGCGCTGCGCATCATGCGCTGGCTCGTCGATGGCTACGGCAGCGACACGCGCATCACCAACATCGTCAACGGCCGCGAGATCTGGATCATCTTCCTCGTCAACCCGGATGGCGCCGAGTACGACATCGCGAACGGTCGATTCCACTATTGGCGCAAGAACCGCCAGCCGACGCCCGGAACCAGCTACATCGGCACCGACCTCAACCGGAACTACGGCTATCGCTGGGGCGGTGGGGGCCGGACGAGCCCGAACCCGGCGGCGATCACCTACCGCGGCCCCAGGGCGTGGTCGGCCCCGGAGGTGCGCGCGGTGCGCGACTTCCTGGCGAGCCGGGTCGTCGACAGCAAGCAGCAGATCCGCATGCACATCACGTTCCACGAGGCCGGCCGGCTCGTGATGTGGCCGTACGGCTACACGTACGCGGACCAGCCGGCCGACATGACCAGCGCCGATCGCCTCGCGTTGGTCCACATGGGCCGCCAGATGGCCAGGACCAACGGCTACAGACCCCAGCAGGCGAGCGACCTGTACATCACGTCGGGCACGACGCGCGACTACGCGTACGGCGTGTACCGGATCTTCAGCTACACGTTCGAGCTGTCGAACCGCGACTACATGGACGACAGCCTGATCGCGTCGGAGACCGGCCGGAACAAGGCCGCCGTCCTGTACCTGGCAGAGCGCGCGTGGTGCCCGTATGCGGTCCTCGGGACGTCGTATGTCCATTGGCGGTGCGGCTCGTTCGACGACGACTTCGAGGCGGCCCGGGGCTGGACGACGAACCCCGACGGGACCGACACCGCGACCAGCGGTGCCTTCGCTCGCGGCAACCCGGAGTCCACGTCGGCGAGCGGCCCAAAGCAGCTCGGGACGGTGCCGTCCGGTTCGCGCGCCATGGTGACGGGCCTGCTCGCCGGTTCGTCGGCCAACGCCAACGACCTCGACGGGTCGACGAGCGTGCGATCGGCGCCGATCAAGTTGTTCAACACGACTGGGCAGCAGCTGTACTTCCGTTATGTCTTTGCGCACGGCTCGAATTCGTCCTCGGCCGACCGGCTGGTCGCGAGCATCGAAACCTCGGGTGGGGCACGGACGCCTGTCTTCACGAAGGCCGGGGCCGCCACTGACGTCGACGGCGTCTGGCGGAGCACCTACATCCCGGTCGATACCTGGAAGGGCCAGACGATCCGCATCGTGTTCGAGGCTGTCGACGGTGCGTCGAACAGCCTCCTCGAGGTCCAGCTCGAGGACGTGCGCATCACGCGAGGCACCTAGCGACCTCGATCTAGCCGAGGACAAGCTCCTGTCGCGGTGACGTGAGCTGCTTCGCCGCCGCGCGGTGGCCGGCGAGTGCAGCTCGCTGGAGCGCCGCCGGCAGCGACCGTCCGCTTGCGCGGGCGGTGAACCACCCGACCAGGAACCCCGCGTCGAACGCGTCGCCGGCGCCGGTCGTGTCGGTCGCCGCGATCGGCTCCGTGGCGACCTCGAAACGCAGCCGCGCATCGCCCTCGCGCGCCAGGACCGTCGCGCCCTTGGAGCCGCGCTTCACGACGGCGATCCCGGCGAGGTCCAGCAGGCCTTCGACGGCGTACCGGCCGAGGAGACCCTCCGCCTCCGAGGCGGTCGCGAACAGGAAGTCGGGCGCGATCTCCTCGATGAGGGTCCGCGCCGCCCGTCGCCCGCGCGAGAGCAACGGACCGATCGACGCGAGATCGACGCTCACCGCGGCGTTCGAGCCACGGGCGAGCTCGATCGCCCGACGCCCCGCCAGGCTCAAGGGCTCGTCGATGAGCGAGTACAGCGGCAGGTGGAGCGCGTCTGCACCGCGCGAACCAGGCAGGCTTGAGATCGCCTGGCTGGAGCTCGAGCGCCGCCCCGCGGTCGGTGACGAAGGACCGCTCGCTGTCGGGCGTGACGAGGACGCCGATCCTCCCCGTGCGAGCGCCCGCGACCCGGACGACTCGCGGGGTCACGCCGTCGCTGCGGATCGCCTCGACGAGCGCCCTGCCCGCTGCGTCCCGCCCGATCGCCGCGATGAGCGACGAACGCGCCCCGAGCCGCCCGAGCCAGCGAGCCGCAGTCGCGGCCGACCCACCCTGGACGAAGAAGACCCGGCCGGGGACGTCGGTCCCATGCTCGAGAGACCGTTCCGGCTTGAGCACGACGTCGACGACGAGATCGCCGAGGACCACGATCCGCGGCCTCGCTGACGGTCGGCGGGACATGGCTGGCCGCAGTCGTGGCATCCGCCTGATGGTAGTGCCGGAATGCGCTCTGGGTATCCGGCTAACCTGACCGCGACCACTCCGTCATCGATCGAGCAAGGATGGCCCACTGACCGCGACCAGCCGAATCCCCGGCTCCTTGACCGTGTTCCGCGATGTGCTGAGGATCGCGGACGTTCGGCGAGTCGAAGCCGCATGGCTCGCTTTCAATGCGGGCGAGTGGGCGATCTGGGTCGCCATCCTGGTCTACGCGTACACGGCGAGCGGCCCGGCGTCCGTCGGCATCGTCGCAGTGGCCCAATTGCTGCCTGCCGCCATCGCTGCGCCGTTGACGGCGAAGATCGGCGATCGGATGCCGCGCGGCCGCGCGCTGACGCTGGCATATGCGACGACCGGGGCCGCGATGCTCGCCACCGGGTTGGCGATGTTCGTGGGCCTGCCGCCGCTCATCGTGTACGTCCTCGCCGCCAGCGTGGTCGTGGCCTATACGAGCATCCGACCCATCCAGAGCGCGATCCTCCCTGCAGTCGTCGGGCGGGCGGAACACCTGACCGCGGCGAACGCACTTTCGACGCTCCTCGAGGGAACGGGTGTCCTGATCGGGCCGCTCCTGTGTGGCCTGGTCCTGACGGTGGCATCGCCGGCCGCCGTCTACGCGGGCGCCGGCGTCGCGACCCTGATCGCCGCGCTGCTGGTCGGTCCCTTGCACTCGCTTGCCAGTCGACCGGTCGTGCACGTGGCATCGGATGTTGTGCCGCCCGCACAGACCGAAGCGCGCCGGAGCCGGATCCAGTCGTGCGGCGGAGCCGGGACGGGCCCTGGCCGTCGCGCTGCTCGCTGCGCGGTTCGGCGTGGCCGCAGCGATGGATGTCCTGCTCGTCTTTGCGTCGATCGAGGTCCTCGGCATGGGGCAGGCCGGTGCCGGCTTCCTGTCCGCTGCCATCGGAGTCGGCTGGGTCGTCGGTGGTGCCCTGACCGTTGGCCTCGTCGGGCGCCCGCACCTGACCCCTCTTCTTCTCATCGGTGCATGCATCTGGGCCGTCCCGGTGGTCGGGGTCGCACGCGTGAGCGAGGGCACCGCAGCGCTCGTCCTGCTGGTCGGGGCGGGGATCGGGCTCGCCGTCGTCGACGTCGCGGTGCGGACCGTGTTGCAGCGGCTGGTCCCGGTCGAGGACCTTCCGCGCGTCTTCGGCCTGGCGGAGGGCGCGTCGATGGGTGGAGCCGCGACGGGGGCGCTGGTCGCCGGTGCCTTGGTCGCCGTGGTCGGGCTCGGTGGCGCCATCGTCGCGGCGGCCTTGACCCTGCCGCTCGTCGCACTGGCCATCTTCCGGACCGTCGGGCGCGATGAAGCGGCCCATCCGATCCCGTTCCGCCAGATCGCGCTGTTGCGGCGCCTTCCGTTGTTCGCACCGCTGGCACCGCCGGCGCTCGAGGCGGCCGCAGCCGCCCTCTCCGCCGAGGCGCTGCCCGCGGGGACAGCCGTGATCACCGAGGGCGAGGTCGGGGACCACTTCTACGCGATCGAGGAGGGCGAGGTCCAGGTCTCGCAGGGCGCCAGAGTGATCGGCCGGCTCGGTCCCGGATCGTCGTTCGGTGAGCTCGCCCTGATCCGCGATATCCCACGCACCGCGTCGGTCGTTGCGGTCACGGACGTCGCGTTGCAGGCCCTCGAACGCGATGCGTTCCTGCGGGCGATCACGGCATCGGAAGGGGCCGCCGACGAAGCGGCACGGATCGCCGCAGCCTATCGAGCGCGGGACGACGGGTGACGTCCGAGCGTGAGGCGGTGATGACCGTGACACCTACAATGGACCTTCCAGATCCTTCGGTTCCCTCACGCCACCGACGATCGGAGTCCCGCCCATGGCCGCCGTGACGACCGACCTCGACCGCCTCGCGATCGACACGATCCGCACCCTCTCGATCGACGCGGTCCAGCAGGCGAACTCAGGACACCCGGGCGCCCCGATGGGCGCCGCCCCGATGGCGTACGTGCTCTGGACGCGTTTCCTCCGACACGCCCCGACGCAGCCCGACTGGCCGGATCGCGACCGCTTCGTCCTGTCGGCCGGGCACGCCTCGATGCTGCTCTACTCGCTCCTCCACCTGACCGGCTACGACCTCCCGCTCGACGAGTTGACGAGGTTCCGCCAGTGGGGCTCGCGGACGCCGGGTCATCCGGAGTCGGGGCTGACGCCGGGGGTCGAGGCCACGACCGGGCCGCTCGGTCAGGGCTTCGCGAACGCGGTCGGCATGGCCATCGCCGAGCGGAGGCTCGGGGCGGAGTTCAACGGCGACGGCGGCAGGATCGTCGATCACCGGACGTACGTGATCGCCAGCGATGGCGACCTCCAGGAGGGCATCGCCTCGGAGGCGGCGAGCCTCGCGGGCCACTTGCGCCTCGGCAAGTTGATCGTCCTGTACGACGACAACCACATCCAGCTCGACGGCCCGACCGCGATGGCGTTCTCGGAGGACGTGCCGAAGCGCTTCGACGCCTACGGCTGGCACACCCAGCGCGTCGCCGACGGCAACGACATCGCGGCCATCGAATCGGCGATCCAAACGGCTCGCGACGCCGACGACCGGCCGAGCCTCATCGCCGTTCGGACCCACATCGGCTACGGCAGCCCGAACAAGCAGGACTCGCAGAAGGCGCACGGAGCGCCGCTGGGTCCCGACGAGGTGCGCCTGACGAAGGTGGCCTACGGCTGGAACCCGGATGCCACGTTCCACGTGCCGGCCGACGCATTGGCCGTGTTCCGCGAGGCGGTCCCGGCCGGGGAGCGGCTCGTCGACGAATGGAACGAGAAGCTGGCCCGGTACGGGGCGACCGACGTGGCGCGCGCGGAGGAATTCCTGCGGCGCGTGGACCGGCGGCTGCGGCCTGGGTGGGACGGCGGGCTTAAGACGTACGAGGCGGGGACCGAGCTGGCCACCCGGAACGCATCGCAGGACGCGATCCTGGCACTTGCCGGGCCGGTGCCGGAGCTGTTCGGCGGTGCGGCGGACCTCTCCGAGTCCAACCTGACCGACGTCAAGGGTGAGCCGAACTTCAGCGCCGAAGAGCCGGGTCGGAACCTGCGCTTCGGGGTTCGGGAGCACGGTATGGGCGGGATCGCGAACGGCATCGCCTACCACGGCGGGTTCATCCCGTACGACGCGACGTTCCTGACGTTCAGCGATTACATGCGGGGCGCGGTCCGCCTTTCCGCCTTGGCCGGGTTGCACGTGATCCACGTCTGGACGCACGACTCGGTCGGGCTCGGCGAGGACGGGCCGACCCACCAGCCGGTCGAGCATTACGCGGCGTTGCGGGCGATCCCCAACCTGTGGTTCGTGCGCCCCGGCGACGCGAACGAGACGTCGGCGGCGTGGGCCCTTGCGATCGAGCGGCGTGACGGACCGGTCGCACTGGCCCTCACCCGGCAGAAGCTGCCTGTCCTCCCCGGCACGGCCGACAAGGCGCGCGAGGGCGTCGCGCGCGGCGGCTACGTGCTCCGTCGACGCAGAGGGCGGTGCGCCGACGCTGATCCTCATCGCCACAGGCTCCGAGCTCCAGCTCGGCTTCGGGGCGGCCGAGGCGCTCGAAGACGACGGGATCCCGACCCGAGTCGTGTCGCTCCCCTGCTGGGAGCGCTTCGAGGCGCAGGACGCGTCGTATCGCGACGAGGTCCTGCCACCGTCCGTTCGCAAGCGGGTCAGCGTCGAGGTCGGCGTGTCGCTCGGGTGGGAGCGCTGGGTCGGCGACGAGGGCGCGATCATCGGGCTCGACCACTTCGGCGCCTCGGCTCCCGGCAGGCACGATCTTCGAGCACTTCGGCTTCACCGTGGCCCGCGTCGCGGACGTCGGCCGGCGGGTCGTGCGCGACGGGCTGCGCGGGCGGATCGGGACCATCGAGGGCGGGCACTTTGCCCACATGGGCAGCGGTGCCCACCCGACGCTGCGCTCCGGCGAGGCGGGCGTGGACCGCACCGACGACTCCGATCCGGGCCACAGCTGATGCGCGTCGCGTTCTCGGCGGATCACGCCGGAGCCCGGCTCAAGGACGAGCTGATCGCGCGGATCGCGGCGGCCGGCGTCGGGCACGAGCTGATCGACCTGGGCGGCGACGGCTCCGACCCGAACGACGACTACCCGGACTTCGCCCAGCGGCTGGGCGAGTCGATCCTGTCCGGGGAGGCCGATCGCGGGATCCTCATCTGCGGGTCGGGTGTCGGCGCCAGCGTGGCGGCGAACAAGATGCGCGGGATCAGGTCGGCGGTATGCCATGACACGTATTCGGCCCACCAGGGCGTCGAGCACGACGACATGAACGTCCTGACGCTCGGTGCCCGCGTCATCGGACCGGAGCCCGCCGTCGAGTGCTCGCTGGCCTTCCTCGCGGCGACGTTCAGCGGCGAGCCGCGGCACAAGCGACGACTCGCCAAGGTCCTGGCGATCGAGGCGGCCGGCCGCTAGTCACTTCGCAACGACGATGGCCCCCCGGCTGATGCCGTCCTCGCCATACACGGCTCCGACCGCGACGATCTCGTCGCCGACGACGGCCGCGTCGGTGATCAGCATCGATCCATCCCCAGGCTCGGGCAACGGACGCCACGCCCAGCCGTCGGGGCTCGCCCAGGCGCTCGCGCCGTCGATCGCCAGGAGGCCGTGCGTGCCGGCCGGGACGACGATGCTGCCACCGTTCGACATGGGCGATCCGTCGCCCGGCAGCCGGCCCCACGCGGACCCGTCCTCGGACCACCAGGCGATCGAGCTGGCCGGGCAGGACGCGTTCGCCGCGCATGTCGGTGCCCAGGCCCCCTGGACGACCAGTCCCCAGCGACCCGGGATCAGCCGTGCCGCAGAGACGTCCGGGGCCATGTCGATGGGCGTGGCGGTCCAGCGGACCGCATCGGGCGATCGCAGCAGGACGGGCGGGCTGCCGCTGCCGCCGAGCGCGACGTAGCCGCCGTCGACGGCATGCGGATCGGTGACCGACAGGTCCGCCGCGAGCTCGATCGTCATGCGCTCGAACGTCGTTCCGTCCGGGGATCTCCAGACTGCCGGAGCGCCGTTCTCATCGCTGCCGGCCGCCACGAAACCGTCGAGACCGCCTGTCACCCAGGCCGGGTACGTGTCGGCGGATCCGGGCACCCCCCCGATGCGCTCCCACGCGAGGCCGTCGGGGGAATGCAGGAACACCGCATGCGGGCGGTCGGCGGCCGGTGCGAACAGCCCGACCCCGAGCGCCACGAAGCCGCGCGGCGACGTCGCCACGTCGACCAGCTCCACGGCGTCGAACGCGCCGGGCGCCCCGACGGAGGTCCACGACACGCCATCCTCGGAGAACCAGATCAGGCCGTCGCGGACAGCGTCGTGCTCCCGGTAGCCGACCGCCACGAAGCCGTTCGGGCCCGCCGTGACTGCGGCGACCATCTCGCCGCCGCCCGGGTCGTCGGCCGGTCCGCCACCGGTCACTTCTGCCGTCGACCACACGACGTCCGGCCACGGCACGACGTCGGCCGGCACGGGTGGCGGGGTCATCGGTGGGGTCGGTGACGGGGCCGGCGTGCAGCCCAGCACCGCCGACGCGATCGCCAAGGAACCCAAGCGAAGCCAAGGCCGCCGCATCCCTCGCAGTGTGACGCACGGCCGGGGGTGATGTGAGGGAAGTACCATGCAGGTCCCCGGAAATCCTTCGGAGGCCACGATGACCGAGCCCGTCTCGTCCCCCGTCCAGGTCCCGACATTCGCGCTCGGGGACGGCGCTGCCGCGTATCGCTCGGTCGTCGATGACGCCCGCGACGCCGAATGGGCCGTCCGGCTGTTCGACCGCGACACGTCGCTGTGGACGGACGACCCGACGGTCGCCGCGGCCATCGCGGATCGCCTGGGCTGGCTCGACGCCCCGATCGACTTCATCGACAACATCCCGGCTCTCGAGGGGTTCGGCGATGCAGTGGTCGACGCCGGCCTCACGACCGCCGTCGTGGCCGGGATGGGGGGCAGCAGCCTCGCACCGGATGTCCTCCATCGGACATTCGGCTCGACCGATGGCTACCTCGCCCTGCGCATCCTCGACTCGACCGATCCGGAGGCCGTCGGGGCCGTCTTCGATGACCTCGATCCGTTTCGCACGCTCGTGATCGTGGCGAGCAAGTCGGGCACGACCGTCGAGCCGAACGCGTTCCTCGCGGAGGCCTGGCATCGCGGGAGCGAGGCGCTCGACAAGGTCAAGCACCACGTCTACGAGACTCCCGGCGCCTTCATCGTCGCGATCACCGATCCCGGGAAAAGCCTCGAGGCGATCCCCCACCACGACGCCTTCCGGGAAGTGTTCCTCAACCCACCCGACATCGGCGGTCGCTACAGCGCGCTGTCGTACGTCGGGCTGGTGCCGGCGTCATTGATCGGGCTGGACCTCGACGCGCTGCTGGCGTCCGCTGGCGCGATGCTCGGCGCGTGCCGGGAACCGGATCCGGACGCCAACCCCGGCGTGTCCCTCGGGATCGCGATCGGCACGCTGGCTCGCGCCGGCCGCGACAAGCTGACGTTCCTGCCCGACGACGACATCGCGTCCTTCGGGGCCTGGGCGGAACAGCTCATCGCCGAGAGCACAGGCAAGCATGGTGTTGGGATCGTGCCTGTGGACCTCGAGCCGCTCGGCCGGCCGGAGTCCTACGGTGACGACAGGGTCATCGTTCGTATGGCCCTCGAGGGAGGCACCGACGGGGGCCGCGACGCCCTCGCCGACGCGCTCGAGAAGGCCGGCCACCCGGTCATCCGAATCACGGTCCCCGATCCGATCGATCTCGGCGCCGAGTTCGTTCGGTGGGAGGTGGCCACGGCGATCGCCGGCATCGTCCTCGGCATCGACCCGTTCGACCAGCCCAATGTCGAGGAGTCCAAGGAGATGACCCGCCAGGCGTTCGCCAAGGCCGATCTCGGCGAGCGCATGGTGTCGCACGACGCCGAGGTGAGCGCCGCCGATGCGAATCTCGCCGACCGGCTGCGCGATCACCTCGGCCGGCGGGTACCGCACGCCTACCTTGCCGTCCAGGCGTTCATCGCCCCGACGTCGGACCGCGACGCGGCGATGACCCGGATCCGGTCCCGCCTCCGTGACGCGACCCGCAACGCGACGACGGCCGGCTATGGGCCTCGTTTCCTCCATTCGACGGGCCAACTCCACAAGGGCGGCCCGCCGATCGGGTGGTTTCTCCAGCTCACAGCGGATCACACGAACGATCGGCCGATCCCGGGCTGGCCGTATACCTTCGGCCAGCTCATCCACGCGCAGGCCGACGGCGATCACGCCGCGATCGCCGCGCACGACCTGCCGATCCTGCGGATCCATCTCGGCGCCGACGTGGACGCCGGGCTCGCCGCCCTTGAGCGCGCACTCGACGGCGCGCTCGCCAACCTGCCGGAGGTGTGACGCACATGCGACTCGGCTTCATCGGTCTCGGTCGGATGGGCGCGAACATGGTCCGCCGCCTGGTCCGCGACGGCCACGAGATCATGGTCTACAACCGGACACCGGAGAAGTCGAAGGAGATCGAGGGAGAGGGCGACGGAGCGAAGGCGACCTTCTCGATCGAGGAGCTGGTGGCCAAGCTCGAGAAGCCGCGGGCCGTCTGGGTGATGGTCCCGGCGGGCGATGCCACGGAGGCCCAGATCACCGAGCTGCTCGAGCACCTCGAGCCGGGCGACACGATCATCGACGGGGGCAACACCAACTTCCACGACGACGTCCGCCGCCACGACGCCCTGAAGGAGCACGGCGTCCATTACGTCGATGCGGGGACATCGGGCGGGGTGTGGGGCCTGCAGGTCGGCTATTGCCTGATGGTCGGCGGCGACGAGGAGGCCGTCCGACCGCTCGAGCCGATCTTCACGACCCTGGCGCCGCCGGGCGGCTATCTCCATGTCGGGGGACCAGGCGCCGGGCACTACGTGAAGATGGTCCACAACGGCATCGAGTACGGCCTCATGCAGGCGTACGCCGAGGGCTTCGAGATCATGCACGCGAGCGACTACACGCTCGACCTCGCTGCCATCTCTGACCTCTGGATGCAGGGCTCGGTCGTGCGCTCGTGGCTGCTCGAGCTGGCGGCTCGCGCCTTCAAGACGAACGGCCAGGACCTCGAGCACCTGAAGGGCTGGGTCGCCGATTTGGGGGAGGGCCGCTGGACGGTCCAGGAGGCCATCGACAAGGACGTCCCGGCGCCGGTGATAACGCTGTCGCTCCTGACCAGGTTCCGCTCCCGACAGGACGACTCGTATGGGGCCAAGGTGCTGGCTGCCCTGCGAAACGAGTTCGGCGGCCACGAGGTCAGGACGGAATGAGCGGAGCCCCGCGACGCCATCGGCCCGAGGTTTCGTAGCCATGGCCACGAAAGCGCCCGCCAAGGATCCGGCGCCCGTCGACCCGGACCTGCCGATCCCGGCGCAGCCCGCGCCGCGGCCGAAGGATGCGCCACGCACGATGCTGACCCTGCGCGAGGCACGCCAGGGCAAGCGACCGTCGCGTGCCAAGCCCGCGGAGAACGTCCTGCGCGAGGGCCTGCGTCTCGAGCGTGTGCCGGACCCGTCGATCCTGGTCCTGTTCGGCGCGACCGGCGACCTCGCCCATCGCAAGGTCATCCCTGCGTTGTACCACCTGTGGCGGACGAACCTGCTGCCGCACGAGTTCGTGCTGCTGGCCGTCGGGCGGCGGGAGTATGACGACAGCGACTTCCGTGACGAGATCAGGGGATCCCTCGAGCAGTTCAGCCGAGTGCTGCCCCTCGACCAGCCGGCATGGGGATCGTTCGAGGAGCGCATCCACTACCACCGGCTCGATTTCGCCGACGCCGCCGGCTTCGAGACCCTGGCCGCGAGGCTCGACGAGGTCGACGAGTCAGAGGGCACGCGCGGGAACCGGCTGTACTACCTCGCGACCCAGCCGTCGCAGTTCGCGGAGATCGTCGGTCAGCTCGGCCGGGTCGGCCTCGACCACGAACGGCACGATGGCGGTTGGCGCCGGGTCGTCATCGAGAAACCGTTCGGGTACGACCTGGACTCGGCCAAGAAACTGAACCGCGAGCTCGGCAAGGTCTTCCGCGAGTCACAGGTCTATCGCATCGATCACTACCTGGGCAAGGAGACGGTGCGCAACCTGCTCGTCTTTCGGTTCGGGAACGGCATCTTCGAGCCGCTCTGGAATCGGCGCTACGTCGACCACGTCCAGATCACGGTGGCCGAGTCGATCGGCATCGAGAACCGAGGCGCGTTCTATGAGCAGACGGGTGCGGTTCGCGACGTCCTCCAGAACCACATGCTCCAGCTGGTGAGTCTCGTGGCCATGGAGCCACCGGCCACGTTCGAGGCGAACGCGCTGCGCGACGAGAAGGTCAAGGTGCTCCGCGCGATCGGCACCCATCCGGCCGACCCGGCGACGGAGGTCGTCCGAGGCCAGTACGGTCCCGGCTGGGTAGCCGGACAACCCGTCCCGGGCTACCGGCAGGAGCGGGACGTCGACCCGAACTCGGAGACCGAGACGTTCGTCGCGGCGCGTCTCACGATCGACGACTGGCGCTGGTCCGGGGTCCCGTTCTACGTCCGCACCGGCAAGCGCCTGCCGAAGCGCGCGACCGAGATCGCGATCCACTTCCGGCCGGTACCCCACCACCTGTTCCGGGACACCTCGGCGGAACCGGATGCGAATCTGCTGGCGATCAGGATCCAGCCCGACGAGGGGATCATGCTGCGGTTCGGGGCGAAGGTGCCGGGCCTCGGTCTGAACGTCCGCTCGGTGACGATGGACTTCACGTACGGCTCGGCGTTCAGCGTCGATTCGCCCGATGCCTACGAGACGCTGATCCTCGACGCGCTCCAGGGCGACGCCTCGCTGTTCACCCGAGCCGACGAGGTCGAGGAGGCGTGGGGCATCGTCGATCCGTACATCGACGCGTGGGCCAACTCGCCGCCACCCGCATTCCCGAACTACGACGCCGGGACGTGGGGTCCGGCCGAGGCGGACGAGATGATCGCCCGAGAGGGCCGCGAATGGCGACGGATCTAGTCGCACTCAACGAGCCGGTCCTGCGCTGGTCGGCGCGGGCGCGGAGCATCCCCGACATCGAGAAGGAGCTGTCGAGGATCTGGGCCAGGCAGGACCTGACCACCCGGATGGAGGGCAAGCCCGGCCGTCACGTCGCGGCCAGATCGAGCGTGATGAACCTGGTCGTCATCGCGCGACGGCCGGAGATCGCGGAACGGGGAGCTGCCACGATCCAGGCGCTGACCGGCAAACATCCGTCGCGGACGATCGTCGTCCAATCAGCGGATCCCGACGGCCCGTCGTGGATCGACGCGCGCGTGGAGGCGCATTGCATCCTGCCGCGTGAGGACGCCCCGGAGACGTGCGCCGAGACCATCCACCTGATCGCGGGCGGCGAAGCCGGGCGACACCTCTCGGCGATCGTGACGCCGCTGATAATCCACGACCTGCCGACGACGGTCTGGTGGCCGGGCGAGCCGCCGTTCTCATCCCAAGCGTCGATCGACCTGTTCGAGGCGTCGGACAGGCTCGTCGTGGACGGCTCGACGTGGGACGGTGACGGACTCGCACGGCTCGCGGAGATGGCGTCGGTCGCAGAAAAGGCAAACCTGGCCGTGAGCGATTTCGCCCTGATGCGCCAATCGCGCTGGCGCGAGGCGATCGCATCGATCTTCGACGACCCGGACTTCCTGCCGTACCTGCGCTCCCTTCGGCGGATCTCGGTGACGTATGGGACCCACGACGAGACGGGCGCGCCCGGGACGACAAACCTCGTGAAACCTGTCTACCACGTGGCCTGGTTGGCGTCGCGCCTCGGGCTGAACGTCGTCAAGCCGCTGGCCGTCGCGACGGGACCGGGCCAGGGCACATCGAAGCCGCGGGCCGGCTCGTCGAGCCGGCCGACGCTGAGTCGGGGGATGGCAGCCACCCTGTCCGATGGGCGAGCCGAGGTGTCCGTGGTGATCAGGCCGGTCGTCTCGTCGATGCCCTCCGGCACGACGCTGCGCGTCGAGCTGCTGTGCGAGCGTCGCGGCTCGGAGCTCCGGGCCGACGTGACCGCCGAAGCCGAGACGGTCCACGTCCGGGTCTGGCAGGACGGCGTCGAGGCGCTGGAGCGGCACTTCCTCGCCCCCCGTCGCGGGGACGTCGACCTCCTCGCGGAGGCGATCGAGGCGGGTCGCCGCGATCCGGTCTCGGTCGGGACGTTACGGACGGCGGCGCGACTGGTCGGCGAGGCACCGGCGGCAGGCGGCCGCTCGTGACCGGACGAGAGGTCGTCGTCGTCCCGGATCAGGCGACCGGCGCGGCTCGCGCCGCGTCGATCATCGCGGACACGCTGAGCGGCGCCGTCGCACGGCGCGGTCGCGCCGACTGGGCGACGACCGGCGGTACCGCCCCGATCGGGATCTACAAGGCGATGCTCACACCGGATCTCCGGGCCCGGATGCCATGGCGTGACGTCCACACCTGGTGGGGCGACGACCGGTTCGTGCCCGGGGACCACCCCCTCTCGAATGTCCGGCCATTCGACGACATCCTCCTCGAGGCGGGCGGTTGGGAGAGCGTCCATTCGGACGACCATCGCGACAGGGTCCGGATCCCGGTCGCCAACGTCCACCCGTTCCAGACGGGTGAGGCGATCGGCCAGGGCCGCAGCGCCGCGGCCTGTGCGGCAGAGCTGGTGGAGGAGCTTCGGGCGGCGGGCCTCCGGGAGACCGATGGCTGGCCGGTCTTCGACCTCATCCTCCTCGGCGTCGGCAGTGACGGGCACATCCTGTCGGTCTTCCCCGGGTCGGCGGCATTCGAATCGAAGCGGTGGGCTCTGGCGATCCCGGCGCCGACCCACATCGAGCCGCATGTGGAGCGCGTGACGCTCAACCCGGCCGTTGTCGCGGTCGCCGAGCGTGTATTGGTCGTCGCCTCCGGTGCCGGCAAGGCCGACATCATCGGCCGCATCTTCGCGCCGGATGTCGATCCGGCCGCGCTCCCCGCGCAGCTGGCGCTGCGCGACGGCGCGACCTGGCTTCTCGACGAGGCGGCCGCGGCGCGACTTGCCCGGTGACGTCGTCCGAGAGCGATCGACTGGTCATCCGGAGGGCAGAGGTCGATGACGCGCCCGACATCGGCGAGGTGTGGCTGGCGTCCTGGCGGGCCACGTTCGACTTCCCGCCGAGTCATCCCGACGACGACGTCCGCCGCTGGCTGGCGACCGAGCTCGTGCCGAAGCACGAGACATGGGTCGCCGAAGACCGGCGGGATGACGGCCGGGTCGTCGCCGTGATGGCGCTGTCGGACACGAAGGTGGAGCAGCTGTACGTCGCCCCCGAGTGGATCGGCCTCGGTCTCGGCCGGCGTTTCATCGCGCTCGCCAAGGCGCGCCGGCCGGAGGGACTCGACCTGTACTGCTTCCAGGTCAACGCCTACGCCCGTCGGTTCTACGAGAGCCATGGGTTCGTGCCCATCGCGTTCGGGGACGGGTCCGGCAATGAGGAGCGCCAGCCGGATGTCCTCTACCGCTGGCGTCCGGAGGGTGGTGTGGTGGCGGCCGAGCCCCCTGCATGACGGCCGCACCCTCGCGGCTGGTCGAGTCGCGCGACCGCACGCCGATCGCCGTCTTCACGAGCGGTGCGGGGCCGTCGGTCGTCCTGGTCCATGGCGCCGCTGCCGACCACACCACCTTCCGGGTGATCGGGCCGATGCTCGCCGAGCTGTTCACCGTCCAGGCCATCGACCGCCGCGGTCGCGGCGCTTCGGGCGACACGCTGCCGTACGCCATCGAGCGGGAGTTCGAGGACGTGGCGGCCGTCGCCGACACCGTGGCCACCGAGACAAGGGCGCGCGTCGATGTGATCGGTCATTCCTATGGCGGTCGTTGCGCCCTCGGGGCCGCGCTTCTGACAGAGTCCATCCGTCGGGTCGTGTCCTACGAGGGGGCGCCGTCGGCGCCGGACGTGCGCTATGGCGACGCGGCCCTGGCGGGCGAGCTGGCGGATCTCGATCGCGCCGGTCGCCCAGAGGCGGTGCTCGAAGCCTTCCTGCGCCGCGTGGTCGGGATGGATGACGCGGCTCTCGCGGCCTACCGAGCAGACCCCGTCTGGCCGCTGCGGGTCGCCGCCGCGCACACCATCCCACGGGAGCTGTCGGCCGAGGGTAAGGCAGGTGCAGCGGGGCTCGACGCGCTCGGTCGGGTCCGCCAGCCGGTGCTCCAGATCCTGGGCGGCGACAGCGTGCCAGCCTTCCATGAGGCCACGGTCGCGCTCGACGAGCGACTGGCGGACGGGCGGGTCGTCGTGATCGACGGGGCGCGCCACGCCGCCCATCACACCCACCCCGACGCGATGGTCGAGGTGATCGCCACGTTCCTCGCCGAGCCGTGAAGCCACCGTGACGGCGACGGTCGTCGCACCGTCCGCCGAGCGCGGCATAGCCGTGGGATACTCCGACCGTGCTTGATCTGGGGATCTTCGGCTGGATCTTCGTCGGCCTCCTCGCGGGCGCCATCTCGGGCGCGCTGGTCGGCGGTCGGACGGCGCGCGGCTGCCTGCCGAACGTCGTCGTCGGCATCGTCGGAGGGATCGTCGGTGGCTGGCTCGCGCAGTCGATGGGCTTCGGCCCGGTCAACGGGCTGATCGCCGCCGTCGTCGCGGCCACGCTCGGATCGATCATCGTCCGGCTCATCCTCAACGCCCTGGACAGGGACCGTTGACCGACTCTCCCCCTGCCGACGCCTCGACCGAGGACCTCCAGGCCGCGCGGCCGTTCTCCCCCGGTCTGGAAGGCGTGATCGCCGGCGAGACCAGCCTGTCGTTCGTCGATGGCGCCGCAGGCCGCCTGCTGTACCGCGGGTATCGGATCGGCGACCTCGTCGAACGCGGCACGTATGCGGCCGTCGCGCACCTCCTGTGGACCGGCGACTGGGATCCGTCCCAGCGGCTCCCGACCACGCCCGTCCCGAAAGCCGTCATGGACGTCTTGCGTGCGCTGCCTTCGGATGCCAAGCCGATGGATGCGCTCCGGACGGCGGTGTCGGCATGGGGGGCGACGCAGGATCTGCCCTGGCCACCGACCGTCGAGCAGGCACGGGCCCTCACCGCCTTCTCGCCGTCGGCGCTGGCGGCCTTCGCCCGGCTGCGCGCCGGCAAGGAGCCGGTCGATCCCGATCCGGAGCTCGATCTGACCGCCGGGTTCCTGTACCAGCTCACCGGGCAGCGGCCCGACGCGAGCACCGCCAAGGCGCTCGACGCGTACTTCATCGTCGGGGCGGAGCACAGCTTCAACGCCTCGACGTTCGCGGCGCGCGTGATCACCTCGACCCGGTCCGATATCGCGTCTGCCGTCGTCGGCGCGATCGGCACGATGAAGGGGCCGCTCCACGGTGGGGCCCCGTCGGAGGTGGTCGACCAGCTGGCGCAGGTCGGTTCAGCAGATCACGCCGAGGCATGGATCCGCGATGCCCTTGAGCGCGGGGAGCGGTTGATGGGTTTCGGTCACCGGGTGTACCGGGCCTACGACCCGCGCGCCGCGGCCCTCCGGAAGGTGGCCGAGGGCATGGAGCACAAGCCCGACTGGCTGCAGCTCGCCATCGAGGTCGAGGACGTCGCCCTGCGGGTCCTTGCCGAGACGCACCCCGAGCGCCCATTGAAGACGAACGTGGAGTTCTATGCGGCGCCGGTCCTCATGGGGGTCGGCTTGAGCCCGGACCTGTTCCCGGCGACGTTCTCGCTGGCGCGCCACGCGGGCTGGACCGCCCACATCCTGGAGCAGGCGGCCAACAATCGCCTCATCCGCCCGGACGTGAATTATGTCGGCGCCGCGGAGCGCGACCTGCCGGCCTGACGCCGGTCAGACGCGGGGCGCCGTCTCCGGCGCGGCCACCGACTGACGCGCGGCCGTCTCCGGCGCGGCCACCGACTCGGCCGCGCAAGCCTGGGATGCACATTCACGATGGATGAGCGTGGCCGAATCCCAGGCAGCAGACCGATGACGTCTGGGCGAGCCGTCATGAAGGATCTGTTCGAGGATCGCATCTGACATTTGCACCAGGCCAGGCTGGAGGGCGCCGGCCATGCGGGAGGGCGCAGGGCCTACAACCACCCGCGGCGGCGGAACAGGATCACGAGCCCGACGAGCACGGACGCCATGAGCGCGAGGATCAGGTAGAACGCGATGGTCTGGCCCTCGCCGGGGAACTGCACGTTCATCCCGAAGATGCTCGCGATGAGCGTCAGCGGCAGCAGCACGACGCTCGCCGCGGTGAGGACCCGGAACGACTCGTTCAGCTGATGTGACAGCACCGACTCGTTCGTCGACTCGAGCCCCTCGATGACCTCCTTGTAATTCTCGAGCAGCTCCCAGATCCGCTCGGCCGCGTCCGAGATGTCATCGAAATAGATCTCCAGCCCTTCCTGGAGGTAGCGCTGCTTCGTGCGCTCGAGATCGCGCAACACCGCGCGCTGCGGACGGACGATCTTGCGGAAGTTGATGATCTCCTGCTTGGTGTCGGACAGGTCGCGCACGATCTCCGACGAGCGGCCCTCGAAGATGTCGTCCTCGAGCCGCTCCAGCTTGAGCAGCGTCTTGCGCAGCATGGGGAACGACGCATCGACCCCGGTGTCGACGATCTTGTACAGGAGGTAGCCAGGGCCCTGCGCAAAGATCTCCTGGCGCAGGTCGTCCTTCTCCCGGTAGCGCTCGAACATGGCCGACAGCGGCGGCAGCGGGATGTTGGGCAGTGTGATGACGTAGTCGGGCCCCATGAACAGGTCGAGCTCGGCCGTCAGGATGCGCCCGCTGTCCTTGTCGAAGAGTGGGAAGTGCAGCACGATGAAGACGTAGTCGTCGTACTGGTCGAGCTTCGGGCGCTGGTTGCGCGAGAAGACGTCCTCATAGTCGAGCGGGTGGAAATCGTAGTGCTCTTCCAACCAGTCGCGGTCGGCGGTGCGCGGCGACTCGATGTGGATCCAGCGGATGCCGGCAGCCTCGATGATGTCCGGATCCGCCACGATCTCGGGCATGACGACGTCCGCCTCGTCACCGGGGCGACGACGGCGCGGGCCGCGCGGAAAAGGCAGGTTGGGCACGGCGGAATGGTACGGCACGGGATGCGATGACCGGACCCCTCGCCGACCGGTTCCAGGGGTGGACCAGGGGCCTCGGGCACTGGCTCGATCGGCATCCATGGGTCGGCCCGGGCATGGCCGTCGTCGCGTGGGCGGCGATCGTCGCGTTCTCGTCCCCGTGGGGTCGCCTGTGGGGGACCGGCCAGGACGCCTACTGCTACTGGTTCCCGACCCTCGCAGACCCGTACGCCCGGTCCGACTGGACCGATCCGATCGCCTACGTCTACTCGCCGGCGTTCCTGCAGTTGCTGCAGCCCATCCGGGTGCTGCCGTGGCAGGCGTTCATGGCCGCCTGGACGGCGATCCTCCTCGGGGCGACGTACGTGCTGACCGGTCGACGCTGGCTGGCAGTCGGCATCGTGCTCGGTGCGATGGAACTTGCCGGCGGGAACATCCACCTTCTGCTGGCCGCCGCCATCGTGCTCTCGTTCCGCTGGCCATGGATGTGGGCGCTCGTGCTGCTGACGAAGATCACGCCCGGCATCGGCTTGCTGTGGTACGTCGTCCGGCGCGAATGGCGGGACTTGGCGATCGCCCTCGGAGCCACGGCGGCCATCGTGGCGGTGTCGTTCCTCGTGTGGCCCGATGCCTGGCTCGCATGGGGCGAGGTCCTGAGCCGAGTCGCGGGTCGGGACGGGACCTGGGCCGCCATCCCGATCCCGTTCGTCGTGCGGCTGCCGTTCGCGATCGCGCTGGTCGTGTGGGGCGCCTGGACGGGCCGCCGCTGGACGGTGCCGGTCTCCGGGATGCTGGCCCTGCCTGCCCTGTGGTACGGCGGGCTGTCGATGCTCCTCGCAGTCATCGCGCTGCGCGAACCTGTGGCACCAATGCGGCCGGCCGGCCGGGCGCCGAGCCACGCTGCGGTCGAGCCTATCTAGGCGCGACCCGGCCTAGCCCCGACCCGGCGGCACCTCGAGCCAACCCTCGCGGATCGCGCGAGCCGCGAGCTCAACCCGACACTAGCAGAGGCCCTGCCCCCGGCGACGTCCGGGAAACCCCCGAACGGTCGGTCGGGATGAGACGGCTTGCGCGCCGGTGATCCGATGGCGACGCTGCGTCGTATGGATGCGTGAGAGGGCTGCTCCATCCATGCGCCGACGGTTCGTCTGGGGGACGTCCGTCGGCGCCTCCGTTTCCGGCCGGCTGTCAGGGATCGAGGCTGACCGCACCAGGAGCGGCGGCGACCGCCGTGCTCGACGCCCGGCGCGTGGCGATCACGATCGCGCCCGCGATAAACACCGCCGCGCCGAGGACGAATGGCGCGGGTAATCCACCGAGCCCGACGACCGCGGCGCCGAGCGCCGGCCCGATGATCCCAGCCGTGTACAGCGGCAGGTAGACGAGATTGAGCGTGGCGGAGCGGCGGTCGGCCGGCACGTCGGTCGCAAGCATGCCGAACACCATCGCGCTGACCGTGGCCGTCGCGGCCGCGAGGATGACGGCGAGGCCCGCCAGCGCGGCCACCGACGGCACGAACGGCATCAGTGCCAGGACCACGCCACCACCCGCGAGGGCCGCCACGAGGACGGGTCGAAAACCGACGCGGTCGCCCAGCCAGCCACCGAGCGGCGCGATGAGCCCGCCGACCAGCGCCGCAGTGCCCATGACGAGCGCGATCGCCGACGCGAGGCCGGCGCCGGTCCCGGCGAGCCCTTCCACGACGACCGGAAGGTATGGCCGGCTCATCTGGGTCGCCAGGAACGAGACACCGAAGATCAGGAAGATCCGCCGGACGGTCGCGTCCGTCAGAACGGCCCGCATCGCCCCGAACGCGAGGGTGACGATCCGCCCCTGCGGGATCACGGACGGGCGCACCTCGCGTGAGCCGAACGTGACCAGCAAGGCCGTCGCGATCGAGAGGCCGGCCGACAACCAGAACACTGCCGACAGCGACCAGCCGAACCCGTCGATGAGCAGTCCGGCGAGTGTCGGGCCGAGCGCCAAACCGACAGCGGTCGAGGCACCGAAGATGCCCATGACAGTGCCGAGTCGGGCGAGTGGCGTGACGTCCCGGATGCCGGCCAGCATCACCCCGGTGTTGCCCAGCTGGAAGCCGATCAGCAGCATGCTCAGTGCGAGCTGCCAGGGTTCGCGCGACAGAGCGACGCCGGCGAACACGACTGCCTCGACGAGCGCGCTCCGCACGATGACGGCCTTGCGGCTGTATTTATCGGCCCACACGCCCCACAGCGGGACGAGCGGCATGCCCACGACGAAGATCAGTGAAGAGAACAAGCCGACGAAAGCCAGCCGCTCGTCCTGTGGAACGCCCATCTCCCGCAGGTACGAGGGGACCAGGGCGAAGATCTGGCTGACGCCGAGGGCCTCGACCATCGACGTGAGCCAGAAGACCACGAGTAGGCGGCGCCAGTCCTCGGCGGGGCGGACGTCAAGAGGCGGGGTCACCGGCGCGAGGCTACCGTGCCGAGCATGTCGGCGCACACGGCGCGATCGGTCGAACGTATGCCTGGCAGACTGCAGATCAGGCTCGAGGCGAGATACGAGCACGGCTTTTGGCCGCCCGGGCGCCCGAATCCACGCCCGGCCGCCCGCGACCCGCCCGGACTCCCAATCACGCCCGGCCTCCCGAATCCCCTCCCCAACCATGAAGTACGCGCATCCCAGCGACGCAATGTCGAGATCCGGGCCGCCATCGACTCCTTCACAGCCGTCGACCATGCACATCGCGCATCCATAGCGGCGTTATGGCTGGTCGGTAGGGGCCAGAGCGAGGTCTAACCGACCTCTTCCGGACCTAAGGACGCTGCCATCCGCGTAGTTCATGGTCGGACCGACGCTGCGGCGAGATCCGTGCTTCAAAGACGATCGGGCGCTGCGGCGTGATTCCGCGCTCACAGACACGGTCGGGCGCTGCGGAGCGTCAGCGGCGCGCTCGCTTCGGCCCAGTCGTGCAGTCCAGGAACCACGTTTTCGGCGCATCGGAGCGCGACAAGAGACTCCCGCGCACACGAAAGCGCCCGAAGGAACTGGTGGGAGGACCGCCCGTCGTCTCGCAACGGCTCCGAACAAGTCCGGAGTCATTACGCTCCGCCCGAAATCCTCGCTCGACGGCCTTGCGACTATCGAACCCGGCTTCCGGGACCGTCCCGAGGATCGCTCCTCGGTGCGGTCTGGCGGTTCGCACCTGCCCCTTCGGGCAGGACGAAATGTACCCGCCGGGTCGATACGGCCACAACCGCCTTATCCACGAACTTCGTCTGAATGGTCGATGGCTTATCCCCGAGATTCCCCCGAGTGTGGACGGAATGTGGACGGCCACGCTTGCAGCATCCATACACGACCCGCGCGGCGTAGATTCCTTCAACGGGAGGTGGGTCGATGGCACGACTGCTGGCTCGACTGGTATCACTGAACGACGGCTGGGCACGGCCGTTCGGGGAGTTCAACCACCGCTGGACCTCGGCGCTGTTCCGCGCGATGCCGCCGATCCGGGACCTGCTCAACGGCCGCTGGCTCGGCCACCCACTCCATGCGGCGTCGACCGACATCCCGATCGGCATGCTGCTCGGGGTCGTCATCCTGGATGTGCTCGGCCAGCCGACCGCGGCTGACATCGTCCTGATCGGGACGATCGTGTTCATGGTCCTCGCGGCGCTGTCGGGCCTGGCCGACTACAGCGAGACGACCGGCACGCCACTGACCCGAGCGACGCTGCACGCGTCCTTGATGACCGTGACCCTGCTCGTGCTGATCGTGTCAGCACTGATGCGCGCCGGCGCGCCCGTCGACCGGACCGTGCCGATCGCGCTGTCGATCATCGGGTTCCTGATCGTGAGCGCAGGGGCGTTCGTCGGCGGAGACGTCGTGTACCTGCTCGGCAACATGGTCAGCCGCCATGCGTTCCGCGGGGCGGGCACCAGATGGGTCCGTCTCGATACGGGCACCGTGACCGATCTCGATCACCTTCCCGAGGCGACGCCGACCAAGATGCGCGCCGGCATCAACGACCTCGTGGTGGTGCGCATCGGGGGCACCCTTCACGCGATGCACAACGTGTGCGCTCATGCCGGGGGCCCCTTGAACGAGGGCCGGCTGGTCGACGGCTGCATCGAGTGCCCCTGGCACTTCTCGCGATACCGACTGGTCGACGGCCTCGCTCGACGAGGCCCGACCGTCTACGACCAGCCGAGCTATGAGATCCGTCCCGCGGAGGGAGGCGGCTACGAGGTCCGCCGAGCGGCGACGGCGTAGCGTCCAGGTCATAGCGCCGGCCGATCACCCGACCGGCCCCGGCGCGGCATCATCGACGGGTGTCGACCCTGGTCATCCCGGATCCGTCGCTCGTCGTGCTCGTCGGGGCGGCCGGCGCGGGCAAATCGACTCTCGCGGCGCGACTGTTCGCGCCCGACGAGATCGTCTCGTCCGACGCGCTGCGCGCCGTGGTGTCCGGTGACGAAGACGACCAGACCGCGTCGAAGTTGGCGTTCCGCATCCTTCATCGGACCGTGGATAGGCGGCTCGGGGCTGGCCGACTGACCGTCGTCGATGCGACGAACCTCGCGGCCAGCGCGCGCCGTCCCTTGATCCGACGGGCGCAAGGCCTGGGCTTCCCGGCGGCAGCGATCGTGCTCGACCTCGACGCCGAGACGGTCCTGGCCCAGAACGCCGCGCGACGGCGGACCGTCGACCCCGACGTCGTCGACCGACACCTGGCGGCCATCCGCACGACGGTCGACGGCGGGCTGCTGACGCTCGAGGGCTTCGACCCGGTGGTCATCCTGCGCAGTCCGCTCGAGGCGGCAGCGCTGATCGTCGTGCGCGGAGGGCCGGGCGGCAGCGCCTAGGTGTCTAGGTCTGGGCGCCCCCGACGCCGATCAGCGCGATCGCCACACCGGCCAGGAGGATCCCGATCGAATGATCGCGCGTCACCGGTTCGCGCAGCACGACCGCGGCGAGGACGACCGTGGCGACCGGATACATCGCCGAGAGCACAGACGCGATCGCAAGCTGGCCGGTCTGCACGGCGGCCAGGTAGAACCCATTGCCTGCCGTGTCCAGGACGCCGATGAGGATCAGCGGGAGCAGGAGCGATCGGCCCGGCCGCCACGCCGCTCGCATCACGAGGACCGCCCCCGCCACGAGGACGCCCTGGACCAGCCGGATGACCGCCAGGTCACCGAACACGTCGCCCGGGCTCAGCTGCGAGATGGCGACGCCGAACAGGCCGATCGCGGTCCCCCCGGTCAGCGCTTCCGTGAGCCCGGCGCGACTGCCGGTCTCGTCGGCCACCCGTGAGACCAGGATCACCGCCACGACTGCGATGACGATCCCCACGATGACCAGCGGCGGCGGCACGCCCTCGATGACGAACCCGGCGACGACCGGGATCACCGCGGCGAGGACGCCCGTGACCGGGGCCACGATCCCCATCCGACCGATCGCGAGGCCGCGATAGAGCATCGTGATCCCGAACGCGCCCAGGACCCCGCCGATCGCGCAGACGATGAGGTCGTTCCCGGTCGGAAAGGCTTCGCCGAGGATCGTCGCTGCCGCGACGCACATGACGAGGCCGGTCGCCTGGGAGACGAGGACGACGCCGTAGACGGGCACCCGACGGCTCGCCAGGCCGCCACCGAAATCGCCCGCGCCCCAGGCCACGGCCGCGGCCAGGCCGAAGACCACGGTCAGGGTCCCCACCGGGAGGGTGTCGATCAGGCTCTGGCCCCGCTCGCGCTCTCGACCGGTGTGAGCGACGGATCGGCGACCCCGTCGTCGATCGTGGCCGGACCGGGCAGCTCGACGACGGCATGCGCCGCGCCGTCGTACCGGTCCGATGTCGTCAGATAGATGATCTGGAAGTCGTCTGCGACGCGCTTCAGGAGCGCCAGGGCGCGCGTCGCGCGCTCGTCATCGAGCGTCACGAACGGGTCATCGAGGACGAGCGGCGGGCGCCGATCCCCGGTCACGAGGCGCACCAGTCCGAGGCGCGCCGTCAGGTACACGAGGTCCAGCGTGCCCTGGCTGAGTGTGCCGACCGGCACCCAGTCGCCCCGCTCGGGGGCGTGGACGTCGATGTCGAGCGTCTTGTCGTCGACCCGCACACGTCGATAGCGGCCGCCCGTGACGGTCGCGACGTCGCGGACCATGTGGCCCTCGAGATAGCGCGTGGCGGTCTTCATCGTCGCGGTCTCGGCGCGCTCGATCGCGCGCAAGGTGGTCTCGAGCACACGGTGCCGGCGCTGCAGGAGCGCGAGCTGCTCACGCCAGACGGCCAGGCGCTCTGCCTCGGCCGCGACCTCCTCCGCGTCCACGCGATTGTTCTCGACGCGCGCGCGGGCATTGGCCTCGTCGTCGCGCGCGCGGTCGAGCGCGGCCTCGCCGTCACGGACCTCGACCTCGAGGCGCTCACGCGCCCGGGATTCCTTGGCGATCGGCCCGAGCGCATCGAGCGCGCTGGTCTTCTGTTCGATCTCGAGGGCCGCCGCATCGCGTAGCTTCGGCAACGTCTCGCGCGGCTCCTTGCCGACAAGCCCATCGAGCTGTGCGGTCATCTGGTCCATCCGCGCGACGTGCGCCTCCTCGCGTGCGAGGAGGTCCTCGGCAGCCGCGAGGTCGTCCAGGCCGAGCGTCCCGAGCTGCTGCTCCGCATCGAGCTCCGCCTGGCGGAGCTCCGCCTCCATCTCCGAGCGGCCGCGCAGCCGACGGTCGATCTCGTCGCCGCGGAGCTGCTCCTGCATCGACGAGCCCCGTCGCAGCCACAGCGCGACGGCGCTCAGGATCCCACCGATCAGCGCCACGGCCGCGCCGATGTACAAGGGCGCCATGCCAAGGTTGACGATCCCGAGCGTCTGCAAGACGAAGCTGCCGCCGGCCACCAGCGCCCCGATCAGGACGGCGAACAGACCCCAGCGCGAGAGCGGCCGCCAGGTCGGCTCGGGGGCCACGTCGAAGTTGACGTCGATCTCGCCTGCGAGCGCTGCCCGCAGCTCGCGCGATCCGGGTGTCGAGCACGCGCAGACGCTCGACTGCCTGGCGGATCACCGGCAACGGGTTCGGCGAGGGGTGGGTCTGTGCGAGCTCGTCGAGCTCGGTCGAGACCTCGACCGCTTCGCGGAAGCGCTCATACCGTTCGCGAGCGGACGTTCGCTCCGCCTCGAGACGCTCGGCCTGACGGGCCTTCTCGAGCATGGCCCGGCGCTCCGCCAGGCCGCCCTCCGCTTCGGTCCGGCGCTCGCGCGCGCCCGACAGCGTGTCGCGGTCGCGCTCGAGCTGGGCCAGGTCGAGCTCGCCCTTCTCGACCGCTACCACCGCCTGGGCGACTGTCGCCTCCGCGACCTTGAGCCTGCCAGGGTTCTTGTCACCCTTCGTCGTCAGCTCGAAGATCGCCCGCTCGAGCTTCTTCTTGGCGCGCCCGGTGCCGCGATCGGCGCCGCTGATGCTCGCCTGGAGCCGGTCCCGGAGCGCCGCCTCGTCACGGGCGACATCGCTCAGCTCGTGATGGCGGACCGACGCGGTCGACCGGAAGAATGCCTCGGTCGGGATGCCGGAGAGCTCGGCAAGGACCTGGTCCGCGAGCGCCGGGTCGGTGACGCGCTGACCGTCGTACACGAGATCGACGGTGCCCTTCTGGCCCCCGAACCACTTCTCGAGCGTTCCGGTCGCGGTGCGCCCGTCCTCCTCGTCCTGCTCGAATTCGATCGAGACCCACGGACGTGCGTCGGCGGCGGCATCCCACGGTCGCAGGGTCTCGAGGTCGCCCGCGTTGCTTGTCACCCGGCGGGTGAGGGCGAGCTCGATGGCTCGCTGGATGGTGCTCTTGCCGGCCTCGTTCGGGCCGCGGACGACGGTGACGCCAGGGGCAAGGTCGATATCGAGCTCGCGGTACCGGCGCATATCCCGCACCTGCAGCCGGCGGATCCTCACAGGGACACCTCGTGGCCGTCCAACAGGAGCCGGCCGAGCCGGAGCGAGTCGCGCAACTCGGCCGCCTCGACCGCGGTGTCGACCTCGGATCCGGACGCGGGCGCCGCCTCGAGCTCGGCGATGCGCGCCTCGAGATCGCGGATGAAGGCGCCGGCGATGGTGTCGGGCGACGGGAGGATTCCCTCGGTCAATGCGGGCGAGCTCAGGTCGCGCACGCGCACCTTCAGGAACGATGGAGCGAGGGCAGTCTCGATCTCCTCGGGGTGGAGGTCGAGCTCGTCCGGGCGCACGCCGACGATCCGGGCGTCGAGGACCAGGTCGGGATCGCCCTTGCGCTTGAGGCTGTCGATCAGCGCAGGCTGGGTCGTCACCCCGGCGGCATCGAGCTCCAATTTCTCGAAACGCGTCTTGCCGACCGCTCGCTCCGTGACGCCGACGCTGCGCCCGGGACCCGTCTGTTCGAGCTGGACGTGCAGGACCCTGCCGGCACGATCCTGGTTGAGCGCGACAGGCTCTGGCGCGCCCGAATAGGCGAAGGTCACGCCGCCGGACTTGCCTTGGCGCGCCGAATGCCAGTGGCCGAGGGCGAGGTAGTCGAGACCGCTCGCACCGATCTCGTCGGTCGTGATGACGACGTCGTCGCGGTCCGTCTTGCCGGGGATCGCGACCGAGCCGTGGAGCACGCCGACCTGCCACGCCGCGGTGCCCTTGTGGGACGCGACATCGAGGTCGCGTAGAGGGCTGTGCGGCGCACGCTTCGTCGCGAAGACGGGGCCATGAACGACGACGTCGCAGGCGGACAGGTGGATCCGCGGCAGCTCGGGCGTCAGGACCGTCACCCAGTCGTCGTCCGGCGTGCTTCCGGACATGGCCTTCAGGTCGTACGCGCGGTATATCGACGACCGGTCGTATGCGTCGTGGGTCCCGGGCACGATCACGGTCCGGATCTTGCCGCCCGCGAGCCGCTTGATCTCCGCAGCGACGCGTTCGACCGACCGCCGCGGCTGGACGTTGCTGTCGAACAGGTCGCCGGCGATCAGGACGAGGTCGACCTTCTCGGCCAGCGCCAGATCGACGGTGGCCGCGAAGGCGGCGAATTGGCGCTCGCGTTGGGCGCTGGCCTGCTCACCGAGGTCGTCGTGGCGCGCGCCGAGGTGGACGTCCGCGGTGTGGATGATCCGTAGCATCCGCTCGGGTCTGCCCTCTCATTGCTGACGGCTCGGGCGATCACGATCCGGCGCTACCCTGGTGGTATGGCGCGAGCGAGGCGCCCCCATGACTCCCCGCTCGCCACCCCGGATCCTCGCGCGCCATTGTGACAGGTACGTTGTCACGGCCGCCAGCCAGCCTACGCCGCTGGCATGTCCGATTTTCGAAGCCGTTGTATCCTGCGCCGCACGAACGAACCGGTGCGCCCCGCAGACAGGGATTCCGACATCGGCACCTGGGTCGCCGGGGCCCGGCTTCTCTCGCCAGACCTCGCTTTCCCGACTGCCGATGCGGTCGCCCTCCGCAGGCGCACCCAGCCGACCATCGCGTCCCGGAGGAGCAACGTGACCTACGCTGATCGGACCCTCACATGTGTCGACTGCGGCGTCGAATTCATCCATTCGGCGGCCGATCAGGAGTATTACGTCCAGAAGGGTTTCGCCTCCGACCCGAAGCGATGCACGAGCTGCCGCGCCAGCCGTCGGGCGGCTCGCGATGGGGGCTACGACGTCCGCGAGATCGGCGGCCCGCGCGGCTACGAGCGGAGCGTCGAGCGCCCCGATCGCGAGTACTTCGCGGTGGTCTGCTCGTCGTGCGGCAACCAGGCGCAGGTCCCGTTCCGACCCCGGATGGACCGCCCCGTGTACTGCTCGGACTGCTTCCGGACGGTGCGGCCCGACTGACCAGGTCCCGGGAGGGGAGCGAGCCCCGCGCCGGCCACGACCTAGACCCGGAACACCTCGCCCGCGCGGAAGCGCTCCCTGCGACGGCCACGCCAGACGGTGACCCGCGACGCTCCGTGCACCTGCCAGCCGCCTTCGTGACCAACGACGGCCGTGTCCTCGTCGATCCCGAGCACGGTCGAGCCGCGCGGTGCCTGGAACGCGATCAGGGCCGAGAACGGCTCCGGCCAGGCGTCGTAGTGCGGCACCACCGACACGTCCGGCGCGAACCCCAGGCCACTCCCCCAGCGCAGCGGGAACGGCATGAGGCGGACGCGGAAGTCGAACGAATGCCCGGCCAGCGCCATCGCCCCGGCCGAGCAGCCGGCCAACGCCGCGCCGCGCTGGTGGGCACCGGCCAACGCCTCACCGACCGCGCTCCCGGCCAGCGCCTTGAGGAGGTAGGACGGTTTCCCGCCGGACAGGTAGACGACGTCCGCCTCGCCGACGGCCTGGACCGCTGCCGGGTCGTCGGCATCGGCACGATCGCGCACCATGACCGGTTCGACCTCCGCGCCGAGACCCGCGAAATGCGCCACACCCATCTCCGCCCAGCGCTTGAAGACGGCCTCGCCGTCGGGGAATGAGGCGGTCGGCAGGATTACCACACGCGGGCGCGCCACGCCGGTCGCGGCGAGCAGGCTGGCGTCGAACGACGACATCGATGGGAGGAACTCGCCGGCGCCGACGAGTGCCACAGGTCCGGGCATAGCGCCGAGAGTCTATCTGCGACACTGCCGCGATGACGCCGCGCCAACGATGGACCCTCGTCGCGACGGTCATCGGGTCCGGCGCCGTGTTCCTCGACGGGACGATCGTCAACTCCGCGCTGCCCCGGATCGGGCGCGAGTTGCCGGCCACGCTGGTCGGCGTCCTCGAGGGTCAGACCTACGTCATCAGCGGCTACCTGGCAGTCCTTGCCGCGCTCCTGATCCTGGCCGGGGCACTGTCCGATCGGTACGGCCGGCGCCGGGTCTACGCCATCGGTCTCGCCGGGTTTGCGATCACGTCGGGCCTGTGCGGTCTCGCCCCGACGCTCGAGGTCCTGATCGTCGCGCGCCTCCTCCAGGGCGCGGCCGGCGCCCTCATGGTGCCGGGCGCACTCTCGATCATCACGCAGACGTTCTCGGAGTCCGAGCGCGGTCGCGCGTTCGGCCTGTGGACCTCGGCGACGTCGGCTCTTGCCCTGGTCGGACCGCTCGTCGGCGGTCTGCTCGTCGACACGATCGGCTGGCGGATCGCCTTCCTCGTCAACGTCCCGATCCTCGCCATCGCGCTGGTGATCACGTTGCGCCACGTCGCCGAGTCACGCGACATCGATTCGCGGCGCCGGTTCGATTGGCTGGGCTCCATCGTCGCGGCTCTCGCCGTGGGCGGCCTGTCGTTCGGCGTGATCCGTGGCGGCGCGAACGAGTGGCAGGATGCCGCCGCGTGGATCGCGATCGCGATCGGGGCCATCGCTCTCGTCGCCTTCCCGGTGCTGATGGCCACGCGCCCCGACCCGCTCGTCCCACTCGGGCTGTTCCGGTCACGGGTGTTCACGACGGTCAACATCGCGACGTTCTTCGTCTACGGCGGCCTGTACGTGATGCTCAGCTACCTGAGCATCACCCTCCAGGGCGCGCTCGGCTACACGGCGATCGCTGCTGGCGCGGCGGTCCTGCCGATGGGGATCTGCCTCATCACGTTGTCGACGCGCATCGGCGCGCTCGCGGGACGTACCGGTGCGCGGCGTTTCCTCACGCTCGGGCCCGCGTTGATGGCGCTCGGCCTGTTGTGGTTCACGCGCCTCCCTGTGACCTCCACCCCCTGGCAAGCGAGCGTGGATGAGCCGGCCTCCCTCATCCCGCCGGCGGCTGTCCTCACCGACGTCCTGCCGGCCGTCGTGCTGTTCGGGGTCGGCATCGCCTGCGTCGTCGCCCCGCTCACGAACACCCTGATGGGCTCGATCCCGGCACGCTTCTCGGGCCTCGGCTCGGCGATCAACAACGCCATCGCCCGGGTCGGACAGCCGCTCCTCGGCGCCGTCATCTTCCTCGCGTTGAGCAACACCTTTTACGCGAACCTGGCGGCGACGGCGCCGGAACTCGACACGTCGTCGGCGGCCGTCAGGGCCGCATTCCCGCCGCTGAACCCGCCACGGCCGGGGGCGACGCCGGACCAGATCGCCGCCGCGGCCAGCGCCTCGATCGAGGCGTTCCACCTGGCGATGGGCGTGGCCGCGGCGCTCGTCGCCGTCGGTGGGACGGTCTCATGGGTCGGCCTCCGACCCGAGAGGTTAAGCGACTGATGGCGCGCGACTGGGACGCTCGCACGTACGACCGCGTCGCCGATCCGATGACGCGCTGGGGCATGGGGACCCTCGACCGCCTCCCGCTGGCGGGCGATGAGCGGGTGATGGATGCCGGCTGCGGGACCGGCCGCGTGACCGAGCAGCTCGCTGAACGCCTCCCGCGAGGCAGGGTCGTCGCCCTCGACGGATCGCCGGCCATGATCGACGCCGCCCACGCGCGGCTGGACCGCTTCGGGGATCGGATCGAGTACATCGTCGCCGACCTCGGTCGACCGCTGCCGGTCGATGGACTGCTCGATGCCGTCTTCTCGACGGCGACCTTCCACTGGGTCCCCGACCACGATGCGCTCTTCCACAACCTCGCGGCCGTCACCCGTCCCGCCGGCTGGCTGGTCGCGCAGTGTGGCGGCGCCGGCAATATCGGCCGGATCAAGCGGGCCCTGGCGACGGTCGGCGACGGGTGGCTCGGGCCGGCTCACTACGAGACGCCGCTGGCGACCGCACGCCGGCTCGAGGCAGCCGGCTACGTGGACGTCGAATGCTGGCTGACCGACGAGCCCACGAGGCTCGAGCCCGGGGAGCCGTTCGAGACCTACCTAAAGGCGGTCGTGCTGGGGCCACACCTCGATCGACTGCCGGCGGACGAGCACGAGGGCTTCGTCCGCGCCGTCGCCGACGCGGTCGGCGAGCCTGTGATCGATTACGTCCGATTGAACATCACGGCCCGTCGACGCGGATCGCACTGATCTGGATTCGCCGATTCGCCGGTTCCTAGCGGGCCACCCGGAAAGCGCCGCCATGACCAGGGATGACCACGTCGGCGACCGCCAGCACGCGCTCGCGACCGGCCGCGATCGCCCCCTGGTCGTCGGCGACCGGATCGAACTCGGGAGTGCGGTCCGCGTGCCACCACAGATGGGTCATCGCGTAGACGCCGTCGTCCGCTTCGACGATCAACGACGCGTCCTCGGCCGTGTGGCCGGGGGTCAGCCACAACTGGGCGTTCGGGGAGAGGCGGTACCCGTCACCCGGCATGTCGAGCCACAGGTCGTCGCGGTAGCGGGCCCAGAAATCGACCACCTCGGCGTTCGGAAAGAGCGCCACGTTGATCGTGTGGTCGGGGTGGTGATGGCTGAGGAAGACGTGCGTCACCGCTGCCGGATCGATCCCGAGCTCCGCCAGGGGATCGAGGATCAGCGAGCGGCGCGCGACCATCCCCGGATCGCTGACGATGAGTGCGTCACCGTCGCGCACCAGCACGATCGACGATGCCGTCCGCTCGCCCGAGTAGCCGGCGTGGAGGAGGTGGACCGATGCCATGGGCGGCGATGCTACGCCGTCGCGCCGGGTGGGATGCGGTCGGGGCGCACGGCGCGACCCGCCAGACTCCGCTGATGACGACCGAACAGCCCGCCGACCTCATCCTCCGTGACGGCCGCATCGCGACGATGGACACGGCACGCTCGTGGGCGACCGCCCTCGCTGTTCGTGATGGCCGGATCGTGGCGGTGGGGCCCGATCGAGTGGTCGAGGGCCTGATCGGGCCGCGATCGCGCGTCATCGACCTTCGCGGACGAACGGTCACGCCCGGGTTCCAGGATGCCCACGTGCATCCGGTCCACGGCGGTCTCGCGATGCTTCGGTGCGATCTCCATGCGGACGCGGAGTCCGGAAAGGACATCGACGTCATCGAGGCATACGCACGGTCACACCCGGACGAGGCATGGATCCGCGGCGGCGGCTGGTACATGGCGGCATTCGATGGCGGCACGCCGCGTCGGGAGGTTTTGGATCGGATCCTCCCGGATCGCCCGGTGTTCCTGACGAACCGGGACGGCCACGGCGCATGGGTGAACACGAAGGCGCTGGAGCTCGCCGGCGTGACGGCAGCGACCCTCGATCCGTCTGACGGGCGGATCGAGCGCGACCCGGACGGGACCCCGAGCGGCACGCTCCACGAAGGCGCCATGGACCTGGTCGCCCGGCTGCTGCCAGACAACACGCCCGCCGAGCTCGAGGAAGCTCTTCGCCTGGGCCAGCGGCACCTGCACGGGTTCGGCATCACTGCCTGGCAGGATGCGATCGTCGAGCCGCACACGGAGGAGCGCGCGTATTTGACGTTGGCCGCCCGCGGCGAGCTGACCGGTCGCGTCGTGGGCGCGCTGTGGTGGGATCGCAACCGCGGCCCCGAGCAGATCGAGGAGTTCATCGAACGGCGGCGCGCGACGGCCATCGGGCGGTACGCGCCGACGAGCGTCAAGTTGATGATGGACGGCGTCCTCGAGAACTTCACCGGCGCGATGCTCGAAACGTACGGCGACGGCCACGGCGGCACGACGGCCAACCGCGGCCTGCTCCAGATCGACCCCGACGGGCTCGCGACCTGGGTACCAAAGCTCGACGCGCTCGGCTTCCAGCCCCATTTCCATGCGATCGGCGACCGTGCCGTGCGCGCGTCCCTCGATGCCGTGGAGGCCGCTCGACGCGCCAACGGTCCGTCCGATACGCGCCCGCACATCGCTCACATCCAGGTCATCCATCCGGACGACATCGCGCGTTTCCGGCAGCTGGACGTCGCGGCCAACGCCCAGCCGCTGTGGGCGGCCCACGACGATCAGATGGACGTCCTGACGATCCCGTTCCTCGGTGAGCGGTGGCGCTGGCAATACCCGTTCCGCTCGCTGCGAGCCGCGGGAGCCGTGCTCGCGATGGGTTCCGACTGGAGCGTCTCGAGCGCGAACCCGATCTGGGAGATGCATATCGCGGTGGAGCGCCAGGCTCCCGCGTGGTACGCCGGGGACCGCGGTGTCTTTCTGCCGGACGAGCGGCTGGACCTGATCGACGCCCTCGCGGCGTTCACGTCAGGTTCGGCCTACGTGAACCATCTCGATCGCGACACGGGCACGCTCGAGGTCGGGAAGCTCGCCGACCTGGCGGTGCTCGATCGCGACCTGTTCGACCGTGGCGCGGGCGAGATCCTCGCTGCCAGCGTGGTCGGGACGTTCGTCGAAGGCGTGTCCGTCTACGAGACACCCGAGCTCGACGGCTGAAGGGGTAGCCGTTTAGAGCGCGAGGTCGCCGGGGACGTCGACGTCGCGCAGGGTCAGGCCATCGGGGTCATCGACGCGCCAGGTGGCCGACGGGACAACGACGACATCCAGTACGACGAGCAGGGCGCGGAGCCGCCGCTCCCCCGTGCCAAGGAGCCGCTCGACGGCTGGGGCGGCGGCGGACCGACGAAGCGCGATCGGCAGGGGCCGCGGACCGGCCTCGTCGGCCAGCACCGCCGCCTCGTGCGTCTCCAGTGCGTCGATGAGGCGGCGCAAGACCGCGGGCACGAGGCTCGGCATGTCGCCACCGACCACGATGAGGTGATCGAGCGTCGGATCCATCGCGGTGAGCCCGGTGGCCAGCCCCGCGAGCGGCCCGCCGAAGGCATTCGCGTCATGGACGAGGCGCGCGTCCGACGCCATCGCGGGCACTGAATCGGGAGGCGCGACGACGAGGACCGTGCCGGCGACCAGCTCGACCGCCGCGATCGCATGATCGAGCATGGACCGACCGTCGATCTGCTCCGCGAGCTTGTTGCGTCCGAACCGTGCGGAGCGACCCCCGGCGAGGACGACCCCGACGATCCGCTCGGTCATAGCCCGACGGCGGCGGGTGCCTTCGCCCCCGGCACGTGCCCGGCCGGCGTCCGCCGCAGGATCGCCCGGCGGTCGAGGTCCTCGAGGAGCGCCATCACGTACTTCCGGCTCGTGCCGGTCGCATCGCGGAAGGCAGCCGGGGTCAGCGGGGCGTCCGCGGCCATCGACACGGCGCGCGCAGTCAGGTCGCGATACATGCTCGTGGCGTAGGCCAGGTCCGCGTCGAGGATGACGATCCGCCCGGCCCGATCCAGCTCCCGGATGCCAGCGGGCGGACAGCTTGCGCCGCGCGCCGCGTCGGCCAGGGCCGGCGGCGCGACGACGGCGAGCACCGATTCCAGCCGGTCCATCGCGGCCGAGAGCGCGGGGTCGGGGGCGGCGGCACGCACACCGCGTTTGCGGACGATCTCGCCCTCGCGAACCAGCCGCTCCTCGCGGACGAGCCGGTCGATGACGATGGAGGCGGCGGCGGTCGCCTCATCGCGCCGGATCGTCACCGCCCCCCGCAAGGCTCGAGCCACCGCGTTGCGAACCATGGAGAGCGGGGCCTCGCGATCGACGGCCGCGATCGCCGCCTCCGCAGCGAGCGTGGCCACATCGGCAGCCAGCCGGCCGTCGACGGCCCCGTGCAGGTCGATGCGTGCGTCTGCGGCGCGAGATGGATCCGCGAGCGCCGCCACCCGCTCGACGGTCTGGCGTCGCCGCGAGACCCCGCGCGGAGGCGTCGTGTCGAGCACCACGCCACCCACGGGGTCGGCCTGGCCGCCGCGCCGCAGGACGAATCGATCGCCCGGTCGGAGCGCGATCGGCGCGGCGAGACGCACGATCCCGGCGGCACGCCCATCGGGCAGTGTCAGGGCATCGCGTCCGCTCCGCCCGACCGTAGCATCGACGGCTGCCGTCCCGGCATGCATGCGCCCCCGGGTCCGGTCCCCGACCGACGTCCGGAACACGGCGAGGAGGCGGTCGGTCGCCGCGACGGTCGGGTCGGCGGTCAGCGCCATCCCGCGATGCAGGTCGGCCTCTGCGACACCGGCCAGGTTGAGCGCGGTCCGACCGCCCTCGTCGACCCGCTCGACCGCGGCCCCATGGACCTGGATCTCGCGGATCCGCGCGGTGCGTTCGCCCGGCACGAGACGGAGTTCGTCACCGCGGGTGAGTGGCTCGCCACGCAGTGTGCCGGTCACGACCACGCCGCGACCCTTGACCGTGAAGACCCGATCGATCGCGAGGGTCGGTGGGCGCGCCGCGAGACGAACGCGAGCTCGAAGCTCCGCGAGCGACTCGAGCGCGGCGCGCACGGCGTCCACGCCCTCGCCGGTCACTCCGGACGCGGCGAGCACGGGCGAACCGGCCAGCGAGGTCGAGGCGAGGAGCGCGGCGACCTGGGCCCGCACCTCCTCGACCCGCTCTGTCGGGACCGCGTCCATCTTCGTCAGGACCGCGATCGCCGGAGCGATCGCCAGCGCGTCGAGCAGCGCGAGGTGCTCGAGGCTCTGGGCGCGCGGCCCGTCGTCCGCGGCGACGACGAGCATCGCAGCGTCGATCTCGCCGGCACCGACCAGCATGTTACCGACCAGCTTGTCGTGTCCCGGCACGTCGACGAAGTCGATCGTCGAACCATCGTCGAGGGCGAGGTGGGCGTAGCCGACGTCGATCGTCATCCCGCGCCGCCGCTCCTCCGGCAGCCGGTCGGCGTCGATGCCGGTCAGCGCGCGCAGCAGCGTGGTCTTGCCATGATCGATGTGACCGGCAGTGCCGAC
Source organism: uncultured Chloroflexia bacterium (assembly GCA_963819655.1). Lineage (GTDB taxonomy): Bacteria > Chloroflexota > Limnocylindria > Limnocylindrales > CSP1-4 > SPCO01. The sequence continues at coordinate 1,012,319 of CAWFXA010000002.1, read as the reverse complement.
GACGACGGTCATCGGGCCAGCACGCGGTCGAGCGCGAGAGCGAGCTCGCCGTCGGTCGCCGGCGACACCGTCCGCAAGTCGAGCACGACACGGTCGTTCTCGATCCGCCCGATGACGGCCGGCGTCCCGTGGCGAAGCGCCGCGAGTTGCTTGCTCGCCGACCCGCCGGTCAGCTCCAGCCCTGCCGACGGCAGGGTCTCGCCGGGCAGCGACCCACCGCCGACCGTCGAGCTGAGCTCGACGACTCGGACCGACTCGCCCAGAGGCAGCGCAATCTCAGCCGCCCGTGCGCGAAGGTCGTCGACCGACACCGCGATCCCCTGCCAGACCGGGATGTGGGTCGTGGCCAGGCCGGCGCGATACAGGCCCAGGGTGGCGGCCACTCCGAGGAGTGTCGCCTTGTCGGGCCGCATCGCCCGGGCGAGTGGGTCGCGCCGCATCCGCGCCACCAGGTCGGCTCGGCCAACGATGAGTCCCGCTTGCGGTCCGCCGACCAGCTTGTCGCCGCTGAACGTGACGACATCGGAGCCCGCCGCGAGGCGCTCGTTCGGCATCGGCTCGTGGGGGAGACCGAATTGCTCGGTCGGCAACAAGGCGCCCGATCCGAGGTCATCGATGACGATCGCCCCGTGTCGGTGGGCCATGTCGGCCACCGCGCCAGCATCGGGCTCCTCGGTGAAGCCGGCGATCGTGAAGTTCGACGGATGGACGCGCAGGATCGCGCGGACGCGGCCCTCCGCCAGCGGTGCCTCGAAGTCCGCGGCTCGCGTGCGATTCGTCGTCCCCACCTCGACCAGCTTCGCGCCCGCGCGGCGGATGACATCCGGGATCCTGACTCCGCCCCCGATCTCGACCAGCTCGCCGCGCGAGACCGCGATCGCGCCGCCCCGCCCCACGAGGCCGACCGCCAGGGCCAGGGCAGCCGCGTTGTTGTTGGTGACCAGCGCGTCCTCCGCGCCGGTCAGCGCGACGAGGTGCTCCTCGGCGCGTCGGCCCCGAGGCCCCCGACGGCCGGTCTCACGGTCCAGCTCGAGCATGAGGTAGTCCTGCGTGCCGCCGACCACCACACGGGCGATCTCGGGCCAGGTCGCCCGGCCGAGATTCGTGTGGATGATCACACCGGTCGCGTTGATGACCTCGTGCGACCTCGGGTGGGATGTGCGCGTCCAGCATGGTGAGGACATCGTCGACGCAGCATCGCGAACCAGCCTGGCGTCGTGACCATCCGCGATTGCGCACGCTCGTCCGCGATGACGCTCGCGCGGCGCCCGCGACGATCTCGTGCTCGCGCTCGAAACCCTCGACGGACGCCGGACCGCAGGCTGAGAAGGTGGTCGACGCTGGGCGGGCGCGGGTGGACGACCGGCTTCGACGACATCGATCCTCCATGGCGGGAACGCGTGGGAGTCGAACCCACCACGCCACGCCGAGCGCGGCGTCACCGGTTTTGAAGACCGGGGGACCCACCGGGGCCCGACCGCTCCCGACACGATGGTAATCGTGGCCGCGAAACAGGGACCCGACAGCCGAGCACACCTATCATCGACCGGTGACGACCCTGTCCGACATCCCGGCCCTGCGCCTCACGACGCTGACCGATTGTGGCGGTTGCGCCGCGAAGCTCGGCGCCGACCTGCTGTCGGATGCGCTCGCCGGGTTGGGCGCCGAGGCAGCGCCGGACGAGCTGATCGCGGGTCTCAACCCGCCGGACGACGCCGCCGCGTACAGGATCAGCGACGATCTCGCGATCATCGGCACGCTCGACTTCTTCCCGCCCCTGGTCGACGACGCCCGGACGTTCGGCGAGATCGCGGCCGCGAACGCCGTGAGCGACGTCTTCGCGATGGGTGGCCGCGTCCTCTTCGCGCTGTCGATCGCGGCATTCCCCGACGAACTGCCGCGCGACATCATGGCGGAGGTCTTCGGCGGGGCGTCCGACAAGGTCCGCGAGGCGGGTGGCACGCTCGCCGGCGGGCACACGATCCGTGACCCCGAGCCGAAGTACGGACTCGCGGTCATCGGCGCGGCCCAACCCGACCGGCTCTTGCGCAAAGGCGGGGCACGACCCGGCGACGCTCTGATCCTGACCAAGCGACTCGGGACGGGTCTGTTGGTCAGCGGCGCGCGCCAGGGGCGGACCGACTCCGGCCGACCTGGCTGAAGCGATCGAGGGGATGCGCACCCTCAACCGAGCCCCGTCCGAGGTGCTCGTGGCCAACGGCGTGATGGCCGCGACCGACGTGACCGGTTTCGGCCTCCTCGGCCATGGCCTGGAGATGGCCCGCGCCTCGGGCGTGCGGCTGGTCTTCGATGCCGCCGGACTGCCGGCGCTGTCGGGTGCCCTCGACCTGGCGCGAGCCGGCGTCGAGACCGGCGGTGCCGCGCACAACCGGCGTTTCGTCGCCGGCGATCTCGAGGTTGGCGGCGCGGTGTCCGCCGAGCTCGTGACCCTCGCCCACGACCCCCAGACGAGCGGCGGGTTGCTGGCGGCGGTCCCCGAGGAGGACGTCGGGCGGGTGTCGGAACAGCTCCGTGCGGCCGCGGTCGACCACTGGTTGATCGGTCGCGTGGAGGCTGGGTCGGGGATCTCGCTCATCTGATCGCGATCGTGTCGCTCACAGCGACAATGTCGCCCACAGCGACAAATGTCGCTCTCAAGTACGCGGCGCGGCGCGCTGCCCGTGCGACCTACCGAAGTCGGGCGTACACCCCCGCGATCGTGGCGATGAGGGCGATCAGGACTGCGGGGACGTTGTCGAACAGGAAGGCATCGAGCGTGTAGACCGGCATGCCGCTGGCCTCGGCGCTCGAGGCGAACGCCTGGAATTCACGCCACGTGCCGATGAGCGAGAACCCGGCGCCGACAAGGCTACCAACCACGACCCCGGCAACAGCGATCGTGATGATCTGCGGCCCACGCTTGATTCCGATCGTCCGATCCAGCGCCTCCGCGATCAAGGTCCCAGCGAAGAAGCCGATGACGATCATCAAGAACCCGAACTGTGCCCCGAAGTAGCCGACGGCGGCGCCGAGTCCCGTGGCGACGGCGAGGGCGATGGCGATCTGATCGGGCTTGAGAGACGTGAGGGCATCCCGAGAGGGCTTCCCGCACGTCCTGCAGCGCAAACCGACGGGGCCCTGCATCGCACAGCGCGTGCAGATCGGCTGGTCGCAGCGACCGCAGCGGACCCACGTCTCGCGGTCCGGGTGGCGGTAGCAGAAGAGCGGTGGCGGCTCGTGCAGATCGGCTGTTACGGCGTCGGTCGTCATGTGTCCCCTCGCATGAACGATGCGGAGGGTGCCGTCCGAAGGGCCCGTCGTCAAGGGGTACACTCGGGCGGTCGTCTTCCGCAGGAGGGCCCCGAGTGGCGCGACCCTATGTCCGACTGACCCAGCCCCTCATCCGCGACGCGAAGGGTGGCGAGCTTCGACCAGCGACCTGGGACGAAGCGCTCGACCGCGTGGTCGCCGGGTTCACGGCCGCGAAGGCGGCCCACGGCCCGACGACGTTCGGCACCTTCAGCTGCAGCAAGGCGACCAACGAGGTCAACTTCGCGGCCCAGAAGTTCAGCCGGGTGGTCCTGGGCAGCAACAACATCGATAGCTGCAACCGCACCTGACACGCCCCAAGCGTCGCCGGTCTGGCGACCGTGTTCGGTGCCGGTGGCGGCACGAGTTCATACCGTGAGGCCGAGGACACCGATCTGATCGTCCTCTGGGGCAGCAATGCCCGGGAGACGCATCCGATCTTCTTCCATCACGTCCTCAAGGCCGTGCACAAAGGCGCTCGGCTATACGCGGTCGACCCGCGCCGGACGTCGAGCGCGGAGTGGGCCGATTCGTGGCTCGGCCTCGACGTCGGCAGCGACATCGCACTGGCAAACGCCGTCGCACGCGAGATCATCGCCTCGGGTCTCGAGAACCGCGCGTTCATCGAGCGGGCGACCGTCGACTTCGACGCCTACAAGGCCAAGGTCGAGTCGTACACGCTCGAATACGCCGAGCGCGAGACCGGCGTCCCGGCCGAGGCGATCCGCGAGCTGGCCCACGCGCTGGCGACGGCGCCACGGGCGATGATCTGCTGGACGCTCGGGATCACCGAACACCACAACGCGGTCGACAACGTGCTCGCACTGATCTCGCTGGTGCTGCTGACGGGGCACGTCGGCAGATACGGGAGCGGCGTCAACCCGCTTCGTGGCCAGAACAACGTCCAGGGCGGCGGCGACATGGGCGCGCTGCCCGATCGACTCCCGGGCTTCCAGCACGTCGAGAACGACGAGCTCCGCGCCAAGTTCGAAGCCGCGTGGGGCGTGACGATCCCGCCGCAGCGCGGCTGGCACCTGTCGGGCATGTTCGATGCGATGGAGCGGGGCGACCTGACCGCCGTGTACTGCATCGGCGAGAACCCGGTGCAATCCGAGGCCGACCAGCATCGCGCGATCAGGCTCCTCGAAGGGCTCGACATGCTCGTCGTGCAAGACCTGTTCCTGACGCGGACTGCCGAGATCGCCGACGTGGTGCTGCCGGCATCGGCGGCCTGGGCCGAGGCCGAGGGGACCGTCACGAACTCCGAGCGACGCGTCCAGCGCGTGCGCGCGGCCGTGGCACCGCCCGAGGGAGCGCGCGACGACCTGGCCATCATCTTCGAGCTGGCGAACCGGATGGGTGCCGACTGGGGCGAGGCCGTCGCCGAGCGCGTCTGGGACGAGGTCCGCGCGTTGTCGCCCGTGCACGCCGGCATGACCTACCGACGGCTCGAGGAGCTGGGCGGCCTCCAGTGGCCGTGCTACGACGAGACCCATCCGGGCGAGCTGTTCCTCCACAGCCGGCTGTGGGAGGACCCGGTGCCGGGCAATCGGGTCCCGTTCGTGCCGGTCGATCACGACCCCCCGGTCGACAAGCTCACCGACGAATACCCGATCCGCCTGACGACCGGGCGCCGGCTCGACTCGTACAACACCGGGGTGCAGACCGCCGGCTACACGTCCCCACTTCGGCGCGGCGAATCGCTCGACATCTCACCCGAAGACGCCGAGACGTACGGGCTGGTCGACGGCGAACGCGTGCGTGCCGTGTCGCGTCGCGGCCAGGTCGATGTCCCGGTCCGGATCGACCCGTCGCTGCGCCCGGGGCTCACGTTCATGACGCTCCATTTCCAGGATGACGTCGCGACGAACCTGCTGACCATCGACGCGACCGACCCGAAGTCGGGCACCGCGGAGTTCAAGGCCACCGCGATCCGCATCGAGAAGCTCGGGGAGGCCGTGCCCGCCTGACATGCCCGAGATCCGGATCGTGACCGCGGATGCGCCCGTCGAGAACGTGCCGACGCCAGGGATGGAGCGACGGGAGGCGGTCATCGGCGACGCACGTATCATCGCGGTCACGACGCAACCATGACTCGTATCGGGATGGCACCACCATGGCGGGCACGCGACATATGGCTACGTCATCGCAGGTCGCCTCCGGCTCGAGAGCGGACCGCAGGGCACCACGGTCGTCGAGGCCGGCCCCGTGACTCTTCATCGTCCCGCCCGAGACCGTGCACAGGAAAAGCAACCCGTCGGACGAGGACCAGGTCATCGTCGGCTTCCGTGTCGGGTCGGGCGTGACAGTCGTGAACGTCGAGGGACCCGATGACTGATCCGCACGCTCAGGACGTCGTGGACGACGCGCCCACAGAAACTGCGGACGGGGGGGCCGCTGCCTTCGTCTCCGACCCGATGTGGGAGAGGATGCTGAACGACCCCGATTCGGGGTTCGCCGCGGGGCGTGGCTTCTTCCGGGTGCTCCCGAGCTCACCCCGCTGCAAGATGTGCGCGGCTCCCTTTGCCGGGCCCGCGGCACCATTCATGCGGATGATCGACCGCGGCCGGTGGGACAAGAATCCTTCGATCTGCGGCCTTTGCTTCAAGCAGCTGGAGAAGGCACGCGGCGGCGCCGAGATCGAGCTGAGCATGCTCTTCGCCGACGTGCGTGGGTCGACCGGCCTCGCGGAGAAGATGGGACCGGGCGCCTTCCAGAGCCTCCTCGGCCGGTTTTACAAGGAGGCCACGAGCACCCTTGTGGCGCGCGACGGCATCATCGACAAGTTCGTCGGCGACGAGGTGGTCGGGCTGTTCCTGCCCGTCCTGGCCGGACACGACCACGCGGCCGACGCGATCGAGGCTGCCCGGGATCTGTTACGGGCAACCGGCCACGGGAGCGATGGCGGTCCGTGGATCCCGGTGGGAGCCGGGGTCCACACGGGACTCGCCTACGTGGGCACGATCGGCGATACGGTCGTCGACTTCACCGCCCTCGGGGACAGCGTCAATGTCACCGCTCGGCTCGCCTCTGCGGCAGGCCCTGGCGAGATCCTCGTGAGCTCCGCGTCGGCGGCGGCGGCCGCATTGGATGAGAGTCTCGAGCTCCGGACGCTCACCCTCCGCGGTCGAGTGGAGCCGCTGGACGTCCGCGTCCTACACGTCTGAGTCGCCGTCGGCGGGACGGACGAGATCGTCGGCGTACGCGCGTCGCGACTTCGAGTAGCGCTCCGGCGGGCCCGGGTTCGTCAACAGCAGGTCGAGCAGCTCTTGGACGGCGGCCGCCGGCTGCCTAGACCGTCACCGTCCCGCGGTCGCCGAGCACACCACGGAGCGCCTCGATCATGCCGAGGTGGCGGTCCGCATGCGAGGTGGCATTCGCGATGGAATCGGCGATGGTGGTCTCGTCGCCATACAGGTCGACATAGACGATGTCGAGGACGGCGTCGTCGTCGATGGCTCGAACGCGATCCTCAAAGGCACCGAACGTTGCGGTCATGTAGTCGAGCAAGGCCGGGGCGTCTGGGAGCGGAAGCGCCGCCGACGCTTCGTCGTCGAGGCCCGCACCAGTACCGCCGAAGTCACCCAGGCTGATGTCGCGGAGGCCCCAAGTCCCGACGACGTCGTCTCGGATCCAGATCTCGCGGGCTCCATCGATGTCGGTTGACGGCGAGGGAGGTCGGCAGCGTGGCCTGGTATCGATCGGCCCAGCGCGCCATGTGCCAGGCGTGGAACGCGATCGACGGTGCCCGCGGCCCCGGCCGCCGGTGGAGGTTGGCCGGATCGGTGGCTCGGACGGCTGCGAGGAGATTGCGCTGCGACCACTCCAGCCAGTCGAGGCTGAACTGGACCCAGCGGCGTTGCGGCATGGCGTGCATCGTACGCCCGCGTCGTCGCCCCGCGGCTACACTCGGATGCGATGGATCTGCACGTCATCGGGCCGCTGGCTTCCCCGGCCGAGCGTGCGGCCGTGGATGGCGTGCTGGGTCCGCCCGAATCGGGTTGGACGGGAGGTCAGCGGCGACCGGGCGTCGAGGGGCATTCCGCGCGGGGCGGCCACGCGACGCGGGCGCGTCGATCTGAGCTGCTCCCGGCGCTCCACGCGGTCCAGGACCGGATCGGCTGGATCAGCCAACCCGCCCTCAACTACATCTCGCGGCGCCTGGCGGTCGCGCCTGCGGAGGCGTACGGCGTGGCCACGTTCTACGCCCTCTATGCGACAACCCCGCGACCGCCGATCGTGGCCCACGTCTGCGACGACATCGCGTGCCGGCTCGCCGGGGCGGAGGGGATCTGTGACGACCTCGCCCGGTCGGTCGGTCCGGAGGGGGCGGCGGCGCGCGACGGTCGGGTCGGCTGGCACCGTTCGCCCTGTCTTGGGCTGTGCGACCTCGCGCCGGCGGCCATGATCACGACGGCAGGCGAGCGCCCGACCGTGACGAGCGCTGCCCCGATCGACGCGGTGGGGATCGTCGCGCGTCTCGACGGTGCGGCGGCCACTCGCAAGCGCACCACCCATCCCTCAGACCGGCGATCCGTCGCTGCGGCTGCTCCGGCGGGTCGGCCTGGTCGACCCAGCGTCACTCGACGACTACCGCGCGCACGGCGGCTACGAGGCTTTGTCGAAGGCGATCGCGATGGGCGGCGAGGCGGTCATCGCCGAGGTCACGGCGTCGAAGCTGATGGGCCGCGGTGGTGCCGCGTTCCCGACGGGTCGCAAGTGGGCGGCCGTCGCGTCGCAGGCCGCGCAGCCCCATTACTTCGTGTGCAACGCCGACGAGTCGGAGCCAGGCACGTTCAAGGACCGCGTGCTGCTCGAAGGCGATCCCTTCGCCGTGGTCGAGGCGATGACGATCGGCGCTCTCGCCACAGGTGCGACCAAGGGCTACCTGTACATCCGCGGCGAGTACCCGGAAGCCGAGGCCGCGATCCGTGGCGCGATCGGTGCGGCACGGGCCGCGAGCCTGCTCGGGCCGGACATCCTGGGCGCGGGTTTCGCGTTCGATATCGAGGTGCGCCGCGGCGCCGGCGCCTACATCTGCGGCGAGGAGACGGCGCTCTTCGAATCGATCGAGGGCAAGCGCGGCGAGCCGCGCAACAAGCCGCCGTTCCCGGTCGAGGTCGGGCTGTTCGGGAAGCCGACCGTGGTGAACAACGTCGAGACCCTGGTCAACGTCCCCCTGATCATCGGGATGGGCGGTGAGGCGTACGCGGCGATCGGCACGGATGGCTCGAGCGGCCCGCGGCTGTTCTGCCTGTCGGGGCATGTCGCGCGCCCCGGGGTCTATGAGGTCGAGTTCGGCGCTACGCTGGGTGACTTGATCGCGATGGCGGGGGGCGTACCGGGCGGACGCGGCATCCGCGCGATCCTGCTCGGCGGTGCTGCCGGGGTGTTCGTCGGGCCATCGTCTCTCGACCTGCCGCTGACGTTCGAGGCGACGCGCGCGGCCGGTGCCACGCTCGGCTCCGGCGTGATCATGGTCTTCGACGAAACGGTAGATCTCGTCGACACGCTGCGGCGCATCGCCCGTTTCTTCCGCGACGAGTCGTGCGGCCAGTGCGTGCCGTGCCGGGTCGGCAGCGTGCGTCAGGAGGAGCTGCTGGCTCGCCTCGCCGCCGGCTCGCGCGTCCGGTCGCGCGACGAGGAGCTGACGCTGTTGCGTGAGGTCGGGCAGGCCATGCGCGATGCGTCGATCTGCGGGCTCGGTCAGACCGCCTCGTCGGCCATCGAATTGGCGCTGCGACAGCCGGATCTGGTGGCCTTATGAGCGAGGACACGACCGGGCTGTCGATGTCACGAGACCCGGCGCCGGACCCGAGCTCGCCGCATGCCGGCCAGGCGCCGGCGGCACAGCCACTCACGGACATCGTCCTGAGCCCTCCGGCGCGTCCGTCCAAGCCGCCCGCGCCGCCACCGGTCGCGGCGCCACCAGCCGTCAAGCTGACCATCGATGGACGACCGGTGACGGTGCCCGCCGGGACGACGATCCTCGGTGCGTGTCGCGTCCTCGGGATCGACACGCCGACGCTGTGCTACGCGGACAACCTCACGCCGGTCAACGTCTGTCGGGTGTGCGTCGTCGAGGTGACGGGATCCCGCGTCCTCGCGCCCGCCTGCTCGCGACCGGTCGAGCCGGGGATGGAGGTCCAGACCGACTCGGACCGCGTCCGGCACGTCGCGCAAGGTCGTCCTGGAGTTCCTCGGCTCGTCGGTCGACGTGTCGCTCGCCGGCCCGGCCGCGCCCGACGGCACGATCCATGCCGTACATGAACCGCTATGGAGCGGATCCGGGGCGGTTCGGCGAGCCGGCGGCGCCCGCCGCACCAGGCGAGCGCGACATGCACGAGGCCGGGCACCACCACGCACCGACCGGCGAGGAGGCGGCCTTCGCCGCGACCGTCGCCCAGCCCACGAAGATCGACAACGACCTCTACGTGCGCGACTACGCGAAGTGCATCCTCTGCTACAAGTGCGTCGAGGCGTGCGGCGAGGATGCCCAGAACACGTTCGCGATCGCGGTGGCGGGTCGCGGGTTCGACGCCCGGATCTCGACCGAGCAGGCCGTCCCTCTCCCGGAATCGGCCTGCGTGTACTGCGGCAATTGCATCGGCGTGTGCCCGACCGGCGCGTTGATGGCCAAGCCCGAATACGACATGCGCGAGGCCGGCACCTGGGACGAGTCCGCCCAGACGGTCACGTCGACGATCTGCCCGTATTGCGGCGTCGGCTGTGCCGTCGATCTGCACGTCCAGGACGACCGGATCCTGAAGGTCACATCGCCGCTCGACTCGTCCGTCACGGACGGCCACCTGTGCATCAAGGGCCGGTTCGGCTTCGAATTCGTGAACGAACGCCCGAAATCCCAGGCGTCATCGCCGAGCCAGCGTGCCACCGGTCCTGACGCTGGCTGAGCGGGCGCTCCTCGCGGACGCGCGCACGGCGACGCTAGCGACGATCGATCCCGACGGGCATCCACGCCTTGTGCCGGTCTGCTTCGTTCTGGCACCCCTCGAGAATCGTGGTCGGCCCGTCCTGCACACGCCGATCGACGAGAAGCCCAAATCGACGACAGATCCCTACGCGCTCGCTCGCGTCCGAGACATCCGCGAGCGGCCAGTCGTCAGTCTGCTGGTCCAACGCTGGTCCGAGAACTGGGACGAGCTCGCGTGGCTGCGCGTGACCGGTCGGGCGAAGGTGGTCGAGCCGACCCCGCGCGACGTCGGTGCGCGGGCGGTCGCGCGGGCACTCCGTATCAAGTACAGCCAATATGCCGAGCACGATCTGGAGTCCCGGCCATTGATCATGGTGACGATCGAACGCGCGACGAGTTGGTTCGCCGCTGATCGGTGACCTGACAGGTCAAACCGACCCGTCAGGTCAGGGCGCGCGATGAACGAGCGCGGACCGGCTCGACTTCGCGCATTTCGATGCAAGATTTGAGGGTCGAGCGTGCACGCTCATCAGGATTCGTGACCGGACGGGTCGATATGACTCAGTAGGTCAAATAGTGACGTGCCGGTCAGCCCCAGCCTGTCAGGTCGTGCAGGTCGATCCGGCGGTCGTGGCTGTAGACGTTGAACCCGTCGCCGCGCAGGAACCCAACGAGCGTCACACCGAGTCGCTCCGCGGTCTCGACCGCCAGATCCGATGGCGCCGACACCGCAGCGACGATCGGCACGCCCGCCACCGCGGCCTTCTGGACGATCTCGAAGCTGACCCGACCCGAGACCATCAGGATCCGGTCGTGCAGCGGGAGTGCACCCGCGAGGACCTGCGACCCGACGAGCTTGTCGATGGCGTTGTGGCGACCGACGTCCTCGCGGATCGCGATCAGCTCGCCGCGCGGCGAGAACAACGCCGCAGCGTGGAGCCCGCCCGTTTCATCGAACGCCTTCTGGGCCGCGCGAAGCAGGTCGGGGAGGGCGACCACCACGGACCGTGGCACGACCGGACCGTCCGGCAGGACCTCACAGCGCAGCACGACCTCGTCGATCGAGGCCTTGCCACAGATCCCGCACGAGGCCGTCGCGACGAAATGCCGCTCCGCCACGGCCGAGTCGTCGAACGGGGTCGACAGGCGCACGACGATCGTGTCGTCCGGCTGGTTGAGCGTGACCGGATCGCCGCTTTCCGTGCCGACGACCTCGGGACCGTCGATCAGCCCCTCGGTGCGCAGGAAGCCGACTGCCAATTCGGCCTCGTGGCCGGGGGTCCGCATCGTGACGGCGACGGCGACCGGATCCTGGTCGGGGCCTGCCGCGCGGATCTCGAGCGGTGCCTCCCCGACGACCCTGTCCCCGCGGATCTCGAGCGTCGATCCCCGCACGGCCACGATCGACCGCGTCGTGATGTGCCGCGTCGGCGGGGCATCTCGTTCGGCGTGCTGCGTCATCACCGGCGAGTGTACTGGTCGACCCCCGGACCGTCGGATGGTCGTCCGCGCGGAGGGCCGTCGCCATACTTCGGCCCGCCCGGTCGAGGACCGGTCTATCGCATGGGGGTCCGTTCGTGAACGACTGGGTCTGCGGCAACTGCAAGTCGATCAATCGCGCCTCGGCGAACTCGTGCTACAGCTGTGGCGGCGCGCGCGAGATCGTCGCCGCGTCCGAGCTGCGCCCGATCGGTGGGATCTCGAGTCCGTCCCCGACGCTGGCCGCCGCCGATGGCGGAGTCGGCGTGGCCGCGCTCGGATCGCCGCTCGACCCGGGCGCTCTCGCGAGCGGTCCTGCGACGAGCGCTATTGACGCGGCCCCGCGCCAGCCCGCAAGGACGAGCGACATCATCGGAGGCCTGCTCGCCGGTCTCGTGGCCGCGGTCCTTGCGACGGGCATCTGGTATGGCGTCGTCGCGGTCACCCAGTATCAGGTCGGACTCGTGGCGATCGCCGTTGGCTTCGTCGTCGGCTACGGAGTCGTCCTCGGCGCGAACCGCCGCGGATCCGTCGTCCTGGTGGCGATCTCCGTCGTCCTCACGCTCCTTGCGCTGGTCATCAGCGAATACCTGATCGTCGCCCATTTCGTTGGCCAGGAGCTGGCCGCCGAAGGCCTGACCCTCGAGGTCGTCCAGCCGCCCGACTTCGTCATCAGCGTGGTCATGGAGTCGGTCCAGGCCGACCCGCTCACTCTGGCGTTCTGGGCGATCGCGCTGTTCCAGGCGTTCGCGATCCCGTCGCGGTCGTTGGGACGCCGCGCCGCCTGACGCGCAGCGCCGCCTGAAGCTCCGGGGCCCGGGCCCGCAGATCGCGCAGCCCCGCCTCCCTACCGCTCGAGGAACAGCGCGGTCCCGGTCGGCCGCAGGCAGTGGGTCGAGCTCATCGCCTGGTGATAGCCACCGGCGTTGAGCAGGGCGACCACCTCCCCCTCCGCCACGGGCGCCATCGGATAATCCTCGGCGAACACGTCGCTTGCCTCGTTGATGTGGCCCGCGATCGTCACCTGCTGGGTCCGCTCGGCCGCCGGGTCGCGACACGGGACGATCTCCTGTGCGAACCCGTAGATGAAGAAGGCGCAGTTCACGTTCCAGCCGATATCGAGGCCGACGAACGTCACGCCCCGCCGGGTCTCGACCGTGACGACCTCGGCCAGGAGGATCCCGGCGTCCTTCGTCAGCGCGTCGCCCGGCTCAGCCGTCACAGTGACGCCGAGCGGCCCGAGATGCCGCGCGACGACCGCCGCGTACGTCGCCAAGTCGACCCCCGCCTCGTCCGACCGTGCCGGCACACCGAGCCCGCCGCCGACGTTGACCTCGGTGATCGCGTGGCCGGCGGCGCGCGCCCGCCCGACGGCCTCGACCGCCACCGGCAGCGCATGCTCGAAGGCATCGAGCCCGTCGGCGAGCCAGCCGGACCCGGCATGGAAGTGGATCGTGTCGATCGCCAGCGCGTGCTCGGCGGCCACGGCGAGCGCCTCGTCGAACCGCTCGAGACCGATGCCGAATTTCGTCGGCCGATCGCCCGCGTACTCCAGGTGGACGTTGTAGCCGGCGCCCGTGCCCGGATCGATGCGGATCCCGATCGCCGTGCCCGGGGCGCGGCGACCATATCGGGCGATCTGGCTGATCGCGTCGAGGTTGAGGTGGATGCCGTGCGCCAGCAGCACGTCGAGATCGCGCTCGGAGACGTTCGTGCCGGTGTAGCTGATCTCGTCGGGCCGCCAGCCGCACTCGAGCGCACGCAGCACCTCGCCGGGCGAGCAGGCGTCGATACCGACCGAGCCGAGCTCGCCGGGCGCGCCGAGCGAACGGAACACGCCGAGCACCTCGGGGAACGGATTCGCCTTCAGGGCGAACCGGAGATGGAACGCCAAGCCGGTCGGTGTGAACGCGGCCTGGATCGATCGCGCGTTCTCGCCGAAGCGGGCGAGGTCGTAGGCGAACAGTGGCGTGCCGTGCTGGCGCGCAAGCGTCTCGGCGTCGCGTCCCGCGATCGCCAGTCGTCCGTCCGCGATGTCCAGGCCCTGGCGGATCCACCAGGGCACGGCCGCGGCCGTGGTCATGCGAGGGCGCGGGGGCGCGTCCGGGCGGTGCCGCTTCCGGGCTTCCAGCGGTCGGGCCCGACCTCCACATCGACGCCGATCGCCTCGACGAGCCGGCGGCTCGCGGCGGCGACCTCCTGGATCGCTGCGTCGAACGCGTCCTGGTTGCGCGCGCTCGGCTCGCGGTAGCCGCTCAGCTTGCGGACGAACTGGCGGGCGGCGGCCTCCAGCTCTCCGGTCGTCGCCACTTCACCCGGACGACGGAGGGTCTTGATGCTCCGGCACATGCCGCTACGGTAGGGCGCATGGCCGTCCTTCGCCAGCCGTCGCGTCTGCTGCTCGCGGTCGTGGTCGGGCTGGTCCTGGCACTCCTCATCGATATCGCCCGTGTCGGCGGTCCCGGGGCATGGCTTGCGCGCCACCGGCTCGGACCGGTCGCCATCGGGCAGGGTGAGCGCATCGACCTCGGCGGGCGGTCTCTGTACCTCGATTGTCGGGGCACGGGGTCGCCGACGATCGTCCTCGAGGCCGGGATGGGTGACGGCGTCGCCGGCTGGACGGCCGTGCACGACGGGATGGCGGCCACCACGCGCACCTGCGCCTACGACCGGGCGGGTCGCGGGTCGAGCGACGGACGCGGGCGCCACACCGTCGCCAACGCGACCGACGATCTGCACGACCTCCTGGAGGTCGCCGGCGAGTCGCCGCCATTCATCGCCATCGGGCATTCGCTCGGTGAGGTCTACGCGCGCGTCTTCGCGCACCGCCACCGGGCCGATGTCGCCGGCCTCGTCCTCGTCGATGGCTTCAGCGTCGATCTCGAGGTCGATTGGATCCATCCGCTCCTCGGCGACCTTCGACCCGAGTACGAACAGCGCGCTCAGCAGCTGCGGGATCTCGTGGCCGGTGTCGAGGACCTCGACTGGCCGACATCCGAGGCCCAGCTTCGCGCCGCCGACGTGTCCGGATTGCCGATCGTCGTGCTCCGGGCGGCGCGCGAGGAACCGCGTCTCGACGGCCCGACGAACGAGGCGATCGCCAGCGCGTGGGAACAGGGATACGGTTCGCTCTCTCCCGGACACGTGCGATACGAGATCGCGTGGGGTGCCGGTCACATCATCCAGGCCGACCGCCCCGATCTGGTGATCGCGGCCGCAGTGGAGCTGGTTCGGACCGCACGACGGGCGGGGTCCGCGTTGCCGTCGGTCACCGGAAAGGATGTCGGGGCCGGCCCCCATTCTGGACGAGTCGCGTATCCTGACTAGCCCTGTCGCCCGTTGCGGAACGGCGACGAAAGTCCTACCGGGTGTGGGACGCACGCCATCATCTGTGGGGGTTCCTCGATCCATGACTCATGCGTTGCGCTCTGGTCGTCGCCTCGCGACGGTCCTCACGTCCATCGGCCTGGCCGCCATCCTCGCATCCGGCTCCGTCCTTGCGGGGACGCCGGTCACGGTGGGCTACCGCGACCACGCCTACGGCGGCGGCGCCTTCCGGCCGTCCAGTGACAAGCCGCAGTCCAAGACCTGGTTCGCGGATGGCAGCTGGTGGGCCGGCATGTTCCGGTACAGCGTCTCGCCGTCGATCTCGGACTACCGCATCTGGAAGCTCACGGCGGACAAGACCGGATGGACGGCCACGACCACCATCGTCGATGGCCGAGATACGTCGCACGCCGATTACCTGTGGGACCAGGGCGCGAGCACCCTCTACGTCGCCTCGGTCCCGCCCGTCAACACGTCGTCGCCCTTCGCGGTGCCGGCCACCCCGGACGACATCCGCTTCTTCAAGTACACGTATGCGGCTGGGGCCTACACGCAGGTCGGGGGCATCAAGTCGATCGCCGGAACCGCGAGCACAGCCTACGCCGGCTTTCCGCGGCGGCGCGTATTCCGTGACGATCGAGAAGGACTCGAGCAACCGCCTGTGGCTCGTCTGGGCGAAGGGCACGACCGTCATGTACAGCTATTCCGACGATGACGGCGTCAACTGGAGCCTCCCTGCGCAACTCCCCGCGCAAGTCGGCAACCCGATCAACTCGAACGGGCTCGTCGATAGCGATATCGCGAGCGTCATCTCGTTCGGCACCAAGATCGGCGTCGCCTGGAGCGACCAGGACGATTCCGGCGCGTCCGTGGGCGCCGACAACGGCTACTACTTCGCCGTGGCGGATGCCGGTGTGGCCGACCCGACGCTCGCGGGCAGCTGGTCGCTCGAGAAGCTGCCGACCCTGAACCAGGTGGGCAACACCCAGATCGCCGACAACCACATCAACCTCAAGAAGACCAGCGACGGCCGCGTGTTCATGGTCGGGAAGACCGGCCGCGATACGCTGAACTGCGCGACCGGCAAGCAGCACCCGCTGGTCGAGTTCTTCCAGCGAACCGCTGGAGGGACGTGGTCGACCCACCTCGCCGGCACCGTCGGCGACTGCAACACCCGACCCCAGATCGCGATCAGCGAGCAGCTCGAGGTCGCGTACGTGTTCCTGACCTCGCCGAACGGCGGCGGGACCGTCTACGTGAAGTCCGCCCCGCTCACAGGCCCTGAGGCCTTCAAGTTCCGCGGGGCTGCCGACCAGACCATCCAGCGCGGTACCCCGTTCATCAAGAGCGCCACCGAGACGCTGATCGACGACCCGTCCACGACGAAGCAGACGGTGACGTCCACCAGCGGCATCGCCGTGATCGCCAACAATCTGACGTCGTCGGCCGGTGGCAATGCCAGGGTCTACCTCCACAACGTCATGGACCTCCCGGCCAGCGATAGCACCGCGCCCACCGGCACGGTCTCGATCAACGGCGGCGCGGCCACGACGAGCAGCCAGGCTGCCGCGGTCGCGGTCCCCGCGACCGACGCCGGGACTGGCCTCAGTCTCGTGAAGCTGTCGAACAACTCCGACATGAGCAGCAGCTCGACCTTCGTGTACGGCACGCCGGTCGCGTGGACGCTCACTGCCGGTGACGGCGTCAAGACCGTCTACGTCCAGTGGCGCGATGCCGCCGGCAACTGGTCGAGCGTCGCGAACGACACGATCACGGTCGACACGAGCGACCCCATCGCGCCGAGCACGCCCGGCGTGCCGGCCCACACGCTCTTCGGTTCGGGCCGGTACGGGGTCCCCGTGCGCATCACCTGGACGGCCAGTACCGACAACATCGGCGTCCAGAGCTACGAGCTTCAGCGCTCGATCGATGGCGGCGCGTTCGCCACCGTCGCCAATCCGCCGACGAACGGCTACTCGATCGACCTGAGCAACTCGGCCCACAACTATCGGTTCCGGGTCCGCGCCTTCGACGGCGCAAACTACAGCGCCTACCGGACAGGCCCGACGTTCAGGACGATCAGCTACAGCGAATCGAGCACCGCGGTGAAGTACAGCGGCACGTGGGGTCTGTCCACGTCACCGGTGTATGTCGGCGGCAAGGCTCGGGTCGGCTCCGTGGCCGGCCGATCGGCGACCCTCGCCTTCAACGGCAACCGTGTCGCCTGGCTCAGCCGCACCGGCCCGACGTACGGGTCGGCCCGCGTCTACATCGACGGCTCGCTGATCAAGACCGTCAACCTCAACGCCGCCACGGTGACCGATCGCAAGATGGTCTTCGTGCGGTCCTGGGCGGCTGTCGGGAACCACTCGATCCGGATCGTGGTGGTGGGGACGTCCGGTCACCCGGGCGTCGTGCTCGACCAGATCTTCGTCCTTCGCTGACGAGCGTCAGCCACCTGCTCCGGGGGTAGCCGTTCCGGCGGCTATCCTCGGGCGGTGGCGGACAATGACCGGGCAGGACTTCGATCAGCGGCTGGTTGGCCGCCAGTACAGCGCACCCGTCTGGCAGTGATCGAGGCGCTGGCACAACCCGCCGGTCAGGTCCCATTGCCGTCCGCTGACGTACGGCCCGCGGTCGACAACGGGAGCGGTCACGGTCCGGCCATTGGCGGGGTTCTTGAAGGTGATCTTCGTGCCGCACGGCAATGTCCGATGGGCGACGCCGACCAGCGTCTTGGTCATCGCGAGGCCACACGCCGTCCGCTTGCCGTAGAAGCCAGGGCCGTACCACGACACGTTGCGGTCGAGGCGCCAGCTTGGCTTGGCCACGACAACGGGCGAGGCCTCGGGCTGGGCAGCCTCCGGCCGAGCCTGGGTTGGCTCATTCGCGATGTTCGGCTCGAACAGCTTCGAGCCTTGATCCAGGTTCCCGTCTGATCGGGCCCCCGGATCGAGGGGCAAGGGGGTCGACACCGGCCCACGGACAGCCGCGACCATCTCCACGTCCGCGAAGTGATCGTCGGAGGGGGTTCCATTCGGGCTTGGGAACCAGGAACCCACCGATCCGGGGACGGCGACCGTGGCGACCACGGCGATGAGCGCCATGTTCGCGACCACCCTGGGGCGTCGCACGTCTAGCCGACTGTACCATCGAATGGCATTTCGTTGCTTGCGCGCACCGCCCCGCGACCCTCTCGGATCCATGACAGACTCGGCGTGTGCAGCTGCCGGATGCCCGCATTCAATTCGCCCTGGATGGCCCACTCGACTTGTCAGCGTCGCTCGGCCCACTCGTGCGCGGACACGGTGACCGGACGATCCGCCTCGCGTCGGGGAGGGCCTGGATCGCGACCAGGACCCGGGACGGCATCGCGACGCTCGGCTTGACCGTCGCGGGCCGTCGGTTGACGGCTGACGGGTGGGGCCCTGGCGCGGATCGCGCCCTCGAGGCGGTCCCGGCGCTCTTCAGCACCGGGACAGAGAGCCTCGGAGACACGGCGGACCCCGTCATCGCCGGACTGTCCCGTCGGCGGCCCGGCATCCGGATCCTGCGGACGGGGGCGGTCTTCCCGTCGCTGATCGCGGCGATCCTCGAGCAGAAGGTGACCGGCACCGAGGCCCATCGCGCATGGCACGGCCTCGTCCGGCGCTACGGCGAGCCGGCGCCGGGTCCAGCGGAGCTCGGCCTCCGGGTGCTACCCGCGCCGGCGACGCTCGCGGCGCTGCCCTACTGGTCGTACCACACGCTCGGGGTCGAGCGACGTCGTGCCGACCTCATCCGGGCGATCTCGCGGCGCGCGTCGACGTTCGAAGCGATCGTCGACATGCCGTTCGCCGACGGCTATCGGCGTCTCCAAGCGGTGCCGGGCATCGGGCCGTGGACCGCGGCGGAGGTCGGTGTCCGAGCCCTCGGCGACGTGGACGCGGTGAGCGTCGGCGACTTCCATCTGCCACATCTCGTCGCGTTCGCGCTGGCCGGCGAACCGCGAGCGACGGATACGCGGATGCTCGAGCTCCTCGAGCCGTACCGGGGACGGCGCGCGCTGGTGGTCCGTCTGCTGGAGCTCAGCGGGGTGCGCGCGCCGCGCTACGGTCCGCGCCTCGCGCCGCGGCGCATCGAGGCCATTTGACGCTACGCTGGTCGTCGTCTGGAGGTCGCCGGCATGCCGACGTTCGAGAAGTCACCACCCGAGCTCGTGGAGCGATTTGACGCAACCGCGGAGCGGTTCCCCGAGGCTGTCCGACGCAAGATGTTCGGCTATCCGGCCCTGTTCGTGGGCGGCAATCTCGTGACCGGCCTGTTCGCCCGGTCGTGGATGATCCGCCTCGCCGACGACGACCGAACGGCGCTCCTGGCGCTGCCCGGTGCCGGCCCGTTCGAGCCCATGCCCGGCAAACCGATGAAGGGCTACGCCACGCTGCCGACCGACGTCGTGGACGACGACGGACAGCTCGACGCCTGGATCCGGCGCGCCATCGACCACGGCAAGACGCTGCCGGCCAAGTAGGAACGCCGCGTCCGGGCGCCCGGGCGCCCGGACGTCGAACGGTGCCGCGCCGGCGCAGGCCCGGCCCGCGGCTAGGACGTCTCAGTCCGGCGGTGGTGATATCCCGTGCCGGTAGTACGGAAGCGGCTCCGGCGGCAGCGGCGTGTTCCCCGCGATCAGGTCCGCGGCCTTCTCGGCCAGCATCATCACCGGCGCGTAGATGTTGGCGTTGGTGACGTAGGGCATCGCTGACGCGTCGACCAGTCGCAGCCCCTCGACACCGTGGACCCGCATCGTGAGCGGATCGACCACAGAGGCATCGTCCACGCCCATCCGTGCGGTGCACGACGGGTGCAGAGCGGTCTCCGCGTCGCGCCCCACCCAATCGAGGATCTGCTCGTCGGTCTCGACCGACGGCCCGGGTGACGTCTCGCCACCGTCGAACTCGGCCATCGCCGATCGACCCAGGATCGAGCGCGCGACGTGGATCGCCTCGACCCATTCGCGCCGGTCCTGCTCGGTCGACAGGTAATTGAACCGGAGGGCGGGATGCTCGCGCGGATCTGTGCTCTTCAGGGTCAGCGTCCCGCGCGCATCCGAGTACATCGGCCCGACGTGGACCTGATAGCCGTGTCCCGTCGCCCCTGCCGAGCCGTCGTAGCGGATCGCGAGCGGCAGGAAGTGGAACATCAGGTTCGGGTAGGTGACATCGTCATTCGAGCGGACGAACCCGCCGCCTTCGAAGTGGTTGGTGGCGCCGGGTCCCGAGCGCAGGAACAGCCACCGGGCGCCGATGAAGGGCCGTCGCCAGAGCTCCGTCGCCGACGGCTGCATGGACACAGCCTTGAGGCTCTGGTGCTGGACGTAGACCTCGAGATGATCCTGCAGGTTGCGGCCCACGCCCGGCCGGTCGGCGACCACCGGGATCCTGAGCTGGCCGAGGTCGGCCGCCGCGCCGATCCCCGAGAGCAGCAGCAACTGCGGGCTGTTGATGGCGCCACCGGCGAGGATGACCTCACCGGCCGTCAACCGCTCGACACCCCCGCGTCCGCGCGGCCCGCGGGCGACCTCCACCCCGATCGCGCGTGATCCCTGGAACAGCACCCGGGTCACGAATCGCTGCGTCCACACGGCGAGGTTCCCGCGGCTGCGCAGGATCGGGTGGAGGTACGCGCGTGCCGCGCTGAGCCGCCGACCGCGATGGATGTTCCGGTCGAACGCGGCGAAGCCTTCCTGCCGGTAGCCGTTGACGTCGTCGGTCCGCGAGTAGCCCGCCTCCCGTGCTGCGTCGAAGAACGCCGCGAACAACGAGTTGGTGGCCGGTCCGCGCTCGACGACGAGCGGCCCGCGGTGACCGCGCCACGGATCGTCCGGAGCCGCGGCGAGCGCGGTCTCCATCTTCTTGAAATAGGGCAGGCAATGGGCGAAGTCCCACGTCTCCATACCCGGATCGGCCGCCCAGCGCTCGAAATCGAGTGGGTTGCCGCGCTGGAAGATCTGACCGTTGATGCTGCTGCTGCCCCCAAGGACCTTGCCGCGCGCGTGGAAGATCCGACGGCCGTGCATGAACGGCTCGGGCTCGGATTCGTAGCGCCAGTCGTAGAACCGGCTGCCGATCGGAAACGTGAGCGCCGCCGGCATGTGGATGAAGGGGTCGATCCGCCAGTCGGAGCGCCCGGCTTCCAGCACGAGAACGCGCGTCTGCGGGTCCTCGGTGAGGCGGTTTGCCAGCACCGAACCCGCCGATCCACCGCCGACGATGATGTAATCGAATTGCCGGGCCATATCGCGGCGATGCTAGCGCCGCGCCGCCGTTGTCGACCGGTGGTTGCGCATCGGCGCGAGCCGAGCTAGGCGGACCCGGCAGCAGGAGTGCCCCGGGCATCCTCTCCGGGGATGCCGCGCGCGGTCAGGGCCGCCGTGAACGCCGCGGGATCCTCGACGGTCACGTACAGGGCGGGGACCCGGAAACCCATGGCCCGGACCCGCTCCCGGAAATCCAGGCGTACGCCGCAGCGGTGGGTTCCAGCGAATGTGAAGTCGCCGTGGCGGATGCTCCGTCGGATGCCGATGGCGGTGATCCACAGCCACGGCCCTTCGATCCGCCACGAGACGACGTTACTGAGCGGCGTCCGCAGGTGACCGAAGCCGAACCGCGCGTCGAGATTCTCATCGAGGTGGACGTATGCACGGTCCGGGCGAACGCCGAACAGGACACGAAGCAGCGGACGGGACCGACGGCCGAGCTCGATCGGGAACCTTTGGACGAATGGGCCTCCTGTCATGTCGAGGCAAGGGTGCCACCAACGGCGACGCGCGACACGGGGCGTAGCATCTGCGCGGGTGGGTGGCGCGCGACCCGGCCGCTGGGGGTGAGGAGATCGGTGACATGACGATCGGCATCGCCACGACGGCGGAGCTCTCGCGCTGGTGGTGGACGTTCATCCTGCGGGGGGTGCTGGCGATCCTCTTCGGAGTCATCGCGTTCATCTCGCCACCGGTGACGATCGCGGCGCTGGTCCTGCTGTTCGGCGCCTGGGCGCTTGTCGACGGGATGTTCGACATCGTTGCCGCGATCCGGCATCGGACCATGGATCGGTCGTGGTGGTTGACGATCCTCGAAGGCATCGTCGGCATCATCGTCGGGCTGTTGGCCCTGGCCTTCCCGGACATCGCGGCCCGTGCGCTGCTGCTGCTCATCTCGGCGTGGTCGATCGTGACCGGTGTCATCGAGATCGTCCTGGCGATCAGGCTCCGTGAGCAGATCACCGGCGAGCTCTGGCTGGCGATCGCGGGCGTGCTGTCGATCGTTTTCGGTGTGCTGCTGTTCCTGTTCCCGGCGGCCGGGGCACTCACGATCGTGTGGATCATCGGCGGCTTCGCGATCGCGTTCGGGATCCTGCTGATCATGCTCGGCTGGCGCTTGCGCGGCATCCACCAGCGGTTGCAGACCGCGTAGGGCGGTCCAACCGGTGACTGCAACAGTTCACCTGCCCGGGCGTCTTGGACTGTGCTGACATCCTAGGGCGGAGGGCACGATGGTGCGACGTATCGGCTCGATCCTGGTTCTTGCGACCGTGATCGCCGGCTGCGCCCAGCCATCGCCGAGGCCGTCCGCCTCGGATCCAGGAGCGATCGAGCCCTTTCCTCCCGATCCCTCGGCGGTCGGAGACCTCGGATCGACCGTACCTTCGGTCGCCGCGCCGTCCGCCCGGATGTCGGTCCACCCAGGATTTGAGCCAAGCCCCGGAGCACCGGCGCGAAGCCCGACGATCGGCCCGAGGCCTCCGTTCGCGCCCGAGGCCCTGCTTGTCACCGTGTCCGACGATATCCGGGTCCGGTCCAAACCACGCGTGAGCTCCGACTCCGTGAAGTACGAGCCGCTGCTCAAGGTCGGCACATATCTTCGCGTCCTCGCCGGACCCGTGGCAGGGTCGGGATACTGGTGGTACCGGGTGCACCTGGAGGATGGCCCCTCCCTCCGCGGCGGGATCATGTCCGGTTGGGTCGCGGCCGCGGACCACGACGGTGAGCCATGGATCGACTGGGGCGAGATCGACACGGATCCTGTGCCCGAGCCCGACGTGCCCGACCTCCCTGTTCCCCACCTGCAATTCGACGGAACAGAGGATTACATCGGGTCGGATGGCAACCCATACACCTCGTACGACCTGAGCGTGGCGAACTGGGCCGACTACCCAGCTGAGCTCTTCGCAGCGGCGCCGGACCTCGAGCCGTGCGGCCTGAACGACAACGCTAGTCGGACCTGGGTCGACATCGTCGACGCGGATATCGAGGATCGGATCTACGGCTTCTGTGCCCTCGGAGATCCGCAGGGCCTGACCGGTATCTGGTTTGCCGTGGCGCGCGGGACGGCCCCACCCTCGCGCGTCTACGTGTCCCTTTGGGACCGGCTCTACGATCGATTCGCCGATTCAAACAGCGTGAGCCCGCCCTTCCCGACCCCGTCACCTGCGCCGAGCGGATAGCCTCCAGGAGCGCGCTAGCTCGCCCGGGCTGCCTGCGCCACGATCTCGGCCGGGATGATCGAGCCGTGAGCTCCGGCCATGCACGTCTCGACCCGATCCGCCTGCGCGGCGTTGGTGAGCGACGCCTCGAGGACCACCATCTGGATCTCGTCCCGCTCGCCGAGGACGCGGCGGAGCTTGAACCGCACGTCGATCTCGGGCGACGAGGCGATCAGTTTGACGGCGTAGCTCGCGGCGCGTTCATCGGCGAACGCGGCGGCGACCGTAGCGGCAACGACTCGACGGCGCATCGGCTGAGTGTGGGGACTGCGTGGCCGGTTATGCCAGACCCATCGGTCGTGCCTGCGGACGCACGATGGTCATGGGCCCGCAGCTCTGTCGCGGCCCAAGGCTTCGATCAGGCTGACACCTTCTGGAGCGCGGCGATCATCGAGCGAGCCTGGTCCTTGTCCTTCTCGTTCGGGTGCGAGTGGTCGGCCATGATCCCGCAATACACGTCATGGATCGCCTGGCTCATCGAGTCGACGTCGACAACGGCCAGGCCGCCCTCCTCGAGCTGCCGCATCATCTGGTTGTCGGGTGTCCGTCCCATTGCCCGCTCGAGCGCCTCGCGCATCGTCGTCATTTCTCGTCCTCCCGCCTGATCCCAACACGGCAAAGGGTACGCCTCGGCCGACAAGAGGTGTAGTCGTAGGTCGCGGATCACTGCGCCCAGATCGTGCCGTGGGATGACCGCGCCAGCTCGGTCCGAGGTTAGCATCAGGGCTGTTCACCGCGAGAAGGGAGGGCTGCGTGCAGTACCAAGGGGCGACGAATCCCCTGCTCGGGCGGGTCGAGCGGTGGATGCCCGGCGTGCGCGTCATCCGCACCTACGAACGGTCGTGGTTGTCACGCGACATCGTCGCCGGCGTCGTTCTCGTCACCCTGCTCGTGCCTCAAGGCATGGCCTACGCCGAGCTAGCTGGGCTGCCCGCGATCACCGGGCTGTATACGACCGTCGTCTGTCTGGTCGCCTACGCCCTCGTCGGACCGTCGCCGATCCTCGTTCTTGGCCCGGATTCCTCCCTCGGGCCCATGATCGCCGCGACGATCCTGCCGCTTGCCGCCGGCAACCAGGAGCAAGCGATCGCCCTCGCTGGGATGCTCGCCCTCCTGGTCGGGCTGGTCACGGTCGGCGCGGGCGCAGCCAAGCTCGGCTTCGTCGCTGACCTGCTCTCGAACCCGGTCCGGACCGGGTACCTGGCTGGTCTTGCGATCGTGATCTTCATCGGCCAGCTGCCCAAGTTGTTCGGATTCAGCACCGACGCGAGTGGGCTCCTAGGCGAGGCGTCCGCATTCCTCCGGGGTGTCGACCAGACGAATCCCTGGGCGCTCGGCATCGGCCTGCTCAGCCTCGTCATCATCCTGGGCCTCATGCGAGTGTCGCCGCGGACGCCGGGCATCCTCGTCGCGGTCGTGGTCGCGATCGCGCTGTCGATCGTTCTCGACCTCGCATCGCATGGCGTTTCCGTGATCGGCGTGCTCCCGCAGGGGTTCCCGCTGCCGGCGCTGCCAGCCGTGGCTGTCTCCGACATCCCGCTGTTGGCGGCCGCCGCGCTGGGAATCTCGCTCGTGGCCATCGGTGACACCATCTCGACCTCAGGAGGCTTCGCCTCGCGCAGGGGCTACGAGGTGGACGGTAACCAGGAGCTCGCGGGGATCGGCTCGGCCAATCTGGCCGCAGGCCTGTTCTCGGGATTCGCCGTGAGTACGAGCGGCTCCCGGACGGCCGTTGCTGCCCAGTCGGGAGCCAAGACCCAACTGACCGGCCTCATCGCGGCCGGACTGGTACTCGCGATGCTCCTCGTCGTGCCCGGCCTCGTCCAGTCGATGCCGCAGCCAGTGCTGGCGGCGGTCATCATCGCGGCGTCGATCAGCCTGTTCGACCTCGCGGCGCTGCGCCGGCTATTCCGCGTTCGCAAGATGGAGTTCGCGTTGGCCGTCGCCTGCGGTCTCGGCGTGGCCTTCATCGGCGTGTTGGAGGGCATCGTCGTCGCCGTCGCCCTGTCGGTCATCTACATCTTCAAGCGCGCGTGGGCACCCTACTCCGCGGTCCTTGGGAAGGCACCGCGCGTGCCCGGGTTCCACGACATCCGGACCCACCCGGATGCACAGCAGGTCCCGGGCCTCCTCATCCTTCGCTGGTCAGCACCACTCTTCTTCGCGAATGCGAACCAGTTCCGCGACCGGATCCGCGACCTTGTGAAGGCGGCCGCTCGTCCGCCACAGTGGGTCCTCATCGCCGCCGAGCCGATCACGGACATCGACACGACCGCCGGGGCGATGCTGGCAGACCTCGACCTCGAACTGAACTCGACGGGGATCCATCTCGCGTTCGCCGAGCTCCAGTCAGGCGTACGCGAGATGATCGTGACGTACGGGCTCCTCGAGACCATCGATAAGGACCGCTTCTATCCGTCTGTCAGCGCGGCAGTCGAGGCGTTGCAGAGCGAGATGAGTCCACCGTCCTGAGCGCCGATGCGCCCAGGCGGCTACTGCGTCTTTGCGGTCCGGCCGTCTTTCGTCTTTGTCTGCTTCGGTTTCTTCGGGGTTTTCGCCTTCTTGTCCATCCGGTGATCCTCCGAGATCAGGTTACTGCGGGGTTTCCGGGGTGCCTCCGAGTGGCACGTTCCAGCCGATCAGCTCGCATCCGAGATAGTGCAGCGCCCCCTCACCGGGTGTGCAACCCGCGCAGCCCCAATAGGCGAGGCCGCCGTCGTCGGGCAGGAAGGCGAGGTCGCACATGTTCTCGGACGGATCGCAGTACCGGCCGTGACACGTGCAATCGCAATAGACCCAATGTTTGCAGGTGCAGCGCGCCGAGGGGGACGGAGGCCGTAGGACGCTGGCCGGGAACGGGCTCGGTGCCTGCATCAGGCTCTCCTTGGCGCGCCACGAGATCGGGGTCATGCGGCGCGGGACCGCGGTGACCTCAATTGTCCGCGCCAGGTCAAATGCCCACGACCGACGAACCGACCGCCGATCCACGATTGGCCGACGCCGTCTGTTCGCGTACCGGGCCGGGACTCACGTGACGCCAGGAGGTTGCCCCGTCCGGCGCAGGAAACTCGGCACCTCGGTGTCATCGTCATCCGGAGTCGGCGATGGCTGTGGTGCCTGATCGGAAGCCTCGACCGGCGACGCAGGCGCATCCACAGGGGACGCCTCCTTGACCGTCCGCGCCGAACGCCTCGGCGGCCGCACCTCCCCGGCTACCGGAGGATGGCCACCGTTCGAGGAAGCCTCCACCGCCGGCTTCTGGGTCCGATCCTGCCCGTTCAGCCCAGTCGCGATCAGGGTGATGAGAACGTCCTCGCCGAGCAATTCGCTGAAGGTCGTCCCGAAGATGACGTTCGCGTCGGCATCGGCGCGCCCGCGGATCTCGTCGGCCGCCAGCCGGACCTCGCGCAATCCGAGGTCGGCCGGGCCGGAGATATTGAACAGGATCCCGCGAGCGCCATCGATGTTCGCTTCGAGAAGCGGGCTGGCGATCGCCTGACGAGCCGCGTCGATCGCACGGTGCTCGCCGCTGCCACGACCCAGGCCGATGACCGCAGGACCGGCGTCCTTCATCACGGACCGGATATCGGCGAAGTCGAGATTGATCAACCCCTGCGCGGCGATCAGGTCGATGATCCCCTGGACAGTCTGCAGCAGGACGTCGTCGACGACTCGGAACGCATCGACCATGGTGGCGTCCTCGGCGAGAACGTCGCCGACACGATCGTTCGGCACGACGATCAGGACGTCGACATTCGCGGCAAGCTCGGCCGCCGCGGTGTCGGCGACGCGCTTCCGTTGCGATCCCTCGAAACCGAATGGCTTGGTCACGACCGCGATCGTCAGGGCGCCTTGATCCCTGGCGCTGGCAGCGACGATCGGCGCGGCGCCGGATCCCGTTCCACCGCCAAGACCGGCGGTGACGAAGACAAGGTCTGCGCCGTGAACGGCGCGAGCGATCCTATCGTGGTCCTCCTCGGCAGCCCGACGCCCGATCTCCGGGTCTCCGCCAGAACCGAGGCCGCCCGTGATCGAGTCACCGATCCGGAGCTTCGTCTTCGCGCTCGAGCGACGCAGAGCCTGGGCATCCGTATTGCAGCTCACGAAACTGACCGCCTGGATCCGCGCCTGGACCATCCGATCGACCGCGTTGCTGCCGCCGCCACCGACACCGATGACGCGGAGCGCGCGCGTCTCGGGCGTGCGGGCCCGACGGACCCAGCCAGGGACGGCGGTCAGGACGCGCACGGACAACAGGACAGATAACAGGATGGCGAGCCCGATCGCGACGACAACGACCACGGTCTCGCCCGGCGCTGGCACGCTCGGAGTCTACCCGGGAACCAGGGCTTCCGGACGACTACGTGCCTGGTGTCCGGAGGCACCGGGATGGGACGAAAGTACTGGACTCGCCGTGCGGAGGATCGGACAATCCATCGAAGAGGGCCGTCCAACACCTGATCCCGTCACCCCTCGAGGGAGCCGTCGCGATGAGCCGGATGGTTGCCATTCTCATGGCCGGGAGCCTGATCCTGAGCGCCGCGGTCGGGGCGGTTTCCGCGGCACAACCGGGCGTCCTGACCGCCCGTCCATCGACGATCGATTTCCACAAACGGCAGGTCGGAACCGAGAACTACAAGCGAACCAAGATCACCAACACGAGTGGCGCGGACGTGCTTCTGCTGGTGAGCGGAGGCCTGCCCGACGACTTCGGCTTCGGCCTCATGCCAGGCTCGACCTGCCCAGCCCTCACTCCAGGCGCGACTCTCGCGGCCGGGGAGAGTTGCTATGCAGTGGTGCGCTTCTCGCCGACGGCATTCTTCGCCGGATGGGTCCAGAGGGGAACGTTGATCGCGACGGCGTGGGACCCGTCCACTGGGATCCGACTGGTGGACTTCGAGATCCCGGTCATCGGGGTGGGGTCTCTGTAGCCTGCGAATCGAATGGCGCCGCGAGGTCGAGTCATCAGAAGTGCGCGAGCACCCGGTAGACGTCGGCGCTCTCCAGCTCGAGGAACCCTGGACGTGGGGCATTGCGGGTTAGCTGGAGAGCGGCTCGCGCTGCTTCCTCACTTTCGAAGACGAGTACGTTCAGGGTCGCGCCCTCCCCGTCCGACATGAAGGAGGCCGAGACTACCCCCGGCGCCTCACGCACACGGGGCAACAGGTTCGCCGTGAGAAGCTCCCCGCTGCCCTCGATCGCCTCACGTTGTCCGGTCTCTCGAACCACGACGGCGTACATAGCGGCTCCCTTCACCCCATCGAGTCGTATCCAGCTCCACGTCGCGCTGCGCACAGTCTGTATACGTCGCTCGGATCGTAGCCGGCGACATGACCCGCGTGGAGTGCAACGCCGCATCTCGAGCACGCGGCTGTCCATCTGGCCGCACGCCATTCGTAGGGAGGTGAGAGGCTGGGCAAGCCAGCCGACCCGAGGAGCACCTCATGCCGCGATACCTGCTATCCACGCACAGCACCGCTGGAGCGACCCGTGAGCCGATCACCGACGAGGAGATGCAGCGGGCATGGGAACCGATCCAGGCACTTGAGGCGGAGATGAAGTCGGCGGGTGCCTGGGTCTTCTCGGCCCGCCTGCATGACCCCGACACGGCAACGGTGGTCCGCGTATCCGACGGCGAAGTCGTGACGACGGACGGTCCGTTTGTCGAGGCGAAGGAGCACATCGCCGGCTTCTACATCATCGAGGCGTCCGATCTCGACGAAGCGCTTGGTTGGGCGGCAAAGGTGACGCAACTCATCTCCTCGCCGATCGAGGTCTGGCCATTCGTGGACACGGCAGGCGGCTGAACCTTGCCGATCGTCGATGACGCGCTGATCGGCCGGATCTTCCGCGAGGAGTCCGGTCGGTCGGTCGCCACCCTGATCCGTATCTTCGGCGACATCGACTTGGCCGAGGATGCCGTCCAGGAGGCGTTCGCCCTCGCCCTTCGGAAGTGGCCCGCGGGCGGATTGCCTCCCAACCCCGGTGGCTGGATCACGACGACCGCGCGCAATCGGGCGATCGATCACCTGCGTCGGGAGTCGCGCGGTCGCGAACTGCTGACCCAGGTGGCCGATGACACCGACGATCGTCCAGGAGAGGAGACCGGGGCTGTGCAGGACGACCGACTCCGCCTGATCTTCACGTGTTGCCACCCGTCGCTCGCCACGGAGGCGCAGATCGCCCTTACCCTTCGGCTGCTCGGCGGCCTGACCACGGGGGAGGTGGCCCGCGCCTTCCTGGTCGCAGAGGCGACGATGGCCAAGCGACTGGTCCGCGCCAAACACAAGATCCGTGCGGCCCACATCCCCTATCGAGTCCCGAGCGAGGCTGAACTGCCCGGGCGGCTCCGACCGGTGCTGGCCGTGCTGTACCTGACGTACAACGCCGGGACGAACGGGCCCTCCGGAGATGACCTGCGCCACGAGGCGGTCCGGCTGGCGCGGAGCATCAACGCCCTCATGCCCGACGAGGCGGAGGTCGCTGGGCTCTTGGCACTGCTCCTGCTGGCGGAATCCCGCTGGCGGGCTCGCTTCGGTGAGGATGGGCGGCTCGTGCTTCTACGGGATCAGGACCGGTCGACGTGGGACCGGGCTCTGATCCAGGAGGGCCAGGCGATCGTGCGAGCGTGTCTCCGCCGCAATCAGCCGGGGCCGTACCAAATCCAGGCAGCGATTTCTGCGGTCCACGCCGACGCAGACACGTTCGACGCGACCGACTGGAGCCAGATCTTGGCCCTGTACGACCATTTGCTGTCGATGACCCCGACGCCCGTGGTCGCGATGAACCGAGCCATCGCCATGGGCGAGGTGCGAGGTCCCCAGGCCGCCCTTGACGTCCTCGACGAACTGGACCTCGACGAGTACCACCTCTACCACGCCGCCCGCGCCGACCTGTTTCGACGGCTCGGACGCGACGATCATGCGAGCGATGCCTACCAGCGCGCCGCGACCCTGGCTGCTAGCGACGCCGAGCGCCTCTTCCTCGAGGAGCGTCGACGGGCGGCACGGACGATCGGCTGACGGTCGGCTTGACACGGGCCGACGACGGAGGTTGGCTTGCTCTGGAATGGACCGCATCCGCTTCCCCGGAACTATCCACTACTGGGACCCTGCAAAAGGCAGCGGCCTGGCCGTCGTCGACATCCCCGCCGAACACGTTCCTGCCCTCGGCGGCCTCAAGCAGCAGCGCGTCCGAGGGTCGCTCGCCGGAGAGGCGTTCGCGTCTAGCGTCATGCCGGCGGGCGGCGGGCGTCTCGCGCTCAGCGTCAGCAAGGCGATGATGGCTGCCTCGCACCTGGCGGTCGGAGACGAGGCCGACGTCGAGATCAGCGACGTCGGCAAAGGCTAAGCAACCGTCGCGCCAGCTACTGGGAATCGCTAACGAACCACACCGCCTGGACCGGGCTGCTTGACGGGCACCTCCTGCCCTTGCCTTGCCTCGACGGCCATGGCGAGGACTTCGTCGCGCGTCGGCGTCATGTTGTGCAGTCGGCGACCGTGGTCCGCGGTGGCCCCTACGACATCCGACTCGGTGCCAGACGTTTCCCAGCCACAGACACAACGCACCGTGATGATCTCGCTATCCACTGGGCGCTCCCTTCAGCCGAGATTGCGGAACGGCTCTGGGACATAGGTCGAGAGGACGGCGCGCCAGTCCGGAGACAGTCTGGCCGCGACCACCGGATCGTCCTCGGCCAGCCAGGCCATGTGTCGCAACCCATGCTCGACGACCTGCGTCGTCGCGATGTCCTGGGGAGCCGCCGTGGCTTCCCCGCGCGCCAACGCGGCTCGCTCGATCGGCAGGCTCGCCATCGATCCGACGAGGCCCCGGTCGATCACCGCGACGAAACTGAGGATGACTGCCTCGCGGTCGCGCCGCCAGGATGTGGAATGGACGAGGAGCGGCACGCCGACCTCTTCGCTGACGATCCGGGTCACGACATCGACCGGATGGTCCTCCGACCCGAGTTCGATCAGCCAGGGAGCGGCGCCGCACGGACCGGTCAGTTCGAGGTGATCGCCGGCAAGCCAAACGACGAAGACCTCGGCTTGGACCGGACCCTGGACCTCAAAACCATCCGGGAGCCTCGTCATCGTCGGATCGTAACGCCGCGGCCGCGACTACTCCGTTCCCGCAAGAGACGGATCGGGACCCGGATCGCCGCCTTCGCCAACCATCACGAGTCGGTCCAGATAGAGCGACCATCCGGCCTCGTGGATGTCGCGCTCGCTCGGGGGCAGCGAATCGTGGGTCAGCGTCACGATCGTCCCATCGCCGTCGGCACGGAGGTGGATCGTGACGACGGTGGAGCCCGGCGGCAGGCTCGAGAGGGGACTGCTCGCCCATCCCCAGGTGAAGACGATCCGCTCGAAGGGTTCCAACTCCACGAAGCGTCCTTCGGCCAATCCCGTGCCGTCCGGGCCCATCGCGATCTGCAGGATGCCGCCAGGGCGAGGGTCGACGGTGGCCGAGGTGCCCTGCCAACTAGCCCAAAGTGCGGCATCGGTGAAGAACCCGTAGACCCGCTCGGGCAGTGCTCGGATCCGGCGGGTCACCATGATCCTAACGACCTGCGCGCTCACGTTGCTGCCGTCTCATCGCGTTCGGCTGCGTCGGCGAGCCGGTCGAGAGCGTCCGTCCAATACGCTTCGAGGACGGCCGCCAGGGGGCCGATGCGCTCCTGGTTGGCGCGGTAGTAGCGGTAGGTGCCCTCCTGGCGAACGTCGACGATGCCGGCGTCGCGCAGGATCTGTAGGTGCTGCGAGACAGCGCCGAAGGTGACCGGGAGAGCCGCAGCGATGTCGCCCGCGCTCAACTCGCGATCCCAGATGAGGTGCAGGATCTCGCGCCTCCGCGGCGCAGCGATGGCCGTGATCACATCCACGCCACGTACTTTAGCGCTCACTTGAATAGGTGCGCCATGGTCGCTACTATAGCCACGGCTAAAACAAGGAGGAGCCCAATGCCGTTCGATGTCCGAGTGGATGCCCACGTGGCCAGGTCGCCAGACGACGTCGCGGCTTACATGTTCGACCCGCATCACGACCCCGCCTGGATCACCGGGATCGAGCGGGTCGACCCGCCGACCGCACCTGTGGCCGTCGGCACCGAGACCCATCGAGTGGCCAGGTTCATGGGTCGACAGATCGACTACGTGCTGCGGGTCGTGGAGCACATCCCGGACCGTCTCCTGGTCATGGAGTCGGTCAAGGCCCCGTTTCCGATGGGGGTGACCTATGGCGTCGAACCCGAGGGAGCCGGCTCACGGGTACGGCTGCGAGTCACCGGCGGATACGGCTTGGTGATGCGTCTAGCGCGGCCGATCGTGAGCCGCCAGATCAAGAGAAGCCTGGAGGCGGACCTTCGCCAACTCGGCCGACGCCTCGAGGCGAGGTTCGATGACGAAACATCGCAACAAGCAGGAGATCAACCATGACCGGACCGATGCTCCACACCGTGGACGTGGACAGCGACGCACAACGGATCTACGAAGCCATCACCACGCAGGCTGGTGAAGCCGCCTTCTGGACGTCGGATTGCGACGTCGAGCCGGCGGTTGGCTCGATCGCCCGGTTCGGGTTCCCATCAGCGCCCGTCGACCTGCGAATGCAGATCGATGAGCTGAGCCCGGGCCAGCAGGTCCGCTGGTCATGTCTCGGCGACTTTCCTCACTGGGCCGGGACGACGGTCAGCTGGACGCTCACGCCAGCGCCGTCCGGGCACGGGACGGCGCTGGCCTTCGTGCACGATGGCTGGGGTGCCGACTATCCCGACGACGAGTACGCGCGGGTGAACTACACGTGGGGCCGGATCGTCGGAGCCCTGAAGGCATACGCGGAGTCTGGGGAGCCGGCCCCGTTCCTCGGGTAACTCGGCCTCCGATCTCGGCTCGGAGTTGGCAGACGCTGCGAAGGAGATGCATAGGTCGATCGCGCGCTGTTCCTCGGCGTTGGCCTTGGAGATCGAAACCGGCTCGATCGCCGGATCGAGCGGCAGCGCATCAGCTTGGGCGTATGGGTGCACGCATGGCGACTCCGCGGGGCGGTAGGCGAGCCACTCCCGTACCTGTGGGCGCCGGAATGGCACCCCGGTGGGCACGGCCTCCATGCGCATTTCGCCGTCGGGCGCTGGATCGCCCACGGAGACATCAAGCGGGCATGGGGCCGCGGGCACGTCCACATCAAGCTGCTCGGCGATCTGCCGGTCGGCTCAGGGTCACTCGGCGAGGCACGTTTGGCCGCGCGCTACCTCGCGAAGTACGTCGGCAAGGACCTGGCGCTAGGCGGCCAGCCGTCCGGGCTCCATCGCTACGAGGTCGCGCAAGGGTTCCAGCCGCGCGGGGTGCCCATCCACGGCACGTCGGCCGACGAGGTCATCGACTGGGCCGAGACGTACATGGGCGCCCCAGCTGAGCGGGTCTGGCGGTCGCGGGACGAGCAAGCGTGGGACGGACCGCCCGCGCTGTGGGCGTCATGGGCGTGACCAAGGCTGACGCCTGCGAGATCGCCCGTCGATGGGCGGAACGGACGTGCGCGGAGCAGGGTGTCCCGGTCAAGGTTACCGACCGGGACACGGTCGCGACGATCGTCGTGCTGCTGGGTCAGAGCCGCCACTCGGGCATGATCCGGTCGGAGTCAAAGCGCGTCCGACCGCGGATCGCCGGTCGAACGACCGCACGGTCGAGCACGGCGGCCACGAGGGCTCGCTGACGCGTCAGGGGTAGGTCGGCCCAGGCCGACCGAAGCGCCGCTGCATTGCCGACATGACCGGCGAGCGCGCTCGTCTGCGTCAGGCGGCTAACCTTGCGCTGGCCGGCCTCGATGCGCGTCTCGATCGGCTTCCGGGCGGCCAGGTATTCCGGGAACGTGATCTGGCGCTCGCCGTACGCGCGCGCCAGTTCTTCAAGCTGGGTTCTATCGGCGGCGACAGACGCTTGAGCGGCATCGGCCTCGGCATCCTCCATCGCCTTGCCTGCCAGCGCGTCCGCGAGTTCGGGCGTGTCGAGGCGATAGAGGACGGCCCCGGTGATCAACTCCTCGACGGGCTCGGCAAGGACGGCGATACGGCCGCACCCGGTCAGGCCCGGACCCTTTGCGCATACGTAGCGGCGCGTGCCATCGGTGCGTGGACGAGCCACCAGTACGGAGCCGCACAACGAGCAGCGGAGCAGGCCACCCGACAACAGATATCGCCGGACGGTGCGACGGGTGAACCGGGCGGGATCGCCGAGGATTGCCTGGAGCTGTGTCGTGTCCTCGGGCGTTAGGATCGGTGGCCAGTCGCCTTTGGCGACGATCTCACCCTGATACGAGCGCTGGCCGGACAGACGGGCGCTCATGAGCATCCGGCGCAGGACCTGGACCGTCCACGGCCGACCGCGCACCGACGTGATCCCGCGAGCGTTCCAGTCGGACGCGACGGCGCGGAGGCTGTCGCCTGCGCGGATGCGCGCGGCAGCCTCGCGGATCGCGGCCGACTCGGTCGGCTCGATGGTTCGTCGGTCGTGGCGGTAGCCGAACGGCCGGTCTCCCCCGCCGACCAGTGTGACGTCACCCCGGTGTCGCGACACAATGAGCAAATCGTGTGCGTGGAGTCGGCACGCGAGCGGGGCGTCATGACGCCTCGACCGACCATTTCCAACCGCTGACCTCTCGGAGGCTTGCGTCGCAGTGCGGGTCTACGAGCTCAGACTGCCGAGAGGCGCAGGAAGCCCGCGACGTATTCCGGCTCCACCGTCAACGTCGCGCTGGACACCGTAGCCGCTTGTCGGACCGATTCGAGCGCCGCGGCACTCGGCTTCCCGTAGAACTCCCAACCGACAGGCTCAAGAAACTCGAGCGCTCTCCGCGATCTCTCGTCGGCACCCTCGAAGTGGGCGTCCATCGCATCGGCGTCAGCGAAGGCGTGGAGAAAGCTCATAACGCCCCGGTCCTCGTCGGCGTAGCTGAGGAAGAGGACCGTCCGTGGCTTCTCTGATCGAAGGCGGTCGGTCGTCTCGATAGACACCCGCCGTAGCGAATCGACCTTGCCTTGCTTGATTCGAAAGTGGCTGATGAAGACGACCGGATCAGACATGTTGCCCTCCTATGGACGCGTACCAGCCAGCCTGGGCCGCAGCTAAGTCCCGATGGCTAATCTGACACGAGCCCGGCAGCGGTCCCGGACCTTTCGATCCCGCTGCGCTTGCGGTCAGTCGGTCCGAGCCGACCGGGGTGCATCCCACCGACACGATGAGCGGATCGTGTGCTTCCGTGGACGAGACGCGATCGCCTACCAGCACTTACATCGGCAGGCCCGGCCATCGAATGGACATGGTCATTCATGGTGGTCACCCATTTGGTGGAGCCGATCCTGCAGGTTCCAGAAGCGTTCGGCGGCTTCGGTGGTTGCGATGCCGCCGAGATGAGGCGTTGTCAGCAGTTCGTGTGACGCCGGGCATTCGTCGGCCACCGCCTCCAAGCGGTCGATGAACTCGTCGGCATGGCGGTACATGAGGTCCTCCACGAGGTCGACCAGGAGCTCGTGGTCCCTCGGGGATGGGTCACACAACTTGGCTCGGACCTCAGTCCAGACGGTCTCAGGCGCGAGCCGCACTCCGCGGTGAAGCCGGCGCTCGTCGGGGTCCGACAACGTGATCTCATGCCGCTCGTCCTCGGCATCCGG
Source organism: uncultured Chloroflexia bacterium (assembly GCA_963819655.1). GTDB lineage: Bacteria > Chloroflexota > Limnocylindria > Limnocylindrales > CSP1-4 > SPCO01. The sequence goes on along the minus strand of CAWFXA010000002.1, from coordinate 976,090 downwards.
AGACAGCGGCCCGTAATAGCCGTCGTCTTGCTGTAGGGTTTCACGCTGTTCCCAGTCGACACCCTCCACATAGGCGGAGAACCGTTGCTGGACCTGGTCGTACCGCGAACGAGGTGTGCGCAGGTACTCCAGGAGCGCTGGGATGTCGTCGTGCATGAGGCCCAAGTCGCGGGCGTCGGCCAAGAAGTACAGGACCTCTTGTCCGACCGCGTCGTAGCCCGGCTCGTGGTGCTTGGGCCATCGGCGAGACAGCCACAGTGTCCTGGCCTCGGCGAATACATCCCGCGGCGCGATCGCACCGTCCCGCCAACGGTTCAGAAGATCGGCCAGGTACTCGCGACTCCCTGGCACGTGCGCCTTCTGTGGCGTGCTCATCCGGCCAAGTATCCCGCTGGCGTGCCTCATGGCGGCTGGGCTAGCGCCAATCGCCCGTGCGACCATCCTGGCGACGCACACGGCGCTCAGATAGGCAAAGTGGGAGTTTGGGCAGTGGTCTGGGCCATGCCACCCATATCTGTCTCACTATGAGTGAATTGTGTGCCGCGAGGACCGCGATCCACGGAGGTGCGACCCGACGACGGGTCTACGGCCCCGACAGGCGCTTCCGCTTCATGAGTCTGACAACTCCGATCAGCGCAAAGGCGGCGACGTTAGCGAACCCGAATAGAGCTAGCCTGGTGGGTCCGTCCCCCGAAGGCACGAGGTAAGGAAGCGCAAAGATCGTGGCGCCCTGAACGGCAAGAAGGATCACCACTTCCGCTGCTGTCATCCGCGACCAGTTTGTGGCCACACCTCACGACATACCGTCCGCGGACCGACACGATGAGTGAATCGTGGCCAGACCGCGTGGTCTTGCGGCGGGATCCTCTCGCACCCGGCGATAATCGCGCGGGAGTACGGCGTCCCGGCGGTTGTCGCGACGGGCAACGGTACGGCCGTCCTCTGCGACGGTCAGCAGGTGACCGTCGATGGTGATGCTGGCGCCGTGCGGCTGCATCCTGGCAGCCTGGATCCCTGAGCGAAACCCTTCAGCGCGAATGCCATGTTCATGCGCAAGACCCATACGCTTTGGCCTGTCGGGCCAGCGACCGAATTCGGCGCAAGGCAAGGTTCAGTCTGCGACGGCCTACTACACGGCCGGCCCACCGAGAGGACTGCTCGAGATGGCGAATGCGGATGTCAGCGTCACGATCGCGCGTCCCGTGGAGGACGTGTTCGGGGTCCTGACCGATCCAACCCTGTCGCCGAGGTGGGCGGCCAACGCGATCAAAGGCGAGCTTCTCACTCCGGGGCCACCCGGCGTGGGCAGCCGCCGGCGAGCCGTGGTGAAGGGCTTCTTCGGCGGGACCATGGAGAGCGTGATGGAGGTCACTGAACTCGAGCCGAATAGGATGCTCGCGCTCCGGCTGATCAGCGCGTCATGGGGAGGAAGCGGACGGACGAAGTACACGTTGACGTCGGTCGCCGGCGGCACGCGCGTCGACTGGCGCTGGGAGATGGAACCCGGTGGAGTCTTGAAGCCATTCGGCCGGCCGCTCATGGCCGTCTTTCAGCGCGCCTTTCAGCGGGACGTCAACAATCTCAAGGCAATGATGGAGTCGAACGCCCTGTAGGGCACCGCAGGGCGGCCGCGACGCCGGCGGAGTGGCCAGTTGCCAATGCGTTGGGATGCCGCTTGGCGGTGCTCATCCGGTCACGACGGGTCGACCGCTGGAGTCCTTGTGCTTCTCCCGTTTCCACAGCAAGGCACAGGATGTAGCGCAGGAGGTCTCAGCAGACTATGTCGCCAAGACCCGCTCGCCACCATCCGCCAGGCTCTGCGATGGCAAAGATCGAGTGATCCGACGCGCTGTAGGCGGCCAGCACGACCGCGCGGTATACGGGTCCGTCGCGGTCGTGGGCCGGGTAACCGATGTCGCAGTCACCGGATTCCTGCGTCCACGTCCAGCTCACAACGCCGTCGGACGCCGGTACCGTCGCGAGCAGCGTGCGGACCGACGCCGGCAGGGGGGTGTGCACGACAAGGCATGGCCCACTGGTGCCCGGGGGCGGGTCGGCGGGCTCGGCGATGCAGTCGGTCACGCCGTAGACCCGGATCTCGACGCCCTCGCTCCACGGCGCTCCCCACGTGACCGTCTGGGTGATCTCCAAGACTGATTCGTCGTCGCTCACGCGTATCTGCTCGTCGAAGCTCACCCCGGTGGGCTTCGGTGGCACGGGGACTGGCGTGGGCTCTGGGGTGGGCTGAGGGGTCGCTGACGGGCTCGGGCTCGCCGGGGTCGCCGCCGCTGTCGGGCTCGCGGCCGCCGGGGTGATGGTGATCGACGGCGACGCCGTTGGTGTCACGTCCGGCGCCGGGGTTGAAGCTGACGTGCAGGCGGCCGCGATGAGCAGGCCGACGCTGATCGTGGTTGCGAGTCGTGAGTGCGACGAGTGCATCTCATGTCCATCTGGATGGTTTACCAGTGGAGACGTTCGGGAGCGCCAGCTGTTGCGGGCACGAGCCTGACGCCGTGCCGACTCGCCGCCGACCGCACCTCATCGTCGCCGCGGCTTGCGGCGAGCCTGATCGCCGGTCCGGGCGGACCGGCGCCGTGTATTGCGGTGTCAGAATCCCCAACTCGATGAACCCATGTTGTCGTGCCCAACGTGCCACACAATGGACGAGCGTCCCTCTACAGGATCACGAGCAGAGCATCCCGGATCGTGACGAGAGCAGTGTCGTACGTCACCCACAGACGTCGGAATTGAGAGTGCAAGGATGACAAGCGACTCTGAGGGTGCTTCCGATAGGGACTCTCCTGACCCCGGGTCTTCATCGTCGTGTGCCAGGGCGAGTCCGCGGGCCGCCTCAAGCTCCAAGACCCTCTGAGGTTCCAATACAGAGGTGCAACAGGATTGGCCCACCCGTACCGGCCTCAACAGGTGACGTGGAGGACCGCGTAGACCTCAGTCGCGTCCAGCTTCGCGAGTAGGCGGCAGGCATCACGCGTCGGCAACGCCGTGATGCGGATCCCGCGTCGGTCCGCCTCAGCGTAGACATCAGGGCTGATCGGGAGGGCGGCATCGGCGCCCGTCCCGACGATGAGCCGCCGACCACCCCAGGGAATGTCCTCGGCGCTGGTGAACGGTGTGTGCCCGAACTCACCGCGTCGCGCCTTGGAGGGGCCTTTCCGCCGTCGGCGGATTCGGCCGGCCTCGATCACCACGTCGCGTTCGTACCGCTTGCCCTCGATCCGCAGGTCTCCGAACGCGACCAGCTGTGCCTTCACCAGCATATTGTCGCGCCCTGCAGACCTCGGTCAGGATCGCCCGTGTTACGCCTCTGCCACGACGGCCATCGACGAGGCTCACGACCTTCCGTTCGTGGAACTCGCGCCGTGGGTCATCGAGTACACCCAAGGTCCCGTCGGGACGCCGGAACTGCCAGAAGTCCAGCCGTTCGTTTTGCGGATAGTCCCGTCCCGGAGGGGACCCGCTAATCGACTTCCGCGCCACCCCGCCGGCCGTAGAGAGCGAGTCGTAAGCGCTTCTTCGAACACGAATTCGGGTGGCATGCTCAATCCGTGCGGCGAGGTGGGTGCCGCGATAGCGGTGCTCGATGTCGAGTGAACGCGGACCAGGCCAGCGGTGATGAGCTGGCCGAGCGTCACATGACGCCAGGGGGTTCCACTGCCCGGCCCTTCGGGGGACGCCTGGGCCCGCGGTGGTCCGACTTCAACGGTCTGGGACAGAGGGCTGCGCTGTTCGCCTGGCGCTTACGTCGGGAATAGGGACCCGGTCGGAGGCACGTCGAGGGCGAGGCCGGTCCGTCCACGGAGCAGTCACTGGTTAAATATCGCCACGACGTGATCGTCGCTCGCCCCATCGGCAGTGCATCCGTCGGGTAGCCTCCAACTGGCTCGATGCCGACGGTGCTCATGCCCATGGTCGTTTCGGAACCTCGCGTCGCGAACTTCAGAGTGCCGCGACGGCGGCCTCGAGCCGGGTGGTCGCGGCGTTATGGTCCATCGTCGAATCGAACCAGATCGGCTCGCCGATGACGAGCTCGACGTCGCCGCGGAGGGCGGCCGGCAGGCGTCGCTTGTCGATGATCGACATGCGGTTGATCTTCAGCTTGACCGGCACGATCGGCGACCCGCCCTCGACCGCGACCAGCCCCGCACCGGCCTTGAACGGCTGCAGCGGGCCACCCACGGTGAGCTTGCCCTCGGGGTAGATCAGGATGTTGTAGCCCTTGTCCATCCTGGAGCCGAGAAGCTCGAGGCTCTTGCGCACGCCGCCCTCGCGCTGGAGCGGGAAGGCATTCGCCAGGACGGAGGCGAGGATTCCCCGGATCGGGTTGTCGTAGATGGTGTCCGCCGCCGCGGCCACCGAGAGCTTCCAACGGAGTCCCAGCGGCAGGCGGCTGAGGATGATCCCGTTGTCGAGGTGAAGGCAGTGATTGGGCGTGAGGAGGAACGGTCCGTTATCGGGATCCAATCGCTCCAGCCCGGTGACCCTGATCTTGTAGAAGACATGGACGAACGGGTAGATCAGGAGGACCTGCAGCGCCAGGCCGATCGCGCGGACGAACGGTGACAGCGGCCAGCGCCACGCGCCAACGACGCGCTTCGCGCCGCGTGCCTCCTCCACTAGGCCGATCAGCTCGCCGACGGTCGTGTCCGGCTGGAGCGCGTCGTCGTCCACGAACACGCCCGTCTCCTCCTCGATGACGCCGAGCAGCTCCACCCGCTGGAGCGAGTCGAGGTCCAGGTCCGTCGACAGGCGCGCCGACGGCCGGATCGTGGATGCCTCGACGCCCGCGAGACCCGCGACGATGACCGTGATCGGATCGACGGCCGCGTCGAGCGGGTCGGCCTTCAGCTTGGACGCCGCCGCCGGGAGCGGCGCCGTCGCGGGGCGCTCGAGGTCCTCGAGGCCAGCGAGGATGTCCGGCTTCCGCACTTTCAAGGTGTGGGTGCGCGGCAGGTCAGGCTCCGGCCACACGGTCGAGCCGCGGATGTGCTGATGCGGCGCCAGCCTCGTGTTGGCGTCCTTGACGACCGAGTCCACGAGGGACGGGTCGTCGAGCAGCAGGACCGCGTGGACCCTGAGCCCCGCACCAAGCGGCCAGCCGACGATCGCTGCGTCCTTGACCCGCCCGTCGTCCTTCAGCACCGCCTCGACGTCCTCGGCATAGACCTTCTGCCCGTCAGGCAACGCGAGCATGTCTTTCTTCCGGCCACGGAACGTGAGCATCCCGTCCTTCGTGAACGCCCCGAGGTCGCCCGTGTGGTACCAGCCCTCCCCGTCGATCGCGGCGGCTGTCGCCTCGGGGTTCTTCCAGTAGCCGGCGAAGCGGCCGGGGCCGCGGGCGAGGATCTCGCCGTCCTCCGCGATCCGGGCCTCGACCCCGGGGATGGGCTCGCCGACCGTCCCGAGCACGTTCCGGTTCGGGCGGGTGAAGCTCACGACGGGACCCATCTCGGTCGCGCCGTAGCCCTGGAGGACGTCCACGCCCATATCGGTCCAGCGGCGCGCGATGTCGGTGTCGAGGGCCGAGGCGCCCACGCCGATGGTGTGCAGCCGGCCGCCGAACTCCTTGAGGACGGATCGGAACAGAAGGCGCTTGATCGGCTTCGGCATGCGCCGCGCGATGGCGTGCAGCCGCTCGAAGGTCGACCGCCGGCCCGCCTGATCCACCCGTCGCTCGATCGCGCCATTCAGCAGGCGCAGCCCCTGCGGCACGATCAGCAGGACCGTCACCTTGAAGTCCCGGAACGTCCGGATCAGCACCGCGGGCTGGCGGCTCACCGGGTAGACCACGCTCGCGCCCACGGTCAGCGGCGCCATGAACCCCAGGACCTGTTCGTACAGGTGCGACAGCGGGAGCACCGACAGCAGGCGATCCTTGACGCCGAACGACAGCACCTTCGTCATCGTCGTCGCGCTGGCCATCAGGTTGCCGTGGCTGAGCATCGCGCCCTTCGGCTCGCCCGTCGTGCCGCTCGTGAACACGATCTCCGCGAGGGTGTCGCTCTTCACCTGGGCCGGATCGACCGGCTGGGCCCGCCGGGCGGCGTCGGGAAGGCTCTCGACGAACACGATCGGCAGCCCGAGCTCTCGCGCCGACGCCTCGGTCTGGCGGCTGGCGATGACGAGCTTCGCATCGGTCTGGCCGACGATCTTTCGCCCGAAGTCGACGGTGTGGCGGACATCGAGGGGTACGGATACGGCGCCGAGGTGGGCGATCGAGAAGAACGCGATCCCCCACTCAGGTCGATTGACGGCCCACACGATGACTCGATCGCCCTCGCCGACGCCCGCCTCGCGGAGGACCCGGGCGGCCCGGGGCACGATCCAGGCGAGGTCGCGGTAGCGCCAAGTGCGCGTCCGGAAGAAGGGCCGGATCAGCAGTGCCGGCCGGCGATCGAAACGCTCCGCCCCTGCCCTGACTAGGTCGACGAGTGTCTCCATGGATGGGCGCCCTTCCCGAGTGCGGTTGGCGGCGCGCGGTCAGCCGACGCGGCTCGCCAGCCCGGCGAGGACCTCCGCCGCGCCCTCCTCGAGCGCCGCGAAGTGGCTGAACACTATCCGTTCGACGTCCAGCTCGGTGAGGCGTTTCACGGCCCGCCGTGCCGCCGCCTGGTCGTCGCTGTACAGGCCGCTCGCGAACGAGACGCGCCCGAACCGCCGCTGCAGCGTGTCACCGACGAACAGCACCCGGTCCCGCGCCCCATACAGGCACACGCTGCCGGGGGTGTGGCCGGGCGTGTGGATCACGCGGAGTCCGCCCAGCATCGGCAGGACGTCGCCGTCCTCGATCGGCTGGAACGATGGCGGTTCGGGCGTCATGGCGGAGAAGACGCGACCACGGGTGGGGCGGGCAACGACGTCCTGCCAGGTGATGCGCAGGTTCGCCCCGTCGGCGGGGTGGATGAGGATGCTCACGGCGGCCCCGGCCAGCGCGCGCGCGCTGCCCGCGTGGTCCGGGTGGCCGTGGGTGATGACGACGCGCCGAAGCTCCGCGGGGTCGCGACCGTGGGCGGTGATGGCGCGCGCGATCCGCCGCTCCGAGCCGGCATAGCCGCAGTCGATCAGCGACAGCTCGGGCTCGAGGATGAGGTGGGCCTTGACCCGGGTGAGCTGGATCTCGGCCACGTCACGCATGGCCTATGAGGCCCTCGCCACGTCGCCGGTGTGAGTCATGTGGTCGAACTGGCGCCACGGGATCGTCACCAGCACCGCCGAGCGCGACGCTGCCGCCTGTGATCGAGCTCGAAAGCAAGATTGGTGAGTTTGGTCGGGGCGAGAGGATTTGAACCTCCGACTTCATCGTCCCGAACGATGCGCGCTACCAGGCTGCGCCACGCCCCGACTGAAAGTGCTCGTTTGACAGAGCCTGCGGATGATAACAAAGAGCCCGACGAAGCGGCTATGGCCGTTCCGCCGGGCCCGATGATCGAGGTCTATGCGGGGATCAACCAGACCGGGTAGTCGCGGATGTCCTGCGGGCTGCCGTCCTGGGCCGACCCGAAGTACGTCCGGAGCGTTCCCCATTGGGCCTTCGGAACGTCGTACCGCAGCGTGACGTCGAACGTGCCGCGACAGCCGGTGCCGCACGTGGCCATCGCCATCTGATCGACGAGCACCTTGCGCGACGCATCGAGGATCGCGACCCGGAACGTCGCCTCGAAGACGTTCGAGCTGCCCGTGACCCGTGCCGGATTCCCGGCCGCCGCACCGAACGCCGGCCGATCGACGAAGGTCGATGGGAGCTGCTGCTCGAAGTCGGCGCGGCCCTGCGGGCCGTCGAGCTGGATGCCCTCGGGCCCGAACGTCGTCACGGTCCGACCCTCGATCTGGAACAGGACCGCGCGGACCGTCGAGAACTGGGTCAGCGTGTAGACGACCTGGCCGAGACGGTATGTCGACGATGCGCTGCCGCCGCCCGACTCGAACTCGCGCGACAGGTCGACGGTCGCGACACCGTCCTTGATCGAGATGCCGAGGAGCGACGTCCCATCCGGGACCGCGGTCGACAGCTGCGAGTACTGGCCGATGATCGCGTCGGCGTCGAGCAGCGCCTCCATGGCGGCGCGCGCCACGCCGCTGGTCTTCGGCACCACCCGGAGAGTCGGCACGATGCCTTCGACGCCGGGGTCGCCGTCGAGCACGTAGTAGGCGCGGATGACCATCCTCTCGATCGGCACCGACGGCGACGGTGATCCGCTCGGCGACGCGGGGGGCCCGCTCGAGGGCTGCCCGGACGGCGATGGCGGGGTCGAGGGCGCCGGTGTCGCGTCGGGCGGACCCGCGTCGATCGACGGAGCCGTGGTCGGCGGCACGCTCGGGACTTGCCCGAGACTGCCGGACGACGTGCACGCCGCGGTCGCGACGAGCAGGCCGGCCAGCGCGAGGGCCGGGACGAGGGATGGGCGTCGAACGGCTTTCATCGGCTGGGCTCCAGGTGCGACGTGACTGCGCCCAAGGCTCGATCCGTCATGTCGCCGTCCCATCGCCGCCGCGTAACGATCGGGCAACATCTCGGGGCAGGACCAGCTCGAGCCGCAGGCCGCCGCCTTCGCGGTTCATGGCCTGGAGATAACCACCCATGAGCGCCGCGTGTTCAGCCGCGATCGCCAGACCCAGGCCACTGCTCCCACCGGACCGCGACGGATCGACTTTCGTGAACCGGTCGAAGATCAATTCGAGCCGGTCGCCCGGGACGCCGGGGCCGCGGTCGGACACCGCGATGACGACGTCCTCCGCTCGGCCATCGATCTCGATCTCCACGTCGGCGTCCGCGGCGTGCTCCTTTGCGTTGTCGAGGAAGTTGCCGAGGATCCGCTCGAGGCGGCGGGGGTCCGCGTCGACGACCACCGGCCGGTCGGGTGCCACGAACGTGGCCTTCGGCGAGCGCGCGGCCTGCACGGTCTCGACGAGCCGTCCAAGGTCGACCTGCTCGAGGGCCACCTGCTCGGCATCGGCGTCGAAGCGCGACAGCTCCATGAGCTCCTCGACCAGGGTCCGCAGCCGCCCGACGTCCTTGACCAGCAGCTCAGCCGCGCGCCGGCTCTCCGGCGGCAGTTCGTCGAGATGCTCGCGCAAGATCGACGCCTCGGCGACGAGAGCAGTGAGCGGTGTTCGCAGCTCGTGCGACACGTCCGCCACGAACCGGCGATTCTGGTGCTGGGCCGCCTCCAGCCGGCGGATCGACTCGGCGAGGGTGTCCGTCATCCTGTTGAAGCGGTCGGCCCACGTCCCGAACTCGTCGTGCGACGTCACGGGCACCCGCGCGAGCAGGTCGCCGCGCTCGATGCGTTCGGCGGTCTGGCCCGCTTCCTCGATCGGGGCGAGGATGCCGCGGGCGACGATCCTGGCCGTCAACAACGCGATCACGACGAGCAGCGCGGAGCCGATCAGCAGCACGGCCCGGAACTGGTCGACCGCGGCCGAGATCGATTCGACGCTTCGCACGAAATAGACGGCCATGCTGCCGCCCGGCGCGAGACCGCCGACGACCAGCGACGGGACGCCCGCGACGTCGATCCAGGCGTAGGCCAGCTCTCCCCGGCCGACCCGCGCCGGGACGTCGGGTGGCAGGCGCTCGAGGAGGTCGCCGAGCGCATCGGTGGACTTGACCGACTGGCCGCCGCCGAGATCGATGACCGATTCGACGTTGCGCCGCCGGAACGTGTCGGTCAGACCGCTGCGCGTGATGTCCTCGACCGTCGGGCGGTCGGGCAGCTGCCGGCCGGGCACCGTGACGGTGAGATCGAAGCGCGCCTGGGCTGCCGCGTCCTGGAGCGTCTGGTCATGGAGGCGCACGTCGACGAAGACCGACGCACCGACCCCGAGCACGACCGCGGTGAGCGCCACGAGGAGGACCAGCGCGCCGGCAAGTCGAGCCCGGACCCCCCGCGGCCAGTGCATCCCGCGCCCTACCGCGCTGCCTTGTAGCCGGCCCCACGGACCGTGAGGATCAGCTCCGGGGACGCGGGGTCGGCCTCGACCTTGGCGCGCAGCCGTCCGACCGCGACATCGACCAGGCGCGAATCGCCGAGGTAGTCGTAGCCCCAGATCCGGTCGAGCAGCGTGTCGCGCGCGAGCACCTGACCGGGGTGGCGAGCCAGGTCGGCCAGCAGGTCGAATTCGGTCCGCGTGAGCGCGATGTCCTCCCCGTCCCGCGTCACGCTCCGACCGGCGAGATCGATGAGCAGCGGGCCCAGGCGGAGCTGCGCGGCCTCGTCCCCGTCGCGCCGGTCGACGCGTCGCAACGCCGCACGGACGCGGGCCACCAGCTCGGGCACCTCGAACGGCTTACGCACGTAGTCGTCGGCACCCGCCTCGAGGCCGACCACGACGTCGATCGTGTCGGCGCGCGCGGTGAGCATCACGATCGGGACTATCGAGGTGCGGCGGATCGCGCGGGCCACCTCGAGGCCATCCATCCGCGGCAGCATGACGTCGAGCAGCACCAGGTCGACGTTCGCGGCCTCGAATCGATCGAGCCCGGCACGGCCGTCGTCCGCGGTCTCGACCGTGAAACCCGCGTTCCGCAACCCGATCGCGGTCACCTCCCGGATCGACGGATCGTCCTCGATGAGCAGGATCCTGGCGTCCATTCGCGGGAGTATGCCCTAGGCTGCGGACCGTTCCGTCCGGATCGGGAGCGTCGTGAGAGCGGCTGCCACGAACGCCGCGGCCATCAGCCCGAACACGGCCGGCACCCCGGTCGGCTCCCCCAGCACCTCGATGACGACGCCGTAGAGCGCCGTCCACAACGACCCGACCCCGAACGCGAGCGTGAAGTACAGCGCGTACGACGCGTCGCGGGTCGCCGGCGGCGAGATGTCGGCGAGGAGCGCCTGGAGCTGGGGCGACTCCGCGAAGGAGAACAGCCCCATGATCACGATCCCGGTCCACAGCCACACGAGCGACGAGCCGCCGAGGATGAACACACCGAACCCGACCGCGCCACCGAGGTAGGCGAGGATGATCAACGGCTTGCGCCCGAACCGGTCGGATAGCCAGCCGGCCAGCAGCGGGATCGGCACGCTGAACACGATCAGTGCGCCGTACATCAGCCCGGATGTCGCGTCGTCGAGGCCGATGACCCGGGTCATGTAGATCAACGCGAACAGATTCACGACCCCGAGCCCGCGACCTCCGCCGCCCAGGACGGACGTCAGGAACAGCCAGCGGAGGTCGCGGTCTGCGACGACCCGCCGGAGCGCGTCGAGGCTGCTGCCACCGGCCCGGGCAGCAGCCCGGTCCGTGCCGCGTTCCCGGATGAACGTCAGGACGCCGAGGGCGATCACGATCGCGGCGACGCCGAACACGATCGACACGCCGCGCCACCCGAGCAGCGCCATCAGCGGCGTCCCGACGACCGCGATCACGACCGTGCCCACGTTGCCGCCCGCGATGTGGGCGCTGATGGCGAACCCGCGTCGCTCCGGCGGGAATTGCTCGGCCAGCAGACCGTTGCCGACCGGGTGCTGCGGCGAGGAGCCGATCCGCGCCACGATGTTCGGGACGGCGAACGTCGCGAAGTTCGAGGCGAGGGCCATCGCGGCGAACCCGCCGCCGAACAGGATTCCGCCCAACCCCAGGAGCCGCCGGCGCGAGACACGCCGTGTCAGCTCGGCATAGCTCAGCTGGACGAGCCCCGCGGCTATCGAGCCCGCCGCGGCAAGGAACGCGACCGCCTGCACCGTGACCCCGAACTCGTCGATGATCGCGAGGAAGATCAGCGGCAGCAGCACCGCGAATGCGTGGTTGACGGCGTGCGCGACCGACAACAGGCCGAGCGAGCGACCCGGCCGGACGTCCATCACGCGGCCCATCTTGCCGGAATCGGGGCCGTTCCTTGGCGCGTTCCCGTCGAAGTTTCCCGTCAGCCCAGTACGCGGCTCGCGTGATCCGGGGTGACCCAGATCCAACCCGGCAACAACGGCGCCGGCAGCAGGCGCCCGGCGTGACGGTCCAGCCACAGAACGCCTGCGCTGATCGGCACCGGTCGATGCGCATTGCGGAGGGCGGCATACCAGTGGGCAGCGAGGGCCGGTACGGCCGTTCCTAGTAGCGCCCTCTCTTCTGTCATCCGCCGTCGATTGCCGGGCGTCGAAGGAACGACGACCAGCCCGCATACGGAGCTACCGTCTGGTCCCGAGCGCTCGCGATCCACGCTTGCCAGCAGCATCTCGAGCCGGGTAGCGACGCGCGTAACGACATCCCAGGCGTGGACGACGACCGTGTCAGAGGCCCGCGCGAGTACGGTTTCGATCTCCTGATGCCCAGGCCGGGATCGGATCTCCGTCACCGCCGACCACTTCCCGCCCTGCGCCTCCCGAGTGATCGCACGATGGCAGCGAACGGCCAACGAGTCCTCCCGCGGGAGCTCTGGGCGCTCGTGAACGATATCGACGACCAGCCGCCGATCCAGCGCCTCGGCAGCAGCCGCCCACGTGGCCAGTGGCATGTAGGCGCCGCCGCCCAGCTCCATCCGGCTGATCATCGATTGCGAGCAGTCAATGCGAGCTGCGACGTCGCTCTGTCGCATACGACATCGCTGCCGGGCCCGGCGTAGTTCAGTGCCCAGGTGCGCGGCCGCATGTCGTTCGTCGTGCATGTCGGCCATCATGCGCGATCCCACTAGGCCGACACTCAACTGGGGCGGACACTCCCTCGTCATGCGTCCCGCGCATGCGGACCCCGCGACACGGTTCTCGACCCTGCAGCGATGAGAACGGTCGCAGCTCGCGACGTGATCCTGGCCACTCTGGCCGCTCTGGCCTCGTATGCACCTCGTGCATGACAAGGGAGTGGCAGAGGGCGCATGCCGGGGCCTGGATCAGCGCAGGTCCAGCACTTCGACGACGGCGCTGACGGTCAGGCCGGGCCGAGGTCCGCCGAGCACGGCGTACGCCCGGCCGTCCACGAACGCGGCGCCCAGCCCGTGTCGCGGCACGGTCAGGCCGGGGAGCGTCGTCGTGATCGCGCCGATGCATTCGACCGTCCCGAAGGTCCCGTCGGGTCCCTCTCCACCCGCGACGCAATCACCGAGCGCGCCCGCCGAGAACGCGGCGATGCCTCCGCGGGCCGTCGGGAGGTCTTCGGCCCGCCCGACCACGCCCACCTCGGACACGAGATCCACCGTCCCGAGATTGCCGCCGGCGTCACGGCCGCCAAGGAACGAGACGGAGCCGGCGCCCAGTGACGACGCGGCGAGATGCTCGCGCGCCCGGCTGAGCGATGCCAACAAACGCCATTCGCCGTTCTCGAGCACGAACACATCGGCCGAAGGACCGCCCGGTCCGACGCCTCCGCCGAAGACGACCCCGCCTCGCCCGTTCCACGCCGCCGCACCAGCCCCGCGCGGTTCGGGCAGCGGCTCGGCGAGCGCCCAGACGCCCGCAGCCGCATCGTCGAGGCGCCAGACGGCAGCGGTCGGACGGTCGAAGCCATCGCCCTCGTACCCGCCGATCAGGACGAGCGCCTCACCATCCGACACCAGAGCGGCATGGTGGACCGGTTCGGGCAAGGGCGGCCCGTCCGCCCAGGCGTCACCTGCCGGGTCGTAGGCAAGCAGCCGATCGACCGCTCGACCACCGCCATCGAGGCCGCCCGCCACCCAGATCCGGCCGTCATGCGCGGCGGCGGCCACCTCGGTCAGCGCGACCGGCGCCGCGGCGCGAGCCACCCAGCCCGCCTCGCCAGGCTCCGCGGTCCGGCCGGCTCGTTCCCGGAAGACCCCGATCCGACGCGGATCGGTCACGACCAACAGCGTCAGGAGGCCGATTGCCGCGGCCACGCCCAGCAGCAAGGCCGCGCGACGGCGGGACGGGCGACCCTGGATCAGCGCTTCTTCGGTCGCTCGTACAGGGCTGCTTGGGGGTCCTCGTGGGATCGCCCGTGGCCGGGTTTCGGCGCGTGCTTCGGCAACACGTAGAGAATCATGAGCGCGATGGGTCCCAGGATGATCCCGAGGATCCCCCAGGTCCATGCGCCGCGGCCGAAGCTGGGAGCCATTCGATACGCGTACACCGCGCAGACGACCCAAACGACAGCCGCCAGGATGAAGATGCCCGTGCCGATGAGGGGGGACATTGCGCGTCCTCCTAGAACTCGTCCAGGTAGCGGTCGACCTCCCAGTCGGATACCTGGGTCCGGTACTCGTCCCATTCGGTGCGCTTCGCGTCGAGGTAGTGGTTGAAGATGTGGTCGCCGAGGGCGTCGCGGATCACGTCGTCGCGCTCGAGCTCGTCGAGGGCCTCGCCCAAGGTCCCGGGCAGTTCGCGGATGCCCTTCTCGGCGATCCGGGTCGCGTCCATCTCGAAGAGCGATTCCTCGACCGGGTCGGCCAGGCTCATGCCCTTCTCGACGCCGTCGAGGCCGGCGGCGATCATCGCCGCGAACGCGAGGTAGGTGTTCGACGACGGATCTGGGCAACGGACCTCGGCACGCGTCCCCTCGATCGACTTGCCGGGTGACACCATCGGCACTCGGATGAGCGCCGACCGGTTCGTGCGGCCCCACGTGAGGTAGGTGGGCGCCTCGTAGCCGGGGACGAGCCGCTTGTACGAGTTCACGAGCGGCGCAAGGACCGCGATCATGCCGCGCGCGTGGGCGAGGATCCCGGCCATGTACGAGCGCGCCACGTCCGAGAGGCCGTACGGGTTCGCGGCGTCGGCGAACGCGTTCCGGTTCTCGGCGATCGAGTAGAGCGACTGGTGCGTATGCATACCCGAGCCGTTGATGCCGTGGATGGGCTTGGGCATGAACGTCGCGTACAGGCCGTGCTGCTGGGCGATCGCCTTGAGCGCGAACTTGAAGGTGATCGCGTTGTCGGCGGTCCGCAGCGCGTCCGAATACTCGAAGTCGATCTCGTGCTGGCCGACCGCCACCTCGTGATGCGCCGCCTCGACCCGGATGCCGAACGCCTCGAGGGCATCGACCATGTCCTGGCGGATCTCCTGGGCCAGGTCGGTCGAGAAGTCGAAGTAGCCGGCCTGGTCGTGCGGCAGTGGTTCGATGGCCCCATCGTCGCCGCGGCGGAAAAGGAAGAATTCGAGCTCGGGGCCAGTGTTGACGACGTAACCGAGCTTCTTCGCCCGCTCGACCTGCCGGCGCAGGACCCCCCGCGGATCGCCGACGAACGGCTCGCCGTTCGGCGTGAAGACGTCGCAGATCACCCGTGCCGTGCCGCGCGGTCCGGATCCCGGCTGCCACGGGATCTCCGCGAAGGTGTCCATGTCCGGCATCAGGTACTGGTCGGACTCGGCGATCCGGGTGAACCCCTCGATCGACGAGCCGTCGAACCACGTGCCGTGCTTGACCGAGCCCTCGAGCTGGTGGATCGGGATCGTGACGGCCTTGACGTGGCCGATGATGTCGGTGAACTGGAGCTGGATGAAGCGGATGCCGCTCGACTTCGCAGCTTCGATCTTGGCGGCGGCGTCTGGGCCGGACTCGGGTCGGGTGGCGACGGTCAACGGAACCTCCTGATGTTTGGCCGGGCGGGACGGGGCGGTGGTGGCAAGGATACGCCCGGCCACCGTGGTGACCGGGCGTGGTCGCGTCGGGCTGGGCGAGTTACATCTCGCTATACAGGTAGAACTCGTACGGGTGCGGTCGGAGCTGGACTTCCTTCGCGCCAGCGCGCTTGAAGTCCAGCCACGCGTCGACGACGTCCTTGGTGAACACGTCGCCGCGATACAGGAATTCCTGGTCGGCCTCGAGGGCGTCGAGCGCCTCCTCGAGCGAGCCCGGCGTGCCGTCGATGCCTGCCTTCTCCTCGGCGCTCATCTCGTAGATGTCGCGGTCGACCGGTGCCGGCGGCTCGACCTTATTGATGACGCCGTCGAGGCCGGCGAGCAACTGGGCGCTGAACGACAGGTACGGATTGCACGTCGGGTCCGGCGAGCGGAACTCCAGGCGACGGGCACCCGGGGTCGTGAAGTAGGTCGGGATGCGGATGCACGCCGAGCGGTTGCGCTGCGAGTAGACGAGGTTGATCGGCGCCTCGTAGCCCGGCACGAGCCGGCGGTACGAGTTGGTGGTCGGAGCGGCGAACGCGAGGACCGCCTTGGCATGCTTCAACAGCCCGCCGATGTACCAGCGCGCCGTGTCCGACAGCAGCGCGTAGCCGTTCTCGTCGTAGAACAGGTTGGTGCCGTCCTTCCACAGGCTCTGGTGGGTGTGCATCCCCGAGCCGTTGTCACCGAACAGCGGCTTGGGCATGAACGTCGCGACCTTGCCGGCGGCGTGGGCGACCTGCTTGATCAAGTATTTGTAGCGGAGGACCTTGTCGGCGGTCTCGACAAGGGTGCCGTAACGGATGTCGATCTCGGCCTGGCCCGGACCGCCGACCTCGTGATGCTGCACCTCGACGTCGATGCCGGACGCCTGCAGCGCGAGGACCATCTTGCTGCGCAGGTCCTGGAGAGTGTCCATCGGCGGGACCGGGAAATAGCCCTCCTTCGGGCGGGGCCGATGCGCGAGGTTCGAGGTGCCGTTGCGAGAGGAGTTCCAGATGCCTTCGTCCGAGTCGATCTCGTACATCGACTTGTGGCCGGCGGTCTCGAACCGCAGCGAGTCGAAGATGTAGAACTCGACCTCGGGGCCCCAGAACGACGTCGTCGCGATGCCGCTCTCCCCCAGGTAGCGCTCGGCCTTCCGAGCGACATAACGCGGGTCGCGGCTGTACGGCGTGCGGCTGCCAGGCTCGACGACGTCGCAGGACAGGATGAGTGTCGTGACGTCGAGGGTCGGGTCGACGTAGGCGGTGGTCGGGTCGGGCATGAGCAGCATGTCCGACTCGTGGATGTGCTGGAAGCCGCGGATACTGGAGCCGTCGAACCCGATCCCGTCGATGAACAGGTCCTCCCCGAGGTCCTTGACGGGGATGCTGAAGTGCTGCGACTGGCCCGGTAGGTCGACGAAACGCAGATCGACGATGAGGACGCCCGCCTCGCGGGCCAGGGACATGACGTCGGCGACCGTCGACGTCGGGGCGGCGACGCCGCTGGGGATCCGCTCGAGGGTGGTCATCGCGATGGTGTTCCTCCCGTCCGGTTTGTGCACCCCGCACCAAACGGGCGGTCATGCACCTCGGGAGGCAACAGTATCAGGAGGCCGGGTTGCGGTTCAGTACCGGCGTCGGTGCCGCTTCTTGTGCATTTTGCATGACTCTGACGGCTAGCAGGAGCGCCACGCGCAGCTCAGGGTCTGCCAGGTCCCAGTCCGTGCGCTGTTCGAGGCGCTGCACCCGGTAGGCGATCGTGTTGCGATGGACGCCCAGCCGAACGGCCGCCTCGGCGAGGCTGGGCGACGACAGGACGGCCGCGAGGGTGTCGATCCTTTCCCGCTGGACATCCGGGCGTCCGACGAGGATCGGCGCGAGCAGCTCGCGCGCCTGGCGCACACCGTCGGGCAGATTCCGGACGTTGCCCAGCAGCAGGTACGCGGGAAGGCGCGCTGCTCGGACGACGCGTGGCGGATCGGGCAGGATGTCGGCCGCTTCGAGCGTGGCGCGTGCCGCCGCCTCGGCCGCAGGTCGGGCGCCAGGCTCGCTGAACGGACGGCTGACCGCGACGGTCCGGGCCAGGAACGTGGCAAGCCGGTCAGCGGTCGCCAGACCGTCCGGATCGTCGGACGGCGCGGCGGCGACCAGCCGGAGCTCGAGGCTCTCGGAGCTGCCGCGCAGGACGAGCCGACGGGGCGACATCAGGAGCCGCAACTCTGCCCGGGTCTCTTCCCGTGCCGCGATGTCCTCCGGTCCGATCGACGTGCCCTGCGAGGCGAGCATCACGACCCACGGCGGTCCATCGGCGGGGAGCGGGTCACCGCGGCGGGTCTCCTCGCGCGCCTGTCGGACTGCCTCGTCACGGGCCAGCTCGAGCGCAAGCAGTGCCGCCACACGTTCCGCGGCGATCCGTTCGAGCTCGTTCGGTGGCTCGTCGCCGAGCAGGATGAGGCGTCCCGTCGGCCCAGGCTCACCAGCCGCGGCCGGGATGTCGATGCGGAGCGCACCGGCGCCACCGGGTCGGGCGAGGTAGCGCGCGACCGCGGCGGCGGCAGTCGGCAGATCGGCGGGGGCGTGGACCGCGATCGGGTCGCCGCGCCGGCCCTCGATGACGACGGCGCGGCCCAGGAACGCACCGATCGTGGCGGCCTGGACATCCAGACCCCGCCCAAGCAACGCGAACCTGGCCAGCTGCGCCTCCAGGTCCGCCGCCCGCCGGTCGAGCTCAGCCCGGCGGTTCACGAGGAAGCCGATGACGCTGCGCTCGAGAGTCGCGGGATCGGCCCGACCGAGGTGGAGGGCAGTGAGGCCAGCCGTACGGGCCGCCTCGCCGAGCGCATCGAGCGCGTCGTTGCCGGTGTCGCCCTCGACCAGCAGGACGGCTGGCACCTGCGCACGGACGAGTGCGACGATCAGGTCGTGGATCTGCCCCGGCCCCGGCGCGACGACGGCCAGCGCGGGCCCCGGGATGATCGCGAGGTCGCCGGTCTCGAGGGCCTCGAATGCCGGCACGCGAGGCTTGAGGACGCGGACCCAGCTGACATCGCGCTGACCACGCTCTGGGCCGAGCTCCGCACTCCCGATGGGGCGCGCCGTCGGGAAGAGCGCACGCCGGAGATCGTGGAGCGTCGTCATCGAGCGCTCAGGGCGTCACGCGGGTCGACGGACCGCGACGAGGTCGTCGAGTAACGCCCCGAACTCGCGCTCGACGTCGACGTAGCGATCCGCGCGGAAGACCAGCCCGAGGCGCCCATCGGGTGCGAGCCTGGCCCATATCCGACGGCGCGGGCGATAGAACGAGATGGTGATGCCGGCGATGAGACACAAGAACGCGGCCCACACGATGCCCTGGCCCGGGTCGCGCTTCGCGATGAGCAGCGTGTACTCGCCGAAGTCGGCGAGTGTGATCGAGAGGCCCAGCGCATCGGACACCTTCTCGTCGCCGCGCCGGAGCTGGACGGCGTCGAAATTCTGGATCCGATCTGTCCCGTCCGGGTTGGTACCGAGGATGCGATAGGGCAGCACGACCAGGATGCCCTCGCCGACCTCGTTCCGCCCGAGGAGCAGTTGCAGCCCGAGGTCCCGACCGGGGACCGCCATCGTCTCGTACGGTGCGCCGCCGGCGGACGAGGTCATCGGCACCTTGGCGTCCCACAGCGGCGCGCCGGCGGTGTCACGGATGACCAGGTGCGGCGCGGGTCCGAATCCGTTCTGGTGGAATGTGTACCCGCCGATCGCGAGCGGATCGTTGACGCGGATCGTCTTGCGAGCCACCTCGGTGCCGTTCTGGAAGACCGCGAGGTCGGTCGTGAAGTCGGTCGGCATGCCGGTCTCGAAGCCCGGCGCCTCGAAGTCGAGGTTCTTGACCAGCAACAGGTCGCGGGTGCCGATGCTCTGAACGGTCAGCGACTCGCCCTCGGGGACGACCAGCCCTTGTTCGTCGCCGAAGCGCGACGTGACCGCGGCCGCGACGAGGAAGAGGATCAGGCCGAGGTGGGTCAGCAGCGTGGCGAGCTTCGTGTACTGGTGGCGGTCGCCGTAGACGTAGGTCGTGCCGTCGGCGGTCGTCTCCTCACGGACATGAAAGCCCCGGCTGCGGACGAGCCGCAGCAGGTCGGTGCCGGCGATGCCGGTCATGGCCGCCCGGTCGGGGACCCGCGGATCGAAGAATGGCTCGGGTTGCGCGACCCGCACCACGGACACGTCCCGCCACAGACGCGGGGTGCGATCCAGCGTGCACACGACGATCGACACGACCAGGACGACAAGGCCGATCCCGAAGATCGCCGACTTGAAGATCGAGAACGCGCCGAGCCGCTCGAGGACATTGACCAGCCCGGGACCCAGCACCGGGTCGTAGCGGATGTGGATGGCCTCGATGGCGTTCGCGTAGTCACCCGGTGAGCGGAACGCGAAGTCGGGCAGCTGCTGGAGGGTCATGCCGATCACCGCAAGGATCGACAGGAAGATGATCTGGACGACCGCGAAGTCGACCGACGTCAGCAGGCGCCAGATGCCGCGGCCGAGCTGGGCGAGCGGGTTGGTGGGGATGCCCGCGGCGCTCGTCGCCCGGACAGCGGCCGGTGTCGCCACGGGATAGAGGCTAGACGCCGACCGTGGCGCGGCGCGCCGCGCCGCGTGCGACCTCGAGTGCGGCGGCGAAGTCTGCCTGCAGATCCTCGACATCCTCGAGGCCCACGGACACGCGCAGCAGACCCGGGTTGATGCCCGACGCGACCAGCTCGTCCTCCGAGAGCTGGCGCTGGGAGGTCGATGGCGGGTGGACGACGAACGTGTGGACGCTGCCGAGCGAGGCCGTCAGCTCGGGGAGGGCCATCGCATCGATGATCGCCTGACCGGCCTCGCGACCGCCCTCGACGTCGAAGGCGAGCATCCCTCCGGAGACGCCGTCGCGGAACTGGCGGACGGCGACATCATGCTGTGGATGGCTGGGAAGACCTGGATACAGGACGCGGACCACGCCATCCTGACGCTCGAGCCACGCCCCGAGTGCCGCGGCATTCCCGGAATGGCGCTCCATCCGCACGCCCAGCGTCAGCAGCCCGCGCAGGACGAGGAACGCATCGAAGGGGCCGATGGTGCCGCCCGTGTCGTTCTGAAACGCCTCGACCTGACGGACCAGGTCGGCGCGGCCGGCGACGACGCCCGCGATGACATCGCTGTGGCCACCGAGGAACTTGGTCGCCGATTCGATGACGAGGTCCGCGCCGAGCTCGACCGGCTGGCAGACGTAGGGCGAGGCGAACGTGTTGTCGACCAGGTAGGTCGCCCCGTGCTCGTGCGCGAGCCGAGCGACCGTCGCGTGATCGGTCACCACGGTCGTCGGGTTGGCGATCGTCTCGGCGTAGACGACCGTGGTCGGTGACGCCGCGATGGCCGCGGCCACAGCTGTGTTGTCGGTCATGTCGACGAGGTCGACGCGGACTCCGAACCGGGTGAAGATGTCGCTCAGGAGCTTGCGGGTCGAGCCATATGCCGCAAGCGGACCGACGATCCGGTCGCCCGCCTTGAGCTGCGAGCCGAGGGCCGCGTGGACCGCACCCATGCCCGAGGACAGCGAGGTGCCGGCTTCCGCTCCGGAGATCTCGGCGAAGGCGTCGCCCAGGGCGCGGCTGGTCGGGTTGGAGAGGCGGGTATACGAGTACCCGGCCCGGGCGTCGCTGACGACGTCGGCCAGCTCCTCGGCGTCGGTCGAGGTGAACGTTGCGGTCTGGTAGATCGGAACGGTGGTCGGCCGCTGATTCACGGCCGGCGTGCGCGAGGCCGCGCGGATGGCGCGGGTCGAGAAACCCTTCGGATCCCGGTCGGTCATGGCCGCGATGCTACACCGCATGGGGCCGACCCTACGGTTGACGAGTCGCAGGGACGGGAGCACAGTCGAGGCGAACAGAGGTCATCGCATGGATCTCGCGACCATGATCGTCGTGCTCCTCGTCGGCGCCGCCCTCGTCGGCTGGCTTGCCGATGCGCGCGACGGCCGCGCGCTCGAGGCCTTCGGTCTGGGGTTCATCGGCTACCGCTCGTACGGGTGGCCGCGTGGGGTCCAGGAAGAGGACACGATCCACTTCGACTTCTCTGAGCACCCCGAGCGGGACGCCGCGGGCCCGAGCGCATCCGAGGTCGGCCCCCAGGCGGAGGTGATCGAACTCGACCGTCCACCCGAGGACGTCCCCGTCAGCCGCCTGCACTAGACCTCCGCGTCCCTCGCGCGGAGCATCGCTGGGCCAGGGACGACGGTTTGTGCTTCGCTCCTACAAATCGCGGTGCTACGCTGCGGGCGCGGGTGGACTGAGGGTTTTCGAGGAGGATCCGGCGGTGGGCGACGCGTTCTTCACGGAGGTCACCGAGCCGATCCGGTTCGAGGGTCTCGACTCGACGAGCCCGCTCGCCTTCAAGGTCTACGACAAGGACCGGGTCGTGCTCGGAAAGCGGATGGAGGAGCACCTCCGACCCGGCGTCTGCTTCTGGCATTCGTTCGCCTGGCCTGGGTTCGACATGTTCGGCATCGGGACGCTGGACCGGCCCTGGCTGGCGGGCAGCGGGGATCCGATGGCCGACGCCCGGACCAAGATGGCCGTTGCCTTCGAGTTCTTCTCGAAGATCGACATCCCCTACTACTGCTTCCACGATCGGGATGTCGCGCCGGAGGGCGACACCTTCGCGGAGTTCCGCGCGAACCTCGATGCGCTCGTGGACGACGCGGCGGGCTACCAGGACCGGACCGGAGTGCGATTGCTGTGGGGGACGGCAAACCTGTTCACCCATCCGCGCTACCAGGCCGGGGCCGCGACCAACCCGGACCCGCTGGTGTTCGCCTATGCGGCCGCCCAGGTCAAGCACATGCTCGAAGTCACCCACCGGCTGGGCGGCCAGAACTACGTCCTGTGGGGCGGCCGGGAGGGCTACGACACCCTGCTCAATACCGACCTGCGGCGCGAGGGCGAGCAGCTGGCCCGCTTCCTGTCCCTCGTGGCCGAGCACAAGCATCGCATCGGATTCGACGGGCAGCTGCTGATCGAACCCAAGCCGATGGAGCCGACCAAGCACCAGTACGACTACGACGTCGCCACGGTCCACGGCTTCCTCGTCCGGCACGGCCTCGAGGGCGAGTACCGCGTCAACATCGAGGCCAACCACGCGACGCTCGCGGGGCACAGCTTCCATCACGAGGTCGCGTTCGCGGTCGCCAACGGCAGCCTCGGCAGCATCGATGCGAACCGGGGCGATCCGCAGAACGGCTGGGATACCGACCAGTTCCCGAACTCGGTCGAGGATCTGGCACTGCCGCTCTACGAGATCCTGCAGCACGGCGGCATCGACCCTGGCGGCTTCAACTTCGATGCGAAGCTGCGTCGGCAGAGTACGCACCGAACCGACCTGTTCCATGCGCACATCGGCGGCCTCGACACGCTGGCCCGCGCGCTGCTCGTCGCGGCCGACCTCATCGAGCGTGGTGAGTTGGCCGAACGCAAGGCCGAGCGGTATGCCGGCTGGGACGGACCGATCGGCCGGGCGATCCTCGATGGCGCGGAGTCGCTGGAATCGCTCGAATCCAAGGTGGCGTCAGGCGCGATCTCCCCGAGCCCACAGTCCGGGCACCAGGAGCTTCTCGAGAACCTGGTCAACCAGTCCGTCTGGTCGGCAGACGCGTCGCGGGTGACGACCGGCCCACGGCGCTGACCGGGATGCGCCACGTCGTCGGCATCGACACGTCGACGACCGCGACCAAGGCGGTCCTCGTCGACGAAGGTGGGACCGTCGTCGGGATCGGGGTCAGCGAGTACGACTTCGAGATCCCGCGTCCCGGTTGGACGGAGCAATCACCGACCCTGTGGTGGGACGCGACGGTCGCCGCGATCCGGGGGGTGTTGGGCTCGACCGGCATCTCGGGCGACGCGGTCGCGGCCATCGGTCTGACCGGTCAGATGCACGGACTCGTGTTGCTGGGTGCGGACGACGCCGTGCTCCGACCGGCGATCCTGTGGAACGACCAGCGCACGGCCGCCGCGTGCGATGCGATCCGCGAGGCGGTCGGGCCGCAGCGCCTCATCGAGATCACCGGCAATGACGCGCTGACCGGTTTCACCTCACCGAAGCTGGTCTGGGTCCGGGACAACGAACCGGACGTGTGGTCGCGCGTCGCCCACGTGCTCCTGCCCAAGGACTACGTGCGGCTCCGGCTGACCGGCGATCATGCCCTCGACAAGGCCGATGGCGCGGGCACGATCCTGTTCGACCTCGCGGGCCGTGACTGGTCGCGGGAGGTCGTCGAGGCCCTGGGGATCGAGCCGGTCTGGCTGCCGCCGACCTTCGAGGGTCCGGAGGTGACGGGCACGGTCTCGACGGCCGCGGCTGAGGCGACCGGTCTGCGTGCCGGCACCCCGGTCATCGCCGGCGGCGGCGATCAGGCCGCGAACGCGGTCGGGGTCGGCGCGGTCGATCCCGGCGTCGTCGCGCTCTCGCTCGGCACGTCCGGGGTCGTGTTCGCCACCACCGATCGGCCGCTCCGCGATCCGGCCGGTCAGGTCCACGCGTTCTGTCACGCCGTGCCGGGGCGCTGGCACCTGATGACGGTGATGTTGTCGGCGGCGGGCAGCCTGCGCTGGTTCCGCGACACGCTCGCACCGGGCGAGGATTTCGGGACGCTGGTCGCGGCGGCGGGCAGCGTGGCGGCGGGCTCTGACGGGTTGCTGTTCCTCCCGTATCTCAGCGGCGAGCGGAGCCCCCATCCGGATCCCCAGGCACGCGGCGCGTTCGTCGGGCTGTCGCTCGCACACGATCGCCGGCACCTCACGCGAGCCGTGTTGGAGGGCGTGGCCTTCGGCCTGCGTGACGGCCTCGACCAGATGATCGCGACCGGGATGCCGGCGCCGGATCAGATCAGAGCATCCGGTGGTGGGACCGCCAGTCCTCTCTGGCGGCAGATCCTGGCCGACGTGCTCGGGACCGAGCTGGCGACGGTCGAGACGACGGAGGGTGCCGCCTACGGGGCGGCGTTGCTGGGGGCGGTGGGGGCCGGCTGGCATGCGACGGTCGAGGAGGTGGCCCGCGCCTTCGTCCGGA
The DNA here is from genome assembly GCA_963819655.1 of uncultured Chloroflexia bacterium. Taxonomy (GTDB): domain Bacteria; phylum Chloroflexota; class Limnocylindria; order Limnocylindrales; family CSP1-4; genus SPCO01. The sequence goes on along the minus strand of CAWFXA010000002.1, from coordinate 951,492 downwards.
TCAGGCCGGCGGCATCACCCGGACCGGACGCCGGCCACTACGCCGAGGTCCACGCCGCATACCGCGAGCTGTACCCCGCCCTGGCGCCCTCGTTCAGACGGCTCTAGCCGTGCAGCTCGGCGAGGTCGCGCTCCGTGACCTCGCCGGGCTTTCGGCCCATGATGATCATCGCCAGGACCTCGTCCTTGGTCACGTCGTCCTTGTTGACCGTGCCCACGAGCTTGCCCTGGAGCATGACGCTGATCCGATCGGCGAGGTCGAACACGTCATGGATGTCGTGGCTGATCAGGAAGATGCCGATGCCCTCGTCCTTGAGCTGGGCCACGAGCTCGCGGACCTGGTTGGTCTCGGCTGGACCGAGCGCCGCAGTCGGCTCGTCCATGATCAGGATCCGGGCGTTGAAGTGGATCGCCCGGGCGATGGCCACGGACTGGCGCTGGCCGCCCGACAGGGACTTGACGGGGGCCTTGAAGTTCCTGAACCGGGGGTTGAGCCGGCCCATGACCTTGCGAGTCGCGGACTCCATGGCGGAGTCGTCGAGTGACCCGAAGCGCGTGGTCAGCTCACGGCCAAGGAACAGGTTGGCCGCAGCGTCCACGTTGTCCGCCAGCGCGAGGGTCTGGTAGATCGTCTCGATCCCCATGGCCTTCGCGTCGCGAGGGTTGTTGATCGTGACCTCCTCGCCGTCGACCTGGATCTGGCCGGAATCGGCGAGGTGGGCACCGGACAGGACCCGCATGAGGGTCGACTTGCCGGCGCCATTGCCGCCGACCAGGCCGACGACCTCGCCGGCCTGGAGATCCACGCTCACGCCGTCGACGGCGTGGACGCCGCCGAACGAGACGCGGATGTCCCGCATCTCGACGAGCGGCGCCGTCCCGACGGAGGTGGCCGCCGGTGGCGCCACGACCGGATCGGTGGCGGGATCCGTGACCGCAGGCTGTGGCGGCTGGGGCTCAGGCGTCCCGGATCGGGCGAGGGTCATCAGGGCCTCCCAGCTCGACGCCGGAGAACGATATCGAGACCGACCGCCGTGACGAGCACGATGCCGACGATGATGTCCTGGATGGGGGCGGCGACCTTCAGGAGGGCCATGCCCGACTGGAGCGACTGCATGAGAACGGCGCCGAAGACCGCGCCGGGGATGGTGCCGATGCCGCCCGCGAACGACGTTCCGCCGATGACGACGGCGGCGATGACCGCCAGTTCCGCGCCAACCCCGAGGCCGACGACCGCCGACTCGAGGCGGGCGATCGAGATCGCACCGCTGACGGCAGCGAGGACGCCCATGAGGACGAAGGTCATCATGATGATCCGCTTGGTGTTGATGCCACCCAGCTCGGCCGCTTCGGGGTTGCCGCCGATCGCGTAGACATAACGACCGAAGCGACGCCGGGTGGCGAGCATGGTCATGATCACCGTCACGCCGATCGCGATGAGCACGGGGTTGGCGATGCCGGTCGGGATCTGCAGTCCGCCGACCGGCCAGGCGATGCCATTGGCCTCGGCGAACGCACGGGCCAGGCCCTCGGGCCAGAAGTAGTTGTTGGCGATCCAGACCGCGCCGAAGGCGCCGATACCACCGACCAGGCCGATCGTGATCTCGGCCCACATCGGGCGGACCGGGAAGCCGTAGCGGCGTCGGCGTCGCCGGCCGCTGATCAGGGCATAGATCAACGCGGCAACGGCAAGGCCGCCGATGATCCACGAGATGGTGGCCCCGACGGATCCTCTGGGTCCGCCGCCCAGGAGCAGGAAGGTGCCGTCCAGGGGGGCGATCGTCCGACCCGAGGCCAGGGTCCATGCGAAGCCGCGCCAGACGAGCAGCCCGCCGAGCGTGACGATGAACGATGGGATGCCCACGTAGGCGACCAGGAGCCCTTGCAGGCCGCCGACGGCGATGCCGACGATGATGCCCGCGGCCAGGGCGATGATCCAGGTCAACGGGTTGCCCAGGCCGAGCCCAAGAGTGTTGGGCAGCCACTCGGCCTGCATGAGCGCCATGAACATCCCCGTGAACCCGAGCATGGACCCCACGGACAGGTCGATATTCCGGGACACGATGATCAGGACCATGCCGGAGGCCATGACCGCGACCGCCGCCGACTGGACCGAGAGGTTCCAGAGGTTACGAGCTGTGAGGAACGACCCTCCGGACAGGATGTTGAACACGATCCAGATGACGGCCGTTGCCCCGATCATGCCCAGCAACCGTGTGTCGATCTCCATCGATAGGAGCATCGACCGCAAGGGCCGAGGGGGTCTGGCTCCCGCCTCTGCGGCGGCGGCGACGGTGCTCTGGCTCATCGAGCGGCTCCCTCACTGCCGGGGATTGGCGACGCGCCCTGCTCCGCGGCGCGGAGCAGGGCGCGTGAATGATCGCGCTGGGGCGGATCTCAGCAGGGGGCGACGGACCCGGCGGGCACGTCCTTGCAGAGTTCCTCCTTGGTGACCCATTCGTTGTCGATGGCCTTCTGGAGGTTGGCCTTGGTGATGGGCTCGGGCTGCAGGAAGATCGAGCTCATCATGATCTTCTTCTCGGGGGTCTCGAACTGGACAGCGCCTGCGACGTCGGCGAGCGCAGTGCCGGAGCAGAGCGCGACGGCGGCGGTGCCGGCCGCGGCGCCAAGCAGGCGAGCGTCCTTGCCGACGCTGACGAGCTGGGTGCCGAGCGCGACGCGGTTCAGGGCCGCCTTGTCAGCGTCCTGCCCCGTGACGGGGACCTTGCCATCGAGGCCCTGGCCCTTGAGCGCCGCGACGACGCCTCCGGCCATGCCGTCGTTGAGCACGATGGCCGCGTCGACCTTGTTGTCCTCGGCGGTGAGGAACTGCTCCATGGTGGTCTGCGCGATGGCAGCATCCCAGTTGTCGGTGTAGTCCTCGCCGACGATCTTGATGTCGCCGGACGCGACCGAAGCGCCGATGACCTTCTCGATGCCCGCCCGCAGGAAGTCGGAGTTCGCGTCGGCGCTGTTGCCCTTGATGATCACGTAGTTGCCCGCGGGCACGACCTTGACGATCTCCTCGGCCATCAGCTGTCCGACGAGCGGGTTGTCGAAGGTGATGTAGAAGGCCTTCTCGTTCTCGATCAGGCGGTCGTACGCGATGACCGGGATGCCTTGATCAACCGCGGCCTGCACGGTCGGCTGGATCGCCGTGCCGTCCTGGGCCAGGATGATGATCACCTTCGCGCCGTCGGTGATGAGCTGCTCGACGTCCGTCGCCTGCTTCTCGGCGGACGAACCCGCGTCGGTGCCGACGTACGAGCCGCCCGCACCCTCAACGACCTGCTTGATGTTGGGCTCGTCCCACTTGGCCCAACGCTCTTCCTTGAAGTTGTTCCAGGACACCCCGACCTTGCAGTCGGTAGCGGCGGCGCTGCCCGACGCGCTGGCTGCGGGTTCGCTGGCAGCCGGTGCGCTCGCTGCGGCGCTTGGTGCCGATGAGGCACCGCCGCCCGTCGAGCAGGCGGCGAGAAGTAGGACGGCGCTCAACGAGAGCGCGGCCACCCTTCGAATGGACATCGTTGACTCTCCTCCTGTGCGGTTGCGCCTCGAGCGATCCGATGTCGGACCCAAGGCTACCATCGGTGACGCCCCGCGCCCCCTTCGTTCCCTCCTTTCTACGGCCTCCTCACGCGCTCGCCAGTGCGGTCATGGCCAGGCGGGGACGCAGCCATGCCGCGGGATCTGCGAGTAACGGTTCGAACGCCAGCTCGGCAGCGCCCATGAGGGGCGCATCGGCACCGAGGCGGGTAGTTACGACATGCATGATCCGGCGCGACGCGCGCACGACGCGACGGTCTAGCTCGGCTTCCAGCGCCGAGCGCACGAACGGGTAGCTCGCACTGAGCCGTCCACCGAGCACGACGAGCTCCGGGTTGAGGATGTTGATGATGCCGGCGAGGCCGATGCCGAGCCAGCGGCCGGTCTCTGCAAAGGCTGCGAGCGCGACCGGGTCGCCGGCCTCCGCATCGGCGAGGACCGCACTGACCGCATCGTTGCCGCCCTCCGCCGGTCGACCGGCGCGGCGCAGTAGCGCGCTGGTCCCGACCTCGGTCTCCCAGCAGCCGATCGACCCGCAGCGACACGGCCGCCCGTCGGGGTTGACCGGGATGTGCCCGACCTCGCCGCTGTAGCCGGCGACGCCCGTCAGCGGCTCACCATCGACGATGAGGCCACCGCCCACGCCGACCGACCCCCAGACGAGCACGACGTCGTCGATGCCGCGGGCGACGCCACGTCGATGCTCCGCGAGGGCCGCCAGGTCGGCGTCGTTGGCGAACGCGATCGGCACGTCCCATCCGAGGCTCTCGGCAAGATGCACGCCGAGCGGCTCATCGCGCCAGCCCAGGTTGGGGGCCGTCGACACCATGCCGTCCCTGCGGCGCACGACACCGACCACGGCGACGCCGACGCCGACGATCGCGTCCGGCGCCGGGAGTCGATCCCGCACTGAGCGCGCGAGCTCCGCCAGCTCGGCGGCGATATCGACGACGCTCGAGCGTCCGCGCGGGAGATCGACGCGGACGAGGTCCATGACCTCGCCGCCGAGCCCGACCGTCGCTGCCGCGAGCGAGTCGACGGCGATCTCGAGAGCGAGGACCACGGCGCCGTTCGGATCCGGCCGGACGAGAGGCGATGGCCGTCCCGGCGTGCCATCGAGGGTCGCTGGACCCTCGGTCGCAAGGCGGCCAGCGACGAGCTCCCCGATGAGTCCGCGGATCGCACTCCGAGTCAGGCCGGTGCGGCCGACGAGCTCGGAGCGCGAGAGCGTGCCGCTGCCGTGCAGTTCGCGCACGATCGTGCTCAGGTTCGCCCGCCGAACGGTCTCGCTCCGGTGTCCGAGCTCGTCCCGACCGATCAACACGAGGTTTGTGTTCCTCTTTCTCAAATGGCTGTGCGAGACTCGTACAACCGGGCGGCCATGTCAAGACGGATTCGAGGGAGCGGGGCCATGTCGCGCGCATTGCGCTGGGGGATCCTGTCCACCGCGAAGATCGCGACCGGGAAAGTGATCCCAGGGTTCATGAAAGCCGACCGGTGCGAGATCGTCGCTATCGCCTCGCGGGACGCCGAGCTCGCCCGCGGTGCTGCCGCGCAATTCGGGATCTCCAGGGCCCACGGATCCTACGAGGCGCTCCTCGGCGACCCCGAGGTCGATGCGGTCTACATCCCGCTGCCGAACCACCTGCACGCCGAATGGACGATCGCCGCGGTCGGGGCGGGCAAGCACGTCCTCTGCGAGAAGCCGCTCGCGATGACCGCAGCCGATGCGGAACGGATGATCGAGGCGGCCGGCGCAGCCGGCGTCCACCTGATGGAGGCGTTCATGTATCGCCACCATCCGTCGTGGGTCGCCGCACGCGGGCTGGTCGAGGCGGGGCGGATCGGACGGCTGTCCGCGGTCCAGACATGGTTCTCGTACTTCAACGACGACGCGGCGAACATCCGCAACATCCGCGCCTTCGGCGGTGGTGCCCTGTTCGACATCGGTTGCTACGCGGTCAACCTGTCGCGGATGCTGTTCAACGGTGAACCGACGCGGATCGCCGCTGCGATGCGGCGCGACCCTGTGAGTGGCGTCGACGTGCATACGAGCGCGATCCTCGACTTCGACGCAGGCGTCGCCAGCTTCACGTGTTCGACGCGGACCGAGACCGACCAGCGGGTCGACATCTACGGGACGGATGGACGGATCTCGATCGACATCCCGTTCAATATCCCGCCGGACCGTCCGACGCGCATCTCCCTCACGGCCGGCGGCGACCCGCCGGTCGCGCCGGCGACGGAGGTGCTCGAGTTCCCGACCGCCGACCCATACACGGTCGAGGCCGAGATCTTCGCGGCCGCGATCCTCGATGACCTGCCGACGCCCGTGCCTCCCGCGGATGCGGTGGCGAATCTGCGGGTGATCGAGGCGATCTTCGCGGCCGCGGATCAGGGAGTCGCTGTCCCGTTGAAGTAGCGCAATGCGAGGGCCATCGCGTCCTTGCCGCAGGTCGACCCGATCTTGCGCCCTTCGACGTCGTCGCTGGGCACGTGGATACCCATGAAGAGCCGCGAGATCCCGGCCTGGTCCGCCGCGTCGAAGTAGGTCGCCCACTGGATCGTCGTGTCCTGGGTCGGTCCTTCCTCATGCAGCAGGTCGCCCTTCTTGACCGTGAAGCTCGTGATCCCGCCTGGGAAGTAGGCGTCGCCGGTGAACGCCGTGAGGACCTCGGCTGCGGCCCTGCTGAACGTGCTGTGGCCCGACGGATAGCCTGCGAACGCGGGGGTCACGAACGTGCTCCGCTGGTACGGCACCCAATCGACAGCCCGGATCCAGCCGACCCCGCTCGTCTGGGTCTTCGGGTCCTCCGGGAACCCGCGCCAGGCGTTGATGGCGATCTCGCCGACGTGGCCGGACAAGCCGGCGTGCCGCTGCCCGGCTGCGCTGGACTCCGGACTGATGACCTCGATGAGGCCGGGCACGAGCGGCAGTCCCTGGGTGTCGTACGCCGGTCCGGCGGGGTCGCTCGACTGACCCTTGCCGCCCATGAAGCGGATCTGCGAGATCGGGCGGGAGGAGTCGTAGAAGCCCTTCACGCCCCACGTCGCGATCGCCGCGTCATGGACCGCGCCGTTCAGTGCCAGGTACAGCTTGACGTCCCATTCGAGGCGATCCACCGGCTCACCCTCACCGTCGATACGGAACGCGAAGCCCGGACTGTCCGAGACCTCGTTGGCGAGCACATTCCAGTGCCCGGGTGGCGTCTCGGACTTCGGCCCGTCCGCCCAGTACTCGGCGAGGGCCCGGGCGAAATCGGCCTGCAGGACAGCGTGCGGCTCGTACGGCTGCCCGGTGGCCGGGTTGACGTCGTGGCCGTTCCCGTCGTTGGTGCCAAGCGTGTTATCCCCGAAGACACCAGGACTGATGTCGATCGTCACGCCATTGGTTGCGTCCAGCAGGTGGCTGCGTCGGATGACGTCGACCGCCTCGTCCTTGAATGCCTGGTCCGTGGCGGCGTCTCCCAGCAGCGGCGGCGGCCCCGGGTCGATCGGGGTCCCTGCGTCGGAGGGCGGCAGCGCGAACGACGTCACGTGACCCCAGTACGGCCCGATGAACGTCTGGACCTTGCCCGGGATCGGCAGCCCGTTCTGGGAGATCTGCTTGTCCAGCGCCAGTGGCTGCCAGTGGTTCGGATCGGTCATGACGGTGCCGGGCTCGGTGACCACCAGTGGCTCGTTCTTCGGCGCGTAGGTCGGGTCCGCGTACCGCTCCTCCTCGTGCGCGCCATCCTGGCGGCCGAATTCGATCACCGCCGCGGCGATTCGATTCCCGAGCTGGGCCGGGTTGTCGCCGTCGATCGAGGTGTAGTCGGTCCGATAGCACAGGCTGTCCATCGTGGCAGTCAGCTGCTCGGTCGCGGCAGGTAGATCGGACACCGTGCCGTAGCGCCACAGCAGGATGCGGTAGGCCGCGTAGCTCATCGCGATCTCGCGGGCGGCGTCGGGCTGGTCGGCCCGCAGCTTCTCGGTCACGAACAGCCCGTCCGCGGTCTCGTCATAGGCGGCCCAGGCGTCCCACATCGCGGCCGAGACGTGGAACAGATTGCGCGCATGCACGGTCGGTGCGGGGACTACCCCCCGGATGAGCTCGAGCGTCTGGTCATCCCAGACGCGAGCGACGGATCTGCCCGCTAGGTCGCCACGGGTGCAGGCCTCCGCCACGAACGGTGGCCTCGCGTCACCGCACCCGCCAAGCAGCCCAGCCACGAGCGCGAGCGCCGAGACTGCTGCCACGGTTCCCAGACGCAACCGCTTCATCGCACGAACCCCTCCGTTCGGTCCCCCACGGAGGCACGAGGATGGCGAGCCGCCACGGTGCGGTCAAGGGGGTTTGTCATCCCTGTGCTCTAATACCGCGGTCGGTCAGCCAGGGACGCATCCGGGAGGTGCCACGGCCCGTGTCGACCACCACCCGCGCTCGAGACGTTTCCCACGGCGCTAGGCTGGCCGTGATCGCGCTGACCGTGGTCGCCGTCGTGGCCGGGGGTCTGCTCGTCGTCCGGGCCTTGTCACCGGCGGACTCGGTCTCATCGGGGCCGCCTGTCGCGCTCGACCCGCCCCGCCTCATCGAGGAGGCGGCCGAGGCCGGGATCGAGCACATCTATGCCGGAGATTACCCGTACGTCGTCGGCGGCGGCGTCGCTGCGTTCGACTGCGACGACGACGCGCGGACGGATCTGTACCTGGCGGGCGGGGAGGGCAACGCGGCGCTGTACCGCAACCGGAGCGAGGTCGGCGGCCCGCTGCGATTCGACGAGGCCGGGGATCCCTCGACGAACCTGGCATCGGTGACAGGGGCGTATCCGATCGACATCGACGGGGACGGTCACATCGATCTGGCCGTGCTCCGACTCGGCGAGGACGTGATCTTGCGCGGCCTCGGCGACTGCCGGTTCGAGCGGGCGAACGAGCCGCTCGCCTTCGATGGGGGAAGCGGCTGGACCGTCGGGTTCAGTGCGACATGGGAGTCGCCGGCGGCGGCGCTGCCGACGCTGGCCTTCGGCGACTACCTCGCGCTCGATGACCAGCGGGAGCCGGCGAGCGCATGCGCGGACGATCGGCTCGTCCGACCCGAGGCATCGGGTATGACGTACGCCGAACCCGTCGCGTTGACGCCGAGCTGGTGCACGCTCTCGATGCTCTTCAGCGACTGGGACCGGTCGGGCCGGCGCGATCTTCGGGTGTCCAACGACCGCCACTACTACCGGGACGGCGAGGAACAGCTGTGGCGGATCGAGCCCGGCCAGGCGCCGCGACTCTACACGCGCGACGAGGGCTGGGCCCTGCTGCGGATCTGGGGCATGGGCATCGCCAGCGAGGACCTCACCGGTGACGCGTACCCGGAGGTCTACCTGACCAGCCAGGCCGACAACAAGCTGCAGACCCTGGCAGACGGCCCGACCCAGCCGCGCTACGAGGACATCGCGCTGCGGCGCGGGGTGACCGCCCACAGACCCTATGCCGGCAGTGATCCGCTGGCGTCCACGGCCTGGCACCCGGCGTTCGAGGATGTCAACAACGACGGGTTCACCGACCTGTATGTCAGCAAGGGCAACGTCGACACCCAGACCGAGTACGCCGCGAAGGACCCCAGCAACCTGTTGATCGGCCAGGCCGACGGCACTTTCGTCGAAGGCGCGCCGGCCGCGGGGATGGTCGGCTATGCCCAGATCCGCGGGGCGGCGCTCGTAGACCTGAACGGGGACGGGCTGCTGGACATGGTCCAGGTCGCCCGGCGCGAGAACGTCAAGCTGTGGCGGAACGCTGGGTCGGGCGACCGGCAAACGGCACGGCCGATGGGCCACTGGATCGCCCTCGACCTCCAGCAGGACGGGCCGAATCGCGATGCCATCGGCTCGTGGATCACGGTCCGCACCGGCGCGACACAGCGCGAGCGCGAGGTCACGGTCGGTGGCGGGCACGCCAGCGGGCAGCTGGTCCCGATCCACTTCGGCCTGGGCGCCGCCGCGCGCGCGGAGGTCCGCGTCACCTGGCCGGGCGGCGAGATCGGCCCGTGGATGGCGGTGGACGCGGACCGGGTCGTACGCATCGAGCGAGGCGCGACGGCCGCCCAGCCGGTGAGCCCGTAGGCGATAGTGGCCCCATGACGACCGCACCCCACGCCCGTCTCGCCGAGGTCGCGCTGCCGGATTTCGGCCGTTCGTCGATCACGCCCGAGGTCCCGGCGTCCGTCTACGGCCAGCGCATGGCGCGGCTGCGCGAGCGGATGGAACAGCGCGGCTACGACCGCATCGTCGTGTACGCGGACCGCGAGCACAGCGCGAACCTGGCGTATCTGACCGGGTTCGATCCGCGGTTCGAGGAGGCGATCCTCGTGGTCGGCGACGCCACCGAGCCCGCGATCCTGGTCGGCAACGAGTGCTTCGGGATGGCAGGCGCGGCGCCCCTCCCGATGCGTCGCGAGCTGTACCAGGACCTGAGCCTGCCCGGTCAGCCGCGGGACCGCTCGCGGCCCCTGTCGGACATCCTCGCGGGCGAAGGTGTCACCGACGGTGCGCGTGTCGGCGTCGTCGGCTGGAAACCGTACACGGACACCTCGATGCTCGACGTGCCGTCCGTCTTCGCCGACGAGCTCCGCTCGCTGACGGGGCCTCGCGGCACGGTCGAGAACGCGGTCGACCTGATGATCGACGCGAGCGACGGCCTGCGGGTCATCAACGAGGTCGAGCAGCTGGCGGCGATGGAGGCCGCCGCGTGCACGACATCGAGCGGGGTCCGTTCCGTGCTGACCGGTTTGCGCCCGGGCATGCGCGAACGCGACGCGGTCGCGTTGCTCGGTTGGGATGGCTCTCCGTTGTCGTGCCATCTGATGCTCAGCGCGGGACCGCGCGCCGCGTTCGGGCTGCTCAGCCCGGGCGACCGGCCGATCGAGCGCGGGGACCCGTTCACCGTCGCCTTCGGGATCTGGGGCGCGCTCACCTGCCGCGCGGGCTTCGTCGTCGAGGACGCGAGCGACCTGCCCGAGGCGATCGGCGACTACGTCGAGCGGCTGGTCGGCCCGTACTTCACCGCTGTCGCCGAGTGGTATCGCGCGCTGCACATCGGCCAGACCGGCGGGGCACTGCACGCGATCATCGACCGCCACCTCGGCGATCCGTTCTTCGGCATCTTCCTCAACCCGGGCCACCAGATCGGGCTCGACGAATGGGTGAACTCGCCGATCCGCCGGGGCTCGTCGATCGAGCTGCGCTCGGGCATGGCGTTCCAGGTGGACATCATCCCAGCGACTGGGTCGCCGTATTTCACCTCGAACATCGAGGACGGTATCGCCCTCGCCGACCCGTCGCTCCGCGCCGCATTCGCGAGCGGTTATCCGGAAGCGTGGGCCCGGATCGGGGCGCGACGGCGGTTCATGGCCGACGCCCTGGGCATCGAGCTGCACCCGGACGTGCTGCCGTTCTCCAACATCCCGGCCTATCTCCCGCCGTTCCTGCTGCGGCCCGACCGGGTCATGACGCTGACCGCGTGACGCCGCCGCCATCGGCCGTGGGCGACGCCCCGCTGGTCCTGCGCTCCGGCGCAGACACGCTGACGATCGACGCCGGCGCCGGAGCGCGCTTCGCCTCGTTAAAGGTGGCCGGCCACGAGATACTGGTCACGGAAGGCGCCGGGCCGATCTGGTGGGGTTGCTACCCGATGGTGCCGTTCGCGGGCCGGATCCGCGATGGCAGCTTCACGTTCGCCGGCCGCGTCCATCAGCTGACGCGCAACCTGCCGCCCCACGCGATCCACGGGACGGTGTTCGACCGCCCGTGGCACGTGCTGTCACACGGCCCGGACAGGGCGACGCTGGCGGTCGATCTCGGTCCCGGCTGGCCGTTCGCCGGCCGGGTCACCCATGAGATCTCGCTGCAGCCGGGTGGCCTCGTCGCGACGCTGACCCTCGAGGCGGACGACGCGATGCCCGCCTGGCTCGGCTGGCATCCGTGGTTCCGGCGCCGGGTCGGCGACGCGGCCGTCGAGCTCGACTTCGACGCGTCATCGATGTACGTCCGGGGTGCCGACGGGCTGCCGACAGGGGCGCGATCGCGCCCCGGCCCACGCCCGTGGGACGACGCCTTCACCGGTGTGCGCGCCCCTCCGCGCCTGCGCTGGCCGGGCGTCCTCGAGCTCGAGATGACGTCGACCGCCGAGATCTGGGTCGTGTTCGACGAGCGCGCAGAGGGCATCTGCGTCGAGCCGCAGACCGCCCCGCCCGATGCCATCAACCTCGCCGACGCCGAGGGATCAGCGCCGCCCAAGGCCGAGCCGGGTCGCGCCCTGTCGGCGTCGATGGCGTTCCGGTGGTCCGCCAGCCCCTGAACCGGAGCGAGCCCTAGGCCTTCGAGGCCACGCCCTTCCGACTGTCGGCGGGCGTCGGGATGCTCACCCCCGTGACCCGGTTCTTGCCCGCGCGCTTGCTCGTGTACATCGCGCGGTCGGCGCTGATCATCAGCTCGTCCGCGGTCTGGCCGTCGTCCGGGAAGGACACGACACCCACCGACATCGACGGCCGGATCGCGTCGTCGGGCAGGTCGAGGGCCAGCTCGTTGACCCCGATCCGGATCTTCTCGGCGAGGACGAACGCACCGGTCGGGTCGGTCTCCGGCAGCAGCACGACGAACTCATCGCCGCCGTACCGTGCGGCCGTGTCGATCCGGCGGACGCCGTCGTTCACGACCTGGCCGACCGCGCTGAGCACGCGATCGCCGTGGAAATGGCCGAGGCGGTCGTTGATCGCCTTGAGCTCGTCGAGGTCCATCATCAGCAGGCAGAACCCGCGACCCGACCGGGCGCTGCGGGCGATCTCGCGCTCCAGCGCGGCGAAGAAGAAGCCGCGATTGAACAGCGATGTCAGCGGATCGATCGTCGACAGGCGGATCGCTGCGTCGCGCGAGCTGCGCTGTTCCCGCGCGATGACCATCGCGATGTAGGCCAGGAGGATCAGCGCCGTGAGGTTGATCCCGACCGTGGCGGTCGTGACCGGTTCCGCGAGGACCGCGGCCGACGAGCCCAGGATGACCGCGAGCACATAGCCCAAGGCCGCGGTCAGCGCCAGCCCGAGGGTGATGCCGGGGCTGACGACCAGCGCGGCGCCGCCGACGATCAGCGGGTACACGAAGAAGAACGGGCTCTTCGCCCCACCGGTCAGGGCCACCAGCATGGTCGCGACCGTGATCGCGACCGAGCCCTCGACGACGAACTTGGCCGGACCGAGCGCCGTCGTCGGCAGCAGGTCGTGGATGACCAGCACGAACACGCCGGCGAGCGCGAGCAGGATGAAGATGGCGGTCTGGCTGTCCGGCCACAGGCCGGTGACACCGACGATGGTCGTCGCGGCGAGCAGGAAGACCCACGAGGCGATGCGCACGACGCGGTCGTACGCCCGGGTCGGGACCCCGTCCTCGGTCCGCTCGTCGTCCGCGTGCCCGACGACCGCCGCGGCCGCCATCGCCCGCTCCGCCCGGACATCGATCCGATCGTCGACCGTACCCCTCGACCGCACACGGCCGACCACCGGCGATGCGATGAGGGCACCCATGACCACAAGGTTCGCGATCACGGCAACGACGATCAGGGCGAGGATCGGCTCAAGCTCCACGTGGTCATCTTAGCCGCGGGCATGGCCGAATCGGCCGGTGCGTCCGTGCGACGGGCAACGGACGGTGCGCGGAGGCGCCAGCCTTCTAGCGGGTCCCCCACTGGTACGTTTGTTTGACCATGCGGAGATAGACGAACGTTTCGGTCTCGCGCACGCCGTCGATCGCGCGCAGCTTCTCGGTCAGGAAGCGCAGCAGAGCCTCGTTGTCCTCGCACACGGTCTCGATCAGCAGATCGTACGTGCCGGCGGTGATCACGACGTAGTCGACCTCGGGCATATCGGCGACCTGCTCCGCCACGGACACGAGCCTGTCGCTCTCGCAGCGGATCCCGATCATCGCCATCTGGTGGAAGCCGAGCTTCAACGGATCGGTGACGCCGACGACCTGCAGGATGCCGCGTTCGATCAGTCGATTGGTACGAGCGCGCACCGCTGCCTCGCTCACGCCGAGCTCGGCGGCGATCTGCGTGAAGGGCCGACGACCGTCGGCCTGCAGGTGCTCGATGATCCGCTTGTCGAGGTCCGAGACCTCCTCGCCCGAGCGATTCGACGCGGCACGGGCTCGCGGCCGGAGGACGTCCGTCATACGGACAGGGTACGGCCTTCAGGCCCCGTCGTGACCCTGCGTTTTCGGGGCGACGGTCAGGGCGCGGGCGCCGATGGTGCCGCGCTGGGGGCGGTAGCGACCTGTCCGGAGTACGCGACCGGGACGTTCGTGCGTGCTCGGAGCGGCGAGAGCAGCAGGTCGAGGGCGGTGACGAGCTCGCGCAGCCCGTCCGACTGACGGCTGTCGGGCTTCTGGGGCACCGCGCCAGATGCGGTCGGCCCCCACGTGATCAGGATGTTCATGCCCGCCAGCGCGATCGGCGGCTCACCACTGCCAGGCGCCTCGCCGACCGGCCATTCGGTCATCCGCGTCAGGGCGGTCGACGATCGGTACTGCGTGACGTCGAGCGGCCAGCCGAGATACGTGGCGTAGATCTTGGTGACGACGTCACTTCCATCGGCGCCCAGCGACGCCGTGTTCGCTGTGATGCGCAGGCCGGCCTTGCCCAGGCCGCTGAAGACCTGCTGAGCCGTGGCCGGGCTCGGGAGGTGCGGGTTCGGTGTCGCGAGCGGCGCAGCGACGGCGGAGGGCGCGGCGCTCGGTGTGGCGCCCCCGCACGCGGCGACAAGCACAGCCGCGGCGACGAGCGCAGCGACCGATCGCGGTCCCCTCGTATGCGATCCAGCCATAGCCCGGCGATTCTGGGCAGCCGGCGACCCACCGTCGACCCTAACGTTAGTACCGCCACACGGGACGCCGGAGGGTTGGTTCAGCGCTCCAGTTCGGCCAGGACCGGCGCGAACGCCTCGATCGATCCCCGCGTGATCGGGTCGATCACGAGCTGGACGTGAGCGATGCCCGCTCGGGCGTAGGCACGCAGGACGTCGCCCATCGCCTCGGGCGAGCCCTCCAGTGGCACGGGCTGCGCCTCGGCGTAGGAACCCTGGACGCGGCCGGTGCCGCCAGGCAACTTGACCAGGACCGCGACGGTCCGCTCGATGGCAGCCGGGTCACGCCCCACGTCGCGGCACGCCGCGTCGACGACGTCACGCAGCGCGGCCACGCCCTCGGGGGCATTGCCGATGTCGGCGAACCAGCTGTTCCATGCCTGGACATGCGGCGCGGCGATCCGCAGCATCCGTGGGCCGTTCGAGCCGATCATCAGCGGCGGCCCGCTCGGTCTGGGCCCGCGCGGCAGCAGCTCGGCGTCGCGCGCCTGGTAGAAGCGCCCGTCGAAGTCGATCGCACCAACCTGCAGCAGCGTCCGGATGATCGTGAACGCCTCCTCGAACCGGTCGACACGATGGTCGAACGGGATGCCGAACGCGCGGAACTCGGTCTCGTTCCAGCCGGCGCCCAGGCCGAGGATCAGCCGGCCGCCGCTGATCTCGTCGATCGTCGAGGCCTGTTTGGCGAGGACGGCGGGGTTGTGGAACGCCGTGCAGGCGACCAGTGGGCCGAGCTCGATGCGCTCGGTGACCGCCGCGATCGCGGCAAGCATCGACCACGCCTCCCACGGCCCGCGCGAGGGTCGGTCGGGCCAGCGGTAGAGAAGATGCTCGCCGAGCCAGACGGAGTCGTATCCCGAGATCCTCGATGGCCCGGGTCATGTCGAGCAGCTCGGGCCAGCGAACCTCTCGTTCGACCTCGGGCAGCTGGACGCCGATCTTGAGCGGCCGCTCCCCCATCCGGGGCTAGTGAGCCGCGCCGGGATCAGCGCGTCGTGCATGGCGCGCAGGTGATCCGGGGTACTGCCGCAGCACGCCCCGACGATCCGGGCACCTGCGTCGCGCATCTGGACACCGAACGCGGCCATCGTCGGCGGGTCGGCGCGGTAAACGGCACGCATGTCGACGAGCTCGGGCATCCCCGCGTTCGACTTCGCGACGAGGACCGCCTCGGGGTTGGCAGCGTGCATGCGCTCGATCACCGGCAGCAGCTCGTCCGGTCCGTTGCCGCAGTTCCCACCCACCGCGTCGGCCCCCCACGCGACGAGCGCCTCGACGGCCTGCTCTGGAGACACGCCCATCATCGTGTGCCCGCGGGTGTCGAAGGTCATCGTCGTGACCAGCGCGATCCCGGGGGACACGCGGCGAACACCCTCGATGGCGGCCTTGATCTCGTTGAGATCGGACATCGTCTCGATCCAGATGAGGTCGACGCCGCCGGCCACGAGCGACGCGGCCTGCTCGCGGAAGACGTCGACCGCGATGTCGTACTCGAGCGTGCCGAGGGGAGCGACGATCTCGCCGCTGGGGCCGATGTCACCCGCGACGAGGGCCGTCCCGCCTGCGGCGTTGACCTCGGCCCGGGCCAGGATGGCGGCGGTGCGGTTGAGCTCATCGACACGCTCGCTCAGGCCGTGCAGACCGAGCCGGAGGCGATTGCCGCCGAACGTGTTGGTCATGATGATCCGCGACCCTGCGTCGAGGTAGCCGCGCTGGATGCGCCGGATGACCTCGGGCTGGGTCAGGTTCCAGACCTCGGGCGGATCGCCGAACTGGAGCCCGTTGGCGAACAGCATCGTGCCCATGGCCCCGTCCGCGAGGACCGGTCCTCCCTCGGCGAGGACGTCGCGGAAACGCTGGCTGGCCTTGCCGCCGTCGATCGCGCGGCGCGTGGCGACGTCTGGGAACCGGTCGTGGTCGACCGGCTCGATCGTGCTCGTCCCCGCATCGGCGGCGTCGGTCGTGGCGCCGGATCGGTGTCCGCGCGCCCGAAGACCGCGGCGAGGGCTGGGGCTGTCCATGGGGCGATGATAGCGGGGACGCGACGCGGACCGGCAGATTGACACCGGACATCACAATCCCGCACCCTGCGCGCGATGCATCACCTCATCGACGTCACCGCCGCCTCGTCGCAGCAGCGGCCCGCGAGGGCCCGCTCGAGCTGATGCGCTGCGCCCCACGTGGGCGCCGACCGCGGATCTGAGAGGAACACCCTCGGCACGAACGCCGGGGGTTTTTCCTGTTCACGGAGCTTCACACCATGGAACCGACGCTCTTCCTCCGAGGCCTCGTCCTCGGCTTCACGATCGCCGCCGCGGTCGGTCCGATCAGCTTGCTCGTGCATCCGGCGCACCCTCGCGGAGGGCCGGCTGGTCGGGCTGGTGTCGGGGATGGGCGTCGCGACCGCCGACGCCACGTATGGGGCGATCGCCGCGTTCGGCCTGACGGCCGTCACCGACCTTCTCGTCGACTGGCGACGGCCGCTCGGGATCGTTGGTGGCGCCTTCCTGCTGTGGCTCGCCTGGCGCACGTTCCGGTCCGTGCCGGGCGAGGCGGCCACGGCCGGTACGAATGGCCGTCGCGGCCTGCCGACGGCGTACCTGAGCACGCTCGGTCTGACCCTGGCCAATCCGATGACGATCCTGTCGTTCGCCGCGCTGTTCGTCGGCCTCGGCGTGACAGGCGGCGACGCGGCCGGAGCCACCTCGCTCACCCTCGGCGTGTTCGCGGGGTCGGCGGCGTGGTGGGTGGTGCTCGTCGCTGCGGTCGGCGCCTTCCGGTCAAGGCTGACGCCGACCGGTCTGCGACGGGTCAACGTCGCGTCCGGGCTGATCATCGGCGCGTTCGCGGTGGTGGCCATCGCGTCGGCCATCGCCTGAATCGACGAGCCCGCCGGCTCTGGCGGGCTCGTCCCCAGGTGCTGTGCGATCCCGGACCGGTCAGGCCGTCGCCTCCTGGGCGACCTTGCCCTGCTGCAGGATCCGGATGGGGTTGCCGAAGGGATCGCGCAGGCCCATGTCGGTGCCATAGAAGTGATCGGTTGGCTCCTGGGTGAAGTCGGTGACGCCGCGTGCCTTGAGGGTCTCGTACAGGCCCCGGGCATCGTCGGTGATGAAGACGAGCCCGCCGAGGGCGCCCTTGGTGATCAGCTCGCGAAGCTGCGAAGCGGTCGCTTCGTCGTGCAGCGGCGAGCCGGGCTGCTCCAGAGAGACCTCGGTCTCCGGGTTGCCGGGAACGCGCACCGTCAGCCAGCGGTAGTCACCCTGTCGGACGTCATTGCCGACTTCGAGTCCGAGTTTGTTGACGTAGAAGTCAAGCGCCTCCTCCTTGTCGAGGACATAGATGGAGGCGACGTTGAGTCTGTTGATCATGGCGATCCTCACGTGTGCGAGTTCATTGGGTCCTCTGATCCTAGGGCGCTGCGACAGCCGCGGCTTCTCCAAAACTGCTCGATCGCATCGCCTCCCCCGCCGCGACCCGCGGCCGCATGGCCGCCAGCTGGACGCAGTGAGGCGCGACGATCGGCCCATGCCCCTTGCGGTAGCCCGACGGGGTCTCGCCGACGATCTCGCGGAACATGCGGCTGAACGTCCCCAGGCTTGTGAAGCCGACGTCGAGGCAGATGTCGGTGACGCTGCGGTCGGTCTCGCGCAAAAGGAACATCGAGCGCTCCACCCGCCGCCGCTGCAGGTAGCGGTGCGGCGTCTCCCCGAAGACGGCGCGGTAGCTGCGGATGAAGTGCGCCTCGGAGACGTGGGCCACCGCGGCCACGGCGCGGACGTCGAGCGGCTCGGCGTAGGCGCGGTCCATGGCGTCGCGTGCGCGCAGCAGGCGCCGGTTCAGATCCTCGACGTCCCGGCTCACGGCGCCACGCTACGCCATCTGGGAGGCATGTGCTCCAGCCCGCCTCGGTCGACAACCTCCCCGGGAACGACACCTAGGCGCGAACATGTTCGCGTGTATCGCGTCGCAGTCGGACGCGGCGCAGGAGTTGGGCGTTGGCCGCGACGATGATGGTCGACAGGCTCATGGCGGCGGCCCCGACCGCCATCGGCAGATCGATCCCCCAGGGGACCAGGAGGCCCATGGCGACTGGGATCGCGACCACGTTGTAGCCAGTCGCCCAGATCAGGTTCTGGACCATCTTGCCGTAGGTCGCTCGCGACAGTTCGATGGCCGCCACAACGTCGCGTGGGTCGCTGCGGACAAGCACGATGCCGGCGGACTCGATCGCGACGTCTGTGCCTGCACCGATCGCCATCCCGACGTCGGCCGTCGCAAGCGCCGGCGCGTCGTTCACGCCGTCGCCGACCATGGCCACCCTGCGGCCACCCTCCTGGAAGCGCTTGACCGCGGCGGCCTTGTCGGCCGGCAGGATCTGCGCGGCGACCTCGTCGATGCCGAGCCGGCGCGCGACCGAGTCGGCCACGGCCTGGCTGTCGCCCGTGATCATGGCCACCCGGATGCCGAGCCCATGCAGAGCGTCGATCGCTTCCTTCGACTCCGGCCGCACCTCGTCTTCGACCGCGATCACCCCCGCCACATTGCCGTCAACGACCACGTGGAGAACCGTTCGACCTTGGCTGTCCCAGTCAGCCGCGACGGGCAGTGGCTCGAGCGACATTTCAGCGAGCAGGCGGGGTCCACCAACGGCCACGTCGTGACCCTCGACCGTCGCGCGCGCCCCTTGACCCGCTAGCGCCTCGAACGATGTCGCGGTTGGGACGGACAGGCCGCGGTCGTTCGCGCCTACGACGATCGCGCGGGCCAGCGGGTGCTCGGAGTCGGCCTCCACCGCAGCTGCGAGGCGGAGCGCCTCGGGGTCGCCACTGACATCGGCCAGCACCGGCTCGCCCTTCGTGAGCGTGCCGGTCTTGTCGAAGATCACAGTGTCGAGCGTCCGGGCCTGCTCGAGGGCGATGCGGTCCTTGATGAGCAGGCCGTTCTGGGCACCGATCGATGTGGAGATGGCAATGACCAGCGGGATAGCGAGGCCCAAGGCGTGCGGGCATGCGATCACGAGGACAGTCGCGGTTCGGACAAGCGCGCCCTCCGGGTCTCCGAGCAGCAACCAGCCGACGAGCGTGATGGCGCCAGCGGCGAGCGCGACATAGAACAGGATCGCCGCCGCTCGATCGGCCAGTGCTTGGGCTCGGGAGGCCGAAGCCTGGGCTTGGGCGACCAGGCGCATGATCCCGGAGAGAGCCGTCTGTTCCCCTGTGGCGGTGACCCTGATTCGAAGGGAACCGCCTGCGGCCACGGTGCCGGCGGTGACGCTGTCGCCGGGTTGCTTTGTCACGGCTCGCGACTCCCCCGTGATGACCGACTCATCGACCTCGGCCGTCCCCTCGACGACCTCTCCGTCGGCCGGCACACGGGCCCCCGGCCGAACCAGGACGATGTCACTGACGCTCACCTGCGCGATCGGCACCTCCTCGGTGCCATCGGCCATGACCCGCTCGGCCGTGTCCGGGAGTAATGCGGCGAGGGCGGAGAGCGCCCCCTGCGCCTGGGCGATCGAGCGCATTTCGAGCCAGTGCCCGAGGAGCATGACCGTGATCAGGGTGGCGAGTTCCCACCAGATCTCGACCGCGAACAGGCCGAGCGTGCTGGCCCACGAAGTCACGAAGGCAACCACGATCGCCAGCGAGATGAGGGTCATCATCCCGGGCTTGCGATCGGCCAACTCGGCCTGTGCACCGCGGATGAAGACCATCCCGCCGAAGAAGAAGACGCTCGTACCGAGGATCGCTGGCACGGACTCGATGCCGGGGATCGACGGGATCGAATAACCGATCCATCCGGCGACCTCGGCGCTGAGCAGTACGGTCGGGATCGTCAGGGCAAGGCTGAGCCAGAACTTGTCGCGAAACATCGCGACCGAGTGACCCTCGTGACGGTCGTGGCCGGCCGCGTGCGAGGTCCGGTCCGCCATCGACTTCGAGGTCATCACGCAGGCGACTCTCGGCCGCGTTCAGTCCGCCAAAGCAGCAAGCCTGAAGAGGCGCCGCTCCCCGGCAAGCCCTTTCAGTTCATGGGCTCCGGCATCCTCGAGGACCAGGCCAGAGCCTTCCAAAAGGTCCTTCGTCGTCGACGAGACGAGCACCTCGCCCGAACCGGCGAACGACATGACTCGTGCCGCCGCGTGAACTGCTAGGCCGCGCGCATCGGGCCCAACGAACTCGACTTCGCCGGTATGAATGCCGACACGGATCGCTAGACCCACCTTCTCGGCGGAGCGCGCCATCGCGACGCCGCATCGAACGGCCCGTGTGGCGCCGTCGAACACGGCCAGGAATCCATCCCCGGTCGTCGCGACTTCGCGCCCCCGGAAGAGATTGAGTTCGTTACGCAGGAGGCGGTTATGCGTGGACAGCAAGTCGCGCCACGCGGCATCCCCGACTCGTTGCATCGTGGCCGTGGAGTCCACGATGTCCGTGAACAGGACTGTCGCAAGGATGCGCTCGCCGGGGCCTTCTGGCGAAACGCCGAATGACCTGGCACTCGTCCATTCGACCGTCACCCACGGTTCATCGCCGACGACCCACGCGTCATGACCGGCTGGGATCTCGTAGACCGACTCAGCGGCGATGTCCAGTTCCTGTCCGTCGTCCGACACGACGTGCATGACACCAGAGATCGAGTACCCGAGGTGGTGGAATTGGCAGGTCGCTGTACCGGCGACCCCTGGCATGTCAGTGGTCCATCGCCATCCGGGTTCGTATGTCGCACGACCTACCGTCGACTCATCGAGATTCAGCAATTCAGCACGACCGTGCGCAAACGTTCGACGCTCGTCCGGTGTAGCAAAGCGGCGCGATTGCAGGCGTGGCATGGCAACTCATCTGGACCTTGGCTGGTTCAAGAGTCGGTCAACCGGGCCTACGCAGGCGGGCGAGGTGCCGGATCTGGTGATGGTCGGGGAGGTGGGACTCGAACCCACGATCTCGTGCTCCCAAAGCACGTGCGTTGCCAACTACGCCACTCCCCGGCGTTGCCAACTCGCCACTCCCCGGAGTCCCGACGCGGCCCATCATACGGCCACGCGATCATCCGCCGGCCCGCCTGAGCCGCGGCCTCCCCCTATGGCGCCTTACTCACGCGCCGTGCAATGCGGTAAACGTGGGGCGAGCGGCGACAGATGGGCGATCAGAGCCGCACGGAGCAGGCTCGCCGCGTCGGAGAGTCCGCGGGCCCTCATGCGATAAGTCCGGAATACGCTCGAACACCCAGGCTATCTGCGCCGGCTCCGGTCCCGGACCTTCGATCCCGCTTCGGAGCCCTCCCGAGGAGTGACGATTACCGCGGCTGCCGGACCATAGCCCGAACACCCACGCGGATGCGGTCGAGCACCAGTTGCTCCCGAAGGGCTGCGTGAGCTGCGATGACGGTCTCCCCGTGCCCCTCACTCGTCCACTCCGCGGGTCCCAATCGGTATCTCAACCGGAGGACGACCTCGGCGTTGGCGTCGAGCTCCAGCCCGCGCAACTCGATCTCCGGCCCAAGGAGCTGCTCGCAGTCCTCAACCACCCGCTGTAGGTAGCTCCGGTCCGCTTCGGAGCCTTCGGGCATCTTCATAGCGACCCGTCGTGCAGAGTCGACCCCGGGACGCGATCAGCTCGAAGAGGGGGATCCATAGCGGGAGCAGGCGCAGGAGGACGCGCCCGACGGCATTTGGCGGTCTGATCCCTACGCTGCACCGTCGCGGTATCGCCAACTCCGCTCGCCTACCTCGGGTTGCGGTCGTGAGAGTCGCAGCATCCAGACCCACGCGAGGAGCGAGACCAGTGGAGCGGCCACGACAAGCAACTGCATCAAGGCAGGCACATAGCCCGACATCGGATCAGAGCCCCATGGCCAAGCGTCGATGGAGACGGAGCTCGTCAGGATCACCACCATAAGGCCGATCAGGAGCTCGGCCTGGATTGCGAGGCGCGCGCGATCCAGGCGTCGCTGGCGTTCCTCGACGTTCATGGAAGCAACCTACGCCCTCGCGTCAAGATGCCTGCGGTGCTGTCGACCCAGGTCTCGGTGCCGCTCAGTTATGTGGCTCCCCGCCCTTGACGAGCTGCTCCGGATCGATGTCGACCCGGCCGACGACGAGCCGGTTGACGACGAAGAGGGCCACGCCGATCGCGAGCAACACGCCAGCCAGGGCGTACTGGCTCGGGTCGCGGCCCGACAAGGGGCTGGCCAGGAATGCGCAACTGACGATGCCGAGGACCGGGAGGATGGTGGGCGCCTGGTAGTGACGGTGCTCGACGGGCTGACGCCGGAGCACGAGCACGGCTGTGTTCACGATCGTGAACACACCCAACAGGAGAAGCGCGGTCGTCCCACCGAGTCCGCCGATGTTGCCGACCGTGATGAGCGCGACCGCGAGAGCGGTCGTGAAGACGATCGCGACCCACGGCGTCCGTCGCAGCGGATGGACCGTGCCGAGGATGCTCGGGATGATGCGCTCTCGCGACATCCCGTAGACGAGCCGCGACGCCATGAGCATGTTGATGAGGGCCGAGTTCGTGACGGCGAAGAGCGCGATGAACGAGAACAGCGTGAGCGGGAATGCCGGGGCGCCGGCCTTCACGACCTCGAGCAGCGGCGCGGTGGACTCCGCCAGCACCGGGATGGGCACGAGCATCGTCGCGATGGCCGTCACCAGGATGTAGATGCCGCCGGTGATGAAGATGCCGAGGAACAGCGCCCGCGGGAAGACCCGTGGCGGGTCGACCGTCTCTTCGGCCATGTTCACGGAGTCCTCGAAGCCGACCATCGCGAAGAATGCGAGTGCCGCGCCGCTGACCACGAGCCCGAGCGGCGTGCCGTCGCTCTCGAAGGTGACGATCGCCGCCGGATCGGCCTGGCCGCGCCCGAAGGCCAGCAGCCCGATGGCGATGACGATGAGCAGGCCGGTCAACTCGATACACGTCAGGACGACGTTTGCCTTGACCGACTCCCCGACGCCGCGGAAGTTCACGAGGGCGACGACGACGATGAAGCCGATCGCCACGGCGAGGCTCGGCAGCTGGACGAACTGCTGGAGGTAGTCGCCCGCAAAGGCACGCGCGGCGGCGCTGGCGGACGTCAGGCCCGACGCCATGACCGTGAAGGCGACGAGGAACGTCAGGAACGGGATGGCCCATGCCCGATGCGTGTACAGGGCAGCGCCTGCAGCCTTCGGGTACTTCGTGACGAGCTCGACATAGGAGGTCGCGGTGAAGAGCGCAACGACGAACGACAGGGCGAACGAGAGCCAGGCCGCCCCGCCGACGACGCCCGCGACCTGGCCCGTCAGCGCATAGATGCCGGTGCCCAGGATGTCGCCGACGACGAAGAACAACAGGAGCCTGGGGCCGATGACCCGCTTCAGCTCCGGTTGCTTGTCCGCTCGCGGTGGGTCTCCCTCGATCGCCGTCGCCATCGACATCGTCGGATCCTCCCAGCGTGCGCGCCTGCTCGGACTCTACCGCGTGAACGTCGCACCGTGAACGCCACACCGTGACCATCGCAGAGCGGATTGTGGGACTTGACAGGAAACCATATGGTTTCCTATTGTGTCCAGTATGGAGACGGTCTTCCGGGCCCTCGCCGATCCGACACGCCGAGCCCTGCTCGACGCGCTGTTCGAGCGCGACGGCCAGACCCTTGCGGCGCTGACCGCGCGACACGACATGACCAGGGTCGCTGTGGCGAAGCACCTGGGCTTGCTCGAGGACGCCGGTCTCGTGGTGAGCAGGCGCCGGGGACGGGAGAAGCTGCACTACCTCAACCCGGTGCCGATCCGCCTCCTCCACGACCGCTGGGTGAGCAAGTACACCGAACCGTGGGCGGCCGGCCTGACCGGCCTGAAAACCGAGCTGGAGACACACATGGAGAAGGTCTTCGAGATCTACATCCGCACGACCCCGGAACGCCTCTGGCAAGCGATCACCGACCCGACGATCCGATCCAAGTACCACTTCGGCGCCCGGATCGAGTCCGACTGGACACCGGGCTCGCCCTACGCGCTGAACCACCCGGGCGCCGATGGGCCGCTCGTCGAGGGCGAGAACCTCGAGGTCGATCCGCCGCGCCGGCTGGTCCAGACGATGAATGCGAAGTGGGGCCAGGACGCCGAGCGTGAAGCCACATCGCGTGTGACCTGGGAGATCGAGCCAGTCGGCGACTCGTGCCGGCTGACCGTGACCCACGACCAGCTCAGCGAGACCGCGCCGGAGGAGCTCTACGGCGGCTGGCCGATGATCCTGTCCGGCCTGAAGACCTGGCTCGAGACCGGCGAAACCCTCACCACCCCGGGCTCGCTGATGTACGGCGAGCGCTAAGGCAAAGGAGACCGACGATGCCATCGACCACCATCGAGGGCGTCCGCACGATCGGCGTCACCGTCGCCGACCAGGACGCCGCCATCGAGTTCTACGTCACGAACCTCGGCTTCGAGAAGCGGCTCGATGCCCCGATCAGCCCGACGATGCGCTGGATCGAGGTCGCCCCGCCGGGGGCGTCGACGTCGATCGCGCTCCAGGCCACTGAGAACGCGACGGACGTCGGCGCCGACACCGGGATCCGGTTCACGGTGCCCGACGCCGAAGCGGAGCACACCGTGATGCTGGAGCGCGGCGTGAACGCTGGCGAGATGCTGCGGTTGGACGGCGTGCCACCGATGTACACGTTCGACGACCCCGACGGCAACCGCTTCTACGTCGTCGAGGACATGTCATGACCTCGCTCGACAGGACGTTCAGTGCACCGTTGCAGAAGAGCCCCGCGGCGGGCGGCTGGACCTACGTCGTGACCGACTGGACTGCCGCGTACTTCGGGACCCGCGGCCTCGTCAAGGTGGTCGGGACCGTCGATGGGCATCCCTTCCGCAGTTCCTTCATGGCGCTCGGCGATGGCAGCCACAAGCTGCCGATCAAGGCCGACCTGCGCCGGCTGCTCGACAAGCGGGAAGGCGACGTTGTCACCGTCCACCTCACCGAACGAGTCGGCTGAGCTGGCCGGCTAGGCTGTCAGCGCCACCTTCGCTGTGTGGAGCAGCGGCGAGGCCAGGAACAGGTCCGCGCCGGTGACGTTGGTCGCGATCGGCACGGCGTGGACGTTGCACACCCGCATGACGGTCTGGATGTCGGGGTCGTGCGGATGCGCGCTGAGCGGATCGACGAAGAAGAAGACCGCCCGGATGCGGCCTTCCGCGACCATCGCCGCGATCTGGGCATCGCCGCCCATCGGTCCCGAGAGGACCGACTCGACCTTCAGTCCGACCTTGTCGCGCAGAAGCGTTCCGGTGGTGGCCGTGGCGACGAGGTCGAATCCGGAGAGCCGCTCGCGGTTGTAGGTCGCCCACGCGATCAGGTCGGCTTTGCGGCCGTCATGAGCGATGAGGGCGAGGGTGTCTTGGGCGAGGGTGTCTCGCTGTTTCATGCTGGTGAAGTCTCCTTGTGCGCAGCGCGAGCGCTGGCACCGCGTGGTTTCTGAGATGTGTCGCCGTACCCGCGGAGCACGGCATCGACGATTCGTTCCGCAAACGCATCGTCAAGGTCGCCGCCGAACATCAACCGGAAGTAAACCGGGCCGACCAGGAGCTCGGTGGCGACGTCCACCTTCGCGTCCTGACGAAGGTCGCCGCGTGCGACCCCACGTGCGATCACGCGCGCGATCTCGTCGCGGCGTGCCTGCACGACCGTCGCCCGGAACGGGTCGCCGAGCGTCGGGTTGACGGCGATCTGCGAGAGCAAGGCCCGAATCACCGGGCCGAACGGCGTGTCAGTGATGGCGCGCATCGGGTTGACGACCGCCGCCAGGAGCTCCTCGCGCGTGTCGCCCGTCACCGCCACCGCGATGTGGGGACCCGCGAGCTCGGCGAGCAGTTCCTGCGCCAGGGCCTCCTTGGAGCCCCAACGACGGTAGATGGTCGCCTTGCCCACGCCCGCCCGCGCCGCGACATGCTCGAGTCGGAGATCGGAGAACCCGTCCTCGCTCAGGAGCTCGCGGGTCGCGTCGAGGATCCTGCGGTGGACCTCGTCGCTACGCGGTCGGCCCTTGCGGGCCACGGTGGTGAGTGCCATGGCCGTAATGATACGGAACGGACCGTATCAAGGCAAGCGTGACGTCCCGGACGTTGCCACCGTTCCGAGGCGGCGCGTCTTTGCATACTTTCGCGCGAGCCTGTAGGATACGGAACGTACCGTATCCATTCTTCCGGGAGCACTCATCCACATGAACGATGACCGAATGATCGTCGACCTGATCGAACGAGCCAGTGACGCACAGCCGATGTGCCCCTGCGGCAACCACACGACCGCAGTGTGGCGCGATGGGATCGTCTGGCTCGACTGCGCGACGCTGACCGAACCACGCGAGAGTCGCGTTGGGCGGCTGCTCGCGGCCGTGACGGCGCCTGTCCACACACACACGCCGATCGTCGAGGTCCCGGCAGTCGCCGCCTAGCGGCATACGGGCTCAGGCTCTGACCGCGTCCCGCCAGCTGAAGCGCGGCGCGTAGCCCAGGACACGACGCGCCTTGTCGATCGAGAGCAACGTCTCGTTCGGTTCGACGGGGCGCTTCAGGGGCACGCCCGGGAAGACTTCCGCGAGCAAGTCGGCGTTGGGCCGCCGCATGACGGTGTCCGGGCTCGCGATGATGAAGACGTCGAAGCCGGTCGCGTCGTGCTCCAGCGCACGTCGGACGGCCTGGGCGCCGTCCCGCGCGTCGATGTACGACCACAGGTTCCACTTCCGCACGGTGGCGTCGGCCTGGAAGCCCTCGAACGCGGCGTAGTCGGTCGGCTGCATCACGTTCGAGAACCGCAGCGCGATCATCTTCGCCGCGGGATCCCAACGGCAGAACTGGCGCGCCATCTCCTCATCGAGCGTCTTGCCGAGGGAGTAGGCCGTCGCGGGCCGCAGCGGGACATCCTCGTCGACCGGGACGTAGACGGGCGGGACGTCGAACGGCAGACCAAGCACGGTCTCGCTCGACGCCCACACCACGTTCCGGATCCCTGCCATCCGAGCGGCCTGGAACACGTTGTACGTCGAGATGACGTTATTCGCGAAGATCGTGGCGTTGGGGACCATGCCCGGTCCCGGGATGGCCGCCAGATGCACGACCGCGTCGAGACCGTCATGGCGATCGTCGACCGCCGTCAGGGCGCCGGCCGTCTGCCCGAAATCGGTGAAGTCGACGCGCGTGAACCGCGCTCGGTCGTCCGTCGACGGCACGCGATCCAGGTTGATGACCTGGTAGTCGTGCGCCAGCAGCTCATCGACCACCGCTCGGCCAAGCTTGCCGCTACCGCCGGTCACTGCGATCTGCATACGCCGGGCCATCATACGGGCGTCAACCAAGCGCCCCGGCGTAACTCCCGGCCGCCCCGGCACGTCGTAGACCCAGACGCCGGGTGGTCACTGGCAGGCTGATCGACCGCCCGGCGTCTCCATGTCGCGTCCGAGACGGCCTCAGGTAGACTCGGGCGGACTCGGCCATCACAGGGGGATTTCGCCCGTCGTGCACGCCCGTCGGATCCGGACCGCACCGGAGTCCGGACCCATCGACCGCCGCCGGCTCTTCGCCGCCGGCCTGTCCGCCATCGTTCCCGGTCTCGGTCAGTCGTTCAATCGACGGCGCAGGCTCACCGCCCTCTTCCTGATCCCATCGATCCTCGTCGCAATCGTGGTCGGGCTGGTCTGGGCGACCCAGACGCCGACCCGGATCGCGGCTTGGGCGGTCGCGCCGGCGGCGCTCGGCGGGTTGCTGACCCTCAACCTCCTGATCCTGCTGTGGCGGTTGGTCGCAGTCGGGCAGGCGTTCCTCGACACGCGTCGCCACGGGCCCACGGGCAGGCTCGGGATCGTCGGCGGCCTGGTGATCGCCTTGCTCGTCGTGCTGCCGCACCTCGCCGTGTACCGCTACGGCACCGCGTTCGGTGACGCATTCGCGCGGATCTTCCAGACCCCGGTCCAGGCGGCCGACGGCGGTCCCACCCCTCCCGGACCCGGCACGGAGGAGCGCCTCAACGTCCTGGTCCTCGGCGTCGATGCCGCTCCGGGTCGCACGACGGTCCTGACCGACACGATGATGGTCGTGTCGTTCGATCCGGTCGGCAAGACCGCCTCGATGGTGTCGCTGCCGCGTGACCTCGTGAACGTGCCGCTCGGTGGCGGCGACGACTTCGGGCCGAAGCTCAACTCGCTGATGTCCTACGCCGACCGCCACCCGGCGGACTTCCCGAAGGGCGGCCTCCGGACGCTCCAGGACGCGATCGGCGAGCTGCTCGGGATCCCGATCCACTACCACGCGACGATGGAGTTCGAGGGCTTCATCCACATGGTCGATGCGGTCGGCGGCGTCGACATCGCGGTCGCGAAGGCGATCGACGACCCGGGCTACGACGGCTTCGGCGCCGACGGGCGGGGCTGGTCGATCAGCGCGGGCAAACACCACCTCGGCGGAGTCGATGCCCTGGCCTATGCGCGTAGCCGAAAGTCCGCCGGCGAGAGCGACTTCACCCGGGCCGGCCGCCAGCAACAGATCATCGTGGCGTTGAAGAACGCAGCCACCGATGGCGGCAGCGTGTTCTGGGAGCTCCCCGGGTTGCTCGGCGCGGTCGGCGACTCGATCCGGACCGACCTGCCGATCGAACGGCTGCCCCAGCTCGCGGCCGCGATCGACGAGATGGGATCGGGCGGGATCACCCGGGCCGTGATCAGGCATCCGCTCGTGCGCTCGGTCGACACGCGCTACGGCTCGTCGCTGATGCCGGACCTGCCGGCCATCCGCGAGGTGGCGGCGAGGCTGTTCCCGCAGCCGGGTGGCGCACCGGAGCCGTGGCCGACGCCGAAACCCTCGCCCTAGGGACCAGCCTCCCAGCGACCCGGCGGTGGCTGCCACGCGGCGAAGGCCGCCAGCAGCGCCTCGAGCGATTCTCCGCGTGTCACGAGACGCCGATGGGCGGGCGCCACGAAACCCTCGGCGACCGCCATGTCGAGCCATGCCAGCAGCAGCGTCCAGTAGTCGCCGACCTCGAGCAGCCCGATCGGCTTCGCGTGCAGCTCGAGCTGCGCCCACGACACGACCTCGGCGAGCTCCTCGAGCGTGCCCAGGCCGCCGGGCAGCGCGATGAACGCGTCGGCCAGGTCGGCCATGATCGCCTTGCGCTCGTGAAGCGTGTCCACGATATGCAGCTCCGTGAGACCCGGGTGCGCCAGCTCGCGATCGACGAGGCCCTGCGGGATCACGCCGATCACCTCGCCGCCGGCCGCCAGCGCCGCCTCGGCGACGGCACCCATCAACCCGACCCGACCGCCGCCGTAGACCAGGCCGATGCCACGCCGGGCGAGGCCCTCCCCGACCTCGCGCGCCGCGGCCACGTAGCGCGGATCCTTGCCGGGGCTCGCGCCACAGAAGACGCAGATGCGCATCAGAACCCGAGCGCCGTCAGGCGCGGCGCCATCTGGCGAGCGGCCCGCGCCCGGTGCGAGATGCTGTTCTTCTCCTCCGGCGTCCACAGCCCGAACGTGCGGCCGCCGGGTGGCTCGCCCTCCGGTTCGAAGATCGGGTCGTAGCCGAAACCGGCGGTTCCCCGCGGCTCTGTCGCGATCCGACCGCGGCACGTCCCCCGGGCGAGGTCCACGGGCGCGCCGGGCATGGCCAGCGCGAGCACGCAGACATAGCCAGCTCCGCGTCGATCGGGCGGCGAGACCGGCGAGAGATGCGAGCAGCTTGGCGTTGTTCTGCGCGTCGGTCGCATCCTCGCCGGCGTACCGACGCGTCCGCACGCCCGGCCCACCATCGAGCGCGTCGACCTCGAGCCCCGAGTCGTCGGCGAGTGTCGGCAGCCCGGTCGCGTCCAGCCCGAACCGTGCCTTGATGGCGGCATTGGCCTCGAACGTCACGCCGTCCTCGACCGGGTCGCCGGCCACGCCCAGCTCGTCGAGGGACACGAGCTCCGCCCGCGGGAGGTCGAGCAGCTCGCGCAGTTCGCGCAGCTTGTGCTCGCTCCGTGTCGCGATGAGCAGGCGGCCCATCGTCACCGTTTGACCGTGGCGAGCACCTCGGTCTGGGCGGCGAACAGCCGGGCCAGTCCCTCGTCGGCGAGATCGAGCATCGACGTCATCGCGGCCCTGTCGAACGGCTGCCCCTCGGCCGTGCCCTGCAGCTCGACGTACGTCCCGGCGTCCGTGCCGACGACGTTCATGTCGACCTCCGCCCGCGAATCCTCGCTGTAGTCGAGGTCGAGATACGTGGCACCCTCGACGATCCCGACCGACACCGCCGCCACCTTGGAGGTCAGCAGGCGCTCCATGCCGTACGTGATGAGCGCCGCCCCGAGCGCGACGTACCCACCGGTGATCGACGCCGTCCGCGTCCCTCCGTCGGCCTGGAGCACGTCGCAGTCGACGGTCACCGTGCGCTCGCCGAGCCGTGACAGGTCGACGACGCCGCGCAGCGACCGGCCGATGAGCCGCTGGATCTCGTGCGTCCGCCCGCCGATCCGCCCCTTGGCCGATTCGCGGTCGGTCCGCTCGGCGGTGGCGCGCGGCAGCATCGAGTACTCGGCGGTCACCCAGCCGGTGCCCTTGCCGCGGAGGTGCGGCGGGACGCGATCGGCGATCGTGGCCGCGCACAGGACCTGCGTATCGCCGAAGCGAACGAGGCACGACCCCTCGGCCCATTTCTGGACGCCGAGCTGGAAGCTGATCGGGCGCAGGTCGCGCGGGGCGCGGCCGTCGGCACGGGTCGTGGGTGGATTGCCGATCGTCATGTCGTCGTCCTCTCCTCCGCCTTGGCTGCATCCCACAGATCGTCGAGAGCCGCGAAATCCAGGTCGCGCAGGGCGACCCCGCGGGCTGCCGCCATCGATTCAACCCGGCCGAACCTGCGGCGGAACTTGGCATTCGCGGCGCGGACGGCGGCCTCGGCCTCGATGCCGCGCTTGCGCGCCACGTTGACGAGCACGAACAGCAAGTCGCCGAACTCCTCTGCCCATGCCCCCGGGTCGGCGCCGTCGTCGGCTGCCTCGCGCAGCTCGTCGGTCTCCTCGACGACCTTGTCGAGCACACCCTCGATCGATGGCCAGTCGTAGCCGATGTTGGCGGCTCGCTCCTGCATCTCCTGGCTTGCCGCGAGCGCCGGCAACGAGGCCGAGATCCCGTCCAGCGCCCCCTTCGCGCTTGAGCCGTCGGCCTCGCCCTCGCGCTCAGCGGCCTTGATCCGCTCCCATTGCCGGTTGACGTCCGTGGCGGTGCGCGCCTCGGCATCCCCGAACACGTGCGGATGGCGCCGGACGATCTTGGTCGCGATCGCCGCCTCGACGTCGGCCAGGTCGAACACGCCGGCCTCTGCCGCGAGCTGCGCGTGGAGCACGATCTGGAGCCACAGGTCGCCGAGCTCGCCCGCGAGCTCGGGCGTGGCACCCGCCTCGAGCGCGTCGTACACCTCGTACGCCTCCTCGAGGAGGTGGCTGCGCAGGGTCTGATGGGTCTGCTCGCGATCCCACGGGCAACCGTCCGGCGCCCGCAGGCGGTCGCTGATGGCGGGCATCGCCCACGGACCGAAGACCGCCGCCTCGGCGGCGAGGGGCGCCAGATAGAAGGGCGCGGCCAGGTCATCGTCCGACAGTCCGCCGATCGTCGTCGCAGCGGCCGTCCCGAACCGACCGACGGGGTGATCGAGCGGGTAGGCGCGCATCAGCACGTCGAGCGCCCGGCGCCCGCGCGGGCCGTGTCGCCCAGGGAGCGGTGCCGGAGCGGATGCGGCATCAGCCGCGGCCGCACGGCCGGCGGGTCGGAGCATCACGAGCGGCACCACGAGGGCGGGTCGCGACGCCTCCAGCGGCGTGCCGATGAGGCGCTCGGCCGCGACGATCTGGAGGCCGGCCGCCGGATCGAGGCCGAACCGGAGTCGCGCCTCGGTGACGAGGGCGTCCAGCACCTCCGGGCCGCTAGCCCGCGCCCCCGGTGATCGCCTCGTCGCGCACGATGGTCACGGCGTCCTTCTTGGGTTGATACCAGTCGCCGAACACCCGCGACCGGATCTCCTCGAGCTGGCGCCCCTCGGGTGTACGCACCTCTTCGGCCACGACCTTGTAGAGATACTGACCGTCTTCCTCGACGGTGACGATGTCCGAGGTCTTGCCGATCGACGCTGCGAAGATCGCGCTGGTGAGCCGCTCGTCGAGCTGGCCCTTGGCGACCCAGCCGAGCTCCCCGCCGCGGCTCGCCTCGGCGCCTTCCGACAGCTCGCGGGCGATCGCCGCGAAATCTGCGCCCCGATCGATCCGCTGCTTGATCTGGGCGAGGTCCGGGGCGTGGCTGATCACCTGCACGATGTGGTACCCGAATTCGGTCTTGATCGGGGGCAGGAGCTGGCCGTCGGTCGGCTTGGCATCGAGGATCGGCTTCGTGAAGGACTCGACGAAGCCGCTGTCGGCGCTGATGTACGCATCAAGGACGCCGCCGGTGCCGTCGGGTCCGAGGGCGCTCTCCTCGTCGCTCACCTCGCGGGCCAGCGCGTCGAACCCGTCGACGTCGCCTTTGAGCCGGGCGTAGGCGGCGTCGGCATCGAGCTTTGCCTGGCCCCATGACGGGTCGTCCGCGGGGATCTCGCCGGCCTGCGCCGCGCTCGGATCGTCCTTCGGCGAGAAGAGGATGTGGCGGACCTTGACCGCGTCGGCCGGCAGGTTGGCCGTCTCCTGGCTCAGGTAGATCTCGGCGGTCTCGCGCTGTGGAGCAGGCTGCGAGGCATCGGCAACGAGCTTGTCCTCGAGCTTCTTGCGGACGACATCGCCACGCACGACCTCGCGGTATTTGGAGAGATCGACGCCGTCGTTGACGAGCGTGTCGGTGTATGCGGCGTCGACTGCCTCAGCCTCGATCTCGGTCACCCGGCCGATGCGGAAGATCCCGTCCGCGCCCTCGATGACGTCGGTCGGCGCGTTCACGGTCGCACCGAACAGGGCTGTGAGGAAGGCTTCGTCGGTCTGCTGGTCGTCCTTTGTCAGCCAACCGAGATCGCCGGCCTGCGGGGCGCTCGCGGAATCGGTCGAGACGACCTTGGCGATGTCGTCCCAGCTCTTGCCGCCCTTGATGTCGGCGAGGGCCTTCTCGATCGTCGTTCGGGCGGCCGCGACCTGTTCGGCGGTCGGCGCGCTGGCGCCGCTGTCGGTGACGGGCTTGACCTCGATCTGCCAGGAGTGGCGCGCCTCGGGGGTGGTGGCCTCCTCGACGAGCCGTGCGTCGATGTCGGCGTCGGACACCGTGACGCCCTCCTCGGTCGCCAGCTTCGCCTGGATCCGGTTGTCGATGATGCGCTCGAGCGAGAACGGCAGCAGCTGCTGGCGTTGCTGCTGCACGACCTGCGACTGGACTTCGGCCTGGGCCTGGGTCAAACGCTCCGCGGCGGCCTGGGTGTTGATGCGCCGCTGCGCGATCTGGAGCCGCCAGTCCTCGACTTCGGCACGGTCACGCAGATCGTCCCTCGTGATCGACTGGCCGTCGACGCTGCCGACCGGGACCAGGTGGTCGTTGTAGTAGCTCAGCGCGACGGCTGCGCCGAGGATCAGGAGCGCGGCGAGGACCGCGAGGCCGAAGCCCAGGTTGAGGTAGAAGTTACGGCGGTCGCGGCTGTCCCACGATGGTCGCTGGAAGCGCTTCACGACCGGCCTGGCACGGAACGTCATTCGGGTGTGGATCCTGATGGCAAAGATGGCACGGCCGATAAAGGGCCGGGAACGTCATGGGCGGCCGGTATCGTACCGTACTGTCCGCTCTGGCTCGGCCTACCGGGACCGCCCGCCGCTAGCCGGCGTCCGAAACTGGGTCGCGAGCGGCCGTCAGCCGGTCCACGAGCGCCAGGTAGCGCGCCCCCTCGACCTCCCACGACCGGCCCCGGACGCGGTCCAGCGCGCGAGCGACTCGCGCGTCCCGGTCGGCCGCGACGTCCACGACCCGACGGATGGCCGTGGCGAGGTCGTCGGCGTCACCGGGCTCGTACGTCACCACGTCGTCGCCGAACGACCGCTCGACCATCGGCAGGCGCGACGCGACCACGGGCCGGGCCATCGCGGCGTACTCGAAGGCCTTGGTGGACAGGGAGTAGTCCGTGAAGGTCGAGCGCCGCGTCGGGGCCAGACCGATGTCGGCGGCGGCGATCGCGGCGGGCACCTCGTCGACCGGGATCCGGCCGTGGAATGTCGACGCGGTCCGCGATGCCCAGTCGGGCGGCCTGGTCGCGCAGCGGCACCTCCTCGAAGTCGCGACCGTAGAGGTCGAGGCGCACGTCGAGGGCGGGGTCGCGCTCGCGAAGCATGGCCACTGCGTCGAGGACGACATCGAGCTCGTAGATCGGGCTCAGCGCCCCGGCGTAGACGAGCCGGAGCGACCCGTCCACCATGAACGGACGCGGTGGATACGGGTCCGCGGAGAACCGTGCAAGGGATGGCGCGTTCGGGACGATCGAGAGCTTGGCAGGCGGCACGCCCATCTCGAGCAGCCGGTCGGCGAGGGCATCGTTCACGGTCACCACGGCGCTGGCGTAGCGGCACGCGAGCCGCTCCTGCACCCCCAGCAGCCAGCGCCCGATCCTCCGGCTACGGCCGCGAAAGCGGCTCCCGAAGAACTCCGGCATCGCCTCGTGCAGGTCGAGGATGACGGGCACACCGGTCAGTCGGAGCGGCACGGTCGCGAAGACGAGGAAGTCCGGCAGCGTGTGGACCTGGACGAGCGCGAATCGCCGCCGAGAATGGGCGCGCGTCAGCGCGACACCCGATCGGACGAAGAACGACAGGTACTCGCGCAGGTACGACCGCGAGCGATGCGCCCTGGTGGCGCTGGACGCCGAGCCGGCGGACGTCGACGCTGGCGATGG
The DNA here is from genome assembly GCA_963819655.1 of uncultured Chloroflexia bacterium. Taxonomy (GTDB): domain Bacteria; phylum Chloroflexota; class Limnocylindria; order Limnocylindrales; family CSP1-4; genus SPCO01. Next base: position 916,199 of record CAWFXA010000002.1, on the reverse strand, counting down.
TCTCGCGCTCGGTGTCCGTCGGTCGGCGGAGGGCGAAGACCTCGACGGGTGACCCGCCGCGGCGAGCGTCTCGGCCTCGCGCCGAACCCGCGGATCCTCCTCGTAGTAGGAGTGGGTGAGCATCGCGATGCGCCGCGGCGCGGCGGTCGGCACGGTCGGTGGGCGCTCCATGAGCGGGCGGAGCGTACCGCACCGGGTCGCGCGGACACCCCGTGTTACCCTCCGCTGCCGATGGACCTGAGCGCGGAAGTCCCCACCCATTTTCGGAGCAGTGCCGCCCGTCCCGGGCCCGCTCGGGTCGCTGCGCGAGGCCGTCGTCGAGGTCCTCGGTCGACGGCGGCTGATCGCGGTACCTGGTCCAGGCGGACCTGCACAAGAAGGGCGCCGACACGCTCCTCGGCAACCTGTGGTGGGTGCTCGACCCGCTCCTCCAGATGGCCGTCTACGTCGTCCTCGTGTCGGTCATCTTCCAGCGCGGCGGACCGGACTATCCGCTCTTCATCCTCGCCGCGATCCTGCCGTGGAAGTGGTTCCAGACGATCGATCCAGGACGGCATCACGTCGGTCTCGGGCGCGGAACGGCTCGATCCGCCAGATCAAGTTCCCCAAGCTCGTCCTGCCGGTCGCGGCGGTCGATGGCCGGCATCGTCAACTTCGCGTTCGGGCTCATCCCGCTGTTCGCGCTGATGCTGCTGTTCTTCCGCGACCGGATCGAGCTGACGCTGCTCCTCATCCCGGTCGTGGCGGTCGTCCAGCTCGTGTTCAACCTCGCGCTGACGATCCTCCTTGCGGCGGTCAACGTGTTCTACCGCGACGTCGGCAACCTGTCGCGCCACGTGCTGCGCCTGTGGTTCTACCTCTCGCCGGCGCTCTTCTCACTCGATCAGCTGATCGCCGGCGACCGAGTCATACCCGATCATCCAGCGGCTCCTCACGCTGAACCCGTGGGCGACGCTGTTCACGGCGTACCGGGCGGTCATCTACGACGGACAGCTCCCGGACTGGACGGCGCTCGGAACCGTCCTGCTCGGGTCACTCGTCCTCCTCTGCCTGACGACGCTCTTCTTCAAGCGCGTCGAGCCGGCATTCGCCAAGGTCCTCTGATGGTCGATGTCGACGAGCGCCTCAGCGCAGCCGTGCCGGACCGATGCCGACCGACGCGCCAGTCGCCATCGAGGTCCACGGCCTCGGCGTCCAGTACAGCCTCCGGTTCACCCGCAAGACGACGCTCCATCGCTCGTTCGTGAACCTGTTCCGGCGCCAGCCGGCCGATCGAGTTCTGGGCTCTCCGCGACGTCGCTTTCCGCGTTGGTCCACGGAGAATCGCTGGCGGTCATCGGCCCGAACGGGGCGGGCAAGAGCACGCTCCTCCAGGTCCTGGCCGGGATCATCACGCCGTCGGAGGGCGTGGTGGAGGTCGATGGCCGGATCTCCAGCCTGCTGACGCTCGGTGCCGGCTTCGACCAGGAGCTGATCCGGTCTCGACAACATCCGCCTGGCCGGGCGCGTTCCTCGGCCTCGACCCGGCGGTCGATGCGCCAGATCACCCCGGGCATCATCGAGTTCGCCGACATCGGCCCGTTCATCGATGCGCCGATCAAGACCTACTCGTCCGGTATGCGGGCTCGCCTGGGCTTCGCCATCGCCACCTCGGTCGACCCGGACATCCTGCTGCTCGACGAGGTGCTCGCGACCGGCGATCAGTCGTTCCGGACCAAGTCGAAGCAGCGCGTGCTCGACCTGGTCAAGGGCGCCAAGGGCGTCGTGCTCGTGACCCACGACATGAACTGGGTCATGGAGTTCTGCAACCGCGCGATCCTGCTCGAGGAGGGCCGGATCGTGGCCGAAGGCGATCCCGCCGAGGTCGTGGCGATCCACCGCGAGCATTCCGAGCGGACCAAGGCCGAGCGCGAGGCTGCGCTGGCGCGCGCCATCGCCGACGCCGGGCAGGGGTCGCTGCCACCGGATGCGGCCCGCAGCGGCCTGCCGGGTTAGGCAGTCCTAGGCCGGGTCCAGCCCATCCCGCGGGCGTACCTGCGCACGCCGGTCTCGAACGGCCGCGGGACCTTGGTCCCGAGTGCGTCGGCGAGCGGGCGCGGGTCGCTGTGGAAGTGGATCGGTGTCTGCGTCGTGTCCGGCACCTGCTCGATGGCGGGCGGCTCGCTGTCGAGCGACCGGGCGATGCGGGCGACCTGCTCGAGCAGCGGCCGCGGGTCGCCGCCGCACAGGTCCCATGTGCCATCGGCGACGCCGGTCGCGGCGGCGACGAGCGCCGACACGACGTCGTCGATGTAGACGGGGTCAGAGAGCGAATTGGGGGCGCCGCTCAGCCGGAACGGCGACCCGCTCCGCATGGCGTCGACGACGCGCGGCACCAGGCGGGTCGGCCGCTCGCCCGGGCCGAACGCGTTGTACAGCCGGATGATCGCGGCGCCGCCGGCGTGACCCGCGGCGACCCGCCCGCGAACGAAGCCTTCCACGTACAGCTTCGACAGGGCGTAGGGCATCGGCGGGTCGACTCGGACCGCCGGGTCCACCGGGCCCGCCAGCCCGGCATAAACCGCGGCGGACGACAGCAGGACGATCCGTGCCGCATCGACCTGGCCCAGGATCGACGCGCCGAGTACGCCGGTCGCCTCGAGGTCCCGCCACGGTTCGCGCACGGCCAGGCCGTGATCGGCGTTCCCGGCGAGGTGGATCACAGCGTCGTAGTGCGTGCCGGTCACCTCGGACGGCAAGGCGTCCGGCGCAACCCACCGGACCCACCGTCCGCGGGCGTCCCCCGGTGCGGGGCCGCGTGACAGCGCGACGACATCCCACGCAGGCGGCGCCCCGCGCACGACGTGACGCCCGATGAACCCGCCGGCCCCGGTGACGAGGACGCGCGTCACGGCGATCGGGTCAGGGCTGGGTCGCTTCGTGCCAGGCGATCGTCCGCTCGATGCCCTCGCGCAGCCCGACCTGCGCCTCGTACCCGAGCAGGCGCTGCGCCTTGTCGAACGATGCGTTCTTGACGGGGGTCACGAGGGGACCCGGATCGGCGAGCTCGATCAGGCTGGTCGGCTTGTCGAGCATCTCGCAGATCAGCGCGGCGACCTCGGTCGTCGGTTGCGGGTCGGCGCGTCCGATGTTGAACCCCTCGTAGCGCTCGCCGTCCCAGTTCTCCATGAGGAGCCGGCAGCCGGCCACGATGTCGTCGATGTAGCACCAGCTGCGCGACGTGCCGCGGTGCACGGTGATCGGTCGGTCGTGGCGGACCCTGTCGATGAAGTTGGTCATCGCGCTCCGGAACGGGTCCGGCCGCTCCCCCGGCCCGTAGCACATGAAGAAGCGCATCGCGGCCGCCTTCAGCCCCTGACTCTCGCTGAAATGCCGGAGGTAGTGCTCCGCGTGGAGCTTCGACCATCCGTAGCAGTTCGTCGGCGCGAGGACCGTGCCGGTCTCCAGCTCCTCCGTCACCAGGTCGGATCCGTGATCGCCGTAGATCTCGCTGGTGCTGGCGAAATACAGCCGCGCCCCGTACTCCTGGCAGAGCTGGACGAGGTTGAGCGTGCCGCTGACGTTGATGTCGACGCAGCGCCGCGGGAACTGCTCGCCGTTCTCTCGCCCCACCTCGCCGGCGAGATGGAACACGTGCTCGATCGGCCAGGTCCGAAAGACCTCGGTGAGCTCCTCATAGCGGGTCACGTCGGCGCGCCGATAGTCGGGCTCGCTGCGGATCGCTACGTCGGTGACCTTGACGTCGTATCCGTGCTCGCGCAGGTGCTCAGCCAGGCGGCGCCCGATGACCCCGAGGCCACCGGTGATGAGAACGGCCATGGACTCCTCCGGATGTGACTCGATCGGTTATGGCGTGTCGGCGGGCGATGCCGGTCGCTCGAAGAGGATGAGCTTGCCCGACGGGGCCGCCCCGGTCGCCATGAGCACGCGATCGACGACCGCCAGCCCGAGACCGACGATGCCTGCCAGGCGCGGCCAGCGTCGTGCCCAGCGGCCGATGCGCTTCCATGCGCCCGCGTACGAACGGTAGCGCGGATCCCCGGTCTCGATCGGATTGGCACCGACCACCGTGCTCGGGCCGACACCGACCAGACGCAGGCCACCCGCCTCGAACGCGGCACGGTAGGTGCCGATCGGCCGAGCCTTGGAGCTGGCCCCGGGCTTCGCCGGACGGACCGATCCGGCACGAACCAGCGCGGGCTCCGCAAGCAGGAGGCGACCGCCCGGCCGGACCGTGGCAGCGACGTTGGCCGCGGCTGCCGCGAACCGGTCGTCGTCGACGATGTGGAGCAGGACGTTCATGACGGCCACGACGTCGAAACGCTGGTCGCCCGGCAGGACCCCTGGGTCGGCGATGTCGCCGACGGTGAAGGTCGATCCCGGAAAGTGCTCCCGCAGGCGCTCGACCGCCGCTGGCACGAGCTCGACGCCGTCGATCGAAGCGGCGCCCATCGACCGCCACACGTCGATCCAGAACCCGGTACCGGACCCGATGTCCAGCACGCTCAGGCCAGTCAGGTCAGCGAGGCCATGGCGGCGCATGAACGCCCGGACGTTGCGACGACCGATGCGATACAGCCACACGTTGAGATCGGCCGGCAGGCCCGACTGGCCGACCGCCCGCAGGCTCTCCTCCCGATGGAGCGACGTCCAGTACTCCTGCGGGTCGTACGCAGGCGGGGAGGGCGGGAGGGTCGACACGGCGCGCCCGATCGTACCCGACGACCGCCATCGACAGGGGATCCGGGGCGCCGACTGCCTATCATGCGCGGGTGCAGCCCGACCAGTCGCCGCTCGTGTCGGTCGTCATCCCCACCTACAACCAGGCCTCGTACCTGCGTGCCTCGATCGACAGCGTCCTGGCGCAGACGTACTCGGCGATCGAGGTCGTCGTCGTCGACGACGGGTCGACCGATGAGACGCCGGACATCCTCGCCTCGTACGGCGATCGCGTTCGCGCCATCCGCCAGACCAACCACGGTGCGGCGAACGCCCTCAACCACGGCATCCGCGAGAGTAGGGGCCAGTACGTCTGCTGGCTGAGCTCGGACGACGCGTTCGTCCCGGACAAGGTCGCCCGCCAGGTCGCCGCTTTCGCAGCGGATCCCGAGCTGGGCCTGTCGTTCATGGGCTTCGACCAGATCGATGCGCAGGGCGCGTTCGTGGCCGACCGGAGCGACATCCCGTGGCGTCACCCGGACCTGTTCGTGACCGTGTTCTGGGCGAACCCGATCAACGGCTCGACCGTGATGATGCCGCGGGCCGTGCTCGACGAGGTCGGGCCGTTCGACGAGGCGCTGCGGGCCGATGTCGACGCGGAGATGTGGTTCCGCGTGCTGGCTCGTCATCCGGCCGCCCACATCCCGGGCGTCCATCTCCATTACCGGGTCCACGACAAGGCCCTGTCGGCCGACCGGAGCCTGATGCACAAGTCGAAGACCATCGTCCGGCAGCGGATCCTGGGGGAGGGCCTCCTCCTCGAGCGCCTGCAGGCCCATGACCGGGCTGCCGCGCCGCGGATCCTGGCCGAGATGAGCGCGATGTTCACGCAAGGGGGCCTGCACGACCTCGGACGGGCGCTGCTGGTCAGGTCGGTGCGGACGGGTCGCGCGTGGGGGGCACAGCGACACGCCGTGGCGAAGCTCGTCGAGGCCCGGCTCCCGAAGCGGCTGAGACGGCTCCGACCGCCGTCGGTCCGACGGTGGCTTGGTCGCGCCCGACGGCGTGTCGGCGCGGCTGTCGGCCGGTCGCCCGGGATCCGCTAGGCCGGTTCGGTCGTCGACCCGGCGTCCGGCCGCGGAGGCGCCAGCCGGTCGACGAGGGCCAGGTACGGGAGGACGACGGTCTCCCACGCGTAGCGGTCACGGGACACGGAGAGGCAGCGCGCCCGCATCGCAGCGCGGTCTGCCGCCGGCTGCTCGAGGACCTCGCGCAGGGCGCGCGCCAGGTCGTCCGGGTCGGCCGGATCGGCGACCGCGCCCAGGTCGTCTGCCTCCACGATCGCCCGCATGACCTCGAGGTCGCGGCCGACGACGACCGGTGTCCCGGCCGCGAGGCTCTCCCAGAACTTGTTCGGCATCGACAGCCGCTGATTGAGTGAGTTCGCTGGGACCGCGAGGATCGACACGTCCGCAGACGCGGCCCACAGTCGAACCTCGTCGGGGTGGACGGGCGGTAGGACCACGTAGCGACCCTTGTACCGAGGGTCGGCCGAACGCGCGGCCAGTTCCGTCGCCCAATCCTTCGACACCGGAAAGCCGAGCATCACGAACGCCGCATCGTCGAGCTTCAGGACCGCTTCGGACGCCTCCTCGAGCCCCCGCTCGCGACCGAGGCGCCCGACGAAGAGGACGATGGACCGGTCGGCGGGCAGGTCGGCCGCCCGCCGGATCAGATCGGGCCGCGTCGCCGGCGGATCCCAGCGCTCCTGCGCATTCAACAGCACGGTGGGACGTTCCCGGAACGGCCAGATCGCCTGGCAGTGGTCGGCCAGCGCGTCGTTGACGGTCACCACCGCATCGACCCGCCGCACCCAGCCCGCTTCCTTTGCCCGGTAGCGGTCGAGCAGCTGACCCGGAACATGCTGGTAGTTGTTCGAATCGAGGATCGCGTCGATCACGTCATAGACGACGATGCCGCGTCGCCCTTGGCGGCGGGCGTCCGCGGCCAGGCCCAGCGCGACAGGCACGGTGAGGATGCCGAAGGCGTGATACAGGTCCGCGGGTTGCAGCTCCCGGCGAAGGGTCCGCCACCACGCGCGAACGTGGATCGGCCACAGCCACGCCTTGAGAGCCTTGTCCACCTGTCGGACGAGCCTGCGCAGGACCTGGGTCGGCGGCTTGGGGGTGGGTGGTTGCGTGGACCACCGACGGAGCGGTCCCGACGGTCTGTAGCGCCGGATCCGGATGTCGCCGTCGCGCTCCTCGTCGGGCACGTCCGGACCGGCGACAGCGGCGATCTCCACGTCCCAGCCCGCCGCGGCGAGGCTACGGGCGACGCGCAGCCCCCGCGAATAGGGAGCGGCGGTATTCGCGATGAGGAGGACCGCCCGTCCGCGAGCCACCGTCAGGCGCGAGCCGACCAGCCGGCCCCGAGCCGCAGGACCTGGCGCGGCCGAACTGACCGGCCGCGGGAGCTGTCAACGGTATCGACGACCAGCTCGGCTCGGTCGAAGAGGCGCGCCCAGTCGACCGACCGATGCGCCGTGACGACGACAAGCACGTCCGAGCCGTCGACCAGCTCGTCGAGTGACACTCCCCGATGCTCGCTGCCGTCGGCGGCCAGGAAGGTGTCGACGTGCGGGTCGTGGAACGTCACGCTCGCGCCGCGTGCGAGAAGTCCCGCGATGACGCCCGCCGCCGGGGAGTTCCGGGCGTCGCGGACGTTCGGCTTGAAGGCGACGCCGACGACGCCCACGCGCGCGCCCTTGAGCGCCATGCCACGGTCGTTGAGAGCCTCGGCCACGAGGTCGACGACGTGACGCGGCATCGCAAAGTTGATGTCCCCGGCAAGCTCGACGAATCGATCGATGAAATCGAACTCCCGCGCGCGCCACGCCAGGTAGTACGGATCGACCGGGATGCAATGGCCGCCGACCCCGGGTCCCGGCGTGAACCGCATGAACCCGAACGGCTTCGTGGCGGCGGCGTCGATGACCTCCCACACGTCGAGGCCCATCCGCTCGCACAGCAGGGCAAGCTGATTCACGAATGCGATGTTCACGTTGCGGAACACGTTCTCGAGCAGCTTGGCCAGCTCCGCGGCGTCGGGCGACGACAGCTCGACGACCCGCGTGTTGATCCGGCCGAGGAGCGCGGCGGCTCGGCGTGTCGCCTCGGGGGTCGTCGCACCGACGAGCCGTGGGATGTCCTTCGATGCGCTGGCCGGGTCACCGGGACTGACGCGTTCCGGTGCGAACGCGAGATCGAAATCGACGCCGGCGCGGAGACCGCTGCGCTCGAGGGCCTCGCGGAACGGGCCGGTCGTCGTCCCGGGGAACGTCGTCGACTGGAGGACGATGAGCTGGCCCGGACGCAGCCGGCTGCACAGGAAGTCCGCGGCTCCGAGGACCGGGCCGAGGTCCGGATCCTTGGTCGTCGTGATCGGGGTCGGGACGCACACGAACACCGCGTCGACCGCGGCGACGTCGGCGTCCTCGGTGGACATGATCCGGAGCCCGCGCTCCAGGCCATGCCCGAGTCGCTCGTCGTCGATGTCGTCGATCGGGGACCGACCGGCCCTGAGCTCCTCGACGCGCGCCGGGCTCGCATCGAGCCCGACGACGTCGAGGCCCGCTTCGCTGAACGCGAGGGCCAGCGGCAGCCCGACATAGCCGAGGCCGACGATCGCGATCCGCGTATCGGTCGCGGTCCTTGCGTCAGCGACCGCTTCTGCCTCGGTCGAAGTTGGGGGCATGGTCGTCATCGTCGCACAGGCTCCGTGGACGCGTCCTGACGGTCGGCCAGCCAGCGTCGCGACCCGGGCGCCAGGTTGGTCCTGGCCGTCTCGCCGAGGGCCTCGAGTGCCGCCTCGAGATCGCCGACGTCGGCCGGGACGATCACGACTCGCCCGTCCGGATGTTCTGCGGCCAGCTCGTCCCAGCGCGCCCTGATCGCCTCGCGGAAGCCTGTCCGGGCATCCGGCGACGGGGTGCCGGTCAGCCGGCGGACCCAGCGCTTGCTGCGGGTCGTCCGCAGCGTCGAGTCGGGCGCAACGACGGCCACCGGCAGCCGTCCGCTCGTGAGGTGGCTCGCTGACAGGCGATCGGCGCCGTGAGCGGCGACGAACAGCGCGGCCGCGATCGGCTTCGTCGATGGGGCGATTCGACCCGGCGGCGGTCCGGCGCGCGGCGCGGCCGGCGATCGACCCGCGGCACGGCGGACCTCGTCGTAGAGCTCCAGCGTCCGCGCCGCGACCGCCGCCGGCGAGAAGCGGCCCTCGATACCGGCGCGCATCGCATCCCGATCGATCTCCGCCAGCCGATCGTGGAGCCGCAGGATCGCGTCGGCCAGGGCGTTCGGCGTGGGGTCCGTCGCGATCTCCCCGAAGCGCCCGTCCCGTCCCACGATCTCCTCGACCCCACCCGACGGCGTGGCCGCCACCGGCAGGCCGGACGCGAGCGCCTCGGCGGCGACCATCCCGAACGTCTCGAACGGGCTCGGGTGGACGAAGATGCCGGCCTGCTGCATCTCATCGCCGACGACACTGCGCGGGGCGACCGGCTCGAATGAGACGGCGTCGCGGATCCCAAGCTCGTCGGCGAGTGCTTGCCATCGCGCGTCCTCGGCGTTGGTCGCACTGCCGATCATCCGCAGGCGCAGGGACGGCAGCCGGCCATGCGCAACGGCCATCGCCCGCAGGAGCGTGTCGATCCCCTTGTGCTCGGAACGAGCGCCGACCCAGAGAAGCTGGTCGGCGTCGCGAGTCGGCTGTCGCGCGGGTGGGAAGTGGTCCAGGGGCACGGCGTTCGGGACGATGGCGAACGGAACCGGCACGGGCTCGCCGTGCTCCGAGAGCGCCGCGGTCACCCGATCGGCCTGGGCCTGGCTGACGGCCACGACTCGGGCATGGCGGAGGAGCTTGCCGTAGGCGGCAGCCGCCTCCGGCCGGCGAAGGCGATCGCGCAGGGTCGAGTCGTGCTCGGTGACGACGAGCGGGACTCCCAGCTCGGCCGCGAGCGACAGCGCCGCGACACCGTCCGGCAGCCCGTTGTGGGCGTGGATCACATCGATGGGGCGGCCGGCTGCAGCACTCCGCGTGGCGAGCGCTCGACCGAACGACAGCAGCGGAGCGGTGTGGCGGGCCGCCATCTCGGGGACCTCGGATCCGTCGAGGGCTCCCCACGTTCGGATCACCGGGAGGCGGGCGACCGCCGCCCCGGGCGCGCCGAGCCGCGGGCCCGCATTGCAGGCCGCGGGGTCCGCGAGCGTCCCCGACCATGCCGCTTCGGCGCGGCCGGCTCGCGCCTTCCGGACGTCGTCGTCACCGCGCACCTGGATCGTCTCGAACGAGGCCACGATCGGATCGGCGCCGGCCGCCTGAACTGCGATGACATGGTCATGGACGAAGCTGCCGCGACCGGGCGCGTCGAACGACGGGTACGCCCGCGCGACCACGAGCACGCGCAGGCTCATCGGGGCACACGCAGGCTCATCGGGCCGCCAGCCGGGAATAGAGCCCGAGGAGCTCCGCGCTCTCTCGCTCCCAGCAGTACCGCTCGTGAGCGGCGACCTGGCAGCGCCGCCGCAGGTCGGCCAGCGCCGCCGCGTCGAGTGACAGGATCTCGCCGAGGGCGGCGGCCACGGCTGCCGGACGCGTCGGGTCGCAGACCGCGCCGAGAGGACCGTCCGGGTCGTCGATCACGATCCGGCGGCGCTCCGGGAAATCGCTGCTGACGACCGGCGTCCCGACGGCGAGGCTCTCGAACAGCTTGTTGGGCGTCGAGTAGCGCTCGTTGAGCGTCCGTGGCTGGTTCGGCATCGCCGACACGTCGGCCGACGCGACCCACGCGAGGAGGTCATCCAACGGGACGGCGGGCAGGACGTGCAGCCGGCCACCGAAGCGCGGCTCCGCGGCAAGCCCATGGAGCGATTCGGTCAGCGGCCCGAACCCCAGGAAGACGAGGTGTGCGTGCGCGACCCGCTGGTCCGCCATCGCCTCGGCCAGGACGTCGAGGCCGCGGTCGCGCTGGAAGCCGCCGTGGTAGAGCACCACCGGGACATCCGCCGGGATCCGCGCCGCGGACCGCAGATGGTCCGGCCGGGTCGCCGCGATCGGCTGGCGCGGAGGGGCATTGCGCACGACGATCGCCGGTGGTCCGCCGTAGCGGCGCCGCAGCTCGGTGGCGATCGAGGCGTTGACCGTGATGATGCCGTCGACGCCGGCGATCCAGCGGCGTTCGAGCCGGCCGAGGATGCGGCGCACCCACCACGGCTGGCGCGCCTCGACGCCGGCCTCGAGGAACAGCTCGTGGCTGTCGTAGATCACCATCGCGGCGCGATCGTCTCGGCGCGCGGCGCGGACCGCGGCCGGCAGGCCGGTCAGGTCGTGGCCGTGGTACACGTCGGCGGGCGGGGCTGCGGCTGCGGCGGCCGTCGCCCAGCCCAGCGCGGACAGGCGCCACCAGGCCAGGTGATCGAGACCGTCCTCGACATCATGCGGGCGGGGCCGCGCCCGTCGGCTGGCGACGTACCGCGCCGCCTGGATCAGCGTGTAGGGCAGGGTGACCAGCGAGACGGCCACTGTGCTCAGCGCATCGCCGATGCCCGCGGGGCCCGAGCGCAGCGCCCGGACGAGCAGACGAGGCACGCCGCGGAGCGTGCGCCACGGGTAGTAGCGCATGTCCCGCCAGCGCACCCGCCAATCCGTCGGAGCCGGCACCCGGATGATGCGCACGCCGTCACGATCCTCGTGATCCGGTGGCGCGTCGGATCCGCCCGGTTGCAGGGCCACGATGGTCGTCGGCCAGTCGGCCGCGTGCAACGTCGCCGCCTCGCGCAGGACCCGGACGTCATTGGTACACGGGTTGCGGACGAACATGACCACGCGCCGGCGGTCCGCTGTGCCGGCCGGGGGATTCACCAGCGACGGCCGGTCAACCGGCTGTATTCGGCGAAGAGGCGGTCCGCCTGGTTCTCCCAGTTGTACGTCTCGTGGGCCGCGGCCAGCGCGCGCCGCCGCCACGCTGCGGCTTCGTCTGGCGGGGCGTCGAGGATCTCCCGGCACGCCGCGGCGATCGCGGCCGGATCGGCGGGATCCACGACCAGCCCGCAGCCCGTCTCGCGCACGATCGGCGCCATACCGGGGAGGTCGCTCGCGACGACCGGCACGCCCGCGGCCATCGCCTCGAACAGCTTGTTCGGCGTCGTCAGCCGGTGGTTGAGCGTCGTCGGCTGGATCGGCATCGCCACGACGTCGGCCCCGGCGACCCAGTCGAGCAACTCGATCGGGCGGACCGCGGGAAGCAGGTGGACGCGGCCGCGCAGCTCCGCAGATGCGGCGCGCTCGCGGTAGGCGGCCTCCTCGTAGCCGTAGCCCATGAGCACGAGCACCGCGTCATCGATCAACGTGATCGCATCGAACAGCTCCTCGATGCCGCGCCCGGGCGAGAAACCGCCCTGGTAGAGCACGACGCGGCACGCTGGGGCGAGCCCGAGCCGGTCGTGGAACCTGTGCTCGCGCGGGTCCGCCGGCTCGTACCGGTACGAGCAGTTCATGACGACCAGCGGCATCGGTACCTTGAAGCGCTCGGCCATCACATCGGCATAGGGTTGATTGACCGTGATGACACGATCGGCACGTCGCGCCCACCGGCGCTCGGCCCGGGCGATGGTCGCGCGCACGAGTCCGCGCGTGGAGGCGAGGTTTCCCGCGTCCATATAGATGTCGCGCGCGTCGTACACGACCTTCGGCCGCGGCGATCGGCCGTCGGCGATCGCGTGCCCGACGGGGATGCCCATGTAGGCCATCGCGTGGATGAGGTCGGCAGGCGGTGCCACCTCGCGCGCATGGCGCGCGTGCGAGCGCACCGTCAGCAGGATCGACCAGCGCCGCACGACGCGGCTCGCGAGACGGCGAGGCAGGGAGCGAGAGGCCACGCCGATCGAGGCGTCGCCGCCCGGCGGAGGATCGTCGCCGGCGACGCCCCCCGCGCCGACGGCGGCGGCCGGCGGCGGAGGATCGCCCGCTGGGGCTCGCAGCGGGCGAAGGCGGCGGAAGATGCGGCGGACGAACGCTCGGCCGGGGAGCGCCTCCCCGGGATCCGCCCGGACCCGGATGATCTCGTAGCCCCCTGGATCGTCCTCGCGCTCCGGGAGACCCGGCTTCCAGCGGGCGAGGACCGTCACGTGGTGGCCTCGGGCGCGCGCGGCGCTGGCAATGCGGTAGGTCCGCGAATCGAATTCAGCTGTCGAGGGGAGAACGAGGAGCAGGCGCTGCGGCTCGACCGGGCCAGGCGCCGGCGACGACGTGCTCGTCGCGTCCGTCATCCGAGCGCCGCCACGATCGCGTCGACGGCGCCGGCCGGTTCCAGCCGGAGGTCGGCGGCCCTGGCCCGGGCGTCGGCCTCCGCCGTCGAGATCGGTGCGAGCCGCTCGAGCTCGGCCGTCGCGCGCTCCGCATCGAGGCCGACCACCACCATCGTGCCGCCGGAGTCCGCCAGGGCCTCCACCCACTCGGTCGTCCCGCGCAGGATCAGGCACGGCACGCGCAGCCAGGCGGCCTCGCGCTGGACCCCGCCCGAGTCGGTCAGGACAGCAGCCGCGTGGAGCTGGAGCCCGAGGGTCGTGCGATAGCCCTGCGGCTCGATGACGTGGATGTCGGGTCCCAGCCGGATGTCGGCGGTAGCGAGTGCGGCGCGGGTCCCCGGGTGGAGTGCCAGGACGACGGGCCGCTCCGGGCGCGCGGCCGCGGCGAGCAGGGCCGCCCATGCCGCCATCGCCGCCGGCTCGCGGTTCTCGGCCCGATGGATGGTCGCGAAGAGGTACCCGCCTGGGATCAGGGCGAGGTCGATCGAGCCGAGGACGGCCGGTTCTCTCACCTCTTGGGCGGTCCGCGCGGCGAGGTCCTGCAGCACGTCCCCGACCTCGACGACGCCATCGACGATCCCCTCGGCACGGAGATTGGCGACGGCCGCGGGTGTGGGCGCGAACAGCCATCGCGACAGGTGATCCGTCACCAGCCGATTGATCTCCTCGGGCATCCGTCGATCGAACGACCGCAGGCCGGCCTCGACGTGGGCGACTGGGATACCTTGCTTGGCCGCCACGAGTGCCGCGGCGATCGTCGAGTTCGTGTCGCCGCAGACGACCACCGCGTCCGGCGACAGGTCCTCGAAGATCGGCTCGAGCGCCACCAACATCCGGCCCGTCTGGTCCGAACCCGAACCACCACCGATCCCGAGGTCGTAGTCGGGCCGCCGCAAACCGAGCTCGCGGAAGAACGACCCGGCCATCGCATCGTCATAGTGCTGACCAGTGTCGATCAGGTACGTGTCGAACTGCGCCCGAAGAGCGGGCTCGAGGGCGGCAGCCTTGATCAGCTGGGGACGCGTCCCGACGACGTTGACGATCCGCACGTCGCCTCGTCAGGCGACGGCGTCGCGCGCGGGCCGCTGGTCCGGCACTCCCACGCCGCGATAGGCGACGCCGGGGCCGAACCGCTCGACGAGCGACGACACGCTGTTCCGGCCGTCGAAGACGACCCGCAGTCCTGGGAACCAGGCCGGGTCCAGGTTCAGCCAGACGGGATCGGCGGTCTGCGTGACGATCGCGCGGACATCGGCCGACGGGGAACCCCACGGCCACGGCTCGGCGCCGGCGCGTGCGATCTCGTCGTCAGTCAGGAGCGGGTCGTATGCGAGGACCCGCGCCCCGCGTGCGCGGAGCGCCTCGATGAGCGGCATCGCCCGCGAGTACGCCAGCTCCTTCACCCCGTGGCGATAGGTCAGGCCGAGCACGAGGACCGCGGCCCCGCTGAGGTCGCCCGCCATATCTTCGACTGCCGCGACAGCCAGATCGACCTGACCGTCGTTCACGGCGCGCGCACGCGCGACGAGCGACAGCTCCGGCGCCCGATCGAGCAGGAAATGCGGATACACCGGGATGCAGTGCCCGCCGACGCCGATCCCGGGCTGGTGGATGTGGCTGTACGGCTGGCTGTTGGCCGCCGCGATCACTTCGGTGATGTCGACGCCGATGCGGTCGGCGTAGCGGGCGAACTCGTTCGCGAGCGCGATGTTCACGTCGCGGTACGTCGTGTCGGCGAGCTTCGAGAACTCGGCCGCCTCGGCCGACGACATCGCGACGACCTCGGCGTCGAGCACGCTCTCGTAGAACGCCGCCGCGCAGAGCCGTCGATCGCGCGTCGAGGCCGCCGACGAGCTTCGGGTAGGTCGCCAGGTTGGCGAGGGCGGCCCCGCTGTACAGCCGCTCCGGCGAGAAGGCGACGTAGATCCGGTCCGTGCCCGTCCCGCTGGCCGGCAGACCGCTGGCGGCCTCCAGTCGAGGTGCGTAGCGGTCGCGCGTATCGCCGACGGGCAGGGTCGTCTCGAAGATCACGAGCGATCCGGCATGGACGCCCGGTGCGATCGAGTCGACCGCCGAGTCCATCTAGCGGTGGTCGGGATGCTGGCTCGTCGTCGAGCATGACCGGGACGATGAGGACCACGACGTCGGAGGTGCGCGCGGCCTCGGCGCCGTCGGCGGTCGCCCGGAGCCGGCCGGCCGCATGGGCACGCTCGACGAGCTCGGAGAGACCCGGCTCCTCCCCGACATGCGAGCGACCCTCGTTGATCGAATCGACGACCCGCGGGTCGATGTCGACGGCGATCACCTTCCAGCCATGCCCGGCGAACTGCGCGGCGAGCGGCAGGCCCATCTTCCCGGCACCGACGACCGCCACGGTCCCGGCCGTGCCGGGCTCGCCGGTCCATGGCGTGACGGACCGTGCCTCGCCATGACGACATGGCCGGGGCGGCAGCTGGATCGAGCCGCCGGGCAGATCTGCCGTGGTGCTGGGTCGAGCCGACGGGCTCACGCCGACACCAGCTCGACCGACCGCTGCTCCCGCGCCGCGGTCAGCAGGGCGTGGGCCAGCACGACCGCCCAGCGGCCATCCTCGCCGTCGACGATCGGGCGGCCGCCGCCACGGACCACGCTCAGGAACGCCTCCAGCTCGACCGCCAGTGGCTCCTCGTTCGAGACCGGCAGCTCGACCTCGTCGCCCGCGAAGGTCGGGGCGTACCCGCCGATCAGCCGCGGGTTGGTCATGTCCGACGCGCGCGTGAACGTCAGGCGCTGGGTCAGGTAGTCGAGCTCGAACATGCCCTCCTCGCCGACGACCGCCAGCTGCCGTCGCTTCGCCGGCGTCAGCCAGTCGACGTCGAGCATCGCGACGGTCCCCGACGGGAACGACATCAGCCCGAACAGCAGGTCCTCGTGGTCGGCGTGGATGCGCTGCGCGGTCTCCGCGAAGACCCGGACGGGACGCTCGCCGGCGATCCAGGACAGGATGTCGACGTCGTGCGTGGCGAGATCGACGGTCACGCCGACATCGCGGATGCGCGCCGGGAACGGGCCGGCCCGCCGGCTGGTGATGGCGTAGACCGAGGACAGCCAGCGGCCCTCGTGCAGCAGCCGGCCGAGCTCCAGCACCGCGGGATTGAACCGCTCGACGTGGCCGACCTGGAGGGGGACGCCGCCCGCCCGCGCCGCGTCGACGATCGCCCCCGCCTCCTCGGGCGTCGCGGCGAGTGGCTTCTCGACGAGCGTGGCCACCCCACGCTCGATCGCGGCGAGGGCCAGCGCGACGTGGGTCGTGGTCGGCGACGCGATGACGACAGCGTCGAGATCGGCCTCTGCGATCAGGGCCATCGGCTCGGCGAAGCCCTGGGCGCCGGAGCCGACCGTGGCGCCGTCGAGCGCCTCACGGTCCGGATCGGCGACGGCCACGAGGTGGGCACCGGGCATCGAGGACAGGATCCGGAGGTGGTTGCGACCCATCGCGCCGAGCCCGATGAGCCCGACGCGGACGGGTCCGTCCCCGGCCGGTGACCAGGGGCGTGTCATCGAGCCGCGGTCTCCTCGGGGACGCGGTGCTTCTCCACGACGGTACGAACCGTGTCGATGACGGTCGCCTGGTCGGCCTCGCTCAGGCCTGGGTACATCGGCAGCGACAGCGACCGTCGGGCGGCGCGATCCGTGACCGGCAGGTCGGCGTGGATCCCGCGCTCCAGGATGTATTTCTGCCGATGGACGGGGATCGGGTAGTAGATCCCGGTCCCGATGCCTGCCGCGGTGAGGTCCGCGACGATCGCGTCGCGCTCGTCGCCGACGTCGACCGTGTACTGGTGGTACACGTGCGTCCGGCCGGACGGGATGACCGGCGTCACGATGCTGGTTCCGGCGAAGCCGTCGTCGTAGCGTCGCGCGATCGCCTGTCGACGCGCCGTGTTCCGATCCAGCTTGTCGAACTGGACGAGACCGATGGCGGCCCCGATGTCGGTCAGCCGGAAGTTGTAGCCGAGGATCTCGTGGTGGTAGCGCTCGCGCATGCCCTGGTTCCGGTACAGCCGGATCCAGTCGGCCACCCGATCGTCATCGGTCGTGATGAAGCCACCCTCGCCCGTCGTCATGTTCTTCGTGCCGTACAGGCTGAACGCGCCGTGCCCGAAGCTGCCGGTCCGACGTCCCTCGAAAGTCGCCCCGTGCGCCTGGCAGGCGTCCTCGACCAGGACGAGTCCGTGCCGATCGGCGATCTCGCGGATCGTGCGAAGTCGGCCGGCAGGCCGAACAGGTGGACCGGGCAGATCGCCTTCGTCCGGGGCGTGATCGCGGCCTCGATGCGATCCGCGTCGATGTTGTAGGTGTCGGGCTCGATGTCGATGAATACGGGCGTCGCACCGGTCGACAGCATGGCGCTGCCGGTCGCGTTGAATGAGTGGCTGACGGTGATGACCTCGTCACCCGGGCCGAGGTCCAGAGCCGCGTAGATCGCCATCAGCGCGAGCGTGCCGTTGGCGACGGCGATCGCGTGGCGGACGCCGATGAACTCGGCCCAGCGCTCCTCGAGCTCGGCGACACGGCGGCCCTGCGCGATCATCCCGCTGCGCAGCACCTCCGCGACGGCCTCGACCTCTTCCTCGCCGATATCGGGGCGGACGACGGGGATCATGCTGGCGCTCCCTGCTTGACGACCGGACCGGATCGTTCCTCGAGCGTTTCGCCGTCGGGGACATAGACGTACTCTCGCTCGCACGACGGGCAGATGAAGCGGCCGGTCCTAGGCTCGTCGAGGCGCGCCCCGCAGGCGCATACCCAACCGATCCGGCGCGCAGGGTTGCCGACGACGAGTGCGTGGCCGGCGACGGGGTGCGTGACCACGGCACCGGCACCGACCATGGCGTACGTGCCGACGTCGCACCCCGCGACGACGACCGCGCCGGCGCCGATCGAGGCGCCATCGGCAAGGTGGATCGGCGTGACGGTCCAGTCCTGCGCACGGGCGAGGTCGCCGGTCGAGGTCACCGCACGGGGATTGCGGTCGTTCGTGAGGATCGCACCCGGCCCGATGAAAACGCCGTTGTCGACCGTCACGCCGTGGTAGACGAGTGCGCCGTTCTGGACCTTGACCCGGTCGCCGAGAACCACGCCCTCGTCGATGAACGCGTCCCGGCCGATGATCGCGTCGGCGCCGATCGTAGCGCCGGTGCGGACCTGCGCGCGGTGCCAGACGGACGTCCGAGGGCCGATGGACACGCCGTCCTCGAGATCCGCACTGGGGTGGATCCGGGCGGTGGGATCGATCATGCGCAGGTCGGGCTCCTCGCGGCGGTCGTCGCGGAACAGGGCGGACGACGGGAATCCGAGTATAGCCGAGGGTCCGGCGACCTCCCGCCGAGGGCGTTGGCGAGGCGAGTCGGCGGCTGCTGCGGTCAGCGGCGGCGCAGGACTGCGGAGATCAGACCGATCACGGCGCCGGCCGCGAGCGCGCCACGCCAGTCGAGGATCGGGCGGACGTTCCCCTCCACGCGGCCGGCGATGAGGATCCCGATGGCACTCGGCTGGCGGACGGTGACCCGGGCGCCCACCAGGGCCCCGACGAGGGACTGGTCGACCACTGACTCGTTGCTGCCAACCAGGTTCGCCATCGACTGCACGACGCGGGCCTCGTCCCCGAATGCCGCGCCGAGGAAACCACGATCCAGTGACACCGTGTCGCCGCGCGCGAGTCCGATGGCGCCTTGGCTGACCGCGATGTCGGTGGCCTGGGCGCGACCGATCCCGCCCTGGTGGATGTCGATGGCTTCCGCCGTGGCCGTCGAGATGCCGCCCTGCATGACGCTGATGGTGCCTGCCTCGGCCGCATACATGCCGCCGTTGTTCAGTTCGATCCGATCGGCACGGGTCGTCTCGGGCTGCGTGGACTCGGTCATCTCGCTCATGGCGGCAGCCTACGCCTTCTGACGACGGGCGCGCGCCGATGGTCTATCCTGCCCGTCGGTCCGACGAGGAGCGCACAGACGCCCCCGCGGACGGGGTGCGAGGGGACCACGTGGCCAAACGCCGCACAGGCTCGGGCAGATCCATCTTCGTCCTGGCGCTGGCGTTCGCCGCGGTCGGCGGGGTGGGCGTGGGCGCCCTGGCAGCGGCCGTGGCACCGACCGCGGCGCCACCGGCGAGCCAGGCGCTGGCCTCTCCGTCACCGAGCCCGACGCCGGGGCCGACCGCGACCCCGACACCCGTCCCCACACCGACGCCGGTCCCGACCCCCACACCGACGCCAACGCCGGAACCCACACCGACGCCTGTGCCTGCACCGTTGACCGGCCGTCTCGTGTCGCCGGCCGTCGCGAAGCGCCACCCCGTGGCCGTGATGATCGACGACCATCACGATGCGCGACCGCAGAGCGGGTTCAACGACGCGGCGATCGTGTGGCAGGCGCCGGCCGAAGGCGGCATCCCGCGCTACATGATGATCTTCCAGGACCGCATCCCGCCGTCGGTCGGACCGGTCCGCAGCGCCCGCCAGTACTACATCGCCTGGGCAGCCGAATGGAAGGCGGTCTACGCGCACGTGGGCGGTTCACCCCAGGCGATGCAGACCCTGCGCGAGAAGGGACGCGGCCAGCTCGTCTACAACGCCGACGAGTTCCGCTGGGGCGGCACCTACTTCCACCGCACCAGGGACAGGTTCGCACCCCACAACGTCTACACCAGTGGCAAGGAGCTCTATCAACTCTCGCGACGGGTCGGCGCGAAGAACGAGCCCATCAAGGCCGCCTGGCAATTCGCGCCCGACAAGCATCCCCTGCTGCGACCCGAGGGCACGCGCATCACGGTCGTCTATTCGCAGAACACGATCACCTACCGCTACGACCGCGCGAGCAACACCTACCGTCGGGCCGTGAGCGGCGAGAAGCGGCAGATGGACCGTGGCGTCGACAAGCCGGTGGCGCCCAAGAACGTGATCGTCATGACGATGTCGTTCGGGCGGCTCAACGACGGCAGCCGGAAGAACCGCCTCGAGGCCCAGTTCATCGGGCGCGGCGCGGCCTGGATCTCGACGAACGGGACGACGATCAAGGGCACGTGGCGCAAGCGTTCGATCACCGACCCGACGCGCTTCTACGACAAGGCCGGCAAGCTCGTCACGCTGACGGTCGGCCAGACGTTCATCCAGGTCATGCCGAAGGGCTCGAAGATCACGATCAAGGACGGCAAAGTGCCGAAGTACACCCCGACGTTCCGGCAGGCACGCACCGAGGCGCTCTGACGCGATGGCGAACGGCCTTTTTTGGGCCGTCCTGATCGGGCCGTCCTGATCGGCCTGCCGGTCAGTCGCGCCGGCCGACCTCCGCGTACACCGCCCGGACATCGGCGGCCACATCCCCCCAGGTCCGCGCCCCGGCTGCCGCGCGCTCCCGGGCCGCCTCGACGATCCCGTCGCGGACCGGATCGTCGCCCCACGCTGCGACCAGCGCCGCCGCCATCCGATCCGCATCGCGCGGCTCCACGAGGATCCCGGCCGTCCCGACGACCTCTGGCAGGGCACCGACCGCCGAGGCGATGACAGGCACGCCGGCGGCCAGCGCGTCAAGGGCAGCGAGTCCGCTCGACTCGGACACCATGGGCAGGACGACCCCGCGCGATGCGGCCACCAGGGCCGCTGAATCCTCGACCGGCATGATCGGCGCGTAGACGAGATGGTCGCCGGCGCCGTGCCTGGAGGCGACGCGCGCCAGGGAGGCACGATCATCGGGGGTCGCATCGAGGACGAGGACGCGGGGCGGCCAGGGCACGGCCGGGTCGAGATCGTCGGGTCGGCCGTCGCGCCCCAGGGAGGCCAAGGCGGCCAGCATCGTCGATGCGTCCTGGCGGATGTCGTGGCGACCGGGATATACGAGGTACCGATCCCCCAGGCCGAGCCTATCGGCGATCGTTCGCGCAGCCCCGCCCCGCTTGGCGAGCGCGATCGGCCCGACCGCGTACGCCGGTCGCGGCGCCAGCGGGATCACCCGGACGCGATCGCGGCGCAGGCGCAGCAGGCGCCGTGCTGCCCGCGCGACATCGTCACTGCCGACGAGCACCGCCGCGGCATCGCGCAGCAGACGCGCACGGAGCCGCTGGCCGAAGCGCGACGCCGTCCCGCGCTGGAACGAGCGCGGCAGCTCCCACGGCGCGAGATCGAGCAGCGTCGCAACGGTCGGCAGCCCCGAACCGATCGGCAGCCCACCGCCCGCGGTGTGGTACACCGCACCCGCGGCTCCACCGAGCTCGGCACGCCATGCCGCTCCGATCGACGCGCCAGCCAACAGGAACGGGTCGACCGTCAGCGCGGCCGACCGCAGTAGACGGATCGGCGGCAGCAGCCGCCGCCCGATGACCTCGAGGTTCCTGAATCGGGCGGTCGGGTCGTCTTCGTCGCTGGCCAGCAGGAATGCGAACGATTCGCCCGGCAACGGGTCCGCATCGAACGCCCCGAGCAGTCCGTCGAGATAGGCCGCGGTGCGCGGTGCGCGCGCCGGCTCCTGCAACGCGCGCACGTCCATCACGACGCGCACCCCCGGGGTTCGGGTCATGTCGGCTGGCGCGAGCCCCGCAAACGGCTCCAGAGATCCTCCAACCGCAGCTGCACGACCACGACGAGGGCCTCGATGACGATCCGCCGCGACATCTTGCTCTGGCCGACCCGCCGATCGCGGAAGGTGATCGGGATCTCGCGCACCCGCGCCCCGAGGCGGCTGGCCCGGAATGTCATCTCGATCTGGAAGACGTAGCCGCCGGCATGGACGCCGTCGAACGGGACGGACCCGAGCGTGCTGGCGCGCCACGCCTTGAAGCCGCCGGTGAGATCGTGGGCCGACAGACCCAGGACGATCCGCGCGAACAGCGACCCGCCGCGCGACACGAGCCGCCGGCCGAGGCCCCAGTCCACGACGCCACCGCCGGGGGTGTAGCGCGACCCGATGACGAGGTCGGCAGTCCCGTCGAGCACGGGAGCGATGAGCGACGGCAAGGCGGTCGGGTCGTGGCTGAAATCGGCGTCCATCTGGACGACCACCGACGCACCGCTTTCGAGTGCGATCGCGAACCCGTCCAGGTAGGCCCGCCCGAGACCCTGCTTCGCCGCCCGATGTCGGACGCGGATGCGTTTGTCGGTCGCGGCCAGCTCGTCGGCGATGCGGCCGGTCCCGTCCGGCGAACCGTCATCGACAACGAGCAGCGTTGCGCCGGGGACCGCAGCGAGGATCGCCTCGGCGATCGGCCGGATGTTATCGGCCTCGTCGTAGGTCGGCAGGACGACCCATGTCCCGGACCCCGGGACGTCCTCGTTGGTCATGGCCGGCAGTGTACTGGCGCTCTTGGCGGTCAGTGGCTCTGGACGACGACGGTCCCGGTGGACCACGTCGTGCCGACCCAGCTTCGTGCCCAGACGACGATCTTGTACGTCCCAGGTGCGACGTACGTGCCGGCGGACGACCGCCCATCCCAGTTCCAGGCATGGACTCCGGCCCCGAACGAGCGATCGGTCCAGACCGTCCGAACGAGCGAGGTGCCGCGGTAGATCCGGACCGACACGACAGCCGCGCGCCGCAGGTCGACGCGGACCTGGCTGCGCTGGCCGGCGCGCGGGTCGAACGAACCATCCGTCCAGCGCACCGAGCGGATCGTCCGATCGACGAGGATCGTGTGGTTTGCGACGGTCGGGTTGCCGGCACGATCGCTGCCCTCGACCTGGTAGGTGTAGCGGCCGTCCTTGACGGCAAGCCCGTCGCGTCCGCGGCCATCCCAGGTGCCGCTCCAGGACAAGCGGGACGTGAACGACCAGGCACGCTGGACGCGCCCGTCCTTGTCCCTGACCCGGACGGCACCGGCGACCGCCTCGCTCGACGTCCACGCCAACGGCAGCGAATCGGACTGGCCGTCGCCGTCGGGGCTCAGGAAGCCGCGCGATGCTCTGGTCGCGATCGTGGACGCGCGGTTGTCGACGAAGACGGTGAACGGCCGCTCAGAGCGGTTCGCGGAGGCGTCCTCCGCCCACAGCGTCACGCGATACGCTCCGTCCGCCACGATGGCGGGCGAGGAATCCATGCCGTTCCAGGTGAACGCCAGCGTCTTGTTCGCGACCGTGCCGCTCCGGAGGTTCGGACCAAGTGACGCGCCGACCACGGCCTGGACGCGGTATCCCCACCTGACGTGGCCCGTGGCGGACATGCGGATCGTGGTCGAATCGATCGCGCCGTCTCCGTTCGGCGAGAATCTCGCGGCCGAGATCGAGCCGCCCGACAGCGCCGGCGGCACCGAGTCGGTGATGAACTTGGACTGGATCGCGCCCCACAGCTCGGTGCGGGTCCCGTCGTAGCCGAGCGCCCAGATCCCCGCGCCCCGCAGGTTGTACCTGTTGACCAGGTCGTACTTGGCCCCAAGGGCCCTGGCGTCGTCGATGTAGAGCTGGCGCCACGGGTTGACGCAGCCGTACGTCCCCGTGCAGTTCTCGCGGTGGTAGGCCGTCCAGGCGACCTGTTCGGTGGTGTCGTAGCGCTTGCCGTACTGGGTGAAGAACGGCAACGCGCTCGTGTACACCACGGTCGTCGAGGCGCCGTACTTCGCGCCGCTGATATTCCGCGCATGGACCTGGTCCGTGTCGGTCGACCAGGCACGCCCGTAGTACGGCACGCCGAGGATCAGCTTCGACGCCGGCACCCGGGCGGCGTACGCCGCCACGGTGTCGCGGATGTCGTAGCCCGACCGCGACAGCGGCGCCAGGCTCCCGACGGGGCTGCTCGTGGAGCCCCGGTAGTCATAGCCCATGATGAAGATGGCGTCGGCGCCACCCGGGGCGGTGGCGTTCTCGATCGGGTAGTTGCCGATGAAACCGGTCGTGTCGAACGTGATCTGGTAGCCCTTGCGGACCTTGTTCAGCTCGGTCCGGATCGTGCGGACCAGAGCGGTGAACTGACCCTCGGCGCCGGCGACGAGCGGCTCGAAGTCGAGGTTGACGCCGTCGGCGCCACGGTCGCGCACCGCCGCCGCGATCTGGCGGGCCAGGTTCTGGCGGGCGCTCCAGCTGCCGAGCAGGGCCTTCTGGCGCGCTTTCCCGGTCGAGTTCCAGGCGAAGCTCTGGACCGTCAGCACGACGCGCGTCCCGGTCGAATGGGCGTCGTTGATGATCGACGTCATCCTCGCGCTGGTCCAACCGCTCCAGCCGGTCGTCGTCGTGCCATTGCTGTTGCGCTTCTGCAGGTTGCCGGCCGCGTCAGCGCCGACCCCGAAATACGCGATCGTCGAGATCTTGTCGTACTGGATACGCAACGTACTCGAGTTCACCTGCCAGTACGGCAGGAACCCGAAGACCTCGCGCCGGAGGGCGCCCGGGTCGACTCTGGCCTGCGGCGCGATATCGCCTGGATCGGTCGGCGACGACCACGAGGCCGGAGCTGCGTCGACGACGACGCCGGGGTCGACGATCGGCTGGTCGACCGCCGGATCCACCGGGGGATCCGGGGTCGCGGGCTCGGCCATCGTCTCGGCGGACGAGGCGGGCGCGGACGACGCGGGAGCGACCGGCGACTTCGCGGTGCCTTGCTGGCGCATGGCCTTCCCATCCAGCCGCCCGGCGGGAAGACGCTGCGGGGCCACGCCGCCGACGGTCCAGCGATCCGTCGAGCGCGGCGTGAACCCGACCGTCACCCGTGCGCCAGGCGTGAAGGAGATCCGGTCGTTCTCGTGCGCCCGTGCCTGCTCCCAGTGGATGGACGGCTCCAGGCCCCCGGCGACTCCCGCTGCGGTCGCCGGACGGGGCGCCGACGCGGCAGCAGCGATCGTCGTCTGGGCCACGAGGAGGGCAGCCAGACCGATCGCGCGAAGGCCGATCCGGCGCGAGGAAGCGGGCGGTCGGCTGGGGGTCACGGGCACGGCGCACCTCGGCAGTTCGGACCGCTGACGGTACGCCGCTCGACACCTCCGGAGCAAGGCGCCGAAGGTCCCGGTCGGGACCGGTACGGAGTGGTCCGGTGGCCTGCGGAGGGGTCCCCGCGGGCTTCCGGCTAGTGCAGCGGGATCGACGCGCTGGAGCGCTGGGCGCGCTCGCCACTGTCGTACGCGACGACCTTGAAGGTGACGGTGCCGGCCGAGCCGCCGGTCTTCATCGTGACCGTCGCACGGTAGGTCAGCCCGCTCACCTTCGTCATGGCCACAGACCACAGCGGCTTGCCCGGTTGGGTGACGTAGAGCCTTGGTGTCGATGACAGCGTCTCGGCGGAGACGGCCGTGACCGTGACGGCCCGCCCACGTGTGGCCGAGGTGGCCGACGGCCGGATGCTGAACGCCGACATCTCGAACGCGATGACCTGGCTCCACGAGATCGTCCCGTCGGTCGCGTTGACGTACGACGTGTAGCGACCGGTCGGCAACATCGATCCGTCGAGACGCTTGCCGTAGAAGGTCCGACTGACCGCGCCGGCCGCCATGGCCTCGCCATCGGCGAGCGTCGCGACGACCGCGCCGGCGGCGTCGCGGATCGTCCAGGTGACGTTCGCCGGCCGGATCAGGGTGAACGACAGGCGCGTGCCCGTCGCGAGGTTGTCGAGATCCTGCGGGTAGAACAGGGTCTTCGAGGTCGCAACGAAGCCGAGCAGGGCCGCGACCCCGAACGACCGCGTCACGCCGACGCCCGTGTTGCCGGCGGCATCGCGCGGCGTCAACCGGACGTCGTATCGACCGTCGGCGACGACCCGTCCGTCGTTGCCCTTGCCGTCCCATGCGACGGCGACCGACGCCGCCCCGGCCGGCACGCTGAAGTAGCGGACGACGGCGCCACCCTCGTCACGCACGTGGACGAGGATCGCGCCGCCCTCGGTCGTCGACGCGGTCAGACCGGCGGTATCGCGATAGCCGTCGCCGTTCGGGGAGAACCAGGTGAGGCTGTCCTCGGCGGGTGACGTGGTCTCGAGCCCTGGGGCTGTCGTATCCACCCGGATCGAGCCGGTCTTCGAGCCGCTGTTCGTCCAGGCGTCCGTGGCGTCGATCCGATATGCGTAGATCCCGTCCGGCACCGGGGCGCCCCCGGCGGTGCGGCCGTCCCACGTCGCCGCAAGATGCGCGCCGTCGCCGGTCGTCGCATGGAGTGTCGTCCCATCGCCGTCCAGGACGCGGATCTGCCACGCCGCCGACTCGGACAGGCTCGCAGTCACGCCCACGGTGTCGGCAAGTCCGTCGTCGTTCGGCGACACGAGCGGGCTCGCGGGATCGACCGCGACGACGCGCGGAGACGCGCTGTCGCGGGGAGCGAGGTCGGGGCCGCGCATGACACCGTGGATCTCGGGGTCGTCGAGCCCGACGACCTCGTACAAAGCGGCACCGTCCAACGCCGTCGCGCTCGGGCGCGCCACGAGCCGCAGCCTCGTGCCGGAAGGAAGCGTCGCCCCGGGCGGCGTCCCAGTCGAGGCGGCGGTGACGTCCGGGTAGAGGGCGGCGCCTTCGGTCACGACGGCGGCGTGGCCCGGCACGAGGAGCGACGTCGGATGACGTCCCGTGTCGACGACGCCGGTGACCATCGTCGTGGTCAGTGTCGGGTCGGTCACGAGCGAGCGATAGAAGCCGCTCGACGTGCCCTCCGGGTCCATCAGCGCCCGGACGCCGCTGGTGCGTGTCGACGTGAAGGCACTGACGTGGCCATTGGCACTCGGTGCCGTACGCCACAGTGCCTCGATCGTCTGGTCGGTCGTGAACAGCGCGCGGAGATAGTCGACCGGTCCCCGGTGGCCGTCCGCGAGCACCGCCTGGGCGCGTGACTGCAGGAAGCCCGCCGCGTAGTTGCTGATGCGCTGGCGGGCCACCGTCATCGTCGGGTTCGCGTGGCCTGGCTCAGAGTTGCCCGACGCGTAGCACAGGTGATGGAGCAGGACGATCGCGTTCGGTGCGAGGTCGAGGGTCTTGACGTACGGCTCGCCGTAATAGCGGTTCTCGTAGTCGGACAGCTTGCCGTTGCGGTTCGTGTCGTAGTTGAGCCCGAAACCGTCCTTCGTCGTGTAGTTCGGGTCGTAGGTGTACGGGCTGGGCCAGCCGTTGCCATGGCCGAAGTAGATCAGCACCGACGCGCCGACAGCCGCAGCCTTCACCCTCGACCACGTGGCATTGGGGCTGTAGACCTTCACGACATTCGGCGTATGCCTGATCGCCTCGGCGTAGGCCGCGTCGGCGGACCTCCTATAGCTCGCGGTCGCGCCATGCGTGGCGCCGACGACGATGACGACCTTTGCGGGGCTCAGCGCAGCGGCCGCGCGGACAGGCGTGGCGCTGGCAAGTGTGCCGGCGACCGCGGTCACGGCGAGCAGCAGGACGGCGAGAGGTCGGTGCACGGGGCTCCGTCGACTGGGGGTGGAGGAACCCGTCAAGCCTCCCGAAGGCGAGGAGGCCGCTCAATCGCAGGATGGTCCCGACCGTGCTAGCCACATCAGAGGGCAGCGCGGAGCCCTTTGGTATCCACCGGTGCGGTACGCGGGAGTCGAGTGGGTCAGGCCGTGGTACGGAGCCGAGCGACCAGCGCTTCCAGCGAGGGATTCGTGCGGTCGCGCTCGGACAGGATCGGCCGTCCATCCGGCGCGCCCGACACGTCGGGCCACGGGACGGCCGCGAGCGGGTCGTCCCAGGCGAACCCGTGCTCGTCGCTCCCGTCGTACTCGGTCGTCACGAGATACACGAGGTCGAGCGGCTCGAGGGCGAGGAACCCATGGGCGACCCCCACCGGGATCTCGACCCAGCCGTCCTCGCGAAGCTGGCGCGTCTCGACCGCCGGCCGTTGACCGCCAGCCAGCATCGGGCGCACGTCGACGAGCGCGACGAACGCCAGACCGGTCGCGACGATCCAGCGATCGAGCTGACGTCGGTGGAGATGCAGGCCACGCAGGACCCCGGCCGACGACGTCGACAGGTTCGCCTGGACGAAGCGTGGCCGCGACCCCGCCATGGCGCCTGCGTCCCCGGTCGCGATCGGGTCGACGGCACTCTCGCGCCAGATCTCACGAAAGGAACCGCGCTCGTCGGCGAAACGCTGGACCGTGCCGTACCTGACGCCCGGTATCGCGGAGGCCTCCGCGTCGGCGTTCATCCGGCGGCCGCGGCCGTGCGCTGGCGCCGGAGCAGCGGAAGGTAGTCGGCCAGGGCCTGCTGCCACGGCCGAAGGGGTTCGACGCCGGGGATCTCCGTCGGTTCGAGCACTCCCCACGCCGGTGGGGTCGAGGCGCGCGTCCAGTCCGACATCGACACGGCCTCGATCGTGCCGTCGACGCCAGCCTGACGGAAGAGCTCGCTGGCCCAGTCGGCGCGGGATGCGATCCCAGCGTTGACGATGTGCCGAACGCCCCGGTGGATGTCCGCGCCGAGCATCGCAGCGACCGCCTCGGCCAGGTCGTGGGTGAAGGTGGGTGACCCGAACTCGTCGGCGACGACCTTCAGCGGCTGCCGCTCCGCACTCGCCGCAGCCGCGGACGCGGCCGCGGCCGCGAGGATCTTCGTCGGGAAATCGCTGCCGGGCGGGCCGAACAGCCACGACGTCCGGACGATCGCGAGGTTCGCATCACCATCCCGGTAGGCCGCCGCCGCCGCCGCCTCCCCGGCGAGCTTGGACGCGCCGTACGGATTGGCCGGCGACGCAAGGTCGTCCGGTCGATAGCCGCGGTCATGTGCACGCCGCCCGTCGAACACCTCGTTCGTGCTGATCTGGACGAGGTCGATCGCCGCGCGATGCGGTCGCCTCGGCGAGGACGCGGACGGCATCACCGTTCCGGCGCAGCGCGAGGTCAGGATCGCGCGCGCAGGCGTCGACGTCGGTCCACGCCGCGGCGTTGACGACCACCTCGGGCCGGTCGCGATCGAGGAGTTCGCCGATCGTCGCCGGCACATCGAGGTCGAAGTCCGTGCGCGTCCAGGCGATCGGGCCGGCCGGGCCCGTGAATGGGGCATCACCCAGCGCGCCGACCAGCGCGCGTCCCAACCGCCCGTTCGCTCCTGTGACGGCGACCCGCATCAGCCGGCGGACCGCAGGCGCGATCCGTACTGGCGCTCGTAATAGGCGTCCCAATCGCCCGACCGGGCTGCTCGCCACCAGGGTTCGTTCGCGATGAACCACTCGACCGTTGCCGCGAGCCCCTCCTCGAACGACGTCCGCGGTCGCCAGCCGAGCGCCGCGATCTTGGCGCCGTCCATCGCATAGCGCCGGTCGTGACCCGGGCGGTCCTCGACGTGGCGGACCAGGGACCACGGCTTGCCAAGCCGCTCGAGCAGCAGCCGGACGGTGTCCCGATTCGCCATCTCGACGCCGCCTGGGACGTTGTACGTCTCGCCGGCAGTCCCGTGACGCAGCACGTGGTCGATCGCGCCGGCGTGGTCCGCGACGTACAGCCAGTCGCGCCGCTGGAGACCGTCGCCATAGAGCGGCAGCGGAAGGTCGTCGATCGCGTTCGTGACGAACAGAGGGATGAGCTTCTCAGGGTGGTGATACGGGCCGTACGTGTTCGAGCCGCGGGTCACGACCGCGTCCAGCCCGTGGGTGACGACGTAGCTCCGGACGAGCATCTCCCCGGCGGCTTTGGCGGCGGCATACGGCGAGCGCGGCGCGAGGGCATCGTCCTCGCGCGAGGCTCCAGCCTCGACGGAGCCGTAGACCTCGTCGGTCGAGACCTGCAGGAAGCGCGGTCGATGGGCGGCGGTGCGACACGCCTCGAGCAGAACGTGGACGCCGATGACGCCTGTCCGCAGGAATGCTTCGGGGTCGAGGATCGACCGGTCGACGTGGGACTCGGCGGCGAAGTTGACGACGGCGTCGGCCTCCGCGACGAGCTCCTCGACGACCGCGGGATCGGCGATGTCGCCCCTGACGAAGCGAAGGCGCCCGCCCTGCTCCGGATCGGCGCGGACCGGCGCGAGGTTCGCCTCGTTGCCGGCGTAGGTCAGGATGTCGAGCACCGTGATCTGCGTGCCGTCGCGCCGGCCCAGGAGGTCGCGGACGTAGCACGAGCCGATGAAGCCGGCGCCGCCGGTGACCAGCAGGCGGCGCGGCTCAGGCGGCCCGGCAGGATCGGTCAAGCCAGGGTCGCTCGCGCCAGGATCGGTCACGCCAGCGGGCGCTCGATCGGCGGCGCCAGTCGGCCTGCCGCGTCGTCGTCGCGCGCAAGCTCGGCGGCCCGCAGCAACGACGGGACGGTGCCGGCGTCGGTCCAGTGGCCGTCGTAGATGCGCGTGAACAGGCGGCCGTCGGGGATGTAGTGATTGAGCACGTCGGTGATCTCGAACTCGCCGCGACCGGACGGCGCCAGCCGGTCGATGACGCCGAAGGCGTCGGGTCGGAGGAAGTACACGCCGATCGGGATCAGGTCGCTCTTCGGGTGTTGTGGCTTCTCCTCGAAGCCGACGACCGTGCCTTCTGCATCCAGCTCCGCGACACCGAACCGCTGCGGATCCGACACGCGATAGAGCAGCGTCCCGGCGCCGTGGTCGCTCGCCTCGAACTCGGACGCGATGCCGGCGAGGACCGGCCCGCGCAGGATGTTGTCCCCGAGGACGCAGCAGAACGCATCCGCGCCGACGAAATCGCGGGCAAGGCCGATCGCCTGGGCGATCCCGTATGCCCCCGCCTGATACCGATACGTCAGGTCGAGCCCGAAGTGGGAGCCGTCGCCCAACAGCTCGACGACATCGCCGACACTCTTGCCGCCGACGACGACCATCACCTCGCGGATGCCCATCCCGGCCAGCGTCTCGATCGGGTAATAGATCATCGGCCGGTCGTAGATCGGCAACAGATGCTTGTTCGTGACGATGGTCAGCGGGAAGAGCCGGGTCGCCGTCCCACCGGCCAGCACGATGCCCTTCATGGCGCCGAAGGGTAGCAGCGCATGGGGTGATCGCGGGGTAAGCCGCAACCGTCATGGTGGCCCGATGACGGCTCGGATGCGGCGGATCGAGCGTGCCGTGGTCCTCGCGAGGACGATGGCGGAACTGACGCGGCGCGAGTTCCGCGGTGCCAGGATCGCGAGCGGGCTGAGTCGGGGCGACGTGGGCCGCGCGGTCGGCATCTCCCCGAGCCAGGTCGAGAGATTCGAGCGCGGGCTGCTGCGCGACGTGCGGCTCGAACAGCTGATGCGCAGTAACGCTCGCCTCGGGGCGATCTGGGGACGTCGCGGGTCGCTCAGTGGTCGATAGCACCGCTCAGCGGTGATTCGATCGGTTCGGCGCAGCGCCTTGGCTCGTGGCGCCTCGGCTCGTCGCGCCTGGCTCGTGGCGGCAGGCGCCCGCGGCCTCGATCAGCGCGGGCTCGCGCTCGGCCGTGGCGTCGCCGGGATGCACGGCTGCTCGCCCTCGGGCAGCGTCCCGCCGCCGTCCGGATCGGTGCAGTCGATCGGCTGTTCCGAGAGCGGCGGCAGGCCCCCCTCGTAGTCGAGGATCACCAAAACGAACTCGAGCTTCTCGAAATCAGCCGCCGGCTGCAGGTAGGCGGTCTGGACGACGGCATTCGCGTCTCGCCGGATATCGACGACCTGCCCGATGAGCAGGCCCTTCGGATAGGGCGACCGGACACCGCCCCCGAGCTCGATCCCGGCGCTGACGACCTCGTCGCCGAGGGCGACCTCGTCGCTCGAGTCGATCTGTTCCATGACCAGGACGCCGCCGAGCTGGCCGACCACCTGGCCCCTGGCGGCAGTCGAGACAAGCTGACCGATGACCGTCGAGGTGCCGTCCGTCAGGAGGACGACCGTCGCGCTGTCGGGGCCCACCTCGATGACTCGACCGGCAAGGGCCCCACCGCCCGCCACGACGACGTCGCCGACGCTGATGCTGGCGTTCGTCCCCTTGTCGAGCGTGATGATGCGGCGGAACTCCGATGATTCGCGGGAGATGACGTTGGCCGCTGCCGTCTGGTAGTCGAATCCCGCCCGCAGCTGGAGCAGGTCCGTCAGGAGCACATTCTCGCGGGCGATCTCCTGCAGCCGGGTGTTCTCGGTGAGCAACCGCTCGTTGTCGGAGCGCAGCGTCCCGTTGTCGACGCGCAGCCGATCGATCTCCGCGACGGCCGCTCCGATCGAGGCAACCCCGCTCGCCACGTCGTTCAGCACGCCCTGGATCGGCCGGAACGCGAAGCCGATGCCGTTCTGGAACTCGCGAATGAGGGGGTTCGAGGAGAAGGCCATCAGGACCAGGCAGACCGACAGCAAGCCGATGAAGACGATGGTTCGGCGGCGCGCGATCCGGTCGGTGGAGATGGTCGTCATCGAAGGTCGATCATCGGTCGGCGGTCAAGCCGACCGCCAGGATCCTTCAGCGCGGCGGTCGCGAGTACGTCTCGGCGACGAGCACGCGATCCATCGCGTCGAGCTCCTCGAGCACGACACCGGTCCCGCGCACCACGCATGTCAGCGGGTCGTCGGCGATGTGGACGGGCATCTGTGTCGCCTCGGCGATGCGCCGGTCGAGCCCGGCGAGCAGCGCGCCGCCGCCGGCCACCACGATGCCCTGGTCCATGATGTCGGCGACAAGCTCGGGCGGGGTCTCCTCGATCGTGTCCTTGACGGTGTCGATGATCTGCGCGACGGACGGCTCGATCGCCTCGCGGATCTGGTCGGCACCGACCTCCACGCTGCGCGGCAGACCTGTCAGCAGGTCGCGGCCGCGGAGCGTCACACGCTGGGCGTCCCACTCGCCGGGATACGACGAGCCGATCGCGATCTTGATGTCCTCGGCCGTTCGCTCGCCCAGGAACAGGTTGTACTCGCGGCGGGCGAACGTGACGATGTCCTGGTCCATCTCGTCGCCGCCGATCCGGATCGAGCGGCTGACGACGATGCCGCCGAGCGAGATGACCGCGACCTCGGTGGTCCCGCCGCCGATGTCGACGATGAGACTGCCCGACGGCTCGCTCACCGGCAGGCCGGCGCCGATGGCCGCGGCCATCGGCTCCTCGATGAGGCGGGCCCAGCGGGCGCCGGCATTGAGGGCGGCGTCGCGCACGGCTCGCTTCTCGACCTCGGTGACGCCCGAGGGGATGCCCAGCAGCATGCGCGGGCGTGGGATCAGCCCGATCCGGTCGTGCACGCGGTTCACGAAGTACTTGATCATCTGCTCGGTGACGTCGAAGTCGCTGATGACGCCGTCGCGCAGTGGCCGCACCGCGATGATGTTGGCCGGTGTGCGACCGACCATCCGCTTCGCCTCCGCGCCGATGGCGAGCACGCGCTTCGTCTTCGCGTCGATCGCGACCACCGACGGCTCGCTCATCACGATCCCGCGGTCCCTCACGTGGACCAGGGTGTTCGCGGTTCCGAGATCGATGCCGATGTCGCGGGAAAAGAGGCCGAGCAGGCGGTCGAGCATGGTCGGGGAGAGAGTCCTCGTGGATCGCCATGGGGGTCGGGCGTGACGACAGGCCGGGATCGTGGCCGCGTCGCGCCGGGCGGTTGGTCAGGTTCAGGCCGTTAGGCCCGCGCAGTCTACCAGAGGGTCAGGCGATGGCCCCGGACGGGCCGCGCGGTCAGGTCCGCGGCGTGGTCGGACGGTCGAAATCGACGCCGCGGTCACGTAGCGACACGTACGCGTCGTGACCGATCACGAGGTGGTCGAGCAGGGCGATGTCGAGCAGCCTGCCTGCGGCCAGCGCCTCGGCGGTCAGATGCAGGTCGTCGGGCGACGGCGTGGGGTCGCCGCTCGGAT
Organism: uncultured Chloroflexia bacterium; assembly: GCA_963819655.1. GTDB lineage: Bacteria > Chloroflexota > Limnocylindria > Limnocylindrales > CSP1-4 > SPCO01. Next base: position 882,498 of record CAWFXA010000002.1, on the reverse strand, counting down.
GGTTGTGGACGAGGATCACGCTCGCGGCGCTGAGCCTGACCGCGTCGCGATAGAGCTCCCCGACGCGAACGAGTGAGGCCGACACGTTGCCCTGGTAGACCGTGGCCACGCGCAGCACGTGGTTCTTCGTATCGAGGATGACGACACGCAGCTCTTCGCGCTCCAGCCCGCCCATCTGGAGGATGAGCCGGTCGGCGACGTCACGCGGGCCCCGGATCGACCAGCGCGCCGTCGGCCAGTCTGCGAGAAGCCGCCGACCGAGCTCGAACGCTGCCACGAGCTGAGCAGCCTTGACCGCGCCTATGCCGGGCAGGGCCGCGAGCTCGATGTCGGTCGCGCGCGCCAGTCCGGCGAGACCGTCGTGGGCCGCGAGCGCGTCGGTGGCGATGTCCACCGCGGATCGGCCGCGAACCCCGCTCCCCCACAGCAATGCGATCAACTCCGCGGACGTCAGTCCACCCGCGCCGCGGAGGGCGAGCCGTTCGCGCGGCCGCTCAGCCTCCGGCAGCTCGCGGATCGCGTGGCCGACGCCTCGGATCGCGTGGCCGCTGCGGGACACGGTGCTCGGGTCCACGACCGCGGCCTCCGTTACATGTGGTCTGGGTGTCCCCGCGGCCCGGACGACGAGAGCCCGCCAATTCCTCCCGCCATCCGGACCTCGAGGACGCCGCGCAGCCTACCGAGCGACCCTCACCGGAGACTCATCGGCGGCTTGGTGGCGCCTTAGCCCGCCGGGGACGCCTCAGACCGGTGGCGGCGCGAGTGGTGCGACGACCTCAGCGAGGACGAGCAGGAGGGCGTTGAACGTGGCATGGAGCCCGAGCGGGACCCAGATCGATCGATGCCGTACGAACAACCAGGTCAGGATCAGGGACACGGGGATACGGCCCACGAACGCGGCCAGCGCGAGCGCGATGGCCGGGCCTGCCGAGGTCCCGCCGATCGTCAGGACGTGGGCGAAGGCGAAGAACAGCGCCGCCCGGATCAGCCCGCGACGTTCGCCCATGCCGCGGGTCCACGCCGTCGTCGCGAGACCGCGGAACATGATCTCCTCGCCGATCGGCGCGACGATCGCCCCGGCCACCAGGTTGACCAGGAGACCACCCAGCTCGCCGGTCCGCGGCAAGGGGCTGGTCGGCAGCACGGGCAACACCAGCGAGAGCACGATCGCGACGGGGATCGTGGCCAGGATCGCGCCGCCGGCCCACAACGCGCCATAGCCGAACTCCCGCACCGCGCGAGCGTCCGGCCGTCGGATGCCCATGTCCGCCCACGACAGGCCTCCGGTGTCGACCACCAGAAGCCGGATGAGCCCGATGTACACGAGGGCCTGCACGATCACCGACGCGAGTGGCGCGAACGGTCCGTCGATGGGGATGCCCGTGGCCTCGAAAACGAACCCGAGGAGGACGACGCCCAGGAAGGACACCGGGATCGCCGCAGCGAACACGAGAAACGGCGACGGGCCGGCGTACGGAAGCGTGCCGCGCGCCCGGCGCTCGATCGCCTGCCCGCCGGCTCCGGCGACCAACCCGATCGAGAGGATGAGCACTCCCACGATCAGCAGGACCTGGCGCGACAGACCCGGAGAAGCCATGACCGCGACGAAGGTCACTCCAAGACCGACGAGCGTCGCCAGCCAGCCGACCACAAACAGCCCTGGTGCCGATCGACCCTCGATCGTGAACGTGGATGCGCCCGGCCGATCCTTGTGGTCCGGGGTGGGGTCCGTCAACGCTCGGGCAGCGGATCCCCGGCGGCCGTCGGGCGCGATCGGCGAGAGCGCGAACGGACCGACTGCTGCATGGCGGCCGGGATCGCCGCGGTCGCATCGCCGCCCTGCGCCGCGATCCGGCCGGTGGCTTCCATGCCTGATGGCAAGGAGTGGATCATGCCGGCCGGGACCGCGTCACGTCGCTCGAAGTCCTTGCCGCACCACGCGCACAGCGACCAGTCGAGGCCCACGAGCCGCGAACAGTTCGGGCAGACCCGGTTCAGGCGCGTTCGGCAGGAGGGGCAGATGATCCATTCCTCGTCGACCCGGCGCTCGCAGGTCGGGCAGTGGTGGACCGCCTCGACCTCGTTCAGCAGCGCTTCCTCGGCGAGGTTCCGCTCCCAGATCTCGCCGACCTTCTCGTGTGGCCGGACGATCTTGTAGACCCACACGGCGAGGAGGAACAGGAACGGGGTGAACAGGATGATGCCGGCGGCGACCAGGTAGGGCAGGATCGCGTTGTCGGACCGCTGCTGCATGTCCCGGAACGCCCAATAGGCCGTGGCGATCCACAGGACCACGATGTAGATGAAGATCAGTCGCACGCCGAGCTGGACGACGGGGCTGTCGACGATGTCGCCGACCGTCTTGCCGATACCATCGAAGATCTGATTCATGCGCCGGGAGACCGCCTCCGTGGGTCGTGCTGGTCGGGGGGCAGTGTAGCAGGGGTCCCCCAGCCATCCGCCCGTCCGGTCGACCGAGGACGACCCGTGTCAGACGGAGCGATCGATCCCGGCGTGACGCTCGGTGATCAGGGCGAGCAGGCCGGCCACCGTGAGGGCGACCGCGCCGATGGCCGCGATCAGCGCACCCGGCCCGGTCCCGGGCAGGGCGAAGATGTAGGGCCAGACGAGCCCCAGCAGGTACGCGCCCAGGCCCAGCCCGACCAGCCCCGTCCTGATCCAGACGGGGATGACGTTCTTGATCAGAGCGAGACCGAGGACGACCAGCATGCCGAGGGCGATGATCACGTGGCCCGGCCCGGACAGGCCCCAGCGATCGAAGTAGCCGACGCCCCCCGACCCGATCACGACCATGCCCCACGGAAGCAGGAACCCGACCGCCGCGAAGGCGGCCCCGGCGACGGACAGCCAGCCGACGAACTCGGCGAAACGCGCCTGGCGATCCGCGGTGGACGCGGGTGATGCCGCGCTGCCGGGCGATGCCGAACCGGCCCCGTCGGATGCGCGGCCGGGCTCAGGTCCGTGGCCGGCCCACTCGCGCGCGGGGGCGGGAGGCCCGGCCGAGACGACGGTGAAAGGCATCGGCGGCACGTATGCACCCGGACCGGCGAAAGACGGGCTCCCGGCCACGCCGGCGGCGGGTAGGGTGGCTCCGCCAGTGTCGGCGGTCCCGCGTGGCATGTACGAAGGTGTCCGGCTCCCGGTCAGACCCGCCCCAAGGGCCGGCCAGGCAGGCCCAGCCGTGACAGACGCGTCCTCGTCACCGACCAGGATGGCGGCGTCGTCTGGGTCGTCTGCCGCGGTTCCGTTCGCCTCATCGACATGGGCTCCGGCATGGCCGGACGCCGCCCACGGCAGCTCCGCATCGGCGTCCCGAGGTGTGGACTCCAGGGCTAGCTGCCCGTCGACGACAGCAGCACTCGGTGCGGCGCCCGCGTCGTAGAGCACGTCGGGCACGGCCGATGGCGCGTCAGGCCCCGTGGATCGGGCGGCAGGCACCCTGGATCGCGCTGCGGCCGCCGAGAATCGTCGACTGCCGGCCACCGAGGCCAGCAGCTCTCCGCAGGACGGGCACGACAGACGTCCGTACGGGACATCCGCCGCGCATGATCCGCAGACGATCGACTGCGCGGTCATCCATCACCTCGTGTTCACATCCGACCCTCCCCGCGGGTCGACGGATGGTCAGGGTGACAGAGGCGGAACGGCCCTCCTAGTCCCCCGTCCGGGTGCTACCGCCTCCCCCGAACGTCCCGCTCCCCTGAGCGACCGCGTCGAACGTCCAGATCGCTGCGCGCCACGCCGTCGTGAGCGCAAGCAGCGTGATCCCGCCCGCGAACAGGCCCACGAACACCACCAGAAGCGCTGTCGTCCCGGCCGACGCCTCGTCCAGGGCGAATGCGGACCGAACGGCGTCCAGGGCGGTCCCGGCAGCGATCCCAGTCAGGGCGACGACGGCCACGAGGACGATCGTCGGGAGGAGCGCGAGGAGCGTTGGCCTGCCCGGCGATCGCGCGAACCGTGCGATCGCCGCGCGCAGGGCCGGTCGGGCCGCCTCCCGCCAAAGCGCCACACGCCGCGCACCCATCGCGCCGATCGCCTCACCGAGGAGCCATGTCAGGACGATGCCGACGATGGCGTCGGGAGCACCCGACGCGATCCGCCACGGAAGGGGCACCGTCACGTCCGATGGCACGGTCAGCTCCGCGTACCCGACGGTTGAGAGCCGCGCCGCACCCCACACCAGGGCGATCGCGAATGGGACGTGGGCAGCGAGGCGAACGCCCAGGATCCGCCAGGCCGCCGTCCAGGGATCGACGGCCTCGACCGGTGACGCTCGACCGTCCGGGCTGTCGGCGATGATCCGTCGGACGACCTCGAGCTCGGCGAATGCCGCGAACAACCCACCGCCGATGAGCCAGCCCACGACGACCAGCAGTGCCACGAGGATGAGGACGACCAGCTCGCCCATGCGCCGACCGAACGCGATGTCTTCGAGCAGCGGGGCCATGACATTCGCCAGCCCGACCGCGGTCGGCAGGACGACGATCGGGGCGACCACCAACAGCCAGCCGCCACGGATGAGGAACCCCGCTAGCGCCAGCGGCCAGGTGGACGGCCGGTCGAGCACGGCCAGGAGCGAGCCGGAGAGGGTCGCTCCGAGGCTCACGGTGCGGGCGACGGGGAGGCCAGACCAGGTGCGAGTTCGTCGAGTCGGCGGAGGGCGGCTTCGACCTTGTCGATCTCCTCGCCATAACGGCCGAAGTCCCCGTCCCGCAAGGCGGCCTGGGCCAGCTCGAAGTGCTGGTTCGCATATTCGATCAGGCCCGGCACGTCGGCCGGCAACGGCGCGTCAGGGTCCGGCGAGGTCGTCGGGCTCGGGGTCGGGCCGGTCGTCGGCCGCGGCGTCGGCGTCGGTGACGGGCCGGCCGTCCCACCTTCGGCCTCGAGCAGCTGATCGAGCGCGGAGGCGAGCGTCTCGGCCCACACCACCTCACGCGGCGAGGCAACGACGATCCGCCGGAACTCAGGGAAGGCGGAGCCGGTGGACTGCAGGTACACGGGCTGCAGGTACAAGATCGAATCCGTGATCGGGACGACGATGAGGTTGCCGCGGATGACGTTGCTGCCCGAGTTGCGCCACAACGTGAGCTGCTGGCTGATGGCTGGGTCCTGGTCGATGCGCGCCTCGATCTGGGCTGGCCCGAAGATCGTCGTCTCGGCGGGGAAGCGGTAGATGCGGGTCGCCCCGTAGTTCGGCTCGTCCATGCGGGCCGCCACCCAGGCGATCATGTTCGGGCGGCTGATCGGCACCATCGGCTGGAGCAGGAGGAACTCGGCCTCCTCCTCGCCGGGCATCCGCATGATCACGTAGTAGGCCTCGGACGGGAGGGCCTGTTCGCTGGTCTGGCCCTGCGGGACCGTCCATTGGTCGTCGTTGCGGAAGAATTGCTCCGCGCTGGTCACGTGGTACCGGCCGAACACCCGCGTCTGGACGTTGAACTGCTCTTCCGGGACCCGCAGGTGGGGCCGCAGGTCGTCGGGCAGCTCGCTCATCGGCCGGAACAGGCTCGGGAAGACACCGGCGTAGGCACGCACGATCGGGTCGTCCGGATCGGCGATGTAGAACCGCATCGTGCCGTCGTAGGCGTCCATCGTCAGCTTGACGCTGTTGCGCATGTAGTTGAACGGCTGTCGTCCGAGGCCGGTCGTCTCGAATGCCGAACGCGGGTCGAAGCCCTGCGCGTGCGGGAAGCGATCCGAGACCGTATACGCGTCCTGGACGTAGACGAGACGCCCCGAGCCGTCGATGACGAGGTAAGGATCCTTGTCGTAGAGCAGGAAGGGGGCGATCTGCCCGAGCCGGTCGCGCAGCGAGCGGTGGAACAGCAGCTGGCTCTGAACGGTCACCTGGTCGGTGATGAGCAGATCGAGGTCGCGGAAGCGCAGCGCGAACAGGGCTCGCATGAGGGTCGTGTCGATGCGGATCCCGCTCGACCCGGTCCACCGGGTCGACGTCCCGGCTGCGCCGGTTTCGTCGCCATCGCCCGTCGGGTAATCGAACTCGTTCTGGCGGGCTCCCACAACGATGTACGACGAATCGCGCTCACCGAAGTAGATCCGCGGCTCGCGGATGGTCGGTGCTCCTGACGACGAGACCGGCGGCAGGTTGCCGATCAGCAGTCGCGGCTGACCCTCGTTGGCCACCTCGTTGACCGGGACCATCGTGGCGCCGATCCCGTGCGTGAAGTTGACGCGCTGGTTGACCCAGCCGGTCGCGCCGGGGTTCTGGTCGAGCGCCAACTCGCGAGCCGACAGCATCACCTGGCGCTGCTCGCCGTCGATCTCGTATCGGTCGGTGTCGACGTCGACGAAGTCGTAGTACCGCCGGACGGTCTGGAGCTGGTCGAGTGACTGAGCGAGCGGGCGGTAGTCCCACAGCCGGGCGTTCTGGAACGTCGCGGCCTCCTGCTCGATGACCTCCTCGGTCAGGACCGATTCACCTCGGAAGGGCCGGTCGTCCTCCCAACCGTCCAGCCCGAACGCCAATCGGGTCATCGCGATGTTGTTCAGGATGTACCGCTCTTCCTGCGCGAACTGGTTCGGGTCCACGGTCAGACGCTGGATCGCCTCGGGGTAGGCCCGTCCGATGAGCAGCGACGCCAGCAGCCAGATTCCCAGCGTGAGGCCGAGCGGCCACAGCATCCGGGTGAACGCGGCGCCGACGAGGAGCGCGCCGGCGAGCCCGGACAGCACGGTCAGGACGTCGTACGCGAAGAATTGGGCGTTCTGGTCCGTGTAGCTCACGCCGGTCACGAAGCCACGGCCGCTATAGACGAGCTCGAACTTGTCGAGCTGGTACCCGAATGCGATCGACAGGAGGAGCAAGCCCGCCAGGATCCCGAGGTGCACCCGGATCTGCGTGGTCAACTCGAGGTTCCCGCGGGTCGCGGCCACGAGGTAGCGGATACCGATCGCGACGAGGCTGGCGATGACGATCGCGTTGAACAATGATTGGACCAGTCGCAAGAACGGGAGCTCGAACAGGAAGAACCCGATGTCGCGTCCGAAGACCGGATCGACGACCGGCGCGGCACCTTCGGGCGAGAACGGCACGCGGTTCGCCCAGAGCAGGATGGTCTCCCACGACGCTGCGACCGACGCGCCGATCGTCAGTGCGACGAGGACGGCCACGACGACGAGGATGGCCCGGGCGATCGGGGTAAGGTCCGGGACGTCCTCGGGCCCGAACGTGATCGTCCGCGGTCCCCCGTCCGATGGGCCGCCGACGCGACGGGAGCCGGTGGCGTCGTTGAGGCGCGCGAACCAACCCGAGAACGACGCGCCGCCTCCTACCGACGGCGGCGACAGCCGGCCCGCCACCGACAGGTTGATCAGGATGACCGCCAGTGTGCCCAGCGCCGCGGCGACGAACAGACCGAGCTGGGCGCCAAACCGGGTCCAGAACACGGCGTCGAACCCGACACTTTGGAACCACAGGGCATCGGTCCACAGGTCCAGGACCGCACTCGCCACGAAGATCGTGACGATGACGACCAGGATGACGACCCACCACGAGGCCCGGAAGCGGCCCGGGCGTCGACCGCCATCCGGGCTGTCCGGCCCGACCGGTCGCGGCCGTCGGGGCGGCCTCTCCTCGGGCTCCTCGCCGCGGGCCTCGGCCTCGCGGCGTCGGAGCTCCTCCAGGAAATCGTCGAACATGTCGCGCATCGCCTGACGATGCTACCCCCGACCGAGGCCCTCCACGGAGCGGCGAAACGCGGCGAGGACCGTCTCGGCCAGTTCGTTGGGTCGCATCGTGGCCGCGCGCGCCGGCTCGAACCGGAATGCTGCGCGGATCGCAAGCGGCGCGCGCCACGGGCGGGCCGGATCGTCCGGCGGGACCAGCCCGCCGACGCGCAGCTGGAGCCGCCCGGCATCCTCGAGGATCAACCCGGACAGCGCGCCCGACAGCGCCGGCCCGAGACGCGCGAGCGGCGGATCCGGTGGCGGGCCGGCCGCGGGCGCGACATCGCGGAAGCTGACCACGCCGTCGTCGTCGGCCACCCACATGAGCGCTATCCACCAGCCGTCGGGAGTTTCCGACGGGCGCGCCATCCCGGCGCGCAGCGCTCGGTCGCCGACACGGACCTCGTGCTCGCGCAGGTACGACGGTCCAGGCGGCGGGAGTCGGTCGGGCACGACCGCAAGTCTACGCGGCCGTCCGGATCAGGCCGGCTGGCGGTCCTCGTCGCCGAGCGGGTCGGTGTCGAGCGCCACGTCGACCTCGGCGAGCTCGGTCGACACGTCGCTCAGGTCTGCGACCGCTGCGGCCGCTGCGGCCACGGTCTCCGGTGATGCCTCGGGCGCGTGACCCTCGAGCGTCGCCTCGGCCATGAGCGCGCCAGCCTCGGCCTGGAGGTTCGCGACCTCCGCCTCGAGCTCGAGACGGAGCATCTCGCGTCGGACGCTGGGATCGGGTGGGGCGAGCGCACCGGCCTCCGTCGCGCTGGGCGACGTCTCGGGGTACTCACCGCTGATCCAGGACAGCAGTCGATTGCGCGGTCGCGCGACGGGTGTCTTCGCCCGGACGATCGCGGCGGCGTCGATGGCAGTCAGGCCAGGCAGGGCGGGGTCAGTCGCCGGGTCGACCGCGAGCGCGGCGCCGCAGGAAGGACAGGTTTCGGGATCGCCGGTGTAGTTGGCTGAGCACCACGGGCAGACGGAGACCGTCGACCCAGCCACGGGATGCGTGTCGTCGACCATGGCGGAATGCTACCGCGCGCCCATCGGTCCGGAATACCCCATCGGTCCGGGGTGTGCGGGGTACCGCATCACTCCCATTCGATCGTTGCCGGGGGCTTGGAGCTGATGTCGTAGACGACCCGGTTGACGCCGGCGACCTCGTTGACGATCCGGCTGCTGATCTTGCCCAGCACGTCGTACGGCAACTTCGCCCAGTCGGCCGTCATCCCGTCCTCCGATGTGACGGCGCGGATGGCGACGACGTTCGCGTAGGTCCGTCCGTCGCCCATGACGCCGACCGACCGGACCGGGGTCAGGATCGCGAAGCTCTGCCACAGGCTGCGGTAGAGGTTGGCGGCCTTGATCTCGTCGATGACGATCCAGTCGGCCTCGCGCAGGGTATCGAGCCGCTCGGCGGTGACCTCGCCGATGATGCGGATGGCCAGGCCGGGACCCGGGAATGGTTGGCGCATGACCATCGCCTCCGGCAGCCCGAGCTCCAGCCCGACCTTGCGGACCTCGTCCTTGAACAGGTAGCGCAACGGCTCGATGAGCTTGAAACGGAGGTCCGCGGGCAGGCCGCCGACGTTGTGGTGCGTCTTGATCTTCTGCGCGGCCTTCGTCTCGGAGGTTGCGCTCTCGATGACGTCGGGATAGAGAGTCCCCTGCGTCAGGAAGTCGATGCGGCCGAGCTTGGCCGCCTCCTCCTCGAACACGCGGATGAACTCGTCACCGATGATCCGCCGCTTCGCCTCGGGGTCCTCGACCCCGGCCAGCCGAGTCAGGAACCGCTCGCGGGCGTCGACCATGACGAGCTGCATGCCGAGATCGCGTTCGAACGTGACGCGCAGGAGCTCCGACTCCTTCTTGCGCATGAGCCCGTGGTCGACGTAGATGCACGTCAGTCGGTCGCCCACTGCGCGATGGACGAGCGCCGCGGCGACCGCCGAATCGACGCCGCCCGACAGGGCGCAGATGACCTTCCCATCGGAGCCGGTCTCCCGCGCGTGCGTGTCCACCCGTTCGCGTATGCCGGTCACGGTCGTCTCGATGAAGTTCACCGCCGTCCAGGACGGCTCGACACCGGCGATACCGGTCACGAAGTTGCGCAGGACGTCCTTGCCGCGCGGCGTGTGGACGACCTCGGGGTGGAACTGGATGCCGTACAGGTTCCGGTCGGGCGCCTCGAGACCGGCGAACGGCGTCGCGTCGGTCTGCGCGGTCGACGTGAAGCCCTCGGGTAGCCGCGTGATCGAGTCGCCATGGCTCATCCAGACCGGTTGAACGCGATCGAGACCGCGGAACAGCCCGTCGTCGGTGTCGAGCTGGACGCTCGCGGGCCCGTACTCGCGCTTGCCGGTCGGCAGGACGTCGCCGCCGAGCTCGCGAGCCATCAGCTGCGCGCCGTAGCAGATGCCGAGGACGGGGATGCGACCACTCCACACCGCCGGGTCGGGTTTCGGGGCTGCCTCGTCGTATACCGACATCGGGCCGCCGGACAGGATGATGGCGCGAGTCCCGCGCCGTTCGAGTTCGGCATATGGCGTGTCGTGGGGCAGGAGCTCGGAATAGACATCGAGCTCGCGGACGCGTCGGGCGATCAGCTGGGCGAACTGGCTCCCGAAATCGAGGACGACCACAGGACCGGTGGTCGTCGTGGCGGCGTCGCCGGTCGTGCGGTCCGGCGAGGGCGCGTGGAGGGCTGTCTCGAGGTACGCCTCGACCTCGGCGTCATCGGGGGCGAGGACGCGGTGACCGGCATTCGCCGCCTCTCCGTGGACGGTCTTGCCACGATCACGCTGGGTCCGTGTTGACCCCTCGGTGTCCGCCAATGCCACCCTCCGCTGCGCCGACCCGATGACAGCAGTGTACCGGCCCGGGCAGGTCGAGCCCGGGCCGGTCGCATTGGCGTCCGGTCAGCCGGCTGCCTTGCCCAGCACGTCATTGATCGCGTCGACGATGACACCTGGCTGCTCGAACGGCATGTCATGGGTCGCGTCCGGCACGATCTCCTGTCGTCCGCTGCTCGAGAGTCCGACGAGGCCCGTCTGCAATTCCATCCAGATCTCGTCGAGACTCGCGGCGAGATCCGCGGGCAGTCCCTCGGTGATCGCCACGCGGTCGCCCGCTGTAAGGACGACCAGGGGTGCGTCACCGAAGCCCGGCGCAGCCTTGGCCTGGACTGCACTCGCAGCCAGGTCGAGACCCTCCGGGTTGAGGGTCGGGTCCCCCTCGAAATCGGTCAGCTCCGCGCGAGTCTGATGGAGGACATCGGGCTCCGCCGACGATTCGGGCGGCAGCGCGGCGAGCCATTGCTCGCTGGCAGCCGGTGGTCGGACGTCGACCATGACGGCGCCGGCCACCTCCTGCGGATACCGCCCGGCGTACACCATGGCGTTCCAGCCGCCAGACGAGTGGGCGACGAACACATACGGGGGCTCGACGCCGGCGGCCTGGAGCAGCGCGTGCAGGTCGTCGACCTGGCCGTCGGTCGTCTGTGGCTTGGGACCGGGTTGAGACTGGCCGAGGCCTGCCCGATCGTAGCTGCAGCCGCGGTCCGTCGCCATCAGACCGGTGAAGACGTCGGCCCACACGAACCGATCCGCGCCGAGCCCGGACTCGAAGATGACCGTCGGCCGCCCGGTGTCGACCGGTCCGAGACAGGCGACGCTCAGCGTCCGCCCGCCGATATCGATGTCGCCCACGAGGTCGCCACCGGCCGCCGACGCGGCGGCGGTCGCGGCGGGCGATGCTGAGGGAGCCGACGCGCCGGCACATGCCCCGGCGACGATGGCGATGACGGTGGCGCCGACGAGGCGCCCGATGCGCGTTCGCATGATCCGATCCTCCTGCCCTGGCCGGCGGACATCCGTGCCGGTGGGTTCAGAGTCGGTCGCCTTGACGGTCCTGCCATCGGGGCTGGCGACGATTCGCGCCTCCGGGCATACCCGGATGGATGAGCCACAGCGACCTCGTATCGTTGCCGCCATGCGGCATCTGCGACGCATCCGGGCGCTGATCCTCGCCTTGACACTTGCCGTCGCGGGCTGCCTCGGCACCACTGCCACGCCACCGCCCGCCGGCACGCGCCCGGACGGCTTCCCGACGGGCGTCTTCAGCAAGGCGTTCGTCGACCCGTTCCTCGGAGCCGTGCGCCTGTCGTGGACCTTCGAGCCGGACGGCGACTGGGCCGAGGTCCCGGAGGCGACCGCGGGTCAGACGTTGCTGACCGGGCCTGCCCGAGGACGCTACGCCGTCGACGGCGATCTCCTGACGATCGAGGTCGATGCTCCGTCGTTCTGGGGCTGGCACCGCCACCGATGGCGGCTCGATGGCGACCGACTCGTCACCTCATATGTCGATTCCGAGTTGCCCGAGGACGCCGAATTCTTTGCGATGCTCGATCGCCAACCGTGGGTACGCGTGCCATGAAGGCCACGACCGTCGTCGTCGTCGACGATCACGCGGGATTCCGCGCGACGGCGCGCCGCCTGCTCGAGGGTGATGGCTGGACGGTGGTCGGCGAAGCGGAGAACGCCGCCTCGGCGCTCACCGCCATCGCGGCTCTCAAGCCAGACGTCGTCCTGCTCGACATCGGGCTGCCCGATCTCGACGGCTTCGGGGTCGCAGAGCGGCTCGCCGAGGCGACGGATGGCGGTCCGGCCGTCGTGCTGGTCTCGAGCCGCGATCGGAGTGCCTACGTTGGTCGTCTGGCTGCCAGCGCGGCGATCGGGTTCGTCGCGAAGGACGAGCTCGACGGCCGGGGATTGCGCGCGTTGATCGCCGAAGCGCCCGATCGATGAGCGATCTGCCCAGGCGCCGCATCTGGCTCGCCGCCATCGGCATCCTCGCCCTGGTCGGCGGACCGTTCGCGACGTCTCAGCTGACCCGCACGGCCGAGCGCAGTCCGGCCCTCCTGCTCGCCGATCTCGCGGTCGGCTGGTCGATGATCGCCGCGGGTCTCCTGATCGCGGATCGCCGACCGGGCAACCGGATCGGGCCCCTTGCGATCCTGACGGGCTTCGCTTGGTTCATCGGCGACTTCATCAGCTCCGATGTGGCAGTCGTGTCGTACCTGGCGACCCTCGCCCACGGCTGGTTCGATCCGCTCTTCGCCCTCGTGATCCTCGCCTACCCGACGGGCCGGATCGACCGCCGCGTGGACCGATTCCTGGCGATCGGCTTCATCGCGGTCCAGGCCGGTTGGACGATCGTCAAGGCGGTCGGCATGCGGCCGATCGCGTGGTGGGATTGCCCGACCTGCATCTCGACCGTCGACGCGTGGTTCACGGCGTACCTCGCGATGGACCCGATCGGACGGGTCGAGACGCTGCTCCTGACAGCCCTCAGCGTCGGCGTCCTGATGGTCGTCGTGGCTCGCTGGCTGCGCGCCACGGGGACCGCGCGGCGCCGCCTGGCACCGGTCGTGCTAGGCGGGGCCTTGCTGGCAGGCGGATTCGTCGTGACGTTCCTGCTGCAGACCATCGTGCCGACCAACGCGCGAGAGCCACTCGGCGAGCTGCGGGTGATCGTCCTGGCGGTCCTGCGCGTGCTCGTGGCGATCGGACTCCTCATCGGCGTCCTGCGCGACGACGCCGCGCGTGGCCGGATCGCGGACCTCGTCGTCCGCCTGGACGGGCTCCCGCCGTTGCCCGTCCTGCAGGCGTCGCTGAGGGACGCCCTGGGCGATCCTTCCCTGAAGGTGTATCGCTGGGAGCCGGCATTCGCGGGGTTCGCCGATGCGGCAGGCCGGCCCAGCGATCGCCCCGGCACCGACGGATCCGGGCGGACGGTCCTGACGATCGGCGACGGGGCATCTCCAGACCTCGTCATCGAGCACGATCCGTCACTTCGCGACGATCCGGGTCTGGTCTCGGCCGCCGCCGCAGCCGTCCGCCTCGCCGCCGAGAACGAGCGCCTCCAGGCAGAGGTCCGTTCGCAGCTGGACTCCGTGCGGGCATCGCGGGCCAGGATCGTCGAGGCGCAGGACGACGAGCGCAGGCGGATCGAACGAGACCTCCATGACGGCGCGCAGCAGCGGCTGGTCTCGTTGCAGTTGTCGCTCCAGATGCTCCGACGCGGTCTCGGGCCGGATGCCGACGCCGGGACCCTCGCCGAACTCGACGCCGCGACCGCGGAGGCATCGGCGGCCATCGCCGACATCCGCGAGCTGGCGCGCGGCGTCCACCCGGCGATCCTGTCGGAGGCCGGCCTCGGGGCCGCACTCGCCTCCCTCGCGGACCGCACCCCGATGCCGGTGGTGATCGAGGATGGAGTCGACCGGCGGCTTCCCGCGGCCGTCGAAGCCACCGCGTACTTCGTAGTCGCGGAAGCCCTGACGAACGCCATCAAACATGCCGACGCGGGTCGGATCGAGGTCAGGACGTCGCTGACCGGCGATCACCTTCGGGTCGAGGTCCGCGACGACGGACGAGGCGGCGCCGATCCCACGCAGGGGACCGGCATGACCGGCATGCAGGATCGCGTCGCCGCCCTTGGGGGCACCGTCCGGATCGACAGCCGCCACGGCGCGGGGACCTGGCTCGAGGTGGATCTCCCATGCGCGTTGCCGTAGCGGAGGACGTCGTTCTCCTGCGCGAGGGGATCGTGCGCGTGCTCCGCGACGGTGGTTTCGAGGTGGTCGGCGCGGTCGGCGACGCCGTCGCGCTCCTGGAGCTCATCGAGCGCGAGCATGTCGATGTCGCCATCGTCGACATCCGAATGCCGCCCACCCACACCGACGAAGGCCTCGTCGCTGCCGAGCGTCTGCTCGCGCGCGACCCGAGCGTGCCGGTCGTCGTCCTGTCCCAGAACGTGGAACCGGCCCACGCGGTCCGGTTGCTCGGCGACGGGCGGGGTGGGGTCGGTTACCTCCTCAAGGAGCGCGTCGCGGCGGTGGACGACCTGCTCGACGCGGTCGACAGGGTGGCCCGCGGTGGCAGCGCAGTGGATCCGGCCGTCGTTGCGGCGCTCGTCGGTCGGCGTCGGGCCCGAAACCCGCTCGACGATCTCACGCCGCGCGAGCGCGAGGTCCTCGAGCTCATGGCCGAGGGCCGATCCAACCGGGCGATCGCGTCACGGCTGGTCGTCGGCGACAAGACCGTCGAGACCCACGTCGCGAGCATCCTCTCCAAGCTCGGGTTGGAGGAGGCGCCGGACGATCATCGGCGCGTGCTGGCGGTGCTGAGCTGGTTGCGCCGCGCCTAGTCTCTGGACCGCGAGATGCCTAGCGGACGGTGCGGGAAGACCGTCGGACGCGACGGTGACGCTCCTCACCGCGAAGGTTTGCGGCCGCAACCTCCAGCAGGGCGAGGGCGCTGATGGCGATGAGGACCATCCCGAAGCTATCCATCGACGCGATGGTGCACGCGCGTTCGCCCGGCCGAAACCGGGCGAACGTCCTGTCGCGAGTGGGACGGATGTCAGTCCTCGGCGGTCGACTCCAGGCGGCGCCGCAGCGCCTCGAGGTCGAGTGCGACGGCGCGCTGCACCTGCGGGCGTGCCATCCCTTCGAAGACTCGGAGTCGGAAAGGCAGGCCGATCCGGATAGTCCAGCGCAGGGCGGTGGCCGTTCCCGATGTCCCGTCCGTCGGCGCGAGCGTGGCTTCGATCTCGATCGAGATGCCGTCGTCGTCGCGTCCACTGACCACGAGCCGCGATGGGACGTCCAAAGCCGCCACCTCCGCCGCGAACGTCGCGGGCCGTCCGGCGGCTACCTGCTCGACCACCAGGCTCTCGCCGCGCGCGATCGGCCCCGAGCTCGAGCGGCGAACGGCCGTGATGCCACTCGCGATAAGCCACGCGGGCCATGCGTCGACGTCCGCGATCCGCTCGAATACCACCTCGGGCGAACGCTCGATCGTCGTGTCGACCGTCACCTCGATCGCCATCAGGGAACTTCCATCGGTCGAAGCCGGAACGTCGGCCCGCGTCCGAGCCGCTCGGCGGGCGTGCCGTAGCGCAGGATCAGCCCGCGGACGGTCCGCGCGTGATCGGCGCCCTCGAGGGGTTCGGCCTTCGCCGTGAACCGCCGGTCGCCGACCTCGACCTCCGCCGTCGGATGATCGAACAGGTTGGTGGCCCACTGCGCGCCGTCGCCAGCGGCAATGAGGATCGATCCATCCGGCTCGTCGACATAGCCGACCGCGACGGGTCGCGGCAGCCCCGTCCGCCGGCCGCGGGTCGTCAGCCGCGCGACCTTGCCCTCGAAGAAGAGATCCGCCCCGATGCCGTCCGTCGTCAGCGGGCTCGCTGCCAGGACTTGCCCTCGGTCTGGGTCGATGGGGCATAGACCATCTCGACGCCCTGCATCTCGCGGATCGTCCGTGCGCCCAGCGCTGCCATCGACTGGCGCAGCGCGCCGATGAGGTTCTCGCTGCCATCCGTGACATGGGCAGGGCCGAGCAGGATCCGCTCGAGCGGCCCGACCGTGCCGACCGTGATCCGCGTCCCGCGTGGCAGGGTCGGCGATGGCGCCGCCATCCCCCAGTTCGTTCCGCGACCGGGAGCCTCGGCAGCTCGCGCCAGGGGCGATCCGAGCATCACGACATCGGCCCCGGCGGCGATCGCCTTGGCGAGCTCGCCGCCGCGCCGCATGCCGCCGTCGGCGACGACCGGGACATACCGGCCGGTCTCGTTGAGATAGGCGTCGCGCGCCGCAGCGACGTCGCTGATGGCCGTCACCTGCGGGACACCGATGCCGAGGACCTCGCGGGTCGTGCACGCGGCGCCAGGTCCGACACCGACGAAGACGGCAGCCGCCCCTTGCTCCATCAGCGCGAACGCCGCGTCGGCGTTGGTCGTGTTGCCGACGGCTACCGGGATGGGCATGAAACGCGTGAACTCCTCCAGCGACAGCGGGTCATAGCCACTGGCCAGGTGGCGTGCCGAGGAGACCTGGCTCTGGACGAGGAACAGGTCCGCGCCGTGCTCGGCGCTGAACGGCCCGAACCGACGGGCGGCGCCGGGGGTCGCCGCGACAGCGGCCTTGGCGCCCGCGGCATGGATGGCTTCGATACGGGCAGCGATGAGGTCCTCGCGGATGGGTCGCTGGTAGGCCTGCGCGAGCAGATCCTGGACGTCGGCATCGGCCGCAGAGGCGATGCGGGCCAGGATCGCGTCGGGGTCGTCGTAGCGGGTCTGGATCCCCTCGAGGTTCAGGACGGCGAGACCGCCGAGCCGTGCGAGCTCGCCGGCCATCCGCGCGTCGACCACCGCGTCCATCGCCGACGCGAGGACTGGGATCGCAAGGTCGATGCCGCAGAAGACCTGCGCCAGGTCGACGTCCGACGGCTCGATCGTGTCGGTGCCCGGGGCGAGCGAGACGTCCTCGAAGCCGTATGTCGGCCGGATCGTGTCGACCTTCGAGCGGAAGGCGCGGCGCGCGGCGGCGCGGCGCGCGGCGGCCGGGCTGCTCGCGTCGGGTACGTCAGTCCGGTCGATCACGTCGCCCTCCTGTGCCGCCTCACGGTGGGCCGCCTCGACCCCGATTCTACCGCGCGGGACCGGGCATCCGCCTCAGGACCTAGTGCGGCTTCCGGTCCCCGTCCAGGGTGAGCTCGAACCAGGCGGCACGCTCGGGATCTATGAGGTCGTCCCGGATGCGCTCGATCGCCGTCCGGTAGCCGGGCCAGATCACCTCGACGTAGGCGTCCTCCACGGCGACCCATTTCGCGTCGTCGTGCTCGTGGGACAGGCTCGGCTGGGCGCCGTCCCTGACCCGGACCGCGAAGATCGCGGCCGTGACGACCGCGTCGTAGGACGGCTCATGGAACTGGTTGACGAAATCGAGATCGTAGAAGGCCTCGATCTGCTCCGAACCGAAGCCGGTCTCTTCCTTCAGCTCGCGCAGGGCCTCGGTGGCGATCCGCACGTCCGACTCGACCGATCCGGACACGCATTGCCAGAGCCCGGGCAGGATCCGGCCCGGCGCGCGCCGCAGCAACAGGATCTCCGTGCTCGGCACATCGCGGGCGGAATGGACGACCCGGAACATCCAGCAGTCGACGAGGTCGGGGCGCATCGGGCTCATCGGGCTGCCGCCACGAGGTCGTGCAGCTGCTCGAGGTGCATGAGGTCGTGGACGCCCGCGAACAGCAGCCACTCCCCGCAACGGAGTCGACCGACGAGCGGATGCTCGAGCGGACAGGGATCCGACTCGTGGCCGGCGACGGTTCGACCGGCCCGCTCGACGAGCCGCTGACTCTGCGCTATGCGCTTCATGAGCGCCTGGCGGTCCGCGCCGGGAGGACCGGGTATCCCGGGCTCGACCGGGCGGGCATCGGCCGGCCACAGGCCCGCCGCGGCCTTCGCGGCGGCCAGGCTCGTGCCGGCGCGCGCATCGGCGACATGGCCGGTCGCCTCGGCCACGTTCCAGTCGGCCTCCCCGCCCGGCGCGGCGAGCAGATCGTCCGGCATGCGGCTCACCATCTCCGATAGAGCGTTGGCGAGCGTCGCGAGCTGCGCGACCGTCCGCTCGGCCGTCCCGGTTCCCGCTCGCATCCGAACCTCGCGCCCGACGGAGATGAAACGACCTTCCTCGATCCCGCGCCACGCGGCGACGACGTCCGGCGCACCGTCGTGAAGCGCGTCGACCCAGGCGTAGGCCGCGATCGCCATCGGTGACCCAGCGCCCTGGTCGCGCACGGCGGCTACAGCCGCTCGAATCGGTCGACCGGGACGACGAAGACGGTGGCCCCGCCGACCTCGACCTCGAGCGGGTACGGCATGAAGAATTCGCCCGGCTCCATGATCGGGGGCATCGGGTTCACGACCTGGGTCCGTGACGTGCACCTCTCTCGAACGATGGCCACGACCTCCTCGACCTCGCCCTCCTCGACGCCGAGGAAGATCGTGGCGTTCGATTGCTTCAGGAACCCGCCCGAGCTCGAGACGCGCGTCGCCCGGAACTCCTTCTCGAGTAACGCGTCGACGAGCGCCCCGGCATCCTCGTTGTGGACGATCGCGACGACGAGCTTCATCGCGCGGAGTATCGGGGGACGGCGCGTGCGGGGTCAACGCATCTCCGCGCGATTCGGGCGGTGTACGATGCGCCCTCCGAACCCGACGCGTGCAGGAGTCCATCCGTGGCGAGCGACGCTCCGACCCGCGATCCCCGAACCGATCTGCCCGCGGCGATCGAGGCCGCGACGGCCGAGGACCTCGACACGGCCTTGACCGGCATCCTCGCCGCGGGCGTCGCAGCGCTCGGCCCGACCACCGCCGCCATCTTCCTGGTCGACCCGGATCGTCCTGGCCTCCAGGTTGCCGCGACCATCGGCCTCGATGATGACATGGCCGTGGCGCTCACGGATGCGGCGCAGAACGGAGCGAACCAGTACGCGGTCGCTGCCGCCGGCGGCGGGGCTGCGTACGACGACCAGTCGCCCGGGCCAGACGGCACCGCGGTGATCGGCTCGTACGTTCCGCTGGTGATCGGCGTCGGCGGAGTCGAGGCGGTGCTGGGCGTGCTCGGCCTGACCTGGCCGGCCCCGCACGTGACCTCCGACGAGGACCGCGACGTCATCGCCTCGCTGGCCTCGCTGGCCGCCCTCGCCACCGACCGGGCGCGACATGCATCGAGCTCCGCCGAGCGCTCCGAGTGGTTCGAGCGGATGGCCCATACCGATCCGCTGACCGGGATCGCCAACGAACGGACCGTAGCGCGCGTCCTGGAGCTCGAGCTGGCGCGCGCCGGCCGGCAGGGCGGCGAGGTATCGCTCGCACTGTTCGACATCGACGACTTCCGCTCTGCCAACGCGAGCGACGGCCATCAGGTCGGCGACGACATCCTGCGCCGCGTGGCTGCCGTTCTGGCGGAATCGGTCCGCCTGGTCGACACGGTCGGGCGGATCGGCGGTGACGAGTTCGTGCTCGTCGCGCCCGGGGCAGCAGGGGCCGTGGTCGCGAAGCGCGTCCAGGACGGGATCGCCGCTCTCCCGGCTGTGGCCGGCAGGCAGGTGAGCGTGTCGGCGGGCGTCGCACGGTTCCCCGCCGACGCCGGTGACGCGGAGTCCCTGATCGCGGCCGCGACCGAGGCGCTCACGCGGGCCAAAGACGCTGGCAGCGGATCCGTCGCAGGGGCGAACACCCCGGCTTAGCTCCGCGTCGACCGGAGCGCGCCTACCCGGACGAGGTCGCGGTCCCGACAGAGACGGGGTCGCTCGTCGGCGCAGTCGCGCCCGGGCCGGGCTCGCGCGTGAGCGCCAGCACGACCCCGCTCTGGGTGGGCGAACCGCCGGTCTCGAGATAGCCCACGCCGTTCGAACCGACCTGGAACCCGCCCAACGGCACCGGCGCTGAGTCAGGAAGGATCGCCCACGCCTCGTACACCTCGGCGCCTGTCGTCGGGGCGAGATCGCGCATCGCGATGCTCATGGTGCCGTCGGGCGCGACGACCGCGAGCCCGGTCGCACCATCTCCGGCCGGGCTCTTCATGACGGCGGTCAGCGCGCCGGGCTCAGCCGCCGCGTCGATGACCGCCGCGACCTGCTGCTGATAGGCGCGCGCCTCACCCAGCTGCGACTGGAGCGCCAGGTTCCAGCCGCCGAGGGCCACGATCGCGAGCACGGCGGCGAGCCCGAGGACCCACGACAAGCGAGGTTGTCTCCGCAGCGGGACCGGTCCCGAGGGACGTGTCGTGGCAGGCGCATCCGGGGCGGCGACCGGCGGTTCGACTGCCTCGGTCCCGGCGGCCTCGCGCCGACGCGCCTCAAGATCGGCTGCGGCGGCGGCCATGATCCGATCCTTGAGGGCGGGCGGCGGCTCGACCGGGCGCAGGGTTGCCTGTAGCACCGGCACCATGCCGCCGAGCTCGTCGAACTCGTCGTGCGGCTCGGCGCACGACGCCAGGTGAGCGCGGACCGCGGCCATCTCGTCCTCGTCGAGCGCGCCGAGCACGAACGACGCCGCCAGGTCGACGGCCTCGTCGTGGGTGAGCTCGGCGGGACGACGCGGGTCGGTCATGGCGACAACACCCGACGCATCGCGAGAAGGCCGAGCCGCATCCGGCTCTTGACCGTCCCGAGCGGGGTGCCCGTGCGATCGGCGATCTCGACCTGCGTCAGCCCGCCGAAATAGGCGAGCTCGATGGCTTCGCGCTGGACGTCGGTAAGGGATGCGAGCGCGGCGCGCACCTCAGCCGCGTCGAGGCTCGCGGCGACCTCGGCCCAGACGTCGGGCATGCGCAGCGCCGGCGGCGGCGCATCGCTGCCGTCCGGCAGGTCGACCGTCGCTCGGCGGCGTCGGACCGCGTCGATCGCGCGATGATGGACGATCGACAGCAACCACGTCTTGACGCTGCCGCGGCCCTCGATGTAGCGGGCGGCATTCCGCCACGCACCGAGGAAAGCGTCCTGGACGACATCCTCGGCCAGCGTCGCGTCATTCGTGATCCGGAATGCGATGGAATAGGCCATGGTCTTGTAACGCTCGTACAGGTCGTCGAGCGCCCCGAGTTCGCCGCGGGCGATCCGCTCCAATGCCGCACGATCCGCGTCGTCCGTGACGGTCGCCACGCGGAGCGGAAGCGGGCCCGACGACTCGCTCATCTGCTATTGCGCACGGGAGGCACCGACGGTTCATCGAGGATCGACCGCCGAACGACGACATCCGCGACCTCGGCACTCACGTCGTCGATCGGGCCGGTGGCGTCGATGACCGCGACGCGGCCCGGTTCGCCGAGCGCGATGGCCAGGAAGCCGTCGCGGACGCGCCGATGGAATGCCAGGTCGTACTCGGCCTCGAAGCGGGTCACGTCGCCGGGCGCCTTGCGGGCAAGGCCGACGTCGACGGGCAGGTCGAGGATGATCGTGAGATCCGGATGCAGCCCGTCCGTCGCTGCTTCCGCCAGGAATCGCAGGTGGTCGAGATCGACGCCGGCGCCGTAACCCTGGTATGCCAGCGTCGAGTCGGTGTAGCGGGCGCAGATGACCGCCGTCCCCGATTCGAGGGTCGGGCGGATGACCTCACGAACGAGCTGCCGGCGGGCGGCATTGAACAGGAGGGCATCGGCCAACGGGTCGGTCGGGGCGGTCGAGCCGGTCCGCTCGAGCAGCAGCTCGCGGATCCGTTCCCCGAGCCACGTACCGCCGGGCTCGCGCGTGACGTGCGCGCGCACCCCCTGCTCGGCCAGATGGGCGGCGAGGAGCCCGGCCTGCGTCGTCTTGCCGCCACCGTCGGGGCCATCGATCGTGATGAACGCTCCACGCTGGGGCTCGGCGTCGGCTCGTGTCATCGGCGCGAGTGTAGCCGACCCTTGGTCTCGGATCGGTCTCGGAGCGGGCGCCCTGCAGTGCCTGCGCGGCTCATCCGCTGCGGGCGGTCGCGCGTACCCTCCCCGCATGGGACGCCCGCGTCGATCTCCCGCGCTTCGCCTGCTCGCCGTCGCCATCGCGATCGGCGCTGGAACGGCCGTGCCCGCGTCCGCCAGCGCTCATCCGCTCGGCAACTTCACGATCAATCACTACGCCGAAGTCCGCGTCGAGGTCGATCGGATCCTGCTTGACGTCGTCATCGATCACGCCGAGATCCCGACCTTCCAGGCGCGTCAGGATTTCGATCTGGACGGGGACGGGACCGTGTCCGACGCCGAGGTCGAGGCCGGTCGCCTGACGGCCTGCCACGAGGTTCGCGGGACGATCGCCCTGGCGGTCGATGGCGCTCCGCTCGACCTCAGCCTCACCGAAGCTGGCTTGTCGTTCCCGCTGGGCGCCGGTGGCCTGTCGACGATGCGTCAGGTGTGCGCGTACGAGGCACGGCTCGGTCAGCAGATCGGGTCGACGCCCGTGACGATCACGTTCACCGAGGGTTCGTACCCAGAGCGGCTCGGCTGGCGCGAGATCGTCGCGACCGGGTCCGGGGTGGCCTTGCGCGCAGTCGACGGCGACCTGCGCGACGAGACGCTGTCCGGCCGATTGCTGTCGTATCCCGAGGACCGCATCGCCACCCCGCTGGCGGACGACGCGCTCGTGGTCGAGGCGACCGTCGGGGGTCCGGCCCTGGCGGCCTTTGACGTGCCGGATGGCGAGCCGGTGGGCGCGGCGGAACCGAGCGCTGCCCCGTCCGTCACGCCCTCCTCGACGCCTGCCACCGCGAGTCCGGAGCCGAGCCCTACGGACCAACCGGCCGTCGTACCCGGCGGGATCGGCGGTGGTGACGTCCCGGAGGTCTTCCGAGAGGCCGATCTGACGCCGCTTGTCCTTCTGATCTCGCTCATCACGGCGGTGGCCCTCGGTGCCGGGCACGCTCTGACCCCGGGCCACGGCAAGACGCTGATGGCGGCCTACCTCGTCGGCACCCGCGGCTCGCCGCGGCACGCACTCGGGCTCGGGATCTCGGTCAGCGTGTCTCATACGGCCGGCATCCTGGCTCTCGCTGCGGTCGTGGTGGCAGCGAGCGACGCCCTGGCGCCCGATGTCGTCGTGCGCTGGGCGCCCGTGGTGGCCGCGATCTCGATCGTCGCGATCGGTGGCTGGATGCTGTTCGGCGAGATCCGGCGTCGACGCGCGGGAGGCGGCGGTCACGAGGACGGGCATGACCACGACCGCGGGCACTCACACACCCATGGCCACGCACACGAACACGGGCCGTCACACGACCACGACGTCGACGAGGCGCACGGCGCCGACCACCCCGGGGACCACGGCCACGGGCCCCCTCCCGGCTCCACGATCACCTGGCGAAGCCTGTTCGTCCTCGGCCTCGCCGGCGGGTTGATCCCGTCGACCAGCGCGTTGCTCATCCTGCTCGGCTCGATCGCGGCAGGCCGCCCGGCGTTCGGGTTCATCCTGGTCTTTGCGTTCGGGCTCGGCATGGCCGGTGTCATGACCGGCATCGGCTTGGTCCTCGTCGCCGCGCGCGATCGGTTCGACCGGATCCAGGCAGACGGCGGCGTCGCGCGTGTCCGTCAGGCCGTGCCGCTCGCCGCCGCGGTCGTCGTCCTCGGGTTCGGCGTCGTTCTCACGGCCCAGGCGCTCAGCGGGATCGTGAACGTCTGACGGTCGCCCGTCGCAGGGGCTCCGGCGATACGGCATCCGCCCGAGTGTCCGCGCATCGAGCCGCTGCTAGGCTGGGCGGTCCTGATGCGAGACCTGACCGAGCGCGCACTCGATACCGCCACGTCCCTCGGCGCCGGATACGCCGACACGAGGGTCGTCCGCCGCCTCGATGAATCGATCGCGATCAAGACCGGTCGCGTCGAGGGCGTCGCCTCGAACGAGAGTGAGGGGTTCGGCGTCCGCGTCATCGTCGATGGCGCCTGGGGCTTTTCCAGCAGCCACGTCCTGAGCCTCGATGAGGCCGATCGTGTGGCCGCCCAGGCCGTGCGGATCGCGCGTGCGAGCGCCACGGCGCTGCGCGAGCCGGCAGACCTCGCCCCACGACCGGCGGCCCATGGCCGCTACGAGACATCGATCGAGGAAGACCCGTTCAGTGTCCCGCTCGAGCGCAAGATCGGGGACCTGCTGGCCGCCGACCAGGCGGCCGCGCGCGTGAAGGGGATCGCATTTACCGAGTCGATGTACGCCGCCCAGCGCGAATGGAAGACCTTCGCGGCGACAGACGGCTCCTACACCGAGCAGACCATCACCCATGTCGGCTCGGCGGTCGAGGCCAACGCGGTCGACGGTGACGAGCATCAGCGCCGGTCCTATCCGGATTCGGGCGGTGGCTGGCAGGCGGCTGGCTACGAGTACATCCGCAGCCTGCGCCTCGGCGACCGTGCCGAACCACTCGCCGATGAGGCGGTCGCCCTGCTCACGGCGCCGCAGTGTCCGAGCGGCCGGTTCACGATCGTGCTCGATCCGTCGCAGCTCTATCTGCAGGTCCACGAGAGCTGCGGTCACCCGACGGAGCTGGATCGGGTGTTCGGCACGGAGGCGTCGTACGCCGGGACGAGCTTCCTCACCACCGACAAGCTGGCTGAGGGGTTCCGCTACGGGTCGGACCTTGTCACGATCGTCGCGGACGCCACGGCCTCCGGCGGCATGGGCACATTCGGCTGGGACGACGAGGGCGTCGCCGCCCAGGCCGTCCCGCTCGTTCAGGATGGCGTCTTCGTCGGGTACCTCAGCAGCCGCGAGACCGCGCCCCGGATCGGGCGATCCAGCAGCGGCGCGATGCGTGCCGACGGCTGGAACCGCATCCCGCTCATCCGGATGACCAACATCAACCTCCTCCCCCGCCCCGGGATGAGCCTCGACGACATCGTCGCGGACACCGACGACGGCCTCTATCTCGCTGCCAATCGCTCGTGGTCGATCGACGATCGACGCCTCAACTTCCAGTTCGCCACCGAGGTCGCCTACGAGATCAAGGGCGGCAAGAAGGGCAGGCTCTTCAAGAACCCGACCTACACCGGCATCACCTACGAGTTCTGGCGCTCGTGCGACGCGGTCGGCGACGAGCGGAGCTACGTGATGCTCGGGACACCCAACTGCGGCAAGGGCGAGCCCGGCCAGACCGGCCACGTCGGTCACGCTGTCCCCGGAGCACGCTTCCGGGACGTCCAGGTCGGCGTGGGCAAGTGGTGAGCGGCCGGTGAACGACGAGCGAGCCGGCGACGCCCTCGCTCTGGCGGAGCGTGCCCTTCGGCATGCGCTGGCCGAGGGGGCGACCGAGGCCGAGGCCCTCGTGCTTGCAGAGGATGCATCGCTCACGAGGTTCGCGAACAGCCAGATCCATCAGAACGTCGCCGAGACGAACGTGACCGTCAACCTGCGGTTCGTGGTCGGCAAGCGCGTCGGGGTCGCATCGTCCGGCAGGACCGACGAGGAGGGGCTCCGGCGGCTCGCCGCGAACGCCGGCGCCATCGCCCGGGTCGTCGAGGAGCTCGAGGACTGGGCCGGGCTACCGGCACCGACCAGGGTCGACGAGGTCGAGGCCGCCTACGCCACCGCCACGGCGAACGCATCGCCGGAACTCCGCGCCGACGGCGTCCGTGCCGTGATCGCGGCCGCCGACGAGGTCGGGGTCAACGCTTACGGGTCGTTCTCGACCGGGACCGACACGACGGCCGTCGCGAGCAGCACAGGGATCCGGGTCGGCGGCACGCGGACGGTCGCGCAGCTCCTCACGGTGTCGATGGGGCCGGACGGCGGCTCGGGCTACGCGGAGCACGCCTCCGTCGACGCGACCACGCTCGACGCCCGGGCGATCGGTCGTGAGGCCGCCGAGAAGGCGCGGGCGACCGCGAACGCGGTCGGCATCGATGCAGGCGACTATCCGGTCGTCCTCGAGGAATACGCGGTCGTCGACCTGCTCGATATGCTCGGCTACCTCGGTTTCTCGGCCCTCGCCGTGCAGGAGGAGCGGAGCTTCGTCGAGATCGGTCGGACGATCGGCAGCGACCTCGTATCGATCGTGGACGACGGACACGACCCGGCCGGCTTGCCGATGGCCTTCGACTACGAGGGCGTGGCGAAGCAGCGCGTGACGTTGCTCGAGAAGGGTATCTGTCGAGGCGTCGTCCACGACGCCCAGACCGCGGCACGGGACGGCGTCACGTCGACGGGCCACGGCCTCCCAGCCCCGAACCCGTGGGGCCCGTTCCCTCTCAACATGCTCATGGCGGCAGGCACCTCGTCACGTGATGACCTGATCACCGGCCTGGATCGCGGTCTGCTCGTCACGCGTTTCCACTACACGAATCCAGTCCACCCGAAGCTCGCGATCATCACGGGCATGACGCGAGACGGGACGTTCCTCGTGGAGGGCGGGCGGATCGTGGGTCCCGTCAGGAACCTCCGTTTCACCCAGAGCTACCTCGAGGCACTGGCGTGTACAGTCGGGGTGGCCAGCGAGCGCAAGACGCTCAAGGGCTTCCTTGGAGGAGTGGTCGTGCCGGCCATCCGGCTCGACGCCTGGACGTTCACCGGAACGACGGAACACTGATGAGCACCTTGGCGGGGGAATTCTGGGTCTGCGGCCAGTGCCGGTCGATCAACAACGCCGGCGCCAAGCAGTGCTACAACTGCCGCACGCCGAAGGATCGCGCGGCCGTGGATCCCGCGACGATCGACCCGACCAGCAAGGGCCAGCTCCGCGAGATCGGACTTCCCGACTTCAGGTCGTCACGCTGGGCTGCGCTCCTCGCCTCGATCCTGATCCTGGTCGTGGCGATGCTGCAGATCGTCCAGTGGAACCTCGTCGCGACACTGGGCGATCAGATCCTTGGCGGCATCGACCCCACGGAGGACCAGCTCGCGTACGTCGGCAGCGTCGGGATCCTCGCCTTCGGGATCGCCCTCCTGGCGCTGATCGCGTGGTCGCTCTGGCTGAGTCGGACTGTGACGTCGATGCCGGCGCTCGGCCTGGGCTATCCGGCGGCGAGTGGCCTGATGGCCTTCGTCGAGAACTTCATCCCGATCTTCAACCTCTTTCGCGTCCCGGCGATCGTCCGCGACGTCGTTCATCGCCTCGACCCGAAGGCCAACCGCGGCGAGGCCCTCATCTTCGCCGCCTGGATCGGTCTCGTCGGCGGGTTCATCGTGCCTCGCGTCCTGGGTCTTCTTCATTGGTGACATCCGGACGGCCGTCGTGGTGAGCGGGATCGCGACTGGCCTGTTGGTGGTCGGCGCGATCTTCGTGGTCATCCTCATCTGGTGGATCGAGGGGCGGATCGTGCATCGCCGCGCGATACAGCTCGCGGAGGGGGGCCCCGCCTCCGCGACGCTCCCGGCCTCCGTCGCGCCAAACGGGGCGCCACAGGTCGAACCCGACGTCGTGTCCACGCGGTCGGCGTTCGCGGCCGCCGGACCCGCGCTGGCCGAGGCGGCGGCCGCCGAATCGGAACCGTCACCGGCGGCCGGGTCAGCGGCTTCCTTCTCGTTGCCGCTTGTCGACGCCGAGCCTGAGGCGATCGGATCGAACGGACCGACCGTGGCGCCCGAGCCTGCGACCGAACCAGGACCACCGCCCGAACCCGCGCCCGTAGCCGAGTCGTCGCCGGACGCTGTCGCGGCGGACCTGGTCGCGGCGGACCTGGAGCCCATCGTTGCCGCGCCCGAGCCTGAACCCGCGACTGCCGACGGTCCGCCACATCTGACGATTCGGGTCGCGACCCGGGGCATGATCACGGCCGAAATGGACGGTGAGACCGAACACGTGATCCTCGACGACCTGGAGGCGTACGGCTCGGCCCTGGCCAAGGTCGACGGCACGGCGGTGATCGTCGCGGCGACGGACAATTCGATGGCCGACCTGATCGCCCGGCGCGCGCAACGGATCCTCGAGGAAGCCGGCGTCCAGGTCACGGTCGGCTGAGGCGATGCCCCGATTCGACGTCGAGGCGCTCCGCGCCGAATTCCCAGCCCTGCGGCGCGAACAGGACGGTCGGGCCGTGGCGTTCCTCGACGGTCCCGGCGGCACCCAGGTCCCGCAACGCGTCATCGACGCGGTCGGCGACTACCTGTCGAACACCAACGCCAACGCCGGTGGCGCCTTCGCCACGAGCGAGGCATCGGACGCGATCGTCGACGAGGCACACGCGGCCGTCGCCGACTTCCTCGGTGCGGGGAGCCCGGACGAGATCAAGTTCGGCTACAACATGTCGACGCTCACGCTCCACATCGGCCGATCGATCGGGGCGACGCTCACGCCGGGCGACGAGATCGTCGTCACGCGGCTCGATCACGAAGCCAACGTCAGCACGTGGGAGGCGATGGCGTCGGATCGCGGTCTGACGGTCCGCAAGGTCGATATCCGCGAAGACGACGTGACGCTCGATCTCGAGGATCTCGAGTCGAAGCTCAGCAGCCGGACCAAGCTCGTCGCCGTCGGCTATGCCAGCAACGCGGTCGGCTCGGTCAACCCGGTCCGAGAGATCGTCGCGCGCGCCCATGAGGTCGGCGCCCTGGCCTATGTCGATGCGGTGGCGTACGCGCCCCACGGCCCGATCGATGTCCGGGCTCTCGACGCCGACTTCCTCGTCTGCAGCGCGTACAAATGGTTCGGACCGCACCTGGGCGCGCTGTACGGCAAGGCCGATGTTCTGGACGGGCTGCCGGCGTTCAAGGTTCGACCCGCGCACGATCGGTTCGAGACCGGCACGGCGGCGTTCGAATCGATCGCGGGTACCCTCGCCGCGACCGACTACCTGCGCGACATCGGACGCCGATACGGGTCACCGACGGCCGCGGACCGCCGCTCGGAGCTCGTAGCCGGGATGTCCGCCATCGTCGAGTACGAACGCGCGCTGGTCACACGCCTGATCGATGGCCTGGAGGCGATCCCCGACGTGGCGATCCATGGGATCACCGACACCGCGCGGTTCGCCGACCGGGTGCCGACCGTGTCGATCTCGATCGACGGCGTCCATCCGCGCGAGGCCGCCGAGGAGCTGGGCAGGCGCGGGATCTACGTGTGGGATGGCGATTTCTACGCGACCGGGCTGATCGAGCGGCTAGGCAAGGCGGACACCGGAGGGATCCTCCGCCTCGGACTCGTCCACTACAACACCGACGAGGAGATCGACCGCGCGCTCGAGGCCGTCGAGGGGATCGCCGCCGCCGCGCCCGGGTGAGCGGCGCGGGCCTACGATGCGCACATGCGCCGGATCCTCACGACGGGACGCGTGATCGTGGTCGGCCTCCTGTCGACGCTCGCCGCGTGCGGTCCGAGCGCGGGGAGCCCGCCGGCGCCACTGTCGAGCGATCCGCCGATGAGCCGGGTGCCGATCATCATCGACGCCGACTTCGACCTGAGCGATATCGCCGCGATCCTCATCCTGCTGCGGGACCCCGCGGTCGATGTCCGGGCCATCACGATCGCCGGCACGGGACTGGTGCACTGCCAGGCCGGGCGGTTGGTGACCCGCTACCTGATCGACGAACTCGGCTCGCCCGACATCCCGTTCGGCTGCGGTCGGCAGGAGGGCGGCGCCGATGCCCATCCGTTCCCCGACGACTGGCGGTCGCGGGCGGATGCGGCCTTCGGGCTGAACATCCCGCCGCAGGCTGAGGCGGGCGTGCCACGCGACGCGGTCGACGTCCTCGCCGCGGCCGTCGAGTCCAGTCCGAGCGCCCCGACCATCGTCGCCCTCGGGCCGCTCACGAACATCGAGGATGCGTTCGCCGCCGACGCGACGCTCGCAGATCGGGTGGCCGGGATCCACGCCATGCTCGGCACGATCGATGCGCCGGGCAACGTCTTCGTCGACGGTCTCGACGGCGGGGACCCGCTCCAGTGGAACGCGTACGCCGATCCCTCCGCGGTGGCCGCGGTGTTGGCGACCGATGTGCCGATCTCGATCGTGCCGCTCGATGCCACCGACGACGTCCCGGTGCCCGTCGACCTCGCCGATCGTCTGGCCGACGACCACCAGGCGGGCGGGGCGGATCTCATGTACGAGTCCCTCATCCGGAACCCGGGCAGGATGCGGCCCGAGGACGGGCAGCACCTGTGGGACGAGCTGGCGGCGCTGACGCTGAGCGGCACGGACCTCGTCGCGTGGGAGGACGCAGCGGTCATCGTCGAGGACGACGGTCGGCTGACACGCGACGACGCCGGCCGGGTCGTGCGTTTCGCGGTCAGCGCCGATCGGGCGGCCGTCGAGACGGCACTCCTGACGGCTCTACGCCGGGGCGAGCCGCGCGCGACGCCGTTCCGACTGGCGGGCTCGCTGGCAGCGTCGTTCGATGGGTCGACATGCGCGGTCCGCGGGACGTCGGACGAGACCGGGCTGCATCTGCTCGAGTACGAGGGCATGGCCGGCACGCCGTCCGGCATCGCCATCGTCGGCGTTCGCCCGCCCTATCGCTGGGCCCAGCTCCTGGCCCTCCTCCCGAGCCTCGATCCGACGGTCACCCCGCCGAACTGGGTGGTTGCCGGACCGGTGGCCGACGACCAGGCGGGGACGGGGCAGCCCGTCCCCGGCGCCGGTGACCTCGACGAAGGGACGTACGGCCCGGTCTGCTACACCGGCACCTGGCCTGACCTCGCGTACACGGCGGGCATCCCTTTCCAGGCCGGGGCAGGCGCGGTCGGCGCAGCACAGTGACCGGGTCGGGTCGACCGGCGCTCGACGCCATCGTCGTCGGTGCGGGTCCGAACGGCCTTGCCGCAGCGCTGACGCTGGCCCGCGCCGGTCGCTCGGTGCGAGTCTACGAGGCCGCTCCGACGATCGGTGGCGGCACCCGGACCGCGGAGCTGACGCTCCCCGGGTTCCGCCACGACGTGTGCTCGACGATCGTGCCGCTCGCGCTCGCCTCGCCGTTCTTCCGGACGATCGACTGGGCGGCGCGCGGCGTCGAGTTCATCCACCCCGATGCCCCGGTCGCCCATGCCCTCGACGAGGGGCGGGCTGTCGTCCTCGAGCGCTCGTTCACGGCAACAGCGGCCGGGCTCGATCGCGACCGCCGGACCGACGACGGCTCGGCGTGGCTGCACCTCTTCGGACCGCTGACCCGGGACGCCGACAAGCTCGGGCGCGAGCTGCTCCGCCCGGTCGTCCACGCCCCACGCCACCTGCTCGCAATCGCCCGATTCGGGCCGACTGCGCTGCGATCCGCCAGTGGGCTGGCACGCGCCCGCTTCCGCGGCGATGCTGCACAGGCCCTGTTCCTGGGACTTGCGGCCCACGGGATGGTGCCGCTCGACCGACCGCTATCGGCGTCGTTCGGCCTGGTGCTGGGGACGTATGCGCACGCCGTCGGCTGGCCGATGGTCCGCGGCGGCTCGGCCGCCATCGCCGATGCCTTGGCCACGGAGCTCCGGCAGCTTGGTGGCGAGATCGTGACCGGCGAGCCCGTCGCACGCCTCGACGACCTGCCGGAGGCCCGCGCGGTCCTGCTCGACACGACACCTCGCGCAGCCGTGTCGATCGCCGGTGACCGCCTGCCCGACCGCACGCGCCGGCGCTACGAGGGCTTCCGCTACGGAGCTGGCGTCTTCAAGGTCGACTGGGCGCTCGACGGTCCGGTGCCGTGGACCGCCGACGGCCTGCGTCGGGCGGCGACGGTCCACCTCGGCGGCTCGTCCGCCGAGGTCATCAGATCCGAGCGGCAAGTGGCAGCCGGCCGGCCGCCCGACCGACCGCTCACGCTGCTCGTCCAATACCACCCCTGGGACCCGTCACGAGCACCGGCGGGCAGGACGACCGCGTGGGCGTACTGCCACGTACCGTCCGGATCCGAGGTCGACATGACCGACCGCATCGAGGCTCAGGTCGAGCGGTTCGCGCCGGGCTTTCGCGATCGCATCCTCGCCCGCAGGACCCACTCGCCGGCACAGATGGAGGATTACGACTCGAACTACGTCGGGGGCGACATCAACGCCGGCATCTCCGATATCCGTCAGCTCCTGTTCCGGCCCGCGGTGTCCCTGGATCCCTACCACGCCGGGCCGGGGCTGTACCTGTGCTCCTCATCGGCGGCGCCGGGCGGCGGAGTCCACGGCATGAGCGGACACCTCGCCGCGAGATCGGCGTTGCGCCGGGACCTGCGCTAGTCGTCGTCCCCGTGCCCGACCTCGCGCCGGAGCCTCCAACCGAGCCACAGCGCACCGGCCGCGGGGATCGTCATCCACACGAGCAGCACGAGTGCCAGGACGGTCGCGCTGGAGCGCACGTCGGCGAAGCCCTCCTCGACCACCCCGCCGCGCAGGTCATCGGCGACCAGGCCGAGCCGGACGCCGAGCGCGCTGAGCGACGTGGCGTTCGCGACCAACGCGGTTCGGTTGCTCTCGAGATCCGTGGCGATCAGGTCGAGGCGCTCGTCGAGTCCGTCGAGGTTGGCGGCCATGCGTCCGAACGAATCGGCCACGCCGCCGAGCGGCTGGCGGCCGAGGATCTCGAATTGCGAGAACTGGCTCTCGGCCGAGCGCAGGTCGGTCCGGACGTCGGCGATGGCCTGCGCGGTCTGGCGCACGACCGGTGGGGTGCGCTCCATCGTGCCCGAGAAGGACGTCGCCGACGTGCCGGCATCGGCCAGGGCCGTTGACGTCCGATCGAGCGTCTCGACGACTGCGGCGATCTGGGTCTCGACCCGCCCGCCCACCGCCGCCAGCCTGCCTCCGGCCCAGACGACCGCGATCAGAGCGACGAGTGCCAGGACGAGGCCGATAAGGCCATACGCGATGAGGCCGGTCGCAAATCGACGCAACACGGCCCGCAGGGGGGTCGGCGTGGACGTCACCGCCAGCTGCTGCGCGCGGCGTCCGGATAGAGGCGCACCCGCCGGAATGGCTCGCGGCCACGGGAGCGCGAGACGAGGTTGGCCCGTTCCGCCATCTGATGCTGGAGCCGCCGGATGTAGGCGTTCTGCGGCGACAACTCGACCGCCTCGGACGACGACAGGACGACGTCGATCGCGTCCTCGGTCTCGCGCAGGGCCGCCTCGCGCGGATCGATCTCGAGCGAGAAGATCGAGGTCAGGCTGGACTGCATCTGCGGGATCGTGTTGCTCTTGAGGACGTAGATCGGCATCGCCCGCTCCTCGGCCTCGCGGAGCAGGGGGGTCTTCTGCTTGTACTCGTTCTTGAGGGTCATGACCACGTCCGCCTCGTCCACGTCGCGCGCGATCACGACAGGCAGGCCGAGGTCGCGGACCGCCTGCTCGAGGCGTTTGCGGCTGATGCCTTGCGGGAGCACGCGCAGCGTCGGCAGCGGTGACCCGCCCGGTTCGAGGACCGTCTCGCCGTGCTCGCCCTCGATCGCGCCGAGCGGAAGTGAGCCGATGTCGTCGTGCGCGTCGAGGTCATCGGCGTTGACGGGTGCGGTGCCCTCCTCGGCCTTGAAGCTCTGCATCGCACGCGATGCCTGATCACGCCATGCCTTCTGGCGCTCGAGTTCGCGCGCCTCGCGCGCGCGGGCCTCGAGGGCCGTCGGTGCGCCGCCGCGCTCGAGTGGTCCGCGATCGGCGATGTCGCCGGCGACGAACGGTGCATCGCCCGGGCGGCTCGCGAACCGCTCGCCGGGCATGGCGTCCGGGCCGCCGCTCGAGAGCGGGCCACGCTGTGGCGATTCGCGCCCGGGTCCGCCGCGGGTCTGCCGCCAGCCACCGGATGCGCCGGGTCGGTAGCCGGGCCGGAAGCTGCCGCGCTCCGCCTCGCGGAATCCGCCGGAGGCCCGCGCGGAGCCATCGCCGCGCCAGCCTGGCTCCATCCGCCACGGCGAGCCTCCACCGACGAGACCCGCGAAGCGCTCGGCGCCCAGCTGCTCGCGGGGCGACGGCCGAGGGCGGCCCTGCGATCGATGGACGCCCTCCTCGTCCCGCCAGCGCAGCTCCGGCGCGACGGCATCGCCGCGCAGCAACGCGTCGACGGTCTCGGCGACGTCGCTGTGGACTGCCACCCGCTCGCGATCCTGGATCTCGACGATCACATCGAAGGTCGGCGGCGCCTTGCGCTCGAGCACGCTCTTCTGGGTGCGCCGGCGGCGGGCTTCCTCGTCGCCGAGGGTGACGCTCTGGATGCCGCCGATCAGGTCGGACAGCGTCGGGTTGAGCATCAGGTTGTCGAGGTTGTTGCCGTGTGCGGTGCCGATGAGCTGCACGCCACGCTCGGCGATCGTCCGGGCCGCCTGCGCCTCGAGCTCGGTGCCGATCTCGTCGATGACGATGACCTGCGGCATGTGGTTCTCGACCGCCTCGATCATCACCTCGTGTTGCAACGACGGCGTGCGGACCTGCATGCGGCGGGCCTTGCCGATCGCCGGGTGCGGGATGTCGCCGTCGCCGGCGATCTCGTTGGACGTGTCGACCACGACGACACGCTTGCCGAGGTCGTCGGCCAGCACCCGCGCGGCCTCGCGCAGCATCGTGGTCTTGCCGATGCCGGGGCGGCCCATGATCAGGATCGATTTCCCGGTCTCGACGAAGTCGTTGATGATCTCGATCGTGCCGTAGACGGCGCGGCCGACCCGGCACGTCAGGCCGACGACCTTGCCGTTCCGGTTGCGGATCGCACTGATCCGGTGAAGCGTGCGCTCGATGCCTGCGCGGTTGTCGTCCCCGAACGAGCCGATGTGGTCGATCACGAAGGCGATGTCGGCCTCGGCGATCTCGCGCTCGAGCAGGCTGACCTCGGCATCGGGGAAGCGCCCCTCCGGGCGACGGCCGAGGTCGAGCACGACCTCGATGAGCGCCTCGCGATCCGGCAGGGCATGCACGGCCTCGACGATCTCCGGCGGCAGCGACGACAGCATCGCGTCGAGATCGTCGATCGTTTCGCGCTGGCGTACGTCGGAACCCACGCTTGCCTCCGTTTCCACGGCTATCGGACGCCGGCCGGGACGAGGGCCGGCTCGGCGACCCGGACGAGGGTCTCTTTCATGAGCAGCGTGACACTCGCGATCGATCCGAAGGAAGCATCCTCCAGTCTCCGGTCGACAGGCCCCTCATAGGTTCGCACGGGTGAGATGACGCCGTGGTCGTGGCGGTGCTCGCTACCCCGGGTCGTGCGGGCCTCGATGATGCCGAGTCCGAACGAGATGATGGCCGTGGGGTCGGCCTCCGGCCGCACGACGACTTTCAGGTAATGCGGCTGGTCCTCTTTCGCGACGCCGACCTGGACGAACGCGTCGAGCACGGTGCCGTCCTTGCCCCCGCCCGGCGCCTGCTGCACGAACGCCTCGATGTCGGCGAAGCGCAGGATCGGCGCGAGGCTGGAGCGGGGCACCCGCCAGTGGTTCCCCTGGCGCTCCCAGTCGGGCAGGCGGATCGCCTCGAGCCGGACCACCGGGCCGGGCGTCGCGGCCGTATACAGCCGGTTGAGCGCCAGCGCGTCGATCGGTTGGGCGGGCCGGATGCGCGCGTCGCTGGCCGCCTTGTCGGTCCACGGCTTGGGCAGCTCGCCGTCCGGGCGGAACATGATCTGCTCCTCGCCGTAGCGGATGAAACCCGCCTGCATCATCAGCTCCACGTTCCCGTCGACATCGGCACACGCGACGTGGAACCGCGCGGCTCCGCGCTTGCCACCCTCGCGCAGGAGCTGATTGACCAGGCGGTAGCGGATGTCGCCGGCGTCGGCCATACCGACAGCATCGAGCTCCACGATCGTCCACTCGTCGCGGGACGACTCGCGCTCCACGCGGATGAGCCCGGCGATCCGGCCATCCTCTTCGTAGACGTACATCAGGTCGTTCGGGCGGAAGGCGCCGAGCGGCAGCCGGAACAGGCTGAACACCCCGATCGGCGGGCCGCTGACGGGCAGTCCGAGCGAGCGGGTCGACGCGTCGTCCGACTGGCACAGGCGCGACAGCTCGCCCAGCGCCGCGAGGTCCGTCAGTCGCGCGGCGCGGACCTTGCCTTGCTTGCGAGGCGTCCGCGTGACGGTCATCGCTTGCTTGCAGTCATCGCAGCTGCGTGCGGCGGGTCGGGTGGTGGCGACGGCCCGATCCCTCGCCCGGGTCGTCGTGTTCGGACGCCATGGTCGCGAGCAGTCGATGGAAGCGCGTCTCCCCGGCGAGCTCGGGATGGAACGCGGTCGCGAACACGTTCCGCTCCCGCACGGCGACGACCCGCCCGTCATCGAGCCGGCCGAGCACGTCGACGTCTGGCCCGGTGCGCTCGATGACCGGCGCGCGGATGAAGACGGCGTGGACCGGCGTGTCGCCGAGCACATCGACCGCCAGGTCGGCCTCGAACGAGTCGAGCTGGCGCCCGAAGGCGTTGCGCTCGACCCGGACGTCGAGCAGCGGCAGGATCGGCTCCTCGTCACCCGCGATACCACGCGCGAGGACGATCATGCCGGCGCACGTGCCGAAGATCGGGGCGCCGCTCGCGGCCAGGTCGAGGATCGGCTGGCGCAGACCCCAGCGCTCGATGAGCTGGCGCATGGTCGTACTCTCGCCGCCGGGCAGGATCAGCCCGCTGACCCCATCGAGGTCGCCTGGCTCGCGCACGCGAACTCCCTCGACGCCGATGGCATCAAGCGTGTCGAGATGTTCACGGAACGCCCCCTGCAGGGCGAGGACCCCGATCCTCATGGTGAGCCGATGGTACGCGGTGGTGCGCCAGCCGCTCAGCGGCCGTTTCCCTACCAACCGCGAACGGCGAGTCGCTCCTGCTCCGGGATCTCCTCGAGGGCGATGCCGCGCATCGGGGCTCCCAGGCCCTTCGAAACTTCCGCGATCTTCTTGGCATCGTCGAAGAAGGTCGTCGCCTGGACGATCGCGTTGGCCATCCGGGCCGGGTCCTCGCTCTTGAAGATGCCCGAGCCGACGAAGACGCCCTCGGCCCCGAGCTGCATCACGAGCGCCGCGTCGGCCGGCGTCGAGATGCCCCCCGCGACGAAATTGACGACCGGCAGCGTGCCTTTCGCAGCCACGTCCGCCACGAGCTCATAGGGCGCCTGGAGGTCCTTCGCCGCGACGAACAGCTCGTCATCCCGCATGCCCTGCAGCCGGCGGATCTCGCTGTTGACGTCACGCAGCTGGCGGACCGCTTCAACGATGTTGCCGGTCCCGGCCTCGCCCTTGGTCCGCATCATCGCGGCGCCTTCGTTGATGCGCCGCAGCGCCTCGCCGAGGTTCCGGCAGCCACACACGAACGGGACCTTGAAGGCGTGCTTGTCGATGTGGTTGTTCTCGTCGGCCGGGGTGAGGACCTCGGATTCGTCGATGTAGTCGACCCCGAGCGCCTCGAGCACCTGCGCCTCGACGAAGTGTCCGATGCGCGCCTTGGCCATGACCGGGATCGTCACGGCGTCCATGATCCCGGTGATCATGGCCGGGTCGGACATGCGCGCCACGCCGCCGACCTTGCGGATGTCGGCGGGCACGCGCTCGAGCGCCATCACGGCGACGGCACCGGCGTCCTCGGCGACCCTCGCCTGATCGGCGGTGACGACGTCCATGATGACGCCGCCCTTGAGCATCTGGGCGAGGCCCTTCTTGGTCGCCCAGGTGGAGGTTTCGACGGTCATGTGGGCTGTGGTTCCTCAGGTAGGATCCGCGCTCGGCCCGCCGGCCGGTTCTGGCCCCGGGGTCCTCGCCCGTTCGAGTCGGCCACGGTCTCGCGCGCGGTCAGGATTATGTCACGAGGGCCGATTCCGCCCAAGCGATCGGCACCGATCGGCGCGCGGTGCGCGCTCTGGACTGCGATGGACCGGTCCGCGCCCGTTCGGCGCTCCGCCGCGGCCCGGTCAATCGCAGACTGATCCCCCATGCGCTACTGGCGGCGGCGCCTATTCGTCGAACGTGTACCGCGTCGTGTCGGTCGGGAACGTCGTCCACGCGAAGGCCTTGATCGGTCGCAGCTCCCAAAGCCCACCCTGAGCCCAGTTCGCGGGGTCGGCCGCGTAGCCAGGCTTGTACTTGGCGTAGCCGGCCATGATCCTGTCCGCCTTCTCGGGCGGGAGCCCGACGACCTCGGCGGCCTTCCCCTCGACGATCACGACCTCGCCCGTCGTCTCGACGTGGATCGCCATCTGCGGGTTGGCACGGAGGTTCCGTTTCCAGCGGGTCGGGCCGCCTTCGACGTACCAGCGGCCGTCGACCCACGCCCCCCAGATCGGGTTGAGATGCGGAGCCCCGTCCGCGTCGGCCGTCGCCAGCCAGTAGATCTCCGCCTTTTCGAGCCGTTCGACCACCCACGACCACGGGAGGACGCCTTTGGTCGACTTCGGGATCCCATAGCCCGGGACATGTGGCCGATCGACGCGTGGTTCGCTCACCGAACGAGATTACCGGGAGACGGTCCGCACGACGCCCGACATCAGCTTGGTCGCCCGGCGCGCCGCCTTCGGCGAGAGGCGCGAGACCGTCTCGACAAGCTCGAGGACGTCGTCGTCATCAAGACCGCCGAGCAGATCGAACAGGCGCAGGACCGTGTCATCCGGCACGCGATCCAGCAGCTGAAGGGCCCGCTCGAGCTCGCGCGGTTCCAGCTGCGGGACGATACCGACCGCTCGGTCGAACAGCCGGACGAACACGACAAACGACGTTAACCAGTCATGGAGGGCTGCCAGCTCGGTGTCGTCCGGGTCGGCCTTGGCGGCCGCCGCCGCCTCCTTGGCCTTCTGCTCGAGCACCGCGACGACCGGATCGCCTTCGCGGCTCTTGCGCTCGGCGATGACGCGGCCGAACCATTGCCAGTGATCGTTCACGGCAAGGAACGCCGTACCCGCCGGTCCGCGTCGGCCGACCCGCCGCGGCTCCGACACGCGCTGGACGAGGCCCCACGATTCAGCCTCGGCGAGGGCGAGGCTCGCGGCTCGATGCGACAGCCCGAGCGCCTCGCGGACCTCGCGCTCCGTCAGCGGCTCCTGACGCGCCATCAGGTACGCCTGCACGCGCGCGATCGCCGGCGTCACGCCCCAGGCAGCGCCCATCTCACCCCAGGCGTCGGCGAGATCGAGCCGGATCGACTCGGCGGTGGACGGGCGAGCGCCCTGGTCGGCATCGCCGATCGATTCATGCGCATTGACAGTAGCGAGTTTCTGCGTCATAACTTGCTATGACAGAGTAGCACGCTTGGAAGGTCGAGAGTCCCGATGAAAGTGGCGATCGTGGGTGGTTCCGGGTTGGTCGGTCGTGCGTTGACGCGATCGCTCCTGGCGGACGACGCCGACGTCGTCGTGCTGTCACGAGATCCGCAGCGCCGCAGGAAGGTGATCCCGCCCGGAGCCCGGCTCACCCGGTGGTCCGCCGAGGATGTGCCGGGCCTGGCCGAGTCGATCGCGGGGGCGCATGTCGTCGTCAGCCTCGCCGGCGCGCGCGTCGCGCCGTGGCCGTGGACTCGCCGCCGGAAGGCCGTCATCGCGTCGAGTCGCGTGGACGCCGATCCGGGCGATCGTCGACGCGCTGGGGCGCCTGCCGACCGAACGCCGTCCATCGCGCCTCGTCGTCGTGTCGGGGATCGACGCTTATGCAGAGTCGCCGGCCGGTGACGACCCGGCACCTATGACCGAGGAGACAGAGATGGGCACGGAGTTCCTCGCCCAGGTCTCCCGATCCCTGGAGGACGAGGCACGGCGCGCCGAGTCCCTCGGTGTGCGCGTGACTCGATTGCGGATGGGGCACGTCCTCGCCCGCGAGGCGGACCTGGTCTGGTTCCTGGCGCTCCCCGTGCGCCTCTTCCTCGGCGGCCGCCTGGGGAGCGGTCAGCAATGGCTGAGCTGGGTCCATATCGATGATGCGGTCGCCCTCTTCCGGCTGGCCATGACCGAAGCCATCTCGGACGGCGTTCTCAACGCGACCAGCCCGGGCGCCGTCCACCAGATCGACTTCGTCCGCGCGATGGCGCGCGTCCTGCATCGGCCGGCGCGATTCCCTGCCCCGGCCTGGCTCGTCCGCCTCGTGCTCGGCGAGCAGGCAGTACTTCTGCTCGGATCGCGGCGCGTGGCGCCAGCCAGGGCGAGCGCGCTCGGCTACGAATTCCGCTACACGACGATCGACGCCGCGCTCGGCGACGTCCTCGGCTGACGCCGACGGGACCTAGCGGTCAACGACCGCGAGCGCTGCCGTCGTGGCCGCGAACAGTGGGTTGTCCGGGTCGATCTCGGTCTCGCAGGACGCGATGCGCTCGACGCCTGTGGGCGCGCCGAACTCGTAGATGAACTCCTGGCCGTCGAACGCGACCGGGCATTCCCCGGTGAACGGTCGAGCTCGGATGGCGTCGAAATCGGTCGCCTTGACCGCCACGTCGAGCGCGCTCAGGACGTCGGCAGGCACCGTGCCGAGCTCGGCGGCCGCCGGCGCGGTCTGATGGATGCGCCCGTCGCGTTCGATGACGGTCGTCGACCCGCACGGTCCGTCGACGCACTCACCGCCATGGGTCGTGACCATGACGAGCGGGCCTGCGGCCGCGGGAAGGAGCGACGCGACGGCCGCCGGTGAACACCCAAGGAGCGCGGCCCCGATCGAAACGAAGAGAGCGAATCTTGCGATCCGTACGAGCATGGGCGCCCGACGTCGCTGCCTCCCGCGCGGTTCCGCCCCCCCAGGCCGATCGGTGATCAGCACACGACCATATCGGCGATCGGGGTGCCGACGTCGCGACCCAAGGGCTCAGACTGGGTCACGTCAATGCACCCGGGTCGGGCACCTGGGTCGGGCACCTGGGCCGGGCACCTGGGCCAAGCATCCGGAACCTGGCACCCAGCCGGCGACCTATCATCGGCGCCATGCCCGTCCTGCGCAGCCGGCTGGACCCTGCCGCCGCAGACACCCGCGCCAACCACGACGCGATGGCCGCCCTGGTCGAGGACCTCCGCCGACGGCAGTCGGAGCTCGCCGACCGAGGCGCCGGCGGCGACGATCGCTCGATCGAGCGCCACCGGGAGCGCGGCAAGCTTCCGGTCCGCGACCGCATCGACCACCTGCTCGATCCCGGGTCGGCCTTTCTCGAGTTGAGCCCATTGGCCGCCAACGGGCTGTACGACGACGACGCGCCCGGGGCCGGCATCGTCACCGGCATCGGGCGGATCGAGGGCACGACGTGCGTCGTCGTGGCCAACGACGCGACGGTCAAGGGCGGCACCTATTACCCGATGACGGTCAAGAAGCATCTCCGTGCCCAGGAGATCGCCCTCGAGAACCACCTGCCGTGCATCTACCTCGTCGACAGCGGCGGCGCGTTCCTGCCGCTCCAGGCCGACGTGTTCCCCGACCGCGATCACTTCGGACGGATCTTCTACAACCAGGCCCGGATGTCGGCGGTCGGCATCCCGCAGGTCGCTCTGGTCATGGGCTCATCCACCGCCGGCGGCGCCTACGTGCCGGCGATGAGCGACGAGACCGTCATCGTCAAGGGCACCGGCACGATCTTCCTGGGC
This sequence comes from uncultured Chloroflexia bacterium, assembly GCA_963819655.1. Lineage (GTDB taxonomy): Bacteria > Chloroflexota > Limnocylindria > Limnocylindrales > CSP1-4 > SPCO01. Next base: position 841,083 of record CAWFXA010000002.1, on the reverse strand, counting down.
GGGCCGCCGCTGGTGAAGGCGGCGACCGGCGAGGACGTCACGGCCGAGGAGCTCGGGGGCTCGGAGGTCCATACACGCCGCTCCGGCGTCGCCGACCATGAGGCGCTCGATGACGAGCACGCGCTCGCGCTCGGCCGGTCGATCGTCGCAAACCTCAACCGTCCCTCGCCGCCCGCGCCGTGGGACCGCCGAGCTCCGGAGGCGCCAAAAGTCGACCCGGCGGGCCTGTACGGCGCCGTCTCCGCCGACCCGCGCCGGCCCGTGCCGGTCCGCGAGATCATCGCCCGCCTCGTCGATGGGTCGCGGTTCCACGAGTTCAAGCCGCTGTACGGCGAGACCCTCGTCACGGGCTTCGCGCACGTCGACGGGGTGCCCATCGGGATCCTTGCGAACGACGGGATCCTGTTCAGCCAGTCGGCGCTGAAGGGCACCCACTTCATCGAGCTCGCCTGCCAGCGGCGCATCCCGCTGGTCTTCCTGCAGAACATCACGGGGTTCATGGTCGGTCGCGAGTACGAGGAGGCCGGCATCGCCAAGGACGGGGCGAAGCTGGTGATGTCGGTGGCGTCCGCCGAGGTCCCCAAGTTCACGATCCTGATCGGCGGGTCGTTCGGGGCCGGGAACTACGCGATGAGCGGTCGGGCCTACCAGCCGAGGTTCCTGTGGTCGTGGCCGAACGCCCGCATCTCGGTCATGGGCGGCCAACAGGCGGCCCGCGTCCTGTCGACCGTCCGGGGCGACTTCGCCGACGACGCGGAGCGCGACGCCTTCGAGGCGCCGATCCTCGAGACATACGAGCGCGAGGGTTCACCGTACTTCGCGACGGCCAGGCTCTGGGACGACGGGATCATCGACCCGGTGGACACGCGGCGCGTCCTCTCCCTTGGCCTCGAGGCGGCGCTCCACGCGCCGATACCCGAAACACGATTCGGCGTCTTCCGGATGTGACCAGGGAGGATCGGGATGCTCAAGTTCTACAGCGAGGTCGGGACGGCCAGGACCCGTGAGCTGATCGCCGACCTGGCGACATGGGCCTGGGTGGCGCTCTGGGTGGTCATCGGCGTGCGCATCCATGACGCGATCTCGGGCTTCGCCGAGGCCGGCCGGGTCCTCCAGGGCGGCGGCAGGAACATCCAGGGCGCCGGCGCTCAGCTGGGCGACGCCCTCAACGGGGTCCCCGTCATCGGTGCGGGCATCGATTCGCTGGCGACCGGCGCGTTCGACACCGCCGGCGCGCCGATCGTCCAGGCCGGCCAGGAGCTCGAGGCGTTGCTGATCTTCATCGCCCGGCTCCTCGGGTTGCTGGTCGTTGCCGTGATGCTCGTCCCGTGGCTGGCGCGCTACCTCCCATGGCGAGCGGACCGCCTCGCGACGGTCCGCGCCGCGCATCGGGCCATCCGGCGCGCACCGGTCGATGTCTCCACGGCGATGATGCAACGCGCTCTCGCGACGCGGGCGATCAATCGACTGACGTATCCCGAGCTGCTCGACTACACCTCGGACCCCTTCGGCGATTACGCGGCTGGCCAGTACGGGCGACTGGCGAAGGCGGAGCTTGCGAGCGTCGGGCTACGGTGAGGCGCGTCGCGGCGATCGTCGTCCGGTAGCATCGGCGCGTGCCACGCGTCGCCCGTTTCTCGATCTCTCCCGTCCGCAGCATGGGTCTCGAGCACCCCGACGAGATCGACATCACCGAAGTCGGCGTGGTCGAGGATCGGCGGTTCTTCCTGACCGACGACGCGAACCGCCTGGTCGATCGATTGATCGTCGGCCCGCTCGTCAAGATCTCGACGCATACGGACCCGGCGGGCATGACGCTCTGGATGCGGTTCCCGGACGGGACCGTCATCGAGGAGGAGGTCGGGCTGGGCGAGCCGGTCGAGACGCCGGTCCATGGCAGGACCGGAGTCGGCCGCGTCGTCATCGGCCCGTGGGCCGAGGCGATCGCGTCGTTCGCCGGTCGACCGATCCGGGTCATTCGCTGCGACCGGCCGGGCGGCACGCGGAGCGGCAACCCGACAAGCATCATCTCGGACGGCTCGCTGAGGGAGCTCGCTCACCACGCTGGAGTCGAGTCTGTGGATGGCCGGCGTTTCCGGATGCTCATCGATCTCGAGGATGCCGAGCCGCACGAGGAGGACACCTGGATCGGTCACCGGATCGCCATCGGTGACGCCGTGCTGCAGGTCACCAAGCCCGATGCACGCTGCGCGATCACGACCCAGGACCCGGAGAGCGGGACCCGTGACCTCGACACGCTGCGCACACTCATCGCCTATCGCGGACTGCGCGAGGGCAAGCACGCGGATTTCGGGGTCCTCGCCGATGTCGCTCAGCCGGGCCGCGTCCGCGTCGGCGATGCGGTGGCGGTCCTCGACTAATCGGTCCGTCGGCGCTCCGTCTGCCGAACGACCACGAGCCAGACGACCACTACGACGACCAGCAGCGGCGACCAGCGCAGGGCGCCGAGCACGCCCAGGCGGATCGTCATCCCGAGCGCTTCACCGACACCCGCGCCGGTGCTCGAGATCGACGCGATGATGGCGACCCCGATGAGGGCCGACGTGATGGCGGCGATCGGGGCGCCGATGCCCAGTGCGATCCCCGCCACTGTCGCGTCGATCCGGGAACCGAGGGCGGCTGGGGCGAGCCCCGCGCCGAGCAGCGCCAGGCCCGGCCACGACAAAGCTGCGACCAGGACGACCTGCCGGACGTCGGCCTCGAGCGCGCCGGGTGTCGTCAGTGTCGCGAGCAGGACGAGTGGCCAGAGCAGCACGCCGGCCAGCAGCGCCCCGCGACGACTCGACCGGATCGCGATGGCGCGACGGCCGGTCGGGTCGGGCCGCCAGTTCGGAGACCACGGGTTCGCGGGACCCATGGGTGAAATGTACCTGTCTGGTGGGGTGATTCGGTGTCTGGTGGCACCGGAGGTTCGCGAATCCGACGCGCCGGCTGTCGGTACCATGCGGCGGTGAGCCCGGCCCTGCGTCTCGAGCGCTCCGGTCCCGACGGCGTCGTCGCACGCGTGACGCTCGCTCGACCCGATGTCCACAACGCCTTCGACGCGTCGGTGATCGCCGAACTCCGCGCGGCGTTTGCCGGTCTCGCGCGGGAGGACGCCGACCGGCTCCGCGTCGTGGTGCTGGCGGGCGACGGACCATCGTTCTGCGCTGGTGCTGACGTTTCGTGGATGCGCGCAGCGATGGCACTCGACGTCGAGGGCAACGAGCAGGATGCGATGGCGATGGCCGACATGTTCGAGGCCATCGACACCTGTCCTGTGCCGGTGATCGCCCGCGTCCACGGTGCGGCACTCGGCGGCGGGATGGGCCTGTGCGCCGTGTCCGATCTCGTGATCGCCGAGAGCGGCACCCGGTTCGGGTTCACGGAGACGCGATTGGGGATCCTCCCCGCGGTGATCGCGCCGTTCGTCGTCGCCAAGATCGGCGATTCGCACGCGCGGGCGCTGTTCCCCGGCGGGCGTCGGTTCGACGCGGTCCGCGCGCAGCGGATCGGACTGGTCCACGAGGTCGTCGAGGGCGATGGCGCGCTCGATGACGCGGTCGATGCCGCGATCGGGGATGTCCTGGCGTCCGGCCCGACCGCGGTTCGCGCGGCCAAGGCGATCGTTCGTGAGGTCCGTGGCGTCGGGCACGGGTCGGCGAAATGGCACACGGCGCGCGTGATCGCTCGCCAACGCGTCACGGACGAGGCACGCGAGGGCTTTGCTGCATTCGACGAGAAGCGGCGGCCGTCATGGTCGCCTCCTGGAGACGGCGACTAGGCGCAAACCGCGTCGTATGCGACACTCGCGACGAAATGGCCGAGGAACTGAGTCCCAGTGAGGTCGCGCGGCGACTAAGGACTTCAACGAGAACCGTCCAGCGGTGGATCGTGAGTGGCCGGCTCCCGGCTCGGCGCGTTGGAGGACGCTGGCGTGTCGCGTTTGACGCGTTTGCCGCGTTAGAACCATCTAATGACAGCGGCGCGCCGCCGTCACACGGTTCCGTCCGCACGGTCTTCGTGGCCAACCGCGGTGAGATCGCCCGGCGGATCGCCCGGACGTGCGCCGAGCTTGCCATCGGCGTGGTGGTGCCACACACCGCCGGCTCGGACGCGGTCGACCTCCTCGACGGCCTGGCCGTCGTCGAAGCAGCCACGCGCGGCGGCGCGGATGCCATCCACCCGGGGTTCGGCTTCCTTGCGGAGAACGCGGACTTCGCCCAGTCGGTCCTTGACGCCGGGCTGACCTGGATCGGTCCCCCGCCGGCGGCCATCCGCACCATGGGCGACAAGGCCGCAGCGCGTCGGATCGCCGCTGACCTCGGGATCCCGATACCCGCCGGCTACGACGACGCCGACCAGTCCGACCACGCATTGATCGCCGCAGCGGAGCGGATCGGCGTACCGCTTCTGATCAAGCCGGCAGCCGGTGGCGGCGGGAAGGGCATGCGGACCATCCGCGACCTCGACCGGCTGCCTCCCGAGCTCGCGGCCGCCAGGCGCGAAGCGTCGGCCGCCTTCGGCGACGACCGGCTCATCCTCGAGCGCCTCGTCGAGGGGGCGCGGCACGTCGAGATCCAGGTCCTGTTCGATCGACGCGGCAATGGCGTCCATCTCGGCGAGCGCGATTGCTCGATCCAACGGCGCCACCAGAAAGTCCTCGAAGAAGCCGGTTCCCCGGGCGTCGACGCCGCTATCCGCGAGCAGATGGGCGCCGCCGCGGTGCGACTGGCGAGCGCCGTGGGCTATGAGAGCGCGGGGACCTGTGAGTTCCTGCTCGACGACCACGGCGATCTGACGTTCCTCGAGATGAACACCCGCCTCCAGGTCGAGCACCCGGTGACCGAGCTCGTGACGGGCCGGGACCTGGTCGCCGACCAGATCCGCATCGCGGGCGGCGAGCCGCTCGGCGTCGATCAGTCCGAGATCCGCTGGGACGGCCACGCCGTTGAGGTCAGGGTCTACGCGGAGGATGCCGAGCACGACTTCCTGCCCGCGACGGGCACGATCCTCCAGCTCCGCTGGCCCGCCGGCGACGGCGTTCGGGTCGATGCCGGAGTCGACGAAGGCGACGACGTGGGCGGTCGCTTCGACCCCATGCTCGCCAAGATCGTCGCGCACGGCCGCGACCGCGGTGAGGCGCTCGACCGCCTCACCGCGGCACTCGACGCGACCGTGATCGTGGGTCTGACAACGAACCTGCGGTTCCTGCGCTGGCTCGTCCGCGAGCCGGTCGTTCGAGCCGGACAAGCGCGGACCGATACCCTCGAACGGATCTGGCCACCGGACGACTGGCAGCAGCGCACGCGCATCCCCGATGCGGCGTGGGCGGCGGCGGCTCGGACGCTGCTGGCCGGCCGCGCCGCCGGTGACGGGTTTCGGCTGAATGCTGCGAACACCGTGCGCCTGGCCGCGGAGGACGCCGTCCGGGCGGTCCGCATGGCACCTGGCACCGCGACGACGCGCGCGGCCATGGTCCGCGAGGGCGACACCGTGCACCTGGACCTGGCCGGTCGGAGTATCGCCTTTCACCTGGCGCCATCGCCTGATGTCGACCGAGCGGCGAGCGCCGCCGCGGCCGCCCATGGCTCGGGTCCTGTCGAGCTCGTGGCGCCGATGCCCGGCCAGGTCCTGTCGATCGGCACGCCGGTCGGGACAGCTGTCGAGGCGGGCGACGCCGTGGTGACCCTCGAGGCGATGAAGATGGAGCACGCCGTGACGGCCAGCAATGCGGGAGTCGTCACCGACCTGTTCGTCGGCGCCGGGGACCAGGTCGTCCGCGGCCAGCGGCTCGCGATCGTCGAACCCGCCTGATCGCGGACGCGGTACGATTCGGTCGTGGGCGAGAAGAAGAAGCTCGAGAAGCGGACGAAGCACGCGGCGAAGGCCGCCCAGCGCACAGGGACCACCCTGCCGCAGACCCGTCTCGAGCTCCTCGACCTTCATCGCGAGACCCGGGCGCGTCGTAACGCGGCGTCCCACGGCAGCTCGGAGCACGTCGAGGCGATCGAGCTGATCGGCCGAATCGAGATCGAGATCGCCCGGATCGAGCGGGCGGTGGACCCGCCGCTCGTCTGACGACCGGTCGATGACGCCGGGACCCGGCGGGCGCCACGTCCGGATCTACGAAGTTGGGCCGCGCGATGGCCTGCAGAACGAGGCGGTCTCCGTCCCGACCGACGTCAAGGTTCGCTTCATCGAGTTGCTCGTCGACGCCGGCGTCCAGGAGATCGAAGCTACCTCGTTCGTGTCGCCGCGCGCGATCCCACAGCTCGCCGACGCAGACGACCTGCTCGGGCGCCTTCCTCGACGACCGGGCGTGCGCTACCCGGTCCTCGTGCCGAACGAGCGCGGCATGGTTCGCGCAGAGGCGGCAGGCGTCGACGCGATCGCCGTCTTCACGGCCGCGACGGACGCGTTCACGCGGCACAACATCGGCATGACCGTCGACGAATTGCTTACCGCGTTCGCGCCCGTGCTGGCGCGTGCCAGGAAGCTCGGTTGGTGGCGACGCGCCTACGTCTCGACGGCGTTCGGATGCCCATACACCGGTCGAGTCGACCCAGCGGACGCGGTCGACGTGGCGGTCCGACTCGTCGCGCTCGGTGCAGACGAGATCTGTTTCGGCGACACGATCGGTGTGGGCGTCCCGGACCAGGTGGCTGAGGTCGTGGCTTTGGCGGAGGCGGCGGGGATACCTCTGAGCCAGCAGGCCTACCACTTCCACGACACGCGCGGGACGGCGCTGGCCAACGTCGCGATGGGTCTCGCGGCCGGCGTGCGGACGTTCGATTCCGCGACCGGCGGGACCGGTGGTTGCCCGTACGCGCCGGGAGCGGCCGGCAACCTCGCGACCGAGGATCTCGTGTACATGCTCGACGCGTCCGGATACGAGCACGGCGTGACCCTCGAAGGCGTCCTCGTCGCGGCGCGCTTCATCGCGGAAGCCCTCGGGAAGCCGCTCACGACAAAGGTGGGCCAGGCCGGTGGCTGGGACCAGCGGACTGGCCGCGCGACCGGTCGCGAGGCGTGACGGAGCACGTGCTGGCCGACCATTAGGTCACGCGCCCAGCGGCGCGCTGCGTTCTTGTTATCCTCCGCCCACCATGGACGGCGTCGTTCTCGTTCTGAACCAGAACTACGAGCCGCTGAACGTCTGCAATCTGCCAAGGGCCTTCCGTCTTCTGTTCGGCGAGAAGGCCGAGGTGATCGAGTACGACCACCAGATGATCCGGACGCCGCGGACTGAGTTCCGCGCGCCCTCCGTCATCCGGCTGCAGCACATGATCCGCCGGCCCCGCCCGCGGGTGAAACTGTCCCGTCGCGAGGTATTCGCGCGCGACCGTCATGTCTGCCAGTACTGCGGGCGCCAGACGCACGACCTGACGCTCGACCATGTCATGCCCCGTCATCGTGGGGGCGGGCACACGTGGGAGAACCTCGTCACCGCCTGCAAGTCATGCAATCACCGCAAGGGCGGCAAGACCCTCGAGGAAGCGCGCCTCCGGCTCCACCGCACCCCGTTCGAGCCGCGCAGCGACATCTATTCGCTGTTCACGCCGTACCTCACGGACGAGCGGAACGATGCATGGCGCACCTACCTCTTCCTGGGGCGGAACTGACGCTCGACGCGGGACGAGCCCCGGTCGATCCATCATCGGCGATCCCCGCCGCCATCCACGAGCTCCTCGGGACACTGTGGTCCGAAGGCCACGCCGCATACGTGGTCGGCGGGTCCGTGCGCGACCTGCTCCTGGGTCGCCCTGCGACGGACTGGGACCTGACCACCTCGGCCCTCCCCGAGATGACGGCGAGCCTGTTTCCGGGGGCCACCTACGAAAACCAGTTCGGGACCGTAGCGGTCAGGGGCGGTGACCCAGGAGTCGGCGAGGTCGAGATCACGACGTTCCGGTCCGACCACGACTACGCGGACTACCGGCGGCCGCATCGGGTGGAGTTCGGCGACTCGATCGAGGTGGACCTGGCGCGTCGCGACTTCACGGTCAACGCGATGGCGTGGGGTGCCGAACCGGGCAGCGAGCCGCGGTTCGTCGACCCGTACGGCGGCCGCGCCGACCTCGCGGCGCACACCCTCCGCGCGGTCGGCGACCCGGCGACGCGGTTCGGTGAGGATGCGCTGAGGATGGTCCGAGCCGTCCGACTGGTGGCGACCCTCGACTTCACGATCGAGCCGGCAACGCTGGGCGCGATCGGGTCTCGCGCCGAGCTCGTCAGCCACCTGTCGGGCGAACGCATCGGGGCGGAGATGGGCAAGCTTCTCGCGGCCTCACGGCCGTCGACGGGTCTCCGGCCGCTGTTCGACACCGGTCTCTTGGCTCACCTGACACCCGAGCTGGCGGCGCAGCGGGGCGTGCCCCAGAACAAGGTTCCCGGCGAGGATCTGTGGGACCACACTCTGCGCGCCGTCGATGGCGCCGTGTCGGAGCCGATACGGATCCGGTTGGCAGCCCTGCTGCACGATCTGGGCAAGCCATCGACGATGGCTGACGGTCGGTTCGTCGGCCACGAGATCGTCGGCGCCCAGCAGGCCCGCGAGGTGCTCGATCGCTGGCGCTGGCCGACAACCGAGCGGGAGCGCGTGGTCCATCTCATCCGCAACCACATGTTCGGATACGTGCCGACCTGGTCCGACGCTGCGATCCGTCGGTTCATCGTGAAGGTCGGGAAGGATGCACTCGACGACCTGTTCCTCCTGCGTGAGGCGGACAACGTCGGGTCCGGCAACCCGCCGGATGCCGGCCGTCTCACCGAGCTCAAGGGCCGCGTCGCGGCACAGCTGACCTCGGGCGCGGCTCTCGACCTGAAGGCATTAGCGATCGACGGCTCCGACCTGATGACGGAATTCGGCTGGAAGCCCGGGCCGATCGTCGGCCGGACCCTGCAACGGCTGCTCGACCGGGTGATCGGCGATCCGACGCTCAACACCCGCGACCGGCTCCTTGCGGTCGCGCGGTCGATGGCCGCGCAGGATCCCAGCCGATGATCGAGCTGCTGCTCGAAGCGGAGCGGGCCCTGTCGTTCGGGCGCGTCGATCGCGCCGAGGAGCTGTACCACCAGGTCGCGACGTCGGATCCGCGCAATTCGATCGCGGTCGTCGGTCTGGCGCGGGTGGCGCTGGAGCGGACGGACGACCTGGGGGCCTACCTGCTCGCCCGGCGCGCACTCGTCATCGATCCGGAGAACGAGGCGGCGCGCCGGCTGGCGGTCCGACTCGAGGAAGTGCTCGCGACCCGCGGCGAACCCGTGGACGATCCGATGCCGGCAGCCCCACCGCCCCCACCGGCGCGGCCCGAGGCCGTGCCAGCGCCGGATGGGGAGTCGGAGCCTGCCAGAACACCGGAGCGGCGATCCATCATCGATCGGCTCCGCCGCCGCTAAGGTTCGGCCCATGACTCGGATCCTCGTCACAGGCGGGGCGGGCTACGTGGGTGCGGTCTCCGTCGAGGCGTTCCTCGCGGCCGGCCATGAGGTCGTCGTGCTGGACGACCTCTCGACCGGGCACCGCGCGGCTGTGCCGGACGGGGCGCGTCTGGTCGTCGGCGATTACGGCGACGGGTCGGCGACTGCCTCACTTCTCGCCGACGCGCGGATCGAGGCGATCCTCCATTGCGCGTCACGCTCGCTGGTCGGCGAATTGCTGGTCGAGCCCGCCCGCTACTTCCGGGACAACGTGGCCGGCGGCATCGCGCTGCTGGAGGCCGCGCGGGAGATCGGCGTCGACCGATTCGTCCTGTCCTCGACCGCTGCCGTCTACGGTGTCCCGGACGCCACCCCGATCAGCGAGGACGCGCCGCTCCGCCCGATCAATCCGTACGGCGAGACGAAGCGCTCATTCGAGGGTGCGCTCGACTGGTACGCGAAGGCCTACGGGCTGCGCGGCGTGTCGCTGCGGTACTTCAACGTTGCCGGCGCGACCGACGCGATCGGCGAGGACCACGAGCCCGAGACCCACATCATCCCGGCGATCCTGCAGGCGGTGGATGCCGGCCGTCGGCTGACACTGTTCGGGGACGACTACCCGACCCGTGACGGCACGTGCGTCCGTGACTACATTCACGTTGCCGACCTAGCCGACGCCCACCTCCTCGCGCTCGAGGCGACCGTCGCGGGCGACCAGCGCACGGGCGACGGTCTGCTCGCGTGCAACCTCGGCAACGGCGAGGGCGCCACCAACCTGGAGGTCATCGCGGCCGCCGAGGCTGTGGTGGGTCGGCCGATCGACTACGAGGTCGGGCCGCGACGGCCCGGCGATCCCCCGGTCCTGGTCGCCTCACCACTGCGCGCGAAAGCGATCCTCGGATGGGCGGCGCGGCGACCGGACCTGGAGGAGATGGTCGGCTCGGCGTGGGCCTGGCGCCGCGCGCGCCCGGGCGGCTATGCCGACTGACGCCGCCCAGCGATGAACCCGCCGATCCCGTCGAGGACCCGTTCCAGGCCGAACTCGAAGTCATCGATAGCGAACGCCTTGTTGTAGTCCGCGGCATCCGGCGCCACGTCGAAGCCGCCGTCAGCACTCACTCGGGTCACCGTCGGGAAGTCGGACCCGTCGCCGATCTTTTCAGCCAGGATCTGTTCGCGCGCCAGCCACCATTCCGTGTCGGACATGCCGGTCACCTTCGGTGCCTGGCCTGCTTCGACGGCGAAGCGGGCCGCGCCGCCCACATACATCGCGACCAGGTCCACAACGGCGACCATCTCGCGCCCGGTCAGCCCCAGCCCGTCGACGAGGCGTAGCGTCGCTTCGTAGGCACGCAACTCATTGGGGCCAAGAACACCCCTGCCGTGGGCCACCTGGAAGATCCATGGATGCCGGTGGTACAGATCCCAGTCCGCCCGGGCGCGCGCCGCCAGGCCGGCGCGCCATTCGACCGTGAGTGGGGCGTGTGGGTCGTCGGCCGTCCCGCCGGTAGTCGCCGACCGGATGGCCGCGACCTGCTCGCCGTACACGGTGTCGAGCATCAGGTCGAGGAGCTCGGCCTTCGACGGCACGTAGGTGTACAGAGACATCGCCCCGACACCCAGTCGCTCGGCGACGCGACGCATGGAGAGCCCGGCGATCCCGTCCTGACCGGCCAGCTCGATGGCCGCCTCGATGATCGATTCGACCGTCAGGCCGGGCTTGGGCCCGCGCGTCGGACGCGGGCCGTCGCCCCACAGCAGGTCCAGGCTGCGTCGTGGATCGCCGCGGCCGAGATATTCGGGAGACATCGCGGACGATGATGCACCTCTTGCAAACTCCGTATGGCGTACGGTATCATGACCGGGAAACACCGTACACCGTATCGAGTCAGGAGGAGAACATGGATGGATCCCCTGGTCGCCCGGCTATCCGGGCCACCGGACTGGTGAAGCGATATCGGACCACGACCGCGCTCGACGGCTTCGATCTCGAGGTAGCGGCCGGAACCGTCTGCGGGCTGCTCGGCCCGAACGGCGCAGGCAAGACGACGGCCGTCCGCATCCTGGCGACGCTCGTCCGTCCTGACGGCGGCGTCGCGGAAGTCGCCGGGCACGACGTCAGCCGGGCGGCCGGCGAGGTGCGCAAGCGGATCGGGCTGGTCGGCCAGACCGCCGCTCTCGACGAAGCGCTCAGCGGTCGCGAGAACCTGGTCATGTTCGGGCGGTTGTTCCATATCGGAAGCGCGGCGGCCCGTCGGCGGGCCGACGAGTTGCTGGGGCGGTTCGGTCTGGAGGAAGCTGCCGATCGGCCCGTCAAGCGGTACTCGGGCGGCATGCGACGACGCCTCGACCTGGCGACCAGCCTCATCCTGGCGCCGGAGGTCCTGTTCCTGGACGAGCCGACCACGGGTCTGGACCCGCGCGGCCGGAACGAGGTCTGGTCGGCCATCCGCGCCCTCGTGCGCGAGGGCACGACCGTCCTCCTCACCACGCAGTACCTGGACGAGGCCGATCAACTGGCCGACCGCATCAGCGTCGTCGACCTCGGCCGCGTCATCGCCGAAGGATCGCCGGATCAGCTCAAGGCTCGGTTCGGGGGCGATCGCCTCGAATGCATCGTCCGTCACGACGATGATCTCGCCGGGGCGGCGGAGGCGCTCGCCCGCCTGTCACCCCAGGATCCCGAGATCGATGTCGATCGTCGCCGCGTCAGCGCACCGGTCGACGACCGACTGGCGGCCCTGGCAGCGCTGCTCCGCGATCTGGATGCCCGCGGGATCGAGGCCGAGGACGTTGGCGTGCGCCGACCGACTCTCGATGAGGTGTTCCTGCAGCTGACAGGCCATGCCGCCGAAACCACCACCCGAGAGGAGGAGGCCGCATGACCGCGAGCACGATCCGTTGGACCCTCGCCGATGCCTGGACGCTGACCCTGCGGGGGCTCCAATACTGGCGCCGGGAGCCCATGCAGATCATCGCCGGCCTCGGCTTCATGATCATGCTTGTCGTGCTCTTCGCGTTCCTGTTCGGCGGCGCGATGACCGTCCCCGGTGGCGGACCGTACATCGAGTACCTGATGCCCGGGATGTTCGTGATGACGATGGCCTTCGGGACCGCTGAGACCATGATGGCGGTCACACAGGACGCCGACCGCGGGGTGACGGACCGTTTCCGGTCGATGCCGATGTCGTCGCTGTCGGTCCTCCTGGGCCGGGGCATCGCCGACATGTTGTATGCGGCGCTCGGGCTGGCGGTGATGGTCGCCTGCGGTCTGGCCCTGGGCTGGCGCTGGCACACCGGTCCAGCCGAAGTCGCCGCGGCCGTGGGACTGCTCCTCCTGCTCCGCTTCGCGGTCCTGTGGGCGGGCATGTTCATGGGCCTCGTGGTCACAGGGGCGGCCGCCCTCGCCATCGTCCAGACCGTCATGTTCCCGTTCACGATGGTCACCAACACCTTCGCCCCGACCGAGACGATGCCCGTCTGGCTGGGCACCCTCGCCGAGTGGAACCCCCTGTCGGCGACGGTCACCGCGACACGGGCACTGTTCGGCAACCCGGGCGTCGGCGGCGAATTGTTCGTGGCGACGCATGCCATCGCGCTGGCGGTGCTGTGGCCGGTCGCGATCATCGCGGTGTTCCTGCCGCTCTCGATCCGGCGCTACCGCCGCTTGAACCGCTGAGGCGCGGCGTGACGGACTAGAGCTCGCGTGGCTCGATCGGTGCGCTCGCCGGGGAGAGGCGCTCGGGCGGGACGACCGGCTTGACGGGCACCTCCTCGCTGCCCGCCCAATCGTCGCGCACCGGCCAGATCAGCCAGACGCCGATGATCATCGTCACGAGGAGGCTGAGGACCGCGAGCTGATAGGCGCCGTTGCCGAGCCGGTCGAGGAACAGGAACAGGGTCAGACCGTAGAGCAGCGTGCCGATCACCTGCGAGCCCTTCCCGACGAGGCCATACAGGCCGAAGAACTCGCCGATCCGGTCTGGTGGGGAGAGCCGCACCATCAGCACCCGGTCGGCCACCGTCACGCCGCCGAGGCCGGAGCCGAGGATGGCTCCGGCGACCAGGAACGGCGGCAAGCCCCCCGACCCGAGTCCGATCGCCAGACCGCCGATGACAAGCCCGACCGCCCACGACGCGAGCACGATCAGAAGCGTGCGCTTCGGCCCGATCCGGTCGGCGAGCCAGCCCCACACGAAGCTCATCGCGACTCGCCACGACGGTGAGGCCGAGCAGGATCCCGTTCGCCGCCGCGTCGGACACGCCGAGCGTTTCGGTCGTGACGACGCTCATGACCACGATGACCGTATTGACAGCGTCGCTGTAGAAGAACCGTCCGACAAGGAACCGACCGAGTCCTGGGACGGCACGCGCATGCTCGATCGAGTCGCGGAGCTGGCCGAACGACCGCGATGACATCGGCCGCGCGCAGCGGCGGTTCGTCACGGGTGCCGCGGCTCCTTGACGACCAGGAAGATCGGGATGGCGAACACGAGATACAGCGCGGCCGCCAGTCGGAACCGATCCTCGACCGGTACGTCGAGCAGCGCGATCAGCAACCCACGACGATCGTGCCGCAGTACCCGATCGCCGTCCCGATGCCCGACAGACCGCCCGCGCGACTCCGGGTACGACACCGTCTTGAGCGTCGCGTCGTAATAGATCAACGCGGCCTGGTACGCAAAGTTCGCGACCATGAACAGTGCGAGACCGATGAGCGGCGCCACGTCGGCGATGAAGAAGGTCGATCCGATGCAGAGTGCCGTGAACGCCAGGAGGAACGGCATCCGCCGACCGCCACGGTCGGAGATCGCCCCGAGGATCGGCGAGACAAGGGCGTTGAGGCCCACGCTCAGCGCGACCGACACGGCCAGGAGGACACCACCGTCCCGCGGGCCGAACTGGTCGTTGAGGTACAGGCCGATCGCCCCTGAGACGACCGCGAAGCTGAAGATCGTGTTCGCGAAGTCGTACAGGGACCACGCGGTCGGAACGATCGCCCGGCCGCTCGGGGTCAGGCCGGCAAGGCCACGGGCGCGTGACGCTGGGCCGGTGGACGGGGCGGCGCTGGCCACGGCCGGATGATACGCGGGCCTAGTCCCGCTACGATGCGTGGAGATGATCGGCAGCGACGCACACGACCTCGTTCGGCAGCTCCGGCCCCAGGAGTTCGGGGGCACCCGCCCGACGAACATCTCCGACGCGCTGGTCGAGCCAGCGTGGCCGGGTCACCGGGTCCTGGCGGCGGTCGGCGACGGTCGCGGGACCATTTGGGTCGATGGCGAGACGCTCGACGGGCACCAGCCACTCGCTGGCGCCCTGGAGCGCGCCACGAGCGGCCTTGTGGGCGCGGGCGCGATCTTCGACGGCTACCTGACGAAACAGATCGCGTCCGAGGGAGTCGGGGTGCACACGTGGACGCCCGAGTACCCGACGGCGGCCGGACAGATGTCGCGGTTGCTCATCGGCGGGCGGCGCGACCGGATCGACGAGCACGAGAAACGGCGCGAGGCGGAGACCGAGGAGCTTCGCTTCGACGATGAGGACGTCGTCAATCTCGTCGTCGTCGATCTGCTCTGGCTGGACGGTCAGTGGCTTCTCGACGTCCCGCTGCTCGAGCGGAAGCGCATCCTCGAATTGATCCTGACGCCGAGCCAGCTCGTCCGCGCGACCCCGTACGTCCGTGAGCCGATCGGGACGTGGATCGGCTCGTGGCGAGCACAGGGTTTCCGCGCGATGACATTCAAGGCCGCCAACTCCCGCTACCACCCGGGTGAGACCGCCACCGACTGGACCCAAGCGGAAATGCCGCGCCGCTAGCAACTCGGCGGCCGATTCTCGGTTCCTGATCCTGCCGACCAAGACACGGCATCGCTGAGCGGTGTACGGTCTAGGCGATGCCCCAAACAGTTCTGACACCGACCGTCCGGGATCAGATCGCCCGGCTCGGCTCGGCCGACATCATGGTCGGCATCCCCAGTTTCAAAAACGCGGCGACGATCGGCTATGTCGTGCGCGCGGCGCAGGCCGGTCTGGTCCAGTACTTCCCGGATCTCCGGCCCGTCGTCGTCAATTCGGACGCCGGCTCACCGGACGGCACCGGCCGCGTCGTCATCGAGACCGAGCCGCCCGACTACGTCGAGCAGATCCTGCTGACCCGCCCGAACCACAAGCTCGAGCGCGTCAGCCTCACCTATCCGGAGATCGACGGGGTCGGCGGCAAGGGCGCGGCCCTGCGCACGATCTTCGAGATCGCCGCGGCGCTCGAGGTCCAGGCGCTCGTCGTGGTCGACTCCGACCTGCGCTCGATCGTGCCGGAGTGGATCGAGCTGCTCTCGGGCCCCATCCTCAAGGGCGGCTATGACTTCGTGGCGCCGCTGTATGCCCGCTACAAGTACGACGGCACGATCACCAACACCGTCACGTATCCGCTCACGCGAGCGCTGTACGGCCATCGGATCCGCCAGCCGATCGGTGGCGATTTCGGCGTCAGCGGCGACCTGGTCCGGCACTACCTGACGCTCGACGACTGGACGGACGACGTCAGCAAATTCGGCATCGATATCTGGATGACGACATCGGCGCTGACCGGCGGGTTTGCCGTGTGCCAGACACGCCTCGGGGCGAAGATCCACGACCCGAAGGACCCCGGCGCCGACCTCGGCCCGATGTTCCGCCAGGTCGTCGGCACGATCCTGCGGCTGGCCGTGCGCAACGCCGACCACTGGCTGCCGATCCGCGGCAGCCATGACGTCCCGGCCTACGGGTTCGAGCGGATCATCGACCCGCCACCGCTCGAGGTGAACACGCTCCGGCTCCTGTCGGAGTTCCACGCCGGATCGCTGGCGCTCGCCGACATGTGGAGCTCGATGCTATCCCCCGAGTCGCTCGAAACGGTGATGGAGCTCGCGGCGGAGGCCGGGCAGCTCGGCGACACCGCGCGGGCGCGACTCGGCATCGGCGGCGACGTCGCATCGACGTCGGCCACGACCCTCGAGATGGCCGAGGCTGTCAGCGCGTTCCACTTCCCGGATGACGTCTGGGCACGGGTCGTGTACGACCTCGTCGTCAGCGCGCGGAAACCACCGCACCCCCTGGAGAGCCTTGTCGCGGCGCTCGTCCCGATCTACTTCGGCCGGGTCGGCTCGTTCGTCATCGAGAACCGGCACATCACGACCGACCAGGCGGAGGAGCGCGTCGAGCGTCAGGCCCGCGAGTTCGAGCGGCTCAAGCCGTACCTCGTCCAGCGCTGGGGCGCGGGAGCCGCATGAGTCTCAGATCGCCGTTGCCGGCGCGCATCCTGATCCCGGTCGCAAACCCGGGCACGGCCGAGGAGCTGATCCGGCTGGGAGCGGCCATGCTCGACCCGCGGGCCGGCGAGCTGTCCGCCCTCGGGATCGTCGAGGTGCCCGAGGGGATGCCCTTGTCCGAGGGCGCGACCCGTGCCCGGCACGCCCGCCGCCTCCTCCAGAAGGTCCTCGATTACGCCCCAAGCGGTACGCCGATCCACCCCATCGTCCGTATCGGGCGGCACGCGTCGGAGGGCATCATCGAGGCGTCGGCCGAGCAGGAGGCGGACCTCATCATCTTCGGCTGGGGTGGCAAGACGCCGATCGGCAACGACGGGCGAAATGGCGGCCCCACGGTGTTCTCGCCGACCATCGACGAGGTCGTGCGCGAGTCCCCGTGCGACATCGCCGTCGTCAAGCAGCGCGGGTCACGGGACATCAAGCGCGTCCTCGTCCCCGTCCGCGGCGGCCCTCACGCCGAGCTCGCGATCCGGTTCGCCGATGCCATCGCGACGTATCACGGGGCCACGGTCGTCGTGCTCCATCTCGTGCCGCCGGGCATCACGATGGCCGTGCGAGCCCAGGCGGAACGGGCGCTTGCCACGTTCATCAAGCAGCACCTGAAGGGCAAGGGCGAGGCGGTCCTGCGCGAGGCGCCCAACGTGCGCAACGCGATCCTGCGTGAGGCCGAGAAGGCGGACCTCGTCGTCATGGGTGCGTCGGCTGTGCCGGGCGGCGATGGCGTCGACTCGTACCTGTTCGGGGCACTCCCCGAGGCGATCGCCGCGCGTGCCAGGCCGTCGGTCGTCGTCGTCAAGACGCGCGAGGAGATCGGCGGCGCGACCTTCGACACGCTCGCGGGCAAGGCCGAGTCGTTGATCGCCGCCGATCGGGCAGCCGAGGAAGCCCGGGCCGTGCCAGCCCGCGTCGAGCGCTGGTTCGGCGAGTCGAACTTCCACCACGCCGAGTTCGCCGACCTGCGACGCCTCGTCCAGCTGAAGGAGAAGCAGGGCGTCACGGTGTCGCTCGTGCTGCCGACGCTTAACGAGGAGGAGACGATCGGGCCGATCGTGCGCAAGGCCATGCGCGAGATGGTCGGGCGGGTGCCGCTGCTCGACGAGGTCCTGGTCATCGACTCCGCGTCCACCGACCGCACGCGCGAGATCGCCGAGGCCGAGGGTGCCACGGTCGTCCAGCACCCCGACGTGCTCGCCCGCTACGGCTCGTTCCGCGGCAAGGGCGAGGCCCTCTGGAAGTCGCTGTTCGCCACCAGCGGCGACATCATCGTGTGGGCCGACACCGACGTCCGGCACTGGCACCACCGGATGGTCTACGGGACGCTCGGCCCGCTGCTCCACGAGACGCGCCTGCAATATGTGAAGGCGTACTACCAGCGCCCGATCGTCGAGGGGGGCGTTCTCAAGGAGGGCGGCGGCGGCCGGGTCACGGAGCTCGTCGCTCGTCCGCTGATCAATCTCTTTTACCCCGAGCTGTCGGGGCTCATCCAGCCGCTCGCCGGCGAATACGCGGGACGGCGAACGCTCCTCGAATCGATCCCGTTCTTCACGGGCTACGCGGTCGAGATCGGCCACCTGATCGATGCAGCCGAGCGGGTCGGGATCGAGGGTCTCGGCCAGGTGGACCTTGAGCGGCGGGTGCACCGGAACCAGGAGCTCGAGGGGCTCACGCGGATGTCGTTCGTGATCCTGCAGGCGGTGATGAAGCGGCTCGAGGAGCGGCGCAAGGCGCGGCTGTTCGCCGAGCTCGGGTCGACCATGAAGCTGCCCCGCTCCGGGAAAGGCCGGCTGTCGCTCGAGGTCATCGAGCTCGCCGACCAGGAGCGCCCGCCGATGATCCGCATCCCGGAGTACCTGGAGCGTCGACGCGCGGCGATCGGGGCGACGCTCGACCCGTCCATCCGGTGAACATCGAAGCCCTCGAGCCCGCGTCATTCGCCGACGCGGTCGAGGGGCTCGGAGCCCTTCTGAAGGACGCCGTCGATGGCGGCGCGTCGGTCAACTTCCTGTCGGGTGTCACACCGGCCGACGCGATGGCCTGGTGGGTGGCCCGGTCGGCAGGGGTCACGGCCGGCACGATCACGGTCTTCGTCGCGCGCGACGGTGACCGGATCGTTGGCTCCACGCTTCTCGAGCGCTCGCGCAACCCGAACTCGCCCCACCGCGCCGAGATCGGCAAGGTCATCGTCCATCGGTCGGCGCGGCGGCAGGGTCTCGGCCGTGCGCTCATGAACGCCGCCGAAGAGCGAGCCCGCAGCGAGGGTCGCTGGATGCTGGTGCTCGACACGGTGACGGGCAGCCCGGCAGCTGCCATGTACGAATCGCTCGGCTGGCAGACGGTGGGCACCATCCCGGACTACGCCCTCGACACGGCCGGTGTCCCGGAAGCTGCGACCTACTACTACAAGGACCTGCGGTGAGCGTCGTGTTGATCGCGCCGGACTCGTTCAAGGGTTCGCTGACGTCGGTCGAAGTCGCGCGAGCGTTGGCGGCGGGCTGGTCGATCGGTCGGCCGGACGACGAGATCCTTCACGCTCCACTCGGCGACGGTGGCGCTGGAACCATCTACGCGCTGGCCTATGCGGGTGGCTGGACCTGGGTCCGGACCGCCGCGTCAGATCCGATCCTTCGCCAGACCGAGGCCGCATGGCTTCACTCTGCCGATGGTCGCACGGCATACATCGAGATGGCCGAAGCATCGGGACTGACAAAGCTCACTCGCGAGGAGCGTGCGGAACATGCCGTTGGCGCCACCAGCCGTGGCACCGGCGAACTGATCAAGCAGGCCCTCGATTCCGGTGCCAGGCGCATGATCCTTGGAATCGGCGGGAGTGCGACGACCGACGGCGGCGCTGGCCTCTTGCAGGCGCTAGGCGCCCAGGTGGACTGGTCCGGTCCCGCCGCCGATCTCGAAGGCTTGGATCCACGTCTTGCATCCGTCGACATGCAGGTGGCTTGTGACGTCGCCAATCCGCTCCTGGGACCCACTGGCGCCGCCGCCGTGTATGGGCCGCAGAAAGGCCTGACACCTGACACGGTCGCGCAAAGTGATCGCTGGCTCAGTGCCTGGGCGGACCAACTCGAGCTCGCAGCAAGGCAGAAGGCCCGCGACATCCCCGGAGCCGGGGCGGCCGGTGGTGTGGGGTTCGCGTTGTTGGCGATCCAAAGGCGGTTTCGGACCTTTGCTCTGCGGCCAGGCGTTGAGCTCGTGATGGATGCCAGCGAGTTCGATGGCAAGCTCTCGAAGGCGGACCTCGTGATCACCGGCGAAGGCCGGATCGACGCGCAGACAGGTTTCGGCAAGACGGCGCTTGGAGTCGCCAGGCGGGCGGCCGTGGCCGGCGTGCCCTGCATAGCGGTCGGCGGCGGGGTGGAGGTGGAGGGAATCGCCGCGCTCGCCGAGGCGGGCGCGATCGCCGTGCCCGTCATCGAGCGCCCACAGACCGTCGAGGAAGTGATGTCAGCGGGCATCGATCCGGTGGTGCGTTGTGGGACGCGGCTTGCCAACCTGGTTGACTTAGTCTCCTGACTTAGTCCATCATGACTCCATGGCGGACGTCGTCAACATCCACCAAGCAAAGACACATCTGTCTCGACTCCTGGCGCGTGTCGAGGCAGGCGAGCGGATAACGATCGCGCGCGCCGGCAAGCCGATAGCCGTCCTCTCGCCAGCGGAAGACCGACCCCCAGATCGGGTCCCTGGGATCGACAAGGGACTGGTTGTCATCCATGACGACTTCGATGACCCGCTCCCGGAATTCGAGGAACACACCTAGTGCGTGCTTTGCTCGACACGCACGCGTTCCTTTGGTGGAACCTGGACGACGACCGGTTGTCGGGCCTCGCTCGACGGGTCATCCATGATGGGCGCAATGACATCGTCGTCAGCGCGGCATCGATCTGGGAAGTGGCCCTCAAGGCGACCAGGGGCAGGTTGGATCTCCCGATGCAGGTCGATGCGTACGTCGCCGACCGACTTCGTCGAAATCGGTGGGGGACCGTCTGCATCGACGCACGCCACGCGGTGCGAGCTGCGACGCTGCCGATGATCCATTCAGATCCGTTCGACCGCGTCCTCGTCGCGCAAGCCCAGCTCGAGTCGATGCCCATCATCACAAAGGATGCGGCGATCACCCGGTACGACGTCGAGACCATCTGGTGACGTCGTCGACGCGACCGCCGGGGGCAGCCAAGCGACGCCGCCCGAAGAAGCGCAGGTTCTCGAACCCGGGCGCGAGCTACGCCAGGCGGCTCGAGCGCTACCGCCCAGGGCTCGTGCGCTTCACGCTGGACGGGCTCGCCGGGCTGTATGGACACCCGGTCTGGGAGCGACGGCTCGATCCGACGAGCGAGCTGATCCTCACGATCCTGACCCAGAACAGCGCCGACGTGAACGCCGAGGTCGCCTTCGAGGCGCTTCGGCATGCCTACCCGAGCGGGCTGCCGCCCGAGGCCCACCACCCGGGTGCCGGCTGGGGCGGCGTCGGTCTACCGGACGGGGCCCCACCGGATTGGGCTGCGGTCGAGTTCGCGCCGCTCCCCGAACTGACCGACGTGATCCGTCCGGGCGGCCTGGCCAACCAGAAGGCGCCACGGCTCCAGGCGACGCTCCGACGGATCCGAGAGGAGCGCGGCGACTATTCGCTGGAATTCCTCGGTGGCATGACGGCGCTCGAGGCGCGCGACTGGCTGACCCAGATCGATGGCATCGGCAAGAAGACTGCGTCCGTCCTGCTGCTCTTCTCGTTCGGGATGCCACTGATGCCGATCGACCGCCACGT
The DNA here is from genome assembly GCA_963819655.1 of uncultured Chloroflexia bacterium. Classification (GTDB taxonomy): domain Bacteria; phylum Chloroflexota; class Limnocylindria; order Limnocylindrales; family CSP1-4; genus SPCO01. The sequence goes on along the minus strand of CAWFXA010000002.1, from coordinate 819,573 downwards.
CGAGCGCGTCGCACACCGGGTCGGCCTGCTGCCACCGAAGGCGACGGTCGACGAGGCGCACGACCTGTTCCTTGGCGTGTTCCAGCCCGATCAGATGTACGAGGCACACGTCAATCTGATCCAGCATGGTCGCAAGGTGTGCCACGCGCAGCGGCCGGACCACGACGCGTGTCCGCTTCGGGCGCGCTGCCGGTTCGTCGACCCGAAGGCGCCGTAAGGTCAGCCGCCACCCTGGACGACCGTGATCGCCCAGGGACCACTGGCTGCGATGTCGAGGCGGAACGTGCCGGCGGGCGCGAGCGAGGTCACGCCGCTGGCCGGTCCGGGTTCATCCACGATGACCCCGAGGTTCTGATCGCCGGTCACAGCGATCGCCAGTGAGGCACCGTCCGTCTGCCATTGGATCTGCCAGCCCGAGATCACCTCGAATGGGTCGCTGACGTCGTGCTCGGTCCCGCTGAGCGTGAGGATGATCTCCTGCGGCGGAGCTGGGCTCGGGGCACGTTGCGACGGGCTCGCCGCGGCCGACGAAGACGGCGCTGGAGAGGCCGTCAACATCGGCGTGGCGGCGGGCGTCGGCGGCGGGCTCCCCAGCGCGGCGGAGGCGACCGGAGCGCCCGAGGTGGACCTCGGATCCTGGCTGCCGATCAGAGTGCCGATCCCGAACCCGACGACCGCGGCGGCTCCCAGGATGACAGCGAGGACCGGCCCCTGGCCGATCCTCGCAGCTGTTGCTTGGGTTGACACGAGCTCCTACTTGGACTTGAACCACGCCTCCTGGACGGGTGTCCCGCTCAGGCTACCAACCATCGTGGTCGAGCCGTCGACGGTCTGGATCAGGACTTGATAGCACTTGAGGGCGCCCTTGGGCACGGCCCAGTTGAAGTGGAACCGATCGCCCGTCCGCCGCAGTCCGGTGTCAGCGGTCGAGGCGACCGGGATGAGGTCCGGTTCCACGATGCCGCTCGCACAGCCCACGTTGCGAGCCCATGCGCTGAGGCCGGTCGTGCTCGTCACCTCGGTCCCGTTCAGATTGAACACGCGGAACTTCAGAGGAACCGTCTGGCCGTTCTTGACCGAGTTGTAGATACGCGGATTGCCGACGACAGTCATGTCGACCGGACTATCGAACCCGATGATGCGGAAGGCCGTCGTGATCGTTGCGGTCGTCGTCTCGACCGATGTCAGGTTGTAGTTGCCGGCGTCAGACCCCATCAGGCCGGCACCGGTCAGGGTGACGGTCCACGTCCCGACCGTGCTGCTTGCGAAGGTGGCGGTACCACCAGTCAATTCGACGTCGTCGCCAACGAGAGCCCCGACGACCGTGGTCGTCACGACTGATGCTGCCGTCGTGCCGTCCCACACTTTGTTCGCAGCGGTGAACGCCCCGGTGACGTTCTTCCTCAGGATCGTGATGCTCTTGGAGTCGCCGCTACCGTAGTGATTCAGGTCGCCCGCGAATGTCGCGGAGGCAGTGCAGCCACCGGCAATGGTGACGTTGGTGCAATCGCCGCTGTAGTCGACCGCGACGGCGATGCTCAGACCACCAACACCGGTCGCCAGGGCAGTCGCGGCGAATGACGTCCCTCGATAGATGTATGGGCCAGCCTCAAAGGTCACGACCGTGGACGAGGGCGCCTTGTCGATCGTGAACGTCTCGCTGTCCGAGCTGGCTTCGTGGTTGTCGTCACCGGCGTAGCCGGCGCTGGCCGTGGCCGTCCCCGCATCGACGTTGTCGGTGTAGCTGACGGTCAGCGTCTCGCTGAGGCCGCCGGCACCGGTCACCGCCGCGGAGCACGGCGTGTGGGCTGAGCCGCTGTACACGAACGGACCGGCCAGGCAGGTCACGACCGTGGACGAGGGCGCCTTGTCGATCGTGAACGTCTCGCTGTCCGAGCTGGCTTCGTGGTTGTCGTCACCGGCGTAGCCGGCGCTGGCCGTGGCCGTCCCCGCATCGACGTTGTCGGTGTAGCTGACGGTCAGCGTCTCGCTGAGGCCGCCGGCACCGGTCACCGCCGCGGAGCACGGCGTGTGGGCTGAGCCGCTGTACACGAACGGACCGGCCAGGCAGGTCACGACCGTGGACGAGGGCGCCTTGTCGATCTGGTCAGCGACGGTGCCCGAGGTGTCGTTGTAGTTGCCGGTCAGGTCGATGAACGACCACGGATCGTCGGCATAGGTGCCGGCGTTGGTGTGGGTCGTGGTCGACAGGTCGAGCCCGGCCAGGGTCTCGTCCTCGACGCCGACGCACGAGCCGGTGGCGGTGTGGGCGGCCGCGTCATAGACGACGTCGTAGCCGGTCACCGTGCACACCGCGTCGGCCTTGTCGATGGTGAACGAGTCGCTGTCGTCACTGCCGGTGTGGTTGTCATCGCCGCCATAGGTGTAGCTGGCGGTGGCCGTCCCGGCGTTGGTGTTGGCGGTGTAGTCGGGCGTCGGGCTGAGGCTCAGGCCACCGGCCCCGGTGACCGTCGCCGTGCACGGCGTCTGGGCCAGGCCGGTGTACGTGTACGGACCGGCCGGACAGGTCACGGTCGTCGTCGAGCTGGCCTTGGTGATGGTCAGCGCGCCCGGCTCGCCGGTCACGAACGTGTAGTTGTCCGCGAGCAGGTCGCCCGGTGCGCAGGTGATCGCGTACGGGCCGCCGAGCACGGTCTCGCCGGGATCGCGCGAGCAGTCGGCGGCGCCGCTGATCGTCACGTCGTCGGCGGTCTCGCCATTGACGAAGCCGCTGTATGTCCAGCTGAACGTCGGATCGTCATCCGCGAACACCTTGGTCTGGTCGTCGGCGTCGACGGCCAGGGTCGCCTTGTCGATGGTGAACGAGTCGCTGTCGTCACTGCCGGTGTGGTTGTCATCGCCGCCATAGGTGTAGCTGGCGGTGGCCGTCCCGGCGTTGGTGTTGGCGGTGTAGTCGGGCGTCGGGCTGAGGCTCAGGCCACCGGCCCCGGTGACCGTCGCCGTGCACGGCGTCTGGGCCAGGCCGGTGTACGTGTACGGACCGGCCGGACAGGTCACGGTCGTCGTCGAGCTGGCCTTGGTGATGGTCTGTCCTCCGGACAGAGTTGCGAGCGCGCTCGGCGCGAATTGCGGCGAGCCAGTCGTCGTGCCGTTGTACTGAGCCGTGATGGTGTGAGGACTGCCGGTGACGGTAAGCGTCGACGTGCTGCACGTTGCCGTGTTGCCGGACAGAGCAACCGCCGTGCAGAGCGGGCCCGAGCCCGCGCTGAAGTTCACGGTTCCGACCCCAGATGGGTTCCCGCCGGTCGCCGTTACAGTCGCTGTGAAAGTCACCAGGGTGCCGAATACGCTGGGGCTTCCACTGGAACTCAGCATCGTCGTAGTGGGCCAGCGAGCGATGACACCATCCGTCAGCTTGAACAGGGCGCTGGGACCGTTTGCGATGCCACAACCATCGTCCGCATGCGCCTTGAAATAGGCGTTGTACGTCCCGGCTGTGGGCGGCGCGGTGATGCTGAACGACTCCGAGTACGACCCCGCCAGATCATGGTTCCCGTGATTGACGCAGGTGCCAGCACTCGTGCCAGCTGGGTCAGTCGTCGCAATCGACCAAGAGGTTGAACGCCATCGGGCATTCGCGCCAGACCCGTCAGTCGTCACGTTAACTACTGCGCTGATTGAGCCTCCCGTATTGACTGTGACGGTGGTTCCGCCGTTTAGCGTCGCGGTGGTGACCACCCTCGCGTCGGTAAAGCTGGTTGTCGCGGCCCCTGAAATGGAACCCGTCGCAGTGACGGAGTAAACAGCCACGAACCAGTTTGGGAGGTTGAATTGGTCGACGATCGCGCCGGAGGCGTCCGCGATGACGTCGACGTTGCGGGACCAGCTGCTGCCCCAGTCGTCGTTGACGAAGATGTGCACGGACTCGCCCGGCTGCCAGCCTGAGCCAGTCAGCGTGACCAGCCCGCCGGGCGGGTAGTCCGCGAGGTCGCTCTGGATCGTCGGCGTGCCGACCGACGTGGACGGCTCGGTCGTGGGGTCAGGGGTCGCGGCGGGCGGCTCGGCGGTCGGCGGCTCGGCGGTCGGCGGCTCGGCGGTCGGCGGCTCGGCGGTCGGCTCAGGGGTCGGGTCGGGAGTCGCGGCCGGGGGTTCCGGCGTGGGGTCCGGCGTCGGCTCAGCAGTCGGCTCGGCCGTGGGGTCGGGCGTCGGGTCCGGCGTCGCAGCCGGTTCGGTCGTGGGCGGCGCGCTGGCGCCCGGGTCGTCCGTCGGATCCTCTGCGGCCACCGGGATCGGCGCGAATAGCGTGGCGATCAGCAGGAAGGTCTGGATCGCGACAAGCGAGCGATGACCCACGAACGAGAGGCGGCTGGATACGCGCGACATCAAGGTCCCCCAAGGCGCCTGGCGTGACGGGTGGCGTCTCGGGTTCGCAGGGTCCGAAGGAAGAACGAACGGATGAGAGCTGCGTCCTGGGCCCGAGGTCGCCTCACCCCGACACGGGACGAGTGACTATTCAGTTGGCCGCTCCGGAACGAGCGGGCGCCAACCGTACTGACCCGTCCGCCGGAAGTCATCCCCCATTCGGACGTCTGCTCTGCCCCGGACCACACCTGGCCGCAGAAACAGGTGTCCGACCGCACCAACCGGACGCCGAGACGACTCGCCGCCGGTACTACGAGGTCGTCGCGAACGCCGTCCCTATACTCGCGGACATGCTGTCAGGTCCGCACGCCCCTCGGATCCTGCTGGTCGACGACGATCCGAACTTGTTGGTCCTGCTCGCCGATCAGCTGCGCGCCGACGGCTTCGAGATCTCGACCGCGCGGGACGGCGACGAGGCACTCCGCCGTCTGCGATCGGCCTGGCCCGACCTCCTGATCATCGACATGATGATGGCGCGGATGGACGGCCTGACCCTCGCGCGCGAGATCAAGGCACAGGCGGACCTGCCGATCATCGTCCTCTCGGCGATCGATGCAGGCGATTCCAAGGCCGACCTGCTCGAGGAGGTCGCCGAGGATTACGTCACCAAGCCGTACCACTACCCCGAGCTGCGGGCGCGCATCAACCGGGTCCTCCGCCGGCTGGGCGACAAGGTTCCTCGCCAGAGCCTGAAGCTCGGGCCGTCGTTGACGCTCGATCTGCATCGCCGCGAAGCCACGGTCGGTGGCCAGGTGGTCCAGCTGACCCCGACCGAATCGCGCCTTCTGTACGCCCTCGCCGCCAACCTCGGTCAGACGGTCACGACCGAGACGCTCCTGGCACGTGGATGGGCCGAGACCGAGGACGCCGATCCGTCATACGTCTGGGTGACCATGCGTCGCCTCCGCCAGAAGGTCGAGGTCGACCCGAACCGTCCGGCCCATGTCCAAACGGTCAGGGGCGTCGGGTACCGGCTGGTCTCGGCCGCGCCGCAGAAGCGCTCCGGTGGCTGACGACCGACTGGTCCGGCCATCCAGCGACGCGCCTCCCGCGCCGGCCGATCGCCCGCCGCGCATGAGCTTCCGCTCGCGGCTGACCGCGGCGCTCCTCTTTGCGGCGATCGTCCCGCTCGCGGTCTTCGGCGTCGTCGTCCTCGCCTTCGAATCGATCCTGGGCGACCAGTCCGTCGACGCCACGTTCGCCCAGGTCCTCCTGTTCGCGCTCGCGATCCTGCTGGCCTTCGCGATCGTTGCGGCGTTCGCCTTGGCGACAGAGCTGCTCGCGCCCCTGCGCTCGGTCGTCGCCGCGGTCGACCGGGTGTCCAAGGGCGATCTCCAGAGCCCGATGCAGGTCGTGGGCGATGACGAGCTGGCGAGGCTGGCCGACAGCCACAATCGCCTCGCCGCGGACCTCGAGCGCCGAAACCGCGAGCTCGGCCGGATCCTGGCGGCGATCGACGAGGTATCGCTCCATGACGACGTCGAGGCGCTCGTCCAGCGGACCGGGGCCGACGCCACGTCGGCCTTCGCACTCATCGATGCGACCGTCGTCATGGGCGACCCGTCGATCGTCGAGGAAGAGGAGGTCGTGCCGGGAGTGTCGCGGCCGCTTCGCGCGGTCATGCGCGCCGGCGGCCAGGACATCGGGATCCTCATCGGCCGGCTGCCGGCGACGCGCCGCTGGGAGCCCGCCGACCAGGACCTCCTCGAGCTGTTCGCGAGCGAGATGGCATCGGCCATCCGGAATGCTCAGCTGTTCGCCCAGGTCGAGTCCCAGAACCGCCAGCTGCTCGAGCTCGATGCGGCCAAGGACGACTTCCTGCGCGGCGTCAGCCACAACCTGCAGACACCGCTCACGAGCATTCGCGCGTATGCCGAACAGCTCGACGCGGCATCGCCGGATCGGCGGCTCGGGATCATCGCGGAACAGTCCGAACGGCTGTCGCGGATGGTCCGCCAGCTGCTCACCGTGACGCGTCTCGAGTCGGGGGCGCTCAAGCCACGCAGCGAGGTCGTCTCGCTCGCGACGAGGGTCCGCAAGGCATGGGAAGCATTGGGCGTCGACGACGTCGAGTTCGAGCTCGACGACCGAGCCGCTGGCTGGCTCGCGATCGCCGACCCGGATCAGCTCGACCAGGTGCTGTGGGCCCTGCTCGACAATGCCGTGAAGTACGGTGGCAGCACCCCGGTCCGTGCCGCCATCGCGGTCGACGCCGACGCCCGCCGCGTGCGACTGACCATCAGCGACCGCGGACCCGGGGTCGCCGATGCCGACCGCGGCCGCCTGTTCACGCGGTTCGAGAGGGGCGGCGATCCCGCTCCGGACGGCGGCAGTGGCCTCGGTCTGTACGTCTCGCGCGAGCTGTGTCGCGCCATGGGTGGCGAGCTCACGCTCGAGCCCTCCGAACCGGGTCGGGGTGCGGCCTTCTCGATCGCTTTGCCGGGCGAATCCGGCGACGAGGCCTGAGCCAAGCCGTCGCAACGAACCCGCACTGATTCCGTTACGGGCTCGGTGCGATGGTGCACCACTCTTCGGCGTGAAGCGGGCTCTGCAAGGTTCGCTGCAAGGTTCGATGCCTGATAATCCCGCTCGACTACCCGGTATTCGCCGGGTAACCGCCGGGGACCTATATCGATGTGGGATCGCTTCCGATGGCGGAAGCCTGTGCGTGCGCGTGCGCCGCATGGTGCGAGCCGCCCGGCCAGACGCCGCCGCGGTCAATCCGTGGTCGAGTTCGCGCTGGTCCTCCCGATCTTCCTCGCTCTGCTGCTGATGGCAGTCGACTTCGGTCGCCTGTTCTTCACGTACATCCAGGTCAGCAACGCCGCTCGTGAGGCCGCCGCCTACGGCGCCACACAGCCCACCGATAGCGTGGGCATGCAAGCCCGGGCGGTCCAGGAGAAGAACGCGCAGTCGCAGGGCGAAGGCCCGCTCGACCCGATCATCACCAGCTGTGCGAATCAGGCAGGAACGACGATCGCCTGTGCAGCGGCACCGGGAGGCGCTGGCGCCGGCAACACCCTGACTGTCACGGTCCGCCAGCCGTTCACCTTCCTTACCCCTCTGATCAACGACATGTTCGGCGGCAGCCTCCGGATGTCGGCGAATGTCACGACGGCCGTGTTCGTGTCCGCGGCCGGCGGGACGGGCGGAGGCCCGAGCTCCTGCGCAGGGCCGTCGAATGCGACGTTCTCGATCGTCGCCACCGGACTTCAGATCATCGCCAACCCCGACGGGTCGAAGCCTGACACCGGGGTCTGCACGATCTCGGGCTACAACTGGGACTTCGGGGACGGGGAGACCGACGTGGGATCGAGCATCCCGGTGACCCACACGTACGCGTCGCCCGGCACCTATGTCGTCACGCTCGAGGTCACGAACCAGGGTGGCACTCTCACGGCGATCCGCACCGTGACCGTCCCGCCTGCGGCGCCGACACCGACCCCGACCGGGGGGCCGACCCCCACGCCGACCAGCGGCCCGACACCGACCCCGACCGCGGCACCGACCCCGACACCCACACCGGCGCCGTGCGCCAACCCGGTCGCGAACTTCAGCTGGCTGTCGGGCAATCCGCGGCGAAACATCACGTTCTCAGACCTCTCGTCGGCGCCGGCCGGCTGCCCGATCACGGCGTGGCTGTGGGATTTCGGCGACGGCTCCCCGTCGAGCAACGCGCCCAATCCGTTCCATAGCTTCCCGAGCAATAACGGGACGTGGAACGTGACGCTGTCCGTGACCAGCGCGAGCGGCTCCCACAGCGTCACGCGGTCGGTGTCACCGTGAGGCGGCTGCGAGCGAGTGTGCGGCGGACCGCCCGCGACCGGCGGCTATCAGGCGGCCAAAGCCTTGTCGAGTTCGCCCTCGTCCTGCCGATCTTCATCCTGTTCCTGTTCGGCCTGATCGACGGCGGCCGCCTGGTCTACCAGCACAGCGTCCTGTCCCAGGCCGCCCGCGAAGGCGCCCGACTGGCATCGGTGGAGGCGAGCTGGATCGGTTCGGCGGACGCCGGTTGCGGTTCGGCGAATGGGCCGACGTGTCCGGCGTCGAGCGCCTCCATGAAGACCGACATCGTGACTGCCGCCAACCGGATGATCGCGCCGTTCGCTGTCGTCCCCGCGACCGACGTGTTCGTGCGATGCGACCCGTCCGGTGGCACGCCGACCGGCGGTTGGACGGGCACCTCGTGCACCAGCAACGGGAGCGGCAACGTCGCATCGGTCCGCGTCGCTGGGACGTTCCGACCGATCACACCGGTCATCTCCCAGATCGTCGGCATCGTGTCGATGTCGGCGTCGACATCCATGGTCATCAACTAGAGGGGACCCGATGCCCAGTCAGCAGGCTGAGGTGCGTCCGCGAGGCCAGATCCTTGCACTGTTCGCGCTCAGCATGGTCGTCATCATCCTGGCCGTCGCACTCGTCATCGATGGCGGCAACGCACTGCTCCAGCGTCGCGCGTCGCAGAATGCATCCGACTTCGCCGCCCTCGCGGGCGCCCGGATCATCGCCACGTGGATCGATAACGATGCCGTCAACGGCACCGACGCGAACGTCGTCTCGTCGATCGACGCGACGATCGCGGCAAACGGCGGCACGCCGGTCACCTACGGATCGCCGAACGGCCCGCGCTATGTCAGCCGCGCCGGGGCATTCACCGGGTGGGTCGGCAGCGGCACGATCCCGACCGGGACGGAAGGCGTCACCGTCGGATCGAGCAGGACCTTCCATCCGTACCTGCTCGGGATCATCGGCAGCGGCGACTGGACGGCCAGCTCGGTCGCCACCGCGCGGGGCGGATACGCCGCGGCGCCACCGATGGGGAACGTGTTTCCGGCCGGGATCTCGCTCGCCTTCTTCGAGACGTACCCGTTCTGCACGGGCGATGTCGGGTCGAGCCCGGAGTGCCAGCCGCAGAACCTCACCCCGGGCAACCTGAACGTGCCCGGCGGCTTCGGCTGGCTGAAGTTCGGCGCGCAGAACAAGTGCGCAGGATTCGGGTTGGGGATGTCGACCTCGTCGGGCTGCGAGGAGAACAAGCCCTTCCTCCAGGAGGAGATCGGCCCGCCGTCGAACAGCTTCGGCTGCTGCACCGCGGTGTCCGGCGATCCGGATCTGGATCGCATCGGCAGCCTGCCCGGCAACAAGGCCAGCGCCGATTGCTCCTACTACATCGACAACGAGATCGTGGTCACCATCCCGATCTGGGACTACGCCGGGGGCACCGGCGCCAACGGCTGGTACCACATCATCGGGTTCGCCGGCTTCCAGCTGACCGAGTGCGAGGGCGGCAAGAACATCTCGGGCGTGTGGCGGAAGCAGTTCTTCCTTGGTCCGACCACCGGCAGCTCACCGGGTGAGTTCGCCTCGCTGGCCGTGCAGCTGGTGCGCTAACTCCAGCGTCGATCGAATTTCCCGAAGGGGGATCGGTGAGCGCCGGGTGACGACAGGCACCCGGCGCTCATCGCGTCGATCGGCCGCGCCGGGCGCGGCTCGGTGTCAGGCAGGTTCTGGCGTGGCCTCGGACGCGGCCGGGCTGGCGGTTCGGGCGGTCCAGATGATCCGACGCGGGTCGCCGACGATCAACGCTGCCACTGCGGCCCCGACGATCGGGCCGAGCAGCGGGCTGACGCCGATGAAATCGGCCAGGAGCGCGCCGCCGTACCAACCGGCGTAGAACCAGAGGAATGCGGCGAGGATTCGCTTCTTCATGGGGCCGATCGTGCGCCGCGCGCGACCGCCCGACAACTGACCCACTGGTCCCCCGTCGAGGTACCCCATCGGGGCTCCCGGTGTCGCCCAACGGCACCGCTAGCAAGGTGACGTGCAAGGTGCCGGTGCGACCATTCCGGGACTTTCGTACCAGCCTGTCGGGGGACTCATGCTCATCATCCGTCCGTCACGTCGCGGTCGGTCCGCTCGCTCGCGAGGCCAAAGCCTCGTCGAGCTCGCGCTCGTCGCGCCGGTCTTCCTTCTCCTGCTGCTCACCGCCCTGGACCTGGGCCGCTTGCTGTACTCGCAGATCACGATCACGAACGCGGCGAAGGAGGGGGCGCTCGTCGCATCCCAGGGCGGCACGTACCAGAGCAACCAGCCCTGCAGCGACACCAACACCGTGATGTGCGGCGCTCTGACCGAGGCCCAGGGAGGCTTCGTCGAGGTCGAGCAGGCACGCGTCACCCTGACGCCAGCGACCTGCGTGAAGGACGCGATGTATCCGCCAGGGGGGCCGCCGAACGTCTCGGTCGAGGTGTCGGCGCCATTCCGGATGGTGACGCCGATCATCGGTTCGATCGTCGGCTCGAACGTGGTGCTCCACGCGACGGCTGAGGCGCAGTGTCTGGTCGTCCCACAGGTCACGTTCCCGTCCGTTCCCGACCCCATCGCCGCGTTCACGGCTAGCCCGATGAGTGGGCCGGAGCCACTCGACGTTTCCTTCAACGCCTCAGGGTCGAGTTCGCCCGGAGCGACGATCACGTCATACCTCTGGAGCTTCGGTGGATCGGGGATGACGATCAATCACTCGTTCTCCGTGGGTTCGCACACCGTCGTCCTCACCATCACTGACAGCCGCGGCCAGACCGACACCGATACCGCGGTGATCACGGTCACGGGCACCGGACCTCCGCCGGTCTGTCCGACGATCGCCTTCACCGCGACCGACAAGTCGAACAGGTCGTTCCCGCACCGGATGGACCTCGATGCGACCCTCACACCATCGTCGGGTGGGCCGTGGGCATTCGCCTGGACGGGCGCGATCACCGCGACCGGCAAGAGCCCGACCGTGAACTTCCCCTCGACCGGCCCGCACTCGGTCACCGTCACGGCGACGAACAACGCCGGCACGTGCACGGTGACGGCGACGCAGACCGTGACATCGCCATGAGCAGGACTCGATCGTTCGCCGGTCAGGCCGTCGTCGAATTCGCGCTGACCATCATCGTCTTCCTGGTGATCCTGATGGGCGTCGTCGACTTCGGCATGGCGATCTACAAGTTCAACGGGGTCTCCCAGGCCGCGCGCGAGCTCGCGCGGGTAACGAGTGTCCATCCCTGCGCCGTCCCGGATGCACTGACCTGTACACCAGGCGGCAGTACCGAGACACAGAACGTCCTCGCGACGCAGAGAGGCCTGATTCCCGGCCTCGCCAACCCGACCATCAGCTGCGTCGACGAAAGCGGGGCACCCGTCGCGCCTAATCCGTGTGATTTCAGCAAGCACTCGGTCCAAGTGGAGATCACGGCACCGTACCAACCCGTCACGCCGTTGCTTGGGCTGACCGGCACGTGGACCATGGAGGGAAGTAGCAGTGCGCAGATCCAATAGCCGATCTGACCAGCGCGGCCAGATCCTCGTCATCTTCGTGGTCGCCTTGGTGGCGATCATCGCGGGCGTGGGCCTGGTGATCGACGGGGGGTTTGCGTTCGCCCAACGCCGAAGCGAGCAGAATGCGGCCGACCTCGCGGCCTTCGCCGGAGCGAACGCGCTGCTCAATGGCCAGAACCCGACTGCCGCTGCCCAGGCTGCGGCGGCGGCCAACGAGTACACCCATGGGACCGGTGGTGTCACGGTCAACGTGAGCACCACGCCGAAGACAGTCAAGGTCGACATAAGCGCGCCCCACTCGAACTACTTCGCGGGCGTGGTCGGGCAGCCGACCTGGCAGGTCAGTGTCACCGCGACGGCGCTCACCGGGATCCCGACGAAGTTCTCCGGGGTCGCCCCGTTCATCCTCAGTCAGGAGATCTTCGACCCGGTCTCCGGTCTTCCGTTCGAGCCGTACACGACTCCGACCGACTTCACGAAGACCCATGGTCAGGGCAGCGACTCACCGCTCACGGTGCTCAACGTGGCCTGGACGAATCTTGGGACGGGCAACGTCTCCACCAGGGACGTCTCGGACGCCCTGGATGGCACGGCGCCGATCAACGGTGACCTCGCGCTCAATGACTACATCGGCCAGAGCAACAACGGCGTCCACAACGCGCTGTTCGATACGAATTCACCGAGTCAGCCGAGCGTCAACACGACGCTCGCCGGACTCAACGTCGCCGTCCCCATCGTCGGACCTCCCATCCCCGGCCAGACCCATTGCAACGACGGGACCCACGACGTCGGCTGCTTCCGCGGATGGGCGCTGTTCCACGTCGTGAGCGCCGCGAAGAACGGCGGCGGCGAGGAAGGGACGATCACCGGCTACTTCCTGACGGGCATCACCCGGAGCGCATCGGCCGATGACGTGTGCGCCATCACCGACTCCGCTTGCGCCGGATTCTTCCACGGCACCTATGTGATCAAGCTCATCGACTAGGAACGCAGCGACAACACCTCGGAGAGCCGCGCTGGGGGCGCGGCTCTCTCGATTCCGAGGCGATCCCTGGCCGCGGCAGCGTGCGAACCGCCTGACCATCGTGCCCGGGCAGTAGGCCGTTCGGGCTATGCAGTCGCGCACCGATTCAAGGGACCGTGAAAGGTGCTACGCCGAGCATCGGCCGCACCTCTCCGAATCCGCACGCAGGAAACCCTTGATGCGCTTCATGCGACCCACCGACGGGCTCAGGAACGACCGCCACCGCCGCCGCCGAGGCCAGAGCCTCGTCGAGTTCGCGATCGTCCTGCCGATCCTGTTGTACCTGACCCTCGTGGCGCTCGATTTCGGTCGGGTCTACCTCGGCTGGATCAACCTCCAGAGCATGAGCCGGATCGCGGCCAACCTCGCCGCGAACAACCCCACGGCATGGCAGGGCGGCGGCGATGTTGCCGTCCAGGCCAAGTACCAGAACCAGATCCGCAACGACGCGGCCGCGACGAACTGCCAGCTGCCGACGGTCAGTGGGGTGACGACTGCCCCGGATCCGACATTCAGTGACACCGGCGGCAACGGCGCCGCCGACGACATCGGCGACTCCGCATCGGTCGCGCTGTCCTGCACGTTCAACCTAATCACCCCGGGGATCCGGGACGTCCTTGGTGGCTCGATCTCGGTGGCGTCGTCGTCGGTGTTCCCGGTCAAGAGCGGGATGACGTCGACCGGCGGTGGTGGGCCAGTGGGGAGCGCACCGAACGCCGCCTTCACGGGCAACGGGACGCTCGCGCCGAACTCAGTCAGTGGGACCGCGCCGTTTACCGTCACCTTCCGGGACACGTCGGGCGGCAGCCCGACGGAATGGCTGTGGACGTTCCCGGACGACGGCACTACATCGCCGCTGCAGGACCCGCTGGACCACCAGTTCCTCCTGCCGGGGTCGTACGTCGTGACGATGAGGGCGACGAACGCGTGGGGATCCACCACCGAATCGATGACCGTGAACGTGGGGTTGCCCACGACGGTCGATTTCACCTACGCCATGTCGGGTCCGAACGCGCCGGCGACGGTGGACTTCACCGACGCCTCGTCACCCGGTGGCACGAGCTACGACTGGACGTTCGGGGCGGGTGAAGGCACTGGCACCGGGACCACCACGAGCCACGGGTATAGCTCGGCCGGCTCGTATGACGTGACGCTGACGGTGACCTACCCGACTGGGCCGGAGAGCGCCACCAAGACGATCTCGCTGGGCACCGCCCTGTGCACGGTCCCAAGTCTCGACGGCGTGAAGCGCAACAACGCCCAGGCGGTATGGAACGCGGCGAGCTTCACCGGCACGGTCAGCAACGGTCCAGGCGCCCCGAACGGCAACTTCACGATCCTGTCGCAGTCGATCACGGCGGCATCGCAGGTTCCATGCAGCAGCAGCGTGACGGTGAACAATCCATGAATACCTTCCGTCGACGCCCCCGCGGAGCGAAGCGTGGCCAGGCCCTCGTCGAGTTCGCGCTCGTCCTGCCGATCTTCATCCTTCTGCTGGTGGCGATCTTCGACCTCGGTCGAGCCGTCTTCGCTTACAACACGCTAACGAACGCAGCGCGCGAAGGGGCGCGTATGGCGATCGTGAACCAGTACAAGCCGAGCATCGTGGCGCGCGCGAAGCAGCAGACCGCGATCGTCGAGCTCAACGATCCGAGCGTCCAGGTGGACTTCTACCAGGTGAACGCCGACGGGACACCGAACACGGCGGTCCCCTGTGCGTTGAGCCAGATCGCCGTCGGCTGCATGGCCACCGTCAGTTTCGAAGCCACCTATCAACCGATCACGCCGCTCATCGGGAACATCGTCTTCAAGAACGGCGTGACCTTCACTGCCACCTCCACGCTGTCCGTGGAGTTCAGCTGCCCGGCCAACCGGAACGACGGCGCCGCCGCAGCCAACTGCCCCAAGCAACCATGAGAGGGAAACCGATGACTCGCCACGTCTCCACCCGGCGGCCACGAGGCCAGGTGATCGTCATCGCTGCCATGGCGATGATCTCCCTGATCGGCGGAGTCGCCCTGGTCCTGGAGGCCGGCAACGCGTATGCCCACCAGCGCCAGGCACAGAACGGCGCCGACGCCATCGCGAACGCCGGCGCCACGGTCCTGGCGGAGAATCTCGGCGGCACAGCGAAAACGGATTCGAATGTCGCCGCTGCGATGACGAGGGTGTCTGGCCTGAATGCGCTCGGCTCGTACCTCGGCTATTACACCGATGTGACCGGGCAACTGCTGAACAACGGCGGCACTCCCTCCGGAGGGCTTGGCTCGGCCGCTCGGGTCGGCGATGGCGTGATCCCGCCCAACGCCCAGGGCGTCCAGGCCATGGGATCGCAGAACTTCGATACGACGTTCGCTCGAGTGCTCGGAATGAACCAGTTCACCGCCTCCGCCGAGGCGACGTCGGTGGCTGGCGCCCTTTCAGGTGGCCTGATCATGCCCGTCGTCTTCCCGGTCAACATCGTCGACTGCGACGTCAACGGCGATCTAGGCACCGGCGAGATCAATTGGCAGATCAGCAATCCTGACGGCGCGGATCTCGACTCCAACCCCGAGGGCCAGGAATACATCGTGCCCCTGTGCAAGACCGGTGGCGGCTCGTTCATGGTTCTCGACCTCGACGGGAATCCCAACAACTGCGACGACGAAGTCACCAACCCGCCGGCGGTCCAGTTCGCGAGCTTCCCCGTGACCGTCAACTCGGACAACGGCAACAACTGTGCCAAGCCGATGGTCGACGCGGTCAATGCTTATTCCGGCAAGGTCGTGTTCATCCCGATCTGCGACGGTGACTGCACGACGTCCGGCGGCAGTCACGCCACGTACCACATCATCCGGGTCGCCGCATTCTTCCTCGACTACATGTCGGATCAGAACGGGGGCCACAACCTGGCCTGCCAGGGCAACGGGACCACGCTCGTCCCGATCGCCGGCAACGGCAGCAGCAGCTGCATCGCCGGCTGGTTCGTCCGGTACATCACCACGGGCGCCGTGAGCGGCGGACCCATCCAGGGAGCCGGTGCTATCGGCATCCAGCTCGTGAAGTAGCGGTCGTCGGCGGCCCAGCGGGCCGCCTACGCCAGCCGGTAGGCCTCGGGTCGCCGGTTGGCCAGAGACGGGATCTGACGACGGACCGCGGCGACGCGGTCCGTCTCCACGTCCGCCCGGATGATGCCGACGCCGTCGGACGCCTGGGCCACGACGGTGCCCCACGGATCGATGACCATCGACCGCCCGAACGCCGGCTGCCCGGGTGGTCCGCCCGACTGGCCAGGAGCCAGGACCCACGCGCCGTTTTCGATCGCTCGCGCGCGGAGTAGCACCTCCCAATGATCGCGGCCCGTTCGCTCTGTGAAGTTGGAGGGGACCGCAAGCACTTCAGCGCCAGCCAGCGCCAACGTGCGATACAGCTCCGGGAAGCGGAGGTCGTAGCACACCGACAGGCCGACACGCACGCCGTCGACATCGGCAACGACCGGCGTGTCCCCGGGGGAGACGCGGGCGGATTCGGTATCGACCGGGCCGTCGTCGACGGACACGTCGAAGAGGTGGATCTTGCGGTACGTCGCCGCGATCGAGCCGCTCGGATCGAGCAGCACACTGGTGTTGTAGGGACACGCGGCGTCGTCCGAGGTCTCCGCGACGCTGCCGGCGAGGATCCACGCGTCATGCCGTCGCGCGACCTCGGCGAATGCCTCGGTGAACGGCCCTGGAATCGGTCGTGCGGACGCCCGGAAGCCATGGTCGTCGCCCCGGTAGTGCAGGTACTCGGGCAGGACGACCAGGCGAGCGCCGCCCGCGGCGGCTTCGGCCGCGAGAGCGGTGGCGCGATCGATGTTCGCCTCGACATCACCGGTCGCGTCGAGCTGGACGAGGGCGACGGGCAGCCGCATGACGGCATCGTACGCGGTGGGTGCGCAGCGCCGCGCCGGACCGCGTCGGGCCAGCGGGGCCGCGAAAAGTCGGTGGGTCGTCCTAGGGCGCCGTCGAGGCGCCCGGGTTCACGTCGCTCGCAGAGCCGTCCTTGCAGTGGCCGGGAGGCCAGCACTGGAGCCCGAAGCGCTCCATCTTGGCGGCCCGCTTGGCTGCCCTGTCGGCCTGCTTGGCCGCCTGGCGATCGGCCTTCTCCTGCGTCCACCCCGGATGGTCCTTGCCGACCTTCTTCCAGCCGCCGGCCCAGGGCGGCTTGCCCGGTTCGCGGAGCGCGGTGCCATCCACGGTCAGGACGTCGACGCTGGTCGAGCCCTCCTTCTGTTCGCCGCCGATCGTGACCTGCTTGCCGACAAACGGTGCGAGTGGATAGGCATCCCGGAAGAACCAGGCCGGGCCGGCGTCCAGGAGCAGCACGGTGTCGCCGGATGTGAGCGTGTACTCGGTCGACCCGTCGGCTGCGATGCGAGTCCCGAGGGTGCCGCTGACGGTCACGTCGACGCTCTTGGCTTTATCCGCCTTATCGGCCTTCTTGGCCTTGTCCGGCTTATTCGCCTTGTCGCCAGAGTCGGATGCCGTGGCCGCTCCCGATGTCGCGGTCGGCCCGATCCCGCCCGACGCGAGCGCGACAGTCACGAGGGAGCCGATGAGCACGGCGGCCATGATCCCGATGTGGATGAGGTTGGTGCGAGGCGGCCGAACGGGCATGCGCGGAATGTACCGTCGCCGACCTTGCGGCGGACCTTGCCGGATGCCGTCGCGGTGCCGTCGGGCACCGAAATCGCCGTTAGCGGATGCCCGTATCGAAGGCGATCGTCACGGGTGCGACGGCTCCGGCGACCACCTCGACCTTCTGCGCGTCGGGGACGCCGAAGAAGCCCTCACCGGTATCTGCGACGGTGACGACGTACACGCCCGGCGGCAGCTCGAAGAATGACGTGCCGGTGCCG
This sequence comes from uncultured Chloroflexia bacterium, assembly GCA_963819655.1. GTDB lineage: Bacteria > Chloroflexota > Limnocylindria > Limnocylindrales > CSP1-4 > SPCO01. Next base: position 801,961 of record CAWFXA010000002.1, on the reverse strand, counting down.
TCGGTCGCCTGCCGGGCGACCTGTCGTCCGGCGCCATCGGTGACATCGATCAGTGTGTCCGGGACCGGGCGTGGAGCACAGGCCGGATCCGGCGGGATGGTCTCGACGGGACAGGTCGGTCCGGCCACGGCGGTCACGAGGATCCCGGTGCGGCCAGGCTGCTCGCCTGCGCCCCCCGGCCACGCTGAATCCGGGACCGCGCCACCGCCCTCCGATTGGAGTGTCACGCTGCCATCCGGGCTCACCGCGTAGACCCACGTGTGCTCGTCGATGCAGCCAGCCTGGCAATCGCCCCAGCCGATCCGGACGGTGACGATGAACGCACCGACCCCGGATGCCGGCATGGCCTCGTACCAGCTCGACTGGCCGATCATGTCGGGGTCGCGCTTCACGATCCCCGCCAGCCGCGGCTCGTGGGCGATCACCCGCGCGATGGCCTGCTCCTCGGTCGTGACAGGCCCGTCATCGAAGGACGGCGCGGGGCTCGACGACGGTGCCGCTGCACCCGCACACGCGGCAACGAGCACGACGATCGCCACCGACCGGATCAGGGACCGCGCCAGGTCATCCATCGCGCTCCGGACGGCGCCCTCCCGGCTACAGTTCCCTCGGTCGACCCGATCATGCTACCTCGCTGCCACTGGGCGACCCGCAGGAGGACCCGATCCCCGTGCCCACGCCCATCGACTACGGGAGCGTCGAGGCCCTCACCTTCGACTGCTACGGGACCCTGATCGACTGGGAGGCCGGCCTGACCGCAGCGTTCAGACCGATCCTCGAGGCCCACGACGCGACGACCGACGATGAGGAGCTCCTCGTGCGGTTCGCCCGACATGAGGCCGCAGCCGAGGCCGGCCCGTATCGCACGTACCGAGAGGTCCTGGCGGTTAGTCTCCGCGGCGTCGCGGAGGACCTCGCTTTCACGCCGACCGCCGAAGAGGTCGCCGCGTTCTCCGCATCGGTCGGTGACTGGCCCGCCTTCGCGGATTCCGGTGCGGCTCTCGCCCGGCTCAAGACGCGCTTCCGGCTCGGCGTGATCACGAACTGCGACGACGACCTGTTTGCAGCCTCGAACCGCCGACTCGGCGTCGAGTTCGACTGGATCGTCACGGCGCAGCAGGTCGGTTCGTACAAGCCCGACGAGACGAACTTCCTGGCGGCGTTCGAGCGGTTGGGCCTCCCGCGCGAGCGCATCGTGCACGTCGCCCAGAGCCTGTTCCATGACCACGTGCCGGCCAAGCGCCTCGGCCTCACGACGGTGTGGATCGATCGACGGTCCGATCGCCCAGGAGCGGGGGCGACCCCGCCGGCGGATGCGTCACCCGATGCCCGCTACACGGACATGGCGTCGTTCGCTGAGGCCGCCGTCCAAGGCTGAGCCCGCCCGTGGGGCAGTCCCGAGATCACGACCCCGGGTGTCCACCCGGGGTCATCGCCATTCAGCCGGTCGTCGGCGGACCGCCTTCGTTCGACGCCGCGAGGAACCCGCGGAACGACTCGGCAAGACTGGTGATCTCCATCGGGAGCACGTACTTCGTCGACGGGCTGGCGCCGAGCGCCTTGAACGCTTCGAGGTACTGCAGCGCCATCGTCTTCTCGTCGACTTTCGACGCCGCACCGTAGATCTGCTCGAGCGCCAATGCGAAGCCTTCGGCCCGCAGGATGGCCGCCTGCCGATCGCCCTCGGCGCGCAGGATCTCGGCCTGCTTCGTGCCCTCGGCGACGTTGATCGCCGATTGGCGCGCGCCCTCCGACTCGATGATGACGGCACGCCGCGTGCGCTCCGCGGACAGCTGTCGGTTCATCGCGTCCTGGACGTCGCGCGGCGGGATGATCTCGCGGATCTCGACCGTCGTGACCTTGCCGCCCCAACGCTCGGTCACTTCGTCCATCTTCACGCGCAGGACTTCGTTGATCTGCTCGCGCTTCGACAGCACGTCGTCGAGCAGGATGTCGCCGATGACGGCGCGCAGCGTCGTGGTCGCGATGTTCTGGAGCGCGCCCTCGAAGTTCTGGACCTCGACGATGCTCCTGTACGGATCGACGATCCGCCAGTAGATCAGGAAGTCGATGCTGATCGGCGCGTTGTCCCTGGTGATGTTCGTCTGGCTCGGGATCTCGATGAAGCGCTCCCGGAGGTCGACGCGAACACCGCGCTGGGCGATCGGCACGATGAACACCCAGCCCGGGCCCTTCACCTCGTTCGGGCTCGTCCGCCCGAGGGTGAACACGAGCAGACGCTCGTATTGGTTGACGATCTTGATCGAGGCGATCGCGACGACCACCAGGACGAGGAGAACGAATGCCGCCGGCAAGATGACAGCTAGCTCCATGCGAACCTCCTATCCACCTTCCGGCACGCCTGCCGGTCCCGAATTCGACGACGAGCGTCAGGTCCTCCTGACGGACGACACGCACCGGCGCGCCTCTCGCGATCTCCGATCCGTCGCTCGACCGCGCCGTCCACTCCTCGCCGGCGGCGTACACCACGCCGCGCGGCTCGAGGTCTGTCCTGGCAACGCCCACGGTACCGACCGGGACGGCCGTCGAACCGCCGGCGCCGTACTCACCGGCGAAGACGAACGAGCGACGGCGGACCCGTGCGACGGTGACCAGCACGATGCCCACGTAGGCTGCGGTCACGCCCGCCATGACCACGATCAGCGGGGTCGCCACGGACACATCGGGAGCGACAGGGCTGCCCGGTGCCGTGTACAGCGTGAAGGCGCCCAGCACGAAGCAGACCAGCCCCCCGACAGTCAGCAGGCCGTGGCTGGTCACCGTCGTCTCGAGCACGAAGAGGAGCACGGCGAGGCCGATCAGGATCAGCCCCGCGACATTGAGCGGCAGGCTGCCGAACCCGATGAACGCCAGGATCAGGGCGATCGCACCCACGATGCCCGTGACGAAGTTCGGGCTCTGCAGCTCGAACAGCAGGCCGTAGAAGCCGAGCGTCAGGAGGATGAAGGCGATGTTCGGGTCGGACAGCAGGTGGATGATCGACTGGAACGGGTTCATCGCGAGGTCCGTGACGGTCGCGTCGGTGACCTCGACCGTGACCGGCTGCGAGCGGACTTCGACGATGCGGCCATCGGCCTGGCGAAGGACATCGTCGACGGACGTTGCGATCGCATCGACCGCCCCGACCGCCACGGCTTCACTCGCCGTCGACGAGACCGCCTTGTCAACGGTCGAGACCGCCCATTCGACGTCCCGATGGCGCGCCTCCGCGATCGACCGGATGTTGGCGATCGCGTCGTTCTTGACCTTGTCGCCGATCGTGCCGGTCAGTTCCTCCCCGCCCGCCCCGACCGGCGACGCCGCCCCGATGTTCGTGCCGGGCGCCATGTACGCCAGGTGCGACGCGAGCGTGATGAACGTGCCGGCGCTGGCGGCTCGGCCGCCGCTCGGGGCGACCCACACGATGGTCGGCAGCGGCGCCTCGAGCAGCGCGGACACGATCCGCTGGGTCGCGTCGAGGCTGCCGCCGGGCGTATTCAAGGTGACGATCACGGCCGCCGAACCGTCCGCCGACGCTTGCGCGATCCCGTGCTCGATGTAGGTGGCCAGGACGTTGTCGACGATGCCGGTCGCGGTCAGGACATGGACGCGCGGAGGCGAGGTGGGGTCCGCGGCTAGGACGTCCGTGCCGGCCTGATGGAAGGCGCCGACCAGCAACCAGGCCAGCCCGGCGAAAAGGATCGATCGACGAAGGCGGGCCGCGTATCGGCGCGCCGTTGACGGACGCATCTGGATCGCTCGCCCGCATTATCGCGCGAAAGAGGCCGGACCCTTGTGCGGGTCCGGCCTCTGCCTGATCGAACGGGGCGTGGAGCGCTACATGATCCCGACGACGTGCCCCTCGGGGTCGGCGAAGAGGGCGACCGTGGTCTCCGGCGCCACCTCGGTGAGCGGCATGATCACCTGGCCCCCACCTGCGGCGACCTTGTCGAGCACCGCCTGCGGGTCGTCCGTGTGGACGTAGAACGTCACGTGACCAGCACTGCCGTCGGTCGATGCGCCGATGCCGCCGGTGAGACCGCCGTCCTGGCGGTACATGCCGTAGCCGCCCGGATTGTTCGTGTCCAGGCTCCACCCGAACACGTCCTTGTAGAACTTCTGGAGCCCTTCTCCATCCTTGCCGGTGACTTCGACATGAACGACTGTCGTCCCCATGGGACACCTCCATCGACTAGGCGGCCGCCCATCCGGTCGGCCCTTACGACCTAGCGACGAACGGCTCCCGGCTGAATCGACAGGTTCGTGGCCAGCTTGTCGAGATCCGAGGCCGGTTGGGACTCACGGCAGCGGACGCCACGCCTGACCAAGCAGGATCGCCAGCGCGACCAGCAGGGCACCGAGTGCGACGAAGATCACGCTGATCTCCATGATCTCGTGCCGCGTGATCAGGTTGGTCGGGAGGTTCTGGAAGACGGTGTTCAGCTCGTCGGCGCTCTCGGCCGGGTAGTACTCGCCGCCCGTCGCCTCCGCGACGGCCATCAGGGTCTCTTCGTCGATGGCGCGCCGGAAGCCGCCACCGCCGCCGCCACCACCTCCCCCGAGGCCTGGATCGGGCGCGATGCCCGTCTGGTTCGGTTCGTTCCCGATGAACTGGAGCCCGCACGGCGGCCGATCCGAGTTCGGGTTGGCCGTGCCGAAGCCGATCGTGTAGACGCGGACGCCGCGCGCCGCGGCGGCCTGGGCGGCCTCGACCGGCACAGGTCCGGCGTTGCTCGCGCCGTCGGTCAGCAACACGATGATCGCCGGCGCGTACGCGCCACGGGGGACCGGCGCCGGCGCGTCCTCCTGTGCGGATCCGGCGTCCGGGATCGGCGCCACGCTGTCGTCGGTCTCGGCGATCGCGTCGAGTGACTTGAGGATCGCGCTGCCGACCGCGGTCCGGCGACCGGTCGTCAGGCTCTCGACGACGTCGAGCAGCACCTCCTGGTCGGTCGTCGGCGCCTGGACGATCTCGGCGAAGCCCGCGAACGCGACGATGCCGATCTGGGTCGTCGCGCCCTGACGGTCGATGAACGAGGCCGCCGCCGCTTCGGCCGCCAGCAGGCGGTTGGGCGGGATGTCCGTCGCGCACATGCTCCGTGAGACGTCCATCGCCAGGATCACCGTCGTCCTCCCGGCAGGGACCGGGACGATCTGGACCGGGCGCGCCATGGCCACGACGAGGCTCGCCAGTGCCACCAGGAAGAAGGCGAAGGGCAGGTGGCGCCGGAGCCACGACGAGCGCGGCGCTGCGGCCGACACCAGCGACAGGCTCGAGTAGCGGATCCCCGGCCGTCGGCGCCGGAGCAGCCAGAACCGCACGCCGACGAGGACGGGCAGGACCGCAAGCAGGACCAGGAGCCCAGGCGCGAGGAGGTCCATCAGACGACCCGCCCCTCCGTCATGGGAGCCTCCCGAGCCAGACCAGACCCGCCAGGCCACCGGCGACCAGGAGCACGATCCCGAGCCCGGCGAAGAGCGAGGTGACCTCGGTCGCCTCGGGTCGCATGACGAGGCGGGTCTCGATGCTGTCGTAGATCGCCGCGAGCTGCGCCGGATCGGTGGCGCTGTAGTACGCGCCGCCGGTCATGTCGGCGATCCGCTGAAGGGACGGCTCGTCGAGCCGGCTGTGGACCTTGAAACCCTCGACCTCGAGTATCGTCCCCTCAGCCGTGCCGATCCCGACGGTGAAGATGCGGACCCCGCGGTCGGCTGCGGCCTGGGCAGCCTCCAACGGGTCGGGCCTCTGGTTGTTCTCGCCGTCGGTCAACAGGACGATGGCCGCGGGCACGAACGTCCCGGCCGGCACGAGGTCGGGCAGTGTCACCGGATCGGGCGAGCGATTCGTGTAGAAACCCTCGGCCGGGTCGCGTTCTGCAGCGGCGATCACGGTGAGCGAGGACAGGATCCCCCGCGCGATCGACGTGCCGCGCTCGGGATCCAGGCGGTCGATCGCCGCGAGGACCTCCGTTTCGTCCTGGGTCGGCACGAGCATCGAGAAGCCGCTATCGCTGAACGCCACGACGCCCATCAGGATCGATGGTGGCTGGCCAGCCACGAAAGATCTGGCAGCTGCCTTGGCGGCTTCCATCCGCGTCGGCGCCATGTCGTCGGCCGCCATGCTGCCCGACACGTCGAACGACAGGATCACCGTGCCTTCGAACCGCGGCGTGCTCACGACGCTCTGCGGCCGGGCCAGCGCGAGGACGAGGGCGGTGAGGCCTGCAAGCATGAGGACGGCCGGGATCCGTCGACCGACGCCGACCCGAGCCCCAGCGTGGCTCGTGCCCGGCCCGACCCTCATCTGCCCAAGCTCGGCCATCCGCCGCCGCCGGCGACCCTCGTTCCTCCGATACAGGAACGCGCCGAGCGGGATCGTCGCCAGCAGCAGCAGCATGGTCGGCCACAGGAACGACACGCCTACCTCCGTCGCCGCCGGCGCCGGAGCGTGGCCATGCGGACGATCGCCCCGACGAGATCCTCCTCGGTCGAGAGCGAGACCGCGTCAACGCCGGATCGCCGGAACGCGTCTCGCAGCGTGGCCTCGCGGCGCTCCGATGCCTCGAGGAAACGTCGACGGAAAGCCTTGTCGTGGGTATCGACATACAGCTGCTCGCCGGTCTCGGCATCCTCCATGAGCAACGGTCCGACATCGGGCAGCTCGACCTCGCGACGGTCGAACAGCCGAACGGCCATGACCTCATGTCGCCGGGTCAGCAGGTTGAGCGGACGCTCCCACCCGGGGGCGCTGATGAAGTCGGAGATCACGAACAGCAGCGAGCGGCGCTTGATCATCTTCTGGCCGGCTTGCATGAGCGGCGTGAGGTCGGTGAACGGCGCCCCGGGCAGCCGTGGTTGCTGCAGGAGATCGTTCAGGAGCCGCAGGACGTGGACTCGACCACCGCGCGCGGGGATCGTGTGGTCCACCTGCCGCCCGTAGAAGATCGCGCCGACGCGATTGCCGCGGCGGGTGAGGAGCCGGGCCAGCGTCGTGACGAAATCGACCAGCACGTCTCGCTTCAGCCGTTCCGACTCGGCGGACCCGAAGTCGACCGATGGGCTGAGGTCGAGCAGGAACCACGCGGTGATCTCGCGGTCCTCGATGTACTGGCGGACATACGGCGTCGACGTCCTGGCCGTGACGTTCCAGTCGATGTAGCGGACGTCGTCCCCGTACTGGTATTCGCGCAGGTCCGCGAAGTCGACGCCACTGCCGTGGAAAAGCGTCCCGTAGTCGCCCTGGAGCAAGCCATCCAGGCGGCGGATGACCTGCCAGTCGAGCCGCTGGAGGATGCGCTCAGGCGCTGACGTGGACATTCCCGTGTTCGCGCAGCGGCACGACCGGAACGGAGATCCGGTCGAGCAGGGTCTCCAGCAAGGCGTCGCTGGTCACGTCGTCGGACAGTGCCTCGAACGACAGGACGAGGCGGTGCCGGAGCACGTCGAGGGCCATGTCCAGGACGTCCTCGGGGAGGGCGTAGTCACGGCCGCGCACGAAGGCCAGGGCCCGAGCGGTGAGGATGAGGTTGATGGAGGCCCGCGGGCTCGCACCGAACGTGATGTAGCGCTTGAGCTCGGCCAGACCGTGCGCCTCCGGCTCTCGAGTCGCCGTGGCCAGGCGAACCGCGTAGGCCATCAGCGCCGGATCCACGTACACCTTGTCGGTGGCACGCTGCATCTCGATCAGGGCGTCGGTCGACAACACCTGGTGGACCGACGGGAATGCCCCGGTCATCCGCTCGACGATGACGAACTCCTCGGTGGGGCTCGGGTAGCCGACCAGCACCTTGAGCATGAACCGGTCGATCTGCGCCTCCGGCAACGCATACGTCCCTTCGGTCTCGATGGGGTTCTGCGTCGCGAGGACCAGGAACGGGTCCGGGACCTTGAACGACTCCTTGCCGATCGTCACCTGGCGTTCCTGCATGACCTCGAGGAGCGCGCTCTGGACCTTGGCCGGGGCGCGGTTGATCTCGTCCGCCAACAGGAGGTTGGCGAAGACCGGACCGAGCGTCGTCCCGAAGTCGCCGGTCTTCTGGTTATAGATCCGCGTCCCGATCAGGTCTGCCGGAACGAGATCGGGCGTGAACTGGATCCGCTTGAACTCACCGCCGATCGATTCGGCCAGCGTCCTGATGGCCATCGTCTTGGCGAGTCCGGGCACGCCTTCGACGAGGATGTGGCCGCGGGCCAGCAATGCGACGATCAGGCGCTCGAGCAGATGATCCTGCCCGACGATGACCTTCTTGACCTCGTACAGCAGGCGCTCCATCGGGGCCGCCACCTGGTCGTGGCTGGAAGACTGGTCCACTCGTCGCTCCCTTGCAGTTGCGGCTAGTACGGGGGTAGTCCGGCGGCCCCGCCCGCGACGTCGATCGGGACGGCAAGACCGATGCCGACGAAGACGTCGTCGCCCGTCGGATTGAGGAGGGCGGTCACGATCCCGATGACGTGACCCTCTCTATTCAGTAACGGTCCGCCGGAGTTCCCCGGATTGACTGCTGCGTCGACCTGGATCAGGCCGCGCAGGACGGTGTCGGTGTCCTCGAGGACGAACGTCCGATCGACGCCGGAGATGACGCCGACGCTGATCGAGCTCGCCAGGCCGAATGGACTCCCCAACGCGTAGGCCTCGCTTCCCTCGCGCACCCCGTTCGGGTCACCGAGGGTGGCCGGTACGACCTCCGCGGGCGGTCGTGTCGCGCGGAGGACAGCGATGTCGATCCCTGGCTGGCTGCTCACGATCTCCGCGTTGGATCGCGTCCCGTCAGCGAACGTCAACCGGATATCGGACGCGTCGGCCACGACATGCCAGCTCGTGAGGATGTCGCCGGCCTGGCTCACGACGACGCCGCTGCCGATCCCCGTGGCCCGCGTCGCCGCGCCGCTCGGCTCTGGCCCGTTGGTCTCCACCAGGACGAGCGATGGGCGCACAGCCTGATACACGAGCTCCGAGAACGCCGGCGCGGGTGTGACCGATGCGAGGGCCTCGCCGACGCGCGCATCGACGTCCTGCTCGGTCAGGCGCGGAGCCGGGAACAGGACGCCATAGGCCACGACCGCGAGAAGCACGACGACTGCGCCGGACGCGAACGGCACCGACCGTCCGAGGCGGCCCGGCCGTCGCGGCGGCTCCTGCCCTGGCGAGCTGGACTCCTCGGTCATCTCCTCAGCCGGCAGTGGTCGAGATCACGGTCTGGTGACCGAACGCGGTTCATGTGGTCACCAGACCGCCGATAGGGTGCCGACCTTGAGTCTATGCCACTCCGGTCGATCGCCCGTCCGGCGATGGGCTGTGCCTGGCCTGGCCCGGCGTGATGCTCGCCCTAGCCCGGGACGGACACATCGACCCAGACGAGTCGGTGATCCGAGCTCGGGACCGGGAAACCGGCGCCGGTCAGGTAGACCAGCGGGTTGCTGGCCGTCGGCCAGAACACCGCAGAGTCCGTGATCCGCAGGTCCTTGCGGGGCAGCACGTAGTCGGCGCGGAGGTTGCCCGGACCACTGCAGGGCGGCGCGACTGCGGTGTCGCAGAAGTCGGCGGTGTCGAACGCGGGATCGCTCCGATGCCTGTCATTCAGGGCGTCCTGCGCAGCCGCCCAGAAGGTGCCGCCGGCGCTCGCGGGCGTCTTCTTGGTGTTGATCAGCGGATGCTCGAGCAGCTGCTGGATCGAGCCTGGGATGCTGTCGCCGTCGAGCGGGTCGCTGTTCTGGTCGCCGGCGATCACGAACGGTGAACCTGGCATGAGTCCGCCGAACACCCCATCGTCGTCGTAGATGTAGGACGACCTCGGACCGGGCGTGATGTAGTCGGCCCAGAAGCGGATCTCGTCGAAGTTGCGGGTCCCGTTCCGATCCTCAAGTCCGTCGAAGACCGGCGGCGTCGGGTGGCTGACGAGGAAATGCACGGCCTTGCCGTCGATGTCGATCGGGACGTCCCAGTGACTCTTGGACGAGAGCCTGAAGACCGCGAGCTCGTCCGCTGAATACCAGTCGGCGGGCGCGGGCGTGTTCGGGTCATCCGGAAGTCGCGCCCCGGGCATGTCCTTCCAGAGGAAGTGCTGGAAGGTCCGAACCGCGTCCTGGTCGATCGGGTAGCGCGAGAGGACGACGAGCCCGAACTGTCCCGGGAACAGGCCGAACCCGAAGCTGTCGTCGCCGTACGAGCCGTCGCCCGGGGTCGTGTCCGTCACGCCGTTGTTGTTTAGGTCGAAGCCCGACGAGATGCCCGTGTTCGACGGGGCCACGAATGCATGGGGATAGGCGATCGGCTGGGCCCCGTTGTGGGCGACCGCGAGGTAGTTGTCCCGGAACGCGTCGACCAGGGCCTCGTCCGGGTAGAAGTCGAACTCGTTGATCAGGAGGACGTCGGGGCGCACTCGCTGGATGATCTCGGCGACGGCGGCCGCCTGCGCGTTGCCCGGCGCTGAGAGGTCGGTCAGCGCCTGGCCCGCGGCGTTGCGATTCAGTGACGCATTGAATGTCGCGAAGCGCACCGAGCCCGACGTGGCATTCGTCGTGGCGATCGGGACGATGAGAATGAGCAGCGCGGCAACAGCTGCGATGCGCAAGCCTCGGCGCATGGGGTCTCCTCCCTTTCTGTCACCCGCCACCGGCCCGCGTGCGCCGCGGTCCGCATGTCCTGGGTGGGCGACTCGCGATGAAGGCTGGACCCGAAGGATATCCCCGCCATGGTCGGGGTGTTAACGCGCTGGCGAGACGGAATGTGTCAGCGGGAGGCGTGCCTATACTCGCCGGGCTGGCGGTTCCGCGCCGATGCCGCTTCTGGAGACGTGCATGGACGTTCGCTGGATCGCCCGGTCGGGGATCGAGGCCCGCGAATGGGCGGACGTGCCGGCCCTCCTCGAGCGCGACGACGGCTTCCTCTGGGTCGATGTCGATTCGTGCGACAGCCACAAAGCGAAAGCGCTTGCGGAGCGCTTCGGATTCCACAAGCTGGCCGTGCGCGACATCCTCGAACGAAGCCACCTTCCGAAGATCCACGCATACCCGGATCACATGTTCGTCGTCCTGCACGCCCCGGAACCCGGCAACACCGGGCACATCGACCTCATCCAGGTGGGCATGTTCATCGGGCGCAGCTACCTGGTGACGACGCATGGACCACAGACGCCGGACCTCCCGACGGCCCTCGGCTTCACGGAGACCGAGCAGATCGTGGAGCGCCTCGAAACGGGACGGATCCACGCCACGACTCCGTTCGAGCTGTCCTACGCGATGGTGAGCTCGCTGGCCAATCGCCAGGGCGCGCAGCTCGAGCGCCTGGCGGTGCAGGTCGCGGGTCTCGAGGAGAAGGTCCGGGGCGAGCTGGGTGACCCGGTGCGCGTCCTCGAGGAGATGTTCCTCGTGCGACACGAGCTCCTGTCGATCCGCACCATGGCCGCCGAATCCGGCGATGTCTTCGCCCGGATGTCCGCGCTGACGCGGATGATCCCGCCCGAGGCGCCGCCGCTGATCCAGGACCTGATCGATCGCTTCGAACGGGTCCGGAGCATGAGCGACAGCGAGAAGGAGTTCGCGCAGGGCGTCATCGACTTCTACCAGGCGCGGACGACCACCCGCATGAACGTCGCGATGGAACGGCTGGCGTTGATCGCCGCGGTGCTCCTGCCGGTCACGGCGATCGCCTCGATCTACGGGATGAACCTCATCGTCGGCGACCGGACCGACGTCATCCAGCTCGGGGTGGTGCTGTCGTTCATGGGCCTTGTCGTCGCGGGAATGCTCGGATGGACGAAGCGCATGGGGTGGTGGTGACAGGGCCGCGGGTCGAAACGACCTGCTGGTCCTGGATGGGATCGGCCTCGACGCTCAGGCGGTCGTTCCGGACAGGGTCATGGCGGTCGCGGGAGCCGTCGCACCTGGGGACCCCTGGGACATGCTGATGACGACGGTCCCTCGCGCGTGTCCTTGTGCCACGTGCTCGATCGCTGCGGGCGTCCTCTCCAGCGGGTAGGTGCCGCCGATGACCGGCGTGACCTTCCCGCCTTCGACGAGCGCCTTGAGGACCTCCAGGTCGGCGGAGTTCTGGGTCTTCAAGGACAGCCCGGCCTGCTGGCGCACGAACATGGACACGATGGCGGTCCTGATCGTCCGACCGAGCTTTCCGCCTGCGTGTCCGCCACCGTTGGAGATCAGCCGTCCCTCGGGCGTGAGCGCTCGCCTCGTCTCGGACATCGAGTGGTTCCCGACATTGTCGAGGATGAGGTCGTAGCGTGGGCCGCCCTTCGTGAAGTCCTCGGCGGTGTAGTCGATGACATGGTCAGCGCCGATCGAGCGGACGAGCTCCACGTTCCTGGTGCTCGAGACCCCGGTCACCTCGGCCCCGAAGGCCTTGGCGATCTGCACGGCGAACGTGCCCACCCCTCCTGACGCCCCGTTGATCAGGACCTTCTGCCCGGGATGGACGTGTCCGTCATCGCGCAGCAGCTGCAGGGCTGTCGTGGCGGACACGCCGACGGCGGCCGCTTGCTCGAACGTGAGGTTGGCCGGCTTCTTGACGAAGTGATCCTCGGTCGCCCGTGCGTACTCGGCGAACGCGCCAGCGGCCCAACCGAAGACCTCGTCGCCTGGGACGAATCCCTGTACGTCCTTGCCGACAGCCTCGACCGTCCCCGCGACATCCGTACCCGGAACAGGGTTCCTGGGCTTGCGCAGCCCGGTCGCCATGCGCATGACGAACGGATCGCCCGTCATGAGGATCCAGTCTCCGACATGGATCGACGCCGCATGGACGCGGACGAGGACCTCGTCGTCGGTGATCTCAGGCTTGTCGATGTCACGTGTTTCCAGGACGGCGGGTGAACCGTACCTGTCTTGAACGATCGCCTTCATCGGGGACTCCTGCTACTTTACGTTGTAAACCTGACGCCGTAACCATACGGTGTAAAGTAGCCCGGTGTCAACTCAGCCACTGAGCCCGGGCGAGACAGCCCTGCTAGTGTTGGTCGCCGGGGGCGGACGCGAGGGATGAGCTGATGGCGCAGGACGACGTGATCGTGACCACGAGCCGACGGAGCCGCGGTCGGTCGAGGCGGCTGCTCACCGGCGTCGCATTTCTGCTTGCCTGCCTGACGATCGTCGTGACCACAGTGGCGATCTGGACCCATCAGGTGGCCCTGAACACCAACCGCTTCAGCGCGCTCATCGAGGGCGTCGTGACCGACCCGGCGGTCACCGATCCGATCAGCGCCCGTATCAGTACCCAGGTCGTCGACGCGGTCGGCGTGCAGGCGCGCCTCGACGCGCTACTGCCGGACGCGCTCAAGCCTCTGGCGGGGCCCTTGACCGCGGCCGTTAGCAGCGGGATCGAACAACGCCTCCAGGTCGCGCTCCAGGATCCCAGGATCCAGACGGCACTGGTCGACACGCTGTCGTTCAGCCACGAGCGGATCGTCCGACTGTTACGGGGCGAGTCCGAGGTCGTGGCGGTCGTCGACGGCTACGTGACGCTCGACGTGTTTCCGATCGTCGGGGTCGCACTGACCGAGCTGCAGTCCATCGGGCTGATCCCAGCGGAGACCCAGTTGCCCGACCTCGCCGCCCCGGAGGCCCCCGACGTGCTGGCGCAGCGCGTGGAGACGGCACTCGGTGTGACGCTTCCGCCCGACTTCGGGACGATCCAGCTCATGCCGGCCGACCGTCTTGTCGCCGCCCAAACGGTCGTTCGCATCTTCGACGTGGTCGTGGTCCTCCTCGTCACCCTGAGCGTGATCCTCGTCGCCCTCACGGTCTGGCTGGCTGTCGATCGACGCCGGATGCTCATCTACCTCGGTATCGGCACGATCGTCGCCTTCCTCCTTGCGCGGTTGGCGATTCGCACCGCGGAGGACGTGATCGTCGGCGGGATCGCCGACGGCGACATCGCCGGGGCCGTGCGCGCGCTGGTCGGCGCGACGCTCGAGGACCTGCGCAGCCTCACCTTGATCATCGTCATCGCGACCGCGATCGTGGCGATCGTCGCGTATCTGTGGGGTCGACCGAGATGGGTCGTCGCGACGACCTCGTATGTCGGCGACGCGGCGGGGCGGGCCGGGACGGCGGCGAGTGCGGGTGTGCAGGGTGCCACCGCCAAAGCCCCCGACCGCGACACGCTCGCGAAGACCGTCCGCACGAACCGACAGGCCACCGAGCGGATCGGCATCGGGATCATCGTCTTCATCCTGGTCTGGCTGGCGATCGGCCTCGAGATCGCACTGCTCGGCGCAGCATTGGTCATCGGGTTCCAGGTCGTCCTGCAGCTGCTGTCGACGACGCCGGAAGCCGGCCCTTCCGACCCTCCGACAGAGGATCGAACCTCGTCGGACTGAGCGTCGGGCGGTCGGCGAACGGTGAGCGGCAGGCTCATGCGGTCCGTGTTCGGACGCATGACCGACAACGGACTATGAGGCCAGAGACGTCCGGCTGATCGAAGCGCAGGATCGGCCGATGCGCTCGCCAACGCAACTCGCGTCCGGAGTCGGGGCCCGACGGGCAGATGCCCCGCGCCTATGGGGCTTCCTTCGTGCCGGGTCCGTGCTGGCGAGAATCCGCCAGAGCGAGTATGTGACCGTCGGGGCGAGTCCCCGCTTCCGTGCGGTCCAGCGTCGACGCACCGTCAGCTCGAGTCGTGTCGGTTTCGTCATCATCGCGGGCGCTGTCATCTTCGATGCGATGGCGTTGTACGAGCTTCAATCCGGCCAGGGACCGCTGCTCGTCGCCCTCAACGGCACCGTCGCGATCCTCGCGGTCCTGGCGTTCCTGTCGCTCGGTCGCGGCTTCCGCCGACGGCCCGAGCCCGTCACCTGGCTGGTGACGCTCGCCCTCACGTTCGCGACGGCCGTGACCGGTTTCGTGCTGCCGGGCCTGGCGATCCAGACCATCGGCTATCTCCTGCTCATCCCGGGCCTCATCGCCCTGATCGTGCCATGGGGCACCCGGGCACACGTCCGCTGGCTCGCCGGCTATGCGGTGATCAGCTTCGGCTACCTGCTGTTCGGGCCGAGTCCGGTCCTGAGCGCCGTCGACCGCAGCGACCTGATCGTCGTCGGGGTGATCGCGGTCGTCGCGAGCTTTGCGGGCCATGTGCTGCTGAAGCGGGCGCAGATCCGCGATCACATGCAGCTCGAGAGGATCAAGGCGCTTCATCGCCGCGCCGACGCGGACATGGCGGAGCTCGCCCGCGTCCATCACGAGCTCGAGGAGACCTCGCGCCTGGACCCGCTGACCGGTGCCGGCAACCGGATCCGGCTGCGCGAGGACCTTCGGTCCGCTCGCGCTCGCATGGATCGGCTCCGCCACAGCTACGGACTCGTCGTCATCGATCTCGACCAGTTCAAGCGCGTGAATGACGGGTTCGGTCACCTCGTCGGCGACTCGGTGCTCAAGGCGGTCGTGACCGTGATCAAGGACACGATCCGCGCCGAGGACGCCGTCTACCGCTTCGGTGGCGAGGAGTTCCTCGTGCTCCTGCGACTGAATTCGATCGACGATCTGGCGACTGCCGCGGAGCGGATCCGGCAGGCGGTCGTCGGCGCCGCCATCGCGCATCCCCAGAACGAGCCGTCCAATCTCGTCACGATCAGCCTCGGCGGCGTGCTGGTCACGCCGGCCGATCTGAGCCAGTCGGACGACGAGTGGTTCGCGCGGGCCGACGAGGCGCTGTATCGAGCCAAGGCGAACGGGCGGAACCGGGCCGAAGTCGCTGCCTGACCGCCGGAGTCACGCCCTCGCCAGACGGTAGACCCGGCTTCCCGCGACGAGGTGGAAGACGATCAAGGCGAAGATGCCGACCACGGCGATGAACGACAGCGGGTCGATCAGGAGGACGATCGCCGCGACTGCCGCGATGACGCCGAGAACGAGGCTCACCGAGCCGGTACGCCGTCCGAAGCCCGGGGCCTCGAGCATCGCGACGCCGAACGCGAGCACGCTGACGGGCAGGATGACGAGCCCCGTGACCAGCAGCGCATCGAACATCGCCTGGGTCCCCTGCCAGACCATCTCGAGCGTCGCTTGATCGGCGGCCGTGGCACCGGGGGCATGGTAGAGGTCCGAGAGCGGGACGCTGACGGCGTGCGGCAGGGCCCCTGCAGCCAGCACGGTGAGGCCGACGATCCCCAGGACACTCCCGAACAGTGCGGGTGCGCGGCGCGAATCGGCGAGCGCGCGACCCAGCGCGACGACATGGGCGCACCACAGAATGAGCACGATCAGGTAGAGCCCATTCTCGACCGTGCGCGCCGACCTGATGTCTGGGGACCGCATGATGGCCCCCGCCGGTTCGGCGGCGTCCGCGCCGACGAAGACGCCCACGATCACGAAGACGAGTACGAAGAGCAGGCCACCCAGGACGCCAGCCAGACCGCCCCAGCGCAGGACACCCTGGTCGGCGCGATCCATCACATCAGCCATCGTGCGACTCCCGAAACGCGGTTTCCGCGGACGGTGGGGTCCCCTTCGTCCGTCCGGACTTACGGCGTAAGTCCATGGCGTATACTGGACGTACACCGTAAGTCTGTCAAGGCTGGACTTACACTGTGAGTCAGAAGTGCCGGCGGCAGGAGACGAGATGTCCACCAAGGGAACGAGGAAGACCGGACCACCGATCCCGCTGACCCGAGACCGGATCTTGCGTACCGCGGCGGACCTCGCCGACCAGGGCGGGATCGAGTCGCTGAGCATGCGCAAACTCGGCCGCGAGCTCGGGGTCGAGGCGATGTCGCTGTACAACCACGTCGCCAGCAAGGAGGACCTCTTCGACGGCCTCGCCGACATCGTCATCGGCGAGATCGAGGTGCCTGCTCGCGGGGACGATTGGAAGGCGGCCATGCGTCGGCGGGCGATCTCGGCCCGCCAGATGCTGGCGCGCCACCCGTGGGCAGGCGGTCTGATGGAGTCGCGCACCAACTCCAGTCCGGCGAGACTGGGCTACCCGGAGGCCGTGGTCGGGAACCTTCGGCAGGGAGGTTTCTCGGTCGAGATGGCGCTCCATGCTTTCTTCGCAGTCGACAGCTACATCTACGGGTTCGCGGTCCAGGAGCAGAACCTGCCGTCCGGTTCCCCGAAAGAGCTCGCGGGCATAGCGGAGACCATCCTCACGGCGGTCCCCGCGGCGGACTATCCGTATCTCCACGAGGCGATCGCGGATCACGTCCTGAAGTCCGGCTTCGACTACGCGCAGGAGTTCGAATTCGGTCTGGACCTGCTGCTCGACGCTCTCGAGCGGGCACGGAACGCCGCCTGACGGGCATTTCTGGGCTCGCCTGCAACCGGCCTCGGCGATGATGGCGTCGAGGTCGATCGGACTTGCAGCTCGGAGGCCAGCATGCCAGGCGTTAGTTTTGAACCACAGCCGCACCCTCGGATCGCGGAGCGCAAGAAGGTCGGGCCACCCACGAGGAGGGACGAGCACCTCGGTGTCAATGGCAGGATCGCGTTGGTCCTCACCACCGTGGTCGGCACGATGTGGTGCGCCTATGCCTTCGCTGGCCTCGCCCTCGTCGTCCTGCCGCAGGCGATCGGCGGCGGTCTCCTGGCGTTTGTCCAATGGCTGAGCCAGACGTTCATCCAGCTCGTGATGCTGTCGGTCATCATGGTCGGCCAGAACATCCTCGGGCGCGCCTCCGACAAGCGAGCCGCGATGACTTACCAGGACGCCTCGGCAACGTTCCACGAGACCGGCCAGATCCAGGCCCATCTCAAGGCGCAGGACGAAGCCATCAACGCGCTGCTCGACAAGATAGAGGTCCTGGAGAAGGGGACGGCCCGCTCCTGATGACGGACATGTCTCCGCTTCGTCAGCGTCCCGTTGCGGTCATCAGGTCGCAGTGCCGGGGGCGATGGTGGATGACCGGCCGGGGTGGCGGTACGGCCGCTCGACGGCACTGATGTCGAAGTCGGGGGTCCTCTCGGCAGCCGCCCTGACGAGTCCGCTGGCGACGTCGGTGAGCGGCGTCCGGGCTGCCGACTTGCCGAAGAGCGCGATGGCCAGGTCGACATCCTTCCGCAGGTCGCGCAAGGCGAACAGGGCGGGCGTGTGGCGATCGTCGATCAGGCCGGCTCGTCGTGCTTCGAGGGAAGGCGCGACCCGCTCCAGCACCCAGAACACGTCGTCCGGGGTGAGGCCTGTGCTTTCGCCGGCCACCTGGAGCTCTGCGGCCGCCAGGATGACGTCCGCGAGCATGCTGTTGGCGACGAGCTTGAGCCGCGCCCCGCTGCCGAGCGGTCCGACGTGGCGGACGGTCCCGAACGCGCCAAGGATCTGCGTGGCAACAGCGACATCGGCATCGGCCCCGCCGATGAGGATCGCTGCCTCGCCGGCTCGGACGAACGGTGGCGCTCCCACGATGGGCGCGTCGACCAGCTTGCCGCCCGCCGCACTGACATGCGCCGCGAGGGCCGACTCCCGGTCCGGTCCGGCTGTGCTCATCTCCACGAAGAGCTTGCCTGTGCCGGCGGTCAACGCACCGGCCTGCCCGAGGTAGGTAGCCAACACGGCTTCGGGGCCGGTCAGGCTGCTGACGACGATCTCGGCGTCCCGCACGGCCGCCGCGGGCGTATCGGCGACCGTGCCGAGACCGAGCGCCTCGGCCTTCGACCGGGTCCGGTTCCACAGCACGACGTCGTGGCCGACCTCGACCAGGCGCGCGGCGAGCGTGGAACCCATCTTGCCCGTGCCCAGGATCGCGATCCTGGGTGGGGACGGGGTCTTGTCAGTCATCGAACTAGCTCCTTGGCATCGCTTCGGGTGCCGGTCCGCCGACCGCGACCTCGCCGCGTAGCATCCGATCGATCTGCGCCATGTCCTCGGTCGAGAGCCGGACGTCGGCGGCCGGGGTGGTCTGACGGATCTGCTCGGCGTTGCGGGCCCCGACGATCGCGACATCGACAGCCGGGTTTGCCAGCGTCCAGGCGATCGCGAGCTGCGCGACCGTTGCATCGCGGCTCGCCGCGAATCGGGCGAGGTCGCGGACGATCGCGAGATTCCGCCGGAACCCCTCGCCGACGAACAGGTCGCTCTTCGAGCGCCAGTCGTCGGCTGCGAACGTCGTGTCTTCGGTCATGCTGCCGCTGAGCAGTCCGTGGCCGAGCGGCCCATAGGTCAGGACGCCGATGCCGTGTTCCTGGGCGAACGGGAGGATGGTCCCCTCGATGTCGCGGCGGAACATGTGGTACGGCGGCTGCAAGGTGTCGATGGGTCGAACGCTCTGGAATGTGGCCATCTGCTGCGTGTCGTAGTTCGACACGCCGACGGAGCGGACGAGGCCTTCACGGACGAACCTGTCGAGCGTCTCGGCTGTCGTGGTGAGCGGCGTTGCCGGATCCGGCCAGTGGACCTGGTAGATGTCCACGTAGTCGGTGCCGAGCGACGCGAGGCTCGCTTCAAGGTCACGACGGAGAGCGGCCGGGCTGGCGTCCCGGACCGTCAGGCCGTCGTCGTTGCGGAGCCCGCCCTTCGTGGCGATGACGATCGAGTCGCGGGCCGCCTGGATCTCGGGCTTGAGAGCCTCGCCGAGGACGCTTTCGGCGGCACCGAACCCGTAGGCATGGGCAGTGTCGAAGAGGGTGATCCCGAGGTCGAGCGCCTCGCGGGCCGCAGCGATGGCCGCGTCACGGTCGACGTGGCCCCAGTCGCCGCCCGCCGACCAGTTGCCGAATGCGATCCGCGAGACGCGCGGTCCGCGCGCGCCGAGTCCTGTGTACTGCATCAGATCCGTTCCTCCTGTCAGGATGCCGACGGCGCTGCGCTCGACGATGGCGGGGTCGTGACGCGACCGTTCGCGATCAGCTGCCCCGCGACATCGACCGCGGCGTTGCTCGGGATGGCGAAGCCGATCCCGGACGCCGGCGTGTCGTTGAACTCCGGGTCGAGTGCGGCCAGGGTGGGGATCCCGACGACGTTGCCGGACAGGTCGACGAGCGCGCCGCCGCTGTTGCCCGGGTTGATGTCGGCACTCGTCTGGATGACCCCGGACAGCGTCACGGAGCTGGACTCGGACACATCGCGCCCGATCGCGCTGACGATCCCCTCGGTCACGCTTGTCTGCAGTCCGAGCGGGTTGCCGACGGCGAGGACGATGTCGCCGACGACGAGCTCCGACGAGTCGCCGAACGTCGCGGGCTGCAGATCCGTGGCTGACACGTGGATGACGGCGAGGTCACCGGCCGGATACGTGCCGACCAGGGTTCCGTCGAGCTTGCGACCATCGGCGAGGGTCACGGTGAACGTCTTGCTGCCCGTCACGACATGGTTATTGGTGAGGATGTCGCCCTTCGCGTCGAACACGACGCCGGAGCCGAGGCCGGCCTTGGTCTCGATGACGACCACCGACGGGCTCACGCTGTTGACGACGCCGACGAAGTCGTTCTGCAGCGCACCGGCGATGGCGGGCGACGCCGCCGGCGATGGCGCTGCCGACGTTGAGGGCGTCGTGCCGCCGCCGCATGCGGCGACAACGACGGCCGTCGCGAGGACGAGCGTGCCGACGATGCCCGCTCGAGTCCCGGACAGGATCGATGGACCAGGCTG
The DNA here is from genome assembly GCA_963819655.1 of uncultured Chloroflexia bacterium. Taxonomy (GTDB): domain Bacteria; phylum Chloroflexota; class Limnocylindria; order Limnocylindrales; family CSP1-4; genus SPCO01. The sequence continues at coordinate 781,431 of CAWFXA010000002.1, read as the reverse complement.
CTTCGGAAGAGCTGCATGAGTCATGGCGAGATTCCTTCGTGGCTGTGGGATGTTCTGAAAGCACTATCCCCGGGGCACGTGCGCCCGATAAGTCGCGCTCGTCCTGATCCAGGCGTGAGGTCCATCCCCGAATGGCCGTGACGCACGTCATGGGTGCGCTACCGTGCGTCGGGTGACGGGCGTGCACGAGCTCCTTGGGTGGGCGTCCATGTCCGGGTCAGCGGCGATCGTGGGCGTGGCGATCTGGTCGGCGATCGCCGGAAGGCGCTCGGGCGGCCGCTCGGACCACCGCTTCGCAGCCGACCGGGTTGTGCTGGCCGTCCTCGTTCTCGTCGCGGCCGCCGGACTGGTCGGGATCGCGCTGCTGATCAATGGATCGCGCCCCGTGGATCCGCTCCATCTCGTCTACGGACCGGCCGCCCTGGCATGCCTGCCGGTCGCGATCTGGCTCGGAGCACGCCCGGCCGGGGGAGGTGGCTCTCGTCTGCGACGGGACGTCTGGACGGCCGGCGGCGGGATCGTCCTGTTTGGCCTGGCCTGGCGGCTGCTCGCGACCGGCTGAACTCCTGGGGGCAGCTCAGGAAGCGCTCACGAGGCGCTCACGATGAAGAGGCGCTGACCTCCACGCACACCGGGGTATTGGCAAGTTCGGGCGATGCCGCACATCGCTCCGCAGCGATCGTCGCCGGGTCCTGCCCGCCGAACGCATCCGGGAATCTCTGCGCGGCAGCGACCCAGGATTCGAGGGAGGCGCATCCAGCGAATGTGCCATCGACCTGCTGGACGGTGTCGGACCCCGGATCGATCGCCATCGCCTGGGCGAACGCCTCGTCGCACGTCGAGCCTGCGTTCGCCGAGCCGAGGCCTGCGGAGCCGGTCCCGCATGCGGACACCAGGCTGGCGACGAGCGCCAGGACCATCAACGTCGACGTTGCGGTTCTCACGATCATCGCTGCGTTCCTCCTGCGCTCAGGGTCGTTGCTGTCGACCTCGACGGTATGGAGCGCGGCGAAAACGCAGAAGTCACGACGGTCCTGAAGGGCGGGTGACGTCAACCACACGTCCGCCGTGATGGATGTCACGGCCGTCTGGACGCCCGCGCCTCCGGTTCGGATGCCGCATCCCAGGACTCGCGGTCCGTGGCTGGTATCCGGTCCGTAGAATGGCCGGAGACACGAGCGTCGCTGCTGAGAGGCCCTGGATCCCGCGGAGGAGCCTGGAGGTGCAAGACGATCGTCGCGCCGTAGGGGGCTTGGTCGCGTTCATCGCGATCGTGTTGGGGTGCCTCCTGATCGGAGCGGTCACCCCGGTTCGTCCTGCCTCCGCGGCTGGCCCTCCGGCGGCTCAGGTCTCCGGTGGCGAGGGGCTCTCGCTCTACCTGGAGAGCTGCGCAGCGTGCCATGGCCCCGGCGGCGTCGGCTCGGCGGATGGGCCGTCGCTTGTCGGCGCCGGCGCCGCGTCTGCGGACTTCATGCTGCGGACGGGTCGCATGCCCCTGCCGGCGCCCGATGCCCCGATGGTCCGTCGCGATCCGTTGTTCTCGGACAAACAGATCAGGGCGCTCGTCGACTACGTCGCCTCCCTGGGCGATGGCCCGCCGATCCCGGCAGTCCAGGTCGCCGGGGCCGATCTGTCCAAGGGCCGCCAGCTCTTCATCGACAGCTGCGCTGCGTGCCACGGCCCCGGAGCTGGCGGGGATGCGGTCGGCGGCGGGTTCGTGGCCCCGCCGTTGCTGGGCGTCGATCCAGTCACGGTCGGTGAGGCGATCAGGACCGGCCCGGGGGCCATGCCGGTGTTCGGGTCCGGCCAGATCAGCGACGCAGACCTTGGTGCGATCGCGGCGTACCTGATCTACCTCGAGGAGGACGCCGCACCCGGTGGGCTGACGGTCGGCGGCGCCGGGCCGGTCGTCGAGGGCTACGTTGCATGGATCGTCGGCATGGGTCTTCTGCTCCTGGCCGTTCGCCGGATCGAGCGGCTGGGCGGCCGATGACGCAACGCGAGCGATGGATGGAGCGCGTGGTCGCGGCGGCGTTCGCCGTGACGATGCTGACGGGACTCGCCCTTCTCGCGGTCTATGGCCTCGGTGGCCAGACGCAGGTCGAAGGCGTCCTGCTGGCCATCTGTCTCGGCGCACTTGGCTTCGGCATCGTCGTGTGGGCCCAGGAACTCATGCAGACGCCGATCTCAGTCGAGGAGCGTCATCCGCTCGGCTCGCAGACACCCGGCCCTGCGGTCAGCGAGATCCTCGACGAGGAGGCCGGCTTCACCCGCCGGACCTTGCTCGTCCGCATGCTGCTAGGGGCGCTTGGTGGGTTGGCGGCAGCGCTGGCGATCCCGGCCCTGTCGCTCGGCCCGGCTCCTGGTCGCGAGCTCTTTGTGACCAGCTGGGCACCCGGCCGCCGCCTCGTCGACATCGACGGCTTTCCGGTCCGCGCGGCCGATCTCGAGATCGGCAGTGTGGCGACCGTCTTTCCTGAGGGGGACGCTGGGTCCGCGCAGGCGCAGACCCTTCTGATCCGCGTGGAGCCGGAGGCTCTTCGGCTCAGCCCGGACGGCCTCGCGAACGCCCCCGACGGGTATGTCGCCTACTCGAAGGTGTGCACGCACGCCGGTTGCCCGGTCGGCCTGTACCGGGCGCCGGACCACATGCTCATCTGTCCGTGTCACCAGTCGACCTTCGATGTCCTGCAGGGAGCTGTCCCGGTGTTCGGGCCGGCCGGAAGGGCACTGCCGCAGCTTCCCATCGCGATGGCGGAGGACGGCACGTTCACCGCGCTCGGTGACTTCCCGGAGCCGGTCGGCCCGGCGTTCTGGAACATGACCTCGTGAGGCTGCCGTCCCGTCGGCGCCGGCGGCCGCCAGAGCCGCGGGCGAGCGAGTCCAGCGCGAGCGAATCCAGCGCGAGCGAGCCGCGCCCGACGGAGCTGGATCGGCTCGTTGGTTGGCTCGACGAACGGACCGGTATCGCCGAGGTCGCCCGCGTCTTCCTGGGCAAGGTCTTCCCGGACCACTGGTCGTTCCTGCTCGGCGAGGTCGCCCTGTCCTGCTACATCATCCTCGTCGCGACCGGGATCTTCCTGACCTTCTTCTTCGCGGCCGACAGCGGGACGGTGACGTACGACGGTCCCTACGTGCCCCTCCAGGGCACCGAGGTGTCGGTGGCCTTCGATTCGGTGATGCGGCTGTCGTTCGACGTACGGGCCGGCCTGTTGATGCGGCAGGTCCACCACTGGGCCGCACTGGTGTTCGTGGCCTCGATCGTCGTCCACGTCTCACGTGTGTTCTTCACCGGCGCGTTCCGACGACCGCGCGAGGTCAACTGGCTCATCGGGGTCAGCCTTCTTTTGCTGGCCCTCGCCGCCGGGCTGACGGGGTACTCGCTCCCCGACGACCTCCTGTCCGGGACGGGCCTGCGCATCGTCTATTCGGTTGCGTTCGCGATCCCGTTCGTCGGGCCGTGGCTCGCGTATCTCCTGTTCGGCGGCGAGTTCCCGCCGAGCGAGCTGATCGGCCGGTTCTACGTCTTCCACATCATGTTGCTGCCCCTCCTGATGATCGGGGCGATCACCGTCCACCTCGGCATCGTCTTCCTCCAGAAGCACACGCAGTTCCCGAGCGGGCAGGCGACCGAGACCAACGTGGTCGGGCGTCACCTGTGGCCCGGCCAGGCGTTCCGGTCGGTGGGCCTGTTCTTCGTGACCGCCGCGGTCCTGGCATTGATGGGCGGGGTCTTCCAGATCAACCCGGTCTGGGTCTATGGACCGTACGTGCCGTCCGCCGCCGCGTCGCCCGCTCAGCCCGACTGGTATCTCGGCTGGCTCGAGGGCTTGCTCCGTCTGGGCCCGAACTGGGAGCCGACGATCCTGGGCGTCACCATCCCGAGTCCTTTCCTGCCCGGTATCGTCGTGCCGACCATCATCTTCGGCGGCCTTGCGCTGTGGCCGTTCATCGAATCGCGCATCAGCGGGGACCACCGGGATCACCATCTGCTCCAGGTCCCGTGGCAGGCGCCGCTTCGATCGGCTGTGGGGTCGGCGGTCCTGACGCTCTTCGTCGTCTTGACCCTCGCCGGGGCCAACGACCTCCTGGCTGCGCTCCTCGACATCGGAGTCGAGGACCTGACGAGCGCCCTGCGGCTCCTCGTGTTCATCGGCCCGCTCGTCGTCGCCCTGATCGCCTATCGGCTCGCGATCGAGACTCGCCGCCGGGCAGGCCGGCCCCTCGGCCCGGACGGCGGATCCGTCCTTCGCCGGACGCCGGATGGCGGCTTCGAGGAAGTCGAGTGAGGGAGCGGGAGCGTCCCCGGTCCTGGCCGCCGGTCGCCGTCCTCTTGGTCCTTGCCGCGCTCGTTCTCGCGGGCTGCCTGCCTGTCTCCGTCACGACGCAGGGGCGTGTCGTCAACGACCTGTGGAACGCGTTCCTCGTGCCCGCGATCCTCGTCGCAGCCCTCGTCTGGGGACTGACGACGTTTGCGATCGTGCGCTACCGGCGGCGGAGCGCGACCGCGCACGAGCCGCCGCCCCAGATCTCCGGGGATCACCGTTTCGAGATCGCCTGGACTGCCATCCCGATCGCCACTGTGCTCATCCTGTTCTGGCTGACGGTCGGTGCGGTCGCGCGCATCGACGAGCGGACGCCCGGCGGGATCAATGTCGAGATCACGGCCTTCCGCTGGCAGTGGCGGTTCGATTATCCCGACGACGACGTCAGCATCGTCGGGCTGCCGGAGACACCAGCCGAGATGGTCGTGCCAGTCGGCGAGTCGGTCCACGTGACCATGACCTCGCCCGATGTCATCCACTCGTTCTACGTCCCGGCGTTCCTGTTCAAGCGCGATGCGACCCCGGGACGTCCGACCGAATTCGAGTTCACGGTCGAGGAAGCCGGGACCTATGCCGGCCAATGCGCCGAGTTCTGCGGTGTCGGTCATGCCGCGATGACGCTCAAGGTCGTGGCCGTCTCCCGGCCCGACTACGAAGCGTGGCTGACCGAAAACCAGGCCGGCGCCGGGACGGCCCCGTGACCACGACTGAGAGTGTCGTCGGCACCGCCACCTCGGAACGCATCCACGCTCCGGTGAACGGCCTGACGGGGTGGCTGACCACGACCGACCACAAGCGGGTCGGCATCCTCTACATCGCGACGTCGTACCTGTTCTTCCTCTTCGGCGGCGTGCTGGCGCTCCTGATGCGAGCCGAGCTCGCGGCTCCTGGTCTGCAGGTCATGGATGCGCAGGCGTTCGATGAGCTGTTCACGATCCACGGGACCGTGATGCTGCTGCTGTTCGGGACGCCGATGGGGACGGGACTGGCCAACTACATCGTCCCGCTCCAGATCGGCGCCCCGGACGTCGCGTTCCCCCGGCTCAACGCGCTGACGTACTGGCTGTTCCTCTTCGGCGGGCTCGTCGTCCTGGCCGGCTTCCTGACCGCGGGGGGCGCCGCCGCGGGCGGCTGGACCGGCTATGTCCCGCTGACGGGCGCCTACGAACCGGGCGTCGGGCTCGACCTGTGGATCGTCGGGCTGGCCCTCGTCGGGTTCTCGAGTGTGCTGGCGGCGATCAACCTGATCGCGACGATCTATGGCCTGCGTGCGCCGGGGATGCGGATGTTCCGGATGCCCATCTTCACGTGGAACATCCTCGTGACGTCGCTGCTCATGCTCGTCGCGTTCCCGCCGCTGACCGCGGCGTTTGCGATGCTCCTCATCGACCGCCACCTCGGCGGCGCCTTCTTCGATCCGACGGTGGGCGGCGACGCGATCCTGTGGCAGCACATCTTCTGGTTCTTCGGCCACCCCGAGGTCTACATCCTGATCCTGCCGTTCTTCGGCGTCATCACCGAGATCATCCCGGTCTTCAGCCGCAAGCCCGTGTTCGGGTACACCGCGTTCGTCTTCGCGACGATCGCCATCGCCAGCCTGTCGATGGCGGTGTGGGCCCATCACATGTTCGCGACCGGCGCGGTGAACCTCCCGTTCTTCAGCGTCATGTCGTTCGCCATCGCGGTGCCCACCGGGATCAAGTTCTTCAACTGGATCGCCACGATGTGGCGCGGGCAGCTGACGTTCGAGACGCCGATGCTGTGGGCGCTCGGTTTCATGTACCTTTTCCTGCTAGGCGGCATCACCGGGGTCCTCCTCGCCTCCCCCGCGCTCGATTTCCATCTTCACGACACGTATTTCGTCGTCGCCCATTTCCACAACACGCTGATCGGCGGGACCGTCTTCGGCATCTTCGCGGCCACCTACTACTGGTTCCCCAAGATCACCGGGCGGCGACTGTCCGAGACCCTGGGCCGGCTCCACCTCGCGCTGTGGGTCGTGGGCTTCACGTTGACGTTCCTGCCGCAATACCAACTTGGTTTCCTCGGGATGCCCCGGCGCATCGCCGACTACAGCGGCGCGAACGGGTGGGTCGAGCTGAACGTCCTGTCGACGATCGGCTCAGTCGTTCTCGGCCTCGGTGTGATCCCGTTCCTTGTGGCGGTCGGTGACGCGCTCCGTCGACCCCCCGACGCGCCGGCCGATCCGTGGGGTGGCTTCACCCTCGAATGGGCGACGACATCACCCCCACCGCCGCACAACTTCAGCAGCCTCCCGCCGATCCGGTCCGCCCGTCCGGTGTTCGACTGGCGGATGGATGCCGAGCGCGCGGCCGGGACCCCACCGGCGAGCGAGCCATGATGCGGCTGCCCGAGGAGGTCCTGTTCTTCGTCCGGATCGCGGCGTTCGGTCTCATCATCGGGGTCGTCTACTGGTTCGTGGCCTATGAGGCGGCCGGGACCGTCATGTTGCTCGGGTTCGGGGCCGCCAGTGCCGTCGCCTCGGGCGTCCTGTGGTTCAGGTCGAGGGAGGCCGAACGGACGGCCGACGGGTGGCCGATCGGGCGCGATCCCGGCCGGATCCCGGCACCTGCCTTCGCCCCGCTCTTCGTCGGTGTCGGCGCGGGCACCGTCGCTCTCGGTCTCGCGCTCGGGCCGCTGCTCGTCGTGATCGGCCTCGCCGTCGCGGTGACCGGCGCGCGGTCCTGGCTGGCAGCCGCGATGCGTGAGGCGGATCCGAGCGTCGTCGGGGACGGACCGGACGATGCGGGCGCTGGACGGGCCTCCTAGCAACCTAGGAGCCGGGTTCGAGCCAGCCCTTCTCCTGCGCGATGCGGACCGCCTCGGCGCGATTGTGCGCCCCGAGCTTCTGGATCGCCGCGGACAGGTGATTGCGGATCGTGCCTTCCGAGAGGAAGAGTCGTCCGGCGATGTCGGCGACGGTCGCCTCCTCGGTCGAGGCGATGAGCACTTCCCGCTCGCGGTCCGTGAGCGGATTCGACCCCTCGCTCAGCGCCGCGACGGCGAGCGCTGGGTCCACGGTTCGCAGGCCCGCCATGGCCCGTCGGATCGCGTCCGCCAGCTGCCCGGCTGGCGCGTCCTTGAGCAGGAAGCCTGCGACCCCGCGCTCCATCGCCATGCGCAGATAGCCCGGCCGGCCGAACGTCGTGAGGATGAGGACGCGACACTCCGGGAGGCGCTCGCGCAGCTCACCGGCACCGAGCCTGCGCTGAAGAGAGCGAGGCCGGCGACCCAGATCTTCTCGCGCCCCACCAGGTCGGCCAGTCGGCCGAACGTCAGGAGCGTGGCGGCGATCGCCATCAGGTAGGCGATCACGACCCATTCGACGAGACCGCTCGCCGGCGTGTCGAACCATCGCGCGATGGACGGCAGCGCGATGTTGACGATCGAGGCGTCGAGCGTCGTCATGAACGTGCCGACCGACACGAGTCCGAAGATGGCCCATTTGCTGGGCGCCGCTTCGGTGCGGCTCCCGGTCGTCGGCCGGACGATGGATCGCCCGGAGGTGGTTGTGGCCATCAGTCGTTCTCCTCTGGTCGTGTCTCCACACGGACCTGTCGTCGTCCGACCCTATCGGGGGCGCTCGGGCGTCGGAAGTCGCGAGCGTCCTATCCGAGCAGTGACAGCCGTCACGGTCTCCTTGGGACGGACCTCACATGGCAGTCACGACCCATGTGACTTCGCGGGGCCGGCCGGCGCGACTAGCGTGGTGACCGCAGATCAAGCCCGAGGCATCCCTCATGAACCACCCATCCGCATCGATCGCGAAATTGCCGGCAGACGTCCTTCCAGGATCGCGGAAGATCCGTGGGACGCATCGCGCCCTCATCCGGCAGGGCCTCGAATCGGCCGAAGCCGCCAATCTCGTGGCTTATCTGAACGGCCTGCGCGTCGGCGACGCGTCCTGGACGCTCACTGAGATCAACCGCGTGCTGTTCCTGCGGCATCTCTATCGATCCGGGCGCCTGGCCGAAGCGAGCCAGATCCCTCAGGCGAGCGCGGCCTGACCGATCGACTTCTCCTTCACGCGGCACGCACCCTCTCGTGTTCGCGTCTTCCGCGAAGCGGCGCCGATCTCCTCCGGCGCCGCTTCGTGATTCCCATCCGGTCCGGGCGGCGCCGCGCGTGCTTAGCGGCGAGGAGCCGAGCAAGGGATCAGGATCACCACCGCCACGAGCCAGCCCAGGACGATTGCTCCGGCCTTCACCAGCCAGAGCCAGAAGCCCGTTCCTCCGAAGGATTCGTCTGTCGCCACCTAGTTCCTCGTCGATCGATGTGCCCACATCAGGACGACGCAGGTACCTGCCCGAACCAAGCCGACGCGTCGCTTCCGCTGGCGTTTCATGAACACGCCGTGCGGCTACAGCAGGTGATGCCCGATGTTTTTGAGCGCGGAAATCGATCAGATGCGTCGCGTCAGGGACTCAGTTCGTCAGCCACCGCAAGGCTCGTCGATGGACTTGCTGGAAATGGCCTCGCAGCGCCTGTCGCGTTACTGATGAGGGCATCGAGTTTCCTGCCGAGTTGACGGGCGGCTGGCAGCAGCGACGGGTTCGCTGCGGCCACGAGGGAGGACGGCAGGAGGCGAGGGGCCGCCTGCTGATCACCCCATTCGGCAAGGGAGTGGAGGATCGGCCAGAGGTCGCGGCCGGGATGCACGGGTGGGCGAGAAGGCGTTGCCGTTCTACTGCATTGTCCCACCGACGGCCAGCGAGCTTGCGGCAAACGTTGCGTCGCCGAGCCGGGCATCACCCGAACCTGATGACGTCGTGTATGCCGACGCAGGCAATGATGCGCCGGTGATCCGGTGCATCATCAGACTCAGTCGTGATGGACGACTAGGAGGCTCACGATGACAGGGAGCGACGTTGGCGCCGCCGATGCGGGAACCGCCTGGCACGGCCTGACGCCCACCGAGGCGCTCGAGCGACAGGGCGTCACCGTCGCCGACGGCCTGGCGACCGCCGAGGTGGAGACGCGTCGCGCGCGTTACGGCCCCAACAAGTTCGCCGAGGCGGCCAAGGAGCCGCGCTGGCAGGCGTTCGTGCGCCAATACAAGGATCCGATGCAGATCGTCTTGCTGGCGGCCGGCGTCCTGAGCCTGTTCATCCCGAACCAGGTCGCGACCGGCGTGGTCCTCATCGCCCTGACCCTCCTGAACGCAGCGATGGGCCTCAGCCAGGAAGGCAAGGCGTCGGCCAGCGTGGCCGCCCTCCAGAAGATGATGGTCGTGAAGGCCAAGGTACGTCGCGACGGGGACCTTGTCGAACTACCGATGGGCGACCTGGTGCCTGGCGACATCGTCAACATCGAGGCCGGCGACCTCGTCCCGGCGGACGCGCGGATCCTCAGCGCAGCCACGCTCGAGATCGATGAGTCGGCGCTGACAGGCGAGAGCGTCCCGGTCCCCAAGCAGATCGATGCCGTCCCCGACGACTCGGCGTTGGGCGATCGCATCGACCTCGCGTTCATGAACACGCAGGTCACCCGCGGTGCGGGAACGATCCTCGTCGTCGCAACAGGCATGTCGACCGAGGTCGGTCACATCAGCGGCATGCTCCAGCGGACCAAGGACGAGGTCACGCCCCTCACCCGCCAGCTCAACACCCTGACCAACCAGATCCTCGTCATCGCCGGTATCGCACTCCTGGTCTCGATCCTGATCGGTCTGGCGCGAGACACACCGTTCGACGTCCTGTTCCTGACCGCGATCTCGTTCTCCGTCTCGGCGATCCCGACCGGCCTGCCCGCGGTCGTGACGACGATCCTCACGTCGGGCACCACTGCGCTCGCCGCGTCCGGCGCGATCGTGAAGCGTTTGCGCTCGGTCGAGACACTAGGCTCGACTTCTGCGATCAACTCGGACAAGACGGGCACCCTGACCCTGAACCAGATGACGGCAGTGCAGATGGCGGTGGTCGGGCGGCGCTACGCGATCTCGGGCGAGGGCTACTCGACGGACGGGCAAATCACGCATACGGGCGGGCAACCCGATGTCCCGCTCGAGGGACTGCTGCTGCCGATGGCCCTGTGCGCCGACGCGGAGGTGCGCGATGGCTCGCTGGTCGGGGACCCGACCGAGGGCGCGCTCGTCGTGCTCGCCGCCAAGGGCGGCGTCGACCCCACGTTGACGCGCGAGCGCTATCCGCGGGTGGCGACGCTGCCGTTCGATGCGGCCTACAAGTTCATGGCTACGTTCCACCGCATGGAGGATGACGCTGGCAAGACCGTCATCCGCTGCTTCGTCAAGGGGGCCCCCGACCAGCTGCTCGCCCGGGCCACGTCGGCCCATGGTCCCGATGGTGCGGACGTCCCGATCGACCGGGTCCGCGAACCGTTCCTTGCCGAGAACGAGCGACTCGGCGCCCAGGGCCTGCGCGTCATGGCCACCGCGCAGCGTGACTTCGATCCGGCCACGTTCGACCCGAACGCCGATCTCCTGCCACTGGTCAGCGACCTCCAGCTCCTGGCCATCGTCGGTATCGTCGACCCGCCCCGCGCTGAGGCCCGGGACGCCATCGCCAAGGCAAAGGCCGCCGGCATCAAGGTGCGAATGATCACCGGCGACCACGCCGTGACGGCCGATGCCATCGCCCGCCAGCTCGGGATCGAGGGCCAGGCCATGACCGGCGCCGACTTCCGCGCCATGTCCGACGAGGAAGCCGATCGCCGGATCGATGACATAGGCGTCATCGCCCGCGTGGCCCCCGAAGACAAGGTCCACCTGGTCGACATCCTCCGCCGCAAGGGCCACATCGTGGCGATGACCGGCGACGGCGTGAACGACGCGCCGGCTCTCAAGATGGCTGACATCGGCGTTGCGATGGGCATCACCGGCACGGAGGTCTCCAAAGAGGCCGCCGTGATGATCCTGACCGACGACAACTTCGCGACGATCGTGCGGGCCGTGGAGCAGGGGCGCGCGCTGTACGACAACCTGGTGCGCTACATCCGGTTCCAGATGGCGTGTCTCTTCAGCTTCATCGGAACGTTCCTCGGCGCGAGCATCTTCGGGATCCTTGGTGGCGTCCCGTTCCTGCCGCTGCAGACCCTGTGGATCAACTTCACCGTCGACATCTTCCAGGCCATCGGCCTCGGCTACGGCAAACAACGCGAGGGCCTCATGGAGGAAGCCCCCAGGCCCAAGGACCAGCAGATCCTGCCGCGGCCCCTGTTCGCCTGGCTCGCGTTCATCGGACTGGTCATGGCTGCGATCACCCTCGCCGTCATCGTCTGGGCCGGGAACAATTTCGACGAGACCGTCGCCCACACGATGGGCCTCGTGACTTTCTCGATGCTGCACCTCTTCTTCTCGATCGAGACGTCGGACGAAGAGCGCACGATCTTCAGTAGTGAGCTTCTCGAGAACAGCGTCCTGCTGAAGACATCGGCGCTGTCGCTGCTGACCATCTTCCTGGCCACGACGTTCGGTCCGCTCCAGCGGGTGCTCGACACGGTGGAGCTCAGCGTGGATCAGTGGGCGATCTGCATCGTTGCGGGCGCCCTGATCATCATCGTGGCGGAGATCCGCAAGGTCTTCCGCCGTCGGGCAGCCTCGACCGAGGCCGTCACGGCGGGCGGTGCACCGCTGCCAGCGGCAGCCTCGTGAGGGAGTCGAGCGCCGCTGCGTCCCGATGAGCGTGATCATCCCGCGCTGGGAGTTCCGGACATTCGGGCAGCGCTTCGGCGCCGCCGAAGCCGCGTTCGGGGCCATGACCCCCGGCGCCGTGCAGGAGTCGGACGAGGTCTACCTGCTCGTCGACGACGGGCAGCCGACGACCGATGTCGTGAAGATCCGGTTCGACCTCATGGACGTGAAGACGCTCCGCGAGGTGAACCCGGATGGGCTCGAGCGCTGGGAGCCGGTGGCGAAGGTCGCCTTCCCGCTGGCGCCGGCCGATCTGGCGATCGTCACCCAGGCGCTTCGCCTTCCGTCCACCCCGTCCGACGACGCGGCAGCGAGCCTGGACGGCTTCCTCGCCGAGGTCGCACAGCCCGGTAGCGCCGTTCGCGCGGTCGCGGTCCACAAGCGACGCGTCCGCTATGCGCCCGGTGGCTGCACCGCGGAAGTCTCCGACGTCACCGCTGACGGACAGCCCATCCGGACCATCGCCATCGAAGCCGAGGACCCGGCCGCTGTGATCGCTGCCGTCCGCTCGGTCGGTCTCGGGGGCTACGTCAACACGAGTTACCCGGTCGGGCTCGCCGCGCTGCTGATCGGCCGGCCCCCGCGCTACGCGGTGATCGATGTCGGGACGAACTCGGTCAAGTTCCACATCGGCGAGCGCCAAGCTGACGGCACGTGGCGGACGGTCGCGGACCGCGCGGAGATCACTCGGATGGGCGAGGGCCTCGAGAGCGGCGGGACGGTCGCGCCTGCCGCCCTCGAGCGGACGATCGAGGTCATCGGCGCGATGGCCGACGAGGCGAAACGCGAGGGCGTCGCCGCGATCGCGGCGGTGGCGACCGCCTGGGTGCGAGCCGCGCGCGACCGCGACCACGTGCTGTCGGCCATCCGCGAGCGCACCGGCGTCGATGTCGAGGAGATCAGCGGCGAGGAGGAGGCCCGGCTCGCCTACGCCGCGGTCTCGATCGGCCTCGCGACGGATGCCGGTCACGTCGTGGTGTTCGACACGGGCGGCGGCAGCACGCAGTTCACCTTCGGCCACGATGGACGCATCGACGAGCGCTTTAGCCTGCCCCTTGGGGCCGTGGCCTACACGGAGCAGTTCGGCCTCGATGGCGTCACCTCGGCCGAGACCCTCGCCGAGGTCCAGGCGACGATGTCGAAGGACTTCGCCAGCCTTGATGGCCGCGCCAGACCGGACGCGCTCGTGGCGATGGGTGGTGCGGTGACCAACCTCGCCGCGGTCAAGCATGAGCTCGCGGTCTACGACCCGGCGGTCATCCAGGGCACCGTCCTCGATCGCGATGCGATCGACCGCCAGATCGAGCTCTACCGGACACGGGACGCCGATGCGCGCCGGACGATCGTCGGTCTCCAGCCGAAGCGAGCCGAGGTGATCCTGGCCGGCGCCTGCATCGTCCGGACCGTGATGGACAAGCTCGGCCAGACATCACTGACGGTCAGCGATTTCGGGCTCCGCCATGGCGTGCTCGCCGAGCGGTTCGGCGCCGGGAGGTCGACATGACGACGCTGGTCCTCTTCGGGCGACCCGCATCGGGCAAAGGCACGGTGGGCCAGCGATTGGCCGAGGCCGGCTACCTGGCCCTTTCCACCGGCCAAGCGATGCGCGAGTGGGCCGCCGGACCCTCGGATGAGCAGCGGGCCTTGCGCGAGACGATGGCGGCCGGCGGGTACGGATCCGACGAGCTGGCGGTCCGGATCGTGCGCGAGTTCATCCAGGGCCTGCCGTCGGACACGACCGGAGTGATCCTCGACGGCTTCCCGCGCGACATCGCGCAGCTCGAGGCGTGGCTCGCGGCCCCGATCGACCACGGGATCGCGGTCGTCGTCGACACGCCAGAGGCCGTCAGCCGCGACCGCATGCTCGGGCGCATGATCTGCCCGGCTTGCGGCTGGTCGGACCATACGCCGACCACGATCTGCGTCCGCTGCGGGACGGAGCTCCAGCGACGCACGGATGATGGCGACGCGGCCGTCTTCGATCGCCGCGTCAGCGACTACGAGACCCGCGTCGCGCCGGTCATCGATGTGTGGGCTCGCGCGGATCTGCCACTCATCCGGCTCGATGGCACCCGCGACGTGGATGCCATCGCCGCTGAACTGCTCGCTGAGGTGGCCCGCATCGAGGGAAGCTGACCTCTCCGCGCGATCACTGCAGCAGCATCGCACCCGTCAGGACGACGACCGTCAGGATCGCCAACAAGATCAGGACCGGCCAGACGAAGCGGAGCCACGTCCCATAGCCCACGCGGGCGATAGCCAGCCCACCCATGACCACCGCGGAGGTCGGGGTCACGAGGTTGACCAGCCCGTTCGCGCTCTGGTAGGCGGTCACGACGAGTGGCGCTGGCACGTCGGCGAAGCTCGCCAGCGGCGCCATGATCGGCATCGCCACGGTCGCTAGGCCGGACGATGACGGGATGAGGAACGAGAGCGGCAGGAACAGGAAGTACATGAGGTTGATGAAGGCCACCCCGCCGAGCCCGCCCATCGCCTGCTCAGCCGCGTTAAGCACGGTGTCCGTGATCAGGCCGTTGTTCATGATGACCGTGATGCCGCGGGCGATGCCGATGATGAGCGCCACGCCCAGCAGGTCGCGGGTGCCGTCGACGAACGTTGACGTGAAGTTGGTCTCCGACATCCGCGCGACGATCCCGATGAGGATCGCGAACAACAGGAATGACGCCGTCATCTCGGGGAACCACCACCACAGGGTCGGCAGGCCGATGCCGAGGTCCTCCCACGGGATGACGCCGTAGATCATGACGACGAAGGCGAGGGCGAACAGGATCAGAACCGCCTTCTGGCCCCCGGTCAACGCAGCGCCGTCGTCGCCCGCACCAGTGCGGAACTGGGCTTCGTTCGCCGCTCTCTGGTCGGTCACGAGCGACTGGCCGGGGTCGGCCTTGACCCGCGCGGCGTAGCGCATGACGAAGACGATCCCGATGGCCGTGCCGACGACGAGGATGATGAGACGCCCGACGATGCCTTCCTCGATCGACACGCCAGCGAAGCCCGAGGCGATGCCGGTCGCGAACGGGTTGATCGTCGAGCCGAGGACGCCGATGCCGCAACCGAGCAGGAGCATCGACGCGGCAACCAGCGAGTCGTAGCCGGCCGCGATCATCACCGTGATCACGAGTGCGTAGAACGCCAGGCTCTCCTCGGCCATCCCGAACGTCGTCCCGCCGATGGCGAACACGGTCATCAGGATCGGGATCAGCAACCCCTCACGGCCCCTGAGCCGCGCGACGATTCGCGCGATGCCGCCCTGGATAGCCCCGGTCGACATGGTCACCCCGAGGAACCCGCCGATCACAAGGATGAACAGGGCGACGTCGATCGCGCCGAACAGCTCACCCGTGTTCCAGACGCTGATGCTCCCGTCCTCGCCCTCGATGCCGTAGAGCCCGTTGATCGGGGCCATCAACGAGTCGACGACGATCCGCTGCGGGTTCGGATCGACCTGGTGATACGTCCCGGGGATCGGTTCGCCATCGGGGTCGAGGTCGTAGGCTCCCGCCGGGATGATCCACGTCGCGATCGCTGTGATGACGATGAGGATGAACAGGATCGTGTACGCCGACGGCAAGGCGAAGCCGCGACGCGCTCCGCTCGGACTCTCCGCGTTCGTGGCTGCGGTCAAGCTGGGCCTCCCTCCAGGGGCTGCGACGCGATAGGGCCGATGTCCGGTGAGGACGCGGGCGGCTCGCCGGTCGGCTGGATGCGCTCGATCCGGAACCCGGTGAAGCCGTAGAGGAGCGAGATGAGAGGGCTCGCCAGGTTGAAGAAGCAGAAGGGCAGGTAGGCCAACGTGGAGACCCCTAGCGCGGCCGCCATGTAGGCGCCGCAGCTGTTCCATGGCACGAGCGGAGAGGTGACCGTGCCGGAGTCCTCCACCGCGCGCGACAGCATCCGCGGCGCGATCCCCCGGCGGGCGAACTCTGCGCGATAGACCCGGCTGGGCATCACGATCGCCACGTACTGGTCGCCGGCGACGATGTTCAGGCCGACGCACGTGCCGACGACGGCCGCGATGAGTCGCCCGGTCGTCTTCGCTCGAGCCACGATCGGCCTGATCAGCCGATCGAGGAAGCCTGCCTCCTCCATGATCGCGGCAAAGCTCAGCGCCCCGAGGATGAGCCAGATCGTCGTCAGCATGCCGGCCATCCCACCGCGCGAGAAGAGAGTGTCGATCGACTCGACGCCGGTGGTGGACACGAAACCGGTCGCCATCGCCGCGTAGATCGCCTCGATCCCGGTGAGCAGCGGTCCCTGGCCGGGCTGGTTGACGAACGCCGCCACGAGTGCCGGCTGCGTGAACGACGCCAATACGCCCGCGAACAGCGCGCAGCTGAAGATCGCCAGGAACGGCGGGATCCGCCGGATCGAGAAGATGACGAGCAGGATGAGCGGCAACATGTTGAGGATGCCGATCGAGAACTCGCCGGCGAGCGTCGCTTGCGCGCTTGCCGAATTGAACCCCGGTCCCGTGGCCGGAGTCGTGAGGCCAAGGAAGGCGAACAGGATGATGGCGATCACGACCGCCGGCCCGGACGTCCAGATCATCGCGCCGATGTGCTCATTGGTCGTCACGCCGCCGACCATGGACGGCACGAGGACCGTCGTCTCCGAGACCGGCGTCATCTTGTCGCCGAAGTAGGCACCCGAGATGACGGCCCCAGCCGTGATGGCCGGATCGGCACCGACCAGCGGCGCGAGCGCGACGAAAGCTACACCGAGCGTCGCCGCCGTCGTCCAGGAGCTGCCGATGGCGAGCCCAACAAGGCCGCAGACGATCGCGGTCGCGGGGTAGAACCAGGTCGCGCTCAGCAGCCCGAGGCCAGCGTAGACCACGGTCGGGATCGTGCCCGCCATGTTCCATGTTCCGATCAGCGCTCCGACGGCGAGGAGGATGAACAGGGCGCTCATCCCGGAGGACACGCCCCCGATCGCCGCCTCGCGGATGCGGGAGACGGCGAAGCCATTCTTGTATGCGACCAGGCCGGCGACCACGGCACTCGTGAGCAGCGCGACCTGCAACGGCCCGCTCGTCGCGTCGGTCCCGAACAGGGCGATCGTCAGGACGATGAGCCCGATCAGCGTGACGAGCGGGATGAGTGAGTCCAGCAGGGACGGCTCGCGCGGCAAACGCGCCGCGTCTGGCGTCTTGCCGGCGCCGGTGTCGTCAGTCATCGACGTGCCCCTCCCAGGTGCCCCCGATCATTCGCCACCGTATCAGGCGGTGATGTGCACGATCACCGCCGGCGGAGATGCGTCAGGGTTGCCACGTTCCGCACCTCCCCGCGCGAACGCCACAAGGGCCACGATCCCCACCACGGCGAGGATGCCGACGATCCAGCGGGTCGAGCGGTCCATGGCGTCCTCCCTCAGATCGGGTCGCGCACGACCGGACAGGTCATGCAGTGCCCACCCCCACGGCCCTTGCCCAACTCGAAGCCCTCGATCGTGACGACCTCGACCCCCGCCTCGCGCATCTTCGAGATCGTGAACGTGTTGCGCTCATACGCGACGACGACGCCCGGCTCCAGAGCGACGACGTTGTTGCCGTCGTCCCACTGCTCGCGGGCCTGCTGGTACGAATCGCCGCCGGTCTCGACGACATGGAGCTTCTTGACGCCCAGCGCGTCCCCGACCGCTGAGATGAAGTCCTTTTCCTCGCGAACGTCCAGCGTCCCGGGCTTGGGGCCCGGTCTGAGACTGAACGCCCTGATCCCTGCAACGACCTGCGGGAATGCGGTGGCTTTGTCGCGGTCGAGGAGCGTGAACACCGTGTCGAGGTGCATGTGGGCGCGGTCTTTCGTCATGACCGCGGCGATGACTCGCTCCGCTCCCCCCTTGGCAAAGAGCGACCGGGCGATCTGCTCGATCATCCGCCCGGTCGTCCGCTCCGACATCCCGATCGCCACCGTCCCTTTGCCGATGATCTCGACATCGCCGCCCTCGAGCGACGCCCGGCCGAAGTCCTCGAGCCGGAAGCGGTCGTCGTCGCCCATCGGCGGATACCAGTATTCGAACGACGCGTCCCGGAACTTGGGATGCGCTCGGTAGATCGCGCCCATGTTGTAAGCCTCGCGGCGACGCGCCGGCCAATACATGGGATTGATCGAGACGCCGCCGTAGATCCAGCACGACGAGTCGCGGGTGAAGAGGGAGTTCGGCAGCGGTGGCAGGACGAAGGTGGAGTCGTCGTCGATGGCCGCCGAGATGAGCGATGAGCCCTTGAGCCGTCCGAGGTCGAGGCCGGACTCGGCCACCGTCAGCCCGCCGATCAGGTGGCGGGCCAGCGCGTCGGGCTGGAAGCTCGACAGGCAGGCGCCTACCGCCTCAACGAGGCTGGGCCCGACGACCGCCTCGGACGCGACGAGCTCGATGAGCCGGCGACGGACCTCCTCGCCGGTGGCGAGCGCCTCGGTCAGCAGGTCCTGAACGTAGAGCACCTCGACGCCGCGCTCGCGCATGCGGGCGACGAACTGGTCGTGCTCCCACTGAGCGCGCTCGACCCATAGGACGTCGTCGAACAGCAGCTCATCGTGGTTGCCCGGCGTCAGCCGCTTGAGGCTGAGATCGGGCCGGTGGACGATGACCGTGCGGAGCTTGCCCACCTCCGAGTGCACGCCGAACGACGCCATCAGACTTCCTCCTTCGCAACGACCTGTGTGCCGCCGCTCCCTTCCACCAATCCGTCGATCTCCTCGAGCGACCCGATGGCGGAGCGTTTCCCGGTCGCCGTCACGAACTCCACGGCGGCGTCGACCTTCGGGCCCATCGAGCCGGCGGGCAGGTCCATCGCCTTGAGCTGATCCGGCGTCGCCCGTTCGATGCGCGCTTGTGCGGGCGTGCCCCAGTCGGTGTACACCCCATCGACGTCAGTGGCCATGACGAACAGGTCGGCGTCGAGCTCGCGGGCGAGCAGACTGCTTGCGAGGTCCTTGTCGATGACCGCCTCGATCCCGACGAGGTAGCGCTCCCGATCGCGAGCGTACATCGTCGGGATACCGCCGCCCCCGGCGCAGATGACGACGGCGCCCTGTTCGAGCAGCCAGCGCATCGGCCGGATCTCGAAGATCCGCTTTGGCCGGGGAGACGGGACGACCCGCCGCCAGTACGCGCCGTCCGGTTTGACGGACCAGCCCTTGTCGGCGGCCAGCGCCGTCGCCTGGGCCTCGTCGTAGATCGGCCCGACGAACTTCGTCGGGTCGGTGAAGGCCGGGTCGTCGGGGTCGACCTCGACCATCGTGAGGATCGTGGCAAGCGGCCGCTCCTCGGGCAGCAGGTTACCGACCTCCTGCTCGACGAGGTAGCCGATCATGCCTTGGGTCTCCGCGCCGAGGACGTCGAGCGGATAGCTCTCGACCTCTTTGTAGGCCTCGCCCTGGAGGGCAAGCAGGCCGACCTGCGGACCGTTGCCGTGGGAGATGACGAGCTCGTGCTCGCGCGCGACCCGGGCGAGGGCTTCGGCCCCGACCCGGACGTTGGCCCGCTGATGCCCGGCGGTCATCGGCTCGCCCCGCTTCAGCAGGGCGTTGCCACCGAGGGCGATGACGATACGCATCGATCCGACCTCGCTGCCGCCGCTACAAGCCGATCGTCGCGACCATCACGGCCTTGATCGTGTGCATCCGGTTCTCGGCCTGGTCCCAGACGATCGCTCGCTCGGACTCGAAGACGTCGTTCGTGACCTCCATCCCGTCAAGGCCGAAGCGCTCGAACATCTCCTCGCCGACCTTGGTGTGGCGGTCGTGGAATGCCGGCAGACAGTGCATGAACTTCACCTGGGGATTGCCGGTCTTCGCAATGAGCTCGGCGTTGATCTGGTATGGCAGGAGCAGCTTCACCCGCTCATCCCAGACGGACTTGTCCTCGCCCATCGACACCCAGACATCGGTATAGAGGTAGTCGACGCCCTTGACGCCTTCCTCCGTGTCCTCCGTAAGGGTGATCCGCGCCCCAGTCTCCTCGGCGATCGTGCGGCAGGTGGCCAGCAGGTCGTCGGCCGGCCAGAGCGCCTTGGGGGCGCACAATCGGACGTCCATGCCGAGCTTGGCGCCGCCGACAAGCAGGGAGTCGCCCATGTTGTTGCGAGCGTCGCCGAGGTAGCAGTAGGCGATCTCCGTCATCGGCTTGTCTGAGAACTCGGTCATGGTCAGGACGTCGGCGAGGATCTGCGTCGGGTGGAACTCATCGGTCAGGCCGTTCCACACCGGGACCCCCGCGTAGTCGGCCAGCTCCTCGACGATCTCTTGCCCGAAGCCCCGGTACTCGATCCCATCGAAGATGCGACCCAGGACGCGGGCCGTGTCTTTCATCGACTCCTTGTGGCCGATCTGCGAGCCCTCGGGGCCGAGGTAGGTGACGTGGGCACCCTGGTCGTACGCGGCGACCTCGAACGACACGCGCGTCCGCGTCGAGGTCTTCTCGAAGATGATCGCGATGTTCTTGCCGCGCAGGTGCTGCTGTTCGTACCCGCCGTACTTCGCCCGCTTCAGGTCACGGGAGAGGTCCAGCAAGTAGTGGATCTCGCGCGGGCTGAAGTCGAGCAACTTCGTGAAGTTGCGATTCCGAAGGTTGTACCCCATGGATCCTCCCCAGCTGACCGCGTCCGCGATCCGCTCGGTGACTGCCGCGCACGACGGTGTGAAGTTTGGAGGTCAGGAGACGCCCCGAAATCACCCCCATTGGACTACGTCCATCAGGATACACATCGGAAGTCGTGTCACATCATCCGGGAGTTAGCATCCCGATGCATCCGCGAAAACGACGCCGGAGTAGGTCGTCGGCACAGAGCGCTGCGCGATGCCAGGACTGGGGTTGAGTCCGACATGACGGCGAGCCCCGCGCGTGCACGGGTCGAGCGGTGGGTGCCGGGCGTCCGGGTCATCCGGACGTACGAACGGTCATGGCTGTCCCGTGACCTGATCGCGGGGATCGTCCTCGTCACGCTACTCGTCCCGCAGGGGATGGCGTACGCGGAGCTGGCCGGACTGCCCGCCATCACCGGGCTCTACACGACGGTCCTGTGCCTCATCGCGTACGCCCTCGTCGGACCGTCGCCGATCCTGGTCCTCGGGCCGGACTCGTCGCTGGGTCCGATGATCGCCGCGACGATCCTGCCGCTCGCCGCCGGTGACCCGGAACAGGCGATCGCCCTCGCCGGGCATGCTCGCGCTCCTCGTGGGCGCCGTCACCGTCAGCGCCGGCGCTCTCAAGCTGGGGTTCGTCGCCGACCTCCTCTCGAATCCGGTCCGGACCGGGTACCTGGCCGGTCTCGCGGTGGTCATCCTCATCAGCCAGCTGCCTAAGCTCTTCGGCTTCTCGACCGATGCCGACGGACTCGTCGGCGAGGTGGGCGCGTTCCTCGGCGATCTCGAGATGACGAACCCGTGGGCGCTCGGGATCGGCCTGCTCAGCCTGGTCCTCATCCTTGGCCTCAAGTGGCTGGCACCCAAGACGCCCGGAATCCTGGTCGCCGTCGTCGTCGCTATCGGGTTCTCCGTCGTGCTCGACCTCGCCGCGCGCGGCGTCGACGTCATCGGCGTCCTGCCCCAGGGCTTCCCCGTGCCGGCATTCCCTGCTGTCGAGGCGACGGACCTCCCGCTGTTGTTCGCGTCGGCGCTCGGCATCTCGCTGGTCGCCATGGGCGACACGATCTCGACGTCCGGTGGCTTCTCCAGGCGCGCTGGCTACGAGGTGGACGGCGACCAGGAGCTCGTCGGGATCGGGTCGGCCAACCTGGCGGCGGGGATGTTCACGGGCTTTCCCGTGAGCACGAGCGGATCGCGCACCGCGGTCGCGTTCCAGTCCGGGGCGAAGACGCAGCTGACCGGCCTGATCGCGGCGGCCCTCGTCGTGGGGATGCTCCTGTTCGCGCCGGGCCTCGTCCAGGCCATGCCGCAGCCGGTCCTCGCGGCGGTCGTCATCGCCGCATCGATCAGCCTGTTCGACGCCGCCGCGCTGCGCCGGCTGTATCGGGTGCAGCGAACAGAGTTCGGGCTCGCCGTCGCGTGTGCCCTGGGGGTCATGTTCCTCGGCGTCCTCCTCGGCATCGTCATCGCCGTGGCCCTGTCGGCCGTCTACATCTTCGCGCGAGTCGCGGCACCGTACTCGACGGTCCTCGGGAAGCCAGCTGGCGTCCCCGGCTGGCACGACATCCGGCACTATCCCGACACGGAACAGGTTCCGGGGCTGCTCATCGTCCGCTGGTCCGCACCGCTCTTCTTCGCGAACGCGAACCAGTTCCGCGACCGCATCCGCGAGCTCGTCAAAGCCGCTGACGCCCCGCCTACGTGGATCCTCGTCGCCGCTGAGCCGATCACCGACATCGATACGACCGCCGCGACGATGCTCACGGACCTCGATCTCGAGCTGAATGCGCAGGGGATCCACCTCGCGTTCGCGGAGCTCCCGACGAGCGTCAGGGACACGATCGTGCGCTTCGGGCTGCTCGAGACGATCGACCAGGGCCACCTGTATGCATCCGTGACCGAGGGTGTCGAGGCGTTCCTCCGTGAGGGACAAGACGGAGTGGGGGCCACGCGGCCGCCGACTTAGCCGAGCGCTAGCCCCTCGGCCGCGCCCGATGACACGGGGTCCGGGAGACGGATCATCCGGAACGACACGACCAGCCCGAGGAGACTCGCCAGGATCGGGATGAGCAGCGCCACCTGCAGCGCCAGCGGTCGCGCCTCGGTGTTGATGCGGATGATCTCGTCCTGGACGGCCGGTGGTTGGTCGACGAGCAGCAGTTCGAGATCGGTGTTCGTCATCACCTCAGCGTCGTGCTCCAGCGCAGCAGCGACATGCTGCTGCTGAGCCGGGGAGAGCACAGTGCTCCCTTCCGCCAAGGCCGTGAAGTTGAATGCCAGAGCTGCCAGCATGATCGCGCCGGCGAACGCCAAGCCGAACGACAGCCCGAATGAGCCTGCCGCCGAGTTCACGCCGGCGGCTTCGCTGACCCGCTCCTCGTCGATCGGCGCGAGGGTGTAGTTATTGAGCTGGGAGACGAGCAGCCCCAGCCCGATCCCTGCGATCACCAGCGGGAACGCGAGATACCAGCCGGCATCGGCGCGGGGCACGATCGGGATCAACAGGAGCAGCCCGACCAGCAGGAGCACGAATCCGGCTCTGATGATGCTGCTTGGCCGCCGCGCTCCCGCCCGCCTGCCGGCGACGATCGCCGTCCCGAACATGCTGAGCGAGAGCGGGGCCAGCGACAGGCCCGCCTGCAGCGCGTTGTATTCCAGGACCATCTGCAGGTAGATCGGGATGGTGATCATCATGCCACCGAGCGCGATGTTTTGGAGGCCCTGCCCGGAGATCCCGAACCTGAACAGCTTTGACATGAACAGATCCGGATCGATCAACGTCGGCTTGCCCTCGCGCTTCCGGCGCGTGAGCCAGTACGCGAGCCCGGCAAGGGAGATCGCGCCGATCGCCAGAAGGAGGCCGACGGCTTCGCCACCCTCCTGCCACACGAGGATGCTCAGCACCAGGCCGCCCATGCCGAAGACCGAGAGAACGGAGCCGACGAGGTCGATCTGGCGCGGGCCCGTGTAGGGCGCGTCACGAACGAGTCTGATGCCCGACAGCACGATCGCGATGATCACGACCTCGAGCAGGAATGCGACGCGGTAGGACAGGAACGTGGTGATGAAGCCCCCGATCAGGGGTCCCACAGCGGCTGCGATAGCTGCGGCCGCGCCCACGAGGGCGTATGTCGCCTTCTGGGCCGCCCCTTCGAAGTTGCCGTGGATGAGCGACTGCATCGCAGGCAGCAGGAGCGACGCTCCGAGGCCACCCACCACGGCCCAGAGGATGAAGATGGCCGTCACGCTTTGGCCCAGGGCCATCGCCAGCGCGCCGATCGCGTATGCGAGGAGGCCCAGGACGTAGGCCCGCTTGCGTCCGAAGAGGTCGCCGATCTTGCTGCCGATCAGGATGAATGCCGCCGATACCAAGGCCTCGAGAGCGATCGCGGCCTGGATGGCGCTCACGTCGGTGCCGAGATCGGCGACCACCGCCGAGATCGAGACGTTCATGATCGACGTGTCGACGACCAGCACGAACATCGCCATCGCCAACAAGATGGCGAGCAGACTGGTGCCCGGTGCCTCTGCATGCTCGCTGGCGTTCGCACCCTCGGACATCTTTCATCGCCTCCGGTCCGTGCTTAGATGGCGCCTTGCCTTCTCTGAGAGCTGTTCGCTCGTCAGCCTAGCGGGCTCCGGCGTTGCCGTGGCCCTGGGGACGCTCCTCGGGGTACCGCAGTCGACCCATGCTCGCAGCCTGCCGCTCCGCGTTCTCATCCGTTTCGGATGAATTATCGCTCCGTCCGCTTCGCTGGCTTCAACGCACCATCAAAGGGACCCGCCGCGACCGAGCCGCTCGAGCGTTCGCGCACGTTGGTCGTTGGGACGCTCATCCGGTCGGCTCTGGCGATCGCCGGACGATGACGTCGAAGACGTGCCAATGCTTCGGGCCGAGGAACGAATTCCCGTCCTGGTCCTCCTCGTCGAGCGCGAGGAGCTCGAGGCCGTCGACAAGCCGGCGCACGGCATCGATGTCGATGAAGCGCATGCCCTCCCGTCCGGCCCATGAATCGCGCGGGCCGAAGAAGTTGACGACGAGGATGCCGCCGGGACGCAGCCGGTCGCGGGCAGCGTTCCAGAACCGATCGAACGCGTCGGCACCCAGGAACGGGAGCGAGTACCCCGCGTAGAGGAGGTCGAACGGCAGCAGGTCGGCGTCCTGCGCCGGCACGGATCGGATCTCGAGGCGACCGGCGGCATGAGCCGGCACCTGCGATTGCAGGACCTCGGCCGCCGCCGGCGCGGGGTCGATGGCCAGTACACGCCAGCCAGCCTCCAGGAGGGCGAGCGTCTCCCGCCCATCGCCGAATCCGATCTCGATCGCCTGCCCCGGTGCGACCCCGGCCGCCTTGACCGCGGCTATGCCTTTCTCGAACAGGGGGCGCGGCTCGCGCCCGATCGTGGACCGGTAGTAGGCGGCCCAGTCAGATCCGGGTGGCTCGCCCATCGGGGCGCGCGGCTCCTCAGTAGGCTCGTCGGGCATCGAGGCCACCTCCGAGTCGGAGACTACCGGCCGTAGTCCGTTCGCCGAGGGTGCGGATCCAGACAGCGCTGGTCGTGGGCTCGACGGTCTCGAGCACTCGGTTCTCGGCGCGCACCGAGGGAGCGGGTGTATCGCACCGCCCCTGAGACGATCTTCCTCTTTCCCTTGCGCGTTCTCGTGGTTTTCACTGGCCCTCGTACTCGTCATGGCGGCGGATCCAGAGCTGGAACCCATCGTCCTCGTCACGGCCTTTCGGGGTCCGGTCAAGGATCGGGTAGTAGCCCATCAGGAACTCGAGTCCACGCCACCAGGTCTGGTAGGTCTGGTATGCGACCCCGTCGTCCACGACGAAGGCGCTGAAGCCGGGGCTCTCCGTCAGGTAGCCGGCGACGTCGGTGCCGCTCGCGCTGGCATTGCGGTCCACGATCGGCGGCAGGGACCCGAGGTTCTGCGCAACCCATGCGCGGGCCTGTTCCTCGCTGATCGAGTAGCCGAGATCGTGGTTGAAGTCGTTGTTGGCCGATGACGCCCACGGAAAGGTCCAGCCCATGCGCCTCTTGTACGCCTGCAACTTCTCGAGCGGAGCCTGCGACACGAACAGCATCGTCACGTCGCGCGCGTTCAGGTGTGGGATGAGGCCATTGACGCTGTCCGCGATCGACGAGTTGATCGGGCAGCCGGCCTGGTAGGTCGGGCCGAACATGAAGTGGTAGATGAGGAGCTGACTGCGGCCATCAAAAAGCTCCGCAAACGCGCGTGGGCCGTCGTCGGTGTCAAGGCGGTAGTCCTTCTCGACGCGGACCCACGGCAGCTCGCGTCGCTGGCGCGCCAGCTCGTCGCCCAGCCTGGTGTGCTCCTTCTCGCGGGTGAGCAGCTCCTCGCGCTCGGCCGCCCACTCTTCTCGCGTTCCGATCCTGTGATCGGTCACAGAATGCTGATCTGGCAGCCATTCCGGAGGACGGATCCAGGCAGTTGAAACGTCGTTGCTCATGACTGTTTCTTTCCCTTGTTCCTTCGCGTGGGCTGAACGGCCACGACGGCGTTGAGGTGGTCCTTGAGCGCATCGAGCTGGCGGTCCCAGTCCCGGGCCAGAGCGGCCAGGAACTGTTGCGCCACCTGCATGGGGGCGGAGCGAAGCCGGTAGCGGACCCGGCGGCGCTCTCCCGATTCAGCCGCTACCAGCCCGGCTTCGGAAAGCAGCACCAGGTGTTTGGCGATGGCTTGACGGGTGATGGGCAGACGCGTGGCCAGATCCGTGGCAGTGGCGGGACCATCGGCCGCGAGCGCGGCAAGGATCGCCCGCCGGCTTGGGTCGGCCAGGGCGGTGAAGACTTCTTCGGCAACAGCCTCAGCGTCAGGCCGCGGTGGCATCGAGGTACTCGACCAGCTCGCCCAACTCGCTGGCCCAGCCGTCGGTGTTGGCGTCGAAGGCTGTGCGGTAGCGGTCCTCCGGCAACTGCGCGAAGCCCGATTCCACGACGGTCAACCGGGTGCCGGCGGTCGTCGGCTCGAGCGTGAACTCGACGTAGGTGTGGCGCGGATCGTCGTCCGGAAGGCCGTAGATGCCCCAGGTGAAGCCGAATACCGTCGGCTCTTCGACTCGTTCGATGCGCATCGACGCCTTCTCGCCGCCGGTCCAGGTCATGTGGGCAGCGCCACCGGGCCGCAGGTCGATCGTGGCTGCATTGCCGAACCACGTGCCGAGGCCCTCGGCGGTGGTCAGTGCCGACCACACCCTGGCCGGCGGATGCGCGAGCTCGACGGTGCGCTCGATCTGATCGGGAAAACCCACGACAGCCTCCTTCGTACATAGCAACCATTCGGTTGCTACCAAAGGTATCGCAACCGGCTGGTTGCGTCAACCCGTGATGGCGAGCGGACCTCCCGCCGAACCGTGGCTCACGATGTGGGAGGTCGCGCGGGCGCCGCGTCTGGGCGGTTGGGGCACAGAGCTACGTGGGGAACCGAAGGAGGACGTGAAGTGGGAAAGATCGTCGTGAGCGACAACGTCTCACTCGACGGAGTCATCCAGGACCCGGCCGGAGACGAAGGCTTCCCGCGGGGCGGTTGGGTCGGCCTGATCAAGGACCGCCCAGAGCTAGCACAGCTCGCGCTCGATGAGGCCCTCGGCTGCGAGGCCATGCTGATGGGTCGGCGGACATACGAATGGTTCGCCGCCCGGTGGCCATCCCGGACTGGCGCGCTTGCTGACAGGTTGAACGTCCTTCCTAAGTTCGTCGTGTCCTCGACACTCGAAGATCCCGAGTGGAACAACTCGACCGTTGTCAAGGGGGACCTGCTCGACGAGGTCTCGAAGCTGACGCGCGAGTTCACCGGGGACATCGTGATCCCCGCGAGCTTCCGGATCGTGCGCACGCTGCTGGAGCACGATCTTGTCGACGAGCTGCGGCTGAAGGTCTTCCCGGTCGTGCTCGGCGCCGGCGAGGGGCTCTTCGGCGAGACCACCTCCAAGAAGGCGATGCGCCTCGTCGACGTACGGACCCTTGACGGAGACACCGCCTACCTCTTCTACGAGCGGTGGCCTCCTCGAGCTTGACAGGCAAGTATCGCCTTGCCTATTCTGACGTCCTGGACGTGTTCAAGGCCCTTGCCGATCCCACCAGGCGGACCATCCTCGATGAGCTGACCGAGCGCGACGGTCAGACCTTGTTCGAACTCTGCACTCGCCTGTTGATGAAGCACGGGATCGACTCGACGCGCCAGGCGATCTCGCAACACCTCGAGGTGCTCGAGGCCGCTGGCCTGGTTCGGGTCAGACGCGAGGGCCGGTACAAGTTCCACTACCTCGACCGGGCGCCGCTCAAGCAGATCACGGAACGGTGGCCGATTCCAGACTGAAAGGAGCGTTCGAATGCGAATCTATGTCACGAGCGTCTTGGTCGACGACCAGAAGAAGGCACTCGAGTTCTACACCAACACCCTCGGCTTCCAGAAGAAGACGGATATCCCTCTCGGCGATGCCTCGTGGCTCACCGTCGTGTCGCCGGAGCAGCCAGATGGGACCGAGCTTCTGCTCGAGCCATCCGAACATCGAGCCGTCAAGCCGTTCAAAGATGCCCTGGTCGAGGACGGGATCCCGGCTACGTCATTCGCGGTCGACGACGTTCAGGCGGAGTTCGATCGGCTTCGATCGAAGGGCGTGAGATTCACCCAGGAGCCGACCGAGATGGGCGACGTCACCACGGCCGTCTTCGACGACACCTGCGGCAACCTCATCCAGATCGTGCAGCTGGCGTAAGGACGAGCAGTTATGTCACTCGCCCGCGTCCAATTCTTCTCGATCTCGCTCGACGGTTTCGGCACCGGCGAGGGTCAGAGCCTCGAGGCACCGTTCGGCCACGCCGGCGAGAGGCTGCACGAGTGGATGTTCGTCACCCGGTGGTGGCGCCAGAGGGTCGGCGAGTCCGGCGGCAGCGGCGGCCTCGACGACACCTTCTTGCGGCTGCACGATCGGGGGATCGGCGCGGAGATCATGGGTGCCGGGAAGTTCGGTCCGCCCGGATGGCACGCGGACCCGGAGTGGAAGGGCTGGTGGGGTGCCAACCCTCCGTTCCATACACCGGTCTTCGTCCTCACCCATGACCCGCGCCCGTCGATCGAGATGGAGGGCGGCACGACGTTCCATTTCCTCGACGCTTCGCCTGCCGAAGCGCTCGAGACGGCCCGCGAGGCTGCCGGCGGCCAGGACGTACGCATCGGCGGGGGCGTCACCGTGATCCGCGAGTTCGTGGGTGCGCGGCTCGTCGACCACATGCACATCGCGATGGTCCCGATCCTGCTGGGCCGGGGCGAACGCCTCTGGGACGGACTTGAAGGCCTCGAGAAGGACTACGAGATCGAGTCGACCACCTCGCCGAGCGGCGTCACGCATGTGACGTTCACCCGGGCAGGGGTCTGAACCGCCTCGGTCGAGATAGTCTCACGCAGCCTTGGCTGGGTCGCGATGATCGGCGGCGTCTTTGCGGGTCCCGACAGCACTGCGCACGATCCGACGCCATCGCTCGCGCGGGCCTTGTCGGGACCTGAGGCCCATGTGGACACGACACCTGACGAGAGATCAAAGTGGTCCTTCGAGGAGGTTCAGAGATGCTGAGAACCATTGCGCGCACGACCGACGTCGAGCCCGGGCATGTGCGGGCGTTCGAGGTCCGTGAGCATGGCGCCGAAGCGGTCGGTCGGAGCCGGATCCCGCTCCTGAGGACGATCGGGGCCGGTCGCTCCAAGGGAACGCGGATCACCCTCGCAAACGTGGCAGGGACGCTCTTTGCCATCGACGACACCTGCACCCACAGGGGTTGCTCTCTGGGTGATGGGAAGCTCGACGGGTCTACGGTGCAGTGTGCCTGCCACGGAAGCCGCTTCGACGTCACGAGCGGTGCGGTCGTGCGCGGTCCGGCTGAGGACCCCGTGCGCAGCTACCCCCTCCACGTCGCCAACGGCGAGGTCCAGGTCGACCTGTAGCTGACCGGCGGGCCTATCCGGACTGAGGATGATGCCGGCCAGCCGCCGCGACTCGGGTGCCATCACGACACCGACTCCGCGGCGATCGGGAGTCGCTCCGCGTACGTCGCCGCGCCGAGGCGCCAACCCTTTCGCACGAGGAGGATCCCCATCACAAGCAGCCACACGGTGATGACCGTTGGGCCGATGATCGTCAGGACCCGCGAAGCAGCGAGCGGCTCACCAGCTTCAGCCTGGACGAGGCCGGCGCCGATCGACTCCAATCCACCGAGCACGACGAGCAGGCCCAGCCAACGCGGATAGCCGTCGCTCGCGGCCACCGCGAACCCGAACAGGATGAATGCGACGCCTGCGAACAGGAGGTTGAAGAGGCTGGCCAGCGCGAAGTTGATCGTCTCGTTGGCGGCCAGGATGCGAAGGGCGGTCGCCTGTTCGGCTGCGGATGCCGTCGCCCAGTCCTCCGCCAGCTGGCGGGCCGCCACCCCGTCGAGGATGACGAGGACGAGACCGACTGCGACGCCGGCGATCGCCGTCGCGAGAGCGAAGCGTGCGAGTGCGACAGCCAGGTCGCCGCGGACCGAGTAGGCGAGCGCCACCAGACCAAACAACATCAGCACGATCCCGAGGACGATCGCCATGTGGATCGGCAACCAGGACTCGCTCTGGGCGATCGCCCGAGCCACGCCGGTTGGGTCGCCGATCGGGGTGTCAGGATGGATGAGGTTGCCGACCATCCCGATCAGTGATCCAGCGATCGCCGCGACGCCACCGATCAGGAATAGCCAGCGGTCGGATCCACGTGTCGCTTCGATTTTCATCCCACGGCTCCTTGATATGCTACTGTGGCATGTGTTTGTGGGATACTATTGACCTACCACAGTGTTATGTCAAGAGGGAGCAAGATCGGTGACAGACCGACGGCCACTGAACGCCACCGCTGCATCGCTACTCGGGTTCCTCCACGACGGCCCCATGACCGGCTACGAGCTGGCATCGACGGCCCAGCGGGTCATCGGCGACTTCTGGTCGCTGACACAGAGTCAGGTCTATCGCGAGCTCGCATGGATGGCCGAAGCGGGACTCGTCACGGCCGGTGAGCGAGGGACGCGGGACCGTCGACCATATGCCGTGGCAGACCCTGGCCGAGCGGCGTTCGCGGAGTGGGTCGTCCGCCCGCCGGGCGCCGAGACGATCCGCCATCCGCTGCTGCTGGCCATCAGCTTCGGGCGCCATGTCCCACGGGACCGCCTGGCCGCGTTCATCCGCCAGCATCGCGAGGCCCACGCGGAGCGCCTCCACGTCTACGAGACGCAGGACGCCGCTGAACAAGCCGTCGCGGACGGCGGGCGCGACCCGTACGGGGCGGCGACGCTCGCGTTTGGCATCGCCTACGAGCGGGCCGTCGCCGATTGGTTCGTCGGTCTACCGCCGGCTCTCAAGGACCCGCCCGACGAGTAGCCTGTGGGCCGCTGACGCCTGGCCGAACATAACTCTGTTGTGCCATCACCGCGATGGGTCCAGGCCAGCTGCCGCCTCCCTACCGACTGGCCACTCGCCAGTATCAGGCCCGGTTTCACGTTCACGGGCCGTGTGTTCAACTTCGGATCGGACGCCTCGCGCCGTCTGAAACCGCGGGTGTCAGGCGAGCCATCCCCAGGAGAGCTATTCGATAGCGGCGCCAGCTAGGACGTCCGCGATCGCCTCGCTGAGCCTGCGCATCGAAGAGCCATCGGGGTCGTGGTCGGGGTTGATCTCGCAGATCGTCAGGGCCACCCAGTTCGGTGCCGCGACGAGCTCCCGCAGCGCGGCCACGAGCTGCTCGAAGCGAAGTCCGCGGTTGCGGCGCGTCTCCTCGGCGATCGGGAAGTCGAGGAAGTCCAGGACGTCAACGTCGACGTGGACGAGCAAATGCTCGAAGCGTCGAGCCCAGCCCTTGACGACCGCGCGCGCTTCAGCTGTCGGATCCGCCGTCACCTGGGCAAATGGGACCTCTTCGATCCCGAGCTCGTCGATCGTCCGTCGCTCGAAGGCGGTCGAACTGCCATTGGCGAACAGGAGGACCTGGTCCGGGCGCAGCATCGGCGTCCGCGGACCGACCCCGGCCAGGATCGGAACCGTGTCCGGGACGCCTAGCAGGTGAGCGACGCCCATCCAGTCGAGCGCCCCGTCCTCGACGCTCAGGGGAGTGTTCATGTCAGTGTCGTAGTCGATGTAGACCAGCCCCGCGTCTGGCGTTTCCCGAGTGGCCCCGGCGACCGTGCCGAGCTCGACCGTGCAGTCGCCGCCGAGGACGAGGATCGCCGAGCCCTCTGCCAAGGACTCCGCCACCTGGTCCGCGACCGCGCGAGCGATGTCGGCGGCCGCATCGGCGTTCATGGCTCGCGAGTTCTCCCGGTCGATCCGCCAGCGGAAGCCGGGCACGTCGCCGCGATCGTTGACGGCGATGCCTCGCTCCTCGAGGAAAGCCAGAAGTCCGGCGGCGCGCAAGGCCTGGGGCGCCCGCTCCTGGCCGGGTGCATACGCGCCGGCGCTGCTCGGGGCGCCGACGATGTCAAGGTGGCGGGGCATGTCGTCAGCCGCCCACGAGTGACGCGCCGAGCAGCTCCACCAGCCTGGCCGCGGACGACCTGTCAGGGTCGAGCGAGGGGTCGTACAGCGTGAGCGCCAGGCCGCGCGCCTTCGGGTGGCTGACTAGCGGGGCGAGCAGGGCTGCGAGCTCGTCGATCGACGGACCGCCTGGCTCGGGCGACCCGACCGCGGGCATGACCTCCGGGTTGAGCACGTCGGCGTCGACGAGGATCCAGAACCCGTCCAGGTCGCTCCTCGCCACCCGCTCGAGAACGTCGACGTCGCTGCGTCAAGCACGTTCGGGAGGAAGGCGTCCCCGCCCGGCGCGATCGTCGCCCACGTCAGGTCGAGGATGCCCGAGACCGCGAGCGCCTCGTGGCCGTACGACTGGCCCTGGTCCCGTCGCCCGACCAGGGCGACATCATTCCCGAGCACGAGGGGCTCCTGACCGGCCAGGCTCGCGAGCGGCGAGTCACCGCGCCCAACGGCGAGCGCCAGCCCCATGCTGGCCACCGATCCGGTCATCGACTCCTCGGGGCTCGCGAAGTCGGCGTGCGCGTCGACGTACACCAGCCCGACCCGGCTCGGGCTCGCCACCGTCCCGCGCGCGCCGCGGGCACCGAGCAGGCAGCCGAGCACGATGCTGCAGTCGCCGCCGAGGACGACGACGAACCGATCGTCGTCGAGCCTTTCTGCGATTCGTTCGCCGAGCGACCGGGCGTACGAGGCGACTCCGGCCTCGTTCCGGGCCTTGCCGGGCGGCCGCGTGAAGTCCTCGTAGGGCGGCGGCAGCACATCGCCGAGGTCGGTGGCATGCAGCCGCTCGATCATGCCGCACCGCCCGGAGGACACCGGGCCCGCGACTCACTTCCTGGGGCGCACCGGTCTCGTCATGGGGGCGAAGACCGATGCTGGAGGGCGCGCCTATGACCGCGACGGCTCTGCGCATCGCGTCCACCCTAGACCGCGCGTCGATCCGCCGCCAGCAAGACCGGGGTCGCGCTCACGCCTGTGACCGTTCGACCCACCGATATTCGCGAGTCAACTCCGGCCTCCGATGCGGGGCGAAGGGCGAACTCGCTTCGTCTGCCGCTGCTTCCCAACTGCACGGCCTAAGATTCGCGCTAGGCCCTGAGGGGCCAGCGGATCCGAAATGAGCTTCAACATGGGAGGAGGGTCGGGTGAGTGGATCGAGTCTGGTCCCGGCGATCCGAGTACCGGATATGGCTGCCGCGACCGAGTTCTACAGAGATCGGCTCGGCTTCACAATCGAGCGAGGCGGTCCCGCGGACGGGAATGTGGCGCTCTCGTTCGGTGACGCCCGGATCATGCTGGACAGCGTGCCGACCGATTACTACGCGGCGTCATACAACGAAGCCATCGCCAAACGGATGGGAGCTCCGGGGCCAACGGCCATGTACATCGAGTCGCCGGACCTGGATGCCCAATACGAACGCCTGGAGAAGGGTGGGATCGAAATCGTCGACCCCATCGCCGACCGACCATGGGGCCAGCGCGAATTCACGGTGGCAGACCCGCATGGAAACTGGCTGAGCTTCTGGCGCGCGCTCGATGCCGACGGCGGGAATTGACGTCCGAGCCCGGCAAACGTGCGGAGCGGCTCCGGCATCGACTCGGTCGGCACGAAGCCGCTGCCGAAGTGGGTACCGCTCGCCGCCGCCAAACAGGCCCTGCCTTCCAAACGCAGTGGGAGCGACATGAATGACACGCACCCGGGTGACGCTCCTAACGGTCGGCGATCCGAGCCGCGTGACAGGCGGCTACTTGTTTCACCGGCGCCTCGCGGAGCGCGCGCCGGACCACGGCGCCGAGATGCGGTTCGTCTCGATCCCCGACCTTCCGCTGCCTTGGGCGACGGCGGCCGGGCCGGCGTGGCTGCTCGCGCGTGCGACCCGGAGCGCCGACGTTCTCGTGCTCGACAGCATCGCGGCGAGCGCTGCCGCGCTCTGGCTCGGCTTTGTCCGCGCGCCCGTCGTCGGCATGTTGCATCAGCCGCCCGGCGGGATCGACGCGCCCCACTTCCAGCGTCGGTTCCGAAGGCCTTTTGACTGGCGCGCGTACCGCGCCTGCAAGGTCCTGATGGTCGCCAGCGAGTGGCTCGCGGCCGAGCTCGTGGCAGCGGGTCTGCCGAGTGATCGACTCCGGGTGGTCCCGCCCGGCAAGGATCTGGACGTCGCGACCGGCGGTCCGACCGGCGAGGATGACATCGGTGGCATCGATCGGGCCAGCCTCCGAAGAGGTCGCCTCACGGCCGCCGTCTGCGTAGCGAACTGGCTGCCACGGAAGGGGATCGTCGAACTCCTGGAGGCCATCGCGGGCCTGCCCGACGACGTCGTCACCCTCCACCTCGTCGGCGACACGGCGACGCGCGGCGGGTATGCCGGTCGTGTGCACGAGCGGATCGGGCACGCCGACCTTCGTGACCGAGTAGTGGTGCACGGCCTCATCCGCCCCGCGGGGGTGCACCTGATGTACCGAACTGTGGACGCCTTCGTGCTGCCGAGCTTCGAGGAGCCGTATGGAACCGTCTGGGGAGAGGCGATGGCGGCGGGGCTCCCGGTGGTCGGCTGGCAGGCCGGGAACCTGCCCTTCCTGGCAGATCACGGCCGCGACGGCGTGCTCGTGCCCGTGGGCGACGTCCCGGCGCTCGGCCGCGCGATCGAGTGGCTGGCCCGCGACCCAACGCTTCGCAAGCGACTGGGACACGCCGCCCACGTCCGCGCAGCGGTGCGTCCGACGTGGAATGAGACGGCGGCACGCTTCTTCGCGATCATCCACGAGGTGTTGTCAGGGCACCAAAAGCGTGCTCCGCGACCAGGGGCAGGTCCCTGACAGCCGCGCCAGGTGCCGGCCATGACCGCGCGAGTCACGACCCATTCCGGACGGGCCGGTCGACGGACGCCCAGGCGTCAGCTGACTCGTAGACGGTGACGCGGAGACCGGCGAGCGCCGACGCGCGAGGCAGGCGGTCCCGGACATGGGTCCAGATGTGCTCGGCGACCGTCTCGACCGTCGTATTCCGGCCCGCGAATTCGGCCAGACTTCCGAGATCGACCGAGTCGAGCTCCGCGAGGCAGTCCGACAATGCCGCCCCGAGGAGGTCGAGGTCGACCAGCATGGCGTCCTCGTCGAGGCGTTCGCCCCGCGCGACTACCTCGGCGCGGTAGTCGTGACTGTGCTCGTGGCTGGCGGTCGGGTCCTCGGCCTCGAGCTGATGCAGCGCGTGGAACGTCCGTGCGACGCCAACCTCAAACATAGTCCAGCACCACCTGCAGGCACTCTCCGGGGCGGCGGTCGAGGAGCTCGTACGCCTCGGCCGCCTGGTCCAACGGGAACCGGTGCGTGATCAGCTCGTTCAGCGGTAGCTCCTTGAGCAGCGCTGACACGAGAGCCGTACGTCGCGTGCGATCCCAGCGTGGCGCGAGGGCCGGATCGAGCGTCGAAACTTGCGAGCTGACGACCCGCAGGCGCCGGCGATGGAAGCGACCACCGAGGCTCAGGCTGACGTCGCGAGTCCCGTACCACGACGCGACGACGACGGTCCCGGCGAACGCCGCCGCGTCGATGCAGGCCTGGAGAGCAGCCGGGTTCCCGCTGACCTCGACCGCGACATCCACGCCGCGCCGGTCGGTCAGTTCGAGGACGGCGTCAATGAGGTCGACGTCCACGCCGAGTGCGTGGTCGGCGCCCGCGGCGGCGGATGCGGCCCGACGGCGTTCGTGCAGATCCGCGGTCACGATCAAGGTCGCTCCGGCCCTCCGAAGGAGCATGGTGATCAGCAGGCCAACGACGCCCTGGCCGGTCACGAGCACGGCGTCTCCGAGGCGAGGGTGGGCGTCGAGCACCACCGTGACCG
Source organism: uncultured Chloroflexia bacterium (assembly GCA_963819655.1). Classification (GTDB taxonomy): domain Bacteria; phylum Chloroflexota; class Limnocylindria; order Limnocylindrales; family CSP1-4; genus SPCO01. The sequence goes on along the minus strand of CAWFXA010000002.1, from coordinate 745,418 downwards.
CAGTCTCGAGGTTCGCGGCGAACACCCCGACGTCGGCGGCGAGGCCTTCGGGCAGCCGGATCGGAGCGTCGGCCGGCACGACGAACTCGGTCTGATGCGGGTGGTGCACAAAGACGAGGTCGTCGACCGCAAGCTGGGCGACGTGCGATCCGACCTCGATCACGCTGCCGACGCTCGCGTAGGCGAACTTGATGGGGAAGCCGAAGTCGCCGCGGACGGTGGGGAGATCGGGCTGTATCTCGCGCGGGGCGCTGCCGCGGTAGACGAGGAGCTCGCTCCCGGCACTCACCCCAGAGACCAATGAGCGGACCCGGACGTCGTCGGGTCCGACGGGCGCGCCGGGTTCCTGCCGGATCTCCACTCGTTTCGGCCCGCCGAACCAGACGGCCTCAGGCATCACCTTCGCTCCGGGGCTCCAGCTCGCCGTCGAAGATGACATCCGGGCCTAGCTGAGAAAACGACGCGCGGCGAAATGACAGCGCGTCGCGCAGCCGCAGGATGTCGAGGTCACCGACGGCCTCGATCCCCGCGCCGAGGACCAGTGGCGCGATCGACACGACCAGCCGACTCACCCGGCGTTCGCGGATCATCGCCGTGATCACGCCGGCTCCTCCCTCCACGAGGAGGGTGGCCATGCCCCTGTCCCCCAGCTCGTCCAGGAGCGACCCGAGATCGACCCGACCGTCGGGCGTGGAGGGGAGGACGAGTACCTCGACAGCGCGGCGCGCGAACGCCCGGCGCCGGTGATCGGGCGCCAGGTCGGTAGTCGCCAGAATCGTCGGTGCGGCGCCGTCGGTCACGACGCTTGCGCGTGGCGACAGGCGCAGCTGGCTGTCAAGGACGACGCGGACCGGCGAGGGGCCTTCGACGAGCCGGGCGGTCAGCCGCGGATCGTCGGCCGCCACAGTGCCCGCGCCGACGAGCACGGCCGCATGGGACGCGCGCAACGCGTGCGCCAGCACCAGGGACTCCTGCCCGCTGATCCACTGCGAATCGCCGGTCCGCGTCGCGAGACGCCCGTCGATCGTCTGGGCGTAGTGCACCGTGACCGATGGCCGGGTGGCCTTGCCGGGCGGTACGTGTCCGAGGCGGGCGGCTTTCGTCTCGAGATACGGCCGGTTGATCGGGTTCGGGAGCGCCGGGAGCGGGATGCGCTCGCTGACGCGAATACCGTGGGCTTCGAGCGCCGCGGCCTTGCCGGGGTTGTTTGTCATGAGCCGCACCCGATAAAGCCCCAGGTCGGCGAGGATCGCGGCGGCGGCACCGTACTCGCGGGCGTCGACCGGGAGTCCGAGTGCGGCGTTCGCGGCGACAGTGTCGAGCCCGCGGTCCTGGAGTGCATACGCCCGCAGCTTGTTCGCCAGCCCGATCCCCCGACCCTCCTGTCTGAGGTAGAGGAGCACGCCCGCGCCTTCGGCGACGATGGCGGTCAGCGCGCGGCCGAGTTGCTCGCCGCAGTCGCATCGAAGCGAGCCCAGGACGTCGCCCGTCCAGCACTCGGAGTGGAGCCTGACAAGCGGTGCGTCGCGCCCGGCGACGTCGCCGTGAATGAGGGCGATCGGCTCGGTGCCGCTGCGCAAATCTGAGAAGGCGACGGCATCAAATGTCCCGATGCGGGTGGGAAGAGGCGCGTTGCCAACGCGGCGGACGCGACCGTTCGTGGCGGGCTGGCTCTCGGTCTGCATGCGGGAGGCGACCAGGGCTTGGGTGTCGCCGGCCCTGACTGCTCGCATCAGGTCGAGCGCGACGACAGCGCGGGAAGGACCTTTCAACCGCGGGCTGAAGCGGTGGCCATTATCGACCAATCATGCTCTCCTGTCCGTCGAGGTGACCGGAACCCAAGGGCCATCTCGGCGCTGGGCGGAGAACCGCTCGTCGACATTCGTTACTGGAACGAGTCCGATCAAGGCGCGCCAGGGCCGCCGTGGCCGGGCGGCCGCTGTAGCGGACTCTTCACCGGCCGCACGACGATGGCGCTCGACCGCGCGATCGCCGACGAGCAGACACAGCTCTCCAGCACCATTCGCGAGCGACTACAGGCTCCGACAGTGCGGCGAGCCCTATGGGTTCGCCTCGGCCTGGCGCTCGGCATCGTCGGCCTGATGGTCGGTAAGCCGGACTTCGTTACGAGCCTTGTCGTCATGGCTGCCGCGGCGACGCTCGGTTACGCGGCATCCCTCGGAATCGTCCGTGGCGCGACCGCAATCGCTACCGTCCGATAGGAGCGCGGGAGGGTAACGTCGTAGTGGGTCCGGCAAGACCGCGCTCGGACGCTGCTATCACGGCGATCACGTCGCCATCAGGCTGATGACGCTCGAACAGCGGACCGTGGCGAGCGCGGTCGACCGAGTCGCCGCGCCAACACTCCTCCTATGGGCGAGAGCGACCGGGTGATCCCCCGATCGCTGATCGACCAGATCAGCGGTCGACACCCGGATGGGACTTCCACACCTTCGAAGACGTCGGGCACATGCCGCCTTGGGAGGCGCCTCAAGCCTTTGTCGACGCGGTCGGCGCGTGGCTTTGACAGATACTTCGACAGCGCGATCGCCGACACTTTGTCGGGATGCCTGGCTCGGGAGATCGGCGCTCGCATGAGGGTCGCCGGCTAGACGCCCTCGTACGCTTCGACCAACTCCGCTCCGATCCTGGCAAGACGCCGCCGGACCTGGATCGGCCCGACGACGTCGATGGTCTTGCCCCATCCGGCAAGTTGTTCGGCGACCACCCGCCACGAGCTGCCGCCGATCGCCACTTCGGATCGGCCGTAGGACGTCTGGCTGATGACCTCCAGGCCCGCGCCGAACTGTTCTCGCAGGCCGGCGACAGCGGCCCCGTCCGCTTGGACGATCGCTCGTACGCGGTAACGGCGCGTCTCGATCGATGCCGCGATCGCCTGCCAGGCATCGGCCAGGTCGAAGCCCTCTGGGCGGCGAGCCGGAACATGGGTGAGTTCCACTGAGCGGATGCGGCCGACCCTGAACGTGCGCTGACCGGCTGCGGTGTCGGTGACGAGATACCAGACTCCGCCTTTGGCGACGAGGCCGAGCGGATGGATGACGCGCTCGCTGCTCGCGCCACGTTGATCCACGTATCCGAGCCGAACCTGCACCCCGTCGATCAGCGCGCGCTGAAGGTCTTGCATGTGAGGCGAGACAGGCGCCGCGATCGAGCCCCATCGGTCGGGATCGAGAACGATCGCCGCTGCAGCGGCTTCGGCGTCGCGGCGGAACGCCTCGGGCAGCGCACGCACGAGCTTGCGCAGCGCGGCCTTCGCCTCGGGCGTGACTGCCGATGACGGCCCGGCTACGAGAAACAGCGCCCGCGCCTCGGCCGCGGTAAGCCCGCTCAGGTCGGTGCGTGCACCGCCCAGCAATCGCCATCCGCCTCCTCGACCCGTCTGCGAGTAGACCGGCAGGCCGGCCATCGCGAGGGCCTCCAGATCACGACGCGCGGTCTTGTGCGACACCTCGAGCTCCGCCGCCACGTCGGCGGCAGTCACGCGCCCGCGAGCCTGCAAGAGAAGGAGTGTGGCGACGAGGCGGTCCGCTCGCATGTGGCCAGTCTCGCACGAAAGCTGGTCAGTGGATGTCCACCTTTGTGGCAGATAGTGTGGCAATCGCACCAAAAGGAGCACGTCGTGGCTGTCACCAGCACCATTCCTCAGTCAGCGCCTACGACCCAGATCCGGCCATTCCGGATCGACATCCCGGAGGCCGACCTCGTCGATCTGCGTGATCGCCTGGCTCGAACCCGCTGGCCCGACGAGCTGCCCGGCGTCGGCTGGAGTCGGGGCGTGCCGCTTGCCTACCTGCAGGATCTGGCCGAGTACTGGCGCACCGGCTTTGACTGGCGGATGCAGGAGGCGGCGCTCAACGAGTTCCCGCAGTACGTCACCGCCATCGCTGACCAGAACATCCACTTCCTGCACGTGCGCTCGCCGCAGCCCGATGCCACACCGCTGATGTTGCTGCATGGCTGGCCGGGTGGGCTCGTGGACTTCCTCGATGTCATCGAGCCACTGTCGGATCCTGGCGCCCACGGCGGCGACCCGGCCGATGCGTTCCACCTGATCATCCCATCGTTGCCCGGGTTCGGGTTCTCGACCCCCTTGGCCGGGCCAGGCATGGGTCCTGCACGGATGGCCGGTCTGCTCGTTCAGCTGATGTCCCAGCTCGGGTACGAGCGCTACGGCGTGCAGGGCTATGACACGGGCTCGTGGGTCGCACCGGAGATGGGCAAGCAGGACCCGGATCGTGTCCTCGGCATCCATCTCAACGCCTTGCTCACGTTCCCGATCGGCGTGGAAGGCGAGATGGACGGTCTCACCGAAGTCGAGCGACGACGCTGGCAGGCGATGCAGGACTTCAACGACGGCTATCTGCAATGCAACTCCAAGCGGCCACAGACCGTGACGTATGGGCTGCACGACTCACCTGTCGGCCAGCTTGCCTGGATCGTCGAGAAGTTCAAGGAGCTCACGGATCCCGAGGATGGCCTACCCGAGGACAGCATCGATCGCGACCGCATCCTGACGGACGTTACGCTGTACTGGCTGACCGGCACGGCGGGATCGGCGGCGCAGGTCTACTACGAGGAGATCTCGACGAGCGCCTGGAGCGCTGACGCTGGCGACGGGACCGCCGGCTGGGGTGACGGCACCGGAGGCAGCCCGGGCCCGGGTGAGGGAGACGACCGGGCAGCAGAGCAGGGCGGGATGGTGCCGACCGGTGTGCTGGTCTCCACCCACGACGTGACCATCCGCCGCTGGGCGGAGCGCGACCACAACGTCGTGCATTGGACCGAGCTCACCAGGGGAGGCCACTTCCTCGCTATGGAGGCGCCGGACCTCCTGATCGGCGACGTTCGCGAGTTCTTCCGGATGGTGCGCTGAGATCGGCGCTCCACGGATGGTGGACGCGCGGGGCTTGCGACCCGCTCGCCGCTTGGAAGGAGGACAACAGATGACTCGGTCCGTCGCCACGAAAATGGGGATCAGAGAGGGATCCCGGGCCTTCTTCGACAATGCTCCACGCTCGGTTCTACGGGCGATCGACCTGCCGGACCTTGAGGTCAGCGATGACCTTCGTGGCGAGTTCGACTATGTTCACTCCTTCTGCGTGACGCAGGCTGAGATGACCGAGCGCTTCCCGAAGCTCAAGCGTCATCTCAAGTCGACCGGAGTGCTCTGGCTGTCGTGGCCCAAGGGCAAGAAGCAGGGCACCGACCTATCCCTGCCGAAGGTCATCGAGATCGGCTACAGGTACGGGCTCGTGGAGAGCACCGCCCTGCGGGTCGATGACATCTGGTCGGCTATCAAGTTCACACATCCCAAGAAGGGCAAGGTCTACAGGAACAAGTACGGGAAGTTGCCGACGCCCGATGACTCATGAGGCCATGACACAAGGTCGGTCGAGATCCGTTCACGGAAAGCTGGCGATGTAAGCGAACACGGGCTCGTCGCCTTCCGCGGCCTTCGCGGGGCTTGCCTTGCCCGTCAGGGAGATCAGCAGTTTCGTGGCGGTCTTGGCCTTGTCGGTCTTGGCACGCATCCTCGACGACTTCATGACTGTCCCACGCTCGCGCCCAGGGCGAGGAGAAGCTCGTCCAGTTGTTCGAGCTGCTCGGGCATCCCATCCGCCGCCCCGGAGGCGAGCTCACCGTCGAGAGCTTCCTTCGAGGGATAGAGGTCGTGCTTGACCAGCAGCGTCTGGCCGCCCATTTCCTCGAAGGTCAGCGTGGTGATGGGTCCCCCCTCATCACCTTCCTCATTGGTCCACACGAGGCGCGAGTGGGGGGTCACTTCGATGTACTTGCCGAAGACCTCCATCACCTTGGAGCCACCGACGCCGAACACGAAACGGTACTTGCCCCCGACACGGACATCCATCTCGCAGGTGAGCAGGGACATGCCCATCGATTTCGGTACCCACCACCGCTTGAACAGCTCGGGCTTGGCCCACGCCTCGAACACGATGCGCGCGGGAGCGTTGAAGGTTCGCGTGACGACCAGCTCACGCTCGGACTTCCGTTCCGTTGTCGTGCGGTTCTTCATGGGGGCGGGCTCAGTCTCTGCTCTTGCTTCCATCGACCATCTCCTTCTGTTTCTGTTCTTCGATAACCTTGTCCAGCTCGTCGAACCGTGCATCCCAGAGCTGGCGGTACCTCTCGATCCATGCCGCCTCTTCATCCAGTCGGCGCAGGCCGAGCTTGCAGGTCCGCACGCGCCCGACCTTCTCCGTGGTGACGAGCCCCGCCTGCTCCAAGACGCCGACGTGCTTCTTCATGCCCGTTAGGGTCATATGGAACTTGTCGGCAAGGTCCGTGATCGAAGCGTCTGCACGCCCGAGCTGCTCCAGAACACCGCGTCGGGTGGCGTCTGAGAGCGTGGCAAACGAGGCATCGAGTCGGCCGCTCGCATACTGAACCATACGGTTCAGTATGCACCACCGTGTGCTGGTTCGCAAGCCCCTGAAGACCGCCTGGCTCGACGTCGCCATGCGACCCCAACGCTTCGACGGCTCAAACTACGACGCGGCCGTAGGCAGGGCCGCCCGAAAGCGGGAACGCACAGCTGGGCTACCAACCGAAGGGTCCGTTCAAGAGGGGTTCGCCGACCACGTAGAGCAGCTGCCCAAAGTCATCACCTATACTCCCGGTCCGGCGCCGACATAGCTCAGCGGTAGAGCAGCTGTTTCGTAAACAGCAGGTCCTCGGTTCAAATCCGAGTGTCGGCTCCACCCTTTCACGCGTGGGTTCGTCCACCCTGGTCGGGGCTTGCCCCAGAGAACCTGCGTCTGACCCCTGCGCTGACCCCTGCGGCGATCAGCCGCTGACACCCCTGCCCGATCCGGCCCCAAGTAGGGCGTCCATCTCGTCCGCCGCAGCCCGCCCGAGGGCAGGGATGACATGGCTGTATGTGTTCATGGTCAGGCTGATCTGGCTGTGACCGAGCGTCTCCATCACCACCCGCGGCGCGACGCCTTGGGCGAGCAGGAGCGAGGCGCAGGCATGCCGGAGATCGTGGAACCGCTGGTGTGGCAGACCGGCCTCTCGAAGGACCGCCTGGAAGCGTCGCGTCACGGCGATCCCATCCATGGGCGTGCCGACGGTCGTGGTGAACACGAGCCCGCGATCATCCGCGCGCCAACGGGATCCGGCGAGGAGCCGATCGCGCCGTTGTCGCAAACGCTGGGCATGCAACGCGCCGACGACGAACGCGGGCAGGGCAACGACACGCCTGCTCGCCAATGACTTCGGTGGGACGAGCTCGAGGTGGCCGCCTACGCGTTGGAGCGCGTGGCGCACGGTGACGGTCGCAGCCGAGAGGTCGACGTCCTGCCAGCCCAGACCCAGAATCTCGCCCTGGCGGAGACCGGTCCCGATGGCCAGCAGGTAGAGCGCCTCGAGACGGTCTGCGCGGATGGCCTCGACGAAGATGCGGGCCTCCTCGGGCGAGAGGGGGCGGATCTCGCGGCGCGGGACCCGTGGTGGCGCCGCCAGGCTGGCGACGTTCCGTGTGACCATCCCCCACCGCTCGGCCTGGCGAAGGGCATGCCGCAGCACGGATCGGATGTACGCGACCGTCTGCGGCGAGAGGCTCGTCGCCGCCTTGGCGTTGAGCAGCCGTTGGACGTGCTGCGGCGTGAGCTGCGCGAGCACGTAACCGCCGAGACCGGGCTTGAGGTGGACCCGGACAATCCCCTCATAGCTCCGATACGTGGAGGGACGGACGGTCGGGCGGACCGTCTCTCGCAGCCACAGGTCGAGGAAGGCGCCGACGGTCAGCCGCCCGGACGGCAATGGCATGCCCCCCGCTTCGGTTCGGAGGGCCTGCTGCAGCCGGTCGCGGACATCGGCCCGGCTGCGCCCGAGGAGCGACCGACGCGTTCGCCTCCCGTCCGGTCCGGTCAGCGGCACGCGAGCCTCCCAGCGACCATCCTTGCGCTGGCGGATCGTCCCCTCGTTGGCGCCACGCCGAGTCATGCCGGCGCCTCTGAGGCGCTCGCACACCGCTGGCGATCGCGCTGGCGACGCTTGCGGAGCACGTTGGCGCAGCCGTGGTGCGCCCGGTTGCGCGTGCGTTCACTGGCTCGCGTGCGCAGGATCGGACCCCCGCAGAGGGGGCATTCGCCGACGCCGAACTGGAGTCGCTGCTCGACATGCTCGAGCAGCTGCAGATAGATGATCTCGAGCAGCGACCGCGGCGTCCATCGGGACCGGAAGCGACCCCGCTCGTCGAGCCCGACATCGACCCTCGTCCACGCCAGCTGCTCTGAGAGGTACTCCGCGAGCATCAAGCGTCCCGCGGCTGGCCAATCGACGTGCGTCACGTGTGCCTCGAATGGCGACCATTCACCTGCGCCGGTTGCGCGCGGGAGTCGGATCGCATCGAGCCAGCGGCGATCGACCGGGTCGCGTAGCTCGTGATCCGCGATGTCGTAACCGCCGACCCTCGGCAGGCCACCGGCCGCCGCCAGGATTCGATGCGGGCTCGGGTCGTCCTCCGCGAGCACCTTCACGAGCTCGAGGGCGCGCCGAAGGTCGTCCTGGTGGTTCCATAACGGACCCGCGTCACCAAGCCCGAGGAAGTCGCGCGGCAGCGTAGTGTCGCCGACAAGCACTCGATCCGCCCACGATCCCTTTCGCGGGAGGTCGGCTCGTCGGACCGTCGCGCGGGTGAAGCCAGGCGAGGGAAAGGCGACCCGCCAGCGTCTGCCGGCTCGGCGACCCAGCGCCCGGTCCGCCTCCGGGTTCTCGACGTAGAACGCCCTTGCCCACTCGAAACCCAGTGGGCCGAAGGTCAACACGAAATCGCGAAGCTCCGGCCAGATGCCCAGCCACGGTCGGTCGTCGGTGCCCATCGGCACGGCGGTTTCACCGGCCTTCCCGAGCCGTCGATACATGTCCGCGATCGGCAGAGCGCCGAAAGCCTCGAGCGCCGTTCGGCCGGCGGCGTCGCGGCGCCAGCGTCCGTGCTCATCCCGGATGGGGGCGCGCAGGCCACGACGGTAATAGAGGGCAGGCCCGCCGGGCTCGATCTCCAGGACGGTCTCCGCGACCGTCCACCAGGAGTGCGGTACGGCCGGTAGGGGCGGAGAGGCAGTCACGGGTTATTCAGCTCGAAACACTGGTCCACGGTGGTCACTTTAGAGCCACTGTTTGCGACACGCAAGTCCCGCATCCACAAGGAGACACCGATGGCCGACAACGATTCCCCGCTGCTCCTGCGCGTCCCCGAGGTGGCACGTACGCTTGGGATCGCGCGGTCGTTGGCTTACGAGATGGCCAGGGATGGTCGACTCCCGACCGTCCACATCGGCAAGGCGGTGCGCATCCCCCGTCGCCGACTCGAGGCCTGGATCGAAGAGCGGGCGCAGGCCGAGGCGGCTGGCATCCCGGCTCGACGCTGATCCGCTCGACCGATGCCAGAGCGCATGGCGACCCAGGCCGCTCAACTCGTGCTAGCCGCCCAGGAGGCGAGCGAACTGTTCCACCATGGCGACACCGCGTACGCCGATGTCCTGACGACGCAGCCGGTGCCCCATCACGAGGTCCTTCGCGTTCGATCGAGAGCGTTCCGGACCTGGCTGTCGGGCTGTCACTGGCGAGCGACTGGCCGACCGGCGGGAGGCCAGGCGCTCACCGAGGCGACCGACGTCCTCGCCGCGATCGGCCACTTCGATGGACCCGATCGTCGCGTCGGCCTGAGGATCGCCGAGCACCACGGAGCGATGTACCTCGATCTCGGTGATGACCGCTGGCGGGTCGTCGAGATCGATACCGCCGGCTGGCGCATCCTCGACCGGTCGCCGATCCCCTTCCGCCGGCCGCGCGGGCTCGAGGCCCTTCCGACTCCCCGCGCGGGCGGCTCGCTCGAGGAGCTGCGGACCTTCGTCAATGTCGTGGACGACGACCAGTACCGCCTCCTCGCCGGGTGGCTGTTGGCTGCGTTCCGACCGCGCGGCCCATACATCGTGCTCCTCCTCGGCGGCGAGCAGGACAGCGCCAAGAGCACGACGGCACGCCTGCTCCGACTTCTCATCGACCCCAACGCGGTCGGCGATCGGAGTCAGCCCCGCGACGAGCATTCCTTGGCGATCGCCGCCAGCAACAGCTGGATCGCGTCGTTCGACAACGTGTCCAGCCTCGCCGCGTGGCAGTCCGACGCGATCGCGCGTCTGGCGACCGGGGCGGGCTTCTCGACGCGGCAGCTGTATTCGGACGACGAGGAGTTTCTGGTCCATGTCGCCCGACCGGTCATCCTGAACGGGATCGGCGGCATCGTCACCCGGGCGGACCTGATGGATCGGGCGATCGTCGTCGACCTCGCGACCATCCCCGATCGTCTCCGTCGTCCCGAGGAGGAGTTCTGGCCCGCGTTCGAGGCCGACAGACCTACCATCCTGGGCGCGTTGCTCGACGCCGTCTCCGTGTCGTTCGCGCGTCATGAGGAGGTCGCGATCGGACGCCTGCCGCGCATGGCCGATGCGACACGATGGGTAACCGCGGCCGAGGGCGCCCTCCGTTGGCCGACCGGCTCATTCGTCGCCGCGTATCGCACCAATCGCAGGCAGAGCCATGCCCTGACGCTCGAGGCGAGTCCCCTGGCGGCGCCGATCGTGGAGCTGCTGCGCGACCGTGATAGCTGGTCCGGTACGGCCACCCAGTTGCTTCGGGCGCTCTACCCGCACGCCGACGAGTCCGTCCGCAAGCGTCGGGATTGGCCGATGAACGCGGCTGGGCTCGGCACGGCGTTGCGGCGGCTCGCACCCGACTTACGCAAGGTCGAACAGATCGACGTTCGATTCCCAGCGCACCATGGATCAGACCGGATCATCTCCTTGGTGCGTATCCGGGAATCGCTGTCCCCGCCGTCCCACCCCGCGGACGGCCCGGACGGTGGGGACAGCTGGGACAGCGATCCCCATGGCCGTACCGGAAGGGATCCCGGGGAGATCGACCTCATGGCGGAGGCGTGGCGCATCTTCGGCGACGACATCGTCAGCCCTAGACGGCCGTCTTGACATAGCCCTAGCGGCGTTCTCGCCGAGGCTCTGTCAGACGCCGATCGCGACCGCCACGTCCGGCCATGTTCGATCCGCCTCGCCCTCGAGCCTCCGCAGGTAGACGCTTGTGACGGCGAGCGAGCTGTGGTCCAGAAAGCTGCTCACTGACTCGATCGACGCCCCGGCATCACGCCGCAGCTTCGCGGCGCTGTGGCGGAGGATGTGCAACCCGGTAGGAGCGAGGTCCGCTGCCCGGAGGTAGCGTCGAAACCGGTTGTAGAAGGTGGAGCTGGTGATGCCGCGCTCTCCCGCTGCCGCCTGCCAGAGCGACGCCGCCGGCTCCATTTCGGCCAAGGAGAGACTCGCGTCCGATAACGTCACACAAAGCGCCTCGAATGCCGGCCGCGGAAGCTCACGGCGGCCGCGCTTGCCCCCCTTGCCGCGGTATGAGTAGAAGGCGGTGTCCCCCTCGACGCTGATGTCGCCGGCGGTCAGGCCGATGACCTCCGATCGGCGCCGACCGGTGAGGACGAAGAACAGCAGTAGCGCCCGGTCGCGTCGGCCGGCCACGGTATCGGGCACGACCGCCAGCAGGCGACGGACCTCTTCCGCGCTCAGCCCCCGCGCCACGGCCTGCGTCGTGCGCGGGCGCTCGAGCGCGTCGCACGGGTTCGAGGTCGTCACGTTCATCCGGATCAGGAACCGGTAATAGGAGGATAGGCAGGCGATTCGTGCCCCGACGGTCGCGGAAGACGGTTCGCGCCCCGACGCCCCCACTCCATATGCCCAGGCCAGGACGTGGGCGGCCGTCACCAGATTTGGCGCACCCACCCTCGTGAGGAACGGCCAGAGCATCCGAGCGTAGCTCTCGATCGTCCGCCGGGAGCCCGATCGGCGTTCCTTTTCGCTCAGGAATGCGAGAACCGTTCGCTGCCAGCCAGGGACGTCGTCCGAAGCGGTGGCCGGGAGGTAGTGGGGAGTCATGGCGGCGTCTCCGTAAGCGGATTGGACGCCGCCATCAGTCACTCAGGTCGCGGCCAAAAGCAACACGATGCCGGGATCGTCTTCAGCTGCCTCCTCCATGACCCGGTTCTGCGCGATCAGGAACAATTACGTCTACTCGCGTAGGCTCGCGAGGACGATCGGCGCGGATTTGTATTCTCGTCGGGCCAGGGTCAACGCGCGCAGACACCTGCCTCCGCCCAAGCGCGTCCCCAACAGTCAATACCCCGCTCGGCACATCCAACGAACCGACAAAGACTGGGCTTCCAGCTTCCGGTGAGGTGTTGGCCCACAGGTGAACTTGAACGGGGCCTTCTTGCTCATGACGAACGCGAAGTACCAGAGCCGACCCGCTTACCGCTACCTGGTGATCCTCGGACTCCCAGGGAGGTATCTGCTCCTTCGATGTGGAGTCTGAGACCAGCAGGATTCCCCAGGGAAAGCCGGTCTCCATGCTCGCCTCTTCCATTCTTGGCCGCGGTTCCCTCAGCGTTACGGGTACGGGTTCTCCCCCCGCCTCAATAGATTGATTGCCTCAAGGCCCTGGTTGTTGCTGCAAACCTGGCAGTGAGGATAGAGCTCCTGAGGCGTACCAGGTTGTACGAAAGTCGTCGTCGGCTGGTGATCACCAATCCAATTCCCGCTCATAGTGTCGGTGGGTTAATCACCTCGGGAGGGCAACACCCGGCGCAAGTGACCAGATCCCAGGACGGTCACGGAGGAGCTGCCGAGATCGGACCAGGAACGGCGGGTCGGGCGTGTTCGCCAGTGATCCGGAACGTCGGGTGGCTCCCAGGGCCTAGCTCACCCCCGACGCTTGCGGGCCCTGGTTCACCACGTCAGATGCCTCATATAGAGGGGCGGATCGACCGTGGTCCCCAAGATTCGCTCAACGGTGCTTTGCATTGCGGAGCAGACCGATTGGGCGGCGCCAATCGACACCCTGGCGCGGTGTGCCAGCTCGTTCCGGTACTTCCGCGCCCTAGTCACCTTTCGCCACAGATCGGGGCTGATCTTCCCCGCGGTAAGCAGAACGTCGGCGCGGACCGCAGCCGTGAAGGACCTCGTGTCCTTGAGGATCTCGGCTCGCCCCGGCTCGCTGACGCCCGCGACAAATTCCTGCCACATCACATCGAGCAACTGCTCGATCACCACCCAACCGTCAACGATTGCCTCTGGGGCGTGGTGGCGTGACAGGTTCGAATAAGCTCCGACAACGAGCTCGGGCAGAGCCGAGGCCATGGCCAAGAGGCGAGGTGCTCGCGGCAGAGACGCCACGATGTCGAACAACGCTGGCTCGACATGCACCCAGGTCATCCACTTGAGTCCGATCACGTCGAGCAAAATGTCAGCGGTTCTGTCGAGATAGACCTCGCGGCCGCCTCCGCCTCCGGTGATGATCGCGTGATCATCGACGACCTTGCCGCTGCTCATCTGGACTGGCGACGCTGGGCTAGACACGGCGCCCGTCAATGCCGCTTCACACAAGACCACATTGATTGCTGCCGCAGCTTCCGACATGAACGCGAACTTCTCGTCGAACCCTTCGAAGCCCGAGGACACGAGGTTCTCGGGAGGGCGCACGAACAGGCCGCCGGATCTGGTCACAAGCACCCTTAATCCTCTGGCGGCGATCTCCCACTCAATCCGGAACGCGTCTTGGGGGCGTTGCGGATCTAAATCTCCGATTACTCGCGGCGGGCTCATGTGGGTTCCAACGACGAGTTCGCCCTCGGCCGAGATCAACCGACCGAGCTCTTCGCTGATGTAGTTCGTCACCACAGGCGTCTCCCCTCGGCCGCAGCCCACAATCAGTTTTCTGCTTTGTCCGGCTGATCCGGTAGTGGGTCAGTTTCAGGATGCGAAACGAGGACTACGGCCAGACCAGCCGACCGCCCGCAATGGTGATGACGGCCACGATGATCACGACCGCGATTAGACCCCCGACGGCGGCCTCCACAAGGCGGCGGCGAACCTCTGTAGGAGGGTCGCCTCGACGCATGGATCCGATGAGGGTGCCGATGAGGACGCCGGACGCGGGCAGGAGAACTAACAGCCAGCTCAACGCCGCATCCGTTGCTTGCGGACCAGCCACACCACCCCGATCACGGCCCCGACGAACAACAGGATACCTCGCGATCCGAGAGCTTCCTCGGCACGCTTTTGACGAACCCGGCCATCCACGTCGAGGCGCTCGTGCCTCGCCGCATACTCGCGGCATGATGACCGCCGTCCGCGCCATTGGTGCCATCGTCCTTTTCGCCGGAGGATGTGCGGCCACTCCGGACTATGTGCTGGTCAACCGGTCGGACGTGCCCATCGCACTCGCCCCCGATGTTCAGCTCGGTCCCTGTTCCGCTTCCGCCTTCACTAAGGCTGAACTGGACGCGGCCGGGGAAGCGTTCTTAAAGCTCGCGATGGAAGGCGACTACTCGTGGGTCCCGGCGGACGCAGTTGTGCTCACCAGGGGCATCCCTGGGCCTCGGAATGGGGCTCCGCGGCCGATGACGTTCGTCATCAGCGGGGACGCCCTTCCGCGAATCATCGAAGGGCCGGTGCAGGAAGCGGAACTTCCGGCGTGCGGCGGCAAGCCACAGCTATAGGGGGCAGGCAGGTGAACCATCGTCAGATCAGTACGCGTGCCGCAATGGTCTGCGCGATTTGCTCGTAGTGTCACGGTCCGAGTGACATCGCGCATTGCCATGGCGAAGGGCTGTCCCTGCCTTAGTCTCAAGACGTGGCAGGCGACAACGAGATCGCGACGCATGAGCTTCCTGTCTGGCGCGACCGCGCGAATTCCATCCTGCAGGCTGACCTCGCCGACCACGGTTTTCCCGGCCGATACGAGCAGCTGTGGGCGCGCGACCTGGGCGAAGGTATGTACGAGCTTTGCTGCCTGCCTTTCTTCACGTACGGCTATGCACTAGGAGACGTCGTCCGTCTACGACGCGCTGCCGGCCGGTTCGATTCGGTGCTTGGTCCCGTCGTCCAATCGTCGGATCGACTCGTATTGCGGGTGGCGTTCGTTGAGCCGAATCGGCACGAAGAGCTCCACGGCGCTTTGGCGGCTTCCGATCGGCCACATGAGTGGCGATCGCCTGGCTTCGTCGCGATAGACATCGAGGGCCAAGTGCCCGAGCCACTCTGGGGGATCATCGACGGGCTCGCGATAGCCGGACTCGTTCACTGGGAGTGGGGCAAAGGCCCTAGGCTCTAGGCCTGAGCGTTCGTCCCATCTCTGGTGACATTCCCGAACGCTTTGCCACTCGACGGTCGCTTACCCTCAATCGATGCTCGTCCCCGACTCGATCGACGCGATCCGGAACGCGATTAGGCGCCCGGCGTCGGTCGGACGAGTAGTCATCGGGAGACCCAGCGACGATCCCTATCGCTCGTGCCTCGGGCGCGTCTCGGTCATCGGGCGCGGTGAGGACTGGCCAACTGTTGAGGGACGGGCGATGGCCTCCCTCGCCCAGATTAACCTGACCGAAGCCAGGTTCGTGCCTCCGGAACTGGCGGGCTTCGCCCTAGTCTCGTTCTGGATCGCCGACGACAACGGGTTCCTCGACCGACCTAACGACCGTCCCAACGGCGATGGTTGGGCCGTTCGCGCCTACCGCTCGCTCGACGAACTCCACGCGGTCGACGGTCGGGTCATCGATGGCATCCGGCCGAGGCAGCTCGACTGGGAGGTAGTCGAGGACTACCCGGACTGGGACGATCTGGTCGCCACCGTCGACTTCGATAGCCTCCAAGGTCTCCTCGGAAGCCGCGATGCGCACGAGGTCATCGGGAGTGCGACGAGCGGGACCAAGCTCGGCGGTTGGCCGCGCCTGGTCCAGGGCGAAATCTTCTGGGCCCCCTACAACCAGCACCCGGCCTCGCCGGTGTACTGCTTCCAGATCGACAGCGAGGAGCGTGTCGGTCTGAACCTGTGGGACTCGGGGGTCGTTCATGTGGGAGTCGGAACCGTGGATGGGGAGCGCGTCTGGGTAGGAGAATGCCAAGCCTTCTGATGGGGACTCTCCCGGTGGAAGGTTCAGGTGACATTCCCGGACACTAAGCCATGGCTAAGTGCTGTAGTCAGTCGCTGGGTTCCCGCTCGAGGTACAGGTCAAGCACCTCGGACATCTCATACGGCCCATCGCCTTCAGCATCGATCTGAGGCTCGTCGAACAGAATCCAGTAAGAGCGCCGCCACCCGGAGGTCGTCTTCGTCCGTCGCCAGATCCGCGCATTTGTCGAGTCCGGGGGCTCCCCGATGGTGCCGCTTGGCTCAGATGGCCACGGTCCAAGTCCGAACTCTCGATCGCGCCGGACTATTACTCGGTCGCCCAATCTGTACTGCAGGCTTCCATCCATGCGCTAAGCGTAGTGCTACGCGTGGTGCAACCGAAGTCGCATGCCCTCAAGTGTCATTCCCGGACACTTTGCCACGACGACGGCCTGTATCGTGAGCCCGTGACGAGCCTCGATCACCATCGAAGCAGGATTCGAGCGGTCCTCGAGGCCACAGCCGTATCCATCAGCACGGCCCGACCGAAAATCCACTCTCACATCGAGGAGAAGCCCTCCCGCGTTTACGCGCTCACTTTGTTGCTCGTCTTCGTCGACCCAGCCGCGCCGATGGGCGAGCTTCTGGTGGTCGACGTCGCCCTCAAGCTCGACCCTGAACCGAATTGGACCATTGATGCGACCGGCCCTGAGGGCGCGTTCATCGCCGAGGAGACAGGCATCTCGCGGTCCGACCAGCTCAAAATGCTCGCCGATGCGGACGTAGCTGCGGCTAGGGTCGAGGGCTTCATCGCACGATGCCGACCGGCCCTGATCGATGCCGTTTCCGCAACCTCTCCGGGGTGACATTCCCGGACACTAAGCCAACCGTCCGGGCTGTACTTTGGCCAGGTGGATGAACGAGACCTCCTTATCCCGGCGTACGGTGTCCACGAACGCACAGGCGTGTCCCTACCCGACTTGGTCGCGGCTTTGACGCGGGACGGTTGGCCCGTGTACACGCTTCCCGGGGCCCCCGACAGCTGGGACACTTTCGTCGGGTCCGTGCGTCAGGTGCTCCCGCTGGACCCGCCCGTCCATCGAGGCATCTGGGACGCCTTACGCGACTCCCTCTGGGAGGGTCTCCACGAGCTGCACACGGAGAAGGTCGCAATCGTGTGGCCGGATTCGGGGCGGTTGCTACGCAGTGATTCGGCCGCGTACGCGAGCGCCGTGGAGTTGTTGACGAAGCTGGTATTCGAGCTTGCCGATCCGAAGTTCACCGTCGACCATGTGACGCGGGTGCTTGTCCTTCTCGCCTAGTGACGAGGTGACATTCCCGGACACTAAGCCAACAGGCCGTCTAGATACGCCCTGTAACGCCGGTACGATGGTGACCGGATGATCGTTCGAAGGGGTGCTGCGGTCCTGGTTGCCCTTGCGGTTTTCGGCTGCTCCGGTCCTTTCGAAGGAACAAGTCCGACGACAGTCGATTCGGGTGACGTGGCATCGACTTCACCGGCGTCGATCACGGCATCGCAGGCGGTCGCCACCGACGATCCTGGAGCTTCGGGTTCCGCGACGCCGCCACCCGTCCGGCCACTAGCGAGTGCTCCGATCGATGGGACGATCGAGCCCGTTTCGAGATCGCATCCCGATCCTGCGGCAGCCGCTGCGCTCAAGGCATGCGGTGTTGATAGACCGCCCCGCCTCGACAGCGTCGTGGGGATGGGTCTGGTCGCTCGCGCTCGCGACGTCCCGCGCTATGCGCGAATGTTCGGGACCGAGCCCGAGCTCCTAACGGACGCCCCTGCCTGGGTCGTGCAGCTTGCCGGGCGGATCGACTACGCCGGGTATTGGGCGGACAACCCCGTGTGCGTCGTGATCGGTGGCCAACATTGGACGTTCGCCCCGGAGGGCTATGGCGGTCCCAACGCCGAGACGGGACAGGAGGGCTTCAACCCGAATCCATCGATGGCGCCGGATCCTCCGTTTAGGCTGCCATCCCTCACGCCCTAGCGGACCAGGGACTAACCATCCAGGTGACATTCCCGAACACTGAGCCACACCGACGGGCTGTCGCCCGCTCGTTGACTTGCCGTTGATGGACGATACAGAGAGCGGAGTCCCGCGCCCCAGGAGTTGTCCAAACAGCGGGAATCCAATGCGGCCTGGTGAATTGCTATACGCATCCGCCGTATCGCCCTATCCAGGCGTCAAATGCGAAGCGGTGCTCGATTGCGAGTCCTGCGGTGAAGTCTTTCTCCAGTGGCTCGCGGTCGGCGCCCCTCTGACTCCCATGCCTGAGGAGGCGCGAGCCCTCCGGGCTCGGATCATCGCGAAACGGGAATCCGACTCAAACTGACTGAGACACTTCCAGCGGACGTCGCTGGTCGGAGTCGGCCCCATCGCCCAGGTGACATTGGCGGACACTGAGTCAACACTGCACCCTGACACACCGAGCGCCGCCGAGACGTCGTGTCATGCAGCGCCGATACGGGACGGCAAAGTCCCGCGTTCGAATCGCCGATTCGAAGTTTGTGGAACCGTGCGATGCCCCCCCGGATGCCGCGGTCACGATCGATCGTCCCGCTCGGCACCGCGGCAACCCTGGCCCTGGCAGCCGCGCTCCTATCGGCGCCCGGCGTGCTGGCTGAATGCGATGGCCCGGTGCCGTCGTTCCGTGAGCATGCGACGTCAGCGGATAGGGTCGTCATCGGCAGAGTCACTGCAGTCGACGCCGGGTCCCCATGGCGGGACGAACAGGGTGCCTTCAGCCGTTTCACCCTACGTGTTCAACACGCGGTCCGGGGCCCTTTCGAGAGCACCATGACACTTCGGGACCTTGCATACCTCGAATGCTCCGACCACATCCTCATGGCGCGTAAAGGGGATCGGATCGCGCTCGCGCTCGGAATATCGGCCTTCGGGCAGCGGATAAATACCGCGGCATGGATCGACGGGCCGCCCTTTCCGTTTGCCGAGCGCATCTCGGAGCCGGAGGTCTTTGCACTCTTCCGCCTACGGCCGCCTGACACATCGACGACACCGCCCGACGCCAACCCTGAGGTGTCTTGGGTCACATTCCCCGCAGTTCTTGCGGGACTTCTCGGCGGTCTTCTCGCATACGCAAGGACTGGCGTTCGACCACGAAATGGGTAGGCATCGACCCATCCTGGTGGTAGGTCCCTGCCTATCGCTGAGCGGGTGACATTCCCGGACCTTTTGGCAAGGCACGGCGCCGTACCGTGCTAGCACGGACAAGGCGAGAATGATGCGGATCCAACCACTGGCGACATCTCACGATTCGATGGTCCGATCGCATCGCTTTGCTCTTACAGCCGCGGCTCTCTCGCTTGCCGTGGTCGCTGTGTCGAGCGCCTGCGTAGATGCTCCGGCCTCGCCAGCCGCTGACACCGCGACGACTCCGACCATGCAGCCGACGCCGACGGCGATTCTCGAGGCCGACATCGCCGAGGCGATCGAGATAAGAGAGCAGTATGGCCTGCGAGCCGACGAGGCATGGGTCCGAGCCGTGGCCGACGACCCGGCCGCGCTAGTCCCCGAGCAATATGGCATCCCGTTCATGCCCGACGAACTGGCCGATCTCATGTCGCGTCGCTGGCCGAACAGCCTGATCGTGCAGCTCCGCACGTACGGGGAGGAGTTCCCGGACGACTTCGCAACGGCGTACATCAATCAGAAGGCATCGGGCGCCGTGGTCGAGTTCAAGGCGAACCTTGAGCGACATCGGGCGGCACTAGTGGCACTCCCGCTCGATGGGCCGGTCGAAGTCCGCCAAGCGACCTGGAGCCTGAAGGAGCTCGAAGGTTTCCTCGAACAGGTGAAGGCCGAGCAAGCCTGGATCGAGTCGACCGGCGCGCGCTTCGTCGACCCGGTTATCGCGGAACTCGATAACGTCGTCGTCATCCGATATGAAGGCCCGCCGGGGCTCGAGAACTTGATCGAGGGGCATTTCGGAAGCCCGAGGTGGTTGCAGGCCAGGTGGGAGGGGCCGGGTTTGTGAGGAGGAGCGGGAGTGGCATCCGGGGACGCTCGCCCACGATCCAGGGCTCACGGGACTCCATGGCTTCCGGAGCTCGTTCCTAGCCGGACGAACGGTGTCCTAAAGCGGCGCTATCCCCACGGCAACAGCAGCGCGGCCCCTAGCCCAGCGATGAGTGCAGCCCCGCTCGCGATGGTGAGCTTGCGTGTCTCTGAGCGCATTCGCGCTTGGTCCTGCGGGAGACCCTTGACCTGATCCGGCCACCACGGGCGGTCGCTGTCGAACAGCACGAACGAGGGCAGCACCAGCACGGCAGCAGCCAGGATCGCAACCACGGGCTGACCGGCGATCGCTCCCGCGATCGGACTCAAGAAGAGGGCCACCGACCACCACAGGCGGTTGCCGACGAAGTACACGGTCGTCGGGTCCATCATCACGATCTGGTCATCGTGTAAGGCCCAGGTTGCAGACGCCAGGACCGCCCCATCAACTAGTCCCAGCCCCAGAAGGCGAGCATCCATAGGGCGTTGAAGGCGATCCAAAGGACTGCGCTCATGCCCAGAGCGATGGCGATCGGCGTCAGTCCAGGCCACCGGCTTCGAAGCAGGAAGAGGCCCGCTGCCCCTCCGATCAGGAGTACTAGGACGCCCAGGTTGAATCCCCAGCCCGATAGGTCCATCGTCAAAGGTCCCCAATCCGCGACGTCGCCGCCAGAGGATTGACGTGCGCAATGCTTGCTCGTGTGACGAGCTTCAGGATCGGTGCTGGTGTCTGCCCTCGCTCGAGTCAAGGGCTACGCGGAGCTTGCGAGCCAGCGCCTAAGCCGAGCGACGGCGGCATACCCTTCGCCCACGTCGTCGAGGGTCTTGATTCGGGCGACCTCGACGAAGTCGGCGGCGATCGCCTCGATGCGTGCCGGGTCAGGGACCAGCTGGCGCTCCTCATTGATCGGCTCGGCGCCGTCGAGCTCGGCCAGCCGGAGGGTCATCACCGCCGCCTCCTGGGCCTCGTGGATCAGCTCTTGCCAGCGACGCATGGTAGCCGGGTAGATCGACGCATGTCCGCCGAGGTAGCGAGTCTCGACGAGTTTGCGGGCCTCCTCCTGGGCCAGCAGCTCGGCGACCCGGCCGAGGAGGAGATCACGAAGCTGGACGAGCGACAGGCAGCCGGCGGGCTCGTTCTGGCTGGCCAACGTGAGCGACACGTGCGCCGACAGCAGCGCAACGACCAGCTCCTCGCGTCGCATCACGGAGTCGGTCAGGTCGACGATGCGCAGCACGAGGTGCACGCGCAGGACCACATCGCGGATGGCTCGGTGGACGATGTCGTCCCGGTCAGTTGACGTGCCGTTCCGCTGACGACGGGCCGCTTCAGCCGCCTCCCTGGGCAGCCGATCCATCGGCAGCTGCGACGGATCGGCGTCGATGACCGCATTCAGGTACGCCTCGAACCTGTCGTACGCGTGTGCCTCGGCGAGCCAGGCCATCACCCGCTGGGTTGGATGGAGCTCGCCCTCCAACGCGGCGAGCCGCCTGGCGACGGTCACCTCAGTCGATGAACGGGTCGTCGGCCGGGATCGGGCGGGCGGCAGCCGCCTCCAGCGCGGCAACGCGCTCGGCGAGGTCGCCGAGTTCGATGAGCTTGCCGCCGGTGGCGGCCATCGAGGCCAGCGCCCGGTTGCGCGAGATCGAGTTCTCGATGGCCAGCGTCTCGATAGCCGCCGTCTCGAGCAGGGCTTGGTTGTCGGCGATCGTGCGCAGCCCGCCGAAGCCGTACACCGTGGCGACCGACTTCTTCTTGCGCCGGTGCAGCCCGCCCAGCCGGCGCGCCTCGGCCGCCTCCTCGGCGGTCTCCGGCGCGTGCCAGAAGCAGAACGGTTCGTCGTGCATCGGCGTCGCCCGACATGGTCGGCCATCGTTGCGCAGCGCCGTGCACGCCGGGCCTACCAAGCGCTAGCTCCGGTACGGCGTGGGCGATGGTAGGGCGACACGATGGAAGGATCGTGTCTAGCCATCGACTTTGACCGCCGTGTCCCCAGTGAACGCCTGCCAGCGCTCTACGGCGACCTGGGCGTAGCGCGGATCGATCTCGAGCGCTACGCAGCGCCGCCCGGTCTGCTCCGCCGCGATGATCGTGCTGCCCGAACCGGCGAACGGCTCGTACACGAGGTCGCCCGTGCGGCTGCTATTGGCGAGGGCGCGAGCGACGAGTTCAACGGGCTTCATCACCGGGTGCTCCTCGGAGCGCCGTGGTCGCGGGATCTCCCACACCGTGTCCTGGTCACGCCCACCGGCGAACGCATGGGCGGCGCCTTCCTTCCAGCCGTAGAGGATCGGCTCGTGTCGGTAGTGGTAGTCGTGTCGGCCCATCACGAACACATCCTTGACCCAGATCAGCTGTTCCCGGACGGGCATGTCAGCGGCAGCCAAAGCCGCGTAGAAGGCGGGCAGCGCGTCGCCGCTCGAAGGCGAGGCGACATAGAACGAGCCGCCCGGCCGCAGCGGGGCGAGGCCGAAGGCGGACGTAAGCAGTGCCGGGATGTCGTCGGGCTGGTCGTTGGGGACCTCCAGCCCGTCCGTCCGCCGGTGACGGGCGACGGCCTCCTCGACCGATAGCTTGGTCTGGTAGGCCACGCCATACGGTGGATCGGTCCACATCAGGTCAACGTGCTCGTCGTCGCCGAGGAGCCTGCTCACATCGACTGCACTCGTGGCGTCGCCGCACAACAGGCGGTGCTCGCCGAGGGCATAGAGATCCCCGGCCTCGACGTACGGCTCATCCGGCACCGGTGGCGCATCGTCCGGGTCGACGAGTCCCGACCGGATCTGACTCTATCTCGTACTCGCTGGCGAGATCCTCGAGTAGCGCCCCGAGCGCGGCGTCGGCGGGCTCGAGCCCGGCCAGCAGCGCGGCGAGCTGCTCCTGCTCGGCGGTCGCCATCGCCGCCAGCGGATCGAGGCTGGCGAGCACCAGCCGCTCCTCGTCCTCGGTCAGCTCGACGTACGTGACCGGCACGGTCGGCTCGTCACGGGCCAGGGCGAGCTCGATGCGCAGGTGACCGTCTACCACGTTGCCGGTCGTCCGGTTGACCAGCACCTCGGCCACCCAGCCGACCTCGGCCAGGGCTCCGGCCAGCGCACGCTGCTGCTCGGGCGGATGGCTTCGCCAGTTGCGCGGGTTGGGCACCAGGTCGGCCGGCGGCACATCGGCGTGGCCGACGATCCGGTTTCGCCAAGCGACCATGGGAGCCGCAGCCAGAGATTTAGTGGCGGCACTCGGCGTCACGAAGCCGAGTGTCGCCTTTCTCAAGGCCGAGGAACCGCGTTACGCGAGGCTAAGAAGGCGTGACAAGGTCAACCGGGCTTTGCTGACCCCTGTGCTGACCCCTACGCCCGCGAACTCGGGTAGCCGTGTATAGCAAGTAGCAGAATGGCCTCATGCGTTTCCCGAGTGGGTGGCCGGTAGAGGTCATCAGCGGACACCGGCCCTCCGAATTCGTAAACAGCAGGTCCTCGGTTCAAATCCGAGTGTCGGCTCCACTCCCCTCTTTTCGTGCTCAGGAAGAACAGCAAACTGTCTCCCGGAGGCGATTAGAGGCCCGAGCGGGGTTGCCACAACGCTCGAAGACCTGCTAACTGAGCGTTTTCCAGCGGGCCGCACACACCGCTCTGGATAGGTCTCAAGACCTAGGCGAAGCTGCTCCAAGCTTTCAAGCCGTGCTGTTTTCGATACAGCAGGTGCTCGAGAGTCGGACGCCGAAGGTGACCACTCGATCGCCTGGGTACGCCTCAGGCGCCCTTGTTGCTCGCCAAGACACGTCGCCGTGAGGGCACTCGTAGGTGTAGCCGTCCAGGACAGAAGGGACGTCTCCACGAGGCGATTGCGACGCCTACGAGCATCGGAGCGATACCCGTCCCGCGTGGTCGATGAGCGCCTCCGCTGGCTGGAACAGGTGGAACACAAGTAGCGTTCCCATATCGGAGCCGGGAGCGATCTGGTTGCACGGCTCACAATCCGACTCACGTGGATCCGCGACTCCTCCAGACGAAGCTGCACGCGCCGCGACCGCGCCCTGGCGCCGTCGTCCGTCAACGGCTCGTGGATCGCATATCGCACGGCGTCGAGTCGAAGCTGACGCTCGTCTCGGCTCCACCCGGTTTCGGCAAGTCGACCCTGGTAAGTGAGTGGATCGCGGCTCGGCCCTCTGGAATGACGGCTGCCTGGCTGACTCTCGACGCGCAGGACAACGAGCCCTCGACGTTCTGGACTTACGTCATCGCCGCGTTGGAGACCGCCGTCCCCAACGTGGTCGCCAGCGCGCTCTCGCTTCTCGAGTCGCCGCAACCGCGGACCGAGTTTCCTTTGCGGGCACTGCTCAACGACCTCGCCGACCTGCCGAGTGACGTCGTGCTCGTCCTCGACGACTACCACGCCATCGATCGGCCCGAGGTGCACGACGGCGTTGCCTTCATCCTCGACCAGCTGCCTCCATTGATGCACATGGTCATCACTACCCGCGCCGATCCGCCGCTGCCTTTGTCCCGCATGCGGGCGAGCGGGGAACTCGTCGAGATCCGCGCCGCGGACCTTCGGTTCACACCAGACGAGGCCGCGGCATACCTAAATGGGACGATGGGCCTCGAGTTGGCTGGGGCGGACATCGCCGCCCTCGAGGCGCGGACCGAGGGCTGGATCGCGGCGCTCCAGCTCGCTGCGCTCTCGATGCGGGGCCGCAGCGACATGACGTCGTTCATCGCATCGTTCGCGGGCGAGGACCGCTACGTCGTCGATTACCTCGTCGATGAGGTCCTCGCCCGTCAATCTGAGGACATCCGCAACTTCCTGATGAAGACCGCGGTGCTCGACCGCATGAGCGGACCGCTATGCGATGCCGTCACCGGGCGGAACGACGGCAGGGCAATGGTCGAGGTGCTCGAGCGGGCGAACCTCTTCCTCGTCGCGCTCGACGACCGGCGGCGCTGGTACCGCTATCACCAACTGTTCGCCGACGTTCTTCGGGCACGGCTGCTCGACGAGCAATCTGACGAGGTCCCGGAGCTGCATCGGCGGGCAAGTGATTGGTTCGAACGAAACGGGGAGCGCTCAGAGGCGATCAGCCACGCGATGGCCGCTCGCGACTTCGCTCGCGCTGCGGAGCTGATCGAGCTCGCGATCCCGGAGATCCGCAAGGCTCGACGGGAGATGACGCTGCGCAGCTGGCTCGACGCAATTCCTGGCGACCTGGTCAGGGCGCGACCTGTGCTGAGCGTCGGTTACGTTGGGGCCCTGATGTCGACGGGGGAATTCGGGCGAGTCGAGGAGCTCCTGCAGTCCGCGGAGCAGTGGCTTGAGACGCCGGCAAGCGACCGCTCGTCGGCGGGCATGGTCGTGGCGGACGCCGCGGAGTTCGATCGTCTACCGGGGGCGATCGCGCTGTACAGGACGGCGCAGGCCCGGGTCAGCGGCGACGTGCCCGCGACGATGGACCATGCCCGCCGGGCGCTCGAGCTCGTCGACGAGGGCGATCACCTGGGACGCGGTGGAGCGGCGGCGTTCCTCGGCCTCGCGTACTGGACGACTGGCGACCTTGACGCCGCCTACCGCTGGTTCGCCGACGGAATGGCGAGCCTGGGGCGGGCCGGGCACCTGTCCGATGTCGTCGGCGGCGCGGTCACCCAGGCCGACATCCAGATCGCGCAAGGGCGTCTCACGGAGGCGTTGGCGACGCTCGAGCGCGGGCTGACGCTTGCGACGGGATCGGGAGGGACCGTCCTGCGGGGAGCCACCGACATGCACGTCGGGATCAGCGAGATCCTGCGCGAGCGGAACGATCTGGCGGGGGCCACACGCCATCTCGAGGCAGCCAGGCGTCTGGGCGACCAGAACGGCTTCCCGCAGTCCCCGTATCGCGCGCGCGTCGTCATGGCCCGGATCCATCAGGCCGAGGGGGATCCGGCAGGCGCGCTGCGGCTCCTCGATGAGGCCGAGAGCGTGTACGTCGCCGAGTTCTCTCCCAACGTGCGGCCGATCACGGCCCTGAAGGCCCGAGTGTGGATCGCCAAGGGCGAGCTCTCGCGCGCGTGGGCATGGGCGCGCGCGCACGACATCTCGACGGCCGGCACCCTCGCCTATGTGCACGAGTTCGAGCACGCCACGCTGGCCAGGCTGCTGCTGGCCCAGGGGAACCATGACGCCTCCCAGGAGACCATCCGTGAAGCGATCCAGCTCACCGAACGCCTGCTTGCTGCGGCGGACGACCTCGGGCGCAACGGCAGCCTCATCGACGTCCTCGTTGTCCAGGCGCTCGCCCGCCACGCAGGCGGCGACGTGGCGGGCGCGATCGCGCGGCTCGACCGCGCGGTGGCATTGGCCGAGCCCGACGGTCACGTCCGCGTCTTGCTCGACGAAGGCCAGCCCATGGCCGCCCTCCTGAAGCTGGCTGCAAAGCGAAGGACCGCTCCGGATTACCTTCGGCGGCTGCTTGCCGAAGCGATCCCGGCGCATGGACGACCCATCGCCCGCCAGCGGCTGATCGAACCCCTGAGCGATCGGGAGCTCGATGTCCTTCGCCTGCTCGGAACCGATCTCGACGGCCCGGACATTGCCCGCGAGCTGGTGGTCGCACTGAGCACGGTGCGGACACACACCAAGAGCATCTACTCCAAGCTCGGCGTCAACAGCCGCCGGGCCGCCGTCCGTCGCGCCGAGGAGCTGGACCTGCTGGCGCGTACCGACAACAATCATCCGCGGCGCATCGAGGCCGACCGCGCCTGAGGCGCTTCGGCGGCCCGGCCAAAGCGCGGTCCGGCCCAAGTCGAACGTTCTTGCCATCCTTCGACTGGCCCTGGAGACCACAGGCGACGATATACGGGCCGACCTAGTCACGTCGCGTCGTTAGACAGACGCAACGCCCCGCTACGCCTGGGCACGGCCACGGGCCGGCTGGCGAAGTCGCGGCACGGCTGGTCGTGCGCGGTGATCGGTGCGTCGGGCGCCTC
The DNA here is from genome assembly GCA_963819655.1 of uncultured Chloroflexia bacterium. Classification (GTDB taxonomy): domain Bacteria; phylum Chloroflexota; class Limnocylindria; order Limnocylindrales; family CSP1-4; genus SPCO01. The sequence goes on along the minus strand of CAWFXA010000002.1, from coordinate 718,410 downwards.
CTCGCTCCAAGCAGAAAATCCCCACATCAGTCCCCACTGATGGGGATGCGCACTCCCCATGTCCGCCTCCACGTTGGGATCACACACCAACGCACGTCGGGATCTGCAGCAGCGATCCGACGGGAACTACGAAAGGAGTGCGATGAGCGAAGGACGCGAATCGACCAACGATCGCGGCCAAGCCGGACGTTACGAAATCCGTGTCAAAGGCCACCTCGATGGCCGATGGGCGGCCTGGTTCGACGGCTTGACCTTCAGGCACGAGACCGACGGCAGCACCGTCATCCAAGGCGCGGTGGCCGACCAGGCTGCGCTGCATGGCCTGCTCCAGAAGGTGCGCGACGTCGGCGTGCCGCTGGTCTCGGTCATCCGCATCGACGTCAACCGGCCCCGAGACCTCACCACCAAGCCTCGATAGGCGATGACCAACTCAACAAGGAGACTGACATGAAAGTAACCGCCTCGAAACTCATCCATGGGACAGGTCTGTCCGCCGTGGTGGCAGGGCTGCTCTTCGTGGTCATCCAAGCGATCCACCCACCGGACACGCTCGCGTCGGTGACGACCGGCGCTTGGGCGATCGTCCATTACGTGTCCATCGCGATGGCGATCCTCTTCGTGATCGGCATTGCGGGCATCTACGCCAGCCAGGTGGAACAGGTCGGTTGGCTGGGACTGGCCGGCTTTGTCGTGTTGAGCCTCGGGCTCCTGCTGACGGCCGCCTTCCAGTTCGTCGAAGCCGCCGTCGAACCGGTCCTGGCCAACGGCCATCCGAGCTTCGTCGAAGGGCTGCTGGGGCTCGTCGAAGGGCATCCAAGTACGGTCGACCTTGGCGCGCTTCCAACGCTGTGGTCCGTGTCGAGTGCGCTCTTCCTGGCCGGCACGCTGCTATTCGGGATCACGACGCTTCGCGCCGGCATCCTGCCCCGCGTGGCCTCGGGCCTGTTTGCCTTCGGGCTGTTGCTGTCCGGGCCTGTGGTTGTCCTGGTCGGAACCCCGCGGTTGGCAGCGGTGCCGATCGGCCTGGGCCTCGCCTGGATGGGGTACGCCCTCTGGTCGGAACGGCGCGAGCCAGCCGAGCGACCTGTGCTCGGTGGAGCGACGCCCAAGCCCGACCACGCGGCAGCCGTGTAGCTCGATCTTGCTGCTCACCCTGATTGCGAGGACATTCTCATGACTTCACTACGCAGGACGGCGCTCGTCGCGGGCGTCCTCTATCTGATTACCTTCATCGCCGGGATCCCTTCGTCCTTCCTGCTCGAACCCGTGCTGAGCGACCCGACCTACATCGTGGGCGTAGGCTCGGACACCCAGGTGACCTGGGGAGCCCTCCTCGACATCGTCAACGCGCTCGCCTGCATCGGCACTGCGGTCGCGCTGTACTCGGTCGTCAAGCGGCAGCACGAAGGGTTTGCGCTCGGCTTCATCACCACGCGAATCTACGAAGGAGCCGTGATCATGATCGGCGTCGTCAGCCTGCTGGCGGTCGTCACCCTGCGGCAGGACGGCGCGACCGGCGCCGAATGGGCCTCGCTGGTCACTGCGGGCCGATCGTTGGTCGCGGTCCGTGACTGGACCCAGCTCCTTGGACCGGGCCTCGCGCCGGCGTTGAACGCCCTGCTGCTCGGCACCCTGATGTATCGATCGCGGCTCGTCCCGAGGGCCATTCCGGTGCTGGGCCTCATCGGTGCCCCACTACTTCTCTCCTACACGATCGCAACGATGTTCGGCATCACCACGGCAGCGCCCGCGTGGGCCGCGATCGCGATCGTCCCGATCTTTTTCTGGGAGCTGTCACTCGGCCTCTGGATGACGTTCAAGGGTTTCAACCCGTCGTCTCCGATCGCGATTGCCGCGAACGCAGACATCGGGGCTGGGAACCGTCCTGCCGGGGCAACCATCCAACGGCCGGTGGCCACGGCAAAGGCGGGTGCGGCATGACGGCCGCAGGAGAGCAGACGCTCCGAACGCTGCAGCGCGTCTTGGTCCGGGTCCTGTGGATGCTGCACCGGGCCGTCTACCCGGTCGCGGGGAGGCCGCTTCGGCCTCTCGCGGCCCGTGGCCGGGGCGCGGTTCGGCATGATGCGACTCGCCAGGGTCGGACGACGATCCCGCCGGGCGCGCATCGCGATCCTCGGCTACTACTACTGGTCACCCGATGGGTCGGCGGGCGCGCCCCCAGTGACTGAAGCGATGCGCGAGACCTCCTCGATGGTGAACTCGCCGCGGTGGCTCCTGATCCAGGAGCGCGCGTAGCGATAGTGGATCGCCTCGTAAGCGATCAGCGTCGCGCAGACGACTGCCGCCAACGCCAGCGCCGCGAGCGCCGGCACCAGCGTCGCCACGGGGATCAGAACGACGAGCACGACGGTTGCGGTCGGCCGACCACGGCCCAACGTGCCGCTTATCCGGAGTCGCATGGAAACATGCGCGGCCATGTACAGCGCCAAGCCTCCGCACAGGCCGATCGCCGGGATGATCCCGAGCGGCTCGTCGACATGGCTGAGCGTTTCCTTGAGGCCGAGGGCGAACAGGACGATGCCGAAGACCATGGGCATGTGGAGGTACGTGTATAGGTCGCGCGCGAGCGTCGCCCGCGCCGCACCTATGGCGTCGGTGAGCTTGGCCTGCGACACGTAGATGACCCAGTCGAAGTAGGACCACCAGAGCGACGCGGCGACGACCATGCCGAGTAGCGCGGCCGCGATCCTGGGGACATCGAGAGGCAGCCCCGCCGCACCGACGCCGATGGCGACGATCGATTCTCCCAGAGCGATGATGATGATCAGCCCGTGGCGCTCGACGAAGTGCGCTGGCGAGAGGTGCCATCCTCGTCCGCGCCCCACCAGCGGACTGAGGTAGTCGACGGTCAGCGCGGCGGCCCACAGAGCGATCTCTACCGACCCATCGAAGACGCTTGCGACTACCAGCAGTGACGGCCCGAGGACGGCGCCGGGCGCCCATCGGAGGACCGCGCGGCGGAGCTCCGGATCGTCGCGGCCGGCGATCGCGAACAAGACGAGGTGCAGCGTTCGGACGAGGAAGTACGCGATCCCGAAGACGATGGCCTCCGAACCGAACGCCGCCGGCGTCGCGAGTGCCACGATCAACATGGCGGCCGCTGCGGCGAAGACCGCCAATCGAACGGCACCCTCCTCGGGATCGACGGTGTTCGTCAGCCAGGCGTACGTCCCCCACGCCCACCACAGCGCGGCAAGCAGTAGCGCCCCGCGCAGCAGTCCTTCCCCGGTCTCGTTGGCGGCGAGGAAGCCGGTGACCTGGGTGAAGGCGAAGACGAAGACGAGGTCGAAGAACAGCTCGAGCGGCGTGACCCGCTCCTCGCCGTCGACCGAACGAACGTGCATCAGCCCTGAATACACCCAGTCGATCGCAAGGTTCGAGACCCGCCCGGGTCGAGGCGGCCGGTTTTGTTCATGCCGTCAGGTTCAGGACCTGCCTTTCGATCAGAGCTCGGCGATCTGGGCCTTGGGCGACCGCGACAAGCACCCACCCCTACCGACGAGGCGCCAGATATCGATCCTAGATCCTCATGTCCAACTGCCCGACCCGCCGTCTTCCGCACCAGCAGGTCTCCACCTGATGGGTGCCGGGGCGCGAGTGGTGCGATTGACACCGGCCAGACGGGCGACTGCGACAATGCTGCATCGCCTCGCCCGGAGGGGCCGTGCGCGAACGCCGCCGGTGGACTGCCAGCGCCCCTTGAGAACGACGTGGCGGATGGAGGCACGTATGCGTGCGTTCGCGATCGATGCATTCGGCGAGGAAGGAAGCATCCGCGAGATCCCCGCCCCGGTGCCCGGTGACGGAGAGGTGCTCGTCCGGGTCAACGTGGCGGGCATGAACGCCACCGACATCTTCGTCATGGCCGGCTTCATGAAGGACTACGTCGAGCACCGGTTCCCGCTGGTGATCGGAATCGATGCATCCGGGGTCGTCGAGCGGGTCGGGGCCGGAGTCGAGGCCTATCGCGAGGGCGATGAGGTCTACGGCTTCATCCGCAAGCAGGTCATGGGCGAAGGGACGATGGCCGACCTCGTCACCCTCGGGACCAGCGGCCTCACCCACAAGCCGCGCACGATCACCTGGGAAGAGGCCGCCGTCGTCGGCCACTCGGCGCTCACAGCCGCGGCGGCGGTCGAGGACGTCGCGCTCCGCCGGGGTGATCGGCTCGTGCTGCTCGGCGGGACGGGTGGCGTCGGCAGCTATGCCACGCAGTTTGCCGCTGAGCGCGGTGTCGAGGTGATCGCGCTCACCCGACCCGAGTTCACGGTTTATGCGCAGTCGATGGGGGCGGCAGGGGTCGTGGACTACACCGTCGAGGATCCCGTCGAAGAGCTCCGGACCCGATTCCCCGACGGGGCCGACGCGGTGATCGATCTCGTCGGTATCCCGGACTTGCTCGCCGGGGTGGCATCCGTCCTGAAGCCCGGTGGCCGCGTGACCTCAACGGTGCTACCGCCAGAGATGCAGGGTGTCGCCGATCATGGCATCGAGGGCAAGATGACGGTCCGCTACGCCGCTGACCATCGGTTCCCGGAGATCGCGGTCCGGATCGCGGAGGGTAGCCTCCGCATTCCTGCGATCCAGGCGTTCTCCTTCGACCACATCCAGGACGCGGTCGCGCTCCAGGCTACCCGCCACGTGCGCGGCAAGATCGCCGTCCAGATCGGGCTCGCCGCCCACGCCGAGTCGGAGCTCGAGGCAGCCGTTCCCGCGTAGTGCGGCGCGACTCGAGACCGAAGGGGGACCCGGGCCATCGCGTCACCACGTCCCGACGTCAGGGGCGACGACGGACCCAGCGGACCGGAGCGCCGGCCAGGTGGAGCATCGAGCGGAAGCCCGCGTTGTGGCGGACGTTGCCGACCTGGCGCCACTGGCGGCGCTTGTCCACGCAGATGACCTCGGTTTCGACATCGGGCGGGCTGCCAAAGCGGGTGGCGACGTTACCCAGCGTCGCCGTCCAGAAGCGGGTGTTCACCCCGTGTCCACCCAGCATGAGCCCCATCTCGAACAGCGGATCGCTTGCCCGCTCCAGGGCCTGCGCCTGGGCGACGACGATCCCGTCGGACGCCCGGAAGGCGCTGAACGTGATCCAGGCGGCCAGTATGTGCCCCTCGGGGGTCATCAGCGTGAAGGCCTCATCGTCCGCATAGACCACGAGGACACCGGTATGTAACTTGGCGGGGCCCAATCCCGTCGTGAGAAGCGCGACCTCACCGGGCTGGATGCCGGCGAGCGGAGCGTAGAACGTATTGCCCTTAGGCCAGAAGGTCGGGAACTCCTCCTTCCAGGTGGCGACGACCTGTTCCGGGGTGAGCTCGGGGTCGGCCGAGAGGCGGACGCGGAATGTCTTCTGCCACATCTGGCCGAAGCCTTGGATTGGGCCCGCCACCCGCCTCCCAACGACGGTCGAGGCGACGCCGCCCGAGGCGGGATCGGTGAGGGTAAGACGGTCGATGGGCTCTGCCCAACCAGCCCTGTTGCTGTGGGGCGCGGCTCCGTCGATAGGAGGCTCGGCCTGATCGCCGGTCATGTCGGAATCCCTCGGTAACGGATGCGAGGATCGTGGGCGCCAAGCGTCCGGGAATCGTTACGGGCTCCGAGGCCGCAGCCATACTCCGATCGACGCCGGCCGGACGGCGTCGCCGACCGAGGTCGCGAGCGCCTGGCGGACCGCGTCCAGCTCGACCTCATCGCGGAGGTGGCCAGCGAAGGCCTCGACCGTGCGCTGGGCGTCGTAGCGCGATCGGTAGAACCGCCGGTCGACGATCTGGCGAACTCGCGTCCGGACCGGCCCGAAGAGGGCCGCGATCATGAGTGTCGAAAGAGCGACCGGCAGGGTGTCGTTGCCGCTGAACTGCGAGAGCGCGCTCTGGAGTCCCACGACGAGAGCGATGTACGAGATGCCGAGGATCGCCACGACGGCGCCGTACACCACCGTCCGTCGGATCACGACGTCGATGTCATACAGCCGGTAGCGCAGGATCGCGATGCCGGCCGAGATCGGAACGACGCCCAGCGCCACGAGTGCGACTGTGAAGATCCATACGAAGTCATCGGCAGACGCCGGCGGCACTGAGACGACGACGGCGAACCCCGTCGAGATCGTCAGCACGAAGACGGCGAGCGGGAACAGCAGCCACTTCAGCTGCTGACGCTCGGCGCCCTCAGCACGCCGGAGGCGTACCGCGATGGCGGCGATCGCGATGAAGGTCGGCAGCAGTTGCAGGGTCCCGCCGGACCTCGACGCCCACGAGGCCAACCGTCCGATTTCACCGCCGACCCCGAAGGGGTTGACGAAGTGTCCCTCGTAGCCCAGGAGGTCGCCCGGGGCGAGAGCGCCCAGCGCTGTCACCACCACCGACAAGGCGACGGCAACGATCAACGCGGGGCGCCAGCGAGAGGCCGGCAAGCGGCCGTCCGGGAAGAGCGCGATGGCCAACGGCAGCGCGACTGCTGGACCGAGGATCCAGAACGAGTCTGAGAGCCACGCCAGGAGCGCGCCGCCAGGCAGCGGGGCTCCCGCGAAAGCGACCCGCCCGGAATACTCGCCGGCGAAGATATCGAGCGCCATCACCACGCCGACGACGAGGAATAGCCAGCCCACGGGATTGCTCGGCCGCCTGGAGGCGATCACCAGCCCGACGATCGGGAACGCCAGGATGATCGCCAGGAGCGAGAGGAAGTCCGCGATGCCCGGCCGGTTGGGGAGGAGCTCGGTGCCGGGGAGGAAGAGCGACACGACCGCGAACGTCAACATCGCGACGCACGCGACGACGACTACCGCGGCGAGCGGGAGGGCGATGCGGGCCAGCACACTATGGGCGGTCACGCGCGACGCTCCCGGATCCAGACGCCGGCGGAGGCCGGCCGGACGGCTCGCCCCGCTGTATCCACGAGCGCGATGCTCACGGAGTCGAGCACGACCTCGTCGCGCAGCCTGGCGGAGAACGTCTCGAGGGTCCGTTGCGTGTCGTAGCGCGAGCGGTAGAACCGTCGGTCGACGGCGTCCCGGACCCGTCTCCGGAGCGGGCCGAAGAGGGCGGCGATCGTCACCGTCGAGAGGGCGACCGGAATGGTCTCACTCCCGGTCAGCCCACTCAGCAAAGCCTGCAACCCGAGCACGAGCGCGCCGTATGTGGCGCCCAGGATCGCGACGACCATGCCGTAGACGAGCGTGCGGCGAATGACGACGTCGATGTCGTACAGCCGGTAACGGAGGATGGCGACGCCCGCTGCCGCCGGCAAGCCCACACCGAAGCCGATGACAACCGCGCCGAAGGACCATTCGGCGAAGGGCGACGGTAGGGCTCCGAGTGACAAGGCGACGCCGAGCGTCGCGACGACGGCAAAGGCGAACCACTTGAGCTGAAGACGCTCGATCCCCTGAGCGCCGCGGAGGCGGAGCACGATCGCGGCGGCGACTGGTATCAGCGTTAGACCAAGGGCGGTCGCGCCTACGTCGCCCAGGACGAGCAGGTACGGCCGGATCATCTCCGGCGCCGCGAATGGATTGGCCAATAGCCGCTCGCTGCCGGAGAGCGCGGAGCGTCCAAAGGCCGCGCCCACGCCGGCGGCGAGGGCACTGCAGAGGAGGGCGATGGCCGCGGGACGCCATCTGCGGGACGGAAGCCGTCCGGTCGGGAAGGTCAGAAACAGGAACCCTGCGGGGACGACGAAGAGCAGGAACACCCATTGTCCGATCCATCCGCCGACGAGGGCCAATGCCGCAGGCACCGAAAGGCTCGTCTGCACGAGGATCCCTACACCAAGGGTGGCCGCGATACCGAAACCGACGAAGCAGAACAGCCAACCGACCCGATTCTCCGGCTGCCTTATCAGGATCAGACCGCCCACCGCCGGCGCGACAACGAACGACGGCGCCATCAGCGCGAAGACCGGAAGCTCTGCCGATGGAGCGGTCGCGATGGCGGCCAATCCGATCAGGCCGCAGACCGCGATCAGCGTCGCCGCCAGAGCCGAGCGCCGGGAGATCATCGCCGCGGAAGCTCGCCGAGCCGGCCGTCAGCCGGCGGCGATGGCCTCGGCCTCCGATCCGACAACGGCGATCGCCTCGTCGAGGCGGGTCAGCGACAGGATCTGGCGGTAGTGCTCCGATAGCCCAAAAGCCAGGACGCGCTGGCGCTGGCGCTGGGCGCGAACAAGCAGCGTCACGAGCAACCCGATGCCGGTGCTGTTCATGTACTCCAGCTCGGTGAAGTCGAGGATGATCGTCCGCGTCATCGGGTCGCTCGCCCGCGCGTACGCGTCCATCAACGGCGTCTCGGTCGCGCCGGTCAACTCGCCCCGGATGCCGATAACGGCGGCGGCTTCGGACGCCCGCCGGACATCGAGCCGTGAGTGCGTCTGATTCATAGGTCCTCCCTCCTCTGTCGTGACGGCCTACGCGATTGCGCTGGCTTCGTCGGCATGGAGCTCGACGAAGTCGGCGAGTCGGGTGATCTCAAAGATGTGGCGGTAATGGTCGGTGAGTCCGAACCCGTGGACGGCGACACCCGCGGCACGGGCACGGGCAAGGATCTGGACGATGACGGCAAGACCGGTGCTGTTGATGTAGTGCGTCGGGCCGAAGTTGAGGACAAGGCGGTTCACGCCCCGTGCGGCCCGGTCGTAGGCGTCCAACAAAGCGGCCTCGGCTTCGCCGTCGATCTCGCCTTCCAGGTCGATGACGGGCACGCCGTCTTCAGCGCGAATGACGACATTGAATTGGTCAGGCATCGGATGCCTCCTCGAGGTGGAGCAGGAGCTCGACAACGTGATGGGGTCCTTCGGTGGTGATCCGAACCTGGTCGACCATTTCCTGGATCAGGAACAGGCCCCAGCCGCGGGCGCTCTGTTCACCGCTCAACTTCGCCCCGATGTCGGGCGTCTCCACGATCGGGATCGGCGTGGCGGCTCCTTCGTCCTGCACCCGGACGACGAGGTCGCCGTCGGTCACTTCGGCTGTGATTCTCACCGGGCGTTCCGGCTCATTCCTGTTGCCGTGCTCGATCGCATTCATGGTCGCCTCGGCGACGGCCGTTTTGAGCTTCTCGATGCGCGCCGGAGCCAGGCCCAACGACCCGACGGCGGTCGCGACGCGCTCCATCGCCTCGCGCTCGCGGCCCGTCTCGCTGGGCAGCTCGAACGCGGCCAGCAGCCCGCCGGCGTGCCAACCGAGCGAGACGAGCGTGATGTCGTCTTCCTGCTCCCAGTCGGGTCCGGTGAATCGCTCGAGCTCCTGGAGGACGCTGCCCAGCATCCGATCGCCGCCTTCGCCGCCGGCGAGCACCTCGCGGAGCCGGGGAATCCCGAACATCTCGCGATTCGGGTCGTGCGCCTCCGAAATGCCGTCGGAATGGAGGACCATCTGCTGGCCGCGTTCCAATTGAGCTTCAGTCTCCTCATAGCGCATGCCCGGGAGGAGCCCCAATGGCATGCCAGTCGCTCGGAGCTCCTGCGTGGCGCCCATGCCGCAGACGATGGGCAGGTTGTGACCCGCATTCGCGAACGTGACCCGGCCCGACGACGGATCGAGGATCCCGTATAGGCAAGTGACGAACATCCGGGGCGGCATGTCCGGGTGAAGCAGGTCGTTGACACGTGCCAGGACGAGGCCGGGCGAGGCCTGTTCTTGTCCGGCGGCGCGAAGGAATGACCGCGTGGCGGCCATGACCATCGCCGCTGGCACCCCCTTGTCCGTGACGTCGCCGACGGCGAACGCGAGCGTTCCGTCGTGGCGCTCGACCATGTCGTAGAAGTCCCCGCCCACGGCGCGTGCCGGCCGGTAGTGAGCCTGGATGGTCCAGCCGGGCGGCTGCGGCAGAGTCAGCGGCAGGAAGTGTTGCTGGATGAGCTGAGCCACCCTCAGTTCCTGGTCGAGGCGCTCGCGTTCGCGTGCCTCCGCCTCCTGCTCGCGAACAAGCTGCGCCACGCGCAGCGCGGGCGCTGCCTGGGAGGCGAGGTTCTCGAGCAGCTTCCGATCGTCGGTCGAGTACTCCTGCTCGCTGAGTCGTGGCCCAAGATTGAGCGTCCCGATGAGTTCGCCGTGGGTGACGAGGGGCACCACGATCCGGACGCCGGCTGCCCGCAGCTCGTGCAGGGCCGGGGACTCGAGCTCCAGTGCCTGGAGGTCGACGGCGCCGGGCGAGGCCTGGAGAAAGGGGAGGAGGGGGTCGCTCTCGGCGATCTCGACGTGCGCGGTGCGGTCGACCTGCGGCACGAAGCCTGGGACCGCGTTCCCGGCCGCGGATCGGGTGGTCCGACGGCGGTAGACGCGGCGAAAGGCCTGGCTGAAAGCGGTCATCGGTAGTAGTTCTCGCACGGCACCGTTCGGGAATCGTTACGAAGGTTCGCACGTTGGTGGGGTATTTCGCGGCATCCTGGCTGCATCATTCCGCCAACGGGCCCGATCATCACTTCGGGAATCGGTACGGGAGAGATTCGCGAAGATGCTCCGGATCGACCTCTTCGGGGCCCCACGAGTCGACGTCGACGGCCACCCACTCGTGGTGGACACCCGCAAGGCGATCGCGCTGCTCGCCTACGTCGCCGTGGTCGACCGACCGATCGCCCGCGATTCGCTGGCGGAGCTGCTCTGGCCGGACGCGGATCCTGAAGGCGGAAGGGGTGCGCTGCGGAGGACGTTGAGCACCCTCCGCTCCGGCCTTGGCGGGACGTGGCTGGATGTGGATCGGCGGCAGGTAGCTCTCTCGCACGAGGGCGTGCAGGTCGACGTCGCCTCGTTCCGCATCCGGGCGTCTTCCGGCGACCGGTCGAGCCTGGCCGATGCGGTGGCCCTCTACCGTGGCGACTTCCTCGAGGGCTTCGCACTTCGCGACAGCGCGTCGTTCGATCAGTGGCAGCTCCTCGAGGCGGAGGCACTGCGCGCGGAGCTGGCCGACGCGCTGCGACGACTCGTGGCTCTCGAGTCGGCCGACGGCAGGCCGCAGCAGGCGGTCGGGCCGGCCCGCCGTCTGCTCACGCTCGATCCGCTCGACGAGGCAGCTCACCGATCACTGATGCAGCTCCACGCGGCGAGCGGGGATCGCGGCGCGGTTGCGCGCCAGTATCGCGAGGTCGTTCGTCTGCTCGATGCCGAGCTCGGTGTCGCGCCGAGCCCCGAAACGACGGGCCTGCGGGACGCCTTGCTGTCCACTGCCCCTGGACCGGCCGCGCCCGGGGCGACCGCCAACGGTCTGACCAACGACCCTCTGCTCGACCACATCGCGCGCGACCTGCTCGAGGCAAGTGCGGTCCTGGGAGACGAGATCGATCCGGACCTGGCGCGGGACGTAAGTGGACGCTCCGAAGCGGAGGTGACCGCCGGCCTCGACCAGCTCGTCGGACAGGGGCTGTTGCGCGAGCCCCGACCGGGCGAACGAGGGGACCGCTTCCGATTTGCCGATGGCATGCGGCCGGGGACCGTCCTTGAACGTCTCGGCGTCTCGCGCCGGCGCACCCTCACCCGTCGCGCGGCAGCAGCCCACGCTCGCGCAGGGGACGCGGCGCGAGCGGCGGGCGCGCTCGCTCTCGCCGCGGAGCAGTACCGATTGGCGATCGCTTTGGGCGAGGATTCGGCGGTGGTGGTGCACGAGGCGCTGGGAGACGTCGCGACGCAGGAGGGGAGGTATGGCGAAGCGCTGGCTGCCTACGAGTACGCGGCCGCCCGCACGGACCCTGGTCACCTCGCTCAGCTCGAGCACCGCCTTGGCAGCCTCCATCTCAGGCGCGGCGCGTTCGGACTGGCCGACCTCCACCTCGCGGCGGCGCTCGCGAGGCTTGATCCGGCGCCCTCCGCCCTGAGGGCACGCGTGCTCGCGGATCGGAGCCTCGTTGCAGTTCGACGGGCCGATCCAACCTCCGCCAAGCGTCTCGCCCGGGCGTCCTTGCGCGAAGCCCGGCGGATCAACGACCCGGAGGTCGAATCGCAGGCGGAGAATCTCTTGGCCCTGCTCGCAAGACGATCGGGCGAGCTCGAGGCCGCCCGCCGCCATCTGCAGCGGAGCCTCGACCTGGCCGGCTTGGCCCGCGATCCGGCAGCTCGCGTCGCGGTCCTGAACAACCTGGCACTGCTCGAGCGGGCCATCGGTGACCTCGACAGCGCACTCGCACTGACCGACGAGGCGCTTCGACGATGCCTGATCCTGGGAGATCGGCATCGCGAGGCGGCTCTTCGCAACAACCGGGCCGACCTCCTCCAGGCAATGGGCCGGCGGGTAGAGGCGGAGGACGAGCTCGTCCGGTCGGTCATCGCCTTCGCAGAAGTTGGCGAAGGAGGGTTCGAGCCCGAGATCTGGAAACTGGTGGATTGGTGACCGACCGGTTCTTCGGCCGAGATGCGGCGAGCGGGCGGAACGAAGCCCTGCTAACTGAGGGCACTCACGGCGCCTCCGATGGAAGTCCACGTTAGGGCCAGATCGAGGCCTGCTAACTGAGCGCTAGCGAGCACCGAGATGGTGGCGGATTCGCCTCGAAGATCAGCTGTCTTCTACGCAGTCGGTTTGGGCGAGCGCGCACGGCCCGAACGGAAGCCGGCACCGGCGGTGGAGCAAGGGGTAGGTGAGGCGACCCTCCGGATCAGTCCAGCGTTGTTGGTAGGGGTGTTGAGCGCACCGACCGCCAACTGACGATCGCAGACGGCTTCGATCGGCCGGTAAGTCCGCGAGCCCACCTCGACCATCGCCGACGAGCCAGGGCACCGTGCCGTGCGCACCGATCATCTTCAGATTCTTTTCAGGGAAGGCTCAGCCCATTGGGCCTGGACCGCCGTACGGTCACCGAGACAAACACGGGGAGGCACTGGGAGGACCTACTCCTACTCCCCGCAGGACTGACGTCGGCCGAGAGTAACGCGAGCGAACGCCGCGACCACTCACGAAAGGAGCGAAGACCGTGATCATCCAGGTCGTCAACTTCAACCTCAAGGACCTAAGCGACGCCGATTACCGAAGCGCATGTGACGGGCTTGCCCCGGAACTCGCCCGGGTTCCCGGGCTCCTCTCGAAGGTCTGGCTCGCCGACGAAGCTTCGAACACGTATGGCGGCGTGTACACGTGGGTCGACCGTCAGGCAATGGACGCCTTCGCCCGAAGCGACTTCTTCAAGGCGTTCGCGACCAATCCGAACTTCGCGAATATCACCTCGAGCGTCTTCGGGATCCTCGAGGGCCCAAGCCAGATCACCCGGGCTTCGATCGCGATCGCGGCCTGATTGACGCAGAGCGCAGAATCGCTCGATGACCCAGACCATTCGCCAGCTGATCGATGAGCAGGCGACCCGGCTGGTCGGGCGCGACGACGAGATGGACGTCCTTCGCCGGTTGCTCGGCGAGGACGGCCCTCTCGTGGTGTTCGTCCATGGCATCGCCGGCATCGGCAAGTCGGCTCTTGTCGAGGCGTTCGGCGTCGAGGCACGGGCCGTCGGGGCGACCGTGCTCCGACTGGACTGTCGCTCGATCGAGCCGACCGAGCGAGGCTTCCTCGCCGCGCTCGAAGGCAAGACGGGCGGCGAGCTGATCACCGCCGACGCCGCCGCCGCCAGGCTGGGGAAGCTCGGTGAACGGGTCGTGCTCGTCCTCGACACGTATGAACTCGCTCGGCTGCTTGATCCATGGCTGCGCCAGGCGTTCGTGCCCGTCCTGTCCGACAGGATCCGGATCGTCCTGTCGGGTCGGGAGCCGCCGATGACCGGCTGGCCAAGCGCCCTGGGCGGACTCTTTCGGGGTCTCCCGCTCGAGAATCTTCGTCGCGATGAAGCCGAGGACCTTCTCAAGCGGGCCGGAGTCGATGGGGGCGATGCGGACCGCATCTACCGTCTCGCCCGCGGACACCCGCTGTCGCTTCGGCTCGCCGCGTCGGCGCTGATCGAACGCCCGGGCGTCAGTCTCGAGGCTGTGGCTGTCAAGGCCGTCGTGGACGGCCTGACCGACCTCTACCTCGGCGGCCTCGACCCGAAGACCCGCGTGGCGCTTGATGCCGCGTCAGTCGTCCGTCGGCCGACCCTGTCACTGCTCGCCGCGATGCTTCCGGAAACCGCTCCACAGGATGCCTTCGACCGACTGGGCACGCTGCCGTTCGTGGAGCTCGGCGACGACGGTCTCGTCATCCACGACACGGTTCGCGAGTCGATCGCGGCTCTACTCCGCGCGTCCGATCCTGCGCGTTCCAAGCGATATCGTGCGGCGGCCTGGCGCCAGCTCCGCGAGGAGGTCGCCCACGCTCCGCAGCACGAGATGTGGCGATATACGGCGGACCTCCTCTACATCCTCGAGAACCCGATCGTCCGTGAGGCGTTCTTCCCGACGACCGACCACCTTTTCTCCGCCGAGGCCGCCCGGCCGGCTGACGGTCCGGCGATCGCCGAGATCGCGAGCCGCCACATGCTGCCCGCTTCGGCGAGCGTGATGGCGGCATGGTGGCGCCTCGCGCCGGATGCCTTCCGGGTCCTGCGTGACCGGCTTGATACGGTCGCCGGCTTCTATACCGTGTGCGAGATCGACAGCGTGAGCCACCGGCTCGTCGAAGAGGATCTCTTCCTCGCCAGGTGTTGGGATCATCTCCGGCGGCATCCCGTGCCAAGCGGCCAACGCGTCCTGTACAGCCGGGCCTGGCTGTCTCGCGATCACGGCGAGGCGCCATCTCCGGTCCAGGCCGCCAGCTGGCTCGACATCAAGCGCCTGTACATGGAGATGCGGCCGACCCTCCGGCGGATCTATTCGATCGTCCAGGACGTCGCCACGTACGGCCCGATGGTGGCCCCGCTCGGTTTCGAGCTGCTACCGGGCGATCCCATCGAGTTCGATGGCGTGCCGTACTACGCGACACAGAATGATTTCGGTCCGTCGTCGATCGACGGCTGGTTGGCCAGGCTCGTCGCCGCGGAGCTCCAGATCGAGGACGACTCGATCCTGGATCTCGTGCAGCATCAGCTCGTCCTTGACGGGCGACGGGTCGACCTCACGAAGCTCGAGTTCGACGTGATCAGCTACCTCCAGCAGCACCAGGGGCACGTCGTGGAGCGCGCCGCGCTGCTGCGAGACGTCTGGGGCTACGAATACGCGGGCGGGAGCAACGTGATCGAGGCCAACGTTCGCTCGCTAAGGCGGAAACTGGGAGACCACGCGGGCTCGATCGAAACCGTTCGAGGACTCGGCTACCGCTTCAGTGTTCCGGCCCGGTCAGAGGCCGACGCTCGGGTCTGAAGCGAGCTCTCGGAGTCAGGATCTCGACACCCGCAACTGGGGCTGGCGTTGGTTCCGGGCTTCGATCGCCTTGATGGTCTGTCCGAGCCCCTTCTCCAGCGCACGCTTGCCGACCATCCCGACGACGAGCGCGAGCACCCGTCCCCTGAGGTTCTTGCCCTCGCGCACCATAACGACGTCAACATCGGTCGTCCCGCCGGGCTGTCGTGTGAAGGTGTAGGTGTGGCCCGAGTCGCCTCCCCACACGTTGGAGTCGGTGGTCGTGAGCACGACGCGGTTGGGATCGGACCAGTCGTAGTGCAGGCGTTCCCAGATCCCGGCCGAGCCCTCGGTGACGTCGGCTTGATCGGGGCCCTCGTCATGCACCTTGAGGTACTGGTCGGCGCTGTTTGGGAAGAGCTTCGAGCGACCCGGGCCGAAGTCGGTGAGCCCCGCGATGAACTGCTCTGGCGTCAGCGTGGTCGTCTGCTTGACGTGGATCTTGGACATGACGTGCTCCTTGATCTCCTGGATGGGCCTGGGTTGGACGCCGGGGTGCGCCTGGATGTCAGGCTCATGCCTCCTGGGCGGCAAGGACCTCGCGCATCGAGCGGCCATACGGCCAGAAGTCGTCATCGCGCTGGCCCTGGTCCCACTTCTCCCGCAGGCCCGGCGTGCCGAGATCCCAGTCGGGCCGGATCCTCCGGGTGACCTCCCGCAGATCGCGGCGCAGGTCATCATTCGACGGGCGACCCCAGTACCAGTACCCGTTGTACATCGAGTAGATCCGGAGGCCCGGCTCGAGGACGAGCGTGTACGGGATCATCGGATCATGCCTCGGGTCGGTGTACTCGGCGATGTCGAGGTCCTTCTGGATGGTTCGGCCGGGGTCGGACAGGAACGGCCACCCGGCGCCGAGCCCATCGCGCATCTCGTTGAGTTCGAGCAGGTTGTCGGTGCTGATCGTGACGATCTTCGTGTAGGCGACCCGGATCTCCGGGTACATGTCGACGAGGTTGGCGTGCTGGCGGCGATCCTTGGGGCAGAAGTGGCCGCGCGACAGCACAAGGATCATCGAGTCGCCGCCCTGCATCTCCGACAGCCGGCGGCGGCGGCCGTTCTGGTCAGGCAGCTCGTAGTCGGGGAACGGCATCGAGGGCTTGATGTCGGGTCGCATGGGCTCCCGCTCCTATCGGTTCATCGGCCGCGATGGGCTCTCTCGGCGGCAGGCAGGCCCCCGGCCTGCCTGCCGCACAAGTCTCAGTAGCCGGGAGCGACCGGGGCTGCCGGCGCAGCGCTGGGCGGGTTGGCGTTCGCCACCGGCGCGCCCGCCGCGGACGCGACTGTCCAGAGGCCACCGTCGAGAACCTTGCCTTGACCGTTGGTCTGGCCGGGCGCGGTGTCGCCGGCGAACGTGTAGAGCGGGTGGCCGGCCACGGTGATCTGGCTGGTCCCGTCCTGGCGGGTGATCGCGCCGAGCTGGCCGGTCACTCCGGGCAGCGACGTGGGCAGCGGCGACGGCGCCGCGACGGGCGGCCAGTTGGCCGCGCACGCCCCGGTGCATGCCGACGTGCCGTTGGTGTCGTTGGCGAACTCGTACACGGTGCGGCCGGCGCCGTCGACCAGGATCACGCCGAGCGACGTGGTCTGCGCAGTGATGGCCTCGCCCGTGGCGGGCACCGCGGCGGCGGACGCCGCCGGGGCTCCGTAGCCGGCCGAACCGGCGCCTCCCGTGGCGCAGCCGGCAGCGGCCAACGCCAACACGCCGATGCCGAGCCACCGGGCTGCGATCCGCGTGCCTCTGGCGCGAGCGTCTTGGTTCCGATCTGAGGACATTTGTGGGTCTCCTTCAGTGAACAGGGAGTTCATCTGAAGGTCGCAGATGCGGGCGGCACTGGCATCACAGCTGGCGGACGTCGCACGCGGCTGCTGGCCGGAGTTCTGCCTTACCCGCTACCGGGTAGCGGGCGTGGTCGCGCGGCCGATGCGGACCTGGGGCACATACCCCCGGCGGGGCTTCTGACCGGCCGCGCTGGGACGCGCGATCGCCAGGCGCTAGACGCCGTCCGGCACGTTCGGCCCGATCGCCCGCTCCGGCCAGTGGCCGCGACGGTCCTTGATCAGCTGCTGGAGCTTGAGGAACCCGAAGATCAGACCCTCCGGCCGCGGCGGGCAGCCGGGGATGTAGATGTCGACGGGCATGATCCGGTCGATCCCCTCGATCGTCGAATAGCTCCGCTTATAGCGACCGCCGGAGCAGGTGCAGTCGCCCAGGGCGATGCACCACTTGGGCTCCGGCATCTGGTCCCACAGCCGGATGAGCGGACCGGCCATCTTCGTCGTGCACGTCCCGGCGACGATCAGGACGTCGGCCTGGCGTGGGCTGGCCCGGAACGGGAACCAGCCGAACCGGTCCATATCGTTCTTGCTGGTCGCCGCCGAGATCATCTCGATGGCGCAGCAGGCGAGGCCCGAGAGCAATGGCCATAGGCTGTTCAACCGGATCAGGTCGAGCACGACGTCGGCCTTGGTCGGGATGACCTCGAGGGCGCCCGACCAGCGTGCGTCGTCTCGTCGACCGAGCCCGCTCGCCTCGAACTCGGCCAGGTGGGTGATGTCGCTGGGTTGACCCCCGCCGTACGCCTCCGGATCTGCGGCCCGCCAGAGCGTGTTCGGCACGACGATCGGTGCGACGGGATCGCGTGGCGACAATGCGACTGCGGGTGCGGGTACGGGTGCGTCCGAAGTCGAAGGATCGTCGGCCATATCGTTCCCGCCTCAGCCGAACGTGAAGCAGTAAGCCTCCGCACCTCGATCGAGGAACTCGATCTCGAAGGTGCGGTCGGCGATCGGCCCACGTTGGCGGATCAGTTGATACGTGCGCTGGTCGTTCACGACTCCGCTGCCGTCGGGGTCGACGTCGGTCCCGTGGACGTCCCGCGCGAGCTGACCGTCGAGGAAGACCCGGAACGGGATAGAACGCACCGCGCGACGCCGGTCCCATGACGAGGTTGACGTCGCGGGCATGGAAGCGGAACGCGATCCGTCCGCCAGGCTCGTTCACCACGGCAGCGTGTCGGGCAACCGTCCACGTCCCCGCGAGCCCCCAGTAGTTGAGGGGCAATGGCGAGGGGGCGGTGTACGCATGGGGTTCGTCGAAGCGAGCGACCTCGCCCTGGGCGAAGCCGGCACTCTGCCCATAGCCGGTGTAGGACTCAGGAGACTGGAGCGTCCGCCAGTCGGCGGCCACCTCGAGCCCGACGGGGTCGACGTCCACGAGATCCTGATCGACGTCTTCCACGCCCGCGTCCAGGAGGAGCTGCTGGATCGCCATCTCGATCGCGGCGTACTCACCCTCGCCGAAGTGGTGGTAACGGATCCGTCCGTCGACGTCGGCGATGTAGACGGCCGGCCAGAAGTGGTTCGCGAACGCGCTCCAGACCGCGTAGTCGGGGTCGAGTGCGATCGGAAACTCGACCCGGAAGTTGCGCGACTCGCGTACGACGTTGTCGACGTTTCGCTCGAACCCGAACTCCGGCGTGTGCACCCCGACGACGGTGAGGCCGGCGTCGCCGTACTTCGCCGCCCAGGCCCGGACATAGGGCAGCGTCCGGAGCCAGTTGACGCACGTGTATGTCCAGAAGTCGACGAGGACCACCCGTCCCCGGAGTCCTTCTGGCGTCAGCGGCTCGGAGTTGAGCCAGCCGGTCGCGCCGCTGAACGATGCCAGGTGCCCCTCGACTGGCAGCCCGAGTTGCTCGCCTGCGAGGCGATGAGCGATGGACCGGATCAAGCCGGGCCCGCTGGTCGGCACGGACATCGTCGCCGCGCCGGTCGGGTGGTCACGGCTGCGGGTGTCGTCGGACATATCGGCCTCCTGCCAGGCCGCCGCGACGGCATCCCGCTCAGGCGGCTGGACTCGCTCCACAGTATGACCCCGTGACCGTCGTGCTAGCCCGAGCCGCGCGGGCCCAGGCGGAGACGCTAGAACACGCCTGCGATCAGGCCGACCACGAAGATCAGGTAACCCAGGTAGAACAGCCCGCCGACGAGCAGGTGGCGCGCCTCCAGGCCGCCCCGCCGACGTGCCGGGATGAAGATCACCGCAGTCGCGATGAGCGCGATCGCCGCCGACGCAAAGGCCGTGTACGAGCCCTCCTGGACGACCCAGGTGTCCGCTGCCAGGGTCAGGCCGACGACGGTCGGGATCGTCGATTGGAAGACCATCGCGCCGGTGATGTTGCCGAGCGCGAGAGTGTCCTTGCCCTGGCGAACCCAGATGATCGAGTTGAACTTCTCGGGCAGTTCCGTGGCGATCGGGGCGATCACGAGGGCCAGGAGCACCTCGCTCACTCCGAGCGTGTGGGCGACGTTGTTGACGGCATCGATGAAGAACACCGCGCCGATGATGATCAGGCCGATGGCCGCCAGGACCTGGAGAACGATGACGCGGAGCCGCGGATCACCTGGCTCGAGTCGATAGGCGCCTCGATCGAGCGTGCGCATCCGGAGCGGCGCGAGATCCTCGCTGTGATCGGCCGCCTCGCCTGCCAAGTGACCCTTGACATACCAGATGTACAGGCCGATCAGGACGACCGCAACGATCCAGCGAGCGGCGGACAGGTCTGCCGGCAGGAAGGCCGCCCCTACGGCCAGTCCGTACCCGACGAAGAAGTAGCGCAGGTCGTACGCGAGGATCCCGGTATCGACGGCCACGACGGTGCCCATCGTCCGGCGCGCCCGGAACGCGACGATGGCCACGCCCGTCACGAACATCGCCAGCGTCGACAGCATGAACGGTGCGCCCAGGATCGCGCCGACCCCGACCTCGTGCGACCCCTCGGCCGTCGCGAAGACGATCGCGATGATCGGGATGAGGGTCTCGGGCAGCGCGGTGCCGACCGCCGCAAGCACCGATCCGACGGCGCCTTCGCCGAGACCGAGCTTGCGACCCATCCATTCGATGCCGTTGGTGAAGAGCTCGGCCGCGAACAGGATGACGACGAGGCTGACGAGCAGAACGAGGACGTCGGTCAGCATCGACGCCCCGGAGTGGTCGGGATCATGCCCCCGAGGATGGCATATCCGTGCCCGACGGTCCGGCCGGCTCGCGGCGCCGCCCAGCCCATGCAACGAGCGGCAGCGCCAGCATCGGCGCTTCCAGTGTCGAATAGAGGAGCCCGCCACCCTGCGCGTTGAGAACGGTCGTGGTCCAGTCGAGCCACATCGCGCCGAACGGCAGGCACAGCGCGACAAAGATCCCGAGCCCGATCCACCACGCCCGTTGCCGGAGCCCGAACAGGGCGAACGGGAACAGGCTCGGCTTTAGCAGCGCGAACGGGGCGCCACCGCGCCAGACGATCGCGACCGCCATCGCGGCCATGCTCCAGATGACCGGGTTGCCCGTCCAGATCTTGAGCGGCGTCGTCGGCCAGGCCAGACACAGCGCGATGAGCGGCCAGACCGCGGGTCGGGGCCCGACCCGATGGATCGCCCATGCAGTGAGGGCGGCCGGGATGCCCCACCACAGGACCAGCGCCGGGATCTCCGGCAGGATCGCGGCCGGGGCGAACAGCCACAGCCCGACTGGCGGATAGAGGATGTCGCCGTGCGCGACCTCGTACGGTCCGGCCAGCTGACGCGGCTCGTAGAACGGGCCGCCGGCCAGCCACCGGTCCGCGGCATCCAGGTACAGCGTCACGTCCTTGGCGAAGGGCTGGTCGAGGGGCGGCTGGAGCGCGACCACGAAGAGCAGTGGCACCAGGATCGTCGCCGCGGACAGCGCCACGGCGACCGGCGGCCGGTCGAGGGTCGCGACGATCCGGCCACGAGTCACGATACCGATGGTAGTGCGCGGGAGCCGCCCCTCGGTCGGGCGGCGCCGACGCCGCCCATCACGGCGCCCCTCAGGAAAGGCGCTCCGTTCCCGGGCCTGCCGTGCACAGTCCTGCCAACGCCGCTCGAGGAAGGCTCGCTCCGCCCGGTTCGTGGTGAGCTCGAGGGCGCGACCGTACGCCGCCGCCGCTTCCGATCGCCGATCGAGGCGTCGGAGCAGGTCCGCGCGCGCAGAGTGCAGATACGGGTAGCCGTCGAGCTGGCCACCGGCCGCCACGCCGTCGATGACCGCGAGGCCGACGGCCGGCCCGTCGGCCATCGCGACGGCGACGCCGAGGTTGAGCTCCACGACCGGTGACGGATCGAACGCGAGATGGCGTCGATACAGCTCCACGATCTGCGGCCAGTCGGTCGCGGCCCACGTGGTCGCGTCGTCGTGCAGCGCGGCGATCGCCGCCTGGATCTGGTAGGGACCTGCGCGACCGAGCCGCAGCGCACGCTCCACGAGCGCGCGGCCCTCGTCGATCCGCTCGGCATCCCACCGACTCCGATCCTGGTGCTCGAGCAGCACGAGATCACCGGCCGCGTCGACGCGCGCATCGCGCCGGGCGTCGTGGAGGAGCATGAGTGCCAGCAACCCGCTCGCCTCGGGCTCGTCGGGGAGCAACGAGACCACGATCCGTGCCAGTCGGATCGCCTCGGCACTCAGCTCGCGCCGGACGAGGGCGTCGCCCGACGACGCAGAGTAGCCCTCGTTGAACACGAGATAGAGCACCTTCAGGACGCCGTCGAGCCTCTCGGGCAGCAGCTCGCGCGGCGGCACGCGATACGGGATGCCGGCCGCGCGGATCTTGCCCTTGGCACGGACCAGCCGCTGGGCCAGCGTCGATTCGGGGACGAGGAACGCGCGCGCGATCTCGGGTGTCGTGAGGCCGCCCAGCGTGCGCAGCGTCAGCGCGACCCGGCCGTCGAGCGGCAGGGCCGGGTGACAGCACGTGAAGATCAGGCGCAGTCGATCGTCGGCGATCGGCATGTCGTCGTCCGAACCGGTGCCGGTCTCGATCGCCGCCAGATCCGCCTCGATCGCCGCATCGCGGGCCAGCTCGTCGGTCTTGTCGCGAAGTCTCCGACGGCGGCGGATCCGGTCGATCGCCCGGTTCCGGGCGGTCGTCGTGATCCATGCACCCGGATTTGCCGGGATGCCGCGGTCGGGCCAGACCTCGAGTGCGGCGATGAACGCGTCCTGGACCGCCTCCTCGGCGAGGTCGAAGTCGCCGAGGACGCGGATGAGCGTCGCGACCGCCCGTCCCTGCTCCTCGCGGAACAGGCGGTCGACGATGTCGTGGGTGGCGGCGGTGTCGAGGTTCAGCCCGCGGTCGCCCCGACCGGTGCCTGATCCTGCTCCGACCCGGCGGTCTCCCAGACCGGCCGGACCTCGATGGTCCCTGCACGGATGCCCGGGCACTGCGCGGCAAGCGCCAAGGCCTCGTCGAGATCCTTGGCCTCGATCAGGTAGAAGCCGCCGAGCCCCTCCTTGGTCTCAGCGAACGGGCCGTCGGTCGTGACGGTCTGGCCGTCCTTGAGGCGCAGGGTCGTCGCGGTCGGATTGGGCTGGAGGGCCTCGCCGCCCAGGTAGGCGCCGCGGTCCTTGAGCATCTGGCTGTAGCCGCTGTAGGCGGACATGACCTCGCCGAGGATCTCGGGATCCGGCGGTTCGGGCGATGGGTTCGCAGTCTCGGAGTCGTAGATGAGGATCGCGTAGCGCATGTCGTGCCTCCTGGTGGCTCCTGGCCTCGGTCGGTGACCATCACCCGTACGACGAACGGCCGGCACCCGAATCGACAGCGTCGCGCCGGAGCCCTGGCATCATCCCTCCCGGCGGGATGGCTGTCGAGCGTATCGTTCCCCTATGCCGACGCCCAAGGAGATCCTCGAGATCGGCGGTCGCGAGGTGTCGATCTCCAACCCGCAGAAGGTGTACTTCCCAGACACCGGGTACACGAAGCTCGACCTGGTCCAGTACTACCTTGCTGTCGCCGACGGTGCGCTGACCGGCATCCGCGGGCGCCCGATGGCCCTCAAGCGATTCGTCGATGGGATCACCAAGGAGCCGTTCTTCCAGAAGCGTGCACCGGACAACACGCCCGACTGGATCAGGACCGCTGAGCTCACCTTCCCGTCCGGCCGGACCGCCGACGAGATCGTCGTGGACGAGGCTGCCGCTCTGATCTGGGTCGTCAACCTCGGCTGCATCGATCTCAACCCGCATCCCGTCCGCGCCGATGACCTCGACCATCCCGACGAGTTACGGGTCGACCTCGACCCGGTGCCGGGCATCGAGTGGCCGCAGATCCGCGATGTGGCGATGGCGTGCCACGAGGCGCTGACCGACGTCGACCTGGTCGGCTGGCCGAAGACGTCGGGATCGCGCGGGATCCACATCAACGTGCGCATCGAGCGCCGCTGGACGTATCCCGAGGTGCGGCGTGCCGCGTTGGCCCTGGCCCGGGACGTCGAGCGGCGGATGCCGGGCAGGGCGACATCCAAGTGGTGGAAAGAGGAGCGCCAGGGCGTGTTCCTCGACTACAACCAGAACGCCAAGGACCGCACGGTCGCATCGGCGTATTCGGTGCGGCCGCTGCCTGACGCGCGGGTCTCGATGCCCCTGTCCTGGGACGAGGTGCCGACCTGCGAAGCCGAGGCGTTCACGATCGCCACGGTGCCGGCGCGGTACGCCTCGATCGGCGACCCGGGCGCCGGGATCGACGACGCCGTCGGCTCCCTGGAGGCCCTCCTCGAGCTGTCGGCGAAGCACGAGGCGGAGGGAGAGGGCGACGCACCGTGGCCGCCGAACTACGCGAAGCAGGCCGGTGAGCCGCCGCGGGTGCAGCCGTCGCGCAAGCGCAGACCCGACACCGAGTACGAGACGGGACGAGGCGAGGCGGGCGGGCCACCGCCGGAAGTCGCCGCGGAACGAGCTGCCGCGGTCGCCGCGGGCGATCGCAACGCCGGGCTCCCGACCGACTGGGAGGGCTCGCGCCCGACCCCGACCGGCAGGCGGCGCACCAACGTCCCGGTGATCGAGATCTCACGCGCCGCATCGAAGGCCGAGGCACTCGAGGGGTTCGAGCGCTGGAAGGCGCGCCATCCGACGGCCGCCGAGGCGCTCGAGCCGGCGGACGTCCTGGTCGATGGGATGCGCGGCCGCTCGTCGCTGTGGTATCGGGTCCGGGTCAATCTGACCCACGTGCCCGACGGAGAACGGCCTCCGCAGGAGAAGCTGGATCCGGACTACGACCCGTGGGCCGGCTACGAGTGGCCGGATCGCGCTGGTCAGCTCGAGCGCGCGCCGCGCAAGAAGGTCAGCGAGAGCTGACTGCGGCGAGACCCGAACGGCGGCGGCGCCGATCGTTGTCCAGCGAGCGGCGGGCGACCGGCAGCCAGGCCAGCCCGATCATCGTCTGGACCACCACGGCGATGACGATGAGGATCCCGGGCACGGTCAGGACCAGCGCGGGGACGGCCCATTCGAACCCGGCGAACGACATCGAGGATGGGTCGAAGTCGTGCCCATCTTCGAAACCGGCGGCCGGGACGACGAACAGCTCCGCGGGTCCTGCGACGGGGGCAGCAGGTTCGTCTGATCCGGGTCGGGCGGATGCCCCGCCGCCCCCGGAGTCGATCGGACCACCCGGTGCGATCGCCGGCGGGTTCGACGGATCCGTGTTCGATGCCGGGCGCGTCTCACCCGAGGCAGAGGGTCGCGGAGTCGGGGTGGGCGTGGGCCGCCCCGACGAGATCGGGGAGGCGGACGGAAGCGACGGCAGCGTCGGCAGGGGCCGGACGGTGGGGAGGGGCTCGATCGTCGGCGCCGGCGGCAAGGTCACGGCCGGTGGCGGTGGCAGGGTCGGCGTGGGCTTCGGCGTTGGTGCCGGTGTCGGCGCCGCGGTTGGCGCCGGTGTCGGCGCCGGAGTGGGCGCCGGCGTGGGCGCGGGGGTCGGTGTCGGTGTCGGTGGCGGGGCCGTCACGGTGATGGTCACCGTCGCCGTATTCGACGGGAGAAGCAGCAGCACGCCTCCCGGGATGCGGTACTTGAACTGGTCGGTCCCGACAAACCCGTTCGCCGGCTGATACCGGAACCCGCCGTCCTCGTCGAGTGTGAGCGACCCATGGTTGACGTCGTCACGCAGGTCGGCGGCGCCCGCCCCGACGACGAACGTGTCGTTGTCCAGGACGCCGGGGGCGGGGACGGTCAGCAGGTTGCCGGTCATCACCGAATAGGAATCGTTGCGGGCGGTGGCCAGCACTGCGGCGTTCGTGGGCTGAACGCCGAGCGTGACGACCATCGCCACGGCGCCGACGAGCGACGCAGCCGCCTTCCAGGAGGGACTCACGCGACCCACCTCTTCGGGACCCACAGCGCGCCATGCTCGGTCCCGGCCTCGCCGGGCAGCGGCGGATCGGCATCGCGCTCGATGCCATCGATGAACGCGATGACGAGGCGCTCCTCGAGCTGCGTCCCTGCGGCGTCACCGAGTCGCACGAGGGCCTCTCGAACGTCGAGCGCCTTGCGATAGGGGCGCGTCGTCGTCATCGCCGAGAAGGCGTCGGCCACGGCAAGGATCCGCGCGATGAGAGGGATGGCCTCGCCTTCGAGCCGGTCGAGGTAGCCCTGCCCATCCCACCGTTCGTGGTGATGCCGGATGCCGGCCCGGACCACCGCGACGTCGGGCAGGTCGCGGACGATCATGTCGCCGAGTGCGACGTGCTGCTTCACGATCGCGTACTCCGCTTCGGTCAGCTGGCCCGGCTTGCGCAGGATCCCGTCCGGGATACCGATCTTCCCGATGTCGTGCAGCAGCCCAGCGACGGCCAGGGTCCGGATCTCGTCCGCCGGCATGTCGATCCGCCGCGCGAGGAACGTCGCGTAGCGGGCGACGTCCTCGGAGTGACGCTTGGTGTAGCGGTCCTTGGTGTCGACCGCGATGACCAGGCCCTGCAGGACATCGAAGCTGGTGCTGGCCGCGGCGTCGTCCTCCGAGCGATCGGCGGCGTGGCGGACGGTGTCGCCGCCGCTGGCCTTCGCCTCCTCGAGGACCCGCACGACGCCCGCGAGCAGGGTCGTGACGGACGTGCCGTGGTCGGGGAAGGTGGCGATCCCGACGCTGACCGTGATGGGCAGCCGCTCGGTCTCCGCAAACCGGAGGCTGAGGTCGACCAGGCTCGTCCGGACGCGGTCGACGACCGGCTCGAGGTCGGCGACGGCGGTCGGTGAGGCGACGAGCAGGAACTCGTCGGGGCCGTAGCGTCCCATCTCGATGCCGCCAGGGACGTGCTGTCGGAGCGTCCCTGCGACCGCGAGCAACGCCTGATCGCCGGCTTCATGGCCATGGTTGTCGTTGAGCAGCCGGAAGTTGTCGATGTCGATCAGCGCGATCCCGAGCGGCCTGACCTCATCGCGCGCCCCTTCGATCTGCTCCGCCAACCACGCGACGAGAGCGCCGTGGTTGAGGGTCTCGGTCAGCGGGTCGCGGCGGGTCGATTCGATGAGGGCCGCCGTCTGTCGAGTCAGTCGCAGCTGCGCCGAGCGGAAGACGATGAACAGGAGGCCGGCCGCGACCAGGCCGGCCGTGAGCGTGACGATCACGATCTCGCGCCGCATCTGGTCGAGTCGATCGAGGATCGGGACGGCGTCTCGCCAGACGCCCACGACTCCGAGGACCTCGCTGCCCACCTTGAGCGGTAGGAACTCCCGCAGGATCATCGGCGACGCGAAGTCGGCAGGACCGGCACCGGACTCAGCGGCGGGGCCCATGGCCGCCTGGGCGGTCCCACCGCGCGCGAGGTCGAACTCGCCGGAGGCCGGGGTGGCCGTGCCATGGAGGCCCGGGTCGCTAGCGGCGACGATCGTGCCATCCGGCCGTCGGAGCTCGACGCGCAGGATCTCGCCGGCGCGCGGCAGGGTCGCGAGCTGCGCCTCGAGTCGCGCGACGTCTGCCGGTGACGGTGTCGCCGTCCCGGACAGGACGTCGGGCTGCACGTAGGCGTTCACGAACGCCCGGATCGTCGCCGCGTCGCTCCCGACCAGGCCGGTGAGGGTCGCGGTCGAGAAGTGCGCACCGACGAGGAAGGACTGCGCCGTGGCGGCGGCCCCGACGATCGCCAGGAAGGCGCCGTAGACCAGGATCAGAAGCACTGGCCGTGGCGGTCGCGCGCGTGTGCCGAACAATGCTTGACGATGCCTCGAGTGGGTGGCTCCCCTGATACCCGACTTTAGGCACGCGCACCGAGCGGCCCACCATGGGACGAAGGTCCCACTCGCCGGTGAGCGGCCGCGTCAACGGGGCGCCGGCGCACCGCGAATCAGCGGCCGAAGGTCACGTTTCGCTCAGGATCGGGCGGGCTGGCGCTCATAGAGCACGACCCGCCAGAAGAACGTGCGGGTCTCGGAGCGGGGTCGCAGGCCGGCCTCCCCGACGATCGCGTCGATGCGGTCGTTCGGATGGGCGAAAGCCCGGTAGGTCATGCCGCGGACCCGGAACCAGACATTCATCAGGCGCAAGCCCACGCGGATGATCGCGCGATCACGCGGCAGCACCAGCCCGTACATGGCGCGCGCCCGCGTCGCCGACAGCCGCACCAGCGATGGCATGTCCGGGTAGCAGCACACGACGCGGTCGAGGGTGACGATGTCCGCGGGTTCTATGGCAGCTGCTTGCGTCACGAAATCCCCGTGGACAGTCTCGAGGCGATCGAGGTGGCTCCGTCGGCGGCCCTCCTCCCGGGCGGCGTCGAGCGACGGCGCGGATGCATCAACGAGCACCGCCTGTGCCGCGCCCTCCTGGAGCAACTCATGGTCGACGACTCCGATCCCGCCGCCGATGTCCAGCACGCTGGCATTTCGTACGCTCTCGGCGCGGATCATGTCGAGGAGGAGGCGCGTGGTCCGATCCGGCCCGTTGCGACGATACCTGTGCAGGTCGGCCTCGGCCGATGCCCGGTCGAAGATCGAGAATCGATCGTCGCAGCCGCAGGCGTCCATCAGCTCCCGAAGATCGTCTCGAGCTCGAAGGGCACGGTCGTTTCGAGCTGGTCGTACCGGCACGCCTCGGGTGGCTTGTCAGGGCGCCAACGCTTGAACGTCGTCGCGTGGCGGAAGCGGTTGCCCTGGAGATGGTCGTAGGCGACCTCGACCACTCGCTCGGCACGGAGCGGCTCCCACGACAGGTCCTTGCCCCGGTTCCAGCGCGAGGTCGCGCCGGGCAGTCGCTGCCCCGACGCCTCCGCGTCGCCCCAGCCGGCCCATTCCGCCCATTCCCGCCACGGATGGCCCTCGACCGCGTTCACCCGAAGCGGCGCGAGCTCCTCGGCCAGCTCGGCCCGGCGGTCCCACGTGAACGACGACGTGATCCCGACGTGGTTGAGCTTGCCGGCGTCGTCGTACAGGCCGAGCAGGAGCGACCCGACGTGCGTGCCCGGCCCGTTCTTGTGCCAGCGAAAGCCGGCGACCACGCAATCGGCCGTGCGCTGGTGCTTGATCTTGAGCATCGCCCGCTTGCCCGGCTGATACGGCGCATCGGCGCGTTTGGCGATGACACCGTCGAGCCCGGCGCCCTCGAAACGATCGAACCAGTCGGCAGCGGTCGACCGGTCGGTGGTGGCCGGCGTGAGGTGAACGGGCGGTTTGACGCCCGCCAGCACGGTCTCCAGTCGCGTGCGCCGCTCGGCCTGGGGCACCTCACGCAGGTCCTCATCGCCCAGCGCGAGGAGGTCCCACGCCACGAAGCTGGCCGGCGACTCCGCGGCCAGCATGTTCACACGCGACGCGGCTGGATGGATGCGCAGGAGCAGCGCCTCGAAATCGAGCGCCCCGTCGCGCGCGATGACGATCTCGCCGTCGAGGATGCAGCGTTCCGGCACGGCGGCCCGCAGCGGATCGGCCAGCTCGGGGAAGTAGCGATCGAGGGGCTTGAGGTCGCGCGACTGCGTGAACACCTCGTCGCCGTCGCGGAACACGATCGCGCGGAACCCGTCCCACTTGGGCTCGAAGAGCCAGCCGTCGCCATCGGGCAGGCGGTCGACGGCTTTGGCGAGCATCGGCTCGATCGGTGCGGCGACGGGCAGGTCGATGGCCATGCCCGGAGTGTAGGTCAGCCGGTCAGCGGACCGTCTCGAGCGCGTCACGCGCGCGTTCACGACCGAGGTTCCAGGCGAACGGCCCGTCGTACGCCGGGAGCGCATCCAGCTCGGTCCGCCGCTCGACGAGCAGGCGCCGGATCCTGTCGGCCTCGACCTCCGGGAGGCGTGGCAGGGCGGCGACGAGGGCCGGGATCGCGTCGTCCGGGAGGACGCCCAGGTAGTCGGCATCGAGCGCGACCTCGCCGTCCGGCGGGACCAGGCTCGGGTCGATGACCCTCTCGAGGTTGCGCTCGGCCACGAACGCGGCGGGCGCGAGGACGTTCAGGCCGACGAGCGCGACGACGCCGATGACCGCCATCGCGTGGCCGAGCCAGCGGGTTCGGTCGGTCGCAAGGAAGGCGGCCATGGTCCCGAGCGTCAGCGCCATCGCGGCGATCGAGACCGCGACGTACAGGCGCAGCTCGGTCCATCCGTACGCATCCTGATAGAGCTGCAGGCGCATCACCGCCGACGCCAGCACGACGAGCGTCAGCCCGACCAACCCGACCGCCAATGCCAGGTAGGCGCGCGTCCGCGCGAGCACCTGGTATTCGAGGACGACCAGGATCCCGCCGGCGAGCGCCGCGGCCGCGACGAGTTCGAAATAGCCCCGCCTGGCGTACGAGCTGTACGACATCCCCGCGGCCGCCAGCGTGTCGAGGCCGCCGAACAGGTAGGCCAGCTGCAGCACCACGAACAGGCCGACGATCAGGTCGACCGCGACGAGGACGACCAGCGCTTCAGTGGTCCCCAGGGACCTGGCGATGCCGACCGTTGCAGATCGTGACGCCGCACCGAGCGACGCGCCCTCCATCGCCGGGATCCCGCGCGTCGAGATGGCCAGCAGGCCGCCGGCCAGCCATGCGACCGATGCCACGAAGATCAGCCGACCGGGCAGATCACCCAGATCGATGCGGAAGCCGAGCAGATCGTCCATGCCGCGCCGGAAGATCGGATCCGCGGAAGCGAAAAGGGCCGCGAAGATCATCACGAGCGGAACGGCCAGGACCAGCCCGCGGAGCACCGAACCCGTCCAGGCAGGCCCTTTCGGCAGGCTCTCACCCGGCCGCGGGCGCGCCGTTCGCAGCAAGCGGGCGGTGCCCGCCAGCGTCGACTCGACGACCCACACGCCGATCGCGACGATCGCGCTCAGGGATCGCCGGGTGACCGCCAGACCGGAGAACGCGACGACCGACGCGCCGGTGAATGCCGCGACCCCGACCAGGTCCAGCAACGCGACGAAGGGGTCGGCACGGATCGCCACGAACGTGGCGAGCACCATCGCCGTGATCGGCAGCCAGGCATCGAGCGGATCCGGCGCGCGGCCCGGTCGACGGACGATCCATGCGAGGCCCAGGACGACACCCGTCATCAAGGGCACGTTGAGTCCGGGTGCCGGCCCATCGAGCGCGATGTCACCGAGCACACCGATCCCGAGTGCCATGAGAAGGAGGCCTCGAGCGAGGGAACGGGCGTCGCGACGATCCATGGGCCACACCTCGGGGTTGGAGCCGGGCGTCGGGCTGCACGACGGGATCCTGGCGCTCGGCGGTTGGACGCCCGTTGGCGCCCCGATGTGGCGGGGTGGGGCGATCCCCTGACGTGCGGTGGCGGAACCGCTGGTCGACATCGGGCGTCCGCACGGTGCCGCGCGCGACCACTCGGCCGCCGGGCATCAGGAGGTCGCGCGATGCGTCCGAACCGATCATCGATCACCCGAACGGTCCTGTTCCTCGTCGCGCTCGTTGCGATCGCCGGCTGTGCCGGCGCCGGCGGCGGCGCGACGCTGTCCACGGTCGGGAATGCGGTCTCGCCACCAGACGAGTTCGGCGGCGGCCAGGCCGCACCCGCAGCCAGCGCCGCCCCGAGCGCGGCGTCGGCTCCCGACGAGGTCGGCAACCTCGTGGACGAAGCCAAGATCGTGCGCACCGGCACGATCGAGCTGCAGGTCACCGACGTCCCGGCTGCGCTCCTTGCGGCCCGTGACGGCATCCGCCGCATGGGTGGCTATATCGGCGCCTCGCAGACCGAGAACGTCGATGACCGCCCGGTCGCGACGATCACCTATCGCGTGCCGGTCGACCGCTGGGAGGAGGCGCTCGATCTGCTCCGGGGCATCGCCGGCCCATCGACGAAGGTCATGAACGAAAGGACCAACGCGGTCGAGGTCACCGGCGCCGTCGTGGATCTCGAGGCACGGATCAAGAACCTGCGGGCGAGCGAGGTGGCACTCCAGGACATCTCGGCGAAGGCAGCACGGGTCACCGACGTGCTCGAGGTCCAGGCCCAGCTGACCGCGGTGCGCGGCCAGATCGAGCAACTCACGGCCCAACTGACCGCGCTCGAGGATCAGGCGTCCTATGCGACATTGACCGCGGGCTTCAGCACGCCGGTCGTGGCCGTGCAGGTCGCGGCCGAGGGCTGGGAGCCGGCTGCCGTCGTGGACGAGGCCACGGCGAGCCTGGTCGACATCCTTCAGGCGCTCACGACCGCGGGGATCTGGTTCGCCATCGTCTGGCTGCCGCTGATCGTCGTCATCGGCGTCCTCGCCGTCATCGTGATCGCCATCCTGCGCCGCCTCGGTCTGATCGGGATCGGGCGGCGTCGGGGAGACGTCGCGGCGCCCGGCTGACCCGTCGGCCTGACCCGCCCTCGCGGGCATGGCACGATGAGGCGGTGTCGGAACAGGCTGAGAAGTACGACCGGATCGCCGCTGGCTACGAACGCTGGTGGGCGCCGGTGCTGGCCCCGAGCGCCGTCGCGCTGCTCGACCGGGTCGCTCCCGCCGTCGACGCCGGAGCGACCGAGCTGCTCGATGTCGGTGTCGGCACCGGCAACCTGAGCCGGCCGGCACTCGCCCGCTGGCCGACGGTCCGCGTGACGGGTGTCGACGCGTCACGGGAGATGGTCGCGACGACGGAGGCGCTCGTCGCCGAGGCCGGTGACGGGCTGCGCGCACGCTTCACGGGCACAGTGGCAGCCGCGGCCGACATGCCGTTCGCCGACGCCACGTTCGACCTGGCGATGTCATCGTTCGTGCTCCAGCTCGTCGCAAGCCGACCGAAGGCGCTGCGCGAGATCCGGCGGGTGTTGCGGCCGGGCGGTCGCCTCGAATACGTCACGTGGCTCGTCGACGAGCGGGCGTTCGCGCCGGACCGGATCTTCGATGCGCTGCTCACCGAGTTCGGCTACGAGGACGAGGAGGACCGGCCGAGGAGCGGCGACATCCCGTCGGTCGACCGTGCGGTGGCGGAACTGCGGCGTGCCGGTTTCGGTGATGTCGATGCATCGCGCGCGCTGCTCGACCACGCATTCACGGTTGACGGCTACATCGCGTTCCTGACCGAGTACGACGAGGAGACGCTGTTCGAGGAGATGGGCCGCGCCGACCGGCGTCGGTTCCTGATGCGGTTCCGCGAGCGCCTGATGGCACTTGATCCCGACGAGCTCCATTTCCGGGCAGCCATCGTGTACGCCTCGGGTGTGCGGTCCGGCTAGCTAGCCGCCCACGCGGACCGGTGCGCCCCGGTGCGCGCCGGTGGCCGTGCGGATGAGGTCGCCCAACGCTTCGCTGTCCGGCGCCACGAGCTCTGCGACCCGCGCGCGATCGACCTGTCCGACGATGATCTGCCCGATCTCGGTCTGGACGGTCGAGAACAACCCGAGTTCGCGCATTCGCTCCGTCTGCGCGGCGTTGTCGTCGGTCGGGGTGAGGTAGTGGATCGACGAGGCCCCGTAGCGGTGCACGAGGAACAGCTGGATAAGCGTCATCAGGCGACGGCGGCGGACCGTCGCGTCCGTGTTCTGATCGCGGACCGACAGGATCGTCCGGCCGCGGCGATCGACGATGCTCGTGAACACGACGTCCGCCATGGACGCCCCCTCCGCGTCGGCGACCCGGATCTCCAGGAGGTCCGAGCCCGCGACGTGGGGCCGCAGCTCGACCCGCAGCTCTCCGTCGTGGTCCCAATGGTCCTGCCACACCGCCAGCCACGACTCGAGCAGCGAGGTCGGCACCTCGGTCTGGACGAGATGCTGGTGCTGGGTCGAGGCCTTGCCCATGGCCTTGGTCGCCGCCGTCCGACCGGACGAGGCCATGAGCGCCGCATCCAGACGGTCGCCGCCGACGAGCGACTGCGGTGTCCGGTATGGCGATTCAAGCAGGCGGAACCGGCGTTGCAGCCGCGCGAGCGCGAGCATCCCGTCCTCATTGAGCGCTCGCGCGAACTCCTCGGCCGCGAGCCCGTCGATCTGGTGGCCCCCGTAGGTGATGAAGTCGAAGACGTAGCCGAGCTTGCCGAGCTCCTCCGGGAAGCGACGCATCTCGTCGTCGCCCATCCCGGTCGTGTCCCAGTTGAACGACGGCGACAGGTTGTAGGCCAGCATCTTGTCCGGGTACACCGCGTGGATGGCGTCGGCGAATCGGCGCGCGTCCTCGAGATCGGCGGTCTTGGTCTCCATCCAGAGCAGGTCGGCGAACGGCGCGACCGCCAGCGACTTGGCGATCGCGTACTCGATACCGCCCTGGACCTGGTAATAGCCGTCGGGCGTCTTGGGCAGTTCCGGATCCCAGGCGACCCGAAGACCGAGCCCGTCGGCCGCGACGCGGATCTCGCTGAAGGACGCCGATCGGGCGAAAGTCCGCCACGCATCGACGCTCGTCGTGAACGTTTCGCCGTCAGCGATCCGGGTCGCCAGGATGTCGGCCACGGCCTCGCTGTAGGTCCGCAGGACGGCGTGGGCCTGCCATGTCGCGGCGTATTCGTCATCGAGCGCGTCCAACGTGGTGTGGACCCCATCGCGATCGCCTCCGACGGCAGCCTCGCCGAGCCGTCGGGCGCGATCGAGCAGACCGGTCCGGTCGAGCCAGTCCGTCGCGACCGTGAGCTCCCCATCGGGGATCGCGAACAGCAGATGGCCGCGAACGTCCTCGAGCCCGAGACTGGCGAGCGTCCCGAGGATCGCGACCAGTCCGGCGCGATAGCTCGGGACCGCGAGATTGGTCGCGCCAAGGATGAACGGCTGGTCGCGTTCGTCGGTCCGACCCTCGAGGAACGTCGCGGCCTCCGCGTCCGTCCGCGCCACGATGATCCCGGGCACGCCCATGATGTCGAGCTGCAGTCGGGCGGCATTCAGCCGTTTGATCTGCTCCTCAGACGAGACCAGGACTTTGCCGGCCTGATGCCCACACTTCTTGGCACCCGGTTTCTGGTCCTCGATGTGATAGCCGGGCACGCCCGCCTCGACGAACCGGCGGATGAGGTTGCGGACATGCCCGTCGCCGCCATGCCCGGTGTCGGCGTCGGCGATGATGAACGGCCGGAAGTCGACCATCGGGGTCGCGGCCCTCTGGTCATCGGTCATCCGCGTGCGGTGGAAGTGCTGGTTGCGGTCGGCCGCGAGCAGGGCGCGGACGAGTCCCGCGGCTTCGTCCGGCACCTGGCTCAGCGGGTAGCTCGCGAGATCGGGCCCGGGGTCCTCCGTCGCCGAGCCCTTGGCCGACGTCGCCCAGCCGCCGAGATAGATGCCCTCGATGCCCAGCCGCTTCATCACCACGGCCTGTCCGGGTGAGTACGGCCCGAAGGTCGTGATCTGCCGTCCCGCCTCGAACAGGTCGCGGAGACGTGCATAGAACGCCTCGGCCGCCTCGCGAGCGATCGTGTAGTCGTGCGGGATCGTCCCCTGCTGCTCGGCGACTTCGCCAGGCGTATGGAGTCGGACGATCCCGGCGAACCGTGGCGAGGCGAACCAGTCCCGCAGATCGGCGACGCGAGCGTCGGTGGCCGGATCGGAGCGCGGAGGCATCTGGCGGTTGACGGCTGGCGCTCGACTACTCGTTCGCGTGGTCGCGTTCGCAGAAGTCCGGGCAGGCGCACTCCGCGAGGAGGGCGGCCGCAGGCCCCGCTGATCGGAGCGATCCGCTCGGGCGTCCGGCAGGCGGCCGCGCCACGTCACGACCTTCGAAGGCGATGAGCTCGAGGCGGTCCGGCCCGCCCTCGTCGACGCCGAGGATCCACGTCCGCGATGGCATAGCCGTGTCCCGGAAGTCGATCGTGATGCGGGTGGGTATCGCGTTCGGGCCCATGACGGTCTCCTCGGTGCGCCCGCTGGGAAGGCCAGCGAGGTGGCCAAGGCTAGTCGATGCTGACCCATCAGTCCAATCGAATGATGTTATGTTTCCTATCAATCTCGTTGATATCACCCGTAGGACAGTCAGCCATGCTCCTCAGCCAGGTCGAGGGGTTCCTCGAGACCGCCCGTCATCGCAATCTCAGCCGCGCCGCCGGTGCACTGCACGTGACGCAGCCGGCTCTGACCGCCAGGATCCAGGCGCTCGAGTCGGAACTGGGCACAGCGTTGTTCGTTCGCGGGCGGCACGGGATGGATCTGACCGATGCGGGCCGGGCGTTCCTCCCGTATGCGGAGCGGGCCATGGCCGCGCTCGATGCAGGAGCGAGCCTGCTCTCGGAGCTCCGCCGCGGCGGGACCGGCGAACTCGTCCTGGGTGCCGCGCCCGCGGTCAGTACGTACGTCTTGCCGTCGCTCCTCGTCCGGTACACGCAACGGTTCCCGAATGTTCGGCTGGTCGTCAGGACCGGCCACTCGGAGGAGATCCTCGATCTGGCGCTGCGCCGCGAGATCGATCTCGGATTGGTGCGTGAGCTCCGCCACCCGGACGTCGAGATGCGGCCGCTCTATGACGACGAGCTCGTCCTCGTGGCAGCAGGCAGCCACCGGTTCGGGGACCGGACGACGGTCGGGATCCACGAGCTGGAGGGCGCCCGGCTCATCCTGTTCGATCGCACGTCCAGCTACTACGACCTGACGAACGCATTCTTCCGGGAGGCAGGCGTCGCGCCCGGCGGGGTCATGGAGCTCGACAACATCGACTCGGCGAAACAGATGGTCGGCCAGGGCCTCGGCGTCGCGCTGCTGCCCCACACGTCGGTCGCCGTCGAGCTGGCGAACGGTCGGCTCCGCGCGATCGACATCGAGGGAGCGGCGCCGATCCGTCGTCGGATCGTGGCGATCAGGCGACGCGACATCGGGCCGCCATCGGGCCCGGTTGCGGGCTTCCTGGACGTCCTCCAGGAGATCGACAACGTCCCTCCAGGCTGGACGGCATGATCGAGCGGCCAGTGGGATGCCGGCCGCTCGAGTCGTGGGGCTCCGCCTAGGTCACCGGGGCAGGCGTGCTCGGCGACGGGTCCGGGGTGTCGGGCGACGGGTCCGGGGTCTGGCCGCCATCCGAGCCGCCGGAGCCACCCGAACCGCCGGAACCACCGCTGGACTCGTCGCACGGCTGGCCGTCGCGGAGCCGTTCACCTCGCGAGGAGTCCGTCGACCCATCGGTCGAGGGCTGCCCGCTCGCTCCCGGCGCCGGGCTGGTCGACGGATCCGGGCTGGCGGCCGCAACGACCGCGGCACCGCCGGCGACGAGCAGTGCTGCCGCCATCCCGGCGGTGAGAAGGGTCCGACGGAACGGGTTCGGAGCCGTCGCCGGAGAGGTCGTCGTAGTGTTCGCCACGGGCTGGGGCGTCTCCGTCCCGCCCGTCGGCTGGTCATCCCATTGCATGTGCGTCTCCTGTCAGTGGTAGGTCGTGTGGCTGGGGGCACAACACGGGTCAGGCCATCGCAACCTCGGTCCGGGCGTGCGTGTCGGTCATGGGAACCGGTTGAACCAGTGGGCGGCGAGACCGGCGCCGGCGACCATCAGGATCAGGCCAGCGGCGGCGAACCACTGGGTGATCTCCTGGGCCTCGTAGCGAACGCCGACGCGTGAACCGAGGCTCTCGTAGATCTGCTGGAGATCGTCGGCTGTTGGCGCCTCGAACGAGCGCGCACCGGTCGTTTCGGCGATCGCGGCGAGCGTGTCGGTGTCCGGCGGGACCTCGACCGTGTGCGGCACACCGAACTCGTCGGTCACCGTCACGACGCCCGTCGCGGTGCCGAGCGCGATCGTGTAGACCGGCATCCCGGCGGCCGCGGCGGCGCGTGCCGCCTCGGCCGGTTCGAGCCGGCCCGTCGAGTTCGCACCATCGGACAGGAGCACGGTCGCGACCAACGGCGGCTCGGCCGCACCGGCCGGCGCCGACGGATCGGGCGACGAGCCGGCCGACGGCGGCGACGACGAGGGGCTGGGCGAGCCCGCACCCGGGTCGGCGGCCGAGTTCGCGGCCGCGTCGATCACGTCCTGCGCCATCCCCAGCGACAGCCCGATCGCGTCGCCAAGGGCTGTCCCGCCGTCCGCCTGAAGAGCATCGAGTGCGGAGCGCACCTCCGCTCGATCGGTCGTCGGGGAGACGGCCACTTGGGCCGCCGTGCCGAACGTGACGAGCCCGACCCGGAACGTGGCCGGCAGCTGGTCGATGAACGCGGAAGCGGCCTGCTTCGCGCTGTCGAGGCGGGATGGGGCGACATCGGTCGCGAGCATCGAGCCCGAGACGTCCATCGTCAGGACGATCGTCGCATCCTCACGCGAGACCGCCAGCATCGCCGACGGCCTGGCGAGCCCGATGACGAGCGCCGCGAGCGCCAGCACGTAGAGCGCCGGCGGAACATGGCGGCGCCAGGCCGGGGTTCGTGGCACCAGATTGGATAGCAGGTCGACGTTCGTGAAGCGCACGGCGTACCGCGCTCGCCGCCGCTGGACGACGAGATACCCGGCGATCGCGAGCGGGACCAGCAGCAGGGCGAGGAGCAGCACGGGCGACGCGAAGCTCATGACGCCCGCCCCAGGATGCGCAACTGCCCCGCGAGGCTGTCCAGCCAGCTCGTCGCGGTGGACAGGGTGACGTGGCCGACACCCAGTCGCCGGAGCTCGCGCGCGAGCGACCGACGTTCATCGGCGGCCGCGGCGGCGAACCGCTCGCGGAGGAGCGCCGACGACGTGTCGACCCGCACCTCGCGGCCGGTCTCTGCGTCGATCAGCGTCAGGTCGCCGACATCCGGCAGATCGCCCTCACGCGGGTCGGCGATCTCGATCGCCAGGAGCTGATGCCGTGCCGCGACCGCCGCCAGCGGGCGCAGCCAATCGCGGGGACCGCGGAAGTCGGACACGATGACCACGAGTCCGCCGCGCCTGGCGGCAGCCGCGACCAAGCGCAGCGCTGCCGCCGGCGACTGAACGGCGCCTGCGGGCACGTCCAGGTCGATGTCCTGGCGGGCGAGGAGGAGGGCCGAGAGGACGCCGTCGCGGCCGCCGGTCGGGGCCAGGCGCCGGTCGACCGGTCCGCCGAACGTCACGATCCCGAGGCGGTTCCCGCGTTGCGTGGCGAGATGCGCGGCCGCGATCGCGACCCCTTCTGCCACGTCGGCCTTGCGCCGGAGCGCCGTGCCGAACGCCATGGACGCCGAGACGTCGAGGACCAGCCAGCTCGTGAGCGCCCGCTCCGGGACGTGGACGCGGACATGCGGGATCGTCGTCCGCGCAGTCGCGTTCCAGTCGATGCGGCGGACATCGTCTCCGGGCTGGTAGGGCCGGACCTGGGCCAGCTCGAGACCTCCACCGAGGTCGTGGGCCCGGAAATCACCCGGCAGCAGGCCGCGGATGCGTCGACCGATCGTCAGGTCGAGCGCTCGCAGCATGGCGACGGGGGTGGGGCCGGGGCCCGGTTGCGCGGCGGGTCGCACGGCCGTCATGCCGTCTCCTCCGTCGCGACCAGGTCGGGCATTGGGACGGCCGGCAGGATGCGGTCGAGGATCATGTCGGCCGAGACCTCCTCTGCCAGCGCGGTGAAGCTCGGCACGATGCGATGGCGCAGGACGTCCGGCGCGAGCTCCGTCACGTCGGACGGCAGGACGTAGCGACGCCCGCGCACGACCGCTAGAGCCCGGGCCGCATGGATGAGGTAGATCGACCCGCGCGGGCTGGCACCGTAGGCGATGAAGGGGGCCACGTTCGGCAGCCCGACCAAGGAGGGGGCGCGGGTCGCGCCGGCCAGGGCGACCGCATAGTCGATCACCGCTCGGTCGACGTAGACGTCGGCGGTCAGCGCCTGCAGTCGTGCCAGCATCTCGGCGGTCAGGATCGGCACGAGCTCGGCGGCGGCGCGGAGCGAGCGCTCCACGACCACGGCCTCCTCGCCGGGCGTCGGGTAATCGACCCGCACCTTCATCATGAATCGGTCGACCTGCGCCTCGGGCAGCGGGTAGGTGCCCTCGGATTCGATCGGGTTCTGGGTGGCCATCACGAGGAACGGCCGGGGCACGGGGAAGGTCTCCGGGCCGATCGTGACCTGCCGCTCCTGCATGACCTCGAGCAGCGCCGACTGGACCTTGGCGGGTGCCCGATTGATCTCGTCCGCGAGCAGGAAGTTGCAGAAGACCGGTCCGCGTTCGGTCTCGAACGAGCTTCGGTCGGGTCGGAAGATGCGCGTGCCGATGAGGTCGGCCGGCACGAGGTCGGGCGTGAACTGGATGCGCTGGAAGCTCGCATCAAGGACGTCGGCCAGCGTCTTGACGGTCAGCGTCTTGGCGAGGCCGGGCACGCCCTCCAGCAGGAGGTGGCCGCCGGCGAGGAGCGCGATCAGGACGCGCTCGAGCATCGCATCCTGGCCGACGATGACTCGTCTGATCTCGAAAAGGACGGCCTCACTGGCCGTCCGGCCGTCCAGGGGGTCGTCTACCGGATGGAGCACACGGGTGTCGTTCATAGGAGCCCTCGCGGTCCGTGGGCTCGGAACCGTCGCTACGTTCTGGTCGATGTCCCTCCGTCGCAGGGCATCGTCCGGACCGTGGCTGAGAGCGTCATGAGAACCGGGGCGTCAGGAGGCGGCGCGTCGTGGCCGCGGTGAGCTGGTCGGACGCCTGCGTCTGATGCTGCATCTCCGGCTGCCGGTTGCATCAGATGCACGTAAGCGCCAATCAGCACACTGAGCGGGTCGGTTGCTTGCGTTTGACGCAGCGATTCGCGGATCGATCGCCGAGAAGTTGCGTCAGATGCACGAATCGGACCACATCTGGCATCTGGCGACCGCGTCGAGCGACCTTGGTTGCATCAGATGCAAGTCCCTTCTGGCTGTAGGCCCGCGTCCTGATTCGGCCGTTCGGCCCAAGCCTGGTCCCAGCGCGGACCGTGATGTGCCGGCTATCACGATCAGTCGCTCGCCTTCCCGCTGAACTCGAAGGACGGCGACTAAACGTTTGAGCGCTCAGCCCTCGTTGGTGTCTGCCGCAGCCGGCGCCTCGCCGGAGGGGGCTTCGCCGTCGGCGCCCTCGCCCTCGGCCTCCTCGCCCTCGGCCTCTTCGCCCTCGGCGACGACGGGCTCTTCCTCGATCTCGATCCGCGGCGCCTGGACCTTGGCGATGATCTCGTCAGCGTCGGTCAGGAGCGTCACGTCCGAAGGGATCTGCAGGTCGCGCACGTGGATCGTCGCGTCGAAGTCGGCGAGCGACTCGACCGAGTACTCGATCGACTGGGGCAGGTGATCCGGTAGGGCCTTCACCCGGACCGTCTCGGTCGGGTGCAGGAGGGTCCCGTTCAGCTGCGTGACCGCGTACGACTCACCGGTGGCAACGAGCGGCACGTCGACGATGAGCTCCTCGGTCATCCGCACCAGGAACAGGTCGGCATGCAGCGGCCGGCGGTGGACGGGATGGATCTGCACCCCGTTGATGAGGACCGGGTTCGCCGCTTTCCCGTCGACCGACAGGTCGATGAGGGCGTTCGGCCCCGCATGCTTGCGCAGCTGGTCGAAGTCGTGGGCATCGATCGAGACGTTGGTCGATTCCACGCCGTGTCCGTAGACGACGGCCGGGAGGCGGCCGTCCTTGCGAAGTCGTGAGACGGCCTTGCCGGTCACCTCGCGGTGCTCGGCGGCCAGCGTCGGGCGGGCGGTTGCCATTGGGTCGGACCTCGGGTGGTGTTTCGTTCGTGCGGACCACGGGCCGCGGCTCGCCGGTGGAGCGAGGCGCCCGGAGCGCTGCGCAAGATACCACAAGGGCCCGCCGCATGAGGGCGCCGGTGGGCGGCACACCTCCTGCGGCGGGCCTGAATCTGGGCCCGGGTATAGCATCGCCGCGTGGCAGCCACCATTCTCATCGTCGAGGACGAGCACGCCGTTGCGCGCGGCATCCAGTACGCCCTGCAGCAAGAGGGCTACGACGTCGGTGTGGCTCGATCCGGCGAGGAGGGCCTCGATATCGCGACGCGCGAGGCTCCCGACCTGGTCGTGCTCGATGTGCGGTTGCCCGGCATCGACGGCTTCGAGGTCCTCCGGCGCGTCCGCGCGGCCGGCGCCAAGATGCCGATCCTCGTGCTCACCGCGCGTGACGACGAGGTCGACAAGGTCATCGGGCTCGAGATGGGCGCCGACGACTACCTCACCAAGCCGTACAGCCTGCGCGAGCTGCTCAGCCGGATCAAGGCACTGCTGCGACGGTCGTACGGCGATCTCGCCGATGCCGCCGGCGGTCGCGTCCTCCGTCACCGCGATCTCGTGATCGACCTCGAGCGGCGGCGTGTCCAGCGCGGAGCGCGCCGGATCAGTCTGACGCCGACCGAATTCGAGATCCTCCGCCACCTCGCTTCGCGCCCGGGGAGGGTGTACACGCGTGGCGAGTTGCTCGAGCTGCTGCGCGATTACGAGGCGCTCGACCAGGACGAGAAGACGATCAACGTCCATGTCAGCCATCTTCGGGAGAAGATCGAGGACGACCCGACGACGCCCGCATTCGTCCTGACCGTGCGGGGCGTCGGATACGCCTTCGCGGAACGTTGAGCTAGCCGGTGCACAGGCGGTTCACCTGGCTGCGCTGGCTGCGGCGGTTGAAGCCGCGGACGTTCCAGGCTCGCTTGAGCGTCGCTTTCGTGACCGTCATCGCGCTGACGCTCGCCCTGGTGTCGATCTTCGTCGTGAATCGGCTCGACGACTACTTCACGCGTCAGCAGGAGGCCGACCTCAAGGAGCGGCTGACGACCGTCAGCACGTTCGTCAAGTTG
This sequence comes from uncultured Chloroflexia bacterium, assembly GCA_963819655.1. Classification (GTDB taxonomy): domain Bacteria; phylum Chloroflexota; class Limnocylindria; order Limnocylindrales; family CSP1-4; genus SPCO01. The sequence goes on along the minus strand of CAWFXA010000002.1, from coordinate 676,252 downwards.
ACCACGTCGGCCGCGTCGCGAGGGTTGCCGGTCATCGATAGGGATGGTTTCGTCGCCGAACGCGTGCTGATCGGGTTGGAGGACGATGGGCTCCGTGACCTGATCGCCGACCAGATCGCTCAAGCCGATGTCATCGTCCGGATCGGGACCACCGTGACGGTCCCCGACGAACAAACCCAGTTCCAGCCGGCGTCGAACGGCACGGTGTTCCTGCCACGCCAGGCCCCGCCCGACGCCGGGCAGGCACGTGAGCGCACGTCGGTCAGCGACTTCGTGGCGGGCGGCCCGGAAAACCGGCGATACACGATCGAAGTCACGCTGGCGGACCCGTACACGTATCGCGCGACGGCGATCAACAACGTGACAGGGCTGCTCGCCGCGATCGGCCTGTTCGCCCTAGGGCTGGCCGTCGTCGTGTCGGCAGCTCTCGCGCGCCGCTTCACCACGCCGATCCGGCAGCTGACGGATGCGTCCCGTGCCCTGGCGGAAGGCGACCTCACCCGACGCGTGCCCGCGGCCCAGCTGCGCGCCGGAGCATCCGAGCTCGGCGAGCTGGCGGTGCAGTTCAACACGATGGCGGACAGGCTGGCCGAGAGCGTCGAGCTCATCCGGCGCGACCGGGACCGAAGTCGCGACTTCCTGGCCGACGTCTCCCACGAGCTGCGCACACCGTTGGCGGCGCTCCGGACGTTCAACCAGCTGCTCATGGAAACAGCAGGGGACGACCCGGAGGCGCGCTCCGAGTTCCTGGAGTCGAGCGCCGGTCAGATCGAACGGCTCGACTGGCTGGCGCAGAACCTGCTTGAGCTCTCGAAGCTCGACTCCGGTCTCGTCCTGCTCGACCTGCGACCGGACGATCTGCGGGCAGCCGTCGAATCGGCGGCCCACCAGCACGACGCCCTCGCCGCCCGTCGCGGAGTCACTGTCGAGCTGGACCTGCCCTCGACGCCGATCAGGATCCGCCACGATCCGCCGCGGATCGGCCAGGTCGTCGCCAACCTCGTCGGCAACGCGGTGAAGTTCACGCCGCGCGGAGGGGTCGTGCGGGTGTCGGTAGCGTCGGCCGCGGACGGCGCACGCATCGACGTGACCGACACAGGCGTCGGGATCGACGCCTCCGAGCTGCCCCATATCTTCGAGCGCTTCTATCGCGGATCCCGGGCCAACGAGGCGCGGGGTTCGGGCAGCGGGCTCGGCCTCGCGATCGTCCGATCGATCGTCGATATGCACGGCGGCACCGTGACGGTCGAGAGCGGACCCGGGACCGGCAGCCGGTTCACGGTCCGGCTGCCGAGCGACCCACGAAGCGTGGCGGGCACGCCTGCCGCCCAGCGGGCGGCCGTGGCGTCGGCGGCCGAGGGGAGCGAGCGGATCGCCGCGGCGAGCGCCTCCGATCCAGGGGAGGCGGCCTCAGACGCCTCTCAGGATGCGCTGCGCAACATCACGGAAACTTCACCGTCCGACTCTCCCCACGTGAATCCGGCCTCGGCACCGTAGGGAGCGACGGACTCGCCTCCTCGCCGCTCACCGGCGGGGGCACCGACCAAAGGAACCAGCAGACGATGACCGACAACCGCTCCGACGACCCTGAACTCACGCAGCGCCACGAGCTGCCTGCCGAACCGACCCCGCCGCCCGTGATGCGGACATCCGGCGATCCCGAGGGCTATACACCGCCCGCGACGGCCCGACCCGAGTGGACCCGCCAGGACGATGCGGTGAGCCCACCGACACCGGAGCGCTGGTACGAACCGGCCTCCGCCGTCTCCCCCGCACCCGTGAGCGAAGGTGCCGTCCGCGGCACCGGGACCGGTCGGGCCGGGATGGGAACGGTCCTGGGTGCCGCGCTCCTGTCAGCCGCGCTGGCATCCGGTGGCACTGTCGTCGCCCTCAACGCATCGGGCGCCCTCGACCGTCCGGCGGCAGTCGTGTCCACGCCGAACGTCACGAGCGTCGGGGCCAACAACCAGCCCGTGACGATCGACGAGTCGTCGGCCACGATCAACGTCGCTGCGAAGGCCAGCCCGGCAGTCGTCCGGATCACTGTCGGCGGCAGCGTCGACACCTCGACCGGCATCATCCCGGAGACCGGGGTGGGCTCGGGCGTCATCTACGACTCGCGCGGCTGGATCCTCACGAACCGCCACGTCGTCGAGGGCAGCGACACGCTGTCGGTCGAGCTCAACGACGGTCGGGTCCTACGCGGCACCGTCTATGGCATCGACACCCTGACCGATCTGGCGATCGTCAAGGTGGAGGGTACGGATCTGCCGGTCGCCCAGCTCGGGCAGTCGAACAGCCTGAAGGTCGGTCAGCTCGTCGTCGCCATCGGCAGCCCGCTCGGCACGTACTCGAATTCGGTCACGAGCGGGATCGTGTCGGCCAAGGGCCGGACCATCACGACGGATGGCAACACGAACCTCAACAACCTCATCCAGACAGACGCCGCGATCAACCCGGGCAACTCGGGTGGACCTCTGCTCGACGCCGCCGCCAACGTGGTCGGCATCAATACCGCCATCGCGGCTGACTCCAATGGCATCGGCTTCGCGATCCCGATCGACATCGCCCGGCCGATCATGGAGCAGGCCCTCGCCGGCCAGCAGCTCGCGCGACCGTATATGGGGGTCGTCTACCGGCCGCTCGACAAGCAGTTCTCCGACACGAACAACCTCCCAGTCGACGCGGGGGCACTCGTCCAGCAGGGCGAAAGCCAGGGCTCGCCGACCCCTGCGGTCGTCCCCGGCAGCCCGGCCGACGACGCGGGCATCCGTGAGGGCGACATCATCGTCAAGGTCAACGACCAGGCGATCGATGGCGACCATCCGCTCGATGCGACGCTCAGCGAGTACGCCCCCGGCGACACCGTGACGCTCGAGCTGCTGCGCGGTGGCCAGTCGACAAGTGTCCAACTGACGCTGGGAACCCGCCCCGACCGCTAAGCGAACCGGCGAGGACCGCTCCGACGGCTGAGGCGACGCTCCTGCTAGCCATCAGCCCGGGGATTTCGCCTGCGCCAGATCTCGACCGACGCGTAGTCGAGCGGTCCACCCAGCTTGACCTTCGGTTTGCGCACCCGGACACCGACCTCCTGGACGTCGAATGCGACGAGCACCTCGTGGCTGATCGCCTCGGCGATCGCCTCGAGCAACCGGAACGAGGTCGCTTCGACGACCTGGCGCGCGATCTCGTAGACGCGCCCGTAGTCGACGGTCTTCGTCAGGTCGTCGTCGATGCCGGCCGGCTGGAGGTTCATGACGAGCTCGACATCGATCTCGAACGGCTGGGCCGCCTGCAGCTCCCAATCGTAGTAGCCGTGCCGGCCTTCGAACCGCATGTTCGCGAGGACGATCCGATCGCTCAGGCTGGGCCTCCCTCCGGTGCGCTCCGCCATCGACCGCGGACGATGGCATCGCTGACGCGCGCGACGCGGACGTTCGGCCGGACGTCGTGGACACGGACGATATCGATGCCCGCCGCGATCCCCAGGGCCGTGGTCGCGAGCGTCGCCTCGAGTCGGTCCTCGGGCGGCAGGTCGAGGATCTTTCCAAGCGTCGACTTGCGCGATGTGCCGAGCAGGATCGGACGGCGCAGCGACCGCAGCGCGCCGAGATGGCGAAGCACGGCGACATTGTGGTCCGCGGTCTTCCCGAACCCGATGCCCGGGTCGACGATGAGACCGGACGGCGGGACACCGGCACGCTCGGCTCGCTCAAGGGCAGCCCGGAGATCGTCGACGACCTCGCGCACGACGTCGTCGTAGCGGGCCTCGGCCCTGTTGTGCATCACGAGCAGCGGGACGCCGGCGCTCGCGGCCAGCTCGGCCAGCCCGGGGTCCGAGCCGGTTCCCCACACGTCGTTGAGCAGTCCGCACCGGCGCCCAAGGCGGCCTCGGCGACGACGACCTTGGTGGTGTCGATGCTCAACGGTGTGCCCGGCAGCGCGTCCGAGACCGCGGCGAGGACCGGGATCACCCGACCGATCTCCTCTTCTGCATCCACCGAGGCGTGGCCGGGACGGGTCGATTCGCCGCCGATGTCGAGCAGGTCGGCCCCCGCGTCGACCATCTGGCGTGCCAGCTCCACGGCCGCCGCGACCGGGTCGGCAGCGCCCAGCAGCCCGTCGCCCGAGAACGAGTCGGGCGTGACGTTGAGGATGCCCATCACGAACGTCCGTTCGCCCCAGGCGAAGGTGGTCGGACCGATGCGGGAGGGCTGGCGAGCGAGGGACGTGGCCGAGTCGTCGGCGGGTTCGGTGGTCATGGCTGGGGCGGATCCCGGAGGTCTGGGTCGTCGACGAGGTGCGACCGGACGGCCCCGACAAGATAGAGCGACCCGGCCACGACCGTCGGCCCGGGCTGCCGGCGCGCACGCTCGAGCGCCACGAGCGGGTCGGGTTCGGCGATCACCTGCGCCGGCGCCGGCCGCGCGACCCACCGCGCCGCCAGAGCCTCGGCCGGCATGGCGCGCGCCGCGTCGACCGTCGTCGCGATCACGGTCGCGTCCTGCAGGGCGGTCGCCGCGCTCATCGCGTCGATGATCCCGTCGACGTCCTTGTCGGCCATCGACGCCATGACCAGCGTCAGTCGACCGGGCGCGAGGTACGGACGCAGGTCGTCGAGGGCCTGGGCGAGGGCGGCGGCGCCCGCCGGGTTGTGCGCCCCGTCGAGCAGGATCTCGTCGCCATCCACGGTCAGGAGCTCGAGGCGACCGGGCCACATCGCGTTCGCATACCCGGCACGCCTGCTCGCGGCGTCGGCCTGTGCGATCCCGGCGTCGGCCAATGTGTCCAGCAGCGCATCGGCGACGGCGACGTTCGCGGCCTGGTGCCGGCCCCGCAGACCGACCCGCACCTCCCCGAGCCGCGCCAGCTCGACGGTCAGGCCGTCGCGATCCCAGCCGAGCAGGGGCGCCGGCCGGACCTCGGTGAGCGGGACGCCCATCCTGCGTGCCCGCCGGCGGACGATGGCGAGTGCCTCGCCGTCGGCACCGGTCACGGCCCTGTCCCCGCGCTCGATGATCGCGGCCTTCTCGCGGGCGATCGCCGCGATCGTCGTCCCGAGCCGGTCGGTGTGGTCCAGCGCGACGTTGGTCACGACCGCGACGCCGCCGTCCCAGGCATGCGTCGCGTCGAGGCGGCCGCCGAGACCGACCTCGACCAGCGCGACGTCGAGCGAAGCCTCGGCGAAATGGCGGAAGACGACCGCGGTCAACAGCTCGAACTCCGTCGGTTCACCGTGACGTCGCGCAACACGGTCCGCGACCGCCAGCACCGCCTGCACGTGCCGCGTGAGATCGGTCGCCGAGATCGGCCGGCCGTCGATGGTCACCCGTTCGCGGTAGGAGACGAGATGCGGCTTGGGGGTCTCGCCGACCCGCAGACCGGCCGCCCGCAACGCGCTCCCGGCCAGGGCGAGGACGCTGCCCTTGCCGTTGGTCCCCGCGACGAGCGCGCCACGGACCGCGAGCTGCGGATCGCCGAGCTCCGCCAGCAGCGCCCGCGTGCGCCCGAGACCGAGCCGGATCCCGAACCTGCCGCGCGCCGCGAGCGCATCGAGCGCGGCCTGGTAGTCGGTGGCGGGCGAGCTGGCCGTCACTCGCGAGTCAGCTCGTCCTCGTAGAAGACGCACTGATTGAAGCGGGGGGTCAGGCACACGTCGTTGACATAGCCCTGGTCGAGGTGGACCCCGCCACGGAGCTGGCAGCGCGAGACGTTCGTGTCCTGTCGGATCAGCGCCTTGAGCAGATGTGGCGCCTGGATGGGGATCGCCCCGCGGGAACCCGTCATGTAGAAGTGCGGACAGACGTTCCGTCGCAGGTTCGGGAGGCCGAAGCCAGGCCGCACGCCCATCGGCATCGTGGCCGCGCTCGCGGGGCGAGCGGCGAGCGGCGACGGCGTGACGCGCGCGATCGGCCCGAGGCCGAAGGCCGGACGACCTGCGGCCGTCGGTCCCTTCGCGGGACGACCGGACCCCGAGCCGGTCCGGCCCGGCTGGCCGGGACCTGGGTCCGTAAGCGGTCGTCCGGTGCGTGGATCGCGGGCCTGCACGCGTCCTCCCATGCTGCGGGGCGCGCCGCGTCGTTCAGCACACGCGACCGCGCCAGAGTACAACGCACCGTGCCGCTCCGATATTCGCAGGCGCTGCGACGCGTGCCGCCTCCTCGCGGGCCGACTGGCGATGGCATGCGACAATCGCCCGCGATGGCGACTCGGCGCGGCACGCGCCCAAACCACGTTCGACCCCGTCCCCCGTCCGGCGGGCGTCCGACCCCCGTCAAGGCCCGGCCCCGAGCCCCATCGCAGAGCCGCCTGTCCGTGCACGCGCCGATCCGTCGCAGCCGCGGGATCCCGCTCATCGGACGACTGGCCCTCGGCGCGGGCGTGCTCGCCGTGGCCGTCCTCGTCCTGTACGTCGGCGCAGGCGGGCTCAGCGTCGTCGCGGGGGCCCTCGGCGGCACGATCACGAACTTCGTGCAGGGGGTGACGGCGACCCCGGTCCCATCGGTCCTCGCACCGACGGCCCCCGAAGCGCCGACCATCGAGTCCCCCACCGAGCCGTACACCAACCACGCCCAGGCCGACCTGACGGTGACGGTCCCCTCGCGCATCGCCGGGAACCCCGACTATCTCGTGCGGGTCTACCTCGCGCTCAAGGACCAGGCGCCGACGCCGATCGATGAGAAGCCGCTGGCCCCGACGGCGCAGATGATCATCCCGGTGACGCTGACGGACGGCATCAACGACTTCTCGGTCACGCTGGTGGGTCCGGGCGGCGAATCCGAGTCATCGCCGCTCGCCCGGTGGGTGCTCGACACGGATCCACCGGCCATCCGCCTCACCTCCCCGAAGGACGGCGCGCTGGTCAATCGCAAGGCCGTCACGCTCGAAGGTCGCACGCAGGGCCGGTCGACGGTCAACGCGCGGAACACGAAGACGGGCGAATCGATCGGCGGGACGGCCGCAGGTGACGGGACGTTCTCGCTGAGCCTGCCGCTCACCAGCGGGTCCAACCCGATCCGCCTCACCGCGACGGACCCGGCGGGGAACACGAAGGCGCTGGCGCTGACCGTCCGGCGCGGGTCCGGCCAGCTGCGCGCGTCGCTCAGCGCGTCCGCCTACTCGATCAGCCAGAAGAGCCTGCCGACCCAGATCCGCCTGGTCGTCCTCGTCGACGACCCGGACGGTCGCCCGCTGGCGGGCGCGCGCGTGACATTCACGCTGAGCGTGCCGGGCGTCAAGACCGTGACCGGCGACGCCGTGACGGACGCGAACGGCCAGGCGTCCTTCTCGACACGGATCCCGAAGAGCGCCGATCGCGGCGGGGGAACCGCGGGCGTGCTCGTGCGGACGACGGAATTCGGCCGGGCGACGGACGAGACCGTCATCAACATCAAGAAGTAGAGCTGCGCGGGCTCGACACGGCCCGGACTCGCAGCTACCATCCGCGCCATGCCGATGTGGCGGTGTCCGCATTGCGGGACCCCCCAGACCGAGACGGCACGGTGCTGGGTCTGTCGGCGGTCCTCCACCTCGTGCGCGACGTGCCGGCACTACCGGCGGTCGGTCGCCGGACAGCTCGGCTACTGTGGCCTTGATTCGCGTCGCCAACCCCTGAGCGGTGATGAGATCCGCGGATGCTGGGAGGGCTGGCCGGCCGGCGCAGCGCAGGGCTCGACACCTTCGCTCACGACCGCCCCGGCGCCTGCCATCGACGAGCGGCGACGGCCGCTCGCGTTCGTCGAGGTGGATACGGCGACGGGCCTGGCGGTCAGCGGCGAGAGGCCGGCACCATCGGCGGCCGGGGCTCTGACCGCGCCGGCCGAGCCGGTCCGGAACGAGCCTGGCTGGAACCTGTGGGGCGAACCCGACCGCTGATCAGGATGGCGTCGGCGTGGGGGTCGGCGTCGGCGTTGGTGTCGGTGTGGGCGTTGGTGTCGGTGTGGGCGTCGGCGTCGGCGTCGGTGTCGGCGTCGGCGTCGGGCTCGGCGTGGGACTCGGCGTCGGGCTGGGCGTCGGTTCAGGCCCCTTCGAGATGACGTAGTCGACGGCGCTGCCCTTCGCAACGACAACGCCTGGAGCTGGGACCTGCGTCACGACGAGGCCGACCGCGACGACCGGGTCGAATGCCTCGGTCTTGAGACCCGGTTGGAGGCCGGCCGTCACGATCTCCTGGACCGCCTGGGCCTCGGTCTTGTTGCGCAGGTCCGGCATCGGCACCTGTTCGAGGCCCGACGCGACGGCCACGCGCACGGTGGAGCCGGCCGCGACAAGGGTGCCGGCCGGCCGGTCCTGGGCGATGATTGTGCCGACCGGCTGGTCGCTCGGCTGCTCGGTCACCTCGAGCCTCAGCCCGACGGCATCGGCCTCCCCGGTCGCGTCGGCGAGCAGCTTCCCGACGAACTCGGGGACGGCGACCTGCTCGGGCGCCGTGGGCTGGTTCGGACCGGACAGGAGCTGGAACACGATGAACGCGATCGCGGCGAGCAGCGCGATGGCGGCGATCCCGGCCAGCCAGACGAGAGGGCTTGGGCCTTCGGCCTCGTCGTCGTCCTCCAGCTGCTTCCGGGTCGGCTTGCTCGTCGGTTGGCGGACCGGCGCGTCGGTGGCACCGGCATAGGCGTCAGCCGGGTAGGCGGTGACGGTCGGATTGGATCGGGCGACCCCGGCCGAGGCAGCCACTCCGGCCCCCGCGATCGCGGCGGCTCCCGCGGCCGCGCCGCCTGCCACGGTCCGCGATGTCTCGAGAGCGTCGGCCATCGATGCGGCCGAGGCGAAGCGGTCCATCGGCAGCGGCGCGAGGGCCTTGCGCGTGATCGCCGCCACATCCGGCGGGATCGACGGCCTGACGAGGGCCGGGTCCGGCGTCGTTCCGCTGAGGCGGGCGAGCGCGACGGCGGCGGCCGTGTCGCCTTCCCACGGCCGCGTACCGGTAAGCATCTCGTACAGGACGATGCCGAGGGCGTAGATGTCGGATTCGTTCGTCGCGGTCTCGCCGCGGGCCTGCTCCGGGCTGAAGTAGTGGACCGACCCAAGCGTGGTGCCCGGGAGCGTCATCTGGGCCTCGGCCACGGCTCGGGCGATGCCGAAGTCGACGACCTTGACCCGCCCGTCCCGACCGATCAGCACGTTGCCGGGCTTCACATCGCGATGGACGATGCCGCGTGCGTGGGCTGCGGCCAGGGCGCGTGCCACGGCCCCGGCGATCCGGGCGGCCTGGGACGGCGGCAACGAGCCTGTCCGCCGCAGGATCGTGGCGAGGTCCTCGCCGTCGACCAGCTCCATGACGATGTACGGCCCCGACGGGTCCTCACCGTAGTCGTAGACGCTGACCACGTTTGGGTGGTTCAGCGACGCGGCGTTCTGTGCCTCCTGCCGGAAACGTGAGGAGAAATCGGGATCGCGCAGGTACTCCGGGCGGAGCAGCTTGACGGCAACGTCACGGCCGAGCTGGGTGTCGACCGCCCGGTAGATCGTCGCCATGCCGCCCTGGCCGAGCAGCTCCACGAGCCGGTATCGGCCTCCCAGGATCGTTCCGATCTCCGCCAAACGTGCCCCTCGACATGGTTCGGCGCGCCGCCGACGTCCGCGACGCGCTCCGGCGAGCATGGTATCCCATGCCCCTCCGTTCGGCGTCCGGTCAGCGGCCGCCGAGACGTGATCCCGGGGTCACCGCCCCGGAACGGTTCAGAGCTGGAGACCTGCCAGATAAGTCCGGAACTCTGTGGCGAGCTCGGGGCGCTGCAGAGCGAGCTCGACCGATGCCTTCAGCCAACCCATCGTGGTCCCGGCGTCGTAGCGCGTGCCTTCGAACTCGTAAGCCCAGACGCCCTGCTCTTCCATCATCGCGCCGATCGCGTCGGTCAGCTGGATCTCGCCGCCCGCGCCGCGCTGGGTCTGCTCGAGCTTGTCGAAGATCTTCGGGGTGAGCACATAGCGTCCGATGATGGCCAGGTTCGACGGCGCCTCGGATGGCTTCGGCTTCTCGACGAGGCGCGTGACGCGATGCAGTCGCCCGTGATCTAGGGGATCCGTAGACCGCTCGGCGGCGATGATCCCGTAGCGACTGGTCTCCTCGTGCGGGACCTCCATGACCGCCACCACCGACCCATGGGTCTGCTGGTAGGCATGGATGAGCTGGCCGATGCACGGCCGGTCGCCGACGACCACGTCGTCGGGCAGGAGCACGGCGAACGGCTCGTGCCCGATGAGGTCCTTGGCCATGAGAACGGCGTGCCCGAGGCCGAGCTGCTCCTTCTGGCGGACGTACGCCACCTGCGCCAGGTCGCTGATGTGCCGCACCTGGCGGAGCATCTCGATGTCGCCCTTCTCCTCGAGCAGGTGCTCGAGCTCGTACGACAGGTCGAAGTGGTCTTCGATGGCGCGTTTCTGACTCGACGTGACGATGATGACCTGCTCGATGCCCGCGGCGACAGCCTCTTCCACCGCGTACTGGATGATCGGCTTGTCCACCAACGGCAGCATCTCTTTGGGCTGTGCCTTGGTGGCGGGCAGGAAGCGGGTGCCCCAGCCCGCGGCGGGGAAAACGGCTTTTCGAACGCGCATCGAACCTCTTCGCCAAGGGTTGGGTGGGTCGGCCAAGTCTAGCACCGGGCCCGTTCAGGGCCGGTCCTGGAGCTCCTCGGCGAAGCGTCGGACGGCGATGCTGAACGCCTCCGGGCGGTCCAGATTGGCAAGGTGCGTGGCACCACCGAGGCGCACCCGGCGCACGTTCCGGGCGTCACGAGCGAACCCGTTGGCACCGACCCGAAACAGGGGGTCGAGCTCGCCGTTGAGGATGAGCACCGGCCCGTCGTAGGCGGCCAGGCGCGGCGCGAATCGTTCGCCGATCAGGGCGCGCAGGGCGGCTGCGCCACCGGCCCCGAAGAAGCCCCCGGCCACGATCGGGTCGGCGATAGCCGGCGGGTAGCGGGTCCGGAAGAACCACCGATTGAGAGCGCCGAGGGCCCGCCCGTCGAGCCGGTCCATGACCCACGCGAGGGCGAGATACGGGGTCGACCGAAGGCCGACCGGCTCCTGGGTCGCCCCCGAGAGGACCAACCCGCGGACGAGGTCCGGACGAGACGCGGCGAGATCCATCCCGACGTAGCCGCCCAGCGACAGCCCGACGACGATCGCGTTGCCGCCGGCCGCGGATTCGATGACCCGCGCCAGCTCCTGGGAGGCAGCGGCCATCGAGAATGGCCGGTCCGCCAGCGCCCCGTGACCGGGCAGATCCATCGCGACGACCCGAAATGAGTCGCGCAAGGCCTCCAGCTGGGGTGTCCAGGACGACCGGGTCAGGCGCGTGCCGTGGACGAAGACGATCGCCGGCGCCGTCGCGGGTCCCGCGACGTCGTACGAGCCGGGCGAGACGTCCGCGGTCATGCGTGCGGCTGGCCAGTGCCGTCGGGCATGACGTGGTGCTCCGTTTGCGCTACGGGCCGCCCGGCACGATGACCGGTCCCGTGGCGTCCTCGGCCGCCCCGCTTGCCGCGGGTCGCGACGGGCGCTGCAGCAGCAACGCGGCACCGAGGATCGCGATCGCCCCGAGGATCTGGATGGGGGCCAGCGCCTCTGACAGCAGCCACGCTGCCAGCGCGACCCCGACGACCGGCTCGAACAGCATCAGGATGCCTGCGCGGGTGCCTCCGATCAGCCGGATGCCGGTCAGAAAACCCAACGACGGGATGGCTGCCGCAGCGAGCCCGGTGAAGGCGAGGAGCGGCAGGACGCTCGGGTTGGCGAGCGGCTGGGCGAGTGACTCCACGCCGCCCGCCACAAGGGCGACCGCGATGGCGCCTATCCCGGACGCCAGCAGGACGGTCGTCATCGCCTGCTCGGTCGGGACCTCCGGGTACCCGTCGCGCGCGAGGATCACGAAGATCGTCTGGCTGACGGCCGCGCCAAGTGCCAGCGCGATGCCGATGACGTCGAGCCGGATCCCCGCCGCCGGATCGAGTTGCGACGCGACGACGAGGACCATGCCGACGATCGCCAGCGCGAGAGCCAGCACCCGATTGCCGTCCAGCCGCTCCCGACCGAGCGCGACGTTGGTAACCGCCACGAGCGCTGGATACGTGTAGAAACCGAGCAGCGCCAGGGCGATCGTGATGCGATCGAAGGCGATGAACATGCACAGGTTGAGGGTCGTCCCGGCGGCGGCGGCGGCGAGGAGCGACACGCGAGCCCGCAGCGGCAGCGCACCCAGGCGGACGAGGCGGGTCGCGCCGCGGGAGACGCGCCACCCGACGTAGGCGACCAGACCGAGGAATCCGATCATCGCCCGCCATGCGACGAAGGCCGGCGGCTCCATCCCTGCGTCGTACGCGAATCGCGACAGCGGGCCGAGCATACCGAACAGCGCCGCCGCGCCGATGACGATCGCGAACCCGCGGAGCGGCACGGGCTGGTCGCTCGCCGCGGCCGTCGAGGCGCTGCTCGAGGTTCCGTCCGGGGTGGGCATCCGCGCATCGTAGAGCCCGGGCCGATGATCCGCCGCGGGCCAGGCTACCCGCGCGGCCCGTCGCGCGGCGAGCGGTCCGGCGACCTGTGCGATCTATCCGGTACGCGGCTCGCGGACGGCGCCGGGCGGCTCGCGGACGGCGCCGGGCGGCTCGCGCCGCGGGTTCGCGAGACGAATCCCGGTGAACGGGATGCGGATCTCGCGGAATACCTCGATCGAGACAAGGAAGCCGAGGAACAGGAACACGACGCCGAGGAACTTCCCGAGCTGGAACAGGTCGGTCGAGCCGAACCGATTCAGCGAGTCCGTGAGGGTCGGGATGAAGGCCCCGACCGCGATGAGGATGGTCGCAGGCACGCGGCTGTGGATCCGGCCCGCGGCCAGCGCCCGGATCGTCCCCGGCAGCGACGCAACGAGGTTGACAACGATCGCCACGGGCGCGATGAGCAGGTTGAAGAGGAACTGATCACCCGGCTGTCGTGGATCGAGCGAGTAGGGCAGCACCCGGTGCTTTGGCATGAACACGTACGTGCTGAAGACGGCCCCGAGGATCAGCACGAACGCCCCGGTCACGTTGAGGAACGGCGTCAGCAGCCGGAGGTGCGGCGGGAGCAGTGTCGCGACGGGCATCCCCGTCGCCGCGTCGACGGCGTACCCGGGTGGCGCGATCGTGGACGTCGCCATGAGCACGAGGCTGAGGACGGTCGCCCCGACCACGGCACCCGCGGCCAGCGACGGCCAGCGCTCGTTCTGGAAGTAGGTCTCGACGGCCACGGCGAGTGCGAGGACGCCTGCGGCGATGAAGTACAGGAGCGGCAGCGCCCCGGCCCCTGCGTATTCCGGGCGGTTGCGCACGAGGAACGTGAACAGCCCGGCCAGGAACAGGCACAGGGCCACGCTGTAGCCGAACCGGGTGCGACCGAGCAGGTACGCGGTACCCAGACCGAGCCAGCCAGCGGTCCACACCGCGCCGGTCAGATACCAGGTCCGGTACAGGGCCTCGTTCCAGCCGCCGAGGCCGGCGAGTGCCTCACAGCCGGCTGCGATCCCGTAGAACAGCATGCCGATGCCCCAGATCAGCTGGAAGCCGCCCCGCCGCTCACGCCACTGGTCGAACAGGGCCGCGCTGAAGACGATCGCGAGGAGCGCGGTGAGCGCCGGGAGCAGGACGTCGACGCGCATCGATCAGCGCTCGATCCGCTGGTGGGTCTCGATGAAGCGCAACAGAAGCCGATCAAGTAGCGCCGTGGCGTCCCCGTACAGGTCGGCGAGGCGGGCCGGATCGAGCGAGCGGCGGTGGCCCAGGCCGGCCAACTCCGCGAGGAACGGACCCCGCGCGGCGACGAACCCGGACACGGCTTCGGTCAGACTGCCGCCGCCGTCGGCCAGGCGAGTCGCCTGGTCATCGACGATCGCGCATGCGTCAGCCTCTAGCCGGTCGCGTGTCGCGGCGTCGGCCGCATCGGCGTCCAGGAATTCGATGAGCGCCCCGATGAGCCGTCGTCCGTCGCGGCGGAACGCCTCGCGCTCTGGATCGGCCCCCGGTGCGCCGGCCGGCTGCCTCGATGCGCCGAGCGCACTGGCGTAGTGCCGGCGATACGCGCGGGTCAGGCGGGCAGGGGTGGCGCCGAGCGTCGTCAGCGAGCGGAAGGCCGAGCCGCGCCGCTGGCTGGTCAGCCTCTCTAGGGCGACGCGGTCGAAGCGACGATGGCCGCCAGGCGTCGTCCACGCCGGGATGCGACCGTCGTCCGCCCATCGGCGCAAGGTGTCAGGGTCGACCCCGAGCACCAGGCTGGCGGGCCCCAGAGACAGCCAGCGCCCGGACGGGATGCTGGAGGTGGTCGGGTCGGCCATCGGACCTCGCTGGGCTGGGTGTACGGGCGCCGACGGGCCAGCCTGACCGTGGGGGGAAACGGCTGGCTAGCCCGCCGGCACGAAAACCTGGGTAAATCTGGGTACCAGATATCGCCCGGGCGAGCGGAGGATATGCCTCCGTCGAACTTTGTGTCAAACCAAGGACCGGGTCAGGCGGGCACGAACTCGTGATCGTCGCGATGGATGCCGTCGCACAAGCCCCATCGACCTGCATCGGGCGCCTCGTCAGGGCCCGGGATCGGGACCGGTCGCATGATCTCGCGGACCTCGCCCTTGCGACAGAACAGGTAGTCGCGGGCGGCCATCCAGCGGCGGACGCACACCGGATCCCCGTGGAATTGGAACGGCCCGGGGTTGATCACCGGTCGCTCGGCCCAGCCGACGGGCGTCTCCGCGGCGACGATGTCGAGCAAGTTGACGCGCCACGGCGTGCCTTCGATCACCTGGTCGCAGCCGGCGCATCGCTTCGCGTTGTTATCGCTGATGATCGTCCGGAGCTGGATGCCCATGATCTCCATCGCGAGCGATGGTAGCAGGGGCGTTGGCCAGGCTCAGGGGAGGACGTGGAGGACTGCCATCGGTGGCTGGGCGCCGGACGCGAGGACCCATCCTGCCCCGATCCGCGGCGTTCTGTTCCGCGCGGTGGACCAGCCGCGAAGATGGCGATCCGTGCCCCGACGCACCTGTCAGCGTCGGGGCTATCGAAACGTACCGAAGGTGCCGGTGCGACGGGTCAACACCCTCGCCGACGTACGGTCAGGCCTCGACCGGTACGGGATACACCTCGGTCGCCGGGTGGCCCGCTCGCTCGTGGATCTTGCGCACGGCTTCGGCGTTCGGAGCCTCTGACACACACCAGACCATGCCGGAGTCTGGATCGCCCCATGCGCGCTGGAAGTCCACTCCTTCGTCGGCCTGGATATCAAGATCTGCCTGATGCGCCGCCTTGAGAGCTTCCGGCGTGACACCGTGCATCCCGTGGTGGACGTCCATGAACTTCGGCATACCGACCTCCTCGTCAGCTTCCCCCGGCGATCCGAATCGTCTACCTGATCCTCCACGGGCTCGCCGCGGACGGCTTTGACGATCGAGTCCGCGAGCATCATGGGGCATCACCGTTGTAACGAAGCGATCGCCGCGTGTGCCGCAACCGTCTGCCATCGCGGGCCGCATATGCTGACGATCACGCCACTATGAAGACTTTCCGCCTGCTCGTCGCCAACACGCTCGTCGCCAACGTCACGAACAACTTCCTGTGGTTCGCCCTGACGTTCTGGGTGTACCTGGAGACACGGTCGGTCGTGGCCAGCGCGGTCATCGGTGGCGGGTACATGCTGCTGCTCGCCGTATCCGGGATGTTCTTCGGGACATTCGTCGACCGACATCGACGCAAGGCCTCGATGCTGCTCTCGAACGCGTTGACATTGGCGGCTTTCCTGCTCGCCGGCGCCGTCTACCTGATGGCACCTGCAGGCTCGCTGCAGGATCTCGGCCACCCAGCGTTCTGGGCATTCACCACGCTCGTGCTCGCCGGCGCGATCGCGGGCAATCTGCGCAGTGTGGCGCTGGCGACGACGGTGACCCTCCTTGTGCCCGAGGACCGCCGCGATAGGGCCAACGGGCTCGTCGGCACGGTGAACGGCGTCGCATTCGCCATCACCTCGGTGTTCAGTGGCCTGGCCATCGGCCTGCTCGGCATGGGCGCCAGCCTCGTCATCGCGATCGTGCTGACCGCGGTTGCGTTAGCGCATCTCATCACCATCCGCATAGTCGAGGACGCACCCGAGCCCAGCGAGGGCGACCCGACCATCATCGACGTAAAGGGATCGATCCGAGCGGTGCGGATCGTTCCCGGTCTGCTCGCGCTTCTGCTGTTCAGCACCTTCAACAACTTCCTTGGCGGCGTGTTCATGGCGCTCATCGACCCGTACGGGCTGACCCTCATGTCGGTCGAGGCCTATGGCGTGCTCCTCGGTTTGTCCAGTCTCGGGTTCATCATCGGCGGCATCGCTGTGGCCCGGCGTGGGCTGGGCGTCAATCCGGTCCGGACCCTTCTCCTGGTCAACGTCGTGCTCTGGGGCGTGACGATCGCCTTTCCGATCGTCTCGGCCATCTTGCCGCTCGCGATCGGCTTCTTCGTGTACATGACGCTGATCCCGGTGGCGGAAGCGTCGGAACAGACGGTCATCCAGAAGGTCGTCCCGCTCGGCGAGCAGGGCCGCGTCTTCGGATTCGCGCAGACCCTGGAGACAGCGGCCTCACCGATCACAGCCTTCATGATCGGGCCGATCGCTCAGTTCTGGGTGATCCCGTTCATGACCGACGGTGCTGGCGCAGCCGCCATCGGCGCGTGGTTCGGTGTCGGGCCTGAGCGGGGCATCGCGCTGATCTTCATCGTGGCTGGCTCGATCGGCCTGCTCGTCACGCTGCTGGCTCTCCGCTCGACGAGCTACCGCAAGCTGTCTGCTCGATACGCCGCCGTCCCCACCCGTGATGACCGCGACACAGGGCTACCGGTCCCGGCGGCCTGACCCGGCTCACGCGGTGGTGGTGCCCAGGTCCGAACCGGGTCAGCGTCAGCGACGCGCGTCGCGGAACTCCAGGCCGGTGCGGCCTGCTACGGCCGGATGGCCATCGAACATGAGTTCCGCCATGAAGTACTTCCGACGCCGAACCCCACCACTTGTTGCAGGTGGCCGACTGTCAAATCTCTGACATGCGTGATCGCGCCACAGACTCGCCCGAGCTGCGTCATCCCAGCATCCGACGAGCAGGCCATGCGGTCGGCGCGATCGGGGAGCGGAAGGGGCAACAGAGATGCGCAGACTCATGATCATCCCGTTGGTCGGTGCACTCGCACTGGCAACGGCGGCGCCGGTCGCCGCTGGGCCGAACACGAGCAACCTCAGCGGTAGCGGCCGGACGATCCAAGGCGAGTGGTACAGCGACTCGGGATATGGGGCGGTGTATCTGTTCGACGAGTCGTCCGGGGCGTACGGCGAGATCTTCGAGGAAACCGGCGAGTACACCCCATGCGACGGACCGGATGGTGTCTACGGCTTCCAGGGCACGCGCGTTTTTGGGTGGGCGAACGGCCTGACGATCAGTGTCGACACGAAGCTCAGCGCGGGCTCCGCGGCCGGCGACTTCGAGATCGCCATCGAGAGCGTCGACGAGTGCGCGGAGTCGTACGACGTCGCATTCGACACCGTGAGGGTCACCGTGGACGTCACAGGGACAGGCTCCGTCGCGACGTTCCGCAACTCCGGAACCTTCAAGATCCCCGGCGAGTACAACTCGCACTCTCGCTATCGCGGGAAGGAACGTCCTGGGACCGGGGCCATCGATCTCGGCTCGATGGGTACCCGAGACTTCGGCTGGGCCATCATGGCCTCGTATAGCTGGAGTGAGCACAGCAACGGCTGACATCGGCCGAACCTCGCGACGCTCAGCTCCGATCCTCCGGGTCGGGGCTGAGCTGCATCGCAACCTTGTCGGTGCTGACAAGCCTGTGGGGAGCTAAACGTGGGACGACTCGGCTCGATCCTCTTCGTGGCCATCGTCATCGCCGGCTGCGGCGCGCCTACGCCGTCCCCGGCGGCCTCGGTGAGTCGAGTGAGTCCGTGGCCTCCGCTGCCCTCGGTGAGCGCAGGCGTACCTTCCGCCGGACCGTCATTCGCTGCACCAACGGGTCTCAGCTCGCCGCAGGCGGGCTTCGAGCCGAGCCCGGGCACGCCGGCGCGAACCCCGACGATGGGTCCGAGACCCCCGTTCCAGCCCGAGGCGCTCGTGGTTACGGTCTCCGACGATCTTCGGGTCCGGTCCAAGCCGCGCGTGAGCGCCGACTCGGCGAAGTACCAGCCGCTGCTCGCGATCGGGACGGTTTTGGAGGTCCTCGGGGGACCCGTCGCGGCGTCGGGCTACTGGTGGTATCGAGTGCGTCTCGTGGACTCAACCCTCCGGGACGGGATCACGACTGGTTGGGTCGCGGCGGCCGACCACGACGGTGAGCTATGGCTCGACTGGTTCGGGGTCGATACGGAGCCCGTGCCCGAGCCGGAGTACCCCGCCCTCCCCGATCCGGTGCTCGCCGCAGCGGGTACCGAGGACTACGACGACGCGTTCGGGAACCCGTTCACCCGATATGAACTGACCATCGCGAACTGGTTCGACTACCCGGCCGAGTTGTTCGCGGCAGCCCCGGACCTCGAGCCGTGCGGTCTCAACGACAGCGCTAGCCGGACCTGGGTGGACATCGTCGACGCCGACGTGGACGACCGGATCTACGGGTTCTGTGCCCTCGCGGAGCCGCTGGATCTCACGGGGATCTGGTTCGCTATGCCGCGTGGCACGGCTCCACCCTCGCGGGTGTACGTCACCCTCTGGGATCGGCTCTACGACCTATACGTCATTTCAAACAATGTGAATCCGCCCTGGCCAAGTCCCTCACCACCTTGAACTTAGGGCGTGTCCCACCGAACTCAGCCGGATGGTGATCCAGCGGGTGGTCATCCGAGACCGCCAGGTGGAGGCGATCGAATGAACGCCTCCGGTCCGGCCTTTCTTCGACCGACAGCGGTGGTGCTTCCAAAGGGGTGGGTCACCGAGGTCATAGTCGACCGCTCGACCGGTAACGTCGTCGACGGTCACCTCCGGATCGAGCTCGCTCTCGCCCGTGACGAGGCGACCGTTCCCGTTCACGTACGACGACCTGACCCACGATGAGGAGCGCCTGACACCCTCGGTAATGACGGACTGTCATGACGTCGATCGCGGTGGGCCCCAGATTCGCCCAAGGCACTCGCAGCGGAGGGCCCCCTCCCGGGGTGCAGGTCTTACGCGCGTGCCATCCATCGGCGGGTGCCCCTGACGCCGCGCATCTTGGGACTACTCCAGGCGGCATCGTCGAGTTCGTCATCCGTTCCGCTGTGAAGCCAAGTCCACTTCGAACGGGTCACAGCGGGGAGGAACGGAGATGACGATCGTTAGTCCCGAGCCGAAGGCGTCCGTAGATGCCGCGATCCGGCCATTCCGAGTCGACGTGCCCCAGGCGAGGATCGACGACCTCGGACGCCGCCTGGAGATGACGAACTGGCCGGACAAGGAGACGGTCACGGATCAGTCCCAGGGCGTGCCGCTCGCGATGGTCCAGCGACTCGTGCGCCATTGGATGACGGACTACGACTGGCGACGGGTGGAAGCGCGGCTGAACGGCCTGCCGCAGTTCATCACCGAGATAGACGGACTGGACATCCATTTCATCCACGTCCGTTCAGGACACGAGGGCGCGTTGCCGATCATCGTCAGTCACGGCTGGCCCGGATCGATCATCGAGCAACTCAAGATCATCGATCGACTGACGGACCCCACCGCCCATGGCGGCATCGCCGGCGACGCCTTCGATGTCGTCATCCCGTCGATGCCGGGGTACGGATTCTCCGCGAAGCCGACGCGTGTCGGGTGGGGTCCGGAGCGCATCGGCCTAGCGTGGAACACCTTGATGCAGCGCCTCGGGTACACCCGCTACGTGGCCCAGGGCGGCGACTGGGGCGCTTTCGTCGTCGACCAGATGGGGCTGCAGGCACCGACAGGACTCCTCGCCATCCACACGAACATGCCGGCCACCGTACCCACTGCCATCAACGACGCTCTGAGTCGCGGCGATCCGGCGCCGGACGGTCTCTCGTCGGTCGAGAAGCGTGCCTGCGACCAGCTGGTCCGCACCTTCAAACAGGTGGAGTACGCGAGGATGATGGCGGCTCGCCCGCAGACGCTGTACGGCATCGCGGATTCGCCCGTCGGCCTTGCCGCTTGGCTCCTCGACCACAACGACGCTGACGGCCAGCCCGCCGCGGCAGTCGTGGCCGCCCTAGACCGCACCACGAGTGCCGCGGGCGAACTGACTCGTGACGAGATCCTCGACAACATCACGCTCTATTGGCTGACAGACACCGGCGTATCGGCGTCTCGCCTCTATTGGGAATACAAGGGCGGCTTCTTCAACGCGAAGGGTGTGGCTATCCCGGTCGCGATCACGATTTTTCCGGGCGAGCAATACCAGGCTCCGCGCAACTGGGCGGAACGAGCCTATCCCAACCTCATCTACTACAACGAAGTCGACAAGGGCGGCCACTTCGCCGCTTGGGAGCAACCGCAATTGTTCAGTCAGGAGATCCGCGCAGCGTTCCGCCCGGTTCGCTGATACGTGGAACTGGCTGCGCGCTCACCACTTGACCCGGTAAACGGGATCGCGCAGCACAGCTGCTGACGACGTACAACCGGGTTCGCGTACGCACTGGAGGAGCGCCATGACGACCATCGTCGAGACCGAGATCCGTCCATTCCGCGTGGAGGTCGAACAGGAACAGATCGACGACTTGCGTCGGCGCATCGCGGCGACACGCTGGCCCACCAAGGAGTTGGTCGCCGATCGATCACAGGGCGTGCAGCTGGCGGCGATGCAGGAGCTCGCGCGCTACTGGGCAACGGACTACGACTGGCGCAAGGCCGAGGCGAAGCTCAACGCGCTTCCGCAGTTCACGACGGAGATCGACGGCGTCGACATCCACTTCATCCATGTGAAGTCCCCGCACGAGAACGCCTTGCCGCTGATCGTGACGCACGGCTGGCCCGGCTCGGTCATCGAGCTGCTCGAAACGATCGGACCGCTGACCGATCCGACCGCGCACGGCGGGCAAGCGCAGGATGCGTTCCACCTCGTGCTGCCGTCGCTGCCCGGGTACGGCTTCTCCAGCGAGCCAGCCGAGCTCGGCTGGGACGCCGGCCGCACCGCACGCGCCTGGTCGGACCTGATGCGCCGCCTCGGCTACACCCGCTACGTCGCGCAGGGCGGCGACGTGGGTGCACTCGTCACGGACCTGATGGGCCGCCAGGCGGTCGAGGGTCTGGTCGGCTACCACCTGAACCTGCTCACGGCGGTGCTCGCGATCGGCGATCGACTGCCCAAGGAATCCGAACAGGAACGCGCAGCGGCCGAGGCGCTTGCGACGTTCAGGCAGGACGGCTTCGGCTACTTCCTCGAGATGGCAACTCGGCCCCAGACGATCGGCTACGCACTGCTGGATTCACCCGTCGCGTTGGCGGCCTGGTTGCTCGACCACGACACGGACAGCTACTACAAGATCTCCCGCGCGCTCCTCGGCGCCGAGCCTGTCGGCGATCTTACCCGGCAGAGCATCGTCGACAACATCACGCTGTACTGGTTCACCGGCACCGCTGCGTCGGCGGCGCGGTCGTACTGGGAGGACGCTCGAGCGCTGGCCGCAGCGATCGCAAGCGGCCAACCTCCTCCGCCGGTCTCCGTGCCGGTCGGCTTCACGACGTTCCCCGGCGAGATCTGGGCCTCCCCGCGCAGCTGGGTCGAGGCGGTATACCCCGGCCTCACCTACTTCAACGCGGTCGACAAGGGCGGCCACTTCGCCGCCTGGGAGGAGCCGCAGCTGTTCTCCGAGGAGCTGCGAGCCGCGTTTAGGGCTCTGCGCTGATCTCGATCGCGGAAGGCCGGACGCTGTGGATCGCAGCGGCGTCCGGCCCCTGACTGACGGCGAGGTTGTACTCGCCCGGAGGAGATGAGGACTATGCGCGCCCTGCACGCCTATGCCCAACATGACCCCTCCCGACTGGTCGTCGAAGACGTGCCGCTGCCCACGCTCGGACCCGAAGACGTCCTAGTCCGGGTCCACGCCAGCGGCGTCTCGCCGGGGGAACTCGACTGGAACGGGACATGGCTCCGCGATGACGGCGCTCGACGCACGCCGCCCATCATCCCTGGCCATGAGGTCTCCGGGGTCGTCGAGAAGGTGGGAGCGGGTGCCGCAGGGATCGAGGTCGGGGATGAAGTGTTCGGAGTGATCGATTTCCGTCGTGACGGCGCCGACGCGGACTTCGTGGCGGTGCGCGCCGACGAACTTGTGCCCAAGCCCGCCATCGCGACCCACGCCGAGGCGGCCGCCGTCCCGCTGTCCGCGCTGACGGCATGGCAGGCGCTCTTCGATCAGGGCGATCTCGCCCCTGGCCAGCGGGTGCTCGTCCACGGTGGGGGCGGCGGCGTCGGCTCGTTCGCCGTCCAACTCGCTCGATGGCGAGGGGCGCGCGTCACGGCGACCAGTTCGGCGCGTGACGCCGATCTTGTCCGTGGACTCGGCGCCGACGACGTCATCGACTATCGGTCGCAACGGTTCGAGGATGTCGTGGCGGACCTGGATCTCGTGTTCGACACGGTCGGTGGCGAAACCTGGGAGCGATCGTGGGACGTCCTTGGTCCTCGTGGCAGACTCGTGTCGATCGCCGTGCCCCGTCCACCCGAGCGCCCGAGCGACGACGACCGACGAGCGATCTGGTTCATCGTCAAGCAGGACCGGGAACAGCTGCTTGAGATCGCCGGCTTGATCGATGCCGGCCACCTTCGACCGATCGTGTCAGCGGAGTTGCCGCTCATCCGCGGACAGCAAGCGTACGGGAGGATGGGCATCAGGAGCGGGCCGGGCAAGGTCGTGCTGCTCGTGGCTGGCGTATCCGGGACCGACTCGGAGACGTCGCCGTTGCAGCGTGGCCGGCCCTCCGCAGTCGTCACGTGATCGGCGACGGAGCCCGCGATCGAGGTGCGGCCACCGAAGCCACACCGATCACCGTCCCCGACACCCTGTGGCGGGCCGCAGATCCGGAGGCGTACGGATCGAGTGGACGCGTCCGGTGCGGCCGTTCTTCGAAAGACAGCGGTGGTGCCCCCAAGGGGATTCGAACCCCTGATCTCCACCTTGAAAGGGTGGCGTCCTAGGCCTCTAGACGATGGGGGCGGGCGGGCGCGCCGAGGCCGGATTCTAGCAGAGGGTCCCTCTCAGGCCGGCCGGATGGCGAGCTGGAAGAGGATGATCGCGGCTGCCGCGAAGCCCGACGCGGCCATCGCCGCGCCGCCCCCGACGATTGCGGTCAGGATCGTCGTGCCGCTGTTGCCACGCTGCAGCCCGGCGCGCCAGATCGACCGCAGGCAGAACACCGCGAGTGCCCCGAAGACGATGGCGAGCACGACCGCGCCCGATGCAAGCAGCGGGATCTGCGTCGCCTCCCGGACGGTGAGGACGTACGCCATATAGGCGATCGACCCGATCACCGCGACGACGAAGAAGATCACGCCGGGCGAGATGCCGCGCCGGCGCTCCTCGGGCTCGTATGCGGGGTCGTCGTCCAGAAGGGCATCCCGGGGATGTGGGTCGGCATATGGATCCCGGCCGACACGGCGCTCGGTCATGCGTGCTCCCTATCCAGGGTCCGATGGTAGACCGCGACGTTGTAAGACAGGCGCGGCCGGGTCAACCGGGCCGCGACCGTGCGCCCGACCTCACCGAAGGCGGCGTCGAGGAACGTGCCCGCCTCGTCCAGAGACGCGAACGTCCACCAGCAGTGGAGGACGCGGATCTTGAACCCGGATGTCAGGAACGGACCGTCGCGCCGCGTCCAGATCCCGTACTCCGGGAGATCGCCCCGGAGTTGTGCGACGTCATCGCGCCCGTAATCGTGGATGACGAGCAGCCGGCCGCCGGGCCGAAGAAGTCGGGCCGCCTGGTCGATATCGGCGGAGCCTGCACCGCGGAACGGGGACCACAACCCGACGACGACGTCGGCCGACGCATCGGGCGCGTCGAACGCCGCGGGGCCGCTCGCGTCCACGAGCGTGACCCGAGCGCCGAGTGAGATGAGCTGCCGAGCGCGAAGACCGGCGGATCCATCGACGACGACAACATCTCGTCCCTCCACCGGACCCAGCGCCTCGATCGCCCGCGGGATCTTGCCCTCGACATCGAGGATCCGGGCCAGACGTTCGGACAGCCCGGTCTCCAGGTCGATGGGGAGATCTGCCACAGGCCGCGAAGTATAGGGGCGGGCGGCTCCAGCGCTCAGGAAGTGGTCAGGCGCCGGGACGGGTGCGACGCCTGGGGCACTCTGCCGGTCGGTACGAACCGGCCGATCAGTCGGCCATCAGCACCGCGCCATCGCGAGCCGGAAGCGAGATTCCCAGCCGGCCGTCGCGGACGGTGAGGGGGTCCGGGAACGACGCAGGATCGTTGCCGGGCCAGCGTTGGGCTGCCACGGTCCGTCCGTCCAGCTCAGGTACGACCAGCTCGACCTGGATGGGCTCGTCGCCCGCGTTGACCAGAACGAGCGCCGAACCGGCGTCACCGGCGCGCAGGTAGGCGATGAAGTGCGCCTCGGCAGCGACGACCCGGAAGCCGCCGTCGCGCAACACCGGCTGGCCGTGGCGCAGCGCCACGACGCCCGAGATGTACGCGAGCAGGTCGCGGTCCCAGCCGTCCTCCGCGCTCCACGGGAAGGCGGGCCGGCTGTACGGGTCGAGCTCGCCGGCGAGCCCGATCTCGTCGCCGTAGTAGATCAGCGGCGCGCCGGGCAGGGTCATCTGGATGAGCGTGGCAAGCCGCAGGGCGCTTCGGTCGCCGCTCACCATCGACAGGAAGCGCGGCGTGTCGTGGCTGTCGAGCAGGTTGAGCTGGACGGCCGTGACTGCCGGGTCGTAGATCGACATTGCGCGCTCCAGGCGCACAGCGAAGGCCGGAGCGTCGTCATCGCGGACCATCGCATCGATGGTGAGATGCTGGGCGATGACGCGCCGGTCGAGGCGCCACGAGCCCGTGAACGAGATGATCGCCGTGGCCAGCGGGTAGTTCATGAGCGCGTCGTACATATCCCCACCCAGGTCGCCCGGCTTCTCGTGCCAGATCTCGGCGACGATGTATGCCTCGGGGGAGATCGCCTTCACCCGGCTGCGAAACTCGCGCCAGAATTCGTCCGGGACCTCCTCCGCGACGTCGAGCCGCCACCCGTCGATGCCGAACCGGATCCAATGCTCGGCGACCGACAACAGGTACTCGCGGGCGAACGGGTTCGACGTGTTGACCTTCGGCAGCGCGGGCAGGTCCCACCACGCCCGATAGCCCAGGGACGTGAGCGACGTTCGGCCGGCCATCTGGTCGGCGACCTGCTCGGCCGTCAGTGCGGACAGGTCGACGGGCACGTTCTCGAGCGGATAGGCGCGGATGGGGCGGCCCGCGTCCAGATCCTCGACGTTGAAGTAGAACCAGTCGCGGTAGGGCGACGCCTTGCCCGAATTCGAGGACATGGTTGAACGGGAAGAACCCGCGACTTGCATGGTTGAAGACCCCGTCGAGCACGACGCGGATCCCGCGCGCGTGGCATGCGTCGAGCAGCTCGCGCAGGGCGGCGTCGCCACCGAGCAGCGGGTCGACCGCCATGTAGTCGTAGGTGTGGTAGCGGTGGTTCGACGCCGATTTGAAGACAGGGTTCAGATAGATCGCGTTCGCGCCGACGGCCTGGATGTGGTCGAGGTGCTCTACGATCCCGAGCAGGTCGCCGCCCTTGAACCCGTAGACCGTGGGCGGGCTATCCCACGGCTCCAGGGGACCGGGCTTGACGACACGGTCGCTCATCGCGAAGCGGTCCGGGAAGATCTGGTAGAAGACCGCGTCCCGCACCCATGCCGGGGTCTCGATCGTCACGGGAGCGCGCTTCGACGAATGCCAGCCGGGACGGCCGCCGGCCGCCGGCCGTCAGGCGGCCGACGCGGTCGACTTTGGGTGGAGTGCCTCGCCCGTCTCGCTGTCGAACAGGTGGAGCAGGTCGAGCGGGATGATGAGATCCACGAGGTCGTTCGGCACGATGCGGTGCTTCGAGTTGACGATCGCCACGATGTCCTGGTCCGCCGCGTTGACATGCAGGAGCTCCTCGTTGCCGAGGTACTCGACCACGTCGGCCCGAGCTCGGAACGAGGCGCGGTGCCCGCTCGGATCGCCGATATCGAGGTGCTCCGGCCGGAAGCCCGCGACGAGCTTGCGACCTTCTGTGGCACCTGCGTCGCGGAAGCGCGCCGGGACCGGGACCGCCCATCCGGACGGGCCGATCAGCCGCGCACCGTCACCAGAGCCCTCGACGGTGACCTCGATGAAGTTCATCGAGGGGCTGCCGATGAAGCCTCCGACGAATCGGTTGACCGGGCTGTCATAGAGAGTCTGGGGCGGGCCGACCTGTTGGAGGATCCCCTCGTTCATCACTGCGATCCGCTGGCCCATCGTCATCGCCTCGACCTGGTCGTGGGTGACGTAGACCGTCGTCGTCTTGAGTCGCTGGTGGAGGCGGGCGATCTCGGCGCGCGTCTGGACGCGCAGCTTGGCGTCGAGGTTCGACAGCGGCTCGTCCATCAGGAACGCCGCCGGCTCGCGGACGATCGCCCGACCCAGGGCCACGCGCTGCCGCTGGCCGCCGGAGAGCTCCTTGGGCTTGCGGTCGAGCAGTTTCGTGAGCTGGGTGGTCTCCGCTGCGACGTTGACCCTCCGCTCGATCTCGGATTTGGGCATCTTGCGCAGCTTGAGTCCGAACGCGAGGTTCTCCCGGACCGACATGTGCGGATACAGCGCGTAGCTCTGGAAGACCATGGCGATGTCGCGGTCCTTGGGTGCGACGTCGTTGACGACCCGATCGCCGATCTTCACCGTGCCAGCCGTGATCTCCTCGAGCCCGGCGATCATCCGGAGCGCGGTCGTCTTCCCGCAGCCCGATGGGCCGACGAGGACCATGAACTCACCGTCTGCGATCTCGACGTTCATGTCCTTGACGACATGGACGTCGCCGTAGTCCTTCACCACGTGATCGAACGTGATCGTCGCCATGAGAGCACCTCTCCTCCCGGTGGACCTTCGACCGCTCCATGGTAGGCGAACCGAGGCGCGTGGAATCACAAGTTCCGGCACGTTCTCGAGGTTGGACGGCCCGTCCTGCCGGGAGACGCTACGATCGCCCGCGATGGTCAGCTCGATCAGGGAGATGCCCGCCGGCATCCGGCTCTTCCTCGCGTACGCCTTGCTCATTCTGGCCGGCATCGGACTGAGCCTGCGGTTCGTCGTCGACCAGGCCATCTCCGCGCCGGTCAGCCTGACCGGGATCGTCGTGATGATCCTGCTGGCCTACACGATCTTCACGACGACGCTCGTGCTCCAGCGAAAACAGGCGGCATACGGCCTCGCGATCGGCCTCGCCAGCCTGACGGTGCCGCTGGTACTCCTCTTACTGGTCAGCCCGGTGCACCCGGCCCTGCCGGTCTTCACGGCCGCATTCGGTCTACTGCTGTTCCGAGCACTGCTGCGGCCGGAGGTGCGGCGCTACCTGTCAGAGGACTGACGCCCGCCGCGCACGTTTTCGCGGCCACGCAGGTACCCTCTCGTGGCGCGGTCTTCGTCGCCGCTGGATCCGACACCGATCCGGCGACCCTTTTTCGACCACCCGAGGCATCACCAGTGAGCAAGGAATCACGCCGGCGTCAGCGCACGTCCGGCCAGCCGTCCGGGTCACGCCCGGGCGCCGCAGAGAAGCGTTCGTCCGATGCGTCGGGCGCGCGAGCCGCCGACCGACCTGTCGCCACCCAGCGAAGCGCGGAACGAGCCGGTCGGCGCGAGCGGGCTCGACCGGCGCCACGGCGGTCCTTCATCGAGCGCTACCGGACATGGCTCCTTGCGGCGGCAATCGTCGCCGTCGTCGCGATCGTCGGAGCCGGCGTGTTCGCGGCCGCGACGCAGCCGGCCTTCGCGTGCTCGACGGTGTGGCAGCCGTCCCCCTCGTCGAGTCCGGCCGCCGGCGCTTCCCCACAGCCCGGCTACGTGCAACCCGACATGGGCAACACCCACGTCGCGCCGGGCACTGTCGTCAAGTACACGTACTGCCCGCCGGCATCGGGGCGGCACTACATCGGGGCCGGCATCGGGCCGATCGCCGCCCGCCCATACGGGCCGAATGACGCGGTGATCCCGGAAGGTTGGGTCCACAACCTCGAGCACGGCGGTCTGGTGATCCTGTACCGCGGCGCCGAGGCCGATCAGGCGGCCTTGCGCGCTCTGTACGACGCGATCCCGGCCAGTCCGGTATGCGGCTTCGAGCCAGGCGGGCAGTCCCCAGGTCCGCTCATCGCGCGGTTCGACCAGATGGCGTGGCCGTACGCCGCGCTGTTGTGGGATCGCGTGCTGCCACTCGACACGATCGATCAGGCCGCGATCCTCGACTTCTACGCACGCTATGGCGAGCGGGCGAACCCGGAGAAGCTGTGCGCGTCGCCCAGCCCGTCGGCCGAGCCCGGCGCGAGCGGTTCGGCGGCGCCGTCTGCGGCGCCATCGGCGAGCCCCTCGGCTGCGCCGAGCGCGTCACCGGCAGCCCCGAGCGCGTCACCGGCCGCCTCGCCGAGCTGACCGGCGGCTGCTGGATGCGCCTCTTCGCATTTCAAGAGGACTCTGGCGTTACCTCCGGCCGTCTCGACGGGACGTCGGTGGTCGTTGTCGCCGACTGGCGCGACAACCTCTCGGACGCCGCCCTCGACGATCTTGAGGCCTACCTCGAGGCACAGTCGCGGGGCGAGGCGACCGAGCGCCACGAGCTCTCGTCGCTCGTGCCGGCGCCCGCCGTCCATCGACCCAGCAAGATCGTCTGCGTGGGGCTGAACTATCGCGACCACGTCGCGGAAGGTGGTCGCCCGCCGCCGGACCGGCCGCTGCTCTTCTCAAAGTTCGCCAACACAGTCATCGCCGACGGCGAGCCGATCGTCCGACCCGAGGGCACGCACGCGCTCGACCTGGAGGTCGAGCTGGGCGTCGTCATCGGCCGGACCGCCAAGCGCGTTTCGCGGGCTGATGCGATGGCACACGTCGCGGGCTATGTGGTCGTCAACGACGTAAGCGCGCGCGACTGGCAAGGCGTCCCAGCGGCGCTTCGCGAGGGCGAGAAGGGCGACGGCCAGTGGCTGCGCGCCAAGGGCAGCGACACGTTCTTGCCGATGGGGCCGATCTTCGTGACGTGGGACGAGATCGATCCTGCGGGGGGACTCCGTCTACGGAGCTGGCGGATCACGCCCGACGGGACGGAGCATCTGATGCAGAACGGCACGACGGCCGACATGATCTGGGACGTGCCGGCGCTCATCGAGTACATCAGCGCCGTCATCACGCTCGGGCCAGGCGACGTGATCGCGACCGGCACCCCGGCCGGTGTCGGTGTCTTCCGCGATCCACCGGTGTTCCTCGAGCCCGGCGACCGCGTCCGCTGCCAGATCGAAGGCATCGGGTCGGTCGAGAACCCGATCATCGACTGGTCGGAGGCGCACCGCGCCGAATGACGTCCGTGCTCCGGCGTCACTGTGAGCGACAACGTCACTGTGAGTGACACATCCGCGACAGCGCTGCGTGATCCAACACCCGAACGACGGTGTGTCGTCGTTTGAGCGATCGGCGCGCGCTGGTTCATGCGCAAGGCGTCACTGAGAGTGACGTCGTCGCTGTCAGCGACATGCGGCGCCCTGGCGCAACGCGACCCGCGGTACGCTCCGGACATGAAGGCACTGGTCAAGACCGCACCTGGACCCGGCCTCGAGCTTCGCGACGTCCCCGAGCCCACGATGACGATAAACGACGTCCGGATCCGCGTCCGCAAGACCGGTATCTGTGGCACCGACCTGCACATCGCGGACTGGGATCCCTGGGCGCAGAAGACGATCAAACCACCTCTCATCGTCGGCCACGAGTTCGTCGGCGAGGTCCTCGAGATCGGCAGCAACGTCCATGACATCGCGCCGGGCGACATCGTCAGCGGCGAGGGCCACGTCGTGTGCGGTCGCTGCCGCCATTGCCGCGCGGGCCGTTGGCACCTGTGCGCCAATACGGTCGGCCTCGGCGTCCAGCGGGACGGCGCGTTCGCCGAGCAGGTCGTCCTCCCGGTGACGAACGTCTGGCACCACTGGCCCGGCATCGACGAGGATGTGGCCGCGATCTTCGACCCGTTCGGCAACGCGGTCCACACCGCGCTTGCGTTCCCCGTTCTCACCGAGGACGTCCTGGTGGTCGGCGCGGGCCCGATCGGGCTCATGGCGACGGCGGTCGCGCGTCACGCGGGCGCACGCTACATCGTGGTCAGCGAGCCGAACGCCACGCGCCGCGCGCTCGCGACGACGATGGGTGCCACCCGCGTGGTCGATCCCACGACAGAGACTCTCGGCGACGTCCAGCGCGAGCTCGGCATGGTCGAGGGCTTCGACGTCGTCTTCGAGATGTCGGGCAACGCGGGCGCCTTGCGGGACGCCCTCGCGAACATGGCCCACGGCGCCGGGATGGCGATCCTGGGCATCCCGACCGACGAGATCAAGATCGATGTCAGCCGCGTCGTCTTCAACCAGCTCCGCCTGCAGGGCATCTACGGTCGGGAGATGTACGAGACCTGGTACAAGATGTCGGTCATGCTCAAGTCGGGCCTCGACATCTCGCCGGTCATCACCCACCGTTTCGGCTATCGCGAGCACGAGGCCGCGTTCGCCGCCGCTCGTACCGGCGCATCCGGCAAAGTGGTGATGGACTGGACCGAGTGAGTTGACCACGATGCCCATCCGATGCACGCCCGAGCCGACCGCACGATGACCATGGCCCCGCACACCGACCCGCTCGGCTTCCTCGAGGACGAGGTCGCCGCCCTGCGCGAGCGCCACCTGTACCGGTCATTGCGCGTGATGACGTCGGCCCAGGGTCCGATCGTCTCGATCGACGGCGAGCGCCTCATCAGCCTGTCGTCAAACGACTATCTCGGGCTCACCCACCATCCGCGGCTGCGCGAGGCAGCGCTCGAAGCGGTGCAGTCCTTCGGCGTTGGCTCCGGGGCAGTCCGGACCATCGCCGGCACGATGTCGATGCACGAGGAGCTTGAGACGGAGCTGGCCGCGTTCAAGGGCACGGCCGCGGTCCTCACGTTCCAGTCCGGCTTCACGGCCAACACCGGTGTCATCCCCACGATCACCGGCGAGACCGACCTGATCGTCAGCGACAGCCTCAATCACGCCTCGATCATCGACGGGATGCGGCTGTCCAAGGCCCCTCGCAAGATCTACCCGCACGCCGACGTCCTGGCCCTCGCCTCGATCCTCGAGGAGGCCATCGAGAACGGCCGCAACGGCACCGGTGAGCCGTACCGCCTGATCCTCGTTGTCACTGACGGCGTCTTCTCGATGGACGGCGACATCGCCCCGCTCCCCGGCATCGTCGAGGCAGCCGAGGCGGCAGGTGCGGCGGTGTTCGTGGATGACGCGCATGCGTCGGGCGTCCTCGGTCGGGACGGCCGCGGGAGCGTCGACCACTTCGGCCTCCACGGCCGCGTGGCGATCCAGGTCGGCACGCTCAGCAAGGCGGTCGGCTCGCTCGGTGGCTACGTGGCGGGGTCGACGGCCCTGCGCGAGATCCTGACCCAGCGCGCGCGACCGTTCCTCTTCTCGACGTCCCATCCACCGGCCGTCGTGGCCGCCTGCCGCGAGGCGATCAAGGTCATGCAGGAGGAGCCCGAGCTGCTCGAGCGGCTGTGGGCCAATACCCGACGGTTCAAGGCGGAGTTGAACCGCCTCGGCTTCGATACGGGTCGGTCCGAGACGCCGATCACGCCGGTGATGATGGGCGACCCCGAGGTCGCGATGCGGTTCAGCGACCGGCTCATGGGCGAGGGCGTCTTCGCGCAGCCCGTCGTCTTCCCCACCGTGGCCATCGACCTCGCCCGTATCCGGACGATCGTCACTGCGGCCCACACCGACGATCACCTCGACCTCGCGCTGGAGGCGTTCTCGACCGTCGGACGTGAGCTCGGGGTGATCTCGGGGTGAGCCGGACACGGGGGCACGGCGGATGATCGACCGCCAGGCGCGCGATCTGCCGCTGGACGCGCATCTGCACACGGACCTGTCGCCGGACAGCGATGTGCCGATCGACGCGTTCGCCGCGGCGGCCGAGGAACGGGGCATCGCGGAGATCGCGGTCACGGACCACGTCGACTTCGAGCCGAGTGCGCCCGCCTACGACTTCACGACCTTCGAGCAGCGCGAGCGGATCGTGCGCGAGGCCGCCGAGCGCTGGGCCGATCGCGGCGTCGCCATCCGGTTCGGGGTCGAGATCACGTGGGACAGCGGCTGGGAGTCGGATATCAGGGGTCACCTCGCGACCCACGCGTACGACTTCACCATCGGCTCAGTCCACATCTACCGGGATTCACCGTACGCCGCGGCACGTGTGGCGAGCTGGGTCGACGGTCGGTCGCTGCGCGAGATCGTCGCACCCTACTTCGACGAGGTCGAGGCAGCTGCCCGGTCCGGGCTGTTCGACGCGCTCGGCCACATCGACTTCGTCAAGCGCTTCCTGTTCCCGCACGTCACGCCGGCCGACCTGGCCGCCGCGCCGGAGCTGTACGAGCGGATCCTGGACGCACTCGTGGAGAGCGGGACCGCGCTCGAGATCAATACCAGCGGTCTGCGTCAGTCGCCGAACGAGAGCTACCCCTCGCCTGCCATCGTGGCGCGGTTCCGCGAGCTGGGCGGCCGTGCCGTGACCGTCGGGTCGGACGCGCATCGGGCCGACAACCTCGCGTGGGGGCTGGACGATGGCTATCGGGCCGCTGCGGATGCGGGTTTCGACGCCCTTGCATTCCGGCGCGGGGACGATCCGGTCGCGGTCCGCATCCCCAGCGCACCTAACGTCGTCGCAGGACGTTCGTTGTGACCCTCGACGACAGCGCGATCGAGCGGCTGGTACAGGAGGCCCGGGACGGGGACGCCTGGGCGTTCGGCCTCTTGTTCGACCATTACCACCTGCCGGTCTATCGCTACATCGCAAGCCGCGTCCACCGCCCGTCGGACGCGGAGGACCTGACGCAGCTCGTCTTCGTCAAGGCCCTGGAAGCGCTCCCGCGATACCAATCGCGGGGCATCCCATTCGGGGGCTGGCTCTTCAGGCTGGCCAGGAACACCGTCATCGACCATGTGCGCACGCGGCACGACCATCTCGACCTGGACACCGCGAGTGGCCAGGCAGGCGGCGACGCCGGACCCGACGAGGTCACCGTCGCTCGCCAGGAGATGGATGAGGTCGCGGTCGCATTGGCCGCACTCACAGACGAACAACGAGAAGCCATCGCCCTGCGCTTCTTCGCCGGCCTGTCGGCCCGCGAAGCGGCGGAGGTGATGGGCAAGCAGGAAGGGACGATCCGCGGACTCCAGTTCCGGGCGATCGCCGCGCTGCGGCGGCAGCTCCGGATCGACGAGTCGGGCACCGGCGACGACGTTGCCGGCTCCGGGGGACGGATCGGCTGATGGACGACAGGATGATCGATCTCGTGGCCGGGGACGCACGATTGCGGCAGCGCCTTGACGCGTATGCCGACGCCCGCCTGACCCCGGACCTCGTGTCGACCTCGCGGATGCGGGCCCGGGTGCTGGCCGTCGCCCATCGCCAAGCCGATCTCGCGCGGGCGGACGCGGCGGCCCTGACGGTCGTACCGCGAATTGTCCTGCCCGGCGCGATCCCGACCGACGGTCGCTCCATCCGAACCCGCAGATCCGCGCGGTCCCGGATCCGGCGTCCGCTGACGGCGCTCCTCGCCGCTGCAGTCGTCCTTGCCGGCGCGGCCGGCACGGCCTTCGCAGCGAGACCGGGCGGCGCCCTATATGAACAGCGCATCTGGATCGAGACCCTCACCCTGCCGAACGATCCCTCGGCGCGAGCGATCGCCGAGCTGGCCCGTCTCGAAGTCCGCCTTCGGGAAGCCGAGGATGCGGCGCGCGCGGGCGATGCCGCCGGCGCGGCCGCCGCCCTGGCTGCCTACGCGCGTATCGTCGAGGCGGCATCCGAAGCCGCGATCGCGACACAGGACGAGGTCGCCGTCGCGATCCTCGAGGCCGGCGTCAGCCGCAACGTCGAGGTGCTCCAGGCCCTTGCGCTGCGGGTCCCCGATGGCGCCGCCGACGCGATCTCCCGTGCCGTCCAGCGCGCCGTCGAACGCGCGGTCGATCGGAGTGACCGAGCGATCGAGCGGATCGACACCGCCGGGCCCGCGAATGGCGGCAACGGTGGCGGGAGCGGTGGCGGCGGGAGCGGTGGCAACGGCGCTGGCCCCGACAAGCCTGCCGATCCGACCGCCAAGCCGACCAAGGCCCCGACCGCCGCGCCCACGCCGAAGCCGACCAAGGAGCCCAACGCCGGCCCGACCGATCCAGGCGCCCCCGGGGGTCAGGGCGGAGAGAACGGCCCGAAGACCACGCCGAAGCCGCAACCGACACCGAAGCGGACCCCGCGCAACTGACCCGACCCTCGGCACCTATCGTCGTCGGCTAGTCTGACGGCCATGCCCGCCGGACCTTCGGACACCATCCAGCTCGACGTGCTCGGCGCCGGACCGGCGTACAGCGACCGCCCCGGATCGGCGGGCGCGGCCTACCTCGTGCGATCCGGCTCGACGGCCATCGTCCTCGATCTCGGCCAGGGCGCGTTCCCGCGGCTGACGGCCCGATTAGAGCCGAGCTCGCTCGACGCGGTCCTGGTGAGCCATCTCCACCCGGACCATTTCATCGACCTCGTGGCGCTGCGCCACTACCTCAGGTGGCAGTTCCAACCGACCCGGCGCGTCCGGGTGATCGCGCCGACCGGGCTCGCGAAGCGCATCGATGCGCTCCACGATGAGCCAGGTTTCACGGCGGCGTCCCTGGATGTCGAACCCATCTCCGCGGGCTCGATCGACATCGGCGAGCTGCGCGTCGAGGCGGCCCGCGTCACGCACACGCAGAACAGCCACGCGTTCCGGGTCTCGCATCCGGATGGCGGCGTCGGCCTCGTCTACTCCGGCGATTGCGGGCGGGCGGAGGATCTCGATCCCCTGATCCGCGTCGGGGACGCCCTCCTCATCGAGGTGTCATTCGGGCCGGGCCCGGTCGTTCGCGACGCGATGCACCTGGACGGGCCGGCGGTCGGGAGCCTGGCCGCTCGGACCCGTGCAGGTCGGGTCCTGCTCACCCACCTCCAGATGGGTTTCGACCCGGCAGCGACGATCGAGTCGGTCACGGCGATCTATGACGGGCCTGTCGACCTCGTGGAGCCCGGAGCCCGATTCCTGATCTGATCCCGGGACCAGCACGATGACGACCGGGAGGCCAGCACGGCCACCCGGTCGTTCAGGACTTCGAGACGATGGGCGGAGCGACGCACGGACAGCGCGCCGCTCCGCCCGGGTCTCGGGGACCCCGTAGGGAAGCCGACGGTCAGCGGGAGCGGTCGTCCTTACGAACGACGGCCCGAGCAGGCGTCAGCAGGAGTGCGACGGCGAGCAGGCTCGCCACCACAAGGAGGATGATCCGCCAGCCGTCACCGGTCGAGCCAGTGCCCTGGCCGTCGAGCGTGCTGGTCGACGGCAGCGTCGGGTCAGCAGTCGCGCCAGCCGGCGGCGTGCCGATCACTCCTCCGACTCCGCCGGTCGGAGTCGGCGCAGGCGTCACACCGGGCGGCGGCGTCGGCGTGACGACGGGCGGCGGCGTCGGCGTGACGACGGGCGCGGGGGACGACGGGCGGCGGCGTGGGCGTCGCCGCCCCGGGAATGTTGCAATTGTTGTTGTAGAAGGCCTGGCCCGCCACCGTCCAGTTCAGCCCCGGGAAGCTCCCACCGGGGTACGTGAAGGGCGGGATGATATCGCCCCAAACCACAGTGATCCCAGCGAACCAGACTGGGCCTGTGTGATCAGCGTGCCCACTGACATCACCGCTCTTGGCGGGCTCATGGACGATGTATGGGTTGGTGTGCGAACCGGTCGCGTGACAGATCGTCACTGTATCCGGCGCGGCAGCTATGGCTGTCGACGAAGGCGCCAAGAGGGCGGCGGCGGCGAGCCCGATCACAGCGAGCCAAGCCAGCCTCCGACCGAGGCGGGAGCGCGTTTGGGCATTCATTCGATACGGTCCCCAAGATGCGTGAGGCATACGCCTCGTGGCGATGACGGTCTCGGTACAGCGCCCCCGCGCACAGACCCGAGCTCGCGGATAGTCCCATGGTCCGGGGTCGCCGTCTAGTACTTTTGGCGACATCGGACCGTCAATCTCCCGACATTCGGTGCAACTCGGCACCGTGCGACGATCCGCACGAATCGAACGACCGCCGCCCACGTCGGGCGGCAGTCGTCCGCTGCTCAGGGCCGGGTGCCCCTGGCACCCACGGGGTTAGCGGATTCGATCGTCCTTGCGGACCGC
Organism: uncultured Chloroflexia bacterium; assembly: GCA_963819655.1. Lineage (GTDB taxonomy): Bacteria > Chloroflexota > Limnocylindria > Limnocylindrales > CSP1-4 > SPCO01. The sequence continues at coordinate 639,799 of CAWFXA010000002.1, read as the reverse complement.
GGCGCGAGCCGGGGTCAGGACGAGCGCGGCGGTCAGGAAGGCCGCCATCGCGAGGAGGACGAGCCGCCAGCTGTCGCCGGCGGGAGCCGTCGAACCGGCGCCGTCAAGCGTGTCGGTGGCCGGCAGGGTCGCACGAGGCGTCCCCACCGCGCCGCCCACGCCGCCGGTCGGCGGGTTCTGGGGCGTGTCGCCCTCGGGCGTGTTGTCGACGATCACGATGGTCCAGCTCAGCTCCGAGACGTCACCCTGGTTCTGCTCGCAGGCGATGAGCCCGCCGAAGTCCCAGGCGCAGGTCACGGACGGGTCGACGTTGAGCTCGACGAGGATCGGGTCCGAGCCGATGAAGCCGGCCGGCACGATCGTCTCGACGATCCAGTACATCCCACCATCGAGCAGGTCGGTGTCGAGCATGCCGAGCGGCGCAGCGGCCGGGCCGAACACGAGCTCGTCCTGGTCGGTCTCGAAGACCTCGTCACCGTCGTCGGCCCAGACTTCGAACGTCGCGCCATCGAGGGCCTCGTCGTCGTCGGGGTCGGCGGTGCCTTTGTTGTCCACCTTGGCGATCAGGATGCTGGCCTGGCGCGCTTCCTCCGTCGGAGCCGGGGTCGGCGTCGGCGTGGATCCAGGCGGTGTCGGCGTGGGCGTGACGACGGGCGTCGGCGTGGGCGTGACGACCGGAGTCGGCGTGGGCGTGACGACCGGAGTCGGTGTCGGTGTGACGACCGGGGTCGGCGTGGGCGTGGCCTGGACGGCCACATCGAAGCAGAAGGAGATGTGGCTGATGCCATTCCCCTGGCCGTCCTGCGGCTCAAGCTCCGTGTCACCCGTGGATTCGGTGGCGCCGGCGGTCGCGGCGTAAACGTACAGCTGGTGCTTCGACGATCCGGCCTTCACGAAGACCGCGTCGATGCCGAATGTGGACGACCAGTCGAAGCTGCCGGGCTGCCCGGACGCCGACTGCTCGAAGTTCGAAACGGTGATGGTCCCGAAGCCGGGCACGTTGATCGTGCCGTTGCCCGGCGGATCCGACTTGACTTCCTGCCACGGCTGGCCCCCGCCGTATGCCCCGGCGAACGATGCGCAGGTCGGGTTGCCACTGTTGACCGCGATCGGGTTCACCGACGCGGCCTGCACGGTCGCGGACGGCACGAACAGTGCCGCCGACGTCAGGGAAAGGACGGCCAGCCACGACAAGCGGCGGGCCAGGCGCGGTCGCGCGCCGGATCGAGTAGACGACATGTGACGGATCCCCGAGCGGAGGCCTAAGCCTCGATAGATGGTCCCCCCGTCGATGGCTTCCCTCGGAAGGGTGTCCGTACACCGACTGAGGCCCCGGATACTCGCATGGGGGTCCTGGCCGGTCTAGTACCTCTGGCGAGCCTCAACTGCACCGCTCCGCCATCCACCGCCCAGCGGCTCCGGATACCGTTGCGGGCCTGCAACAAAGGGTCCTCCCCGGACCCCCGGACGCACGACCCAGGACTCGCACCAGTACGATGGGCGCCGTGATCCCTCCCCCCATGCGCACGCAGGTCCGCGACGCCGTCCGTCGGGCCTGGGACCTGGCCGTGGCGGACGGCGCATTCCCGCAGCTGGACGGCGACACGGCCGGACCCGACATCGAAGTCGAGCACCCGGCGAACCCGGACCACGGGGACCTCGCCACGAACCTGGCGATGAAGCTCGCCCGGCCGTACCGCAAGGCGCCGCTGGAGATCGCCACGCTCCTGGCTGCCAAGCTCGTGCGCGACGCGACACGCGATCCCGCGTCCCCGGTCGAGGCCGTCGAGGTCGCGCCACCGGGCTTCCTCAACGTCCGCGTCAAGCCGGCGGCCCTCGAGGCGGTGGTGGACGGCATCCTGGCCGAGCCGGAGGCGTGGGGACACGTCGAGCCGACGTCGACCCGCTCGGTCAACATCGAGTTCGTGTCGGCCAACCCGACCGGCCCGCTCCATGTCGGCAACGCGCGAGGGGCGTTCATCGGCGACCTGCTCGGTCGGGTACTCGAGGCCGGCGGCCAGCGCGTCACGCGGGAGTACTACTTCAACGACGCCGGTGGCCAGATCCCGAACCTGGGCGCCTCGATCGTGGCCATCCGGCGTGGCCAGCCGGTGCCCGACGATGGCTATCACGGGGACTACGTCCAGGACCTGGCGTCGCAGGTACCGGACGCGGTCTGGGCGGATGCCGACGCGCCCGACGCCGACGCGGCTGGGATCGTCGGGCATTGGGCTGCCGGAGTGGTCCGGCAGGGCATCGAGGCGAGCCTCGAGCAGCTCGGCGTCCATTTCGACGTGTGGACGACCGAGGGGTCGCTCCATGAGGCGGGTTGGGTGGACCGCGCCGTCGAGCGTCTGCGGGAACGCGGGCACGTCTACGAGGAGGACGGCGCGGTCTGGTTCCGATCGACCGCGTTCGGGGACGACAAGGACCGCGTGATCTATCGCTCGAACGGGCAGCCGACCTACTTCGCCGCCGACATCGGGTATGTGACCGAGAAGTTCAGCCGCGGCTTCGATCACCTCATCTACATCTGGGGTGCCGACCACCATGGGACGGTCGCCCGGGTGCGCAACGCCGCCAAGGCGATGGGCTATGACCCCGAGCGCGTCCAGATGCACCTGTACTCATGGGTGCGATTCGTGCGCGACGGGGTCGAGGTCTCGATGTCCAAGCGGGCCGGTGAGTACGTCACGCTCGACGAGCTCCTGTCGGAGGTCGGCGTCGACGCAGCGCGCTGGTTCTTCGCGTCGCGCGCGGCCACGTCCGCGATCGATTTCGACATCGAGCAGATGCGCGGTCATCGCGAGGCACTCGAGCGGGGCGAGTACGAGGAGGCCAGCAAGAACCCGGTCTATTACGTCCAGTACGCGCACGCGCGCATCGCATCGATCCTGCGCAAGGCCGACGGGGCCGGGCTCGCCCCGGCGGCGACGGTCGCCGGCACCTTGTCAGGGGGTCCGGAAGCCGCCCTGGCCCGCGCCATCGTCCGTCTCCCCGAGGTCGTCGAGGATGCCGTGGTCGGCGAAGAGACCCAGGGGATCACGGCATACGCGCAGGAGCTGGCGACGGCGTTCCATGCCTTCTACCGGGACGCCCGCGTGGTCGACCCTGACGAGCCCGAACGATCTGCGTCGCGGCTCGCCCTCGCACGCGCGACACAAGTCACGCTGGCACGGACGCTCGGCCTCCTGGGGATCTCGGCTCCGGAAGCGATGTAGGCCGGGTCAGCCCGCGAGGCCGAGCACGTTGGCGACCTTGGCAAGGGTCGCGTCATCGCTGCCGATCACGACCCACCGGGTCGGGCCGCCAACACCCGGGAGGACCGCGCCCGGGCCGCCCGCTTTCGCGACCGCCGCGTCCGCCGTGACCTCGAATTCCGCGGCGTCCGCGGGCGTGTCCCAGACGGTCTGCCAGGCGATCGCCCACGTCTCGTTCGGTCCGCCGAGGACCGCGATCCGATCACCGCCCCAGCCAGCCGCCGCATCCTTCGCCGCGGCGACTGTCGGGGAGCCCAGCCAGATCGAGGTCTGGTGCTCGCCCATGGTGTTCTCCTGCACGACCGACCAGCCGGTGCCCATGCGCGACGCCAGGTCGTTCGGCAGGTCGACCTCGATCGGCGCCTCGCGGCTCGCGTACTTCTCGGGATGCTTGATCTGTTCGGTCGATGCGGGCAGGTCACCAAGGACCGCATCGATGGCCGGCCAGCCACCGGACAGCTGCGCCTGCAGCGCGAACTGCGTGCCCTCGGTCGCCGCGAACAGGATCTGCGCCTGCACGATCGCCGGGATCTGGTTGAGCGCAGCCTGCAGCTCAGGATCGCTGGACGCCTGGATGACCTCACCGATCTCGGCCGGGCTCAGGTGCTGCTGGAGCCAGTACGTCATGAGGAGGTACGCATCACCCTCGACGCTCGCCTGGTGGGCCAGGAGCCGGTCGGTCTGACCCTCGAGGCCCTCGGTCATCGCCTGGAGATCGAAGTGCTGGTCCTGGAGGGCGTGGTCGTACTCGTGCGAGTAATAGACCTTCTCGACGGGACCAACGCCGCCTTCCTTCGAGAGGACGTACAGCTTGTCGTTGACGGGGTCATACAGCCCGGCGACCTGGCTCTCGAGGAGGTCGACGAAGATCGCGCCGAGATCCGCGTCCATGGCGATCAGCCCGAGGCCCTTGTAGAGCATCTCGTCCGCAGCGACCTGCTCCGGTGGGTAGTCCTGATCGAACGTCGTCCGGATGACGGCCGACAGCTCCTCGGGCGAGACGATCGTCGGCGCGATCGGCTTCTTCTCGTCGAGGCCGCGGATCGCGCGGACCTGCTCGTTGATCTCGGCGTAGACGGCGTCGACATCGGCCGAGCCGGCCGGGGTCGGCGACGCTGCCGTCGACGGCGAGGGCGCAGGCGTCGCGGTCGGCGACGCGGACGGGGCCGCGTTGCCGCACGCCGCGATGATGAGGGCCGTGACGGCGGCGAGGGCGATCGGTGAAAGACGGGATGGTCGGCTCATCGCCGGATTGTCACACGCTCCGGGTTTCGCGCCCGGAACGGGCTCGATGTCGCTTTCTTAACCGCTTCACGGCTCGACCGTGAATCAGGGCGCCGTAGCGTAGCGATCGGACGAACCCTCAGGGTTCCATCCTCCCTCCCTCCGACCGGGGGCGCCGATTGGGCAGGCGCTCCCGGTCTTTCTGTTGGTGGCACTCGCTCCACCGAGGTCCGAGGGGGAGCTCCCCGACCCCATCGGCCCGAGGTTTGAGCGCCCGTGCATGGTGCTATGTCAGAATCGGCCCGATGGAAGTGACGTGGTATGGCCGGACCTGCGTCCGGTTGCGTGGCAAGGACGCGGTCGTCGTGGCGGACCCGTATCAGTCGGTGGTCGGGCCGACCGGCCGCGGGATCACGGGCGACGTCGTCACGTTCAGCCATGCCGACGACGCACCGGTCGCCCGCGGCAAGCCGAAGGGCAAGGTGTCCCGGGACGGCACGACGCTGGTCCCCTCGAGCCTCGATCAGGCGTTCGTCCTCGACGGCCCGGGCGAGTACGAAGTCAAGGAGGTCCTCGTCACCGGCGTTCGTACCTACCGCGACGATGCGCGTGGGGCGGAGAACGGCAAGGGCGTCTCGTTCGTGGTCGAGGTCGACGGGATCCACACCATCCACCTGGGCGAGATCGGACACCTGTTGTCCGAGGAGAAGATCGGCGACATCGGCCCGGTGGATATCGCCTGCGTGCCGCTCGGCGGTGCGCTGAGCCCGACCAAGGCCGCGGCGCTGATGGCGCAGCTCGACCCGAAGATCGTCGTCCCGATGCCGTTGTGCGAGGACGACAAGGACTGCGCCGAGGTGCTCGCCAAGTTCTTCCACGAGATGGGGGCCGAGCCGGTGACGCAGCCGAAGCTGTCGGTGACGGCGTCGAGCCTGCCGGTCGAGACCGTGACCGTCCTCCTGGAGTCGCGCGGCAAGCAGGCCTGAGCCGTTACGAGCTCTAGGGTCTGTCCAACACGATGCGGCCGCGTTTGATCACCGTGCGCGCCAGGTCCGCGCCTGGGTGATAGGGGATCCGCGCGCTGGTCGGTACTCGCCAGATCACCAAGTCGGCCACCTTGCCGACCTCGATCGAGCCGATCTCGTCCTCCAGCCCCAGGGCCCGCGCCGCATTGATGGTCACCGCGGCCAGGACCTCGTCGGGCGACATCCCGAGGTTGACGCTCGCGAACGACATCGCAAGCGTCAGGTTCGGTGTGGGTGAGGTGCCCGGGTTGAAGTCGGTGCCGATCGCGACCGGCACACCGGCCTGGATGAACGCCCTGGCCGGCGCGTGGTGGTCCTTCATGAGGAACCAGGTCGTGACCGGCAGGAGCGTGGCGACCACGGGCTCGCCGTCGTCGGCCGCGGCGCCCATCGCGGCGATCCCCTCGAGCGACGGGGTGGCGAGGTGGTCGGCCGATGCGGCCCCAAGCTCCGCGGCGAGCTCCGCGCCGCCCGATGGCGCGAGCTCGTCGGCATGGAGGCGCGGCAGCAGGCCGAATGCGCGGGCCGCCTCGAGCACCCGCCGCGACTGATCTGCGCTGAACACCCCGGTCTCGCAGAAGACGTCGGCGTACCGCGCCCGCCCGTGGGCGGCGATCCCGGGCAATTGTTCGTCGAGCAGGTGCCGGACGTATGCCTCGGTCCCGTCCGGTCGCGTGCGGAACTCGGGCGGGACCGCGTGGGCGCCCAGCCATGTCGGCACGACGTCGATCGGCCCCTCGCGCCCGAGCCGATAGGCGATCTCGACGAGTCGGAGCTCGGTCTCGAGGTCGAGCCCGTAGCCGGACTTCGCCTCGATCGTCGTGACGCCATGCGTGAGCATCTCGTCGAGCCACCTGCGGCCGTGGGTGAGCAGCGCCGCCTCGGACGCGGCTCGCGTCGCGGCGACCGTCGAAAGGATCCCGCCACCCGCGGCCAGGATGTCGAGGTACGTGGCGCCTTGCTGACGGAGCACGAGCTCGTCCTCGCGCGAGCCCGCGAACAGCAAGTGCGTGTGTGGGTCGACCAGCCCGGGCGTGACCGATCCGCCGGCCGCGTCGATGCGCGCGAAACGCGCGAGCGGCAGGCCGTCGGCCACCAGCGCAGCCTCGACCGAGGCACGCTGCCCGACCCCGGCGACCCGGCCCTCCCAGACCGCGACCGCCGGCGCCTCCGGCGAGGCGGGGTCGTCGGCCACCAACCGGCCGATCTCGCCCTGCTCCGCTCCGCGCCGGACGCCCCCTTCCAGCGTCGCGATCTCCTGTGCGCCGACGATGAGCAGGCCGGGCGTCGGCTCGCCGGTCCGGCCGCCCTCGATGACCCGGAATGGCCCGCTGCTCACGACGGACGGGGACCCTCGCCCGTCGAGATCGCACCGGCTCCCCCGCGCGCTGCATGGAGCCGCAGCTCGAGGATCTGCATCGGGGAGTAGTCGCGCAGCTTGAGGTACCCCGCGGCGGCGGCCAGACGCGCCTCGATCGGCTCGTCCGGAGGCGTTCCCGCGTGGTCGGCGACGGCCAGGAACGATGCGGCGGGCGCCAGCCCGATGAGCTCGGATTCGGCCGGGCGGACGCCGTCCTCGGCGGCCAGGTCGCGCACCGCGTCCCAGGCCAGCCAGAGCGGCGTCACCGCGAAGTCGAGCAGGTTCATCGACACCTGGGCCCGGAGCGGGTGGCCGCGTTCGGGCTCACGGACCTCGAACCCGTTGGCCTGGAGCTTCGGCAACCCACCACCTGACTCTCGCACGCGACGCGCGATGCGCCTGGCCAGGTCGACGTCGTCAGAATCGAGGTTGATGTTGTAGGCGATCAGGAACGGCCTGGCGCCGACCGCGACCGCCCCGGCCGACGGGTGGAGGCGGGGCGGCCCGATGTCCGGCTCGCGCCCGCGCTGGTCGATCTCCGCCTTGAGGCCCTCGTACTGACCTCGGCGCACGTCGGCCAGGCGCTCGCGGTCGGACCGGAACGCGGCCTCGGCATAGAGGTACACCGGCAGCTCGAAACGTGAGGCGATCCGCTCGCCGAAGTCGCGCGCGAGATCGATGACGGCGTCCATGGTCGTCGTCCCGAGCGGGATGAACGGGATGACATCGACCGCTCCGATACGCGGGTGCTCGCCCTCATGGGAGTCCATGTCGATCTCGTGGATCGCAGCGCCGACCAGGCGCTCGAGGGCGGTCGTGACCGCCTCGTGCTCACCGGCGATGGTGAAGACCGACCGGTTATGACTCGCGTCGCTCGTCCGATCGAGAAGCGCGGCGCCGGGCACCGACGAAATGGCCTCGGCCAGCCGGTCGATCACGTCGAGCCGGCGGCCTTCGGACACGTTCGGGACGGACTCGACCAGCACCCGTTGATGCTAGTCCGACTCCCCGCCCGTCAGGTGGTCATTTCGTGACGCGGATGGCGGCCTCGGTGAACGGGCGGTCAACCCTCCTCGAGCATCGGGGCGCGGACCCCCCGTTCGCGGGCGACCTCGATCGCCCGCTCGTAGCCCGCGTCGACGTGCCGCAGCACGCCCATCGCGGGGTCCGTGGTCAGCACCCGCTCGAGCTTTTGGGCGGCGAGCGGCGTGCCGTCCGCGACGACGACCATCCCGGCGTGCTGCGAATAGCCGATGCCGACCCCGCCGCCATGGTGGATCGACACCCATGACGCGCCGGCCGCCGTGTTGACCAACGCGTTGAGAAGCGGCCAGTCGGCCACCGCGTCGGTGCCGTCGGCCATCGCCTCGGTCTCACGGTTCGGGGAGGCGACCGAGCCCGCGTCGAGATGATCGCGTCCAATGACGATCGGTGCGCTGACCTCGCCCGCGGCGACCAGCTCGTTGAAGGCGAGGCCCGCGCGCGACCGCTCGCCATAGCCGAGCCAGCAGATCCGCGCGGGCAGGCCCTGGAACGGGACGCGTGCCTGCGCCATCTCGATCCAGCGGCGCAGACCGGCGTCGTCGGGGAACAACTCCAGGACCGCGCGGTCCGTGCGGGCGATGTCGGCAGGATCGCCGGACAGCGCCGCCCAGCGGAACGGGCCACGGCCCTCGCAGAACTGGGGCCGGATGAAGGCGGGCACGAAACCGGGGTAGTCGAACGCGTCGGCGACACCCGCCTCTTGCGCCTGGGCCCGAAGGTTGTTGCCATAGTCGAAGACGACCGCGCCCGCGCGCTGGAACGCGAGCATCGCCCGTACGTGTGCGGCCATGGCCGCGCGGGACCGGCGCTGGTATTCGTCGGGCTGGGTCGCGCGCAGGGTCGACGCATCGGCGAGGCCGATCTCCGCCGGCACGTACCCACCAAGGGCGTCATGCGCAGAGGTCTGGTCGGTGACGATGTCGAACCGCTCCCCGGCCGCAGCCCAGGCCGGCTCGATCTCGGCGGCGTTCCCGACGAGCGCGATCGACACCGCCTCGCCGTCGGCGGCGGCGGCGCGCGCCCAACGGAGCGCCTCGCCCGGATCGTGGGTCAACCGATCGACGTAGCCGATCTCCACCCGCCGTCGCGCGCGCGCCTCGTCGACCTCGATCGCCAGGCAGACGCCCTCGTTCATCGTCACCGCCAGGGGCTGGGCGCCGCCCATGCCGCCGAGGCCCGCGGTGAGCGTGACGGTCCCGCGCAACGAGCCGCCGAAATGCTGGCGCGCCGCCTCGGCGAACGTCTCGTATGTGCCTTGCAGGATGCCCTGCGTCCCGATGTAGATCCAGGAGCCGGCCGTCATCTGGCCGTACATCATCAGGCCTGCCTGCTCGAGCTCGCGGAACACCTCCCAGGTGGCCCACTTGCCGACGAGGTTCGAGTTCGCGATGAGCACCCGCGGGGCCCATTCGTGGGTCCGCACGACGCCGACGGGCTTGCCGCTCTGCACCAGGAGCGTCTCATCGTCCGCGAGGGCACGCAGCTCGCGCACGATCGCGTCGAACGCCTCCCAGCTCCGCGCCGCCTTCCCGGTCCCGCCGTAGACGACGAGGTGATCGGGATCCTCGGCCACCTCGGGGTCCAGGTTGTTCATCAGCATGCGCAGCGCCGCTTCCTGCGCCCAGCCGCGGCAGGTCAGCTCGGGGCCGCGTGGCGCGCGGACCAGTCGCGGTCCGCTGGTCGTCGTCATCGGCTCAGGCTACTCCGCCAGCCCGGCCACGACGCGCTCTCCGTAGCGGCCCTCCCCGATGCCCTGCATCGAGACGATGACGTCGCTGGCCGGTAGGTGGACGTGATAGGTGTGGACGCCGCCCACGCACGTGCCGATGTGCGTGTGATGGCCGGAAATGTCGCTCTCGGCGTGGCCGCTGACGCCGCCCGCCTGCTCGCACACGGCCGCATCGAATGTGTCGCGCCAGCCACGGAAGAAGAGCTCATCAAAGGTACCGGGCTTGAGTCGCGCGACCGTCACCACGACGTAGTCGGCGGCTGCATCCGTCGCGATCGGGCCGAAGGCCGCGGCCAGCGCGATCGCCGACACGAACAGCCCGATCGTGCCATCGGCCGCGATCTCAGCGGCCGTATCGGGGTCCGGGTTCAAGGCCACGCCATCGACGTCGGGAGGCAGCAGATCGAGCAGCGCTGGGTCCACCACCAAACCCGACACGGCGGCGCTGGCCGTGGCCTGCGGGACGGTCGGGGTGGGTGTGCTCGCGGGCTCCGGCGCCGGGGTCGGGGATGGCCGGGGCGGGATGCATCCGGTTGCGACGGTGGCCGTCGCAACGAGACCCGCGAGGAGCCACGCGCGTGGCCGGGGGAGAGCTCTCACCCGAGCTCGCGTCGCAGGACAGGGAAGCGGCCGTCGGGCGCCGCAACAGCGAACCCGACGGTTTCCCAGAAGCCCGGCGTAGCGGCACTGGTCGCGTCGGGTCGGGCGCCCATTTCCGGGTAGGTCTCCACGGCCGCGAAACCGCGCCGCCCGAGGTCGTCACAGACGGCGTCGATCAGGGCCCGGGCGAGGCCGGCGCCCCGGGCTGCCTGGGTCGACGCGATGCAGGTGATGACGGCCGGCAAGGGGGCATCCGGGAGGGCTGGATACAGCTCGCGCGTCCGCATCGCCCTCGGATAGGCGGACAGAGGCCCGAACTGCGAATACGCGGCCGGGACGTCGTCGACGAGCAGGACCTTGGCATAACTGCCGACGACTGCCAGCCCGCGGCCCAGGAGACGAAGCTTCGGAGGCGCGCCGGCACTGACGGTCGGTTTCGTTGCGCGGCGGGGCGCGAAGGGATTGTCGCCCGCCTCATCGTCGTCGGCCAGGAACGGATTGGATCCACCGCCACCGCCTGGCGCGAACGGGTTGGCCGACCGTTCCCGGGCATCGGCGAGGAACGGGTTCGCGCTCGCGGCCGTCGGCGGTTTCGCCGCGCTTGCAGGCGGCTCGAGCCAGTCCAGGCGGATCGACTTCGAGCCGCGGTCGGCATCCTCCCAGTAGTCGCACGATCGGTGATCGAAGCCCGGGTCCGCGCAGGGTGGCAGAAGGGCGAACGACGTCTCGTCGATCACGTCGACGATCGAGATCCGTTCTGCATCGAGGCTTGGCATGGCTCGACGAAGTCTACGGTGCGCCGCCGCGCCGAAGCCTCGGCCGTACCCCTTTCGATCTGCCGACCCGCCGATTACAGTCCGATCCACGGTGGTGCTCGGGGCACTGCCTCTCGGGGGTCCCATACGATGTTGGATCTGGTCGAGGGCGACGCATATGTCGTCCTGGGCGTCTCGTCCGATGCAGATGATCGTGCGGTCGCACGGGCACACCGCCGATTGGCACGACGACATCATCCGGACGTGGCCGGGGATGGAGCGACTGCGCGGATGATGCGCATCAACGCCGCGTTCGACGCTCTCCGGACAGCGGAGCGACGCGTGGAATATGACCGCGCTCGACGCATGGTCGGGAGGCAGGACGGGACCGGCGGCGCCGGTCGGCCGCCCGGTCGGCCGTCCGGCAGTGTGCTCGACTTCGGTCGCCACATCGGCTGGTCGCTCGGCGAGATCGCGCGCGTCGATACCGGCTACCTTGCGTGGCTCTCCGAACGGCCCGAAGGCTCGCCATACCGCGCCGAGATCGACGCCATCCTGGGCAGGTCGAGGATGCGCCGGCCGGTCGACCGCGAGGAGTCCGTGCCGCCCTGGAAGCGAGGTTTTCGCCTCGGCTGAGAAGAGCCAGGGAAAACACGGGACGGCGCCGTGAGGCCAGGGTTCCGGCGGTCCTGACGCGACCGAGCCAGGGTTGGTACAGTGAGGTCCAGTCCGGTCCGGTGTGGTCCGAGCCGCGCCGCCGGGCAGTTTGGGGGCATTGCCACCCGGATGGCTCAACGCTCGGATGAGGACGCCTACCTCGTCCTCGGCGTCGCTCGCGGCGCCGACGATGAAACGATCTCCGCGGCGCGCCGCCAACTGGCGCGGCGCCACCATCCCGACCTCGCGGGCGATCGCGCGACGCGGCGGATGATGCGCATCAATGCCGCCTTCGAGGCCATCCGGACCGCCGACGCGCGGGCACAGTACGAGGCGTCGCGGGCGCCTGCACCGGCACATGACGGGACGGGCGGCGCGGGTCCGGCTCCCGGCCGGCCGTCCGGCAGCGTCCTCCAGTTCGGTCGCCATCTCGGTTGGTCGATCGGCGAGGTCGCGCGCGTCGACCCGGGCTATCTCGTGTGGCTCGCGGAGCGTGGAGAGGGCGAGCCCTATCGCGAGGAGATCGACGCCGCCCTGCAGCGCATCGGCATCACCAGGAACCCCGAGCGCGACGTGGAGTCGCGCGCCTGGCGGCGGAGCGTGCCGACCGGCTGAGCGTCAGTCTCGGGTCAGCTGCGCCCTGTTCCGGAGGAGTCGCCGGGTCCCGCCAGATCCACCAGCGCACCCTCGTGGACGAGCGCAGTCGCGGCGACCAGGTCCGGCCCGGGCTCGCGGTCGCGATCGAGGTGCCGTATGCGGGAACGGATCCGCGCATGAGCCTCGGCCACCCCGCCACCCGGCGCCGGAGCCGCCTCGCCCCCGTGCGCCATCGATGCGAGTCGCAGGTCGAGCGCCTGGGCGCCGATGACCAGCTCGATCGCCACGATCCGCTCGACCCCCTCGAGGACGGCGCGCGCGTGGCGCGCCGCGATCGAGCCCATCGAGACGTGGTCCTCCTGGTTGGCGGACGTCGGGATCGAATCCACCGACGCGGGGTGGGCGAGGACCTTGTGCTCCGAGACGAGGGCGGCGGCCGTGTACTGGTAGATCATCATCCCCGACTCGACCCCCGATGAGGCTGCGAGGAACGGGGAGAGCCCGCCGTTCAGCCGCGGATCCACGAGTAACGCCATCCGGCGCTCGCTGATCGAGCCGAGCTCGGCGATCGCGAGCTTCGCGTAGTCGAGGACCAGCGCCAGCGGCTCGCCGTGGAAGTTGCCGCCGCTGATGACCTGGCCGCCGCCGGTCGCGATGGCCCCCGGGTCGGCGACCCCGCCGCCCGGAAAGACAAGCGGGTTGTCGGTGGCCGAGTTGAGCTCGATGTCGAGCACGCGCCGGAGCTGATCGAGCGCATCGCGCACGGCGCCGTGTACCTGCGGGACGCAACGGAGCGAGTACGGGTCCTGGACCTTGTGGGTGGAGCCGTGATGGGCCTGCTGCAGGCCGCTGTCGCGGAGGAGGTGGCGCATCTCGGCCGCGACGGCGACCTGCCCGGGATGCGGTCGCGCCAGTTGGTAGGCCGCGGCGAATGCGACGTCCGTGCCGAGCAGCGCCTCGACGGACTGCGCTGCCGCGACGCTGGCCGTGCGGACCAGGCGGTCCGCGTCGGCCAGGAACAACGCGGCCAGCGCGCCCATCATCTGGGTGCCGTTGAGGAGCGCGAGCCCTTCCTTCGCCTCGAGCTCCAACGGCTCCAGCCCGGCTGCTGCCAGGGCCTCCCCGGCCTGGACGACACGACCATCGACCTCCACCTCGCCGCGTCCGATCAGCGGCAGGGCGAGGTGCGCAAGCGGCGCCAGGTCTCCCGACGCCCCAAGGCTCCCCTGCTCCGGGACGACCGGGTGGATGCCCTTTTCGAGGAACGCCAACAACCGGTCGACCAAGCAGGGGCCGGCAGCCGCTGTGCCCGAGCGCCAGCGTGTTCGCGCGCAGGAGCAGCATCGCCCGGACGACCTCGCGCGGGAACGGCCGCCCGACGCCGGCGGCATGACTCATCAGGAGGTTCTCCTGGAGTCGGCCCGCGTGGCTCGGCTCGATGAACGTCGTCGCTAGGTCGCCGAACCCGGTGGTCACGCCGTAGACGACGGCACCCTCGGCGACCAGGGAATCGATGACGTCGCGCGCCTCCTGCATCCGGCCGCGCGCCGCCTCGTCGAGCCGGACCGGGGCCCCATGTCGGGCAGCCGCCTCGACATCGGCGATCGACAGATCGGCACCCGTCAGGACGATAGGGTCGGTCACGACGCCGAGGATAGTCCGCTATGCTCCCGGCCGTGTTCGACTTCCTGAACGGTCCGGTGCGAGACCTGGTCACCCAGATCTATGACGCCGTGGGCTATCTCGGGGTCGCGCTCTGGGTCGCGATCGAGAGCGTCATCATCCCGATCCCGTCGGAGCTCGTGCTTCCGTTCGCCGGCTTCCTGGTGGGGACGGGCGATGCGGTCGAGCCGCTCACCGGACAGCCGTGGTCGTACTGGCTGGTCGTTCTGGCCGGGACGATCGGCGCCACCGTCGGAGCGGTCATCGCATACGCGATCGGTGCGTGGGGCGGCCGGCCCATCATCGAGCGGTGGGGCCGTTTCGTCGGCATCTCCGGGGCGGATCTCGATCGCGCGGAGGCGTTCTTCGCGCGCTACGGCGAGGCGGCCAGCTTCTTCGGGCGCATGGTGCCGGTCATCCGGTCCCTCGTGTCGTTCGCGGCCGGGGTCGCGCGCATGCCGCTGGGGCGCTTCATCGTGTTCACGTTCCTCGGCTCCCTGCCGTTCACCGCGCTGCTGGTCTTCGCGGGCGTCCAGCTCGGTGCCAACTGGGAATCGGTCGGCGCCGTGATCAAGCAGTTCGAGTACGCGATCCTCGCCGTCCTGCTGCTCCTGATCCTCGCCTGGATCTGGTTGCGCATCATCAAGCCGCGCTGGTTCAGCCGCGCCAGCACCTGACGCCCGCCGAGCACCTAGCCGCCCGGCAAGGCACGTAGCCGCCCAGCGAGCGCCTAGCCGCCCACCTCCTCCTTCGGTCGCACGGCGCGGAAGTCGCGGTAGATCAGCAGGTCGTACAGGATCTTCAGGCCGCCGGCCAGGTAGAACGGGAGCGCAGCAGTCCCCGCGCTGGCGACGAGGACACTCGAGATCGACGGCGAGATCGACGCACCGACCGTTCGCGCGATGCCCGTCACGCCGGCGGCCGCGGACCGCTCGTCCGGGTCGACCACCGCCATCACGTACGACTGCCGGGTCGGGACGTCCATCTGGCTCAGGCTGAAACGGAGCAGCAGGACCGCGACCGCGAGCGGGAGCGTCGGCATGAGCGGGACGAGCATCAGCAGCACGTTCGACGGCAAGTGCGTGAAGACCATCGTCCGGATCAGGCCGATCCGTGCCGCGATCCGGGCAGCCGACAGCGACGAGACGGCGGCCAGGAGATTGGCCGCGAAGAAGATCGCTCCCAGCTCGGCCGGGCCGACGCCGAACGTCAGGCTGAACCAGTACGCCATCAGGCTCTGCGGGATGAAGCCGCCCGCGAACGCGTCGATCGAGAACAACGCGGAAAGCCGCAGCACGACCGACCTCGAACGACCGAGACCCAGGCGCCGGGTGATGCCGTCATCCGCCGCGGCCGCGGACCTTGGTACCTCGATCCCGGGCCCGAGGCGCGAGGCGACGGCGGCCATCGCCAGTCCGATACCCGCATAGGCCACGACGACGGCGCGATACGCATCGAGCTCGGGCAAGCCTGCCTCGATGAGCATCTGGCCGAGCAGTCCGGCCCCGAGCGCACCGGTCGCGGTCGCGATATAGCCGACGAGGTTGTACCAGGCGAAGACCGCGGTCCGACGCCTGCCCGACACCACCTCGCTGAGTGCGGACTGCTCGACGGCGAGGAATGGCCCGACCTCGTTGCCGGTGGGCGAGATGACCCCGATGACGCCCGCGAGGATGAGCAGCGGCAGCCAGTCGGTCGCGGCGAACACCACGCCGGCGACGACGACCAGCAGGGAGCTGATGATCAGCACGCGTCGGCGCCCGAGCCTGTCGGCGTGGGTCGTGAGCCACAGCGAGACGACCGTGTCGCCCAGCAGTGTCAGGGTCAGGACCGCCCCGACCGCCAGCGGCTCGAGGCCTGCTGCGGCCAGATACAGGACGAGAACGACGGCCAGAAAGCCGTACCCGAACATCCGCATGGTCCGGAGCGTGAACAGGATCCGACCGTCGGGTCCGAGATCGCGCAGGCTGGCGAGAAGCGACGGGTCCACCCGGGATCCGCCCGTGGCGTTTGGATCGGTCATGACCGCCGGAGTCTACTGAGCCCCAGGGCCCTTAGGGTGTCTGCGACAATGCGCGGGAGATGACGACCGACAGCCACGATGACCACGCCCACGACGACACCGACCCGCTCGGCCCGATCGACGTGTATGCCTGGGGCGCGGGAGCACTCGGGGTCGTGCTCGGCCTCGCGGTAGCGTGGGCGTTCGCCCTGGCAACTCGGACGACGATCTGAGGGCCGCCGCGCAACTTCCTCGCGAGCCCCGGCGTCATCCGGGTATGCGTCGACCGAATCCCGCCACGCTGCTCCTTTTCGTGGTCGGGCTGGCACTCGCGGGTCTGGCTATGCCACGGGCGGCTGTCGCGTGCTCGTGCGCGATGATCTCGATGGCGGATTCCGCGGCCCAGCCCGATGCAGTGGTCTTTACCGGCATCGTCGATCCGCGCGACGGACGCGGGTACCCCGTCACCGTCACCCGGTGGTTCAAGGGCGGAGGGATCATCGAGCCGCGGGTGTGGCTGCATCCGGGCGGGTTCAGTCTCGTCGGCGGGGGAGCCGATTGCTCGGTCCCACCGCTGCCCGTCGGGGCCGAGTACATCTTCATCGCGTACCGCGCGGAGGACATGTACTCCGTCGGGTTGTGCAGCCCGCACGCATCACTCGCGACCCAGGAGGGCCAGGCGATGCTGGCGGAGGCGAACCAGACCTTCGGCGGCGTGCAGCCGAGTGCGACCGACCCCCCGAGTGCACCCAGCCCGCCGGCGGCGCCTTCGTCTGCGCCGAGTCCGTCCGCCGCTCCGGCGGCTCCCGCCTCGATGATCGAGGCCGTGGCCCCGTTCGCGCTCGCGATCTTCGGCATCGGCCTGGTCATCGGGGTCGTCGGCGTGCTGCGACGGACGCGCGCCCGCAAGGACTAGAACAGCCCGACGACGTTCCCGTCCGCGTCGATATCGATCTTCTCGCCGCCCGGCCTGGACGGCAGACCCGGCATCGTGCGCATCTCGCCGCACAGGGGCGTCACGAAGCCGGCGCCGGCCGACAGCCGGATCTCGCGAATCGGCACCGTGAAGCCGGACGGCGCGCCCTTCAACGCCGCGTCGTGGCTGATCGAATACTGGGTCTTGGCCATGCATATCGGGAGGTGGCCGAAGCCCATCGATTCGTAGAGCTTCAGCGACTTCTGGGCGGCCGGTGTGAGCTCGATGCCGTTGCCGCCGTAGATCTCCTTGACGATGGTCAGGATCTTTTCGCCGAGCGGCGCCTCGTCGGGATAGAGCAACCGGAACGCGCGCGAGGGGTCTTCGGTCGCCGCCCAGACCGCCTCGGCGAGATCGGTCGCGCCGGCACCGCCATCGGCGAAATGGGTGGCGACCACCGCGTCCCGGGCGCCGGCGGCGAGTGCCACCTCCCTGATCGCCTCGACCTCGGCCGGCGTGTCGGTGGGGAATGCGTTGATCGCCACGACCGCCGGGATGCCGAACCTCCGGACGATCCCGATGTGCGCGGCCAGGTTCGACGACCCGGTCCGCACCGCCTCGACGTTCTCCTCGAGCAGGGCCGGGTCGAGCGGCTTGCCGGCCACGATCTTGCCGACGCCACCGTGCATCTTGAGCGCCCGGACCGTGGCGACCACCACGGCCGCGTCGGGGGCGAGCCCGGACGCCCGGCACTTGATGTCGAAGAACTTCTCGGCACCCATGTCCGACCCGAAGCCCGCCTCGGTGCAGACGATGTCGTTGGTCACGAGGGCGAGCCGGTCGGCGATGATCGAGTTGTTGCCGTGGGCGATGTTGCCGAACGGGCCGCAGTGGACGAACGCCGGTCCGCCCTCCAGAGTCTGGAGGAGGTTCGGCTTGATCGCATCGCGCAGGAGGACCGTCATCGAGCCGGCCACGCCCAGGTCCTCGGCGGTGACCGGCGAGCCGTCCATGCGTGTCGCGAGCACCATCCGCCCGAGTCGGGTGCGCAGGTCGAACAGGTCGGTCGCGAGTGCGAGGACGGCCATCACTTCCGACGCGACCGTAATGACGAACTCGGTCTCGCGGGGGACGCCGTCCTCGCGACCGCCGAGGCCGATCACGACATGCCGGAGCGCGCGATCGCTGATGTCGACGACGCGCGGCCACAGGATCCCGTGCGGGTCGATGCCGAGCGGGTTCTTGTGGTGGAGGCTGTTATCGATGAACGCGGCGCCCAGGTTGTGCGCCGCCCCGATCGCGTGGACGTCACCAGTCAGGTGGAGGTTGAAGTCCTCCATCGGGATGACCTGGCTGTAGCCCCCACCGGCTGCCCCGCCCTTGATCCCGAAGACCGGCCCGAGCGACGGCTGGCGGATGTTGACCGACGCCCTGCGGCCGATCCTGTTGAGGCCTTGCGCGAGCCCGACCGTGGTGGTTGACTTCCCCTCGCCGAGGGGCGTCGGCGTGATGGCCGTCACGACCACGTACTTGCCCCGCGGCCGTTCCGCCTCCAGCCGCGTGATGGCCTCGAGCGTCACCTTGGCCTTCGTCGGCCCGTACAGCTCGAGCTCGTCGGGGCGGATGCCCAGTTCCGCGGCGATGTCGACGATCGGCCGCGGCGTGACGGACCGGGCGATAGCCAGGTCGGACGGGAAGCTCATCGATCCTCCAAGGTCGATCGACGCGCAGCGGCCTGGCGTTCGGCCGCGCGGATGAGGTGGGTCAGCAGGAGCGCGTTCGTCAGCGGGCCGACGCCGCCGGGCACCGGCGTGATGGCCGACGCCACCTGCCGCGCGCCCTCGAAATCGACGTCGCCGCGGATGTGGCCATCGACCACGTTGATCCCCACGTCGACGACGACCGCACCGGGTTTGAGCATCGGCCCTTCGACGAGACCCGGATGTCCGGCCGCGACGACGACGATGTCCGCGCGGCGAACGTGTCCCGGGAGATCTCGCGTGCGCGTGTGGCTCACCGTGACGGTCGCGTCCTCCTTGACGAGCAGGAAGGCCACCGGCATCCCGACGACGGCGGAGCGACCGATGACGAGCGCGTCCTTGCCGGCGATCTCGATCCCCGTGCGGCGCAGGATCTCGACCGCGGCGTGCGCCGTGGCCGGCAGGAAGCCGTCGTAGCCGAGCCGGAGCAGGCCGGCGTTGAGCGGATGGATGCCGTCGATGTCCTTGTCGGGGTCGATCGCGTCGATGACAGCGCGGAGTCGGATCGTCGGCGGCAGCGGCATCTGGACGATCACGCCATCGACCGTCGGATCGGCGTTGACGGTGCGGATGACCTCCACGACCGACGCCTCCGTCGCTTCCCCCTCGAGCTCGACGAAACGGGCGTCGATGCCGACCTTGGCGCAGCCGCGAAGGATCTGTTCCAGGTAGACGGTCGATGGCGCGTCGCGCCCGATGATCACGACCGCCAGTCCCGGCGGCCGACCCTGTTGCGCCGTGAACGAGACGACGTCCTCGGCGACGGCGGCGCGGATCTCGGCGGCGATCGGGCCGCCCTCGAGCAGTCGCGCGGTGCCCGTCGAGGCGTCGATCACGCGGGTCCGGCCCGCTCGAGCGGATCGCGGGGTTCGCTCGCAACGGCCTGGTGGGTCTGCGACGCGAGATCGTCGATGGCCCCGAGGAGCTCGGCGACCCGATCCATCATCGTCCCCTGGAACTCCGGGTCCCCGGTCGACGGCAGGTTGATCAGCACGTTCGCCGCGGCCCCTCTGGCAGCCGCTTCACCCAGCAGCGCGGCCACGTCGACATCGCTCGCCGCGTTCGGATTGCTGCGCCCGGCCAGGGCCTCGGCCACGCCGAGAAGCTCGAGACACGCCTCGACGCAGGTGAGCGGCACCTCCGAGGCGCGTCGTGCGGCAGCCTGCATGGCGGCAGTCCGCGCAGCGATCTCGTCCGGGGTGTCGCGTGGCATCTTCATGGCCGCCGAAAACCGGGCAAACGCGACGGCGTCGTCATCGGCCAGGGTCAGGAAGAGGTCCGACAGGCGACGTCCGGTTTCGATCGCCCAGGCCAACATCGGCTCGTGTTCGGCGTACTTGGGCTTGCCGGACGTCAGCGAGCCTACCATCGCCACGAGGCTCGCCCCGAGGGCCGCGGCGACGGCCGACGCACTGCCCCCGCCAGGGACCGGCTCCGCCGACGCGAGACGCTCCGTGAAGTCATCGAGGGACAGGTCGCGAAAGCGACCCGCAGGTTCGGTGGGATGCACCGCGCGATTGTAGGTTGCCGCCTGCAACCTTCGCGCGCCGCTCGGTGGCGGCGCAGCCGACAACGCCGGCATCGGCGGATCCAGCGGGCGGCGTCGAGGGGGCGGAGGCGGTACCGGCGCCTCCGCCCCTACCGACGTGGCTGCCGGCAGTCGGGGGAGGGTTCCGCCGCCGGCTCGAAGGATCGGGTTACGCGGCGCGTGCCTCGTCCAGGGCCGTCACCGTCCAGCGCTTCGAACGGTGCTGGTAGGTGAGAGCCAGTCGGGCCCGAGGCGTCTGTACCTCGAACAGCGTTCGCGGGCCGGTGATGACCGGGTATGCCGCCGCCTCTTCGCGGATGGCGGAGAGCTGGGTGATCGGGAGTCGCTCGGTGCCCCACGTGATCTCACGCGGGCGGCCGCTGAACCAATCGGTGCGGACGTGGACCGGGACCGGCTCTACACGGATGAATGCCATGTCTGGCTCCTTGTCGTGTCCCGATGCCTGGTTCGGTCGATGCCGGCGGGTCCCCCAGACCGGCAGATCCGGCCCGTTCCCGCCTTGGCATCGACCACCCAGATGGCACCGAGTGGATGGTCTGTAAGCCGTCGACCTGGGCACTCGGCCGACAGAACATCTGTTCGATGTCACGACACTAGACCGAACAGGCGTTCGATGTCAAGCGTCGTCGGGAGGAATGTCGTCGATATCCGTGTCAGCTAGGCTGTCACGAGCCCCCGGAGCGTCCGGATCCGGCTCGTCCGGGTCCGTCGGGACGCCCCGCGCACGGCGGTCGAGGGGGTTGCGCGGGTCGCGTTCGAACGGGGCCGGCAGGCCCGACCCGACAAGTCGACCACGCGTCACGACCCCGGAGCCGTACCGGCGCCGCAGCGTGTCGGTGGCCTCGATCGCCTTCCGCCGCCGCGGATCCTCGTCCGCGAACATCGCCAGCTGCTCGCGCTCGCCGAGGTTCGACGCGGTCACGCCGAGGAGCCGGATGCGGATCCCGCGTACCTCCGGGCGCGCGAGCTCGAGGGCCGCCCGGTAGATCGGCTCGGTCAGGTCGGTCGGCTCGCGCAGCGTCCGCTGCCGCGTGATGGTCCGGAACGACGAGTCGCGCACCTTGACGGCGATCGTCGATGCCCGAACGCCGGCCGAGCGCAGTCGCCCGGCGACACCCTCGCTCATGGCGAGCAGCGTTCGCTCGATCGTCTCCGCGTCCAGGGTGTCGGTATCGAACGTGTGCTCGTGGCCGACCGACTTCGCCGGGTCTCCCTCGTGGACCTGGTCGTCGTCGAGGCCCTGCGCCCGCAGCGCCAGCGACCCGCCGTGTTTGCCGAACCGCCGCGTCAGCTGGTCGGGCGGGAGCGCGGCGAGGTCACCGATCGTCTGCACGCCGTACTCGGCGAGCACCGCAGCCGTCTTCTCGCCGACGCCCCAGAGCCGCCAGATCGGAAGCGGTGCGAGGAAGGTCGCCTCGTCACCAGGCGCCACGACGACGAGCCCGTCTGGCTTGCGCAAGTCCGACGCGATCTTCGCGACGAGCTTTGTCGTCGCGACACCGACGGACGCGGTCAACCCGACGTCGTCGCGGACGGCAGCCTTGATCATCGCCGCGATCTGCGGTCCCTCGCCGAACAGCGGCCGCGACCCCGTGACGTCCAGGAACGCCTCGTCGATCGAGATCGGCTCGACCTGCGGCGTGAATCGCCGAAGGATCGCCATCACATCGCGCGACGCCTGCTGGTACCGCCGTCCGTCGACCGGCAGGAAGACGCCGTCGGGGCAGCGACGAACGGCCTCCGTCAACGACATCGCGGAGTGGACGCCGAAGACACGCGCCTCGTAGCTCGCCGCAGAGACGACCCCGCGACCCGGCGGGACGCCGCCCACGATCACCGGCTTGCCGCGCAGCTCCGGCCGGTCGCGTTGCTCGACCGCTGCGAAGAAAGCATCCAGGTCGACGTGGAGGATCGTCCGCTCGGTCACGGTCGGTATCATCCGCCCTCAGTGCAGCCTCCCGCCGACGACCGGTTCGGGGTCGATCCCCTGCCGCCGACGACCGTCACCGTCATCCTCCTCGGGCTCGCCGGCTCGCTTCTCCTGGCGTGGTTCGTGCCGGCCCTCGCGGTCGTGGCCGTGTGGCCGTGGCTGTTCGCCGTCCCGGGCTGGGTCATCGTCCGGCGCGTCGCCCCGGATCTCCCGCCACCCGGCGCCGCCGGCGTGGCCGTCGTCACGAGTGTGTACCTGTCGGCGCACACGGTCAGGTTCGTCGCCGACCTCGATGGTTTCGGGCGGGTCGCCGTCCTGGTCGCCGTGGCCCTGCTCGCGATGGCGACGGTGGTCATCGCCCGGATGCGGGAGCCATCGCTGACGCCCGTGACACTGCCACCGCTCGCCGCGCTCCCGCGGAGCATCGGTCGGGCGCTGAGGGCCGACGCGCCCGCCTGGATCATCGCGGCGGGGGTCGCTCTCGTCGTCCTGCTGATCCTCGGGGTGAATGGCTGGCGCGAGACGAAGGACGGCTTCGTGTCCGGTGGCTGGAACTGGAGCGACCTGCTGGTCCATGTCGCGATCGGCAACAGCATCGTGCACGGCAACTTCCCGCCTGTCGTGCCGTATTTCG
The DNA here is from genome assembly GCA_963819655.1 of uncultured Chloroflexia bacterium. Classification (GTDB taxonomy): domain Bacteria; phylum Chloroflexota; class Limnocylindria; order Limnocylindrales; family CSP1-4; genus SPCO01. Next base: position 617,095 of record CAWFXA010000002.1, on the reverse strand, counting down.
CCGGCGAGCCGCTGAGCTACCACTGGTTCGCCGACTTCCACGGCGCGATCGCCGCAGTGGCGGCGGATCTGCCGATCATCCCGGTGTTCTTCGTGTCGAGTGCGCTCATGGCCGGCGTCCTCGCCCTCGTCGTGTGGGGGCTTGCCGAGCGCCTCACGGGCCGGCGGAGCGTGGCCACGATCGCGACGCTGCTGGTCTGTGCCGGCGGCGGCATGGGCTGGCTGCGCCTCATCGGCGACGTCCTCGCCGGGGCACCGTCGATCAGCGCGCTCGTCGTCGAGCGTCCCTACGACAACTCGTGGGCCGACAGCTGGCCGTTCTTTCGGATCGCGTCGGTGTTCGGGACCGGGTTCCTGCCGCACCGCGCAACCACGTTCGGCCTGCCGGGGCTGGTCGCGGTCATCCTGCTCGTCGTCACCTGCTGGGGACGGCGGCCCGCCGGCGTGCTGGTGGCCGGACTCCTGGCGGCATTGCTGGCACCGTTCCATTTCTACGCGTTCCCCGCGACCTACCTGATAGCCGGACTGTTCGTTCTGACGACCGGTCGCTGGCGCGAGAGGACAATCCTCAGGGATACGGCACTTTTCCTCGGGCCGGTCGTGCTGGCACTTCCCTACGTGCTCCCGGCCGCTCTGCGCCAAAGCGCCGAGGGCTCGTTCCGGATCGTCCAGGGCTGGGGCGAGGCGCGCATCGTCGACGGCCCGGGAGCTGTCGCGTTCTTCTACCTGACCAACCTCGGCATCCCGGTCGTCCTGGCGATCGTGGCCTTCATCTGGTCTCGCGGACGCGACGCGTTGCCTTCGCGCGGGTTCCTCGCCAGCTGGACGCTGGCACTGTTCCTCATCCCCAATCTCGTCGTGGTCAGCGCGGTCGTCTTCGACATGAACAAGTACTTCCAGATCATGTGGATCGCAGTCGCGATCGCAGCCGCCTGGCTGATCGACCGATGGCCACGACCTTTGGTCGCGGCGGTCATCGCGGCTTGCGCGATCTCACCGGCGCTCATCGCCATCCACCACGCCACCCATCCGGCGGTGGTGATGAGTCAGGCTCAGGCCGCGGCCGGCCGCTGGATCGAACAGAACACCCCGCCGCGCGCGATCTTCGCAACCGACGACTTCATCAACAACCCGGTCGACCTCGGCGGGCGCCTGCGGATCACGACCTTCGGACCGTACGTCTCGAACCTGGGCTACGACCCCGAGCCACGCGCAGCCGACATCGAGGCGATCTATTGCGACGGACCGGAGGTCGCGGCTGAGCGCATGGCGCGCTACGACGCGACGTACGTGCTGTCGTCCGGGGGCGTGCTCGACTGCCCCGGCGAGCCGACCGACTTCGCGTCGAGCCCGCTGTTCGAGACGGTCTATGCGGCCGACGGCGTCAGTGTCTGGCGCCTCGCCGGCTCGGCTGCGAGCGGCCCGCGCTAGCCCTTCGGCTCGACGATGATCGTGACCTCGGGCGTCATGCCCGCGTGGACCTTGATCGCGACCTTGTACGTGCCGAGGGACTTGAGCGGCTCCTCGAGGTCGATCTTGTGGCGGTCGATGTCGATGCCGCGCCGTGCCAGTGCGTCGGCGATGTCCTTCGAGGTGATCGATCCGTAGAGCTTGCCGCCCTCGCCGACCTTGACGCCCATCGTGAGGGTCGTCGACGCGATGCGGGTGGCGGCGATGTCGGCCTCCTCGCGCTCGCGCTTGCGCTTGTCCTCGCGGCTCGCGATGTCGTGCTGCCACGCGCGATAGGCGCCGCCGGCCGCGGGCACAGCGAGCGACTGCGGGATCAGGAAGTTCGTGGCATACCCGTCGGCGACCTGCTTGAGCTCGCCGCTCTTGCCGAGTGTCGGGACGTCCGTCGTCAGGATGACCTTCAAGTGCTGGAACCCTCCTTGTTGATCCAGGCGCGCGCACGAGGCAGCACGCCCGATCGTTCGATGGCGCGTCCGGCGGCCGTCACGAGGCCGGGGATGCGGCGGATGGTCCGACGGACCGGGCCGGGCGTCAAGCGCCGGATCTGGGCGACGTCGCGGTCGAAGGACGCGCGATCGATGGCCAGATCGTCGAGCTTCTCCTGGAGCAGCTCGGGCGGCACGCCGTCGAGGAACAGGTCGACCGCGAGGACCACGACGACGAGGTCGTCGAGGCCGCCGATGAGCGGGACCGTGTCCGGGATGAGGTCGCGCCCGATGACGAGGTATCCGGCCGCCGCGCCGAGCAGGACCTTGCGGTCGGCCGGCATGCGCTCATCGATCACGAGGGCACCGATGAGCCGGGCGTAGTCGGGCACGCGGCTGGCGACGGGCAGGAAGGCGAGGAGCGACACGAGACGACCCACGGACGCTCGTCCTGTGCGGCTCTTGCTGGCCATGCTCGACGTGCCCTCCTCGGTTCGGGACGGGAGTCTACCAGCGATCCGGGGCCCGCCCGCCGACCGCGACCTTGACATCGAACGTTCGTTCGGTATGATGGCTCACAAGGAGGCGCGAGTGACGAAGCACGACGCCGAACGCAAGGTCAGGATCCTCGATTTCATCGCCGCCACGCTGCGCGCGCGGGGGTATCCGCCCTCGGTCCGCGAGATCATGCAGGCGGTCGGCCTTGCCTCGACCTCGGCGGTCCACCACCACCTCCAGATGCTTGCTCGGGACGGCTATCTCGAGCGCGTCGAAGGGCAGAGTCGGGCCATCCGGCTGACGCCCACGGCCGCCATCCGATTAGGCCTCTCGAGCGAGCTCGTCCCGCAGGCGACCACCGCGGATTCGCGCGTCGTCCCGATCATCGGCGAGATCGCGGCCGGCGGCCCGATCGAGGCATATCAGGACGCCTCGGAGACCCTCGCGGTCCCGGACATGCTCGCCCCGAGCGGAGACGCCTACGTCCTTCGCGTCCGTGGCGACTCGATGATCGAGGCCCATATCGCCGATGGGGACTTCGTGCTCATCCGGCCACAGTCGACCGCCCGCAACGGCGACATCGTCGTCGCCCAGGTCGAGGAGAACGCGGTCACCCTCAAGCGCTTCTTCAAGGAGAAGGACAAGATCCGGCTCCAGCCGGCAAACCCGGAGTATCCCGCCCAGTTCTACGACGACGTCCGAATTCAAGGCAAATTGATCGGGGTCATTAGAAAGCTCGATTAGCGGGCGGGTCGCTGGACGCCCGACTGCCGGCGTTGACGACCTCCGCGCCTCGCTCACGCACTATGGTGCGCTCGATCCGGTGCTCGATCGTCGCCTTGGCCTCGGACGCCCAACGACCCGATTCTCTTTTCGCCCGGCGCCGATTCTCGGTTCGAGGGGCTGTCCACATGTTTCCCACACTCCACTAACCGGCGGGACGCAAGTGGTGGACGGGGTTCGGGGATAAGGCCCTAGCCGATTGATGTGTCGCTCCGCGACAGTGGGGTCTTCGTTTCGCATTCATCACGGGGACCGATGATCGACCGCCTGCCGCCGCAAAGTCTCGAAGCCGAGCAGTCCGTGCTCGGCGCCATCCTCATCGACCGCGATGCCGTCGTGGAGGTGGCCGAGTTCCTCCGTCCGGAGGACTTCTACCGCCAGGCAAACGGGCGGATCTACGCGGCGATCCTCGACCTCTTCGAGCGGCGCGAGCCGATCGACATCGTCACGGTGGCCGAGGCGCTCGAGCGGCGCGAGGACCTCGAGGCGATCGGCGGCCGAGCGTATCTGTCGAGCCTCAGCAACGAGACGCCGACCGCTGTCCACGCCGCTCAGTACGCGCGCATCGTCGAGCGCAAGGCCGTCCTTCGGAACCTGATCGGGGCGGCCGGGCGCATCGCCGGCATCGGCTACGAGGACCCGGCCGAGATCCAGGAGGCGATCGATCGGGCCGAGGCAGAGCTGTTCGCCGTCAGCCAGAAGCGCATCGATGCCGGGTTCAGCCCGCTCAAAGCGCTCCTCCACGACGCCTACGATCGACTCGACTACCTGCACGCCCACCGCGGTGAGATCTCCGGCGTCCGGACCGGCTTCACCGACCTCGATGCCCTGACGACCGGGCTCCAGCCGAGCGACCTGATCGTCGTCGCCGCCAGGCCGTCGGTCGGCAAGACGAGCTTCGCGCTCAACATCGCCGAGCACGCGGCCGTGAAGGAGCGCAAGAGCGTCGGCGTGTTCAGCCTCGAGATGAGCAAAGAGCAGCTGGTCCTGCGGCTGTTGTCGAGCGTCGCCAACATCGACTCCCAGCGTCTCCGCTCGGGCTTTCTCGAGGAGCTCGACTTCGCGCGGATCGCCCCGGCGATGAACTCGCTCTCCGAGGCGCCGATGTATATCGACGACACGCCGAACATCTCGGCGATGGAGCTGCGGACGAAGGCGCGCCGGCTCCAGGCCGAGAGCGGCCTCGACCTCGTGGTCGTCGACTACCTCCAGCTGATGCAGGCGACCACCACGAACCGCGACGCCAACCGCGTCCAAGAAGTGTCCGAGATCTCGCGAGGCCTGAAGGCCCTCGCGCGCGAGCTGTCGGTGCCGGTCATCGCGCTGTCGCAGCTGTCACGTCAGCCCGAGATGCGCGAGTCGAAGGAGCCGAGGCTGTCCGACCTCCGCGAGTCGGGCGCGATCGAGCAGGACGCCGACCTCGTCCTCTTCCTGTGGCGGGACAAGGAGCGCGGCGGCACGGAGGATCAGGACACCGAGGGGGAGGTCGTCAACCTGAAGCTGGCGAAGCACCGCAACGGCCCGACCGGCGAGGTCCAGCTCTGGTTCAAGAAGCGCCAGACCCGGTTCGTCTCCTACGCCGGCGAACGGTTCGCGGAGGTGAACTAGGAGGACAAGGCATCTTGAGCGAAGGTGCGGGCGGGGTACCATCGCCCCGAGACGGATCAGGCGGCCCAATGCCGTGGTCATTCGACCGTGGCGCCGATCTGTCGCTAGGAGGTAGCGGTGGGCATCATCGCGTGGATCGTGCTCGGTGCGATCGCCGGGTTCATCACGAACATGATCATGGGCGGCCGGGAGGGCGTGATCGGGACCGTCGTGCTGGGCATCGTCGGAGCAGTCGTCGGTGGATACCTGGCAGGCACCGTTCTCAACCTCGCCAACGTGACGGGTATCAATATCGAAAGCATCGTGGTTTCCGTGGTCGGCGCAGTCATCGTCGTGGCGGTCTATCGGGGGATCAGCGGGCGGCGTCGCGCGGTCTGAGGATCCCAACGGCGGTCCCTTGACAACCGTAGAAGAGGAACGATGCCCGACGCGCGTGATGCGCTCAGGGATCTGGATTCATTCGTCGGCGAGTGGAATGTCGCGGGAACGATGACCCTCGACGAGCCGATGGAGATATCCGGATGGACCGGCTTCGAGTGGCTCGTCGGAGGCGGGTTCCTGGTCCAGCGTTCGACCACCGAGCGGGAGGAGTTTCCCAACACCCTCGCCGTCATCGGGCCCGCCGACGACGGCGAGGGGTACGTCATGCACTACTTCGATTTGCGGGGCGTGTCGCGCATCTACACCATGAGCCTGGACGGCCACTCGTGGACGCTCACACGGGAGCCGAGCGGGCCGCGGTCGGACTTCTGGCAGCGCTGGATCGGCGAGTTCAGTGAGGACGGGAACACGATCCAGGGCCGCTGGGAGACGTCGGACGATGGGTCCGCCTGGAAGCTCGACTTCCACCTCACCTACACGCGGATCTGAGACCCGCGCCGAGCGCTTATCGGGGCAGCCCGATCGCACCCATGATGTGCGGCAGGCTCGTGACCAGTCCGAGAACGACTGCGACCAGCAGCGACACCGATGCGGCCACACGCAGTGGGTTCGGCGGTGCCGATCGACCCCTGGCGCGAACGATCCACCAGATCAAGGTGCATATACCAACGACCGCCAGCGCCCAACCGGCGCGGATCGGAGCGCGGTAGTCGGACTGTTGCAGCAGGACCGACACAACGAGGGGGAGGATCAGGACCAGGCCCAGCAGCGTGACGATCAGATAGACCGTCGTCGAGATCCTGATCCCCGGGCGCGGGGGCGGCAGACGGGCGTCAAGGGCGCCGTCCACGAGCGCTATCGTGAACCCGACGAGGCCGACCAGCCCGATCAAAAGCACGACCACGATCGGGTCGTAGCCGAGAAGGGCGAAGTCCGGGTTCGTCCGCTGGACGAGAGGCGGTATTCCGAGGGCTATCGCAGCGATCGCCGTCAAGATAGCGCGGGCCAGCCCCCGGCCCGGGATCCACGGGTTGACGATCACCCAGATCGTTCCGGCGACAAGGCCCATGCCAAGGCCGCTGAACGTGATCAGCGCCATCGTCCCGCTGAAGCTGATGTTCCCGATCACCTCGCCGTTCTCGGTCCTCAGACCGACGGTGTCCTCGTGGAGGATCGTCGCCAGCCGCATGACCAGCCGACCGCCGAGGCCCGCGACGAAGATCCCCACGATGACACCAGCGATCCCGCCCCGGGCGACATCGCGAAGGATCTGGCCAGCAGGCGAGACTGCCGGTTGCGCGTCGAAGGTCGCCGGCGGCGCTCCCGTGGTCACGAGTGGGTCGGCCATGGCGCGCTCAGATGTGCGTCAGACGTGCGCAGGCGTGTCCAACGTGCCCGCGCGAACCTTGTCGAAGCACGAGCTGCAGTACACCGGCCGATCGTTCCGTGGCGCGAACGGCACGACGGCCTGACCCCCGCAGGCCCCACACACCGCCGCATGGAACTCGCGCGGCCCATCGTTGTTGCGGGCCCGCTTGGCCGCGGCGCGACACGACGGGCAGCGCTGCGGATCGTTGACCAGACTCTTGCTGGCATAGAAGGCCTGCTCGCCCGCCGAGAAGACGAATTCCTCGGCGCAATCGCGACAGGTCAAGCTACGGTCCTGGTACACCCTCCAACACCCTCCACGCTCGGACGCCGTGACGGTGCCCGGGCGCGCAGGCACCCGGACCCCTTGAACCGAGAGCGCTGGGCATCTGGGGGGCGCGCGCCCGGTGTGGTCCGGGCGGAGCCCGGGTCATAGCCGAGAAGATACGCTCGCCGTCAAGGGGTTGGATACGGATTTCGCGATTCCCGACCCGCGCGAGATGCGCGTTCCGTCGGCTGGTACCCGACCGACGCCGAGATCGTCAGGACGGAACCTCCCCGGCGGTCGGAACGTCCGTCGGCCATGTCACACCATCCGCGCCGTCTGGCGCCCCTTGCCCTGACACCCGTCCTCGCCCTCACGCTGCTCGCCTGCAGTTCCGGTGCGGCCCAGTCACCGGCACCGTCGACGCCGCCGAGCAGCGGCCCTTCCGCCGCACCGAGCAACGCGCCGAGCGGGACGCCCGTCGCCGGCGCGGTCGAACACAAAACAGGTGCGACCGACGTCCTCCTCCGCTACGACGAGGGTGGCGGGTTCATGATCGCCGGCTACTCCGCGTCGCAGGCGCCGCCCTTCACGCTGTACGGCGACGGGACCGTCATCTTCCGCAACGGGATGCTCGAGGGTCCGGCCCCGCAGGGATCCGTGATGACCCTCAATCCGATGCGGACCGCCAAGCTCAGCGAGGAGCAGATCCAGGAGCTTCTCGTGCTCGCCCTCGGCGAGGGGGGGCTCGCCGCGGCGCGCCCGAACTACGACAACCCCATGGTCACCGACGTCGGGACGACGATCTTCACGGTCGATGCTGGGGGGATCAAGAAGACCGTCTCGATCTACGCCTTGGGCTTCGACGACCCGAGCAGCCCCGACGCCGCGGCGCGGACGACGTTCAAGAAGCTCGCCGACCGACTGGCCGATTTCGACCAGGGTGGGTCGGTCGCGACCGACACCTACACCCCCGAGGCATACCGTGCGACGCTGATCGACAGCCCCGGCATGGCCGCCCCGGATATCCGCGACTGGCCGTGGACGGACCTGACCGTGGCCGACTTCAAGCCCGACGCCGACCCCAACGGTCTGCAGTTCCCGCACAAGACGATGACGACCGATGAGATCGCCCTGCTCGACGTCAACGACTTCGAGGGCGGCTTCAACGGACTCGTCCTACGCGGCACCGACAGCAAGCTGTACACGGTCGCCCTGCGACCGCTGCTCCCCGACGACGAAGGGTAGTCCCCGCGTCGAACAGTGATCCACGAGGCCAGCCCGGCGACGGGTCGGCCTCGTGGCATGATGGGCCCTCGTTCGAACCCCGACCGATCCGACATCCTGGGAGGTGCACCGTGGGCGTCATCATCATCCGCGAGATGGTCGGGACGAGCCCACGATCGTGGAGTGACGCCGCGCGTCAGGCGGTGGCGACGGCCTCGAAGACGGTCCGCAACATCCAGACGGTCGAGGTCGTGAAGTCGAGCGCTGTCGTCGAGGACAGCGAGATCGTCGAGTATCGGGTCGAGCTCAAGATCGGCTTCGAGTACGAGGGCTGACCCCGCAGCTAATCGCCGGATGAGTGCAGGGCGCCACCATGGCGCCCATGCCCGACCGCCCCACGATCGGCTCCGTTGACACCCCACGCGAGGGGTCGATATCGTTCGCGCGGCCCGGCACGATCCCGTCTCTCAGGTCGGTCATGGGGCCCGCGCCGACCTCTGTAGACTCGGGTCGCCCGGCCCTGACGCAGCCGTCCAGGAGTGCCCACCTGAGCGACGAAGGCGGCGGCTACCCGATCCAGATCGCGAAGGTCCAGCGTCCGGCGCTCCGCGACGAGACGCTCGAACGACCGCGCCTGCTCGACTGGCTCCGGGTCAAGATCCACGGTCGCGTCGTCCTGATCCTCGCGGATGCGGGCTACGGCAAGACGACGCTGCTGGCCGACTTCTCTCGACGCAGCCGGTTGCGGACTCTCTGGTATCGCCTCGACCCCGACGATCGCGACTGGGTGACGTTGCTCCACCACCTGATCGCCGCAGGTCGCGAACACGAGCCTGGCTTTGCGTCGGCGACAGCGGACCTCCTTGCGAAGGTGGCCGGCGGCGGCGGCCCGTCACGCGAAGCAGCGGTCGAGAGCTTCATTCGCGAGCTGCCGTCGATCGCCGTGGGCGGCGCGGCCCTGGTATTCGACGACTTCCACCTGGTCGACGATGCGGCAGATGTCCGGTACCTCGCGCGCGAACTCGTAGGTGGCGCGCCGGAGCGCCTGACACTGGTCTTCGCCAGTCGTCGTGCGCCCGCGATCCCGCTCTCGAAGCTGCGCGCCGTGGGCGATGTCGCCGAACTCGGCACCGACCAGCTGCGCTTCGATGTTGCGGAAACCGCCCAGCTGTTCACCGAGACGTATGGCCGGCGCATCGATCCCGATGTCCTCGCCGACCTCGCCGTGCGCACCGAGGGATGGATCGCATCGCTCCAACTCGTCCAGGCGGCGCTGCGCGATCGGTCGCCGGCCGAGATCCGCCATTTCGTCCGGACTCTCACCGGAGCGGACCACGAGCTGTATGACTATCTCGCCGAGGAGGTCGTCGGAGACCTCGAGGAGGATCTGCAGCGCTTCCTGATGCAGACCTCGATCCTGCAGGTGGTGACACCGGAGCTCGCCGAAGTCGCGTCGGGCCGTGACTCGGCCGATGTCGCTCGACTGACGGCAGCCGCAGAACGTCTGACGCTACTCAGCCGCCTGTCCGGCGGTCCGCGGACCCACCAGCGCTACCACCCGCTGGTTCGCGGGTTCCTCGAGGCGCGCTTTCGGTCGATGGACGGGCCCGACGCCGTCGCGGCACTCCACCGCAGGACGGCGGCGGCCGCGGCTGCCACCGACTGGAAGGTCGCGGCACATCACTATCGCGAGGCGGGCGATATCGAGGCGATGCTCGGCGTGGTCGCCGGCGCAATCCCGACGATCATGGGGAATGGCCAATACGCCTTGGCCGAGGCGTTCATCGGCCCGATCTCGGCGCACGAGCGACCGCCCGGCTTCGACCTGATCATCAGCCGGGTCGATATGCAGCACGGCGACTACGAAGCGGCGATAACCGCGAGCCAAGCCGTCCTCGACTCGGGCGTCACCGACCCCATGCAGCGAGACCACGCGCTGCTCAACCTAATCACGCTCGTCAACTTCAACTTCGGAAACGGAGAACTGCCCTGGACTTGGTCGACGAAGCTTGGCCGCGTTAACAGCTGACCCAAACTTGCGTGCTATAGCGGAGGTCGCCGATATCGTCCTTGATCGTCCAAAGACGAGAAGACCTGGACGCGATCAATCGTCGACTCCGCGCCATGGCACAGGTACAACGTGTGACAGCTGTCACCACTACGGCGTCACCATGCTCAACCTCGCGTTGAACTCGCTCGTTCAGGATCGAACCGATGACGCACTCGAAGAGGCCGCAGAAGCGGCGCTCGAGGCCCTTGAAGGGACGACGGGGGCGATCGAGCACTCGGCGGCTAGTGTCCTTGCAGGCGTCGATCCTTCTGCGACTAAGGCAGCAACCAGAGGCACTGACCTTGTCTCTGGAATGACCTCTGATGCCTCGCGGTACATCCCCACCGAGGCCTTCGCGGACGCGGCCGAAGCCTTCGACTCGCTCTGCGTCCCGACTCGTCGCGATGACGTTCTCGATCGAGTTGGTGACTCATTCAACCCACACAGTCGCAGACCGCCGGCAGCTTGGCCCTAGCTGAGCGAGAATGGCAATACGGCGATCGCGACACCTGGTGCGAGCGGGAGTCGACTGCCTTCCCACAGGACTCCCGACCGTCGTTGGTGTCACGTCCGCATTCGAATGACAAAGGCCCACCTAGCGCTTCTCCGAGGTGATCGCTCGGCGATCGACCAACTGCTGCGCGATTCGACAGACTTTGCCGCTGCACAGGGTGCGACCGGCGTCCGACGAACGGGCGAACTCCTCCTTTCGACCGTTCTTGGTCCCGACGAGCTCATCGAACCATCGACGTGATCGGCCAATCGTCGCCTTGGCACCTGAGCTTCCTGGCGGAGGATTTGATTCCACACCTGCCGAACCTGAAGGCGGCAACGTTTAGTCTCGTCTCCTCAAACGACTGCCCTACACCCTGACCGCTGGCGCACTGCCCTTCGTCAGGGGCTGGATCAGGACACTCGCGATCTCAATCTGCCAGCGGCACGGCTACTCGAGTCCATCGGCGATCGCAGCGACATCGTCACGTCTTCGTCGTCTCGCCGTTCCGCCCGACCGACGTCCGGACGCGGCAATCTTGGGTCGCTCGCTAGCGCGACGGCTCGCGGATACTGTGAAAGTAGAGGATCAAGGTCGGATCTCGCTGGAAATCGGGAGTCCGAATTGTCCTTGGTTCCAGCAATCCGGCGAAAAGTATTGGCCATGCTCAGCTATCTGATCACGCGCCCCGATCTGATCGCCACGCGTGACCAAGTCCTTGATGCGCTGTGGCCCGAACTTGACCCTGAGGTAGCGGTCAACTCCCTGAACCAGACGTCTACTTCCTACGACGAGTCTTTGAAGAGAACTACTCCGACGACCTTTCTCCTGGCTATGTGCACCACGACTCGGACGTGGTCTGGCTTGATTCGGAGCTGGTTTCAAGCCGCAGTGTCGAGTGCCGGCACCTACTTCGAGACCTGCCGAGTCGACCGAGCCCCGACGAAGTAGATCGCCTAACGCAGCTCTATCGTGGCCGTTTCGCGCTCGACTTTGAGTATGAGGAATGGGCGGCCGCGTATCGCGACACCCTCCATGCGACGTACCTAGAGATTGTTGAGCGTTCCGTCCTCGACGATTTCACCTCGGGCCATTACGACCGCGGCATCACGATCGCGCGTCGAGCGTTGGAAGTTGATCCGACTGCCGAGCAGATCGAGGTATGCCTGTTGCGGCTGTATCGCGTGACGGGCGCTCATTCCGCGGCCGCGGAGCAGTACGCGCACTACGCCGCTGTGATGCGGGACGAGATGGGCGTGGAGCCACCGCCCCTCGAATCGCTCTAGACAGATAGGTAAGGTGCCGTATTGACCGGTCTACTTGCGGATACCTAAAGTCCGGCCAACTTACTAGTACCCCAGTACTAGGAAGTAATCGTCAATACCGGACGCAGCGATGCCGCACCTGAAATGGGCACTTAGGGTGCGGCGGAGCGACTAGTGCAACCGACCGACTGGTAGTCAGGTCGGTTTTCGTGTTCCTCAGAGCACGGAGGCCGCGAAGGAGGAACGTCCGTGGCTCCCGAGTCCGCGAAGGCCTGGTAAGGACCCTCCAGTGAAGGTCCGTTTGATGCGGATCATCGTCACGCTCACGAGCGTGGCGATGATTGCGCTTGCCGGAGGGGCTTCTCTTAGGGGCTTCTAGTACGGATGGCCCATTACCCTGCTCGCGGCGTTGGCCGTAGAGTGAGGTCGGTGGCCGATCCAGGAACGATGCCGAAGTCCCTCAAGCTCTACGTCGCGACCGTCGTGGTCATCGGTGCGTTCGCGCTGGTGGCCGCGACATTTCTGTTTCCCGCCAAGCCCGCGATCGCGATTGCGCTCCGGGCTCAAGTGGCGCTCCAACCGCTCCCGAATTCGCGCTTGGCGTCTTGTCACTGGATTGTCGTTACCCTATTGGGTCTGCCTTCCCCGTACAGCTGCCTCGTGGAACGCAACAGGCCGTTGCGATTGCTCCAATCATGGGTTCGCTATTCCTTGGCGGGCCCGCCGTCGCTGGGTGGGTTGCCGCCATTGGTACAACCGAACTTCGCGAGATCCGAGGTCGCATTCCTTGGTACGGGACGCTTGCCAATCACGCAGCTTTGGTCGTACCTGCGATCCTCGCCGGGACCCTGCGTGAGGTCCTGCTGACCCTTGGGGGCGGCTTGCCTGGGACTTCGCGTCTGGCATGGCCGCCGCGCTGCTCTTTATCGCGCTCAATCTGGTGCTCGTCTCGATCGCACTTGGTCTCCGAACGGGACAGTCGCCTCGAGACGTGCTCCTTGGTGACATTCGCGGGATTCTCGGGGGCGTTGTCGCCCTGGCGCCACTGTCCTGGCTAATGACTGTGGTCTACGCAGTCCAATGGTGGGCGACCGCTCTATTCGCGGTTCCCCTGTACTCAACCCGGCTTGCGTATGCGCGCTTCATCGAGATGCGCGAGATGTTCACCCAGACGATCGGCGCGTTGGCCGAGGCAGTGGACAAACGCGACCCGTTCACGGCGAAGCACAGCCACCGGGTCAAGGAGATCGCGGTCGACATCGGGCGCGTGATGCATGTCAACGATGGCGAGCTGGAAGCGCTCGAGTGGGGCGGCCTGCTCCACGACGTTGGCAAGATCGGCGTCCCCGACCGGGTGCTGCTGAAGCAGGAGCGGCTGAACAAGGACGAGCGGATGATCATGAATGCGCACCCGGTGCTGGGCGCGCAGATCATCGCGCCGGTCACCAAGCTCGCTCCCGAGCTGCCGATCATCCGCCACCACCACGAGTGGTACAACGGCTCCGGCTACCCCGACCGCCTCATGGGCGACGAGATCCCGAAGCTCGCCCGCGTCCTGCACGTCGCCGACGCATTCGAGGCGATGACCGCCGCCCGGCCGTATCGCATGACGCCGCTGAGCGCCGAGCAGGCACTCGCCGAGCTGCGCAAGTTCGCGGGCATCCAGTTCGATCCGGTCGTGGTCGATGCGTTCGTCAAGACCCACCACGTCGAAGGCGTGGCGGATCCGGGGCGCACCGTCCAGCCGCGACCGATCCCCCTTCTCGGTCAGGCGGCCGCCACGCGGCTCGCCGAGCCGCCCGCCACCGGCTCGCTGCCGGTCCCCTCCCAGGCACCCGAGCAGGCCTGACGAAGCCGAAGCCCGCTCCAGCATCATGACGCGATGCTGATCGGCGGGATCCTGCTCGGGCTAGTCCTCGGTCTCCTCGCCGGAGGGCGGCTCCGGAACCTCGCCGAGATCCAGCTGCGCTGGACGTGGCTGCTCGTCGCCGCCGTCGTCGTGCGCTACGCCACCGAGTGGGCGCTCGGCGCGCACATCGGCATCGTCGAGGCATTCCGGCTGCCGCTGCTCACCGCGGCGTTCGTCGTGCTCCTCGTGGCGCTCTGGGTCAATCGCTCGTACCCGGGCCTCAGCCTGGCATTCCTCGGCGTCCTGACGAACACGCTGGTCATCGTCGCGAACAACGGCTTCATGCCGATCTGGCAGCCGGCCCTTGTCGCGGCCGGTCTGACCGAGGCCGACGTCGACCGGGCATTCCACACGGTCGTCGATGCCGCCTCGCCCGACTTCCTCGGACGTCTGCTGATCCTCGGCGACGTCATACCCGTGCCGGTCGCTGTCATCCGCAACGTGTACTCGCTCGGCGACGTGTTCCTGACGCTCGGGCTCGCGTTCTTCCTGTTTGCCGGTGTCGTGCGCGTCCCGACACCGACCGAGGAGTCGGAGGACGCCGAGCTCCGGCGGCGACTGGCGGGCGAGCGAGGCATCACGGGCCTGACGCCCGGTCTCGAGCGATCCGCGGCGCTCGATCGACCGACCGTCCTCGGCACCGGGCGACAACAACTGGCCGCGCCGGGGACCTCGACCGTCGGTGGCGGTGGACCGGGCACGGGTGGCGCGCCCGGGTTATCCACGGCGCCGACGCTGCCGATCCCACGCCTCTCCCCGGAGGTCGTGGCACGGCTCCGACGGCATCCGTACGTCCGCCTCGCGCTGAATGGATCGTTCACCGCGTTGTGGTCGGGCCAGCTCATCTCCCTGTTCGGCGATCGTGTCCACCAGGTCGCCATCGCGGCGATCGTCTTCGTTGTCACAGACTCGCCGATCGCGGTCGCGCTCGTGTTCGTCGCCGCGACCCTGCCGAACCTCTTCTTCGGCCCGCTCGCCGGCACGCTGGTCGATCGCTGGGACCACCGTGAAGTGCTGGTCGTCAGCGACATCCTCCGTGCGGCGGTCGTCCTGATCATGCCGATCGCGGCGTCGACCAACATCTTCCTCGTCTACCCGCTGGTGTTCCTGCTGACCACGATCTCGATCTTCTTCCGGCCGGCGCGGGTCGCGATCCTGACGCGACTCGTCCGCGAGGATGAGCTCCTGACGGCGAACTCCGCGCTGTGGGTCGGCGAGACCATCGCCGACGTCATCGGGTTCCCGCTGGCCGGCCTGTTCGTCGCACTGGTCGCCAACGCCGTGTCGGTCGCGTTCTGGTTCGATGGGGCGACCTACCTCGCCTCGGCGCTGTTGCTGAGCACGCTGATCCCGCGGCCGATGCCGCGCCCGGCGACCGAGGATGCGAACGGCGAACCGGCATCGACCGGGTTCCGCAGCGAGCTCGTGGCGGGCTGGCGTTTCCTGCGCAACGAACCGGTCCTGCTGGCGAACACGCTACAGGCGGTCGTCGCGCAGCTGACGATCGGGGTGCTCATCGGCCAGACGGCGGTCTTCGCTGAGCGCGTCTTCGGCAGCCAGGGGTTCGAGTGGCAGGCTGTCTACGGCTTCATCGAGGGCAGTCAGGGTGCCGGCAACCTGATCGGCGGGTTCGTGATCGGTCTGATCGGCGCGCGGCTGGCGAAGGGCCGGATGATCATCGCCGGCTACACCGTGCTCGGGCTGCTCACGACACTCATGGCGTTGTCCGACAACCTCGGCGTCGTCCTGGCGATCGCCTTCGGCATCGGCATCGCGAACATGGTCTTCATCATCCCGAGCCAGACCCTGTTCCAGGAGCGGACGCCGCCCAACCTCATCGGTCGCGTGATCGGCTTCCGCTTCTCCCTGGTCTTCGGGGCGATGACGCTGGCGATCGGGCTGGGTGGCGTGCTCGCCGAGGTCATCGGTGTCACGACGGTCATCGCGGCGTTCGGCATCGTCACCGCGGTGGCGGGGCTGGCGGGCTGGTTCGTGCCGGCGGTCCGCGAGGCCTGATCGGCTATCGGGTATCCTGCTGCCCGTCCGCGGCGCCAGATCTGACGGCCCGCGTCGAGCGCCAGGAGCTGTGACACACCCGTGACCGAACCCCGTGACGGCGCGCCCGAGGAACCGCTCGAGCCGATCGACGACGACCCTGAAGACATCGATGACGAGCTCGATGACGACGGTGGCGAGCGGCCGGACGACGTCGACGCCGACGCGATCGAGGCAGAGCTCCTCGACGAGGCGGAGACCGAAGCGATCGAGGCCGATGAGGCGGACATCGACGACTACGATGCCGCGGTCCGCGAGATCGGCGGTGACGCGGCCGTCCCTGCCGCGGCCGAGCGGCGGACGTCGGCGGCCAAGCGCCGAAGCGGCACCACCACCCCGGCGACTCGGGCGCCTTCGCCATCCGAGATCGCGGTCCATGTCAAGGACGACGTTTCGAAGTGGTTCGTCATCGGGACGGTCGCAGTCTTCGTCCTCATCCTGCTGAACGGCATCCTGCTGGGGAGTGGCGGCCTCCTGCGTCCGCTGCCGACCCCGACCCCGTCGGCGAGCCCCAGCGAGAGTGCGAGCGCGAGCCCGAGCGGTTCGGCGAGCCCAAGCGGATCGGCGAGCCCAAGCGGATCGGCGAGCCCAAGCGGTTCGGCAAGCCCGAGCGCGGCTCCATCGGTCGCCCCGAGCGCCACGCCGGCGGCTAGCGCCTCACCGAGCGCGTCCTAACCGCATCCCCTGTCCCCTGTCGGGGTCTACTCTCTGTGGATGGGCGCTGACGATGATCGGCGGCGCATGGTCCAGGACCAGCTACGCGCCCGGGGCATCCGCGATGAGCGCGTGCTGAGCGCGATGACCGATGTTCCGCGGGACCACTTCCTCGGCAGCGACCGGCAGAATCGCGCCTACGCTGACGAAGCCGTCCCCATCGACGCCGGCCAGACCATCAGCCAGCCGTGGGTCGTGGCACGGATGACGGAGCTGCTCGCGCCGCAACCGGGCGAGCGGATCCTGGAGCTCGGCACGGGGTCCGGGTACCAGGCCGCGATCCTCGCAGCGCTGGGTGCGGACGTAACGAGCCTCGAGCGGCACGCCGTGCTCGCCGACAAGGCCCGCGAGCGGATCGCGGCGCTCGATCTGCCGGGCACGGTCATGATCCGGACGACCGACGGCAGCCTCGGAGACCCCGGCGGCGCGCCGTGGGACGGGATCATCGTGACGGCGGCGGCACCGTCGATCCCGACCGAGCTCCGCGACCAGCTCGCCGACGGCGGGCGGCTGGTGATCCCGGTCGGGCCACGCGATCACCAGATCCTGACGCTGGTCGTCCGCCACGGCGACGACTGGCGCGACACGCCCCATGGCGCCGTGGTCTTCGTGCCGCTCATCGGACCGGGCGGCTTCCCGAACGACGAGCGTCGCTCCCCGTCCGACAACAGGCGCCGCTGGTTCTGATCCGGGGCCGTTCCCCCTCGGTATACTCGGCCGGCCATGACCCATGTGTTCGTCGCGCCCCATTCGGACGACGTTGCGCTCTCGTGCGGCGGCCTGATCGCCAGCCTCCGGGAGGTGGGTCAGACCGTGACGATCATCACGGTCTTCTCGGGCGATGGAGCGAACGACGGGCTCGCGCCCTACCAACGCGAGGCACTCGGCTTTGGGTCGAAGACGATGTGGCCCTCGACCGAAGCATTCAACCGCAGCGCGATCCTGCCCGACTATCCGATCGCGCCGGCATGGGTGGCAGACGACGGGGCGCTCGAAGCGACCCAGGTCGACGCAGACCAGGCCGCCAAGCGGTTCTGGCAGCGGTCGTCCTGGTATCGACGGGCAAGCATCCGCAACGAGTCGCTCGCCGGCCAGCCGGTCATCGATGACATGCCCACCCAGGGCGCCGTCCTGACCGACGAGGTCGTCGAGGCCGCGGCGGCCGGCGACCTCATGGCGAGACGACGTTTGGAGGACGAGCGGTACGCCTATTTCGCCGAGGCGTCGATCGTCTTCCTCGACCTGCCCGAGGCGGTCTTCCGAGGGTACGCGGGCGACGAGCAGCTTCTCGGGGCGCCGCGCGACGACGACACGCACCCGTTCGATGTCCTGCAGCGCGAGATCGACCGGCTCGAGCCGCAGCAGGTCTACCTGCCGCTCGGGGTCGGTGGCCACGTCGACCATCGACTGTGCCGCGAGGCGGGCGTTGCCCTGCTGCGCTCCTCGGACCGCTGGGTGATGCCGGGGCCGGAGTACGCCGGCACGGTCGTGTTCTACGAGGACTTCCCCTACGCGATGTGGGACGACTTCCGGGGGCTCGACCAGCTCGGAACTGATGCGCTCACGGCCATGCCGGCCGGTGTGAGCCTGTTCCCGGCCTTCGCGGACATCGGCGACCAGATCGAGCGCAAGATCACCGGCATCAACATCTACGAGAGCCAGATCGAGCGGCTGTTCGACGGCACCCGCGCGATGGCCGACGCGGTCCGTTCGTATGGTGCGGCACTCGGGGTCGTCGGCGACGTTGCCGGACCGGCCGAGCGCTACTGGCGGACGAGCCGCGTCTGAGTCGATGGCGGCCGGCTGGCGCCGCGCCGACCGCCTGATCGTCCTGGTGGCGCTCGCCGCCGGGATCCTCATCCGTCTGTGGCTGCTGCCGATGCCGGGGCTCGAGGGCGACCTCGACCAGTTCGTCGGATGGGTCCACCACATCGCAACGCACGGCCTCGGCTCGCTGTACGGGGACATCGCCGCCGGGCGGGTGAGCTTCGGACCGGTCATGGCCTATGTATGGGCCGCGCTCGCGGCCATCCAGTCGGCGTTCGCCACGGTCACGGACTCCTCCGACCCCGCCATCCGTGTGCTCATGAAGCTTCCCGCGACCCTTGCCGACTTTGGGATCGCGGCCCTGGTTGCCTACGCACTCCGGGACCGACCGCGCTGGGCGGCCATCGGTTTCGCGGCGGTCATGCTCCATCCGGTCGTGTTCTACGTCAGCGCGTGGTGGGGCCAGTACGACTCGATCTTCGTGCTGAGCGGGCTCGGGGCGCTGGTGGCGGCGCTCAACGGTCGGAACGGGCTGGCGGCGGCTCTGCTGGCCGTGTCGCTCATGACCAAGCCCCAGGCGATCCCGTTCCTCGTCCCGTTCGCGGCGTGGTTCTGGGCGACCGGCGGGATCCGCGAGGTCGCCCGGGCGGCGGTCATCGGCCTCGGCGTGATCGCCGTGCTGTGGATCCCGTTCCTCGCGGACGGGGGCCCCATCGCGTACCTGGACAACGTCCAGTACTACTCGAGCGGCGCCTTCGGGATCCTGTCATTGCGGGCGTGGAACCCGTGGTGGCTGCTCCAGGAGGCGGCGGCCGGCGGTGACTTCATCCGTGACGACGTGGCGTTCCTGGGGCCATTCACGCTGCGCCACATCGGCTACGCCGTGACCGCGTTCTTCTCGCTGGCCATCGGCCTCGCGATCATCCGCGACCCACGCCCGGAGCGGCTCATCCTGGGGCTCGCCGCGTCGGTGCTGACGTTCTTCACGTTCATGACGCAGATGCACGAGCGTTACGCGTACGCCGCGGTCATCCTCCTGGTGCTGGTGCTGTACGACCGGCGGGCATACGTCCTGTGGCTGGTCCTTGGCGTAGTGCTGACGCTGAACCTGGCCAGCGCCGCCCCGGCGACGGCGTTGATCCAACGGACGTTGCCCCACAGCGGGCCGGTGTCGATCGTCGGCTCGATCGTCCTGACCGCCTGCACCATCGTTGCCTTGTGGCTGGCACTGCGCAGATCGTCCGGCGGTCCCTCGAGGACGGCGTGACGGAACCTGCGCCCGAGCAGATCAGCCGTCGGGCGCCGTTCCCGGACCGCTGGGTCGTGGCGTTCGGCGCCATCGCGCTGGCCGCAGCGCTCGCGCTGCTCGGGCTCGGCTTCGGCATGACGTTCTTCGCCGACGAGTGGGCCGCCCGGGGTCGATCCTACGCGATCCTTCGTCCTCGTGCCCTCGCCCGAGTCCCTGCGTCGGATCGTGGCGCAGTACGGCGATCCGCGGACCGATCGGCTGGTGCCGGGCTCAGTGCGCCCCATCCCTCCCGAGGTCCTCGCCGAGGCGTGGCGCCGCCTCGTCGAGGGGGCGCCGGTCCCGTGAT
The DNA here is from genome assembly GCA_963819655.1 of uncultured Chloroflexia bacterium. Lineage (GTDB taxonomy): Bacteria > Chloroflexota > Limnocylindria > Limnocylindrales > CSP1-4 > SPCO01. The sequence goes on along the minus strand of CAWFXA010000002.1, from coordinate 597,223 downwards.
CGCGGCAGCCAGCCCTGCGACGAAGCCACCTCCCGGACCGCCAGCCCGATCACCACGAGCGGGACCATGAGCACCATCGGTACCGCGAGGAGCGCCGCGATGACCGGCCGCCCGACCAGGGCGGGCAGGGCCATCGCGACGTAGTAGAACTGCGTGGCCGGGAAGACGGCCGGGACCGCGAACCACTCGGCACCCTGGCGGCGGAGGATCCACAGGCCGACGAGCGTCGGGAGGACGAGGACCGGGATCCGCCACGCGCTGCCGTTCCAGGCGGTCTGCAGATGGCTGCCGACGCCCAGCCCCCGGTCGAGGTACAGCTGCCACGGCAGGATGAGCGTCACCGCGGCGATGACGGCACCCGCGATCACGAGATGGCGCCAGCGAGTCAGCAACGGGATGGCGGCGTAGAGCTTGAGCCCGACCGCGGCGACGGCGCCGACCAGGCTGCCCTGCACGAGGAGTGCCAGCGCGATCGTCTGCGGGTTGCCGTTCCACACGCCGTGGAGCAGCGGCGGGAAGGCCAGCCACCACAGCGGCAGCTCCAGTCGACGGACGAGCCAGACCGCCGCGACGACGCCGACCAGCAGCCAGGCCCATGTCGCGACCGTCAGCGGCAGCACGTTCGTCGGCGCGTAGAAGAGCAGGGTGTGCGGCGCCGAGGCATACGGGATGCCGGACTCCGTGACGGCCCATGGGTCGCCGCCGGCGAGCCAGGCCGCGGCCGCGTTCTGGTAATGCCGGGCGTCGATGCCGAGCGTGTCCGGTTTGACGATCCAGAGCAGCGTCGATCGCCAGGAACCAGGCTGGCAGGCCGACCCGTTCGAGGGCCAGTCGGTAGCGCTCGATCATGGGGCTGCCCGGCGGACGCCCCCGAGCCAGCGACCGACGAACGCCTGCCGGTACCAGTGCAGGTACTGCGGCAGCCATTTGCGGAGCTTGAAGTTGCTCTGGCCGGCGGTCCTGTCGCGCCACGTCGTCGGGACCTCCGCGACGGTCCGGCCGTCGAGTGTGGCCTTCACGGTGAGCTCGAGGGCGAGCTCGAACCCGGCGGAGCTCTCGATCGTGACGGCGTCGAGGAACCGCCGGGAGTAGAGCTTGAAGTTGTTCGTCGGGTCGTGGGTCGGGACACCGGCGAACCAGTGCAGCGTCAGCCCGGCGGTCCGGCTCATCAGCCGCTTCAACGGCGGCCCGCCTATCTGCTGCCCGCCGGACATGTAGCGCGAGGCCGCCACCACATCGGCGCCGTCGCGCGCCAGCGCCACCATCGAGTCGACGATGTGTGGCTCATCGGAGCCGTCGGCCATGGTGATCAGGACGTAGGGTCCGGTCGAGCCGGCGATCCCCGCCTTCATCGCGTTCAGGACGCCGCGCCCGAGGTCATTCCGATAGCCGCGGACTGCGGGTAGCTGTGCGGCTAGACGCTCGATCACCCGGACGGTCGGGTCCTCGTCGAAGTCGTACACGACCAGGATCTCGTGCGGCGTGCGGACGTCGCGCGTCAGGGCACGGAGCGCGGGCTCGACGGCCTCACCTTCCTTGAAGACGGGCATGACGATCGACAGCTCCGGGGCGGTCACGCGCGAGCCTCTGCGACGAGCAGGGTCTGTCGTCCGAGGAGCCACCAGGCCGGTCGGAAGCGCAGATAGGCGCGGACCAGCCGTGCGTCGGTCGGCAGCCGGCCCTTGGTCGAGTACGGCAGGAATCGGGTGACCAGCTCGACCGTGTGGAGCTGAGCCAGCTCGGCCGCCTCGAGGAGGCTGCGCTCCGTGAGGGCGACCTTGTGGTCGATGAAGTCCCAGTAGCGCGGCCCGACGAGGCGGATATTCGGCTGCAGGACGATCGCGCGTCCGCCGGGCCGGAGCAGCTGGCGCACGACCCGCAGCTGGTCGACGACGGCGTCGCTCGTCTCGAGGTGTTCGAGGTAGTTGCTCATGAAGACCGTGCCGAAGTAGCCGTTGGGGATCACCGTCGTCAGGTCCAGCCCCGACGCCTGCACGAACCGGATGTCCTCCGGCAGGGCGGCTCGCATGTCACGGATATCCGTGGCCCATCGCTCGGTGCCGCGGACCCAGCGGATGAAGTGGCCGCGGTCGCACGCGAGATCCAGGATCGGCGCCTCTGGGTCGACGAAGCGCTGCAGGTACGCGACGATCTCGCGCCACACGGCGTCCTTCGCGCTGACCTCGCGCTCGTCGAACCGCGCGTCGTACAGCTCGGGCAGGAGCCGGCTCACAGCCGGCCGGCCTCCACCTCTCCGCGGATCCAGGGGATGACTTCGTCGAGCATCGTGTCGAGCGGGGTGGTCGCCTCGAAGCCGAGCAGCTCGCGCGCCTTGCGGACGTCCGGGACCCGCATCTGGACGTCGTGCTCGAACGGCGGGTCGGACACGAACTGGAACTCGCGCTCCGGGCCATGGACCTTGTGCCAGATCGCGGTCGCGAGCTCGAGGACCGTGGTCGACGCAGCGGTCGACAGGTTCACGTCTTCGTTCACCGCGGCATCGGATTCCATCGCGAGCCGGATGCCGTGGGCGAGGTCGCCGCCGTACGTGTAGTGCCGCACCTGCGAGCCGTCGCCGAGGATGTGCAGCGGATCCTGACCCTTGAGCACCTTGAGCACGAGGTCCGGGACGACGTGCGACAACGCGAGCTTCACATTGCCCGACATGATGTCGGTGTCGCGCAGCGCGCGGCGCTCGCCGATGCCGACGCAGTTGAACGGCCGGACGATCGTGTACGGCAGCTGGTACTGCTCCCATGCGCCCTTGGCGAAGTACTCCGATGCGAGCTTCTGGAAGCCGTACGTCGAGATCGGCGGAGGCGAGGTGAGCTGGGCGCCTTCCGGCGTCGGGAAGATGGTCGCCGACTCGTACACCATCGACGACGAGACGACGATGATCCGTCCCAGGTGGCCCGACCGGTGGGCGGCGATCGCGGCATCGAATGTCGACGCGAGGATCCGCTCGTTCTCGGCCATGCAGGTCGTACGCGAACTCGTGGAAGTAGCTGATCCCGCCGATCATCGCGGCCGAGGCGACGACCTGGTCGACGTCGGCGGCGAGCTCGCGTCAGGAGAGCGGTGTCCTTGGCGTCGCCCTCCACGAAGCGGTAGCACGGGTGGTCGTCGTACGACTTCGTCAGCCGACCGTACTTCGAGAAATCGTCGAGGCCGATCACCTCGTGGCCGGCCTCGAGCAGCTCGGGGACGAGGTAGCCGTTGATGAAGCCGGCCGCGCCCGTGACGAGGATTCGCATCAGAGCCGGATGCCCTGACCGAGCACGCCCCACACGTCGACGACGTCCTTGCCGCCGATCTCCAGGTTGCGATAGGCGCGATGCGGCGCCCCGAGGACGAGGATGTCGCTCTCGCGGAGGACGCAGTCGAGCGTCACGAGGCGATCGTCCTGGACGTACGGGTCGGTCGCCAGGACACGAGCGCCGGACCACGACAGGAGCTTGCGGAGCTTGTAGCGAGAGCGACGCCCGGGTGTCGTCCGATTCGGCCTTGAACGCCATGCCGAGGATGCCGACGGTCTTGCCCTGGAGGCCGTCGTACCGCCGCTCGAGCGCCGCCACGATGTAGGCGGGCAGCCCTTCGTTGACCTGCATCGCCGCCTGGCCCATCGGGAAGTGGTCGGTCGTGAACGCCGCGAGCTGCATCGTGTCCTTGAACAGGCACGGGCCGGCGGCGAAGCCCGGGCCCGGCAGGTCGGCCGCGCGCGGGTAGTCCTCGCGGATCGCCCGCAGGACGTTGGTGTAGTCCACGCCCGCCTGGTCCGCGATCATGAAGAACTGGTTCGCGACGGCGAACTTCATGTACCGCCACGTGTTGGTGAAGAGCTTCGCGAGCTCGGCTTCCTTGGTGGTCGTCCGGACGGTCTTCGACACGAGGTGGTGGAACAGGTCGGTCGCCCGCTCGGCGGCCTGGTCGTCGTCCGCGCCGATGATCTGGGGCAGCGTATGCAGCTCCTCGAGGGCATGACCCTCGGCGATGCGCTCCGGGCAGAAGGCGACGTCGACCGAGCAGCCGGCCGCGCGCAGGTGTTGGGTCACGTACGCGGTCGTGCCCGGATAGACCGTGCTCCGCAGGACCACGAGCGCGCCATCGCGGAGGTGCGGCGAGATCTGGTCGACGGCCTGCTCGAAGACCGTCATCGACGGTCCGAGGAACTCGTCGACCGGCGTGCCGATGACGACGACGAGCGCCTCGGTCCGCTCGATCATCGTCGCCGCTCGTGCCGAGCTCCAGGCGGCCCGTCGTGAGCACGCTCGCGAAGAAGCTCGTCGGCGCCGTTCTCGAGGAACGGCATCTCGCCGGCCGCGATCCGATCGAGCGTCGCCTGGTTGGTGTCGTAGATCCCGACGCGGAGCCCGGCGTCGGCGAAGGCCAGGCTCAGCGGCAGGCCGACATGGCCGCCGCCGCCAAGGACGACGACATCGAGGTCGGGTGCGTGCGTCGGTCATGGCGGGAGTCTAGTCGTCCGGTGCGCGACGTCACCGCACCGATGGTCCTAGTCCGCCGTCGGCCGAGCGAACGGGCACCGTCCGGCATCGCGATAGAGCTCCGTCCAGCCGGCGGCCAGCAAGCCGGTCGCGAACGCGCTGCGTCGCGGGCTGTCGTGACGACGAACGCGCACGTCCCAGGCGCTCGAGCCGCGTCCTGCCAGCCGTCGCCCCCGGCACGACGCCTCGTAGTCGCCCCAGACCTCGGGCGGGAAGAGCTCGATGCGCGAATCGATTGCGACGAGGAGCGTCGGGCAGCGCGTACTCGAACCACGAGCCCCACGTCTGCGGGTTGAAGACCCGGTCGCCGGGCTGCGGCGAGGTCGCGGAGCGCGGCGGTGACGCCCGGCGGGGCGTCCGCGAGCGACGCCGATCGCGGGCGCGCCGGTCCCCGGGTCGATCGGCCGCCAGACCGGCAGGAGCGCGACGCCGGCGAGGACGATCACGCCGGCGACCAGCGACGTTGAGGCGCCGGATCATCGGCGGGTCTCGCGACCGCGCCGGCCGCCGACGGGATCGAGCAGAGCCCGGCGACCGGCGACGACCGCGCGCGAGCGGCCACCACGCCACGCCCGCGCTCGGCGTACGCGCCGATCACGAAGAAGACGCCGAGCCAGGCGAGCGTCGGCCACGACGATCGCGCGGCCGCGTCGGGCGATCAGGGCGACGACCGCGAGCGCCGAGGCGAAGAACAGGAGCCCGGCACCGTCCGGAGCGACGTCGGCTGCCACTCGGTGATCCGGGCGGTGACCTCCGGGTTCGTCGACAGCCCGACCGCGTAGGCCCAGACCGCCGGTCCGAACGGCGTGAGGCAGGCGGCGGCGCGCTGACGACGCGCGACGACGAGCGTCCGATGCGGCGGCGCGGACGCGATCGTGGAGGTCCTCCAGCCAGGCCAGCCCGAGCACGAGCGGCCCGAGGAAGAAGCTGCCGTGGAGGTTCGCCCAGATCGCGACGACCAGCGGCACGAGCCACAGCCGGCGCGGGTGCGTCGCGGCGATCGGTCGACGAGCGAGGAGCACGAGCGCGAAGCAGGCCATCCCGAGCAGCTGCGGCCGGAGCGCCATCGCCGGCGCGGCGACGACGAAGGCGACGAGCGACAGCAGCGCGCGCGGTCCGGGCGTCCAGGCCGCGACGCCGGGCGATGACGAACAGGCACGCCGAAGATCGACCCCGGCTCAGGGCGGCCCGCAGCAGGGCGAGGCCGGTCCAGCCGCCGAGCGGCTCGGCCGCGCGCAGGATCGACCTGGGCGCCCCACTGCTGGTCGACCCACGGCTGCCCGGCCGCGGTGAACGTCCACGTGTCGACCGTCGGGATCGCCCGCGTCGCGAGCGATCTCGGCGCCGGCGCGCAGGTGGTAGGTGAGGTCGACCGTCGACATCGGCGCGAGGAGCGCCGCGAGCACGGGCAGGCGCGACGGCGAGGAACACCCAGAGGCGCGCGAGCGACACGCCGGAATGCTACGCGCCCCGGTGCGTCGTCGGCACCGGCCCGATGGTCCTAGTCGGCCGGTCTAGACCGCGGCGACCTCGGATCGGGCGGACGGCGCGCGCGCCCTCGTCGTAGATCGTCTGGACCGCGTCGACCATCAGCTCGATGCAGAAGCGGTCGTGGACCAGGTCGTGGCCGGCTCGACCGATCGTGTCGGCGAACGGGTGGTCGCGCAGCAGCCGGACGATGGCCGCGGCCAGCGCGTCGGCATCGTGCGGCGGCACGAGCAGCCCGTTGACGCCGTCCGTGATCATCTCCGGGATCCCGCCGACGTTCGACGCGACGACCGGGCGCGACAGCGCCATGCGCCTCGAGGATCGACAGGCCCTGCGCCTCGCGATACGACGGGCAGCACGGCCACGTCGAGCGCGGCCGTCACCGCCGGCACGTCGTCGCGTCGGCCGGTGAACACCACGCGATGGGCGATGCGCAGCTCACGCGCCTGGGCCTCGAGCGCCTCGCGCCGCGACCCTTCGCCGACGATCAGCAGGTAGGCGTCCGGCACCGCTCGCAGGACCGGCGGGCCACGCCTCGAGCAGCGTCGGGTGGCCCTTCTCCGGCTCGAGCCGCGCGACGACGCCGACGATCTGCGAGCCCGGCTCCATCCCGTACTCCTCGGGCAGCGTGCAGCACGGCTCCGTGTGGTCGTAGCGGGACAGGTCGACGCCGTTGTAGATGAGCCGGATCGGGGCGGTCGTCCGGCCCTCGTCGCTCGAGCTTGTGCTCGATCATCGTCGACACCGCGATCAGCTGGTCCATGTGCGGCGTCAGGTCGCGCAGCATGTCGCGATCCTCCTCGGACCGGATGCGGCTGGAGTGGACGGTCGAGACACGACGTACGGCCGGCGATGGCCGATCTCGCCGAGGGCGATCGCCGCGCGCGTCCCGACGGTCTCGGCCCGGTACATGTGGTTGTGGATGACGTCGGCGCGGACCTCGGCCAGGTGCGCGGCCAGCGCGCCGACCGCGATCGCGTCGTCCGGCTCGTCGATGACGAGGACGTCGAAGCCGGCCCGCTGCAGCTTGCGGACGGCGCTGCCCGGTCGACAGCGACACGATCGAGACGTCGTAGCGGTCCGGGTCCATCCGGGTGACGAGCCCGTACAGGTGCTCCTGGGCGCCGCCGTTCGTGCCGGTCGCGAGGACCTCGACGACGCGGATCCGACCTGCCGGCCGTCGGCGCCGTCCGGGACGGTCTCGAGGCAGGGATCGGGCGGCTCCGGGGCCGGCGCTCATCAGGCGCCTCGTCGGACGAGCAGTCGCTGGATGGGCTCGTCCACGGCGCCCCACTCGTACTTGTAGGACTCGTCGCCGCGCAGGAAGTCCATCCGCCGGATCCCGCGGTCGAGGGCACGGGCGACGTACGCGTGGACCATCAGCACGCCCGGCGACAGGTCGCGCGCGTCGGGATCGACGCCGGCGTTGTAGTACAGGAGGCCGTCGGCGGTCTCGAAGTGGATGCCGGCGGCGATCCGCCGGTCGCCGACCCACAGGAACGTCAGAGCGCAGCGGACCGTCGGCGCCGAACAGCTCGAACAGCCGGGCGAACAGCACGCGGCTCTGCGTCGCCACCGGCGTGTCGGCGGGAACAGCCCGTCGGCGCCCCAGCGCGTCTGGTGGAGGTCGATGAACGCCTCGAGGTCGGCCAGCGGGATCGGTGCGAGTCGACCAGGCGGACCTCGCCGACCGCCTCGGCCCGGCGGACCTTGCGACGGATCTCGTGGCGCTCCTTCTTGCCGAGCGTGGCGAGGTAGCCGTCCATGTCCGACGCCCTCGGGAAACGTCACGACCGGGCAGACGTCCTCGCGCTCGACGTTGAGCGTCCAGCCGTTCGGCATCTCGAGGCGCCGAACGCGGCGGCCAGCGCCGTCGCCGGTCGGGTCGGCACAGCGCAGCCGGCGCAGGTCGACGACGTCCCAGTCGCCGCGGTCGGGGCTCGGCGAAGTAGGCCGCGACGGCGCGTCGGCGACGGCCGGCAGGTCGGCGGGGTCGGCCAGGATCGTCGCGTAGTCGGCGTGGTACGAGGCGCCGAAGAAGACGGCCTTCGCGGTCGGCGGGACCGGGGTCAGCCGCAGGTCGGCCCCGTGGCGCATCGTCGTGTGGGTGAGGGCGTCGGTCGGCTCGACCTCGTGGCGATGCATCAGCGGGACGATCGCGATCGGCTCTCCGGCCCGAGCCGTCGTCCCGGCAGACCACGAGCGTCTCCTCGTGGGCGTTGGCCGCGTACGCATCCCACCACGCGCGCTGGAAGGCCCACGCGAGAACGGCGTGGCCCAGGGGTTCGCGCGCGGCGAGTCGATCCCACGTCGCCTGCGGGATGGCGTCGATCGGTCGCTGCTCGGCGCGAAGCAGGCGCCGGTTCGGAAACGGGTCGCTGGTCGAGGGCTCGACGGACCCGGGACAGGCGGGCTCCGCGTCGAGCGTGGGGGCGGTCATCGTCGCGAGGATAGCATCGGTCGCGGGAAGTGGTTGCGGGCGCAACCGGCGCCGGCGCTAGTCCGCCAGCCCGAGCCAGCGACGGAGCAGGAAATACTCCGGGCGCGGCCGATCGTCGGTGATCAGCGGACCATCGCCGACGTAGGCGCGCGCCTCGTCGTCCGTGAGCCAGATCTGGCGATCGATGACGTCGAGCCACTCGGCGATCGCCGTCGGCGGGCGAGTCGTAGGCGGACGAGATGTCCTCGAGGACGCCCGGTCGCGCGAGGACCTCCGCGCGATCCGGGGTCCAGGTCGAGGGGTTCGTCCGAGCCGAGCATGTAGAACCCGTAGCCTCCCGCGCCGCGGACGATCAGGACCTCGGGGAAGACCGCGGCGAACGTCCGGATATGCTCCTTGAGCTCGGGCTCCGGGGCGCCGAACGGCACCCACTGCATCATCACGCCGCCCGCCGTCAGGTGGTCGTGCCCGGCCTCGTAGTACTCGTGCGACGAGATGACCGACGCGCCGGAGCTCTCGATCGGCGGCGGCGGGTCGGTCACGATGATGTCGAAGCGCTCAGTCGCGAGCTCCAGGTGATTGCGGCCATCGGCGACGACGAGGCGTCCGTCGGGATCGGCAAGGACCGCGGCGGCATCGGCGTAGTACCAGCCGAACATCTCCGGCACCGACGGCACGAGCTCCACGACATCGGTCCGCAGACCGGCGATCAGGGCCGACCGGAACGCCGTCCCCATGCCGAAGGCGACGACCAGCGCGCGCTCCGAGTCGGGCCGGGCGATGAGTGGCAGGATCGGCATCAGCTTCGCGTCGACGGTCAGCAGCGTCATCGACGTGCCGGCCACCCACAGCTCGGGCGTCGACGACTTCTGGCCTGCCTGGACCGATGCGATCTCGTCCTCGTCGGACGCGAAGATCCGACCGCCGAGCGACTCGATGAGCGTGACGTTCGGCTGCGTGATGGCTCCTGGCCGTGCGGCGAGGAACACCATGACGGCGATGAGGCCGATCCCGACCGCCGACAGCCAACGCGAACGCGGCGACGCCAGCCAGGCCAGCACGACGCCGAGCGTGGCATTGACGACCGCGAGCACGATCACGATCGCCGGCGAGCCGATCGTCGGCATCAGGACGAACGGGATGACGAGGCTGCCGAGGATCGCCCCGGTCGTGTTCGACGCCAGGAGCGCGCCCGACTCCGAACCGGCCTCGCCGAGCTCGTCGCGGAGGAGCGCGGAGGCCGTCGGAAAGGCGATGCCGAGGATCGTCGAGACCGGCAGGACCACGACGACCGCCGCGACGATCAGCGCGCGGACCGAGGCCAACGGGTCGCCCGGATCGAGCGGGCGCGGTGACTCGATCACGAGCAGCAGACCGAGGACCGCGAGGGCCGCGACCGCGAGCTGCGCGATCGCCAGCACCCGGATCGGGCTGGTGATGCGCGGGCGCAGTCGGGTGAACAGCACCGCCCCGAGCGCGATCCCGGTCAGGAAGAGCGCAAGGACAGCTGTGAAGACGTAGGTATAGCCGCCGGTACCGGAGGTCAGGAGGCGGGTCCAGGTGACCTGGTAGCCGAGCGACGTCAGCCCCGACAGGAACGCGATGACGAGCGCCAGCACGATCGTCGGCCGGGGGCCGGCCGCTGCGGGACGGGCCGGTGTCTCTCGGCGGACGACCTCCTCGGTGTCGCCGCGGGCCAGCCACAGGGCGATCAGCCCGGCGATCCCGGAGCAGGCTGCGCCGACCAGCAGCGCTCCAGACAGGCCGAGCAGCTCGACGAGGACCAGGCCGGCCAGCAGCGTGCCGACCACTGCACCGATCGTGTTCGCCGAGTACAGCCGGCCGAAGGCATCGCTCAGAGCGGCGGTCCGGGCGACATGTTTGACGAGGGCCGGGAACGTCGCGCCCATCATCACGGTCGCCGGAGCCAGGGCGAGCACGGCCAAGGCGAGGCGCGCAAGCGCCAGGAACGGCGTCGATTCGAGCGCCGGGTAGATCCCGCGGTACGCCTCGTGGATGAGCTGGAACGTGAGCGGCGTGACGAGAACGATGACCACCAGCGCCAGCTCGAGATAGCCGTACATGCGCAACGGCGAACGGACGCGGTCGGCGATCCGGCCCCCGATCGCTGCACCGATCGCCATCCCGCCGAAGAAGCCCGTGAGGATCGCGGACACGGCCTGGGTCGTGTTGCCGAACACCAGGACGAGCTGGCGCGACCACACGATCTCGTAGACGAGCCCGGCGGCGCCGGACAGGATGAAGATGCCCAGGATGGCATGGGAACGACGCATCGGCGGAGTCTGTCATGCCTGTCGGGGGCGCGTGGTTCGCCTACCATCGGGCCGCATGAGGGCGCGGCTCGGGCGAGTTCTGGTCGACGACGGGCCGATGGGCCGGTCGATCGCCGTCATCCTCCTCGCGGCGGCGTGGGTCGCGACCTGGCGCCCCCAGGTCGACCCGGACGCGTGGTGGCACATCGCTATCGGGAAAGCCGTTCTGGCTGGCGGGATCCCGGCGACCGACCCGTTCAGCTGGCTGACGGCGGGTGATCAATTCGTCGCGCACAGCTGGCTCTGGGATGTCCTGATGGCGATGGCCTACGGCGCCGGCGGTGCGACCGGCACGAGCCTCCTCGTCGTGCCGGTCACCGCAGGGATCCTCGCAGCAGCATGGGCGCTGATCGGGATCGCGGCCCCGGGGATCCCGCCCATCGCGCGCAGTGCGCTGGTCGTCCTCGGCGTCGTCGCGTCGCTGCCGTTGTGGGCGCCGCGCGGTCAGACGCTCGACGTGCTGTTCGTCCTGGCGACGGCGTTCGCGATCGCGAGCTACCTCCGGCTCGGGACGCGGACGGCATTGCTCGCGCTGCCGTTCATCGGGGTGCTGTGGGCGAACCTCCATGGCAGCGCGCTCCTCGGCCTGGTGGCGATGCTCGCCATCGGCCTGCTCGCGCTGCCGATCGGGGCACGCTGGGGCGTCTGGCCGGGACGGCGCGTCGCACCGCTCGCGGTCGCGGCCGCGGCCTCGCTCGTGGCGGCGATGCTCAATCCGTACGGCCCCGCGTTGCTCCTCTATCCATTCGATCGCGCGGTGGCCAGCGCGTTCTCGTTCGACATCATCGAATGGCGCTCACCGGACTTCCGTGCCCCGGAGCTGCTGGTTGCCCGGGTGCTGGTCGCGAGCCTTCTCCTGCTCGCCGCCGCCTGGCCGCGGCGCGGGCGTGACCCGTTCCTGCTGCTGACGGCCGCGGGCTGGACTTTCGCAGCACTCGGGGCCGTGCGGTTCCTACCGATCGCCGCGCTGGTCGTCGTGGCCGCCGCCGCCCCGGCGATCGGGCCGTCTGTCGCGCGATGGTTGGGGATCGGGCCGGTCAGGGTGGGCGATGCGCCACCGTCTGCTCCCCGCCCGGCGCTCTTCATCGCGACCGCGGCGGTGGCGTCGTTGGCCATCCTGGCGGTGGGCTGGTCGTTCATCATGCCGTCTGCCCAGGCGGCCGCGATCGCGCACCGGCAGCCGGTCGTGGCCCTCGACGTCCTGGAGGCGCAACCCTGCGCGGGCCGGATCCTGCCGGCGTATGGCTGGGCCGGCTACGTGATCGAGATGACGGGTCGCGACGTCGGGGCGTACGGGAACTCCGCCGAGGGCCCGCTCGCGGAGCAGGCTGCCGTCGAGGCGGTGACCGGCGATCCGCGACCGTGGCTCGACGGCCACGCCGTCGAGATCGCGCTCATGCCGGTCACCGGGCCGCTATCCCATTGGCTGACCGAGGCGGAAGACTGGCGTCTCGCGTATCGCGACGGACAGGCGTCGATCCACGTCCGGAGCGACCTGTCCGACTGTCAGCTCTGATCGGGCTTCCCGCGCCCGAGCAGCGCCAGGAACCACCGGCTGACGGGCATGTCGCCGCGACGCGACGAGCCCATCCACGCGGCGATCGGCACGACGAAGAACGGGAAATTTCCGAACGAGTACGACAGTTGCGCGCTCGAATTCTGGGTGATCACGGGGTACTGGCAGCCAGTACGTCCACAGCGGGAGGCTGACGAGGACCAACGCCGCCGCCCCGAGCCACCAGGCACGCGACAGCACGCCCGGGAAGCCGAAGAGCGAGAGCGATGGCTTGATCGACACCAGCACGCCCGGCCATGCCCAGCGCACCGCCCCTGCCACGAACGCGGCGATCCACATGTCGGTGTTGCCGAACAGGACCTGGGCCGGACCCTTCGGCAGCGCGAGGAGGAACAGGAGGACCGGCCAGGCCCAAGGGATCGGCCGGCACCACCAGATCACATAGGCCAGGAACGCCAGCGGCACGACCCACCAGAGGATGTCCGGCAAGTAGAGGAACGGCACGAAGAGGTAGAGCGCGTGCGGCGGATACAGGTTGTGGACCTGGGTCTGGACGACATACGGACCAGCCAGCTGCTCATCCGTGTAGTAGACGCCCGTGGTCACGAACCGCTCGGCCACGAACCGGTAGTAGTCGAGATCGGTCCCGATCGCCGACTGGCCGTCGATGATGAAATACAGCTGGATCGTCTCGATCGCCAGGACCGCGCACAGGACCGCGACGAGCGCGACCAGCACCAGCCGACGAGCGCGCGGACCGATCACAGGTTGTACGCCCAGTACACGCCGATCCCCATCACGGCGACACCGAACACGATCAGCGCCTTCCAGCCCCAACCGATGCCCTCCCGCTCGGCGGCGGCCAGGCCGCAGAGCGCGATGACGAACGGCACCGAGTCGAGGAAATAGCGATAGCCGTACTGGAGCCACCCGCCGCCGTAGTAGAGGAGCGTCGGGACCAGGACGGCGATCGCCGCCCCGGCGAGCCACCAGGTCCGCGACTGACGCCAGTCCGCGCGGAGCGCGAAAAGGAGCCCCGGGCTCGTGAGGAGGACAGACATCCCGAGTCCGTCGGGCTGGATGAACGGCCAGCTCGGCAGGACTCGCGGCAGATGGAGCAGGAAGTAGTCGATGTTCATCGGCACGTGGGCGAGCGAGAACAGGCCGATCTCGCGCTGTCGCTCGAGCCAGCCGGGCAACGTGGCCAGCGCGTAGCCCGACTCGAGCGGCGTGCCGAATCGAAGCTGGTTGTACGCGAAGAAGAAGAGGACCGCGGGTGCCACGCCGAGGCCAAGCTCGAACCACTGCCGCCACGGGATCGCATCCCTGGCCCGCACGATGTAGGCGCCCGCCTCGCCGCGCACCCCCGTGAGCGACTGCTCGTCGACCGTCGGGTGGAGCAGCAACGCGTAAAAGGGGACCGCGAAGGCGAGCGGCGCGCGCGTCAGGAACGCCGCCCCCGCGAACAGGCCGACGAGCCACGCCCGGCGACGTCCGAACAGCTCGACCAGGCAGGCGAACGTCAGGATCGTGGCGATGAGGTGGCCCGTATGCCACACCCCGCCGCGGGTGGTGACCCACAGGATCTGGGTCGAGAACCCGAACAGGGCGGTCAGCCATGCCCTGTCCGACAGCCGAGCGACACCGGTCCGGCCCAGAGCCCACCAGCACATCCCGACGGACATGGCGGCGAGGACCGCGTTGATCCCCGACTCGAGCTGGTCGGCACGGATCGGCCCAGTGAACAGCACGAGTGGCATGAAGACGATCGCGGGGAACGGGGCGAAGGGCACGTAGAAGCGTCCGTCGACCGGGATCACGTCAGCCGGACCCAGCTGCACCGTCAGCCAGGTCCGCCCATGCAGGAATGCGTCGGCGAGGTAGAAGAAGTCGCCGCGCTGCGCATCGAAGGCCCGGTTCGCGAGCCAGTACACGACGGCGCTGAAGGCGACGACCGCGAACCCGACCCACGTCGCCCGATCGAGTCGTGCAGTCATGCCGCCCACCGCTCACCAACGCTGGTGTGCGGGTCCTTGGCCGCATGCCCCACGAGGAACGTCACGATCAGCGTCACCCAGAACGCGATCGGATAGATCACCGGTGGCGTGAGCCCGACCAGTGGCCACGCCGTCGCGAGCGGGATGAGCGCCGCCCACCAGCGGCCGGCCGACAGGAGGAACGCGACCGGAAGGAGAAGGAGCATCGCGTAGTGATCCCACAGGATCGGCGAGACGAGCTGGCTCGCGACGACGGTCATCAGGTAGGACGCCTCGTCCGTCGCGAACCGCACGGCTGCGATCAGGATCACGACGACGGCGACCGTGCTTGCGAGTTGGATCAGCGCCGCAGCCTCGGCCGGCACGCCCAGCTGGAACGCCACGGCGCCCGGCGTGAAGTTGTGCTCCGTCGTGATCGGATCGCTGACGGTCCGAAGGAGCGTCAGGAAATCGCTCCATGCCCCGACCCCCGCGAGGAGCGTGGCGAAGACTGCCAGCACGACGAGCGTGACGGCTCCGATCGCCGCCGCCCGCCAGCGACCGGTCAGCACGGCCCACACCAGGACGAGACCCGGCTGGATCTTGATCGCCGCCCCAAGGGCACCGGTGATGCCGAGCCAGGCCGGTCGGTCGAACCAGCGCCAGCCCAGTGCGAGGAGCCCGAAGAGGATCGGGCCGACCTGTCCGAGCTTGACGGCGTAGACGAACGGGAACGACCAGCCCGCGAGGAACACGATCCACCAGCGCACGGTCCGCGACACCGGCAGGACCGCGACGCCGACCAGGAAGAACGCGACCGAGATCGCGATCCAGAGCCACGTCGCGGTCCCAGCCGCGAGCGCGCCGAACGGCACGAGCAACGGGGCGAACGTTGGTGGGTAGTAGAAGAGACCGAACCCACCGGTCTGCGTGAACGACATGTCGTAGAGCGGCTGGCCGTCGAGGAGCCGGACGGCAGCCTGGTGATACGCGAGGAAGTCGAACCCGAGCGTGTCGCCCGCGAACGCCAGCGTCGCGCCGAGGCCCGTAACGAACGACAGGATCGCGACGACCGGGAGCGCCGCGCGCGCGAATCCCGAGACAGCCTGACGGTCCATCACGCCCTTTCGGTGGCGCTGCGGCGGCTCCCTCGGTGCATGAGCGGGATGCGGAACAGGTCCCAGGCGACTCGCAGCGCCAGCCCGGGACGGGCACGCATGCGCGACCCGCGCTTGTCGAACCAGCGGATCGGGACGATCGCAAGCCGGTAGCCGCGACGGCGGGCGAGGTAGATCACCTCGACATCGAACACGATGCTCGTGATGCGTTGACGCTCGAACAGGTCCTGGGCGGCGGCCCGGGTGAACCCCTTGAACCCGCACTGGGTGTCCTGGACCGGGCCGACCACCCACACCGACGCCAGGAGGTGGAACGCCTTGCCGAGAAGGCGGCGATAGCCGGGCTGCGTCGCCCGCATGTCGGAGCCGTCCGCCTGGATCCGCGACCCGAGCGCGACGTCGTGGTCCGCGAGCGCCCCGACGAGGACTGGGATCTGGTCGGGCGGGGTGGCCATGTCCGCATCGGCGAAGATGACCAGGTCGCCGGCCGCGGCCAGCATGCCGGCCCGCACCGCCGCGCCCTTCCCGCCGTGCGGCACGCGCAGCAGATGCAGCGTGACACCGGGCACCGCGCCCGATGCCTCCGGTCGCGCCTCGACCCGCGCCGCGGTGTCGTCGGAGCTCCCGTCGTCGACGACGAGGACGTCGATCGATTCCGGGAGCGCCGACGCGCCGAGTGCGCCGTCCCGTCCCCGACCCTCGCGCCGACCGAGATAGCCGAACAGCTCGTCGAGTGCCGGATCGATCCGCTCGGACTCGTTGAACGCGGGCAGAACGAGGGTCAGTCCGCTGGTCACGGCACCCAGTACCCGCCGAATGAGAGCACTGCGACGATCACGAACAGTCCGACGGAGATCAGCGGCCACGTCCGGCGTGCCAGGATCGAGCGACGGTTCGCGAGGATCCACACAAGCGGGAAGCCGGCCATCGTGATCCGGCCGACGGCCTCGAGCGACCCGCTCGACAGTTCCGCGGCGATGAACAGGACCGGCACGAGGGCGTACTCGACCGGGATCCGGTCGGCACGCACGAAGACCAGCAGGAACACCGTCGCGAGCAACGTGATGAGGAGGGCGCCGAGGTACGGACTGAACGCCGCACCGAGGGTCTTCGTCGGGCGCGGCGCCGCCCAGCCCCTCGCGACCCCACGCCTGCTGGGCATCGAGGAACGCGGTCGAACTGCCCGTCACGGTCGCGATGTACGCCAGGAAGACCGCGGCCGCGAGCGGCCCGAGCAGCAGCCAGCCCAGAGACGCCTTCGGGTGCCAGCCGTCCCGGCGCAGCATCAGGATCGCCAGAGGCAGGATCAGGGCGAGCCCCTGGATACGGCACAGCACGGTCAGCGCGAAGAACACACCGGCCCACGCGCGATGGCCGCGCTCGACCGCGAGGAACGACGCGACCATCAGCAGGAGGAACAGACTCTCGGTGTAGGCCATCGCGAATGCCGACGCGAACGGGTAGATCACGAGGAGACCCGCAGCCACAGTCGCGCGCCGGCGACCGATGTAAGGCGTGCCGAGGCGAACGAGGAGAGCCAGGGCCAGGAGGAACGCGACGTTCGACACGACGACCGCGACGACGCCCGCGAACGCCGGGAACGGCAAGGACAGGACCTTCACGAGCGCCGGGTAGAGCGGCGGGAAGGCGACATTCGAGTAGGCGCCGGCCACGGGATCGGCCTGGTAGCCGCCGGAAACGATCCCGAGGTAATACCACCCGTCCCAGCTCGTCAGGCTGCGGATGATCGGCCCATCGGCACCGGGGTTGAGCCCCGGATTACGCGGGATGAGTGTCTCCGCAACGACCGCGGCAACGACGATCAGGAACCGTGACGCAGCGAAGATCGCGATCAGCCCCGCGTCCAACCGGAGATCATCGGCCAGCACCCGGAGACCCGAGCGCCACCGCTGCGAGAACGGGACGGGCGCGGCTGCGGTCAGCGTCGGGCTGGACATCTGGGGCAGTCTACGCGGTGCGTGCGCGGTGCTCGGATGCACCGAAGGTACTTGTCGCGACCTTCGGATGTCGCGTCAGGCGTGTGATCAGAAACACCGAGACCTGGGCGGATCGGCTCGCTTGACTCCTCGACGACAACGAGATGATCATCGCCGCCGGACGCCGAAGACCTGCCCCGTCAAGTCGAACAAGACCTCCGGGTCTACCGAAGTATTGGCGGGTCAGCGGCGCGCTCGCCAGATACATGATCAAGTACCGTTTCGTGGTCCATGAACGCTCCCGGGTACGGTCGCGATTGCGCACGCACGGATCGAACGATCTCCTCGGCCGGACTCGTCCAATCGATCTGCCCGTCCTCTGGGACGCCGCGGAGCGCACCAAGTTGCCACGGACTCGATCCTGGGGCGATCCTCGTCAGTGGATCGAGGCCTGGCAGAAGGTCACCGGCGGGGCCGTCGCATCGCTCGAGACGTGGTCGATGTACGAGAGCTCGTCGCCGACGTCGATCTCGCCCTGTGCCCAGATCTTCTCCGCGTCGATCTCATCGGTCAACGTCGACAGCTTTCTCCACGACGCGGTATCACCCGTATGAGGAGCCGGACAGCGGTGACCGCCTCGATACAGCGAAGCAGCTACAGTGATCGATCCCGATGTGCGGTCGGCGCGCAATTGCTTCGACCCCATCAACCAGTGCCGACCGGCGACCACGACGGCGTCCGCCTTGACGCGAGACGTCCACCTCGATCTGTCCTCCTTTCAGTACCGTCACGACCGTACCCCGATGGCGCGCAGGGCGGCAGCCTGCTGCGCAGTTCCGTAGATCATCCAGGTAATCATCCTCAAGCAGCTTCCGCGCGCGGAACAGTCCCTGGACTGCAAGCCGATCGCCTTCGACCCAACGACGAGACGGTCTCAGCCGAGATCACGTCAGTACCTGCCACAACCAGGTCGATCCCGCGATCGTCCCGATCATGATGATGTCCTCCTCGGAGAGCCCCGGATCTCAGCGGCCACGCTCGATCGCTCGGCCACCACCAGCATGCGGGTGGTGTTCCGGCCGATACCGTAACGCTCGCGATTGGAGCATCGTGCAGTGGTGGTGGTGGGTCCCCGGCCGTGAACCGATGCCGGCCTGCTCGAGGCACGACATCGAATCCGTCACGGACCTTGGCCGCTCGTTCCATCGGGGGATCGTCCTCACCGATGGTCACCAGGAGGACATATGACTGGTAGGCGTGCCTATAGCCCTGCGGAACGATCGAGTCCGAAGCCAAGCGAGATCGCCGAGACCCTCGTCGTATCGACGAGCGATGCGGATCCGCTCCTCGATGAAGCCACTCGCACGCCCGAGTTGGACCGAGCCGATGGCCCCCTGGATGTCTGTCATCCGGTAGTTGAAACCAAGGCGGGGAAACGACGGCATGATGGCCGAGGGAAGCAGATCCGAAACACCCGCGGCCTCTGCGCCGTGATCGCGCAGTGAGCGCAGGATGTCTGCGAGCCCGCCGTCGTCCGTGACGGCCATCCCGCCCTCGCCGGTCGTGATCGACTTGCGAGGATGAAGCTGAAGCAGCCGATCTGCCCGGCAGTCCCGACGTGCCGTCCTCGAAGGTCCGCGCCGAGCCCACAGGCAGCATCCTCGATGACCCAAAGTCGATGCTGAGTCGCGATGTCAAGGATCGGATCGAGATCGGCCGGGAGACCGAAGAGATGGACGGGCAGGAGGCCGACTGTCCGCGGGGTGATCAGTCTCCGCAACGCGGCCTCGTCGACGTTGAAGGTATCGAGCCTGATATCAGCGAACACAGGTTTCGCGCCCGTCTGCTCCACGGCATTCGCCGTGGCGACCCACGTGAACGCCGGCACGATGATCTCATCGCCGGGACCGGCCCCCATGGCCAGGACACTGGCATGAAGCGCCGTCGTACACGAGCTCATGGCGATCGCGTGCTCGGTCCCGACCATCGCGGCGAAGGACTGCTCGAATGCGGCGACGCGTGGCCCCTGGACGACCCACCCAGAGTCAAGCGTCGCCTGGACGGCCTCGAGCTCCGCGGAACCGAACGACGGTCGGGCCAGCGGGATCGATCGGCGCGTCACGTCGGCGACCCTTCCGTCATCGCTTCCAGTCGCCGCTTCGTGAGAGGCCGATGATCCATGGCAAGGGACCCTGACCCCCGCTGGCCGATAAGGGCTCGGAGGCCGGACATCAGAAGCGTTTCGTCCATTCCCCAACCGTGGCAGTACGTCACCGAATCGGGATCGACCCACCACCGCTTTGGCGCCGAGCCATCCAGGAGCGATAGGAGCCGTTTCGCGACGTCAGACGGAGCCCACGTGTTTCCACGAATTTCCTTGCCTGCTGACCGAGGTCGGCCCGGAAAGCGGGATCCGACGCCAGCAGCTCGATGGACTGCACCAATCCCTCGGGCCGAGCATGCAGGGTCGGCGGTACCGGGGATGGAACCAGCTGCTCGAGCGACTGGGCGAAGTATCCGGTGACGACTGCGGGCCGTCCGTAGAACGCGGCCTCGGTTGCGAAGCCTGCCATAGGGGTGTCCAGGTACACCTCATCGATCACGAAGTCCGCGTCTTGGATCGCCTCGATGACATCCTGATGAGGCCGCCCGTGATCTCCCGGTAGTCGATGTCCAGCCCGCGCGCGCGGAGCGTGGCAATGGCGTCCCGATCTCGGCTGTTCCCTTCGAGGCTGGGTTGGTCGGGCAATGCAGCGCCACCACACGGTCTCCAGCGCTATGGGCTCGCGCATGACCTTCATCGGGCGGCGCGAACGGAAAGCCGATAGCCAGGAAATTGACGTACGGGCCGGTCATGAAACTGCGCGGAAGCCGGCAGGGCGACCACGGTGGTGTGATCCTCTCTCCACACGGCGGACGCGGTCGCGGATGGTGAGGGTGTCCCGAGCGATCTGGTCGTACCCGATGACCATCGCGTCGCGGACCCAGATCCCGTTCAGGTACGGGGGCCGGTGATCCGATCCGAGGAAGACCACGATCACATCCTTGCCGAGTCGACGCAGCAGCGAGAGCCTCCCGTCCATCTGCGAAGAGGCCACCACCCGCCAGGATGAACGTGTCGTAACGAATGAGCGCGACCGGCAGCAACATCGAAGCGCGAACTGTGCGCGCTGTGCGGTTGACACGCAGAAGCGCGTCCCAGGTTCGACGACGCCAGGTCCCGGCCCGGGCCTTTCCCAACCGAAGAAGCTTCGCTCGCTGCGGTCGACGCTCGCTCGCGCCACCGTGGCCGTCGCCGAGCGGATTGCGCCGATAGGTCGAACAGCCGAACCTCGACCCCTATCGTGCGAAACCCTTGCTCGAGACCAGCGAAGTACCCGGCGACCTCAGTCAGCCCGAGGAAGACTCGGCGAGCCATGCAGCAATGGTGACGGCAACGGGGCGGTTCGACGATTCGGGCGACCAGGATCCGCATTGGTGAATTTCATGTAGAAGCTCTTCGGCACTCGATCCGCGCGGTAGAGAGCCCAGAAGAGTGGCTTCAGGCGTTCGAAGGTTGGCTTGTATGTCGGATAGTCCGAGTAGTGGAGATGCGGTAGGGCCATTGCTGCATCCAGCTCCTCGTCCGTGAAGCCGAGACGACGCTTCACGAGCGCCACAATCTGCGGATCGGCCACGATCGGTGTCGCCAGATCGGCGATCGCTTCCTCGCGGGTCCACTGCCCGCTCCGAACGAGCGCCGCGTGACCGAGCTGCCGAGCGTCGATCCCGTATCGCCGGGGCAGGAAGTAGCTGTGGAAGAACGCCGTGAACCGATTCTCCAAGTGATGGCCCCCGTACCACGTCCAACCAAACGTCTCGAGCAGCCGCTTGGCCTCGGCCTTTCGATAGTCCATGTAATAAAGGGGGCGAAGTCGCTTGATATTGCGCACCGTGGCCCAGCGCAAGAAGTCCTTGAGCCAGAGGTTCGGAAAGGTATCCATCGGCAGCGTCCCGTGGCGGGCGTGCACGCTCTGGATGAAGCGACCATCCATGTAGATCCATCCGAGCGGGGCGACCCCCTCGGTCCGGAATGAATGGCCCTCGATGATGTACCGGATGCCGCGTTTCTCCGCGGCCCGGTACAGGACCGTCGTCAGGCCGATGTCCGTCGGGGACTCGATGTCTTTGACGCCGGACAACATGAAGGCTCGATAGATGTCGTCGTACTCCCGATTGTTGACGACATATGTATCGAGCTCGACCCCGAGGTGCTCCAGGACGTTATAGATGTTCTGCGTCGCGATCGGCGAGTTCCATGTGTTATCGAAATGGACGGCGAGCGGTCGGAGACCCATCTCGACCATCCGGTAGAGCAGGTACGAAGAGTCACAGCCGCCACTCACGCCGACGACGCAGTCGAACTCCTTACCACGCCCCTCGGCTCGGATCTTGCTCGCCATGGCAGCGAGCATTGCGTCGCCCCGTTCGCCGGTCGGGTACTGGCGATCCATCTCATCGTGGGTCGCGCAGTAGTTGCATACGCCGTCGGGCCCGAAGGTGATCCCGGGGACGGCTGAGTCGTATACGCATCGGGCGCACCGCACCGTAGTCATGTGGGCCATCTACGGAGAGTCTCCACTGGCTGAGGGACAAGGTCCGCAACGATTGTCGGGCCGGGACGCCCTGCGTGCACATGGCTCAAAGGTCCCTGCGGCCGAACATCGCCTCGAGCTCGACCCTTGACGGGAAGTTGACGAGTACGCCGCCTGACCGTCCCTGGAACACAAAGAGACTACCGGCCGCGACCGCGGCGGCGCCCGCGTTGTTGACTGGGTCAGGAAGGTCGGCTCGCTTGCCCGCACCCCCGAGAGCGATCACGGGGATATCCACTGCAGATGCCACGGACCTTATGAGCGGCAGATCGAATCCTTCCCGTGTGCCATCGCGATGGATAGCCTGGAGCAGGATCTCCCCTGCTCCCGCGGCCTCGACGCGCCTCGCGTACTCCGCTGGGTCTCGGCCGACCGCCGTGCTGCCGTGGCGAACGAGCACGACAGGCTCAGTGTCCGTGAGCACATCGACCGCGGCCACGACCGCCTGGCGACCGAACACCGCTGCGATCTCACCTGCCACGTCCGGCGTTTCGGCAAGGATCGTCCCGAGGATGACCTTCTCGACGCCAATGCCTAGCACTCGACGCGCAATCCCGAGATCCCTGATACCGCCGCCGTACGCCAGTGGAACCCAGCATTGGGCAGCGAGGGCTTCGAGGAGCTTATAGGGAGGCTCGACACCGGCGGTTGTTGCCCGAATGTCGAGGACGGCGATCTCATCAACCTCGAACTGGTTGAAGAGATCGATCGTGTTGACCGGGTCGCCGATGTAGCGCGGTGATCGGAACCGCGTCGTCTTCACGAATTCGTCGTTCTCCAGAAGAAGAGCCGGGATGACGCGCGGTATCCGCACCGATCAGGATCCGATGAAGTTGCGGAGGAACTGCATCCCGAACCGATGGCTTTTCTCGGGGTGGAACTGCGCCGCGAAGATCGAGCCGCGGCGAACGCAGATCGGAAACTCATAGCCGTACTCGGCAACTGCAACGACTTCGGCAGGATCCTGAGGAGACGCATGGTAGGAATGGGCGAAATAGAACCTCGGCTCCTCGCCCAAGCCGTCGAGCATCGGGTCGTCGCGGATCGCCTTTAGGTCGTGCCAGCCCATGTTGGGGATGGGCAAAGGACTTGTCATCCGCGAGGCCGAGAACCGGACCACACGCCCTGGGATCCATCCAAGACCGGGCATCGATCCCTCGTCACTTTGGTCGAACAACAGATGCATACCGAGGCACAGCCCAAGTGTCGGCACACCGGCATCGACCACGCGCTCGCGGAGGATTCCCCGAAGCCCGTAGCGATCGAGGCTGGCCATGCCGGCATCGAAAGCCCCGACGCCCGGTAGGATCAGACGATCGGACGCCCCGATCACCGCGGGCTCGCGAGAGATGACCGCATCGACCCCGATCCGGGCCAGCATGTTGGGAATCGAGCCGAGGTTGCCCACGCCGTAGTCCACGATGGTCACGTTCATGAGGTGGCGCCCGCAACGACTCGCGATGGCAGACGGAGGAATCCGACGCTCACGAGGAGGGCAGCAGTCGCGGCAGCTAGAGCGATCCGCCAGGCGGTCCCGATGGGAGCTCCGAATGGAACCCCGCTCAGGACGATGACGATCACGACTGCGCTGAGTCCGACGCCAATGCGACCGAGGTCATACGGGATCGGGTAATACCGCTGGCCATACCAGACCGTGAGCGCGAAGGCTGTCGCGCCACTCGTGAGCGTCGCCAGTGCGGCGCCGATGATCCCGAGCGTCGCCACGAGAAGGATGCAGAGCGCGACGTTCAGGATCGCTCCGAAGATGCTGATCAACGCGATCGGAGTGGTTCGACGCGCGATCGCGAGACCCGGGGCGAAGACGGCCAGGCCGGATAGGATGATGGCGGGAGCAAGGACGGGGACGACGGTCGCTGCCGGGCGATACGTCTCTGGTGCGACCAAGGAAACCACCTCCGGAGCCGCGAGGGAGATGGCGACCCAGAGCCCAAGCGCCCAGCCGACGATGAACCGGAACATCTCGGCGATCTCGGCCGGCGCTTCTGCGCGGCGGTAGCTCGCATAGATGAGCGGTGTTAGCGCCAGCTGGACCGCGGTCATGACCAGGCTGACGATGGACGCGACCCGGTGGCCGACCGAGAAGCGTGCTACGTCGTCGAGCGTGAGCATCGTCGCGATAACGACCCGATCGACATAGAGGGCGATCAGCACTCCCACACTGGCAGGGACGAGCGGACCCGAGAACGCCAGGAGCCTCTTGAGCCACTTTCGATCGAACTCGCGTCCAAATGAACCTCGTGACGCGACAAGCGCGAGGACAAGCCCGGTCGTCGCGCCGACTGCCTGTCCCACGAAGGCACCGATCACACCTGCCCCAGAGCCAAGCAGAGCGGTCGTGGCGATCAATGTGACAGCAGCGAAGGCGAAGCTCGTGATCGCGTATGGAACGGGGCGAAGCTCCCAGCGAAGCTGCCCCTGCACCAGGAGAAACAGCCCTCCGGTCACTGCAGCCAGCATCACCGCAGGCACGTAGCTCTCCGTCGATCTCGCGATGATCAGGCCGATGCCAACGACTACGGTCGCGACTGCGTAGGCGGCGACCGAGAACCACAAGGCCGTCGAGGCGATCGTCCGCGTCTCAGACGCATGAGCTTCGTCCGGGACGAAGCGAGCCAGGCCCTGCCCGATCTCGAGACTGATGATCACATTGGCAAAGACGATCGCAACGGCTCCAAGCTCGACGAGACCGACCTCCTCCGGCGCGAGGAACCGCGTCAGGATGGGGACGAGAAGGAAGGTCGTGCCACGAGCGAGCAGGATCGAGAGACCGTATGCCGTGGCGTGCCGCCCGAATTGCGCTAGCACTCGGGCGTTCCTGCTGCCCGGTTCTGTCGTTTACGCGTGGGAAGCCTGCTGTCGGAGGAGGCGGTAGTGAGCGGCCGTGCGTGCGATCCCGTCCTCGAGATCGACCTTGGCATCGAAGCCGATCATTTGGCGCGCCTTGTCGACTGAGGTGGATCCGGAGCTCGACATCTGGCTCGTCGCGATCCACCAGGACGATCTCGGACGACGAACCCGTCACGCGGACGACCGTCGTCGCGAGCCGGTAGATGGTCTCGACACTTCGCCTGTTGCCGATATTGAACGACTCACCCACCGCCGCCGGATGCTCCATCGCGAGGAGCACGGCGTCGACCATGTCGTCAACGAAGCACCAAGCTCGGATCTGGATCCCGACCCATGAACCTCGATCGTACGCCCCTCGATGGCACGTTGGACGAAGATGCTCAAGGCGCCTTCCCCGACCTGACCAGGGCCATAGATGTTGAACGGCCGGACGACCGTCGACGGCAAGCCACGCTCATGGAAGTACGCGATGGCCAGGTGCTCCTCCGCGAGCTTGCTGACCGCATACGTCCAGCGCGCTTCGCCCACGGCGCCGATCACGGTCCGGTCTCGTTCGCTCGACTCGAAGGCGTGCTGACCGAAGACCTCGCTCGTGGAAAAACAGATGACGCGGCTGACCGCCGGCAGCAATGACGCCGCCTCGAGGACGTTCGCCGAGCCGATCATGTTGACCTGCATCGTGCGGGTCGGGCTTCGGGTGACAGTATCGATCCCGGCGATCCCGGCACAGTGCACGATGATGTCGGATCCGACCATGGCCGACCGGAGCGCGTCGACATCCATGATGTCGCCGACGATGAGCCGCAGGTTCGGATGGTCACGGACGGGTGAGGTCGAAAGGGAGTCGCGCATGAGATTGTCGAAGACGACGACCTCATTCCGGTCGACCAGGGTGCTGGCCAGCCGGCTGCCGATGAAATCCAGCGCCGCCCGTGATGAAGACGCGCTTACCCTCTGGGGTATCCACGATCGGAGAGCGCCTCCATGGGTACAGGGATCGACCGGACGCGAGGCGGCGGCATGATACCTCGCTTGGATACGCCGTCACACCGACCCTGCGCCATGGGCCGATGGTCTGGGTGACCGGGGGCATGCCCTGAATCGCCACGCCGAGGATCCCTCGGCCGCATCCCATCCGTCGGTGTCGATCGTGGTCCCCACCCGTGATGAAGCGGAGTCGATCGCGGCGTGTCTCCAGGCGCTTGCCGATCAGGACTACCCGGTCGAGCAGCTCGAGATCCTGGTGATCGACGGTCAGTCGGGCGATCGGACGGTCGAGATCGCGCGAGGTTTCGCCGAGCGCGATCCTCGCATCCGGATCCTGGCCAACCCGGAGCGGGTGACGCCGGCCGCCTTCAATCGTGGCATCCGCGCCGCGCGCGGCGAGATCCTGGGGGTCATGAGCGCGCATGGGAGCCCCGCGCCCGACTACGTCCGACGGGGCGTCGATGCCCTTGCAGCGACGGCGGCGTGGAGCGTCGGCGGCCGCATCCGACGGTCGGGGACCACGAGCGTCCAGCGCGCGATCGCCAAGGTCACCTCGAGCCCGTTCGGTGTCGGCAACGCCACCCACAACTATCAGGAGACACCGGGGTGGGTGGAGACCGCGTTCCCAGGCCTGTGGCCGAGGTGGGTCTTCGAGCGCATCGGCTTGTTCGATCCGGAGCTCGTGCGCAACCAGGATGATGAGCTCAGCGGCCGGATCACGGCCGCGGGCGGCCGCATCTGGTACGACCCCGAGATCGTCATCGACTACACGCCACGCGCAACCTACGCAAGCCTCTTCAGCCAATACCGGCAGTACGCGATGTGGAAGGTTCGCGTCTTCCAGAAGCATCCCAGCGCCGCCCGCCCCCGGCAGCTCATCCCGCCCATCTGGGTCGGAGCGCTGGCGAGCGGCCTGGCGACGACGGCTGTCACACCGGTGGGCATCGTCCTCCTAGTCGGGGCGACGCTCCCGTACGCTGCGGTCATGTCGGTCGCGGCCTGGCGGCTCCGGGAACCCTCGACGTGCTGGTTCGATCTGCTCCGCGGGTTCGTCACCCTGCATCTGGCCTACGGGCTCGGGTTCTGGCAGGGCCTGATGCGCTTCGCCCCGCGGTGGATCCGTGATCGGCGCGGAGTCGTCGAACACCTTCGGGACGGCGCGTGAGCTCGACGGGCCATCCTGACGACGACGAGGAAGCGCGACGCTCGGCGATCCTCGCTGATACGGTCGCGACCTACGCGGATTACACGCGCTCCGGGTACGCCCAGCGATGGGCCCGTCCGGAACCCGGCATGCAGGAGGCGACACGCGAGCGGGATGCCTGGCTGGTCTCGGCCCTGCGGCCGGCGATCGACGGGACGGTCGTCGATCTGGGGAGTGGCGACGGGGCCTTGGGGAGGCTGCTCGACGACGCCGAAGCCCGCCCCGCGCAGCTCCTCGGCCTCGACATCCTCGACGCTCGGCTGGCGGTCGCGCGCGAGGAGGTGCCATGGGCGACCTTCGTTCGTGCGAGTGCCGACGAGATCCCGCTGGACGACGGGGCCGCTATTGCCGTCGTAGCGATGACCCTGTTCAGCTCCCTCACGGATGACTGGTTCCGGCTGCGAGTCGCGAAGGAGATCGAGCGCGTCCTGATGCCGTGCGGACGGCTCGTCGTCTATGACCTGCGCTACCCGAGTCCCTCCAACCGGCACGTGTCGCCCGTGACATCACGAACGCTGCGCGCGCTCTTCCCCGACTGGCCGCAAGCGGCTCGGTCCTTGACCCTGTTGCCGCCGTTGTCCCGCAGCGTGTTCGCCGCCGGACCGCGACGCTACCGGGTCCTCAGCGCCCTCCCACCCCTGCGATCGCACCTCGGCACGGTGCTCATCAAGCCGCCGTGCCCGGCATGACGCAACGGGTGGTCGCGGCCGCCTGTCTGGTGGTCGTCGCACCAGTCCTTGCGGTGCTCGGCCTGGCGATCCGGGCCACTTCTCGCGGCCCGGCCCTCCACCGTGCTGTCCGGGTGCGGCCCGGTGGGACCTTCACGCTCTACAAGCTCCGCACGATGTACGAGGGCACGGCCTCGTCCGGTCCCGGGGTGACGGCAGCGGGTGATCCACGCGTGACGCGCATAGGTCGACTGCTCCGGCGAACCAAGCTCGACGAGCTGCCGCAGCTGTGGAATGTGGTCCGCGGCGACATGGCGCTCGTCGGCCCGCGACCCGAGGACCCCCGATACGTCGACCTGTCCGATCCGCTGCACGCGCGCGTCTTTCGGCGCGCTGCCGGGGATCACGGGTCCGACCGCACTCGCATATCGCGATGAGGAGACGATCCTTGCCGAGGCCGCCGCGGGAGCTAGCGCGGGCAGGCGGTCGCGATGAACCGACCGCGGAGGACCTCGATCGGGCCTACCGCGAAGTCGTTCTGCCCGCGAAGCTGGCGATGGATGCCGAGTACCTTGCGACGCGATCGACCCGAGGCGACCTCGCCGATCCTGGGCATGACCATCGGGCAGGTGCTCCGGCGCACCGGGCGCCCCTAGACTGGCGGCCATGCCCGCCCTGGGCGGCGTTCGGGGCCGTCACCTCTTCGTCGTCGATCTCGTCGTCATCGCCCTCGCGATCGTCGGCGCGATGGTGCTGCGCTTCGAATCGCTGCGCTTCGTGGACGAGGCGCTGATCTACTTCCCGGCCGCCCTCTTCCCGTTGCTCGTCCGGCCGCCCATCAACGTGCTCGGTGGCCTGTATGCGCGCGCCTGGGCGTATGCGAGCGTCGGTGAGCTGGCACGCATCGCCGTCGTCGTGGCCGCCGGCTCGCTCGCTGGCGTGGTCGTCTTCTACGGCGTCCTCGTCCCCATCGGCGTGCCGGGCACCGTCACAACGGCCGGCCAGTTCCCGCGGTCGTTCTTCGTGCTCGAAGGGCTGTTGACGCTGGCCGGCATGGGCGGCGCCCGGTTCCTGATCCGCGCCTCGATGGAGTGGCAGGGCTGGCGACCGGGCGACCCGGATCGGCGGCGCTCGAGGATCGATGCCAGCGGGGGCGGACTGGTGCCGACGCTGGTCTATGGCGCGGGCGACATCGGGGCGACCGTCATCCGTACGATCGCGTCGGCCAAGGACGGCCTCGGGATGCGCGTCGTCGGGCTCATCGACGACGATCCGCGCAAGCGCAACCAGATCATGCGCGGCCAGAAGGTCCTCGGGACGCTCGACCAGCTGGGCGAGATCGCGCGTGTGACCGGGGCCCGACGGCTCCTCATCGCGATCCCGTCCGCCTCTGGCGACGTGGTCCGGCGCGCGGTCGAGGACGCCACGGCGCTCGGCATGGAAACGCGCACCGTGCCGGCGCTCGACGAGCTGGTCTCGGGCCGGCTCGGTGCCGCGGCGATCCGGGAGGTCCAGGTCGACGACCTGCTCCGCCGCGAGCCCGTCGTCATCGACGAGCCCGGTCTGCGCGATCTCGTGCGCGATCAGACCGTGCTCGTGACCGGCGCCGGCGGATCGATCGGGTCGGAGCTGGCCCGCCAGGTCTTCGAGATCGACCCCGCCGCTCTCGTGCTGCTCGACCGGGCCGAGGGTCCCCTCTACGACATCGAACGGGAGCTGGCCCTCATGGGCGAGCGGGACTCCGGCTCGGCAACCCGCGACGGCAGGCCGCGGGCGCGCCTGGAGACCCGGCTCGCGAACGTCGCGTCCCCTGACACGATCCGCCGGGTCATCGCCGAGGACCGCCCGGTCATGGTGCTGCACGCCGCCGCATACAAGCACGTGCCGATGATGGAGCACCATCCGGCCGACGCCGTGTACACGAACATCGGCGGGACGGTCGCCGCGCTGCGCGCCTCCCTGGAGGGCGACGTCGAACGATTCGTCCTCGTCTCGACCGACAAGGCCGTCGAGCCGACCTCCGTCATGGGCGCCACGAAGCGACTGGCCGAGATCGCCGTCGCGGCGGCCGCCCGCCAGTCTGGCCGTCCGCTACGTCGCCGTCCGGTTCGGCAACGTCCTCGGCTCGTCGGGGAGTGTCGTGCCGCTCTTCCAGCGACAGCTTCGCGAGGGCGTCCCGCTGACCATCACGGACCCCGAGATGACGCGCTACTTCATGACCATCCCGGAGGCGTCGCGGCTGATCCTGCAGGCCTCGCTGTTCGGGGATCCGGGCGACCTCTTCGTGCTCGACATGGGCGACCCGGTCCGGATCGTCGACCTGGCTCGTGACCTCGCGCGCCTCGCCGGCCGTGACCCTGACTCCGTCCCGATCCGGTACATCGGGCTCCGGCCGGGCGAAAAGTTGCACGAATCCTTGTTCTACGAGGCCGAGTCCTTCGAGCCGACCGCCCACCCGAAGGTGCTGCGCGTCCGTGCTGCGACCGCCTCGGACCGCGAACCGGAGGACGTGCTCACCGCGCTCGAGGAGCTGGTCGCGGTCGGCGCGAGCGGCGACCATGCCGCCAGCCGCGTGGCGCTGCGAACGGCGCTGGATCGGCTGGACCCGGCGCCGGCGCGGATCCCCGCGTGACCGACGAGCGGATCCCGTTCCACCGGCCCGCCCTCGGCGAGGCTGAACGTGACGCCGCGATCGCCGTCCTCGAGTCGGGCTGGCTGACCACCGGTGCCCGGTCGGTCGCGTTCGAGGAAGCCTTCGCGGCCTATGCGGGCGTGGGCCACGCCGTCGCCGTAAACAGCGCCACGGCCGCACTCCACCTCGCTCTCGAGGGCATCGGCGTCGGCGAGTCGGACGAGGTGATCGTGCCGACCTACACGTTCGCGGCATCGGCGGAGGTGGCGCTGTACCTCAAGGCGACGCCGATCCTGGTGGACGTCGATCCGACCACGACGAATGTCGCGCCACAGGATGTCGCCGCGGCGATCAGCGACCGAACCCGCGCGATCGAAGTCGTCCATATCGGGGGCCTGCCGGCGGACCTCCGCGGGTTGCTCGACGCGGCCGGGGACGTGCCGGTCGTGGAGGACGCCGCACACGCCTTCCCATCGCCGGTCGGGGAGTTCGACGGGCGCTTCGCGGGCACGATCGGGCGGGCCGGCGCCTTCAGCTTCTACGCCACCAAGACCATCACGACCGGCGAGGGCGGGATGCTCGCGACCGAGGATGCGGCGCTGGCCGACCGGGCGAGGACGATGCGCCTGCACGGCATCGGCCGCGACGCTTGGAAGCGGTACACGGCCGCGGGCTCGTGGTACTACGAGATCGAGGCGGCGGGCTTCAAGGACAACCTGACCGACCTCGCCGCGGCGATCGGGCTCGTCCAGCTCGAGCGGGCTGCGGAGCTGCGCGCGGCGCGGGCGACCATCGCGCGGCGATACCTTGAACGGCTGGCGCAGTGCGCGGACGAAGGACGCCTCGTGCTCCCGCCCGGTATCGACGATCCCGGCCACGCCTGGCACCTGTTCGTCGTCCGCATCGGTCCCGAGGCGCAGACCCCCGACGAGGTGGACCTCGACCTGCCCGGTGTGGCGGGTCTGCCGGAGTCCCTGCGATCGCTCGCGTCACGACGGGCGCGGGCCATCGATGCGCTCACGACCGCGGGCATCGGCGTGAGCGTGCACTTCATCCCGCTGCATCTGCACCCGCTCTACCGGCGGATGGGCTATCGACCGGGACAGTTCCCGAACGCCGAGGCCGCCTACGCCGGCGCGATCAGCCTGCCGATCTGGCCGGGCATGACCGACACGCAGGTCGACCGCGTCGTCGACGCGGTGGCGACCGCCGTCTGATCCCTACGGCTTCGGCCGGTAGACGGGCTCGATGGTGATGAACCCCTCGATGTAGGGGCGCTTGGGCCCGTTCCGGCCGGCCGACGCCTGAGGCCAGCGCGGCAGGCGCATCGAGTAGTCGGCGTCGACCCGACCGTCCGTCACGAGCTCCATCGGCGGGATGGGCACGTTGAAGAAGAGCGGCACCGCGACTGCCTTGACCGCATCGATCAGCGGCTGGGATTCCAGCCGGAACGCGAGCATCCAGAGCACGGTGTGGACGCCGGCCGAATCCGGCGCCTCGCTGAGCAATCCACGAGCGGTCTCGAGGTCGACTGTGCCACCGGCGGTCGCGGTGGCGAGGAGATCCAAGGCACGGCGCTCCGGGCCGTCGGGGACCGCCGATCGTTGGGCGGCGGCGTCCTCGGCCCGACCGGCGAGCAGTGCGACCGCGGCGGCAGTCACCGGGTCGGCAGTGCCGATGCTGCCGATGGCCGCCTCTTGAGCGTCCGCCCAGGCGTCGTCGTCGAACAGGCTCGCCGGTCGTCCCGAATACACGAGCGGCGGCACCTGGGCCATGGCCGCGGCCAGGTCGCGGATCGCTGCAGCACGGTCCGTCGAGAACCGTCCGGCGGCGAGGTTCACCGTCGCCGTCGGGTCGTACGGTCCGGCCGCGTCGGCGCGCGCCCAGAAGGGTCGTGGATCGGCGGCGAGCGATGCCTCCTGAGCGAGCACGAACGTGAATGGCTCGGCTCGATCGAGGGCCGCCAGGGCGTCGGCAGCTCCAGCCAGGTCTCCGGTCTCGCCCCGCGCGATGGCCTGGCCGAGACGGTATGGAGGCAGGTCGTGGAGCCCGACGGCCGCCTCGAACTGGGCGAGCGCGGTCTGGGCATCGCCCCGGTCGAGTGCGCTGTTTCCGAGCGCCGCGCGGACCATCGCGAGGTCGATCGGGACGAGCAGCAGGGCACCGACGAGCGACGGCCGCCCCGGCGACACCGAGCACGACGCGGGTCGGCGGCGCAGGACCTTGGCGGGAGAGAGCGACACCGGCAAGCAGCTCGAGTCGGGCCACCAGGTGGAGCACGAGCAGCACGACCGCCGGAAGGTGGAACTGCATGTCGACCACGGAGTGGAGCCCGGCGGCCGCCAGGCTCGCCGAAGCGACGAGAGCCGTCGACTCGCCCATCCGCGTCCGCGGCCTGCCCGACCGCACGCCACGCCAGGCGACAGATCGCGACGACCAGCCAGACAGCCGCGAGGGCACCGATCAGCCCCGTGTCGGCGAGGATCTGCAGGATGCTGTTGTGACTGGTCGCGAGGACGGCGAGGTTGTCGTCCGAGATCGGCGTCAACGCCCGAAGGCTTGGCCACGCGCCTGGGCCGACGCCCGTGATCGGCGAGCCGGCGAACATCGACCACGCCGCCGACCACAGCTCGACCCGCCCGGCGTCGCCGCTGAGCATCCGCCCGACCAGAACCTGGTAGGAGCAGCACGCCCAGCAGTCCCAGTGCGATCACGAGGAGCGACCCCTGCCGGGAGCGCAGCCGTTGCGGGATCGAGACACGCCCGCTGCGCCACGCCAGGAGACCGAGGACCACGGCGCCCCCGATGGTCCCGAGCCAGGCCCCGCGTGAACCGGTCACGAGCAGGGCGAAAGCGGCGAGGACCGCAAGCCCGATGCTGAATGGTCGGGACCGCCAGCGCACCCACGACAGCCAGACGGCGATCGGCGCGAGCAGCTCGAGGTACAGGGCGACGGCGTTGACGGTGCCCACGGTCAGCCCGACGTCGCCGGGGCGGAGCGGTGGGATCGATAGGCCCGCGATCGACCACCACGATGCCCACTGGGTGAGCGCCTGGAGCAGATACGCGACGACGAACACAGTCGTCGCGACGATGACCAGCCAGTCGATCCGCGGCCGAAGCGCTGGGTCCGCGAGCACCGCTTTGACGATTAGATAGGCCGGGGCGCAGAGCAGGAGAAGGGCGAGCGCCTCGAGGCTCGCCGCGGGCCGTTGGCTCGTGAGGGTCGCGATGGCGACTGCCGCCACCCAGGCCGCGCCGGGCAGCAGGAGCGGCGACCGCAGGTCGGAGCGACGACGAACGGCGACGAACCCGGCCACGACGACCGCGCCGAGGACCAGGACCTGGTTGAGGATGCGCGACTGTGGTGCCGCCAGGAAGTTGGAGGCGCCGCTGAAGAACGTCAGGTCGATGAAGAGGAGCGCGACGACGATCCAGCCGAGCGTCTCGCGGGGTCTCACGCGGTCATCGTAGGTCGGTCGGAGGTCGAGGAACGAGCCTCGTCAGCGCCGGTCGCCTGACCCCGCCTGCTGTGCCTGCCCGCGGAACCGGCGCACCGCGAGCTCATGCCGGACGAGCCACGCGGTCGCGTAGCCCGCGATCAACGTCAGGGTCGCGCCCAGGACTGCCCACATGCCATCGGCCATGGCGGCGAGTCTCGGCCGGAGAGGTCCATCAGGTCGATGCACCAGAAGTTCTATCCGGCCCGCCCCATCGTCGCCCCAAGGCTATGCTCGTTTGACGTAGGACTATCGAGTGGATGTTTGAGGGAGGGCCGAACCCTGAAGCTGCGCTGGTCGCCACGACTTGGAGGAGTGATGCACCAGCACGACCACGCCTCGCACGGGATCGACCTGGAGCCGGGCTCGGCGGCCTGGTCTGAGTGGGTCAAGGATTACTACCGCGACGTCGAGACCTACGACTGGGTCGACGTTGCCGACAACCTCCGCGGACTCGAGGCCTTCTTCCATCGCAACAGGGCACGCGTCGTCCGAAAGCTGATCGCGAAGAGTGCCACGCAGGGGGTTACCGATCCTGGATGCCGGGTGCGGGACCGGCCTGAACCTGCGCCACCTTCCCCCGGGCTCGGTCGGGGTCGACATCAATCCGCGCAACGTCGCGCTGCTTCGTGAGCGCCTCCCCGGTCACGAGGTCGTCGAAGGCGACATCGAGCACCTGCCCTTCGCCGACGGAAGCTTCGGAACGGTCCTCTGCACCGAGGTCATCGAACACATCCCTGATCCCGCTCTCGCTCTGGCGGAATTCAAACGGGTCCTGACGCCCGGGGGTGTCCTCGTCGGATCCGTGCCGGCACGCGCTTTGATCTGGAAGCTCCGCTTCCTGTCGAGCACCTGCCCGCACAGCGAGCCCTTCCACAACGAGTACCTTCCCGGCGAAGTGCGCGAGATGCTGGCCGGGTGGCACGTCGAGCATCTCAGTTACTCGCTCCTGCACTTCAACGTGCTGTTCATCGCGAGAACGCCCGCCTGAGAGGGCGCAGCACCCCATTCAGGGTGGTGCGGCCCGGCAACGACCAGCTTGCATTCCGTACGTCGACACGGGACGATGCGGCCTTCTGGGGTAGCGAGAGCCTGACAAGGCTCACGGCACGGTGACTTGCCCGGTCGCCGATAGCATCGTGCCGAGCGAGTGGCGAGACCGGCCTGGAGCTATCGGGCCGGTCTTCGATTGCCTGAATCACGTCGCGCTGGGGGGTCGGCGACGCGCCTCCCCTGGCAACCTGCCATCTCCGGTGTCCGCGGTCTTGCGATCATCCTCGTGCTGGCCTTTCACGCTGGCGTGCCGATCCTGTCCGGCGGTGTGGTCGGGGTCACACTCTTCTTCGTCCTGAGCGGATACCTGATCACGTCGCTCCTGATCGCAGAACGGGAAGCCAACGGTGGCGTGGACCTGCGTGCCTTCGTGGCCCGACGCGCTCGGCGTCTCCTCCCGGCCCTCGTCGCCGTGATGGTGGTGGTCGGCGCGATCGCTGTCCTCAGCGGAGAAACTCGGTGGGTCGTCGAGGACTCCGTCCTGACCTTGGCGTACGTGGCGAACTGGGCGCGGGCCATGGGCGACCAGATGGGTTTGTGGAACCACGCATGGTCATTGAGCATCGAAGAGCAGTTCTACCTCGTCGCGCCGCTTGGGTTCGCAGTGCTCACTCGCTTCCGACAGCCGGCGAGCTGGACGGTCGTCGGCGTTCTTGCGGGGCTCGCAGTCGGCTCGACGGCCGTCCGGGCCGTCCTGATCGATTCCGGGGCGCCGGGCGACCGGATCTACTTCGGGACGGATACCCGAGCGGACGCCTTGCTTGTCGGCTGCGCGTTGGCGGCGGCCCGTGCGCGATGGCCGGCTTGGCAACCTGGATCGTGGATCGGGCCCGTCGCGATGATCACCCTGCTCGTCGTGGCGACCGTACCGCTGGTCAATCCGGGATGGTCTGGCTCCGGGTACACGATCGCCGTGGTCGCGTCCTTGGGTGTGGTCGTGAGCGCTCTGCGACGCGAACAACGCTGGACGGGTCTGGCCTCTCCCGCTCTTGGATGGCTCGGCGAGCGCTCGTATTCGCTGTACCTCGTCCACGTGCCTGTGTTCATGATGCTGAACGCGGTCCTCGAGGGGTCGCATCCGGTCCTTCGAGTGGGCGTCGCGCTCGCCCTCTCGGGGGCCCTGGCTATCGTCCTGTACCAATACGTCGAGCGACCGTTCCGTCGCCACCGAACGGTCCGCGGGTCCGCCGGCCGTGAACCGCGGCCGATCACTGATCCTGAGCTGAGCTGGGTTCGCGCGACGTGATCGAACACGCGTGACGCTCGGACGCGACGAGATCGACAGGTCGCGATTCGGCCGTCCTGGGTAGCCCGTTCGTACTGGTCGGAAGGACCAGGACCCGGTGCTACGCTGCACCGGCCGTGCGTATCCCTATCGTCCTATATGGGCTCGCCCTCGTCGTCCGCCTCGTGCTCGTATGGCACTTCCCGGACCCGGCCTACCCTGACTCCTTCTACTACGTGGAAGTCGCGCGCAGCCTCGTCGCTGGCCATGGCTTCAACATCGATGTGGTCTGGATCTTCCCAGAGGTCGGCGGCAGTATCCCCGTCGGATCCGACCCTGCCGATCCCGTCGAACGCACACTGGATGCCGCTCGCCTCGCTCGTCCAGGTCCCATTCCTGGCGGTCCTCGGTCCGACGGCGATCGGCGTCGGCACTGCCGTTCGCGCTGATCGGCTCCCTGGCGGCGCCGATGACATGGGCGATGGCACGGGACGCCAGGGCATCGGCTTCGGTCGCGGTCGGGGCCGGCCTCCTGGTGGCGATCCCCGTCATGTCGGTCGTGTACATGGCCCAGCCAGACAACTTCTCGCTCTTCCAGCCGCTCGTCCTCGGCGCCCTCTGGATGGGCGCCCGAGGGCTAAAGGGGTCGCCGCGCGCATTCGCTGTAGCAGGCCTCCTCGCCGGGCTCGCAACGCTGTCGCGCAACGACGGGCTGCTCGTGCTCGCCGCCCTCGGTTGCACGTTCCTCTGGGACCGCTGGCGGCGTCGCGCGATCCCCTGGACGGCGGCCGCCGCGTGTGTAGCGCTATTCGTCCTGGTCATGGCGCCGTGGTGGCTCCGCCAGCTCGCGGTCTTCGGCTCGATCTCGCCATCGACGGCCTCGGGAAAGGTGCTATTCATCCGCGACATCGGCGAGTGGAACAGCATCACGACCCCAGCGACCCTCGAGCACCTGCTGGGCGTCGGGATCGGACCATTGCTCGCCTCGCCGGCTAGGTGGTCTCGTCGCCGCCGTGATGATCTACACGACCTTGGTGGCGGGGTTCGTGCTCGCGCCGTTCATGGTCGATCGGCGGCTGGGCTCGCCGTCGCTCGCTTGACTTCGGACCGTTCTTCATCTACGCAGCGCTGCTGTTCGGCTTCTCCGCGTTGGTCAGTGCCGTGCATGTCCCTGGCGGCACCTTCATCCATTCGGCAGTGGCCCTCGCGCCCCATTCGTACGTGCTCGCCCTCGAAGGGATCGCGCTCACGGTGGCGTGGGCCGCGACTCGGCGCCCGACATGGAACGTCGGGGCGGCGACCACTGCGTTCACCGGGGCCGCGCTGGTCTTCGCGGTCGGGCGCGGCCGCCGTCGGGTCGGCATTCGTGCACGGTGTGTGGGCAGACAGCCGGGACAAGTTCGTGCGGATCGCGGATGCTCTCGACCGGGTCGCGGCACCGAGCTCGGACCGGGTCATGTCGATCGACGCCGCGGGGACCAAGTACTGGACGGGACGCGGCGGCGTGGTGCTCGTCAACGACCCGCAAGAAGCCATCCACAAGGTCGTCGAGGCGTACGACATCAGCTGGCTCGTGCTCGACCGTGACGACAGTGTCAAGTCGATGGCGCCGGTCCTCGACGGATCCCGACCTGCCTGGCTCGGCGAGCCGATCCTCCTCGAGGGACGCCCGCCGACGTTCGCGATCTTCCCCGTGGAGACCGGCTCGTGAGCCGTCGCGAAGCCGTCCTGTCGGCCGGGCTCGTCTTTCTCGTGGCCCTCGTCGTCCGGGCGTACTTCGCAGGACAGATCGTGTTCCCGAAGCCCGAGGACACCGCGTACTACGTTGGGGTGGCCCGCAACATCGTCGAGGGTCGTGGCCTCGTGTCCGACGCCCTCTGGAGCTACGCGACGCCGCCGCTCGATCTTCCCGCGCCCGGCATTCGAGGTGTGGCTCCCGCTGCCGACATTCCTGGCGGTCATCCCGATGGCCCTGTTCGGGACGTCATTCGCGGCGGCGCAAAGTTCGAGCGTCCTCGTCGGCGCGGTCGTCCCGGTGTTGATCTGGCGCCTGGCGATCGACGTCGCCTCGGAACGGGCGTTCGACGTGGAACGCTCGCGGTGGGTCGGGCTCGGGGCCGGGCTGACGAGCGCCGTCTACCTGCCGATGGTGCTCAACTCGGCCCTCCCGGACTCGACCATGCTGTTCGCCGCGATCGTGCTCGGCGCCTGCCTGCTGATGACCCGCATCGCTCCGAGACCCACGCGGCGCCCGGTTCTCGCGACCCGCGCCTCATCGCCGTGGGTGTACTGCTCGGGCTGGGGTGCCCTGACTCGCAACGAAACGATCTGGTTGGCGCTGATCTGGGTGGGGCTCGTCTGGCGATCCGTCGACGCCCCGGCATCTGTGCGCCTCCGGCTCGTCGCCATCGTCGGCGGTCGTCGCGCTGCATCGTATTCGCTCCGTGGGCCTATCGGAACCTGGGCGAGTTCGGCAGCCCGCTGCCCGGCCAGGCCATCACCAATGCCCTGTACCTGACTGGGTACGACATCTTCGCGTGGAACGATCCCCCGACTCTCGCCCGCCATCTGGCGCTCGGCCCGGGCGGGCTCGTTCAGCTCCGCCTGACCGGCCTCGCGCACAACCTGTTCAACGTGCTTGTGCTTCTCGGGCTGCCCATGTCAGTGCCTCGGCCTGCTTGCCCTGCCGTGGCAGGGCCGTGGCTTCGCACTGCGGCCGCTCGTCGCTGATCAGTCTGATCATGTTCATCGTCACCAGCCTGCTCTTTCCGGCGGCGACCCAATGGGGCACGTTCCTCCACGCGGCCGGCCCTGTGCACGTCCTTGTCGTCCTTTCGGCGATCTTGGCGATCGACGCAGCCATCACGCGTCTCGGGCGTCGCATGGCATGGACCAAGCGAGATCGACGTGGGTCGGGATGGTCGGCAGTGTCGCGACGTCGCTCCTGTTCTCGGTCGTGCTCTTGCCGTCGTTCGGCACGGGATCGCGGATGACCGCGGCGACGTACGGGGAGCTCGGACCCCGATTGGCCGAAGCAGGTCATCCGGTCGATACGCCCGGCCTCCGCCTGATGAGCAACTTTCCGATCTGGGTGGCCGAGACGCAACGCGTCTCGACGCTGGCGCTGCCGGACGAGCCGCCGACGGATGTGCTCGATCTCGGCCGCGACGTTCACCGGCACGCGCTACCTGATCCTGACCAGCCCGGAAGGCAAGCATTGGCCGGGCGACCTGCGGGCGGGTCTTCCTGGCGCGGAGTGCTTCACCCCGATCGATCTCGGTCCGTACACGGGCGACGGGTGTCGATCCGCTCGCGACGACGACCGTGTACGAGATCGGCTGCACGGGGAATACCCCATGACCGAGCCCTATACTCCGAACCCGATGGACGCCGCCGCGATGGTCCTCGAGGCGCTTGACGCCGAACGAGCCAGGATCGGGCGCGAGATCCACGACGGTCCGGCCCAGGCCCTCACGAACGCCATCTTCGAGGTCGACGACATCGAACGTCTGATCGAGCGCGACCCGAACGCGGCGATGGTCGGGCTCCGTCAGCTCCGCGCGTTGCTGCGTCGCGAGCTGGCCAACGTCCGCGAGTTCATCTCCGAGCTGCGTCCGGCGACGGTCGATGCGGCCGGCCTCGACGTCGCCCTCGTCGATGCCGTCGATGGTCTTCGATCGGCGACGCGGATGGGCGTCACGACCGACCTTCGAGCCCCGAGCGATCGACTCGACGATCGACAACGGACCGTTGTCCTGCGCGTCGCGCAGGAGGCTCTTCAGAATGTTCGCAAGCACGCCGGCGCCTCGACCGTCATGGTCAGCACCGACGTGACCGGCGATGAATGGACCCTTGAGATCCGCGACGATGGTCGCGGATTCGATATGGGCACGGTGGCCAAACGTGGCCACCGCAATTTCGGCATGCAGGTCATGAACGAGCGCGCCGAGCTGATCGGCGCCCGCTTCGACGTACGATCTCGACCGGACGGCGGTACCGTGGTCCGGCTCGCGATCCCGACGGGGGACCTGACGGGAGCAAAGGAGAACGGATGAGCGCAACCGAATACGGCGGGCCGGATCGGCGTCGGGGTGGTCCCGACCGCCGCGCCGCCGGCGAGATGACCCGGATCCTGATCGTCGACGATCATGCCCTGTTCCGGGTCGGGATCGCCAACATCCTCTCTCGGGAGTCGGACCTCGAGGTCGTCGGTGAGGCCGAGGACTCGCGGAGCGCGGTCGACCGTGCCCTCGAGACGTCGCCCGACATCATCCTCATGGACCTGTCGTTGCCGGCGCCCGGCGGGATCGAGACGACCCAGCGCATCAAGCGCGAGCTGCCGGCAACGGGGATCATCGTCCTCGCGGTCAACGAGGACGAGGACTCATTGTTCGACGCCATCAAGGCGGGTGCCGCGGCATTCATCCTGAAGGACGTCGGACCGGACGATCTCGTCACGATCATCCGGCGCGTCGCCGATGGCGAGTTCCTCATCAACGACAAGGTCTTCTCGAAGCCGGCGGTCGCGACGCGTGTCCTCAAGGAGTTCCGCGAGCTGGCGGTCTACGGCCAGGAGGCCGCACCGATCTTCGCCCCACTGTCCCCGCGCGAAGTCGAGATCCTCGACAACATCGCGCAGGGCATGACCAACAAGCAGGTCGCCTACGCGCTGACGATCAGCGAGCAGACCGTCAAGAACCACATGAGCTCGATCCTGCGCAAGCTGTCGGTCAACGACCGGACCCAGGCCGTTGTGTACGCGATGCGCCAGGGTTGGATCCGGATGCCCGAGGATTGATGGCGAACGACACCGCGACCCAGCCGACCACAGGCGTCGACGCGCTGTCGACGCGGCTCGCCGACGACCTCCTCACCCTCGACAAGGAACTGGACGAGGTCGACCTGCTCATCGCCCAGGCCAGGACCGAGGCTGCCCGTCACGAGGCGCGCCGCACGTCCACGACGGACAAGCTGCGAGGGCCTGTCGGGCAGCGCGGACATCACCGAGCGCCTCGAACAGACGGCCGCCCTGGTCGGGCTGACCAAACGGGCGGCGCTGATGGAGACGCAGGTCGAGGTGCTCGACGGCAAGCGCCGCGCGCTTGCGCGCTATCGCGATGCGATCGTGAGCTACATCGACGCGCTGAGCGGCGTCGGGGCCGAAGGGACCGGCGGCGCGGACGGCGCCGGAGACGAACCGATGCCGCCGGCGGTGGCGCGGCTGCTGATGGGTGCCCAGGAAGACCTCCGACGCGAGATCGCGCGGGCGATGCACGACGGCCCGGCCCAGAGCCTCACGAACATCGTCCTGCAGGCACAGATCGTCGAGCGTCTGGTCGGCAAGGACCCCGAGGCGTCGGCCGTCGAGGTGCAGCACCTGGTGGCGATGGTCCAGCAGACTCTCGACGCGACGAAGACGTTCATCTTCGACGTCCGCCCGATGGTGCTCGACGACCTCGGCCTCGTCCCGACGCTCCGGCGCGCGACACGGGAGCGCAGTCGGCGGGCCGACATCCCGGTGGAGTTCGAATCGATGGGACAGGACCAGCGCCTGCCGATGGATCTCGAGAGCGGACTGTTCCGGATCCTCGATGAGGCCCTCGCGGGCTACCTCGGCGCCGAGCCGGACCTCATCTCGATGAAGCTCGACTGGAGCGATCGGCTGACCGCCGACGTCGTTGCGACGCGTGCCGTCGCGGCGGAGTCGACGATGCCGACGGATATCGCCATCCCCACCGTGGAGGCCGGCAAGAACCTGCCGCCGGCCCTCGCCGCGCTCGTCGAGGATCGACGGACGGCGAAACGTGAAGCCGCGGCGGCCGCGGTCCGGGCATCGATCGTCGTCCTGCCGGCCGCGACGTGGCATGAGATACAGGACCGCGCCGCGTCGGTCGGCGTCGAGGCCGAGCTGCGGGCCGACGGCGGACATCTCCACCTGGCGACCGACCTGCCGGCGCTCGAGGCGACGGCTCCGACGACCGGCGCATGAGCCGGCGTGACCACGGCCAGGGGCTCGTCGAGTACGGCCTCATCCTGGCCATCTCGAGCGCCCTGACGGCGGTCTGGCTGGTGGTCTTCGGCGGGACCGTGTCAGACGCGCTCGCCGCCATCGGCATCGCGATCGACCGCGCCACCGGCGGCTGACCGGGTACCGGTGAGCGAGAGCACCGCCGGTACCATCGTCTCAGTTTCGGGATCGCGCGACCTCTCCATATAGTGGCCCAGCCCTCATCTGGGGGTGAGTACTCATCCAGGAGGCACCTACGCATGGCGCTCTTCACCTCGTTCCTCGCCACGCTTCGCCGTGACGAGGAGGGCCAGGGTCTCGCGGAGTACGCGCTGATCCTCGCACTCATCGCGATCATCGCGATCATCGCGCTGATCTTCCTGGGCAACCAGGTCAGCTCGATCCTGAGCACCGTCGGCAACTCGGTCTAGCACCGACTTCCGACAACGGACGGACCGCCGGTCACAGCGACCGGCGGTCTTCGTTTTGCCGACGCACCGCTAGGTACATCGGCCGAGTTGACAGACCCGATGGTGCGACCGTAGGGTCGCGTGGCCTCCGTTCAGCGGGGAGCTTTCGAAGGAAAGGAGGTATCCATACATGACGCAGTTTCTTGCTCTTATCGATTCGTTCCGACGTGACGAAGGCCAGGGTCTCGCGGAGTACGCGCTGATCCTCGCACTCATCGCGATCATCGCGATCATCGCGCTGATCTTCCTGGGCAACCAGGTCAGCTCGATCCTGAGCACCGTCGGCAACTCGGTCTAGCCGAGCCGCCAACCGATCGAGACCGCCGGCGTCCCGAGTGGCACGGCGGTCTCTCCGTCTCTGGTGCGTCCATGCCCGTAGTGACCCGAGGGGCCTATTGACATCGAGGCGGCGGGACGTACGTTGACGGCACCTTCGTGGAAAGGAGGTGAACACTATGACGACTCGTGTCGTGTCCTTCGTGGACCGACTCCGTGGGGACGAGGACGGACAGGGCCTGGCCGAATACGCACTCATCCTCGCGTTGATCGCGGTCATCGCGATCGTCGCGCTCATCTACCTCGGAAGCCAGATCAGCGACAAGCTCAGCGTCATCGGTAACGCAGTCTGATCGCTCTTTCGTCCTCGTTGTGGGCCCGCCGGACACCCGTCCGGCGGGCCCTTTCATGCCCTCCGCGGAACCTTGCAATCGACCTTGCAAGGTGCGCGGATTCCTGCCGTTTCCTACCACAGGGTCCTAGCCCATTGGTATAGTCGCGCGCCTCTTTCGCGATGCTACAGTGGTGCCACCTGTCACACCACCGACTCGGGGAGAGGTCTCTTGAAGCGTTCTAATCGCTTGGTTTTGCTCGTCGGGGTCTTCCTGGCGATCGTCGCGTTCATCGCCGTCATATTCCTGCAACCGGGCGGCGGCGGCGGCGGCACACCACCGCTCCCGACCACGGCACGACCGTCATCGCGACGGCCGACATCCCGCTCGGCGCGCGGATCACCGCGGACAAGGTGACCGTCGAGGACAAGCCCATCGACGGGCGCGATGTCGATGCCTT
The DNA here is from genome assembly GCA_963819655.1 of uncultured Chloroflexia bacterium. Taxonomy (GTDB): domain Bacteria; phylum Chloroflexota; class Limnocylindria; order Limnocylindrales; family CSP1-4; genus SPCO01. The sequence continues at coordinate 553,597 of CAWFXA010000002.1, read as the reverse complement.
CGGGGACGTCTCCCAGGTCCTCGGCAAGACCGTCCGCGAGCCCGTCGTGACCGGCGCGGCGATCACCAGCCGGACGCTGTCAGGCGGTCAGGCCGGGCCAGATCCTCGACATCCAGGTCCCACCGGGCCAGCGCGCGATCACGGTCCAGGTCGACCAGGTGACGGGCGTCGGCACCGTCATCAAGACCGGTGACTACGTCGACATGGTCGTCGGTATCCGCGCCGACAAGTTCCCGGTCATCACGACCAACCCGGTCGACGACACCTTCACCGTCGTCTCCGGCATCAACGGCACGAGCGTCAAGCTGCTCCTCCAGGGCATGCAGGTGCTCGGCACGCTGCTCCCACCGCCCCCCGAGCAGGCGCAGAGCGCGGAGGGCCAGCCCGCGCCGGACCAGAGCGGAACGGCCCTGACCGGCCAGCAGGAGATCGTCGCCCTGTCGGTCGACGCGCAGCAGGCCGAGGTCATCAAGTTCGCCCAGATGGATGGCGAGATCAGCCTGATCCTCCGGTCGGGCGAGGACTTCCTCGACCCCCTGACCGGCCTGCCCATCGATCCGCCGCCGCTGCCGGACCCGACCACCGGCATCATCCTCAAGTCACTTGTCGACCGCTACGGCGTCCTGCCGCCGGAGCTCATCGAGACGGTCCTGCCGGCGCAGGCCCGGCGCTAGTCACCGCACGACCGGCAGTCCGCCGGTACCATGACCCAGCGCGACGGGCGCGATGGACCAGCCGGGTCCCGCGCCCGTCGGGCGTCAACCGAACAGTAAGGACGAGAGCCAGACCCTCAGATGGCCGACCAGATCCGTGTCCTGATCGTCGACGACATCCCGGAGACGCGCGACCACCTCTCGAAGCTGCTGGGCTTCGAGGGTGACATCGACGTCATCGGGGCGGCCGCGTCCGGGGCCGAGGCCCTGCAGCTGGCGACCTCACTGAACCCGGATGTCGTCCTCATGGACATCAACATGCCGGACATGGACGGGATCGCCACAACGGAGCTGCTCGCGCGCGAGGTCCCCACGGCGTCGGTGATCATGATGTCCGTCCAGGGCGAGTCGGACTACCTGCGCCGGTCGATGCTCGCGGGCGCACGCGAGTTTCTCGTCAAGCCTTTCAGCAGCGACGAGCTGACCGCGTCGATCCGGCAGGTGTTCACACGCGAGCGGGAGAAGATGACCCGCATGGCGGTCGCCGCAGCCGAGGCCGGCGGACCACGCACGGGGACCAGCCAGACGCCCTCCGGCGAGCCCGGCCAGGTCGTGGCCGTGTTCAGCCCGAAGGGCGGCGTGGGCCGGACGACGGTGGCCGTCAATCTCGCCGTGGCCGCGGCCACCGAGCTCGGCAAGAAGGTCGTCCTGGTCGACGGTTCGTTCCAGTTCGGCGACGTCGGGGTCCTGCTCAACCTCAACCCGAAGAACAAGTCGATCGCGGACCTCGTCCCGGAGCTCGAACAGGCCGGTCACGAGGTGGAGTCGATCGACACGTTCGTCATCAATCACTCCGCCGGGATCCGCGTCCTGCTCGCCCCGCCCAGCCCGGAGATGGCCGAGCTGATCACACCGGCCGGCATCAAGCGCGTGATCGAAGCGCTGCGGATGACCCATGAGCTCGTGGTGGTCGACTGCACGGCGTTCTTCAACGACACGACGCTGGCGATCCTCGACTCGGCGGATACGATCCTCACGATGCTGAGCCTCGAGATCACGAGCATCAAGAACATGCGCCTCTTCCTGGAGGTCGCCGACCAGCTCGGATACGATGGCGGGAAGGTCCGCCTCATCCTCAACCGCGCGGACTCGGCGCTCGGCATCCGCGTGACGGACGTCGAGCATTCGATCGGACGCAAGGTCGACGAGACCATCGTGAGCGATGGGCGGAGCGTGGTCTACGCCCTCAATCGAGGCGTCCCGTTCTTCCTCAGCAATCGGGAGGCGCAGGTCTCCCAGGACATCCTTCGGCTCGCGCGGACCGTCGTCGGCGAACGGGTGCAAGTCGCGCCCGTCACCGAAGACAACCGCAAGGCCACACAGAAGAAATCGTTGTTCGCATGGCGCTGATCGTCGTGACGGATCAGGCCGCCAAATCCGGCCCTCGGGGCGAGAAGGGGTGTAGCTCATGTCCCTGTTGAAGCGGATCGAGAGTGCTCGACCGGGCAGTTCCGGCGAGGCGCCGGCGGGTGGGCCGCCGGTCTCGAACGTACCGGCGCCAGCCGGTGGACCGCCAACGATGCCCACGATGCCGCGTCTCCAGACGCAGGCGCCGGTCCGGGAATCGTTCCGGGACGTGAAGTTCCGGATCCAGAACCGGGTCATCCAGGACCTGGATCCGAAGCTCGACCTGTCCAACCAGGTCGAGGTGCGCCGTCAGATCGAGGAGATCTTCGGCAAGGTCATCGACGAGGAAGGCCTCGCCCTGACCCGTGCCGAGCGCGTCCGGATGCTCGAGCAGATCACGGACGAGATCATCGGTCTGGGACCGCTCGAGCCGCTCCTGCGCGACGAGTCCATCACCGAGGTGATGGTCAACGGCCCGCGTCAGGTCTACATCGAGCGATCGGGCAAGCTCGAGCTGACCAACGTCGTCTTCCAGAACGACGACCACGTCATGCGCATCATCGACCGGATCATCGCCCCGATCGGTCGGCGCGTGGACGAGTCCTCGCCGATGGTCGACGCGCGGCTGACCGACGGCTCGCGCGTCAACGCCATCATCCCGCCGCTCTCGCTGGTCGGACCCGTCATCACGATCCGGAAGTTCTCGGCGTCCCCCTTCACCGTCGACGATCTCATCCGGTTCGGCACGGCGACTGCCGACATGTTCGACTTCATGCGCGCCTGCGTCGAGGCGCGGCTCAACATCTTCGTGTCCGGCGGCACCGGCTCCGGCAAGACGACGACCCTCAACGTCCTCTCGTCGTTCATCCCGAATGACGAGCGGATCGTCACGATCGAGGACGCCGCCGAGCTGCAGCTCCGCCAGGAGCACGTCGTCACCCTCGAGTCTCGCCCGCCGAACATCGAGGGCAAGGGTGCGATCCCGATCCGGGAGCTCGTGCGCAACGCCCTGCGCATGCGGCCCGATCGGATCATCGTCGGGGAGTGCCGGTCGGGCGAGGCGCTCGACATGCTCCAGGCCATGAACACGGGCCACGACGGCTCGATGTCGACCGGCCACGCCAACTCCCCGCGCGACATGCTCGCCCGACTCGAGACGATGGTCCTCATGGCCGGCGTCGACCTGCCGCTGCGGGCCATCCGCGAGCAGGTCGCATCCGCCGTCGACCTGATCGTCCACCAGAGCCGCCTCAAGGACGGGACCCGGAAGATCACCCACATCACCGAGGTCCAGGGCATGGAAGGCGACGTCATCGTCATGCAGGACGTGTTCGTCTTCGAGCAGACGGGTGTCGTCGAGGGCAAGATCCAGGGTCGCCTCAAGGCGACGGGCATCCGGCCGAAGTTCGTCGAGAAGTTCGAGATCATGGGCATCAACCTGCCCCCGGGCCTCTTCGGCTTCGCGTACTGAGGCGGAGGGAGGACATCGTGGATCCTTGACGCTCGCCGTCGCCGGCGTCGCTGCCCTGGCGGTCATCCTGATCGCGTTCGGCATCGCCAGCTCCGGCAACTCGGGCATCTCCGACCGGCTGGAGCGCTATGCCTCCGGCCGCGGCGAGGGCACGAAGGCGGTCACGACCGGCCAGGGGCCGATCAGCGACCTGATCGCCCAGAGCCAGGCACTCGCGAACCTGAACAAGGTCGTCGAGGGTCGCGACTTCGGGGCGAACCTCGCCCGCGAGCTGGCCCGTGCCGACCTGCGGCTGAAGCCGTCCGAGTTCCTGTTCATCTGGATCGGGTCGATCGTCGGCGTTCCGGTCCTGTTCTTCATCTTCAGCTTCTTCTTCGAGGCCCTTGGGTCACCGATCGCGCTGCTCATCGGCGGGTTCGTCGGCTTCCTGCTCCCGCGGTTCTGGCTCAACCGCCGCAAGGGCGGCCGCCTGAACGCCTTCAACAAGCAGCTCCCCGACACGATCACGCTCATCGCCAATGCGCTGCGCGCCGGTTCGTCGTTCCTCCAGGCGATCGAGCTCGTCGTGCGCGAGTCGCGCCCGCCGATCTCGACCGAGTTCAGCCGGGTCATCCGCGAGGTCAACCTCGGCCTGCCATTCGAGCAGGCACTCGAGAACATGGTCCGGCGCGTCCGGTCCGACGACCTCGAGCTGATGGCCACCGCGATCTCCATCCAGCACCAGGTCGGTGGCAACCTGGCGGAGATCCTCGATTCGATCGCCTACACGATCCGGGAGCGCATCCGCATCAAGGGTGAGATCAATACCCTCACCGCGCAACAGCGCCTGTCGGGCTATGTGGTCGGCTTCCTGCCGATCGCCCTGGCCGGCTTCCTGTTCGTCGCAGCGCCCGGGTTCATGGATCCGATGTTCGCCAATCCGCCGGCGATCGCGGGCCTGCCGGCCGGCGTGATCATCCTGTTCTTCGGTGGTTTCATGATGTTCATCGGTTTCATGATGATCCGCCGCATCGTGGACATCGAGGTCTAGGCGATGTCGGACCTCATGCCCGTCATCGTCGCCGCGCTCGCCGCCGGTGCGATCCTGCTCATCGTCATCGGCCTGGCCGGCGGCTCGCCGGTCGATCCGGTGCAGGCCAGGCTGACCCAGCTCGGCACGATGCAGGCGAAGAACCTCGAGGAACTCGAGCTCCAGCAACCGTTCATCGAGCGAACCCTGCGACCGCTCGTCGCGAGCCTGTCGGGGCGGATGTCCCGTGCGGCCTCATCGTCGTTCACGGAGCGGACCGAGAAGCGTCTTGCCCTCGCCGGCAACCCAGGGGACCTCCGTGTGGCCGACTGGCTCGGCGTGAAGGCGGTCGGCGCGATCGTGGGGGCCGTCATCTTCGCCGTCCTGTTCGGCGTCATCGGCCTGCTCGGTTTCCCGTTCCCGATCGGCTATCTGCTCGGTGTGGCGGGTGCGCTCTTCGGGTACATCTTCCCGGAATTCTGGCTGGGTGGACGGGTGAAGAAGCGCCAGAAGGCCATCCTCCTGATGATCCCCGACACGCTGGACCTGCTGACGATCTCGGTCCGCGCGGGCCTCGGCTTCGATGCCGCGCTCGCGAAGGTGGTCGAGAAGCTCAAGGGCCCGCTGTCCGACGAGTTCCGTCGGGCGCTGGCCGAGGTGCGGGTCGGCAAGGCGCGCCGTGACGCGCTGCGCGACATCGTGCCGCGGACCGAGGTCGGGCCGCTGACGAACTTCGTCGGCGCGATCATCCAGGCCGAGCAGCTCGGCGTGTCGGTGTCGAAGGTTCTCCAGGTCCAGTCGGAGCAGCTCCGCATCGAGCGCCGCCAGCGCGCTGAGGAGCAGGCAGCGAAGGCGCCGATCAAGATGCTGTTCCCGCTCGTCGGGTGCATCTTCCCCTCGCTCTTCATCGTCATCCTCGGGCCGGCGATCATCCTGATCGTCCAGAACCTGGCCACGAGCTAGCCGTTCCTCGCGCCCGGTGACCGCCGCGCGCAATCGCACCCGCTCGAGCGTGCTCGCCTCGGACGTCGAGGTCGCGGGGTCGCTGTGGGCCAAGTTCAAGGGCCTGATGGGCCGGCCGTCGCTCGCGCCGGGTGCCGGTCTGTGGCTGCCTGACTCCAACGGGATCCACATGATGTTCATGCGCTTCCCGATCGACGCGGTGTTCGTCGGACGCGCCACCGCCGATGGTGCCCGGCCGGTGGTCGCGGTCTCCCGCGATCTCAAGGCATGGACAGGGCTGGTTCCGTTCGTGCGCGGCGCGCACGGCGTCGTGGAGCTCCCCGTCGGGACCATCGACGCGTCGGAGACTGACGTGGGCGACCTCATCGAGATCGCCTGACGTCCGATCCTGCCGCTGTGGTCGAGGACGTGGGCGATAAGTCCCGGGTGATCGCCGGTGGAGCGACTCCGGCCATCCTGCCCGGGTGGCGACGTTCACCTCACTCGTTCGGACGGCCGCGGCTCGAGCGCTCGATGCCGCCTTGCCGGCGAACTGCGTCGGCTGCCGGGCGGAAGGACCACCGATCTGCGCGCGTTGCGAGCCCACCCTCGACGCCCGCCTGAAAAGCCCGGCGGGCGTGGCGATCGGGCTGCCCGGCGACATCCCCGAGCCGCTCCTCCAGCTCGAGTGGTGCGCCCCGTTCCATGGCGTCGCGCGTGACGCGCTCCACGCGATCAAGTACGGGGGTGAGCAGCGCCTCGCGGACCCGCTCGGGCGGGCGATCGCGCGCCGATGGGCGGCCGTCGGGGTGGGCGCCGAGCTCATCACGCACGTACCGGTGCACGAGGACCGAGCCCGGCGGCGCGGCTACGACCAGGCCGAGCTGATCGCACGAAGAGCGGCGAACGAGCTCCGCCTCCCGTTCGTCCCGCTGCTCACGCGCGCACGGGCGACCATCGCCCAGTTCGACCTCGACCGGCGCGACCGGGCGCACAACGTCTCGGGCGCGTTCGTCGTCGACGGCGGGGCCGTTTCCGCGTGCCACGGACGCTGGATCCTCCTGATCGACGACGTCGTGACCACCGGCGCGACGCTCGCCGCATGCGCCTCGGCGCTGGAGTCCGCGGGCGCACTCGGGGTCTCCGCGATCACGGTCGCACGGGAGCGCTGACCGGAGCGGGTGGGCCCCCGGGGCTATACTCGGACGACGACCCGAGAGCCCGGAGGTGATGCATGCGGACCATCGTGAAGGGCAAGAACGTCGAGGTCCCAGACCGCGTCCGCAGCTATGCCGAGCGCAAGCTCCATCGACTCGAACGGCTGCTCGACGACCGGACCGATGCGATCGTCGAGTTCTCGAACGAGATGCACCGCAGCGCGTCCGATGCCCACATCGCGGAGGTCACGCTCGTGATCGATGGCCGCACGCTGCGCAGCCACGCCGTCGGCATCAGCTACCAGGCAGCACTCGACGACGTGGTCGACAAGGTCGAGCGCCAGGCTGTCGACTACAAGGAGAAGCCTCGGCTCCGGGCGCGACCGGAGCAGGAGAAGCGGATCCTGCGCGACCTTGCCGATGGGACGTCCGAGCCCGGGCACGAGCGTCGGATCGTCAAGACGAAGCGGTTCGCGATCGAGCCGATGTTCGAGGAGGATGCGGTCGCCGCGATGGAGGAGCTTGGCCATCAGTTCTTCGTCTTCGTGAACGCCGAGACGGAGCATGTGGCCATCCTCTACACGCGGAACGACGGCGACCTCGGCTTGATCGAGCCGATCGTCGGGGGCGAGTACACCACGGGGCACGACAAGAGCAACGGCCGGCGACGCTGACCGCCGGATGCTGCCTGATGGTCGACGGCTTGGCGCGCATCTGCCTCTCGCGCCGGGGATGGTGAAGGCGGTCGACCGCGCACACGCCATCGGGGCCAGCGCCATCCAGATCTTCACCGACAACCCGACGGCCTGGCGCCGCCGCCGCGAACCGTCGGCGCAGCTCGCGGCCTTCAGGACGAAGTCGGCCGAGCTGGACATCCGGCCGGTCGCGATCCACGCCTCTTATCTCGTGAACCTGCCCGGGCCCGACCCGGCGACCTTCGAGCGGTCCGTGGCGATGCTGGCCGGTGAGCTGGCCGGCGCGTCGGCGTTCGGGGCGAGGTACGTCAACGTCCACATCGGGTCGCACCGGGGCACGGGCGTCGAGGTCGGCACACGGCGACTCGTCGACGGGATCGTCGAGGTTCTCGCCCTGGCGGACGCCATCCGCGACGGAGCCGACGGGGGATCGGCCGAGCGGGCGACGCTGGTCCTGGAGAACTCGGTCGGCGGCGGGGCCGGCCTCGGGACCTCGCTCGACGAGCTCACCGCGATCGCCGACCTGCTGGGGACGCGCGGTGTCCGGCGCGGCGACGTCGGGTTCTGCCTCGACCTGGCCCACGCCTGGGGTGCGGGCATCGATGTCGGGAAACCAGGGGTGGTCGACGCGTTCCTGGCCGGCTTCGACGCGCGCATCGGCCTCGACCGCCTCGTCCTCGTCCACTTCAACGACACCCGCTCGGCCCTCGGCTCCCGGACCGATCGGCACGAGCATCTCGCGGCAGGCCGGATCCCCGCCGAGGGCCTCGCGCATGTGCTGCGCCATCCGCGCCTGATCGACGCGACCTACATCCTCGAGACACCCGGCATGGACGCCGGATACGACGCGATCAACATGGAACGGGCGCGGGCATTGTGGGCCGGCAAGCCGCTCCGCCCGCTGCCGAAGGGGGCATTCGAGCTGGTGGGCAGCGCCCGCGGGCGGATGGCCGCGACGTGACCGATCGGCGCCTCGCGTCAGACGCAGGTGGCATGGCGGTCGTCGATCGCCTGGCCCTGCCCGGGCTGCTCCTCCTCGCAGCGCTCCTGCGCCTACCGGATCTCGCCACGCGCGGGACATGGGACGGCGACCAGGGTCACGACATGCTGGTCCTGCGGACGCTCGTTCGCGATGGCGTCGTGCCGCTTCTGGGCCCGCCGACGTCGATCGGCGACGTCCATCACGGCGCCTGGTACTACTACATCCTGTCCCCCGCCGCGGCGCTGACCGGTGGCGACTCGCCCCTCGCGGTCGTGCTCCTCATCGCCATCGCCGGCATCGCTGCGGTCGGGGTCGTGTGGTGGCTGGCGCGCTCGATCGGCGGGCCGGTCGCGGGGCTGGTCGCGGGACTGGTCATGGCGACATCGACCGCCGCTGTCGACGAGTCGACGTTCATCTGGAACCCAAACCTGATCGCTCTCTCGAGCGCCGTCGCCCTGGCCGGCGCCTGGAAGGCATGGTCTGGCGGCGACCGCCGCTGGTGGCTCGTGGCCGCCGTCGGGACCGCGGTGACGATGCAGTGCCACGTCCTGGGCATCGCGCTCCTCCCGATCATCGCGGCGCCGCTGATCGCCGATGCGCGCCGACGGAGTCTCGGCTGGGTGCCGGTCGGCATCCTCGCGATCTTCGTCGCCGCCTATGCCCCACTGCTGGTCAATGAGCTCACCACTGGGTTCTCAGAGCTCGGCGCCGCGACCGACTATCTCGCCACGGGCCGCGAGCCGACCGAGGTGGCCATCCCGGTCCGGTTCGGGATCGTCACCCTTCGGGTCCTGAGCTGGCCTCTGACCGGATTGATCACCGATGGGTTCGCCGCCGGGGCGCTGGCGACGGTCACGGTGATCGCGATCGTGCTGTGGCGCTGGCGGACCGATCGCGACGCCGAGCGGTTCGTCGTCCGCTGGTTCGGGCTGGGCCTGCTCTGGTCGGTCGCGTTCCTGACGATCGCCGCGCCCAGCCTCGCGGCGGTCGTGCGCGGCCTCCCGAACGACCACTACCACGCGTTCGCGGACCCGCTGGTGTTCGTGCTCGTGGGGCTCGGTGCGGCTGCGCTCGTGCGGGAGATCCGCGCCCCGGCCGGATGGGCCGCTGCGACCGCGCTGACTGTGGCATTTGTCGCCTGGAACGTCACGCACCTCCCGCCGGCCGTCCATCCCGATGGCGGCTTCCCGGCTGCGGAGCGTGCCGCCGCACGGATCGATTCGGCTCTCGCGAACGGTGGCGTCGGACCGGACCGGGCGCCCCTGCTCCGGTCGCTCCCGGACTTCAAGTCGACCGAAGCCGTCGCGTACCCCCTCGTCCGCATGGGTCGAGCCGTGCTTGCCGAGACACCGGATGGCATCGCGCCCGATGGCGGCGTGACACCGCCCACGCGTCCCGGAGGGCTCGTCCTGCTGTGCGACCAGCTGTTCCGCGACGCGATCGGCGCCGACTGTGGCGGTCCGGCCGAATCGGCCGTGGCTCCGGATGCCGGCGGACCGGACTGGGGCGTGCTGCTCGACCGGTTCGAGGTGGCGCCGGGTCGCTGGGTGTCGGCGTACGCGCCGGTCGACTGACGGAGGGCCGACGGCCGAGGGACGCTGGATATGCGAACGCCGGCGCCCCAGACGCCGGCGTTCGCTGTCCCCGAGACCCGGACGGTGGAGGGCGATCCGGGTCGTGCCCTGAGATTCTCTCTAGAAGCGGCCGGGGTTCCGGCCCGTGCCTCGCGTGACCGATCGGACGGTGCTGACGGCGGTCACACCCACCTGGCCGGTCGGGCCCAGACCACCGACTCGACCGGTCGACATCGGGCGGCCACCGACCGACGCGCCCATCGGGCGATCGGATCGTTCGTTGCTGCGCTCGCCGGTCGTGCCCGTCCCCGTGGAACCGCCGCTCGGGAAGGCGCGACCGAAGCGGCGCATCCGCACCGCCAGGTAGTACTCCATGATCTGACGGACCTGCGGCTCGGACAAAAGGTCGTCCGCGCGCAAGGCGTACTCGACACGGGCGGTCGGATTGGTCGCGCCCGCGGCGACGAGCCCCAGGTATTGCGGCGTGTCCGCATCGTCGCGCAACTCACGCAGACCGCGGGCCAGCTTGGTCGCCGTGCCGAGCGACGGCATACGGTCACCACGGATCAACCGGGAGATGGTCGAGTGATCGACTCCCGACTGCTGGGCCAGTTGCCGCTGCGACATCTTCTTGGCTTTGAGCTGGGCCCGAAGCCATTCGTTGAACGCTCGGCCGTTCTGAGTGGTCATGCTGCCTGGGCGCTCCTAGGGGCGTGCCGCGTGCGGTCAAGTCCCGCTCGTCCGGTGCCTCGATGCCACGATGATGCGGAGGGCGGCAGCGCGCCTGTATCACCCGTTGGTACCGGTCGGCTCCGCGGCGGCGCGGTGCGGGAACGGATGGGAGGGGTGGGGTGATCGTCGGTCGGATGGGGTCCTCCGACGCCCGGCGGATGGTACGAAGGTACGCCTTCTGGTTCAGGCACGCCTCGCAGGCCGCGTGAAAGGTGGTGCGAATGACGTTGCCGACCGCCGTCCGGGAGCCCGAGCGGCGGCGTGCCGACCGGACGCAGGGTCACGCCGGCGTGGACGCAGCCGATGTGTCAGCGGGACTGTCGATCCGCCCGAGGCCACGCGGCTTCGACGAGAACGCGTAGACGATCGAGCCGAAGACGATGATCGAGAACACGCTGATGACGCGATCGAGGAGGGCGATGGCGGTCGCCTCGGGGAGGGGCACGCCATACGCGACGTGGAGCACACCCACGACGCCGGCCTCAACGATCCCGAGCCCGGCCGGGCTGAGGGGCACCGCGGTGAGCAGCGAACCGATGAGGGCGACGAAGACCGCGCCCGACAGCCCGAGCGAGACATCGTCGAAGCCGAGCGCCTGGACCACGAGGAACAGGCGCAGTCCCTCGGTCATCCAGATCAGACCGGTCAACAGGCCGAGCTTCGGCAGATGGCGCGCCACGAGCGCTCCGAAGACGCCCTCTTCGAACCGGTCGTACAGCTCGAGGATCTGATGCGGCAGCGGGAGTGCGACGATGATCTGCCGACCGAAGTTGCGCATCGTGAGCAGGGCGAACGCGAGAATCACGACCACGACCACGCCGACACCGAACACGATCTGGATGGCCGGCGGCATCCCGCTCCTGAAGCTCCAGTAGCCGGCGGCGAGCCCGAGGACAGCGATGGCGAAGACGTCGAGGGCTCGCTCGATGAACACGGTCCCGAGTGTCCGCGACATCGAGGCCGTGGTGCTGTTGATCTTGAGGAGGTAGGCGCGATAGACGTCGCCGAGCTTGGCCGGGACGACGCAGTTGACCAGCCACGACAGGAAGATGATCTCCGTCGAGTCCTTGGTGGAGACGTTCTGGCCGGTCCCGCGCAGCAGGATCGCCCAGCGCAGACCGCGCAACGGGAACCCGGCGTAGAAGACCAGGAACGCCGCCAGGACAAGCACCGGGTCGGCCGCGAGGATGAGACTCGGGACACTCGAGAGCTGGGAGCCGTTGATCCCGACGAACGCCGCGATGATGGCGATCGGAACCGCGATCGACACGATGGTCCGCGGCTGACGCAGGCGTCGCGCCAGGGACATGCCCTCGGCATCGGGCTCGGTCCCACCGGGCGATGTGACGTCCGGCTGCGCTGGCCGCGCCCCCACGGACGCGCCGGTCACGGCGGTGCGCGGTGGGATCGCGGGCGTGGCCTCCATCGTCGTCGACACTACGGTTTCGTCGGTCCCACCGGCCATCGGTCGATGGTCCTGCCGGGGCTCGCTCACGCTCCCGCTCCGCGTGCGCCCCGCCCGTTGCCGGCGGCCCGCTGCAGGAGCTTGGCGACCGGCGTCCAGAGGCGGACCGCGTAGGTCGCGCGGCCCCTGACGAGCTCCGCGTCGGCCAACGCCGCGAGCATCCCGGCGGCTGTCGAGGGATCGCCCGACAGGACGGTGTACGCGACGCCGACCTCCATGACAGTGTGCGCGTCCGTCACGGCCACGCCCGGCAGGCGATGCTCGGCCGCGAACTCCACCGCGCGCTCGTTGCCGGAGCCGACAAGCCGCGCGTTGTGGACCTCGACCCAGTCGACGAGCGGCGCCAGAGACGCCATGCGAGCGTCGCGCATGAGCGAGCCCCGAAACCGGTCGAACGGGTGCGGGATCCCGACGAGCCCGCCCTGGTCGCGGATCGCGGCGATCGTCTCGAGGGCGGGCAGGTCACGCGGGACCGGACGCAGGAGGAATGCCCCGATGAGGTCGCCGTCGGATGTCCGGACTTCCGTCCCGACGATCACCGTCAGCCCGTCGGGGGCCGCGTCACGCGCGCGCAGCGCCCCGTCGATGCGGTCATGGTCGGTGATGACGAGGTGGGTCAGGCCGCGCTCGGCGGCGGCACGTGCCACCTTCACCGGATCCGCCAGCGAATCGAACGACGCCGAGGTATGGCAATGGAGATCGACGAAGTATCTGGTGCTGGCACCCTCGACGGTCATGCCGTCCATCGCGCTCCGAGGTCCGAGGCGGAGCCCCGCGACGCCATCGGCCCGAGGGCTCGCGCGGTGTCGATCTCCCCGCGCGGGACCATCTCTAGATCTGCTGCACCAGGGACTTCTTGAAGAAGTCGAAGTGTTCCAGGGCGAGCCCCGTCCCGAGCGCGACGCAATCGAGCGAGTTCTCGGCGACGTGACACGGCACCCCGGTCACCTGGGTGAGCAGCTTGTCGATGTTCCGCAGCAGTGCGCCGCCGCCCGACATGACCATGCCCTTGTCGATGATGTCCGACGACAGCTCGGGCGGAGTCTGCTCGAGGACGGATCGAACTGCCGCGACGAGCTGCTGGAGAGGCTGCTCGATGGCCTCCATGACCTCGGACGAGGTGATCGGGATGGTCCGCGGGAGACCGGCGATGAGATCGCGGCCGCGGACCTCCATCGTGAGCTCACGCTCGAGCGGCAGGGCGGTCCCGATCTGCATCTTGACCTCTTCGGCCGTTCGCTCGCCGATCATGAGGTTGTACTTCTTGCGGATGTACGTTGCGATCGCCTCGTCGAACTTGTTGCCGCCGACCCGCAACGAGTGCGACACGACGATCCCGCCCAGGCAGATGACCGCGATCTCGCTGGTCCCGCCGCCGATGTCGATGATCATGTTCCCGGACGGTCCACTGATCGGGACGTTCGCCCCGATCGCCGCGGCGAGCGGCTCCTCGATCAGATAGGCGTCCTTGGCACCCGCCTTGAGCGCGGCGTCGCGCACGGCGCGCTTCTCGACCGACGTCACCCCGGCCGGCACGCTGATCATCACCTCGGGCCGGCTGAATCCAATGCGCCCCTTCGTCGCCTTGGCGATGAAGAACCGGAGCATCGCCTCGGTGATGACGTAGTCGGCGATGACGCCGTCCTTCATGGGCCGGATGGCCTGGATGTTGCCGGGCGTCCGTCCGATCATCTCGCGGGCCTCCTCGCCCACGGCAACGATGCGGTTGTCGTCCGACACGGCCACCACCGATGGCTCGGTGATGACGATGCCCTTGCCCTTGACGTACACGAGCACGTTGGCCGTGCCGAGGTCGATGCCGATCTTCATGGGGAGGTGGTGTCGTTCCCTTCTGCGAGGCGCTCGATCCTGGCCCCGAGTTCCAGGAACTTCGCCTCGATGTTCTCATAGCCCCGATGAACGTGATGCGCACCGCGAATCACGGTCGGCCCGTCGGCGGCGAGCGCGGCGAGGATCAGCGAGGCACCGGCCCTGAGATCGCCGATCTCGACGTGCGCGCCGTGGAGCTGCGAGCGACCCGTGATGACGGCTCGATGCGGGTCGACGATGTCGATCTGCGCGCCCATGCGCCGCAGCTCGGACATCCACTCGAGCCTGTCCTCGAAGATCGTCTCGTCGACGCGTGACGCCCCGCGCGCCTGGGTCAGCAGCACCGAGGTGGGTGGCTGGAGGTCCGTCGCGAGGCCCGGGTACGGCCCCGTCTCGATGTCGACAGCCCGGAAGCCCGGCTCGTGGAGTGCCGTGCCGTCGACCTCGATCGTGTCGGTGCCGCAACTGACCCCCACGCCGGCTCGCCCGACCGCATCGACGAAGGCCCCGAGGTGCTCGCATGGTGCGCCGGTGAGCGTGATGCGGCCACCCGTCACGGCGCCGGCGACGATGAACGTACCGGCCTCGATGCGATCGGGGATGACGCGGTGGTCGGCACCGCGCAGTCGCCGCTTGCCATCGATCTCGATCGTGTCGGGAGATGTTCGCTCGATCTCCGCGCCCATCTTCTGGAGGAACGCGATGAGGTCGTCGACCTCGGGTTCCTGGGCGGCGGGGCGGATCACCGTGTGGCCGTCGGCCAGGGTCGCCGCGAGCATCGCGTTCTCCGTGCCCATGACCGACACGAAGGGAAAGCGGACCTCCGCGCCACGCAGCCGACCGGGCGCAGTGGCGAAGTAGTAGCCGTTGCGGTACTCGATCTGGGCACCGAGTGCGCGCATCGCTTCGACGTGCAGGTTGACCGGTCGGCGGCCGATCCGATCACCTCCCGGGTTGCTGATGATCACGCGACCGAAGCGCGCCAGCAGCGGGCCGAGGAGCATGAACGAGGCGCGCATCTTGGCGGCGGCCTCGAGCGGCACGAACTGCCATTCGACGTCGCCGGCGGCGACCTCGTAGGTGTTGTCCTCGGGATGGTCGACCACGACGCCGATCTCGGTGAGCGTCTGGGCCATGACCCGCACGTCCTCGATCTCGGGCACGTTCGTGATCCGGCAGCGCTCGCCGGTCAGGGTCGCCGCAGCCAGCATCTTGAGAGCGGCGTTCTTGGCGCCGCTGATGGCCACGGACCCAGACAGCGGCCGCCCGCCCTCGACCCGGAAGACCTCCCGGGTCACGGGTTCGGGCACGTACTCCCAGTGGAAGGGACGTGCATCAGCCATGGAACGCTCCGAAGGCCGAGGCGACGCCACGGCGAGCCATCGGCCTGAGGATTCGAGCGTGGCGATCCGTTATGACCGGCACGGATCTACGGCCGATGCCGTGGACCTTCTCGGTATCGCCGCTCTGCGACGCGGATCCGAAGGAGCGCCTGCTGCAGGGCGGCTCGCGCCGCGGCCAGATCGGCACCCTCGTGGTAGCCGGACTCGAGCGCCTTCTCCGCCTCGCGCCGGGCCTCCTGTGCCTTCTCGAGGTCGATCTCGCTCGACATGTCCGCGGTCTCGGCGAGCACGACGACCTTGTCCGGGCGGACCTGGAGGAAGCCGCCGACGATGGCGAATGACTCCTCCTGCCCACCCTTGCGGATCCGCAGCTCACCGACGCCCAGGGTCGAGATCAGCGGCGCGTGGTGCGGCAGCACCCCGAGCTCGCCCTCCGACCCCGGCAGCTGGACCGAGTCGACCGTGTCCGAGTAGGCGAGCCGCTCGGGCGTGACGATCTCGAGTTGGAGAGGCATCAGGAAAACCTCGGACCGAGGGCCCGCGGAGCTTGACCTCGGGCCTCGGTGGGTTGCGATGTCATGAGCTCAGCCGTTCCGCATTGGCACGGACGTCCTCGACCGTGCCGGCGAGGAAGAAGGCCTGCTCGGGCAGCGTGTCGGTCTTGCCCTCGAGGATCTCCTTGAACGACGCGACCGTGTCCTTGATCGACACGTAGGCGCCCGGCCTGCCCGTGAAGACCTCGGCCACGAAGAACGGCT
Source organism: uncultured Chloroflexia bacterium (assembly GCA_963819655.1). GTDB lineage: Bacteria > Chloroflexota > Limnocylindria > Limnocylindrales > CSP1-4 > SPCO01. Next base: position 537,579 of record CAWFXA010000002.1, on the reverse strand, counting down.
GGCTGGCGAACCGCTGCAGCCGGCGGGCTCGGGCGACCGTCGCCTTGTCGTCCTCGGACAGCTCGTCGATCCCGAGGATCGCGATGATGTCCTGCAGGTCGCGGTAGCGCTGGAGCACGCGCTTCGTCTCCTGGGCGACCTCGTAGTGCTCCTGGCCGACGACGTTCGGGTCGAGCACGCGCGACGTCGACGTCAGCGGATCGACCGCCGGGTAGATGCCGAGCTCGGCGATCGATCGCTCGAGGCGGATCGTCGAGTCGAGGTGCGCGAACGTCGTCGCCGGCGCCGGATCGGTGTAGTCGTCCGCCGGGACGAACACGGCCTGGAGCGACGTGATCGAGCCCTTCTTGGTCGAGGTGATGCGCTCCTGGAGACCGGCCATCTCGGTCGCGAGGTTCGGCTGGTAGCCGACCGCCGACGGCATCCGCCCGAGCAGGGCCGACACCTCGGAACCCGCCTGGGTGAACCGGAAGATGTTGTCGATGAAGAGAAGGACGTCGCGGCCCTCCTCGTCGCGGAAGTACTCGGCCATGGTCAGGCCGGTCAGCGCGACCCGCTGGCGCGCGCCGGGCGGTTCGTTCATCTGACCGAAGGCGAACGCCGTCTTGGCGAGAACGCCCGATTCGGTCATCTCGGCGATCAGGTCGTTGCCCTCGCGGCTGCGCTCGCCGACACCGGCGAAGACCGAATAGCCCGAGTGCTCCTGGGCGACGTTCCGGATCAGCTCCTGGATGATGACTGTCTTGCCGACGCCGGCCCCGCCGAAGATGCCGATCTTGCCGCCCTTCTTGAACGGACAGATCAGGTCGATGATCTTGAGGCCCGTCTCGAAGACCTCGACCTCTGTCGACTGCTCGTCGAAGGCGGGCGCCTGGCGGTGGATCGGCAGGTGGACCGCGGCATCGACCGGGCCCTTGTTGTCGATCGGCCGGCCGAGGACGTCGAACACGCGACCGAGGGTCGCCTCGCCGACCGGCACGGTGATCGCGGCGCCGGTGTCGCGCACGGGGACTCCCCGGGCCAGGCCGTCCGTCGTGGTCATCGCCACCGAGCGGACCCAGTTGTTGCCGAGGTGCTGCTGGACCTCGCACACGAGCGAATCCTGGCCTTCGCGCTCGATCTCGACAGCGTTGTAGATGGAGGGTAGCTGGCCGGCGGGGAACTCGATGTCCACGACGGGTCCGGTGATCTGGATGACCCGACCGGTCGCGGTCGGTGCGGCGGTCGCCATGGGTGGGATGCCTCCTGCGTCGGTCAGCGCGTCAACGGGCGTCAGCGCCCGATGCGATCTCGATCATCTCGCGCGTGATGTTGGATTGACGGACCTTGTTGTACGAGAGCGTCAGGTCGTCGATGAGCTCCTCGGCGTTCTCGGTCGCGTTCTTCATCGCGACCATCCGGCTCGACTCCTCGCTGGCCTTCGCCTCGAGGACCGCCTGGAACAGGCGCGTGGCCACGTAGCGCGGCAGCAGGTTCCGGAGCACCGTCGCGGCATCCGGCTCGAAGATGAACTGGTTGCCGGGGATCCCTTCGGTGTCCTCGGACGGCTCGATCGGGAGGAGCCGATCGATGTCCGGCTTCTGTGTGAGGGTCGTGACGAAGCGGCTGTAGATGATGTCGACCCTACCGACCTTGCCCTCGAGGAAGTCGTCGGTGATGAGCCGCGCGAGCGGGATGACGTCGGCGAACACGGGCCGATCGCCGAAGCCCGCGAAATGGGCCTCGAGCGGGACGCCGGCGCGACGCATCGAGTCACGCCCCTTTCGCCCGACCGTGACGACCGACAGATCGCCAGGGTGGTCGGTGATCTCGCGGGCTGCGAAGCGGATCGTGTTGGTATTCAGCGGACCCGCCAGACCACGGTCGGTCGTGACGAGCACGATGAGGCGCTTGCCGCCCTCGCGTTCGGCGAGCAGCGGATGATCCTCGCCACTGAGGACGGTCGCGAGATCGGCGAGGACCTCGTCGATCACCTCGCTGTAGGGCCGCGCGGCGAGCGTGGCGTCCTGGGCACGCTTCAGCTTCGATGCGGCCACGAACTGCATCGCCCGCGTGATCTGCTTGATGTTCCGGACGGCGCCGATGCGCCGCCGGATGTCACGTTGAGACGCCATCGGACTTCAGCGACCGCCCTGCTCGGCCCATGGCGGCGTTGTCGGCTGCGCGCGCTCGCTCACGTGGCTCAGGCCACGCTCGCTCACGTGCTCGCCGCCGCCTTGCCCTGGGCCGCCAGGCCGTCCGCACGCCGTCGTCACTTCTCAGCGGTGTCCGGTGCCGCGGTCTCGGCGGTGTCCGTTGCCGCGGGGTGATCGTCGTCCTGGTCGCCCACGGCATCCGGGTTGACGGCGTCGGCGGCCGCCGCGGTCGGCGCCGGGGTGGTTGAGATCGATCCCTCGGACGGCGAGGCGTCCGCCTTCAGTGCCGCGGCTTTGGTCGCATCCATCCCGAACGCCTCGACCCGGAAGCGCTCGATCGCTTCGTCGAGGGCGGCCGAGATCTCGTCGGTCAGGGCGTTCTTCTCGCCGAGCTCCTGGAGGATCCTGGGGCGCTCGGTCTCGAGGAAGCGATAGAACTGGGTCTCGAATTCCTTGACGCGCGGCGTCGGCACATCGTCGAGCTTGCCGGTCGTGGCCACGTACAGGATCGCGACCTGCTTCTCGACCGCCAGCGGCTGGTACTGCGGCTGCTTGACGATCTCGGACAGCTTCTCGCCGCGTGTCAGCTGGTCGCGCGTGGCTTTGTCGAGGTCGGACGCGAACTGCGCGAACGCGGCCAGCGCGCGGTACTGGGCAAGGTCGAGCTTGAGCGGCGCCGCCACGCTCTTCATCGCCTTGGTCTGTGCCGCGGAACCGACCCGCGAGACCGAGATGCCGATGTTGAGAGCCGGGCGCTGGCCGGCGTTGAACAGGTCGGTCTCGAGGAAGATCTGGCCGTCGGTGATCGAGATGACGTTCGTCGGGATGTAGGCCGACACGTCACCGGCCTGTGTCTCGATGATCGGCAGCGCGGTGAGCGAGCCGCCGCCGTTCTCGTCGTTCATCCGCGCGGCCCGTTCCAGCAGCCGGCTGTGGAGGTAGAAGACGTCGCCGGGGTATGCCTCTCGGCCGGGCGGCCGGCGGAGCAGGAGCGCCATCTCGCGGTAGGCCCACGCGTGCTTCGAAAGGTCGTCGTACACGCACAGCGCGTCCTTGACGAGCCCCTGGCCCTCCACCTCGACGCCGTTCTCCATGACCTCTTCGCCCATCGCGACCCCCGAATACGGGGCGATGTACTGGAGGGGAGCAGGGTCTTCGGCGCCGGCGACCACGACGATCGTGTGCTCCATCGCGCCGTGTTCCTCGAGGACGGCGACGGTGTTGGCGACGGTCGAGAGCTTCTGGCCGATCGCCACGTAGATGCAGACGAGGCCCTTGCCCTTCTGATTGATGATCGTGTCGATCGCGATGGCGGTCTTGCCAGTCTGGCGGTCGCCGATGATCAGCTCGCGCTGGCCGCGGCCGATCGGGATCAGGGCGTCGATGGCCTTGATGCCCGTCTGGACCGGCGTATCGACCGACTTGCGGACGATGACGCCCGGGGCGATGCGCTCGACCGGGCGGTTCGCCTTGGCCGCGATCGGCCCCTTGTCATCGAGCGGACGGCCGAGCGGGTCGACGACCCGGCCCAGCAGCGCGGCCCCCACCGGGACCTCGACGACGCGGCCGGTCGTCTTGACGGTGTCCCCTTCCTTGATCGCCTCTGACGCGCCCAGGATGACCGCGCCGACCGTCTCCTCCTCGAGGTTCAGGGCGAGGCCCATCACCCCGTTCGGGAACTCGAGCATCTCGGACGCGAGGGCGCCATCGAGCCCGTAGATCTGGGCGATGCCGTCGCCGACCTCGACGACGGTCCCGACGCTGCGCGACTCGACGCCTGAGTCGAACGAATCGATCGCGGACTTGATGATGCTGGTGATCTCGTCGGAACGGATGGCCATGGTGCGGATCTCCTAGAGGGCGCCCGAGATGAGCTGGTTCCGCAGCCGCTCGAGGCGACCTCGGACGCTCCCGTCGATCAGGCGATCGCCGACGCGCACGATCAGGCCGCCCAACAGGCTGGGGTCGACCTCGACGTCGAGTGCGATGCGGCCGCCGGTGGACTGCTCCAACCGCGCGGTGAGGGCCTGGACCTCGTCCGGGGTCAGCGCGGCTGCGGACGTGGCGGTGGCGTGGGTGATGCCTTGCTGCGCGTCATCGAGACGCCGGAATTCCGCGGCGACGCGGCGCATGTCCTCGATACGGCCTCGGCGGAGCATCAACTGGATGAGGTTCGTGACGGGCTTCGAGAGGCGGTCTCCCACCATCTCGTCGAGCGCCGCTGCCCGCTTCTCGACGGGGATGGACGGGTTGGCCATGACGTGGAGCACACGCTCATCGCCGACCAGGCCGGCCGCGAGGTCGAGGTCGGCGCGCCACCGTTCCAGCGTCCCGTCGCGCGTGGCGACTTCGAACGCGGCTTCCGCGTAGCGGCGCCCGGTGCTGCTGCGGCGCGCCATCAGTTCTTGGAATCCCCGACATCGGGTGATGCCAGGAAGTCACGCACCAGCCGGCGCTGGCGATCGTCGGTCAGCGACTCGCCCAGCACGCGACTAGCGGCGGCCAGGGCCAGATCGGCGACCTCGCCGCGGAGCTCGGCGATCGCTCGCTGCTTCTCCGCTTCGATGTCGCTCGCCGCCCGTTCACGTATCCGCTCCAACTCGGCACGGGTCGCGGTCAGGTCGGCATCGCGGGTCTCCTGGGCGACCTTCTGGGCTCGCGCCAGGATGTCGTTCGCCTCCTTGCGGGCTTCCGCGAGGGTGGCGACGCGTTCGGCTTCGGCGCTCTCCCGATCGCGGCGCGCCTGCTCGGCATCCTTGAGCCCCTGCTCGATCCGCTCGCGCCGATCGTCGAGCATCTTCGAGACGGGCTTGAACGCGAAAGTCCAGATGAGCACGAAGAAGACGATGAAGTTCAGCGCGCTGACGATCACCCAGAACAGGTTGACCTGGAACAGCGCAGCCCCACCTTCCTCCGCGGTCAGCTGAGCGGCCGCGCGACCGACTTCGGACGCGACGGCGAGGACATCCACGATGGTCTCTCCCTGCCGGAAGGGCTACGCGGGCTGGATGAAGATCGCCAGCAGGCCGACCACGATGGCGAGGACGCCAAGGCCCTCGGCGAACGCCGCGAGGATGATCGCGATGCCGCGGATCTGGCCCGCGGCGTCAGGGTTGCGACCGATCGCCTGGGCGGAGAGGCCGCCGATGATGCCGACCCCGATGCCTGGGCCGATCACCCCAAGGGCGGCGAGTCCGGCGCCGAAGTAATCCATGTCGTGACTTCCTCCTACTGCCCGGTCCTATCGACCGGAAAGTTGTTGGGACCGTTGGTGGTCGGACCCGTCAATGGGCTGGCTGGAGCTTATGACCCTCACCTTCGATGACGTCGATCGCCTCCTCGGCGACGTGCCCCTCCTCATGCTCGTGGCTCTCGATCGCGAGGGTGATGAAGATGAGCGTCAGGACGGAGAAGATCAGCGCCTGGATGGCGTTGAGCATGACCTCCAGCCCGAGCAACGCCACGGGGACGAAGGCGACGGTCAGGGCGGTGATCACGCCGAGCGCGACCTCGCCGCCGTAGATGTTGCCGAAGAGTCGCATCGAGAGCGTGACGGGCTTGACGAACTCGAGCATAAGCTCGACCAGACCGACGAAGAGGGCGATGCCGCCCGCCGCGATGCCGTTGCGGAACTCGTAGAGCGGGAAGAACTTGCCCAGATAGCCGCGGACGCCGAGGCGGCGGAACCCCTGGAATTCGAAGTAGACGAAGCTCACGAGCGCCAGGCCGATCGTGACGTTCACGTCGCTCGTCGGGGCGCGGAGCTGCTCGACGCGGCCGACCGGCGGGATGAGGCCGCTCCAGTTCGAGAACAGGATGAGGATGAAGAACGCGATGAAGAGCGGGATGTACGGGCGGGCCGCCTGCCCGGCGATGCTGACCCCGAAGTCGCCCATGAATTCGTAGAGGAACTCGAAGGCGTTCTGCGCCCGCCCAGGCAAGAGCTGGCGACCCCGGGTCATCAAGATGACCGCGACGAGCACGATCGCCATCACGATCCACATCGTGAGGATCGTGGAGCTGATGCTCGGCGTGAACGTGACGAGCTGGTCGGCCGGGGCGTGGGGGCCGATGACCGTGTGCGGCGCGGGGAACTCGAGTGTGCCATTGATGAAGCAGACGGGGTACGCGCACGCCTCGCCAGGCTGGCCCCCACGCGGGAAGGGCGGAACGAGGATGAAGGCGACGATGTTCCCCACGATCACCAGTCCGATCAACGCGAACCAGCGCGACGACAGCCCACGCCCTCGCGGCGCCGGCAGGGCTTCAGGGTCCTGGGGGACGACCTGCTCGCTCGACAAACTTCCTCCGCTCCACACACAGGAGCGCGGCGTTCCGCCGCGCTCGCTACCTCTCTCCGGCCGGCTGGCCCGACCTCATTCCATCGACTTGAGGAACCTCATGACCAGTCTGTAGGTCGTCAGCGCGCCCCCTCCGGCGCCGACGAAGAAACCGACGAGTACGAAGATCGGAATCGTCCCGAGCTGCTGGTCGATCCAATAGCCGACGAGTACGCCGAGCAGGGTCGTGATCAGGAGTGAGATCCCGATCTCCGAGAAGAGGACGATGTACGCCCCACCCCGGCCGGGCTCGATCATCGACGACCTGTCAAGGCAGCCGGATTGTAGCATCTGCGCGACTTCGGTCGCCAACGAAGGTCAGGTCGCAGCGGGCTCCGGAGACGCCGTCGGCGAGGGTGTCGCAACGGGGCTCGGAGCGGCCGACACGGCCGGCGCGCCGGTCGCCGACAGGACCCCGCCACGCTCTTGCGGCCACATCCCGATGACGATCCCGACGACGACCACGAGGCCGAGACCGGCGGCCAGCAGTTCGACCGAGAGCGTAGAGCGCGCGGGCGTCCCGACCGGCGCCCCGTGTCCCGCCGATCCGGCCACGACCAACCGCTTCGGCGCACCGATGCGGACTCGCCTGATGTCCTCGGCATGGGCGATGGCGGCCGCTCGCTGATCGGCTGCCCGACGCTCTTCCCGCGTCATGGTCGACAGGCCGAGGCGCGTGCGCACGGTGTAGGCGGCCACCGACTTGTCCAGGACGTCCACGACCGCACCGATCGGCCCACGCCGATCAGCGTGCGCGACGCGAAGGCGGCCGGCCTCTCGATCGGCATGGGCGCCGGCCCGTTGCGCGACGGTCGAAGCTACGACCAGCGCGACGGCCGCGATGAGGAGGACGACAGGCAGATCGATGGGCATTCGTCGACTCGATGCTAGCACCGGCCGGGTGCCGCGCCGACACCGACACGGGACGTGGCGTTGCGCGCGCGCCCCGGGGTCGGCGACTCCTAGGCGCCACCTCGCATCGTGTCGTCCACGGCCCCCTCGTATGCCTCGGCCTCGAGTTCATCGGGACGCTGGAATGCCCCGCGCGTCGGTCCGAACAGGATCAGCCCGGCGATGATGAACAGGCTGATGAACGCGTAGGCCTGCGCGACCTCCTGGACGAGCAGTGCCAGGATCGCGAGCCCCACACAGATCCCGTAGATGAACAGCACCGTATTGCGGTGCGACAGCCCGAGGTCCAGCAGGCGGTGGTGGATATGCGACCGATCAGGGGTGAACGGCGAGCGACGGTGTGACACGCGCCCGACGATGATCCAGAACGTGTCGATGATCGGCACGCCGAGGACGAGCAGGGCGACCGCGACCTTGGCCGAGCCGAGGATCGCCAGCACGGCCAGCGTGTAACCCACGAACTGCACGCCGGTCGTCCCGGTAAAGATCTTGGCCGGGTAGAAGTTCCAGCGCAGGAACCCGGCCAGTGCGCCCGCCAACGCGAAGCACAGCACCGCGATGAGCGGCTGGCTGACCTGCGTGGTGAGGCTGATCAGGCCCAGCGTCACGGACGCGATCAGGGCGACCCCGGTGCTCAGCCCGTCGAGACCGTCGATCCAGTTGATGCTGTTGATCATCCCGACGATCCAGAACACCGTGAACCCGACCGAAAAGGCCGGGTTGAACGGGATGACGCCCGCTCCGAGGGGGTTGTTGATGAGGGCGATGCCGATGCCGAGGGCGGCGGCCGCGAGCGCGAGCCCGACCTGGCCCAGGAGCTGCCAGCGCGCCCGGAGGTCGTACAGGTCGTCGAGGACGCCGATGATCGCTGCCGCGAGGCCGCCGACGAACAGGGCGGCCAGGTCGCCCAGCTTGATGTTGAGCGGCGTCGGCACCCAGCCATTCGCCTCGTTGAGCGCAACGAACGGGACCGCGACGCCGAGGAAGGCCGCGGCGATCGCGATCCCACCGGCGCGCGGGATCGGCCGGGTGTTGACGCGCCGCGCATCCGGCCGATCGACGATGCCATAGCGCCGCACCGTGCGACGGACGAGCGGCGTCAAGAGGAGCGCCACGAGGGTTGAGAGGACGAAGACTGCGACGATGGGCAGGAAGCTCTCGCCGACCCCCTCGATGAACGTCACGACCGGGCGGCCGAGCGCGCGTTGATCACGCTGCCGGCAGCCCCGGGACAGGGAAGCGCGCGACGATGTCGGCGACCTCGCCGGCAAGCCGACGCTGGACCGCGTCGTCGTCGCGGGAACGGATGGCCTCGATGATGATGCGCCCGACGCTGCGCATCTCGTCCTCGCCGAAGCCACGGGACGTGGTGGCCGGCGTGCCCAGCCGGATGCCCGAGGCCGTGTTGGGCGGCAGCGGATCGAACGGGATGCCGTTCTTGTTGACGGTGATCCCGATCTCGTCAAGCAGGTGCTCCGCCTCCTTGCCAGTCACGCCGAGCGGCGTCACGTCGACGAGCATCAGGTGGTTGTCCGTGCCGCCCGACACGACGCGGGCACCCTGCTCCGCGACGGTCTCGGCAAGGACGGCGGCATTCCGGACCGTGCGGTGCTGGTCCTCGCGGAACGGCTCCTCGGCCGCGAGCTTGAACGCGACGGCCTTGCCGGCGATGACGTGCATGAGCGGCCCGCCCTGGACGCCCGGGAAGACCGTCTTGTCGACCGCGGGACCGAGCGCTCCCTTGAGCGCCGGGAAGTTCGCGGGGTCGATGCCGTCAGGCAGCCCGGCGCGCGCGAAGATCATGCCGCCGCGCGGCCCGCGGAGCGTCTTGTGGGTCGTGGTCGTGACGATGTCGGCGTACGGGAACGGGCTCGGATGCACGCCTGCCGCGACCAGCCCGGCGACGTGCGCCATGTCGACGAACAGTAGCGCCCCCACGCCATGCGCTATCGCCGCCATGCGCTCGAAATCCCACAGCCGCGGGTAGGCGCTCGCACCCCCCACGATGAGCTTGGGGCGAACCTCCTTCGCCTGGGCTTCCATCGCGTCGTAGTCGATGCGCTCGTCGTCCTGGCGGACACCGTAGGCGTGGACCTGGTACAGCTTGCCGCTGAAGTTGAGGGCCATGCCGTGCGTGAGGTGACCACCGTGCGCGAGGTTCATGCCGAGGATCGGGTCGCCCGGCTGCAGCACGCTGAAATAGGCCGCCATGTTCGCCTGTGCGCCCGAGTGCGGCTGGACATTGACGTGCTCCGCGCCGGGGTACAGCGCCAGTGCCCGCTCCTGGGCGAGCGTTTCGGCGATGTCGACGAACTCGCAGCCGCCGTAGTAGCGCTTCCCGGGCAGCCCCTCGGCGTACTTGTTCGTGAGCCAGCTGCCCTGCGCCTCCATGACCGCGGCCGAGACGTAGTTCTCGCTTGCGATGAGCTCGATGTTGTCGTGCTGACGGCGCCGCTCGCCCTGCATCGCCTCCCACAGCGCTGGATCGATCTCGGCGATCGACTCGAGCGCGAGCCCGCGCCCCTGGGAGATGGTCATGCGTTGCCGGCTCCTTCCTGCCCGCGAGCGCCCCCACCCGGCGGCCACCCCGCTCGGCGGCACGCTCGGGGTATCTTCCCACGAACGTCACCCCATCGAGCACGAGGTCGACCCGAAGTCCGATGCCAACTCCGACGATCGAGGCCCCGTCCCTGTCAACGCAGACGCGCGAGGCCATCGATACGCCTGCGGTCGTCGTCGACCTCGATCGGCTGGACGCCGCAGTCGGGCGGATGGCGGCTGTCATGGCGGACCGCGGCGTCGACCTCCGGCCGCACGCCAAGACCCACAAGAGCATCGAGGTCGGCCGCCGCCAGCTTGCTGCAGGGGCCGCCGGACTGACGGTCGGGACGATCGGCGAGGCCGAGGTCTTCGCCGACGCCGGACTGGACGACCTGTTCATCTCGTATCCGCTCGTGCCGCGCGGACCGAAGGCGGCCAGGTTGAGGGCGCTCGCGCGCCGCAGTCGCATTCGGGTCGGCGTCGATTCGGCGGGCGGTGTCCGAGCGGTCGCCGACGCCTTGGGACCGGATCGTGACGCAGTCGAGCTGCTCATCGAGATCGATTCCGGCGGGCGGCGCAGCGGCGTGGCGCCGTCGGGCGCCGCAGAGGTCGCACGGATCGCGAGCGACTTCGGGCTCACGGTCATCGGCGTCTTCACGCACGGCGGCCACGGCTATGCCGGCCCGGACGCTCGGGCGGACGCCGCCGACGACGAGGTCCGATCGCTGACCGCGGCCGCGAGCTCTCTCAACACTGTGGGCGTGGAGGCGCGGGTCGTGAGCGCCGGGTCGACCCCGACCGCGGTCGACTCGGCGCGCGGCGCCGTCACGGAGGAGCGTCCCGGGACGTACGTGTTCGGCGACCGGCAACAGGTCGTCCTGGGGTCGATCGAGCCGGATGCCGTCGCGGCGGTCGTGGCCGCCCGGGTCGTCAGCGTGAACGAAGCCGAACACCGGTTCGTGCTCGACGCCGGGGGCAAGATCCTGGGCAAGGACGTCGCGTCCTACATGCCCGGCCACGGCGAGATCCCGGAGCTCGGCGGCGCGGTCGTCGCGCGCGTCGCCGACTATCACGGGATCGTGGACATCGCCCCGGGGGATCGGATGCCGGAGGTCGGTCGTGTCGTGACCGTGATCCCGAACCACATCTGCCCGGTCGTGAACCTCGTCGATTCGTTCCTCGTCGTCCGGGGCGGCGAGCTTGCCGGCACGTGGCCGGTCGACGCCCGCGGCAGGAACGGGTAGGCGTCTCGCCTAGGTGAGGTCGTGCTCGACGCCGGCCCGATCGAGGATCGCGGCGACGTCGATGACAGGGACGGCGCCAACCCGCACGACGACCGGCACGGCGCCGGTGCAATCGACGATCGTCGAGGCCGGGCCACCGTGCGCCTTCCCGCCGTCGAGCACGAGGTCGATAGCGTCCCCGAGCTGCTCCACGATCCCGGCAGCATCGCTGACGACCGGCAGACCGGACACGTTCGCCGACGTCGTCGGCAGCGGTCCCACGCCGCGCGCGAGGGCTCGCGGGGCATCGTGGTCGGGCACCCGCAGACCGATCGTGGCCGCCCCGCCTGTCAGCACTGACGGCCACGGGACGTCGGACCGCTGCGCGACGATGATGCTCAGCCCGCCTGGCCAGGCCGCGGCGGCGAGCGCCGCGGCCGCCGGAGTCATCACGCCGGCACGCGCCGCCTGGGTCGCATCGTCGAGGAGCAGCATGATCGCTTTGTCGGGCGGTCGACCCTTGACCTCGAACAGCCGCTCGATGCCGCCCGGCGTCGCGACCGCGACCGCGATGCCGTAGACGGTGTCGGTCGGCAGGGCAACGATGCCACCGCCGCGCAGGACCTCGATCGCCGCGTCGCGTCCGGCCGCATCGTCGCGCAGTACGCGGGCCGTCATCGGGCCACGTCCATCATCGGGTCGCCTCCAGCGGCCGCCTCCAGCGAGGCGCGCTCGAGGCGGTCGGCGTTCGCCATGATGTCCCGCGGCGAGGCCAGGACGAGGTCCTCGATCATGCGTGCGGCACCATCATCGGCGAGGGGTGGGGCGACATAGCGGGCCGTGGCGCGCACCTCAGGCGGCGCGCTCGGCATCGCCGTCCCGTGTCCGACCTCGGCGAGCATCTCCAGATCGTTCCACTGGTCGCCGATCGCGAGCGTCGCAGCCAGCGCGATGCGCAGGCGACGGGCGAGGAAGCGGACGGCCCGGCCCTTCGAGACGCCGGGCGCCACGAATTCGAGGAACCGCGGGTGGGAGATCGTCACATCGGCCCTGCCCGCGAACTCGGCCCGGGCGAGCGGCGCGATATCGACCGGCACCGGCGGCTCCCCGACGGCGAGGATCTTCGTCACGGGATGGTCGATCGCTTCGAAGAGGTCGGGGACGAGCTCGGCCCTCGCCCCCATGAACGCCGAGTAGTCGTCGGCGCGTGGGTCGTCGGCGCGCAGGATGAAGCGCTCCAGGTGGTTGACGTGCGGATCGAGGCCGTGGGCCTGGGTCCACGTCAGGATGTCCCGTGCCGCGTCCGCGGGGAGCGGCGTATGGAGGAGCAACTTGCCGAGGCGACGGGTATCCGGCATCGGCATGGCGCGGATGAGGCCGCCCTGGTAGCCGACGATGGGGCCAGTGAGGCCCAGCTCCGCGGCGAACCGCATCGCCGACGACACCATCCGGCCCGTCACCAGCGAGACCGCGACGTCTCGCTCCATCGCGTGGCGGACAGCCTCGATCGTCCGCGTGGTGATCTCCTGGTCGTCGCCGATGATCGTGCCGTCGATATCGAGCGCGATGAGCCGGATCGGGAACGCCGGATCCGGCGTCACGGGCAGGGACGCCGGCAGCAGCGACGTGCCCGCGGCGGTCAGCGTCACGTCGCGCCCCGACGGAGCGCGACGACCCGCGGCAGGCCGGCGAGGTCCGGGACGATGTCGCACGACCATGCCGGCAGACGCTCTCGGCTGTCAGTGCCGCGATCGCCGGGCCCTGGTCCGCGCCGATCTCGAGGAGGGCCTCGCCGTCGTCGGCGAGTCCCCACGGCAGCTGGTCGAGGAGGCGCCCGATGACCGCCAGTCCGTCGGCGCCGCCGTCGAGCGCGAGCCGCGGTTCGAACGTCGTGCTGACGGGCCGCCCGGCGAGCGCGTCGAGCTCCGAGGTCCTCACATACGGAAGGTTCGCAATGACGAGGTCATAGGGATTCGACCGCGCGGCCGGCGGCAGCAGGTCGGCCGATTCGAACGCGATCCGGTCTCCGACCCCATGGACTACGGCGTTCTCGCGCGCCAGATCGAGAGCGTCCATCGAGATGTCGACCGCGGTGATCTCGATGTCGGTCGGAGGCACCCGCCGTGCGCGCAGGGCGACCGCCAACGCAACGACGACCGCGCCGCTGCCGGTCCCGACGTCGACGACGCGAAGAGGGCCGGCTCTGTCGACCCCGCCGGTCAGGCCGGCCATGACCTCGGCGATCGCCCGGTCGACGAGCAACTCGGTCTCTGGCCTCGGGATGAGCGCTCGCGCGTCCACCGACAACGCGATCCCGTGGAATTCCTTGATGCCGCGCAGGTAGGCCACCGGCTCGCCCAGTTCCCGCCGATCGATCAGGGCCAGGTACTGCGATTCCGCGTCGACCCCGACCGGCGCGTCGGCGTGGGCGATGACGGCCGTCCGGTCGACGCCGATCGCGAACGCGAGCAGGAGCTCGGAATCCAGACGCGGCGTGTCGGATCCTGCCGCGCGTAGGCGCTCGGTGCCGGCTTCCACCAGCGCGCGGGTCGCGGTCATCGGGCGCGTCAGAGTCGGATCGTGACGGCGAGGTCGCCGACCTTGCGCAGCACCTCGGCGCTGGTCGTGCCGCGCCACCGATGGAACAGCAGGTCGACGGATGCGTCGCCGATGCGCAGGTCGGTCAGCGTGACCTTGCCGAGCCAGTCGGGGAGGTGCGGGTGGAGCAGCTCAAGCTCGTTCCGGTCGGCATGCGCGCGGAGACCCAGCATGGTCTCGAGGAACAGGAACGACGATCCCGCGGCCCACGCCTGCGGGGAACAGGCGACCGGGTACGGGACCGGCATGTGGGCATCGGTGCGATCGAAGCCGCAGAACAGCTCCGGCAGCCGGTAGTCCTGGAAGCCCTGCGCTGCCTCCATCATCTGGCTCGCGAGACGGTTCGACGCATCGTCAAAGCCGTACCGCTTGAAGCCCGCGGCGATCAGGGATGTGTCGTGCGGCCAGACCGTCCCGGTGTGGTAGCCGATCGGGTTGTAGCCGGGCTGGTCGGCGGCGTATGTGCGGACGCCCCAGCCAGAGAACATCGACGGGCTGAGCAGTTGCTCGACGACGTCGGGCGCCCGCTCGGGCGACACGATGCCCGACCAAAGGCACTGGCCGGCATTGCTGCCGATCGCGTCGGACTGCCGCTTGTCGGCGTCGAGGCCGATGGCGTAGAACCGGCGGTCCTCGATCCAGAACGCCGACTCGAAGCGCGTCGAGAGCTGGTCGGCCTCGGCGTCGAGGCGCGCGGCCAGCTCGATCTCGCCCCGCATCCCGGCGAGGCGCGCCATCCGCCGCTTCGCGTCGAAGACATAACCCTGGACCTCGGCAAGGGCGATGGGCGGGATGGCCTCCCGACCGCTCCGGTCGCGGATGGCGTCGCTCGAATCCTTCCAGCCCTGGTTGAGCAGCCCCCGCTCCGAGCGGCGTTCGTACTCGACGAAGCCGTCGCCGTCGGCATCGCCGTAGGTGTCGATCCAGGACAGTGCCGCCAGCGCGTTCGGCCACAATCGATCGACCATCGCGCGGTCGCCGGTCCAGTCGAATGTGGCGCCGAGCAGGATCAGCCACAGCGGCGTCGAGTCGACCGAGCCGTAGTACGGCGTATGCGGCAGCTCCCCGGAACGTGCCATCTCGCCCGTCCGCAGCTCGTGCAGGATCTTGCCCGGCTCGGCGTCCCGGAACGGGTCGTCCTCCGTCGCCTGGTATGCCGCGAGCACGTCGAGGATCTCGACTGCGATCTGCGGCCGGAACGCCAGCGCCTGGAAGGCAGAGATCAGCGAATCGCGCCCGAACAGCGTGGTGAACCAGGGAACGCCCGCCGAGATGTAGCGCTGGTCCTCGCCCGGGCCGTCATTCACGAGCAGTCGGAGGTCGGACACGGAGCGCTTGATGACGAGGTTGAACAGCTCGTGGTCGCTGACGACCGACGCTGTTCCGCGCTCCCAGGCGTGATACGCCGCGGCACCCTCGTCGGCGGACACGCGCGGGATCGCGGGGAACAAAGCCGCTTGGTCGGCCGGCCGGAACGGCTCATCGGTGGCGTCCGGCGGGGCTGGGCGATCCGTGCACCAGACGATCCAGCTCAACACGCGTGTCTCGCCGGGCCCGAGCGACAGCGTCCAGCCGAGGCGAACCGCTGCGCCCCGATCCGACCCCCCGGGCGAGCTGTCATCGATCGGCTCGACCGATGCGGCAGGCTCCGAGAAGGCGATGTGGGTGAACCGTTCGATGTCGTCGAGGCCGACGTAGCGGAAGGTGATGCGCCGATCGGTCGCCGCAAGCGGCAGGAGCCGACCTCGACCGCGGCGCGGATAGCCCCGCACCTCGAAGATGTCGGCGCCGTCGGCGCCCAGCTCGAGATCGACCGGCACGGCCGCGGGGCTCCCGGCGTGGTTGACGATCTTCACGCGCTCCGAGACACCGTCGGCGCCGATGAGCCGCTCGCGGCTGATCCCGATCGTCCGCCCGACCAGCCCATCGACCGGGTGGACCTTCGCGTCGGGGTTCCGGTCGGCCGACGGGTTGGTCAATTGGATGCCGCCGCGATAGTTGGCACCGACCGACGTCTGGAGCAGGACCGGACGGCTGCCGCCGACCCGCAGCACAGAGCAGGCCAGGACGCGCGTATCGCCGTGATACAGGCCGAGCCCGCGCGAATCCGGGTGGATGTCGCCGAATGAATCGGTCAGCAGGAACCGGTTGCCGTGCTTGAGGACCTGGACCGAGCCCAGGTCGGTCGCCTTCACGATGGGCGCCGCTCGCGCGGGCAGGTACCGGACAGGCGCCGTGTCAAGCTGCGTCATCGGTCCCGAGCTCCCCGAGCCGATCGGCCTGGTCGGCCATGATCAATGCGTCGATCAGGTCGTCGAGGTCGCCGGCCATCACGGCCGGCAGGTTGTGGACCGTCTTGCCGATGCGGTGGTCAGTCACCCGATCCTGCGGGAAGTTGTAGGTGCGGATCTTGTCGCTCCGATCGCCCGATCCGACCATCGAGCGACGCGTCGCCGACTCCGCCGCGCGTTGGCGCTGGATCTCGAGATCGAGAAGTCGCGAGCGGAGCACCGACATCGCCTTGGCCTTGTTCTTGTGCTGGCTCTTCTCGTCCTGGATCTCGACGACGAGACCGGTCGGCAGGTGGGTGATGCGCACGGCCGAGTCGGTGGTGTTGACCGACTGACCGCCCGGGCCGGATGAGCGCTTGACCTCGATCCGCAGGTCCCTGTCTTCGTCGATCGCGATCTCGACCTCGTCGGCCTCCGGCAGGGCGATGACCGTGGCCGTCGATGTGTGGATCCTGCCGCTCGACTCCGTCGCGGGGATGCGCTGGACGCGGTGAACCCCGCCCTCGAACTTGAGACGGCTGTAGGCGCCATCGCCGCGGACCTGGACGATGGCTTCCTTGATCCCGTCGATGCCCGTCTCGTTCAGACTCAGGACCTCTGTCGCGAACTTGTGCCGGGCGGCGTAACGGAGGTACATCCGGAGCAACTCGGCCGCAAAGAGGGCGGCCTCGTCGCCACCCGCCCCGGCGCGGATCTCGAGGATCACGTCGCGGTCGTCGTTCGGGTCGCGTGGCAGGAGGAGGACGTGCAGCTCCTCGAGGAGTCGCGCCTCGTCGGCTTCGAGCCGTCCGATCTCGTCGCGCGCCATCGACCGCATCTCGTCGTCGCCCTCGCTGCCGTCCCGCAACTCGCGGGCGCCGGCCAACTCCTGGCGCGTCGCCTGCAGAGTGCGGAACGCATCGACCGTCGGCTGGAGGCGCGCCAGCTCGCGCCCGAGACGGCGGAGCTCGTTCGGATCGGCCGTGACTTCCGGCCGAGCCAGCTCGGCCTGGAGGTCGTCGTACTGCGTCGCGATCTCGGCCAGCTTGGCGTCGAGGTCGCTCATGTGAGGGCTGGTGGCTCGCCCGGGCTGGCGGCGACGACCGGATCGGTCGCTTCGGGCGGGGCGTCGGTCGACGGCAGCTCCAGCGGATGCCGCTCGAATACCGTCGAGCCCGCGGGGATCGGGTTCCCGTCGGCCTCGAGCGCTTCCTCCATCGACGAGATGGCGACCTCGATCATGTCGTCGGTGGGACGCTTCGTCGTGATCATCTGGACGAGGATCCCGGGGAACATGATCGCGCGCACGACCCGGATGTGGCGGAACCGCGCGCCGAGCTTGAGGACCTCATAGCCCACGGCCGCTAGGACCGGGATGCCGAGGAACCGGCTCGCGACCATGACGAGCGGCTCCTGCTTGCCGACCAACGAGAAGGCGAAGATCGAGAGCAGGACGAGGATCACCAGGAACTCGGTGCCGCAGCGGGGGTGGGCGGTCGGGTACTTGCGGACCTCGTTCACAGTCAGCGGATCACCGGCCTCGAGGGCGTGGATCGTCATGTGCTCGGCGCCGTGGTACTGGAAGACCCGGAAGATGTCCGGCGTGCGCGACACGAACGTCAGGTACGCCAGGAAGAGCCCGACCTGGATCAGACCTTCGAGCGCCGGCTGCGCCCAGCCCTGGCTGGCGCCGGACGTGGCGACGCTCGACACGAACAGCGGCAGCAGGCTGAAGACCGCGATGGCCACCCCGAACGTGATCAGGAGGGTCACGAGGATCGTGCCTTTGCCGAGGTGGACGTCGTCGTCCTCGGCCTGGACGTTGGCGCTGCGGATGAGCCAGCGCGTGCCGATCACCAGGGTCTCGTAGAGGACGACCAGGCCGCGGACCAGTGGCCATTTCGCGACGCGTGAGGTATGCATCCGCGACTCGAGACGCTCAGTGGAGGTCACGATCCGGCCGTCCGGATGGCGCAGCGCGACGGCGATCGCGTTGCGACCCCGCATGAGGACGCCCTCCATGAGGGCCTGGCCTCCGTAGGCGAACGAGGGAGGTCCGCCGCGACGGCCGCCGTCCGCCGCCAGCGGAGCCGGTTGCGCTGACATCACGGGCAAGTCTACCGGCGATGGCTGGGAACAGGGTCCGCCCATCGGTACCGGTACCCGGAATCCGAACGGCCGGCCCGAAAGGCCGGCCGTCGAGGTGTCGAACCGAGTGCGTCTAGCTGCGGACCTGGCGGTCCAGGCGCTTTTGGAAGCGCTCGACCTGTCCGGCGGTGTCGATGATGTTCTGCGTGCCCGTGAAGAACGGGTGGCAGTTGCTGCACACATCGACGCGCAGCTCCGGTCGGGTCGAGCCGACCGTCCATTCGCGGCCGCACGAGCCGCAGTGGACCTTCGCTTCGTAGTACTTGGGATGGATGTCGGGCTTCACGAGTTCTTTTCTCCTCCGACGTCTTCCGCGCCGGGCCATCGCCCAGCCGGTGATCGCCGGCTACTCCGGTCCCAGGCCGCCGATGCGGCCTAGGCGGTCGTCGGGGCGGCTTCGACCGCCTCGACCCGGATGCGCTTCTTGGTCTTGGTCGCGTGCTCGAACTTGACCGTCCCGGTGACGGTCGCGAACACGGTGTAATCCTTGCCGAGGCCTGTGCCTGGGCCCGCGGCGAACGTCATGCCACGCTGGCGGACGATGATCCCGCCGGCGTTCACGGTCTGGCCGTCGCCGATCTTCACCCCGAGCCGCTGGCCGACGCTGTCGCGGCCATTCTTGACGCTGCCGCCGGCCTTCTTGTGAGCCATCTCGCTACTCGTCCTTCTTTGTGGCGCGCGGCTTGGCGGCCGGCTTCTTCGGGGCAGGCTTGGCAACCGCCGCCTTGGTGTCCGTCTTCGTGGCTGCCTTGGCGTCCGCGGCCCCTGCCGCCTTGGCTCGCGTCGCGGGCTTCTTCGCAGGTGCGGCCTTGGCAGCGGTCGCCTTGGTGTCCGCCTTCGTGTCTGCCTTGGGTTCGGTCTTGGCCCCGGTCTTCGCCTCGGCCTTCGTGGCCGCTGCCGTCGGCTTCGGCTTTGCCTCGGCCTTCCTCGCGTCGGCCTTTGTCGCCGCCGCGAGCTTCGCGGCGAGCTCGGCGTCCTTCGCTGCCTGGGCGGCTGCGGCCTCCTCGAGGCGCTGACGCTCGGTCTTGGCATCCGTGGCGGCCTTTGCAGCCGACTTCGCGGCGCTCTTGCCGTTCAGCCTGATGTCGCTGATCCGGAGCGTGGTCAGCTCCTGGCGGTGACCCTTCTTGACCCGGCGTCGCGTCTTCGGGCCGTACTTGAAGACGATGAGCTTCTCGCCCCGTCCCTGACGGACGACCTCGGCGCTGACCTCGGCGCCTTCGACCAGCGGGCGACCGATCGATGCGTCGTCTCCGTCGGCGACCAACAACACGCGGGCGAGCGTGACGGTCTTGCCGGGCTCAGCGTCGAGCAGCTCGACGTCGAGCTCGGTGCCGACCTCGACGCGATACTGCTTTCCGCCGGTCTCGATGACTGCGTACATGGATCCTCAGGACTTCTTGACGACGGCGGGCGACGCGCGTAGCGATCGGGCTGTCGGACATGGGATGACGCCCGGCGGAGCCGGGACGCGGACGGTGGAGTGTACGGCCGAACGGGGATCTCGGTCAATCGCAGCCACGCTCAGGGCCTGTGTGAAGCGTTCGAGCGGGC
This sequence comes from uncultured Chloroflexia bacterium, assembly GCA_963819655.1. Classification (GTDB taxonomy): domain Bacteria; phylum Chloroflexota; class Limnocylindria; order Limnocylindrales; family CSP1-4; genus SPCO01. Next base: position 517,858 of record CAWFXA010000002.1, on the reverse strand, counting down.
CACCTGCACGGACGCCCAACCCTCGCGGGCGATGATCAGCGCGATGACAAGAGCACCGGCAGCGTCGCCCCAGGTGACATGAACGAGCTCCTCGAGCGCCAGCGAGGCCCTTCTGCGTTCGGCCGCGGGTGTGGCCACGGTCGGGCTCATCGCGGCACGTGGGCCAACGTGGGTGCCCACGGGCGCACCTCGCCCGATCTCCGATCAGTGACCGGGACAGTTCGCGAAACTCGGCCGTGCGCACACTATCGCCGGGCGCGGTCTGCGGGCATCGACGTCGCCACATGGGCTACCCCACCCCGGTCGGTCGCCGCACCCTTGCTCGAGTTGCAAGAGCGGCACAGCACCGCGCAGTTGGCGATGTCGAACGGCGCACCGCCCGCAGCGAGCGAGGTGACGTGATCGACGGTGAGATCGCCCGCACGATGGGCGCTGCGTTGGTAGCCCGGGCACCAGTTGCCGTGCTCGCCACGCCAGGCACGGAGGACGCGGGCGCTGAGACGTTGCCAGGCCCGCGTGCTGTAGAGGGCGTTGTGCCGGCTGCGGTTGGACTGGCGGGCGTGCTCCCTGCACCGATTGCCCGCGCGGCTCGTGACGACACCACAGACCGTGCACAGCTTCACCCGCGAATTGTCGGGTGGGCGGCTGGCGCGGTCTATTCGCCCGGCGTGCTAGGCCTGCGGGACCATGGCGACGAGCGGCCGGAGGGCACAGCCGCCCTAGTCGATCGCGCCCGTATGCTGCCTGCGTGATGCGGATCGGGCCGGGATACGACTGGGGACAACGAACGCCACGGTGGGTGGGCATCACCAGCAGGGTCGTGGACATCGGTGGTACCCGCGTCCACTACCTGCGCGCCGGCACCGAGGTCAACGGTCAGATCCATCTGCTCGTCCACCCGATGAGCACGGGCGCCTGGTCGTGGATGGACGTGATCGGCCCGCTCTCCCGGAAGGGGCTGGTGATCGCACCCGACCTGCCGGGATCCGGCCGGAGCCGCCCGCTGCGGCGTGGCGCTGGCGACACCTTCGAAGGCGCCGAGTTCCTGGATGACTTCACCACGGCGCTCCGGATCGAGCGCATGATCGTGCACGGGCATTCGCTGGGCGGCCTCGTCGGTGGCCTGCTCGCTGGAAGGGTCCGCGATCGTGTCGAACGCCTCGTCCTCACGTCCGCGCCCCTGCCCGGCCTCCCCGACCCGCCCCCGTTCCCCGGTGCATGGCGTGTCGGGTTTCGCGTCGTGCGGCCGTTTGCTGATGTCCTTGTTGGCGCCGGTCTCCGCGTGAAGGCCGACGCGTGGCGTCGCCGGGTGGATGATCGGGACCCTCGCCTCGGGCCGGAGGTGTCCCGGATGTCGCCCGAGCTGCTGTCCCTCGCGGCAGAGGAGGTCGGGCGCCTCGTGCTCCCATGGCGCGTCGAGGGAGCCGTAGACGCTGCCATCTCGGTCCTCCGCGCGCTGACCGTCGATGAAGCCAGGACTCGCAAGGCGCTCGACTCGATCATCGCCCCGACGATGCTGCTCTGGGGTGCCGACGACCGGGTGATCCCGCAGCGTCTCATCGACGAGGTCGAGGCGGCACATCCCAGCTGGAGCTCCCGCAGGATCGATGGCGTCGGCCACGTGATGCCCTGGGAGTCTCCCGAGATGTACGTCGAGCTGGCCGGATGACGGCCCGCCGGACACGTACCAGACGCGATCGACCGGCCACGAGATAGAGGTGGTCGGGCAGTCCCAGGAGCGTGCGAAGGACGCCCGTCGGCGGGGCGGCTGGCGGATCGGGTTTGGTCCGGTCGGCTGGTCATCGCCGGATCTCCTGACCTAAGGACATTCGACGCCCGCTGGACCTACTTGGCCATCTCCGGCATGGTTGAACAGCACGAACACCCGCCCTCGGCGGCTCCGACGACAACGTCGGCAGCCTCGCAACACGGACCATCGAGCACCGCGAGAGAAGGGCGTGGGCGCCCGAGATGCCCGAGCAGTCCGGCCAGCCGTGCGTCCAGCGCCTGCAGCCTCACGATCCGGTCGGCAACGTCGGCGCGCCGTTCTTCGATCAGGCGGGGCAGGGTGGCGGTCGAGTCCACGCAATGCCCAGAGTGGCACCAACCCGCGATCCGGGCGGCATCCTCGAGTGGCAGATCGAGGCGGCGCAGGTCGATGATCAGGCGCAGGTGTTCGACGTCGGCCGGCCCGTAGTCCCGGTACGCGTTGTCTCGCCGACTCGCTCGCGGAGGCCATCCGGAACGCTCGTAGATGCGCACCGTGTCCGTCGACACGCCGACCGCGTCGGCGAGTTCTCCGATCCTCACGCGGGCAGCAAACCTTGGAGTGGCTCCGATGTCAAGGGTCCCGGCGGACTTCCGTCAACTCGTACGTGTTGCCCTCGCTGTCCTTGAACCAGGCGGCCTTCGCTATCCCGAAGTCGGCCAGTCCATCGACCATCTGGATCTCGCCGAGGTCGTACTCCTCGAACGACACGCCACGCTCGCGCCGTCCGGCCATCACCGACTCGATGTCCCTGACTGCCCAGCCGGCGATGGTGTTCTGGGCCGTCCCGGTTGATGGGGTCCCGTACAGGTAGAGCCACGTCTCGCCGCCGAAGCGATACCAGACGCCGCCCGGATCCTCGTGCTCGGGCACGAGGCCGAGCTTCTCCTCGTACCAGCGGCGCGCCCGTCCGAGGTCGACGGCCGCGGCCCTGGCGCTGATCGGGAACTTGCTCAACGTCGTCACGACATCGCCGTCGCCGCGGCCGGGGCCGCCTCGAGCCGCTCCTTGAGGCGGACCAGCTCTGCGGCCTCACCCGCTCGGATCTCGCCTGCAAACAGCGGCTCGAGGAGCCGCATCAGCCCGGTCAGGCCGAGCGACCCGGCCCAGACCACCTTCGTGCTCCCCGGCCCGGTGGCCTCGAGGTCCATCGCCACCTGGCCGCGCATCGGGCCCGACAGCACACGGTACGCGAGCCGACGTCCTGGCTCTGCCTCGGCGACTTCAAACTCGATGGTCTGTCGTCGTGGGCCGATCTTGACGTTCTCGAACGCTCGGGCGCCGACCTCCGTCGACCGCCCTTCCACGATGCGTGCGTCGAGCACGCTCATCCATGTCGGATGGCGGTCGATGTCGGCGGCGTATTCCCAGACCTCCATTGCCGATCGATCAATCGTCTGTTCGCTCCGGAACGGGATCACCTCACGACCTCCCTCTGCTCGACGACCGGCAAGTCGCCGGCGATGACGGTTGCGAGGCGCGCGTATCCGGCCTCCTTGTCGACCCGCAACAACTCGACCGCGTCAGCCTCCGCGGGCCCTCGGCCCAGGTAGCCCCAGCGAAGCCGGAGATGCGTCCCGCTCTCGGCCGGGGCGAGATCCGCGGTGGCCGCGACCGGACCGACGCCTGGCACCGCCAGCCGCCAGGCGACGCGGTCGTAGGGCTGCCAGTCGACGATCTCCTCGAGTGTCGCCAGCCGTCCGGTCACGCACTGGGCCGTGGTCCCCACGCCGCGGCGCCCGCCGGCCGACGTCTCCTCGATGACGATCGGTCCTTCCCAACGCGTTCGGAGGGCGGGCGACGTCAGGTGCGCCCAGATCACCGACGGGTCTGCTGTGAATGTGGCCTCGATGTCGAAGGCGAGATCGGTGTCGGCGATGTCGAGCCGGCGCATGGTGCTCTCGTCCTGCCAGCGGGTCTCGAGGTCCAACGTGAACGTGTCGACCCGGCCGAGGTGCTCGATCTCCTCCGCGCCCGCCCGGAGCTGCAGGGCATCGGCGTCGAGACCCAGAGCGTCGACGGCGGCGGCCGTGAACAGCGCGAAGCCGTTGGCACGCGCCTCCGCGGCGCCAGCGCCCTTCAGCAGCCGGTGCGCGACGATGACGTCGGTTCCCGCCAGCTCGTCGCGCCCGGCGATGCGACTCCAGACGAAGGCCCCGTGGTGGACGAACACCTTGAGGTCGAGCCTCGGCGCTAGCTGACACGAGTTGCAGTCGCAGGACGTCGCCTGGTCGATGCTCCGCAGCCGACGCCGGAAGGCGAGGTATGCCGCTTCGATCGCGTCGAGGAGCAACGACCCGTCGGCGCGCCCGTCCTCGACGAACAGGAAGGCCGCATCGCCCTCGAACTTGACCAATCGGAACGGCGGTTCCAGGCGTCCGACGATCGTCTCCAGGAGGTCGCCGGCGATGGCTGGCGCGTGCTCGATCTCGCTCCCGGAGAGGTACGCGGTGTAGCCGGTCAGATCGGCGAGGACCAGGAAGCCGGTCTCGGGTGTCACTGCCATGACGCGAAACGTAGACCTTGGAGTCGGTCCAATGTCAAGAGTCGATCCACAGTTGCCCCTCGGATCGTTGGGGAGTCGCTTTCGAGCGCGGGACGGTCATTCCCACTCATGCGGGCGGCAAGCCATCGGGCGGGAGATCGGGATTCCATCGCCCATCGCGGTAGACGTACCACAAGGACGTTGGCTCGGAGCTGATCACCCGCGGGCGCACGACCGCGAGTGGGTAGGTCTCACGGAGCCGCGCCTGCAGTTCGGCCGGATCCGCATGGTCGACGAGCAGGGCGTAGACCATCGCGACGAACTCCAGGTCTGTTCGGGGATAGATGGCCAAGGCAGGCTGCGTCATCTGTGGCCGCACCTATCGCGCACGCCACCCAAACGGCGTTGCTCGCGCGTCCACGAAGGCGAGCCAAGGGCCCCCGTCAGCAATGGCGATGGTCAAGCGTCGAAATCGGCGCGGTAGTCGTAGCCCCCAGACCCTGAGGGCGGCGTGCTCTCGAACCATCACCGGGGCAAGCTCCGCCCGGATCAGGACGGGCTGATCGGATCCGGACACACGGACAACGTGATCAGGGATCGGCGCAGACCCGTCGAGCCAACGGAGCCAAACGCGCCCGACCCGGAGGCCCCGGGTGCCCGCATATGCGACGTAGTCGATGAAGGCGATGCGTCCCTTTGACATGGTTCGCAGCTCCTGCCTGGTGCGACGATCCACCGTGAGGCACGGCACCTCCGGTGGAATGCACAAGACCCTCGATGACGTGCTCACCTGCTCACCTGTCTTCCTGGGCGTCACTCGCCCCTGAGCCGACTGAAACTCCCTACACACCAACGTCTCGCCGGTCGAATACCAGGGCTTGGTTCGCTGAGACCTCGATCCTCGTTTCGTCCACTACTTATCCGGTCTGATCTGCGTGGCCCCACCAAGTGATCGTGGCTTGGAGTCCAGCTGTCGCGGCGATGAGCACCAGGATCACGCCGGCAGCCCTCACCGGCTCAACTGCCGCACCGCCAGCTCCGGTAAGCAGCGCTGGCACGGCCCACGGAAACCACGTACCCCATCCGAGGACAGTCAGGATCTGGGATAGCGCGACCATCGCCACAGTCCAAGCGAGTGGCGCGATGTAGCCGCGGCCGATACTGGCGAAGCACGCTGCCCAACCCTGCAAGGCGATCGTCAGGAACGCGGCGAGCGCGATGGCCATCACGGTCGCCATCCCACCGGATGACGACCAACCCGGAATATCCACCAGGACACCGATGAGTAGTCCGAGTGCCAGGACCCAGGCAGTAATCACGAGACCCCAGGTCGCCACAACGATCGCCTTGGCGAGCACGATCGTGCCCCTTGACGTCGGATTGGCGAGCAGTCCACGAACGGTCTTATCCGCGAACTCGCGTCCAAAGACCCACGCGGTCAGGAATGCGAACAGGATCGCCCCGCCGACCGCTACCGCCTGGCCGAGCAGGTTGAGGTACGTCTGCCAATCGGCGGTCCCCGCGGTTAGCTGCGCCTTCGCGCCCAGCAGCCCCAGCGTTCGGGCTCGTTCGGGGTCTTTCAGGATGACCATGAACAGGCCCATGACAAGAGGCGCAAGCGAGAAGCCGATGGCTACGCCCCACGGGATGCGCGAGCGCCGCGCCTTCAGCATCTCGGTCCGCACGGCAGCCACGAGACCGCTCATTACCGTTCCCCGCCGTCGCCAGTGGTCAAGCGGATGAAGTGATCCTCGAGTGACTCGCGAGCGACCGCGAGGCGCGTCGGCGGCGTGCCCGCGGCGACGAGCAGCGTTGCGACCTCGTCGGGCGACGCCCGGGCACCGGGCTCGCGCAGCTCGAGGACGGCTGGTCCGCCAGTTGCCGCGCGCCGTCGCGGCGACAAGCCCGCCGCCCGCAACGCGACCTCGGCACCCGCGAGGTCCCGGGCCTCCACCTCGAGCCGGAGGTCACGATGCGCCTCCAGGGCGTCGTGATCCAGCTCCTCCACCAGCCGGCCACGATGGACGATCCCGACCCTGGTCGCCAGCCGATCGACCTCACCGAGGATGTGGCTGGACATGAAGACCGTGACGCCCTCGTCGGCGAGGCTACTGAGCAGCTCCCGGATCTCGATCACACCAGCTGGATCCAGCCCATTGGCCGGTTCATCGAGGACGAGCATCTCTGGCGACGGGAGCAGCGCACGGGCAAGGGCGAGCCGTTGCAGATTGCCAAGCGAAAGCGTGCCGGCTCGCCGATCTGCGTATGGCTGGAGTGCCAGCCGCTCGAGGACTCGATCAATCCCCGAGGCGTCGGGTGTTCCGGCCAATCGACGGGCGACGTCGAGGTTCTCTCGAACGGTGAGCTCCTGGTAGGCCGTCGCCGACTCGACGAGGTGACCGACGCGCCGCCACAGGTCCGTTGCTCCACTGGCCACCCGTTCACCGAACAGCTCCGCGTGCCCAGCCGTGGGTCGGATCATCCCGAGAAGCATTCGGATCGTGGTCGACTTGCCGGCTCCGTTCAGACCGAGGAAGGCGTAGATCTCGCCGTACGCGACGCGTAGGTCGACCTGATCGACCGCCAGCACACCGCCTCGGTACTGCTTGCTCAGGCCGGTCGTAGCGATCGCGAAGTCGCTCACGGGCGTCGCCATATCCGTCGGCGTCGTGAGCGGCTCGCACGACGACGACCAGCTGTGCGAGCGACTGATCCGCTACGGGGCATTTGGTGAAGCCTCAGGCGTCCGCCATACGCCAAGCTCCTGAAGGGCTCCGATCCCGAGGATCGCGAGGACGCCGTTGACGAGCACAGCCCCCGCGAAGTGGGCAACGAACCACAGGACGTTCCCTAACGCGCGTCTGTCTTGCGCACGCCGATCCACCTGACCGCGGCTGATCGGCTCTCCGTCGTCGTGCATCGCCATCACCCCAGGTAGCGGAGCCACAGGTAGGCGGTCGAGATCGCGAGCGACATCAGCACCACGACCGAGCCGTAACGCAGGAACTGCCCGAACGTGATCGGGTGTCCGTCGCGGGCAGCGAGGTTGGCCACGACGATGTTGGCCGAGGCGCCGACGATGGTGAGATTGCCGCCGAGGCACGCACCCAAAGCCAACGCCCACCAGAGGGGTTCGGCGTCGAGCCCGGTGGCGATCAACTCCTCGACGATCGGGATCGCCGTTGCCGTGTACGGGATGTTGTCCACGATCGCGGAGCCAAAGGCGGACACCCACAGGATGCCGATCGTCGCGACACCGAGGCGTCCATCAACCACGTCGGCCAGGGCAGTGGCGACCGTGCCAACGATCCCGACGTGAACGACCGCCTCGACGAGCATGAACAGGCCGACGAAGAAGAACAGCGTGCTCCACTCGATGTCGCGCAGGGACTCGTGCGGGTCAAGCGGGCCGACGATCATCAGGACGGTCGCTCCGAGGAGGGCGATCGTCGCCGCCTCCACGCCGATCACGGAATGGAAGAGGAAGCCGACAAGGGTCAGACCCAATACGACCAGTGCCCGGATCATCAGCGGCCGATCGGTGATCGCCGCCGCTGGGTCCAGCGCTGCCATCACGTCCAGCCGGTCCTCGTCGTCCTGCAGCGAGCGGCGGAACCACAGCCGCAGGATCCCGAGGAAGACGACCATGATCACGAGGACCACCGGCGCTAGGTTGACGAGGAAGTCGGCGAAGTCGAGCCCGGCCGCCGAGCCGATGAGGATGTTCGGCGGGTCGCCGATGAGGGTCGCCGTTCCCCCGATGTTCGACGCGAAGATCTGGCTGATGAGATACGGGAACGGAGAGACCTTGAGCGTCCTCGCGATCGACAGAGTCACTGGTGTCAGCAGCACCACCGTCGTCACGTTGTCGAGGACCGCCGAGAGCAGCGCGGTCGCGAGCGCGAGCATCACGAGCAGCCGGAACGGCTCGCCGCGCGAGCGGTGGATGGCCAGTCCGGCGACGTACTCGAAGAAGCCGGTCTTACTCAGTCCGCCGGCGAGGATCATCATCCCGGCCAGCAGGAAGATGACGTTGAAGTCGATCCCGGCGAACGCCTCCTCCTGGTCGATGATCCCGAGGACCACCACGAGCAGCCCGCCCAGCAGGGCGACCAGCGTGCGGTCGAAGCGCTCGGAGGCGATCAGGGCGTAGGCGACGACGAAGATGCCGCCAGCCAGCAGGACGTCCATGGTCAGGACACGCAGCGGGCGCGCGAGGGCCCGGCTAGATCACTCGGTGTGTCAGTCGCGCGAGAACGTGGGAGGGTGGTTCGGTCGTGCCTATCCACCAGGGCCGTCGCTGGCCGCCACCACCAGCGACGTGTGCCCGAGGGCCACGTTCATCTTCTCGCATGCATCCATGACCGTCACAGAATACAGGAGCGCCCCTTGGCTTAGACGCCTCAGCAGCCAAGGCCCCCTAGTGCGCCGATTTGACGGGCGCGTGTTCTGCGGTCCACAGTTAACCATGTGGTGAACCTTCGGTGGCGACCATGGACGGCTTGAGCCGGGTGTTCGATGCTCTGGCAAACGAGCACAGGCGCGAGATCATCCGGCTTCTTGCTCCTCAGCCGCGGTCGATCAGCCAGCTGGCGGAACTCCGTGGACTGTCGCTGCCGGCGATTCACAAACACGTCCGCGTGCTCGAGGAGGCTGCGATGGTCAGCCGACGCAAGCTCGGGCGGACGAACCTCTTGGCGCTCGAGCGGGAGCCACTCAGCCGTCTGCAGGCCTGGACGGGCCAGTTCCATCCATGGTGGGGCACGGATGGCGAGACCCTGGAGAACTACGTCGACGCTCTACGTCGGGACCCACCCTAAGCGGAGGAGGCATCATGAAGAAGTTCGTATTCCTGGCCCACGGCGAGATGGAGCAGACGCCGGAGTTCCAGCGTGCGCATCGGGCGTGGTGGTCGTCAATCGAGAGCTACGTCGTGGACTCGGGCAACCCCTTGTTCAATGGACGGGATGTCACCTGGCGCCATGAGCGAAGTGGTGGCGCGGGGCACTTCGTCTCGACGCCACGGTCTCGGCAACGGCCTCGATCCGCTCTGCGCGATGCGGCTCGCGCACCTCGGTCCGGAAGCGCCAGACGAGCGCCACCGACGCTGACGGAATCGATCGCGGCATCCAGGCCGAACCCGAGCAGCGACAGGCTGTCGCTCGCCAGGCCGACAAGTAACGGCGGTCCCGCCGAGGACCCCGTTGATCCCGATGCTCAGGACGGACAGGGCGACGGCGAGCCGGAGGAGCGACGTCCGATCCCGCTGCGGTCGATCGTCGATCGTCACAGGTCGTCGACGAGGACAAGGCGCTCACGGACGATCGAGTCGATCTCGAGAGGCGCGCCGAACATGTCGCGCAGAGCCGCGACGACCTCCTCGGGGCGGCCGGTGCCGAGCTCGGGGTGGAATCGCGTGCGCGTCCGGACGAGCGCCGGTGGGCCGGGCTCGATCGCGAGGTCGATCAGCAGCGGCCGGAGGTCGTATGTGACGGTGCCGCCTCCCTTGGCCCGCTCGCGTGGTAGACGCTCGGTGGCGAGCAGGTCCTCGGCCGCGCGCTGGAGGCCGCCCGGGTCCGGCGCGGACGCCAGCGTGATCCGATAGTCGGCGGCACCGACCCGGCCCGCGAGCGGCGGACCCGCCAGCCACACGTCGAACAAGTCGACCAGGCGCCAACCGACCGGCAGGCGACCGGTCAAGGCTTCGCGGACTCGCCAGATCGGCCAGCGCTCGACAAGGACCACATCGATCAGCTCGCCCTCAGCGGCCATGCCGACCGGCAGCGGCGCCCCGAACGAGATCCGCGGTCGGGTGCGGGTGCTGCTGTCGGCGCGAACGAGGGGGAGCCCCGCGCCCTCGAGCGCGGCCGTCCACGCCTCGCCGACCTCCCGCTGCGCGAGCGCGGGCGCGTCGGCAGACCGGGCGACGACCAGACGCCAGCGCTGGCGCGGCTCGGCGACAGGCGCGGGCTGGGCTCGGGCGGTCGCAGGCTCAGCCGCAGGCTGCTCGCCGTGCTCGGGTGGGCGGGACACGTCTGCTAGTCTGCCGGACGATGGACGAGCCGGATCGGCCCACTCCCGGCGAGCCTGAACGGCCCGGCTCGGAGCCGGCGACAGAGTGGGTCCCGCAGCTGCCCCCTCCCCCGTTCGTCGATCCGGCTTCGAGCCCCGCCGGCCCTCGGTTCGCACCGATCTCGCCGCGGGTCGCCGTCCTGATCGTGGCGGCGATCGTCATCGGCATCATCCTGTGGATGGCCCGCGACGCGGTCCGGCCGTTCGTCGTGGGCCTGCTGCTCGTCTATCTGCTCGATCCGCCAGTGCGCTGGCTCGCGCGCCACGGCGTGCGCCGGACGGTGGCGATCCTCATCGTCTACGTGATCGCGGTCGTCCTGATCGTCGAGTTCCTCAACTTCACGCTTGCACCCCTGATCAGCGAGATCGTCCAGTTCCTGCAGGATCTGCCAGGTCTCGCGACGCAGCTGCAGGCGCAGCTCGACCGGCTCTCGGAGATCTACGCGCGACTCGCCATTCCGGACGCCGTCCGCGAATGGATCGACTCGATGATCGCGTCGCTCGGACAGGGTCCGGGCGGTGAAGCATCGTTCGATCCGACCTCCCTCTTGCCTATCCTGACAGGGGCCACGAGCATCGTCGGTGCGATCTTCGGCTACATCCTGTTGCCGGTGTGGGTGTTCTACCTGCTCAAGGACCGGGTGTCGCTGACGCAGCAGTTCGACCGGAGCCTGCCGGCCGCGTGGCGGTTCGACGTCTGGGCGGTCATGCGGATCATCCGGCGGCTCTTCGGCCAGTGGGTCCGGGCGCAGGTGGTCCTCGGCGTCACGGTCGGAGTGTTCACGTTCATCGGCCTGCTGCTGCTCAGCCGATTCGTCGATCCCGTGTTCGGTCGGTACGCCGTCCTGCTGTCCGTGACGGCCGGGATCCTGGAGCTGTTGCCGATCATCGGGCCGATCATCGCGGCGGTCCCAGCCGTGCTGCTCGCTGCGACCGCCGGTCTCGAGGCGGTGATCGCAGCGCTCGTCCTGTACACGCTCGTGCAGCAGATCGAGAACAACTTCCTCGTGCCGAAGATCCAAGGGGACGCCATCGAGCTGCATCCCGCCCTCGTGATGTTCGCGATCGTCATCGGCGGGTCACTCGGAGGCTTGCTCGGCGCGATCCTCGCCTTGCCGGTAGCTGCGGCCATGCGCGATGTCACGCGCTACCTCTTCCGACGCCTCAGCCCGGACGCGCCGGAGGCCCTGGCAGCCTCGATCGCCGGCCTCGGGCTGGACGTCCACCCGGGCATCCCTGGCAGGTCGAGGCCGTGACAGACAAGGCGCCCGACCCGTACAAGACGCTCCAGGTCGACTCGGAGGCCGAGGACGAGGTCATCGCCGCGGCCTACCGACGGCTGGCCCGCAAATACCACCCCGACGTGGCCACCGGAGCCGAGTCCGCCCGGCGCATGGCCGCGCTCAACGTCGCCTGGGAGCAGATCGGCGACCCGGTCCAGCGTGCGGCGTTCGATCGAGAGCGCGCCATCGAGGCGGCGATGGCACGGCGCGGCGATGCGGGTGTCACAGCCGGGTCTGCCGCCGGGCGGTCCGCGCCGAGGTCGCCCACACCGCCGGAGACCGTCTCGCGCGACTGGTCGAGCGGGCGCTCCTCGGTCGGCGGCGGATACGACCCATCGATGCACACCGCCGACGGCGCCGGCGCCGCCGGACCACCTCCTGGCAATCCGTCCGGAAGCGTGCTGAACTTCGGGCGCTTCGTGGGCTGGTCGCTCGGGGAGATCGCGCGAACGGATATCGAGTACATCGAGTGGCTCGATCGAACGCCGATCGGCCGGCAGTACCGCGACGAGGTCGACGCGATCCTGCGCAGCGCGGGTCGGCGACGCTCGGCCGACGCAGACGCGACCGAGCGACGGGGCCTGTTCCGGCGGCGCTGACGAACGCGATCGTGCGCGCTGTCCACGCGGCCGGGCGACTCGCTTGACCAGCGGTCGTCTAGCCGGCCTCTACCACTCGGCGCGGGTCTGGCGGATGTTGATGCTCTGGATGATGCCGAGCCCGATCGCGATGCTGACGAGCGAGGCTCCGCCGTGGGTCACGAACGGCAGCGGGATCCCGGTGATCGGCATGATGCCCATGACCATCCCGACATTGACGAACAGCTGGAATAGCACCATCGATGCGATCCCGGACGCGAACAGCGTCCCGAACGGGTCGCGTGATCGCCAGGCGGCGACGATGACGCGCCACAGCAGCAGGGCGAACAACACGAACAGCACCATGGCTCCGAGGAACCCGAGCTCTTCGGCGAGGACCGAGAAGACGAAGTCGGTGGTTTGCACGGGAAGGAAGTCACCTTGGGCCTGTGTGCCGTTCGTGAGGCCGCGCCCGAACCAGCCGCCCGAGCCGACCGCGATCTGCGACTGGTAGAGCTGGTAGCCCGAGTCCGAGATGTCGGGGGTCGGGTTCAGAAACGAGGTCAGTCGCTCCTTCTGGTAGTCGCGCAGGACGTACGTCCACGCGATCGGGACCATCGCGATGACTGCACCCGCCAGGACCGCGAGCCACTTCATGCTCGCCCCGGACATCCAGAGCATTCCGGCCAGGATGCCGATGAACACGAGCGACGTCCCGAGGTCGGGCTGCAGCATGACGAGCAGCCACGGTGGGCCGACGAGCACGCACGCCCCGAGGACCGTTCTCAGCGAGTCGAGTCGGTGATGTCGGCTCGCGAGGTAGTTCGCGAGAACGATGATCATCAAGACCTTCGCGAGCTCGCTGAACTGGAAGGTCAGCGGACCCATCGTGATCCAGCGAGCCGAATTCCCGACCCCATCGCCGATGGCCAGCGTGAGCACCAGCAGGCCGAGCTGGAGCAGGTAGACCGGCCAGGACAGTGTCTTGAACCAGCGGTAGTCGAATGCCGTGGCGAGCACGAACACGACACCAGCGATCCCCGCCCACATCAGACCGCGCGTGAATGTCGTGCCGGCCTCGAGCGGCGTTGAGCCATTCTCCACGCTGTTCGTGTAGGCCATCACAAGGCCGATCGCGACGAGAAGACCGGCGTAGGTCGCAAGCTGCAGGTCGAACGCGCGCCATGCGGCCCCGACGGACCGTGCCGCCCAGTCCGTCATGCGCGCCGGCTCGGTTCGGATGACGCCCATCAGTCGTTCGAGTAGAAGTTCGTGCGCTCCATGTTCTCCGAGAGACGGTAATCCTTGTCGATCCCGTAGTGGAGCTGGAAGAAGTACTTCACGATCTCTGTCGCGGCATTGCCCTTCGTGCGGGAGTCGTGCGCGAATGCCATCACGATGAGCTGGGAATCATGGTCGGCGAAAGAGCCGTGGCGCGCGTCCTTCGGCGTGAACCCGACGAAGAACGATGAGTAGGGCAGGCGGCCCTTGGAGTCCGGGGTCCCGAATTCAGCCGTCCCGGACTTTCCGGCGATCTTGATCGGCAGGTCGACCAGGTTGTACGTGTGGCGCAGCGTCACGGTCTCGCGGGCCGCGAGCCTCATCGTGCGCAGCACGCCCGACTTCACCTTGAGCTTGTGGAGCACCTTCGGCTTGAACGGACGCACGATCTCGCCATTCGGGCCGATGACGTCGCGCACGATCTGCGGCTGGTAGAGCTTCCCGCCGTTCGCCAGTGCGGCATACGCGTTGATCAGCTGCAGCGGTGTGACCGCGTCGTAGCCCTGGCCGATGCCGGCCTGGTATGTCTCGCCCGGGAACACTGGCGCACCAAGGACATCCTGCTTCCATGCGTTGTCCGGGACGATACCTTCGACTTCACCAGGAAGGTCCACGCCGGTCGGGGCGCCGAACCCGTATTGCCGTGCCCAGTAGGCCAGCCGGTCGATCCCGAGCATCCCGGCGACCTGGTAGAAGAACGTGTCGCTCGAATGACCGAATCCGCAATAGATGTCGCACGGACCCCAGCCACGCCGGTTCCACTCGTAGAACTTCGTATCGCCGAGCGTCAGGAAGCCCTTCGTCAGGACTCGGGTCGACTCGGTGATCTCGCGGTCCGCCAGGCCGCCCGTGCCGGTCACGAGCTTGTAGGTCGACCCGGGCGCGTAGTGCGCCTGGATCGCGTGATTCAGCAACGGCTTGTCCTTGTTCTTGAGCAGCTTCTTGTACTCGGCCGCACTGATGCCACGCGCGAACTTGTTGTTGTCGTACGTGGGGAGGCTCACCATCGCGAGGATCTCACCCGTCTGGGGGTTCATCGCGATCACGACACCACGAGTCATCCCGACCTTGTCCATCGCCCACTTGAGGGCCTTCTGGGCGTTCTTCTGGGTCTTGGTATCGACCGTCAGGGTGAGTGAGGCGCCGGGGACGGCGTCACTGACGGTCTGCAGCACTTGCGTCCGCCGGCCGGTCTTGTCGCGCGCCACGGTCTGGACGCCGTACGTGCCGCGGAGCTCCGTTTCGTACTGTGCCTCCAGCCCGACCTGTCCGAGCAGGTCATCCGGTTGATAGCCCTTCTCGCGCAGGTCGGGTAGCTGTTCGGCCGAGACCGGACCCGTGTACCCGAGGAGCTGGGACATCAATGCCCCATCGGTGTATTCGCGGCGTGCCTCGACGGCGACTTCGACGCCGGGCAGCTCGTAGCCGGCCTCCGAGATCAACTGGGCGGTCTCGCGGTCCACGTCCTGTGCCACACGGACGAGATCGAAGGCCGAGCCAGGGTTCCCGTCGATCGTCGCGTTGATCTCGGCCGGATCCATCGACAGCAATGCCCCGAGTCGAGCAACGACGTCATCTCGCATCGAGTCGGGGAGGTCCGCCGGCCGAACCTTGACGGCGAACGTCGGCACGTTCGTGACAAGCAGCCGGCCGTTCCGGTCGTACATGTACCCGCGTGGCGCGGGGATCGGCTCGTCGACGGTGCGCTGGCGGTCCGAAATGGCGCTGAACTCGGTCCCATTGGTGATCTGGAGGTAGAACAGTCGAGCTGTCAGCGTGCCGAGTGCCAGGACGACCGCCAGCCCGAACACGACGAACCGCGAGAACCGTCGTTCCGCTGGACGCCCGTCGATGTACGTGTTCACCAGTCGACCCGTTCCTGCTCTATCCGCCGATCATGCACGGCGACGGTCAACGGCCCGATGATCGCGCCCAGGACCGCGTCGTACACGGCACTCGGGAACACCATCGTGAGCGGGTCTGTGGGGGGCGGCGGAGCACCAAGGGCTCGGAAGGTCGCGAAAAGGATCATCGAGTACCCGAGACTGAGCAGGAAGACGGCCACGATCGGCACGATCGGTCGGAGGTGAGCGAGGGAGCGCGCGAGAAGCGAGGCCCCGCCGACGCAGAGCAAAAGGGCGAATGCGGTCGAGCCGAGTGGTCTTTGTGCAAGGACATCAAGTGCGAGCCCTCCCACGAAGGCCCAGACGATACCGGCCTCGAGGCCGACGGCGATCGTGACGATGACCGCCAGCACGAGAACGGGGTGGGGTTGAGCCGACCCGATCCGAAGGTATGGGGTCACGGTGAGTTCGATCAGGGCTGTCACCACCGCCCCGACCGCAGCGAGGAGCAAGGTCATCGGACGGGTCGTTTCCTCGGCGAAGCGGCCAGAAGGGTCGCGCGCCCACCTGCCCGGCTCTTCATCACGACCAATTCGGCGGCGACGTCTCGGCGGAGTATCCCACGGAGTCCTCGAACGGGCAACGACCCCTCGCGACCCTCCGATCACCGGGCCTCGAGCGTCGCCCGAGCCTGTTTCACGTGAAACGGAACCTTTTGGGGGGCCCGCACGATAAGTGGCAGCTACGCGTCGTCTGGCACGCTTGCGGACCTCCCGCCAAAGGCCCTTCCGAGCCGAGGTCGAACGGGCGTCAATGGTAGAATCGATACCTGTGAAACTGTTCCGAGCGGATCGCTGAGTGGGGCGGACGATCGCGTGCGCGAACCAGAAAGGCGGCGTCGGTAAGACCACCACGGTGGTGAACCTGGCGAGCCTGCTCGCGCTCTCGGGCGACCGGGTCCTGCTCATCGATCTCGACCCCCAGGGCAACGCAACAAGTGGTATCGGGATCGACCGATCGACTCTCGAGCGTTCGTCGTATGACGGCATCATGGATGGTGTCGGCCTGCGCGACCTGATCGTCCGTGGATCATCGGAGGGGGTCGACGTCGTCCCGTCTGCCATCGCGTTGGCAGGTGCGGAGGTCGAGCTCGCCGGGACCTCGGCACGGGAACGCCGGCTACGTCGGCTCCTCGAGCCGCTCAGCAACGACTACGACGTCATCTTCATCGATTGCCCGCCATCTCTCGGTCTGCTGACCGTGAACGCCTTGACCGCCGCCGATGCGGTTCTCATCCCGCTCCAATGTGAGTACTACGCCCTGGAGGGATTGACCCAGTTGCTGGCCACCATCGACCTCGTTCGCGACCACCTCAATCCGCGACTGGCGATCGACGGCGTCGTCCTCACGATGGCCGATGCCAGGACGAATCTCTCCGCCGATGTCGAATCCGAGGTGCGACGGCATCTGACAGGGACCGTGTACGACACCGTCATCCCGCGCAGCGTGCGCCTGTCCGAGGCGCCCAGTCACGGCCGGTCGATCGCGACATATGCGCCCGAGTCGCGAGGCGGTCTCGCGTACGCCGCACTGGCATCAGAGTTCCGGGCACGCAACGCCCGGCACATGGCCGACCATCTCGTTGGGATCCCCGTGATGCTCGAGCGGGACATGGCGGTGCTCTCGTGACCGTTCGCGACGAGCGTGCACCCGGGCTCGGTCGAGGCCTGTCTGCGCTTATCCCGCAGAGGCATGAAGGCCGGAGCGGGCCTATCGAGATCGCCCTCGCCGGCATCCGTCCGAACCCGAACCAGCCGCGCCGACATTTCCGCGAAGCCGAGATGGGCACGCTCATCGCCAGCATCCGTGAGCACGGGGTCCTTCAGCCGATCCTCGTGACGGAGACCCTCGACGGCTACCAGCTGGTCACCGGCGAGCGGCGCGTCCGCGCCGCGACGGCGGCCGGTCTGGAGCGCATCCCGGCGATCGTTCGCGACCTCGATGACCAGCAACGGCTCGAGCTGGCACTGGTCGAGAACCTGCAACGCGAGGACCTGGATCCGATCGAAGCGGCGCATGGCTTCCGGCGCCTGATCGACGACTTCGGGTTCACCCACGAGCAGATCGCCACGCGGGTCGGGCGTGCGCGATCGACTGTGGCGAACACCGTGCGGCTGCTCGACCTCGCTCCGATCGTCCAGGCCGGCATCGCCGATGGCCGGATCAGCGAGGGTCACGGTCGCGCACTTGGCGGCCTCTCGGTCGAACATCAGGAGCACGTGCTGGGCACCGTGGTCGACCAGGATCTGTCGGTCCGTCAGACAGAGGAGCTCGTTCGGCGGCTGCGCGAGCCGAAGTCGGTCGACGCAAGCGATGACACCGAGACCCCGGCACCCACCCGCGATCAGGATCTCGAGCGTGTCGAGGAGGACCTCCGGCGTGCCCTCGGGACCAAGGTCAGCCTGGCCCGGTCGCGGCGCGGCGGCCGGATCGTGATCGAGTACTACAGCGACGAAGAACTGGGGCGGCTGTACGAGCGCCTGACCGGAGGGAACGCGTGACCGAGGAAGCCAAGAACCTGCCCAGCACGAACGGGCGGGCCAAGAAGGGTCGCGCGGGCGGTGCCGACTACACCGCCGCCAGCATCCAGGTCCTCGAGGGGCTGGAGGCCGTCCGGCGGCGTCCGGGCATGTACATCGGCTCCACCGACGAACGCGGGCTCCATCACCTCGTCTGGGAGGTCGTCGACAACTCGATCGACGAGGCGATGGCCGGCCACGCCAGCACGATCCTCGTCACGATCCGGCAGGACGGCACGGTCATCGTCCAGGACGACGGCCGTGGTGTCCCGGTCGGAAAGCATTCCACCGGCAAGGACGCGCTCGAAGTCGTCCACACGGTCCTCCACGCTGGCGGCAAGTTCGGCGGTGGCGGCTACAAGGTGTCGGGCGGCCTCCACGGCGTCGGAGTCAGCGTCGTCAACGCGCTATCGGTCTGGATGCGCGTCGAATCGGCTCGGGATGGCAGCATCTGGGCCCAGGAGTACGAGCGCGGCAAGCCGAAGGCCGCGGTCAAGAAGATCGGCCCCCAGGGCACGCGTCGCGGGACGCTCACGATGTTCCGCGCCGACCCCGAGGTGTTCGAGGCGATCGACTACTCGTTCGAGGTCATCAGCCAGCGGCTCCGTGAATCGGCCTACTTGACCAAGGGGGTCTGGATCACGCTCATCGACGAGCGGGTCGACCGCGAGCGATCGTTCTACTTCGAGGGTGGGCTGCAGTCGTTCGTCCGGCACCTCAACAGGAACAAGGAGACCCTCCACAATCGCCCGATCTACGTCGAGCGCAAGGAGGGCTCGACCGCCGTCGAGGTCGCGCTCCAGTACAACGACACCTACACCGAGAACGTCCTAGCGTTCGCGAACAACATCAACACGCCTGACGGCGGCAGCCACGTCACGGGATTCCGCGCCGCCCTGACGAGCTCGCTCAACGATTGGGCCCGCCGGGCGGGGGTCCTCAAGGACAGCGACACCAACCTGTCCGGCGAGGACGTTCGCGAAGGTCTGACGGCGGTGATCAGCGTGAAGCTGACCGACCCGCAGTTCGAGGGTCAGACGAAGGCCAAGCTCGGCAACCCCGAGGTCAAAGGGCAGGTCCAGACGGCCGTCGCCGACAGCCTGGGGCAGTATCTCGACGAGAACCCCGCCGATGGTCGGCGGATCATCGAAAAGTGCCTGACGGCCGCTCGGGCCCGCGAAGCGGCCCGCAAGGCGCGGGACCTTGTCATCCGCAAGGGCGCGCTCGACGGCATGTCGCTGCCTGGCAAGCTCGCCGACTGTCAGGAACGGGACCCGGCGCGGAGCGAGCTCTACATCGTCGAGGGCGACTCGGCAGGCGGTTCAGCCAAGCAGGGCCGGGACCGGCGCTTCCAGGCGGTCCTCCCGCTGCGCGGCAAGCTCCTGAACGTCGAGAAGGCCCGCCTCGACAAGATCCTCTCGAGCGAGAACGTCCGGCCGCTGATCATCGCGCTGGGCGCCGGCATCGGGGAGAGCTTCGACGTCACGAAGCTGCGTTACCACCGGATCATCATCATGACCGACGCCGACGTCGACGGCGCTCACATCCGGACACTCCTGCTCACGTTCTTCTATCGCCATATGCCCGAGGTCGTGGACTCCGGCTACCTGTACATCGCGCAGCCGCCCCTGTATAGGGTCAGCACCGGCAAGCAGACCCGATACGCCCAGAGCGAGAAGGAACGCGAGCGGATCATCAAGGAGTTCAACGTCAAGAACCTCTCGGTGCAGCGCTTCAAGGGCCTTGGCGAGATGAATGCCGACCAGCTCTGGGAGACGACGATGAACCCCGAGACCCGGACCCTGCTCCGGGTCGACTCGGAGAACGCCGCGTTGGCCGACGAGATCTTCACGATGCTGATGGGGGAGAAGGTCGGCCCGCGCAAGGACTTCATCAAGACCGAGGCTCGCAAGGTGCAGAATCTTGACGTCTGAGTCTCGGGTCATCGACGTCCCGGGCGTCACGCGGTTCGAGATCGAGCCGCACCAGTGCTTCGCCTGCGGGACCCTCAATACAACCGGCATGGGCTTGGTGCTGCACGTCGAACCCGGGCGCTCGCGGGTCGAACTCACGCTCGAGCCCAGGTTCCAGGGCTGGGACGGGATCGCTCACGGCGGGATCGTCTGTACGATCCTCGATGAGGTCATGGCGTGGGCGCTTGTCGGCGAGGACAACTGGGGTCTCACGGCCCGCTTGAACGTGGCATTCAAGCGCCCGGTCCTGGTCGGCCAGGATCTCCGCGCCGAAGGCTGGGTCACGCGCTCGCGCAAGCGCGTCGTCGACACGGCCGGGCGCCTCGATGACGCGGCGACGGGGCAGACGCTGGCGACCGCGACCGGCGTGTACGTGGCCGCGGACGAGGCCCGCAAGCGCGAGCTCCGTGAACGCTACGGCTGGCGACCGCTTGTCGGGATCAGCGCCGAACCGCCCGACTCCGTGGACCCAGTCTCGTGACGGCCGTCAGCGAGGCCGCGCGGCCGACAAGCCCCACGACGGCCCGCGCCGTCGCATTCGTCGCCGACCACAAACCGGCCGCCGAGGCTCTCGGTGTCAGGTTGGCGGATGACCTCCAGGATCCGGATGCGCTCGCCGACGCGCTCCGCGAGGGCCTCGCCACCCTGGCCGATCCCGAGTACCTCGCGGGCCAACAGTTCGTAGCGCCGGGTCTGGGCACGACATACGGTGTCCGCTGGCCATTGCTCGCGGCCGTCATCCGCGGTTTCCGGCAGGCGACCCGCCGCGACCGCCCGACCCCGTTGCTGTTCGTCGCCGATCGCCTGTTCCGCGAGGAGCACCTCGAAGCCCGCTGGTTCGCCTTCGCGATCCTGGAACGGACGCTCGCGTCCGAGCCAGAGCGGACGTGGCAGCTCCTCCGCCGCGCTGCCCGCGAGGCTGCCGACTGGATCACCGTCGACGATCTGGCCCATCCGTACGGCACCGGCATCGCCGCCGAGCCCTATCGCTGGGCCGAGCTCGAACAGCTCGTCTTCTCCCCGTCGCGCTGGGAGCGCCGCCTCGTCGGCTCGACGATCGCGACGATGACCCACGGCAACCGGCGATCCGGCCGGGGTCCCGAAGTCGTCGACCATGCACTGCCGCTGCTCGGGCAACTGATGGGCGACGCCGAGCCCGACGTCCAGAAGGCCCTGTCGTGGGCGTATCGCTCGCTCGCGCAGATCGACCGTGAGCGAACGACTGCAGTCCTCCGTGCCGAGGCGGACCGGGCCGCGGCCAGCGACGATGGCCACCGCGCATGGGTCATCCGCGACAGCCTGTCCAAACTGGATGCCAGCGACGCCGACGACATCCGCGCCCGCCTAGCCGGGATCCGCCGACGGCCCGGCGCTCCGTCCACGTCCGCCGCCGCCGACGTCGCGTCCCGCTTCGGTGGGTTGCCGGACCCCGCCCACCACCCTGAACCCCCGCTGACCTGATCAGGAGTAGCCGACCGTGACCGACGACCTGGGCGACGTCCGAGCCATCCGGATCGAGGACGAGATGCGCGTCTCGTACCTCGACTACGCGATGAGCGTGATCGTCTCCCGCGCGTTGCCGGACGTGCGCGACGGCCTCAAGCCGGTCCACCGCCGGATCCTCTACACGATGGGCGAGATGGGCCTGTCATCGACCAGCTCGTTCCGCAAGTGCGCGGCGGTCGTCGGCGAGGTCATGGGCAAGTACCACCCGCACGGCGATGGCGCGATCTACGACGCCCTCGTGCGCCTCGCCCAGGACTTCTCGATGCGCTACCCGCTCGTCGATGGGCAGGGCAACTTCGGGTCGGTCGACGGCGACGACGCCGCGGCGATGCGCTACACCGAGGCTCGCTTGACGGCGATCGCGTCGGAGATGCTCGCCGATATCGACAAGGAGACGGTCGACTTCGTCGAGAACTACGACGGGACGCAGAAGCAGCCGTCGGTCCTGCCGGCCAAGCTGCCCAACCTGCTCGTCAACGGCTCGACCGGGATCGCCGTCGGGATGGCGACGAACATCCCGCCGCACCATCTCGGCGAGATCGTCGACGCGACGATCGCCCTGCTCGACGACCCCGAGCTGACCTCGGACGACCTGTGCAAGTTCGTGCTCGGACCGGACTTCCCGACCGGCGGCACAATCTTCCGGTTCGAGAAGCAGCGCAACGTCCTGACCGGCGAATGGGAGACCGTCGACGCGATCCGGCAGATGTACGCGCACGGCCGCGGGCGGGTCGTGATGCGTGCGCAAGTCGCGTTCGAGGAGGTCCGTGGCGATCGGATGGCGATCATCGTCACCGAGCTGCCGTACCAGGTGAACAAGGCGGCGCTGCTCGAGAAGATCGCCGACCTCGTCAAGGACAAGCGCATCGACGGCATCGCCGACCTGCGCGACGAGTCCGACCGTGACGGGATGCGCATCTACGTCGAGATCAAGCGCGACGCCAACCCGCACAAGGTGCTGAACAACCTGTTCAAGCACACCCCGATGCAGCTCGCCTTCAACATGAACATGCTGGCGCTCGTCGACGGGCAGCCGCAGACGCTACCCCTGCGCAGCGTGCTCGAGCACTACGTCGAGCATCGCAAGGAGATCGTCCGCCGGCGCACCGAGTTCGACCTCGGCAAGGCGCGCGCGCGGGCGCACATCCTCGAGGGCCTCAAGATCGCCCTCGACCACCTCGACGCGGTCATCAAGACGATCCGCGAGTCGGCCGACGTCGACGTCGCGCGGGACAACCTCATGGCGCGCTTCGACCTGTCGGAGCTGCAGGCCCAGGCGATCCTCGACATGCGCCTAGCCCGCCTCGCCGCACTCGAGCGCAAGAAGATCGAGGACGAGTACCTCGCGGTCATCCAGCTCATCGCCGAGCTCGAGGACATCCTCGCCAATCCGGCACGCGTGCTCACGATCATCAAGGACGAGCTCACCGAGCTGAAGCGCAAGTACGCGGGCGAGCGCCGGACCCGCGTCGCGGACGACTCGAGCCGCGAGATGACCGACGAGGACCTGATCGCCGACGAGGACGTCGTGGTGACGATCTCCGGGCGCGGCTACATCAAGCGCCAGCCGGTCGCGACCTACCGCCGCCAGCATCGCGGTGGCAAGGGGATCATCGGTCACGTCACGCGCGAGGAGGACGCCGTCGAGCACCTCCTGGTCGCGAACACCCACGACTATGCCCTGTTCTTCACGAATCGCGGCCGCGTCTTCAGCGCCAAGGTCCATGCCATCCCCGACGCCTCCCGGCAGGCCAAGGGCATGGCGATCATCAATCTGCCGGGCGTCCAGGTCGAAGCGGGTGAGGTACCGGTGGCGACGATCGTGCTCCCGAACTTCGAGCCCGGGCACTTCCTGGTCATGGCCACCCGCAAGGGCATCATCAAGAAGACGCCGCTCGAACAGTTCGAGCGGGTCCGCTCGACCGGCATCCGGGCGATCACCATCAACGACGATGACGAGCTCGCCTGGGTCGACGTCTCGGGCGGGGGTGACGACATCATCATCGCGACGGCGCAGGGGATGCTCGCCCGCTTCGAGGAGGACGAGGTACGACCGATGGGCCGCGATGCGGCAGGTGTCATCGGCATCCGGCTGCTCAAGCGCGAGGGTGACAGTGTGGTGGCGATGAGCGTCGTCGAGCCGGAGGCGGACCTGCTCGTCCTGACCGAGACCGGCTACGGCAAGCGCGTCGCGATCGGCGACTTCCGGCGGAAGCACCGTGGCGGCCAGGGCGTCCGGCTGATCGCTCTCGAGGGTCGCAAGACCGGTCTCGTGGCGGCCGTCCAGCAGGTCACCGAGGAGGACGAGGAGCTCGTGCTCATCTCGCAGGGCGGCCAGGTCATCCGGACCGAGACCAACACCATCAACCGCTACTCGTCGCAGGCACGTGGCGTCATCGTGATGCGCTTGGCCGAGGGCGACAGCGTGGCCGCCATCGCAGCCTTCAGCCCCGGACTTGCGGACCGCGACGGCATGGGCGACGATGACGCCCCCGAAACGGGTGGCCCCGGTCAGGCAGGCCCGAACGGCGGCGCGGTGTGACGGTCTTCGGCCAGCGGGAGGCGGCGTCCTTGTACGCGGACCAGTTCGAGATCTACCACGGCAACGCCAACCCCGACCTCGCGCGCAAGATCGCGCGCTATCTGGGCATGGAATGCGGGAAGGCCGAGGTCTTCCAGTTCGCGAACGAGAACATCTTCGTCAAGATCCTCGACAACGTTCGCGAGAAGGACGTATTCCTCGTCCAGCCGACGTCGCACCCGGTCAACCAGTCGATCATGGAGCTGCTGATCATGATCGACGCGTTCAAGCGGGCGTCGGCCGGCCGGATCACGGCTGTCATCCCGTTCTACGCGTACGGCCGGTCGGACAAGAAGGACCAGCCGCGTGTCCCGATCACGGCCCGGCTGATCGCCGACATGATCACGGTGGCCGGCGCCGACCGGGTGCTGTCGATGGACCTCCATCAGGGTCAGATCCAGGGCTTCTTCAATATCCCGGTCGACGAGCTCACCGCCGTCCACATGCTGTCGCGCTATTTCATCGACAAGCGGCTCGACGACCTCGTGATCGTGACCGACCTCGGGTTCGCCAAGCGGGCGCGCGCCTTTGCCGAGCTGCTCGACGCGCCGTTGGCGATCATCGAGAAGCGCCGGATCGGCAACCTCGACCGCGCCGAGCTCATGAACGTCATCGGCGAGGTCCGCGGCAAGCGGGCGATCATCGTCGACGACGAGATCGACACGGCGGGCACGCTCGTCGAGATCGTCCGCGCGCTCGAACGCGAAGGCGTGACCGAGATGTACGCCTGTGCCACGCACGGCGTGCTGAGCGATCCTGCCATCGAGCGGATCCGCGAGAGCTCGCTGCGCGAGGTCGTCGTCACCGACTCCGTGCCGCTCGCGCCATCGAAGCGCATCCCGAAGCTGACGACGCTGTCGGTCGCACCGCTCATCGGCGAGGCGATCAAGCGCATCCACCGTGGCGAGTCGGTCGGGGCGCTGTTCTCGAGCGAGGTGTCGTTCACCCAGGAGATGCTGCTCTGGGACGAGGGCTCCGACGGCCCTGGCGGACCTCCCACGTCGGACGACGGCGGCGCAGACGACGGGGAGCCCTCAACAGGCACCCTCGCCGCGGCCGTACCATCCGACCGATGAGCCTGCAGCTCCACCGACGCGACGACGAAGGCGGTCTCGAGCCACAGCCGTCCGAGCCCGACTGGCAAGCCCAGCTCCGCTCGCCGCGTTGGGGCAGCGGTCTCCGCCGACGTCGCCTGCCGGACCTCAAGAACCCCGAGATGAACCCGACGTCGCGGTTCATGGCGGTCATGTTCTGGCTCGGGCTGGCCGTCCTGACGTTCGCCATCCTCGTCATCGGGTACGGCACCGGGTTCTGGTCCGTCACTCCCGTCGGGAGCTGATCCTCCGACCGCGAACTCCGGTCTGACCGACCGGGCGCTGTCTGTGTCAGACACGCGATTCGCACAGCCGTGCACGATCGATCGCCCAGACGTCACGAAAGGCGCATCCTGAGCGATCGGCGCGTGCTCATTCGGTCCAGACGTGTGTCTCAGGGTGACATCGCTGGGTTCCGAAAAGGCCGCTGAGCGGGGTCGCCGAGCCGGGCTCGAAGGAAGACTCGACCGTGTGTTCCTGTGAGTGACGGTTTTCAGACGAACGTGCACGGTCGACCCCAAGAATCGACAGAAACTGTCGAATCCGGCAGTCCGCCGTGCTCATTCGTCATAAATGTGCATCTGGGAGTGACATCGGCGACCGGCCCGAGCCCGGCCCGAGCCCGATCCGGTGCCCCGAACCGGGATCCAGCCCTACTCGGCCTATACTCACGCTCCCATGAAGTTCCTTTCCCGTTTCGTCGACTCGAACGACCGCGAGCTCCGACGCATCCAACCCTGGGTCGACGAGGCCAATGCGCTCGAAGCCGAATTCGAGGGCATGTCGCCCGAGCAGATCCGCACCCAGATCGGCGAGATCCGCGACGAGGTGCGCGCGGCCGCCGAGCCCGAGGAGCCGTCCGACGACGAGCTCCACCACGAGGACCTCGAGCGCCGCCGCGAGCTGACCAAGGCGCGCCGCGCGCGAGAGAACGAACGCCTGCAGAAGGCGCTCGACGACGTCCTGCCCGAGGTCTTCGCAATGACCCGCGAGGCCATGAAGCGGACGCTCGACATGCGCCATTTCGACGTCCAGCTCATCGGTGGCGCGGTGCTCCACCAGGGCCGCATCGCGGAGATGCGGACCGGCGAGGGGAAGACGCTGGTCGCACCCCTGGCCGCGATCCTCAACGCGCTGACCGGGCGGGGCGTCCACATCGTCACGGTCAACGACTACCTGGCCCGCCGCGACCCACAGTGGATGGGCCCGATCTACGACTTCCTCGGCGTCAGCGTCGGGATGATCACGCACGACGCGTCGTACCTGTTCGAGCCCGGCTACCCGACATCCGACGAGCGGCTCATCAACCTCCGCCCGGTCGAGCGGAGCGAGGCGTATGCCGCGGACGTGACGTACGGCACGAACAACGAGTTCGGGTTCGATTACCTGCGCGACAACATGGTGGTCGACCTGACGCAGCGCGTGCAGCGCGAGCGCAGCTTCGCCATCGTCGACGAGGTCGACAACATCCTCATCGACGAGGCACGGACCCCGCTGATCATCTCGGGTCAGGCCGAGGAGTCGGCCGATCTCTACTTCACGTTCGCGAGGCTCGTCCCGCGCCTCAAGGAACGGCCCGAGGGGGACGAGGAAGGCGGCGACTACTTCATCGACCTGAAGGACCGCGCCGTCAGCCCGACCGAAGAGGGCATCCACAAGATGGAGGGCTTCCTCGGCGTCGAGAACATGTACGACGCGGACCCGCGGCTTGCCCGCCATTTCGAGCAGGCGCTGCGCGCCCACGCGCTGTACAAGCGCGACCGCGACTACATCGTCAAGGACGGCGAGATCGTCATCGTCGACGAGTTCACCGGGCGTCAGATGCCGGGCCGCCGCTGGAGCGAAGGGCTCCATCAGGCGATCGAGGCGAAGGAGGGCCTGCGCGTCCAGCGCGAGAGCGTGACGCTCGCCACGATCACGTTCCAGAACTACTTCCGCCTCTACGACAAGCTGTCGGGCATGACCGGCACCGCGATGACCGAGGCCGAGGAGTTCCACAAGATCTACAAGCTCGAGGTCGTCGCGATCCCGACGCACCGCGACATGATCCGCGACGATGACGCGGACCTCGTGTTCCGCGACGAGAAGGCCAAGTTCAACGCGCTGATCGACGAGATCGTCGAGGTGCAGGAGGCCGGCCGGCCGGTCCTCGTCGGCACGATCAGCGTCGAGAAGTCCGAGATCCTCTCGGCGATGCTCAAGCGCCGCGGCATCAAGCACGAGACGCTGAACGCCAAGTTCCACGAGAAGGAGTCGGGGATCGTGGCCCAGGCCGGTCGGACCGGCGCGGTGACGATCGCCACGAACATGGCCGGCCGCGGAACCGACATCCTGCTCGGCGGCAACCCGGCGGGGCTGGCATCAGAGGCGCTCCATCGCAAGGGGCTGAACCCGGCCGAAGTCGACTCGGACACCTACCAGGAGGCGCTCGACGAGGCGAAGGCGCTCACCGACGAAGAGCATGTCCGGGTCGTGGACGCCGGTGGGCTCCATATCATCGGCACCGAGCGCCACGACTCGCGGCGGATCGACAACCAGCTGCGCGGCCGCGCCGGCCGCCAGGGCGACCCCGGGTCGTCGCGGTTCTACCTGTCGCTCGACGACGACCTGATGAAGCGCTTCGCGTCGGACCGCGTGACCGGCCTCATGGAACGGCTCGGGCTCGAGGAGGACGTCGCGATCGAATCGCGCCTCGTCTCGAAGACCATCGAGAGCGCCCAGAGCCGCGTCGAGGGCTTCAACTTCGACATCCGCAAGCGCGTCGTCGAGTTCGACGACGTCATCAACAAGCAACGCGAGACGATCTACGCGGAGCGCGACAAGGTCCTCAAGAACGAGGACCTGACTGAGACGGTGCGGGCGTTCCTCGACGAGGAGATCGATACGCTCGTCGAGGGCCACCTCGCCGGCGAGGACGCGGACGCCTGGGACGTCGATGGCCTGTCGGCCGCGTTGACCGCGATGGGTCTCGGCGGTCCTGAGACGTCCGTCGACACGCTGTGGGACCAGGGCGGCCGCGATGACATCGCTGACTACGTGCGCGAGCTCGCCGATGATCGCCTGGACGCACGCGAGGCGGAGGTCGGCGAAGAGGACTGGGCGCAGGTCGAGCGGATCGTTCTGCTGCGCACGATCGATTCCCTGTGGGTCGAGCACCTCACCGAGGTCGACGACATGCGCCGCGGCATCGGCTTGCGCGGGTATGCGCAGCAGGACCCGCTCAACGAGTTCCGGCGCGAGGCGTTCCGGATGTACGAGGAGCTGCGCGGGCTCATCCGCCACGGCGTCGCTTCGTCGATCTTCCGGGTCAGCGTCCAGAAGCAGCCTCCGCCCGACGCAGCACTCGGCCAGTCCCTGGCGCGGGGCGCCGCAGCGCTGACGAGCCCAGCCAGCGGCAATGGCGCGGGCGTCCTGCAGCAGCCAGCGCTGGCGGGGGCCGCGGCGGCCGGAGCCGCTACGTCCGGCGCGGCTCGCGCGCCTGGCTCGGCGGTCGTCCGTGGCTCGCTCCCGGCCGCGCCCCTGGCCCGGAACGTCCGAGAGTCGGTCGGCGACGGGCCTGTGCTCGGCGGTGACGGTGCGGGTGGTGGCGCGGTGGGGCGGGGCGGTGGCGCAGGAGTCCGCCAGGGCTACACGCCGACGGGCGCCCGCATCGGGCGCAACGATCCGTGCTGGTGCGGCTCCGGGGCCAAATACAAGAAGTGCCACGGCCGCTGAGCGGCTGAGGCAACGGTGCGCGCCCTCGCTCGACTGATCCTCGCGGGTCTCATCGCCGTGGCGGCGCTCATGGGCTACGCGGCGTACCGGATCTGGGACCAGGGCAACCGCGACGAGCGGCCGACCGCCGACGCGATCATCGTGATGGGCGCCGCCCAGTACGACGGCCGCCCGTCACCGATCTTCAAGGCGCGGCTCGATCACGCGATCGAGCTCTTCCACGATGGCCTCGCGCCGTGGCTGATCGTGACCGGCGGCAAGGCCGAGGGCGACCGCACGACCGAGGCGGCGGCGGCCCGGGCCTACGCGATCCAGGCCGACGTCCCGGAAGCCTCGATCCTGTCCGAGGACCAGAGCCGGACGACCCTCCAGTCGATCCGCCAGGTCGCCGCGGTCATGGCGGACCGCGAACTCGAGACCGCGGTGTTCGTATCCGACCCGAGCCACATGCTGCGCGTGCTGCGGATGGCATCCGACGAGGGGATCACGGCTTATGGGTCGCCGACGCGCACGAGCCCGCTGGAACACGACGCCCTCCGGCGCGTCGACGCGATCGTCCACGAGCTCGGGGCGTTGGCGATCTACTTCGTGACCGGCGGATCGCCGTAGAGGCCACTGAAGCGAGCGCTTCGAAAGTACCCTCTTGGCGCTGAAGGGTTGGCCGCCTATACTGGGCCAACCGGCCGATCCCGGGACCGCCCGTGTCCCCCGGCAGGTCTCCCAGCCCCGCCGCCTGTGCCCAGCGTCGCAATTGGAGGGAGTCCATTGAAGCAGGCCGAGGATGCCGCGTTCGTCGATCTCATCGCGTGCGAACGCGATTGCCGGACCTGCAGCTACGCGGCTGCTCTGGACTGTGACGGCAATTGTGGCGTCTGTCCGCACAACGGCTATTGCCCCTGCGTGAACCCCGTCGTCGCCAGAAGCAAGACGGCGCTGCGGCTCATCGAGCTGCGCCCGATCCTGCTCCAGGATCTCCAGGGCCGGAACTAGGTGGACGCGTCCGCCATCCGCGGCCTGGCCGAACGGATCCGGTCGACGTCGGGGCGTCTTTGACCTCGACGCCAAGCAACAACGCGTCGCAGAGCTGGATGCGCTGACGACGGAACCCGGGTTCTGGGACGACCAGCGCGGCGCCCAGAGGGTCCTCCGGGAGGCCGACGGCCTCCGCTCCGAGATCGAGATGTGGCATGGGCTGCTGGCCCGCGCCGACGACCTCGAGGCGGCCCTCGAGCTGCTCAACGAGAGCGCCGACGCCGAGCTCGAGGCCGAGCTCGAACGGGATGCCGCCGCGCTCGAGAAGGATTTCGCACGAGAGCGGACCGCGCTCCTGTTCTCCGGCGAACACGACGAGCGCTCGGCGATCCTGTCGATCAGCGCCGGCGCCGGTGGCACGGAGGCGACCGACTGGGCCGAGATGCTGCTGCGGATGTACCTGCGCTGGGCCGCCAGCCACCGCTTCAAGACCGAGATCATCGACCAGCAGGAGGGCGAGCAGGCCGGGCTCAAGAGCGTGACCGTGGAGGTCGACGGCCGGCGCGCGTATGGCTGGCTGCGCGCCGAGCGCGGAGTCCATCGACTCGTTCGCATCAGCCCGTTCGACTCACAGAACCGACGCCAGACCACATTCGCCTTGGTCGAGGTCCTTCCGGAAGCCGACGACGACGTCGAGATCGAGCTCGATTGGGACGAGATCCGGGTCGACACGTATCGCGCCCAGGGCGCCGGCGGCCAGCACGTCAACAAGACCGATTCGGCGGTGCGCCTCACGCACAATCCGACAGGGATCGTCGTCCAGAGCCAGAACGAGCGATCGCAGACCCAGAACAAGGAGAACGCGATCAAGGTCCTCAAGTCACGCCTGCTCGAGCGTGCCCTCGAGGAGAAGGAGGCGGAGCTTCGCGCCCTGAAGGGTGAGCACGTCGAAGCCGGCTGGGGCAACCAGATCCGGAGCTACGTCCTGCACCCGTACCAGATGGTCAAGGACCTGCGCACGGGCCATGAGACCGGCAACACCACGGCGGTCCTCGACGGCGACCTTGACGCGTTCATGCAGGCCGAGCTCGAGCGCCTCGCGACCGGCGGGGAGTGGCGCGTCAGCGACCCGGAGGGCGACGCTGCGTGACCGTGCGCCCTGAGCCCGCGGTCCGGGGCGCGCTCTCGTATCGGCCTGTCCGCCCTGACGAGCTCGATGCGTGCGCCGACGTATGGCGCGTGTCGATCAACGACTACATCGGCCGGCTGAACCAACCGGACATGCAGGCCGAGAATGCGCCACTCGTCCGCCTCTATGCCCACCTCCAGTCGACCGATCCCGAGCGGTTCGTCGTCGCCACCCGACCGGACCCAGAGGCGCAAGGAGGCGAGCGGATCGTGGCGTTCGCCGCGGCCGTCGTCCGCGAGCGGCTATGGTTCCTGTCGATGTGCTTCGTGCTGCCCGAGGCCCAGGGCAGCGGCGTCGGCCGGACCCTCCTCGCGCGGATCGCGCCGCCCGCGGACGCCGCCACGGTCCGGGCGACCGGCACGGACAGCGCCCAGCCCATCAGCAACGCCCTGTATGCGTCCCTCGGGATCTTGCCCCGCGTCCCCTTGCTCGACCTGATCGGCCTGCCGGCGCGCCCGGACGCCTTCGGCCCGCTGCCGGCGGGCATCCGCGCCACGTCGTTCGAGCGCGTGGCGGCCGATGGGCACGACGAGCTCGTGACGGTCGTCGACGCGCTCGATCGCGAGACCCTCGGCGTCAGCCATCCCATCGACCACGGCTATCTGCGCCAGGAGAACCGACGTGGCTGGCTCTACGCCGGACCGGATGGCACGCCGCTGGCGTACGGCTACGCGACCGAGGCGGGCCGCGTCGGTCCTGTCGCGAGCCGCGATCCCGACCTGCTCGCCCCGATCCTCGGCCATCTCACGACCGAGGTGACGCCGCGCGGAGCCTTCGCGGTGTGGCTGCCCGGGACCGCGGATCGGGCCGTGATCGGCGCTCTGCAGGCGGGATTCCGCCTCGGGCCGTTCCCTGTCCTGCTGTGCTGGGACCGGCCGTTCGTCGACCTGTCGCGCTATGTGCCGATCTCTCCCGGACTCCTCTAGACCCGACCGGACCGGACCATCGTCCGGGTCCCGGTAGGCCGCCCGTACGTTTGCCCGCCCGAAGGGGCGGTGATAGCCTCGGGGCCGACGTGGTTCCCGCTGCAGTGCCCGCGGACGGGGTCGAACCGAAGCAATCCCGGTGGCGACAGTCGATCGCCACCCGCTCTCGCCCGCGGAGTCGCCCGTGACCATCGCCCCAGCGCCATCGGCGGCGCGCTCGCTCCGTCGTCGGTTCCTGGATCGCGGCCGTGATCAGGCCGCCCCGGATCGCGCGGTCCTCGTGCTGCACGACGTCACGAAGCAGTACCCGAACGGGAAGATCGCCCTGCGCGACGTCGATCTCGTCATCCCCGAAGGCGATTTCGTCTTCCTCGTCGGACCGTCCGGTGCCGGCAAGTCGACGCTCATCAAGCTGCTCATCCGCGACGAGGTCGCGAGTCGCGGTGAGGTCGTCCTCGACGGCCAGGACCTGGCGCGCCTCCCGCGCCGGCAGGTGCCGCGCATGCGCCGCAAGATCGGCATCATCTTCCAGGACTTCAAGCTGCTGCCGACCAAGACGGTCTGGGAGAACGTCGCGTTCGCGCTCGAAGTCACCGGCCATCCGCGGCGGCTGATCCGACCGGCAGTCGACCGCGTGCTGGCGATCGTCGGTCTCACCGCCCAGTCGAAGCAGACCCCTGCTCAGTTGTCAGGTGGCGAGCAGCAGCGGACGGCGATCGCGCGGGCCCTCGTCCACGACCCGCGCCTGATCATCGCCGACGAGCCCACCGGCAACCTCGACCCGCTGATCAGCTGGGAGATCCTGCAGCTGCTTCTGCGCATCAACGAGCTCGGCGTCACTGTGCTCATGGCGACCCACAACGCCGAGGTCGTCACGGCCCTGCGCAAGCGCGTCGTCGCGCTCGAGGAGGGTCGCGTCATCCGCGACGAGGTCGGTGGCGCCTACCACCGCGAGGACTGACCGAGCGTGCTGGCCTTCCTCTTCTTCAGCCTGAAACGCGCGTGGGAGGGCTTCTGGCGCAACGCGCTCATGAGCCTGGCCGCCACCGCGACGATGGTCCTCATGCTGCTGCTGCTCGCCGGCTTCTGGATCATCCAGACCGGCTTGCTGGCCGGTCTCGAGTTCACCGAGCAGAAGGTGGAGGTGGTCGCCTACCTGCACCAGAACGCGACGGAGTCGCAGATCAACGCGCTCGCGGCCGAGATCGAGCAGCGACCCGACGTCGAATCGGTCGAGGTCGTCACCCGCGACAAGGCGCTCGAGCGGTTCCGGGAATCGATGGAGGCGCAGGGCCGAACCGACCTCACCGTTCAACTGGACAGCAACCCGCTGTACGCGAGCCTCGAGGTCAAACTGACCGACCCGTCCGCCCTCAAGGTCGTCGGCGACGCCCTCGATCCGAGCGAGCATCCGATCGTCCGCAACGTCATCAACATCGAGGACCTGGTCGACCGGCTGCTGACCGTGACCAACATCCTGCGCACCGCCGGCACCGTCCTACTGGTGGCCGTCGGGCTGATCGTGCTGTTCATCATCGTGAACGCGATCCGCCTGGCGGTCGTCGCCCGGGCCGAGGAGATCGAGATCATGCGGCTGGTCGGCGCGTCGGATGCGTTCATCCGCTGGCCGTTCGTCTTCGAAGGGGCCTTCGTCGGCTTCCTGGGGGCCGCCGTGACGCTGGCGATCCTGGCCGGCGCCGCCGAGCCGCTGAACGGCTTCCTGGTCGAGTTCTTCCGCGTCCTGCCGCTCCAGATCGGCTCGCTGACGCGGGACCTCGTGACGCTGGTGATGGGCGCCGGCGTCGGTCTCGGCATCCTCGGCTCCTGGGTGTCGGTCCGGACCTACCTGATCCGCTAGGCACCCGCGGGGGTCGCCCCCGTCGGCCGTACCTTCGACCCGGGGCCCGCGATCGGTAGTCGATGTACATTCTGGTTCCCAGTCGCGCCCGTCACGCGGCGCCGTCATAGCTCGATTCGAGGGGAACCGGATACCGCCATGCACTCAGGTGAGTTCGATCAGCAGGATCGGCAGGCGGTGTCCGTCGCGCCGGTCGATCCCGTCCTGAAGCCATCCCGGCGGGTCCCGATCCTGTCGGTCGCGGTGACCGTCGTCGCGCTGCTGTCCGGCAGCGCGCTGTTCGTGAGCGGCTACTCGATGGGCCGCCAGAGCGCGGTCGAACCGGGCACCCCGGCCACCGACGGGACGGCGTTCCGGCCGTTCTGGGACACCTACCACACGATCCAGGACCGGTACGCCGGCGGTGAGGTCGATCGCGACGTGGTCGTCCAGGGCGCCATCCGCGGGATGATCGACTCCCTGGAGGACCCCTACTCCTCGTACCTGACGTCGGATCAGTACCGCTCGAACCTGCAGGGGATCAGCGGGCAGTTCGAGGGCATCGGCGCGGAGATCGCCACGCAGGCCGCCGATGGGACCCAGGGCTGCGCGACGCTCGGGCCCAGTGTGTCGGCTGGTCATCGTCGCCCCGATCGGTGGGTCGCCGGCCGAGAAGGCCGGCCTGAAGCCCGGCGACCTCGTCCTCGCCACCGACGGGGTGGCGCTCGATGGCCTGACCGTCGACGTAGCGCGCGAACGGATGCGCGGACCCAAGGACACGACGGTCGAGCTGCGGATCCAGCGCGGCAAAGATGTGCCGTTCGTCCTGCGCATCGTGCGAGACGTCATCCAGGAGCGCGAGGTCGAATCCAAGGAGCTCGTGGAAGGCGCTGTCGGTTACATCCGGCTCGAGGGCTTCTCCGATCACTCCGCCGAGGACCTGGCCCAGGTCGTGCGCGCTCACGTGGATGCCGGGCGCACCAAGCTCATCCTCGATCTGCGCGGGAACCCGGGCGGCTACGTCACCGCCGCTCGCATGATCGCGAGCCAGTTCATCGGCTCGGGCCCGATCTTCTGGGAGCAGGATGCAAAGGGCGGGCAGACCGCCACCGACGCCATCCCGGGCGGGGCCGCCACGGATCCCGCCATCGAGGTCGTGTGTCTCATCGATCGTGGCAGCGCGTCGGCCAGCGAGATCGTCGCCGCGGCCCTCCAGGACAGCGGCCGGGCGACGCTCGTCGGGCAGCGCTCGTTCGGCAAGGGCACGGTCCAGCAGTGGCAGGAACTGGCCGGCGAGGGCGGCGCGTTCCGCCTCACGATCGCCCGTTGGCTGACCCCGACAAAGCGCTGGATCCACGATGTCGGCATCGAGCCCGACGTGGCGGTCGAGCTCCCGGCCGTCGGCGTCCCGAGCCACGATCCGGTGCTCGAGAGGGCGCTCGACGTCCTCGGCGCAGGTGCGGTCATACCGGCCGGCGGACGCCGCTGACGGCTCCTTGCGCTCACGCTGGCCTTCGGGTACGGTTTCGCGGAACGAAAGGAGGTGATGTGCAGTGATCGACAGTACGCGTAGCTGCACCACCTCGCAGGAGATGGCCGTCTAGTCGGACACCCTGTGGGTGGTAAGCAACTCGAACGCCGGTCCGCATAGGACCGGCGTTCGTGCGAATCCAGCACAGGCACGCCACGAGGCGCTCTCATGTCCGACCAGACCATCGCCCTCAACCGAAAAGCCCGCCACGAATTCACGATCGACGAGACCTTCGAGGCCGGTCTCGTCCTGACCGGCACCGAGATCAAGTCGGTCCGCGCCGGCAAGGTGAACATCGCCAATGCTTACGCGCGCATCGAGAAGGGTGAGGCATGGCTGATCGGCGCCGACATCGCACCCTTCGAGCAGGGCAATCGGTATAACCACGACCCGAAGCGGAACCGCAAGCTGCTGCTCCACCGGCGCGAGATCGACGAGCTGCTTGGGCGCGCCCAGCAGAAGGGCCAGACGATCGTCCCTCTCCGGCTCTACCTCAGCCGCGGCAAGGCCAAGATCGAGCTCGGGCTGGCGCGTGGCAAACAGCTCCACGACCGCCGGCGCGACATCGCCGACCGCGACGCGAAGCGCGATATCGCGCGCGAGCTGGCCGACGTCCAGCGAGGACGCTAAGTCCCGTTCGACGCGGGCGCTCATCCGCGTCGGTGTCGCTGCGGCGCACGCGATCCAGTGCGACACCGACTCCTCAGCGCAGCAGGTAACGGCGGCTGAGCGGCACCTCCGCGACCGGGTCGATCGCGAGTGGCTGCCCGTCGAGCGTGACGCGGCCGTCCGCGACGTCCACCTCGACCGCGGCCACGCTGCGGTTCCGTGCCATTGAGTCGCGGGTCAGCCGACGTGTCCCACGGACCGCGATGAGCTCCCGACCGTGGCGACGCAGCTCGGGCGACCCTGTCGCGGCACGCGACACGAACGTCGCCGACAGCGATGCGGCCGCCCTCGGCCGGCCACCCCAGTCGGGCCTGTAACGCGTCGGTTCGGCGCCTTCCACCGTGGCGTTGCCCTCACCGAGCGGGCCCCACGCCGGCACCCCGGCCTTCAGCACGAGGGCCGGTTTGACGCCGAAGAAGGCCGGCTCCCACAGGACGATGTCAGCGAGGCGGCCACGCCTCAGCGATCCGACGTGGTCGGCGATGCCGTGGGTGATCGCCGGCTCGATGGTGACCTTCGCGAGGTAGCGCAGGACGCGCACCGTCGAATCGAAGGGGTCCGCGGCAGGCGAGCTGCCCGACCACGAGCCCATGACATGCGCCATCTGGAACGTCCGCCGGACCGTCTCCATCATCCGGCCCATCCCCTGCGAATCAGAATTGACGATCGCGATCGCTCCGAGCTCGTGGAGCGGCCCTTCGGCGGCCATCGTCGCGGGGTGGACGCGCTCGCGAACGAGTGCGAGGTCATCCTCGATCGTGAACGACGCCCCGTGATTGAGGACGATCATCGGGACCTGCTCGGCGGCCGCATTCACCCCGAACGGGACGGTCGGCGTGGTCGATGAGCAGATGACGTTCGGCTCGCGGACCAGGCCGATGACATCGGGCACGTGGCCGCCACCGCTGCCTTCGACGTGGTACGCGTGCACGGTCCGCCCGTCGATGGCCGCGACCGTGTCCTCGAGCTCGGCGCTCTCGTGCAGCCCATCGGTGTGGAGCGCGACCGAGACGTCGCGCGTGTCGGCATAGCGGAGGACGTGGTCGATGAGCTCCGGGTACGCGCCGTAGTCCTCGTGGATCTTGAAGCCGCACGCCCCAGCCTCGAGCAGTGCGTCGAGCGGTCCGTCGTCCTCGGCGCGAGCGCACGCCTGGAGGCCAACGTTGAGCGGCCAATCGGCGACGGCGGCAAGCGTCCGGGCCATCGCCCACGGCGGCTCCTCGAAGCCGGCCGTGATCAGCGTCGTGACGCCGCCCGAGAGCGCGGCTGGCAACAGCTCGGGCGAGATGAGGTGCACGTGGCTGTCGATCGCGCCGGGCGTCGCGATGAGGCCGTAGCCCATGATGGGCTGGGTGTGCGGGCCGATCGCAAGATCGATGCCGTCGCTGATGGCCGGGTTGCCGGCCCGGCCGACGCCGACGATCCGCCCATCCTTGATCCCGATGTCGGCCTTGACCGCGCCGATGACCGGATCGAGGACGAGCACCCCGGCGACGACTGTATCGAGCTCCGACGGCGACGCCCCGCCCTGGGCCGACCTCGGCCGGATCGTCTTGGCATAGCCCCAGATGGGCTCGTCGCCGAGGGCTTGACGGTCTTCCGCCACACGCACCCACAAGTCGGTGTCGCCGAGGCGGACCCGATCGTCGGTCGTGGGGCCGTAGCGGGCCAGCCGCTCGTCCGGCGAGAGGCGTGTCATCGGACGCGTACCAGGCGTACGGTCCGCGTCTCTCCGGGAGCCCAGCGCTCGGTGGATCCCGCCTCGAGGTCGAGACGGCACCCCGCGGCCGCGGCGCGATCGAACTCGAGCCGTCGATTCACCCGCTCGAACGGGTAGTGGCTGGATACGCGGACGACACGCTGGGAGGTGTTCCTGACCGCGATCTGGATGCGCTCGCTCTCGTGGGCCGCGACGGTCGGCGGGGCTTGGCGGATCTGTCCAGCGGCGTCGTCTCCCGACGGGCCGAGCGGCTCCCGCAGGACGACGAGCCGGACGCCATCGTCCATCAACACCTCCAGCCGGACGTCGCCGACGAGGGCGGCCACCCCGGGGAGCACCTGGTCCGGCTGTGCGGCCGCCCGTCCCGCAGCCTCGACCTCGGCGTAGCTCGCGCTCGCGCGGGCTGCCTCGAGCATGGCGTCGCAGATGAGCGCGACCGCCTCAGGCGCGTTCAGGAGGAGGCCCCGATCCCGGTGACGCCGGGCCAGCTCGGCCGCCGTGAAGATGAGGAGCCGCTCCTCCTCCCACGCCGTCAGCCGCATGCCCGCCATCGTAGCGGCGCGTGGCCGGCCCGTCGGGCCTACCTGACGCGAGCGACCAAGCGGGCCAGCTTGCGCCTGATCCGTCCGCGAAGCGGCGGCCGCCGATGCACCCAGACCTTGCGGACATGGGCGGTGACAACCCATCTCATGCGTTCGCCCGCCGGGGTGTAGAACACGTCACCGGCCCGGAGCACGTGCGTCGCGCCGGACGCGGTCACCGTCGCCTCGCCCTCAAGGATGTAGGCCCATTCATCGACGCTGAAGACGTACTCCGCCGTGCCTGCCTCGCTCTCCCAGACGCCGCTCCGCAAGCCGCCATCCGCCGATTGCAGGCGTGCTGCCGAGCGAGCGATCACGCCACCGGGTGCCGATGCGCCGGCGAAGCCGCGAGCCGGCGCGGTCGTCCCCTCGAGATCGATGTCGGACGGGCGAAAGACCTGCACGCTGCCAGCCTAATGACTGGCGCGGTCCCGTTTCCGATCGACTGGGACAGCAGGAACAAGGTGGTGGAGATGGGGGAGAGTCGAACTCCCCGTCCAAGACCCTTCGCCGGAGACCACTACGAGCGTGTCCGATGCTTTGTCGTCAACCGCCCGATCGGGCATCGGCACCCTGCCGGACGGTCCAGTCACGTGTCCCTAGATCGGGCTTGACTCCGGACTACGCGACGCTCATCCGGATCGCAGCCCCGCTGCATGACGCTTCCACTACCCGCGGAGCGGAGGTAGCTTCCACGCTCACCTTACCGCCTAAGCGGCGAGGGCGAGAGTCGACTGGCGGTTGCCAGGTACTTCGTTTTGCTGCCTGATTAACGAGGCCTGAGCAGCATCCTCGGCTCGCACTCTCCGACAACCAAGCCCTGTCGAAACCACGCATCCCCACAGGACCGAACGTCGGTTCGGTTTGTTCACGAATGTTACCACGCGTCGCCGCCAGGGCCAATCGACGGGACCGGCATCGACGGACGCTGTCAACTAGCCGACACGGCCCCAAGACTTCGAAGGAACGCCGCCTTCGGTCCCTCATCCATGGTGCAGGCGGTCGAGACGACCGTCATGGATGGACCACTGAAAGGGACCACGACCATGTTCTCCACCACGAACGCTCGATCCCGGTTTGCGCCGGTGATCGCGGCCCTCGCGATCGCGGCGGTGCTCGCGGCATGCAGCGCCGGCGCGGCGGGCCAGGCCCCCACCGAGCCTCCCGCTCCCGCACCGACCGCGGTCCCCGCGCCGAACACCCAGGCTCCGGCGACGCCCGCACCCGTCCCGAGCCAGGAGCCCGGCACGGACCTGCTGCCGATCCGTGTCGAGCTGGACAGCACGACCGGCCAGGACGTATATGTCGACATCCTCGATCGGAGCGGCTTCCTTCAAGTCGCGACGACCGGGCAGCCAGGCGACGGAGCGACGGTCGAGCCATACACCGTCCAGGTCGAGAACATCGACCCACGGACGCTGCGTCTCAGTTGGACGGATTACCCGATCGACAACGCGCTGTCGCTGTTCGTCGATCCGGCCGGCGCCGGTCTGCGGTTCGTCCTCGTCCAGCCCGCGCCGAGCGGTCCGGCCGACGCGATGGGCGAGGGCCGTATCCTCGAGCTGACGTTCGATCGTGACATCTCGGCCGCCCAGGTCGAGTCGTTCCTCCAGGAAGGCCTCGACACCCCGGGTTGATCGGGAGCGTCCTCCCGGCCGAACCTCCCTCTCGGCCCCGGACCAGCGGCACATCTCGTGCCGGGCCCGGGGCTGGATCGTGTCTGGCCGCCTCGCCTACGGAGGTCAGCTGGCGGTCGTCACCCGGAATCTGAGTGTGTGGCCGTGCGCCTTGAACGGCGTCTGGTCGTCCAGCATCCCGGTCACGACGTCGATGACGAGCGCGTCGTCGAGGCCGCGCTCCTCGATCTCGACGAACGTCGCGCCTTCGATGACCAGGCCCACGAGACGCAGCACGTCGACTTGAACGCCCGCTCGCGCCCGGTCGCCCTCGACCGGCGCGTGGACGAGGTCGACGATGAGACGTCCGTCCTCGTCGATGGCGTGGTCCACCGAGACCCAGGGCGAACCCGGCTCCTGGATCGCTCGCTCGAGATGCGGCCACAGGTGCGCCTCGGGCTCCTCGGCGACCCAGCCCGGCCGTTCGGCGTGGGCGCGCAGGTCGTCGACCCGGCGCGCCTCGGCGTTGGCGTCCCCAATGCCCTCCCCGCGCTCATCGATGTCCCAGCGCCGCTCCTTCGATGGCGGAGGGATCGACGCTCGCTCGTGTTCGATGTCCACCGGTACAGGCTACGGCGTCGGGTATCGTGAGGCGGCCACCAGCCGTCGTTCTGGCACGGACCCGCGCCAGTCCTGCGCACCACCCCCGTCCGATCGGGAAGAGCCATGGACCACGAGCCCGTTCTCATCTCGACTATCGCGATCGGCCTGACCGCTGCGTTCATCGGCGGTTTCATCGCGCGCCGGCTCGGGCTGCCCGCGCTGGTCGGGTACATCCTCGCCGGGGTGGCGATCGGTCCGTTCACGCCGGGCCTCATCGCCGACGTCGAGATAGCGACCCAGCTGGCCGAGGTCGGCGTGATCCTGCTGATGTTCGGCGTCGGGATCCATTTCTCGATCCGCGACCTCCTCGCCGTCCGCTCGATCGCCATCCCCGGGGCGCTCATCCAGACGATCGTGGGCGTCGCGCTCGGTCTGTGGCTCGGGGCCGCGCTCGGTTGGGGCGTCGGTGGCGGGACTGGTCCTCGGGTTGGCGCTCTCGATCGCGAGTACGGTCGTGCTGTTGCGCCTGCTCGCCGACCGGAACGAGCAGGACACGCTGCAGGGGCAGATCGCCGTTGGCTGGCTGATCGTCGAGGACCTGCTGGCGGTGGTGGTGCTCGTGCTGCTCCCGACCATCGCGCCCATGGTCGGCGGGACGAGCCCGCCCGACGCGGCCGGCACCAACCCGATGATCGCGATCGCCCTCGCCGTCGGCAAGGCCGCGATCTTCGCGATCCTCATGGTGGTGGCCGGTGCGCGGCTCGTCCCGTGGCTGATGCTGGTGGTCGCGCGCGAGGGCTCGCGCGAGCTGTTCTCCCTGGCGGTGCTGGCGATCGCGCTCGGCCTGGCATACGTCTCATCGAGCGTCTTCGGGGTGTCTTTCGCGCTCGGCGCGTTCCTGGCCGGCGCGGTCGTTGGCGAGTCCGACATGAGCCACCAGGCGGCGGCGGACGCCCTCCCGTTGCGCGACGCCTTCGCGGTCCTGTTCTTCGTGTCGGTCGGCATGCTGCTCGACCCGACCTATCTCCTCGCGAACCCGGGGCCAGTGCTCGCGGTGCTGGCCCTGATCGTCGTCGGCAAGGCGGTCACGAAGTTCGTCGTCGTCGCGGTCGCCGGCTATCCGCCACGGGTCGCGCTCACCGTCGCCGCGGGCCTGGCCCAGATCGGCGAGTTCTCGTTCATCGTCGGAACGGTGGGCCGCTCGCTAGGCCTGCTCCCGGAAGAGGGCTACCAATTGATCGTCGCGGGGGCCCTCCTGTCGATCACGCTCAACCCGTTCCTGTTCGGCCTGATCCCGCCGCTCGAGGCACGGCTCCGGGATAGTCGCGTGATGACCAGGTTGATGGACCGGCGGGCCGGCGACTTGGCGCGGCTCCGGCCCGAGGAGCGCGAGACCCTCCGACTCCACGCGATCATCTGCGGCTACGGGCGGGTCGGCCGGCTGATCGGCCCGGCGTTCGAGCGGCGCGGCTTCCGCTACGTCGTGATCACCCAGCAGCGCAACGAGGTCGATCGACTGCGCGCCACCGGCGTCATTGCCATCTATGGCGATGCCGCGAACCAGGCTGTGCTCGAGATGGCAGATCTGTCGCACGCTCGCCTGGTCGTGGTCGCGACGGCCGAGCCCAACGAGACGCGGCTCATAGTCGAGCGCGTCCGGGCGATGAACCCGGGTGTCGACCTCATCGTGCGGACCCACAGCGACACCGAGGCGGCGCACATGCGCTCACTCGGGGCCAAGGTGCAGGCGATCCACGGTGAGCGCGAGCTGGCCGTGCAGATGGCACGCTACGCGCTGCGGCGGTTCGGCCTCAGCGCTGTGGAGGCCGAGGCGATCGCGCAAGGCCTGCGCGGGCGGGCGGTCGTCGTCGACGAGAGCCGTCCACGCGGCCTTGGAGAGGTCCTCCGACGACTACGCGGCAGGCTCAGCGACCGACGAGCGTGATGCCTGTGATGCGCGCGTAGTTGGAGAACCAGGTGTTCCTGTGGATGACCTTGCCCGACTTGTCACGAACGGTCCGCACGACCGTCACCTGGAAGCCGGCGACCGGGTATTCGATCCGCTTCGCGGCACCCGACGGCAGGCTGTTCGTGTACTGGATGGTGTCGGTCGCCGACCGGTAGTTCCGCCGCTGTCCGGTCGCGAAGGACACTTTCCGGCCGGTCGGGACGCTGTAGATCTCGAATTTGACGTAGCCCTTGCCCCCGTTCTTCCAGCCGAGGCCGCGGATCAGCAGCGGGTAATCGGTGTCATTGGTGAACGACATCGTCTGTTTCGAGCCGGACGCGCTGATGAACACGGTCGCGTCGAGGCCCACCGGATAGCGGTCGATGTAGTAGTAGTGATTGCGCCGGGCGCCCA
The DNA here is from genome assembly GCA_963819655.1 of uncultured Chloroflexia bacterium. Taxonomy (GTDB): domain Bacteria; phylum Chloroflexota; class Limnocylindria; order Limnocylindrales; family CSP1-4; genus SPCO01. The sequence continues at coordinate 475,094 of CAWFXA010000002.1, read as the reverse complement.
TCTTGTAGCCCGCGCGAGCTGCCGCGTTGAACAGGGTCGTGGAGCACGAGCAGATGCCGCCGGCCAGGGCGCCCTGCGGTTCGGTGCGTCCGTTGATGATCGCGCCGCCCGAGCGATAGCCCTTCGCGCGCGTCACCGAACCGACGGCATTCCAGAAGTCGAACGTCGCGCCCGGTGCGACGACGTAGCCGTTGATGAGGCGCGCGGGGATCCAGATGTTGGCACCGAAGCCGTTCTTCTCACCGATCGGGAAGTAGGTCGTCCACTGCGAGATCTTGCGCATCTTCGGACGGGCGGCCTGGGCTTCCTCGGTGGTCAGTCGCGGCTGCAGGACCTTGATCGCCGGCTCGAGCGCTGCAGTCGTCCCACCGGCGACGCGTGCGTCGATGAGGTCCTGGACCTGCTGCTTCGTGGCAGCCAGGTCGAGCTTGTAACCGGTCTGGCTCTCCGTCACACCTGTGATCCGCGAGCCGCTCGTCCTGAAGGACGCGTTGACCGGTGCCCGATCGACGTTCTTGGCCACCTTCTTGAGCAGGGCCTCGAGACCGGACGTATCGACGGAGACGCCGTACCCGCCATCGGCCGTGGGCCCGAACGACAGCCACGTCCGCAGTCGTGCGGCGGTGATCTGCTGGTCCTGCGCCCTACCGGCGAACAGGATCGGTGCGGTGATCCGCTCGGCGTCGGTCTTGGCGACCGTGGCCTCGTCGGTCGTGGTGGCCGGCGGGACGGCGCTGACTGGCATCTCGTAGGTGAGCTCCGGCTGGGCAGTCAGCTCGCCGAGGTCGGCCAGGGCCGCCTCGACCGGCACCGCCGGGTCGGCCAACCGGCCATCGATGGCCGGCACCACGGCAAACTCCTTGCCGACGACAGCGACCCAGGCATCCTGCGGCTCACGCGCGAGCGAGTCGGCGAACGCCAGGCCGTGCTCGGCGAGAGCGTCGGCATCGAAGGTGACCTTCGGCGTCAGCGACACGCCCCGGAGCGCAGTGCGGGCATCGGCGATGAACCGCTCGACCGCGTTGCCGTCGCGGCCGACCGCGAGCGCCTCGGCGACCATGGCGTCCACGTCCGGTCCGCGGCCGATCTCGGCGAAGCTGACCGTGCGCACGCTTTCCCGCGTCTTGAACGTGATCGAGCCCTCGCCCAGGTATCCATAGACCTGCCGGATCGCGGCGCCCGCCGCGACCGCGTCCAGCCCGGACACATCGAGCGACCCGACGGCAACGCCGGGCAGGATCCGCCCTACGTACTGGCGGTCGTAGGCGTACAGCGCGCCCACGCCGATCGCCATCGATGCGATCAGACCGACCAGGAACGCGACGGCAAAGCGGAGACGGGTCGACGATCGGCGCGTTTCCGGGGTCTCGATCAGGACCGTCTCGGGCGTGGTCGTGGTCATGGAGGCGACATCCTAGCAGCCGTGAGCAAACGTTCTGGTTGCATCTGGGTGCCTTGGAGACGCGGAAGGACAGGTTTCCGTTACGGCCGCGAGGCGCCTACGACCTGACCGGTCGTCAGCCGCCACCGCGAGGGACGAGCACGACGCGGCGGTTCGGCTCCTCACCGATCGACTGCGTCGCGACGCCTGCGTGGTCGCGCAGCGACAGGTGGATCCAGCGGCGCTCCAGGGCCGGCATCGGTTCGAGCTGGAGCATCTTGCCGGTCTCCATGACCCGGGCTGCGGCGCGGTCCGCGAGCTCGCGGAGCTGCCGTTCGCGGCGGCCGCGGTAATCCTCGACGTCGACCAGCACCCGAGTCCAGGAGCCCATCTCCTTGGACAGCATCAGGTTCACGAGGTGCTGCAGGGCCGAGAGCCGCTCGCCCTTGCGCCCGATGAGGGCGCCGAGCGAGTCGCGGTCGTCGCCCTGGGCGACGACGTTCAGGCGGCTGGTCTCGCCTGCGGCGACTTCGACCTTGGCATCGAACCCGAGATGGGTCATCAGCGTCTCGAGGATCCTCTGGCCGGCGGCGAGCGCTTCGGGCGACGCCTCGGCGGCCTCGAGGTCGGCGCGCTCGGCGGCGAGGGACCCACGGGCGGCGGCCACTTCGGCGGCCTCCGACGCCGAGACATCGGCTCCGCCGCGGCGTGGGCCGCGCGGGCCGCGATCCTCGCGCGGCCGGTCATCGCGGCGCGGGGCGCGGTCGGGGCGGGGAGCGGTGTCGGGGGCGCGGTCAACCCCAGTGGACTCGAGCGGTCGATCGTCACGTCGTGGGCCGCGGTCGCCGCGGTCATCGCGGCGGGGACCTCGATCGCCTCGATCGTCACGGCGCGGGCCGCGGTCGGGGCGGTCGTCGAACTCGCGCGCCGGCGGGCGGGGGAGCGGGACGGCCGCCGCGGCATCCCGCTTGGGCGCGGCTCCGCCGAGCGCAGTACGCGGCGCAGCGACGATCCGCGCGGGCTCTGCGCCCATCCCGAGGACGCCGCGGCTGCCCGGCGTGAGGATCTCGAAGTCGAGGTCGTTGAGCTCCGCGCCGAACTCGTCCCGGGCGGCCTTCAGCGCCTCTTCGACGGTCTTGCCGGAGAATTCCTTGTAGGCACTCATGGTCAGCGTCGTCTCCCTCGTCGGCCCTGACGGCCACGCTCGCGGTGGCGGATCGTCTTGTCGGCCGTCGTCTTCTTCTGTGCGTCGGTCAGGATGGCCGCACGCTTACTGGGCTCTGGTGGCGGTGGCATGGACACCGGGAAGCGCGGGGTGTGGTCGACCGCGAAGGCCGGGGTCCACCCGAAGATCGGGAACATGGCGCCCCAGCCGACGATCAGGTACTGCTGGATGATCGAGAAGATCGTGGCAACGATCCAGTAGATGAACAGCCCGGCCGGCAGGAAGCCGCCGTACACGACCGAGATGATCGGCAGGAACAGCATCATCTGGCGCTGGATCCGGACGTTGGGATCGTCGTTGGTCGGGTCGGCCGGCGGGAGCATCATCCGCGACTGCACCAGCTGCAGCAATGCGGACAGGATCGCCAGGATGCTGATGCCGAAGCCGGCGATCGCAAAGAGCGTCGACGGCTGGCTCACGTCGATCGACGTGCCGAAGAATGGGATGACCGTGTCGATGCATGGGCCGAGGGCGGCATTCGGGACCCCGGTGACCGGATCGAGGTTGGTGCAGGTCAACGGCACGACCTGTTGCCCGAAGACCGTCAGCATCGCGCTCGGGTCGACGTTCGTGAGTCCGTTCTGGATGACCGAGTACATGATGAAGAGCAGTGGCAGCTGGAGAAGGAGCGGCAGACAGCCGGCGAGCGCGTTGACGCCTCGCTCGCGCATCAGTTCCTGCTGGGCCAGGCGGACCTTCATCGAGTCGCCTTTGAAGCGCCGCTGGATCTCCTTGAGCTCCGGCTGGAGGAGCTGCATCCGCCGTTGCGAGACCAGCTGCTTTCGGTACAGCGGGATCAGGACGGCCCGCACGACGAGGGTCAACACGACGATGGCCCAGGCGATGGCGCCAGGAAAACCGAGGTTGTACAGGAACTCGTAGACCGCGACCATCACGATGAACATCGCCTGGAAGATCGGGGTGAAGAGCCACGCGAGCAGGCTGACCGGGTCGGCCCCCGCGGGAGCCGGGGTCAGCGGAGGGGCAGGTGGCGTGGGGGACGAGCCGGGGACGCCGGTGACACCCGGGATGCACGCGGCGACGATCGGGATGACGAGAGCGATGAGGAGCGCCGGCAGCATCCGGCGCGCGGCGGGGGACAGGGTCACGGGCGGGCGGCCTCGCTAGCGGACAGGGTCATACCCACCCGGGTTCCATGGGTGACATCGAGCGATGCGCTTGGCCCCCATCCAGCTCCCTTTCAGCAGCCCGTACTTGGCGATGGCCTGCTCCGTGTAGTGCGAGCAGGTGGGCTCGAACCGGCAAGACGGCGGAAGCCACGCGAACACGATCCGGTAGAGCTTGATGAGCCCGATCCCGATCTGCTTCATGGTTTGATCCCTTCGAGCACGCCCCCTCGAACGAGCGTTCGCTGCAACGCCCCGACCAGCGCGTCGTGGTCGGCCTCGACGATCGCAGGCCGGGCGATGATGAGGACGTCCCAGCCGGGCTGGAACGAGGGTGTCATCACCCTGAGCACCTCTCGGATTCGGCGCCGGACCCGGTTGCGGACCACCGCTTTGCCGATGCGGCGGCCGGTCGCGAGCCCGAAGCGGGTCGTCTCGAGATCGGTCCGCAGGAACCGGGCGGAGAGCAGGGCGTGGGACTTGGTCGTTCCCGCCTCCTGGATCGCCGCGAAGTCCTGCGGTCGGGAGAGCATCATGAGTCGCGGCGTGGATATGCCGCGATCGCTTGTCAGGCCGTCAGTCGCTTCCGACCCCGAGCTCGCCGCGCGGCAAGGATGCGGCGCCCCGCCGTGGTCTTCATGCGGGCGCGAAAGCCGTGCTCCTTGGCGCGATGGCGCTTCTTGGGCTGGTAGGTTCGCTTCATCCGGGCGGTCCTGTGATCCTCTCGATCCGACCTCGGGGAACGGTCGCTCCGTCTACCCCTAGAGGCACGCAAACGCGCCGGTGCCCTGCGGGCACATGGCGCGTCGTCGTCCGGCGGATGATAGGACCTCGCCAGAAGGGGTGTCAAACGGGGGATCGCCCGAGTCTCACCCTCACGGGCCGACGTGGGGGATCACCGGATCATCGACGGAGGACCCTGGCCGAGCGGTCACGGAGGCCAGCTCCGGGCATTCGCACGGATACCCCTGGGGAGTATGTGGGAATCGCCTTGCGACGGCGTCTGGCGCGGTGCTATCCTCTCCGGGCCCTCGGCGCCGGAGACGTACGCGGGAGACGCCAGCAGGCCTCGTGGAGGGGGCGCAGGCAGCGGTGGTCCGGCCTCGTCGGAGGGACGTCGATCGGACGGTCCGCCGCCCTCGCACTCATCCCGGGACCGTGCCCGCCGCATCTCATCAACCGTCAACCCCGTACGCAGGTCCTATCGAACGAATGGACGCCAAGCAGGTCTGGCGAGCCGCCCTGGGTGAACTCCAGGTCTCATTGTCGCCCGCCAATTACGAGACATGGCTGCGCGACACCCAACTCGTCGACGTCGACGAGCAGCGGTTCCGGATCGCCGTCCCGAACGGCTTCGCCAAGGACTGGCTCGAGACCCGCTACCGCTCGCTCATCAGCCAGACGCTGGCGAGGATCGTGGGCTACAGCGTCCAGGTGGAGTTCGTGGTCGGGGCCCCATCGCCGAACCCGACGGACGGCGTCGCCGACGAGGGCGCCGTGGCGGCGCCCGCTCCCCCGGTGAACGGAAGCCCGCAGGTCCGCGTCGAGGCGACGCGGGTCGGCGGCGAGGGCGGAGCGACCAACATCAACCCGCGCTACACGTTCGCCAATTTCATCGTCGGCTCGGCCAACCGGCTCGGTCACGCGGCCAGCTTGTCGGTCGCCGAACGACCCGGTCATGCCTACAACCCGCTGTTCCTGTACGGCGGCGTCGGCCTCGGCAAGACGCACCTCATGCATGCGATCGGCAACCAGGTGATGGCCCGGTTCCCGCGCAAGCGCGTCGTCTACGCCACGTCCGAGAAGTTCACGAACGAATTCATCACGAGCATCCAGCAGGGCAAGATCGACGAGTTCCGTGGTCGCTACCGGCGCATCGATCTGCTCCTCATCGATGACATCCAGTTCATCGCCGACAAGGAGCGGACCCAGGAAGAGTTCTTCCATACCTTCAACGCGATCCACGAGGACGGCAAGCAGATCGTCCTCTCCAGCGACCGGCCGCCCAAGGCCATCCTGACCCTCGAGGAGCGGCTCCGGTCGCGCTTCGAGTGGGGGCTCATCGCCGACCTGACCGCGCCGGATCTCGAGACCCGTATCGCCATCCTGCGGGCCAAGGCCGAAGAGGGCGCCGTGCCGATCACGTCGGACGTCGTCGAGTTCATCGCGCGCAAGGTCGTCTCGAACGTGCGCGAGCTGGAGGGGGCGCTCAACAGGATCGTTGCGTTCGCGAGCATGGGCGCGACCCCGATCAGCATCGAGCTCGCCCAGGCCGTGCTCTCCAACGTCCTGTACAACCCGAAGAAGCGGCAGGTGACGCCGGAGCGCATCGCCAAGGCCGTGTCGGACTACTACAGCGTCCCGATGGAGGCGCTCCAGGGCCAGAAGCGCGACAAGGCCATCGTCATGCCGCGCCAGATCGCGATGTTCCTGATGCGCGAGGAGACCGACGTCTCATTGCTCAGGATCGGCGCCGAGCTCGGGAACCGGGACCATTCCACGGTCCTTCACGCATGCGACAAGATCTCGCGCGAGATCGCCAACAACGACGAGCTGCGGCGCGAGATCGCGGCCGTCCGCGAGCTGATCTACGCCGAATAGGGGCGGGGTCGTCGGACGAACACGGCGCGCCGGCGCGACGCCCGCTGTGGCCGGCGAAGCGCGGAAACCACGTGGAGCACTCCTCGTCGCATGTGGACGCGCGGGCGTTCCCGACCTGTCCGTCGCCGACCGACGGCCGCCTGTCCCCAGCCTGTCGACCGTGACCTCCCCGAACGACGCGATCTTGTCCACGCCATCCGACATCCCGTCCACCCGCTCCGCCCGAACGATCGCGCACGGCCGTCCCCGGCCTCCACACCGTTACTACGGTGATGACGGAGTAAGAAGAAAGAGAGAAGATACCCACCAACCACTGCGACCCCGGTCGGGATCGCTCCGGACCTCCGTCCGACCCGACCTGCCGTCACCCGCGATGCGGCCTCGAGCGATGCGAGACGGAGTGAAGCCGACGTGAGACTCTCGGTCATGCAGGAGAATCTGGCGCGCGGCCTGTCCGTCGTCAGCCGGGCGGTCTCGAGCCGGAGCACGCTCCCGGTCCTCGCCAATGTCCTACTCAAGACCGAGGACGCCGGTCTCAAGCTGACCGCCACGAATCTCGAGATCGGCATCACCTACTGGGTGCCGGGCAAGATCGACGAGGACGGCGCGACCACTGTCCCGGCCAAGCTCCTGACCGATCTCGTGAACTCACTGCCGGCCGGCGACAAGGTCGAGCTCGAGGTGACCGCCGGGGACACATTGCATGTGAAGGCCGGTCGGTTCCAGACGCACATCAAGGGCATCAGCGACGAGGAGTTCCCGGCCATCCAGACGGCCGGCGAGCGGCCGACCACCCGCATCGCGCAGAACGTCCTTCGACGCGCCCTGGCGGAGACGGCCTTCGCAGCCGCGAGCGACGAGGCGCGACCGATCCTGACCGGTGTGCTCGCACGGTTCGAGGGCGACCAGCTGACGCTGGCCGCGGCCGACAACTACCGGATCGCCGTCAAGACCCTGCCGATCCTGGACCCGGTCCCGGAGACCAGCGTGGTCATCCCGGCCCGCGCACTCAACGAGCTCGCGCGCGTGCTCGCGGATGTCGACGATCCGGTCGAGGTCGTCCTGGCCAGCGCGCGGAACCAGGTCCTGTTCCATCTCGATGGGATCGACCTGGTCAGCCGCCTGATCGATGGGCAGTTCCCCAATTACCAGCAGGTCATGCCGCAGGCGCACGCGACCCGAGCGGTGCTCGACAGGGAGGAGCTCCTGCGAGCGGTCCGGCCGGCCGCGTTGATCGCCCACGAATTGGCGAACATCGTCAAGCTCCAGATCGGCGGTGACGGCGACGCGGGCGTGACGGTCAGCGCCAACGCCGAGGTCGGCGACCACGTCGGCCAGGTCGAGGCGGCGGTCGAAGGCGACGACACGACGATCGCCTTCAACGCCCGCTACCTGGCGGATGTCCTGACGAACGTGGCGGCCGACCAGTTCGCCCTCGAACTCAATGGGCCGCTGTCACCGGGCGTTTTCAAGCCGGTCGGCGATGACCGCTATGTCCATGTCGTGATGCCCGTCCGGACGACGTCCTAGCATCGCCTCGCTCAATTCGCTCTCGGCCCTCGACCTGCGCGGATACGCCAGGCTCGAGGTCGCGTTCGCGCCCGGCGCGCACCTGATCTGGGGCCCGAACGCGGCCGGCAAGACCAGCCTGCTCGAGGCCATCGCCCTGTTGGGGTGGGGCCGGTCGCATCGAACGAGCTCGGACGGCGAGCTGATCCGCTGGGGCAAGGACCTCGCCCGGGTCGAGGGCCGCGTCGGGGGCGATACCCTCGAGGTAGCCGTCCAGCGGTCGGGCGCCGACGGCTCGGGCGGTCGCAAACGGATCCGCGTCAACGGCGTCGGCCGACGCGCGAGCGGTCTCGGCCGGTACCTGCGGGTCGTGCTGTTCGCCCCCGAAGAGATGCTGCTGGTGGTGGGCTCGCCATCGCTCCGGCGCGCGGCACTCGACGCGCTCGCCGCGGCTCGTTTTCCCACGTACGCCGACGACCTCGGGACGTACGGGCGAACGCTCCAGCAGCGCAACAGTCTCCTGCGGGCGATCCGCGAGGAGCAGGCGACGCGCGAAGAGTTGCGGTTCTGGGACGACAGCTTCCTCGAGACCGGTGGACGGGTCGTGGCGGCCCGTCTGAGCCTGCTCGAGACGCTGAGTGCGCCGCTCGCGGCCGCCCATCGCGAGATCGCCCCCGAAGAGGCGTCGGCCGGTGGGCTGACCCTTCGCTACGTCACGAATGCCCCGGCCCTGGCAGGTGAGAGCCCGCGCGACGCGCTCGCGCGCCGGCTCATCGACACCGCCGAGAAGGAGGCCTGGAACGGGTCGACCGTGATCGGGCCGCATCGAGACGACCTCGCATTCGATCTTGCCGGGCGCGATCTGGCCGGGTTCGCCTCGCGCGGACAGCAGCGCACGGCGATCCTGGCGTTCAAGCTGGCCGAGCTCGATCTCCTGACCGAGCTCGACGGGAGGCCGCCACTGCTTCTCCTCGATGACGTCTTCAGTGAGCTCGATCCGGAGCGGCGGGCGCATCTCGTGCGGAGGATCGCCGAGCTGCCCCAGGCCTTCGTGACTACCACGACCCCGGACGACCTGGACCCGGGGTTGCTGGCGATCGCCCGTGGCTGGGAGGTCCGCCCCGGCCCCGATGGCGCGGAGGTCCGACCCGCTGAGGCCCGGCATCGCGAGCGTGCGGACGGGAGCGGGGGCGTGACGACCCCTCGCCGGCGACCGATGCGCCGGATCGGCGAGCTGATCCCCGACGCCGCCCGCGCGCTCGGACTCGAGGACGAGCTCCGGCTCGCGCGGGCCATCGCGACGTTCGAGGCGATCGTGGCGGAACGGGTGCCCGCCGCGGCCGGGTCATGCCGGGTGGTCCGGCTCGAGGGATTCTGGATCGACGTCGAGGCCGACGCGCCGATCGTCGCCCAGGAGCTCCGCCTGCGCGCCGGCGAGCTGGTCACGGCGTTCGCGGCGGCGCCGGGAGGGATCGGCATCCGGGACCTTCGGGTCCACGTCCGGCGCGCAGGTCCCCGCGTATAATCCACCGAACCTGCCAGCCATCTCGGGGCGAGCGTCAAGCCGATCCGGCCAGGATCGTCCCGTCGCCTGACTTCCCTATCGAGAGGCCCGCATGGCCGCCCGACTCCAACTGAAACTAGGGATCGTCGCCGAGCACGACCGCCTCGACGACTCTCCCGACACCCTCGTCGTCGTCGAGCCGAGTGTCGGCTCGGTCGCCCGGTCGAAGGGCAACCTGTACCTGTTGGTGACGTCGCGCACGAGCTCGCGCCACGCGCTCGAGGCGACGCGCCTCGCGGCCGAGACGATCCGCAACGAGTACTACTACGACGAGTCGGCTGGGATCCGCGTCTGCCTCCAGAAATCGATCGCCACGGCCAACAAGCGCCTGCTCCATCAGGCCGACCGTCTCGGCCTGAAGGTGGCGGGCGAGAATGGGCCGATCGGCGTGGGCGTGGGCGTCGTTCGTGGCAACGAGATGTACGTGGCGACGGTCGGGCCCGGCCGAGGCGTACCTCATCCGCCAGGCCCGTCTCTCGACCCTGCCCGACCCGCATCGCGAGCGTGGCCTGCCGTCCAGCGGCCTGGAGCCGGAGGTCTGGCGCGGCGAGGTCACGGTCGGTGACTCGCTGGTGCTCATCTCGCCGAACATCGTCGCGCGGCTCGGCGCCGACGAGCTGAAGGACGCGATGGTCACCCTCCATCCGCAGTCCGCGATGGAGCATCTCCACCAGCGGTTCCGGGCGGCCGAGGGCGCCGGCAGTGACGGCGCGATCGCCTTCGAGGCGACGGAGGTCGCGCCGACGACCCGTGGCCGGGTCCTGGTGCCCGTACGCCCGCCCGAGCCCCTCGCCGGAGCGCCCGACCGCTCCCCGATCCCGCTCGCCGACAACGTGCAGGCCGCGGGTGCCGCGATGTCCGCGGCGGCGGACAGCGCCCGTGTCGTCGCCGGCAACGCGATGGAGCGGACCATCGCCCGCCTGCATGAGGTCCTGCCGCGTCGGAAGCCGGCGTACCGCCGCGTCACGCCCCTCGCATCGCGCCGCGAGACGCAGCGGCGGGCGGCGATCGCGGTCATCGCGTTGCTGGTCGTCGTCGGCAGCCTCGCGATGTCCGTCTGGGCGTTCGGGGGGCAACGCCAACAGCAGGCCATCAGCTCGGTCAACGCGGGTCAGGACGCGCTCGACAAGGCCAAGGCGAACCTGGCGCTCGTGTCGGGCCCGGGCATCGACCTCATCGAGGATGACCGCGATCAGGCCATCCAGCTGCTCACGGAGGCGTACGACCAGCTCGAGACGGCCGAGGACGCGCGCATCAGCGCCGGCGTCGTCGACCCTGTCCGCGAGGACGTCACGGCCCTGCTCGACCGAGCGTACGGCGTCGTCCTGGTGGCATCGACCCCCCTGTTCACCTTCACGCCGGCGGAGGGCGCCGCCCCGTTCGACCTGCGCACGCTCGTGCGTGGCTACGACAGCGCGCCGTACGTCATCGACCGTGCGACCAATGCGGTCTATCGCGTGGACCTCAAGCGCAAGCGGGCCACGAACATCGCGCGCAACGGGCGATCCGTCGGGAACCAGAAGATGGCCGCTCCGCAGTTCCTGTCGGTCGGTGGCCGCGACCTCCTGATCCTCGACGCGAAGAACGTCCTCTGGCGCTGGCGCGCGTCGAATGACGCCGGCAAGGGCACGACGAACAGGATCACCGTCAATGGTTCGACCGGCTGGGGCGACGATATCCTCGGGATCGGCACGTACCTCCGCGACGCGAGCCGGGGCCTGTACAACCTCTACGTCGTCGACCCATCCGAACAGCAGATCCGGCACTACCCACCGGCCAGCGACGGCGGCGGGTTCCCCGCCAAGTCGTCGGCCTGGCTGGCGACCGCCCGCGCGGTCGACAAGATGACCTCGCTGTACATCGATGGCGACATGTACATCACGGAGAACGGCGTCCTCGACCGCTATACCTCCGGGAAGAGCGACGCATGGGAGCCCGGGAAGCCCGGCGACCAGCTGCTCCGGCCGAAGACGAACGAGGTCCTGGTCGCCGGGGCGGGCGAGCGGAACTCGGGACGGGTGTACACCTACGATCGAGAGAACGCCCGGCTCATCGCCTACGACAAGCGGAGCGGCGACTTCGTCGCCCAGTACCGGCTCGCCGAGGGAGATGGTTGGCTGGACCTCCGCTCCATGTACATCATCGCCGGGGTCGAGGAAGCGCCGGATACCGTGGTCTGGCTGTCGAGCGATACCGTCAACCAGGCCGTCCTCGAGGCCGTCCCGACGACCGACGGCGCCTCGCCCGCGCCGTCCGGCTCAGGCGGGCCGAGCGTGTCGCCGTCGCCGCTCCCAGCTCGTAGCCCGCCCCCGAACGAGGTGATCCCGCTCCGCGACGCCAACCCGACCCGGCGAACACCGGTCGTCACGCTCGGGCTGATCGGCGCGTGTGCCGTCGTCTTCGCGGTCCAGCTCGGGATCATGGCCACCCGCGGCGACGCCGCCCTGGGGCAGTTCGTCACGACGTGGGGGGTCGTGCCGGCCGAGCTCGTCGCGGCCCTGACGTCCGGCGCGTTGATCTCGCAGGAGACCGCGACGCTGATCACGAGCCAGTTCCTGCACGGGGGCCTGCTCCACATCGGCGGCAACATGCTCTACCTGTGGATCTTCGGGAACAACGTCGAGGATCGCTTCGGACCGCTGCGTTTCCTCGTGTTCTACCTGGTCGGCGGCGTCGTCGCCGCGCTTGCGCAGGTCGCCATCGCCCCGACGTCGACGATCCCGACGATCGGCGCGTCGGGCGCGATCGCCGCGACCCTGGGCGCGTACATCGTCCTGTTCCCCCGCGCCCGGGTGACGACCGCGATCTTCCTCGTCTTCTTCTTCCAGCTCATCGACGTGCCGGCGGCCCTGGTGCTCGGGTTCTGGTTCGTCCTCCAGCTGCTCGACGGACTCGGCTCGCTCGGCGTGCGGGACTCGACCGAGGTCGGTGGCGTCGCCTTCTTCGCCCATATCGGTGGCTTCGTCTTCGGCGCCGGGATCGCGCTCCTCATGCGGCTGGCCCGTGGCGATGGGCGTCCGCCCCCGCGGGCCGTGGGATAATCGCCGCATGGACGACGGATTGGTCGAGATGGTCGTCGAGAGCGTCCGTGTCCACATGCTCTCCAGCCGCCACGTCGTGATCCTCAAGGAGACCGGGCGCGAGCGCTATCTGCCGATCTGGATCGGACCGTGGGAGGCGAGCGCCATCGCGATGCGCCTCCAGGGCCTGACGCCGGAACGCCCGCTGACCCACGACCTGTTCGCCAGTACCCTCGAGGCGGTCGACGCGCGTGTCTCCCGCGTCATCATCTCGGACCTCGCCGAGGAGACTTTCCACGCGCGGCTTTTCGTGGAGCGCGACGGGCATATCGGGGAGATCGACGCGCGGCCGTCCGATGCGCTGGCTCTCGCCGTGCGGGTGGGGGCCCCGATCTTCGCGGTCCCGTCAGTGCTCGACCAGGCCGGTCTCGGCGCGGACGGCGGTCTCGGCGAGGAAGGCGAGGGCGGTGGCGAGATGCTCGAGTCGACCGGCGAACGGATCGTCGACCCGCGGCTCGACGTGTTCCGCGACTTCGTCAACTCGCTCGACGTCGATCCGGACGCAGAGAACCGCCAGAGCTAGACCGCGCCCGGGTCGATCCCCGCGACGATCGGTCGGCCGCGGCGGAGCGCTCCCTGGCGGTTCACCCACATCGCCACCCGCAGGCGCCAGAAGTCGCGGACCGCGCGCAGGATGACCTGCGGCTTCGCGCCGGTCGGCGAGCCGGCAGTGCGTGGGTAATGCGGCACCCCGACCTCGACGACGCTGCGCCCGGCCGCGCGGAGCTTGATCAGCAGCTCGGCCGAGAAGAACGCCCCCTCCGACTCGACCTGGACCCCGTCGAGCACCTCCCGGCGGAAGAGTTTGCAGGCGCAGTCGACGTCCCTGACCGACAGGCCGAAGAAGATCCGGTTCGCCAGCCGGTAGGCACGGGCGTAGACGGTCCGGACGATGGGGTCCGCCCGCCGGATGCGAAAGCCGACGACGACGTCCGGGCGGTCGATCTCGGCGAGGCGTTCCGTCAGGCGCCCGATGTCCTCGACGCGGAACTGGCGGTCGCCGTCGGTGAACGCGACCAACTCGTACCGCGCGGCTCCGAACCCGGAGCGCAAGGCGGCCCCATACCCGAGATTGGTCGGGTGGTGGACGGCGCGGACGATCCCCGGGTGCCGCGCCGTCAGCTCGTCGGCCAGCACGCGCGTCCGGTCGCGGGAGCCGTCATCGACGGCGATGATCTCGAACGTCTCGGCGATCGCCGGGAGACCTTCGAGCGCCTCCTCGATCAGGCCTTCGATGTTCGCCTCCTCGTTGTGGGCCGGGAAGAAGTAGGAGAGGCGTGCGACGCGCTTCGTGTGATCAGCCGCGTCGGTCATCCGGCGGTCTCGCGGCGGCCGATGATCCGGGTCAGGACGCTGGCCTCCGTCCCACCGATGACGTCGAGGACGTAGCGCTCCTTGAGACCTTCGATCTCACTCCGCTCGATGCGGATCACGTACACGGGGCGCGTCGGCAGGTTCGCGTCGATCACGTCGTAGATGTCTCCCAGGTTCCGATCGAGCCGGGTGCGGTCATCGATGATATCGATGTCGGGGCGCCGGTCCTCGACCAGCTGTGCGTACCACAGCGGTGTCGAATAGCTCCACCAGCTCACGATGACCGCATCGGGTCGCATGACCCGAAGGGCGTGGTCGACCCACTCGCGCGCCCCGACATCGCCGCTCCGGTCGAGGCCCTCGAGGCGCGACGGCGCGGCCGCGACGGTCGGGACCAGGAGCAGGACCGCCAACGCGGTCGCGATGACCCGATCCGGCCGGCGTTGCCCCTCGATCGAGATGCCGGCGACCGTCGCGAGACCCGCTCCGAGCATCGCGAGCCAGGTCCAGCCGATCAGCACCGGACCCAGGTAGTAGCGCTCGATCAGGGCGTTCACGTAGGACGCCGCGAAGAAGCACGTGATGAGGACGGCCGTGCCGCTGAGCAGCGCGTAGGTCGGACGCCGGATCGCCGTCACCCCGAACGCGACCGGCAGGAGCGCTGCGAGCGGACCAAAAGCCACCACCGTGCGGTCCACGAGCGCCGCCACCTTGCCGGGCAGGTCGTCGAAGGGACCGACGACACTGCCACGGAACTGTTCTGCCAGCGCGACGTACCAGAACCCGTCCCAGGTGTCCGGGCGTCCATACACGAGCGTGCCCGCGGTCCGGAGCGGCCCGGCACGCAGCGGCAGCTCCAGGTAGACGAGCACGACCGTGAGCACGAGCGCCGCTGCACAGCCGGCGATGAAACGCGGCCGGCGCACGATGCCCGGGTCCACGGCGAGGACGTACAAGGCGATCGGTGGCCCGAGCAACAGCGTCAGCGAATGATTCCCGGCCGCCAGCCCAAAGACGATCGCCGCCGCGACGAGCGTGCGGTCGCGCCGCCCGTCCTCCCACGCCACGAGCAGGCGGAAGAGGATCGCGATGAACGCGAGATGGAGCGCGTGTGCCTCCGCGTGCGTGCCGATGTCCCAGACGATGCCTGTCAGTGCGAGGCCGATCCCCGCCATCACCCCGAGTGGGACGGAGCGGGTCAGCGCACGGACCAGGTCGACCGTCACGGCCGCGGCGACCGCCACGCTGAGTGCCGCGAACAGGTTCATCCGGAGCGCCGGCTCCCCGAACGGCGTGAGCAGCAGGTTGGCGATCCAGCCGAGCAGCACGTACGTCGGGAAACCCGTCGGGTGGGCCGTCCCGAGGATCGGCGCGACCGTCTGGAGCTCTGCCGTATCCCAATAGCCGAGCCCTGGGAGCATCGCGATCCGAGCCGCGATGAGGGCGACGACCCCGACGAGGACAGCCGGCAGCCACGCTGCCAGGGACGAGCGCGTCACCACCCGAGGAGACGCCCCCACACGACACCCCAGGCGTTGACGGCGACGGACACAGCGATCAGACCGACCGCGACAGGCATCGCCCAGCGCGGCCGGGGATCCCGGTCGACGAGCCGCGAGAACCCCAACGCCACCAGCACGAGGGCGAACGGTAGCGTGTCGTTGCCGAAGCGGTATCCGAACTGGACCCAGCCCTGGCTGAAATGCATGAGGTTGGCGACCGTCACGAGCAGGACGGCGATGGCGGCCGCGGCCACGATCCGGCGACGAGCCCGGTCCCGGAACGCGGCCAGGCCCAGTAGCAACGCCGGGCTCGTGAGCAGGATGCTCATCCCGATGTCGCGCGGCAGGGCGAGAGGGCACGCGGCGTCGAACAGGCCCCGGCCGGCGTCCGGTGTGGTGCACAGCGGCCGGTCCATCGTCCCGAGCGTGTCGCGTTGGCGCTCTGGCAGGATCTCCGGGGCCGCGAACAGCATGATCGCCAGGTTCTGCGGCAGGTAGCGCGGATCCTCGGCCGCCCAGTCGGGGTGGTAGCCCAGCCCGGTGTAGGCACGCGCCTCGAGCTGGTAGAGGTGGTCGTATGCGGGGTGGAAGACGTGGCCGGTCGTGGCGATGTTGTACGCCAGGAGGGCGACGACCGGGATGGCCGCCCCGATCCCGACCGACCAGCTGCGGCGCCACCAGCCATTGCCCGGACCGACCAGCATGAAGAAGGGCGCTGCGAGGATCACCGTCAGGCGGGCCGTCGTCGCGAGACCGAAGAGCAGCCCGATCGCGAAACCGCGTCGATCGACACCGAACCGCGCTCCGTCGCTGTCACTGTCGCGCGCGCCGGGGCGTCCCACGACCACATGACGCGACCGATCCGCACCCAACGCCAGTCCGACCGCGAGCATGGTCAACGCGACCGCCACGATGTGGGCCTGGTACCAGGTCGTCGTGTTCTGGGCCGTGTACCAGAACGCCGTGCCGAAGGCGAAGAACACGGTCGTGCCGAACCGCACCGCGGTCGACACGGGCAGGCGGCCGATCATCCACCAACACAGCGCCACGTCGATCGCTGCCAGGATCGTGAACAGCAGCTGCTCATCAGTCGCGAACCCGAAAGCCGCGACGAACGGGACCAGCAGCACGGCGGGGAGCGGCGGGAAGGGGATCAGTCCGCGATCGATGCCATCGACGCGGCCGATCGGGAGAACGTCCTGGAAGAACCAGTTGCCCAGTCGTTCCGCGGTCGTCGCGACCGGGTAGCGGATCGCCGCCTGGCCCTCCAGGAAGGCCGCGGCCTGCCACACGAAATGATCGTAGTAGCGGTCGGCGTGCGTGACGCGATAGACGCCGAACGCGGCGACCGCGAGCAGCACGCCGGTGGCCACGGCGACGGCGATCGTCGCCGGGCCGCTCGCCGCCAGGTCCTCTGGGGGGTCGGTCGGGCGACCCTGTGCTACGCTCAGATCCACCTTCCACGCTCGTTCAGGAGCCGATCTCCCCGGTGACTGGCCCCGATCCTGGTGCGTACGAGCGAGGCACAGGAGCGCCGCCTCGGTCGACCGGGACGCAGGGGGCCGTCGGCGCAGTCCTGATCGTCCTCGCCCTCGGACTCGCCCTCCGGTTCATCCTTTTATACCTGCTCCCGGGCTCGGGTTTCGACGCGGACCTCGTCTCGTTCCGGTTCTGGGCGGACGACCTCGCCCGAAACGGCCTGTCCGGGTTCTACCAGCGCGACTTCTTCCACGATTACACGCCGGGCTACATGTATGTCCTGTGGCTGGTCGGGACGGTCGGGCGGGCGGCCGGTGGGATCGGCGATCTCATCAAGATCCCGCCGATCCTCGCGGACCTGGGCCTCGGCTATCTCGTGTGGTCGATGGTCCGCGAGCTCGGCGGACGCGAGCGGCTGGCCCTGGTGGGTGCCGGCGTCGTGATGCTCAACCCCGTCTTCTGGTTCGACAACGTCGTGTGGGGCCAGGTCGACTCGGTCGGTGTCCTCTTCCTGCTTCTCGGCGTGCGCTCGTTGTGGCGCGACCAGCCCGAACGGGCGGCGATCTTCACGGTCATCGCGGCGATCGTGAAGCCGCAGCTCGGCATCCTCGTGCCGATCGTGGCCGTCGTCACGATCCGGCGCGCGCTGCGCCCGCCGCAGCGGGACCCGGATGCCCCTTTGCCGGATGCTCCTCTGCCGGAGGGCAGGTTCCGCCGATGGGAGGCGCGAACGGATCATCCGGTGCGCATCCTGACGACCGGCCTGGCCGGCTACCTCACCGCCCTGGCGCTGTGTCTGCCGTTCGGCCTCAGTGTGATCGAGCTCGCGCCACAGGCCCCGTTCCTGGCGTCTGGGCTGATCGATCAGATCGCGCTCGCCGGGGGCGGTTACCCGTACGTCACGGTCAACGCGTACAACGCGTGGGCGGTCGTCCCGAGCAACCTCGGGATCAGCCTCGCCAACGCCGGCCAATGGGTCTGCGACGCCGTGGTGCCGAACAACGCGTGCGGCGCGGGCGTCGTGCAGTTCGGCGCGATCCCGGCTGTCGTGGTCGGCGCGGCGCTGCTGATCCTGGCCATCCTCACGGGGCTGTGGGCCGTCTGGCGTCGCCCGGACCGCATCACGATCCTCGTCGTCCTGGCGGTCACCGCCCTTGCCTTCTTCGCCGCGCCGACCCGCGTCCACGAGCGCTACGGGTTCCCGTTCTTCGCGCTCGGGGCGATCCTGTTCGCGGTCTCGCCGCGGTGGCGCATCGCCTACGTGATCCTCGCGATCGCGACGTTCGCCAACATGTATGTCGTCCTGACGACGATCTACCCGCCCAAGGACCCCGCCCTCAACCCTGTCGCCGACTGGCTCGGCGTCGGGTCGCTGATCCGCTCCGAGATCGGGGTCACCCTGGTCGCGGCTTTGCACACCGTCGCCTTCGCGTGGGCCTGGCTCCAGCTCCGGCCGGCGGCCATGGCTCGCCTGACCGGCGAGGTCCTCAGCGCGTCCGAGGAGCCGGCCCGCGACGAGTCGCGCGAGGAGCTCGGCCGGCCGGCCGGTCCGTCCGCCGTCATCCAGGCCGCCGCGCCCCCGGCCGCCGTCACCATGCCCACCTGGTCCGAGCCCGCGCGATTTGAGGAAACGGGCCTGCGCGGCTGGATCGACGATCGCCTACGGGCGGTGCCGTGGCGGGCGGATCGCAGCCGTGCGTTGATGGGCGAGCGGGGCGGGCGACTGGATCGCCTGGACGCGTGGCTCCTCGTCGTGCTCGTCCTGGCGACGTTCGGGCTCCGGACCTTCCGCCTCGAAGAGCCGTACCAGATGCATTTCGACGAGGTCTACCACGCCCGGACGGCCACGGAGTTCCTCCAGGACTGGCGCTACGGCGAATCGCACTCGATCTACGAGTGGACCCACCCGCACCTGGCCAAGTACGCGATGGCCGGCGGTCTGGCCCTATGGGGCGACGACAACGTCCAGGCGACGAGCCAGCTCGGTGACCCGGTCCGCGCCGTGGCGATCGAGCATCGCCGCGACGATCCAGGCACGGCGCGGGCGGGCGAACGACTCCATATCGCGACCGGCGACATCGTCCGGACCGAGGACCTGCGCACCCGTCGAGACGATCGGCCGGATCACTGCCCCGGGCGTCGGCGCCCTGGCCATCGACCCGACCGAGCCGCGGCTCTTCCTCGGCGATGACGAGGGCACCATCTCGACCGTCGAGCTCGACCTGATCGGTCTGGGCGCTCCGGAGGGCGACATCACGCCGGTCGAGCTCGCCTCGGTCGGCCACCCGGTCGACCATCTGCTCGTCACGGACGAGGGAACGATCCTCGCAGCGTCGGACGCCGACCTCACCGTGATCGACGGCAGCACTGGCGAGATCCTCGGCAGGACCGAGTTTACGGGCATCGCCGACCTGTCGACCGCCGGCGCGGGTCCTGTCGTACAGGGCGACCCGGCGGCGATCCCTGAACCAGCTGCCGTGGCCGACGTGCTAGCCGAGCTGCTCGGCGGCGACGCGCTCGACTACGAGTCCCGCATCGTCAACGCCGCGACGGGCACCACGGTCCTCTTCGGCAGCCCGGGTCGCGAGGAACGCCGCACCGAGATCGAGGCCGCGATCGCCGAGGGTCGGCTACCCGGGATCGAGATCGTCGATCTGCCGCGGGCCGCGGTCGCGACGTCGGAAGGCGTGTCGTTCATCGACCCATCGACTGGGGCGACCTCGTCCACGATCGCGATCGATGGCGGCGCGCACGGCATCGCGCTCGTGACGGGGATCGACGACACCAAGCTGTACGTCTCGACCGGGTCGGTCGAGGACCCCGGCTATCACGTGCTCGTCGTGTCGGGCACGGACGCGGCCGAGGGACCCAAGGACAAGGGCGGCCACCCACTGCCCGGTCTCGGCTCGGAGGTTGCCTACGACGCCGCCAGCCAGCAGGTCCACATCCTCGGCCGGCCTCCGGTCGATGACGGCGTCGACCGGTACGGACCCGATCGCTGGACGGTGTACGTCATCGAGCCGCACGCGGACGCCGTCTACGCGGATGCGGTGCTGCCCGTGGGGTTCCAGCCGGTCGCCGTGGCGATGGACGCGGAGCCCGAATACATGACGGACGACCGGCAGCAGCTCCTGGTGTTCGATGCCGGCGGGACGGCCGTGTCCATCGACGTCGGCTCGCACGCGTTCGCGTGGCGTCTGCCAGGCGTGATCGCCGGTGTCCTGATGGCCGCCTGCCTCTACATCCTCGCGAGGATCCTGTTCCAGCGGCGCACGGTGGCACTCGCTGTCGGTGGCCTCGCTCTCGTGGAGGGCATGCTGTTCGTCCAGTCGCGCATCGGCATGAACGACGCGTACGTCGGCCTGTTCATCGTCGCGGCCTACACGGTCTTTGCCGCGATCTGGACGGGCTGGTGGCAGGGCCGTGCCGCGTTCTGGGTGGGGATGCCGATCATCGGGCTGCTCCTCGGGCTGGCGCTGGCCTCGAAATGGGTGGCCGCGTACGCGATCGGGGCGCTGGTGCTGCTGCTCCTGGTGCGCAGCGCCCTCGGCCGTGTCCTCGCCATCCTCGGTCTCAT
This sequence comes from uncultured Chloroflexia bacterium, assembly GCA_963819655.1. Classification (GTDB taxonomy): domain Bacteria; phylum Chloroflexota; class Limnocylindria; order Limnocylindrales; family CSP1-4; genus SPCO01. The sequence continues at coordinate 454,735 of CAWFXA010000002.1, read as the reverse complement.
CGCGATGACCGGGGCGCTCGGCTACCTGGCGATGGCCGGTCCGGGCTACGGCAACCTGCCATTCCTCGTGATCATGATCGGCCTCACCCTGCTCGCCGTCGTCGTCGCGATCTTCCATCCCATCGCCTGGACCGACGAGGAGATGTGGCTGGCCCTGATCGCCCCGAGCGCCGTCGGCGCGGTGCTGTTCTTCGGTGCGCTGGCGCTGGGCAGGCTCGATCAGGCCGTGGTCATCGGCCCCATCTCGGTCACCCCGCTCCTCGCCGCGATCGCCGCCGCCCTCGGGTCCGTGGTGGTCTACGCCGCGTTCCGTGTCGGCGGGATGGTCGGCTACGGTCCGCTCGCCGCGCCGCCGCGTCCCGACGATCCGCAGCGCCTCCTCGACCCGCCCGATCCGGCCCCGATCGGCTGGTTGCGGCCCGGCTGGTTGCTCGGCATTCCGATCGTCTGGACGGCCGTCTGCCTCATCGCGATCCCGCTGGGGGTCTACATCGTGTCCTACCTGCCGTGGACCGCGATCGAGAACCATCGGCTGTGGGACGGCTTCCCGGCCGCGCACAGCGGGCAGACGCTGCTCGACCTGACCCGCAGCATGTACGACTACCACAACGGCCTCACCTCGGGGCACCCCGCGTCGTCGCCGTGGTGGGCCTTCCCGTTCGACCTCAAACCAGTGTGGTTCTACCAGGAGGGCTTCGCCGGTGGGACCAGTGCCGCGATCTACGACTCGGGGAACCTGGTCATCTGGTGGCTCGGGATCGTCGGCCTCGTGTTCGTGTCCGTGATGGCCTTCCGGCGCCGGTCGCCGGCCCTGGCACTGATCGCGATCGGCTTCGCCGCCCAGTGGGTGCCGTGGGCGCGTATCGACCGGGCCGCCTTCCAGTACCACTACTACACGGCGTTGCCGTTCGTCATCCTCGCCCTGGCCTACCTCATCGCGGAGCTGTGGCACGGTGCCTCGCGCCGGACGTGGCTCTGGGTGCGCGTCGCCGGGGCCGTGGCGATCGTCGCGCCCGCCGCGATGTGGCTGTTCTCACGACCGCTGTGTGCCCTGGTCGGGGTGTCCATCGCGAACCCGAGCTCCGCGGCCTGCCCGGCGGTCATCCCGGATGTCGTCCTGACATACCGCACCGCCGCCCTGCTGGCGATGGTCGCGATCGGGGGCGTCGTGCTGTGGCGCGCGGTGGCGGGTCTGCAGCGCACGGCGGACGCCGAGGACGGGGCACGCAGCCCGACGATGTGGGGGGTCGTGGCGGGCGCGGCGGCGGTCGGCCTCGGCCTCATCGCGGCGTCGTTCGTGCCCGATACGCCGATCGCGACGTGGCGCGGGATCCCGGTCGAGCCGATCGCCCTGGTCGTGATCCTGCCGCTCCTCTACCTCGCGGGCCAGGTGCTGGCCGCCCGCGACGCGCGTCGGTTCGTCGTCGGGCTGGGCACCGCGACCGTGGCGTGGTTCGTCATCTGGTATCCGAATCTCGCGGCTCTGCCGCTACCGTCGACCGTGGTGAACGCGTACCAGGGCTTCCTGCCCACCTACCTGTACGCGTTCCAGTTCCCGGTGAACACGGCGGCACGGCCTGCCGCACCGCTGCTCAGCCCCATCCCGCTGGCGTTGACCGTGGCGATCGCTGCGACGTGCCTGGTCGTCGCCTACTCGGCCTCCGTCTGGCGGCTCGCGCTCGCCGAGTCGCGTGCGAGCGCGGCCTCGGGCAGGGGCGGCTCGGCTGGCTCGACCGGCTCGTCGACAGGCGAGGAAGCCAGCAGCGGCCTCGCACGGAGCGGCGGGGGCGCCTGAGGGATCTCCGCCCGGAACCCTTCCGGCAGCGAGCCTGTCGCCGCGAGCCGGCGGATCACGAAGCCGTAGTAGTCGTCGACCTTGGCGGTCACCCGCGGCCAGGAGAACTCTTCGGCGCGGGCCTGACCGGCGGCGCCCATCTGCTCGCGGAGTGCCGGGTCGCGCAGTAATCGATCGATCGCGATGGCGAGCTCGCGCGGCTGGCGCGGCGGGACGAGCAGGCCCTCCCGGCCGCGTCGGACCACTCCCTTGTAGCCGTGGATGTCGGACGCGACGATCGGCGTCCCGGCCGCCATCGCCTCGAGCAGCACGATCCCGAACGACTCGCCGCCGGTGGCCGGTGAGGCGTACACGTCGGCCGTCCTGTAGAGCTGCGCCTTCTCGGCGTCCGACACTCGCCCCAGGAACTCGACGCCGTTGAGGCCGCGCGTGGCCACGTAGCGGCGCGCCTCGCGTTCCTGCGGGCCCGATCCGACGACGAGGAGGCGCGACTCGGGACCGGTCTTGCGCAGGATCCGATGCGCCTTGAGCAGGTCGAGCAGGCCCTTGCGCGGTTCATGCCGGCCGACGAACAACACGTTGGGCGTGCCGTCCTGCCAGCGCGCGATCGGGACGGCGTTCGCGAACCGCGCGACATCGACGCCGTTGGGGATGACCTTGTAGTCGCCGGGGAAGAAGCGGTCGATGAAATGCCGGGCAGCCGCGCTGACCGCGATCCGGCCGTGGAGCCGCTCGGCGTAGCCGCGGAGGGCCCGGCTGCCGAACTCGTACGACGGCGAGAAACCCGCATACGCGTGGAACGTGGCGATGTTCACGCTCGTCGATTCACGGAGCAGGAAGAGCGACAGGAACGGCACGAACGGCTCGTGGAAATGGAGGATGTCGAACTGCTCCCGTTCGAGCATCGAGCCGATCTGGCTGAGGTAGCGCGGCGAGAACGTGAGCGTGCCGACCGACGCGTTGATCGGCACCGAGAAGCCGACACCCAACCGGATGATGTCGCCCTCGGAGGCTCTCTGCGGGCCGTGGCTCGCCGTGAGGATGCGGACGTCGTGTCCGCGCTGACGCAGGTTCTGATACAGGAACTGGACGTGCTGGGCGACGCCGCCGCTCGCCGGGTAGATGTACGGACAGACGAGGCCGATCTTCATGGTCGCTCGACGCCGCTCCGAGCGTGCCCGTTCGGGTCCCCGGCCGAGACGTAGCGCGGCGGCCGCGTCCGGCCGCCCGGATAGCCGTGGTCACGTCCCGTCCCGGTCCGCCGAACACGACCGGCAACTTCGTCACGAGCGTCGATCGCGCGCTTCCGGAGCTGCTGCCCGAACACCCCGAACTGGCCGGTGGCGCCGTGGAACGCTCCGCCGTGTTCGGTCGTGCGGGCCGCGATCGCGGCCCGCAGCTCGTCCCCCGTGTGGCCGGGGAACGTCGTCCAGCCCTGACCGACCGCGTCGAGCGCGTGGGCGTCGCTGTTCCCGATGTGGGCGAGTCGGTGGTCGTCGGCGAACCGCACGACACGATCGTGCCACGGGCGACCGAGTGCCGTGGGGTTGAACGTCTCTATCGCATCCGGCCGCACGGCGTCGTCGGGGTCGTCGAGGAGCCGGCGCAGGACCCAGCCCTGGGCGCATAGCGGGTACGGCACCAGCGGGTGGGCCGGGATCGCGATGCCGCCCGCCTCGTGGACGTCGGCGATGGTCCGACCGAGCGTGCGGTACGGCCGGATCCGGCGCTCCACGAATAGCGCCAACAGGTGGCCGCCGAGCGTCGTCACCTCCTCGCCGACCACCACCTCGATCGGCAGGCCGCGGTCGCGCGCGATGGCACGTCCGGCGAGGGCGGCATCGATCCGCTCGTGGTCCGTGATGGCGATGACGTCAAGGCCTCCGCGTTTCGCGACGTGCTCGACGATCGCGACCACGTCGGCGATCCCGTCGGAGGCCAGTGTGTGGATGTGCAGGTCGGCACGACCCTGCGGTTCGGTCACCGTGCCGGAGTCTCCGCGACCGCCGGGGTCGCCGAGCCCGCCGAGCCCGCCGGCGCCTCCGCCGCCTCGAGGTCCGGCCAGATCGGGAAGAACACGGCCCACCATTGCTCTGGCGCGTCGGTCACGACCCGCTCGAAGGCGCGTGCGATCGAGGTTGTGGTCGCGGTCGCTCGTTCGCGGCGGGAGCCGTCGGTCGCGACGTCGACGGGTTCGAGGCGGCCGATATATCGTCCGGGCGTCGTCCGGCGCACACCCACGACGTAGGCGGGCGCCCCGCTCTCGATCGCGAGCAGCGCCGGTCCGAGCGGCAGCCTGGCGGGCGCTCCGAACAACTCCGTCAGCGTGCCGCCACCGGTCAGGTCGCGGTCGCCCACGAGCCCGACGTTCGTCCCGGCTCGCAGCGCCGTCGAGAGCTCCCGGCGCGCCTCCCTGAGGCCGACGATGCGAACCCCGGCCGCGCCGCGCGTCCGGACGAACCAGTCCTGCAGGTCCGGATCCGACAGCGTCTCCATGGGTGCGACCGCCTCACCGACTCGCGAGGCGAGATACAGCGCCGGCAGCTCGATCGCGCCGAAGTGGAGCCCGACGAAGATCGCCGGTCGGCCGGGCGTGAACGCATCCTCGACGACACCCACGGTCTCGATCGTCATGCGCGATCGAACGTCCTCGCGGCTGAGCGCGGGCGTGCGCGCTACTTCGAGGTAATAGCGGGCAGCGTGGCGGTACGCCAGCCGGACCAGTCGTTCCAGGGCACGGGGATCTGTGGCCGCTGCGCGGGCGAGCGTCGTGCCGGCGCCGTGCGCATCCAGCCAGGACGCCACCCGGGCGAGGTTGCGGCGCCCCCGTGCGGCGCGAACGGGGGTCGTGCGATACCAGACGTCCCCGCCCAGCTCGGCGAGCGCGATGAGGGGTCGCTCCGGCAGCCGGCAGACGAGCCACGAGGCCGCGCGGAGCGCCCGGCTCCCGAGTCGGCGGCCGAGACCGGACACGATCAGGCGAACTCCGGGGCCGGCCCGGGATCGGCGATGCCCGCCTGCATGAGAGTTGCCCGGCGCTCCAGATCGGCGGCCTCGTCCGGTGTCGCCGGCCAGATGGGCTTGAAGCTATACCACTGGTCCGGTGCCGCGGCGATCGTGGCGGCCAGCGCGTCGGCCATCGCCTGGGTGGCGCGGAACAGCTCCGCCGGGTCCGACGAGGTGACGTCGATCGGGTCGGGCCACGAGACATGGAACGTACCGTCCGGCCGGCGTCGGATGCTGATCGGCAGGATACGCGAGCTCGTCTTGGCCGCCAGCGTCGCCGGTCCGGCCGGCAGCGCGGTCCATGCGCCGAACATCCGCACCGGGATGCCGTCCGATCGATATCCCCAGTCGACCAGGAGCCCCAGCATCTCGCGGCGGCGAAGGACACCGAAGATCTCGCGCAGGTTCCGCCACGCGATGATCGTGACGCCCCACGTTTCTCGCTGCCGGCGCAGGAGCTCGAAGAGCTCGGGGAACGACGAGTCGTCGGCGACCACGCTGATCGGCATCCCGTGATCGGCGATCGCCGCGGCGACTGCCTCGTTGCTGCCGACGTGGCCCACAGCGAGGATCATCCCGCCGCCGGGCGCCTCTCGCCACAGCCGGCGCACCTCGTCGATGTCCATGTCGGGCACCAGTCCGGCGACCTCCTCCGGCCGGCGCGACGGGAGCCGCATCAGTTCGACCAGGTAGCGACCGTAGCCCTTGTAGGCGCGCATCGCCTCGGCGCGGACGCGTGGGTGGTCGGGTGGCAGGCCGAGGACATGACCGAAGTTCCGGTTCGACCAGCGGCGCTTGGTCGGCCAGGCCAGGTACGACAGTTGCGAGAACCAGCCGAGGACGGTCGCCGCCGGACCCGGCGGCAACACGGCCAGCAGCCAGGACGTCGCGCGGTAGCCGAGCACGGCCACCCGTTCGACGATCCGCGGCCCGGCGCCCCGTCGCCGGTGCGGAGCCTCGAGCCGGCGCTCGGTCGACCGCGCGGCTTTCGCCGCCGGCTGCGGGCTCTCGCCCGCGGTCATCGGGCCCTCGCCCGCCGTCATATCGGGCCCTCGCCCGCCGTCATCGGCGCGCGTTGGTCGCGAATCCTCGGGCCAATGGCTTCGCGGAGCTCCGCCTTGGGATCCTCAGGCCGATGGGGTCGACGGAGCTCCCCCTCGGTCTTCGGAGCGCGAGGAACATCATTTCGTCGAGGGTGCAAGTTCGCCTGTGCGGCGGCCGGCAAGCCTGCGGAGCTTGCGAGTCGTCGGCTTCTCGGTCCCGAGCAGCGTCTCCGAGTCCTCGCCCCGGATGAATGCCTCGACTCGCTCGCGGCCGACGTCGTCGGGGATCTGGCGAGGCGGGCTCTTCATGAAGTAGGCCGACGGCGCGACGAGCGTGCCCTTGAGCCCACGGTCGAGGCCGAGCTTGAGGCAACGGATGGCGTCCGTGATGACGCCGGCCGAATTGGGCGAATCCCAGACCTCGAGCTTGAGCTCGGCGTTGAGTGGCACGTCGCCGTAGGTCGTGCCCTCCATCCGGATGTAGCACCACTTGCGGTCTAGCAGCCACGGCACGTGGTCGCTCGGGCCGACGTGGATGTCATCCGCGTCGAGCTCGTAGTCGAGCATCGAGGTGACCGCGTTCGTCTTGCTGATCTTCTTGGACTCGAGGCGCTCGCGCTCGAGCATGTTCAGGAAGTCGGTGTTGCCGCCGAAGTTGAGCTGATAGGTCCGATCGAGCCGGACGCCGCGGTCCATGAACAGCCGGGTGAGGACGCGGTGGCTGATCGTGGCGCCGACCTGGCTCTTGATGTCGTCACCGATGACGGGCAGGCCTTCCTCGGCGAACCGGCGCTGCCAGTACGGCTCGCGGCCGATGAACACCGGTATCGCGTTGATGAAGCCCACCCCGGCACGCAGCGCCTGCTCGGCGTACCACTTGGTGGCTTCCTCGCTGCCGACCGGCAGGTACGACACCATCACGTCGACCTCGCGCTCGCGCAGGATGCCGACGATGTCGGCGGTTTCGCCCGGTGCCTTCTCGATGATCTCGCTCAGGTACTTGCCGAGCCCGTCGTGGACCATCCCGCGCTCGACGGGCACGCCGAGCGTGGCGACCTGCTGGAACGTGATCGTGTTGTTGGGCTTCGTGTAGATCGCTTCGCCGAGGTCCTTGCCGACCTTGTTCTTGTCGATGTCGAAGGCGGCGACGAACTCGATGTCGCGGACGTGATAGCCACCCAGGTTCACGTGCATCAGCCCCGGGACGAAGTCGTCGTGGTTGGCGTTCTCGTAGTAGTACCGCCCCTGGACGAGGCTGCTGGCGCAGTTGCCGACGCCGACGATCGCGACGCGGACCTTGCCGTCGCCGCGCCGACCGGCGCCCGCCCACGTGTTCGACGGCGTCGTGCCGCCCTTGCCGTTGCCGTTCTTGCCGCTCTTTCCGTTCGTGCTCACGTGTGCTCCTGTTCGGTCGGTCGGCTCGACGCCTCCCGGTTGGCTTGCGCGCGGACGTGCAGGATCCGCTGGATCGTCGTGATGGTCGCTCCGATCGCGATGATCGCGAGGGCGAACTCGATGGCCTTGATGTCCGGGCCGTTCGTCAGCACCAGCCCCACGGCGAGGATCACCAGCCTGACCTCGCGGGGCATGATCCCGACCGCCGCCATGCCCTTCCCGGTTGCGAAGCCGAGACCCTCGGACTTCGCCCTGACGTAGCTCACCATGAACGCTGCGCCCATCGCCGCGGCGGCGAGGATCGGGACACGCTGGTGGCCGCCCAGGACCGCGCCGGCGACGATGCCGAGGTAGACGAGCGCCTCGCCCCACCGGTCGAAGACGGAATCCATGAACGCACCCAGGCGGCTGACCTTGCCGGTCGCGCGGGCCAGGGTGCCGTCGAACATGTCGAACACGCCGCCGGCGAACACGACGATACCGCCGACGGTCCAATAGCCGAGCGCGATCAGGCCGGCGCCGAGGACGGTGATCCCGAAGCCGATGAGGGTAAGGCCATCCGGCGTCAAGCCGAGCCGGCCCAGCGCCAGCGCGATCGGCTCGAAGACGCCCTTGACCCGGTCACGGGCCTGGTTCGAGATCGTCAACTGGCGATGCCCAGGATGGCGCGCTCACGCGCGGCGACCTCGCCGAACGCCTCGGGGCGAAGCGTGCAGATGGTCTCGCGGCCGACCCGCCGTGTTTCGACGAGTCCCGCCACGCGCAGGCGCTTCAGATGGTGGCTCACGAGCGGCTGTGATAGCCCGACGTGCGCGATGAGGTCGGCGACGCTTGCCTCACCCTCCGCGAGCCGGCGGACGATGCGCAGGCGGTTCACGTCGGCGAGAGCCTTGTGGAACGCACGCAGCTCGCGGAGGTCGTCGGGCTGGACGACGATCGAGGCGAGCGTGGACCGGAATCGCGCGGGGGTCGGCACGGGTGGGGGGAACTCCGAGATCGGGGGACGTCGACCGTCGCATCAACGGCGGTTGATATCAACGGGCGTTGATGCTATTGCGGCGGACTGATGGGTGTCAAGGGCGCCGCGGGCAGGTAGTGGCTCACGCTGCCGGGCGCAGGCCCACGGACCGATCCGTTGCTGACCGTGGGTCAACGTTTTCGCGCCACGGTTCGATCTGCTAGATCCGGTGCGCTTTCGATGGTGACTCCAGGTCACCGCAATGCCGCGATCGACCCTTTCTGCTGACCGTCGGTCACCGAGCCCCGCGGGCAGGATTCCTCCAGGCGATCCCGGGGGCTGCCGGAGTGGAAAACGTTGACCGTCGGTCACCAACGGGGGCGACCGTTGCCGCGATGTCGGTCAGAGCGCCGCGGCGAGCAGCGTGACCAGCCAGCCTCCGACGATGATCGCCACGATCGCTCCGAGGATGACCCGCACCACGGTCGTTCCGCGCGGCCAGCGACCGATCGACGTCGGGTGGCGCGACATCCGCGACGCGGCGTCACGGCGGTCAATGGCCCTGCCCCGACTACACTCCCGCCGATGAGTGCCGGTTCGCGATTCGTGCTGCTCACGGTCTTCGGGACGGGTGTGTTCCTGGCGGGACTGGAGCTCATGATCACCGCGGTCGCCCTCCCCTCGATCCTCGCCGATCTCGTGGCCGCGAACGGGACGTCCGCCTGGATCGAGCTCCGCAAGGCGAGCTGGATCATCAATGGCTACCTGCTGGTGTACATCCTGATGATGCCGCTTGCCGGCCGCCTGGCTGACCTGTGGGGCGCGCGTCGGCTGTTCATCGCGGCGCTGGGGATCTTCACGGTCGGTTCCCTGCTGGCCGGCATGGCCCAGGACCTCGACCAGCTCATCGCGGGTCGGGTCGTCCAGGCAGTCGGCGGTGGCGTGCTCGTGCCGGTCGGCACGGCGGCGGCCGCCCACCTGTACGACGGGCACGGGCGCGCGCGTGCCCTCGGCGCGATCGGCGCGCTCACGTTCCTGGGCATGGCCGCCGGACCGTTCCTTGGCGCCGCGATCCTGTCCGCGATCCATCCGGACTCGGCGCTCGCCGGCGCTGGCTGGGCCGACTCGGCGGTCGCCGCCGTCCTGGGCCCCGCGTGGCGGTGGATCTTCTTCGTCAACGTCCCGATCGCCATCGGCGCCATGCTGCTCGCCTGGGCGGCGTCACCGGGGTGGGAGACGCCACGCCGCAGCGGTCGCATCGACCTGCTCGGTGCCGCGCTCTTCGGACTTGCGCTCGCGAGCGGGCTCGTGGCGCTGACGCTGATCGGCGCGACGCCGGACCCCGCAGCAGCCCTCGAGCCGATCGAGCTGACCGCGATCCTCGCGACGATCTCGTTCGTCGCGACCGGCCTGACCATCGCGCTGGCGCTGCGCAGCTCGGATCCGTTCCTGGATGTCCGCCTCTTCGGTGACGTCGCGTTCAGCGCTGCGGCCCTTGTCTCGTTGCTGACCGGCTATGCGTTCGCGACCGCGATCATCGGTGGGGCGGTCTTCGTCGACCGGGTCCTGTACGGCGGCCCGGACGAGCAGCGTCTGGCGCTCGGGGCACTGGCCGGCGCGACCGCGCTGGGTGCCCTGCTGTCCGGCTTCGCGGTCCGCGTCGCGAGCTACCGCGTGGTGACGCTGGTCGGGCTCGCCGCCGCCGCGGTCGGCCTTCTCGCGATGTCGCGCTGGACCCCGGCGACCTCGATCGGCGATGCCGCGCTGGCCCTCGCGCTGTTCGGCTTCGGGTTCGGGCTGTCGGTGACACCTCGCTCGGCGGCCGCGGTCGAGTCGGCGGGCCGGGCCGCCTTTGGGGCGGCGTCGTCGGTCGTGACGGTCGCCCGGATGCTCGGCATGGCAGTCGGGCTGGCGGTCCTCACCGCCTACGGCTCGACGACGATCGACCGGCTGTCGGCGGAGGTCTACGCGACGCCCGACGCCTACCTCGCCTACATCCCGGAGGACCTGCGCGACCGGCCACTCAAGGACCCGCTGGTCGTCGAGGCCCTCGAAACGTGGGCCTCGCGCGAGGCCGCGTCGATCATGGTCGGGCTCTTCGTGGCTGCGGCGATCGTGACGCTGGTCGCGGTGCCGCCGGCACTCGCGCTCGGCGGCGGTGCCGGACGCCGCCGAGCGCCCGCGCGTATGCTGGCCGGCGATGGCGCTGCCGACCCCGGCCTCATCCTCTGACCCTGCGATCGGCCTCGGCGAACCGGTCGCCCGCCGCCGCGCGCCGACATCCACCAGCGGGCCCGGTCGGATCCGCGTTGGGGCGATGGTCGGTGGTGCGCTTCGCGAGCTCGAGGGCGACGCGGCCCTCAAGGCCCTGCCAGGACTGCTCACGCAGCCCGACGCCTGCGTCTGGGTCGACCTCCTCGGACCTTCGCCCGAGCAGGTCGAGGCGGTCGGGTCGGCCCTGGCCCTCCATCCGCTGATCGTCGAGGACGTCCTCGAGGGCAACCAGCGTGCCAAGATCGAAACCACCGACGGTGTCATCCACATCGTCCTGTTCGCGCTGGACCGCACGGACTCGCTCGCGATCAACGAGATCGACATCGTCCTGGGTCTCGGCTTCCTGATGACGGTGCACGACGGCAGCTGGGATCCACGGCAGTCGCACCAGCTGCGGTCGAATCTGTCGGTCGTCATGGCCCACGGGGCCGACCACCTCCTCTGGGCGATCAGCGACGACATCGTCGACGGCTACTTCCCGTACGCCGACCGGCTCGGCGACGCCATCGACCAGATCCAGGATGCCGTCATCGCGCAGCCGACGCCCCAGACCCTCGAGCGCCTGTTCGCCCTCAAGCGCGAGCTCATCGAAGTCAGGCGGGCGGCCAGCCCGACCCGGGAGGTCTTCAACCAGCTCACCAACCGCGACCTGTCGCTGATCGACGAAAAGGAGATCGTCTATTTCCGTGACGTGTACGACCACGTCATCCGGCTGACGGACGAGATGGACAACTACCGCGAGCTCGCGTCGGCGACCCTCGACGTGTACCTCACTCAGATCAACAACAACCTGTCGGTGATCATGAAGCGCCTGACCGGGGTGACCGTCATCCTCGCCGGAGTCGGCGCGGTCGCCGGCATCTTCGGCATGAGTGAGGCCGGTGCCGCCGTGGGCGGCCAGGAGGCTGCCGGCTTCTGGTTCGTGACCGCGATGACCGTTGCCGCCGCCGCTGGGGCCGCCGTCTTCCTGCGCAGGATCGGCTGGATCTAGGCTCGGCCGCGGGATCAGCCGCAGACGACCGGGCGCGCCCTGGGGTTGGCGGTGGCGTGGCTCGCCGGCCGGGATCCGATCGGCTCGGCGAGGACCTGGGTGTAACCGAATGAGCGGTTCGGGCCCTGCGACGTCTGCAGCCAGAGCTGCTCGGTCGCCGCGGCCGCCGGGTCGGCGAGGCCGTCCTGGACGTCCTGGTCGCGGCGGACCTCGGTGATGCGGTACTGGAAGAGCCAGTCGTCGCTGGTCCACACGTCGACCACGAGTCCACGCTGGTCTCGGCCCTTCGTGCGCAAGAGCGGCAGGAACATGCCCTCACGGGCGTGCGCATACAGGTATGTCGCCAGGCCGAAGCCGGGCTGCGAGAGCGACGGCAGGTACATCGCCACGTTGCAGTACGGATAGCCCGTGTTGCCGCGAACGACCGCCAGATCGATGTCGAGGTCGGCGATGCGGACGCGCGTCGCCACGCGATCGGGAGGCGGCGTCGGCGCCGCTTCGGATGGCGTCGGTCGGGCGGTGCCGATCGGCGGCAGCGTGATGAGCGGCGTCGGCGTCGGGACGAGCGCGGTCGATGGCTCGGGCGATGGCGATCCGGATGGGGCCACCGGATGCCCCGCCTCGACCGGGACGGAATAGGTCAGCAGCCCCGCCGCCAGGATGGTCACGCCGAACGCGGTGAGCAACGCGGGCAGCACGCGCGTGCGGATCTGTTCGGTGGGGCCGGCCATGGGACGGGCATCGTACCGTGGCCCCACGAGGCACGCCGCAGGCCGTCGGTACTGGTACCCTCCGCGCCAGCATGTGGCCCCGGATCTCGATCGTCGCCGGTCTCCTGACCGGTATCGCGGCCGCAGCGATGGTCATCGGGGGAATCATCGTCCTCGCCCCTGAGCCCTCCGCTGCGATGACGCCGCCGCCCCAGCCGTCCGCGTCGCTCGGCCTCGAGCCGACTGCGACGCCGACCCAGGTCGCCAGCGCGAGCGCCTCCGGTGGTCCGTCGCAGTCGGCCGGGGCATCCCCGTCGGGCGACGGCGGTCAGGCGTTCCACGTCGGCGAGACGGCGCCGGCGCTGGTCGTGCCTCAGGTCGGCGGCGGCGTGATCGACCTCATGAATCTGCGCGGCAAGCCAGTCTGGATCAACTTCATGGGGACCTACTGCCCGCCCTGCGTCGACGAGTTCCCGCTCATGAACCGCTTCTCGAGCCGCCACGCGGCCGACGGGCTGGTCGTGATCGCCGTCGACGTCAAGGAGGACGAGGGCATCGTTGCGGCCTTTGCAGAGCAGCTCGGTGCCACCTTCCCACTCGGGCTCGACAGCGACGGATCCGCGGCGTTGCGCTGGGATGCCGTCGCCCTGCCGGTCCATTTCTGGATCGACAAGGAGGGGGTCATCCGCGACGGTGCCCTCGGCGGGATCGGCCCCGACATCATGGCGAGCGGTCTGCGGACGATCATGCCGGGCGTCGACGTCCAGCCGTGACCCCCGCCGGCGGACCGGCGCCGGCCGTGTCGACCGGCGCCGAGATCGCGGCGGCGCTCGATGCCCTCGTCGCGGCCAGGCCGCCATTGCTGGTCATCGTCGACTTCGACGGGACGCTCGCGGTCGGGTCGCGCGACCCGGCCGTCGCCCGGGTCGAGCCGTCGGCGCAGCGCGCCCTGCGAAAGCTGGGCGGCATCGCGACCGAGCATCCTGAGCGGCTGCACGTCGCGGTCCTGACCGGCAGGGTCGTCGCCGACGTCGCGGCTCGCGTGCGGGTCGGTGGTGTCGAATACCTCGGCGATCACGGCCTGGAGCACGGGGTCCTGGCTCGTGGCGCTCGCGCTGAGGCCCTGGTCGCGGTGACCGACCCCGCGTACGCCGTCCATCGGGTATCTGCCGAGATCCTCGCCAGCGGCGTCGCGGCGGAGCTCGGCGATCCCGCCTGGCTGTTCGTGGAGCGCAAAGGTCCATCGGTCGCCTTCCACGTCCGCCAGGCCGACGACGTCGCTGTGGCCCGGGCGGCAGTCGTCGGGGCGATCGAGACCGTCGAGCGCCGCGCAGGCCTGGTCCACGGGCTCGCCCACTATCGCGGTCGGACGGTCGTCGATCTTCGTCCGGAGGACGCCGGCGGCAAGCGGGAGGCGGTCGAGCGCCTCATCGCGCGGCATCGGCCGGGAGGCGTGGTCGCCCTCGGTGACGAGATGAGCGATATCGACGCGTTCGAGGCCGTGATCGCGGCGCGCACCGCGGCGCGCGGGTCGGGCGAACCGGGCCGTTCCGAGCACTCGGTCGAGGTCGGGGTCACGGTAGCGGTCCACGGCGCCAGCCGCCCGGCACCGTCCGAGCTGCTCGACGTCGCCGACCTGCGCATCGCCGGCGCGCACGAGGTCGGCCGCCTGCTCTCCGCCCTGGCGCGGCGGCCGGAGCTGGCGGGAGCCCAGCCTGCCTAGCCCCCGCCCGGGAGGGTCGAGATCGCGGCGGCGGCGTGCTGCACGATCTCGAACACCGATGGGAACAGCCCGAACACCAGCGTGAGCACCGTCGCGGTGGCGAGCCCGCCCCACAGGAGCGCCCCATGGGTGAGCGGCGGCGTGTCTGTGACGGGGTCGCGCATCCACATGTACACGACGACCCGCAGGTAGTAGAACGCCGCCGCCGCGGCGTTCAGGACGACGAGGACCGCCAGCACGGTCAGCGATCCGCCCGCCTGCACGGCCGCGAGGATGACATAGGCCTTCGCCCAGAACCCGGCGAGCGGCGGGATGCCGACCAGCGACAACAGGAACAGGGTCATCAAGATCGTCAGGCCCGGTTCACGGCGCACGAGCCCCGAGAAGTTCTCGAGCGACGACGTGACGCCCGCCCTCTTCTGGACGGCCGACACCACCGCGAACGCCCCGAGGTTCATGAACGTGTAGGCCGCCCCGTAGAACAGGAGCCCCTCGAGTCCGAGGACCTGGCCGCCGGCGTACGCCGCCAGCCCGACGAGCATGTACCCGGTGTGGGCGATGGAGCTGTACGCGAGCATCCGTTTGACGTTGTCCTGGGTGAGCGCGACGAGGTTGCCGAGCGTCATCGTCAGAGCGGCCAGGACGATCATGACCGGCAGCCACCACGCGGCCAGCGGCCCGAGCGCCTCCACGAAGAGCCGCAGGATCAGCGCGAATGCGCCGATCTTCGGTCCGACCGACAGGTATCCGGTGATCGGCGTCGGCGAGCCCTGGTACGCGTCCGGGGTCCAGTAGTGGAACGGGACTGCGGCGATCTTGAACGCGACGCCCGTGGTCAGGAACGCGAGCCCGATCGCCAGACCCGCCGACAGCGGCGCGGTCCCAGCCACCACCGACGCGAGCGCCTGCGCGACGCCGGGCTGGGCCGGGTCGGTGCTGTTGATCAGCGTCGTCCCCGTCAGGCCCCAGATGAAGGCCACGCCGAACAGGAAGATCGCCGAGCTGAACGAGCCGAGGAGGAAGTACTTGATGGCCCCCTCGGTCGAATACGAGTCGGTCTTGTGATAGCCCGCCAGGAGGTAGCCCGGCAGCACCATCAGCTCGAGCCCGAGGAAGAGCAGCAGCAGGTCCGCCGACCCGGCGATCAGCATGGCCCCGCTCATCGCGAAGATGAGGACCGTCGCGAACTCGGCGATCGGCAGGTTGCGCGGCAGCAGGTAGTCGGGCGCGAAGACGATGGTCATGGCGACGATCGAGATGAACAGGACGTCGAGGAACGTGCTGAGCGCGTCGACCTTGTAGGTCCCGTTGAACGCCGTCAGCGTGCTCATGCCGACCTGGATCGTGACGAACGCAGTGATCGCCAGCCCGATCAGGGCGGTCGCGACGGCCGGGCCGCTGCGGCCGGGTCGGACGAGGTCCACGACCAGCACCGCGGCCGCGGTCAGCACCGCGGCGATGAGCGGCGCGATCGCGCTGATGTCGGTGCCGTTCAATGCGCGGCTCCGCCTTCGGTCACGACCCCGGTCCGCTCTGACCGCGAGCTCAGCGCGGCGGAGATCGTGCGCGCGACGACGAGCACGATGACCAACCCCAGGCCGATCACGACGACCTCGGTGCTGATGGGGAGCGGGACCCCGTCACGCACAGCCTCGATGGTGTCCGTGACGGAACCCTGCACGAGCGTCAGCAAGAGACCCGGCTGGATGCCGAACACCACGATCAGCGTCGCCAGCGGCGCGAGCGTCAGGATCTCGGTCGGCGTCATGTCCGTGATGTGGCCCCCCAGGCCCACGATGAAATCGGACACCTCGCCGAAGACGACCCGACCGTACATGTACAGGAGATAGCCCGCCCCGAGGATCATGGCGAACGTCGCGACCGCCGCGGCCGGCGGATTGACGATGAACGTCCCCAGCAGGCTGAGGAACTCGCCCACGAAACCGGACAGCCCGGGCAGGCCGGCCGACGCGAACACGAAGAACCCGAGCGTCGCGGCCCACAGCGGCATCCGGGCCGCGAGCCCGCCCATCTTCGCGATCGTCCGGTCGTGGGTTCGCTCATAGATGATGCCCACGAGCAGGAACAGGCCTCCCGTGATCAGGCCGTGGTTGATCATCTGGAGGATGGCGCCCTGGATGCCCTGCTCGGTGAACACGAATGTGCCGAGGGTCACGAAGCCCATGTGGCTGACCGAGGAGTAGGCCACCAGCCGTTTGAGGTCGGGCTGGACGAGGGCGACGATCGCGCCATAGATGATCGCGATGAGCGACAGGACGATGATCGTCGGGGCGAACGTATGGGCCGCGTCCGGATAGAGCGGCAGCGCGAACCGCAGGAACCCGTACGCCCCGAGCTTGAGCAGGACGCCGGCCAGGATGACCGATCCCGCGGTCGGGGCATCGGTGTGCGCATCAGGCAGCCACGTATGGAACGGGAACATCGGGACCTTGATCGCGAACGCCAGGAAGAACGCGAGGAACGCCCCGACCTGGAGGACCGGCGCGAAGCCGACGGTCTGGACGTGCGCGCGGAGGGCGACCAGGTCGAACGCGCCGGTCCATGAGCCGGTGGCCGACTGGTAGGCGAATGCTGTCGCGAGGATCGCCACGAGCATGAGCAGCGACCCGACCAGCGTGTACAGCACGAACTTGATCGTCGAGTAGATGCGGTTGGCGCCGCCCCAGATCCCGATGATGAGGTACATCGGGACGAGCACGATCTCCCAGAAGATGTAGAAGAGGAAGAGGTCGAGCGCCAGGAACACTCCGATCATCCCGACCTCGAGCACGAGGAAGGAGATCATGAATTCCTTGATCCGGGTCTGGATCGGGACCCACGACGCGAGGATGCAGATCCAGGTCAACGTCGTCGTGAGGACGACGAGGGCGGCGGACAGGCCGTCGACGCCGAGCTTGTACTGGATGCCGAAGATCGGGATCCAGTCGAACGCCTCGAGGAAGAGGAACTGGCTGCCTGCGCGGTTCGGCAGGTAGCCGATCAGCATCATCAACGAGACCACCCACGTTGCCAGCGCGAACGCGAGCGCGATCGGGCGAGTCCAACGGCTCGGCAGGATCGCGACGACCAGTGCTCCGACCAACGGCAGGAACGTCACGACCGTGAGGATCCCGAACGGGTTCGTCATCCGCCGTTCCCCGCGAGAAGCAGGTATGACCCGGCCATCACGATCAGCCCGAGGGCGATCCCGAGCGCGTAGTTCTGGACCCGACCGGTCTGCACGCGGCGAAGGCCGCGGCCGACCGAGATGGTCGCGCTGCCGATGCCGTTGACGGTCCCGTCGATGACCTCGCGGTCGAACCACCAGATCGCCTGCGCCAGCCTTCCGCCGATGACGATGAAGAGCAGGTGGTTGAGCTCATCGAACCACCACTTGTTGAGCGAGGCGCGGTACAGGAAGGATAGACCGGGCCTCGCGCTGATCTCGCGGACGACCTCCGGCCGGGCCGGCAGCCGCAACCCGCCCAGTTCGACGCCGAAGTAGCGCCAGGCAAGGACCACGCCGATCACGGCGACGGTCACACTGGCGAGGATCAGACCGCCGTCGATGCCGAACAGGGCGTACGGCTCGTGCGGCAAGGCGAGCATCTCGGTCGCGTGGTGGAACACCGGCTCGAGCCAGCGGTGGATGGTGCTGTCGCCGAACGGCAGACCGAGGGCGATGCCCAGGAGCACCGACGGGATCGCCAGCAGGATCAGCGGCACGGTCATGACTGCCGGTGATTCGTGGATGCGGTCCCAGATCTCCTTTGGGCCGCGGAACACGCCCCAGAAGGTCAGACCCATGAGCCGGAACATGTAGAACGCGGTCAGCAGCGCCACGAACAGGCCGACCGCCCAGACCCAGTAGAAGCCGAACTTGAAGGCCTCGCCGAGGATCTCGTCTTTCGAGAAGAATCCGGCAAGCGGTGGGATCCCGGAGATCGCGATCGAGCCCACGAGCATCGTGGCGTAGGTGATGGGGATCCTCTTCGCCAGGCCGCCCATCCGGCGCATGTCCTGCTCGTCGTGGACGGCGTGGATGACCGAGCCCGATCCGAGGAACAGCAGGCCCTTGAAGAAGCCGTGGGTCATGAGGTGGAAGATCGCCGCGGTGAACGCGCCGACCCCGAGCGCCGCGAACATGTAGCCGAGCTGGGATAGCGTCGAGTACGCGAGCACCCGTTTGATGTCGGTCTGGGTCATCGCGATCGACGCGGCCAGGATCGCCGTGAAGATGCCGATCGCCGCGACGACGACCATCGTGGACGGCGCGGCCGCGAACAGCGGGTTGGCACGGGCCACGAGGTACACGCCGGCGTTGACCATCGTGGCCGCGTGGATGAGCGCCGACACCGGAGTCGGGCCTTCCATCGCGTCCGGCAGCCACACGTGGAGCGGGAACTGGGCGCTCTTGCCCATGGCACCGGCGAAGACCAACAGCGCGACGATCGGGACGGGGATCGGGAAGGCGACGAGCGTCGGGTTGATCAGGATCTCGATCGACTCGCGAACGTTCAGCGTGCCCGTGTTCAGGAAGATGGCCATGATCCCGAGGGCGAACCCGACATCGCCGACCCGGTTGACGATGAACGCCTTCTTGGCGGCAAGAGCCGCGCTCCGCTTGCGGTACCAGAAGCCGATGAGCAGGTAGCTCGACAGGCCGACCAGCTCCCACGCCACGAACAGGACCAGCCAGTTGTCGGCGAGCACCAGCAGCAGCATCGAGAACATGAACAGGTTCATGTACGCGAAGAACCGCCAGTAGCCGGGGTCGTGGCTCATGTAGCCGATCGAGTAGACGTGGACCAGCAGGCCGATCGTGGTGACGACGATCAGCAGGCAGGCGGTCAGCGGGTCGACCAGGATCCCGAGCTCGACGTGGAAGCCGCCGGCCGGGATCCACTCCCACGGCCCGACGACGTAACCGTGCGTGTCCTCTGAGCCGGGCAGCAAGGGCGCCGCCCCTGTCAGCACGTTCCACACCGCCAGCATCGCGACGATCCAGGCCAGGAAGATGACCCCGACCGGGATCCAGTGCGCCTGCTTGCCCAGCCGCCGGCCGATCAGCGCCGTGATGAGGAAGCCCGCCATCGGCAGGACGAGCAGGAGCGGCAGCAGCGTCTCGATCGTCACGTGGAACTGCCCGGCAGCCCGCCCGAACGACCGTGCATGTCTGCCGAACTACCGTGCGTGTCAGCGGGGGAGCCGAGGGCAAGGCGCCGACGAGGACGGGAGCGAGCGCACGAACCCTCGGGCTGATGGCTCGTGGGGCGTCGCCTCAGGCCTCGGGGCGGTATGCGTGAGCGATCGCCCGCAGTCGGCAACGCCGCCATCGGCTGCCCGGTGGCACGCCGAACTGTCCGCCGCAGCCCCATCAC
This sequence comes from uncultured Chloroflexia bacterium, assembly GCA_963819655.1. Taxonomy (GTDB): domain Bacteria; phylum Chloroflexota; class Limnocylindria; order Limnocylindrales; family CSP1-4; genus SPCO01. Next base: position 435,459 of record CAWFXA010000002.1, on the reverse strand, counting down.
TGCCTCATGGAGTCGTACTCATCGACTAGCGGAGTCCTCTTGTTGCGGTAGATCGCGATGACGATCGCCAGCCCGACCGTCGCCTCAGCCGCAGCGACCGCCATGACCATCAGCGCGAACACCGCGCCCTGGGCGATCGCGTCGGGGCGGGGCCCGAACAGGCCGAAAGCCACGATCGTCAGGTTGACCGCGTTGAGCATCAGCTCGATCGACATGAGCATGCTGATCGCGTTGCGCCGCGCGAGGAAGCCGAACGTGCCGATCGCGAAGAGGATCCCGGACAGGATCAGGTAGGTGTCGAGGCTGTCGCTCACGACGGACCGCCCGGCTCGCGCTTGGCCAGGAACACGCCGCCGATCACGGCGGCCAGCAGCAGCACGCTGACGATCTCGAACGGGAACACGAACTGCTCGAACAGGACCCGCGCCATCTCGGTCGTGCTCAGGCGCGCCCGGCGGGCGACCTCATGCCAGTCCGTGGCGCCCACGGCGAGGGCGATGAGGATCGCGACCACGACCGCCGCGATCGCCGCCGGACCGGCCTGGGTCTGGAACACGAGCCGGCTCGGGGCGTCCTTGGTCTGGGTCAGCATGATGGCGAACAGGACCAGCACGCTGATCGCGCCGATGTACACGATGACCTGCGCCGCCCCGAGGAGCGGGACGCCCATCAGGACATAGATGCCGGCCAGCGCGAGGAAGCAGACGATCATGGCCAGGCCGCAGCGGATGATGTCGCGCATCGTCACGACCAGGAGCCCCGCGCCCAGCATCACGACTCCGAGGATCCACAGGAGCGCGTCCTCCCAGTCCTGGTGGAGGACGACGACCAGGAGGGCAGCGATGCCGAGGACTGCGCCCATGATCAGGAGCGCGAAGATGATCTGGGGCAGCTTCGCGCGCACGTCTACTCGTGCCGGCCAGGGCCGAGCGCGGCGACCGCCCCATGACCGTCGTGACCGTGACCGTGGCCGTTCCCGTTCGAGCGTCCGCCGTTGCTCGGCACGCCATCGATCGCCGGGGGCAGCATCGGCAGCAGTCGCGACTGGTCGACCACGCGGCCTTCGGCACGCGCCCGGGTGAGCCAGTCGCGCTCGCGCTGGATGTAGGTCACCTCGGTCTCGCGGTCGATCGCGGCGAGCGCCATGAGGTCGATCGTCGGCTCCGAGCGGCCGGTGTGGGCGAGCTCGATGTCGGCACCGTCGCGCAGCGCGTCGTATGGGCAGGCGTCGACGCAGATGCCGCACAGGATGCAGCGGCTCTCGTCGACCTCGTACTTCTCGAGGATGCGCGGCTTGGGCATCAGGGCGCCGGTCGGGCAGGTCTCCGCGCAGCGACCGCACGACACGCACGGGGTGTCGTTGAGGCTCATGTCGAGCGGCGTCGTGACCAGCGTGTCGAAGCCGATGCGCATGAAGTCGTAGCACGCCGCCCCGACGACCTCGGCGCACACGTTCGCGCAGCGCCCGCAGTCGATGCAGCGCGACGGCTCGCGCAGGATGAACGCATGGGAGTCGTCGCGGATGTAGTCGTGGTTGATGCCGGTGAACCGGTTCTCGGTCACGCTCCGATAGCCGGCGCCTTGGTGGTACTGCGGCTCGAGCGTCTGGAGGGTCGTGCCGTACTCGATCCCGAGCCGGCGCAGGTCGCAGAACCCGATCGCCTCACACGTGCACTGCAGGCAGCGAGTCGATTCCGCCATCGCCGCCTCGCGCGTATACGGCAGCTCGTATTCGATGTAGCTGTCGTTGCGCGCCTCCGCGGGCAGTGGCGTCATCCGATAGCGCGGCTCCTTGATCTCGCCGGTGAACGGCACGATCGAGAGGAACTCGGGCTGCGGCTCGGCCAGCGTCTGGCGCGTGCGGATGGCGTCGAGGTCCATGCCCTTCATGTAGGCGTCCACGGCGTAGGCCGCGCGCCGGCCTTCTGCGACCGCCTCGACGACCGTGGCCGCGCCGATCCGCACATCGCCGCTGCCGAAGACGCCGGGCCGGCCCGTCCAGAACGTGACCGCGTCCGCCTTGAGACGACGCTGCTTCGTCGCCTCGGGCCCCTCATTGCCGGGCGTCCCGATCCAGTCGAGCTCGGGACCCTGACCGATGGCCAGCAGCACGCGATCGCAGGGGATCGTGAATTCGGTGCCGGATGCCGGCTCCGGGCGCCGCCGGCCGGAGGCGTCCGGCTCGCCGAGCTGCATCCGGATGAACTCGACGCCGGTCACGGCTCCGGTCTTGGGGTTCGTGATGACGCGCGTCGGGCCCGCCTGGAAGATCGTGGTGACGCCTTCCTCGATCGCCTCGTGGACCTCGTCGGCCGCGGGCATGTCCTTCATGTCGCGGCGGTACACGAGCGTGACCTCGGCCGCGCCCTGGCGGATCGACGTCCGCGAGCAGTCCATCGAGGTGAAGCCGCCGCCGATCACCACGACGCGCTTGCCGACGTGGCCCGGATACGGCAGCCCGAGCGTCGCCGTTCGCAGGTATTCGAGGCCGTCGATGACGCCGTCGGCGTCCTCGTTGGGGATCCCGAGCTTGTTCGTGTCGTAGCAGCCGATCGCCACGATGACCGAATCGAAGCCCTGGTTCGTCAGGTCGTCGAGCGTGAAGTCTCGGCCCAGACCGGCGTTGCAGACGACCGTGCCGCCGAGCCGCGAGATCGACTCGTACTCGGCCTCGAGCACCTCGACCTTCGGCAGCCGGTACTGCGGGATGCCGTAGCGGAGCATGCCGCCCGGCGACGGGTCGCGCTCGAAGACCGTGACGTCGTGACCGGCGATGAGCAGGTAGTACGCCGCGGCCATGCCGGCCGGGCCCGAGCCGATGACGGCGGCCCGTCGCCCGGACGGAGCCTGGCGCTCGAACGGCACGGGCGGATCGACGTCCTCGTCGAGCATCGACTTGAGGACCTGGTCGCCCGCGTAGCGGTGGGTGTCGCGGATCGCGATCGCCTCGTCGACCTCGTCGCGCCGGCAGTGCTCCTCGCACGGCGCCGGGCAGACCCGCCCGAGCACCGACGGGAAGGGGATCGTCCGCTTGAAGATGCGGGTGCTCTCCCGCCAGTCGCCCTCGGCATTCGCCTTGAGGAAGCCCGGGATGTCGATGTGGCTCGGGCACTTGTTCTGGCAGGGCGGCAGGCAGTAGGCGTTGTGGTCGGAGAAGATCAGCTCGAGGTTGGTGCGGCGCAGGCGACGGATCTCCTCTGTTTGCGTTTCGACCTTCATCCCGTCCTCGCACGAGCGCGAGCACGAGATCGGCGGGTGTTCCTCGCCTTCGACCTCGACGACGCACATCCGGCATGCCCCGAACCCGGGCAGCTTTGGCTCGTAGCACAGCGTCGGGATCTCGATGCCGTTGTCGCGGCAGACCTCGAGGATCGTCTGGCCCTCGAACCCCTCGACGACGCGACCATCGACCTCGATCCGGATGCGCGGAGTCGACTGCGGTCGCTGTGGCGCCTGGGTGTCGAGCAGGCGCTCGGCGAGCGAGTCCGGCGACGCCGACGTCTCGGTCGGGGCCCCGGAGGGCAGGCGCTCTGGGCGGGCCAGGGTGTCGGTCATCGGGCGGCCTCGGTCGCGACCGGCGGGGGTCGGTTGGCGGGGTCGAAGTCGGACCCGAAGTATCGCATCCCGCTCGTGAGCGGGAGGGTCGCGAGCCGCTCGTGGTCGCACAGGGCGGACTCGACGATGTCGTGTGCCAGGTCGGCCGCCAGCTGGGTGTCGACCGGGCGGAGGAGCCCGTCCTCGCGACGGGCGACGATCTCGGCCAGCCGCTTCGTCCCGATGCGGCAGGGGATCGACTTGCCGCATGCCTCGTTCGCGCAGAACCGCATCAGCACCCCGACCAGCTCGAGCAGGTCCGTACGGTCGTCGACCGCGACAACGGAGCCCGAGCCGAGATGGGCGCCCGCCTCGCGGAGCGTCCCGAAGTCGTACGGGGTATCGAGCGCATCGGGCGGGAGCAGGCCGCCGGACGGCCCGCCGATGAGCACCGCCTGGAGCGTCCGGCCGGCCGGCATCTTCCCGCCGAGCTTCACGATGTCGCGAAGCGGCGTGCCCAGCGGGACCTCGGCGACGCCCTGCTTGCCGGGCGCCCGGAGCTGCACGAGGACGGTGCCCGACGACCTGGTCGAACCGGTCGCGCGGTAGGCGTCGGCGCCCGAGCGCACGATCCACGGCACGGCGGCCAGCGTCTGGACGTTGTTGACGACCGTCGGGCGCTCGTACAGGCCGACAGTGGCGGGATGCGGTGGCTTCTGCTCGGGCTGGCCGCGCTTGCCTTCGAGCGCCTTGAGCAGGACCGTCTCCTCGCCGAGCATGTATGCGCCCTGCACCGGGCGGACCGTGAGCCACAGGTCACGGCCCGACCCGAGGACGTCGGCGCCGATGAAGCCTGCATCGGTCGCCGCGCCGATCGCCGCAGACAACCGGGCGACGACGTCGGCGTCCTCGGCGCGGACCGCGATGAAGGCCTCGGTCGCACCGATGGCGCTGGCCGCGATGGCGGTCCCTTCGATGACCGCGAACGGGTCGCGCAGCATGAGCGTTCGATCGGTGTGCGACGCCGGGTCGGCGCCGTAGCCGTTGGCGACGACGTACCGGCGGTCGGCATCGGTGTCTGCCGCCGTCCGCCATTTGTCACCGGTCGGGTAGCCCGCGCCGCCACGCCCGCGCAGGCCGGAGGCCGCGATGGTCGCGATCGTGGCGGCCCCGCCGAGGTCGCGGATCGCGCGCCGCAGGCCGTCGAAGGCCCCGGCAGCGACGGCGGCATCGAGGTCGGTGGGGTCCTTCTCGCCGGCTCGGGCCAGCAGGATCCGCGGCCAACTGGCCGGGGTCTTGAGCAGGGTCACCATCGTCAGGCGCGGGCGGGCGCGCCCGGGCGACCGCCTCCCTCGAGCGCCGCGCCGAGGGCAGACAGGTATGTCCCCTCGGCTGGCCGATGCTCGGCGACCGCCGCTGCCTGCTCGCTGGCGCTCGCCGGCTCAAACCGCAGGTGGGCGTAGTAGCTGGCGGTACCGTAGATCATCGCGTACCAGGCGCCGGTCGCGTGGCTGATGCGCTTGAGGGCAGCTACGGGGAGATAGCCGTAAGCGTCCTGGGTCGCCTCGAGGATGTCGAGCATCCGCGCCGGGTCGTGGTCGTACTCCTCGAGGACGCGGTCTACCTCGCCCATCGCGATCGGCTCGAACGGCCGATAGGCGGGGTCCGGGACGGGCCGGCCCGAGCGGCGCATCGCCGATTCCTCGCGTCGCTCGCCATAGGTCTCGGGCGCTCCCCAGTGGACGTGGTAGCGGCCGCGCGTGTCGATGCCGCCCATGTCGATACACTCGATCGGACACGCCTGGGCGCACTGGAAGCAGGTCTCGCACTTGAGCGTGCCCCACTCGTCGTAGAGCAGCTGCAGACGGCCGCGGAACTTGTGCGGGACGTCGAGCCGCACCTCCGGATACATGATCGTGACCTTCGGCTCGAAGAAGCGCCGAAGGGTCAGGGCCATTCCCTTCACGATGCCGAGGCCGGGGACGAAGCTCATCGACCCAGTCCCTTGATGACGACGATCGCGCCGGCCGTCACGAACAGGTTGAGCAGCGACACCGGCAGCAGCCACTTCCACGCGAAGTCCATCAGCTGGTCGATCCGGACCCGGGGCAAGGTGCCGCGCATCCACACGAACGTGAACACGAGCGTGTAGGTCTTGAGCATGAACCAGAGGATACCGGCGACCCACGGCAGTCCGAGGTACGCCCACGCGCCGAGCAGCGTGACGATGAACAGGTTCGCAAGAACGAACCCGATGAGCAGCGCCTGCCACCATCTGATGCGCGAGTTCAGCAGGTAGAAGGGCGCGCCGAACAACAGCGTCAGGACGACCGGCACCAGGCCGAGGATGAACAGCAGGCCGATGTTGAACGACGCTGGATCGATGTTCAGCTCGACCGGCCATGGCCACGGGAACGGCGCATTCCAGCCACCCAGGAAGAGCGTGACGAACAGGGCCGAGACGATGAACACGTTCACGTACTCGGCAAAGAAGAAGAACCCGAACCGCATGCCCGAGTACTCGGTCGCGAACCCGGCGACGATCTCCGAGTCGGCCTCGGTCAGGTCGAACGGGGTGCGGTTCGCCTCGGCGGTAGCCGCGATGAAGAAGATGAGAGCCCCGAGCGGCTGCTGGAAGATGTACCAGTCGGTGAACCAGCCGGTCTGGTTCTCGACGAGCGTGTTCAGGCTCATCGTCCCGGCCAGGAGCATCAGGCCGACGACCGACAGCGTCAGCGGGATCTCGTAGCTGATGACCTGGGCCGCCGCGCGCAATCCGCCCAGGAGCGAGTACTTGTTGTAGCTCGACCAGCCGGCCATCAGCAGGCCGACCACGGCCAGGCCGCCGATCGCGAAGAAATACAGCAGCCCGAGATTGAGGTCATACCCGAACAAGCCGGGTGCGAACGGGATGACGAGCAGCGACAGGACGCTCGCGAGGTAGACGACGACCGGCGCCCACGTGAAGACCAGCGAATCCGCGCCGGTCGGCGTGAAGTCCTCCTTCATGAGGACCTTCAACCCGTGGACCGTTGACAGGAGCGACCCGAACGGCCCGACCCGGTCCGGCCCGATCCGAAGATTCATCAGAGCGATGATCTTCATCTCCATGTAGATGATCAGGAACGCGGTCGGGACGGTCGCGATCAGGATGACCGTGACGGCGACGACGAAGCGGACGATCGGCAGGTTGGCGACGAGGATGTCGACGATCGCCTGGCCGAAGATCACGATCAGCGCGATCGCCCCGATCGTCAGCAGCAGCAATAGCGGGACGACCGTGAACACGACCTTCCCCGGCAGCGTCAGCCTGCTCCACGACCGCCCGATCACAGTCATCCGGCCGTCTTCCCGGCGCCCTGTCGAACGGCTCGTGCCGACTCGTCGGCACCCGAGCCGAGGCCAAGGCGCCGCCGAGCAGCGGAGCGAGCGTAGCCCGAGCTACGTGAGCGACTGCAGCGGAGGCGGCAACGCCGGCATCGGCCGTCCCACGGGTCGCCGACAGTCGATCGGCACGTCATTTATCTACGCCGCCCATGATCGGATCCAACGACGCCATGACGGCCATCGTGTCGGCTACAAGGTGGCCCGGGACCATGACGCCGACAGCCTGGAGGTGGATGAACGACGGGTCGTGGATCCGCATCCGGAACGGCTGGTCGGTCCCGTCGCTCACGACGTAGGCCGCGTACTGGCCGCGCGGGCCCTCGATGCCCGCATAGGCGCGACCGGGTCGCGGGCGCAGCAGCCGCGGCAGCTTGGCGATCACCGGGCCGTCCGGCATCTGGTGGAGACACTGGTCGATGATCCGCAGGCTCTGCTTGATCTCGTCCATCCGCAGCAGGTATCGGGCCAGGCAGTCACCCTCGGCGCGGGTCGGGATGTCGAAATCGAGCTCGGGGTACACGCTGTAGGGATGCGCCCGCCGAACGTCGAACGGCACGCCGGTCGCGCGGAGGTTCGGCCCGGTCATGGCCATCCGCAACGCGGTCTTCGAATCGATCGTCCCGAGGTCGCGCATCCGGCGGACGAAGATCTCGTTCTCGTTCAGCAGCGTGTTGCCGGCCTCGATCTGCTCGGTCGCCTTGCTCATCCAGTCGCCGAGTCGGCTCATGAATTCGTGGTTGAGATCGCCATTGACGCCGCCGATCCGGAAGTAATTGAAAAGCATCCGCTGGCCGGTAAGCGCGGCGAGCATGTCGACGATCTCGTCGCGCTCGATGAACGACCACAGGATCGGCGTCAGGCCACCTAGGTCGAGCGCCATCCAGCCCAGGAAGAGCGCGTGGCTGGCGACCCGGTTCAGCTCGGCCGACAGGACGCGGATGTACTCGGCGCGACGCGGGACCTCGACGTCGAGCAGCTTCTCGAAGGCCATCACGCCGGGCCACTCGCAGAACAGCGAACTCACGTACTCCAGCGGATCCAGATAGCAGATCGCCTGGTGGTAGTCGGCGTTCTCGCACAGTTTCTCGACGCCGCGATGGAGGTAGCCGAGGACCGGGTCGAGGTCGACGACCTTTTCGCCGTCGAGCTTGAGCACCACCCGGAGCACGCCGTGCGTCGACGGATGCTGCGGCCCCATGTTCAGGAACATCTCGCCGTCGCGGAGTGAGTAAAACTCCGACTCGCGCTCGGTGCGTGGCGGGTAGGGCGGGACCGGCTCGAAGACGCCGAGGTCCCGGTCGAGCTGGACGCGCGGGTCGTCCGGCGTGCCGGCGAACGACTCGTCGCGGCCGTGATCGTGGGGTCGAGTGTGCGGTCGAGGTGACGTCGCGGTCATCGCAGGTCCTTGCCGTTCGCGCGGGAGGTCACGCACCGCCCCGACGGACGTTCGCCGTCGCCGGGGTCTCGCGTGGGGTGTGCGTCCGTTCCATGGGTCGGACGCCCGCGCCCGGGGAACGGGCCGCGTCGTCCGGAAGGTAGAAGTCCTTTCGGAGAGGGAAGCTCGTGTAGTCGGGAGGGAGGTAGATGCGGCGCAGGTCGCGATTGCCTTCGAACGTGATGCCGAACATGTCGTAGGCCTCGCGTTCCATCCACTCGGCGCCCTTCCACATGAAAGTCACCGACGGGACGCGCGGGTCCTCGCGCGGCAGGCCGTCGGCGATGACCCGAAGCCAGTCGGGCGTGGTCGCGCTCCACAGGTGGTACACGACCTGCATGACGTCGCCCGTATCCACCCCGGCCAGGTCGGCCAGGAATTCGAAGCCGAACTCCGGCTCGTCGTGGAGCGCGGTGATGACCTGGGTCACGTCGCCCGGCCCGATCCGGATCTCCGTCTCGTCGTGGCGCTGCCGGATGGGGCCCGTCAGCTGCTCGCCGAACCGCCGCTCGAGGCGGGCCTTGAAGGCTCGGTCCACGGTCAGACCTGCTCGGGGACGGTCGGGCCGATGGCTCGCTCCGGCCAATGACCGCGACGGTCCTTGACCAGCTGCTGGAGCTTCATCATCCCGTAGATGAGGCCCTCTGGCCGGGGCGGGCAGCCCGGGACGTAGACGTCCACCGGCATGACCCGATCGATCCCCTCGACCGTCGAGTAGCTCCGCTTGTACCGGCCACCCGAGCACGTGCAGTCGCCCATCGCGACGCACCACTTCGGCTCCGGCATCTGCTCCCAGAGGCGGACCAGTGGCCCGGCCATCTTCGTCGTCAGCGTGCCGGCGACGATGAGCACGTCGGCCTGACGCGGGCTCGCCCGGAACGGGAACATGCCCCACCGGTCCATGTCGTTCTTGGAGGTCGCCGCCGACATCATCTCGATCGCGCAGCACGCGAGCCCCGACAGGAGTGGCCACAGGCTGTTCATCCGGATGAGGTCGAGCACGTAGTCGGCCTTGGTGGGGATGACCTCGAGGACGCCACTCCAGCGCGCATCGTCGCGCCGGCCCGCGCCACTCGCCTCGAGCTCCGCGAGGTGGGTGATGTCGGTGGGGCGGCCGCCGTCGTACGCGGACGGATCCGCCGCCTGCCAGAGCGAGTTCCGCACGACGATCGGATTCGCGACAGCGTCGGACGGGCGGGTCGCCGGGAGGCCGGGCTGGGCCGGGACGTCCGACGAGATCGCGGTCTCGTCCGAGGGGCCGGCCCCGAGGCCATCCGGTGTCGTCTTCAGCGCCACGTCAGGGCCCCCTTCCGCCAGGCGTAGGCGAGGCCCAGGAGCAGGATCGCCACGAAGACCACCATGCTCACGAACAGCGCCGCCGGGTTCAGCGCGGGATCCTGGAAGACGATCGCCCAGAGGTAGATGAAGATCACCTCGATGTCGAAGGCCACGAACAGCAGGGCGTAGATGTAGAACGACAGCCCGAACCGGCCGTGCGTATCGCCATAGGTATCGATGCCCGATTCGTACGGCAGGCCCTTGTGGACGTCGCCGCGATTGCGGTGTGAGACCAACCACGCGGCACCGATCGTCAGGAAGACGAACGACACGCCGGCGAAGGCGAAGCCCACGACGTACCAGAGCTGTTCCAAGCGAACTCCCTTCGGGACCGGTCGGAGGCGGCGGGCAGGGGTGGCTCCGTGGAGCCTCCACGCACGGCCATTCTATCAGCGGGCACGCCTTCGAACGGGTCACGACAGGGGTCGGCGAGGCGCTGGGGGACGCCTCGCCGTGGGAGCCGCCGGATCGGCAGAGGAGGAGCGCTGATCCGGATCCGGGCACGCTGGGGGACCGTGCCGATGGCTTCGTGGGCACCGGAGCGGGGGGCGCGACGCGCCGAGCGCGCGTGCAGGTTCACGTCGCGCCCCCCGTGACGGTGCGGTCGTGCGACGACCACGGTCAGCCTGACGCCGAAGGCCCCGTCGGGGCAATACGGCATTCGCCCTAGTCGGTCGGTCGCCCCGCTCGGCCCGGCAATCGATAGCCGAGCAGGTCCAGACCCGCTACCGACGGCCAGTCGCGGCCGAAGACCATGAACCGGAACCGGCCCATGGCAGCCGGGTCGAGCAGCCGCAGCAGGGCGGATCGCAGCAGCGTGTAGTCCTCGAACGTCGTCGCCGGGTCCCCTTGGATCTCGCGGAGCCGCTCCTCGATGCCGAGGCCCATCAGCGCCTCGGCCTGGGTCGTGATCCCGACCGTCGTGAGGCCCGCGGCGACAGCGGCTCGCTCGACCGCCGTCACGTCGACGTGCGCGGTCAGGTCCTGACGCCCGACGAACCGATACGGATCGTCGTGGACTTGGTGTCGCACGTAGGCGCGCAGCGTACCGTGGCGTCGGCGCGCGGGGTCGTACAGCTCGGCCGCGATTGCGCCGTAGTCGATGAGAAGTGCCAGCCCGCGCCGCAACGGGGCAGTCGCACGCGCGATCCAGGCGTCCAGGGCGAGGCAGATCTCGGCCGTCTGACCATCGACGAGCTCGACGCCCTCGGCGGCGAGCCGCTCCGCGAGCGCAACCGTCGTCGGCGCGATGGCGACCTCGACGAACGCGCCGTCCGGCCCGAGAACGACCGCCAGCTCGCGCAGCACGCCGTCCACCCGCCGAACGCGATGGACAGGGAGCGCGTCGAGGACCTCGTTGGCGAGGACGACCCCATCGAACGGAGCATCGGACGACCCGATGTCCAGCCGATCGGCGAGGCCGGACGTCTCGAGCCGATCCCGCAGCGCCAGCATCCGTTTGTCGTCGACCTCGACGGGGCGGTAGCGGATGGAGCCCGCGAGCGGGGTGTCACGCACGGCGTCGAGCAGCGATGTCGCCAGCGCACCCTCGCCCGCGCCGTGCTCGACGACGACGAACGGGTCCGGACGCTCCGTGCGCTCCCAGGCCTGGACGACGGCCCGGGCGAGCATCTCGCCGAAGATCGGATGAAGTTCAGGGGCGGTCAGGAAGTCGCCGCCGCGACCGGGCCGAGCATCGCCCGACCGGTAATAGCCGCCGTCGGGGTCGTACAGCGCGAGGTCCATGAAGCGCGCGAAGGGCATAGGCCCGCCGCGCTGGATCTCGTCGCGGATCCGCTCCACGAGGGCAGCATCTTCGCCGACGTCCGAGAGATCGGTCGGCCCGTCGCGCCGGAGCTCGGGTCGCAGGTCCGTCACGGTGCCGACGCTACGTGCGCGTTCGTCATCGGCGTCCGGGCGCGCGTCCGAGGGCGAAGCGCAGGCCCGGGCCCACGAGCGTGTGCCCGCCGAGCAAGACCGGGATCGGCGCATGCACCGCGGACGCCGTGAGGGCGCGCAGCCAGGCGTCCTCGATGCTCGCGGTCAAGAGGAGATCTGATGCGAACCGGTCCTCCGCCACCGGCCAACCGGCCTCATCCGCGCCGAACCGGTGTGCGAGCAATACCCGCGTGTCCACGATCGCGGCGTCCGCGAGCTGCGCGAGCGTCTCGCCGAGCGACTCGGGACCATCGCGGTCCAGCAGCGCGCCGAGCACCGACGCCGCCGGTCGCTGGTCGGCGCGGCGGGTCCGCAGGCCGCGCTCCTCGATGAGTGCCCGGGTCCGCGACGCGGTCCGTGCCTCCAGCCAGGCAAGGTTCGTGGCGGACACCCGTCCCGTCACGACGAGCTCGGCGGCGGGGTCCGCGACGACGGATCCGACGGCATCGAGGATCGCGCGCACGCGGGCCGTGTCGGCACCCTGGAGCCATGACCGCCATCGACCGCCGAGCAGGACGAGGTCGAGTGGTCCGTCGATGTCGATCCCGAGTCGGGTTCGTCTGCGCCGGTCGTCGACGGGCACGCCGGCGTGCTCCTCGAGCCAGCGCGGGAGCGCGTTGTCGGTCGGCACATCCGGGACGGTCCCGAGCGCTCGGCGTGCCTGCGCCACCGCGATCACGTCCGCCGAGTAGCGGTTGTTCGTGAGGGCTCGGGGCCCGTCGGCGGCCGCCGCGGTGACGAGATCGCGACGGTCCGACGGGGTCGCAAGCGGCACGGCCCCGGACCCGAGGACGATCAAGCCACCATCCCCGAGCTCCGCGACCACGTCGCGCAGCCGCGACCCGAACGGACGTCCGTCAGGCGGGCCAGCGTGGATCCGTGCCCGAGTCGCTCCGGCCTCGAGGAATCCGCGTACATGCCGCTCGGCGGTGTCCAGCCGAGCCGCCGCGGTGGCGCGCGTCAGCGGACCCGCGTCAGCATCTGGCTCCGCGTGGAGGACGGCGACATCGACCTCGGTCATGTCGAGCCCCCAGCCGGGACGCGGACGCGGAGCGAGGCGGTCGGGCGGCGCAGCCGGCGTAAGGTGGGAGTCGGTCCGGCCTCCATGGCCGGATAGTAAGGTGCCGTCGATGACAGCCCGCCGAACGGCCCGTGCCTATATCGGCCTCGGATCAAACGTCGGCGATCCGGCCCGAACCCTGGCGTCGGCGGTCGAGGCGATCGCGGATCTGCCCGGCGTGCGAGTCGCCGGGGTCTCGCGGCTCTACGCCACCGTGCCCTGGGGCGTGACGGACCAGCCAGAGTTCCGCAACGCCACCGTCGCAGCCGACATCCGCTACGACGACCGCGCTCCCGCGGACGCAGCCCTCGGCATCCTCGGCCGGCTCAAGACGATCGAGCGAGCCGCCGGCCGTCGCCGGCGACGGCGCTGGGGTCCCCGCGAGCTCGATCTCGACCTGCTGGTGTTCGGGCGCCATCGGATCGACGTCGAGCGGTCCCTGGCGGCGCGCTCCGTTGACGCGAACGTCGACCCGGCCAAGGCCGCCAAACGCCTCGAGGTCCCGCATCGGTACCTCGGTGAGCGGCTGTTCGTCCTCGCCCCGCTCGCCGACCTCGCGCCGCGCCTCGTGGCGCCGGGCCGGACGGAGACAGTGGAGACCGCACGCCGGCGGGCCGCCGCGCGGGAGCCGCCAGGCAGCGTCCGCGTCGTGGGGGTATGGGACCCAGCCCGACGAACGTGGCGGCCCGTGACAGGCGAAGGGGTCAGTCGAGCCTGAGGTTGGGTAGGACCTCCCGCCCGAACGTCTCGATGAACTCGGCCTGGTTGCGCCCCACGTTGTGGAGGTGGATCTCGTCGTAGCCCATGTCGACGTAGTGCTGGATATGCCGGCAATGCTCCTCGAGGTCGCCGCTGATCATCACCCGGTTCGTGAAGTCCTCGGCGCGCACCAGCTTGGCTATCCCGGCGAAGTCCTCGGGGTTCTTGATGTCCTGCTTGGGGAAGAACGCCATGCCGCCGTTGGGCCATTCGACCAGGGCGTTCTCCATCGCCTCGTCGTCGGTGGGCGCCCAGGAGATGTGGAGCTGGAGGAACTTGGGGCCGGGCCCGTCCTTGCCGACTTCGCTGCGGCCCTCCTCGAACTTGCCCCAGATCATCTTCATCTTGTCGTCGGCCGCACCGACCGTGATGAGTCCGTCGGCGAACTTGCCGGTCTTCTTCGCGTTGATCGGCCCGGCGGTGGCGACATAGATCGGCACGCGCTGGTCGTCCGGCGGCCTGGTGTAGAGCTTGGCCCGCTCGAGCGTGAAGTACTTGCCGTCGTGGCGCACGACGTCACCGCTGAACAGCTTGCTGATGACCTCGATCGCCTCGAACATCATCGCGCTACGGATCGGCACCTCCGGCCATACCGGCGCGATGACGTGCTCGTTGAGCGCCTCGCCGGCGCCCAGACCGAGGTAGAAGCGACCCGGGTACATCGCGCCGAGCGTGGCCGCGGCATGCGCGATGACTGCCGGGTGGTAGCGGAAACCGGGGCACGTGACCGCCGTCCCGAACCGCAATGACGTCCGCAGTCCGAGCGCGCCCATGAACGCCCAGGCGAAGCCGCTCTGGCCCTGCTGCGGGGTCCACGGATGGAAATGCTCCGAGACCATGAAGCCGGCCTCGAAGCCCGCCGCCTCCGCCTGGGCGCACCAGTCGAGGAGGTCGGTCGGGTGGAACTGCTCCATCATCGCCGCGTAGCCGATCTTGGTCATCCGGGGCTCCTTCGGGTCGTATCGGCCAGCGCTCGCGCGGCGCGCCAGGCGTCGTAGTAGGTCGAGTACAGCGGGACCGGTGCCAGACGGACGATATCCGGTTCGCGGAAGTCCGCCACGACGTCGAGCGCCTCGATGGCCGCCAGGCGAGCCGGCGCGTCCGGGACGCGCACCGACAGCTGCGCTCCGCGCGCCGTGGGGTCCCGTGGCGTGATGATCTCAGCGTCGGGTGCAAGGGCGTCGATGGCCGCCTCGAGATACGCGGTCAAAGCCACCGACCGCTCCCGCAGGGCCGCCATCCCGACCGCATCGAACATCGCGAGCGAGACCCCGATCGGGGCGAGCGACAGGATCGGTGGCGTCGAGATCCGCCATCCACCGGCACCCCGTGCGGGGTCGATCGTCTCGGCCATCTCGAACCGCGTCGCTTCGTCGTTGCCCCACCAGCCGGTCAGTCGACGGGCCGACGCGGCCTCGCCGTGCCTCTCGTGGACGAAGAACTGGCCGAGCGCACCCGGGCCGCTGTTCAGGTACTTGTAGGTGCACCAGGCAGCGGCGTCGACATCGGCGTCATGGAGGGCGAGGGGCACGTTCCCGGCAGCGTGCGCGAGATCCCACAGCGCGACCGCGCCCGCGGCGTGGACGGCGGCCGTCAGACGCTCGATCGGCTGGAGCTGTCCGGTTGCGTAGTTGACACCCGCGAGCAACGCAAGTGCGAGCCGGTCGCGGTTGTCGTGGATCGCGCCCTCCAGGTCCTCGGTGCGGAGGGTGGCCTCGCCCTCGCGCGGGCGGACGATAACGAGCTCGTCGGCGGGATCGAGACCGTGGTGCCGCAGGTGCGAGTCGACCGCGTACCGATCGGACGGGAAGGTCGGCGCGTCGATCAGGATCGCGGTGCGACGTCCCTCGGGACGATAGAAGCCCGCGAGCAGCAGATGCAGGTTGACGGTCAGGGTGTTCGCCGTTGCGACCTCGTCCGGCCGAGCACCGACGACGCCGGCCGCCATCTCCCGGATGGCCCCGTCGGCCATCGAGCCAGCCCTCGCGCGCACCGAACCAGGCGTCGACCCCAAGCTCTGCCCAGCGATCGAGCTCACGCTCGACCGCCTCGCGCGCCCCGACCGGTTGGGCACCGAGCGACATCCCCGCCAGATACGCCTTCGGCCGCCCACCGGCGCCCGCCGGCATGTGGAATCGCTCGCGCCAGCCGGCCAACGGATCGGCGGCGTCGAGGGCCCGGGCGCTGGCTTCGCCAAGCGTGGTCTTGAGCGTGGTCATCGCGTCGGCGTGGGCGCCGCCCCGTGTCCGGCCGCACCGAGCGACGCCAAAATGTCCGGGGCGCCACCGACGGAGACCAGGCGGACATCGAAACCGGCGGCGTCGAGCATGCTGGCCGCGATCGACGCCCGCGAGCCGCTCTTGCACATGACGGTGATCGGCCGGTCGCGCGGCAACGTGTCGAGCCGATCCGCGAGGTCGCCGATCGACAGCTCGAGCGAGCCCGGGACAACGCCGTCGTCGCGCCACTCGTGCGGGTAGCGGACGTCGAGCAGATTGGGCCGCGCCCCGTTCGCGAGCTCGTCTGCCGCTGCCGCCGCTGACACCACCGGATATGAGGCCAAGGTCCCGCCGGCATCGCCCCAGGCCTCGACGCCACCGGCCAACACGCCGACGATCCGGTCGTAACCGATCCGGAACAGCTGGGTGGTCGCCTCAACCAGCGCGTCCTCGAACGGGTCCGGGAGGATGAGCACCACCGCCGCGCCGAACGGCACGAACCACCCCACGTACGACGCGAACGAGTCGGCCAGCTCGATGTTCAGCGAGCCCCCGATGTGACCGGCTGCGAACGCCTCGCGCGATCGGCCATCGACGATGTGCGCCCCGCCGGCGACCGCGGTCCTGACCGCATCGGGTCCGATCTCGGGGGGCTGCGCGAGCCGGCCGACCACGGTTGGCCCGGCGCGATTGACCGGCCCCATCTCGGCGTAGTACCTGGGATACGGCCCGAGGCCGTCCAGCAGCGCGGCCCGGAAGGCGGTCTCGTCGGCGAGCCGCAGCAGCGGGTTTGACCGGCGTTCCCGTCCGATCGTCGTCATGCGTGCCGCATCGGCCGGCCCGACCGAGCAGAAGCTGCCCGCGCCATGGGTCGGCAGGACCGCCACGTCGTCCGGCAGCATCGCGAGGGCGCGGAGCGAGTGGAACTGCGCCCGGGTCAGGTCGTCCGTCTGGTCCGCGCCGAGCAGGTCGGTCCTTCCCGCGCTCCCGACGAGCAGGCTGCCGCCAGTGGCGATGGCGGCCGGTCCCGTGTCGCCGTCGGTCCACACCTCCCAGGCGAGGTGCTCCGGTGTATGACCGGGCGTGGCCCGGGCCGTCAGCCGGAGCCCATCGATCTCGAGTGCGTCGGTATCGTCCATCGGTCGATGGGCGAACGCGTACCGGCCGCGCGCCGGGGCGAGGATCTCCGCCCCGACGGCCGAGCGCAGCTCGAGCGCGCCCGACAGGTAGTCGTTGTGGACGTGCGTCTCGAGCACATGCGTGACATGCCAGCCGCGCGCCTCCGCCGCGGCCATCACGCGCCAGGCATCGCGCGGCGGATCGACCACGACGGCGTCCCGCCCGGCTGCGATCAGGAACGCGCCGTTGCCGAGCCCGGGGGTCAGGACCAACTCCACGTCCATGGGCCTAGCCATGGTAGACCCGTGCGACGCCCAGCCCGAGCAGGCCGATAGCGATCCAGATCGAGGCGCCGAGCACGAACGGACGCGCCCCGACCCCGAGCATCGCCCGGACATCGGTCGCCAGACCCACCCCGGCGAGGGCGACGAGGATCAGCAGCGCCGCGAGCGTCGAGCACAGGTCGGCGAGTGTGCCGCCGGTCGGCAGCGCAGCGTCCAGAAGGCCCGCCGAGCGCAACGCCGCGAAGACCACGAAGCCGACGACGAACCATGGGACGGCGCGCGCGACCATGGCGGGCGTCGATGTCGGCTCAGACGCCTCGCCGGGCCGATCGAGGGAACGGGCCGCCCACCACGTCGCCCCGAGCAGCACGGGCAGGATGGCCAGGTTGCGCGTCAGCTTGACGACCGTGGCGACGTCCCCGGCCGGCGCCGAGTAGGCGTAGCCCGTCGCGACGACCTGGGCGGTGTCGTTGACCGCCAGGCCCGCCCACATCCCGAAGGCCGCGTCGCCGAGCCCCATCAGCCGCCCGAGCACCGGCAGCGCCAGCACACCCATCAGCCCGAAGAGCGTGATCGCAGACACGGCGTACGCGGTCTCCCGGTGGCGCGCGCCGATGATCGGCGACAGCGCGAGGATCGCGGAGTTGCCGCAGATGGCCATGCCGACCGTGATCAGCGCGGACAGCGGCGGGACGATGCCAAGCCGCCGCGCCAGCCAAGTCCCAAGCAGCAGGGCTGCCGTGACGGTCAGGGCGATCGCGACGACGCTCCCGGCGCCCGTCGCCAGGAGCTGGCCGAGTGTGAGTCGGGCCCCGAGCAGGGTGATCCCGATGCGGAGCGCGAAGCGCGCTGCAAGCGTGGCGCCAGGCAGCAGCCGGGCCCGGATCCCGGCGGACGCCCCCAGGAGGAGGCCCAGCGCCAGCGCGATGGCGGTCTCGAGCCCGAGCTGGAGGGCGCCGCCGATCCACCGAGCCAGCCCGGCGACGACGACGCACGCGAGCAGACCGAGGACGAGGCCGAGCCTCGCTGGAGGCGCGGCCGTCAGAGTCGGACCCGGGGCGGGCTGTCGCGATCGAACATGTGGACGGTATCGACGAACCGGACCTGTTTGGCCTGGTACGCCATGACCAGCGAGTGGGTGCGCGCCCCACCGCCGAAGAACCGGACCCCCTGGAGAAGGTCGCCGGTGGTCACGCCGGTGGCTGCGAACACGAGGTTCTCGCCCGGCGCGAGGTCCTCCGTGTGGTAGACCCGGTCCTCATCGCCGTGTCCCATCGCCGCGCCGCGCTGGCGCTCCTCGGGCGACCGGTAGCGGAAGCGCGCCTGGATCTCGCCGCCGAGGCAGCGCAGCGCGCCTGCGGTGATGACGCCTTCGGGCGCACCACCGATACCCATCACCGCGTGGACGCCCGTGCCGGACACGGCACACGAGATCGCCGCGGACAGGTCGCCGTCGCCGATGAGCTTGATCCGGGCGCCGGCGGCGCGGACTTCCGCGATGAGGTCATCGTGGCGCGGACGCTCGAGGATGACGACCGTGATGTCCGACACCTTGCGGCCGAGCGCCTCGGCGATGCGCCCGAGGTTCTCTGTCGGGCTGACACGGATATCGACCTTGCCGGCGACGACCGGGCCGACACACAGCTTGTCCATGTACGTGTCGGGCGCGTTGGTGAGCCCGCCGGCTTCACTGGCGCAGAGCACGGTGATCGCGCCGGCCTGGCCGTGCGCGACGAGGTTCGTGCCCTCGAGGGGATCGACCGCGATGTCGATGGCCGGGACTTCGGCACGGTCCGCGCCCGTCTTGCCGACCCGCTCCCCGATGTACAGCATCGGCGCCTCGTCGCGCTCGCCCTCGCCGATGACGATGCGGCCGGCGAACTCGATCTCGTCCATGGTCTTGCGCATCGCGGTCGTGGCCGCGGCGTCCGCCTCGTCCTTGGCGCCCCGTCCCATGAACCGCGCCGATTCGATCGCCGCGGCCTCCGTGACGCGCACCATCTCGAGCGCGAGAAGTTGCTCCATCAGCCCGAATTGTCAGGGGTCGCAAGGCGGTTCGCGCGCAGCGCCCAACGCCGCGCCCGGACCGTATCGCGGCCCCAGCCAGGGCGGCTCAGGCGGACCGAGGCTAGGCGCGCCCGAGTACCTGAGCGAGCGCACTCAGACGTGCGTGAGCGAGGGGCGGAGGGCGCAACGACGCGTCGGTCCAGCATCAGCCGTCCGCTCAATGTCGAAAGTGCCTCCGCCCCGTAAAGACCATCGCTAGGTGGTGTCGGTCGGCGACTTCGATCGCCATCTCGTCGCGGATCGAGCCGCCGGGCTGGATGATGGCCGTGATGCCCGCCGTCGCGGCCGCCTGGATCCCGTCGGGGAACGGGAAATACGCGTCCGCGGCCATGACCGCGGTCTTGGCGCGGTCGCCCGCCCGCCGAACCGCGATCTCGACCGACACCTGGCGCGACGCCTGACCGGCGCCGATCCCGACCGTGGACCCGTTGCGTGCCAGCACGATCGCGTTCGAGCGGACGTGGCGGACCGCCCGCCACGCGAACAGAAGGTCGGTGAGCTCCTCGAGGGTCGGCCTGCGGCGGGTCACGACCTGGAGCTGCCCGCGATCGAGGCCGAGGTCGTCGAGGTCCTCGACGAGCAGCCCACCCGCCACCCGCTTGAAGTCGAGACTGGCGATGCCGTAGTCGCGCATCCCGTCGGTCGGGTCGGGCGGCACGGCCAGCAGTTCCAGACCGGCCTTGGCCTTGAGGATGCCGAGCGCCGCCTGGCTGAAGCCCGGCGCCACGACGGCCTCATACGAGTTCGCCGCGATCTCACGCGCCGTCGCGCCATCGAGCTCCCGGTTCACGCCGACGATGCCGCCGAACGACGCAACAGGGTCGGTCTCCAGGGCGTGCCGATACGCCTCGACGAGCTCGTCGTGCGACGCCAGCCCGACGGGGTCGGTGTGCTTCACGATCGTCACGGTCGGCGCTGTGTAGTCACGGGCGATCCGGTACGCCGCATCGAGGTCGAGAAGGTTGTTGAACGACGGTCGACCGCCCTGCAGCTGCGTGGCATCCGCCAGCGTCGCGCTGCGGTGGGTGGTCTCGCGATAGAACGCCGCGCGTTGGTGCGGGTTCTCGCCGTAGCGCAGGTCGTCGACCTTCTCGAGCACCAGGGCAAGACGGCGCGGGAAGGTGTTCCCCGAGATCTGGTTGAGGTACGCCGCGATCTCGGCGTGATACGCGGCGACCGTGCTGAACGCCTCGGCCGCCAGCCGCGCCCGCGTCTCGGCACTGACCTGTCCGAGCTCCTTGAGCTCGGCGACGATCAGTTCGTAGTGCGACGGGTCGGACGCGGCGGCCACGCCGGCCGAGTTCCGGGCCGCCGCCCCGAGCAGCGCTGCGCCGCCGACGTCGATC
Source organism: uncultured Chloroflexia bacterium (assembly GCA_963819655.1). Lineage (GTDB taxonomy): Bacteria > Chloroflexota > Limnocylindria > Limnocylindrales > CSP1-4 > SPCO01. Next base: position 414,973 of record CAWFXA010000002.1, on the reverse strand, counting down.
ATCTCGATCGCCTCATCGAGCCCGACGAGCTTGGCCCCGACGGTCGGCGCGAAGGGCTTGACGTTGACGACCACGAGGTCGATCGGGGCGATGTTCTGGGTCTTGAGATCGGCCATCTGCTCGTCGACGTCGCGACGTGCCAGGATCCCCGCGTAGACCGCATGGTGGAATGTCTTGACCTGCCCGCCGATCGTCGGCTGGCCATCGGTCAGGTCGGTGACCGAGGCGACGTCGATGCCCTCGCCGGCGAGGAACTCGCGCGTGCCGTCGGTGGCGAACATCTCCACGTCGAGGGCATGGAGCTCGCGGGCGAGCGTCGCGATACCCTCCCGGTTCGCGACTGACAGCAGGGCACGCACCCCGGGCGTTCCTCCTCCCCACGCGCGTCCGACGGGGGCGGACCGCTGCGGCCGAGTATAGCGTCCGTCGTGGCATACTCGGCCCCAAGCGACCAACCGACCTGCCCGCCCACAGGGAGGCACCTGTGACCCTGGCGCCCTGGGACTACCTGTTCCTGTCGTTCAATAGCGGCAACTTCGCGGACCTCTTCTACCCGACCTGGATCGCCGCCCTGGTCCTGCTGATCGTCCTCATCGTGCTGTACAACGTGCGCACGAAGGCGCTCCACCGGCACCCGCCCTTCGTCGATCTGTGGGAGTGGCTGTGGTGGACGGGGCTGATCACCTTCAGCCTCCTCCTGATCGAGGCCGTCTTCCAGTTCGACTTCATCCTCGTGCTGGCGACCGAGATCAGCGGCCTCGCGACCCTCGTCTGGATCCGCTTCGGGCGCTTCCCGCCGATCCTGCGCGCGCACGAGCAGCGGCTGGCCCGCCAGCGCTACTTCACGAAGCAGAAGTTCGCCGACCCCGAGGCGACCATCCGTCGGCGGGTCGGTCCCCGTCGCCAGCGCCGCCGGCGACGCTAGACGGCGATGCCGATCGAGGTCCGCCGGTTCGGTGTCGGGCACCGGCGTCCGGACGGCCCACCGGGCACCGTCGGCGTCACCGGCCAGCCGATCCACTCTGACGGCCGCGGTGCGGTCACTGAGCTCGCCTTCGCCCGCGGTGCTCGCATCGAGCCGCATACCAACCCGAACACGTCGTGGCTGATCGTCATCGAGGGCGGTGGGTGGGTCGGTGTCGGCGAGGAGCGCACGCGGGTCGCGGCCGGCGAGGCCGTCCTGTGGCCGGCCGACCAGCCCCACGCGGCGTGGACCGAACATTCGGAGATGCGGGCGTTCGTGGTCGAGTTCGCGGGATCCGACGACAGTCCCGTGCGGGACATCCTCGAGGGGCGGGTGGTGGACGGTCCTGTCCAGCTCGGCCGGCCGGTCGAGCGTGCGGTCGGCGAGCTCGCGCCGACCATGTCCCAGACACGTCACGACCCGGAGGCCGGCGAACCGGCCTGACCGGGTCGTGACGGCGGGCCGGGGCCTCCTCCTGCCCCTACCCGCGGAGGGATTCGGCGAAAGCCCTACCCGTCCATACGGGCCAGGCGGTCGAGCAGATCCAGGAAGGCATGCACCTCATCGGTCGGTGGGAGGCCCGCGGCCTCGTGAAAGGCGACCTCGGCCACGTCGCCCAGCGCGAGGTGCCCGGCCCACGGGCTGCCGCGCAGCACCTCCGCGGTCGACGCCACCACGGCATCGAAGCGGAAGAACGGGTCCGTGGCCTGGAACGAGCGGGCGAGATCGCTCGCGCGGATCTCGCGGGCAACCTCGTCGGCCCGGCCGTCGTCCGGATCGGTCCAGCGCAGCCGGACCGTCGCGATGCGGCCCTGCCGGCCGACGTCTTCATTGAGTCGCACGGCGTACAGTGCGGTCACGCTGTGGCCCGCACCGATCGCGCCCGCGTTGACGCTGTCGTTCGTGAAGTCACGGTCGGCCATGTCGCGGTTCTCGTAGCCGACCAGCCGGTAGGCGGCGACGGCGCTCGCATCGAACTCGACCTGTGCACGGGCGTCGAGCGCGACCGTCTGGAGGGTGCCGGTCAGGTCCTCCGAGAACAAGCGGTACGCCTCGTCGGGACCGTTCACGTAGGCGTAGAACCCGTCGCCCTGGTCCGCCAGCTGCTCGAGCAGGACGTCGTTGAAATTCCCCATCCCGACACCGACCGAGACGAGTTCGATGCCGGCCGCCGCATCGCGTCGGATGCTGCCGAGGATGCCCTCGGGGTCGGTCAAGCCGACGTTGGCGACGCCGTCGGACGCGAGCACGACGCGGTCGATGCCGTTCTCGGTCATCGACGAGCGGGCCAGCTCGTAGCCGAGCCGCAGCCCATGTTCGAGGTTCGTCGAGCCGCCCGGCCGGAGCTGCCCGATCACGTGGAGGATCTCGTCGCGGTCCGTGGCGTGGGTCGGCTGGAGGAGGACACGGCCCTCGTCGCCGAACGTGACGATCGCGACGCTGTCGTCGCGGTCGAGGCCGTCGACGAGTCGAGCGAGCGCGTCCTTGACGAGCTCCAGCCGACCATCGCGCTCCATCGACCCAGAGGTGTCGATCACGAACGTGAGCGCGGTGTCCGCCCGTGCGCGGTCGCGCACGTCGCGGGCCTGCAGCCCGATGCGCAACAGGACCTCGTCGCGGTCCGTGAACGGGGTCGGGCCGCCATCGGCGACGATCGCGAACGTGTCGTCGAGCGGCGGCGCATAGCCCTGCTCGAAGGCGTTGATCCATTCCTCGACACGGACGCTGGCCGGATCGGGCCGGAAGCCGTCGTCGATGTAACGCTGGGCGATGGTGTAGGACGCGGTGTCGACGTCGAGCGCGAAGGTCGATACGCGATCTTCGACCGGATCGACATACGGGTTGACGCCGGGATCCTGGTAGGTCACGCCGTCATACGGCGTCGGTTGGGGCTCACCCGGCCATGGAGCGTCCGTCGGCAGGTGGTGGCCGGGTGCCGATGAGGGACCGGGGTTGCCGGTGGACGAGGTCCCGGAACACGCGCTCGCCACGAGGGCGACGGCGACCAGGGACAGGAGTGGCGTGCGCATCGCGCGACCTCCCGTCCGGATGCCATGGGGACCGGCACCCGGGCACTTGGGCGGGACCACCAGGGTGGTCACGCAGGTCCCTTGGGCCGCCACAAGTGCGCCGTCGGGCCGCCACTTCGACGCCCGAGGGTCCGCTACGGTTCCCCGGCTGTCGACGGCCGTTGTGCCGGCACGGTCGCGTCACTCACGCTGACAGCGTCGCTCTCAGCGACCCTTGACGATCTGGCTCCCCAGCACCGCCCCGAGCTGGCTGAGGACGCGCGCGGTCATGCCCCACACCGACAGCCCGTCGACCTCGTACTGGCCGTAGCGCAACGGCCACCCACGGATCGTGCGCTCCACCATCGCCAGAGGCGCGTCTGGGAGGAAGGTGTCGACCGAAGGCTCGAGGATACGCACGACCTCGGCCGGAGCAGCGACCAGCGTCGGCCGCCGGGCCGCGAGTGCGACGATCGGCGTGACCGCGAAATCGCTGACCGGGATCCAGAAGCGCTCGAGCTGGCCGACGACCCGGACACCCGCGGCGTCGGCGTCGAGGCCCACCTCCTCGGTGGCCTCGCGCAGCGCCGTGGCTGTCGCGTCGTCATCCTCCGGCTCCGCCTTGCCACCGGGGAAGCTCACCTCCCCTGAGTGATGGCGGTCGTCGACCGTCGGGCGCTCGATGAGGACGACCCGCGCCTCGCGCGTGGTATCCGGGTACAGCAGGACGAGGACCGCTGCCGGGCGGCCCGGCGTCGCCTCGGTCGGGAGGCTGAAGCGCCGCTCGACCCCGTCGAGTGGGACCGGCATCAGAGCGTCGAGCGGCGCCGGGAGCGGATCCGGCAGGACTGCCAGCCGCTCCTCGACGTCCTCGAACCGCATCGCGCTGGCGCGGTCGGCTAGTTGACGAGCTCGCCGTCGTCGCGCCGCGGGCGCGTCGGCGGCAGGTCGAGCGGCGAGTCCGGCCGGCCACGCCGGCCACGAGTCCTCGCCCCGACGGCCTCTTCCTCGGCCGGGCCGGAACGGGCGTCCCGGCGGCCGCCATCGGCGACGACCGTGGCGCCGCCGCTGGAGAACACCAACGTGCCCGAGGCAATGTCGGCATCGGCGGTGATCGTGTCGCCAGGTCGGAACTCGCCGGCGACCAGTGCACGGGCCAGCGGGTTCTCGACGAGGCGCTGGATGGTCCGCTGGAGCGGCCGTGCCCCGAACGACGGGTCGGTGCCCTCGCGGACGATGAGCGCCTTGGCCGTCGCCGTGAGCTCCAACTCAAGGTCCTGCGGGGCGAGTCGCCGCTGGAGGTCTGCCAGCAGCAGCTCGACGATGGCGGCCAGGTCGTCGTCGGTCAGGGCGTGGAACACGATGACCTCATCGACGCGATTGAGGAACTCGGGCCGGAACTGCGACCGGAGGACCTCCGTCACCTCGCGCTTCATCTCCTCGTACGCCGCGTCGCCGGCTCGGGCGTTCGTGGCCGCGATGGCCGACGAGCCGATGTTGCTCGTCATGATCACCACGGCGTTCTTGAAGTCGACCGTCCGGCCCTGGCCGTCGGTCAGCCGACCGTCGTCGAGGACCTGGAGCAGGACGTTGAACACGTCGGGGTGGGCCTTCTCGATCTCGTCGAGCAGCACCACCTGGTAGGGCCGGCGGCGGACGGCCTCGGTCAGCTGCCCGCCCTCGTCGTAGCCGACGTAGCCGGGAGGCGCGCCGACCAGGCGGGACACGGAGAACTTCTCCATGTACTCGCTCATGTCGATGCGCACCATGGCGGTCTCGTCGTCGAACAGGAACTCGGCGAGAGCCCGTGCGAGCTCCGTCTTGCCGACGCCGGTGGGACCGAGGAACAGGAACGAGCCGATCGGGCGGCGCGGATCCTTGAGCCCGGCACGGGCCCGGCGGACCGCGTCGGACACGGCCTGGATGGCCTCGTCCTGGCCGATCACGCGGTCGTGCAGCCGCTCCTCCATCTTGATGAGCTTGGCCGTCTCACCCTCCATGAGCCGATTGACCGGGATGCCGGTCCACGCGCCGACGATCTCGGCGATGTCGTCCGCACCCACCTCTTCCTTGAGCAAGGTGCCCGGACCCTGGAGCGCGGCCAGGGCGGCCTCCTGTTCGGCCAGCGTGTCCTGGAGTGCCTTCTGGGTGGCGTACTTCAACTCGGCGGCGGTGGCGAAGTCGGCCTCACGCTCGGCCTGCTCGATGCGGGTGGCGAGCGCCTCCAGCTCGGAGCGTGTCGTGCGGATGGCCCCGATCGCGGCCTTCTCGGCCTCCCAGCGCTGCTTGAGGCCGCCCGACTCCTCCTCGAGATCGGCGAGTTCCTTCTCGAGGGCTTCGAGTCGAGCCTTCGACGCGTCGTCCGGCTCCTTGCGCAGCGCCTCGCGCTCGATCTCGAGCTGGATGCGGCGGCGCTCGAGCTCGTCGATCTCGATCGGCATCGAGTCGATCTCCATGCGCAGGCGCGAGGCCGCCTCGTCGACGAGGTCGATCGCCTTGTCGGGCAGGAATCGGTCGGTGATGTAGCGATCGGACAGGGTGGCCGCGGCGACGAGAGCCGAATCGGTGATGCGCACGCCGTGATGGACCTCGTAGCGCTCGCGCAAGCCGCGCAGGATGCTGATCGTCTCCTCGACCGTCGGTTGGTCGACGAGGATCGGCTGGAAGCGCCGCTCGAGCGCGGCGTCCTTCTCGATGTGCTTGCGGTACTCGTCGAGGGTGGTCGCGCCGATGGTGTGCAGCTCACCACGCGCGAGCATCGGCTTGAGGAGGTTCGAGGCGTCCATCGCGCCCTCGGCGGCGCCGGCACCGACGACCGTGTGGAGCTCGTCGATGAACAGCACGACCTGGCCGTCGCTGTCCTTGATCTCCTTGAGGACCGCCTTGAGGCGCTCCTCGAATTCGCCCCGGAATTTGGCGCCCGCGATGAGCGCCCCGAGGTCGAGCGCGACGACGCGCTTGCCCTTGAGGCCATCCGGCACGTCGCTGCGGACGATGCGCTGTGCGAGGCCCTCGGCGATGGCGGTCTTGCCGACGCCCGGCTCACCGATGAGCACGGGGTTGTTCTTCGTGCGCCGGCTGAGGACCTGGATCACGCGCCGGATCTCCTCGTCACGGCCGACGACCGGATCGAGCTTGCCCGCGCGCGCCTCGGTCGTGAGGTCGCGGCCGTACTTCTCGAGGGCGGCATAGGTGCCCTCCGGGTTCTGGGACGTGACCCGCTGGCCGCCACGCACGCTCTGGAGGGCCTGCAGGATCGCCTCCTTGCCGGCCGCGTGCGAGTCGAGGAGCGACTGCGCATCACCACCTGCCTCGGCGACGCCGAGGAGCAGATGCTCGGTCGAGACGTAGTCGTCGCCGAGACGGCGGGCCTCCGCCTCGGCCCGGTCGATGACGCCCTTCGCCCGGGGGTCGAGGGCAAGAGAGCCGCCCTGGATGCGGGCTCGGCGTGACAGGCTGGCGGCGAGCTCGCCGCGGAACGCGGGCAGGTCGACGCCAAGGCGCCGCAGGGTCTCCGCCGGGATCCCGTCGTCGGGCTCGATGAGCGCGCTGAGCATGTGCTCGGCGTCGAGGACGGGGCTCTGGAGTCGCTGCGCAGTCTCCTGGGCGGCGATGATGGCCTCCTGGGCCTTCTGGGTGAATCGGTCGAGTTGCATCGGGTCAGGTCTCTCGTGCGCGGGGATCGGGTTGGTTGGTGAGCTCGAGGAATCGGTCGGCGGCGTCGCGGGCGTCGGGCGTCAGATCGCCCGGCAGGACGACCCTGGCCTTGACGTACAGATCGCCGTTGCCGGCGGCCTTGAAGCGGGGCATGCCCTGGCCGGTCAGGCGGAACGTCTTGCCGGGCTGCGTCCCGGCCGGGATCGTGAGGAGGACCCGCCCCTTGGGCGTCCGGACGCGCACGTCCGCGCCGAGCAGGGCCTCGCGCAGAGACAGCGGCAGCTCGCGTTCGAGATCCGCTCCGCGGCGGGTGAAGGTCCGGTCCGGGAGCTGGCGAACAACCACGTGCAGGTCGCCGCCGCCGGGCGCCTTGCCCGTCAGACGGATGCGGCTACCGCTGTCGGCGCCCTTCGGGATCGTGACCTCGAGGCGTTTGCCGTCGACCTCGACCAGGCGGGTCGTGCCGTGGTACGCCTCGTCGAGCGTGATCTCGGCGACCGCCTCGGCGCTGGGGCGGGCTGGAGCGGCGGTCCGTCGCCCGCCGTTAGGCTGCGCGCTGCCGGCACGGACGTTGCCGTCCCTGTCGAGGCCCATCCCGGCGAGGATGTCGTCGAACGACGCGCCACCGGTCGGACGACGGCCGCGCCCGGGTCCGGTGACCGGCTCCGAGGCGCCGGCAAAGAAGGCCTGGAAGAAGTCGCTGAAGTCGGACGCGTCGCCGCTCGTGTGGAACTCGTAGCGGACGTTGCCGCCGGGTCCACCGAAGCCGCTGAAACCCCCGGACGTGTTGCCGGCAGCAGCGGCCCGCCCGCCTGTCGCGGCGCCCGCCGTCGCGCCGGCGCGAGCATAGGCTTCCCAGTCCGACCCAAGGCGGTCGTACAGCCCGCGCTTGTCCGGATCGGACAGGACGGCGTGGGCCTCGTTGACCTCCTTGAACCGGCGCTCAGCGGCGGCGTCGTCCGGCTTGGTGTCCGGGTGATGCTCGCGCGCGAGCTTCCGGTACGCCTTCTTGATGTCGGTCTTTGACGCGGTCCTGGGAACCCCCAGGACCGCGTAGTAATCCTTGTACTCCATGGGCGTCGACTCCGGGATCGTCGCTGGATCGTCCGATGCGAGCGTTGCCACCTGCGGTGCTCGCTCACGCACCTTGAAGTGCGCTCGCTCCGCTCCTCGATGGTGCCTTCGCCTCGGACGCCCGGCGACGACTACGCCGTCTGGTCTTGCTCCACGTTTAGTGGCCGCGCTCGACGACCACGGGGGGCTGATCGGTGGGTGGGAAGTTCGTTCGGCGAACCCGGCTCTCGGGCTCGGGATCGATCGGGTCGCCACCCTTGACGATCTTCGGTGGCTCGGCGACGAGGGGCCTCGGCTTGCGCCGGAGGGCCGCCTCGAGCACCTGCTCCATCGAGTCGACGAGGATGAGCTTCATCGACTTGCGGATCTCCTCGGGGATGTCCCGCAGGTCCTTCTCGTTCTTCCTTGGGATGATCACGGTCTTGGCGCCCGACAAGTGGGCTGCCAGGATCTTGCTCTTCAGACCGCCGATCGGGAGCACCCGCCCGCGCAGCGTGATCTCGCCCGTCATCGCCACGTCCTTGCGGACCGGGATGCCGGTCAGAGCGCTCACGATCGCAGTCGCCATCGTGATCCCTGCCGACGGCCCGTCCTTGGGGATCGCGCCCGCTGGGACGTGGATGTGCAGGGTGTTCTTCTCGAAGATCTCGCGGTCGATGCCCAGGTCACGCGCATTGGCGCGCGTCCAGGACAGGCCGGCGCGAGCACTCTCGCGCATGACCTCGCCGAGCTGGCCAGTGAGGATGAAGTCCTCCTTGCCCTCCATGCGGGTCACCTCGATCGCGACCACATCGCCACCGACCTCGGTGACGACGAGTCCGGTCGCCGCGCCCGTCTGGTCCTCGGTCTCGAGCTCGCCATATTCGTACCGCTGCGGTCCGAGGAACTCGGCCAGCTTCTTCTCGTCGACGACGGTCTTGCGCTTGCGGCCCTCGGCGACCTGCCGGGCGACCTTGCGCATGACATTGGCGATCTCGCGCTCGAGGTTGCGGACACCGGCCTCGTGCGTGTACGAGCGCACGAGCTCGGTCATGGCTGCGTCGGTGATCTCGATGCGCTTGTCGTTGAGGCCGTGGTTCGTCATCTGCTTGGGGATGAGGAACCGCTTGCCGATCTCGATCTTCTCCTGCTCGGTGTAGCCGGGCAGCTGGACGATCTCCATCCGGTCGCGCAGCGCTGCCGGGATCGGGTCGAGCAGGTTGGCCGTCGCGATGAACAGCGTCTTGCTCAGGTCGAACGGCACCTCGAGGTAGTTGTCCTGGAATGAGTTGTTCTGCTCCGGGTCGAGGACCTCGAGCAGGGCGGACGACGGGTCACCCCGGAAATCCATCCCGATCTTGTCCACCTCGTCGAGCATGAAGACCGGGTTGTTCGAGCCGGCGGTCTTGATGCTCTGGATGATCCGGCCGGGCAGCGCGCCGATGTACGTGCGCCGGTGGCCACGGATCTCGGCCTCGTCGTGGATGCCGCCGAGGCTCATCCGGACGAACTTGCGGCCCATGGCACGGGCGATGCTCTTGCCCAGGCTCGTCTTGCCCACGCCGGGAGGTCCGACGAAGGCGAGGATCGGGCTGCGGATCTCGTCCGCGAGCGTCCGCACCGCGAGGTATTCGAGGATGCGCTCCTTGATCTTCTCGAGGCCGTAGTGGTCCTCATCGAGGATGCGCGCAGCCTCCTTGATATCGAGCTGGTCGTCGGTCGCGACGTTCCACGGCAGGCTGATCAGCCAGTCCACGTACGTCCGGATCACGCCGACCTCGGGTGACGCCGACGGGATGCGGCTCATCCGGTCGACCTCCTTGATCGCCCGGGTCTTGATCTCCTCCGGCATGCCGGCGGCTTCGACCTTCTCGCGGAGCTCGTTGATCTCGGCCTGCTGCGGGTCATCCTCGCCCAGCTCACGCTGGATGGCCTTGAGCTGCTCGCGAAGGATGTACTCGCGCTGGGTCTTGTCCATCTCCGACTTGACTTCGGACTGGATCCGGCCCTTCAGCTCGAGGATCTCGACCTGATGCGCAAGGAAATTCGAGACGAGCTTCAGGCGCTCGGTGACATCGATCGTCTCGAGCAGCTCCTGGCGCTGCTCGGTCGACATGTCCGGGCTGTAGGCGACCATGTCGGCCAGCAGTCCGGGCTCGCTGATATTGCGCGCGGCGACGGCGGCTTCCGGCGGTACGGGCGCGCCGTTCGCGACGTACTGCTCGATCTGCGCCTGGACCGTGCGCATCAGCGCCTGGACCTCGAGCCCGTCCGGGGACTCGTCGGGGAGCTCCACGATGGATGCCCGGAGGTAGGAATCGGTCTGATTGAAGCCGCGCAGCCGCAGACGCGATTGGCCCTGGACGATCGCCCTGACGGTGCCGTCCTGGAGTTGGACGACCTGCGCGATCTTGGCCAACGTGCCGATCTCGAAGAGCTCGGAGGGATCGTTGATGTCCTCCTGCTCGGCCTGCCGCTGTGTGACGAGGGCGATGGGTCCGCCTTCGGCGACCGCGGCGTTGAGCGCATTGACGCTCTTCTCGCGGCCAACCTGGAGCGGGACGATCATCTCCGGGAAGATGACCGTCTCCCGGAGTGCGACGAGAGGCAGGTCGCGGGGACCGGTCACGGTCTCCTCCTGCGTTCCCTCGACCGGGTCTGACGGTCGCTTGGCCATCGTGGTGGATCTCCTAGCTGGTGGTCTTGTCGTCCGAGACGCGTGCCGCGGTCGATGTGAGGCTGGGTTCGGGCTGGCGGGTGGCCTCGGCGGCCCCGGTCCCCTCGGCGTACAGCGCCTCGAGGATCCGGGCTCCGAGGCGCTCCTCGAGCTCGAACAGGATGCGGATACCGGCGAGGTTGACGCCTCGCTCTCGGGTCAAATGGCGGATCCAGAGGATCCGGCGGATGTCGTTCTCGCTATAGAGGCGGATGTTGGTGGGCGTCCGCGCGGGACACAGCAGCCCCTCGTCCTCGTAGATCCGCAACGTACGCGGATGAGCGCTGACGATGCTCGCCGCCACGCTGATGACGTAGACGGGTCGCTCCGGGTCCCGCTCGGGCCTGGGGGACGCCACGCGTCAGGCCTCCTGGTCCATGGTCGGGCGGAGGGTGAGGACGCCCCGGGATGGGACTGTCCGGCGTACGAGGGTCATCTCGTGCATCTCCTGAAAGGTCATCGTTCGAGGTGAGCCGACACGTCGGCACCACCGTTCGTTTCTGGTCAGGCGTCCGGAGTCCGGACACAGCAAGATGCTAAAACCCTGACAATGACGTTGTCAAGAGTCTTACGCGAAGGAACGAACGAGATTCCGCAACGTCCGCCGTGGCGGCACTCCGGTCAACGCGTCGGAGCGGCCTCCGGGTCGCCGATCAGCTGCCCATGGAGCAGGGCCTCGCACTCCTGCTTGCCGATCGCGATGACCTTGTCGCCCTCGCGCAGGATCGTGTCGGGGCGAAGGGGCGATGCCAGCCCATCACGGATCACCGCGAACAGCGAACAGCCCTCGGGGATCTCGAGGTCCCGCGGCGCGCGACCGATGGCCGGTGAACCGGGCTGCAGGTGCGCCTCGATCAACTCGAGCTCGCCCTCACCGAGAGCCGCCAGGTGGAGCAGCTCGTGGACCGGGATGTCCTGCTCGATCGAGCCGAGGATCATCCTGGTCGGGCTGATCAGCTCGTCGACCCCGAGGTGCCTGAACAGCGACTCGTTCTTGGGGTTGTTGACCCGCGCGATGGTGCGCGGGACGTCGAAGTGGTGCTTCGCCATCTGACAGATGACGAGGTTGTCCTCGTCGTCGCCGGTCACGGCGGCCACGACGTCGGCGCGGTTCGCCCCGGCCTCGCCGAGGTACTTGCCTTCGCACCCGTCGTGGGCGATGACGATCGAGCCGATCTCGTCGGCGATCTGTTGCGCCCGCATCGGGTCCTTCTCCATGAGGGCCACCTCGTGGCCCGAGTCCAGCAATTCTTTGGCGAGGTAGTAGCCGACCTTGCCACCACCGACGACGAGGACGAACACGATCAGGCCTCCATGGTCGCGCCGGGCGTGGCCGGCACGGGGTTCGCGGCGTCGCGCACCTCGACTTGCGATGAGGGCGGATCGGCGTGATGGTCGCCACCCGGGTGGTAACCGCTTGCGGCGAGCATCCCCGACAACCCCGACGGCGGGAAGCCGAGGTGCGCGTTCATGGCGTCGACCATCAGCCCCGTCCGACACAAGGTGGCGATCCCCAGCTCGGCGTAGGCGGCGGCACGCACCGGGTCGTTGATCTTGGCGATGACCTGCGGGATCTCGAACGCCTCCACCGCGAGCTGGGCGGCCATCACGTTGCGATTGTCGCCCTCGGTCAGGGCCAGGAAGACGTCGGCGCCCTCCATGCCCGAGCGTCGAAGGACATCCTCGTCGGTGCCGTCGCCGCGCACGGCCGTGCCCCCGAACGACGACGGCAGGCGTTCGAACGCCCGGGTCGACGTGTCCAGCACGATGACCTCGTGACCGGCGGCATCCCAGATCTCGGCGGCGGAGGCGCCGACCCGACCGCAGCCCACGATGACGATCTTCACGATGGTTCCTCACTCATCGGCTCGCGCACGACCCAGACGGTGCACGGCGCGTTCTGCAGGATGTACGGGATGGTCCGGCCGATCGCGAACTCCCCACCGAATCTCTTCCGATATGGCAGGCCGACGACCAGCAGATCAGCCCCACGCTCGGTCGCCTCATCGACGATCGCAGCGGCGACGTCACGCGCCTGGAGCAGGACTGGCTCCATCTTGAGCTTGAAGCCCTCGGCGATCGTTTCGGCGGAATCCAGCACGCGTTGGACGTCCTCGGAGCGGCCGGCGATGTCGGCATCGAGCGGCAGTGTCCAGTCGATCTCGACGACATGCACGGCGATCAGCTCAGCCTTGGTCTTCGCAGCCAGGCTTGCCACCAGCCGGACGATCCGTGCGTCGCTCGGGCCACCATTGAGGGCCACCACGGCGCGGTGGAATGGTTCTTTGTCGATCTCCGGCATGCACGGCCACGATACCACCGAGCCGGCTCATGCCCGGCGCGTCATCTCTCGCGGTTCTCGCGGCGGTAGGGCACGTCGGCGATGACGGTGTGCTCGCGCCCCAGGATCGCGGCCTTGAGGCGCTTCGCGGTCTGGTTGTAGAGCAGCCGCTCCCACCAGTGACGCGCGACGTACTCGGGCAGGACGACGATCGTGATCGGCGCCTCCTTGTCCGGGGGCCAAGCCTGGTCCAGGACGTCCAGGTAGGCGAGGACGGGCGTGATGACTGCCCGATACGGCGACTCGACGATGACCAGAGGGACACCCGGGATCTGCCGCTCCCACCGCTCGCGGACCGCCTCGCCGTGCTCGGGGTCCTCGGTCACGAACACGGCGCGGACGTCCCGGCTCATCGTGCGGCCGAAGTTCACCGCCTGGATGACCGCCCGGTTGATGCCGTTCACGGGGATGACGACGCGCTGCTCCCGATGCGGCCCCTCGACGACGATGTCCTCGCGGACGTGCAGCTCCCGCTCCTGATCGTCGTACTCGCGCCGGATGAACAGCATGATGCTCACGAGGATCGGGATGAGCACCACGACGAGCCATGCCCCATCGAGGAACTTGACGCTGGTCACGACGATCGCGACCACCGCGGTCGCCGCGCAGCCCACCGCGTTGATCGCCAACCGGTAGCGCCAGCCACGATCGCGGGTCCGCAGCCAATGCCGGATCATGCCGGCCTGGCTGATCGTGAAGTCGATGAACACGCCGACCGCGTACAGCGGGATGAGGGCGTGCGTCCGCCCGCCGGCGATGACCACCAGCGACGCCGCGATCAGGCCCAGCAGCAGGATGCCCATGGAGAACGCGAGGCGGTCGCCTCGAAGGCTGAACTGGCGCGGGAAGAAACCGTCCTCGCCGAGCACTGCGGCGAGTCGCGGAAAGGCGGCGAAGCTGGTGTTCGCGGCGAGGAACAGCAGCAGCGCCGTGAACGCCTGGAACAGATAGAACGGGAGCGAGGTGCCGAAGACCGTCTCGGCGACCTGCGCGATGACGGTCTTATGTGGGACCTCGCCGAACAGCTCCGGGACGGTCGGATAGATCGCGAAGTTCGAGGCCAGGAAGGTGATGCCGACGAAGAGGATCGTCAGGACGCCGGCCATGACGGCGAGGGTGGTGGCCGCGTTGCGTGATTCGGGCGGCTTGAATGCTGGCACCCCGGTCGCGATCGCCTCGGTCCCGGTCAGGGCGACGGCTCCGGAGGCGAACGCCCGCAACAGCAGGAAGATCGACACCGCACCGGCCGTCTCGGTGGTCGCCGCGATGACCTCGGGCGGCGGTGCGTGGTGTTCGCCCAGCACGATGATCCGATACGCCCCGATGGCGATCATCGCGAATGCGCTGAACATGAAGAGATAGGTCGGGACCGCGAAGATGTTGCCGGCCTCCCTGACGCCGCGCAGGTTGGCCAGGGTGATCAGGGCCAGGGCGCCCACGCCGATCAGCACGCGCACATCGCTGACCGCCGGGAACGCCGACACGATCTGCTCGACCGCCGACGACGTCGACACAGCGGCCGTCAGGTTGTAGTCGATCAGCAGCGCCGACGCCGCGACGAGCGAGGCATGCCGGCCGAAGTTCGCCTTCGATACCGAGTAGGAGCCACCCCCGTTGGGGTAGGCCAGGCACACCTGGCGGTAGCTGAATGCGACGATGGCGAGGAGACCCGCGATCGCGATGGCCACGGGCAGCGACCACGACAGCGCCGCGAGGGCGGCGCCGCCGAGGATGAACGCCAGGATGATCTCCTCTGTCGCATACGCCGACGACGAGATCGCATCCGAGCTGAAGATGGCCAGAGCCTTCGTCTTGGACAGGCGCTCGCCGGCCTCTGCTTCCTGATGGAGCGGCCGCCCGAGCACCACAGCGCGGATCCGGGCGATGAGGCGCGCGCCGGGCGTGGTCGGGACGCTCGCCGCCTCCTTTGCGGTGAGCTGGCCCTTGCCCGTGTAGCGGAAGAACGGCGCGTGGGGCCGCTCGACGCGGAGCCGCTTGTCGCCGGGTTTGCGGCCCTGCAGCGGCCGCCGGCCGCCGATCATGACCGGTCTGTCATGCGCCGATCGCCAGACGTGCCGCGAGCCGCACCGGCAGACCGGCGGCGCGGATGCCCGCCTGGACGGTCGCGATGTCGTACGCGACGCGGTGCCAGGTCACGCGTCCGACGTCGAGGTCCAGCACGAGATAGGCCGCCCGCGGGTCGCCATCGCGCGGCTGACCGACGCTGCCCGGGTTGAGCAGCGTTCGAGGCGCCCCGAGCTCGAGGGCCGTCTTGTCCCGGACTTGAACGAGCGCGACCCCATCCGGCGTCGCGCTCCAGGCGACCGGCACGTGGGTATGGCCGTGCAGGCCATGCGGGGTCCCCAGCACCTCCAGATTGGCCGCCGCCACCTCGCTGTCGGTGATGTACTCGCGGAGCGGGTCGCGTGGGCTGCCGTGGACCAGCGTCATGTCGCCGATCGTCAGCCGCTCGGGCAGGTCGGCCAGCCACGCACGACCGGTCGACGACATCGTGTCCCTGGTCCATTCCGCGGCGGCGCGCGCCTCGGGGTTGAACCAGTCGATCTCGGGCCCACCGATCGCTGCGGCATCGTGGTTGCCGCGGACACCGGTCGCCTTGCGCTCGCTCAGGCGCGCCACCACCGCATCGGGCTCCGGGCCATAGCCCACGACGTCGCCGAGGTGCCAGATCGCGTCGACGTCAGCGGCGTGGAGGAGGACCGCATCGAGCGCCACGATATTGCTGTGGATGTCCGACAGGACGGCGATGCGCATCGGCGAAGAGGGTAGCAGTGGCTGGCGGACGGGTTGCGCTCACCACGGCTGTCGGCGTCGCGCGGCGGGGTCGCGCGGGTACCGATCCGGGACACGCCCGGCGGAGGCGCGCGTCGCCATGACGAGGCGATGGTCGCGGAGCCCGCCGACGCGGACATCCAGCACCTCGATGGACCCGCCGCCGAGCGCCTCGATCGCGCGGTGAGCGGCGGCCAGCTCGGCCGCCAGGTCGCCGCGCTTCCAGGCGATCAGTGATCCCCCCGGCGCCAACAATGGGAACGCCAGCTCGACGAGGTCCGCCCCCGCGGCGACACCCCGCGCCGTGACGACCGGCCAGCGACCACGCTGATCGGGGTGGCGGGCCAAGTCCTCCGCGCGGGCGGCGATCACATCGACCCGCCCGGCGAGGTCCGACGCCTCGGCGACCGTCTCGAGGAAGCGGGCCTTCTTCGTGACCGGCTCAAGGAGCGTGACGGCCAGGGTCGGCTGTGCGGCGGCCAGCGGAATGCCCGGGAAGCCGCCACCGGATCCGAGATCGAGGAGCCGGGCGGTGGCCTGATCGCGTAGCCAGGTCAGGGCGGTCAGGCTGTCGACGACGTGGCCGAGCGCGACCGCCGCCGGATCCCTGATCGCCGTGAGGTTGATGGACGGCGTCCAGGCGAGGAGCAGGCGGATGTGCCCGTCGATCGCGGCGCGGGCTGGCTCCGGAAGCTCGAGACCGAGGTCCTCGAGGCCGGACCGCAGGGCGGCGTCATACGCGGCGGGGAGCTCCGGGGTGTCACGGACGCGCGTCGGGAGCGGCTCGCGCCTGCGATCCAACGGTACGCCTCCTTGGCCTGCGTACCCCGCAGCGCGGCACCGCTCCCGGCGTCGACTCTTCTCGCACCGACGGCGATGATCGTCCGGTCTTCCGCGATCCATCCGGTTCGTGGCCGGGTTTCCCCGAGCCCCTCGTGGACCGCGTTACCCTCGCGTCGCCCCAGTGCGGGATAGGACCGTACGAGCCGGGACCGGGGACCGTCAACCCTGTTGTCCACGAAGTCCCCGACGCCGCCGGGTTTGGTGGATAAGTCGCGCGAGGGGGCCTCTTAGCGGAGGACGGCCGGGACCGCACCGCGCGACACCGACGCCGATCGTCGGGCGGTCGAGGCGCGCGACCCGGCGGCGCGGACAGCGGCCAGGGCCTCCAGTCGATCGGTCTCATCATCGACCGCGGCTGCCGTCGCCGCGGCGATCGCGTCCGGATCGACGGGCGTGCTCGGGCCGGGCAGCACCAGGGTGAACGCCGAGCCAGTGCCAAGGAGGCTCGCCACGTCGAGATCGCCGCCCATCATCCGCGCGAGATCGCGCGAGATCGACAGCCCGAGTCCGGTCCCCGTGACCCGCTCGTGGTCGGCCATCCGGTAGAAGCGGTCGAAGATCCGCGCGCGATCCTCGGCGCCGATGCCCGGCCCCTCGTCGCGGACCACGATCACCGCCGCGGCTCCCTCGAACCGGCCCGTCAGCTCGACCTCGGCGCCCTCCGCGCCGAACTTGAGGGCATTCGCCGCAAGGTTCGTCACGATCTGCTCGACGCGCCGCCGGTCGCCCGTCGCTGTCCGGATCCGCGTCGGCGGGGTGGTGATGAGCGGCACATCGCGCTCCATGGCGATCGGCAGGAGGGCCGCGCCGACGGCGTGCAGCATGTCCGCGACCGAGAACGGCTCGACGTCGAGCTGGAGCGAACCGGACTCCAGCCGAGACAGCTCGAGCAGGTCGCCGATCAGCGCCGTCATGGACCCGGCGATCGACCGCCCGCGCTCGAGGAACTCGCGCTGGATCGCCTCGTCATCGACGTGCCCGTCGAGGATCAGGTCGAGATAGCCCGACAGCCCCGTCAGCGGCGTGCGCAGCTCGTGCGCCACGGTCGAGACGTACTTGACGCGCTCGACCTCGCGGGCATGCAACGCCGCGAGCTCTCGCTCGGTGCTCATCGACTCGGTCACCAGCGCGAGCGCCACGGCCGCGTGTCGGGCGAGGGCCGGCGGCAGACGTTCGCCGAGGCCGGCGGCTTCGGCGGATTTCGCGAAAGCGAAACCGAGCGTGACGTTCCCGGCAGCGGGGATCGGAAGCCAGGCGTAACACGGGGCTGCCGGCGTCGAGCGACGGCGACCGCCGGCACGACCGTCGCCGCGGGAGGCGATCACGACGTCGGCCGGGCGGGCGGCGGCACGCTGGGCACGGGTGCGCGGCGCCGCAGCGTCGAGCCAAGTCGCAAGGTCCACGGCGTGGGGTCTGTCGTCGTCGCCCGAAGCCGCCACCGCCACGCGGCGTGGCTCCGCGTCCGTGACGACGGCCGCCCGGGTCGCGCCGACGGTGTCAGCGAGGAGGTCGAGCAGGTCCGCCAGACGCGCCTCTGCCGAGCGATCCGAGGCGAGCACGTCCAGGGCCATCGCGAGCAGTCGGGTCTCTTCGTCGGCGATCTGGTCGGCGGCACGGCGGGATCGCCGCCTGCGTTCAGCGAACGGCGGCGGTGGCGCGATGCTCGGCGCGGCGGCCGGGATCGCGGACGCGGGGATCCGATCCGGGTCGGTCATGCGGATCCGATGGTCCCTCGGCGGTGCGTCCACGCGACATCACCCGAGCGGGCGCGGGATGGCGCCGAAGGTACCGCCCCTGTTACGACGTGCGGGTGGGGCTGCGCACCGGCCGGCCGAGCGTCCGGCGCACCACGTCGATCACCTCGTCAACGTACTGGTCGGCTTCGCCGCGCTCCGCGGCGGTGCGGACGCAGCCCTGGACGTGGTCCTCGAGGACGAGGATCGACAGGGCATCCACTGCCGCGCGCAGGGCAGCGGTCTGCTGGAGGATGTCGACGCAGTACTCCTCGCGCTCGATCATCCGGGCGATCCCGCGGACCTGGCCCTCCATCCGCGACAGGCGACGCATCAGCTGGGCGGTGTCCTTCGAATAGCTGTGCCGGAAATGACTCGGGTCCGGCGGCGCAGCGCGGCGCGAGGTGCTGGTGGCCATGGGCGCATCATACCCCCAGGGGGTATCTCTGGCAACGCGCCGGGTCGGCGGCCGGCGGGGGCCGTGGATACGGGGTGGAGGGTCGCTCGGGTAGACTGGTGGCCGATGGACTCCCGCACGCCATTCGCACACGCCAGCGAAGCGGAGATGGCACGCATCCTCGATTTCTATGCGGTCCGCTGGGAGTACGAACCCCACACCTTCCCGATCCTCTGGAACCTCGATGGCGCGGTCGTCGAGAGCTTCTCGCCCGACTTCTACCTGCCCGACCTCGATTGCTACCTCGAGATGACGACACTCCGGCAGAAGCTCGTGCGGAAGAAGAACCGCAAGCTGCGGCGGCTCCGTGAGCTGTATCCGTCGGTCAACGTCAAGCTCTTTTACGCGCGCGATTTCCGGGCGTTGATGCTCAAGTACGGCAAGCACGCCCTGGTCGACGGCTTGTCCGGAACCTCCGGCCAGGTGGCCCTGCCCCACGCCTTCACGGACGACGTCGCCCTCGAGCCGGTCGCGCATACCCCGCTGGCCACACCGCTGGCCGCGAGCCTGCTCGGGACCGGCCGTCGGCGCGTCCGTCACGCCGCCGCCGTCGAGCCTGAGACGACCGGTCGATGACCGCCCGCGCCGTGGATCTCCGCGATGACGTCGCGGACATCCTGCTCACCGAGACCCAGATCGCCGAGCGCGTCGCCGAGCTGGGCGCGCGTATCACGGCCGACTACGCCGGCCGGACGCTGACCCTGGTCTCGGTGCTCAAGGGGTCGCTGCCGTTCATGGCCGACCTGATGCGGGCCATCGAGCTGCCGCTCCGTATCGACCTCATGGAGGTCAGCTCGTACGGTGGCAGCACGACCGAATCGTCGGGTCTCGTCCGGATCCTCAAGGACCTGTCCGCCAGCATCGAAGGCGAGGACGTCCTGATCGTCGAGGACATCATCGACACGGGCCTGACCCTGAACTACCTGATCCGCTACCTGCGCGGCAAGAACCCGCGGACGCTCCACATCTGCACCCTTCTCGACAAGCCGGCCCGTCGGCTCGTCGAGATCCCGGTCGACTACATCGGATTCCAGATCCCCGACCAGTTCGTGATCGGCTACGGTCTCGATTACGGGGAGATCTACCGGAACCTGCGGTTCGTCGGTGTGCTCAAGCCCGAGGTCTATGGCGCGGGCGCGGAGCAGGAAGAGGCCGTCAAGGCGTGACCATGCACCGGCGGCCATTGGGCGGGGGCCGGACCCTTGCCGCGGTCGGCGCTGTCGTGATCCTGGTGGGTTGCGTGCTGCCGTGGTGGCAGCTGGCCACGCCCGGCGGCCTGCCACCTCTCCAGGGCAACGGGCTGGAGGGCAGCGGGATCCTGGCCTTGCTGTCGGGCGTCGCGACCCTCCTGCTTGTCGTGTTGCCCTACGCCGTCGGCGACCGGCCGACCCCGATCGATCGTTGGGAGGCGTACGCCCTGCTGGCGATCGTTGGCTGGATCGGTCTCGGCTGGCGGGTGTTCGAGCTGCTCGGTCTCGGGGCGTTCCGGTTCACGGAGCCGGCAGAGGTCTTCACCAGCGGGCCGGGCCTGTGGTTGACGGCGCTCGGTCTCGGGATCCTGGCGCGTGCCGTCTTTCGCATGACGCGCGAGCCGCATTACCGCTGAGCGGGCGCGGCGCGCGCGACGTCGCAGGTCAGCTCGCCGGCGCGGCGCTCGCGGCGATCGTCGCGACGAGGTCCAGCCGGTCACTCGCCGCCTCGATGAGGGCCGGGTCGTGAGTGGTCGCAAGGATCGTGACCTGCCCGTCGAGGCCGGCCAGGAGCCGGGCCACCGCCCGCGCACCGGCCCGATCCAGGGCCGCGGTCGGCTCGTCGAGGATCAGCAGCTCCGGATCGGCAGCCAGCGCGCGGGCGAGCGCCACCCGCAGTCTCTCGCCGGCGG
The DNA here is from genome assembly GCA_963819655.1 of uncultured Chloroflexia bacterium. GTDB lineage: Bacteria > Chloroflexota > Limnocylindria > Limnocylindrales > CSP1-4 > SPCO01. Next base: position 394,525 of record CAWFXA010000002.1, on the reverse strand, counting down.
ACAGCCCGTCAGGGGCGCGCTCGAGGTGATCGCTCAGACCGACGCCCGCGAGAGCGGCGGTGGCTCGCTGGCGAGCGTCCCCGGGTGCAAAGCCGCGGATGGCGAGGCCGAGCTCGACGTTCTCGCGTGCCGTCAGGAACGGCACGAGGTCGCGGAGTTGGTCGACGATGCCGATCCGCGCCGCGCGAAACCGGGCCAGCGCGTCGCGATCGAGCTCGGCCAGGTCGGTGCCCAGGGTGACGACGCGACCGTCGGTCGGGCGGTCGAGGCCCGCCACGAGCCGGAGGAGCGTGGTCTTGCCGCTCCCCGACGGACCGGTGACGACGTGGAACCCGCCCCGCCGGAAGGCGGCCGTGGTCGGCGGCAGGCCCACGGATCCGACCGCATCCGTCCCGTAGCGCCGCTCCACCATATCGAGCACCACGGCATCGGCGTCGAGCTCGGGCCGGACCGCGGGTGCGACCGGTGTGCTCGGCTCCGGCAGCGGCGGCGCGAGCCAGCCCTGCTCATCGCGCACCGGCCGAGCCTCCGTCCCCGGGCGGCCACGGCGTTCTGCGACGGCTCGTCCGTCGGCGAGGTGGATGACCCGATCGGCGACCCGCTCGACGAGCTCGTCGTGGGTGACGATGAGGCACGTCGTGCCCTCGGCTCTCACGAGGTCGCGCAATGCCCCGAGGATCGTCTCGGCGGTCGCCCCGTCGAGCTCCCCGGTCGGCTCGTCGGCGAGCAGCAATGCCGGTCGCGGCGCTAGTGCGACCGCGAACGCGATCCGCTGTTGCTCACCCCCGGACAGCTCGTGGTGATACGCAGTGGCCCGGTCGGCCAGACCCACCCGCTCCAGGAGCTCGCGCACGCGGGCGTTGCGCTCCGCGTCGGGCACGCCGCGCAGCGCCAGCGGCAGCCCGATGGCCTCGGCCGCCGGCACGTATGGCGACAACGCCCGCCGGTAATGCTGTTCGACCACCCCGACCCGGAGACGTCGGTGCTCGTCGAGCTCGGCGTCGCTGGCGTCGGTCAGCTCACGACCGAGCACGGTCAACCGTCCCGCCGACGGCCGATCGAGACCGGCGACCAGGCGCAGCAAGGTCGACTTGCCGGAGCCGGACGGACCGAGGACCGCCGCGACCTCACCGACCTCGACGTGCAGGTCCAGGCCGCGCAGTGCCGCGACGGGGCCACCGGGCGAGGGGTGGATCCGGATCAGCCCCGATCCGGCGATCGCCTCAGCCATCGACATGCTCCGATCCGGCCGTCCAGGCAGCACCGCGCTGGCGCGGCGCGACGCCCCCACGCCGTTCACCGAGCGTCGCCCGCCCGTAGGTACGACGAGCGAGCCATGTCGCGATCGCCAGGACCAGGACCACGACACCACCGACGACGAGTGCGATCTGCAGCGGTGGCAGCACAACGACCAATGGCGGGATCGGCAGGCGGCCCTCCGCGTCGAGGGCGAGTGCTCCGGTCACCACCACCGCCAGCAGGAGGCCGGCGACCAGGCCGGCGATGCCCCCGCCGATCGCCAGCCACGCGGTGCGCGCCAGGGCATGCCAGCGCAACGATGACGGCGGGATGCCTTGCGCCTCGAGATCGGCCAGCTCACCGCGTTCGTCACGCAGATCCGTGACAGTACCGAGGATGAGCCCGCCCACGGACAGGAGCAGTCCGGCGATAGCGGCCACGACCAGTGACCAGACGATCGCTTGGGTGAGCGGGTCGCCGGCGCGGTCGGCGACGAGATCGGCTCGGGCGGTCACCTCGGCGAAACGGAACGGGGCCTGGCCCAGCGCGTGGCGCACCTCGTCGAGGCGTTGGGGGGTCGGCGCGGTGATCCACATCTCGGTCGGTCTGCCAGCCCCCGGCAACGCGGACGCCACCGCCACGAGCAGCGGATCGAGCGGAACGATGACGAACCTCGGGTTCGCGTCCGTGATGGTCGGTGCCCAGGCCGCGGTCCCGACGACGCGCAGGGGCACGCTGCCGCCTCCGACGTGCAGGTCGAGGCTGCCATCCGCGGCCGCATCGCGGGCGAGGTTCGGGCTGACGATCGCCGGCAGGACCACGCCGTCGGACGCCTGGGGGGCGCGGATCACCACCGACGAGACCGTGAAGATCTCGAGATCGATCGGGTCGTCCGCGACCAGGCCCTCGAGACCGTCGAACGTCACGGTCCCGGTCACGAGGTCGCCCTGATGCTGCGGGCCCGCGATCAACTGATCGTTGCGGAAGATCAGCGCAGTGAGCTGGCCGCCGATCCCGCTGTCGGGCAGACGCGCCGACGCGCTGGTCATCCCGTCCCGGATCGTTCCCAACGGAACGATCGCGGCGTCGCCACCATCGGTCGCCACGACCGCGTCGAGGCGGACCGGCTGACCGCTGTACGTGAACCGTACTTCGAGGTCGGTGACGCCGGTGGGCAATCGATGCCCGGTCAACCGCCAACCGCCGCTGGGCGCCGGCACCTGCAGGCGATCGGCGAGATCATCGATCGACGTCGATGAGAAGTCAGTGCGCCAGCCGGGGAGGGTCGGCAGTGCGGCCGGCTCGATCCCGAGGATCTCGACCCGTGCCCCCGGTTGCGTCGTGCTGGTCTCGCGAAAGACCGGCACCGCGCTGACATCGTCGCCGAGTGACTCGTATCTGCTGACCGGTACGACCGACTTCGCGACGGAGAGCGCGGTTCCCAGCTCGGTCACGCGGAGGTCGAGCCCCGACCGATACGCGGCTGCGTCCTCGTTCCCCTGCCGCAGGGTCGCGGACCAGGCTGTCGCGAACACCATCGCCCCAAGGCTGAAGGCGAGGAGCGTCACGGTCGCGGCCGGCCGGCCGGGATCGCGCGCGATGGATAACAGCGACAGACGGATCGGCAGTGGGGCACCCGTCGTTCGGCGCGTGACTGCGCGCAGCAGGGGCGGCAACAGTGTCGTCAGGACGAGAGCCGCCAGGAACACGAGCGTCGGCGGCAGCAGCACGACGATCGGACTGGCGATCGCGCCGGCGAGGGCCGGTGCACCGAGCGGCCCGCTTGTCGCCAGCTGCCAGCCGAGCATGATCGTGGCGGTCAGGGCGATCGCAGTCGCGATACGGACCCCGCCCGCCCGCGGGATGCCTGGGGCGGTCGCAAGGATCGTGGCCACGATGGCCGCCGCGATCACGAGCAGCGCGGCCGCCAGTGGCGTCGGCCCCAGCAACGTCCCGGCAAGGATCGCGCCGACATCGGAGCCCGACCACGCACTGAGCGTCGCGACGACGACAGCGGCGACGGCCCAGCCCACGACCCCGCCGATGGCCGCAGGGATCAGCGCTTCGAGCACGAGGAACGCGATCAGGTCTCTTCTGCGAGCGCCGACGGCCCTGAGCCTGGCGACCTCCGCGCCGACGTCCTCCCGGATCACGAGAGCCACGAAGACCCCGAACGCGAGAAGGATCGCCACGCCGAGCGACCCGACGATCAGGAGGCGTCCTCGGGCAGCGTCGGCACGAGCCAGCGCGGCCTCCAGACCCGGCATCGGACTGGTGACCGTGAATGCCGTGTCGTCGGCAGCGAGATCGCCGGCCAGCGCCGCGGTCGCATCGCGCAGGGCCCCGGCCGTCCACGGGTGGACGCGATCGACATCGAGCGGCGCTGTCCAGACGTACGTCCGGCCAGTGCGATCGAACGCGGGAGCCTCGGCCACCGCCTTCACGCCGTTCACCAGGATGACCGCGGGACTGGAACGCCCGGTCTGATACTCCCCGCCACCGATCGGCCGACTCCCGAAGGGTCCGCGCTGGTCGAGATCGCCGAACGGCATCGCCGGGTGGAGCAGGCCGCGCCCGACGATCGTCAGCTCGACACCCGGAGCGGGGCGGGCGATCCGGAAGTCGACATCCGGCGCGCTCTCCGACAGCAGGACCGCCTCGCACCGTTCGCCATCCTCGCAGCGCGCCGGCAGGCGGCCCTCGGTGAGCGTCACCCAGGTCGCGGGATCGTCGACGGCGACGATGAGCTCGAACAGCGGTGCCTCGAGGTCTGCGAGCTCATGGCCGAGCAGGCCTGCGACGAGCGGCCCGGTGAAGGCACCCATATTGGCGTCGACAGCGGCAGTAGCGCTCGCGCTGGCCTCCGCCCGATCGGCTCCGCTCGGGGAGAAGCGCGACACGCGCACGACCGGCAGGTCCGCCCCACTCGCCCCGAGCGTCCGCTCCACGGTGGCATCCGAGGCGATCAGGCCGATGCCCGACACGATCCCGATGAGCGCCGCCGCAGCCGCCACGGACGCCACCGAGATCGCGGCGGTGGCAGCTCGCCGGCGCAGACGGGCGAGGACCAGCGATGTGATGGGACCCGGCATCGTCAGGACGGTACCGTATCGATCGGCAAACGACCGCCGCCGGTCAGCTGCCGAGGTACGCCTTCTGGACCTCCGGGTTGACCTTCAACGCGTCGGCGTTGTCGTGCAGCACGATCTCGCCCGTCTGCAGGATGTACCCGCGCGCCGCGATGCCGAGCGCCATCAGCGCGTTCTGCTCGACGAGCAGGACGGTCGTCCCACCGGCGTTGATGTCCTTGACGATCTCGAAGATCTGTTCGACCAGGATCGGGGCGAGGCCCATCGACGGTTCGTCGAGAAGGAGCAACTTGGGCCGCGCCATCAGCGCTCGCCCGATCGCCAGCATCTGCTGCTCACCGCCCGACAGCGTTCCGCCGTTCTGGCTGAGACGCTCCTTGAGCCTGGGGAACAGGCCGTAGACCCGCTCGAAGTCCGCAGCCCTCTCCGGTCCCACCGGCCGCAGGAACGCGCCCATCTCGAGGTTCTCGCGGACCGTCAGGCGCGGGAAGATGCGCCGCCCCTCGGGCGACTGGCTGATGCCCTTGGCCACGACGTCGTGGGCCGGCGTCCCATCCAGGCGCTCGCCCTCGAACCAGATCTCGCCCTCGCGGGGGCGAAGCAGCCCGCTGATCGTCTTGAGCGTCGTCGACTTCCCGGCGCCGTTCGAGCCGATGAGCGTGACGATCTCGCCGACGTCGATGTGCAGCGAGATGCCCTTGAGGGCATGGATGTTGCCGTAGTACGTGTGGACGTCGCGGAGCTCGAGCAGGGGCATCGCGTCTAGCCTGCCGACGCGCCGCGGCCGAGGTACGCCTCGACGACCCGAGCGTCGGCACGGACCTCGGCAGGGGAGCCCTCGGCGATCTTCTCCCCGTGATCGAGGACCGTCACGCGGTCGCTGATGCCCATGACGACCTTCATGTCGTGCTCGATGAGGAGGACGGTCAGACCGAGGCGCGTCCGCAGCTCGCGTACGAAGTCGGTCAGGCGGCGGGTCTCCTCGGGGTTCATCCCGGCCGTCGGCTCGTCGAGCAACAGGAGCTTGGGCGCCGTGGCGAGGGCACGCGCGATCTCGAGACGACGCTGGTCCCCGTACGGCAGGTTCCGCGCGAGGGTCTCCGAGCGGCTCCGGAGGCCGACCAGGTCGAGCAGCTCCAGAGCCTGCTCGTGCGCCTCCGCCTCCTCCCGACGGATCGCGGGGGTGCGCAGGATCGCTCCGATCCAGCGGCCCTTCAGCCGGTGGTGCAGACCGACCAGCACATTCCCCTCGGCCGTCATGTTGCCGAACAGCCGGATGTTCTGGAAGGTCCGCGCGATCCCGACTCGGACGACCTCGTGTGGTTTCTTGCCGGTGATGTCCTGGCCGTCGAAGCGGATCGTCCCCTCCGTCGGGACGTACAGCCCGGTGATCATGTTGAAGAAAGTCGTCTTGCCGGCTCCGTTGGGACCGATGAGGCTGACGATGCTGCCCAGAGGGATCGTGAAATCGACGTCGCTCACCGCCACGAGGCCGCCGAACGTCTTCGTGCAGTCCGTGGCGACCAGGAGGTCGCCGGCGGCCTGGGGTGCCGTCGCGGCTTGAGCCGTCATCTCGGGGGTTCCCCATCGTCACGCTCGATCAGGACATCGGGCAGGACATCGGGCAGAGTGTCGGGGATCGCCGTGGCATCCTCGATCGCGGCGTCGCCGAGCAGGACGGTCTCGGTCTCTTCGGCCGCCGCCAGCAGGTCCGCCGAGCCGGCCGTCACCTCGGCCGCCACGCCGATGCCGTGCATCTCGGCCTTCGCGCTCTCGTCCGGGAACAGGCCCTCGGGCCGCTTGATCATCATGATCACCAGGACGATTCCGAAGATCAGGTAGTTGTACGTGGCCAGGTTGAAGTCGGACAGGAGATCGATCCCGGTCGCATCGCCGAGGGCCTGGATCGGGTCGTTGAAGATCCGCGTGCCCAGGAACGCGAGCAGCGTCTGGTTGACGTACTGCACGGCGAATGCGCCGATCACAACGCCTCGGAGCGAGCCGATCCCGCCCAGGATGATCATGACGACCACCAGGATCGACACATTGAAGTTGAAGGTCTCGGCGAAGATCGCCGTCTGGTAGGCGCCTGTGAAGGCGCCGGCAAAGCCCGAGAAGCTCGCCCCGAGCGAGAACGCGAGCAGCTTGGTGGTGACCGTATTGATACCCATCGCCGCGGCCGCCGTCTCGTCCTCGCGGATTGCCATCCATGCCCGACCGAGCTTCGAATTGCGCAGGCGCACGCAGATGAAGAACGTCAGGACGAGCAGCCCGAGGACCAGGTACCACGACGCGATCGCATTCTGGTTGGAGAAGATGATCACGTTCCCCCACGGGCCCGGTATCGGGATGGTCGGGGGATCGATCGGGTTGATCCCGACGTTGCCGCCGGTCAGGTTGGCGTTCGGGCCGATGATGATCGCGCCGCCCAGGAAGGCCGGCAAGATCAGAGTGAAATCGCCGAGATTGCGGAACACGATCCGCACGATCTCACCGAAGCCGAGCGTGACGATGGCCAGGTAATCGCCTCGGAGCTTGAGCGTCGGCGCACCGAGCAGGATGCCGGCCACGGCCGCCGCACCGACCGCCAGCCAGATCACGATCCACCAGCTGATGTGGATCCCGAAATGGCTCGACGCGAGGAACGCCGTGGTATAGGCGCCGATGGCGTAGAACGCGACATAGCCGAGGTCGAGCAGGCCGGCGAAGCCCATGACGATGTTGAGCCCCAGCGCGAGGATCGCGAAGGTCGCGCACGTGATGAGCACCGCGGTCCCCGGCCACGGGATGAACGGCAGGGCCGCTTCGAGCGACCTGTACACCACCGGGTACACGACCGCGAGGACCATCAGGATCGCGACGATCGTCATGTCGCGGCGGCGGCGGTCCATTCCCCCAAGCGGATTGGGGATGGCTAGCCGGCGGGACGGTACGGCGGTGGTCATGTCAGGCGCGCTCCGACTGCTTCTCTGCCAGGAGACCTGTCGGGCGGAAGACCAGGACGAGGATCAGGATCCCGAACACGATGACCGTCGTCCATTTCGCCTCGAGGAAGCGGTCGGACAGCGCCGCGACGAGCCCGAGCACGAGGGCGCCCAGGGTCGCGCCGGTGAGGTTGCCGATCCCGCCGAGGACAGCCGCCGTGAATGACAGCAGGCCGAACTGGAACCCGTACTGGAAGAACGTCTGGCGGTAGTACAGGGCGACGATCAGACCGGCCGCGCCGGCCAGGGCGCCGGCGATCAGGAACGTCAGTGAGATGGTCCGGTTGACGTCGATCCCCATGAGCCCCGAGGCATCACGGTCCTGTGCGGTCGCGCGCATCGCCTTGCCCTGGCGAGTGCTGCCGACGAACCAGCGCAGGCCGAGCAGCAGCGGCAGCGTCACCAACAGGACGACGACCTCGTCGACCCCGAACCAGGATGCGCCGCTGGGGAACGTGACGAGGCCGGTCGACGGGAGCACGTCTTCGACCCTCAACTGCGATGGGCCGAGGATGACCAGACCGATGTTCTGGAGGATGAAGGACACGCCGATCGCGCTGATGAGCGGCGCCAGACGGGGCGCGTTCCGCAGTGGCCGATAGGCCACGCGTTCGATGCCGGCATTGATACCGGCCGTCAGCAGCATGACGATGGGCAGCCCGATGAAGGTCATCAGCAGCGCGAGGAGTGACGCTGCGGGGATGCCCAGCGATTCGACGATGAAGTTCGTCATGAAGAACGTGAACGCCGTACCCAGCATGAAGACGTCGGCGTGCGCGAAGTTGATGAGTTCGAGGATGCCGTAGACGAGCGTGTAGCCGATCGCGATGAGGGCGATGATCAGGCCGTTGGTGACGCCGATCGTGAGCGCCTTGGCCAGTTCCTCCACGCTCTCTCCTCAAGACCGTTGCGGAGCTGGATGTGCCGACCGACCGTCCGGCACTGCCGAACGGTCGGTCGGGTAGTCGTGGCCCGGCGGGCCGGCGACTATTCGATGACGCTATCGAACGCGAACTTGCACCGTCCTTGACGATGTTCCCCGACATGGCGGTCAGGGTCGTGTCGCCTTCCTCGTTGAAGCTCCACTTGCCGAGGGCACCGTCATAGTCCTTCGTCGCGTGGATCTCCTTGAGCACGGCCGCGCGGAGCGCAGTCATGTCGGCCGGGTTCGTCGCCGCGGCCCGCTCGATGGCCGCGAGGACGACGCCTGCAGCCTCGTAGCCGTAGGCGGTGTACGCCTCGGGCTTGGCGTTCGGGTACTTGGCGTTGTAGTTCTTGATGAAGTCGGCACCCTTGCCGGTCAGCTCGGTGGCCGGCAGGCCACCGAAGGTGATGTACGTACCTTCGGCCGCGGCACCGGCGGCGTCGATCCATTCCTGCTCGAGGATGCCGTCAGGTCCCATGAGGGTGACCTCGGGCATGGCGTCGCGCAGGTCGACCCACAGCTTGCCAGCGTTGTTCTGGGTGATGCCACCGTAGTAGACGAGGTCCGGGTTGGTGGCCTTGATCTTCTCGGCGAGGGCCTTGTAGTCGGTCGCCTTGCCGTCGATCCCGTCGCGGCCGAGCACGGTCAGACCGGCACCGGCGGCTTCGTTATTGAAGACGTCGGCGATGCCCTTGCCGTACAGCTCGGTGTCATCGAGGACGTACACGTTCTTGGCGCCCAGCTTGGCGGCCCACTTGGCACCGGCCAGGCCCTGGAGGTCGTCCGCGGCGACGACGCGGTGATAGTTCCGCGCGCAGCCGTTCGGATAGTAGACATCCGGTTCGTTCGGCTCACCCTTGCCGGCCTTCGTCAGGCCGGGGTAGGTGTTGGCCGGACTCACCATCGCGATGCCCTTCTGGCACAGGATGGGGATCGACAGCTTGGCAGCACCCGAGTTGAACGTCCCGATGTACGCCACGACCTTGTCATTGGCGACGGCATCGTTCGCGTTCTTGATCTCGGTGGCCTCGTCCCACTTGCCGGCCGCGGCAGTGGAATCGTCGACGTCCTTGTAGACGATCTTGTAACCGCCGACGACGCCGCCCTTCTCTTCGATGGCCATGTTGATCGCGTTCACGATCGTGTCGGTCTGGGCCTTGCTCGAACCTTGGCGGGGAAGCGAGGACCAAACCTCGATGTCGCCCTTGCTGGCAGCCCCGCCACCGGTGCCACACGCCGCAAAGGCGAGCATGGCGACGGCGGCAAGTGCCCCGACTCTGCTCTTGTTCATGCACACTCCTCCTGGATGATGGATCGCCCGGGTCCTCCCGGACGACCGTCGATCGTCGACACTGGCCCCGGCTCGGTCCGGAGATGCGGACACCTCCGTCCACCCTCATACGCTCGTCCCGGTCGACGGTGCCCTCCCAGGGCGCCAACGGGGCAAGCTGTGGTGCGTGACGGAGACGTCGCAGGACCGTCCTCGAGCGGCGCGCAGGTGACCGCCGAAACGATGCCGTATCATATGCACCGGCGACCCGAATGCAACACCGGTCGGTCGCGTCCCTTTCGCCGCAGCGTCACGCACGGCGGCAAGCGGGATAGCGGGCCCCCGGTCCCGGCCCAGGGTCGGGATGGCCCCGGTCGAGGGGCAAACGGTCGCCGTCCTGCGAGGTGTGAACCTTCGGCGTGGAATATCTGGTCCGAGCCGCCCGTATCACCGATATCGACCGTCTTGTCGCGCTGAGCGATGCTGACGGTCGCGTGGAACGAGGATCGAGCCCGCTCGACGCCGCCGATCTGCTCCGGCAGCTCGTGTACCTGCCGCAAGCCAGCATCTTCGTGGCCGAGACCCAGCGTCACGTCGTCGGCGGGGCCGTCCTGGCCCTCCGTCCGTCGGTCACCGCCGGCGGCTTCGTCGGGACGATCGACCTCCTGGTCGTCGATCCCGACCACGACGACGAACGGGTCGCGGGTGCCCTCCTCGAGGAGGCCATCCGCTCGGCCAGCAATAAGGGCTGCACCCTCGTGGAAGCAGCCCGACCGGACGATCCGGCGACCCTCGGTCGCTGGGCGGCCCTGGGGTTCACCCCGGCCGGTCCGCGTATCCAACGAACCGTGGCCGCGGTGGGAAGCACCACGCGCCGCTTCTGATCATCGGCCCCGCCGCGCAGCGTGATCGCGCCGGCCGGGCATCAATAACCAGCTCCAAAGGAGTACCAGTTTGAGCAAGAACGTCGCCGTCTTCGTGGACGTGGCGAACATCTTCTATGCGGCCAAGGCCGCCGGCGTGGACATCGATTACGTCACGCTCCTCAAGTCGGCCTCGGCCGGACGCGACCTCGTGCGCGCCTATGCATACACGGGCCTCGACCCGGACAACGAGAACCAGCGGAACTTCCATGACTTCCTGCGCCGGCACGGCTATAAGGTCGTCAGCAAGGACATCCGCAAGTACGGCGACGGCAAGGTCAAGGCCAACCTCGACATCGAGCTCGTCGTCGACATGATGAAGACTGCGCGGAACCTGGACATCGCCATCGTCGTGTCGGGCGACGGTGACTTCGCCCCCGCCATCCGGGCCGTCCAGGAGATGGGCGTCCGCTGTGAGGTCATCAGCTTCCGCGGCAACACCTCGTCCGACCTGATCGAGGTCGCCGACCAGTTCACCGACATCACCCAGCTCGCGCGTGTCGAGAAGGGCTCGCGCTCGGGCCGCCGCGTGGCCGGCGACGACGCCGACCTGTCGATGACCGAGGTCCCCGACAAGCAGACCGAGGGGACGGGCGTCGGCCGCGGTGGCCGCACGACGCGCGGCCGGGGTCGCGGTCGGGCCGGCGAAGCCGAGACGGCCGTTTCCGCATCGGGCGGGCGTGGTCGCGGCCGGCGTCCGGCAGCCGCAGCATCGACGAACGGCTCCGGGGGCGACGGTCTCACGGCACTCCCTGGTGAGCGCCTGTCGAAGGCCGGCGGCCTGTCCGAATCCGAGCTCGCGACGGCCGAGGTGTTCACGCTCGACGACCTGGGCTCCCCAGGCGCCGAAGGTGGCGAGCCTCCCGAAAGCGACGCCGAGACGTATGACGATGGCGGGCGCCGCCGTCGGCGCCGCGGCGGTCGCGGACGCGGCCGTGGTCGCGGACGAGACGACGCCGGTGCAGCGACCCCGGCAGCGCCGGAGCCCGCGCCGGCTGCCAGCCGGTTCGAACCCCCCGTCGAGGAGGACGACGAGCCGGTCGACGCTCCGCGGCGGCCACGTTCGACCCCGTTCGGGTCGGTCTGGGATTCGCAGCTCGGGACGTCGGTACCGCCGGCCGCGAACCTGTCCCCGATCGCCGATGACGAGGACTTCGACGAGCCGGAGATCCCGGAGTACCTGATCGCGGAACAGCGTCGCGGTGCGCGCGGCGGTGCAGCCCGTGGGCAGGGTGGCGGGCGCGGCGGTCCGCGTGGCGGCCGTGCCGCCTACCAGTCCGCGGTCGAGCGGGAGCGCTACGGTGGGGGTCGCAGCGGCGGCATCAACCGCTATCCCGATGTCAGCGGCCGAGGCACCGACACCGGGCGCGGCAGCGGCCAAGGTCAGCGCGGCGGTCGCGGCTTCGACAACCGGGATCAGCGTCCGCGCGACGCGTCTCGACCATCCGGCTCGGCCGAGCCGTGGAGCGAGGTCCCGCCCGAGCTCGAGGCGATGCTTCGGGCCCAGGTCGGTCAGCGACCGTCGGCTCCGCCGGCGGATACGGCGTCCGGCAGGCCGGCACCAGAGGTCAACCCGATCGCCGAGGCCGACGTGGCTGTGACGGGCGACGCGCCCGCGAAGCCGGCGCCGAAGCGTCGGACCACGCGCACGGCGACTGCGAAGGCGGGGCCGGCGACGTCGAGTGCCGGTGACGCGGACGCGGATGCGGCGCCCAAGCGCCGAACGACCCGCAAGACGGCGGCCACGGCCGACGAGACCGGAGCGACGGCGGCGCCCAAGCGCCGGACGACGCGGAAGACCGCCGCGGCCGGCGACGACGCGGCCACGTCATCGGCGGACGCTCCCGCGGGCTCGGAGTCCGCGGAGGCCAGCGCGCCCAAGCGCCGAACGACCCGCCGCTCGACGGCCAAGCCCGCGTCCTGACGCACTCCCCGATGGACGGGGCACGCACCAGGGGCCATCCCGCCGCGCTCGCCGCCATCGGGGCGATGATCCGCGTCGGGGCGCCGGGTGCCGTCCTGCTCGTCGGGCCGTCCGGGATCGGCAAGACGACGCTGGCCCTCGACCTGGCGGCCGGCCTGCTGTGCACGGCAGCCGATCCGGCGACCCGCCCGTGCGGCGCATGCCGGGCCTGCCGGCTGGCATTCGGCGGGAATCACCCGGATATCCACCGCATCGGCCCCGAGGGCCCGGGCCGCCAGGTCGTCATCGGCGGGCCGGGCAAGGCACGCGGCATCCGCGACCTCATCGGGGAGCTGGCTTTGCTCCCCGTCGAGGGTGGTGCGCGGGTGGCGATCATCGACGCGGCACATCGCATGAACGAGGACGCGCAGGCTGCGCTGCTCAAGACGCTCGAGGAGCCGCCGGCGACGACGACGATCGTCCTGTGTGCCGATGCCGAGGAGCCCCTGCTGCCGACGATCCTGTCACGGTGCGCCCGGATCCGGCTCGGGCCGGTCGGGGTCCGGGACATCGAGGCGATCCTCGCGGGACAGGGCGCCGCCGAGCCCCCAGTCGCCGCCCGGGCGGCGCGCATCTCGGGCGGTCGACCTGGGCTCGCTCTGGCGTGGGTCCGCACGCCCGACGCATTGCGTGACCGCGACGCGATCGGTCGAGCGTTGCTGGACCTCGCCGATGCACGACCGGGCGACCGCCTCGCGACGGTCCGGGCGCTCGTCGCGCAGGCGGCCGGGATCGCCGCCGTCACCGGCCTGGCCGTCACCGGTTCGGGCGCGGGGCAGACCCGCGACGCCGTCGCCGGTCCGGCCGACGGCCCGAAGCCGACCCGTGGCCCCCGTCGGCGTGCGCCCGAGCCGGCACCCGACCCGGCGGACGACGGTGATGACGGACTCGAGCAGGTCGGGCCGGCCCGGACACCGGCGGCGGAGCGCCGCCGCGCGGCCGAGGCGCTCATCGGGCTGTGGACCGACGTCGGGCGCGATCTGGCGCTGTGCCAGCGCGGCCTCGATCGGTCCGTCCGCGACGTGGCGGCGCTCGACGACACGCGCGCCCTGGCCGCGCGGCTACAGCCCGACGATCTCGGCGCGTTCCTCGACCGACTCGGGAACGCGTCGGTCCTCGTGGCCGGCAACGTCTCCCCCGAGCTCGTGCTCGATGACCTCGCGCTGGCGTGGCCGCGCCCTCGACGCGCGGCATGAACCAGGAGCGCCTGGACGCGACGGTCTACGGCCGCGTGCAGGGCGTCGGGTTCCGTTATGACGTCGTGATGCGGGCCATGAGACTTGAACTGACCGGCTGGGTCGCCAACGGCCCCGACGGGTCCGTCCGCTGTGTCGCGGAGGGGCCTCGCCCCGCGCTGGAGGCGCTGCTGGCCACGCTCGAGACCGGCCCGCCCGGTGCGCTGGTCGACCGCGTCGCCGCCCAATGGGGACCGGCCAGCGGGAGCTTCACGAGCTTCGAGGTCCGCAGTGGTGGTCACCGCGGGGACTGAGGGCTGACCCGTTCGGCGGGCGATGGGCGGGACCGGTGGGCTATACCGCCCGGGACCATCGGAGTCCATCGTCATCCGCCATGGAGCCGAACTCTCCCGCCGAGGATCTCCCCGCTCTGTACCGCGCGATCCTGGATCGGGTCGCGTCGCTGGAGTCGGATGGCGAGCGAGCGCAGGCGGCCCGCCTACGGGCCGATGCGACCGAGGCGTATTCACGCGCCTGGGACGAGCGGGCGCGACGCCGGCTCGAGGCGCTGCTGCGGCGCTCTGAGCGCGAGACTCCAGGCGACCGGCAGCGCACCCGGACGGGGCGCCGCGGAGCGCCGGCCTCGGCGATCGCCGCGCCGGAGCGCTGAGCACCGCTCTCGCCGAACGCGGGCATCCTGCCCCGCGGCAAACCTGACCGGCGACGCCGTCGCGGCGTACGCTTCGGGCGTGACCCAGCGGATCGACACCACCGTCGAGGCTGTCATCGAGCGGGCACTGGCTGCGTACGCAGCCCTGGCGGAGCTCGGCGAGGAGATCGACGACGAGTGGTCCTACATCCAGGACCTGTCCGAGGCGTGGCGGGAACGGCTCGATGCTGTCGCCGCCGCGCGCGGCTCTGAGACGGTCGACCCGTCCATCGACGACGCCATCGAGCGCGCCATCGACGAGATCGGCGGCATCGACGATCCGCACCGCGCGATCGACTGGCTGTCGACGTTCCCCCAGGTGACCCTGCTCGCACTGGGCGAGCGACCGTGAGGTTCCAGGACGCGGCACGCGACGGACGCGCGGTGGTGTACGCAGGCATCCAGGCCGACCCACTCGTCGCGCGCGCCGCCGACACCCTCGCCGATGCCGGTCACGCCGAGCGCATCCTCGCCCGGGCCGTGATGAACGGCGGATCGACCGATCCGACCCACTGGATGGCGATGTTCCCCGCGCTGTTCGGACCTGCCACCGACGCGGCCGCGCGCGCCCGATCCGAGGCGGTGCTCGCCGTCGTCCCTCGAGGTCGCCGACCGAGGCGAGGCCGCCCGAAGCCAGTTCCGCGGCGCGATCGTCGAGGAGCTGACGGCGCGCCTCCTCGCCAGGCGGGTCGGGCCGGCCGCGGTCCGGCGCGAGCGGCGCATCCTGTTCGACGGGGTCCGCGCGGAGATCCACCCGTACGACGTGACGGTCGAGCGCGACGGTGACGCCGAGGCGTACGACTGCAAGTGGGGCGCCCGGGGCATCGGAGCGGATGTCCTCCACCAGCTCGACGACGCCCGGACGCATGCCCTCGATGAGGACACCGCGCTCCGTGTCGCCCTCGTCGTGTTCGATGCCGAGCGATCGTGTGCGGTCCGTCTCGCGCGCTCGACCGCCCCGAGCGCCGGCACGACGATCCTCGCGCTCGAGACGATCGACGAGCTGGCGACGGCCCTGTGATCGACGCGGAGCGCCGCCCGGATACGTGCTCGGCGCCCTACCGAATCCGGTTCGACGAGGCCGCGCCGGACGGGCTCGTCCGGACATCCGTCCTGCTGCGCTATGCCCAGGACCTCGCGTGGTACCACTCGTCCGCGCGGGGTTTCACCCGCGCCTGGTACGCGCAGCGCGGCCTGACCTGGCTGGCGCGGGCCGCCGAGGTGACGGTGCTCGGCCCGATGCGCGTCGGCGACGAGTTCGTCGGCACGACCCAGGTCGTCGGCTGGCGGCGCGTGTGGGCACGCCGCCGGACCGACATCGTTGACGGTACGGGTGGCATCGTCGCGTGGCTGCACGTCGACTGGGTCCTTCTCGACGCCCGGGGAGCACCGACCCGCGTGCCGAAGGAGTTCGACGGGATCTTCTGGGCACCGGAGACGACCATCCAGCTCGGGCGCGTCGTCCTCGGCGAGCCGCCGCGGACCGCAGATAGGGCCAGCTTCGAGGCCCGACCCCACGAGCTCGACCCGATGGACCATGTCAACAACGCGGTCTACGCCGACTGGCTCGACGAGCAGGTCATTCGCTGTGGTGGCACGGACGCCGTCCGGGCGATCCCCCGGACGATCCGGCTGGAGTACGCCCGCGCCGTCGACAGCGGTGCCACGGTCGTCGCCGATGTCTGGCGCGACGGGACCATCTGGTCGTGCCGTCTCGCCGATCCGGCCGGCAATGACCTGCTGCGCGCCCGGCTGGAGGCGCCCGACACCGATCGACGGTGACGCCGTCGGGCGATCTCGTTGTCATCGGGGGCGGCGCGATCGGGGGCGCGGTCGCGTCGGCGGTCCTCGAGGACCCGGCCTTCGACGGTCGGGTGACCCTGATCGAGCGCGATCCCACCTTTCGCCGCGCCTCATCCGCCCTGTCCGCCGCGTCCATCCGCCAGCAGTTCTCGACGCCCGAGAACATCCGGATGTCGCAGTACTCGTTCGGCTGGCTGCGCGACCACGTCGACGTTTCGCTGCACGAGGCCGGGTACCTGTATCTCGCCACGGCGGCGGGAGCCCGCACGCTCGAGGAGAACGTCGCCATCCAGCGCGGCGAGGGCGCGGACATCGTGCTCCTCAGCCCGACGGACCTCCACGCACGCTTCCCGTGGCTGGCGCTCGGCGGCATCGCCCTGGCGTCACTCGGTCTCTCGGGCGAAGGCTGGTTCGATGGCTACGCGCTCGTCCAGGCGCTGCGGGCCCGTGCTCGCGACCTCGGCGTCGAGCTCGTGACCGGGGAGGTCGTGGGCATGGAGCTGGCGGCCGGCAGGGTCGTGTCGGTCGCGCTCGCCGATGGCGCCACGATCCCCTGCGGCACCGTGGTGAACGCGGCCGGGCCGTGGGCGCGCGAGGTGGCTGGCATGGCCGGTGTCGCTCTCCCGGTCGAGGCCCGCCGGCGCTCGGTGTTCGTGTTCGAGGCCGGGTCCGAGACGCGGCCCGGCGCCAGCCCGCTGGTCATCGACACCAGCGGCGCCTGGTTTCGGCCCGAAGGCGGATCGTTCATCGCGGGCATCGCCCCGTCTCCGAACGAGGACCTGCCGGATCTGCCGCTCGAGGTCGACCGCGCTGAGTTCGAGGCGCGGTTGTGGCCGGCACTCGCGGCTCGCGTCCCGGCGTTCGATGCGATCCGGCTCACGAACGCGTGGGCCGGCTACTACGAGGTGAACACGTTCGACCATAACGCGATCATCGGCCGTCACCCTGAGATCGAGAATCTGCTCTTCGCCAACGGCTTCAGCGGGCACGGCATCCAGCAGGCGCCGGCCGTCGGCCGGGCACTCGCCGAGCTGATCGTCCACGGCCGGTACATCACGCTCGACCTGTCGATCTTCAGCTTCGAACGCATCGCAGCCGGGCGTCCGGTGATCGAGCGCAACGTCATCGGTTGACGCGTGACCCCCTGGCGGCGGCCTTCGGATGCCACCAAGCTGCAACTGCGTCAGGCGACCGTCATGAGCCGCGCGTCAGCCGCTGCGTGAGAACGTCGATGTCTTCGTCGCACGAGGAGGACATCATGCAGACGACAGTGAAGGAGATCACGAGCTCGACCGTTATCGACGCCCCGATCGATGTCGTGTGGGGCGCGATCACGACCCCGTCCCAGATCAAGAAATGGTTCTTCGGCGTGGACACCGAATCCGATTGGATGGTGGGCAGCCAGCTCGTCCACTCTGGCGAGTATCAGAGCAAGCCCTACGTCGACAAGGGCGAGATCCTCGAGATCGAGCCGCCGCGGCGCCTCGTGCACACGCACTGGAGCGACGTGTCCGGCAAGCCCGACGATCCCGCGCACTACCAGGTCGTCACATGGCAGCTCGTCGAGATCGGCGGCGGCACCGAGCTGACGATCAAGGAGCGGAACCTGCCGTCGGAGGATGCCGCCGCGACGTCGGAGCAGGCCTGGAAGGGTGCACTCGGGAGCCTGAAGAAGCTGCTCGAGCAGTAGCCCGGCTGCGGCTAGGTCCCGGTCCCCGCGACGGACGTGGGATGACGCATCACCTCAGCCTGCCACCGTCGACGTCAGTGCGCTCCGAGCCGGTACAGCCGGTGGCCGACCAGGAATGCCCACACGGTGGTGAGAACGGAGGCCAGGATGACCATCAAGCCCAGAGCACTCACAACGAATGGCCCCGCCACCGAGATGATCCCGAGCGTGCCTGTCGCCACGCCCACGAAGGCGGCCGTCCTGCTGAACGCGCTGCGGAGCATGACGTGGCTCAGCATCAGGATCCCCACCGATAGCGTAGCGATGCTATAGACACCCGCCAACGTGGAGCTCAGGACCGCCGAGGGATACTCGGCTGCCGCCACGATCGCCGCACGTCGAGCGTCACTTGCTGCCGCGCCGAAGTCGCCCGTGAGTGAGATGAGGACCGCCAGATTCGGCCAGGTGACCGCCAGGTCCAGGACGACGAACGCAGCCACGAAGGCCATGGCGAGCAGGACCCCGTTCCTGTCGACCTCCTTCAGGGCGAGATAGAGCGCCAACGTGATCGGCACGAGGAGGAAGTCGGTCAGGACGGACAGACCGACGATGGCCCACCACGCTGCGGTCTTGCCATCGGCATAGCTCAGCCACGCCTCACCACCATCCGGCGGAGCCCCGACAGACGCATACAGCGGAAAGATGACGACGTACGCGATCCCGAACGCGATCGCGGCGAGACCCCCGACTCGGTACAACGACGTCCCATCTGCATCGACGATGGCTGGCTTCAGCGTCCCGGTCGTCATCGTCGCCTCCCTCGCCCGCCCACGATCGTCAGTGGTCGATGTCTGCGACCTTACTGATCGCGCCCCGTCGAACCCAGCCGGCCACCCGGCGTGCTCGGCCTCCGGTTAGCCGCAGCCCTCAGCTCCGGTCATCCGCGCCGAGCGCGGCCAGCCGATCGGCGGACGGGATGACGTAGTAGGCACCGGAGATGGCGTGCGTGACCGTCGTGAGCGCATCCGCCGGTCCGTCTCCGGCACCGATCATGCTATCGAGCATCGCGCTGAGGATCCGCTGCTCGGCACTGAAACCGACGAAGATCGTGCCGTGGCTGGCGACAGTCCCATAGGCGATGTTTCGCCGGAAGATCTTCCCGAACGCGTCCTGGTCCGTGCGTGCGACGTGCGAGGTCGGTGGCGGCGGGTCGAACTCGGCGCTATCGGCTTTCCGGCGGCCGATGATCGCCTCCTGCGTGGGCACAGGCAGGCTGTCCCACATCGTCGCGTCGTGCTCCCACTGCTGGAGCAGCAGGATCGATCCGTCCTCACCCTGCGAACCGCGTGGGATGAGGGCCACCGACGTCGCCTCGACCAGCGTGGGGTTCTCGGTGCCGTCGATGAACCCGGTCAGGTCGAGGTCGTGGTGATACGGCCAGCCCACCATCTCCCGCACGAGTCTGGCCTGCTCCGCCAGGGCCGCGACGATGCCGTGTGACAGATCGAACACCACGTCGTAGGTGGCACCGGTCAGCCAGATCACGACGTCATGCTGCGTCGCTGGCAGCACGTAGCCGCTCGGACCGATCAGCGGAGTGTTGAAACCTGTGACGCCTGGCGGGGCAGCGTCCGGCGCCACCGACGCCCACGACTCCGGTCGAAATCCGGCGACCAGGTTCACGCCACCGATCGTGGTGCGCGGTTCGCGCAGGGCGGCGACACGCGCGAAAGCCGTCGGGGCCGAAGCTGGGTCGATGAGGTCGAACTCGAGGTAGGCGTGCGACGCGGTCCCAAGCGCGAAGATGCCGGTCTGAGGTGACGCCATCGACGACAGCTTATGCCCCGACCGTCACGGCACGCCTCGTTAGCCGCAGACGCGAACCCCGGCCAGGCAGATGGAACGAACCACCCTCCGCCGCTCGCCTTGGTGTGCGAAAGCAGGAGGCACCACGCCATGAAAGCCGTCATCGTCGCCCTTGCGCTCGCCCTCGCTGGTTGCAATGCCAGCCTCGGCAGTCCAGCCAGCGGCAACGCCTCGCCAAGCGCCGCGAGCTCGCCAAGCGCCGCGAGCTCGCCGTCTGCCGCGCCATCGGTCGACGCCTCGAAGGTCCCGCCCGGCCGGATCGCCTACATGCGCGTCGACCCGGACGAGGTCGAGCGGTATTTCAGCGTCGATTCGAATGGCCGGAACGAGCACGCGCTCTTCGAGACCAAGGGCTGCGCGTGCATCCGATGGTCAACCGACGGCTCACAGATCTGGACGGTCACCGAGACCGACACGGCCCTTGCGTTCACGACGCAGGATCCGGACGGCGGCAATCGCGTCGTCCACGTGCCGGACATCCCGACGCTCAGCCTTGCACCCGGCTTCGGCAGCGCCGATGGCCGCCACGTGGCGTTCTTCGGGTGGGACGACACAGACGCGACGCGTGCGGGGGTTTGGACGGCGAACACGGACCTGACCGGCCTCCACCACGTGACGCCGGTGCCCGACGGCGTGCTGGGTATCGATCCGATCGGCATGTCCGCGAACGGGTCGCACATCTACTTCCACGGTGACCTCGGAGCGAACACGGACAACGACTTTCGCCACGCCGGCAACGTCTACGTGATAGCGGCCGACGGGACCGACATGCGCCAGCTCAACCCGGAAGGCACGAAGACGGAGATCACCGGAACCGGACTCTCGGGCGACGGTCGTCGGTTCGCGTTCACCGCATGGCGCGTCGGACACGGCGCGGACGGCAACGCGCTGTTCATCGTCGATGGCGTCGATGGCGAGCCTGTTCAAGTCACCGATTTCGGTGACAGGTGGGGTGCCTCCTGGTCGCCGAACGGGGAGTGGATCGGTTACTCGACCTCGGGCGACGACGCTGCGCTCATCTCGCTGATCAAGCCGGACGGAACAGGCGCAACATCGGTCACGCCGAAGGATCTGTCAGAAGACATCACGATGCCAGCCTGGTCGCCCGACGGCTCGCATCTGCTCGTCCGACGCGGCGAGCGCCACTCGAACGACCTCTGGATCATCGACCTCGAGGGCACGTTCGTCTGGCAGGTCACCCACAAGCCGGCGGCATATGACATCTACGCCTGGGCACCGTCCCGACCGGCTGACTAAGCGACCCGGTCGTGCGGTCCGCGCTCGTTAGCGCGGCGTCCGCAGGCGCTCGCCGGGGACGGCCATCCCACGGCAGCAGTGGCGTTCGGGGTCGTGGTGATCGTCGACTGATCGGCCTGGCCGCGCTCGGGCCCGACGTGATCGCCACCGTGGCGCACGCGGTCGAGTGACAACGCTCGAGCCGACCGCGTCACGACCCCCATTGCTCGCTACTCGGCGTAGGCCTGATCCTTTCCCTGCGCGCTGTAGCCGATGCTCCAGACGTAGCCGTCCGGGTCCGCGAAGGTTCCGCCGTAGCCACCCCACTGCAGCGTTGCCGCGGGCTTGAGGATCTGTGCGCCGGCCTTCTCGGCCTCCTCCATGACCGCGTCGACACGTGCCTCGCTGCGCACGACGTAATTCAGGACGACGCCACTGAAACCGCTCCCCTCGCGGCTGGCCCCGACCATGTCGGCCAGGCCCTCGCGGCCGTAGAAGCCGACGAGCGAGCCGCCGTGGGGCACGAAGAACACCGAGATCTTGTAGTCGTCCTGGACCTTCCAGCCCAGCCCGTCCACGTAGAAGCGCTTGGATCGCTCCATGTCGTTGACGCCAAGCAGGATCGCGCTGACGTGCGAGTTCATGTGGTTTCTCCTTCTCGTGAAGCTGATCGACGAGTCCGATGGTAGGAACCGAACCTGGCGGCCGCTTCTCGAAAACTGCTCAATTCCACCCGCGCTCGGAGTCAAGGCCCGACTGGCAGGTCAGGGCATTGCTGCGACCCTGCCTGGCCAGCGGACGGCATCGCGCGCATGGCGTCGATCATGGCGAAGTACGCCTCGACTCCACCAGCCCCCTCGAAGGCCGCCTGCGGATCGACCGGGTTCGCCGTGACCGTGGCCGACGCCGCCTTCGCGGCGACCATCGCCTCGAACGCCACGAACACGCGGTCGAACTCGGCCATCGCCGGCGCCGCCGGAGGCCACGCGGCGGCGACCCTGGCATGCCGCCGGCCTGACTCGAGTCCAGCGGTGATCTCGGCAGCCAACCGCTCGGCCTCTGGGCCGTTCTCGGTGGCGACCGCTTCATCAAGCGCCTTGCTGAGCAGGGACCCTTCGGCCGTATCCGGATTGCCGACCGCGGTGAACAGGGCCGCCCAGGCCGCGCAGAATGCCGTGGCGTACTCGTCATAGGAGAACGCGGGCCGTGGCGTGGCGCCCGAGTCGGGGCTTGGCGCACCCCCACCGCAGGCCGCCACACCGACCGCGAAGAGCGCGACGAACACCATCCGCGACCAATGTCTGCGCAGGTCACTGTTGCGGCGTCCGTCCGCGCGGCCACCGATCCGTGGACGCTCAAGGGCGGCCGGGATGTCCTCCGTGGTCGTCGTCTCAGACATAACGGTCATGCTGGTGAGACGCGCACCGCGAGCGCCTGTTACCGACGTCGAGGACGAGTGGGCGGGTCGAGCCCGCCCACCCTGGTACGTCGACCAACGGGTCTGCCGCCGTCACGGGCACCCGGTGACGTTGAAGAAATAGCGCTCGATGAACGGCGCGCCATCCTTCCACGCGAAGTGCCAGCGCTCCGAGACGGTGATCCCGTCGGGGTGGCCGGGCAGGTGCTCGTGGAGGTTCTGCATGAAGTGCGAGTCTTCGTTCTTGTTGGCCACGAAATTGAGCGGGCTCGTGTAGCGATAGCCGGAGACGTCGGGGATGGATGGGTCGTCAAAGTCATACGAGAACGTCCCATTCTCGACGTCGATGACCTGGAACCGGTCTCCGAAGTCGGTGATCTGGGTATGACCCGTCTCCACCATCCGGAAGACGCCCGACCGGAGGCCGAGGCCGCCGCCGACGTCGCCGCAGACGTCGTCAGTGACGACCTCGACGATCTCCGTCTTGTGGTGGCGGTCCACGATCCGCTCGATGGGACCGCCGGCGGCGACGCTCGCCGGGATCCCGAGCAACAGGACCGTCGCCAGAGTGCCGGATATCGTTCGCATGTTGCGCATCGCGCTGCCCTCCCTGGCGCGGATCGGACCCGCCAGTTCGAGTCGCTCGATCCGCTTCCGTGGACGCTACGAGCCGGGTCGGCTCGTTGGGACCGAGCCAGCCCGGCTTCCGGGTCAGGGCTGCCACAGGCTATGGCGCACTGCCCTCAGGGAAGGCCCTTAGCCCACGACGTCAGTCGTCGGAGCGAGTGAACGGCTTGACCACAAGCGAGCGTTGGGCCGAAGGAGACCTTCCTGAAGCTGAGCGTGTCCTCGAATAGGCTCCAGGTGTAGACAAACCGATAGCCGTCCTCGAGGTTGAACGTAATGGACTGATCGGCCTCGTCGATCTCGAAGGTCCCGTCAGTATCGAACCCTGGCGTCGTGGGATCCCGGCTCGGATCCCGGTCGGTAGACCCAGAAGCGGTCGCCTTCGAAGCGCAGGACGTGGCAGCCGATGTTGCTCGGCGTTGTTCTCGCCTGCGTCGGCGCCGGCCGCCAGCAGCTCCTCCCAGGTCACGCACGTCTCCCAGGCACCCTCCAGCGCAGAAGGTGAGGGTGCATTGGATGGCGTCGGGCTTGCCGGCGACTCGAGCACACTCGACGGGCGTTGGCGCGGACGTACCCGCGCCGAGTCGCCTCGCGTCCTCCATGACGGCCGCGGCGAGCGGGTCCTTGGCGATCGCGTCGTAGACCGGCGCGACCGCCTCCTCGAGCTCCTCGAGCGCCGACGCGCCCGCGGCGGTCAGCTGGATGCCTCGCCGGCAGAGGTTCGTGAGGCCTTCGTCCTCCTCCCAGCCGATCTCTGTCAGCCGATCGGCCCTGACGTCGACGGAGGCCTGGCGCAGGGCAGCCTGCTGCTCGGGGCTGAGGCGGTCGAATGCAGCCGCGTTGGCGAAGAGCACGCTGACGCGCGGCCAGAGGACGATGTCGCTGGCCAGCGAGTCAGCGCCCTTGTCGTAGCCGTTGCCTGCGATCATGGACACGTGCGCCTCCATGCCGTCGAGCCCAGCCGCTTGGCCGGGCACGAAGGTCGTGGCCGTCCCGCCGAGGGCCTCGAGCGTGGCCACCGCGACGGCGCCCTCGCGCGCCCCGAACGCCGCGCCCTCGAAGTCTGCCGGGCTGGCCAGTCGCCGGCTGGTGCCGAGCGGGCGTCGGAGCGGACCGGGATCGAAGCCGATGCCGGCCAGGCCGAGCGGCTCCAGCGCACCCAGGGTCGCCTCGGCGGCCGCTCCGGCAAGGACGCGCTCCTGGAGGTCGTAGGTCGTGATCAGGAAGGGCGCCAGGAAGCCCTGGAAGGCGGTCACCCCGATGGGGTCGGCATCGAACGCCCGGACCCCGGTCACGCCGAGATCCGCCTTGCCGTCAATGACGTCCCCGATGATGCCGCTCTCATAGGTCGCCTCGCCCGGCCGCCAGTCGGTCTTGACCTCGATGGTCAGGGAGCCGTCGGTCAGTCGCTGGACGGCGTTCACGAACGGCTGGACCTCCGACGGATCGGTTTCACCCGTGATGAGGGTCAGCGTCGTCGGCGTCGGCGCGCCTCCCGCCCGATCGGCAGCCGGCGCGGCCGTCGGCGCTTGGCAGCCGAGCAACGCGCTCGCCAGGCCGATGGTCATGATCAACGTTCGGAGCCCACTCCGGCTCCCGAGCCTCGTCTTCATCATCCACCTCCTCGGTTGATCCGATCGTCCGAGGCTAGGCAGACCCTCGCCGGTCGCCATCAGGGTCCGCCCTCATCGTGGGCCGGTGCCAGCATCCATCACGCCCTGAGATAGGCCAGGACAGCCAGCACGCGCCGGTGGTCGTCGGGCGTTTCCTCCAGGCCGAGCTTCATGAAGATCTGCCGGACGTGCGATTCGACCGTCTTGTGGCTGACGAAAAGCAGCTCACCGATGGCATGGTTCGAGCGGCCCTCGGCCATCAGGCCGAGAACCTCCACCTCGCGCTCCGATAGGTCGACGAGCGGATTCGGGCTTCGCCGGCGGCCGATGAGCCTGGCCACGATGGTCGGGTCGAGGACGCACTCACCGTCGTCGATGCGGCGCAGGGCGTCAGTGAGTACGGCTATGTCGGAGACACGCTCCTTGAGGAGGTAGCCAGCGCGCTCCGGCTGGTCCTGCAGCAGCCGCATCGCGTATCGCGACTCAAGGTAGTGAGACAGGATGAGGATGCCCAGCTCGGGCTGACTGCGGCGTAGCTCCTGGCTGGCCGTCAGGCCCTCGTCGGTGTGCGTCGGTGGCATGCGGATGTCGACGATCGCGAGGTCGGGTCGATGGCGTTCGACGGCCCGGATGAGCTCGTCCCTCGTCCCCGCCGTCGCCACGACCTCGAATCCCGCGTCCGTCAGCAGCCGAGCGACGCCCTGGCGCAAGAGGACTTCGTCGTCGGCGATCACGATGCGCATGGAATCTCCGCCCTGATGGAGAGCGACGTCTCCGTGGTGTGGACGACGATCGTCCCGTCGAGTGCGCCGACCCGGTCGTGGAGCGCCACGACGTCGTCGTGCGCGATCGCATCCTGCTCGATCTCGACGACAAGTCGATCGCCGTCGTGCCCGGCTGTCACGCGGAGCTTGTCGGCCGCGGTTCGTCGCAGCGCCTCGGCAACGACGAAATAGGCCGTCGCCTCGACCCGAGGATCGAGGCGCTCCGTCGGCAGCGATCCCAACTCGATGGCCACTTTCGATGCTTCCCTGAGCGCTTCGAGGCGGCGGCCAGGCCCTCGCCGCCCAGTTCGGCTGGGTAGATGCCGTGAGCGAGATCTCGGAGCTCCGCGATCCCCGCCCGGAGCTCGTCGCTGGCCTCCGCCACCAGCCACCGTGACGACTCCATCCCGTGCGTCTCCAGCTCCCGATCGAGCAGTCGCAGGGCCATCGCGAGCCCGACGAGCCGCTGTTGCGCTCCATCGTGCAGGTCCCGTTCAAGTCGCCTCCGTTCGGCGTCGGACGCCTCGACGATGCGAATGCGCGATGCGCGAAGGTCCTCGAGCTGTGCGTGGAGTTCGGCGCGCAGCCGCTCGCCCTCGAGCGTCAGCCGGAGGGCTGCGACGACGTCATCGATCCGCTCGGGATCGTCCAGCAGATCGCGACGATGGCGGAGGAGACCGACGACTTCCTGTCCCCGGACAAGCGGCGTCACGGCGCGCCCCGGTTCCGGTCCGACATCGACCTCGCGACCGTCGCGAGCGACGAAGCGGCCGTCCGCCAGCAGATAGGCGACCTCGAGGTCGGGGTCGGACAACTCGTGCGCGAGCACGTCGCGCAGGTCACCACTCGCCTGCGACGTGTCGAGCTCCACCACGAGCTTGGTCACCGCCGTTCGAGTCCGCCTCGCCCGGAGCCACGGCCAGGCGACCCCGGCGGCCATCGACCCGAGCGCGACGGCCTCGAGGCCGCGAAGCCAGCTCCTGGCCTCCGCGCTGAGCGGGTTGCCGAGCAGGTCTCCCCCTGCGCCGAGGGCGACGAGCCCGAGGAAGGCCGCCGCGGGCGAGAGGACGGGCCCGATGAGCCGGCGCCGGATCCGGGTCGCCGTGATGACTCGGCGCCCGGCCAGGGCGATCACGGCCGACGTCCATGCGACGGCCAGAACGAGGCCGATCCGCGTGACCAGGTCGTGGATGGTCGGATCGACACCGATCGACAGGAGGTTGGTCGGGCAGAACGCGCACAGCTCGCCGGCCGGGTCGTAGACGGCACGATCACGGTGACCGCGACCTCGTACGCGAGCAGCATGAGCCCGTCGACGGGCCAACCGAACACCCGAGCCAGGCTGCCGGCCAGAAGCAGCGAAGCGAAGGCGACCGCCGCCGCGGCGGCACTGGTCGAGGCCCGTCTGGCCGGCCCCGTGGCTGGCAGCGTTCGCCGAACGACGATCGCCGCCACGAGTGTCGCGAGCCCGAGCGTCGCGATGTCCGACGGCCCGACGAATGGCAGCGCTGCGGCCAGGACGATGGACGCGACGACAAGGATCCGATCGCTGCGGCGGGCCAGCTTGCCGCTCGGGTACGTCAGGAACAAGACCGTCAGACCGACACGATGGAGGTAGAGCGCGGCGGGGAAGACGCTGCCGAGCAGCCAGAGGAGACCGGTCACCGCGACCATCGACCCGATCCCGCTACGAGGGCGTCGCTGCCAGGTCACGAATCCGACGATGCTCAGCGTCAGGCCCACGGCGAGGTCGGTCGCGTCAGCGCCAGGGTTGGCACCGGCCGAGTTTCATGGTTGACTTATATAAGTCCTGCCTTGTAATATCGCGCGGTGCACGCATTCGATGTTCTCGGAGACCCCGTCCGCCGCCGGATCCTCGAGCTGCTCGCGGACGGCGAGCTGACCTCAGGGGCGATCACGGCGGTCGTTCAGGCAGAGTTCGGGATCACCCAACCGGCCGTGTCGCAACACCTGAAGGTCCTTCGCGACAGTGGGTTCGCGAGCGTCCGACCCGAGGGCACCCGCCGGCTGTACGCGGTCGACGCCGCGTCGTTCCGCGAGGTCGACGACTGGCTCGACCACTTCCGCCAGTTCTTGGTCCAGCGACTCGACTCGCTCGAGACGGAGCTCGCTCGCGGCAGGCGCGAGCGCCGCCTTCGGGCGACCGAGCCCGACAGCTCGAAAGGAGTGCAGACGTGATGATCGACATCGCCCGTGAGATCGAGGCCGTCAAGCGCGAGGTCGGCGAGGGCCGGATCGCGGCCGGCGAAGCTCGGACGATCCGCCTCCAGCGTGACTATGACGCGCCCATCGAGGATGTCTGGGACGCGCTGACGAACCCCGAGCGGATCGGCCGCTGGTTCCTGCCGATCAGCGGCGACTACCGCCTCGGCGGTCGCTACCAGTTCGAGGGCAACGCCGGGGGCGAGATCCTCGCCTGCGAGCGACCGAATCGGCTGAAGGTGACGTGGTCGTACGGCGAGCCGACGACCGACGACGTCGCGTCGGAAGTCGAGGTACGGCTGATGACGGTCGACGGTGGATCGACCCGGTTCGATTTCGTGCACACGGCGGTCGTGCCGGGCGAGATGTGGAGTCAGTACGGGCCGGGCGCCGTCGGCGTGGGCTGGGACCAGGGGCTGCACGGGCTGGGTCTTCATCTTCGTGGCGGGTCCGTCGGCGATCCGGAGGCGTGGCAGCTGTCACCCGAAGGACGGGAGTTCTCCACGCGTAGCAGCGAGGCCTGGGGCGAGGCGAACCGCGCCGCAGGCGCGGACCCGGAGACGGTCGCACGCAACGTCGCGAATACGATCTCCTTCTACACACCGGACCCGAACGCGGTGTCGTAGGCGCACGATCGTTCCGGTCATCCCGGAGAGGAGCAGGCATCTCGACCTACGCGCTGATCCCGGGCGGCGGCGGCGATCCCTGGGAGTGGCACCGGCTCGCACCCGAGCTTGAGGCTCAGGGTCACGAGGCTCTCGCCATCCGGCTGCCGTCCGAGGACGACAGCGCCGGCTGGACCGAGTATGCCGATGCGGTCGTAGACGCCCTGGGCGACCGCCGCGACATCGTCGTCGTCGCCGAATCGATGGGCGGCTTCACCGCCCCGATCGTGTGTGCGCGGCGACCCGTAGAGTTGCTCGTCCTCCTGAACGCGATGATCCCGGCCCACGGGGAGACCTTCAACGCCTGGTGGTCGAACACCGACTCCGGGAGCGCCCGGCGCGAGTACCACGCCAGCATCGGGCTGGAGCCCACCGAGGCAGATGACGACGCCGTCATCTACTACCACGACCTGCCGGCCGAGCTCAGGGCGGAGGCGCAGGCGCGGACGTGGCAGGACCAGTCGATGACGCCGCTGGATGAACCATGGCCGCTGCCGGCTTGGCCCGATGTTCCGACTCGGGTGCTGGCCGGCCGCCACGATCGAATGTTCCCGCTCGAGTTCCAGCGCCGGATCGCCCGAGAACGGCTGGGCCTCGACGTCGACGAGATCGATGGCGGTCACATGGTCGCGATGAGCAATCCGGTCGAGCTGGCCGACCGGCTGGAGACA
Source organism: uncultured Chloroflexia bacterium (assembly GCA_963819655.1). Taxonomy (GTDB): domain Bacteria; phylum Chloroflexota; class Limnocylindria; order Limnocylindrales; family CSP1-4; genus SPCO01. The sequence goes on along the minus strand of CAWFXA010000002.1, from coordinate 365,694 downwards.
TATCGCCTCGAGGCGCGCACCCAACGCGCAGGTTCACCCTAGTAGCCAGGTTGTCCCGGCGCGAGTCCGCACTGACGGGAGCCGGCATGAGTTCGCGCGGGTCATAGAGTCGTAGTGGCATGGCTTACCGACGGCGACTAGGACCTGGAGACTCGACGTGACCGCGACGCAGGCATCGGAACAGAACGGTCTCGACGGGTCCGGGCGGAAAGCCCTCAGCCGACGCCTCTTCCCGCTCTACGCCGCATCCTTCTTCGGTGCACTCGCCTTCTGGGTTGCGATCGAGAAGCTGTTCATGACGAGCATCGGCTTCACCTCGGCGACGGTCGGGATCATGGCCGCTGTGTACGCGGTCGTCGTTCCCGTGTTGGAGGTACCGTCGGGGATCCTGGCCGACCGCTGGAGCCGGAGGGGCGTCCTCCTGCTCGGATCTCTCGCAGCGATCGTCGCCGTCGTGATCGGCGGCCTCAGCCAGAGCGTTCCCGTCTACATGGTCTCGGCGGCGTTCCTCGGCGTGTTCTTCGCCCTGCAGTCCGGCACCTTCGAGTCGATCGTCTACGACACGGTCCTCGAGGAGACCGGCGACAGCGAGGCGTTCGAGGCGACGATCGGTCGGGTCCGCGTGATCGAGAGCGTGGCGCTCGTGGCGAGCGCCCTTGCCGGTGGCCTCATCGCCCAGGTCGCCCCGCTCCAGTCGACGTACTTCCTCACCGTGCCACCGCTGGTGATCGGCTTCCTGCTGTTGCTCAGGTTCCGAGAGCCGCGGCTGCACAAGTCCGAGGATCAGGAGACGCTCCGCGGCCAGATCGCAGCTACCTACCGGACGATCCTGTCCGGCGGCCAACTCCGTCTCGTCGTCCTGTTGACGATCGCCGGGTCGCTGCTCATGCAGGGCATGCTCGAGTTCGGTCCGCTCTGGTTGGTCGCCTTGGCGGTGCCGCCCTTCCTCTTCGGCCCGCATTGGGCCGGGCTCACCGGGGCGCTCGGGGTGGGCGGCCTGCTCGGCGCTCGGGCCTGGATCACACGGGCCTGGGCGGTGCCGCTGCTTGGCGCGGCGTTGGCGGCCTGCGGCGTGGTCCTGGTCATCAGCGAGCAGCCCCTGATCGTGGTCGGCGTCCAGGTCCTGCTGACGCTGATCGTGGTCGCGATCAGCATCCCGGTGACTCGGAGCTTGCACGACGCGGTGCCGTCGGCGATCCGAGCGGGCGTTGCGTCGGGCGTCGGCATGCTGACCTGGCTCGCGTTCGTGCCGTTCGCCCTCGTCATCGGCGGGGTGAGCCAGCAGGCGGGGATCGGCCGTGCGGGCTGGCTCTTCGTGGCTGTCGGCATCGCGGCCGCCGTGCTCATGCTCCTGGTGCTGCCGCGCGCGAGACCCGCACCAGAGCAAGCCGCCGACGTCGAGCAGCCTGCGCTGGCGATCGAACCGAGGCTTTCCCGGCGGACCGCTTCCTACCGCCCGACGACCCCGTCTGGCCGGGCCACTGGGCCAAGCTGCCCACCGCCTGGAGCGACCGCGTCGCGATCGACGACCCCGAGGTGCTGGGCCAGGCGCGGGCGGCGATCGCCGACATGCCACCGGCCCTGCGCCGGGTCATGGTCCTCCGCGACCTCGAAGGAAGGACGTCGGAGGAGGCGAGGACGGCCCTGGCGATCAGCCAGGAACAAGAGCGAGCATTGCTCCAACAGGCGCGCAGCTTCGTTCGGGCGCGCCTCGAGCGGCATCTCGACGAAACAGGAGCGACGTCGTGAACGATCAGGCGAGGACCGACGACGAGCTCCGCTGCATCGAGTTCGTCGACGAGATCAGCGCGTACATCGACGGTGATGTGGCCGACGTCGAGCGCACTCGGATCGAACGCCACCTCGAGGGCTGCCCCGGCTGCCGGGCGGCTGTCGACCAGTTCCAGACGATCAAGCGGATGGCCGGCCGCATCTCCCCGGCCGACGTCGCGAGCATCGACCCGTTGATCCGCGACCGGCTCATGGCGACCCTTCGGATCCCGCGTCGACGTTAGCCGCTTCCGCCTTAGTGGGGATCCGAGACCGCCGAGGCCCTGGGCTCGATTGACCACAACCGCCCGCGCCGCTGGCCGTGACAGAAACAACTGGACCCGACGATTCGATCGAGTCTGGATATTGCCGACGGGCGCAGCCTCGAGAAGCTCGTGACCTTCGATCCCCGACTGACTAACACATCACCAGAGCCATGGAGACCGCCATGAACATCCTATCCTGGGGGCGTCCGGCAAGACGGGCCGAGGGTCGTTGCACAGGCGCGACGAGCCGGACACACCGTTACCGCCTTCGTTCGCGACCCGCAGAAGCTCGAACGCAGTGATGTCACGATCGTGGTCGGGGACGCGCGCAATGCTGATGACCTGCGCCGGGCCCTCAAAGGCCAGGACGCCGTGATCAGCACGCTCGGCAGCGGCATGAAGGCTCAACAGAAGCTGATCTGGAGCGCGACCACCGCGTTGCTCGAAGCCATGCCGAGTGCAGGCGTCAGCCGGTTGGTGATGCTCTCGACCTTCGCCGCGAGCCCGTCCTACAAGGCCACGGGCGTCATGAAGCTCGCGGGCTTGGCCATGAAGGGCGTCGTCGAAGACAAGACCGCCGGTGAGAAGCTCCTCGAGGGCTCCGACATCGACTGGACGATCGTCTATGCGACCCGCCTCACCGATGGCCCTCGTGCCGGTGCCTACCGCACCGTTGAGCGGAACGCTGACGGATGTCGGCACGATCAGTCGGGCCGACGTTGCCGACGCCCTTCTCGCGACGGTCTCAGACAGCGCCTCCGTCCGGCATAGCCGCGTCGTGACGGGCCCGGCAGTACCGTCTCGACAAGCGGTTGCAAACCACAAGCGGAAAGGAGCGCCATGCTGAGACGGGTCGCGGACGGTGTGCTGGTCCACCAGAGCGAGCTACTCGAGAACAACGCCGTTGTCGTGCAAGGTCGGGCCGGCGTGTTGCTCATCGATCCCGGGATAACAGGCGACGAAATGGCCTGCCTCGCGAACGACCTTCGCGAGTTGGGCCAGCCCGTTGTGGCAGGCTTCTCGACGCATCCTGATTGGGATCACGTGCTCTGGCACCCCAAGCTCGGCGAAGCGCCCCGCTACGGCACAGCCCGCTGCGCGGCGTTCATGCGAGAGCTGCTGTCGAACGCGGACTGGAAGGCCCGCGTCGCCGAGGGGTTACCGCCCGAGATCGCCGAGGAGATCCCGCTGGACCTGTTCGGCCTCATCACCGGTCTGCCTGCCGAAACTGCGCGGATCCCCTGGGAGGGCCCTGAAGTCGGGATCATCGAGCACCCGGCGCACGCCCAGGGCCACGCGGCGCTGTTGATCGAGGACCGCGGCGTTCTCGTCGCCGGCGACATGCTGTCTGACATCCTGATTCCGTTCCCCGACCTGGACGCCGCAAATCCGATCGAGGACTACCTCACCGGGCTGCGGTTGCTCGAGGGCGTGGCGGACGACGTGGACGTCCTCATCCCCGGTCACGGGTCCGTCGGCGGAGCTGATCAGGTACGCGCTCGGATCGAACAGGATCGCGCGTACGTGCATGCCTTGCGGGACGGCCATGCTCCAGATGACCCGCGCATCGGCCCATCGGCCACGTTCGGCAAGGATTGGCTGCCCGGCGTGTATGAATGGCAACGACAGCAGCTAGCAGGACGAGGAGTGCTCGACGGGACGCCCGGATAGGGTCCCGGGAGCCGCCACGGATCCACTGGGTGGGCCCGCTTCCCCGGTCATGGGTTGGCGGCATACACCCGGACATAGTCGATCCGAAGCTCTGCCGGGAAGGTCGTCGTGCGGGCGACAGGACCGCCGAGGTTGCCCCCGACCGCGAGATTGAGCAGGAGGAAGAACTCCTGGTCGAACGGCCAGTCGTTGGGCGCGACATCGGCCGGCGTCGCGCGGTGGTACTCGCGACCGTCGAGGCTCCAGACGATGAGGCCGGGCGCCCAGTCGATCGCGAAGACGTGGAACGCGGCGGCCACCGGCTCGTCGAGGTCGATCGTCTGGCCGAAATTGGCCGAGCCGGAGTAGCCGGGGCCGTGGATAGTGCCGTACAGCCGGTTCGGCTGGCGACCGATGTTCTCCATGATGTCGATCTCGCCAGAGTCCGGCCAGCCGACCCGGTCGATGTTCGTGCCCAGCATCCAGAAGGCGGGCCACAGGCCCGCCCCCTCCGGGACCTGGATGCGGGCCTCGATCCTGCCGAATCCGACGCTGATCTTGCCGGCCGTCAGCAGTCTGGCCGAGGTGTACTGGCACGGACCGTTCCAGCAGTCCTCCGTCCCGTCCGCGGCGAGCGCCCGGATCACCAGGTTACCGTCCCCGTCCGTGGACGCATTCTCCGGCCGGTCCGTGTACGTCTCGAGCTCGTTGTTGCCCCAGCCGGGGATGCCCTCCGCCGTGCCGTCGCCGAGCGCGTAGTCCCAGTGGGCTGGGTTCGGCGGGGAGCCCTCGGGCTCGTCGAACTCGTCACTCCACGCCAGCTGCAGGTCCTGGGCCGGCGAGGGTTCGCCGGCCGACGAGTTCACCGACCCACCCGGGAGGCCCGCCTCCACCGACGGCCCGGGCTGGCTACCGGGTGGGTCCGTGGCCATCGAGGAACCTCCGCACGAAGTCAGGTTGAGCGACAGCGCGATCGCAGCAAGACATCTCATCCGGTGAGTGGCACCGGCACCCCGTTCCGCGCGATCACGGATCGATACCAGCTCGCGCTGGCCCGCGGCGTGCGGACCAACGACGCGAAGTCGACATGGACAAGGCCGAACCGCTTGGCATATCCCTCGGCCCACTCGAAGTTATCGAGCAGCGACCACACGAAGTAGCCGTCGATGTCGACGCCGGCCGCGATCGCCTCCCCGACCGCCCGGACGTGGGCCTCGAGATAGCCGATTCGGCGCCTGTCGTCGATCGACCCGTCCGGGGCCGGCGGATCGTCGTAAGCGGCACCGTTCTCGGTGATCAGTATCGGCGGCAGGTCCGGGTAGTCCGCGCCTAGCCGGATGAGGAGGTCGCGCAGGCCCTGCGGGGTCACCGGCCAGCCGCTGTCGGTAGGGTTCGTGACCGGTGCGTCGCGCAGCGTCGTGACACCCGGGAAGACCTCGGCGATCGTCGACGGCGATGCGTCGGCGAGGGTGAACTCGCGGTCCGAGTAGTAGTTCACTCCGAGCCAGTCGAGCGGCACTGCTATGGTCTCGAGGTCGCCCGGCCGGACCGGTAGGCGGCCGATCCCCTCGACGTCCTCGACGACATCCGCCGGGTAGGCGCCGCGCACGAGCGGCTCGAGGAACAGCCGGTTGTGGAGGCCGTCGATCCGGCGCAACCCGTCGTCGAGTTGGGCGCCCTCCGCCCCCGGCACCGCCCGCGCATTGGTCAGGTTGACGGCGACGCCGACGCGCGCAGTCGGGGTTTCCGCGCGGATCGCTTGGGCTCCGAGGCCGTGGCCCAGCAGGAGGTGATGGACTGCTGCGATAGCCGCCGCCGGCTCGCGCCGGCCGGGAGCGTGGACCCCGGAGGAGTACCCCAAAAAGCTGCTGCACCAGGGCTCGTTCAGCGTTCCCCACCGAACCGCGAGCGGTCCTAGTGCCCGGGCCACGACGGCGGTGTAGTCGGCGAACCGGAGGGCCGTCTCGCGGACCGGCCAGCCGCCCGCGTCCTCCAATGCCTGTGGTAGGTCCCAGTGGTAGAGCACTGGGATGGGCTCGATGCCCGCGTCGTGGAGGGCCTCGAGGACGCGTCGGTAGAAGTCGAGGCCGGCCGGCAGCGGTGCACCGGAGCCGGTCGGCTGGATCCGGGGCCAGGCGATCGAGAAGCGGTAGGCCCGGATACCTAGATCGCGCATCAGCGCGATGTCCTGACGGTAGCGATCGTAGTGGCCGGTCGCCACGGCGCCGGTGTCGCCGTTGCGGACGGCGCCCGGGCGCCGGGTGAAGGTGTCCCAGATCGACGGGCCCCGTCCGCCGGCTCGTTCGGCTCCCTCGATCTGGTAGGCCGACGTCGTCACCCCCCAGACAAAGTCCGGCGGAAAGTCAGCCACGCAGCGAGCCCGCGGTGAAGCCACTGATGATGTAGCGCTGGAGGAACAGGAAGAGCACGACCATCGGCACCGCGAGCATCAGCACGGCGGCCGCGAGGAGCGGCCAGTTGTTCCCGTAGATGCCGGTGAAGACGATCAGGCCGCGCGTCACCGGGTAGGACGCCTTGTTCGTGAGATAGATCGTCGCCACGATCAGGTCGTTCCAGATCCCGATCGCGTGGAGGATCGCGACGGTGGCGATGGCAGGCTTGGTGAGCGGCAGCACGATCCGGAAGACGTAGCGGATGTAGCCGGCGCCATCGATGGCGGCCGCCTCGTCGAGATCACGGGGGATCGAGCGGATATAGGCGACGAGGATCAGCACCCCGATCGGGTTCGCCAGGAACAGCAGGATGTAGCCGACCTGGGTGTTGTAGAGATGGAGGTGCAGGATCAGCTGGAACTGGGGGATCAGGGCGATCGGCAGGAACAGCGCCAGCACGAACAGGATGTACAGGACGTTCCAGCCGCGGACGTGGCGACGGGCGATCGCGACCGACAGCGGCAGGACGGAAATCACGTACAGGACCGTCGCCACCGTCGTGTAGAAGACCGAGTTGGCGAGGTACTGGGCGATGCTCGCCTTCTGCCATGCCTCGCCGAAGTTGCCGAAGGTGAAGCTCGTCGTCAGCCCGACCGGGTTCTTGGCGAACTCCGGCTGCGTCTTGAGCGCCGTGTTGACGAGCATCAGCAGCGGTCCGATGTAGACGATCGCCAGCAGGATCAGCACGCCGTAGGCCAGCAGCCGCCCGGTCGCGGGGCGCCGCCACCCGACGCGGCGGGCGCGCGTCCGCTCGTCGAGGAGGACGCGAGCAGCCGTCAGTGCATTCATCCCAGGAGCCGCTCCTCCCGCCGCCGCAGGTACCACTGCACGGACAGGCCGACGACCAAGACGAGCACGAACAGCACGACCGACGCGGCCGCGCCGTAGCCCTGGCGGAAGCTGTTCGACGTCGTGCTGCCGGATGTCTGGCCGAAGGCCTGCGCATAGACCACGTACCCGAGGACCTGGGTCCCCGGCCGGTAGCCCGTGAGGACGAGGAACAGCTGCCAGGCCTGCAGCGAGCCGATGACGCTGAGCAGCAGGTTCGTGCTGACGCTCGGCGTGAGCAGCGGCCACGTGACGTGCCAGAAGCCCTGCCGGCGGCTTGCCCCGTCGATCCTGGCCGCCTCGTGAAGCTCGTCGGGGATCGTCTGGAGCCCGGCCAGGAAGATGACCATCGTGATACCCATGTTTGCCCAGATCTGAACGACGATGACCCACATGAAGGCATCCCGGCCGCCGAGCAGCTCCGACTGGGCACCGAACACGCCCAGCAGCGAGTCGACCGGGCCGCCGAGCGGATAGAGGAACAGCCGCCAGATCAGGCCCTGGATCGTGACCCCGAGGATGACCGGCAGAAAGAACAGGGCCCGGAACCAGCGCGTTCCGGCGAGGCCCTGGTTCAGCAGGACTGCGGCCAGCAGCCCGAGACCGAACTGGACGACGGTCACCGCCACGCAGAAGATCAGCGTCCGGATCAGGGCCTCGATGTTCTGCCCGGCCGCGGCACCCTGGAACAGGAACTCGTGGTAGTTGTCGAGGCCGATGAAGTTGAGCGGCGCCGGCGTCAGCCCGTTGGTGTCGGTCAGTGAGTAGACGACCGTCGCCAGCGACGGGCCCAGGGCCAGCAGCACGTACAGACCGAGCCCCGGCAGGAGCAGGCCGTAGGGCAGGGCCCGCGACGCGCCCCGCCCGAACAGGTACGTCATGTCTCCTCGCTCGTTGAACGGGCTCCGAAGCGCTGCGGCCCCGGAGCCCGTTTCGCGCCTAAGTGTTACTTGAGCGAGTCGAGACCGGCCTGGAGGTCGGTCTGGGCGGCGTTCGCTGCCTCCTCGGCGGTCGCGAACGTGCCGAACGGCTGTGAAGAACGTGGCATACGGGAACGCGAACTCGCCGGCGCCCTTGGGTGCGATCCAGTATCGCTCCCAGCCGATCCGGAAGTTCTCGAGGCTCGGCGCGATCGCCTGGCCGAGCTTGGTGTCGAGCGTCGCAGTCGGCTGGGTCGGGATGGCCCCGACGGCCGTCACGAACTCCTGGTAGTTGGCCGGATCCGAGAACTCGGCTGAGGTACGCGAGGGCGGCGTCCTTGTTCGGAGTGTTGGCGTTGATCGTCCAGCCCTGGTCGTACTTGCCGAAGACGTACTTGTTGTCGTCGGCGTTGTCACTGCCGGGGAAGGTGATGAAGTCCCAGTCGAACGACGGCTGGGCAGCCTCGATCGCCGGTGCGAGCCAGGTGAAGCCCGACAGCGTAGCGACCTCGCCGGTGGCGAACCGTCCCGGAGCGCCGTCCGCGGCGATGCCGCTCGCACCCGGCTCGATCATGTCCTGGGCCAGGACCTGGAGCTTCTCCCACATCTCGAGGTTGGCCGCGTCGTTGTACTTGATCGTGCCGGTCCACAGGCCCTCGACGTACGCTGCCTGATCGGGGAACGACGAGCCGAGGATGCCGTAGCCAGTGACGAAGATCGGCCAGCAGTCCTGGCCGCCCGCGGTCATGCACGGCACGTTGGCGGTCTTGAACGTCTGGCAGGCAGCGACGAGCTCGCTCCACGTCGTGGGCACCGCCACGTTGTTGGCGGCGAAGAGGTCCTTGTTGATGTAGAGGCCACTGAAACCGACCCGGGCGAGGTTGATCTCGTAGACCTTGCCGTTGTACGTGCCGGCGTCGGTGATCGCGCTGGGGTCGTAGTTCTGGACGAACGGCTGGTCGGTCAGGTCCAGCAGGCTGCCGGCGTCTGCGAGGGTCTGCCAGATCGGCGGTGTGGCCTCCTTCATGAACGGCTGGACCGCGGTGTCGAAGGCGAACATGTCGACGACGTCGACGTCGTTGGCCGTCGAGGCGGGTCTGGGTCGTCGTTGCGAGATCGGCCGGGGCGACGACCGACATGTCGACGGTGACGCCCGGGTGGTTGGCCTGGAAGTCCGCGTTGAATGTGTTCATGAACTCGGTGAAGGGCGGGTTCTGGTGGACCAGGACGCGCAGGGTCGTCGGGGCGAGCGACGCCAGCCCTTGACCCGACGCACCGGGGCTCGCCGGCGCCGACGGTGGATTGGTCGCCGCCCCCGTGGGGCTGGCCGGGGTTCCGCCGCAACCGGCGGCGACGATGGCCAGGGTGGCCACCAGGGAGATCAGCCTTGGCATGCGTTGTCCTCCTCCTGAGACGCCGTTGGGACCGGAGCCGTTGCCCCGGCCTTCGGCGCGAATGCAGCCGGCGCGCAGGCCGGCCCATGACCCGTTTGCCGTGGGACTCTCATCTTGTCGAACGCGGCCCTCCACTCGACTGGCGGACGATCAATTGCGTCTCGAGCACCACCTTTCGGGCGACCGAGTCGCGGTTCTCGATGCTCTGGAGCAGCACGTGGACGAGCTCCTGTCCCATCACGTCGAGCGACTGGCGGACGCTCGACAGCGGCGGGTGGCTGGCCAGGGCGAGCGGCAGGTCATCGAAGCCGACGACGGCGACGTCATCGGGAACCCGTCGGCCGGCACGCTCCAGGACCTGGCAGGGCACCTGTCGCCATCACGTCGTTGGCGGCGAAGACGGCATCCAGATCGGGCCGCCGGATCAGCAGCTGCTCCATGGCGCGCGCGCCGCTCTCCTGGGTGAAGTCGCCGGCAGCCTCCAAGCCCGCATCAATCCCGTGACCTGCCGCAGTCAGCGCGTCGTGATGGCCGTCGAGGCGGTCGATCGCGGCGGACATATCGGGCGGACCGGTGATCGTGGCGATGACTTGCCGGCCGGTGGCAATCAGGTGCGCGGTGGCCGACTGGGCGCCCCCGCGGTTGTCGTAGTCGACGTAGCTCACCCGGGCACCCGACGGCGGCCGGCCTCCGACGACGACCGGGACGCCCCGCCGACGGAGCCGTTCCGGCAGCGGATCGTTGCCGTGCAGCGAATACATGATCACGCCGTCGACGTGGCCGGCGATGAGATAACCCTGCAGCTCGCCCTCCTCCCCCTGGCTCTGGGGGAGGAATAGGACCAGCTTGAGGCGCCGGGCCGTGAGTGCCGAGCTGACGCCGCGCAGGACCTGGGCGAAGAATGGATCGCCGAAGACCCGCGAGGTCGGCTCCGGGATCAGGACGCCGATCGAGTCGCTGCGGCGGGTGACCAGCGTCCGGGCCGCGATGTTCGGGACGAACTTCAGTCGTTCGATCGTCCGCTCGACGAGGACCTTGGTTTCCGGGCTCACCCGTGGATTGCCGTTCACGACCCGCGACACGGTCGCCTGCGAGACACCCGCAACGCGGGCGACCTCGTCCATCGTCACGCCCCGGTCCGCCCCGGTAGTCGCCGGGTGCCGTCCGTCGTCTCTCCGTGGGGGCATCGCCTGGGGGAAGCTCCTCATCGTCCACCAATGGCAGACTGTGAATGCGCATTCACGCTCACCGTCGCACGATACATGACGGTGTCAAGAGAGCGCATACATCCGCGGGAGTAGGAGCCGCGCCCGATCGGATCGCGGCGATTGAGCAATTTCGACGCCGAAGGTGCCTGATCCAGGGACGTCCCGTCGAGGACGATGCCGCCATGGGCAAAGTCATCTTCTTGATGAACGTCTCGCTCGACGGCTACATCGAGACGCCGGATCACTCGCTCGACTGGGCGATCACCGACGACGAGCTGCACACCTGGTTCAACGAACGACTTCGCGCGACTGAGGCCAGCGTCTACGGCCGCCGGCTGTTCGAGGTGATGAACGCCCACTGGCCGACGTACGAGTCCGACCCCGCGGCCACGTCGACGCCGCGGTCGGCGCCTACCGCGAGGCGATGGCCGCGGGGGCCTCGCGCGGCGAGCGTGCGTTCGCCGATCCCGGGGAGCTCGAGGCCCCCGCGGGCTGATCCTCGCCCGCGGCGACCCGCAAGCGCAGGCACTCGTTCACCGCGAGCCAGCGGAACAGCCGCTGGTCGGTGGAAGAGAACGCCGTCGCGTAGCTGGCCGTCGGCACGAGCTCGGGTCGGTCGACCTGGTGCGTCTCGCCCTCGACGACGATCTCCGCGCGACCCGCCGCCAGGACGTTGCGCAGCCATTGGGTCCTCGTCCCGTACGGCAGGGCGATCAGCCAGCCGTCAGGCACGGCGACGATGCCGACCGGCGTCTCGTAGGCGCGCCCCGTCACGCGCCCGCGTTGGCGGACGATGCCGGCGTACGCGCCGGGGCGTCCCGCGGTCCGCATCTGGCGCGGGTTCATCACCCACTTGCTGACGGCGATGATGGCGCCCTGCACGATGGGCGCTTTCGTGCGCATCCCAAAGACGAACAGCACGGCACCCGTGACGAGGACGCCGGCGGCGGCGAGGACAAAGGCGAGGATCGGGTTCATCTGGCGCTCCTTGCGGCTTACAACGTAAGCTTGAATGCAGGGCATCGTAGGATTACGTTGTAAGCCTGTCAACCCCGAAGGAGGACGATGGCCAAGGCGAAGCCCTCTCGGGTCCCGTTGAGCCGCGAGCGGATCATCGATGCCGCGGTCGAGGTGGCAGACCGCGAGGGGCTCGGGGCGGTCACGATGCGGCGCCTCGGGCAGCAGCTCGGTGTGGAAGCGATGTCGCTGTACAAGCACGTCGCCGACAAGAACGATGTCCTGGCGGGAATCGCCGACCGGGTCGCGTCCGAGTTCGAGCTCCCGTCTCGCGACGTCGACTGGCGCATGGCGATCCGCGCGAGCTCGATCGCCGCGTACGCCGTCCTGTCCCGCCACCCTTGGGCCGGGCCGCTGCTGGAGTCCGACTTCGATCCGGGCCCGGCACGCCTCGCCTTTCTCGATGCCGTCGTCGGCGTGCTGCACGAGGCGGGCTTCTCGCTCCAGGATGTCGGGCACGCCTTCGGCGCGCTGGATAGCCACCTGTACGGCTTCACCATGCAGGTCGCGAGTTGGCCGTTCGGCGTCGACGAGTACGCCGAGGTCGCGACCGAGCTCGCCGCAGGCCTCGACCCGGAGCGCTATCCGAACCTGATCGCCATGGCGACGATGGTCGGGCAGGAGGGTGGCGTCCCGCTCGAGTTCACGTTCGGGCTCGACCTGCTGCTCGACGGGTTGGCGCGGCGACTCGAGGCGAGCGAGCAGAGGCTAGCCGGCGCGTGAGCGCCGGAAGTCGCTTCTCTCTCACTCTCTGGGCCGAGTCAGGCCGACCGATCGCTCGATGGTCGAGAACATTCGTACTGGCGCGCCCGACAGGTGTGGGGCGCTTGGCTGCAACCTACACGATCCCGATCGAGGGGCGGGATGAGTGGCTCGCTGCGTCGAGGCGGCAGGCGTGACGGTCGTGGACAGCACGCACCTGCTTCGCGTCCGGGTCGATCAACGGCGGAGGCGGGGCCAGGCTGCGGCGATCAGGCCGACCCGCAGGAGCGCCAGGGCGGGCGGGATCGGCAGGGCGTAGCCGTACCAGAAGACTGCCTCGATCGGGATCATGGCGACGGCAAGCACGGCTCCAGAGCGGCGTCCCCGCCACATCAACCACCCGCCCCACGCGACCGCTGCGGTGACACCCGCGTATCCGACGAGTGTCGCGGCGAACGCCTCGGGACTCAACGGGCCCCACCACGGGCCGCCATACATCGGGAACAGGTCGCCGAGCCACGGCAGCTCCCGTTCCCGGAGTGCATAGGCCGCGATCGGCAACGCGGCCAGCCCGTATCCGGCCGCGTACACCCAGCACACCACCGCTGCACCACGCGCGACACCGGGGACCGCCGCCGTCGCGGTCACGGGGTCCGCGGCCCCAGGGCGATCCCGATCCACACGAACTCCGGTCATGTCCTGGCCTACGCCTCCGCTTCCAGCAGGGCCCTTAGCACCTGATCATCCCGTTGGACGTCGCGGCGCAGCACACGTCCCATGAACGGCTCGATGAGCCGACCCAGTCCGGAGAAGCGGAGTTGGACGCGACTGGTCAACGCGCTGCTGGAGGCGCTGGTCGGCTCGACGAGGTAGGACGCCTCTCCGGTCACTCCGCCCCCGGGCGGGATGTCGAAGGCGACGAAGCGACCGGGCTCGAACGCGACGAACTTGTTCCTCGACTCGATCCGCCGACCGGCGAACCGGCGAATGAAGCTGTGCTCTGACCCTACCCGGATAGGACCCGGTGTAAGGCGATGGACCTCGTCGAGCCCGGACTGCCAGCGCGGCGCGTTCGTCTGGTCGCTGACGAACGCGAACACGTCGGCGGCCGGCCGCGCGATCTCGATCCGTGTCTCCACGCTGATCATCCGTAGGTCCTTCCCCAGTGAACTGGCGGTATCACTAGTGTGCACTCTAGTGAGAGGTCGGATAGTATCGCCTTCGCGACGGATGTCAAGAGGTTCCGCATGGCCAGCCTGACCCGACGGGAGCGGTCCCGCGCCACCCACTGGAAGATCGTCGAGGCATCGCACCGCCTGTTCTCGACCCAGGGCTATGCCGCCACGACGATGGCGCAGGTCGCCGAGGCTGCCGGCGTCGCCGTCCAGACGGTCTACTTCGTGTTCCACACGAAGCCCGCCCTGCTCGCGCGGGCCATCGACTTCGCCGTGATGGGCCGGGATGACCCGCGTCCTCCTGAGGAGCAGCCGTGGTACCTGGCGATGACCGATGCCTCGGGGATCGCCGAGGCGGTTCGCCACCTGGTGACCGGTGTCGGCTCGATCATGCCAAGGGTGATCCCGCTCAATCTCGCGGCGCGGGCGAGTGACGATCCCGATCTGGCCAGGGTCATGGCGGAATCCGAGGCCTGGCGGGCCGATGGCTACCGGGTCATCCTCGAGATCCTTCGGAAGAAGGCACCGCTGCGCGATGGGCTCGACCCGGAGAGAGCAGCGCACCTGCTGCTCTTCTACGTTGGCGAGGACGCCTACCACTTCCTCGTCGGGACGTACGGCTGGCCGCACGACGACTGGGTGGATTGGTGCGTCACCACGCTCCTGGATCAGGTATTCGGTCTGGCCACGCCACCCAAAGACATCCTCTCCGGCACGCAGCCGACGAACCACTGACGGTCGCTGGCACCCGAGATCGTGGGTGTCCGGCTGACTCAGGCGGCCTACGCGCACGGATTGGCGCTGGCTCTGCCCGAAAAGGTTGAACTGGCGCGCCCGACAGGATTCGAACCTGCGACCTTCGGCTCCGGAGGCCGACGCTCTATCCACTGAGCTACAGGCGCGAGGCGCTGATCATACCCGCCGAGCTTGGATGGACCTTCGGCCTGTGGTTCGAAGGTCTACCTTGCCGCTGCGGCGAGCACGGATTCCGCGGCCACAACGCTCGTAGAGCGTAAAACTCGCCGGCGGCCGAACGGTCCGAGCGGAGGGAGCACGTACGGCGACAACTCGGCGCACGTGTTTCTTACAGAGGAGCGCCAAATGGATCGGTGCTCCCTCGCATCTGGACTTCTGAAGGAACTCTGCGAATGCAGAGACCCGATCAGGAGGCAAAGGATGCACATCCGGACTACCCCGGAGCACATCATGAACACAAGATCAGCTGGCACCGTGGCCGCCATCATCGCCTTGGCGTTGGCGGTCAGTGGCTGCCGCAGTGCAGACATCGGAGACCAGGCCGCGACCGGCCCGGCCACCACATCGGCCGCGACCGGCCCGGCTACCACATCGGCCGCGGCCGGCCCGGCCGCCACATCGACCGCGACCGCGGCCAACCCCGGCAAGCCGGTCGGTGTCATAGCGATCGGGCACTCCGGCTTGACTGGTGAGAACTCCGATCCGAGCCGTCCTGGTCGGGTTGCGCTCGAAAACTCGTGGGCGACTGGCACATCGCCTGAGGTCAACAGCATCTACCGGCGGCTCGTCGCGGTCCGTCCGGAGACCGAGGGCCATGTTGCCAACACTGCGCAAGGTGGTGCGCCCGCGTCTTCGCTGGCGGGGCAGGCGCGATCCGCTCTCGAAACTGTTCCCACCCCGGCACTCGTCGTAGTCCAAACGATCGACAGCGACATCCGCTGCGACGGGACCGATCGCACGCACGTACCCGAGTTCGGTGTCGCCCTCGCAGACGCCTTGCAGGTCGTAACCACGGCCTCACCCGACTCACGGATCCTGGTGGTCGGACAGCTCGGACGACCCCCTTCGTGGATGCTGTGCGACCCTGACCCTTCCGACACCCTGACATCCATCATCGAGAAATATGAGACGGAGCAGGCCCGGGTGTGCGCCACGGTGCCCAATTGCCGGACGGACGACGGAGCTCGCGCCGCGTACATTGAACGCCCCGAGGATTTCTCCAGCGATCGGAACCACCTGAACGTGCGCGGACAGGCGGAGGTCGCAGAGATCACATGGCCTGCCGTCGCCGGACTGTTGGAGTTGCCATGACCTCCGCTCTCTGCCCATTGTTCGCCGGCTGACCCGTCCGTCGAGGGCACACTGCAACCCGATGACGGCACACGCGAGCACCTCGGTCGGCTCGACGAGCGACGCCTCGCTCGTCGAGTTGGCCCGCGCCGGCGATGTGCAGGCATTCGAACGGTTGATCGACGCTCGGCTCGACCGAGCCTATCGCACGGCTCTGGCCATCCTGCGAACTGAATGGGACGCCCGCGACGCATGCCAGGAGGCGTTCTTGGCAGCCTGGCGAGAACTCCCTCGACTCCGTGATGTCGCGCGCTTCGATGCGTGGCTCGATCGGATCGTCGTGAACGAGTGCCGGATGCTGCTCCGGCGCCGAAAGGCCCGGGTCCGGGAGATCCCGATCGAGGAGCTCTCGCTTCCGGCCGACCATCCGACAAGCCAGTCGCCTCTCGAAGCGCTGGCCGACGAGGACATCGTCCGCCAGGCATTCGGCCGGTTGTCCGGCGACCAGCGAACCGTGCTCGCCTTGCATCACGGCGAAGGCCGACCGGTCGCCGAGATCGCGAATCTCCTTCGCGTCCCTTCGGGGACGGTCATGTGGCGTCTCTTCAGTGCGCGCCGAGCCCTCGCGAAGGCGCTCCGGGAGGTGTCGGAATGAGCCGGAACCTTCCGCCGTTGACACGGGAGCTGCTGAACCGATCTCTGGCACTGCCCCAGGCGACGCTGGCACCTGCAGATCTGCGCGACTCCATCGCGGCCGCGGTCCGCCTCACCCCGCAGCAGCCCGCCCCGCTCGAAAGCCGGATCATGGCGAAGGTCGTCGCATTGCCGCGACCCGTCCGGCTGGCGATGACCGCCCTCCTCCTGATGTCGCTCTTGGCCGGCATCGCCGCGGTGGGCGCCCAGCTCCTCCGGAGATCGGAGCCCCTGTCGGACAGCTCGACGTTCCGCGGTGACGCGGCAAGGACCGGCGTGGTAACGGGGCCCGGACCCGGTGGGGCCATGACCATCGACTTCCAGACGACGCTCTCCGGTCCGATCGTATCGTCGGCGGCGATCGTGGACGGCGTCGCCTACGTGGGAGCGATCGATGGCCAGTTCCGAGCGTTCGACCTCCGACGCCACGTCCAGCTGTGGTCGTCCGATCTGAACGTTGCCTGGTCGTCGCCTTCTGTGGCCGGTGAGTTGGTGATCGTCGGGACGGAGGATCGGGATCTCGTCGCCGTGGATCGACGGACTGGCCATGTCGCCTGGCAAATACCGCTCGATGGCTACGCTGCCGGTAGTCCGGCGATCGTCGGCGACCGGCTGTACGTCTCGACCTCTTCGGCACAGTCCCGTGGACGACCCGTCCCGGGCGCGACCGGCAAGGTTCTGGCCATCGATCTCGAAACGCACGAGGTCGTCTGGCAGGAAGACCTGCCGGGGCCCTCGACGCGGTCGATCGCGGTCCAGGGTTCGATCCTCGTCGTCCCGACCGATGTCGGGATCGCCGTGGCCTTCGACTCCCCAACCGCACGCGAGTTGTGGCGCTTTGCGACGCCGGTCTTCACCGATACACCCGTCATCGCTGGCGAGAAGGTCCTGCTCGCAGGCCTTGATCTCGAAGGGAATCGCGGCGTTCTCTACGCGGTCGATCTCGAATCCGGCCGTGGGATATGGCGTCACCGGCGGCCAAACGGACAGACAGTCGTCGCTCCGGTCGTCGACCCCGAGACGGGGACCGTCTACGCAGCCGCGGTCGACGGCGACGTGGTCGCGCTCCGGGCCGACGACGGTGCCGAGATATGGACACGAAGCCTCGGCGTTCAGGTCGGCTCATCGCCGACCAAGGCTGGTGGAGTGCTGTACCTCGCCTCGCACGGGGGGATCGAGGCCCTCGAGGCGGCCACCGGCGACGTCCTCGGGACCTTCCTACTCGACGGCATCCCCTTCTCGCCCGCAGTCGCCGGCGCGCACCTGATCGTTGGAACACAGGATGGGAGTGTGTACGCGCTGACCGCCGCCGAAGCTCGTGCCAGCAGTCCGTCGCCCACCGCAGGGGTCGCTTCCAGTGCGACGGCCGAGCGCCCATCGTCGTCGGCGCACATCATCACCTCGACCGTTGCACTCGTTGAGGTGTGGGCCCGCACGGCCCGAGATCTTGGGATCGAGGGGCCGTTCTTCCTGAACGGCGCACCAGACGGGCGGCTGTGGATCGCCGACCCCACACGTGCCCGGTTCGTGATCGTCGGTCGTGACGGAGGAGTCGTCGAAACATGGCAGCCGACCGGTGATGCCGCCCTCGCCCTCGTCCAGCCCGACCGGGATGGCTGGGGTGCAGTTGCCTTCCTCCCGGATGGCGGCTTCTTCATTGCCGATTCGGAGCACCAGCGGGTCGTGCACTTCGATGCCGACCGAGAGATGATCGGGTCATGGGGAACCTTCGGGTCAGGGCCCGGCCAGTTCGTCAGTCCCTTCGGCATCAGTGTTGGCCCGGACGGGCTCGTCTATGTGGTTGACGACCCCACGTGCCGGATCCAGGTTTTCGAACAATCAGGCAACTACGTTCGGACATTGGCGGGAGGCGCGGACGTCAGGGATCGGTGCACGAACAACGTGGTCGTGGGTCCCGACGGAACGGTCTATTTCGCCAGTGGCGGTCGCGGGGCACCCTGGAGGATCACGGTGATCGCCCCGGACGGCACGATCGTCCGACAGATCGGAGAGGGTCTTCTGCGCGAGCCGGTGCTGCTTGCTTCCGGGCCGAATGGCGAACTGTACGCGACGGACGGGCCCGATCGGCTGCACCTGTTCGCCCCCACTGGTGACCTCATCTCATCGTGGTCAGGACGCGGCCTCGAGCTGGCTGTGATCGGGCCCAATGGCGACGCATACACGACCGGACGCGATGGAGTCATCCGGCTCTACTCGCTCGCAGACCGAGGACGAGCGCCTTGAAGCCGAGCGCGAGCCCACTCCTTGCACCGTGGTCTTCCGCACAGAGCGTAAGACTCAGCCCGTTTCGCTCGGGGTCCCACTCGGGTGGCCACAACGCTCAGGCGGTCAGGCTCCGGAGGCGACGCTCTATCCCCTGAGCTACAGGCGCGCGGACCGCGATGATACCTGCTGAGCGCGGCTCGACCGTCGGCTTTGGTTTGTAGGTCTATTCCGAGGCATTGCCCACACGCCTTGGCCGCCACATCGCTCCTAGAGCGTAAAACTCTGCGGGCATCGAGATGGCCCGGCGTGCTGGGTCAGGTCTCGGATCCGGCCCGAGCTGCCGAGAGCTTGGTCCGCGTCTCGCTCCAGCGCGCCAGCTCGCGCATGGCCTCTTCAGACGGTGAGCCGGGCTCGGCGGAGTAGATGAGCACCGACAGCCCCGGATCGGCTGGGAGCTCGAGCATCTCGAAGGCGAGGGTCAGGTCGCCCACGAGCGGATGGTGCATGTGCTTGGTGGCCGTGCGATGGAACGCGACATCGTGCGCCGCCCAGCGGACCCGGAACTCGTCGCTCCGCGTCGAGAGCTGCCCGACCAGGTCGGACAGGCTGCGGTCGTACGGGTCCCGGCCGGCCGCCGCGCGCAGCACTGCGACGGTGTCATTGGCAGCTTTCTCCCAGTCGCGGTAGAACGTCCTCGCTCGTGGATCGAGGAACACGAAGCGGGCGAAGTTGGGCGGGCGGACGGGGTCACGGAAGACATCCGAGAAGAGCGCCTCCGCGAGATCGTTCGCGTAGAGGACGTCGAGCCGACCGTTCGTCACGCAGGACGGGATCGGGCCCATCACATCGACGATGCCGGGCGAGGCTCGGACGCACGCCCTGCGGGGTCGAGGTTCGTCGTGGCGGCCGCTCCGCGTTCGCGGTGCGCACGAGATCCGCGAGGTGGGCGCGCTCGGCCTCGTCGAGCTGGAGCGCGCTGCCGATGGCGTCGAGGACTTCATCGGAGACGCCCCGCGCGACGCCGCGCTCCAGGCGCGTGTACCACTCGACGCTGATCCCGGCGCGGAGGGCGACCTCTTCGCGCCGCAGGCCGGGCACTCGCCGCTTGCGGCCATACCTCGGCACGCTGGCGCGCTCGGGGGACAGCTTCGCCCGGCGCGTCGTCAGGAACTCGCGGATCTCGTCGGCGCTGCTCACGTCACGCCCACCCTACGCCCCTCGTGCGCTGGTAGGCAGGCATCAGCAATACCCCGATAACGCGTGCCTTTCCGACCGGGATGGCGGGTGGTTGGATGGCCCGCAGAAGGTCAAACCACCACGTAAAGGAGATTTCCGATGACCGAAAGGAAGGTCTGGTTCATCACGGGTGCCGGGCGCGGCATGGGCGTCGACATCGCCAAGGCCGCGCTGGCCGCCAGCAATTCCGTGGTCGCGACGGGCCGCAACCCTGAGGCGGTGACGAAGGCGGTCGGCGACCCTGCCGACCTGCTCGCCGTGAGGCTCGACGTGACCAGCCCCGCCGACGCCTTGGCCGCGGTCCAGGCCGCGGTCGAGCGATTCGGGCGGATCGATGTCCTCGTCAACAACGCCGGCAACTTCAACGCCGGCTTCTTCGAGGAGCTGACGCCGGAGCAGATGGAGCGCCAGCTCGCGACGACGCTCATCGGCCCGATGAACGTCACCCGCGCCGTCCTGCCCGTGATGCGCCGGCAGCGATCCGGTCACGTCATCACGATCTCCTCGAGCGCGGGGCTTTCCGGCTTCGAGTTCGGGACGGCCTACGCGGCGTCCAAGTTCGGGATCGAGGGCTGGATGGAGTCGTTGCGGCCGGAGGTCGCAGCCGTTCGGCATCCACACCACGATCGTCAATCCCGGCTTCTTCCGGACCGAGCTGCTGACGCCTGAGTCGACGAACTTCGCCCAACTGTCGATCGACGACTACGCCGAGCGACGCGCTGCCCAGATCGACTGGTGGACCTCCCAGAATGGCCGCCAGTCAGGCGACCCGGCCAAGCTCGCCCAGGCGCTCGTGACGATCGCCAGCGAGGAGCCGCCGCGACGCCGGTTCATCGCCGGCGCCGACTCGATCGCTTCCACCGAGCAGAAGGTCGCCGACCTGCAGGCCGACATCGACTTCAACCGCGAGCGCTTCGTCTCGCTCGACGTGGCGGAGGCCTGACGATGACCGGCACTCCACCTGATCGCACCGTGCGTCGTGGCCCGGAGCTCGGGACCGGGGCGCGCCGTTACGTCTGATTGTGCGGGAGGATCTTGCCGTCCTTCACGTAGGTCAGCGCTTCGGTGACCTCGTAGGCGTGGACGGCGGAAACGAACTCGGGCAACTTGCTTGAAAGCGAGGCGACCTCTCCGCCACGGAAGAACGTCCACAGGGCGTTGGTATCGGTGAAGCCGAGGACCAGTGAGGCCTGGAACCGCTGGTCAGCGGGGTTGTCGTGCGCGACGTTCGGGGTGTCCCAGAGTCTCTTGATCCAGGGCATGAAGACCTGGGTTCGGAGTTCCCGCAGGGCTCCTGTCTTGACGAGAGCGGGAACAAGCTCGTCCGTGAGAAACCTCCGGAACGCACCGGTCTTGACGCCTTCCCGCCTGCGGAGGTAGATCAGGCTTCGCGCTCCCGCCTTCTCACCGGGACCGGCCACGTTGTACCAGCGGGCCGAGTTCGGTAGCCCCGCGTAGAGCAGGGTGCGCCGGAACACGTTCACCTCATCCTTGTACGCGAGCCCGGTCTGCTTGCGGCCCCGCAGCGGGGAGAGAACGGACGTGAACGTGACCTCGGCGACCCCGTCGATCCGGCGGTTGGCGGGGATGACCGTTTCGACGCCGCGGATGGCGGGCCACAGCCCGGGATTGTTCTCCGCCAGATGGATCTGGCGGTACTCCTCCATCCCCGGCGTCGCGGAGATGATCTTCGAGTGCGGGCCCTTCCAGTAGTCCATGCCTTGCTGACGGGGCTGATCGGTCCGCATCCACAGCAGGATCGATGAGACGAGGGGCTTCTTCGCCGCTTGACGTGTCGTAGCCACCTTCTTGCCTTCCTTCGTAGGGTGCGGTCAGCGGTCGAGGAACTCGACGGCGACCGGGACGAAGGTGTCGTGGAACTGGAAGATGCCGCCGTGGCCGGAGTCGGGGTAGATCACGAGCTCGGAGCCGCGGATGCGGCGGTGCAGGTCCTCGGATAGCACGGAGGGCACCATCCGGTCGTTGTCGCCGTTGGCGATCAAGGTGGGCTGGGTGACCTTCGACAGGTCGGCAGGGGCCGAGCGACCCCACTTCTTGATCGCCTTGAGCTGGGTCTGGAAAGCCTTCACCGAGATCGCGGCGTCCCGGTCGACGGTGCGCTCCGTGAGTCGGTTGACGAAGGCGCGGGCGGCGGGCTTGCCGGTGGCGTTGCGGTTGAAGAACAGGAACTCCTTCGGGTCCGACCGGGTCAGGGCCGCGCGCAACATGTCCCAGTAGGTGATGCCGGCGACCTTGTCGATGTCCTTCCCTCCGGCAGGGCCGGTCCCGGTGAGGACCAACTTGCGGACCAGATCCGGGTGCTTGATCACGAGAGCCTGGGCGACGAAGCCGCCGAGGGAGAAGGCGAAGATGTCGACCTCGTCGAAGCCGAGCGCGCGGATGAAGGCGTAGGCGTCGTCGGCCATCGCTTCGACGCTGTCGGGAACCTGGCCGGTGGAGGCGCCGACGCCGCGGTTGTCGAATGCGATGACATGGTGCTCTCTGGCGATGGGGTCGACGATGCGCGGGTCCCAGTTGTCGAGGGTCGCAGCAAGGTGGACAAAGAGGATCACGGGGATCCCGCCCTTCGGTCCGAGCTCGCGATAGGCGTAGGTCGCGTCGCCTGCGGTGATGGTGAGGGCCGGCGCCATCGCGTAGGACGTGATGACGGGGTCGATGCTCATGGTGCTCATGACGGGTCTCCTTGGTATGGCTGATTGAGGATTGGCTTCAGGCGGGCAGGCGGTTGAGCTTCCGGATCTGCCGGTCGAAGACCCGCGTGGGAACGAAGCGGCGCAGGACGCTGACGCGTCCGGCCGCCGGGCCGGCGGTGTAGCGCAGCTTCGGCTTCGGGTCCGTCGCCGCCGCGACGATCGCCTTGGCGACGATGGCCGGGTCATCGCCGTCTGCCATGCCTCGCGCCAACACCCCGTCGAAGACGTGCCGCTGCAGCGCGTAGATCGGCAACGGTGCGTCGGGCTGGATGGCGTTGGCGTCGAAGCCGGTCCGCGTGTAGCCGGGCTCGACGAGAAGCACGCGGATGCCGTGCTCCCGAACCTCGTGGTCGACCGACTCGGAGTAGCCCTCGATCGCGTGCTTGGTGGCGGCGTAACTGGCCATGTACGGAGCGGGGACGAGCCCGAGCACCGAGGAGATGCTGATAATCCGACCCCTTCCGGCCGCGCGCATGTGCGGGAGGACCGCTTTCGTCATTCGGACGAGCCCGAAGAAGTTGATATCGAAGACGCGCTGGTCCTGGGCGACGGAGCTTTCTTCGGCGGCCCCGGCTGCCCCGATGCCCGCGTTGTTGACCAGCACGTCGAGCCGCCCGAACCGCTCGATCACGCGCCCGACCGCCGAGCTAACCGACTCGTCACTGGTCACGTCGAGGTCGAGGAACGTGACGCCGTCGACTGGAGCGACGCCGGACGTCTTCCGGCTCGTGCCGACCACCTCGAAACCGGCCGTGACGAGGGCGAGGGCGGCTGCATTCCCGATGCCGGAGGAGGCGCCCGTCACGAGCGCGACTGGCTTGGCTGATGTCATCGTGGACTCCTTGCGCTAATTGGCTGATGGTCGTAATATTACGCATGACATATAATGGATGTCAAGAGGAAGGACGAACCCTTCCCAATGAGGGAGTCGCAGATGGCGCGGTACGGGAAAGAGCACAAGCAGGCGACGCGGGGGCGGATCATCGAGGCGGCAGGCCGTCGGCTCAAGCGCGACGGCATCGATGGCTCCGGGGTGGCGACGCTCATGGCCGACGCCGGGCTGACCAACGGCGCCTTCTACGCCCACTTCGACTCGAAGGAGGATCTCGTCGCGAGCACGGTCGCGGACCAGCTCCGCGAGCAGCGCGAGCGATACAGCACGCAGTCGCTCGAGGAAATCGTTAGCGGCTATCTGTCGCCTCAGCACCGCGACGACACCGAGGGCGGCTGTCCATCGGCCGCGCTCCTCGACGAGATCGCCCGCTCGTCCGACGCCGTGAAGCGCGCCTACACCGATGGGCAGCTGGCGATCATCGATGACGCTGCCGCCCGATTGGCAGCGGAAGATCCCCAATCAGCGCGCGTCAGGACCCTCAGCGTCTTCGCCCTGATGGTCGGGACGCTCCAGGTCTCCCGCGCCCTGTCCGATCAGAAGCTTGCCGACGAGGTCCTGGAGCAGGGCATCCAGAACGCCCTGGCCCTACTGCGCACGGCCGAGCAGGAATCCTAGAGCGTAAAACTCCACCCGTTTCGCTCGGGGTCCCACTCGGGTGGCCACAACGCTCAGGCGGTCTGGCGACGATCCGTTCGAACTCGACGAGGACGCGGGCGGCACGGTCGAAGAAGAGGTCCACATCGACGAGGCATTGGCCGACTCGGAGCGGTCGCCGGCGGCCAGAACACCTACGAGGGTGGCCGATGCGTGGGGCGGCAGCAATCCGTGGCAGATCCCGTTCTTCATCGTGACAACCACCCGGAGGAGGCTCCCCAGGCGGCGCGATCACCGTCGTTGACTGCTGCCATAAGGCGATCTACCGGGCGCATATCGCGCTTCCTCGCAACTCGGTGGGGACGTTGCGCCGGGAGCTCCTTTGACAGATCAATGGCCGTCAGGCCCTGACGCGAACATCTCGGGATGAAAGCCTCTAGCGCGGTGCCCGGTCAGCGCGCCTAGACTCGGCCCGTGAGGGCATGCCCGAACTGCGAGGCGCACAACCCGGAGCAGGCGAAGTTCTGTCTCGAATGCGGCGCCCGCCTGGTGGTCGACGAGCCCCGTCCGCGTGAGGTCCGCAAGACGGTCACGGTGCTGTTCGCCGACGTCGTCGGATCGACGGCGATGGGCGAGCGGCTCGATCCCGAGGCCGTCCGCCACGTCATGACCGACTACTTCGCCGCGATGCGCGATGTCATCGAGCGCTATGGCGGGACCGTCGAGAAGTTCATCGGCGATGCCATCATGGCCGTCTTCGGCGTGCCATCCGTCCACGAGGACGACGCCATCCGGGCGGCGCGCGCCGCGGTCGCGATGCGTGAGGCGCTTGTCACCTTGAACGCCGAGCGCGGGAGCGAGTTACGGGTTCGGACCGGCATCTGCACGGGTCCGGTGGTCGCCGGTGTCGGACCGGACCTGCCGACGCTCGTCACCGGCGACACCGTAAACGTCGCCGCGCGACTCGAGCAGGCGGCGGCCCCGGACGAGATCCTGCTCGGGCCGGAGACGACCCGACTGGTCCGCGAGGTCGCCGAGCTCGAGGTCCTCGATCCACTCGCCGTCCGTGGCCGGATCGAGCCGGTCCCCGTCGCACGCCTCATCGCGATCCGCCCTGGCGCGGATGACCAGCCGCGTCGACCCGACGGGCCGATGGTCGCCCGCGATGCTGAGCTCGGCGTCCTGCGCGGCGTGTTCGATCGGGCGGTTGGCGTCCGGACGGCCCAGCTACTGACGATCTTCGGCACCGCCGGGGTCGGCAAGAGCCGGCTCGTGCGCGAATTCGTCGCCGCCCTGCCGGACGGGGTCACGGTCCTGCGCGGCCGTTGCCTGCCGTACGGCGAGGGCATCACCTATTGGCCGGTCATCGAGATCGTCCGGGCCGTGGCGGGGATCAAGGAGACCGACGACGCGGCCGCCGCGCGCGGCCGGCTCGATGCCCTGCTCCCTGAGGCGCCCGAGGACCGGCTGATCGCTGGCCGGCTGGCCGAGGTCCTCGGGCTCGAGCCCGGTCGGGCTCGCCAGGAGGAGCTCTTCTGGGCGCTCCGCCGGCTGGTCGAATGGGTCGCGATCGATCGACCGGTCGTCCTTATCGTCGACGACATCCATTGGGCCGAGCCGACCCTGCTCGACCTCATCGAGCACCTGGCCGATCTCATCCGCGGATCGGCAGTCCTGATCATCGCCTCGGCGCGTCCGGAACTGCTCGAGGATCGTCCCATGTGGGGCGGCGGCCGCTTGAACGCCACGGCCATCCTGCTCGAGCCACTGGGCGAGTCCGCGGCAACCGTCCTGATCGATCAGCTGGTCCCGGGAGCCGCGCTGCCTGCCTCCTTGCGCAACCGGATCAGCGACGCGGCCGAGGGGAACCCGCTGTACCTCGAGGAGCTCATCGCGATGCTCGTCGACGGCGGCTTCATCCGGCCGGCGGACGGGGAGCGCTGGGGGGTCGCCGACGGACTCGACCGCATCCCGATCCCGCCGAACATCCAGGCGCTTCTGGCCGCACGCCTCGACCGGCTCGATCCGACGGAACGAGGGGTCGCCGAACGGGCCTCGATCGTCGGCCGGGTATTCGAGGACCGAGCGGTGAGCCACCTCTCGCCCGAGCCCGAGCGTCCCCGGGTGGCCGGCTGCCTGACATCGCTGGTGCGCAAGGATCTCATCCGGCCGGAGTCGCCACGCCTCGCCGATGAGGGCGTGTACCGCTTCCGCCACATCCTCATCCGTGACGCCGCCTACGATTCGGTAGCGAAGACCGAGCGGGCGGCCCTCCACGAACGCTTCGCCGAATGGCTGGCGGAGACCACCGGCGATCGGCTGGGGGAGGTCGAGGAGATCGTCGGCTATCACTTCGAGCAGGCCCATCGCAACCGGGTCGAGCTCGGTCTGGACGACGGCCGCTCGGCCGTCCTCGCAGGGCGCGCCGCGAGTCGGCTCGGCTCGGCGGCCCACCGCGCGGTCGCGCGAGGCGACATGCGGGCCGCCGTCAACCTCCTGGAGCGGACCGTCGCCCTCCTCCCGCTCCTTGACCCGGAGCGTCCGTGGTTATCCATCGAGCTCGCCGATGCTCTCGGCGAGACCGGTGAGCTGGCGCGCGCCTACGCCATCCTCGAGGATGTCGTCGAAGGCGCCCGGGCTTCGGGCGACAGGCGCCTCGAAGCACACGCCAAAGTCGAGCACTGGGGGGTAGCCAGCGAGCTCGGTCCGCTCCGTGAGCGAGCCGAGGCCGATGCCCACGAGGCGGTCGCGCTGTTCGAGAACGCGGCTGACGAGGTCGGTCTGGCCCGCGCGTGGGACCTGCTGTCCGCGTGTCACTGGGAGGCTGGCCGCGGGGCCGAAGCGGAGGCGGCCGCGATGCGGGCCATCGAACACGCGCGTCGCGGCGGCCGGCGGCGCGAGCTTGCGCTGGGCTACCTTCAGTTGTCGGCCGTCCTCAACACCGGCCCGACGCCCGTCGAGGACGGCATCCGGCGGTGCGAGGAGGTCCTCCGGGCCGAGCCTGACAGCGCGACCGTCGCGAGCTGGATGTGGCACGCGATGGCCCACCTCGTCGCCCGGCTGGGCCGCTTCGACGAGGCGCGCGAGTTAGCGGCCAAGTGCCTCGCGATCCTCGACGAGCTTGGCCAGGCGGCATCACGTGCGCTCCTCTCCGAGCTGGCGGCCGACGTCGAGCAGGTGGCCGGCGATGCGCGCGCCGCGATGGAGGTACTGAAGGACGGCCTCGAGCAGACGGACCAGATGGGCGCGCCGAGCGCGATGCTCGCCGGTTTCCTGGCCCGCAATGCCTGGCTTGCCGGGGATCGCGACCTCGCGGCGTCGGCCGCGGCACGCGGTCTTGAGGGCGGCGGCTGGCTCCGGGCGGTGGCCCTCGGGTCCGTCGCCCGAGTCAGGGCGGCGGAGGGGCGGCACGCAGAGGCCGACGCAGCCATCAGCGAGGCGCTTGCGTACTTCGAGACGACCGACTTCCTGACGTTCCATGCCTGGACGCTGCGGGCGGCCGCCGACGTCAAGGAGGCCGCAGGTCGCCACGACGAGGCTATCGCCGCGGTCCGCAAGGCCATCGAGCTCGACACCCGCAAGGGCAGCGTCGCCGTGGTCGCCGACGACGAACGGGCGCTCGCTGCCCTCAATCGGGTGGCTCGAACAGCTGGGTGAGCGGCGCTGGGAGCAGGACTCCGAGCATGTGCCCGGCCCGACATCGACGTCGAGCGACGAGCTCGCCGCTCATGCCTGGCTGTGGCCGGGGAGCCTTGCCTGGGCCGCCTTGTGCGCTCGGAGGAGCACGCTCGTCGCGATCAGATCGTGGGTGCTCGCGGGGACCCAGCTGCGGATGAGGGCGAGCAGATCCTCGCCGGGTAGGGCGCCGAGCTCGCATTCAGTGATGTCGACCGGCTGGAGCGCGGTGATCGACACGTCGCGGCCACAGGTGCGGGTGACTCTCGGGCCGGGCCACGGACGCGTACAGCGTGGTGTAATCGTTCCACTATACTGGAACTAATGTCAGAGCCAGTCAAGGACCGTCGTCGGTACGACTCTCGGCGACGCCGTCAGCAGGCGGACAGGACCCGCCAAGACATTCTCGAGGCGGCTCGTCGCCTCCTTCTCGACCACGGTTATGCCGGGACGACGATCGGCGCGATCGCAGCTGCAGCGGGCGTCTCCCCTGAAACGATCTACAAATCCTTCGGCGGGAAGCCTGGACTCGTTCGTGCGATCTGGCTGGAGAGTCTCGAGGGCGCAGGCCCGGTTCCCGCGGAGGAACGTTCGGATGCGATCCGCACCACCGAGGGCGACCCACGAAGTCTCATCCGAGGTTGGGGCGGGTTCATCACGGAAGTGGCATCGCGTGTCACGCCGGTCGTGCTGCTGATCCGCGCCGCAGCCGCGTCGGATGTGCGGATGGCCGAGCTGGTCGCAGAGGTGGATGAACTCCGGCTGCGACGGATGGAGATAAACGCGCGCACGCTCTTCGAGCGTGGCGACATCCGCACTGAACTGACCCTCAACGATGCCCGCGACATCTTGTGGACCTACACAGCGCCCGAGTTGTACGAGCTGCTCGTGATTCGCCGAGGGTGGTCAGCGGAGCGATTCGGAGAGCTGGCGGCCGAGCAGATGATCGCAGCGCTCCTGCCGCCGGAATCGGGAGCGTAGCCCGCTCAGGACGTACCGGCTCACACTCGGCCGGAGCTTCGGCGTCTGGTGTGAAGGTCTATCATGCGCCGCGCCGAGCGCGGATTCGGTGGTCAGAACGCTCGTTAGAGCGTCACACTCTGGCGACGGCCTCGCCGCGATGGGTGGCGACGACCGCACCTGACGGTCGGCTGGCGCCCGGAAGTTCACGGCCGCGAAACGGGTCCGCGATCTGGTCCCGCGACGGAGACGCCGGCGCACGGACAGCCCGGCGAGGGAGGTGAGCGATGGCCCTGCCCACGCGGTCTGTCGCGGGCCCGCTCCCGGCAGGCGTCGATCAGGCCCGCACGAGGCTCGTGCCCGCGTGGCTCCGCGGCGGGGCCGCCATCGGCTGGCGGGTCCTCGTCGCGGTCGCGCTCGGGGCGGTCCTCGCACAGGCTAGCGATCGCGCTCTCGACGGCGGTCCTTGCCGTCGTCGTCGGTGTGGTCATCGCCGCGACGTTCAGCCCTCTCGTTCGGGCCCTGCGAGCGCGAGGCTGGACGCGGGCCAGGGCGGCGGCCATCGCCAGCGTGATGTCACTGGTCTCGGTGCTCGTCGCCGCCCTGCTGATCGTGCTCGCGTTCGTCCCCTACCTCGGTGACGTCGCAGCTCTTGCCGGTGAAGGCACGGCCAGGATCGAAGCCGAGCTGAGGAATCTCGGGATCCCGCCGTCGGTCGTCGAGGCGCTCGGACGCGCCACGGCCCAGCTCGAGGCGGCGGCCCCGGACGCCGCCAGGTCGCTCGTGGGTCCCGTTGGAACCCTCGTCACCGTCCTGATCCTCGGTGGGTTCCTGACGTTCTATCTCCTCGAGGACGCCGACCGCGCTTGGGCGAATCTGACCGCGAAGCTGGACCCCTGGCAGACGGACACGCTCGAC
The DNA here is from genome assembly GCA_963819655.1 of uncultured Chloroflexia bacterium. GTDB lineage: Bacteria > Chloroflexota > Limnocylindria > Limnocylindrales > CSP1-4 > SPCO01. The sequence goes on along the minus strand of CAWFXA010000002.1, from coordinate 336,354 downwards.
GCCAGGGCGGTCGCCGCCACCGCCCAGATCGGTGCATACCTCCGCGGCATGGCACTCACCGCCACTATCAACGGCATCACCCAGGCGATCTACCTCGCTGTGCTTGGCGTCCCGTTCGCCGGCCCGCTGGCCGTCCTCGTCTTCGTCGGCGCGTTCGTCCCATACCTCGGCGCGATCGCGACCACGGTGGTGCTGCTGCTGATCACCCTTGTGACCGCCGGCGGAGGAGCGGCCCTCGCGCTGCTCGCGCTCATCGCGGCTACCGCCATAGCGAGGCGGCGGCTCCTCGCGCGCCGGGTCTATGCGGGCGCGACTCGGGTGCATCCCGCGCTCGTGCTCGTCGTCGCGCCGGCCGGCGCCGCGCTTTTCGGGCTGGCCGGCCTCCTCCTCGCGGTCCCGGTCGCCGCGGCCGTGATCGCGTTTGCTCCCGCCATCGTCACGGTCCTCGGGGACCCGCCGGGAACGCCACCGCAGCATGCGTTCGTCCCGGCGTGGCTCGACCGGGTCGCCCAATGGGGCTGGCGGGCACTCGTCATCGTCGCTGTGCTCGCCGTGGCCGCCCAGACGCTCGTCGCGCCCATCCTGACGGCGCCGGTGGTCGTCGCGCTCGTCGTCGCGTGCGCCTCGAAGCCCGCCTTTGACGCCGTGCGCACCCGCGGGCTCGGCCCGACCGCGGCCGCGCTCACGGTCACGCTGGCGAGCGCCCTGATCGTCGTCACGATCCTGGTCGTGACGGTCGCCTCGCTCGCGCAGCAGCTGCCCGCGATCCTCGACGAGGCGATCGCCGGGGCCGGGCACATCGTCGGAGGGGCGAGCCTCACCGAGGTCCTCGAAACGGTCCAGGGAACGCTGCTCGACGCGTCGCGGGCCGTGCTCGAGAATCTCGCCTCGATCAGCCTCGCGCTCGTCTCGGCCGCGCTGCTGACGTTCTTCTTCGTGCGCGACGGTCCAGGGTGGTGGACCGCCCTCCTCGACCACGTGCCCGCCGCCCACCGCCGCGAGCTGGGGGAGTCCGGCGCCAGCGCTGCCAGGATCCTCAACGGCTCCACGTTCGGCACGGGTATCGTCTCTGTCATCGCCGGTGCGCTGCAATTCGTGATGATGACCGTGCTCGGGCTCCCGCTCGCATTCCCGATCGGCGTCCTGACGTTCTTCGGGGGCTTCATCCCGTACATCGGTGGGTTCATCGCGAGCGGGGTCGCGTTCCTCGTCGCGGTCGCCGTGGGTGGCCCGACCACAGTCGCGCTGATGGCGGTCCTCACCGTCGTCAACAACATCCTGATCGGGAACTTCGTCGCGCCGCTCGTCCTCGGCCGGACCGTCCACGTCCACCCGGCCGTCGTGTTGCTCGCGGCCCCGGTCGGCGCGGCGATCGGCGGGCTCGTCGGGATGTTCCTGATCGTCCCGTCGATCGCGATCTTCGGGGCGACCTGGCGATCCATCGCCAACCTGTTCGATCCCGGGGACGGGACCAGCAGGGGAGCCAGGTCCCGAGGCGGCTGGCTAGACGACCGCTGCCGCCTTCTCGTCGACGTAGACGCGGGCGTCGATCGCGTCGAGGATCGCCACCCGGGCGTTCATGATCGCGCGATATCGTGTCTCCCATGCCGCGCGACCCGAACATCCCCGACGCGTTCGATGTCTATACGCTCGTCCTGCTGCGCCGCCCAGCCGACGCGCCGGACATGCCCGATCACGAGCTCGATGCCCTCCAGGCCCGGCATCTCGCGTACCGCGCCAAGCTGCGCCGGGATGGCCTGGTGGTCGCCAACGGACCGCTCGGGGAGCAGTCCGACTCCACCATGCGTGGGCTCTCGATCTTCGCCTGTAGCCTGGACGAGGCCGCGCGGCTTAGCGACGCCGATCCATCGATCCAGGCCGGACGGTTGAGCTACGACCTCATGGAGTGGTGGGTCGCTGCGGGGACACTGGCATTCCCCGCCGCGGGGGTTCCGGTCGGCGACCGGCGGGTCATGCCCGACGAGTGATCGCGGTCGGCGCCTGCGGAGGGCGAAGAACGTCGGCGGGTCGAAAGAGGTCGGGCGCGGCGCCCGGATGCGGGTCGGCGGCCGGCTTCGCCTCGGTGGCCCATCATTGGAGCCGACGGTGATCAGCGCCGCCGTCCCCTGAGGCGGTACCCCTCGCAGCCCAAGGACGAAGGACCGACCTCATGACAGCCTCGAGCGGCGTGGCGCTCGCCACCCACGACCTCCGGAAGAGCTATGGCTCGCGCGTGGCGCTGGCCGGTCTCGATCTCAGCGTCCCCGACGGGGTCGTCTATGGCTTCCTCGGCCCGAACGGGGCCGGCAAGACGACCACCATGCGCATCCTGACCGGCCTCATCCACGCTGACGGGGGCAGCGTGGACATGCTCGGCCGGCCGTTCAAACGGGGTGATCGCCGCCGGCTGTTCGATGTCGGTTCGCTGGTCGAATTGCCGTCCTTCTACCCGTACCTGTCGGGCCGCGAGAATTTGCGCGCCCTCGCGGCAACCGGTCCGCGAACGCGTCCCGGCCGGATCGAGGAGCTGCTCGAGCTCGTCGGCTTGCGAGAACGAGCCCGCGACAAGGTGTCGGGCTACTCGCTCGGGATGAAGCAGCGCCTCGGTATCGCCGGCGCCCTGCTGAGTGAGCCGCGCCTCCTGTTGCTCGATGAGCCGGCGAACGGGCTCGACCCGGCAGGCATCGTCGCGATGCGCGAGCTCCTGACCCAACTCGCGCGCAACGGGACGACGGTGTTCGTGTCGAGCCACCTGCTTGCCGAGGTCCAGCAGATGGCGGACATCGTCGGGATCATCGCCGCCGGGCGGCTCGTCCGCGAGGGCCGGGTGTCCGATCTCCTCGACACCTCGGGCGTGGTTCGCGTCCGCGTCCCGACGGAAGCCGTGCCCGTCGCCGTCCAGTCGATCGCCGTCGCGTTCCCGTCCGAGGAGGTCCAGCCATCGGCCAACGAGCCGGGTTGGTTGACGGTGCATGTCTCGCCTGAACGAGCCGGCGAGGTCAACCGAGCGCTCGTCGCCCGCGACATCTACGCGACGCGGCTGGAGGCCGGCAGTGACCTCGAAGATCTGTTCCTCGAACTGACGAAGAGCGCCTCCGACCCGGATGGGACGTTCATGGGCCAAGCCGGTGCCGCTCCGGAGCCCACGGACACAACACGATGAGACTGTTCACCGCGAACCTGCGCAAGCTCATTCGACGCCCCGCGACGTGGCTGACCTTCGGCCTCCTGGCCGGCCTGTTGGCGTTGATCATGGTGGCCGTCGCGACGACGGCGGCCAGTGGCAACCTGCCTCCGGATGGAGAGCAGGGCGGCGCCGATCCGCTCCTGCTGGTCACTTTCCCAGGGGCCTACGATCAGATCCTGAGGTTCCTCCTTGGCCTGGGCGGCCTGTTCGCGGTGCTCTACGGGGCCGCGATCGCCGGCTCGGAATGGAACTGGGGGACACTGAAGGCTGCGGTCGCTCGTGGCGAGAGTCGCGTGTGGTACGTGCTGACGGCATTCGCCGCGATCGCGATCGTCCTGGCCGGCGGGCTGCTGTTCGCCTTTGCCGTGGCGGTCGGTGCGGCAGCGCTAGGCGCCACGATCGCCGGCGTGCCGCTCGACGGCATCACCGACGCCGTGACCATCGGTCGGTTACCCGAGCAGATGCTCCGCGGCTGGGTCGCCATCGTCGAGGAATGTGCGCTCGGTTTCGCGATCGCGACGCTCGCGCGCAGTCAGCTCGCAGGCATCGGCGCGGGGATCGCGTTCTATTTCGGCGAGGCGTTCGCGGGCGTCTTCCTGCCTGACATCGTCAAGTACGGGCCGTTCAGCGTCGCTGACGCCTCGCTCGGCGCGGCCCCAGGCTTCGGTGGCGGGGGCGGCGCGCCGACGACCGTGGCTCTGTCGCAGGAGACGGCATTCCTGCTCGTCGTCGTCTGGCTGGTCGGTGCGCTGCTCGTCGCCGCGCTGGTGACCGATCGAGCCGAGATCACCGGATGACCGGGCGGGTCCTGCGCCAGCTGGAGCGCGAAGGGACGCTCACACGCGTCGGCCGCGTCGGATTGAAGTTGCTCCGCCCCGATCAGTTGGAGGTCGGCTCCGGCAGGCGGTAGCCCGCTCGCTCGGTAGACGTCGCGGCCGTACCCGCGGCGGCTACGCTGACGCGCATGACGGTCGAGACGAAGCGACGCTTCAAGGAGTGGTTGTGGCGTCCGCCACGCCCGCATGGCGACGTCATCGCCCACCGCAACGTCAGCTTCCTCGAGCTCTTCTACGACCTCGTCTACGTCGCGGTGATCGGCCAGGCAGCCCACCATCTCGCCGAGCACGTGACGGTCCGCGGGTTCGCGGAGTTCGCGGTCATCTTCTCGGTCATCTGGATCGCATGGGTCAACGGCTCGCTGTACGTCGAGTTGCATGGGCGGGACGACGGGCGGACCCGCACTCTCGTCTTCGTCCAGATGGGCATCCTTGTTGTGCTCGCCGTGTTCACAGCCGACGCGGCTGGAGACACCGGTCCAGCCTTCGCGGTGGTCTACGCGGTCTTCCTCGCGTTCATGACCTGGCAGTGGAACAACGTGCGGCGGCAGGACAGCCCCGAGTACATGGTGGTGACCGCCCGGTACAACGCGGGCACGGCGGTGTCGGTCGTCGTGTTCCTGGTCAGCGCCTTTCTCCCGCCCGATGCGCGACTCTTCGTGTGGGCTGCGAATTCCGTCGCGTGGGTCGGGGCGATCGTGCTGGCCGGGAGGTCCACCGTCGGCCTCAGCCCGGCCGTGATGCCGACGGAGTCCCTGGTCGAGCGCCTCGGGCTGTTCACGATCATCGTGCTCGGCGAGGTCATCTTCGGGGTCGTGGATGGCTTGACAGCGGCGGACCACGACGTGACGACGATCGCGACCGGTGTGATCGCCCTCATCCTGGGTTTCGGCTTCTGGTGGATCTATTTCGACGTCGTCGGGCGGCGTGCCCCACGGACCGATGGTCGCTCCGTCGCGAACTGGTTGTTGAGCCATCTGCCGATCACGCTGTCCATCGCCGCCGCCGGGGCCGGTATGACGAGCCTCATCGCCAACGCCCATGACGCGAGTACGAGCGAGGGCACCGGATGGTTGCTGGCCGGCGCAGTCGCCCTGGGACTGGTCTCCCTGATCGTCATCGAGCGCTCGCTCGCCGATGCTGATCGACTCGCAGAGGTCTACCGACCTCTGCCCCTGGCCTTCGCAGCCGGAGCGGTGGCGGCGATCGGCGTCGGCTGGCTGCGGCCTGCCCCATGGCTCCTCGCGCTCCTACTCGTCGCGATCCTGTCGATCCTGTGGTTCTTCGTGGTCTTTCGATTCATCGGCGCCAACGCGTGGGGAGAGGCGCCGGCGAGCGACTGATCACCGGCCAACCACCAGCCCATTTCGTTCTCAGCCGCCCTCAGCCAAGTCGTCCGGAAGGGTGGCCGGATCGAGCGCCTTGAACGGCTCCGAGACGAGGAGCTTCCTCAAGAGATCGCTCAGCTCCTCGCGTTCGTCCGCGGACAACGCGCTCAGCAGCCGCTGCTCGTTGTCGAGGTGCTCGATGACCGCGCGGTCGACGAGCTCGCGGCCCTTGTCGGTCAGCGCCACGAGTCGACCGCGCCGATCCGCTGGGTCCGGGATGCGCTCGACGAGCCCAGCCTGCTCGAGGCGGTCGAGGCGCTTGGTCATGCCACCGGACGACAGGATGATCGCGCCGTAGAGCGCGGTCGGGCTCATCTGGTACGGCGGCCCGGCGCGGCGGAGGGCCGCCAGCACGACGTACTCGCCCCACGACAGTCCGTGCCGGGCGAAGACCCGGGCGAAGCTCGCGCCCTGGAGCATTCCCAGTCGGGTGATCCGCTGCAGCACGTGCGTCGGCGATACGTCGAGATCCGGGCGCGTCCGATTCCACTGCGTGACGATCCGGTCGATCTCATCCTCTGGCATTCGGTAGGCTCCTCCGGGCTCAAAGTATCACACCAGAAAGATACTTGACAGAAAGGCATTCTAGGAAGTATCTTGCTGGCGAGATAACGGAGCCTACCAAGATGCGTTTCCCGATCATCCGCCAGAACACCCAGCGACTCCCGCTCCTCGCGGAGGTTCACCCCGACGCAGCCAACGGAAGCGGCGTGGCAGTGGGCCTCCAGACCATCCCGGTCACGGCGATCCGCGGCACCGTCAGCGCGGGCCAGACCCAGCGCGATCTCGCGTTCATGCCGCTCCCCGCCGCCCGCAGCGGCGATTGGAAGGGCCGCTGGGAACGCCTCCAAGAGGCGGCTCGGGCTCTCGCGATCCTCCCGCCCGTCGACCTGTTGCAGGTCGCGGATGGCTACTGGGTCGTCGACGGGCACAACCGGATCGCCCTGGCTCATTCGGTCGGGCAGCTCGCGGTCGACGCCAATGTCACCGCCCTGCGCCGCGCCGGCTCACCCGCGATCCAGATCGATCGATCACGCCTCACTCCACTCATGGAGGAAGGCACACGACTTCGGGCGGCCGTTCGAGCGCGGGCCCAGGCCTCGAGCGCCGCCGCGTTCAGCCCGAGTCAGACGTAGCGCGTGCGAACCACCTCGAAAGGATCAGATGAGATGAACTTGACGACGCGACCGCTCGGGACGAGCGGCATGGACATCACGACCGTCGGTTTCGGCGCATGGGCGATCGGGGGCGGTGGCTGGGCGTACGGCTGGGGTCCCCAGGACGACTCCGCCTCGATCGCCGCCATCCGGCACGCCGTCGACCAGGGCATCAACTGGGTCGACACGGCGGCGATCTACGGATTGGGGCACTCAGAGGAGGTCGTCGGCAAGGCGCTGCGCCAGATCCCGATGGACGACCGTCCCTACGTGTTCACCAAGGGCGGCATGGTTCCCGACACCTCCCGGCCGTACGAGGAGCCCGTCCGCAACCTCCAGCCGGCGTCGATCCGCCGGGAACTCGAGGCATCCCTGCGGCGGCTCGCAGTCGACCGCATCGACCTGTATCAGTTCCATTGGCCCGATGAGACCGGCACCGCCGTCGAAGATTCGTGGGCCGAGATGGTCAGCCTCCGCGACGAGGGCAAGGTCCGTGCGATCGGCGTCGCCAACTTCGACGTCACGCTTCTCGACCGGGCCGAGGTGATCGAGCACGTCGACTCCCTCCAGCCGCCCTTCTCGCTCGTCCGCCGCGACAGTGCCGCGGACGTGATCCCATGGGCGGGCGCCCACGACACGGGGGTCATCGTCTACAGCCCGATGCAGTCGGGGATCCTGACGGACGCCTTCTCCACCGACCGCGTGGCGGCCATGGCCGCCGAGGACTGGCGACGCCGCTCGCCCTATTTCCAGGACCCGGGCCTCAGCCGGAACCTCGCGCTCCGGGACGCTCTTCGCCCCGTCGCGGTGCGGCATGGCACGACGGTGTCCGCCGTCGCCATCGCCTGGACGCTCGCCTGGCCCGGCGTGACCGGCGCCATCGTCGGCGCCCGAAGCCCCGAGCAGATCGACGGCTGGATCGATGCCGGTCGGATCGAGCTCACGCCGGACGAACCTCGTCGAGATCGCCAGCGCGATCGAGATCACGGGCGCCGGGACCGGCCCGCTGCACCCCCTCACCGAGGCGGTCCGGACATAGGGGCCGTCGACCCGGCGCGTCAGGCCTTGGGCTCGACCGCCTCCGGGACAACCGTGAGAGTTCGCGGCGTGGCCGCGAGCGCAACCATGCCAAAGAGCCTCGGTGGAGAGCGAGGAACAAGTTCCGCACCAACCCCCTCTCTCGGCCCCGGACCTTCGCCGTCGCGGGCGGTACCAATCGGGACGAGTCAGCGGCTGGCTCGCGGAGCGACCATCCATACGTCCGACGCGCCCCGCGGCGGCGACTGGAGACCGCGTGCACAACGACCCGCGTCAGAACGAGGTCGAGATCATGGACGGCGGGACCGATGGCAGATTGCTGCCCTCGGTCCCGTCCGGCTGGAACGACGCGCTCACCGGGACCGACGGGCCGCGCCTGTGGGACCGGGTCATCTCGAGCGAGGTCGCCCGCGTCAACCGCTATGCGCGGCCCGCGACCGTCGTCCTGATCGAGTTCGCCGGCCTGGACGTCCATGCACGGCGATGGGGCGTCGACGTCTCCGAGCGTCTCTTCACGCAGCTCGCCAGGACCCTCGCCGTCGAGCTTCGGTCGAGCGATCACATCGCGAGGATCGGTCGCACCCGGTTCGCGATCCTGCTGACCGAGACCGACGAGATCGCGGCCATCAACATCGTCGAGCGCGTCCGAGCGGCGTGTGAATACCAGCTCGGCGCGTCCGAGCTGGTCCGCATCGCCATCGGGTGGGCGAGCCCATCGACCACGTCCGACCTCCGTGCCGCGATCGACGTCGCGGCGGAGCGCCTGGCCGAGGAGCTACAGGCCGCTCTCTAGGCAGTGTTGAACGGCCGCCGAGCCTCAGGCTCACCGGCCGTTCGCTTTGCTTGCCTCTGTTTCAGCCGAGGATCGAGTCCGCGATCCGGCGCGCCCGGCGGACTGCGCCGAGAGGACCGCCATCGACGATCCACGACTCGAGGAGGAGCAGGCCGATGAGCGCCAGTTCGATGCCTTTGTCGAGATACGCGAGGTCGAAACGAGCCCCGAACATCAGCCAGCCGCCGACTGTCACGGCGGTGAAGCCGACGAGCGCCCAGCGGGTCAGCCAGCGGATCCGCGCCAGCGGCCCCGGCACCATCAGTGCGATCGCGAGCGCCGTGTAGCCCACGGCGTTCATGAGGAACAGCGTGCCGCCGAGCGTTGCATGGATCGCAGCGGTGGCAAGCGTCAGGCCGACGATCGCGGCCCGCAGGACGACCGTGAAGGGCTGGGTTCCGCGGTGTCGGTGAGTGGTGAAGACGGCCATCGGATGTCTCCCTGTCGCAAGACCGGTACGTGCTATCTACCGGTAGCACGTATCTTGCGGGAGAAACACGCTACTGTCAAGTAGCATGTAGATGGCAGATCCTTCGCCGGAGAACCAGGCAAGTGGCAACGCGGTCATCGGCGGATCGACAGCGCCCGCGCTAAAACACGAGGCGGCTCCCGAAGGAGCCGCCTCGATGCTGTCCCGGTGAAAGAGTCCGCCGAAGCGGACACTTCTGCCACGCGCCAAGAGCATCTATCACGTCGGCTGTACCGACTACCCTGACCCTACCTACCCATGACCTTGGCGCTGGGGCAGCTTGGCTGACTTAGCAGCTTCTATATCCTACCTCTCAAGGGGCCGTTTTCCAACCTTTTTGGCATACGGAACTGTGTAAATTCCTTAACCTTCGTGCGGGCGGAGGGGTCCCAGGTGCGGTTTCGGGAGGTTTCAGGGGCATGACCACGAACGCAGACGAGCCGACTGCGACCATGATCGAGGCCGACCCCGACGCCGGGACATCGGACCTTCTCCGGCACGCGGCCGAGCTGGCGATCGATTACCGCTCGTCGCTGCCCGATCGCCGCGTCGGCGTTCCGCCCGAGCTGACGGCCGACGATCTGCGCTCGCGCCTCGGTGGCGCGCTGCCGCAGGGGGGCACCGCTGCCCGCGACGTCATCGATGACCTGGCGGCGGGGGTGGAACCAGGGCTCATCGCGATGAGCGGACCTCGTTATTTCGGCCTCGTGATCGGCGGCTCCGTGCCGGCGGCCCTCGCGGCCGATTGGCTGACGTCCGCCTGGGACCAGAACGTCGGCCTGTATCTCGCGACGCCGAGCGCGGCCGTGGTCGAGGAGATCGTCGCCGACTGGCTCGTCGAGCTGCTCGGACTCCCGAACGGGACCACGGTCGGCTTCGTGAGCGGTGCCACGATGGCCAACTTCACCGCCCTTGCCGCCGCCCGCCATGCGGTCCTGCGGAATGCGGGTTGGGACGTCGAGGAGTCGGGGCTCATCGACGCGCCGCCCATCCGCGTCATCGTCGGGGCCGACGTCCATGTCGCAATCACGAACGGCCTCCGCTACGTGGGACTCGGGCGAGGCCGCGCCGAGCGGATCCCGAGCGACGACGAGGGCCGCATGGATCCGGACGCCCTGGCTGATGCCCTGCAGGGGAGATCCGACCCGACCATCGTCTGTGCCCAGCTCGGCGAGGTGAACACGGGCGCGTTCGACCCGATCGAGCGCATCGTCGCGGTGGTCCGCCAGCACCCCAACGTCTGGCTTCACGTCGATGGGGCGTTCGGGCTGTGGGCAGCCGCCAGCCCACGGCTGAGTCACCTCGCGAGCGGCCACGACGGGGCCGATTCGTGGGCGACCGATGCCCACAAGTGGCTGAACGTGCCGTACGACTCGGGCGTCGTCTTCGTGCGCGACGCTGCCGCGCACCGGGCCGCGATGGGTGTCGCCGCCGCCTACCTGCCCCCGGCGCCCGGCAGCGAGCGCGATCCGTTCGATTACGTCCCGGAGATGTCCAAGCGCGCCCGGGCATTCCCGATGTACGCCGCGATCCGATCGCTCGGCGCGAGCGGGATCGCCGCTATGGTGGAGCGCTGCTGCGACCTGGCGTCGCGGATGGCCAGGCGACTGGCCGACCACCCCGACGTCCGGATCCTGAATGAGGTCGTGCTCAATCAGGTCCTCGTCGGCGTCGGCGATGCGGCGCTGACGTCCGACGTCGTCGCCCGCGTCCAGGCCGACGGCACGCTGTGGCTGGGCGGATCGACGTTCCACGGCACCCCGACGATCCGGATCTCGGTGTCGGGTTGGAACACGCGCGAATCAGATATCGACCGATCGGCCGACGCGATCCTTGCGGCCGTCGACGAAGCGCGCGCGACGCGCCGGGGTCAGCCCTGATCGGGGTGGATCGTCACCGAGGTCATCGCGACCGGCTCGTTCGGGAGGTCGCGCGCGTCCCGCGGGGCGGACACGATCTTGTCGACTACGTCGAGGCCCTTCGTCACGACGCCGAACAGGGTGTAGTTCTTCGGCAGGCGCCCGCTCAGGTCGTCGGTGCAGATGAAGAACTGGCTGCCGTTGGTGTTGGGGCCTGAGTTAGCCATGGCCAGCGAGCCGCGCTGGTAGTCGCCCTTGACCGGCTCATCCTCGAACTTGTAGCCAGGCCCGCCGGTCCCGACGCGGCCGCGCTCGAGCGACGACTTCTTGCCGTACTGACCGTCGCCGCCCTGGATGACGAAGCCCGGGATGACGCGATGGAAGATCACGTCGTCGTAGAAGCCCTTGTTGGCGAGCTCGATGAAATTCTTGGCAGCCTTCGGGGCGGACTCGTCGTATAGCTCGATATCGATGTCGCCGATGTCGGTCGCGATCGTGGCGCGGGTCATGGGCAAGCTCCTTCCTTGTGCTGGGTCAGGGGTTGGCGACCGTGACCCTGGTCATCTCGACTGGGTCGGCGGGCAGCTCGACCCCGGCTGCGGCAGCCGTGATCGCGTCGGCGGTCTCCATGCCGACCGTGACGTGGCCGACGATCTGGTAGGTGTTGTAGAAGGCGAGCGCCTCGCGAGCGGCGTCGTCGGTGACGATGAAGAACTGGGCACCGACCGAGTCGGGCTGGCTCGTGCGGGCCATCGCCATCACACCGCGCCCGTACTGGGCTGTGACCGGCTCGTCCTTGATCGTGTAGCCGGGGCCGTCGCCGTCGACATGGTCTCCACCTTGGATCACGAAGCCGTCCACGACGCGGTGGAACACGGCGCCGTCGTAATAGCCGCAACTGGCGAGCGCGACGAAGTTGCCGGCCGCGATCGGCGAGAGGTCGGCCTCGATCTTGAGGGTCATCGACCCGAGCGACGTATCGACCGTAACGGTCCGCGTCTCGCCAGCCGGCAGCGCCGCAGGCTGCGCCGTCGGGCAGGCTGCCCCGGGCGACGCTGCGGGGCCGCCGGCACCGGGAGTCGCGGTGCAGCCGAGCACGAGGAGCGCGACGGCGGCAATGAGCCGGGCTGTGGTCGACCAGCGGTGGGTCATGCGGCTGCCTCCAGGGCGGCGGGAAGATCAATGGCACCGGAGAGGAGCGCCTCCCCGAGGATGACGCCGGCGACGCCGGTGTCGCGCAAACGAAGGAGGCTGTCCAGGTCGCGCACCCCGCCGGCGACGAGGACCTCGGCATCGTACGACCGAACGACCGATCGCACCCGCTCGAGGTCCGGCTGCGTCCCGCCGTGCGCGAGGACGAACCGGGACACACCGGCGCCGATGAGCTCACCGACCAGCGTCTCGACCGTCGGCGGGGCCGGCCGTCGCCAGGGAAACGCGGCCAACCGCTCCGGTCGTGGGTCCAGCCCGACCGCCAGCCAGTCGCCGGCGACCGCGAGGCAGGCCCGCAGGTCGTCGGGCCGATCGGAGATCGCCGTCGTCAGCACGACCCGCGTCGCACCAGCCGCGAACGCGAGCTGGATCGCCTCGGCCGAGTCGAGGCCACCGGCGAGCTGCAACGGCACGGCCGAACGGGACGCGACGGCGCCGACGGCGTCGAGATTGGCTGGCGAGCCGGTGCGCGCGCCGTCGAAATCGATCAGCTGGACCAGGGTCGCGCCTTCGGCCACGAGGCGCTCGACGATGCGATCGGGCCGATCCGTCGGGGCCCCGATCCCGGCCGACGCACCCGGCCAGTACACGACTCGCGACCGGCCTCCCTCGAGGTCGAGCGACGGGATGACTAGCACCCGCTCAGGCGCCCCCGCCTGCCAGCAGGCGGCGATGGAAGCTGATCGGCAGCGACCCGTTGCGGAGCAGGGTGTCGTGGAAGGCCCGCAGCGAAAAGGCGTCGCCGAGCCGTCGCTGCTCGCCGGCGCGGAGCTCGAGGAGCAGTGTCCGGCCGAGGAGGTACGACAGGGGATAGGTCGGCCGGTACGTGTACCACTCGACCTCGGAGCGGGCGTTGTCGCGCTCGAAGCGGGTCTGCTCCACGAGGAAGTCGACGCCTTCGTCGACCGACAGCTCGCCGCGGTGCAGGCGCACGTCGAGGATGATCCGGCACGCCCGCCAGATCGCGTCGGTGTGGAGGATGAGTCGGTATTGCGGCGCGTCGTCGAAGCCGTGCTCGCGCATCATCAGCTCCGAGTACATCCCCCAGCCCTCGACGAATTCCGGCGCGTCGGCGAGGAGGCGCGTCAGCGACGGATGGCGGCGCCCGACGTCGAGCTGCAGGTGATGACCCGGGTACGCCTCGTGGATGCTCGTGTTGCTGATGCCGGCGCGGTTGTGCTCGCGCAGCGCGTTCACATTGCCGTGGACCGCCGGCGTGACGACGTAGATGCCTTTCGACTCCTTGTCGAACGCGGCGGGCGAGAAGTACGCCGCGAACGGGATGACGTTGCGCAGGTACTCGGGCGTCTCGAGGACATCGATCCGCTCGTCGTCGGGCACTGTGACGAGCGAGCGCTCGATCAGGTGGGCGCGGGCTCGACGCATCGCGACCTGGTACTCCTCGAGCGCCTCGGCGAACGTCGCCGCGTGATCGGCCTTGACGCGCTCGATGACATCGGCTTCGTCGGCTCCCGGGTCGATCTCGCGCGCGACCGCTTTCCGCGCGGCGCGCTCCTCCGCGAGACGCTGATGACCGAGCTCGAGGATCTCGTCGCCGTCGAGGCCGTCGAACGCGCGGAGCGCGACCATCCGGTCGTGCCGCTCGCGACCGATCGCCCAGTCGTCCGTGCCGGAGGCAAGCGTGCCTTCGAGCCAGGTCGTGAACAGGTCGACTGCGACCGTTCCGGCCTGGGCGGCTCGCTCCAGCCGTCGAAACTCGGTACCACCGACGACGCCCCGGCCGGCCGCCACGAGCTCGTCGAACAATGCCGGGAGCTGACCGGCGGACTCGATCTCGATCCGCTGCCAGAGCCGGACCTGCGGCTCGGACGAACGCGTACGCGCCTCCTCGAGATAGCGCGGGATCGCTTCCAGACGGCCGGCGATCGCGTCGAGGCGCTCGTCGAGGGGGGCGTGGTCACGCACGAACAGCAGGAAGAGGCCGTCGCCGATCGTATCGAGTGCCAGCGCGCGCCGCTCCCAGACGCGCAGCTCGTCCGCCTCGAACAGCGAGCGCCGGAGGTTGTGGATCTCGAGGTCGCGCTCGAAGCGGACGCTCTCCGACAGCCCGGTCGGGTCCAGGCCCTCGATCGTCGACAGGTGCTCCCGGTCGGCGGCGATCTCGCCCAGGAGCGTCTCGCGGCCCCCGTCACCGAGCTCGTCGTCGTAGGCGTGGACCCCGAAGTACGTCGCGGCGACGGGGTTGTCGCGCATGAGTCGGCGGAAGCGTTCCTCGACGAGGTCGTAGAAGCGGTCGTCGAGCGCGCCGCGATCCGCGGCAGGCGCCGGGCGGGGCAACGCCGGTCCGGTCATGTCGGTCGAGAGGGTCAAGCGGGAGGCTCCTGGTGATGCTGCACGGCCGGCGGTGTGGACCGGTCCGCGATGAGGCTCGCTGGGTCAGGCCGTTGTCGGGATCCGCTCGGCGGAATCATCCACGGGCGTCACCGGCCGCGTGTCTGCCAGGGCCTCGCGCGCAGCCCTGATGACCGAGTCGATATCCGCCGCCGAGATGTCATGGTGGGTGACGGCCCGCACCTGACCGTGTGCATATTCCACCATCAGCACGTTCCGCGCTGCGAGGCGGTCGAGGAAGCCGCGCCGATCGCGATCCACCTTGAACAGCACGAAGTTCGTCAGCACGCGTCCGGGGTCGAGGCGGCCGGGTGCCGGCTGGGCGATGCGACCCGGACTCGACACGCCGTCCATGTCGGCGAGCGCCTCGGCCAGGCGGCGCGCGTTCGCGTGATCGTCGGCGAGGCGGTCGATCATGCCGGCCGGCCCGTCCGCCAGAGCCACCAGCCCGGGCGCGGCCAGGACCCCGGCCTGGCGCATCCCGCCGCCGACCATCTTGCGTGCGCGTCGCGCGCGACCGATGAACTCGTGCGACCCGACGACGAGCGAGCCGACGGGACAGCCGAGCCCCTTCGAAAGGCAGAACGTGACCGAGTCCGCCGGATCGGCGAGCTCCCGCGCCGAGACACCCTCCTCGCGCTGCGCGACGACGGAGTTCCAGAACCTGGCTCCGTCGATATGGAGCGGCACGCCATGACGCTGAGCGATCGCTGCGACCTCGCGCTGGTACGCGGGGGTCAGCGGGCGCGCCATCGAGTGGGCGTGGGTGTTCTCCAGCGCGACGAGACCGGATAGCGGCTCGTGGACATCGTTCGGATCGCGGAAGGCGGCGTCGATCTCCGCCGGATCGAGCGTCCCGTCCGGGCGGTCGTGGAGCGATCGCGCGCTCGCGCCGACGATGACCGCATGGCCGGCGGCCTCGTCGATCACGAGGTGGTGCTCGCCACCCGCGATGACCTCCTGGCCGCGCGCCAGGTGGGCCATCATCGACACGAGGTTGCCCATCGTGCCGGTCGCCACGAACAGGCCCGCGTCCTTGCCGAGCAGGTCGGCGGCCCGCTCCTCGAGGGCGATGACGGTGGGGTCGTCGCCGAAGACATCGTCGCCGACCTCGGCCGTCGCCATCGCCCGCCGCATGGCGTCGGTGGGTCGCGAAACGGTGTCACTCCGGAGGTCGATCACGCGGTGTGGCATGGGCCGCGAAGTATAGGCGGGACGTCTGACAAGGCATGGTCCCTCTGCTATAGTCCGGCCTCGCCGCAACAGGACCCGTGGTGTAGCGGCCCAACATGCCAGCCTGTCACGCTGGAGATCGCCGGTTCGAATCCGGTCGGGTCCGCCATCACTCTCGAATCTCCCTACGCCCCGTCCGCCCGCCCGGACGGGGCGTTCCTTGTGCCTCTGGCAGAATGCCCGCCATGCAGCGGTCCTCGCTGAATCGGCTGCCCGTGCTGGTCATCGCCGGCCTCCTGCTGGTCGGGATCGCAGTGCCGATGAGTGGTGGCGAGCTCGGGTTCGGTGGCAGCGCATCGGTCCCTCCTCGCGCATCGGCCACGCCCGTCGGGGGCGCGGTCGCCACCGCGACCGGCAGTCCGACCGCCGCGCCGACTCCCGAGGTCACCGCTTCGCCGACCGTCGCACCGCCTCCGACGCCGGGCATCGTCCAGGCCGCCATCGTGCCGGTCACCCAGTTCCGGAGCACAGCCACGGCGACCAACCGCAAGGAGCTCGCCGACGTCCTCGCCGGCTCCAGCAGCAGGTACGACGCGCTTACCCTCGTCGGCGACGAGGCGGACGCGATCCTGGCCGCACTCGGGCGTCGACCGCCCGTCCGATCGGGACAGGCTCGTCCTGGCCAAGGACGCAGCGACGCTGACACGCGACCTCGCCAGGAACCGCAAGCGCCTGGCGTTCCTGCGCGCCGACGACGTCACCACCGCCGTCCGCGCGCTGGCCTGGGGCGACCGCGCTCTGTTCGGCATCGGCCGGGTGACCAAGGCCGACGACTGGAGCCTGCGTGCGGACCTTCCGGCACGGACCGCCGACGCCGCGTTCGATCCGGCGGCCACCTGGACGTTGTTCGCGGGCGGCGACATCCTGCTCGACCGCGGGGTCTATCAGACGGTGCGCGTCAAGGGCAAGGGTGTCGACTTCCCGTTCGATGGCGGGACGGCCGAGATCACCTCACGCTGCAAGGACTGCTCATCGATGGGCTGGGACCTGCCCCGGACGCGGCGGACCGGGAATGCCGGAGCCGTCCGAGACGTGATCTCCGGCGCGGACCTGGCCATCGCCAACTTCGAGAACCCGGCGCCCAACCGCTTTCGCTATCACACGAGCGGGACGACGTTCACCGCCGACCCGCGTCTCATCGACGGCTTGGTCAACGCCGGCATCGACTACGTGTCGATCGCCAACAACCACATCGGCGACGCCGGTGACAACGGCATCCTGCAGACGATCTCGAACCTGCGGAAGCGCGGGCTGAAGTACTCCGGGGCAGGGAAGGACGTGACCGCTGCCCGCGCGCCGGCGATGCTCGAGGCCAACGGCACGACGGTCGCCGTGCTCGCCTTCGACGCCATCGACAAGGGCGATTACGCCGGCCGGAACGAACCCGGAAGCTCGGCGCTCACCCTCCGGCGAGTCGAGACCGGCATCACGGCAGCGCGCGAGGCGGGCGCCGATGTCGTCATCGTCTTCCCGCACTGGGGCGTCGAGTACCGCTCGAAGCCGTTCGCGCGCCAGCAGGAGCTGGCCCGCCAGATCATCGACGCCGGGGCCGACATGATCATCGGCAACCACGCCCACTACGCGGCGGCGATGGAGGTCTACAAGGGCAAGCCGATCTGGTACGCGCTCGGCAACTTCGTGTTCGACCAGACGTGGTCCGAGTTCACGATGGAGGGCATCACCCTCGAGCTGACCTTCCAGGGCGCCGAGCTGCTGCAGGTCAGGATGCGGCCGCACATCATCCTCGACAAGGCGCAGCCCAACTTCATGGACCCCGGAGGCAGCGGCAGGATCGTCATGGGCCAGGTGTTCGACGCCTCGCGGGGCCTGCTGCCCTACTGAGGCGGTCTCAGACCAGGCCGGCGAACAGGTCGTCCTCGGGCTTGGCTGTCTCGACGGTCGACTCGCGGAGGATGTATGCCTCCTTCGACCACTGTTCGCGCCAGCCATCGAGTCCGAACGCCATGAAGAACGAGTCCTCGGCGATCTGCGTGACGTGTGCGCGCATCGCGTTCCACTTGCGCTCGACCGGGTCGCCCGAGATGTCGATCCAGGTGGTGATCGACTCGTCTGGCACGAGCATCCGCGCCTGGAACGCCTCGAACTCGGCGAGCTGCTCGGGCGTGGCATCGGGCGGCGGCGCCCACGGGTTCGGCTTGTCGAGCTCGGCCATGCGGTCGCGGATCGCAGTCCGGACCGACGCCGGGATCGCCTGCTCGTACAGCTTCGAGGGCGTCCATAGGGCGAGCCCGCCCTCAGCGGCCGCCGGTCCGGTGCCACCGTGTTCGGGCGCCAGCTGCTCCGGGTACCACGCCGGGTCACCCGCCCGGGGGTACGCCCGCACCGTCACGTCGTGGGTGCGGATGTGGTCGGGGTGACCGTAGCCGCCGAAGTCGTTGTACGTCGTGATCACATCGGGCTGGTAGCGGCGGATCAGCCAGACGAGGCGTCGGGCGGCCTCATCGATGTCGGCCTGCCAGAACGAGCGGGGGTCCTGGTTGCCGGCCCGACCCATCATGTCCGAGTCGTGGTAGCCGAGGTTCTCCCACTCGGTGACGCCGAGCACGCCCATCGCCCGTTCGAGCTCGCCTGCGCGGATCTCCCCGAGACGGCGGTGGTTGTCCGGGGTGTCCATGTCCTTGACGACGATCTCGCCCATCTCGCCTCGGGTGCATGTGACGAGCACCACCCGCCTGCCGGTGGCGACGGCTTTCGCCATCGTGCCACCGGTGCCGATGGTCTCATCGTCCGGGTGGGCGTGGACCGTCATCAGGGTCGGGACGTGGGTGTCGCTCATGTCGGGATGCTAGCGCGGAACGGCGAGCCGGTACTTTCGGGCTACGCCGACGTGGGACGTGCGGCGGCGCACCGTTGCCGCCCGTCACCGAGCGCATGACGGAAGTACCTCCGGGTGAGGGTGGCCGGCTGGGGGCACCGCCACGATGGCCCCATGATCCACAGCTTCGGTCGACGTCTCTCGCTCTTCTTCGATGGCACCGCCGAGCCGGCCGACGATTCGGAAGGTGGGCACCCGGGCGCGGCCGTCCTCCATCCGATGGTCGACTTCGTGGCCTACGCAGAGGACTGCACGCTGTCTGGTCGCATCCGCCTGCGAGCGGAGCGCCTGACCGACATGCTCAACGACCATGAGGAGCTGGAGCTCGTCGACGTGATGGTCCAGTCCCTCGCCGAGCCGGGGGTCGTCGAGGTCAAGGAAGTCGTCGTGCCACGCGACGAGCTCCTGCTCGTCCACGCGACCGGTCCTCGCGGGGACCTGGCTCGCCGGACCCGCACCCGCCAGACGTCGGTCGCGGTCGCGATCGGGCCGTACACGGTCCGCGGCAACCTGCACACCGTGCCGTTCGTCGATGCCATGGCCGCGCTCCATCGACGCAGCGCGATGGTCCCGCTGACAGATGCGGTCCTCGACTATCAGATGGGCGGCGACTGGCACCGCCAGCGCCTGGGCACGTTGATCGTCAACCGCGCCAACATCGATCACATCATCGAAGCCGTGGAGCACGACAGTCCGGACCACGGCGACGGGCCGTCCGATGAGCCGGGCATCGTCGCCCGGGATTTCGCAGGAGCCATCCTGACCGGCTCGACGCCCTCCTCGTAAGGCGGCCCGGCGGCGCTACCATCGCCGCCATGCCGGTCGAGCCCACAGCCAACGCGGGACCGTTGTCGGGGACCCGGATCATCGACCTGTCGACGGTGCTCGCCGGGCCGTACGCCACGATGATCCTTGCCGACCTCGGCGCGGACGTCATCAAGATCGAGCCGCCCGACGGCGACGCCACGCGCGGCTGGGGACCGCCGTGGGTCGGCGATCTCGAACGCGGGACGCGGACAGCCGCCTACTTCCTTGCGGTGAACCGCAACAAGCGTGCGGTCAGGCTCGACCTGAAGACGCCTGAGGGCGGCGACGTCCTGCGGCGGCTGCTCGCCGACGCCGACGTCCTCGTCGAGAACTTCCGCCCGGGGGCGCTCGACCGGCTCGGGTTCGACGACGAGATTCTGCGGTCCGTCAATCCGGCCCTCGTCCACCTCGCGATCAGCGGCTACGGGCGGACCGGTCGCGCGGCCGAGCGGCCCGGCTACGACTTCGTGATCCAGGCCGTCGGTGGCCTGATGTCGATCACTGGAGATGCCGACGCCGACGGCGGACGGCCGACCAAGGTCGGCGTGGCGATCAGCGACGTCGTCACCGGGTTGTACGCGGCCATCGGGATCCTGGCTGCCCTCCACGCCCGGACCGACACGGGCCGGAGCGCCGACATCGGCCAGCGCGTCGACGTGTCGCTGCTCGGGTCGACGCTGGCGGTCCTCGTGAACCAGGCCCAGAACGCGTTCGTGACCGGCCGCTCGCCCGGCCGGCGCGGCAACGCCCACCCGAACATCGTCCCGTACGAGACGTTCTCGACCGCGGACGGCGAGCTGGCCGTGGCCGTCGGTTCGGAGCGGCAGTGGCCGCGGTTCTGCGAGGCGATCGGCCTGCCGGCTCTTGCCGAGGACCCGCGATTCGCCACCAACGGTGACCGCGTCGAGCACCGCGCTGCGCTCCGCCCGCTCATCGCCGCGCGCCTGGCCAGCCAGCCGACGGCCGCGTGGGCCGCTGCGCTTGATGCCGCCGAGGTGCCGAACGGCGCGATCGCCGAGATCGGGGAGGCGTTCGACACACCGGAAGCCGCCGCTCTCGGGATGTCGGTCGAGATCGAGCACCCGGCCCTCGGCGTGCTCCGCCAGGTCGGGATCCCGATCGCATTCGAGACGACACCCGGCGAGATCCGGTCCGCGCCACCGCTCCTTGGCGAGCACACGGACGAGGTCCTCGCGGAGGCGGGCTTCGACGCGTCGGAGATCGCAACGCTGCGCCGGGACGGCGTCATCTAGCCGACCGGGTCCACGGAGCCGGCCGTGCAGACCTGCACGCGACCGGGTCGGTGGCGTCCCGCCCGCTGCTAGACTCGGGCCGCCCTGACCCCCAGTCACGCGGAGGCCCGCCCGACCATGACCGATGAGCGCGAGCGCTGGGCGCTGATCCTCGGCGCGTCGTCCGGCATGGGCGAGGCGACGGCGCTGACACTCGCCAAGGCCGGCTACAGGATCTTTGGGATCCACCTCGATTTCCGCGCCGCGCTGGCCCATGTCGAAGAGGTCAAGGCCGGCATCGAAGCGGCCGGCTCCGAAGCTCTCTATATCAATACGAATGCGGCCGACGACGAGAAGCGCGCCGCGGCGCTCGAGCGGTTGCGCGAGCGGTTCGAACGGTCCCGCGCCGAGGGCCGCGATCCGTACGTCCGGGTCGTGATGCACTCGCTCGCCTTCGGCTCGCTCGTGCCGTTCCTGGCGGAGGACCCCAAGGCGGCAGTCGATCGCAAGAAGATGGAGATGACCCAGGACGTCATGGCCAACAGCCTCGTCTACTGGGTCCAGGACCTGTGGCGAGGCGGGTTCCTCGGCAAGGGCTCGAAGATCTACGCGATGACGTCGGAGGGTTCGACCCGGGTCGTGCCGTCGTACGGCGTCGTGTCGTCGGCCAAGGCGGCCCTCGAGTCGCACATCCGCCAGCTCGCGATGGAGCTGGCCAGGAATGACACCGGGGCGACCGCGAACTGCATCCGGGCAGGCGTGACGGTGACCCCGGCATTGCTCAAGATCCCCGAGTCGCAGACCATGATCGACATCACGATGAAGCGGAACCCGACCGGGCGGATGACCACGCCGCAGGACGTCGCGAACGCCATCCTCGCCCTGTCCGGGGATGGCACCGACTTCATCAACGGCGACATCATCAGCGTCGACGGCGGTGAGTTCGTCACCGGCTCCTGACTGGGTCCGGCGCCCGGACTGCGTGACCGTCAGGCCCTGGCCGTGACCTCCCGACGCCGGCGGCGCAACCCGCGGGTCCGCGGCGAGAACAGCAGCGCGATGACGAAGCACAGGGTCTCGACGAGCACGATCGACGCGCCCGACGCGACGTTGAGGTAGTAGCTCAGGTACAGCCCGACGATCGCAGACAGGACCGCCACGGCGATGGCGACACGCACGAGATCCCAGAACCGATCGACCAGCAGCTGTGCCGTCGCCGCGGGCGTCACCAGCATCGCGACGACCATGATGATCCCGACGGTCTGGATGCTGACGACGATCGTGACCCCGATCAGACCGAGCATGAGGTAGTCGAGCATCTCGACGGGCAACCCGGACGCCGCCGCTCCCGCCGGGTCGAACGACGCGTACAGGAACTCCTTGCGCAGCAAGAACACGACGACGAGGACGATCAGCCCGAGCACCGTCACCTGGACGATGTCCCCGAACGAGATCCCGAGCACGTTCCCCAGCAGGTAGCTGAACAGGTCGGCCACGTAGTCGTCGATCGAGCTGAAGAGCGCGATGCCGAGAGCGAACATGCCGGCGAACAGCACCCCGACAGCGGTATCGAACCGCAGCCCGCCACGCCGCGAGACCCAGCCGATGGCCAGCGCGGTCGCGACCGCCGCGATCGCCCCGCCGATGTACAGCGGGATGCCGAGCAGGAACGCGATGACGAGGCCGGGGAACGCCGCGTGGCTCACCGCGTCGCCGATGAAGGCCAGGCCGCGCAGCACCACGAAGGCGCCCATCACCGCGCACACGATCCCGACCAGGATCGCGGCGACGAGCCCGCGCTGCATGAACCCGAAGCGCATCGGGTCGAGAAAGAACTCCAGGACGCTCACCGACGGCCCTCGTGGAAGTGGCGCTCGCCGGCCGGCGCATCGTCGTGGTGGTGGGCGTCGTCGATGATCCCCTCGCCTTCCGGCAGCACGACGACGTGGCCGCCGTAGGTCGTGCGCAACAGCTCGCGATCCATCACGAGCGTCGAGGGACCTATCGCCACGACGCGGCCGTTGACGAGGGCGACCTCGTGGAAATGTTGCGCGGCCGCCGCAAGGTCGTGCGTGCTGGCGATGACCGTCCGCCCGGCGGCGGCCTCTCCCGCGAGGACCTCCATCAGGTCCTCCTCGGTCGTGGCGTCGACGCCGGTGACCGGCTCGTCGAGCAGGTACAGGTCCGGCTTGGCCGCGAGGGCGCGGCCAAGGAACACGCGCCGGCGTTGGCCGCCCGACAGGGAGCCGACCTGGCGTCGATCCTCCCCGGCCATGCCGACCGTCTCGAGCGCCTCCTGGACAGCCCGCCGATCGACGCGCCGACGGCGACCGGCCGAACCCGATGAGAGGCACGCGACCCATCATCACCACGTCACCGACCGTGACCGGGAACGCCCAGTCGACGAGCTCGGCCTGCGGCACGTAGGCGATCCGCCGCGCCTCCTGGCCGGGCGGGCCGCCGAGCACCTCGATCGATCCCCTGACGGGTTCGATGAGCCCGGCGATCGCCTTGAGGAGCGTGCTCTTGCCCGCCCCGTTCGGCCCGATGACCGCGAGCAGCGACCCGGCCTGGATCTCGAGATCGACGTCCTCGAGCGCGATCCGGTCGCCATACGCCACGGTCACGTCGCGGAAGGCGACGGTCACGACCGAGGGCGCGGACTCCCGGACCGCGTCGAGGGCGATGGTCATTCCAGGGCTTTCACGATCTCGTCAACGTCCCAGGTCATGAGTCCGATGTAGGTATCGGCAGGTGCCGGACCGAGGGAATCGTTATACAGGGTCGTGACCACCTTGGTGATGCCCGCCTCGTCGGCGAGCGTCTGCGCCAGCTTCGGATCGAACTGCGCCTCCGAGAACACCGCCGTGACGCCAGCGTCCTTGATGGTCCGGACGAGAGCGGCAAGATCGGCTGCCGACGGCTCCTGACCCGGGTTTTCGAGGATCACGCCGACCAGCTCGAAGTCGTAATGCGCCGCGAAATACGGGAAGGCGTCGTGGAAGGTGACGAGCTTGCGATGCTCGGCCGGGATGACGGCCAGCTTCGTGCGGTTCGCCTCGTCGAGTTCGCGGAGCGAGGCGGCATAGGCTGTCGCCGACGCTTCGATGTGGGACTTGGCCGAGGGGATGAGCCGGGTCAGGGTGTCACGGATGGCGGGGACGTAGTACTGCTCGACCAACGACGGGTCGAGCCAGAAATGGGGGTTCGCCTCGCCGTCGAGCGTGATGGTCGGGATGCCGTCGCCGAGGACCAGCCGCTCGGCCGTGGCGCTCCCCGCGGCGTCGATGATGCCGGTCAGGAAGTCATCGAGCCCGACGCCATTCGAGACGATGAGCTGCGCCTCGGAGATCTTGCGAGCGTCCTCGGGACGCGGCTCGTAGTCCTCGGGACCGGACCCAGCGGGGACGATCGAGTCGACCGTCACGTGAGGGCCGCCGATCGCGCCGACGATGTCGGCGAACACCGTCGTCGTCGCGACGACGCGCAGCGTGTCGGCTGCCGGGGCCCCTGAGGCCGTCCCGGGCGAACACGCTCCGAGGACAAGGGCGATCATCGCCAGCCCGGCGAAGAGCGGTCTCGAACTGATATCCAGTCTCAGTGTCGGGCGCGCGTGGCTCATCTCGGGCTCCTTCGTGCCGGGTCTACTGGGCGGTCTTGCAGTCCGGGCAGACGCCGAACAGCTCGAGCCGGTGGTCGTCGATCCGGTAGCCGGTCCGACGTTCGACGTCACGGACGACGGCTCGCCAGCCGGCGTCGTCGATGTCGCGACTCGCGCCGCAGTTCGAACACACGACATGGTGGTGGTGCGCGCGCTCGCAGGCGACGTAGGCGTGGTCGCCCGTGGGCAGGTCGAGCCGCTCCACTGCCTGGACGTCCACCAGGACGTCCAGTGTCCGGAAGATCGTCGCGCGGCCGATCCCGAGCCGCTGAGCGCGGGCATCGGCCACGAGGTCGGCGGCGGTGAAATGGCCGTTGCGGGCTGCGATCAGGTCGGCGATCGAGCGGCGCGCCTCGGTCAGGCGATAGCCGGCCTCGTCGAGCGCGTCCTGGACTGCGGTCGAGTCGGTCATGGCATCGAGATGATACTGAGTCTCAGTTGGTGTGTCCAATGGCACCACGATGGGTACCGGTTTGCGCGGGACCTTCGTCCGACTGGGATTCGCACCTGACCGACGCAGACTGGGCACGTCATGACCATCGACGCGCTCCACGGTCCCCTCGAACGGGGCCGCGACTCATCGCCAGAGGACGTCGCGATCGGTGTCCCCGACGCGAACATCTTCCTGTGCCCGCGGTGCTCCCGGCCGCTGGCCGTGGGCGTGTCACGCTGCGCCGGGTGCGGGACGCGCCTCGTGGCGGGCGTCCCGCTTCTGAAGGTCGGCGGGTTCGTCGCCCTCGGGCTCGTCGCCGGCCTGACCGTCGGCGGCGGCATCGTCGCGCTGGCGATGAGCGGTGGTCAGCCGGCCGCGCTCCCGATCGTCCAGCCGCCGGTCGCCGTGGTCCCGTCAGTCGCACCTGCGACGTCCGGGGCGCCGGTCGTCACCGCCGCGCCGCCTCCCGTCGCCCCGCTCGTGCCAGCCGCTGCCCTGTCCGCGCTTCGTCAATCGACCGTCGTGAACCAGCGCCTCCTGGCCGATGCCGAACTGCTGGCGACCGCGCTTGCCGCGACGAAGCCGTCATCCGCGGAGATCGCGCCACTCCTGCGCGGCCTTGCGTCGACCGCTTCCTTCGGCGATCGACTCGCGCCCTCGGTCGCAAAATGGGATGACGGCGACGCTGTC
This sequence comes from uncultured Chloroflexia bacterium, assembly GCA_963819655.1. Taxonomy (GTDB): domain Bacteria; phylum Chloroflexota; class Limnocylindria; order Limnocylindrales; family CSP1-4; genus SPCO01. The sequence goes on along the minus strand of CAWFXA010000002.1, from coordinate 311,132 downwards.
TCGATGGCGCTGGGCGCCTTCTACGCCTCGATCGGCCGCATCGCGGACGAGGGCCTGTCGGCCTCGCTCACGAACGAGCGTGCCTACGTCGACGCTGGTCGGCAGATGCTCGCGCTGATGGACGGACTGACCGACCTGGACGCAGCCTCGCGTGGACTTGCCGCGAGCGCCGACCTGGAGCTGCCGCCGCTCGTCCCCGCCCGGTAGGTCTCAGGGCGCGACGCCGGCCGGCCCGTAGCCGGTCAGCTCGACATACGCCTCGCCGGTCAACGCCGCGGGCCCACGCCGCGCGCTGACGATCTGTGACCCCTCCCAGTACACGACACCCGTCGACGGGCGCGTGTCGAGCTCCTGCGCCGCGACCGTCGGCTCGAGGTCGATCGCGAGTCGCTCGCCAGGGATCGCGATCGACCAGCCCGCGGGATAGGTCGCCCCGGTCGTCGGGCTCGTCCACTGCCGGGTCGCCGATACCGTGAACGCATCGCGCTCGAGGTGACGCGTCGCCCCCTCCGGGTCCACGATCGTGCCGTAGACCAGGGGATAGGACCCATCCGTGTCACGCACGAGCGACAGCGTCACGTCGGTGCCGTCCTCGAGGTTGACGGCGAACCAGTCCCAGCCGCCGCCGCCGACGCTGATGAAGTCGCCCCACTGATGGTCGAACCACGCGTCGCCGACCACGCGATACGTCGTTTCGCCCAGCAGCAGCGACCCCTCGGCCTCCATCGACGTCCGCGAGTAGTAGTACGAGCCGCCAGCGGGTCCGAAGTCGATCCAGCCGTCGCGGTCGTGGAGCGCCGGTGGCTTCCGGCTCGCCAGCGACAGCGACAACGACAGGGCTGGGACGCCGGCCGCCGCCGCCTCGTCCGGGGCGAGTGTCGCCCGGAGGCGATCGGAGCCGTTGCGTCCGCTCATCTGCCACGGCGGACGAGCCGCGGTCTCAGGACGGTTGGGATCCGAACCGGTGAGCTCGAGGTCGAAGCCGCTCGGCGTGCCATCGCTTCCGCGCGGTGAGCGGTCGACGACATCGCCAACCTGGGTCCGCTGGGCGTAGGAGAAGCCGTCACCGTTCTCGTCGGTGATGGCCAGGTGCGATGCCCAGGTGGTCGGGAAGGAGCCGCGCTCGGCGCGAAAGATCACGAACTCGAAGCCGAAACTCGGCGGGTTCGCGGAGTAGCTTGCGTCCACGTTCGCGGGGCTGCCGATGAGGTGGCCGGTGTAGTACCACCACTCGGTCAGGCGGTCGTGCGGGCCGTCATCCCGTGGCAGGGCGATCGGAAACGGATCGGCGGGTGGGCTCGGCGCGGCGCTCGGTGGCGCGATCGACGGACGCGGCGCCGGTGGGTTGGCGAGGATCGGCGAGCCACTCGTGGTGCAGCCAGCGATCAGGGCAAGCGCCAGGAAGATCGCGGCCGATCGTGTCGCCTGTGAGGCGACGCGGAGGGCTCGAATCATCGCCAAGCGGCCGTAGCCCGGTATCTCGTCGCCTGTCACGCGACGCACTCCCTCTGAGCGTGACCCTCGATTTCCCTGGAGCCCCTGGCGTCGACCCTGAGGCGACACCGGGCAGAAGCTCGCTTTCATCGGGCCGCCGCCGCCTCGGTCTCGGCCTCGGATGCCGGCAGGCGGTTGGCCACGAACCGCTCCAGCGAGGCAGGCATCCACCAGTTCCAACGACCGAGCAGCTTCATCGTCGACGGCACGAGCAGCGCCCGGACCACGGTCGCGTCGAGCGCCACCGCGATCGCGACCCCGAGCCCGAGCGCCTTGATCAGCACGATGTCGGCGAAGGCGAACGAGCCGGCCACGACCACCACGATCAACGCCGCCGAGGTGACGATGCGCCCGCTCCGCTCGAGGCCGCGGGCGACCGCCTCGGTGTTGTCGCCGGTCGTGTCCCAGACCTCCTTCATGCGCGACAGCAGGAAGACCTCGTAGTCCATCGACAGGCCGAACAGCACGCAGAACAGGATCACCGGCTGTGTCGTCTCGACGAACCCGACGGGCTGGAACCCCAGCGGCGCCGACAGGTTGCCGTCCTGGAAGATCCACACGAGGGCGCCGAAGCTCGCGGTCAGCGACAGCGCGTTCAGGATCAGCGCCTTGGCCGGCAGGATCACCGACCGGAGCAGGGCGAACAGCACGATGTAGGTCGTCACGATGATGAAGACCGCGGTGCGCGGGAAGTCGGCGGCCACGCCATCGACGACGTCGGCCACGTCGGCCGCCCCACCCCCGACCAGGACCGTCGTGCCGTCGGGTGCTGCAAGGGGCCCGGCGGCCGCGCGCAGGTCACGGACGAGCGCCCGACCCTCGTCGCGGTTCGGGCCGAACGGTGTCGTGATCGTGAACGCCGTGAGGTCGGCCTTGGTCGTCGCGCCCAGCGCGATCGCAACGAAACGGTCGCGCGGACCGTTCGGGTCCGCATACATCAGCTGGTACTGGGAGAGCGTGAGTCTCGGGTCGATGTCGACGAGGCCCTCGACCCGGGTCACGCGCGGGTCGGCCGCGATGCGGCGGCTGTAGTCGAACAGCGCCGCGACATTCTCCGGGTCGGTGGCATTCCCGTTCGTCCTCACCGCGATCGCGATCGGCGCGAATTCGCCTTCCCCGAACGCATCGCGGAGACGATCGAACGCCGCGCGCGACGGGACGTCGGCGGGCAGGATGCTCGCGTCGGGCGAGTTGAACCGGACGTGCAGGAATGGCGACCCGAGAAGCAGCAGCAGCCCGAGGGTCGGGATGAAAAAGACCAGGGGTCGCTGCATCACGCGACGGGCGTGCCTGGCCCATGGTCCCTCCGCGGCCGGTCGCGGCTCCACGCGGCGGACCGCCAGCCGGTCGAGGTGCTGGCCGAACAGCGCGAGCAGGGCAGGGAGCAGCGTCAGCGCCGCGAGCACGGCAAAGCCGACGACGATGGCTCCGGCGATCCCCACCGACCGCAGGATCATGAACTCGAACAGGACGAGACCGAGCAGGCCGAGCAACACGGTCAGGCCGCTGAAGAACACGGCGCGGCCGGCGGTGGCCACGGTGATCCGGACGGCCTCCTGGACGCGCGTCGGATCGTCGGCCGGCCGTTTGGCCAGCTCCTCGCGGAAGCGACTCGTGAGAAGGAGCGAGTAGTCGACGCCCAGACCGAGCCCGAGCAGCGTCGCGAGGTTGAGGACGAAGATGCTCATCGGTGTGAACGAGGCGACGACGAAGATCGCCGCGAGCGCGACGAGCACACTCGATCCGCCGACCACGAGTGGGACCCCGGCCGCGACCAGCGAGCCGAAGACCAGCAGCAGGGCGAGCGCCGCGAGCGGCAGCGAGATGACCTCGCTCCGCTGGAGGTCTCGCTCGCTCACCTCCTGGACGTCGCCGTAGAACGCCGGCCCGCCCGCCAGCTCGACGGTCAGGCCGGGCGCTTCGTGCAGGCGTTCGCGGAGGATCGGGAGGGCATCGGGCGAGTCGTCGGCCGGCAGGTCGAGCAGGACGATGTCGTACGCGGTGTGGCCATCCGCCGAGACCTGGCGCGGCTGCAGGAGATGCGAGATGACGCGAACGACGTGGGGCGCCGTCGGGATGTCGCGCATCGCCGCCGCCGCGGCCGTCTCGAAGGCGGGACTCCCGGCCGTGAGCTCATCGCTGTGGAACGCGACGACCAGCGCCGACGGCGGCACGTCGAGCTCCTGCTCCAGCAGCGTCTTCGCGCGCGCGGACTCCAGGTCATCCCGGATGAAGCCGCCGGCGCTCAGTGCGTCGGGGACCTGCGGCGCGAAGGGCAGCGCGATCGCGATCAGCACCGCCCACGCCGCGACGACCAGCCGTGCGCGGCGCACGACGAAGCGGCCGAGTCGATCGAAGGGAGACATGCGGGGTCATCGTATGGGAGACCCCATCTGCTAGCATCGCTGGCGAGATGCAGCTGTTCCTCGTGGCCTTCCAGCAGCCCATCCCGTTCGGGATCAGCATCGCCGTGGTCACGCTGATGCTCGTGATCGTGCTGAAGGCGGCACTGTCGAGCGAGGGCGGCTCGCGCTGGGTTCGGCGGGTCACCAACCCGAACGCGAAGTTCCTGTTCACACTGCTGTTCATCGTGTGGGCAGTGGGGTTCGGCATCGGGTTGCAGCTCGTGCCCCACGTCGGTGCGAGCACGCCGTATGGCGGCATCGGGCTCATCGCCCTGTTCAGCGGCTTCTTCATCATGATGGGGCTGCTCTGGTCGGTGATCGGGGAGTAATCCCGCCTGTCTCCCGGGCGGAGACCGCGCTCTTCGTCCTCGTCGCGTTCGTGGCGGCCGCCCTCGCCTTCCTCGTCGAACCGCTCGTCGCCAAGTCCCTGTTGCCGACGTACGGTGGCAGCAGCGCGGTGTGGACCACGGCCATCGTGTTCTTCCAGACGACGCTGCTGGCCGGGTACGCGTGGACCCATCTCACCCTCAGCTCGCTTGGGTTGCGGCGTCACGCCTGGCTCCAGATCGGTCTGGTCGTTGCCGCGACCGGGGTGCTGCTGACCGCACCCCTTGCGGTCCCGGCGTTCGCGCGCCCGCCCGACGGTGTTGCGACCGGGCTGTGGCTGGCGCTGGTCCTGGCCGCCATCGTCGGGTTGCCGTTCTTCGTCCTGGCGACCGCGAGCCCGACGACGCAGCGCTGGTTCGCGGCGGTCCCCGGGGCGAGCGAGCCATACCGGCTGTTCGCGGCCTCGAATGCGGGCAGCCTGATCGGCCTCATCGCGTACCCGACCCTGGTCGAGCCGAACCTCGACCTGCCCGACCAGGCTCGGTGGTGGTCGATCGGTTTCGCGATCTTCGCGGCTGGGACGGTGGCTCTGGCGCTGATCGTCCGGCGATCCGGCCACCTGTCGCGGGACGTCGTCGCTACGACGGAACCCCGGCCGCTCGCCCGCCGCCGGGCGATGTGGATCCTCCTCGCGGCCGTGCCGGCGGCGTTGCTCATCGGCGTCACGACGAACATCTCGACCGACATCGCCGCCGTCCCGTTCCTGTGGGTCGTCCCGCTGACGATCTACCTTGCGACGCTGATCCTCGCCTACCTGCGCCCCGACCCCGATCGGCCGACGACTCGGGTCGGTCGTGCTCCCGGTCCTCGCTCTCGCGGTCGCGCTGCGGGCGATCGGAGCCATCGATCTCTCGCTGTGGCAGTCGATCGGTCTCCTGCTCGCGACGCTGGCGGCGGCTGGACTCGCGCTCCACGGCCGACTCGCCGCCGACCGACCGTCGCCGGTCTACCTGACGTCGTACTCGCTGCATGTCGCCCTGGGTGGCGCGCTCGGTGGCGTCCTGACGGGGATCGTCGCGCCGCTCGTTTTCCGCGTCCCGGTCGAGGGATTGCTCGTCATCGCTCTGGCGGTCGTGATGAGCGCCGGCGCCGGCTGGCTCCGGCTCGCCAGCATCCCGCCATTGGTCGCGGTTCTCGTCGCGGTGGCGTGGAGCCTGATCGGCTCGCCCGACACGATCCGGGCTGACCGCAGCTTCTATGGCGTCTATCGGGTCGACGAGCCGAGGCCCGGCCTCCATGTCCTCGTCTCGGGCACGACGATCCACGGGCGGGAGACCTTCGACGGGCCGCTGGCCGGCGAGCCGCTCAGCTACTACCACCGGGCCGGGCCGCTCGGCGAAGTCATCGAATCGATGCAGGCGGAGCTTCCGGCGATGCGGTTCGGCGCGGTCGGGCTCGGGGCTGGCGCGATCGCCGCGTACGGCCGGCCGGCGGACACCTATCGATTCGCGGAGATCGACCCGACGGTGGTCGAGATCGCCCGTGACCCGGCGAGCTTCACGTTCCTCGCGGACTCGCCGGCGACGATCGACGTCGTGGTCGGCGACGGCCGGCTCGACCTCGAGACCGTGGCGCCGGGTTCGTTCGACCTGCTCGTGCTCGACGCGTTCTCGTCGGACACCGTGCCGGTCCACCTGCTGACCGTCGAGTCGTTCGCGACGTCGATGCGCACGCTCGCGCCCCGCGGGGTCATCGCTGTCCACATCTCGAACCGCTTCATCGATCTCGAGCCGGTCGTCGCCGCAGCGGCGCGCGACCTCGGGTTCGTCGCGATCATCGGCAGCGACCTGCCGCCGCCCGAGCTCTCCGAGCTCGCCGACGCCTCGCAGTGGGTCGTGGTCGGTCGCTCGTTCGCCGACGTGGCGGGCCTCGTCGAGGGCGATCGATGGCGGACGGCGCACGCCGACGGTCGGCGCGCGTGGACGGATCGGTACAGCGACCTGCTGGGCGCGCTACGGGACTGACTGCTCAGCGCCGTCACCCGCGTACGCGGACGGCGCGTCTACCGGGGACCGGAGGTGGTGACCATGGCATCCACTCGTTCCGTCCTGGCAGCCTGGCTGTTGGTCGTCGCAGCCTGTGCCGGTCCGACACCGACCGCCTCGCCGGACCCGACGATGGCCACGGTCCCGTCCGTTCCTGGACCGCAACCCACGCCGACAGCAACGACGTCTCCGGTACCGGCGGTCGCGACCGTCCCACCGAACACGCCAACGCCATACCCGAGCGGCGCCCCGTACCAAGGGCAGGTGCCCGAGACCGCCTCCGCAGAGTTCGGTGGCGCACGGCTCACGATCGCCGTCGGACACAACCCGATCGATGCGGTCTTCGGATCGATCCTCACCGTCACGATCGACAATCGGAGCCAGCGGAGGCTCGAGTGGTGGGCCGACGGCTGCGGGGGCAACGCGGCGGTCTCCGGCACGACGATGTCGACCTGGCGGGACAGCGTCCTTGACGTACCGTCCGGGCTGGCGACGTATCGCGACTGGCTTCGCCGGGACATCCCGGTCGACGAGCCCATCGAGCTCGATCTCCACCGGCCGTATTCGCTCCTGCATCGCGGCACGGGGTGCGCGAAGTTCGCGACTCGTCATCGTCTCGAGCCGGGCGACAGCGTGACCCGGGAGTTCATCTGGGACGGCAGCGCCGCCAAGCGCCTCGGGCCGGCGCCCAATGGACCTGTGGTCCTGACCGCCCGTCTCGAGCGCTGGAAGCTGCTCGACGGAGACGACCTACGGCCGCTCGAGGTGTCCCTCGACTCGTTCGTCGTCGGTGGCCGGCCGGAGGAGTTCCTGTCGCCGTTCGAGGCCATCGACGTCGCCTTGGCGGATGCGCGCCTCAGCTCCTGGCTCCTGACGCGCCCGCTCGACCGCACGCAGCAGCCGATCGTGGAGTTCGACCGTCAGCTCGGACTGTGGGCCGTCGGGAGCGTCTTCGACGGTGACCTGGTGAACACGCTCCACGCGGCGTTCATCGATCCGATCACGCGCGAGATCGTCACCGTGAGAGAGCACAGCGTCGGTTTCTGAGGGCGCTGTGATGAAACCCACCCGTCCAGTGGTGCTTGCGCTGGCCCTGATCCTCGTCGGTTGCGCTGGGCCGGCTCCGTCGCCCGCGCCCGACGCCGTCGACCACGCCACTCGCGGCGACGCCGACTGCGAGTCCCGAACCGGCTGTCGCGATGGCAACGGTCGCGCCGTTGCCCCCGGCGCCGCCTCCCTCGGACGGTCCGGAACCCCGGTCCCTGCCTAGATCCGCGTCCACGGAGTTCGGAGGCGTCAGGTTGACCCTTTCGGTCGACCTAAACCCGCTCGACGCCCGTTACGGCGGCGAGGCCCTTGTGACGATCGAGAACAACAGCCGTCGGACACTCGAGTGGGGTGTCGATGGCTGCGACATCAACGCGTGGGTCGATGCCAAGACCATCGCCACCTGGCGCGATAGCACTATCGACCTGCCCGAGCCCCTGGCGAGGCATCGGGATGAGCTGCGACGGATCATCAGGACCGATCAACCGATCCGGCTCGGCTTCCGGCGGCCGATCTTCGTCTTGCACCGGAACATCGGCTGCTCTCACCTCGTGCTGCTGACGCGACCTGCGACACGCCTCCTCGTGGTCGATTCGACCGAGATGTGGTCATCGGGCTGCTCACCTACCCCGGGCTTTCCGATGCTGCACGCCCCTTCCTGCCACCTCGGGCGCTGGACCGGCCCGATACCCCGGCGCTATCATCCGGCGACTTGCAGAGTGCATAGACTTTATGCGTTGCAGCCCGGAGGCCAGCCCGCTTGGACGCTCACGAGATCAAGTCCGCCGTCGCGCACCAGGATGCCGCGCGCGTCGCCGCCGAGGCGCCGTTCGTCAACCTGACCGACCCGGCTCGAGCGCTCGGTCCGGACGGTCGACCGGCCGTCAGCCGTCGCGCCCCGATCTACGAGGACGTCCCCGACGAGAAGTGGAACGACTGGCGCTGGCAGCTGTCGAACCGGGTCAACGAGCTCGCCGAGATCGAGCAGATCCTCGAGCTGACCGACGAGGAGCGCGAAGGCCTGTCGGCGACCGACAAGTTCCGCGTCGACATCACGCCGTACTTCATCAGCCTGATCGACCCGAAGGACCCCGACGACCCGATCCGCCGCCAGGTCATCCCGACCGGCCGCGAGCACGAGGCCTTCACCGCGATGATGGAGGACTCGCTCGCCGAGGACCGCCACTCGCCGGTGCCGGGTCTCGTCCACCGCTATCCCGACCGCGTCCTGATGCTGGTCACGACCCAGTGCGCGTCGTACTGCCGGTACTGCACGCGGTCGCGGATCGTCGGTGACCCGACCCAGAACTTCAACCGCAAGGACCACGAGGCCCAGCTCGACTACCTGCGCCGGACGCCGCAGGTCCGCGACGTCCTGATCTCCGGCGGCGACGGCCTGACGCTCGCGCCGAAGCTGTTCGAGTCGATCCTGCGCGGGCTGCGCGAGATCCCGCACATCGAGATCATCCGGATCGGGTCGCGGGTGCCGGTCTTCCTGCCGCAGCGGATCGACGACGAGCTGTGCGAGATGCTCGAGAAGTACCACCCGCTGTGGATCAACCTCCACTTCAACCACCCGAACGAGATCACGCCCGAGGTCTCGCGCGCGACCGACAAGCTCACGAAGGCCGGGCTGCCGGTCGGCAACCAGAGCGTGCTGCTCGCCGGCGTCAACGACTGCGTCCACATCCAGCGGGCGCTCGTCCACCAGCTCGTGGCGAACCGGATCCGGCCGTACTACCTGTACCAGTGCGACCTGGTCGAGGGCTCCGGGCACTTCCGGACGCCGGTCGGGAAGGGCCTCGAGATCATGGAGGGCCTGCGCGGACACACGTCCGGGTACGCGGTCCCGACCTACGTCATCGACGCGCCCGGCGGCGGCGGCAAGATCCCGGTCATGCCGAACTACCTGATCTCGTACTCGGACCACAAGGTCGTGCTGCGCAACTACGAGGGCTACATCACGACCTACGAGGAGCCCGAGACGTACCAGAAGCACGACACGGCGGCATGCCGGTACTGCCAGCACGAGCGGCCCGAGCCCGGCCAGTCCGGCGTGCTCGGCCTGCTCGAGGGCGAGCGGATGTGGATCGAGCCGAAGGGCTTCGAGGAGGTCCACACGCGCGGCAACACCGAGGCGCATCGGCTCCAGGACCCGTCGAAGTGGGTGCCGTTCGGCGTCGGCGCGATCGAGGGCCAGGCCGGGCGCGCCGCTGCAAGGTGCTCGAGTCGGGCAACGGTGATGAGCCGCCCTCGGCGGAGGCTGCGACGGTCTACGGTCCCGGCGAGGAGCCCCGCCCCCGCGAGGGCGAGCCGACCGGCGTCGGCGCACGGGGAGCTGCTCTAGCTCGATCCCACTCAGGACGTGGCTCGCGCGGCTTCCACGAGATCGAGGATCTGCTGGATGATCTCGTTGCCGGCTTGGCCGACGAGCCCGTCGGGTCGGCCTCCACCCGGAACTGCTGAAGCGTCGGGTTGACCGTCGACCAACCGTCCCGTTGCAGGTCGGCGATGTTGCCGGCAACAGGCCCGGTGGCGGGCCAGGGCGAGGCGTGAGGGGTGCCGATCGGGCGCCGACCCGACCCGACCCGTCAGGATGGTGCCGCCATGGACGACCGCACACCTGCGACCCCGCTGACCGTCACCATCCCCCTCATGACGCTGGTGCCGGGAGGCATGGGCGGCACCCAGACGTTCGTCACCGAGGTGGCGCGGGGGCTGCACGAGCACCCCCTCGTCGACCTGACGGTGGGGGTGCCTCGCGCCGCCGCGGGTCTCACCGAGATCGCACCCTTCCGCGTGGTCGGGGACGTCCCGGGCGGCCCGTCCAACCTCGACCGCCTCGTGTCGCAGCTCTGCGCCGAGCTGTCGGCCACCGCCCGCGGCCTGCTGCGGGATCCGACCTCGTCTACTACCCGCTCACTGTCCCGTCACCGCGTCCGCCGCGGGGTGTGCCCCACGTCGTCGAGCTGCACGACGTGCAGCACCTCGACCAGCCGAAGAACTTCTCGCCCGCCGAGCGCCTCTACCGGCGCGTCCGCTACGACGCCCCGACCCGTCGCGCCCGGACCGTGATCACGATCAGCGAGTTCTCGCGCCAGCGGATCGTCCACCACCTCGGCGTCGACCCGGACCGCGTCCACGTGGCGCACCTGGGCGTCGACACGTCGTCCTTCGTCCCGCAGCACGGCGAGCGCGAGGACTTCGTGCTCTACCCCGCGCGCGGCTGGCCGCACAAGAACCACCGGCGCCTGGTCCAGGCCATGGAGGCGGTACGCCGCACGCACCCCGGCATGCGCCTCGTCCTGACCGGTGCCGCGCTCGAGGGCCTCACCGACCTGCCCGACTGGGTCGACGTCCGCGGACTGGTGTCACGTAGCGAGCTGATCTCGCTCTACCAGCGCGCCGCGGTGCTCGCATTCCCGAGCCTCTACGAAGGCTTCGGCCTGCCTCCGTTGGAGGCCATGGCGTCCGCCTGCCCGGTCGCCGCCTCCGACGCGGGGTCGCTCCCCGAGATCGTCGGCGACGCGGCCGTGCTCTTCGACGCCACCGACCCCGACGCCATCGCGGCGGGCATCGTGGCGACGCTGGATGACCGCGAGGCGCTCGGGCACCGCGGCATCGAGCGCGCGAAGGCGTTCACGTGGGCTGCTTGCGTGCAGCGGCACGTCGACATCTTCCGCGCGGTCGTGGCGGGTCAGGCCTGACGGTCTACCGAGGCGACGATCGCCGTGACGGCGACGACCCTGCCGTGGAAGGGGCGAGCCGACGGGGTCGGCCCTTGGGGAGCTCTCATAGGGGCCTTGGCGACCGCAGGACCGCGTGTCTCGGCTGCCCTGTGAGGCCGAGAGACTGTCGTCATCGCACGGTGGGTGGTTCCGACGCGCCGCGATCGACCGCCGAGGCAGCCTTGCGTATGGCATCGACAACCATGCGTCTCTCCAAGGCCGTCGTCGGGATGGCCAAGTAACTGCCAACGTACACAAGCATGCCGGCGAGCATGACAAACGCCAAGTCCAGCAGGGACGTCGGCGCAAAGGCCTCCCGCAGAGCGAGGATGATCATCCCGGCCGGAAGCGCTGGTAGCACAGATGGAAGCCAAATCTCGACGAGCGCTTTTCGTGGCGGAACGCGCAGCGTCACCATCGTGTAGGGAAGGACGAACCCAAGCGCCTCCACCGCGGTCGGCAGGAGGGTCCCGATCGCAACGCCGATCAAGCCCAGTCTCTGGACGAGGAGATCGAGAGCGCCACGTTCGCGATCCCAGACGCGACCGACGAAGCGCAACCAGCCGGAATCGTCCCATCCCCGGCACGATCGGCGCCGGCCGGCCACTGACTGGTCACCAAATAGCTCGCCATCGTCAGAATGACGACAACCGGTACCGCATCCTCATAGCCGGGATGCACCCACACGATGAGGATCTGCTCGGCGAGCAGGACCACGCCGAGGCCGATCGAGGTGAAGATCGCGACCGTGACCCGGGTGGCGACGATATAGAGCGTCCGCAACCGATCGATCTCCTCCTGAGCGCTCAACTCAGCAGCGATCGGGAGCAGGACGCGAACGAATTGATTCGCAACGAGATGTGGAAGCTCGCTGAGTCGCCGACCCAGCGCGTAAGGGGTGACCGCAGCAACGCTGAGTGACAACGCCACGATCAGCTCATCGCTCTTGCGCTGTAGCAGATCCGAGATCTGGCAGGCACGACTCCACCGCCGAACGCGACAAGCTGTCGCATGGAGGCCCGGCTGGCGCCACGGTAGCCGAAGGCAAGATCGGTGCGCCGGCGGAATCAGCCGGACGCAGACCACGCGCATGAGCAGGGTCACCGGGATGTTGACGGCGACCATGGCCACGACCCCGCCTCCTGCCTCGAGGACGATCACGGTCGCGAGAGCCCACAGCATCATGGAGCCAGTTCGGACGACGTTGGACCACCCGAATCGTTGTAAGGCCGTGAGGACGGACAACGCTGGTGCCGAGACGATCGAGACCGCGAGGTTCACGCCAGAAGCACAACGAGCAGACTCGCGGTCGATCGAGTCTCATCGGGCAAATTGAAGATCAGTGGAAATAGCGGAGCGAAGCCGAGGGTTATGATCAGGACGATCGTTCCCAGCCCCAGGTACAGTCGAAGGGCCGATGCCAGGATGGCCCGTTCCATCGCCCGGTCGGCCTGCGCCCGGAACTGCGCGACGTACTTGACGACAGGCGCTGATGCCCAGATCGAACAGGTCGCCGTATGCAGCGAGCGACCCGACGAGGATCCAGAGTCCGTAACCGACCGGCCCTACTTGGTTGAGGATGTAGGGAGTGAGGACGAACGCGGTGAGAACCACGATCGCCTGGCCCACCATATTGCTTGCCGCGCCGCGGAGGACGCGTCCACGGATCAGGGCTTCCCGCGCTGCGTCAGCAGCCATTCGAATGCCGCGGTCAACACGCCGATCGCGAAGATCACGTTACCGACGGCCTTCATGCTGTCCGTCGCAAGGAATGGATGCCCGCCAGGTGACTCCAGCTCGTACGGGACAAATCCGCGAACATGAAGAAGTCCGTTCGGGACAGGTGTTTGGCTAAATAGCCACCCTGCCCGCGTCCGTACCGCCATCGGAGCGGAAAGGTAGGTACGTCGATCTCGCCAGGCGCGATGGAACACGACGGCATCTGGCTCCGACATGATCCGGTAGCCAGCCCGGAAGGCGATAAGCGAAGCTGATCGTCCTCTGCCGCCGGGAAGCGGGCGCCGAGCCCGAGGCGCTCATCAAATGGACCGACCTCGCGAAACGCGGCCCGACGAATGGCCATGTTGCCGGCGAACAGTACGTCATCCGGCACGCGTCCCATGTACGTGCGACGGCTCACTCCTGAACTCGTCGATGGCGCGAACGCGCCTGGTCGCTCGGGCCTCGCAGCCAACACGGGACCGGTGATGACGGATCGAACCAACCAGATCGAGCGAGTGCGTCGGATAAAGGTCCTACCAAGACGGCGGCACGAGCATGTCGTCGTCCGTAAAGGAGAGTAGTTCGTTGTGGGCCCTATCGATGCCTTCGTTCCTCGCACGACTAAGCCCTACGCCAGGGCTCCAGAAGTAGCGAATCTCGATGCCCGCGACTGGACGAAGCGTTCGCCGAGCTGCGGATGGGGCGCGTCGCTCTGAACGACTGATGACGAACTGGCTGGAAGCGAATCACTCGCCAGGATCGAGGCGACAGCATCGGCGAGCAGGCCGGGCCGGTTGCGTGTCGCCACGATGTGGGATGAGCCAGGCACCACGTGCGCGGTCACTCGTGCCGCGAGCCAGGGAGGGGCGTGTCGCGCTTCCGGGCGCGTACCGCCACGATGACCGGATACGAGGGGTCTGAGGTGTCAAGCTCTTGCCTCGAGAGCTCCTCGGCTGCTATTCCGGTCAGGAACGCGTTGGCGCTCAGGACGTTGCCGTAGGACCGCACTTCGACCTCTTCGGAATCGAAATTGGCCTCCAAGAGTCGGCGGCAGGCTACGGGCGTGAATCTCCAGAGGTCCGTAGCCTGTTCGCGTTTGCCGATGCGACTGATCCCAGGAACCGTCGCGAGGAGGACGCCGCCGGGCCGCAGGATCCGCTCGAGGTGGGCGACTGCAGCCCGAACGTCGAAGACGAGCTGAAGCACTTGCGTCAGCACGATGCAGTCGAATGAGTCATCGGGGATGGTTGTCGCATCGGCCAGGTCGGCGACGATCGTCGCGCGACGGTTCGAAGCATCGACATCGAGCACGTCCCGCCTTGTGACCCCTGAACCGAAGCGGTCGACATAGCGGAGGTCCATCACTTCGAGTGAGCGGCCTTTGATGTCGGCCCGATGCTCTTCGAGGAAGGACTCGATGTAATAGCGGTCGACCGGGTTGCCCCGATCGTATCCCCACTGATCGCTCAAGGGAGTCGTGCGCCGAAGGCTGTCAACGTATGCGGGCTTGCGAAGCCGACGGATCCGACGACGGACCCGACGCGGGACGGACTCGTATGCCACCTCCGTGATCGTCCGCACCACACGCCCGATCATCCTCGCTGGCCAGTTGCGAGCTCCATCCTCCACAGACCAACGAAGAAGCTTTGAACTCCAACGTGGCGGAGGCTTCGGCTGCCAGCGTCCTCGATCTGTCGCCGATGCTCCTATGGCGCGTGCACCATCCACGTGAGAAGGTGGAGCGCCCTAAGTTGGCCAGGATCGACTCCAAGTGCACCGCAATATCGGCGAAGCGCGTCGTTCGCCAGAGCGCCGAACGGCGTATCCACGTCTCGGACCGCGCGATACACATCGAGGAGTCGGCGATGGCGTCGGACCCCCGTGGCATATCCGACCGCGTACAAAATGAAGTAGATGGAGATCGAGTGCGGGAAGGCCGCGCGGAACGGCCCATTCCCAATCGAGCACCCCAAGACGCCCGTGATCGATAAGCATGTTCCACGGTCCGAAGTCGCGGTGTTCCGGGACGATGGGCATGTCGTCGAGGGCGGCAAGGATGCGCTGGCTCTCCTGCCACTCCCGCTCATCCAGTTCCGGACCGTAGGCCCGTCTGAAACGGGCAACGATCGGATCTGCCAGCTCCGACCACAGTGCGTCGGCCGATGCCCGTGGCTCCAGACCCGCCAATCCGAGGGCCCACTCGGTGACCATGTCTGCGTTCCTGGCGAGGTTCTCGCGCCGCAGCTCACCGTGCAGGGGTCTGCCCTCAAGGGGGGTCTCCACGACGCGAGTGACGTCTATGAGGTCTTCGACGGAAACGACACGTGGGACGCCCGTTAGGCTCGACCGGTCGCGCTCCAGATAGCGGAGCATCTCGGCCTCGCGCATGATGCCAGCACGTGCTTCAGGCGTCCGGTTCATCTTGACGATCGATTCCGGAAACGGGTCGGGCCCCGCAAAGACGACGCTTACCGCCTTGCTGGTCGACCTTGGCCCGCCGGTCAGCAGCAACTGCCGTGAGCTGGCTGTGGCGTCGAAGACCGTTCCTCTTCGCCAGCGAGGCGGGCTTCTGGGCGACGGCCACGATGGTCCCGGCCACGCCGGCTCGAATGGCCAGGGCTGCGATCGCATGGCCGACAGCGTGTGCCAAGCGGGTGGGGAAGTACGGTCGGGATGCCCGGGTCGCGAGGTAATAGCGAATGGCGGAAGGCGAGTCCAATGGCAGCCACACGTGTGCAGCGCCGCGGCGCGGAAACGGCCAGTAGCAGCGAACGGAACCATACCCCGCTTGCGTCAGCCTACGCGCGGCCACGTCTGATCTGATCATCTTCAGCGGACCCCATTCCACATAACACACGCCGCCCGGCTAGCTTGAGCGCTTCTCGGGCGGATGCGAGCGCGCGCCGATCCGTGTATTCACCAAGACTGCTAGATCGCAGTCCTGTGGCATGTCAGACGGGTCCATGAGGTGCGCAGACATGAGCGCAGCAGCACGACGAAGCGCGGGGTCGTAGCAAACCGTCATGACGGGGCTCGGGTCTGGCAGAGGAGGCGCCAGTCGGCCCGTCGCAGCAGCGCGTTCCGACTCGCCTCCGCCGGCCGCACGTGTTCCGCGGAGTAGTCCGCGCCGTGCGCCTCAGTGCGAGCCCCGCGCCAGTAGAAGTAATCGAGGATCGCGGGGCACAAGTACTCGGCCAGGGAGGGCGACACCCGCTCGAGCATTCCGAAGCCGGCCACCAACGCTTCAGGCAGCCGCGACGAAACGCGCGTCAAAGAGAACAGGGTTGCGCGGCCAGGCGGAGCCGGCGGGTTGGCCGTGCCGATAGCTTCAGTTGGGAGATCGCCAGCGGATGCTTTCTCGAAAGCATGACGGCGGTGCGGCCTTTGGCCTCGTTGTCCCGGGCGAGGTCCGCGAACGTCTTCGTAAATCGCTGCCGCGCCAGGGCAGCAGGGTCGTACCGAAGCCTGACACCGGCCTCAAGCAACCGGATACCGAGCTCGCCGTCTTCGTTCCCATAGACGGTGAAGCTCTCGTCGAAGAGTCCCACCCGGCGGAGGTCGGAGGCTCGTGCTGAAAAGTTGCCCGTATACAGTTCGCGGAAACCGATCGGCACTCCTGATGCGAGCCTCGCTAGGTGGCGATCGAACTTCTTGGCGACATACCGCTCCACGGCGTTGCCTTCCATGCCGTGGAGGATGGGCACGGGCCCCAGCACCCCAAGGTGATCACCGGCCGCATGCGCTCGAAGGTGCGCGGCCAGGAAATCCGCGGAGGGAACCATATCGTCGTCGAGCAGCACGATGATCGTGCCCTCGGCAGCCCGGATCCCGGTATTGCACGCTCCGGCGCGGCCCTTGGGTGGCTGAACGATCTGCCGGAGCACGTATGGAAGCTCGAGCTCGGCGAGAGCTTCGACGGTCCGGTCCGCCGAACCGTCGACGACTGGGATGACCTCATAACGTTCGGTCGCCAGGGTTTGAGTAGCCAGCGCGCGTAGCGCTTCGAGCAGTAGATCGCGACGATCCCGCGTCGGGATCACGACGCTGACGTCTGGCAAGGGTCTCCCGTCTCGGGCACCGTTCGACCTCACCCGACGCACCATCAGCCGACGGGAACTCGCCTACCGCTACGCCGCGCGAGAACATCCTCGTAGACTGCAATCACGCCTTCGACCATCTTCGCTGCGGTGAACCTTTCGCGAACTAGACGCTGGCCTCGCTTCCCCAGACGTTCGCGTTGCGCGGCGTCCTCCAGAAGGCGTCGGATGGCGTAAGCCGTCGACGCTGGGTCGTCGGGCACGACGAGAAGCCCCGTTTCGCCATCGGCGACGACCTCTGGTGTTCCGCCGACACGACTTGCCACGACCGGCAGGCCGGCCGCCATCGCTTCCAGGATCGATAGAGGCAACCCTTCGTTGAATGAAGTCAGGGCAAAGACGTCGGCTCCCGCGAGCAGTCCAGGTACGTCGGCGACGTTCCCAAGGAACCGCGTTCGATCGGCGACGCCCAACTCCCTTGCGAGTTTCTCCAGATCAGCGCGGAGCGGTCCATCGCCGGCGAACAGAACCGTGACGCCCGGCAGGGTGACCAAAGCCTGCAGCAGCACCCGATGTCCCTTCTGGGAAACGAGTCGCGCGACCGTAACCACCGTATGCGCAGGCTCGGTCCGAACCGTGCCAGCCTTGCTGCCGGCATATGCCTCGATATCAGGCAGGCCGTTATGGACTACGGAGATCGAGTTGACGTCGATGCCCAACGAGCGGAGACCGTCCCCGACCGCTTCCGAGACAGCAACGTAGTGGTCCACGCGTACCGCCCGCGCTCGCGCTCGCTGCCAGAAACGGCGCAGCGGTACATCGAGGTGCGCAGTCGCAACCACAGCCGGTGGGTTCGCGGCGACGGCCGCCCAGAGGCCACCACGTGCCGCAAGTGGGTTCGGCAAGTGTGCGTGCAATACGCTAGGAGACGTCGAGCGCATATGGGCTGCGAACGAAGCTAAGCCGCCAAGCCGCTTGACTCCGCGCGCCGGCAGGGCAACGGTTTCGATTCCCAATGCTCGCGCCTCGGACGCAAGGGGGGCGATCGCGGGTTCGCGGTGATATGCGATCACCGATCGCCAGCCGCGCGTCGCTCCGATCCCTGCCGCAAGGGTCAACGCGACGCGCTCGCTACCGCCGAACTCGAGCGCATCGACGTACTGGATGGCCGTTCGGTCCTTCATCGCCCTGTTTTGCGAATACCTTCTCAGCTGATGGGGGAGCCCGCCACTCTTGTCGTAAGCCACGCCGCGCCTTGCGGCGGCTGCCTTTGCGTGATGTTCCGGCCAGACGATGCGCGAAAGCGGCAGCTCTTTTCCCGCATCCATATAGGACTGGCGAGCATGAGTCTGCGGTCTCGAGGTTCGTCACAAGCCGTTTGCGCGAGTGTCACCCTAGCTCAGTGCACCGACGAGGCCGATGAGCTCCGGGCGAACCGATCGCGCGGTTCATGAATATCCTGTGCATGAAGCGCGCTTCCGCTGCTTAAAGCTCCAGACAGGCGAATGATGAGTCTTACGCTGCGCCAGGCCCGATGGGCAATCAGCTCCGCCCGCCCGGCGCGGCGCATTGGTGCTCCTGTATCACCGGATCGGCCAGCGCGGTACCGACCCTTGGCGTCTGGCAGTCACACCCGAGCACTTCGGCCAGCATCTGGACGTCCTAGCCCGGTCGTGCACGATCATGACGGCTGCGGAGCTCGGGCGCGCGCTCGAGGGACGCCGGCTTCCACCGCGAACAGTGGTTATCACATTCGACGACGGCTACGCCGATCTCGTGGACGAGGTTCAGCCACGGCTGTCACGCGCAGACCTTCGGGCGACTGCCTTTCTGGTGTCTCGGGCGATTGACCGCGAGAGCGAGTTCTGGTGGGATCAGGTAGAGCGCGCACTCCTCGGGCCCAATAGGCCGAGCGAACCCATCCGGCTCAGCCTTGGTGGCGAGCGCGTTACGATCGATCCTCAGGACGCGGCCTCACGGACGGCGCTTTATCGGGAGGTCTGGGCGCTCCTGCGCCGGCAGCTGCCGGGTGTTCGTGATCGCGCCGCAGAATCACTCCTTGCGTGGGCGGGCATGCCAGCAACACCACGACCGAGCCACCGGACGCTCACGTCAGGCGAGCTGGATCAGCTGGCACGCGACGACCGCCTCGAGATCGGCTCGCACACGGCCGACCACGCCTGGTTGGCGGGGCTGACCCCGGACGCCACGACCGCCCAGATTGACTCTGGTCGTGCCGAGCTAGAGGATCGAATCGGCCGTCCTGTTGAGTCATTCGCCTATCCGCACGGTGGCAAGTCGGACGTCGGCGACGGGCAACGGGCCGTCCGGTTGGCGGGATTCATGCAGGCATTCATGGCCACGCCGGGGACGGTGCGTCACGGAGCGGACCGCTTCACGCTGCCACGCCTGTTCGTCGAGGATGTCGACGGGGAGGGCTTCGGCCGTCTGTTGTGGCGTCATGCCCGGATCCGCGTCGTGTGACGCCTCCGCAGATCGTGTCGCGTCGTTACGATCTTCCTCGACGCGACGGTGCCCTTCCTCGAGGCCGCGGTCGAGAGCGTGTTCGCACAGACGGCGTCACGGTGGGAGCTCGCGGCCAGGCGGCGAATTGGCGATGCGCCACACTCCGAAGAACGCTCGCGCCGTAGCGCAAGGGCCGCATTGCATTTTTTGGGCCCGACGCACGGGTACTTGTCGTCCTGGTCGTCCGGAGTCTAGAGTAGGGCTAGGAGAACGAAGGCGAGCGGGGGTCGCCACCTAAGAGTTGCGATCGGGGGGAGACGATTGCCTTGATTCCGCACCAAGCCGTCTCGGTTGTGACAGGCGTCCAAGAGTCGACTTCCACGGCCGGTCTCCATGCGGTCTTGCTCATGACCCTGCTTGTCCTCGTCGTCGAGAAGGTCGTTGTGACCGCTGTGGAGGGCGACGCGTCAAGGCGCGCCTCGGGAGGCTTGAGGATCGGATTGATTCCGCTCGGCATCGCCACGGCCTTCGTGCTGGCCCAGTCCATCGGCTGATCCGTGGCCGTGAGCGTCACCCAGTCCACGGCCCGCCCCGCGGTTCCTGTGATGGCCCGCGCTCCATCGGATGGCTCGCGGGACGTGTTGGTCGCGATCCCTGCTCACAATGAAGAGCGCTTCATCGGCAGCATCGTGCACGCCGTCCTGTTGGACGGCTATCAATGCCTGGTCGTCGACGACGGATCAGACGATCGGACAGCTGAGCTTGCTGCCGCCGCTGGGGCCATCGTCGAGCGCCACCGGTCGAATTGCGGAAAGGCGGCCGCGATGAATACCGCCTTCGCGGCGGCAAGACGCAGCTCGGCTACCGTCTTGGTGCTCATGGATGGCGACTGGCAGCACGATCCCAGGGAGGTCGAGCAGCTGATCGCCCCGATTCTGTGGCGGCCGAGCGGACATCGTGCTTGGGTCACGTTTCCTTCGAGACAGCCCCGAGCGATCCCTGCGGTCCGCCGGTTTGGCCTTCGGGCTTTCAATGCCGCAACTAACGCGGCGTCAGGGCGTAGTTCGAGCGACTCTCAGAGTGGCTTTCGAGCCTTCTCTCGAGCGGCTGTCGACCTGCTGCATTTTCGGACGAACGGATTTTCCGTCGAGATGGAGATCAGTTCCTCGAAGAGATGTACGGCCTTCGCCACGCGGAGGTCCCCATCAGCACCAGGTATGAAGATCCCCCGAAGCGGAATGTCATCTCGCAGGGTTTCAGCGTCCTTGACGGGCTCATCAGGCTAGCTGCCCGGTACCGACCACTCCTGTTCTTCGGATTACCAAGCCTCCTGATCGTGATCGCAGGCTTGACCACGGGCTGGCTCACGATCGACACGTACATCCGCAATAGCTTCTTCTCTGCGGCGCTCGGGATGCTCACCATCTTGCTTGTTGTGGTCGGTGCGATGGGAATGCTCGCCGCGCTCCTGCTGCACGCCCTTCGCGGGATCTTCCTCGATGTGCAGCAACGGCTTGATGCGATCGCCAGGGACAGCGACAGTGGTCGTAACGGTCACTAGACCGCAGACGGCCGATACACCGGCTCTCGTGGACCCTGCGGCATCCGTTCGGTGTGCAGTCGTTGTCATCACCCACGATGGGGCTGCGTTCATCGAGCGATGTTTGCGGTCTTTGATGGAGGCCGGGAGCGAGCCCTCGGACATCGTTGTCGTGGATAATGCCTCTCGCGACCGGACCGTGGATCTGGTCCGGCGGGTTCATCCAGACATCGCGGTCATCCGGTCGAACGTCAACGTCGGCTACGGGCATGGCGCGAACCTCGGAATCGCGGCTACATCGCTCGAGTACGTAGCGGTGTTGAACCAGGACGTCACGGTCAACTGGGATGGCTGCCTCCACTCCTCGCCGCGATGCAGGACGACCGATCGGTGGGGTTGGCGACCCCGAAGATCCTTTTGTCAAGCGACACGAGCAGCCTGAATGCATGTGGCGGCTCTCCGCACTACACCGGCATCACGACCTGCCGGGGCTATGGGCAGCCGGCATCTGCCTATTCGAGCATCGAAGCTGTCGGAGCGGTTTCTGGGGCTGCACTGGTGGTGCGTCGCGACGTGTTCGATGCAGTGGGTGGATTCGACCCTCTCTTTTTCATGTATCTCGAAGAGACCGATCTGTCTCTGCGGGTGGCACGGGCTGGATACCGGATCTTGTGCGTACCCAGTACGACGGTCATCCACGATTTCGCGCCAGCTTCCCCCTCGACAAGATCCACTGGCTGGAGCGGAACAGGTTTCTCCTACTCGCGAAGCTCTTTAGGTGGCGGACGCTCCTCGTTCTGATGCCTGCACTCGCCGTCACCGAGCTCCTCGTTCTCTCCTACGCCGCCACTCGTGGTCCGTCGATCGTCCTCGCAAAGCTGAGGGCCTACGTCTGGGCTGCAAGGACGATGCCGGCCGATTGGCTCGGCTCGTCGACGAACGCAACGGTTGCGACGAGTGTCGGATCGCCGATTGCTCGCCAGCATGAGCGATGACCTCGAGTTGTCCGAGCTCAGACACCCAGCGGCTGATTGGGTGGAAACGCTGACAAATCCGTTCTACAGAAGGTGGGCGACACCGATTTGGCCCGATGTACCGGTGATGGCGACCGGTGATCGCGAATGGATGTACCGCAGACATCGCCACTCGGGTGCCGACGCCTCGCCTCACTTCCGGAGCGTTTGGCGCTCGCCATCTCAGCTCCCGCCTGGAGCAGGACGGCAGCGGCCCTGGCCGCTCCCCCTCACGGGCTCTGCTGCGGCCGTAACGGAAGCGCTTTCACGGCTTACATGCCCAGTCACGATCGCGGTGCCCACGAATGACCTGGCGCGGGACGCCGCGGGGATCGTCGGCTCCGGATCCACCCTAACCCGGACACGATCCGTATCTCCACGATCGACGCGTTCGACGGGCGAACGCAGGCTCCGATCGAGAAGGTCATGTGGTTCAAGCCCACGGAGGACACGCTTGACGCCGGCATCGCCTTGATCGAAAGAACCGTCGCTGACTCGGCAACGATCGCCGTCATCGGAGCTGGACCATTGGATCGATGGAGAGTGACTGCTCGGCGGGAGCGTCGCCATCGGCCCCCTCGTCCGACTGATCCCTTCCTCGTCGGAAGCCGGTTGGGTTTCGCCACCGAACAGGAATGGCGAATGTTGGGGCTCCGAAGTGCCGCGCGCGCTCCGATCCGGATCATCGCAGCGAAGCTGGGTCGGTGGGACCTCGCCGATCGGATGGAAGCGACGTATCGGCTAGCGCTGATCGAGTCGGGTAAGCCCGCACTTTGGTCCATCGGAGTATGGGTCGGACGCGGGTCGACCACGACCCGATCATGAACGACTCGGCCATCGCGGTCGCGATCTCGCGCCTTGATGCCTGGCTTGATGCCATGCGGGGACCGGATGGTTATGGTGGGCCTGTCGCCCATTGGTGGAGCGACTCCCTCCTGTATTGCGGGGCGGGGCTCGATTGGCGGTACGAGGGAATGATCTGTGGCTACGTAACGCTGTCCCAACGCACTCGCGACGAACGATGGCTGGCCAAGGCTCGTCGAGCCGGCGACGACCTGGTCAGTGGGCAACTGCGGGATGGCCGCTATAGGAACTCAGGATTTGAACGGAACCCGGGCGCTGGCGGAACGCCACATGAAGCGGCAGCTGACCTCGCCCTGCTCGTGCTCGCCAGTGCTCTACGCGACGCCGACCAGACGGGCTGGGACGCGTATCTCGAAACTGCGGAACGCAACCTTGTCGAGCACCACATCGGCTCCTTGTGGACGGAGCAGGATCACCGATTCTCTCGATGGGCATCGAGCGTTCGTTCCGAACAAGGCCGCGACCATCATCGAGGCCTTGTGCCGCCTCGCCGAGCTGACCGGTGATCGCGAATATGTGGAGCGCTATGTCGGGCCGACGGCCGATTCGATCGTGGGCCATCAGGTGCGTGAGCCAGGTCGCGCAGTGGTTGGAGCGATCAGTCAGGCCACCATCAACGACCGAAGGATCGACCAATTCTTTCCGTACTACATCGCACGCTGCATCCCAGGATTGGTCGCCGCCCATCGAGCGCTCGAAGATCCGCGCTATCTGGAGGCTGCTCGTTTGGCGGCTGAGTTCGTGGTGCGTTCGCGTGACGACGACGGCGGATGCCCGCAGGTCGTCTATCGGGACGGGCGCTTCAATCGATATCCTCGATGGATCGCGGCAGCGGGAGACATCATCAAGGCCCTGGAACTGCTCACGCCGCTAGGGTTGGACGTCGATGTCCGTCCCACGACGGCATGGCTCCTTGCCGGCCAATTGCCAACAGGCGCGGTTCGAATTGCTGAGGGATTTGCGGCGCAGGGACAGCAGCACGGGTCGACCGAGCCGCCCGATGTGCGCGATCTCCTCCCGGTGGTCGGCTGGAACGACAAGGCATTCCACGCCCGGACGACGCTCCTGTCGCCGGGGTCGTCCATCCCGGGGACTTCAGCCACTGAGGTCGAATTCAGGCAAACGGCAACCTGGCGGTCATTCGGAGGGCATGGACAGTCGGTTGTTTACCGCGAGGACGCCAAGACCGTCGAGGTCCTTGGACGTGACGCCGTCTGGTACCGCTGGCGAAAAGGTGACACCTGGGCGACCGTGCGGTCGCCGACCGGTAAGCCTCGCATGGACGGGCTGTGAAACGGCTCCGGTCTTCCTCCGGCCGCCTCTCGGTCATCGGTGCGCTGGTCCTACTCTCTGTAGCAGCAGTGCGCAATTGGCAAGCCTGGCGCGATGCATCCAGGCTCGGACCCGAACCGCTCAACGACGAGCCTTTGGAACGAGCGAGTCGATGGGCGGCAAGCCCCTCGGTCAGCGTCCTCGTGGCCGCGTGGAACGAAGCCTCCATCATCGAACGGCATCTTGCGAGCTTCGCGAAGTTGACCTATCCGGACCTGCAGATGGTCATCTGCGCGGGTGGTGCGGACGGTACGTACGATCTAGCGAGTCCTTGGGCGGGAGATCGCGTGATCGTCATTGCCCAGGAGCCCGGCGACGGAAAGCAAGGGGCCCTTCGACGCTGTCTTGCCGCTGCGACCGGGGAAGTCCTGGTCCTGACCGATGCGGACTGCTTGCTGGCCGATCAGCCGTTCGAGCGGTTGATCGAGCCGTTGACGAGGGGCGCCGCGGTCACAACGGGGTTCGACGAGCCGCTGCCTGAGCAGCGCCGAGATCCATTCGTCCTGTCCCAATGGTTGAGTATTTCAGGCTCGCGTCCGAGTGGACGGACGCTCACGTCCAGCGTGCTCGGGAGGAACTGCGCCGCGCTGCGGCGAACCGTTGAGTCGTCATTCGCGCTAGATGCTCCGGCCCGCACTGGCACGGATTACGTACTCGGCCACACGTTGGCGGCGGCTGGCAACTCGATCCATCTGGTGCCAGACAGCCTAATCATGACGAGGTACCCGACCGATTCTGGCAGCTACCTAGGAGCGAATCGACGCTGGGTCAAGAATTTGTTGATACATGGCCCACGATTCGGTGCGTGGCGTGAGATGGCGATCACCGTCTTTGCGGTTGTCATCGCCGCGACGATCCTGATCGGACCGGCGCTCGCCGTGATGTTCGGCCCGCGTGCCCTCGTGGCCCCCTTGACCGCCGCTGGGATCACCACCATGAATCGAGTACGTCGCCTTTGGGTGGGCGCACGCGTAACAGGTACGACGCTATCCGGGCGGGTCGTTGTCACAATCCCGGTCTTCGTCCTGCTCGATCAAGTCTCGATCCTCCTCGCAGCGGTGGATTCAGTGTCAGAGGACGGCCGGTCGCGGTGGTAGACGCGATCGATTCGGACACCAACAAATCGCTGTCGTTGACCGTCTGTCTGGTCGCCCGCGAGGAGGCGGGCGGATCGGGGGTTAGGCGATACGTCGATCGCCTCGACGCGGGCCTGGGCCCACGGGGCGTCAATGTTGTCCGACTGGAAACCACTCCGCGAGGTGCCCTGTCTCGGGTCCTGGACGCAGCTCGCCATGTAGGCGCGGACCTCAACACCTTCCTGAGCCGGTACCCCGTTCGCTTGGCGTGGCCCCCGGCGGACGTGTATCACCTGACCGGGCATACCTACGCCGCAGCGCTGGTCGTGTCACCGCCCCCAGGACCGACGATCGTGACGGTCCACGACATCGGCCCGTTCCTCTTCCGAGACTCACCAGGGCTCAGCGGCTATGGACATCGCATCCACAGATGGTTCGATTCGGAAGCCATCCATGCGCTGGCCAACGTCGACCAGATCCTGTCGGTCTCTGAATGGACAAGGCGGACGCTCATCGAATCCGCCGGTCTGCCTGAGGAACGGATCACGGTGACGCCTCTGGGCGTGGATCACACGCAGTTCCGCCCATTTCAGGTACCGCAAGCGTTCCGCGAGCGATATGCCTTGCCCGATGGCCGGCCCTTTCTCGTCTACGTCGGCAATGACGAGCCCCGAAAGAACCTCGAGACGATCTGGCGCGCGCTGCCGATCATCCGCCAAGTCGTACCGGAGGTCGTGTTGCTCAAGGTGGGGCCCAGTTCCGTCCCTTTCAGGCGACTGGGGATGCGCCAACTGGCGAACGACCTCGGGATCGCAGATGCGATCCGATTCATCGACGACGTTCCTGAAGCGGATCTGCCGAGTTTCTACAACCTTGCCGACGTCGTGCTCATCCCGTCTCTGTACGAAGGCTTCGGTCTACCGGCACTCGAGGCACTGGCCTGTGCCAGGCCGGTTGTCATCAGCAGTGCCCCGGCACTCATCGAAGTGACCGGCGATGCCGCGACCGTCGTTGAAGCTCGCGACGCATCAGGTCTCGCCACCGCTGCCATGGACCTCCTCTCGGACCCCGCTGCCGCACAGGAACGTGGACGACGGGGTCGAGAGCGGTCGATGAGGTTCGCCTGGCCCCTCACCGTCGACAGGACGATCGAGGTCTATCGTCGCGCGTCGGCATCAACAGATCGATCATTTGGCTCCTGACGCCGCTAACCGCCTAGCAGCCCGCTGCTCGGCCATCTCGAACATTGCGAGCGCGCCACCCTGCATGACGAGACTCACCCCTGTCGCTGCTACTGGCGCAAGGATCAGCAGCAAGAACGACGCATCTGGCGCGGACCAAACGAAGATGGTCGCCCCTGCAAGGACCAGCAGCAGGCGCGTGGTCAGCGCCGCCACTGCGATGCGCCCAAGACCATCGGACAAGAGGGTCCACACGAGCTGCGCCTCGATGGGAAGACCGATGATAAGGAGGGCCGCCATCGGGAGGTACTCGCCAAGGTGGTCGTACCGACCTGAGAACAGCACGCTTAACAGGGGCTGGCCGAAGACGGCTAGGACGCCGCCGGCAGTCAGTGTGCATGCCAGGATCACAAGAAGGTACCTGCGGAAAAGACGATTACGCACTCGCCGGTCGCGGTTCGCGTGCAGCCTCGGAAAGTAGTCGGCGCTCAGAGCCGCCGCGATCCCATCGGGGAGGAAACGCACGAGCGCCATCAGCACGGACAGCGAGGCGGCCTCCTCATACCTGCCATTTAGCCCGAGCAGCACTATCGGGAGGATGCTGTACCCCAACTGCAGAAACGTCAGGACATACGCGTAGCCAGCAAGGCTTCCGACCTGCCGCAGTTCGGGCCGCACCCTCACACCGACGCGGGCCCAACGATGCATGGTGCCGCTGGTGAGCGCGGTCGCACTGAGAAGAGCCACCGCGCTGCCGCCAAGAAAGGCTCCGAGTGCCGCCACGGCATCATCGGGTTGGGCCAATACCACGATCGTGAGAAAGCACACTGGCTGGGCTATCGCGACGAATGCCACCGATCGGGCCTTGAGTTGGCCTTTCATGATCCCAACCAGGAAGTCCAATAAAAGGAAAGTGCCTGCGGCGAGGCCGGCGAGGAAGGGGATCACTTCGGAGGTCAGGCCTGCCCATAACGCAGCGCCGATGCCAGCCGTCACGACCGATGCGACCCGGATGGCCAGTAGCGCGGTCACGACGGGCCACGTCTCGGTGTCCTCGACCCGTGCTCGGGCGACGGCGGCGGTAACTGCCGTGGTCAAGCCGAGTCCTACTCCGATGACGAGTAACGTCTGAACGCTTAGTCCGAACGCGAAGCGTCCATACTCGTGCGGGATCAATGAGCGCGCGAGGTACAAGCTCGTGAAGGCAAAGATGGCGGAACCGATGATGTGTGCGACCCCGAGCGAGACGAATGCCGCCGCTTGTGGCCGTCTACTACCGCCGCTCAATTGATCTTCGCGTCGCGGACGCGCGATTTACCGCCGCGTAGCCGCGGCATCGCTGGCCGGCACATCGGTCCTTTGTACCTAATCCGCGCCTCGGGAATGACGTCGGTGAGAAACAGCTGGTGCCAGGGTGCACATATCAGGACGTTCGCCTGCGGGCGATGCAATTCTCGGTTGGTCTGTTGATCGTCCATATTCCGGCCGTTTGATGCACAGGAGTCCTACGGCCGTC
Organism: uncultured Chloroflexia bacterium; assembly: GCA_963819655.1. Taxonomy (GTDB): domain Bacteria; phylum Chloroflexota; class Limnocylindria; order Limnocylindrales; family CSP1-4; genus SPCO01. Next base: position 283,339 of record CAWFXA010000002.1, on the reverse strand, counting down.
CCGAACATGGCAAGCCTGAACTCCTGGATCCATGGCGTCCGGAGAAGAGAGAGGTGCCGGCCGGGGCGAAGACGGACGTGGACGCGAGCTGCGTCGCGCTGATGATCGCCGACCCAACGACCGCCGCGAGGTCTGGGACGGCGATTCGCCGGTCAGCTAGGACCGGCGGGCAACGTCCCACGTCCGCGGATAGTCTCACGGGCCATGACGCTAACACGAAGGCGGGAGACGAACACCATCGAACCGTGCCGAGCCTCGCCTCGGACGGGCGACATTGATGTGCGGCTTCGCCGGCATCGTCCAATGTGGCGGTGCCGCCGACGTACGACTCGCGGAGCGAATGGGCGCATCCCTGGTGCACCGAGGGCCCGATCAGGGCGACACGCACCGTCATGACCTTGGTTCACTCGAGGTCGCTATATCGAGCAGGCGGCTGGCGATCCTGGACCTGAGCTCGGCCGGCGACCAGCCGCTGCATTCCGACGACGGGCGATATTGCGTCGCATACAACGGCGAGTTGTACAACGAGCCCGAGCTGCGCCGCGTGCTCATTGCTCGCGGGTTCGGGTTTCGGTCGCGAACAGACACGGAGACCGTCCTGAACGCCTATCGGGACCGAGGCATCGAGAGCTTCTCGGAGCTAAATGGCATGTTCGCCTTCGCGATCGTGGATCCCGACAGAGGCCGTGTCGTTCTCGCCCGCGACCGCATGGGAATCAAGCCCCTGTACTACACATGGGACGGCAGCCGCCTCGTCTTCTCGTCGGAGCTCCGAACCCTAGTCCGTGAGGCCGGGGTGCCATTCCAGATCGATCGTGAGGCCTTGGACCTATTCCTGACGTTCGGGTTCGTCCCCGCCCCGTACAGCCTCGTCAAGGACGTTCGCAAGCTTCAGCCGGGCAGTTGGCTGACGATCGACTCGACGGGCGACCTCCAGCTCTCGGAGTTCTGGCGTCCGCACTCGGCAACGCCGGTGGATGGCCACCCAGGCGATCCCGGATGGGCCAAGGAGGCCGTCCGTGCGACGCTCCGCGCTGCCGTCGTCCGTCAGATGCGGAGCGACGTGCCCGTCGGTGTCCTCCTGAGCGGGGGGGTCGATTCAGCCATCGTTGCCGTCTCCGCGGCGGCGGCGGCCACGCAGCCGCTGAACACTTTCACCGTCGCGTTCCGGTCTGAGGCGTTGCGGATCGGTCCCGGCTCCGACCTCAACCTCGACGCGGACTATGCCCGTCGGCTGTCGCAACACTTGGGTTCGCGACACCACGAGGTGGTGATCGACGACGACACCGACCTGCGCGGGCTTGTGAGAATGCTCGCGGTCGGCCTCGACGAACCGGTATGGGAGGCCTCGTTCGTCAGCATCCACGCGATCAGCCGGCTTGCCGCGCAGGGCGGGATCAAGGTTCTGCTGACCGGCGATGGCGGCGACGAGCTATTTCTCGGGTATCCGTGGCATGCGGCGGCATGGCGCCAGGCGAAGTACGAGAGGCTCCCGCTTTTGCGTGAAGCCGCCCGGGCGGTAGCGCGACTGTCGCCATCCTCTAGTCGGATTGGGAAGCACGCCGAAAACCTGCTCGGCGTGGTGGGTGCCTCGGATGGCGATCGCTACGTCTCGACCCACGGCATCTTTCCCGGGCCCCAGCGGATGCGGTTGATCGGTGCGGACGCCACACAGCGTCCCATGAATGCGACGCGTCTCGTCGAGAGCCTACTCGACGGAGTGCCCCCCGGACATCTAGGCGAACGGATCGCCCTGCTAGACCTGCTCCTGTGGGTCCGAGACCACTTCAACCAGCGTGTCGACCGCATGACGATGCTCAATTCGATCGAGGCGCGTGTCCCGTTCCAGGACAACGAGGTTGTCGACCTCGCGCTCGCGTTGCCGTACCAGACGAGAGCGCCCTATGGTCGCCCCAAGAACCTGCTGAAGTCGGCGTTCGCGAGCGACGTCCCGGCGTTCATACTCGAGCGCCCGAAGCGTCCGTTCGCCGCTCCGATGGCCGCTTGGTTGAGCGGCCCCTTACGCCCACTTGTCGCGGAGAGCTTGGATCGGGATCGCGTGCGGGACGACGGCCTCGTCGACCCAGACGCTGTCGCGAGCGTCACCTCCCATGACGCGGCCCTCAGCGAAGGGCGGTGGGTGACGCAGGTGTGGACGCTGCTCATGCTCCACCTCTGGGCGGACGGGCTTCGGCGCTTGGCGCACGCCCGATAACGCTCGCCTGCAACCGGTCACGGCAGAATTCACCGGAATCAGCGGGCCGAAGTATGCTGATGCTCGGTCTTGGCCGAGCACAACGGTAGCGCTCAAGCGACCACCGCCAGCGCAAAGCCGGCGCGTCGAGGCGCCCTGAACCTCGACGAATTTCTGGCCGGACCATTGTCATTGCCGTCCATCAGGCACCACGAACTCACTCGAAAGTGACTGGCCGCACGCAAAGGGCGGGTACGCAGGGACGTTGCCCCGAGACCGTCACCCGACGGCTGGGAGTCCCGCGTCACCAGCCGGCACGAGTCGGCCAGCCATAGGATGAACAATTGGATCGGTAGGTCGATCTCGTCATCGAAGGTGGCCATAAGCGCGGTCCAACGCTCCCTAGACCTCGCTGGATAGCCGACGCGCAACCACGTCCCATGACAGACTGCCTCCGCATGGCGTCTGGCCCGGGACGCCAGTGCGAACTCGCTTCCGATCATCCAGGAGGAGGTGCCTCGGGTTCTCGACGAAGGCGGGAATGTCACCTGGTGGCGCGAGCAGTCCCGTTTTCTCCATGCTCAACGTAATCGTCCATCGGGAGACCACACGCCATCGCCTCGCCCACGACGCGCGGCGGCGCGCCGCTCTGTCTGGGCATCAGCATCAATTCGGAAGCGGAATACAGGCGGACCAGGTCTCCCATCTGGCACTTCTCCGTGCCAGATCAAGGCGTCATCGATCTCGAGTCCACGCGCCTGTTGCCGAAGCGCCGAAAGTAGTGGCCGATCACCCACGATACTAAGGACGAGTTCATCACGAAAACCCGCGCGTACCTTTGCCACGGCCTCCAGGGCGATGTGGAGATCGTTCTCCGGATCGAACCGGCCCACCGCGATGAGCTGCGTCGCAGTCTCCGTGCCGGGCGGTAGGCGGGACGGACGCCTGCGTCTGAAAAGCTGCGTGTCCACGCCCAATGGGAGGCGGACCATCCGCCTCGGCGGCGTCCCTGTGTAACGCCACCAAAATTCCATGTCGCGACTTGTCGCTGGTCGACCCGTCTCTGGTGCCACAGGATGTTCCGCTGGAGATCATAGGCACGTTCCGTGTTCGTGCGCTAAGGGCTGATGCTCGGAGCGATCGCCCGCGCGCACGGTGGCAGCCGTCGTAGCAAGCACCAGGAGGGGCGCTGCACCTCTCCATCCAAGCCCCGGGGCGATGTCATAGCCACGAAGATCGCAGGTCCTGTGGTTGGGACGTTCGTCCATGGCGGGACGAAATCACCATTGCGCTGCATACATTCCATGCCTCAAGGTGGATCGCAGGCTCGGATCACCTGCTCGATCGGCCGCTTACCTACCAGCACGCCGGTCGCGAGGCAGGCGGCAGCGCTACCGGCCCACTGAGTCAGCCGGTTGCCGACGTCGCATCGCTCTCGAGGCGCCGCGCCCCGCCACGCTCCCAGCGATGCGCATCGACGTGCTCCGCTGAGCAGACAGCCAGCTAGGAGATCGATCGCAATTGAGAAACGTCCGGATCGCCGACCGCAGGGATTGGGTCTTCGAGGCTCAGGTACCGCCTTCGAAGCCTCGTCGGCGGATTCGGGACTGGTTTGCCACTGGCGTGATGGCTATCGCCCTTGTCGGTCTCGTCGTGCCGAACGAGCAGACTTTGGCGGGCACTCCGCCACCCGTCTCGACCCTGGTCTCGAATTGGTCGGAGTCTGGAACGGTCAGGACGTATCAAGAAGGTAGCGCCCGCTTCTCGTACCGTGGACGTTGGACCATTGCGAGATATCCGCGCTACATGGGTAGTAAGGCGAGATCCTCGCGTGACGCGCTCGCGCGAGCCACATTCCAATTCAGCGGCGACGGCGTTGCTTGGATCGGACCTGTGGGGCCGACTCGAGGCAAGGCCAAGGTGTACATCGACGGCAAGTACGCGAAGACCGTCGATACCTACTCATCGGTTTTCCGACCGACTCGAGTGCTGTTCAAGGCCACATTCGGCAGCGTCAGGGCCCGACGGCTCACCATCGTGGTGATGGGGACCAAAGGCCATGCGATGGTAGCGATTGACGCCATCGTGGTTCGAAGTGTCCGGGACCAGCCTCCTGTTCAGCCTACGACCCAGCCAGCGCCGAGCGCCCTGTCTGCGCCGAGCGCCGCACCGATGCCGGCGATGGATCCGACGCCGCACCCGACGCTCACGCCTACGTCCAAGCCGATGCCGGCCGCACCGTCAGGCACACCGATCGCGTACGGCGTATTCGAGGACGCTGGGATGGTCGGCAGCGCGAGCGCGATGGCTGCGATGATCACCGACCTGCGCTTGCGCAACATCCCGTCGGTGATGTTCACGAACGGCTTCCTCCATCAGCTTCCTCTGGCCGACGTCTCCGATGCCCAAGACTTCCCTGTCTACGCGTCCTGGATGATGGGCGACCTCTACGAGCGATGGTGGAACCTTGCGGCGACTCCGAACATCACAACGGCTCGACAAATCATCGGGCCGATGGTGGACGAACTCAAGGTCCACCCAAGCATCCGTGGCTACAACCTGGTCGATGACGCGACGCCGGACAAGAACGAGCTGATGCGCCTGGCCGTGGAGGTCTTCCGTGAGCGCGATCCAGGGCGGCCGGCCTCCCCGATGATGGTCGAGAGCGATTTTGGCCAGCAGGTCTTCGATTATGTGCGGCCCGATGCGTTCCTGACGTACAACTACCCTGCCGACGAGACAACGACACCCTGCTCATGGGCGCGAACATTCGTTGACGAGATCCGCTACACGACGCGCACGAAACCGGCGAGCGTTCCGCTCTGGCTCGTTCTCCAGACCCACCAAACGACGTTCGGTCCGGTCGGCACGAAGCTCAGGTATCCGAGCGCCGAGGAGGTTCGCCTCCAGAACTGGATCGCGCTCGGCGAAGGCGCGCAAGGGATATGGTGGTTCATCTACTCGAGCCAGCAAGGTTGGCTGGGGCTGCGCGATCAACCCGCCCTCTATGCCGAGGTCGGCGACGTCGCTAGCAGGACCGCGGCCTTGCCGAGCTTCACGAAGCAGGCCGATCAGGTGTTCGCCGGTGCGAATTACGCCAGCACCATGACCGACGCAACCGGCGTGCGATACGTCGTCACAGCGAATACGTCGTGCGCTGCGCGCGACGTGACGCTCACCAGTTCGTTGTCCGGTCGCCTGCTCGATGTGGAGTCGGGCCAGACGTTCGCCTTCGGCGAACCCATCCCATTCCGAGGCGGCGACGGTCGGATCTTCCGGCATCTCCCGTAAGAGGAGCTATCCCCCGGCCTCTCATGCCGCACGGGGACTTGACTTTCAAGGCGACGTAGACGTATCAAGCGGGCGCCTACAATCCGAGCAATCACTGCCGACGCCTTGTCCATGAGCACGAAATCCTGCCGCATCTGCGGGGCTGGCATCAGCGGTCCGCCCATCGTGGCGCGGGAGATGATGTTCGGCCGCCGTGACATGTTCGAGTACCTCGAATGTCCGAGCTGCGGTTGCGTGCAGATCGCCGAGTACCCGTCGAACATCGCGAGCTGACTGCACCGAGCGACTACTATTCCTTGACTCGTCCTGCCCCGTCGGAGCTCCTTCGAGCGCGTCAGCGCTGGCTCAGAAAAAGCGCGCGGCTTACGCCCTCGGCCAGAGGACCCGCTCGGGCTCGCGCTCGTAAGGCTGCTCGGCTCGGCCAGTGCTACGACTGGCTGAAGTTCGCCCGGATGGGATTCAGAGCGCCATCCTGGACGTGGGCTGCGGAAATGGGCTTCTCTTATCCATGCTTTGGCGCGACGGCTTCACGAAGCTCGAAGGGGTCGATCCGTTCGCGAGTGACGCCTTGCGACGCCAATCGGGCTTCGTGATCAGAAGGAAGCTCGACGAGGTCGAGCGACAGCCGGACTTCATCCTTTTGAGCCACAGCCTCGAGCACATGCCGGGAGCAACGCCGCGTGCTCGGCGAGCTCCGCTCGCTTGCCGGCCGAAAACCCAGCTGTGCGTGCGGCTACCGCTCGCGCCGAAGCCTTTCGGCGCTACCGGGAACACTGGGTTCAGCTTGACCCGCCCCGTCACTACTACCTCCACACGCCGACAAGCTTCACCAAGCTCGCGCGCGCGTGCGGTTTCGACGTTGTCGGGACGAAGTACGACTCGACCGCGCTTCAGTTCTGGGGCAGCGAGCAGTACCGCATGGACATCCCGCTCTCCGATCCGCGCAGCGTGGACCCACCTCACGGCGGCACGAGCCCTATCTTCGGCCGCAACCAAGTCGCAGCCTGGAAGCGCGAGGCCGATGCGCTGAACCGGGCGGAAAAGGGCGATCAGGCGACGTTCTTCCTCCGCACCGTCTGACAGGAGAGGTTCCGCGAGAAGCGCGAAACGAGGTCGGTCCGCGCGGATCCACGGCGCCGTCGATAAGGTGCCCAGGGGGCGGTGGACGCTCCAAAACGTGGTGGCACGTATCATCGGCGTTCCGCAGTCCCGGAGCAGCCAGACGTGCCCATACCGCCGCCTCGACCTCCTCGCGCGGTGCCACATCCCCCACGCCCAACCGGTACTGCTATGTGGGGGCCTCGAGGGCTGCTTCATCCGAGGGTGGTCGCGGCCCACGCGCTTCTCGCGATAGTTCTGACGGCGTTGTCACTCGCAACGGCTTCCGGGACTTCCGGGATCGAAGCGCTGCCCGTTCCTCGCTGCGCCGAGACTCGCGCGTCTGAGGGACGGATCGTCCTCACGTGCGAGCCAGGCTTCGCCACCGGTCACGACACCGTGTCCATCTATCTCCGCAGCCCATCCTCCGACCGGACTGAGGATGCGATCTGGGTGTTCGAGGCCGGCGGCAGCCGCCCGACCCTGATCATCGACTTCCATTACAGCCAGACCGGTCCTGTGGCAGACCTCTACGATGATCGAGACGGCAACGGTCGCGTCGACTTCCTCCTGGCCGACGGTATGCCGCGCATCGTCGAGAGCCCCCACCCGACCGTGAGCATCACGTCACGCGACGGCTGGTGGACCGAAGGTGGACGAACGAGCTTCAACCTCGACATCCTCGTTGATGGCCCGCTGCGCGCCTCGTTCGGAGCGTCGCTGGGAGACCCGGAAGCGTACACCCACCTAGAAGGCGACGGCCGCCCGGACTACAGGATTCACGCCCGTGATCGTGACGGCGATGGACGGCCGGAGCTGGAGTGGCGGCAGTTCTATCCACCGTTCCCGGAAGACGCCGCTCTGAGTGAGCACTTCCGGACCGAGATCGTCAGTAACCCGCAAGGCGACGAGGTCGCGATCACGGGGAGTTTTCTATGGCCCTACCTCGCGTTGCAGGCGAAACCTGTCGGGCAGTACGCGAAAGACTATCGGGCGAGCCCGCCGCCGATCCATGTCGATTGGGCAAGCGCCCGAATCACCCAGATTTCCGAGTTCGTCGCCTCGCGGGGCAATCCGGGCAGTTTCTTCATCTACTCGATAAACCGCGTAAAGGAAGGATCAACGACTACCACTAACTTCGAGAATCCGTTCGCGTTCTATGACCTCGCGGCCACCGGCGACGGATGGCCGGACACGACCATCAGATTCATCGGCGTGCTACCGGGTGGTATCCGGGAGTTACCCAATGCTGACCCGATAAACACGGTCATGTACACCTGGGACCGATCCCACTCCCACAATTGGACGTATTCGTTGAATCTGGTGGGCAAGCAGCCGGTCCGATACACGATCGACTTCGGCGAATTTGCCGTCACCGCCGTGCCACCTGACGCCCTTCCCCGATGGGTCTCCGAGGAGTCGTGGGAGGCCGCGACGTTTGTCGAAGTGATCGCCCCCTATTGGACCTCCGAACACGTGTACGAATACACACCCGAAGCGGACGGAGGATCCTTGATCGACTACGTGGCCGGCGTGACTGATCGGCCGCCGATCGATACGTTCGCGCAGATCCGCGAGGGCTTCAGGGGTGAGCATGCGTTCGACCTTCACGGGAAAGCGCGCATCTACCTTAGCCCGATCGATCGCCGCGCCCATCTGGTGAATGCAGACGGCGGCGTGTGGAATCTCGGTCGAGGTCGTCAGATCCGGTACGAGAACCTTGGTGGTGAACACATCAACCACTGGACTGTTCTCCAAGATGGTCGACGGATCAAGAGTCTCTTTGTGGCGGCCGACCAGATCTTGTTCAGCGACTCGGCCGGGATGCGGGTCGGGACGTTCTCAGAACCGCAAGCGATGGCGACGTTCGCGCCTCCCCGCGACCACGAGGAGTGGAAAGAGCTGCGCACGCTGCTCGACGATCCCGACGATTCCATCGCGCCGGACGACCTCGGCGCCATGTTCGACGCCGTCGCGGACTCGCCGCGGTCACTCTCCGGCGCGGCCATCCGGGATGTCCGACTGATCGATGATGGATTCCGTTTCGTGCTTGAGTCGAGCGAGCGCCAGACTCGGCCGTGGGAGGGGATCGACGCGCCCGGCACCCATCTTGTGGAGTACGCGCCGGACGCCGGGTACGACACGCGACCCTTGACGCCGGCGCGGCTTGAAGTCTCGAAAGTGTCCGCGATCCAGGAAACGGGCGACGAGCTCGAGCCGATCGGCCTTTCCGCAGCCGTCGCCAACCTCGGCGGCGAAGACATGCACGGCGCGGCCGTCACGTTCATCGCGGATGCGGAGCGATGGCAGCCCGTCGTGATCGGGTCGAGTCGGATCGACGTCCTGAGTGGCACGACGTCGACGGCAAATGTCGAATGGACACCTCCCGATGCCGGGCCGTGGAGGATCCACGCCGCGGTCGGAGAGGTCGACGGCGGAGCATCGATCGTGACGGTCAAGGATGCGCCGGTCGCCGACCTCCCTAGCATCGTGTCCGCTCAGGGTCTTTTATCACCCGTACTGTTCCTGGCCGGGCTGACGTTGCTCACCGCAGCCTTCCTGACGGTTCGCGCTGGCATCACGGTTCGCGCCGGCATCCGCCGACTTCCAGAGCACTGGTCGAACCTGACCCCGCCCAGGGACCTGCGTGCGATGGATCGGGCGCGATGGCTCATGCACAAGTACCGAGCACGTCCCGACTTTGCTGCGGTTGCGGAAACGTTCCATGGCTCTCCGAGCTCATGGCTGGTCGGTGTCGCCGGCTTCGCGCTGCTCGCCGGCGTCTATTTCGTGGTCCGACCGGGCGGGAATTGGGCCGAGACGGATTCCGCGCTCATGACCGACGCGATCCGCAACGTTGCTCGAACGGGGACTCTCACGCCCGAGGGAGGCACGGTCTATCCGAGCGGCTACGGTTACTCAGCCGTGTCGGCCGTGATCCTATGGTTCACCGGTCTCGATAGTCGCCAGCTCCAGCAACTCATATATCCGCTCGTATCGGCGGTCGTGGTCCTGCCCGCGTGGGCTGCTTACCGGGAGATCGGCGGAAATAGTCGAGTTGCGGCGATCGCAACCCTGCTCCTGCTCATCATCCCCGAGCATCTGTTCACGATGCTCCGCGGCAGCCACGAGCGGATGGATCGAGTCTTTCTGCTCCTCCTCGTGTGGTTCTTGGTCAGGAGGGCTCGTGTCGCCGATACGCCCGCTCGGTCCACGATACATACGATCGTCATCCTCCTGGCGGCGTACGGTCTGATCGCGACCAATGTCTTGTACGGGATGTCGGTCGCGGCTGCACTCACCGTGGCTGCTCTTGCGAGTTGGGCCGTGTCGCGTCTCAGCCCCATGCATCGGTTCGCCCGGACGAGTGGGATCCAGCTCGGCTGGCTTGCTGTCGCTGCATGGATGTTGGTCTTGATCTTCATCCTCGCGGATCTATCCACCGGCGCGTCATACACTCAACGTCGCGAGTGGCATCCCGGCTGAGCTCGCCCAGCTGTTCTCAGGCAGCGACCCGGCTGTCGACCCGTACGCCGGCATCCCTTCGGCGTGGGTGAGCTCCGAAGTCTTCTTCGCTCTTAGCGCCGGAAATCTCATGATCGCGTTCGGATCCGCCATCGTCTGGCTCGCCCTCGGGGCACGCTGGCTGAGAGGCGAGGTCCCATCCTATGGGGTCTGGACACTGTGGCTGCTCTATGCGGCTTTTGCTTTCGCGGTCGTTGTCTTCAGCGTCGTGGACCGGACTGGGGTGCTCGGCGGCAACCTCCAGTATCGAGCGTTCGTCCCCTTCGCTACGCTGGCGGCCGGGCTGCTCGGCGTCGGTCTTGCGCGGGTCCGTCCCAACGCCGATCTTTCGTCTCGCGAGCGGGATCGCGCTCGCCGGACTCGCGCTCGCCTCGATCCTGAAGGCGTCGAACGAGCCGGCGGTGAGCAACAAGTGGACGTTCTACACATCGGCGGAGATCGCGGGGCTTCGATGGGCTGATACACACCAGCGGAGCACGGCAACCTGGATCGGACCTGACGAGCGACTCGCTGCTGCCTACCTGACCGAATCCGGATCCCTGGGAACGCCAATCGGTGGACCGAGGGCGAGCCTGATCCTGCGGTCCGGGCGATCATCATCTCCGATATCGTTCGTCTGCAGGCGTCGCGGATCGGGTTGGACCCTGCCGGCGATCATCCACGAGGACCGCGTATATGACAACGGCACGGTCCAGGTCTATCGCGTTCGTCCCTAGGTCGCCTCAATCACAAACGGACAGGGCCACCCCTTCGTTGGATCGCACTCGTGCCCGACCAATGCGGATCGGTTTCGTGACGTACGGGCTGGACCGACCGCTCTCGGGTATCTCGCGCGTCGCCATGGAACTCGGGTCGGCCCTGCATCGAAGCCCTGACTGCCAGGTGGTCTTCCTGCGACCGTATCGACAGGGTCCCTTCACCGACGAGCTCGGCGTTTCCTCGTTTCACTTGCCCGGCTGCGCCAGGCTTCCCGGTTTGATGGCCCTCGGCGGCCCACTGATCGCGTATGCGGCGCGCCGGGCGCAGCTCGATCTCGTCCACGATCCGACCGGCGTCTGTCCATTTACGCTGTCCGCTGCGTGGGGAAGGTTTCGTCGCGTCGTCACGATCCACGATGCGATCGCGTTTCGCTTTCCGAAGGGCTATCCGATGCTCAACAACGTGCTGCATCGTCGATACGTTCCGACGACCGTGCAAAACACCGACGCTGTGATCACAGTGAGCGAGTACGCGCGCGCGGATCTCATTCGGTACCTTTCAATCCCATCGGAGCGTCTCCACGTCGTTCCAAATGGCGTTGGCGACGCGTTTCGCCCGATCCCAGACGACGAGGCGAGGGCAGTTGCCGCGCGCTACGGGCTGCGGCCCCCATACATGCTCACCGTCGGCAACCTCCAGGCGCGGAAGAATCTTCGAACCCTCATCGCGGCCGTCGGTGCGCTTGACCCGTCGACCGTGCCGCATCGCCTGGCGATCGTCGGTCAACCGATGTGGGATGACGGCGGCGTTGCGGACATGATCACCCGGGAGGGTCTTGAGGATCGAGTGGCGCTCACTGGATATGTCGCCGATACCGATCTCCCATCTGTCTACAGCGCGGCTGACTTCCTCGTCTTCCCGTCGTTGCACGAAGGTTTCGGGTTGCCCATCCTTGAGGCGATGGCCTGCGGCACGCCCGTGATCTCGTCGAGCGCCGCATCGCTCCCTGAGGTTGCCGGAGGAGCTGCCCTACTCGTCGATGCGACCGACGCACGCGCTCTTGCCGGAGCAATGGAGCGCGTGGCACGAGATCCGCTCCTGCGGCAGCGACTCAGGGCCAAAGGTCTCAAGCGAGCCAGGATGTTCGATTGGGATTCCGTGGCCGCCAGGACGGTCGCCATATACAGGCAAGTCCTCCAAGACCGGAAGCTGGCCGTCTGACGCACCGATGAGCCGAATCTCTGTGGACGTCAGGTGGGTCTTACTGGGGACCGTCGTCGCCGCGACGTTAGCCTTGGTGGGCGCCCCAGACCCGATCAGGGTGCTGCCTGGGCTCGCGGCGACACTGTTCCTCCCCGGTTACGCCCTCAGTATCGCTCTCTTCCCGGACGCGGAGTTCGACATCCCGGAGCGCCTTGCGCTCGCCTTCGGGCTTTCACTGGCCCTGATCGTCGTGGCAGCCATCCTCCTCCTGTGGGTACCCTGGCGCTCTGAGGCCGTCCCTATCGTCGGCGTCGCTTGCATGACTGTTGTCTTTTGCCTAATCGCAGAATGGCGGCGACGAACGCCGGGTCATGGATCAAGCACACAGGCAGCAATCCCCAGGGATGGTTCGGCGCTTCCCACACGGTTGGCTGGTGTCCCGTTCCCCGTGTTCACCTTGGTAGTCATCCTCGCGCTGGCTGGTGGGGGAATCAGTTTGGCTCTGTACCCTCCTTCTCGCGCGACCGAGTTCTACGCCCTTGGCGTCGAGGGCTTGTCGGAGAACTACCCAAGCCAGGTAGTGGCCGGCAGACCGTCAGTGCTCAACATCGGCATCGTGAATGGCGAAGCAAGGCCGACGACCTTTCGTGTGGATGTCATTCTCGGCGCCGAGACGGCAGGGACGACCGGACCGATGGCGCTCGACGAGGAGGAGGAGTGGCGAGGCTCCGTCGAGTTCGTCGTGCCGAGCGCGGGAGTCGACCAGCAACTCGCCGTAGTGCTGTACAAGGGGGACTCGCTTGAACCATTTCGCCGGCTTCGGCTCTGGGTCGATGCGGCGCCGAGCCAGTGAAGAAGCATGACGCTGTCCTCCTCGCTGGCTTGGTCCTTCTCGCTCAGGTGGTCGCGATCACCGGAGGATCGCTACCTGGAGCGTTCATGCATGCTGCTGCATTCCTGGCCATCCTGAACGTCGCGATCGCAACCGTCGACCGCGACAGACGGGCCTTGCTCCAGGCGTTGGCGGTCATCCCATTAGTCCAGCTCGTGGCTTTGACAGCTTTTCCTCCAGACATGGATCTATCGATCCGATACCTGTTGGTCGCTTTTCCCACCCTCGTTGCTGTTTTCGTGGCAGCTCGGGAGGCTCGGATCGCGCCCCGGGATCTAGGACTTCGCATCAAGCCCTTCGACGTCGCACTTGCGCTCGTGATGCTCCCGGGATGTATCGCCCTCGGTCTGTTCGCCTACGATCTGGTCAAGCCGCTACCTTTGGTCGGGGATCCGACCGAACCAGACGAGCTGCTGGTCGCCATGACGGCTCTGGTGGTCGGAGCACTCGTCGAGGCTGCCCTTTTCCGTGGATTGCTGCATACCTCAGCAGTGCGGGTTTTCGGCCTGTGGCGAGGTATGGCATTCGCCAGCATCCTCTTTGCAGCTGTCTCGGTCGTCGGTACATCACCGGCGGTCCTTTTACTCGGGCTGTATTCGACATTCATGTTCGGGTTCGCAACGATTGCGACCGGGTCTATCTATCCCGCTGCCGCGGGGCAGGTCACGCTGAACGCTTCGATGTTCATCGTTGGCCCATTCCAAGGAGCCTGAGGATGTGACGAACCGACCGCGTCAGGCCACGGGGAGCTGCTCTAGGCGCTCGCCGCCTCAGTCCGCTGTGGAAGATCTCGTCGAGGGTCTTCCACCAGGTCCCGGGTTCGCGATCCGGACGCGGTTCCTGCATCGGGTCGGTCTGCGCCCACCAGCGCTGGGTCTCGGGGTCGGCGGCCATGGCCGCCATGTCGGCCTCGAAGTCGTCGCCCGTGTATTCGAAGTAGGCGAACAGGTCCGTCCCGTCGCGGAAGATCGTGTAGTTCCGGATGTTCGAGCGCCGGATCTGCTCCAGGACGCCCGGCCACGGATCCGCGTGGAGCCGCTCGTAGTCATCGATCCGGTCGGGGCGGACATCGATCCGCTGGCCGAACCGCCGCACATTCACCGGACTGCGCCGGCGGCTCCAGCCGCGACGCCGGCGGCCGCGACCTCGGCCTGGATGGCTCGCCACTCGTCGCCGTCGGGGAACCGGTACCGGGCCAGCGACTCCGGACGCATCTCGGCGCTATAGCCGGGTCGGGTCGGCAGGACGTAGCGCGCGTCGCGGATCTCGACGGGATCGAGGAAGTGCTCGTGGAGGTGGTCCACGTACTCGATCATCCGGCCGTCGAGCGAACCGCTGATCGCGATGTAGTCGATCGCGGCCAGATGCTGGACGAGCTCGCACAGCCCCACACCCCCGGCGTGGGGACAGACCGGGATGCCGAATTCGGCGGCCATCAGGAGGACGGCGATGACCTCGTTGACCCCGCCGAGACGGGCTGCGTCGATCTGGCAGATCGCGATCGCGTCGGCCTGGAACAGCTGCTTGAACATGACGCGGTTGTGGACGTGCTCGCCGGTGGCCACCCGGATCGGCGCCACGGCACGGGCGATCGCGGCGTGGCCGAGGATGTCGTCCGGGCTGGTGGGTTCCTCGATCCAGTACGGGTCGAACTCGGCCAGGTCGGCCATCCATGCGATCGCCTGGTCGACATCCCAGCGCTGATTGGCGTCCACCGCCATCATCGCCTCCGGTCCGATCTCCTCGCGCACGATCCGCGCGCGCCGGCGATCATCCGCGAGGTCCGCGCCGACCTTCAACTTGAACCGCGTCCAACCTTCCGCCAGCGCCGTCCGGCAGAGCGCGCGGATCTTGTCGTCGTCGTAGCCGAGCCAGCCGACCGAGGTCGTGTACGCGGGGTAGCCGTCCTGTCGGAGCTCGGCCTCCCGTTGCGCGCGACTCGGCGCGAGCGCGCGCAATCGCTCGAGCGCTCGCTCCGGCGGGAGGGCGTCGGAGATGTAGCGGAAGTCGACCAGGGCGACGATCTCCTCGGGCGTCATGTCGACGACGAGCTTCCAGAGCGGCTTGCCGGCGGTCTTCGCGAACAGGTCCCAGACGGCGTTCACGACGGCCGCCGTCGCGAGGTGCATCACGCCCTTCTCCGGGCCGATCCAGCGCAGCTGGCTGTCGCCGACCAGCTGTCGCCAGAAGGCGCCCATGTCGGCGAACAACTCGTCGGTCGAACGGCCAAGGACGAGGGGCCGGAGCGCACCGACGGCTGCCACGACGACCTCAGTGCCGCGGCCGATCGTGAACGTGAAGCCGTGGCCCTCGAGCCCGTCGTCAGCATCCGTGCGCACGATCACGTATGCCGCCGAGTAGTCCGGATCCGGGTTCATCGCGTCCGAACCGTCGAGGCTGCGCGAGGTCGGGAAGCGGACGTCGACGATGTCGACGGCGGTGATCGTCGCTCACGTCTCAGCCTTTCAGTGCGCCGACGAGGATCCCGCGCGTGATGAACCGCTCGAGGGCGATCGCCATGACCACCACGGGGGCGATCATGATGATGATCAGCACGGACATCGCCCACCACTGCGGGCCCCTGGTCGCGTTCTGGGCCGCGACCTGCAGCGGCATCGTCTGCGCGTCGGCACTGGTCAGCACGAGGGCGATGAGGAACTCGTTCCAGGCGAAGATCAGCACGATCAGGAACGTCGCCACCAGACCGGGCACGGAGATCGGCAGGACGATCGAGCGAACGATCCGGTAGACGGATGCGCCGTCGACGGCCGCCGACTCCTCGAGCTCGCGCGGGAGCGAGGCGAAGTACTCGCGCATCAGCCACACGACGATCGGCAGGTTCGCCGCGACATACGTGATGACCAGTGCCGCGAGGCTGTCGAGCAGGCCGACCTGCTGGAACAGCACGTACAGCGGGATGGCCACCGCGATCGGCGGCAGGATCCGCTGTGAGATGAGCCAGAACGCGATATCGCTGTTGCCGAGCGAGCGTCGGAAGCGGCGCCCGATGGTCTGGGCGAGCAGCACGAAGATCGCGATAGCCGCCGCGATGGCGATCGGCACGGGCGCGCCGATGGCCGCGGTGATGAACGCGAAGGCGATGCACCCGATGCCGACGCCGATCAGCCCGAGCTTGGGTCGGTACGTGAAGCGGACCAGCGCGTAGGCCGTGAACGAGCCCATCAGCAGCGCGATCGCCGAGCTGGTCAGACCCACGATCACCGTGTTGACGTACGGGCGCAGTGTGTCGTTGCCGAGCTCGACGAGGATGTAGCGCCAAGCATCGAGCGTCGGCTGGAAGTCGACGAAGGGGATGTAGAAGGGGCCCTTGTCGACATCGCCGGGCGTCTTGAACGAAGTCACCACGAGCCAGTAGATGGGGAGCAGCACCACCAGCGCCCAGGCGCTCAGCAAGAGGAACGCGACGACCTTCTGCGGGACGGACAGATCAGCCGCCGATCGTCGCCGGAACGGATTGCTCATACCGTCTCCGTCTCCGTCACCCGTCGCCGGACCACGCTGACATACACGGTCGCCACGACCGTCACCAGGAGCAGCAGGAGATAGGCGACCGCCGCCGATCGACCGAGGTTGAGCGTGTTCCAGTCGATGTACGCCTGGAGCGTCATCGACTGAGTCGCCGTCCCGGGCCCGCCGCCGAGCAGGATGTTCGGCATGTCGATGATCTTGAAGCCCTCGATCAGGCGGATGAGGATGATCGTCGTCGTCACCGGCAGCAGGGCTGGGAAGGTGATGTGGCGAAAGCTCTGCCAGCGGCTGGCGCCGTCGGCGAGGGCCGCCTCGCGGACCTCCTGGTCGAGACTCTCGAGGGCGGCCAGCAGGACGATGAACACGAACGGCGTCCACTGCCACGTGTCCCCGATGATGACCGCCGCGCGAGCCAGCCAGGGGTCGGTCACCCAGGTGAAGTCGCGCAGGCCGAGCGCCACCCAGATGGGCTCGAGCGGCCCCTTGGAGGTGTCGGTCAGCATCAGGAACATGTAGCCGACCCCGACCGGGGTGATGGTCAACGGGATCAGGAAGACGACCCGGAAGAAGCGCCGCAACGGGACCTGCTGGACGGCGAGCAGAGCGAGTCCGAGACCCAGGAAGTACTGCAGGCCGATCCCAACGAAGACGAAGATCAAGGTGACGATCAACGAACCGGGTCGTCCACCTTCGCTCACCAGGGCCTGGACCAGGAGCCAGACGAAGCCGACCACGAGGACGCCGCCGAAGAGCCGGAGCACGAGCCCGAACGGGCCGACCTCGCCGCTGCGGACCGAGCGCGTCCAGGCGTACGCGGTCAGGACGATCGTCGCGATGAGGATCGCCCAACCCACGGGCGAAGGCGTCTTGAGCACGCCCAGGAAGTGGCTCCGCTCGAGACCGAACAGGAGCTGCTGGTAGTTCGTGAAGCCGATGAATTTGAGGTCGACCCCGCCCTGGTGGAAGGCCAACCTGGAGAGCGACAGGGCGAGCGACGCGACCAGCGGGAACAGGGACAGGAACAGGATGAACAGGACCGTCGGCCAGATGAACAGCCAGCGGGCGGCAGAGTCGGAACGCCACGCGCCGAGCGAGGTCATCGCTCGGCGCGGCTGGCGGGTCTCGGGAGCCTGGCCGTCGACGGTCAGGCTCTCCGGGTCGGTGGCAACAGAGCTACCGCTGGACGCCAAGGCTGGCGACATACGCGGCGAGCTGGGCTTCCCTTCCGGCTTCGTCGCTGATCGCGTTCCAGCCGTCGGCGATGGCCTGCCCGGTCGCAGTCGCGTCGAGCTCGTTGGCGAGGTATTGCGATACCGCGGTGTCGAGCACGTCCTGCTGGTAGCGCTTGGTAAGCGGGATCCGCATGTCAAGGACCATGTTCTTGTTCTCGAGGCTGGCCTGGATGGCACCGAGGTAGTTCTCGGCTGCGGCCTGGCTGAGGCCGGCGTCGAGCCACGGCTGGATGGTCGAGAAATGCGAGGTCCGATACGGGTTGTAGCCGGTCTTGCCCAGTGTGACATCCACGCCTGACTGGGCAGGAGCACTCATGTACGAGAGGAAGTCGTAGGCGGCGTCCTGCTGCTCTTTCGGTGAGGCGGCATTGATCGCGCCCGACCATCCACCGAAGGATGCGAACGGGGCGTAGTTGACGCCGTCGACGGCGTTGGGGCACGTCGTTCCATCGCACGCGACGAGCTTGCCGCTCGAGCGATCGAGGACTTCCTTCCAGCCGGGGGTGATCGTGGCGCCGGTCTTGTCCTGGGCATAGGTGCCCGGGGTCAGGGTCCCGATGTCGCCCCAGTCCATCGACAGCGCGCAGCGACCGGTCGTGAACAGACCGCGCGATCCACCGACGTCCATGTTCAGCTCATCGGGCGGACCGACGGTCGCCGTCGTCGCATACATGGCGAGGGCCTTGGCCATGGCATCGTTCGGCCCGAACAGCGGGTTCAGATTCGTCGTGTCGAAGAACGCCCCGTCGTTGGTGCCCTTGGCCTGGAGCAGGCCCGCGGCGATCGAGATGATCCACCAGTAGCTCTGGGCGCCCTTCTTCTTGGCGATGCACGAGCCGTAGTCCGGCTCGCCGTCGCCGTTGAGATCCTGCCCGTGGTATTTCTGGGCGACCGTCATGTATTCGTCCCAGGTGGTCGGCGGCTTGAGGCCGTCCTTCTCGAGCAGGTCGGAGCGGTAGTAGACCATGTGGAAATCGCCATCGAGCGGGATCGTGTAGACCTTGCCGTTGTAGGTGGCGTTGAAGTCCCGGAAGAACGGGCCGATGTCCTGCCAGTCGAGCTGCGTGTCGGCGGTCACGCGGTCCGTCAGGTCGAGCAGATAGCCCGGGCCCACGAAATCTCCCAGCCACTGCGGGTCGAAGACGTAGCCGTCGAACGAATTCGTGCCCGTTGACGCGTCGAGGAGGGCCTTGTCGTAGATCGTCTGGAAACCGACCGCGACGACATTGACGTGGCCACCGGTCAGCTGCTCCCAGTCAGGAGCGCGGCGCTGGAGCGGCTCGGCGACCTGTGGCCCATTGAAGGTCAGGATGTTGACGCTGATGCCCGCGAACTTCGTGCCCGGCGAGCCGGCCGGCGAAGCTTCGGCGGACGCGGATGGTGACTCGGCCGGCGTCGATGCGGCCGGCGAGGATGGAGACGGACTGGCCGACGGGCTACAGGCCGTCAGGACGAGAATCGGGATGATCGCTGCAGCGACCAGGCGGTACCGCGACACGGCGTGTGGCCCTCCTCTTGACATCCGCCGCCCATTGTCCAGCATACTGAACGGATGGTGGTA
The DNA here is from genome assembly GCA_963819655.1 of uncultured Chloroflexia bacterium. GTDB lineage: Bacteria > Chloroflexota > Limnocylindria > Limnocylindrales > CSP1-4 > SPCO01. The sequence goes on along the minus strand of CAWFXA010000002.1, from coordinate 264,155 downwards.
TGCTGGCCAGTATGCCGACCCTATCCACAAAGTCAAGATACCGCACGCGGTTCAGCAGGCTGGCCGAGGGGGAGGGGAGACGACGATGACGGACGCCGCGCGGGCGATCGATGAAACGGCGGCCGAGAGCGAGTCGCTGGCCCCGGCCGTCACCAGAGCCGGGGCGATCCTCGACCTGCTCGCCGAGAATGCGGGCAAGGCGGCCGGGCCGAGCGAGCTCGCGCGCCGGCTGGGGCTACCCAAGTCGTCGATCGCCAACATCTGCAACGCGCTGGCGGACATCGGCCTGGTCCGCAGGATCGGGACCGGCTTCGCCCTCGGCCGGAAGCTGGCGGAACTCGGCGGTGCGTACCTCGCTTCGGTCGACCTCGTCCAGGAGTTCTACGAGGCGGCCCAGCTCCTTCCGGTGGGCTCCGAGGAGACCATCCAGCTGGCTGTCCTCGACGGCCTCGAGATGACGTACCTCGCCCGGCACGACGGCCGCCAGCCGGTGCGGTTGACATCCCAGATCGGTCGCCGCCTGCCGGCGACGGTCACCGCGACCGGCAAGGCGGCGTTGGCGTCGCTCCCCGACGACGACCTGGACGATCGACTGGCCGGTGCGACCCCGTTGCCGATGCTGACCCCGAACTCCATCGGGACGGTCGAGGCGCTGCGTGCCGACCTGGTCGTCGTCCGCGAACGGGGCTACTCGATGGACGACGAGGAGACCGTGGAAGGCGTCGTGTGCTTCGGCGTGATGATCCCGGGGCGCCGGCCGGGCGAGGGTCCCTACGCGGCGAGCATCACGCTGCTGAAGGCTCGCGCGACGGACGAGCGGATCCCGCTCCTCATCGATGACCTCCACCGGCTCGCCGTCCATCTCACCGATCCACTGCGCGCCGCACGATCGTCCCGGCCGTATTGATCTGCTCGTTCGTCGAGAACGAGCACGAGTCTGCTGCCTGCATCCTAGAGGGCTGATCGACGTCGAACAGGAAGTCCGTGAACGTCGTCTCCCAGCTCATGCGGCCGCGGCGCCGCCGGCACTAGACCAGCTTGATGCCGTTCGTCCGGACGTACACGGCGTAGACGGCGCTGGTCGCGCAGATGAAGAGGCGGTTGCGCGCCGGCCCCCCGAAGCAGACGTTTGCGACGGGGTCTGGGAGCACGGACGATGCCGATCAGGTTTCCGTCGGGGTCGTAGCACCGGACGCCGTCACCGGCGCTCGTCCAGACGTTGCCGGCCTCGTCCAGGCGGAACCCATCGAACAACCCCACGGGGCATTCAACGAATATCTCTCCGCCCGTCAGCTTCCCAGCGCTCACGTCGAAGATGCGGATGTGCGCCGGACCGCCCTCGACGTGCGTTCGACCGGTGTCCGAGACGTAGAGTCGGCGCTCGTCCGGCGAAAGTGCGAGGCCGTTAGGTTGGACGAAGTCGTCGCCCGCTACGCGAACGGAGGCGTCCGATGGGTCGACCCGGTACAGGCGCGATTTCCCGATCTCCGACGTGGCGCGCCGTCCCTCGTAGTCGCTGTCGATGCCGTAGGTCGGGTCGGTGAACCAGATGGCGCCGTCCGACGCAACGATGACGTCGTTGGGACTGTTGAATCGTTTCCCGTCGATTCGATCGGCAACGACGGTGATCGAACCGTCATGCTCGGTCCGGGTGACCCGCCGGGTCAGCTGCTCGCAGGTGACGAGCCGGCCCTGGCGATCGAGCGTATTGCCGTTCGCGTTCTGCGATGGCGACCGAAAGACGGAGACGTGCCCCGAGGATTCGTCCCAACGCATGATCCGGTCGCTCGGTACGTCGCTCCAGAGGAGATATCGGCCCGCCGGCACGTAGACGGGCCCTTCCGCCCAGCGCGACGTTGCGTCGAGCAGGTCGAGCTTCGCGGTCGCGTTGACGAGGCGCGAAGCGTCGGTCGAGGACTCGTCGCCGCTCACACGACACCCTCCGACCCCTAGCTGGCTCGCGGCGGCGCCGACGACGCCCTGCTGACGGCCCTGGCTTCGGATAAGGGGTCTCGACGGTCGCGGATCGATGGACGGTGATCACGATCCGGGCACGAGGAACAGCTCGACGACGGGCAGCGCGACGTCCGGGCGCTGCACGGGCAGCTTGAGCGTCAACGTGCCTTCCGGCTGCCCGCCCGGGTGGATCGAGCCGGCCTCCGCGCCGGGCGGCAGCGTGACGAGGCCGACCTCCGACGCGTCGTTGAGCAGCTGGGCGTACTCGACCTGGCCGGCCATGCCCGGCAGGTGCACGTGCTGGAACGGCCAGGCGAACAGGTGGAGGTAGAGGCGGTCGCCGCGCTGCGTGTAGCGGGCGTCCGTCGGGGGCGTGAACCTGGATGGACCGGCGCCGTAGATCGACCGGCCGTGCAGCCGCGTCCAGTCGCCGATGCCTCGGAGGGAGGCGATCGCTCGTGGATCGAACTCGCCGCGCGCCGTGGGACCGACGTTCAGCAGCATGTTGCCGTCCTTGGAGACGCCGTCCACGAGCATCCGGACCAGCAGATCGACCGGCTTGTAGTCCAGGTTGTCGCGGTCGTAGCCCCAGCTGCCGTTGAGGGTCTGGCATGCCTCCCAGCGGATCGGCTCGCCGTCTGCCGCGGTCATGGGACCCGCCGGCTGGTACTGCTCGGGCGTCACGAAGTCGCCAGGGATGCCGAGCCGGTCGTTGACGACGATGCCCGGCTGCAACTCCCGGATCATGGCGAGGAGCTCAGCCGAACCCCAGAAGGCCGGTCCTTTGCCGGGCAGGACGGACGACTCAGGGATCGTGCCGTCTTCGTAGGAGAAGTCCATGAAGAGGTAGTCGATCTTGCCGTATCGCGTCAGCAGCTCCCGGACCTGGCCGTGGAGGTACTCGCGATACCGGCTCCCGTCCCTCCCCTCGTTCAGCTCGTCCACGTTCTCGCGATCTCGCAGCGGATGGAAGTCATCGACGGCGAAGTCGGGATGGTGCCAATCGAGCAGGGAGTGATAGAAGCCGACCTTGAGCCCCGCGGCGCGCACCGCCTCGACGAACGGGCCGACCAGGTCCTTGCCGTACGGGGTGGCCATGACGGTGTAGTCGGACAGTGCTGAATCCCAGAGGCAGAAGCCCTCGTGGTGCTTCGTCGTGAGCACCACGTACCGCATCCCGGCGTCCGCGGCGGCTCGCGCCCATTCGCGGGGATCGTAGAGGTCGGGGTCGAAGTAGCGGACGTACCGTTCATAGACGTCCGGCGCCGTCTTCTCCCGGCTCATCACCCACTCGTGGCGCGCAAGCGATGAGTACAGGCCGAAGTGGACGAACATCCCGAACCGCGCCTCGAGACACCAGCCCAGATCGCCACCGCTTGCGCCACGAATCATGGGTCTCCTTTCGGAATCCATTCGTCCTGGAAGATGTATCGGGCGCTCGTTCTCAACGCCCGCCAAACCCGGTGGTGAGGAGCCCGCGCACGAGATTCTTCTGGAGCAGCACGACCAGGAGCACCGAGGGCACCATGGCCAGCATGGCCGCGGCCATCATCAGGTTCCACTGCGTGCCCTGCTGGGCCATGAACGAGGTCAGCCCCAGCGGCACGGTGCCTTTCACGTTGACGGTGTCGATGACGATCAGTGGCCAGAGGAAGCTACCCCAGTAGGCGATGAACGTGAACATCGCCAGCACCGCGAGCGCGGGCCGCGACAGCGGCAGCATGATCCGGAAGAAGATGTCGAACGGCCCGGCGCCGTCGACCCGCGCCGAATCCACCAGTTCGGCCGGCACCGTGAGGAAGAACTGGCGGAGCAGGAACGTCCCGAACGCCGTGAATGCGAACGGGAGGATCAGCGCCTGGTAGCTGTCCACCCAGCCCAGGGTCTGCATGAGCCAGTACATCGGCACGATCAGCACCTCCTGCGGCACCATCAGCGTGCCGAGGAAGAGCACGAACAGCAGCTCGCGTCCCCGGAACCGCAGCCGGGCGAATGCGAAGGCCGACAGGCTCGACGCGGCAACGACCACGGCAGTCCCGATGATCGCGACCAGGAAGCTGTTGAAGAAGTAGCGCGCGAACGGCGCGAACTGGAACGCCTCGATGTAGTTCTCGAACCGCAACTCCGAGCCGATGAGCGTCGGGGGGGCGGTGAACACCTCGTCCTGCGGCTTGAGCGAGGTCGCAAATGCGAAGAGGAGTGGGGCGACGAACAGCAGCGCCACGACGACGAGCAGCAGGTGGGAGATGACGGGGCGCGGCCCGGCCCCTCGGCGCAGGGCGGCCGCGCGTCGGCGAGCCAGGGTCCGTGCTTCAGCCATAGTGCACCCATCGCTTCTGGCCCAGGAACTGGACCGCGGTGATCCCCATGATGATCACGAACAGGACCCAGCCCGGCTGCCGCGGCGAGTCCCATGTGCAGGAACCGCCAGCCCTCGTTGTAGACGAACAGCACCAGCGTTTGGGTGTTATTGCCCGGGCCGCCCTTGGTGAGCAGGAAGGGCTGCGCGAACACCTGGAAGGACGTGATGAGCGTCAACGTGGTGGCAAAGAAGATCGACGGCGTGATCATCGGCAGGGTCACGTGCCAGAACCGCTGCCGCCCGCTGGCACCGTCGATGGCGGCGGCTTCCAGCTGTTCCTGCGGCACCTGGTCGATCGCCGTTGAGAAGACCAGGAAGTTGTAGCCGAAGCCCTGCCAGACGGACATGACGACGATCGCCAGCATCGCCGTGGAAGAGGACGCCAAGAAGTTCGGCGCGGGGGAGCCGAGCACGCTCTGCGACACGGAGTCCAGCAGTCCACCGGGTTGGTACATGAACCGCCACACCATGGCATTGGCCACGACCGGCGCCAGGACCGGGATGAAGAACAGGATCCGGAAGAACGGGCGACCCTTGATCCGTGGGGACACCCACACCGCCAGGCCCAACGACACGACGAGGTTGAGCGGGACGTAGAGCACGACGAACAGGCACGTGTTGAGCACCACCTGGCGGAAGACCGGGTTCCCCAGAAGGCGCGCGTAGTTGTCGAGCCCGCGGAAGGTGCGGTCCCCGAAGACTGGCCAGTCGAACAGGCTCATCACCAGCGCCATCACGGTCGGGAACAGCGTGAACAGGGCGAGGCCGAGCACGCTCGGCCCGAGGAAGATCAGGGCGTGGCGGCGATCATCCCGCAGCCGCGTTCGGCGGTGCGCTGCGGGCGAGACCCCGGGCGCGGGGGCGGTGGTGTCGATCGCCATGGACATTTGGCCTCAGCGTAGAAGTGGCGGCGATGCCTCGAGAGGCGCCGCCGCCACATCCTTGCGAGAGTTCTAGCTCCCGGCTGTGCCCTGTTCCTGGACGGTCTGCAGGACCTGCCTCAGGTGTGAGCTCGCCGGTCAGCGCCTGCAACCCGGTCCGGTCGAACAGGTCAGCCACCTCGACCCAGTTCGGCGGGGTGAGCCACGGCACCGAGTTGGTCGTGGCGTAATCGAGCGTTTCGCGGGCGCCCTCGATCTTGGCGGCTGTGTACCAGGCATCCGCCACGGCTGGTCGTGCCGGGTATGCCCGGCCGACGGAGGCAAGGCCGGTCAGCGCCTCGTCGCTGGTCATCGAGACGATGGCCTGGAAGGCCGCGTCGGGAGTCGTGCACTGCTTGGAGATCCCGAAACCGGAACCCGCGGTGTAGTGCTTCGAGCCGCCTGGCCCGACCGGCATCGGCGCCACGCCCATGTCGAACTGGACGGCGTCCCTGTTACTGATCACCATCCACGGGCCATCGACATACATCGCGGCTGTGCCAGCTTGCCATTCGCTTTGCATGATGACGTAGCCGTCGTAGCCTGCCACCGTGACAGGCGACGCGATGCCCGATCGCATCAGGTCGACGTACTGCTTGTAGCCGTCCACGAACGCGGGCGAGGTGAGCGCCAGCTTGCCGTCCGCATCGAGCACCTCGGCACCCGAGAGGTCCAGCACCCAGGACAGGTATTCCTGGTCGATGGAGGCCGTGGTGAACCCGAACTTGCCACCAGTGGTCAGTGCGGTCGCGGCCTTCGTGAAGTCATCGAGCGTCCAGCCCGGCTTCGGCTCCGCGATGCTGGCCGCCTTGAAGAGGTCGCGGTTGTAGAAGACGATCAGCGGTCCGAAGTCATACGGCAGGGCCACCTGCTTGCCGCCGTGCTTCGTCCCGTCGAGGATCGACTTGTCGAAGTCCGCGGCGTTCACGCCGTACTTCGCCATCAGATCGTCCAACGGCACCAGCTGGTCGCCGTACGCCGCCAGGCGCAGGCTCTGCATGCCGACGATGCACGGCGCCCCGGGATTGCTCAGTTGATTGCCGATCTTCGACCAGTAGTCGGGCCACGGGGTGCCCTGGACCGTGATGTTGAGGCCCGGGTGGTCGGCCATCGCCACGGCGACCACCGTCTTCCCAGGCCTTCTGGTCCGCTTCGCCACCGATCCAGAACTGGAACGTCAGGTCCCCGCTGACGGCTGATGCTTGCGGGGCTGATGCTTGCGGGGCTGATGCTTGCGGGGCTGACGGTTGGGGACTGCCGGCGGGGGCGCCGCACGCCGTGACAAGCAGCCCGGCGGCGACGATGCCCACCATCCCCCTCCACCTACCGAGAGGACGCATGGCAATGACCCTCCTCTTGTGTTCGCTCCGGTTGTCCAGCATATTGGACAGGCGGCGGTATGTTGGACAGTATGGCAATCGCGGGGTTGGAGTCAAGATACGGTACACTGTTCAGCATGCTGACCGTGGCGAAAAGTTGCAGATGATAGCGGTCGAGCCGGCTTCGAGCGGGGACCTGCCTTGATCGCCGACCTGCACCGGCTCACGGTCCGCCTATCCGCGCCGCTGGGCTCCGCGCCGCTGGGCTGCCCCGGAGCCCGGATCGACGATCAGATGCGGTAGATCCTGACCGCGTTCTCGCCAAAGATCGCCGCGCGCTCCGAGTCGGTCAGACCCTCGAGTGTCGTGCGCGCCGCCTCGACGACCTGCCGGTAGCTCGCGGCCAGCAGGCAGACGGGCCAGTCCGACCCGAACACGAGCCGCCCCGAGCCGAAGACGTCGACGGCGTGGTCGACATACGGCTGGAGGTCGGCCCGCGTCCACGACGTCCACGCGGCCTCGGTGACCAGGCCCGATACCTTGCACGCGACGTGCTCGAGCTCTCCGAAGCCGGCGATCCGGGACCGCCACGGCTCGAGGTCGCCCGACGCGATCGGCGGCTTGGCGAGGTGGTCGATGACGAACCGGACGTCCGGCAGACGCCGCGCCAACGCGAGGGCGGCGGGCAGCTCGCGCGGCCGAATGAGCAGGTCGTAGGCGAGCCCCGCGGCGCCGGCCGCTTGGATGCCCCGAGCGACGTCGTCCCGAAGCAGCCAGTCCGGGTCGGGCTCGTCATGGACCTGGTGCCGGATACCTACTAGACGGTCGCCGCCAGGCCCGGCCCGGAGGGCGTCGATCGCGTCACCGACGGACGGCGCCGTCACATCTGCCCACCCAACGACGCCGCGGATGAACGGCGTGGCACGGGCGATCTCGAGGAACTCGCGCGTCTCTTCCGTGCTCGACCGCGTCTGGACGAGCACGGTCGCTTCGACCTGTGCCGCCTCGAGCTCGGGGGCCAGATCCGCCGGGGTGAAGGCGCGCCGGATGACCCGCAGCTCGTCGGTCAGCCACGGGTAGTCGGCGGTGGCCGGGTCCCAAAGGTGGTGATGCGCGTCGACGATCATCCGTGCGTCACCCGGGAACCGGCGCCTCCGGCGCGATGAGGCGCTCTGCCCGCAGCTCGGCCCACAGCTCCGACGGGATGGGGTGGGCGAGCATCGCGGGATAATCGTCGAGGTGGGCGGGCGTCCGGACGCCGGCGACCAGCGACACGATGGCGGGATGCGCCAGCGGGAACTGCATGGCCGCCGCGCGCAGGGGCACGCCGAATCGAGCGCAGACCTCCGCGAGCCGCTGCGCTCGCGTGACGATGTCGGGGGGTGCCGGTGCGTAGTCGAACCGGCTCCCGGGTCTCGGATCGGCGAGGATCCCGCTATTCATCACACCGCCGACGAGGACCGCGATCCCGCGATCGACGCAGACGGGCAGCAACGTATCGAGTGCCCCGTGGTCCAGCAGCGTGTACCGATTAGCGAGCAGCAACACGTCCATGTCGGTCTCACGGGCGAATCGGGCGAGCATCGCCGATTGGTTCATCCCGGCGCCGACGGCTCGGACCACCCCCTCCGACCGAAGCCTCGCAAGGGCCGGCCACGCCTCGTCGATCGCGGCCTCCCAATGGTCGTCCGGGTCGTGGATGAAGGCGATGTCGACGCGATCCAGGCCGAGGCGCTGCAGGCTCTCGTCGAGCGAGCGGCGAACACCGTCGGCGCTGTAGTCGAAGACCATCCGAACCCGTTCCTGGCGGGGATAGTAGGCGTCCTCGCGATCACGCAGCCGCTGCCGATCGACGTCCGTGTCGAGCGCGATCTCGGACTCCGCTCGGACAAGCCGCCCGACCTTCGTCGACACCACGAACTCCTCGCGTGGACGGCCCTGCAGGCCAGCCCCGACGCGGCGCTCCGATGCCCCGTATCCATAGAGCGGGGCCGTGTCGAACGCGCGGATCCCGATGGACCAGGCGTGGCGGACGGTGGCGATCGCGGCGTCATCGTCGATGTCGGAGTACAGGCCGCCGATCGACGCTCCGCCGAACGACAGGCGCGTCACGTGCACTCCCGTTCGTCCGAGCGCGATGCGTTCGTTTGGATCGACGGCCATGTCTCACCATATCCTCGGGCGGCGCCTGAGGTTGACGCCGAAGTCGAGCGTATCGTATCGTCCAGTCCTCGGTCCACCGGACAGAATGCTGAACAACCCTGGAGCGATCGTGCGACTGATTTCCTGCCGGTCCGCGGCCGTCGAGACCCTCGGGATCGTCGAGGGTGACCGCTGGCTCCCAGCATCGACTGTCCTGCCCGGGGGTCCCGCCACGGTGGCCGCCCTGCTGGACGAGGGGTCGGACGGGCTGGACGCCTTGCGCGCGGCGGTCCCGTCAGCTCGTGTCGGCGATGTCGGACAGCCGCTCGCCCAGGCCGACCTCCTGGCTCCTGTGCCACGCCCGGGCAAGATCGTCGCCATCGGCCGGAACTACCGGGCCCACGCCGAAGAGGAGGGCGTCGAGCCGCCGACGGCACCGCTGATCTTCTCGAAGTGGCCGAGCTCCGTGGTCGGGCACGGAGCGGACATCTGCTGGGACGCGGACCTGACGGGACAGGTCGATTACGAAGCGGAGCTTGCGGTCGTCATCGGTCGACGCGCACGGCGCGTCCCGGTCGAGGGTGCCCTCGACCACGTGCTCGGCTACACCTGTCTCAATGACGTCTCGGCCCGTGACCTCCAATTCGGCGATGGGCAATGGACGCGCGGCAAGTCGCTCGACACGTTCTGCCCGATGGGTCCCGTCCTCGTCACATCCGACGAGATCGGCGACCCCCAGGATCTGGCCATCTGCTGCGCGGTCGGGGACGAGATCCTCCAGGAGGCGCGGACGTCGCAGATGTACTTCACAGTCGCCGAGATAGTGAGCTACTGCTCGATGGCGTTCACGCTCGAGCCCGGGGACGTGATCGCGAGCGGGACGCCTGCAGGTGTCGGCGCGTTCCGGACGCCGCCGCGGTTCCTTGCGAACGGCGATCACGTCCGGGTCGAGATCGAGCGGATCGGCGTCCTCGAAAACGTGTGCCGGGTCGAGGCGACCGTCGTGACCGCAGCATGAGCGCAGTGCCTGACGCCCGCGGGGAGCGGTTCTTCGTCACCGGCGCGCTCGGGTGTATCGGCGCGTGGACGGTCAGAGCCCTCCTTCGCGAGGGGACTCCGGTCGTCGCGTTCGATCTTGGGAGCGACCCTCGGCGCCTCGCGCTTGTGATCGAGCCTGACGAGCTCGCCCGCGTGCAGTTCGTCAGAGGCGACATCACGGATCTCCAGGCATTGGAACGCGCCATGGCAGACCACGACATCACGAACGTGATCCATCTTGCCGCTCTGCAGGTCCCGTTCTGCCGGGCCGACCCCCCGCTCGGGGCGCAGGTCAACGTGACCGGCACCGTCAATGTGTTCGAGGCGGTCCGGCGCCGCGGCCCGAGCATGGCCCCGGTCGTCTATACCGGATCGATCGGCATGTACTCGCCGTCGGATGTCGACCCGGTCACCGGTCGTCTCGAGGAGGACGCGGACGCCCACCCGGGCAACCACTACGGCGTCTACAAGCGGGCCAACGAGGGCACGGCCAAGGTCTACTGGACCGATTCGGAGGTGCCCAGCGTCGGGATCCGACCGATGACGGTCTACGGCGCGGGTCGCGACCAGGGGATGACGAGTAGCCCCACGGCTGCCATCGCTGCTGCAGTGCTCGGGGTCCCCTTCCGGATCGCCTTCGGCGGACGGACCCTGTTCCAGTACGCCGAGGACGTGGCGCGCACGCTGATCCTCGCCAGCCGGGGCGCCCCATCGGGGGCGTCGGTGTACAACCTCGGCGGCGACGCCGTGCACCTGGACGACTGGGTCCGGGCGATCGAGAACGCGGTGCCTGAGGCGGCTGGGCTCATCAGCTTCGCCCCGACCGAGCTGCCATTCCCAGCCGACATCGCCCACCATCGACTGGCCGAGCTCGGTGACGTGCCGGTCACGCCGTATCGCCAGGCGATCGCGGCGACGGCTGCGATCTACCGACGGCTCGCCGATCAGGGTCGACTCGTCGGCACCGAGCACGGAGTCATCCCAACGCCGGCAGCCGCTGGTACCTGACCCTCAATCGTGCCCGTCTACGCTGACCCCGTCGACGGCCTCGCCGTTCCGGCCGATCTCCTCCTGGCCTGGACGGCGAGGCTCGTCGAGACACTCGCCCTGGCGATGGCCGACGACCTGCAGGCGGGCGGTGCGGCCATCAAGCGACTGGACGCGATCTGAGCCGAGGACAGGATCCACCGCGGTAGCATCCGTCGATGCGCCGCGCGTTCTTCTACGGCTGGGTCGTCGTTGCCGTCACGGCGATCGTCGTGCTGATCACGGCGGGCGTTCGATCGGCGCCCGGCGCGTTCCTGTTGACGATGATCGGCGAGCCTGGCTGGTCGACCGCGTCGGTGTCATTCGCAGCCGCCGCCGGACTGGTCGTGTTCGGCTTCGCCGGGCCGCTGAGCGGCTCGCTGATGGGTCGCATCGGCGTCAAGAACGTCGTGCTGCTAAGCCTGGCGGTGACGGGCACCGCGCTCCTCGCGACGAGTCTCGTCCGCGAGATCTGGCAGCTGACGCTGCTGTTCGGCCTTGTCTCGGGTCTGGGGACCGGCCTCGTGGCCAGCGTCCTGGGCCCGACTGTGGCGACCCGCTGGTTCGTCAAGGATCGCGGCCTGGTGGTCGGCGTCTTCGGTGCGAGCAGCAGTGCGGGCCAGCTGGTGTTCTTCCCGCTCCTCACCGCTCTGGCGGTCACGGTCGGCTGGCGAGTCGGCGCTGTGGTGCTGGGGGTGATCACCCTGCTGCTCGTCATCCCGGTGCTCATCTGGCTGCGCAACGATCCCGCCGAGGTCGGCGCCCGGCCGCGCGGGGCCCCGGAGGGCGCGCTCACCCCTGCCCGGCCGCCAGACCCCGGCGTCATGCGGCGGGCCATCCGCACGTCGGACTTCTGGTTTCTCGCCGGCACGTTCTTCATCTGTGGCGCCACGTCGAATGGCCTTGTCGGCCAGCATTTCATCCCGCACGCGGTCGACCACGGGTTCACGGCGGTCGCCGCGTCTGGCGCGCTGGCGGTGATGGGCGTCTTCAATTTCATCGGCACGATCGCCAGCGGCTGGCTCACCGACCGGCTCGACCCCCGCAAGCTCCTCCTCGTCTACTACGCATTCCGCGGCGTCAGCCTGCTGTTCCTGCCGTTCGTGCACGACACCATGTCGATCGCGGCGTTCGCGATCCTGTTCGGGCTCGACTACATCGCGACCGTGCCGCCGACCGTCGCCCTCGTCGCGGACCGGTTCGGGTCGCACAACGTCGGCATCGTCTATGGCTGGGTGTTCGCGTCGCACATGGTCGGCGCGGCGATCGCCGCCTGGGCGGCCGGTATCGTCCGCGAGAGCGTCGGGGACTACGCAGTGGCCTTCGTGGCCGCCGGCTGGATCGCCATCGTGGCCGGGTTCGCGGCGCTCGCGATCCGTCGTAAAGGCCCGGACGCGGACGTCCCGGTCGTGGTCTCGGCCCCGGCATGAGCAAGAAGCGCCGGCGGCCGATGGGCCAGACGATCGGCTCGATCATCGTCGGCTTCGATCAGCAGATCTTCCGGACGCTTCCTCCTGCCGAGGAGCTCGTCGTGAAGTCGAAGCCGGTGCGCGGCGTGTCCGGTCAGGCGCCGGGCCTCGAGGTCGTGTTCCCGGGCGACGTCGTCGTCGATGCCGGGGACGCTGGGGGAGAGGTCGACCCGGAGGATGTGGAGCCCGAGCCGCGCGACACCTCCATGTGACACTCGCGTGGCTTGAGCGTCTTCCAGGCGTGAAGCGGAGGGTTCGACCATGAGCGACACGCAGGCACACCTGGCGACCTGGGAAGCGGCGGGTCTGATCGATGCGGCCACCGCCGAGCGGATCCGCGCCTGGCAAGTGACGGCGCCCGACGCGACGGAGGCGCCCCGGCCTTCGCCGGAGGTCTCGCACCGCCCGTCGGCGGTCGGGGCGATCTTCGGCCCCGGAATCACGATCGGGGAGCTGTTCAGCTACCTGGGGGCCATCTTCCTGCTCGCGGCGACGGACGCATTCATCGTCCGGGTCGCCGGTACTCGACCGGACTCCGAGACCACATTCGCAGCGGGTGCGGCAATCCAGGCAGTGATCCTGTTCGCGATCGGCTATCGCCTGCGCGGCGTCGACCAGCGCCGAAATCGCGCTGCGGGTGTGGCGTTCCTGCTCGCCGCGACCCACGCCGGCGTGGCCGGCGGTTTCGCGGCCGAGGTGGCTGGCCTCCAATGGCCCGTCAGTGGGATCGTCGCGGCCGGCACCGCGCTCGCGGTAGCCGGCCTGAGCAGGCGTCTCCACCCGGGCCTCCTGACACAGACCGCGGTGCTCGGTTCGATCACCGGTCTCGCCGGGGCGATCCTCGCCTGGCTCGAGCAGACGCTCATCCCGCCTCAGGTCATCGACTCGGGCGGTTCCGTGACCGAGACAGGTCCCGATCCGATCCTCCTCGTCCTCGGATCCGCGGTCTGGTGGTTGGCGACTGCGCTCATCATCGGCCTCATCGGACTGCGCGAGGCCCGACAGGTCGGTCGCGATCCGAGCGCGTCGCGTCGAGCCGGACTGACCCGGCTGTGGGCCGGCCTGGTCGCTGTCGGCGGCCTCGCGAGCGCGGTCACGCGCACCGATGTCCTCCCGGACGGGGGCTACGGCCGGGTCATCGAGCCGTGGATCGGGGAGCTGGCGATCCTCGTCCTTGCGGCGATCCTCATCGAACGGGCGTTCCGCCGCGACGACAGCGCTTTCGTCTACCCGGCGGCCCTCGGCGTGATCATCGCCCTGACCGATTTCAACGTCTCCTACCTCGCGGATGGGCCAGAAGTCGGGCTGTTCGTGGAAGGCCTGATCCTGCTCGCAGTGGGCTTCAGCGCACAGCGGATCCGGAGGATGATCGTGTCCTCGCGCGGTGACGGGTCAGATGGCGTGGACGGCGGAGAAGAGCTGCCCGCGCCGACCGTCGGACCGGCTTAGGAAGGCCGACCCGAGGTGTAGCGCGAGTAATAGTCGGTCTCGAGCTGCGTTTCCTCGCCGGTCGGCGGGAAGCGGTCGGGCAGGAACTGGCGGAGCATCGCGGGAGCCTCGCCCGTGACGAGGTGCTCCGCGAGCAACTCGGTCAGGTACGGCGCGAGCAGCATCCCGCGCCCGCTCCAGCCGAGCGCCTGCCACCAGCCGTCGAGCTGGGCCGTCGGGCCGACGATCGGCAGGTGGTCCGGCGTGATGTCGTACATCCCCGCCCACTGGCGGATGACGGTCACGTCGCGCAGGGCCGGCGCCTTGCGCGTCATCAGCGCCGCGGTCCGCTGCAGGAACGCCCAGGACGAGCGCTGGTTCACGCCGCCGGGCTCGTCGGGATCGACCGCGCCCATCACGATCTCGCCGCGGAGCGTCTGATTGAACCAACCCTCGCTGGGTCGATAGAAGGTCACGGCCGCCTCGATCGACCGCCGGAGCGGCGCCGTCACGAGGACCTCGCGTCGGTGCGGCCGGTTGGGCATCCGGACGCCGGCCATGGCATTCAGCTCACCCGACCAGCCACCGGCCGCGTTCAGCACGACCGGTGTCTCGATGCGGCCCTGGTCGGTGACGACCGCCGTGACACGGCCGTCGCTCTGCTCGATGCCGGTGACCCGGGTGCGTGGGTGGATGGTCACGCCACGCCGGGCGAGGTGGTCGAGGTGTGCCCAGACGACCGCGTCGTGATGGACGATCGCATCGTCGCTGAGCACCGAGCCTGCGACCGGTTCGCCACCCTCGAAGACGGGCAGGTGATGGAGCGTGTCCTGCGGGGACAGGAGGGCGCTCCGGATCCCGAGCCGGGCATGCATCGCCACCACGTCCTGCATCCGGGCGACCTCGCCGGGGTCGTACAGGATCCATGCGTAGCCGAGCCGGTAGAACAGGACGTTCGAGCGCAGCTCCCCGCCCATCCGCTCGTACTTGTCCTGGCAGGCGATCGCGACGCGGCACAGCTCTTCGGTCAGCTGCATCCGCCGGATCCGCGCGACGTTCCGACCGGTCGCGCCCGCGCCCGGGTAGTCGCGCTCGAGGACGACGACGTCCTTGACGCCGCGGGCGGCCAGCTCGCGAGCGAACCCGAGACCGCCGATACCCGCCCCGACGATGACGACGTCGGCCGTATGAGGGAGGGTCATGCGTCGTCGCTCGGGACCAGGTCGCCGAGCCGGGTCGGCCGCAGCGGCGGACGTGCGGTCGGGAGGCCAGTCCGCGGTGCGCCGCCGGCGGCCATCGCGCTACAGAACGACTGCAGGCAGTACTTGCCCTGGCACGGACCCGTCAGCGCGCCGGTCCGGCGCTTCACCAGCTCCGAGTCGCCGTAGCCGGTCGTGATCTGCTCATGGATCTCGTCGGCGTGGACGTCCTCGCAGAAGCAGACCAGAGTCCGACCGGCCGGCGCTGCGACAGCGGGGGGCGTCGAGCGCGCGATGCGCCCCGCAGCGGAGCCCACCACCGACAGCCCCGGCACGGTCGTCCGCCCGGCCTCGTCGAGGACCGGCGCCAGGACGCCGTCGCGCAGCTCGACCGCGGCGCCGGCCGCCAGCACGAGGTCGAGGTTGGGCGTTCGATCGCCGAACACCACGACATCGGCGGCGTGCACGCCGATCCCGCCCGTCCCGATCGATGATCGCGCCCGACACCCGTCGCCGGCCGAGCACCCGACGAAGGGCGGCAGTCGGGAAAGGCCCGAGGGCTCGAAAGCCTTCGGCGGCGAATGCGGCACCGACCTTCTCGAGATCTCTAGCCTCGCCGATGAGTACCGGCCGCTCGCCGGGCAGCACCCGATGCTCCTCGATGAGCCCGAGCGCCAGCCGCGCGCCGATCACACCGGGTCGATCAGCGCCGCGCACGGACGGCACCCGCTCATATGACCCGGTCGCTGCGATGACCGATCCCGCACTGATCGACCAGAGCGTGTCGTCGTCGATCGCCGTCACGACGCCGTCGTACCAGCCGACGGCGGCCGCGCCGTCGAGGACGCGGACGTCCGGATGGGCGGGTCGCGCCCGGCCCGCGACGGCCTCGACGATCGCAACGTGCTCCCCGCCGCCTGCCGCCTCCTCGGCCGCGGCCACGCCTGCCCGCCCGCCACCGACCACGAGCACGTCCACGTCCAGCTCTCGAGCGACCCGCGTGCGCCCCTCGCTGGCGCGACCGTTCCCCAGCCGACCCCGACCGCCGAACCCGCGGATCACGTCGAGGTACCGCTTGCGGAGCGCCCGCGGTCGCAGGAATCGATGGTGATAGAAGGTCGGCGGCACCCAGCGCGAGCCGACGTCCAGCCACGCGAACAGGTCGCGCCCCACGGACGGCCAGGCGTGCTCGCCGCGCGCCACCAGTCCGTCACGGACGGGGACCTGGCACGACCGCACGCTCGGCCGGCCATCGACCTCGCATTCGCACCAGCCGCACTGGCCGGTGCTGCACATCAGCCCGCGCGGTCGGTGGAAGCGGAAGCTGCGCGACAGGATCGGTCGGTCGGCGGCCAGCAGCGCGACCGCGAGCGGCTCCCCGTCGAATCCCTCGAACGCCTTGCCGTCGAACGTGACGC
Source organism: uncultured Chloroflexia bacterium (assembly GCA_963819655.1). Taxonomy (GTDB): domain Bacteria; phylum Chloroflexota; class Limnocylindria; order Limnocylindrales; family CSP1-4; genus SPCO01. The sequence goes on along the minus strand of CAWFXA010000002.1, from coordinate 247,878 downwards.
GGACCCGGCGCCGTGGGGGGTTCGGCGCCGGGTCCGCACGGAAAGGCAGGCGACGCGCCGCCATGTCAGCGGATGTGGAAGGTCGGGCTGCTGTCGATGCAGACGCGCTTGGATTCGAGGTACTCGTCGAGGCCCTCCATGCCGAGCTCGCGACCGATGCCGCTGCCCTTGACGCCGCCGAACGGGCTCTCCGCCAGACGGACGTAGTGGGTGTTCACCCAGACGTCGCCGACCCGCAGCCGCCGCGCGAGACGGATCGCGCGGTCGAGGTCGGTCGTCCAGACCCCACTGCCGAGGCCGAGCGGGTTGTCATTGGCGACGGCGAGCGCCTCGGCCTCATCGTCGAAGGTCAGCACCGACAGGACCGGCCCGAAGATCTCCTCGCGCGCGATCGACATGTCCGCACGGACATCATCGAAGATCGTCGGGGCCATGTAGAAGCCGTTCGACCATTCGCCGCCGAGTCGCTCACCGCCGAGGATCAGCCGGGCCTGCTCGGACCGACCGCGCTCGACGTAGCCGAGCACGCGCTCGAGCTGGCGCTCCGACACCATCGGCCCGAGCTGGGTCCCCTCGTCGAGCGGCGAGCCGACGCGAAGCGCCTTCGCCCGGGCGATCAGGCCGTCGAGGAACGAGTCGTGGATCGAGCGGTGGAGCAGCAGCCGCGATCCCGCCGTGCACGACTGGCCGGCGTACAGGAAGATCCCGACCGCCACGGCGTCCATCGCCTTCTCGAGGTTGGCATCCGGGAAGACGATGACCGGCGCCTTGCCGCCGCCCTCGATGGCGACGCGCTTGAAGTTCCGGGCGCCGAGCTCCATCAGCCGTCGCCCGACCTCGCTGCTGCCGGTGAAGCTGATCTTGTCGACCCGCGGATCGGCTGCGAGGGCCTCGCCGATCACCTCGCCCTGGCCGACGACGCCGTTCGCCACCCCCGGCGGCAGGCCCTCGATCCTGTCGAGGAGCTCGAAGATCGCCATCGACGACGCCGGCGCGTCACTGGCCGGCTTGAGCACGAACGTGCAGCCCGTCGCGATGGCCGCGCCGATCTTGCGCAGCGGCAGGTCGACCGGGTCGTTCCACGGCGTGATGAGCCCGCAGACGCCGACCGGCTCCTTCAGGATGAAGTTGAGGAGGTGGCCCGGGGCACTGCTCGTGACCTCGCCGCGGATGAGTCGGGCGGCGCCGGCGTAGAACAGGATCCGGTCGATGGCAGGCTCGATCTCGCGCTCGCGGACGTAGCGGATCGGCTTGCCCATCTCGCGTCGCGACGAGCTCGGCGAGCCGTGGCGACCTCCTCGCGCAGCAGGCGGGCGAGCTCGTAGAGGATCGCCGAGCGTTCCTTGCCGGCCGTCGTCGACCAGCCGGTCGTCGTCGAAGGTGCGCCGGGCGGCGTCGATCGCGGCGGACACGTCGTCGATGGTGGATGCGGTCGCCGTCGCCACGAGCTCGCCGGTCGCCGGGTCGCGGCTCTCGAACGGCGTGCCGCTGCTGGGCACCCAGCCGCCGTCGATGTAGTTGAGGACCTCGCGCACGCCGGCTCCCGGTCTCGGTCATCTGAGCTCCTCGATCGCGTCGATCACCACCTGGATCGCCGCGACTGCCTGGTCCTCGTCGATCGTCAGTGGCGGACTGATCTTCACGACGTTCTCGAAGCGGCCGGCACCTGCCAGCACCACTCCACGCTCGAATGACCGCCGACGGACGGCGGCGCTCGCCTCTGGGTCGGGTTCGCGGGACGCGCGATCGCGCACGAGCTCGATGCCGATGAACAGGCCGAGGCCGCGGACGTCGCCGACGCGCGGATGCGCGCCGATCTCGACGACCGATCGATCGAGGAGTGACGCGCCGAGCCGCGCCGACCGCTCCCACAGCCGATCGCGGCGCATCACCGCGATCGCGGCCCGGCCGGCCGCCAGGTTGACGGCGTTCCCGAGGAACGTCGACGTGTGCGTGCCGGGCGACCAGTGCTGCATCGACCTCGGACCGCCCGACGACGGCGGACAGCGCCAGCCCGCCGCCGATGCCCTTGCCGACGGTCATCAGATCCGGCACGACGCCGGCGTGCTCCGCCGCCCACAGTCGGCCGGTCCGCCCGAACCCGGACTGGATCTCGTCGAACACGAGCGGGATGCCGTGGTGTGTCGCAGAGCGCACGAAGACCCTGCAGGAACCCGTCCGGCGGGACGACGATCCCGCCGTTGCCCTGGACCGGCTCGACGACGATCGCGGCCAGCGGCCCGATGCCCGATGCGGGGTCCTCGATCGCGGTCCGCACGAGCGCCAGCGCACCCTCGCACGCCAGCGCCGGACCGCCGAGCTCAGTCGGCCAGCGATACGCGTCGGGGTACGGCAGGAAATGTGCCTCGGCATCCCGGCCGACGCTCGTCCGGAACGCGGCCTTGCCGTTCACGCCGACGACGCCCCCCGAACGGCCGAAATAGCCGCCCGAGAAGGCCAGGACCTCGCGCCGGCCGGTCATCGTCCGCGCGAGCTTGAGGGCCGTGTCGTTGGCATCCGCGCCGCTGATCCCGAGGAGGACGCGATCCAGACCGGGCGGCGCGATGGCGACCAGGTCCTCCTCGAAAGCGACCCGCTGCTCGCTCACGGCCGCCGACGACACGTGGCTCGCGACGCCGATCTGCGCCGCGACCGCCGCGACGACGTCGGGATGCGAATGACCGATCGTCGACGCGGCGAAGCTGCCGGCGAGGTCGACGAAACTGTTCCCGTCCGGGTCGACCAGCGTGGAGCCCGACGCATGGTCGACCACGAGCGGATCGCCGTCGCCGGTCCGCGGGCCGGCGCCCTCGACGGCGCGCATCCGCTCGATGATCGCCTTGGCCTTCGGGCCCGGATAGGCGATCACGGCTCGTCGTACACGTGCCGGCCATCGACGACGACCGGCCGCCCGTCGAACTCGATCGTCGGCGCCATCACGAGGCCATCGAGGTGGACCTCGCACTCGACCAGCCCGCCGTACTCGTTGGCCGAATCGCCGAGGGCGATATGGACGGTGCCGAGCGCCTTCTTCGCCTCGGTGATCTCGTCGGCGATCCGGGCCGCCGGGTTGAGCCCGATACCGATCTCGCCGATGTTGTCGGCGTCGCGGATGGTCGCGACGATGTCGCGCAGGCGGTCGGCCGCGACTCCGCCGTCGATCGCCACGGCGCGACCGCCGCGGACCTCGATGCGGACCGGCTCCTCGAGCGCACCGAGGTCCGACGCGACGCGCTCCCAGACCACGATGCCTTCGGACGTGCCCTCGATCGGCGGCAGGGAGACCTCGCCGCCGGGCAGCGCCGACACCTCGCCCGGGTTCCGGCAGATGCCGGTCAGCCAGGCCATCGGCTCACGTCCCTCCACCGTCGCCCGCAGGTCCGTGCCGGCCGGGGACGTGACGCGGACCTCGCGGGTCCGTCCGCCACAAGCGCGGCCAGCGCGCTCCGCCTGCTCGCGGATCGCGACGAAGTCCGCGGTCATCGCGCCGTTCCGCCAGGCGTCGGCGCGGTACGGCGCGTTGAAGTCGCCGCGTGCCCCGGCTCGCTGCGCGGCCGCCTTGGCCGTCGTGTGGTAGAGGGACGTGCTGGCCGCGCACAGGACGACGTCGGCGGTGCGCCATCGCGGCGGCCGCGGAGGCCGGCGGCTCGGCGCCGCTCGCGCTCGAGGCGCGATCGAACTCCACGACGATCGGCTCCGCGCCGAGCTCGCGCGCGACGGCGGCGAGGGCGCCCGCGATCTCCTGGTCGGTCCGGGTGTCGACGACGATCGCGAACCGTTCGCCCGGTCGGACCCCGAGGTAATCGGCGACGACCCGGCGCGCGGTCGTCGCGACCGACTGCGTCTCGACCGTCATCCGCCGGCCCCGGGATCGTCGGTATCGACAAGCTTCCAGCGACGCCAGACGTCGGCCGCCTCGGCCGCGTCGTGCTGTTCGTGGCGCTGGTACTGCCCGGCGCGGCTGATCGTGTACTTGCCGCGCGGTGCAGGTCGGCCAGCGTCTCGGCCGCCTTGAGCGCGAGCAGGTTCGGGTTGAGGATCGGCAGCTCGCGGTGGCGTCCGGTGGTCATGATCTCGCGCTCGAGGCAGCCGGCGATGATCGTGCAGCCGAGGATGATGACCTCCGAGCCGTCCTCGTCGAGGGCCTTGAGCGAGCGCGGCGGCGGCATCGTCGGCGACGGCCGATCGTGTCCTCGGATCATGTCGGTGACGTACCAGTCGATGGCGCGGACGCCGCGGCAGTTGGCCGTCCCGTGGAGACGGACGAGGTCCTCCAGCCAGGGCACCGCCTTGCGATGGTCGGTGACGACCGTGAACCGATGGCCGAAGTACGAGGCGTGGTTCATCGCCGCCTCGAGCGGCCCGACGACCGGGATGTCGACCAGCTCGCGCGCGACCTTGACGCCCGGGTCGTAGCAGCAGCCGACGACGACCGCGTCGTAGCCCTCGTCCTCGAGCCGGCGGACCGCCCGGAAGATCGCCAGCTCCATGAGGTGCTTCGGGTAGTAGTAGTCGATGTTGGCGGGCACGCCGTCGAGGTGGATGACGTCCACCGAACGTGCCGGCACCCGCGTACGGGACGAGCGTCTCCTCGATGATCTCGTCGAACGCGGCGGTCCCGAACGGGTTGATGAACGCGATGCGTCGCTGCGCGGCGATGCGCCGCTGCGCGGCCTCAGTCGCCACTTACCAGACGCTCCCGGCGGTGGATCCGGCGAGACTCGCGCGGTCGGCACGGAACGGGCGTCATGTCCATGATCGGCGTCATCGCCGCAGATGAGGTCTGCGACGAGCCGGCCGGTCGTCGGCCCCGCCCCGTTGCCGAAGACGTGGCCCGCGGCGACGTAGCACGTCGTCGAAGCCCGGGCAGCGCGTCGACGATCGGCAGGTTGTCGGCGGTGTAGGGCAGGACGCCGGCCCACGCCCGCGCGAACGACGCGCCCCGGAGGGCCGGCATGATGGCCGGCATGCTCTCGGTGACGAGCGCGACGCCGGCAAGGTCGGGCTCCCAGACGAAGCCCGGGTAATCCATCGCGCAGCCGAGCAGGTACGACCCGTCGTTGCGCTGGCAGACGGCCTCGAGCAGCGCCTTGCCGTGCCGTGCCTCGGCGTCGTTCGCCCATGCGTCCGGGCGGAACGACGGCAGCTCACGGAAGATCGGGTACTGCTTCACAGCGCGCCGGCCCGTACAGGACCGGTCCGAGCTCGGCGTGCCATCGGCTCGGTCTGCACGATCTGGAGGCGCATCGGGAAGATCGGCATGTCGACGCCCAGACCCTCGAGGAGCGACGGCGTCCACGCCCCGGCGGCGACCACGACCGTGCCCGGCGTGATCGCTCCATCGTCGGTCACGACGCCGGTGATCCGGCCGGCGTCGTGCTCGAACGAGCGGACCGTCGTGCCCTCCATCGACCGTCGCGCCGGCGCGTTGCAGCCGCCGCCGCGAACGCGCGGACGTAGCGGCTCGATTCCATCTGCGCATCGAGCGGGCAGAACGAGGCGCCGATGACGGTGTCGGGCAGGATCGGCGCGAGCGAGCGCGCCTCGTCGCCGTCGATCAGCCGGATGTCGACGCCGTCGGCCTGGCGCCGCTCGACGAACTCGCGGAGCGTCGCCAGCTGCTCCTCGGTCTGCACATAGAGGAGGCCGCCGTCCGTGCGCAGACCGAAGTCGGCATCGAGCTCGTCAGGAAGCCCGTCCAGCTCGCGCCGGAGGTGCATGACGAGCTCGAGCTCCGGGCCGGCCCGGCGGGTGTGCACCCAGATGTATCCGAGGTTCCGGCCCGTGGCGCCATAGGCCAGCTCGTTGGCCTCGAGCAGCGTGACCGACGCACCTCGACGCGCGAGGTGGTACGCGGTCGCGCTGCCGACGATCCCGCCGCCGATGACGAGGACGTCCGGGGAACTGGTCACCTGACCTCCGGTCCGAGGCAAGCCGACCGGGCATGGTCAGCGGGTCTCCGACGCTACCAGCATGCCCGGCGCCGTCGTATGTGAATCCCACACAGTTTCGAGGCCTCTACTGTTGTCGTCAGACCACGATGAGGCCCGCGACCGCCGCTATGATGCGGAGCCTCATGAGATCGCAGCCATGACGGCCATCGAGGCCGGCGATCGACGGCGGAGCGCCCAGATCGACCGGCTCCTGGCGACCGCCGTGCGGGTCACCGAGTCGCTCGACCTCGAGACCGTCCTGGCGGCGATCGTGGACGACGCCCGGACCCTGCTGCGCGCGGACAGCGGCGACATGCTGCTGTGGGACCGCGAGCAAGACCGCCTCCGGGTGGCTGCGGTGTCGAAGCAGCCGGTCGGACCTTCTCGACTTCGAGATGGCCTTCGGCGAGGGCATATCGACACAGGCGATCCTCGCGCAGCGCACGATCTGGGTCGACGACTACGCGACGTACGAGCATCGAGCGCGCGCGCTCGACCGCTATGCCTTCGGGTCGGTCATCTGCGCGCCGCTGATCTTTCGCGGCGACGCGATCGGCGCCTTGAACCTCCATGCGACTCGGGGCGGGCACCGGTTCGGCGCCGACGATGCCGACCTGCTTGCCGCGTTCGCGGCCCATGCGGCGATCGCGATCGACCACGCTCGGCGGTTCGAGAACGAGGTCCATCTCGGCCAGGAGCTGGCGGAGACGAACGCGGACCTCAGCCGCTCGCTCGCCGTCCAACAGCGACTGGCCGAACAGGTGCTGCTCGACGCCGGCCCGGCGGGGATCGCCGAGGTCCTTGCCGCCGACCTGGGTCGCCGGGTCGTGATCCAGGACCACATCCGGCGGGTCATCGCCGGAGCGTCGCCGGATGGTGGCGATGACTGGCGGCGCCTCGTGGAGCCCGGGGCAGGCGCCGAGGCCGGAGTGATCCCGAGCCGATCTCGGTCGCTGTCCGCGTCGGCCGCGAGGTCGTCGGCCACCTGCTCCTCTCGGCGGAGGCGATCTCGGTCCGATCGACCGGGCGCTCGTGGACGTCGCCGCCACCGGCGTCGCGCTCGAGTTCGCCAAGATCCGTGCGACCGTCGAGGTCGAAGACCGTCTGCGCGGCGAGGCCATCGCCGACCTTCTGGCCGGCAGCTATCCGACCGAGGCGGCGATGGCCGCACGCGCGGCACGACTCGGGCATGACCTCGGCCAGCCGCACGACCTGATGGTGATCGACGTCGATGCCGACGTCGACGGGCGCGCGTGCGGACGAGCTCGGCCGGCAGCTCCTGGCACTCGTCCGCGAGCATCTGGCACAGCGCGCGCCGCGCAGCCTGACCGTGTCCCAGGCGGGTCGCTGGTGGTCCTGGCGACACAGCCGTCTCGCGGCGAGGCCGGCGGCGAAGAGCTGGCCGCGGAGCTGAGGGACGTCCTTGAGGGTGTCGCCGGTTCGGGCTCCGTCACGGTCGCCCTCGGCGGGACATGCGACGGGCCGGACGCCTATGCGCCGGCGTTCGCGGCCGCGCGCCAAACGCTCGACGTGATGATCAAGCTGGGCCGCCGCGGAACCGTCATCGGCGCCCGCGAGCTGGGGCCGTACGGTCTGCTCCTGCGTGCATCGTCACGCGACGATCTCGAGGGGTTCGCGCGCGCGACGCTGGCAGCCGCTGATCGAGCACGACCGCCGCCAGGGCGCCGAGCTGACCAGGACGTTGCGAGTCCTCTTGGAGGAGGATCGCGTCCAGCGCCGGACGGCGGCACGGATGTTCATCCACGTCAACACCGTCGTGTACCGGATCAATCGGATCGAGCAGCTGATCGGCCGCTCCCTGGCCGATCCGTCGGCCGTCTTCGACCTGACGCTGGCGATGCGGATCCTGGACGTCGTCGACGCGACGTAGCCTTGCAATGCATCGCCGGGCAAAAAGAAGACCGCCGGTCGCGTGACCGGCGGTCCGTCTGTTGTCGGAAGTCGGTGCTAGACCGAGTTGCCGACGGTGCTCAGGATCGAGCTGACCTGGCTGCCCAGGAAGATCAGCGCGATGATCGCGATGATCGCGATGAGGGCGAGGATCAACGCGTACTCCGCGAGGCCCTGGCCTTCCTCGTCACGACGAAGCGCGGCGAGGAGCGAGTTGAAGGGCGCCATCTAGGCACCTCCTGATGAGTACTCACCCCCAGTCGAGGGCTGCGCCACTATAGGAAGAGGTTCCACGCACGCCTACTGAGACGATGGTACTGACGAGCAACGCCGACTGACTGGACTGGCGAAGGCCCGACAGGGTCAGGGAGTCGTGGCGACCTGCTCCGTGGCGACCACCTCGAGGGCCTTCGCGAGCTGCGTGTCGTCGATCGACCCGACGGTCGCCGCCGTCAGCTTCGCGACGTCATCCGGGCTGAGCGGCACGACGCCGTCGGGGAGGGCGATCGGCACATCCGGGGCGATGCCCTCGTGCCAGATCCGCCGGCCGCTCGGGGTCAGCCACTCGACGGTCCCGACACGGAGCGCCGACCCGTCGGACAGGTCGAACTCGCCCAGTACGGTCCCGGTGCCGAACGTCGTCTCGCCGACGATCTTGGCCCGCGCCGCGTCCTGGAGCGCGCCGGACACGATCTCCGCCGAGCTCGCGGTATTGCCATCGACCACGACCACGAGCGGCAGGTCGGTCGCCACGCCATCCGGCGAGACCGGGTGCTCGGTCCGTTCGTCGGACGCGTTGCGCTCGATGTAGACGAGGCCCTTCGACAGGAACTGGCTGGCGACGCCGACAGCCTCGTTGACGTACCCGCCCGGGTTGCCGCGCAGGTCGAGGACGATCCGGGTCGCGCCCGCGGCCCTGGCCGCCTTCAGCGCCTCGACGACATCGTCCGCCGCGCCGTTCGAGAACTGGTCCAGGCGGATGAGGCCGGTCGTCGTGCCCGGCACCATCGTCCAGGAGACCGGCTGGATCGGGACGTCGGCGCGCACCATCGAGATCGTCCGCTCGGCGGCACCGGTGTCCGGCCGGATCGTCAGCTCGACGTTCGTGCCGGCCTCGCCGCGGACCCAGCCGGCGACTACGTCGATCGACTGACCCTCGGTCGACCTCCCGTCGACCGCGACGATGACGTCGCCCGGTACGATGCCGGCCGCCTCGGCCGGACCGCCATCGAAGACACCGATGACCCGCGGCAGACCGGCGTCGTCAGGTTCGATCCGCACGCCGATGCCGACGTACGAGCCGGACAGCGAGTCGTTGCGCTCCTTGCGCTCTTCGGGCGTCATGAAGTCCGTGTGCCCGGTGTCGCCGACGGCCTGGGTCAGGCCTTCGATCGCCCCGTAGATGAGCGCGCGATCGTCGAGGGTGTCGCGACCGACGAACTGCTGGTGGAGGGTGTCCCACGCCTCCTTGATGAGACCGAACTCGGTGGGCTTCAGGGAGGCAGCAGGGTTCGGGGCCGTGTCTCCGGGGGCGCCAAATGGCGATACCAGGCGACCGACCCCGATCCCGGCAGTGAACGTCACGACCAGCGCGAAGACGACGACAGCCCCGATGGCCGCCCACCGGCTACCGCGACCAGCCGCCGATGACGTCGGAGCCTGGGAGGGACCCGACGTGAGGGAGGTCGCGTCGGGCGGCTCTTGATCCGGGGTCGGCTGGGTCGGGATCCGGTCGGTGTCCATCGGTTGCATCGTGCTCGTTCGGTTGGGACGCTCGGCCGCGCAGGCCGCGCGAACGGCGCCGGACGCCTGTCCGGCAGGCGCAAGGATGCCCCAGATCGGTTGCGGACAGGGTCGGCGCATGGTGAAGGTTCGTTCGCGATGCGCTAGACTCGGGCTAATCCCTACTGAATGACTCGGAGATTGGCCCGACGTGACCGACGCCGCAACAGCGACCATCGGACTCGGACCACTGCGGCCGGCTCCGGCCGGCCTGCCCGACCCGGGCATCGTGCCACCGACTGTCGGTGAGTCGGGCGATCCCTTCACCGCGATCCGGGTCATCGATCTCGTTGCTCGGCTCGAGCGCGGCCGTCCGGTCCGTCTCGCCGACGTCGCCGATCGGCTGAATGCGTCGTACCTCGACTGGCTGTTCCCGTTGCGGGTCGTGACCGATGTCGCGCTCCAGCTGCAGGCCAACTGGATGGCGGACTACCGCAACAGCTCGGGCATCGTCGTCGCCGACGGCCCGACAGGACCGACCCTGACGGTCGAGGACTCGAGCCGCGTCGACCCGTGGATCGTGCGGCAGGCGCAACGCGCCGCGGTCGACTGTACCGAGCGGCTCGCCGAGTTCAGCCGCCGCGACCGACCGACGTCCGCGGACTGATCCTCGACCCGCCGCGACTCCCGCCTCCGTCCCGCCCCGACACCAGCATCACCTCAAGGGAGGCCTCTCCGCATGAGTCACCACACAACCTCGGCGTCCGGCTCGCTGGTCGACGCCGACTGGGCCAAGGCCCATCTCGACGACCCGGCCGTGCGCTTCGTCGAGGTCGACGTCGACACGACCGCCTATGACCAGAGCCACGTGCCGGGTGCCGTCGCCTGGAACTGGACGAGCCAGCTGTCCGATGGGGTCCGCCGCGACATCGCGTCGCGCGAGGACTTCGGGCGGCTGTTGTCCGAGTCGGGCATCGGTCCGGACACGACGATCGTGCTGTACGGCGACAACAACAACTGGTTCGCCGCGTGGGCGTTCTGGCAGCTGAAGCTGTACGGCCATCGCGACGTCCGCATCCTCGATGGCGGGCGCAAGTACTGGCTCGACCATGGTCTGCCGCTGACCATCGACGTCCCGTCGTACGCGGCCACGGGATACGAGCTGCCCGAGCCCGACTTCGCGCTGCGCGCCTACCGCGACGACATCCTGCCCCGGCTGGGCGACCCGGAGCTCGTGCTTGTCGACGTCCGGTCGCCGGCCGAGTTCAACGGCGAGATCATCGCCCCTCCGGGCATGTCCGAGACGGCTCAGCGGGCCGGCCACATCCCGGGTGCCGCCAGCATCCCGTGGGCCCAGACCGTGCGCGAGGACGGCACGTTCAAGTCGCCCGACGAGCTGGCCGCGCTGTACGAGGCCAAGGGCGTCACACCCGACAAGGACGTGATCGCCTACTGCCGGATCGGCGAGCGGTCGAGCCATTCGTGGTTCGTGCTCCATGAGCTGCTCGGCTACGAGCGGGTCCGCAACTACGACGGCTCGTGGACCGAGTACGGCAGCCTGATCGGCGTGCCGATCGAGAAGCCGGTCGCGGTCGGGGTGGGCGACTAGCAGTTTGGCCTCCCGGGTCGGCGCCGGATGCGAGCGCTTCCCTTCCCGTCCACTCTTGCGGAACTGCCAGTACCGATCTCCTGACGAATGAGCGTGGCTGGCCGCCGGATTCGACAGAAGGTGTCGGATCTGGTCTCGGTTCACGCTCATCCATGTCTGATCCGGAACTGACAGTTCCCGGGGCCGGGTCGGGGTGTCCGCGGGCCTTGCCGGCATCGATTCTGATCCCACCAGACGTTTCAGGGCTCCGGGGGCGATAAGGCCCCGGAGCACGTGTCGATCGCGCTCGCGGCGGGTCGACCCAAGCACGGGATGACAGGTCCGACGACCGTTAAGGCCCCGTTGGCCTGATTCGTCTGATCCCAGCAGAAATGGGATCGACATCGGGCCGCGCGGCCACCTCGGGCCGCGGCCGCCTTGGGCGCGCGCGCAGCCTCGGGAGCCGGGCCGCGCGCCGTGCGGCCGCCCCAGGTCTCGCCGGCACTCGTCGATGTCGACCAAGTCCGACCGTCAGCGACCGGCCGACCTCATGACCTCGACGAGCCGGTCGTGCGGGATCGCGTGGGCCGTGATGCCGTCGCGCCCGACGACAGTCGGCGCGGCGACGAGCGCGTTGACGATGGCCTCTTCGGTCGCCTCCACGACGGCATCGAACAGCTTGTCGATGGTGATGTCGCCGACGGCGCGGACGGCATAGGTGGCGACGCCGATCGGGTCGTCGTCGTCGCCCGAACCGGTCGGGATCCGATTGCCGGTCGCGAACGCGATGAACAGGTCGCCGCTCGTGTGGCCACCCGTGCCGCCCACGCGGGCGATCCCGAGGCCCGCGCGCTGCGCCAGCCGCTCGCATTGGTGGGGGAGCAGCGGCGCATCAGTGGCGACGACGACGATGATCGATCCTGAACCCGCCGGCGGCAGTCCGGGGCGGTCGTCGTACGGACTCGGGACCTCCGTGGCCGGGATGGCCTCGCCGACCCGCACGCCGTCGACCCGCAGCCACGAACGCTTCCCGTAGTTCGACTGGACGAGGACGCCGACCGTGTAGCCACCGGACTCCGTCGGGATGACCCGTGACGCAGTTCCGATGCCGCCCTTGAACTCGTGGCAGATGGAGCCCGTGCCGCCACCGACCGCCCCTTCCTCGACCGGTCCACCGCGCGCCTCCGCCAGAGCCGCCTGAAGATGGGCCCCGGTGACGTGGAACCCGTTCATGTCGCTGAGGAGCCCGTCGTACGTCTCGCCGACCACGGGGAGTGACCAGCGCGCATCGCTCCCATCGACGGAGGCGGCCACCAGCGCGTCGCGCACGATCCCGACGCTGTGCGTGTTGGTGATCGCGACCGGCGAGCTCAGCAGGCCCGATTCACGGACCCATTCGAGGCCGGTCATCTCGCCATTGCCGTTGAGGCTATGGCGACCCGCGAACACGGGCTCGCGCAGCGACGCCGCGCCGCGCGGACAGACGACCGTGACGCCGGTCCGGACCGGGCCTCGGCCGACGACCAGCGGTCCGTCGCCGCGGATCAGCGTCGTGTGCCCGACCGTGACGCCGGCGACGTCGGTGATGGCGTTGAGCGGCCCGGGTGAGCCGAGGCCGAACTTGATCCCGAGGTCACGTGCTCGCATCCGAGGAGGGTAGCGGGCGCGCGCGGTCGCGATTCGGCGACCGCGACGTGCGTGTTCAGGGCTCCGGCAACTCCATTGGCCCCTGCCGGCCCGCACGGTAGGCGTCGTAGATCGCCTGATAGAGGCACATCGTTCGAACGGCGTCCTGGATGCTCGCCACCGGCGCCCGCCCCTCCCGGATGGATGCGACGAACTCGACCAACGCAGCACCGTCCCCGCCGAGCTCCGTGCTCCGCTCGTCGCTGTAGTTCTCGGTGAAGGTGTTGTCGGTCGCGGTGTAGTGGCGAGAGCCCCACAGGCCGTCGATGAGGATGTACTCGCCCTGGCCGGTGACCTCGATCCGGTCGTAGTTGCGCCACCACACGCGCTGGCTGTTCAGTTGCAGGTTCCCCACCGCACCGTTCTCGAACTGCAATGCGACCGCGAAGGAAGCGCCACGACCGCGCACATCGTGGTAAGCACTGGCTTCGCGGACCTCGCCGCCCAGCCAACGCGCCATGTCGAGGTGGTGGACCGCGAAGTCACACAGGTAGGCGTGGACCGGGTCGTCGAACCCGGCGGCACGCACGTCGTCGTAGGCGCCGGAGCAGAACGAGCAGAAGAGCTGCGTCAGCGGACCGAACGACGGCCGCTGCATGATCTCGCGCGCCTGCGTCACGCCCTGACTGAAACGCCGGTGGAAATGGACCATCACGTTGCGACCCGTCCTGGTCGAGGCCGACGCCAGTTCCCGACAGGCCTGGAGCGTGAGCGCAGGCGGTTTGGGCACAAGCACGTGGTAGCCGGCCTCGAGCGCTTCGAGAACAAGGTCCTGTCGAGCGCCCGGCTTCATCCAGACGATCAGCGCCTCGAGATCCTCCTCCTCCCACATCCGGCGGTGATCGGTGTACCAGCGTCCTCGGCCGCCGAAACGACTCGCCATGCTGCGAGCCTTCTCTCCGTCGGTGTCGCAGACGGCCCGCAGGTCGATGGGAGCAAGGTGCAAGGCCGGGTAGATCGCCCAGGAGGAGAAAACCCCCGCCCCGATGAACCCGACGCGTAGCGGCTCCATCCGCTTAGCCGGTCGCGACATCAGCGAGGATGGCGATATCGCGGCCAGCCAGCTCGCTGCGCGGGCCGCGGTAGTCGTTCTCGCTGACCAGCGCCCCCGCGAAGCCGCGCCGGCGGAGCGCAGCCAACGTCGCGGCGAAGTCGGATTCGCCCTCCCCGAGCAGGGCATTGCCCATCTCGCCATCGATCCCGTCCTTGACGTGGACCTGATCGACGAGGTACGGCCACAGGGCGTCAACCATCGGCGCCACGGCATGCCCCCACAGCGCGGGGTTCTGCGTGTCGAGGAGCACGCGAAGGTCGGAACGGCCCGCCGCACGCAACAGCCGGAGGTTGCCGTCTGCGCTCAACGTGTTCTCGGTGGCGACCGTCACGGGACGGCCGGACGCGTGATCGCCCGCCGCGGCGAGGACCTCGGCCGTGCGCGACAGGTCCGCGTCGTCGCGGATCTCGCCGGCTCGGAAGCTCGGCAGGAAGACGAGTGGCACGCCCATGTCGAGCGCTGCCTCGATCGCGATCCGGATGCTCAACGCGCACCGGGTCGCGTTCGCGGAACCGGCCGGGCTGGAGAGCCCGAGGTCATTCAGGTCCCCGCCCGAGATCGCGCCGATCGTCACGCCACAGTCGCGCGCAGCTCGGCGATACCGCTCGCGCAGGCCGTCGTCGTCGAGCCGGAGATCGCCGTCGAGCGAGCCGGAGTCGAGGTGGATGGTCTCGAAGCCGAGCAGGGCTGCGCGTTCGATCGTCTCGGGTCCACGCCCGTCGAGCGACCACTGGGTGACACCGATCGCATTCCGTGCACGCTGCATCGCGAGGAGCGTACCTCCGGTCGCTGGCGTCGGCGCCCCGTCCCGGCGACCGGCCGTATCATCGCCCGCGTGATCCCGGTCGGCCCGAACAAGCCCGGTTCGTCCTCGTCGACGCTGCGCCTCCGGCGCCTGCCCGATCGAGTCGCGGCGCTGCGCCCGATCGATGCGGCCGAAGCGTTCCGTGACCTGCCGGGGCTGGCGCTGCTCGAGAGCGCGCGACCCGGGCGCAATGCGCGCTGGACGTACCTGACCGCGGACCCGGTCGCGGTCCTGGACACCCCGGCGGCGGGTCCCGATCCGTTCGCCGTCGCGCGGCGCCTGCTGGCGCGGCTCGATGCCACCCCGATCGTCCCCGCCGATGCGCCGCGGTTCCTCGGAGGCCTCGTCGGGTTCCTGGGCTACGACCTCGGGCACGCGCTGGAGCGTCTGCCGTCGATCGCGCTCGACGATCAGGGTCTGCCGCCACTCCGGCTCGGGCTGCACGACTGGGTCGTGGCCTGGGACCGGCGGACCGGTCACGCGTGGCTCGCGGGGCGTGCGCTCGACGGCGATGCGCGGCGGCTGGCGCGCCGGCTCGATGACGTGCACGCCCGGTTGACGACGCCCGCCGCCGGCCCCCCCGCGGTGCTGCCTCGTGAGGAGCCGTTGCGCTTCCGGTCGAGCCTCTCAAGACCTGAATACGAGGCAGGCGTCGAGGCGATCCGGCAGCACATCGCACGCGGGGACATCTACCAGGCCAACCTCACGCGACGCCTGGAGGCGCCGTTCGACGGCGATCCGTGGGAGCCGTATCGCCACCTGCGGACCGGCGACCCGTCTCTCTTCTCGGCATATCTCGACCTCGGCCCGTCGCCCGAGACGGGCATGCCGCGGGCCCTCCTGTCGGCCTCACCCGAGCCGTTCCTGTCGGTCGACGCGCTCGGGCACGTGGCCAGCGATCCGATCAAGGGGACACGCCCGCGCGGCCGCGATCGGCGCGAGGACCGGGCGCTCGCCTGCGAGCTGTTGAGCAGCGCCAAGGACCGGGCCGAGAACGTGATGATCGTCGACGTCCTCCGCAACGACCTCGGCCGCGTCTGCCGTCCCGGCACCGTGCGCGTCCCCCGCCTGTGTCGGCTCGAGCGGACCGCAGCGGTCCAGCACCTCGTCTCGACGGTCACCGGCCGGCTGGCCGCCGGCCGTGACGCCTTCGACCTGCTCGGGGCAAGCTTCCCGGGTGGCTCGATCACCGGTGCTCCCAAGATCCGCGCGATGGAGATCCTCGAGCGGCTCGAGCCGGTGCGCCGCGGGCCGTACACCGGCGCGCTCGGCTGGATCGGGCCGGACGGCGCGATGCAGACCAGCATCCTCATCCGTACGTTCGTCGCCGACGGTCGACGGCTGACGCTCCACGTCGGGGGCGGCATCACCTGGGGCAGCGACCCCGCCGCGGAGTGGGATGAGACCGTCGCCAAGGCACGCGGCCCGCTCGGGGCGATCGGCGGCGAGGAGGTGGCGTGATATCGACGGGGGACGGCCGACCACGGCACGTCTGGCTCGACGGCGAGATCCTCCCGGCCGACGGGCCGCATCTGTCTGTCTTCGATCGTGGCTTCCAGCTCGGGGACGGGGTCTTCGAGACGCTGCGCGCCCGGGGTGGCCACCCGACGGAGATCGATGCCCACCTGGCGCGTCTCCATCGATCGGCCGATGGCCTCGATATCGAGCTCCCGGCCGATGTCGACGCCCGTCTGTCGGCCGGCATCGCCGCGTTGCTTGCCGTGGATGGGCTCGACGGCGCCGACGGCGACGCGTCGCTCCGGATCACCGTGTCGCGTGGCGTCTTCCGGACGCGCGGCGTGCTGCCGCCGAACGAGGACGCGGAGGCGACGATCGCGATCCAGGCGTGGCCGGTCGCGGCTGCACCGGCCGACCATCTCGAGCAGGGGCTCCACCTCGTGGCCTCCGCCGTCCGGCGCGACCCGCGCAACCCGCTAGCCACCCTCAAGACCACGTCCCGTGCCGAGTACGTCTATGCGCGGCTCGAGGCGCGCCGGGCCGGGGCGGACGACGCGCTGTTCCTGACCATCGACGATCACCTGTCCGAAGGGACGTCGGCCAACATCTTCCTGGTCCGCGGCTCGGCCGGAGGGACGCCCGAGCTCGCGACACCATCGCTCGACTGCGCGATCCTGCCGGGGACGACGCGATCCTGGCTGCTCGACTGGGCAGCACGGGTGGGCGTCCGGCCGGTCGAGGCCAGGCTGCGGCGCGAGGATCTCGCCAACGCCGAGGAGGCCTTCCTGTCGTCGAGCGTGGCCGGGATCCTGCCGGTCACCGCTTTCGAAGGCAGACCGATCGGGGCCGGGACGCCTGGCCCGTGGACGCTTCGCGCCCGCGCCGACCGCGAGGCGATGATCCGCGACGGCGAGCTGGCACGACCGTGAAACGTGACGAGTTGATCACCCGGACCCGGCAGCTCATCGACGAGGGCGACCGGCTGGTCGCCCAGCCTTCCCTGGGGGCGATGCAGGTCTGGCTGCAGTTGTCCGACGACCTCCTGTCCGCGGCATGGGGGAGCATGGACCGCTATCACCTCGCGTGGTTGATGGTCGGCAAGCCCAAGGCGATCGTCCGCGGCCGGCCGATGACCGCCGACGAGGAGTCGGCGTACGTCCGCGAGGTGGCGACCCAGAAGACCGCCGCGCTGCGGATGAGCCTCGACGCAGTCGATCGGCAACACATGCCGTTCGTCGGGGAAACAGGTGGGGTCGGCCTTGGCTCCGCGGATCCTGATCGGCCTGCGTCGGCGGAGGCCGAGCGCCCGGCCGACCGCGCACCGGACCGGACCGGCCTCCCTCCCGATCCGACACTCGCGGAACGCCTCGCCGAGGTCCGGCGGCGGGCCGACGACCACCGCGACCATGGCGAGCGCCGCGCCCCACGGCCCGACCGTATGCAGCGATGACGCCGGCCCCGCAGCGAGTCTCGGCCGTCGGCGGCACGCGGACCGTCCCAGCGCCTGACCCCATCGCGACGGACTATCTCCTGCTCGGTCTTCGGCTCGACCAGCACATCCCGGGTCTCGTGGACGCGTACTACGGGCCGGCCGACACCAAGGCGCGGGTGGACATGGAGCAGCTGCGGGCACCGAGCCGGCTTCGTGAGGACATCGCATCACTTGCCGACCGCGTCGCCCGCGAGATCGACGAACAGGACCGGAAGGAGTGGCTGACCGCACAGCTGCACGCGCTCGATGCCCACGCCCTCGCGCTCGCAGGGGAGCCGCTGCCGTACCCCGAGTACGTCGAGCGCTGCATGGGGTTCGCGCCGCGGCGGCACGACGCCGCGGTCTTCGACACCGCCGCCTCCGCGATCGATGCGTTGTTGCCGGGCAAGGGTTCCGTTGCGGAACGACTTGAGGCCTGGGACCGCGAGCTCGAGGTGCCGGTCGATCGGCTGCCGTCTGTGGCCGAGTGGCTCGTCGAGCTTTTCCGCGAACGCGCCCGGAACGATTTCGGACTGCCAGAGGGCGAGGGCCTCCGCCTGTCGATCGTCCGCGACCAGCCGTGGATCGCCTACAACTGGTATGAGGGCGGTCGTCGCTCGCGGATCGACATCAACGTCGACCTACCCGTCACCGCTCCCGATCTCGTCGTCACCATCGCCCATGAGACGTACCCGGGCCACCATCTCGAGCTCTCCTGGAAGGAGACGGACCTGGTCGACCGCCGTCATCAGCTCGAGTCGTCGATGCTGCTGACGAACACGCCCGAGGGCCCGGTCAGCGAGGGGCTGGCCCGTTACGGGACCAGGCTCGCGTCGCCGCTCGAGGAGCGGGCCGACCTGCTCGTCGAACTCTTCGAGCGCGCGGGTCTGGCTGTCGCCGCCGACCGGCCCGCCGCGCGTGAGATGGCGGAGCGGGCCGTCGCGCTGGTCGCGCCGCGCAACATCCTGGACGCTGCCGTCGACGAGGCCGCACTCCGCCGTCACGCCGATGGTCGACCGCACAAGGAGGTGATGACGTATCTCCGGAAGGTCGGGCGTTTCTCCGAGGATGTCGCTGCGAAGCGGCTCGAGTTCATCGAGGACCCGCTCTCGCGGCTGTATGTCTTCGCGTACGAGGAAGGCGAGCAGCTCATCGCCCGCTGGGTCGAGACAGGCGAAGCGCCCGACCGCGTCGGGCGCTTCGGCCGCCTCCTCCACGAGCGGGTCACACCGGGTCGGCTCCGCGCTGCGGTGGATTGAGGGCGACGTCCGGGAGCTCGCGCGGTGGCTTCCGGCCCGCCAGCCAGGCCATCGCGAAGCCCGCCGCTGAACCGGCCAGCACGGACAGGCTGATCACCGCGATCAACGGCAGGCCGCCGACTCCTTCGAGAGTGGCGACGCGGTCGGCGAGCGCATCGCGATCGGCCGTCACGTCCCTCATCTGGGCGGCCAGATTGTCGAGGCGGGCTCGATAGCCGTCGTCCTGTCGATCGAGGCGCTCGATCTCGGGGGCGAACCTCTCGGTCACGGAGTTCGTGGCGGCGATCTTCGCGCTGTCCACCGCCGCCAGGATCGTCGACGGATCGAACGGCGGGGTCGCGCCGCTGGCCGTGAGGACTGTCATCCGGACCGGGACGTGCTGGCTCTCGAGGTCCCGGAGCGTGACCTGCCAACTCCAGTAGCCGGCGTGTGGAACCGTCGCGGTGGCGACGAAATGGCCGTCCGCGCGGTCGTTCGTCGCGGCGACGTCGAATGCCTCACCCGTTCCCGCGTCCGTGAAATGGACGGTCGCGGACTCCCACGGTGCGGGCGTCTGGCCATGCTGGAGGACCGTGAAGCCGATCACGAACGGCGTGTCCTCGGTCGGTGTCGCGATCTGCGCGTCGGCCTCGATCTCGGCCCAACCACCGGCCATCGCCGGGAGGGCGAAGACGAGGAGCATGGCGGTCGCGGCGATCACGGCGGCGATCCGGCGAAGCATCGGTGGACTCCTTCCCGTGGTGGGTCGGGCGGGGTGACCCGTTGTGGGAAGTACACCGGCCGGGGTCGATCGGTTCCCGAGACGTCCTGGCGGCGACGCTCAGAGGTCGCGGACGAAGACCGCCCGGTCGTCGCCGTCGCCGTCGTAGTCGGCGTAGGCAGGCGTCCCGTACAGGTTCTCCGTGCCCGGACCGTCATCGACGCGGAAGCCGACGGATCGGTGGAAGGCGACGCTCTGGCGATTGCCTGGCCACGTGATCGCCTTGACGCGTTTCACGCCGCGGCCGGACAGGTCCGTGAACACGCGCTCGTAGAGTGCTCGGCCGATACCGCTCCGGCGACGGTTGGGGTCGGCCCCGATCATGTGGACGTAGCCGACGGACGGGTCGTCCTGGCTGATGAACGCGACGACAAAGCCGGCCAGGCGTCCGTCGACCGCCTCCGCGATCCACGACGTCCCGGCGAAGTGCTGGAACCACAGGCGCGGCAGGAGCGAGCGCATGCGACGACCGCCCCACCACTCGTCGACCAATCCGACGATCGTGCGGTGATCGGCCTCGGTCGGGCGCCGGAAGCTGAGGTCGGCTGCGTCGCGTCGATCGTCCGGCCCGCGTGTGTCGCTCACCGCGCGCGCCACAACGCGACGACGACAGCGATGACCAGCTGCAGGAGGACGAGGATCCCGAAGACCTCCCCGAGGTAGTCGACGAGACCGAGCGTCCCGCCCTCCTGGCGGGCAACCAGCCAGAGGCCGAGCTGACCCAACGCGACCCCGATCGCGGCCATGCCTGCGGCGAGTGCCATGCGCCGTGTCCGTGTGCCTCCGTCGGGACTCGTCGACAGAGCCGCCGCGACCGCCCAGCCGAGCGCCGCGGCGATGACCAGCAAGCCCGCGGTCATCGCCAGGAGGCCGCCACCGACCGTGATGGCCACGGCCCCACCGATCGCGGCGAGCACGGCGTACGCGATCGCGTGCCCCTGCGAACCGGCACCGCCCGGGGCCGGCTCCTGCACGACCGGCGTGTACCGATCCGAGGGAGGTCTCTCGAGCCGCCGTTCGCCTGGTTCGGCGGGCACGCCGCCCGTTCGTTGGTCGTCCACGCCACGCATCGTAGCCGTGGGATGGATGGCGACGTGCCCGGGCGGACGCTAGACTTTCCGATCGTGAGCCACCCAAGCCTCGGCCGCCCGCCGCTCGACATGACTGCCGGTTCGCCCGAGGCAGCGCGACGGATCCGCGAGGCGTTGCCAACGCTGGCGGCACGGGCGCTCGCGACCGCCCTTGAAAGCGATCCGACGCTTCGGGAGCGAAATGACGAGGTCGGGCTGCGGCAGCGCCTGCGCGACGCCGAGCTCCTCGCGGACCGCGTCGCAGTGTCCGTCGCTGCGGGCGACCCTGCCCCGGCGCGCGAGTACGCAGACTGGACGTCGCCGGTCTATCGCCGCAAGCGCGTCCCGCTCGACGACCTGATCAACCTGTGCGAGGGCCTGCGCGCTGCGCTCCCCGCGGTCATCTCGCCTAAGGAATCCGTCGAGGCCGACCGGGCCATCGACGAGGCCATCGCGCAATACCGCTGGCATCGGCGACTGGCCGGCGATGCGCGGAAGCGGAACGCCTTCCTCCAGCTCCTCTACAAGGGCGGCTGAGCCAGATGACCGTCAAGTGGGTCCAGCAGGACCCGCTCGTGATGAACGGCGAGCCGTTCTGCTACGGGTCGCGGCTCACGGTGCGCCAGCTGCTCGAGCTCCGCGCCAACGGCTACGACCTCACCCGCATCCTGACCGACCACCCGGAGCTGCGACGGGTCGGCGTGGCGGCGGCGTTCACCTACGCGAGCACCCACCGCGAGCGGTACGCCGATTTCTTCGAACCGGACGGGTCGCTGGTCGGTCCCGGCTACAGCGACGCGGAGGCGGCCGGTCTGCCGTCCCAGTACAGGCTCCCAGGGATCGTCCTCAAGACGGGCTGATCCGGCACTCACCGCGACGCCCCGGGCCAAGGTGGCCCGCGCAGAAAGCCCAGACGACGTCCGCCAAAACGTCGCTGAGCGCGACATTGTCGCTGTGAGCGACACGATGCCGACAGCCGTGCGCGATCGATCAATCCGCCGCTCACCAAGGCAACCGTCAGATGCAGGATTCGCACACCTATGCGTGATCGCGAGCGCAGATGACGAATCGCACCCATCCTGGGTGGTCCATCGTGCACAACTGTGGGAGATGTGCATCTCCTGCTTGCGGCCGCATCGGCGGATCCTGGGGACGGCCACAGGACGTACGAACGGACCGGATTGCCTCGTTCGGAGTCGGTGCTAGGCTGTTCCCACGATGACCGACACAAAGACGACTGACGACACCGCCGCCACGACCACGATGGAAGCGCCCGCGACCATGGCTGAGGCGCCCGCGTTCGACCCCGAACGGCGTGCCACCGAGCTCGCGATCCTCGACGCGCTGCGCGCGGTCGTCGATCCCGAGATCGGCATGAACGTGGTCGAGCTCGCTCTCATCAAGCAGATCCTGCTTGGTCCCGACTCGACCGAGATCAAGATGATCCTCACCACGCCGTTCTGCCCCTACGCCGGGTCGATGATCGCCCAGGTCAAGGAACAGGTGGAATCCGTGGTCGAGCACGAGGTCACGGTCACCCTGCTCGCCGAGCGCTGGGATCCGCGCGACGCGGGCCTGATGTGGTGAGCGTGCCTTCCGACCCGTCATCCGAGATCCAATTCGTCCCTTCCCGTTCCTGCAGTGAGGAGCACCGAGCCGCATGAGTGATCCGCGGTCCCCCAACCCAACTCCCTTTTCACCGACTCCCACACCGACCACCGGCCCGCTTGTGACGCCTGCCGGGTCCGAGTCCCGGACGATCCCCGACGCCCGCACGCAGCAGGCGTTGCTGACCCAGGCGTTCCTGTGGATGTTCGTCGGGCTGGCGGTCACCGCCGGCGTCGCCTACTTCGTCCAGAGCAACACCCGGCTGCTGGAGTTCGCGGGCAGCTACTGGTTCATCCTGCTCATCGGCCAGTTCATCCTGGCGATGGGGATATCGCTCGGTATCCGCCGGATCAGCGCGACCGCCGCGCTCGGCGCGTTCTTCGTCTACGCGGCGTCGCTCGGCCTGACGATCGGGCTGATCGTGTCGTTCTACACGGCCGGGTCCGTCGCGACCGCGTTCCTCTCGGCATCGGCTATGTTCGGGGCCGCGGCGATCTACGGCCACGTGACGAAGCGTTCGCTGGCCCGCCTCGGCGGCCTGCTGTTCATGGGCGTCATCGGCCTGCTCGTCGCGAGCGTCATCAACATCTTCCTGCTCAACGACACCGTGTCCTGGGTCATCTCGATCATCGGCGTGGTGATCTTCACGGCTCTCACCGCCTACGACGTGCAGCGCATCCAGAACGGCGACCTGGCGCTCTACACCGGGTCGGTGGAAAAGGCAGCCGTGCTCGGCGCCCTCCATCTCTACCTCGATTTCGTCAACCTGTTCCTGTTCCTGCTTCGCCTGTTCGGCGCCCGCGACTGACGGTCGCGTCGCCCTCCCGAAAGCGAGAGACCCCCGTGCCGCGAGGCCGGGGGTCTTCCCATGTTCCGCGAGCCGTCAGACGACGCGGCGCAGTGATCAAGTGGGCGTCCGACCCGGTCCGCTGGCCTAAGGCAGCAGCGAGCCGATCGAATCGATGATCGCGTCGGCGTCGCCCAGATCGGCGTCGGTGCCGACCCCGCTGCGCACTCCGATCACGCGTCCCGCACCGGCCGTTCGGGCCATCGCCAGATCGGCCGGCGTATCGCCGATCACCGCCACCCGCGCGGGCTCGGTCCGGAAGGCGTGGCACACCGCGAAGACGGCGTCCGGTGCCGGTTTGACGGCGAACCCGTCGTCGCCGCAGACCATCGCCTCGACCCGGTCGCGCACGCCGAGCGCACGGAGCGTGGCGTTGGTCGGGACCCGGTCATCCGTCGTGACCACGGCGATCCGTCGCCCGCCATCGCGGAGGACGTCGAACAACTGGCGGAGGTCCGCGACCGGGACGGCCAGCGCGACCGGATCGGGGGCGAACCAGGCCATCTCGGTCGCGCGACGGGCCGCAGCGATGCTCGGGCACCAGCGGCGGAGGACGCGGGCCACGGTCTCCTCGATGCCGGCCATCGTCTCGGTCGCGAGCGGCCCGCGCGCGGCGACCCGTCCGGTCGACGGGTCGAATCCGATCGTCGCGAAGACGTCGAGCGAGACGGGTCGCCGGATCGTGGCGTCCAGGCGAGTGCCGAGCTCGCGCGCCCAGCCGCCCCACAGCGCGTGGAAATCGATGAGTGTCCCGTCCTTGTCGAAGATGACCGCCTCGATGCCGGTGAGGTCGATCGAGGCGGGCTGGCGGTGTCCGGCATCGTGGTCGGTCAACGTCGGAGGCGCTCCATCGCGGGATCGAAGAGCGGGTCGGCGCCGACGGTGGCGGGGACGTCCTCGCCGAAGTACCGGATCGTGACGGGTCGCCCGGGCCGGCCCGCGTCGGCTGGCAGCCACGCGAACGCGATCGGCGCGTCGATGGAGTAGCCGTACCCGGCGCTCGTGATGTAGCCCGCCGGTCGGCCATCGACATGGACCGGTTCCTTGCCCATCACGACAGCCGCCTTGTCGGCGATGAGAAGCGGGACCAGGCGCCGCTCGGCCGTCTCCGTGCTCTTGCCGACGAGCGCGTCCCGCCCCTCGAAGTCGCCCTTGTCCATGCGCACGGCGAACCCGAGGCCGGCCTCGTATGGATCGTGCTCGGTCGTCATGTCGACACCCCAGGAGCGGTAGCCCTTCTCGAGGCGGAGCGAGCCGAAGGCCCCCCGACCCGCGGCGATCACCCCGTACTCCTGGCCGGCCGCCCACAGCGTGTCCCACAGCTTCAGGCCCATGTCGGCGGTCGTGTACAGCTCCCAGCCGAGCTCGCCCACGTACGACACGCGGAGTGCCGTGACGGGCACAGTGCCGACCCACAGCTCGCGCGCCCGGAAGTACCCGAAGGCTTCGTTGGACACGTCGGCATCCGTCACCGACCCCAGCACGTCGCGGGCGCGCGGACCCCACAGCCCGATGCAGCATGTCCCGCTCGTGAGGTCGCGGACGGCCACGCTGTGGTCTCGTGGAGCGCGCCGGGTCAGCAGGTCGAGGTCGAGCGTGGCCGTTCGCGCCGATCTGGAACCGCTCCGGCCCGAGGCGGGCGATAGTCAGGTCGCTGCGGATGCCCCCGCGCGGATCGAGCATGAGGCTGTAGACCACGCTCCCGACCGGGCGGTCAAGTCGGTTGGTCGTGAGGCCGTCGAGGAACGCCAGCGCCCCGGGTCCCTCGACCGCGATCCGCTTGAGCGGCGTCACGTCGTACATCGCCACGCCGTCCCGCGTCGCCCTCGCCTCGGCGCCCACGATCGGGTGCCAGTAGCGCGCCGCCCAGGCATTGCGAGCGGGGATCTCGCCGCCGTACCGTCCGAGCAGCCGCTCGTTGACCCCGTACCAGTGCGGTCGCTCCCAGCCGCCGCCCTCCAGGAAGAACGCGCCAAGCTCCTGCTCCCGCTCGTAGAACGGCGAGGTCCGGATGGGTCGCGGGTCCGCCATCGGCTGGAGCGGGTGGACGATGTCGTAGACCTCGACGTAGTTCTGGATCCCGCGGTCGTGGATGTAGTCGGGCGCCAGCTGGTGCGCCTCGAACCGGTTCAGGTCGCACTCGTGGAGATCGGTCGCCGAGCCTCCATCGACCAGCCACTCCGCCATCGCGCGCCCGACACCGAGCGCGTGCGTCACCCACACGGCCTCGGCGAGCCAGAAGCCGCCGATGTCGGGCGACTCGCCCATCAGCGGGAAGCCGTCGGGCGTGAACGAGAAGATCCCGTTGATGCCGCGCTCGATCCGCGCCTCGGGCGGGCGGAGGGCGGGCACCAGCGCCTCGGCCCACGACCACGTCTCGGCGAAGGTGTCGGGCGTGAACGCCAGGACCGACGGCATGACCGGCGCGTCGCGGGGGTGGAGCAGGTCGGCCGCGTCGACCGGCAGCGGGACGTGCCCGTAGCCGCCGACCGCGAGGCGGTCCGGATACTCGCGGAAGTACATGTCCCGGTCCTGCACGCGGATGTTCGGATGGATCGCCTCCAGGTCGGGTGGGATGCCCAGGGCGACGACCTCGGGGAGGACCGTCGTCCAGCTGAGCTGGTGGGCGAGCGGCTGCAGCGCGACCGTCATCCCGACCATCGCCCCGATCCGCGGACCCCAAATGCCCGCCGCACAGACCACGATGTCGGCAGGGATCTCTCCGCGATCCGTGATGACGGCCCGGACCCGGCCGTCGTCCGTCCGGATGCCGGTGACCGTGTGCTCGCCGAGGAACGTCGCACCACCCTCCGTCGCGCGGCGCGCCTGGGCCTCGGACACGCGGACCGAATCGGTCAGGCCGTCGGATGGCACGTGATATGCACCGACGATGGCGTCCTGATCGACGAGTGGCCACAGCGCCGCCGTCTCGTCGGGATCGATCACCCGGCCGGCGAGGCCCCACGACTCGGCGAAGTCGCGTCGCCTGTGGATCTCGGCCAGCCGTTCCGGTGTGAGAGCGAGCTCCAGGCTGCCGACGGGGTTCAGACACCACCGACCGTCGAGCGTCAGGGACCGCGCCTTTTCGACCGTATACCCGGCGAACTCGGTCATCGTCTTCGACGCATTGGTCTGGAAGATGATCCCGGGCGCGTGCGAGGTGGACCCGCCGGTCCTGTACAGCGGCCCCTGTTCCACGACCGTCAGGTCCGACCATCCGCGCAGGACAAGCTCGTCCGCCAGCGAGCAGCCGACGATCCCGGCTCCGATGATCACGACGCGGGGGGTCCTGGCCACGGGCGGTCCTCGTTACAGGCCCGAGACATGACGATGGCGGCGGGCCATCGGCCGCGCCGCCATCCGCTCTTTCGCTAGAGTCGGCTCAGGAGGCCGGGATCCAGGGCTTCCAGACCGCCTCGTTCTCAGCGACCCACTTTTCGGCCGCCTTGACGCGATCCATGTTCTCGTTGGTGATGTAGTTCGCCACCGTGTTCTGGTGCTCGGCGGTCCATTGGAAGTTCTTGATGAACTGGGCCGCCCGCGGCGCCTTCGTCTCGAGGTTCTTGCTGATGTACTTGTCGAGCGGCGTGTACGGCGCGTAGTCGCACGTGATGTTCTCGGCGTTCGCGTCGCATCCCTCGGTCCACTCGGGGAGGTTGATCTTGACCAGTGGGACCTCGTTGAGGAACCACTGCGGCGAGTAGAAATACCCGAGCAGCGGGGTCTTGTCCGCTTCGGCCTTGCGGAACGCCTCGATGAGGGCGGCCTCGCTGCCCGCATAGACGACCTGGAAGTCCAGCTTGAGCCCGTTGATGATCCCCTGGTCGTTCGTCACGAACGACGGGTCGCCGGCCAGGAACTGGCCCTTGTCACCGGACTCGGAGGTCTTGAACATGTCCGCGTAGCCGTTGAGCTTCGTGTAGTCGGTGATATCCGGGTACTGCTCCGCCATCCACGGCGGCACGAACCAGCCGATGATGCCGTCGACCCCGGTGCTCCCCGCGGCGACGGCCACGCCTTTGTCGGTCACGTAGGTCTTGATCAGGTCGGCATGACCCCAGTTCTCGACGATGGCGTCCACCTCGCCGGACTCGAAGCCCTCCCAGCTGACTTGCTCGGCGAGATCCTTGTACTCGACCTTGAAGCCGAGCTGCTTCTCCAGCAGGTTGCCTACGACGCCGGCGTTGGCCTCGTAACCCACCCACGGATTGACGGCGATGTCGACGACCTCACTGGTCGCGCCTCCACCGCCACTGCACGCGGCGACGACCAGCGCGATGCCGGTCGCTGCGATGAGCGCGCGAGCGCGCCTTGTCACACCCATCTTGTTCGGCTCCTCCTCTGACGACCGGTGCCCCGGCCGGTCCGGCGATTATCCGCGACGAACGCGGTCGGGGAAACCCCCGGGCTGTCTTGATCACCCCCGCTGCAACGGCGACACCCGACCCGCGGCGCCCTGGGTCATCCGGTCCAGCATGATGCCGAGGAAGACCAGGGCGAAGCCTGCCGCGAGCCCCAATCCGAACAGGCGGGTCTGCGAGAACCCGGCCACGACGTCGTAGCCGAGTGCGCCGCCACCGACGAGACCCCCGACGACGACCATCGAGAGCACGATGATGACGGCCTGGTTGGCGGCCAGGATGATGGCTGGCCGGGCGATGGGGAGCTGCACCTTGGTGAGCATCTGGCGGCTGTTGATGCCAGACGATGTCGCCGACTCGATGATCGTCGCGGGCACAGCCCGGATGCCGACGTCGACGAGCCGGATGACCGGCGGCAGGGCGAAGATCACCGCCGCGAAGATCGCCGTCATGCGAGAGGCCTCGAACAGGATCAGGGCCGGCAACAGATACACGAATGCAGGCAGCGTCTGCGCCGTGTCGAGGACCGGACGGAGGACGCGAGCGACACGATCGCTGCGCGCGGAGGCGATCCCGATGGCCAGTCCGATGAGGAAGGTGGCGGCCGTCGCGACCAGCACCTGCATCAACGTCTCCATCGAGTGCTGCCACAACCCCATGGCGAGGATCGCGACCAGCGAGAGCCCGGCGACGACGGCCGCGCGCACGCCACTCATCAGGAGGGTGATGGCGACGACGACCCCGATGACGAGCCAGAACGGCGCCTGCGTGAGGACTTCCTGTAGTGGGTTGAGCAATCCGTAGGTGACGATGTCCTTGAACCCGCTGGTCAGCCACGCGACGTCGCTGCGCAGCCAATCGACGACAGCATTGACGGGCTCGCGGAACGAGATCGTGATCGCGTCGGGGAACTCCTGCGCGAACGGGACGACGAGGCCGACCACCACGAGGGCCGCGGTGACGACGACGCCGACCCGGAGCCACCGGCGATCGGTCGCACTTATCCCGGCCAAGGCACGCCTGTGGGGATCGAGGCGCAGGCTGAACGCTTCGGTCAGGCGATCCAGCGCGATGGCCAGGATGACGATGGCGATGCCGGCATCGAACATCGCCCCCACGTCATTGCGGATCAGGGCCGTAAGCGTGTCCTGCCCCAGGCCCGGCGCGTTGATGAGTGCCGTGATCACGATCATCGACAGGGCCAGCATCAGGGTCTGGTTGAGCGCCAGCCCGAGCTCCTTTCGGGCCAGCGGCAGCTTCACCTTTGCCAGCAGCTGGCGACCCGTCGCTCCCAGGGATCGGCCCGCCTCGACGGTGTTCGCGGGAACACCGCGGATCCCCAGCGCCGTGATCCGGATCGCCGCCGGCATGGCGTAGATGACCGTGACGATCGCTGCAGCCGCGGGTCCGATCCCGAAGAACAGCACGAACGGGGCCAGGTACGCGAATGTCGGCAAGATCTGCATCACGTCGAGGATCGGTGTCACGATCCGCCTTGCCCGCGCGTTCTGGGCGACGAGGATGCCGAGCGGGACGCCGATCACGATCGAGATCGACACCGCGGCGACCATCGCCCCCAGGGTGTCGACGCTCGACGTCCACAGGCCCAGCAGGCCGAGTGCCACGAACCCGAGCGCTGTCAGGATGGCGCGCCGGAGGCCGTCCGCGAGGTAGCCGAGGACGCCCGCGATCGCGACGAGCGCGGGCCAACCGATGGCATGTAACGCCCCGGTCAACGACTCGAGCAGGATGTCCACGATCGTCCGCGGGATCACGAAGAAGATGAAGTAGATCGGGTTGTCCCGATTATCCCGGACCCAGTCGCGTACCCCATTGAGCGCCACGAACAGCGGTGCCTCGTTGTCGTGGGGCTGGACAGCGGTGCCGGCGAACAGCACATAGAGGATGGCCGCGACGACCATGATCACCAGGAACCAGCCCCACTTCGGGATGGCCGTCTCGGCTCGCCGGATCGCCGGGACCGAGAGCGCCGTCACCGGCCCGCCATCGTGTCGATGAGCCGTCCACCGACCGTATCGGCGACGGCGCCGAGGATGCGGGCCCGGTCGACCATCCCGACCAATCGGCCGTCCTCCACGACCCGGATCGGTCGGTCGGTCGAGGCCGCGGTCTCGAGACAGGTGTTGATGACGGCCGACGCTGCGAATTCCGGTCCGTCCGTCGGATCGCCCGGCTCGACGGGCCGCATGATCCAGCGGAGGGTCAGCACGTGGCTCTTGGGGACGTCGCTGACGAAGTCGGCGACATAGTCGTCGGCCGGCGCGCCGACGACTTCCTCCGGGCGACCGATCTGGACGACGCCGCCGTCGCGCATGATCACGATGTGGTCGCCGAGCTTGAGCGCCTCGGCGAGGTCATGCGTGATGAACACCATGGTCTTGCCGACCTCGTGGTGGAGGCGCAGGACTTCGTTCTGCATGTCGCGCCGGATCAGCGGGTCGAGGGCGCTGAACGGCTCGTCGAGGAACATGACCTCGGGATCGACGGCCAAGGCCCGGGCGAGACCGACGCGTTGCTGCATGCCACCGGACAGCTGATCCGGGTAGCTGTCGGCGTGACCCTCCAATCCGACCAGGTCGATGATGGCTCGCGCGCGCTCCTCCCGCGCCGCGCGGGGCTCACCGCGGATCTCCAGGCCAAAGGCGACGTTCTCGATGACTCTCCGGTGCGGGAGCAGGCCGAAGTGCTGGAAGACCATGCTGAACCGACGCCGGCGGAGCTCCCGCAGCTTCTCCTGGCTGGCGGCGAGGATGTCTTCGCCATCGAGCAGGACCTCGCCGGCGGTCGGCTCGATGAGGCGGGTCATGCAGCGCACGAGCGTGGACTTGCCGCTGCCGGACAGGCCCATCACGACGCACACCTCGCCAGGCCGGACGTCGAACGACACATCGCGCAGACCGATGGTGGCACCGGTCTTCCGGCGCAGCTCGTCCCGCGAGAGGGCCGCGTCCGGGGTCCCGAGGACCTTGTGCTCGGCCTGGCCGAAGATCTTCCACAGGTTCCGGACGGCCAGCGTCGGCTTCGACGAGTCGCCCTCGCTCACGGGTGTGCCGGTCGCCGGCTCCGTCGTCGCGGTCACGCAGTCACCCTCCGAACCAGCCAGTGGGACCAGGCGCGGTGTTCTGCCAGATGTGCTTCGCCTCACGGTACTCGTCGAGACCGCTGAGGCCAAGCTCCCGGCCGATCCCTGACCGCTTGAAACCGCCCCACTCCGCCTGCGGCACGTAGCGGTTGTAGTCGTTGATCCAGACCGTCCCCGCCCGCAGCCGACCGGCGACCCGCTGCGCTCGTGAGGCGTCGGCTGTCCAGACCGCGCCGGCCAGGCCGTAGTCGGTGGCGTTGGCGAGCGCGATCGCCTCGTCCTCGGTCGAGAACCGCTCGACCGTCATGACCGGGCCGAACACCTCCTCGCGCACGATCCGCATGTCGGGCCGGACATCGGCGAAGACCGTCGGTCGGTAGAAGAAGCCGGCCTGCAGCTCGGGCTCGTCCGGTCGTCGGCCCCCGGCCACAAGCCGTGCCCCCGCCGCCACCGCGGCCGCGACATGCGCCTCGACCTTGGCCCGATGCTCGGCGGAGATGAGGGCACCGGCCTCGGTCCGGTCGTCGAGGCCATGCCCGAGCCGAATCCGCTCGGCGCGCTCGCCCAGCGCGGCCACGAAATCGTCGTGGATGGTCGCCTCGACGATAGCCCGGCAGCCAGCCGAGCACACCTGGCCCGAGTGGACGAACGCCGCAGTCAATGCGTTGTCGACTGCCGTCTCGAGATCTGCGTCGGCGAACACGATGTTCGGGCTCTTGCCACCGAGCTCGAGCGCGACGCGCTTGACGTTCACCGCGGCACCGCGCATCAGCGCCCGCCCGGCCTCGATGCCACCGGTCAGTGAGACCAGGTCGACCTCGGGCGAATCGGCGAGTGCCTGCCCGACTCGTTCGCCCGGCCCGAGGACGAGGTTGACCACGCCTCGCGGCGTGCCAGCCTCCTCGAGGAGGCGAGTCAGGTGGATCGCCGTCAGCGGCGTCACGTGGGCGGGCTTCATGACGGCCGTGCACCCGGCCGCGAGCGCCGGCGCGATCTTCCACGACAGCTGCAGGAGCGGGTAGTTCCACGGTCCGATCAGCCCGCACACCCCGATCGGCTCGTGGACGATCCGGCTCACGGCGTCCGGCTCACCCGTGTCGACGATCCGGCCCGCCTCCTTGTCGGCGAGCTCCGCGTAGTAACGGAAGACCCGCGTAACGTCCGCGATATCGGCACGGCTCTCGCGCATCGCCTTGCCGGTATTGAGGGTCTCCTCGCGTGCCAACTCCTCGGCATTCCGTTCCAACAGGTCGGCGACCCGGTCGAGCAGCGCGGTGCGCACTGCGGTCGGCGTCCGCGGCCAATCGGTCCGGTCGAAGGCGCGGCGAGCCGCCGCGATCGCCTCCTGCACCTGGTCGTCGGTCGC
This sequence comes from uncultured Chloroflexia bacterium, assembly GCA_963819655.1. GTDB lineage: Bacteria > Chloroflexota > Limnocylindria > Limnocylindrales > CSP1-4 > SPCO01. Next base: position 215,876 of record CAWFXA010000002.1, on the reverse strand, counting down.
GACGTCGACCTCAGTCACGATCGAGGCGTCGCTCGGGTTGACGACCGAGCTGCACGTCCCGTCGCCCGACGCGACCCACTCCCCATCGATGAACAGGCTCGGCACGGTCCCCTCAGGTACGCCGACTTGACGGAGCGGCGAGGATGCGACCGCTTCGGACGCGGGTCAAGGGTCGGTGCCGCGTGTCGAGTCGGTGGCCGGGTATCCTCCTCCAGCACACGGACGCAGACGGAGGAGGAGGGTCGGCATGAGCGCGCTCCCGGCGCGGGCGGACGTCGTCGTCATCGGCGCGGGCATCGTCGGCAACAGCATGGCGTACCACCTTGCGGAGCAGGGCTGGCGCGACATCGTGCTGCTCGACAAGGGCACGCTGCCGAGTCCCGGCGGGTCCACCGGTCATGCCTCGAACTTCATCTTCCTGACGGACCACTCGAAGGAGATGACCGCGTTCACGGTCGACAGCGCCCGCCAGTATCGCGAGCTCGGCGTCTATGACGAGACCGGCGGGATCGAGGTCGCTCGCACGCCCGAGCGCATGGAGGAGCTCAAGCGGCGGATGACGGCATCGACCTCGTGGGGGATCGAGGGGTCCCGGTTGCTCACGCCGGCCGAGGTCAAGGAGATGGTCCCGTTCATCGAGGACTCGGTGATCCTCGGCGGCTTCTACACGCCGGGCGTCGGGATCGTCGACTCGCTCCAGGCCGGCACGCTCATGCGCCAGAAGGCCCAGGCCATGGGTGCCCTCACGGTCGCCGCAGGCGTCGAGGTCACGGGCGTCGACGTCGTCGACGGCCACGTCCGCGGCGTGCGCACCGATCAGGGCGACATCGCCGCCGACACCGTGGTCGTCGCCTGCGGTGTCTGGAGCCCGCGCATCGCGCGGATGGCCGGGGCGTCGATCCCGCTGACGCCGGCGGTACACCAGATGATCGACATCGGCCCGGTGCCGCAGTTCGAGCACACGACCAAGGAGGTCGGCTTCCCGATCGTCCGAGACATGGACACCAACATGTATGAGCGTCAACACGGCACCGGCTTCGAGGTCGGCTCGTACGCCCACCGCGCGATCCTCATGGCCGCCGACGACATCCCGTCGATCGAGGCGTCGGCCCTGTCGCCGACGATGCTGCCGTTCACGCAGGAGGACTTCGACCCGCAGCTCGAGGATGCCCTCGAGCTCTTCCCCGAGATCGTCGGTGACGAGTCGGTCGGGGTGAAGCTGGCGATCAACGGCCTCCTGTCGCTGACGCCCGACGGCAACCCCATCATCGGCGAGACCCCCGAGGTGAAGGGGCTCTGGTCGGCGGCTGCGATCTGGATCAAGGAGGCGCCGGGCATCGCCAAGGCGATCGCCGAGTGGATGACCACCGGCGAGCCGGAGATCGACCCGCACGGATCGGACATCGCCCGCTTCTATGACCACCACAAGACCGCTCAGCACATCGCGGCTCGGGCCAGCGAGGGGTTCAACAAGACCTACGGCATCGTCCATCCGATGGAGCAATGGGCGTCGAACCGGCCGATCCGGCTGTCGCCGGCCTACGACCGCCACGTCGAGCTCGGTGCCGAGTTCTTCGAGGCGGCGGGCTGGGAGCGGCCGTACTGGTACGGCACGAACGAGTCGCTCCTCGGCGAATACGGCGATCGGGTCATGCCTCGCGAGGCCGAATGGGAATCGCGCTGGTGGTCGCCGATCATCAACGCCGAGCACCTCGCCATGCGCGACCGTGCCGGTCTCGTCGACCTGTCGGCATTCGCGATCTTCGACGTGACCGGCCCCGGGGCCCTCGCGGCGCTGGAACGCCTCGCCGTCAATCGGGTCGACGTCGCGCCCGGTCGGACCGTCTACACGCCGCTCCTGAACAGCGCCGGCGGGATCCTGGCCGACCTCACGATCATGCGGCTGGCCCACGATCGCTTTCGGGTCGTCACCGGCGGCGGCATGGGGATGCGCGACAGGAAGATCTTCCGGGACGCGATGCCGGCCGACGGTTCGGCCCAGCTCCACGACCTGACGAACGCGTTCACGACTTTCGGTCTCTGGGGTCCGCGTGCGAGGGACATCCTCGGTTCGGCGGCCGACGGCAGCGCCGACATCAGCCACATGGGCTTCCCGTTCCTGACCTCGAAGACCGTGGAGATCGACGGCGTGCGGACGCTCGCCTCGCGCATCAGCTACGTGGGCGAGCTGGGCTGGGAGATCTACGTCCCGATCGAGCAGGGTCTGCGCGTCTGGGACGCCATCTGGCGGGCCGGGCGGCCGCACGGTCTCGCGCCGGTCGGAATCGGCACGTATGCGGTCACGTCGCGCCTCGAGAAGGGCTATCGCGCGCACGGTGCCGAGCTCGAGCTCGAATTCGACCTCGTCGAAGCCGGCATGGCGCGACCGACGGTCAAGGATCACGACTTCGTCGGCCGCGAGGCATACCTCCGTCAGCGCGACGCGGCACCGGCCGCCGTCCTGTGCACGCTGACCGTCGACGACCCCACGTCGAAGAGCGGCGTGAAGCGCTACATGCTCGGCCGGGAGCCGATCCTCGCCGAGGACGGCAGCCCGCTGGTCGACGCCAAGGGCCGGCGGTCGTACGTCACGAGCGCCGGGTCCGGGCCTTCGGTGGGCAAGCATCTGCTGATGTCCTTCCTGCCGCCGGAGCAGGCCGTCGAAGGCACCAAGCTCCTCGTCGAGTACTTCGGGGAGCGCTATCCGGTCACCGTCGCGGTGGCCGGCAGCACCCCGTTATTCGACCCGGACAACGAGCGGATCCGGAGCTGACCGCAGGCGTGCGCATCCTCGTCCTCGTCAAGCGCGTTCCGGCCACCGGCGGCCGGATCGTCCTCGCCGATGACGCCCGGTCGATCGATACGCGCTACCTCGGCTTCGTCGTCAGCCCGCACGAGGAGTGTGCGGTCGAGGAGGCCGTCCGGCTGATCGATGCGAACGGTGGCGAATCGGTCGTGCTGACGCTCGGCCCGGCCGAGGCAGCGGACCAGCTGCGCGATGCGCTCGCGATCGGAATCGAACGCGCCGTCCATCTCGAGACCGACGGGTCCGACTGGGACCCGGTGGCCACGGCCGGCGCGATCACCGATGCCGTGAAGGGGCTCGAAGAGGCGGACGGGCCGTTCGACCTGATCCTCGCCGGCAACGAGTCGGCCGACTCGGGCGGCTACCAGGTGGCGATCCGCGTCGCGGTCGCGCTGGACCGGCCCATCGTGACCGGCATCAAGGCGCTCGAGGTGCGCGACGGGGTGGCGACCGCGCGCCGCCAGGTCCCGGGCGGCGCCGACGTCTATGAGCTGCCGCTCCCCGCCGTCGTCGCTGTTCGCGAGGGGATCAACCTGCCGCGCTATCCGTCGGTGCCGGGCCGGCTCCGCGCGAAGCGCAAGGAGATCGAGCGGATCGTGCCGGAGCGACGCCCGGGCGGACCGACCCTCGACCGCCTGCAGGTTCCCGTCGAGCAGGAGCAGCACGTCGAGATCCTGGGCAACGGCCCGGAGGCGGCGCCACGCGTCGTCGAGCTGATGCGCGAGCTGGGCGTCCTGTGAGCGCTGCGCTCGTCCTCGTCGAGCTCGCCGGCGGTGTGCCCGACCGGCTGAGCGCCGAGGCACTCGGGGTGGCCGGCGGCATCGCCACGGCCATCGGTGGCGAGGTCCACGCGGTCGTCATCGCGAGCGCTTCGGATGCGGAAGATGCCGCCGCCGCGGCTGCTCCAGCACTGGGCGCGTACGGGGTGAGGACCGCCCATCTCGTCGCCGGCGAGGGGTTCGCCGCCTACGCCCCTGCGGCCTGGGCCGCAGCCGTCACCCAGGTCGCGACGGCGGGCTCATTCGCGGCGATCGTCGCGTCCGGCAGTGAGCGAGCCACCGAGGTCCTTGCGCACGTCGCGGCCCGGATGGACGTCCCCATGGCAGCCAACGTCGTCTCGGTCCAGCCGGGCGACCGCTGGCGGCTGACCCGTCAGCGCTGGGCGGGAAGCCTGCTCGAAGAGGCGTACCTCGACGGCGAGCCGCGCCTGCTGACCGTGGCCGCCCACGCCGTTCCGGCGCTCGAACCGGCGACGTCGGCCGCACCTTCGACCGTCGCTCGAGTCGATCCGGCCATCACCGACGCCGACCTGCGGGCGCGCGTCGTCGGTCACGAGGTGACCGCCGGTGACAGCGTCTCGCTCGCGGACGCCAAGGTCGTGATCGGCGGTGGTCGTGGGCTCGGCAGCGCCGAGGCGTTCGCGATGCTGGACGAGCTGGCCGGCTTGCTCGGCGCCGCGGTCGGCGTGTCGCGGGTGGCGACGAGCCTCGGCTGGCGTCCGCACGCCCAACAGATCGGCCAGACGGGGACCCGCATCGCACCGGACCTGTACATTGCCTGCGGCATCAGCGGCGCGATCCAGCACATCGTCGGCGCGAAGTCGGCCAAGCGGATCCTTGTGATCAACACCGACCCGGACGCTCCCATCTTCCGACGCGCGAGCTACGCGGTGATCGGCGACGTCCACGCCGTCGTGCCCGCCATCAGCGCCGAGATCCGGCGAGCCCGCGGAGTCGGCTGATCGACCGGTCGGCGCTACACTCGCGTTCGACGCGTGCCAAAGCGCGCTGAGTGGGAGGTGACCCGATGGGCTTCATCAGTGGGTTTATCGCCGGCGTCGCCGCGGCGACCGCAGCGGCCGCCTGGTACATGTCGCGTGCGGGCTCGGAGTTCCGGGACCGCTATCGAGTCGACCGTAAGCTCGGCGAACTCGGCGACGAGTTCGAGGTGCGAACGCGCGACGTCCGATCAAAGGTCGAAGAGCAGGTCGCGGAGGTCCAGAAGCAGGTAACCGGGCAAGCGTCCGACACTTCCGAGACCCTCGATGACGTGCAGGCGGCAGCGGCCGAGGAAGCCGCCGACGTCGCGGCCAACGTCGAGGACGCCGCGGCGAAGGTCAAGCGCAGCGCAAAGTCGGCAGCTGCGGACGCAACTTCGACCAACGTCAACCCCCTATAGCAGGAGAACAGATGGCTAGACGGAAAGTCACGTACCCGCCGCCCAAGACCGCCAATCGACCACCACCGCCCACAGGGTTGCCGGATGACGCGCCGTATGTTCGGCCCACCGTCGCCACCATCGATCTGACTGCGGGCAAGGGCCGCACGGGACTTTCCGTCGGGGGACGGGTCCGCATCGCCGGGACCGGCCTGTACTCCGGGGAGATTGCCGTCATCGAGAAGCTGTCGAAGGGTGTCATCCCGTCGGCCGTCGTGCGCACCGAGGCCGGCAAGACCCGGCAGGTCCGGACGATCGACCTCGAGCCGGTGACCGCGACCAAGCCCGACTGAGGGCCGCGGCCGAGCCACTCGAGCGGCGCGCGACACACCGGACGCGACTCTGACGCACGTTTTCTTCGCGGGGGATCACCTCGCCGGGCGTTTCGGCCCGATCGCGCGACTGTGAGACGCGTTTCGATCCCCCGCGCGCCCACGGTGGTCAACTCGGCGCGAAAACGCGACTGACACGCACGCCGGGGTGTCAGCCCTGGCTTCGAGGATCAGCGCTCCCGCAGCCCCGCCGCGATCCGGGCCGCGCCGGTCACGACCGACTGAGAAAGCTTCGCCTCCCGCCCCGCAGGTGGGAATCGGTACGACGGCCCGTGGAGGTGGACGGCCGCGATGACCTCGCCAGAGGCGTCCGCGATGGGCGCGGCGACCGACGCGATCCCGTCATCGAACTCCTCGATCGCCCACGCGTAGCCGCGCCGCCGGATGTCGCGCAAGCGGTCGCGCACGGCGTCGGCGTCGGCCAGCGTGCGGGGCGTGAATCGCTCGAGGGTCGGCTGCGCGAGGTAGCGCTCGATCGCGGCCGGCGTGCGGAACGCCAGCAGCACCTGCCCTGACGAGACCGCGTGGAGCGGTGCCCGGGCGCCCGTCCAGTCGCGGACCACGACCGGGTTGGGCGTGTCGACCTGGTCGATGTAGTGGACCAGGTCGCCATCCGGGACACCGAGTCCTGCCGCTTCGCCGGAGGCAGACGCGAGATCGGCCAGGATGGGCCTGCCCACCGCCGCCAGCGAACGGACCAGGCTGAAGCCGCCGGCGAGCGTCACGAGCCGCGGTCCGAGCCGGTACGACGTCTCGCCGGGCACCTGCTCGACCGCACCCTCGCCGACGAGCGTGGCGAGCAAGCGCGCCGCCGTCGACTTCGGCAGGGCGGCCCGATCGGCCACGTCGGTCACGCCGAGCGGACCCTCGTCGAGTGCGTCGAGGACCGCGAAGGCTCGTCTGATGGATTGGACGCTGGACACGGGACCCCTTGTCGGCTAGATTCGCGGTCGCGGGTTCCATGATACGGCACGGTTCCACGATGTGGAACCCCCCGCGGCCGGTCCCTCTCCCACGCGGGATCCCTGGAGCTCCACCCATGACCGACGACTATCAGGACATCGACCTCACCGCCCTGTCGGATGACGAGCTGGTCGAGCAGATGCACAACGACCTCTACGACGGCATGAAAGAGGAGATCGTCCAGGGGACGAACATCCTCCTCGAGCGCGGTTTCTCGGCCACGAAGGTGCTCGACGACGCACTCGTCGCCGGCATGAAGATCGTCGGCATCGACTTTCGCGACGGCATCCTGTTCGTGCCCGAGGTACTGCTGGCCGCCAACGCGATGAAGGCCGGCATGGAGATCCTCCGGCCGCTGCTCGCGGAGACGGGCGCGGAGCCCGTCGGCAAGGTCGTGATCGGCACCGTCAAGGGCGACATCCACGACATCGGCAAGAACCTCGTCGGGATGATGCTCGAGGGTGCCGGCTTCGAGGTCGTCGATCTCGGCATCAACACCGACGCCGACAAGTTCCTCAACGCGCTCGAGCAGCACAAGCCCGACATCCTGGGCATGAGCGCCCTGCTGACGACGACCATGCCGTACATGAAGGTCGTGGTCCAGACGCTCAAGGACCGCGGCATGCGCGACGACTACATCGTGCTGGTCGGTGGCGCGCCGCTGAACGAGGAGTTCGGCATGGCGGTCGGCGCCGACGCCTATTGCCGCGACGCCGGCGTGGCCGCCGAGACCGCGCGGCGTCTCATCGACGAGCGACGTGCGCGTTCACGTGCCAGCGTCCCGGCCTGACCGCCACGCCGCCGCGGGTCCTCGTGGTCGGCTGCGGGGCGCTCGCCAACGAGCTCGTCGCACTGACGCGCGACCTCCCGAACGTCGACATCACCTGCCTGCCGGCCACCCTCCATAACCGGCCCGGCGGCATCCCGGCGGCCGTCCGCGAGCGCATCCGCCGGCGTCGCGCCGGGTATGACCGCGTGTTCGTCGCGTACGCCGACTGCGGCACCGGCGGCCTGCTCGACCCGGTCATCGCGGAGGAGGGTGTCGAGCGCCTGGCCGGCGCCCATTGCTACGAGTTCTACGCGACGAGCCCTGAATTCGCCCGGATCGTGGAGGACGAGCCTGCCACGTTCTTCCTCACCGACTTCCTGGCGCGCAACTTCGACCGGCTCGTGATCAAGGGCCTTGGCCTGGATCGACATCCGGAGCTGCGCGATGAGTACTTCGGCAACTACCGCCGTCTCGTCTACCTCGCGCAGACCGACGACCCGGCGCTGGCGACCGCCGCGCGCCGCGCCGCCCGGCGGCTCGGCCTCGAATACGAGCAGCGGCGGACCGGCTACGGCCAGCTCGGAACGACGATCGCGGCCGTGGCTGCAGGTCGGCCGGCACCTGCCGTGGCGTCGGTCATCGAGCTGGCAGGGCGCTGAGACGTTGGGGACCATGACTGTCATCTGGTGGCGAGACATCCCCGCACAGGTCACCGCGCGGGAGGGCCGCCGGCAGAGCAAGATCGTCCTCCATCCACGGTTCCAGGTCGCCATCGACAAGGCCGCCAGCCGGGCCGGCAAGCGCGCCTACAACGACTACATCGAGGAGTGGCGCCGGACACAGCGGCGCTGCGGCGACGACATCGACCAGGAGGTCGCGGCCGAGGCCGAGCGGCTCGAGGCCGACTACGACAAGCACCGCCTGGCGATGCTCATCCAGTCCGGCGGCGTGGACGGCTCGGAGCCGTTGCCGCCCGCCCACGACGAGACCCAGGGCAAGCCCGACGCATGACCCGCACCGTCGTCAGCTCCGCGACCCGCACCGTCGTCATCGGCGACGACCAGCCGTTCGTGATCATCGGCGAGCGCATCAACCCGACCGGTCGCAAGGTCCTCATGGAGGAGATGAAGGCCGGCGACTTCTCACGCGTCGAGCGGGACACGATCGCCCAGGTCGAGGCCGGCGCACACATGCTCGACGTCAATGCGGGCATCCCGCTGGCGGACGAGCCGGCGATCCTGGCTGACACGATCAAGCTCGTCCAGTCACTGACCGACCTCCCGCTGTCGATCGATTCGTCGATCGTCGAGGCCCTCGAGGCGGGCCTCGCCGTCTACCAGGGCAAGGCCCTGCTCAACAGCGTCACCGGCGAGGACGAACGCCTCGAGCGCGTCCTGCCGCTCGTGAAGAAGTACGGCTGCGCAGTCGTCGCGATCAGCAACGACGAGACCGGCATCAGCATGGATCCGGACGTCCGGTTCAGTGTGGCCAAGCGGATCGTCGAGCGCGCCGCCGACCACGGCATCCCGCGCGAGGACATCGTCGTCGACCCGCTGCTGATGCCCATCGGCGCCCTCGCCGGTGCCGGCCGCCAGGTCTTCCACATCCTCGGCAGATTGCGCGACGAGCTGAAGGTCAACTCGACCTGCGGCGCCTCGAACGTCAGCTTCGGCCTGCCGAACCGCGAGGGCATCAACGGGGCTTTCCTCAGCATGGCCATCGCCTCGGGCCTGACCTCGGCGATCACCAATCCGATCGCTGAAGGCGTCCGTCACGCGGTCATGGCAAGCGACGTGCTCATGGGCAACGACCAGGACGCCACGCGCTGGATCCGGCAGTTCCGCGTTGCCCCGCCTGAAGGTGAGTCGGGAGGTCGCCGCGTCAACCGTCGTCGCGGCGCGGCGCTCGCAGGGCACCGGCCCGGCCGTCTCGGCCGACGTGCCGGGCGTCGACGTCCCGGGGCTCGACGTCCCGGCCCCTCGCTGAACGGCGGGCCCATGGCCCCCGGCGCCGCAGCAGATCCGCAGGTCATCTTCACGCCGTCGGGCCGGCGCGGTCGCGTGCCGGCCGGGAACGACCGTGCTCGATGCTGCGCGGTCCCTGGGGGTCGACATCGATGCCGTCTGCGGCAGCCGCGGGATCTGTGGTCGATGCACGGTCACACCGGCGTTCGGGACATTCGCGAAGCACGGCATCACGTCCGCCCCGGATCACCTCGCCGCGCCAGGCCAGCTCGAGTCGGCCTATCGCGATGAGCAGGGCCTGGCCGCGGACCGGCGGCTGTCGTGTACGGCCGTCTTGCTCGGCGACGCCGTCATCGATGTGCCGCCCGAGAGCCAGGTCCACAAGCAGGTGGTGCGCAAGGACCTCGGTGCGCGCGCCTTCGAGATGGATCCCGTGGTGCGGCTCCACACGGTCGATGTCACCCCGCCCGATCTGGCGACGCCGACCGGCGATCTCGGCCGCCTGTTCGCGGCGCTCGAGGCGGAGTGGGAGTTGACCGACCTGCGCGCCGACCTGTCGGTGGTTCGCGGGTTGCAGGCCGCGCTCACGGAGGGCGGCTACAGGGTGACGGTCGCGGTCCACGGCGGTCGCGACGTCATCGCCGTGTGGCCGGGCTTCCACGATCGGGCGTTTGGCGTGGCGATCGACGTCGGGTCCACAACGATCGCCGGGCACCTCGTGAACCTCGTGAGCGGCGACATCCTTGCCAGCGCCGGCGCGATGAACCCGCAGATCCGGTTCGGTGAGGACCTCATGAGTCGCGTCTCGTACGTGATGATGCACGAGGGTGGCGACGCCGAGCTGACGGCCGCGGTCCGCAAGGCGCTCGATGGATTGCTCGCTGCGCTCGCCAACAAGGCCGATATCAAGCGCGTCGAGATCCTCGAGCTCGCGATCGTCGGGAACCCGATCATGCATCACCTGCTGCTCGGCATCGACCCCACCCCGCTCGGCTCGGCGCCCTTCGCGCTGGCCACGGATACCGCCGTCTCGACGACGGCCGCGGAGCTCGGCGTGTTCGCGCATCCCGGCGCGCGGGTCTACGTATTGCCGTGCATCGCCGGGCACGTCGGCGCCGACACGGCCGGGGTCATCCTCGCCGAGGAACCGCACAAGGCCGACGTGATGACGCTCGTCGTCGATGTCGGCACGAACGCGGAGATCGTGCTGGGCGACCGGCACCGGCTGCTGGCCGCCAGCAGCCCGACGGGCCCTGCGTTCGAAGGCGCGCAGATCAGCTCCGGCCAGCGCGCCGCGCCGGGCGCCATCGAGCGGGTCCGCATCGACAGGGACACGCTGGAGCCGCGGTTTCGGATCATCGGCGTCGATGCCTGGTCGGACGCGCCGGGCTTCGCCGAGGCGGTCAGCGCGGCCGGGACGGGGGTCACCGGCATCTGCGGCTCCGGGATCATCGAGGTCGTCGCCGAGCTGTACCTCGCCGGCGTCATCACCGCGGACGGCGTGATCGACGGTGCGCTCGCGGCGCGGACACCGCGCGTCGTGCCCGACGGACGCACCTTCAGCTACGTCCTCCACGAGCCGACCGACGGCGGGCCGCGCATCGTGGTGACCCAGAACGATGTCCGGGCGATCCAGCTGGCAAAGGCCGCGTTGTACGCCGGGGTCCGGCTGCTCATGGATCACCTCGGGCGGGACACCGTCGACGAGGTCAGGCTGGCGGGCGCCTTTGGGAGCCAGATCGATCCGCTGCACGCGATGGTGCTGGGGCTCGTCCCGGATTGCGACCTGGATCATGTGCGGGCGGCCGGCAACGCCGCCGGGACCGGCGCGTTGATCGCCCTGCTGTCGGGTGCGGCGCGGCGCGAGATCGAGGGTGTCGTGCGGCGCGTCGAGAAGATCGAGACGGCGGTCGAGCCACGCTTCCAGGAGCATTTCGTCGAAGCCATGGCCATCCCGCACCGCACGGCCCCGAATCCGCACCTCGAGCGTGTCGTCACCCTACCGCCGCGTCCGTTGACCGCCGATCGCGTCACCGATCGGCCCGCCGACGCGCGGCGCCGACGCCGCCCCGTCGTGCGAACCGCACCGGGCCCGGACCGATGACAGACAACGCCCCGACCAGGCGGAGCGGGGGTCGCGAGGGCCGGCGCGCAGCGCGCCTGAGCCATCAGGTCGAGCGCATGCCATTCCTGACGCAGGACCCTGGCCCCATTCGAGGTCCTGAACGAGGAAGGGTTGTCGCTCCTCGAGCACAACGCCGACACGATCCTCGAGGAGGTCGGCATCGAGTTCCGCGGCGATCAGGAAGCGCTCCGGCTGTTGCGCGAGGCCGGTGCCGACGTCGAGGGCGAGCGCGTCCGCTTCCCGCGAGGGATGTGCCGCCAGATCGTCCAGGCCAGTGCGCCGCGCCAGTTCACGCAATACGCGCGGAACGACGCGAACAACGTCGAGATCGGCGGCATGCACACGGTCTTCGCGCCGAACTACGGATCGCCGTTCGTGCGCGACCTCGACAGGGGCCGGCGCTACGGCACGATCGAGGACTTCCGCAACCTCGTGAAGCTGACGTATCTCTCACCGCACCTCCACCACAGCGGCGGGACCGTGTGCGAGCCGGTCGACGTGCCAGTCAACAAGCGCCACCTCGACATGGTCTATGCGCACATGCGCTTCTCGGACAAGCCGTTCATGGGCTCGGTCACGGCGCCGGAACGGGCGCGCGACACCGTCGAGATGGCACGGATCCTGTTCGGTGCGGACTACCTCGAAGACCATCCGGTCGTCCTCAGCCTGATCAACGCCAACTCGCCGCTGGTGTGGGACGCGACGATGCTGGGTGCCGCCCGCGCCTACGCCGAGGCGAACCAGGCGACTTTGCTGACGCCGTTCATCCTGGCCGGGGCGATGGCCCCGGTGACGGCGGCGGGCGTTGCCGCCCAGACCCTCGCCGAAGCGCTGGCCGGGATGACGTTCGTGCAACTCGTGCGCCCCGGCGCACCGGTCGTGCTCGGCAGCTTCGCGAGCTCGATGTCGATGCAGTCGGGCGCGCCGACGTTCGGCACGCCGGAGCCAGCGCTGGTCCTCTACGTCATGGCGTCGCTCGCCCGCAGGCTGGGCGTGCCGTTCCGCTCGGGAGGGTCGCTGTGCGCCTCCAAGATCCCCGACGCCCAGGCCGCCTACGAGAGTGCCGCGACGCTGCAGCCGACGGTCCTCGGCGGCGTCAACTTCGTGCTGCATGCGGCCGGCTGGCTCGAGGGCGGCCTCGCTGTGAGCTACGAGAAGCTCATCATGGACGCCGACCAGTGCGGGATGATGGCCGTGTTCGTGAAGGGTGTCGACATGTCCGAGAACGGCCAGGCACTCGACGCGATCCGCGCCAACGAGCCCGGCCAGCACTTCCTGGGCACCGCCCACACGCTGGCCAACTTCGAGACGGCGTTCTATCGCTCCGAAGTCGCGGACAACAACTCGTTCGAGCAGTGGAGCGAGGACGGCGGACTCGACGCCCCGCAGCGGGCGAATGCGATCTGGAAGCGGATGCTTGCCGAGTACGAAGCGCCGCCGCTCGACCAGGCCACCGACCAGGCCCTTCTCGAATTCATGATCCGCCGCAAGGCGTCGATGCCCGACTCGGAAGTCTGAGGCGTGCTTTTCCGCCGCCACGCCCAGCTGACGGCCGCCTCGCGGACGGCGCTCGCCGACCTCCTGCGCTCGCCGACCTTCGAGCTGATCCCGCTCAAGAGTGCGATGGACCAGGCGGCGCACCTGCCACCCGGATCGACGGTGTCGGTGACGGCATCTCCGACGAAGGGTCTCGAGGCGACGGTGGACCTGGCCAGCCGGCTGGAGCTCGCCGGGTTCACCGTCACACCTCATCTGTCGGCGCGGATGGTGCGCGATCGGGAGCACCTGGTCGACCTGGTCGGGGCCCTCGACGATGCCGGCATCGACCGCGCGTTCGTGGTCGGTGGCGACGAGAAGGAGCCGGGTGCGTACGTGGACGGTCTGGCGCTACTGCGCGGATTGGCGGAGATCGGCCATCCGTTCCGCCACGTCGGCATCCCGGCCTATCCGCAGGGCCACGCGTTCATCCCGGACGGCCCATTGCTCGATGCGCTACGCGCCAAGGCGGAGTTCGCCCAGTACATGACGACGCAGCTCTGCTTCGACCCGGTAGCCATCTCGACCTGGATCGGCGCTCGTCGCGCCGAAGGCCTGACGCTGCCCGTCCACGTCGGCGTGCCTGGCGTGGCCGAACCGCAGAAGCTGCTGGCGCTGGCGGCACGGATCGGCGTGGCCGACACCCACCGGTTCCTGGCCAAGAACGTCCGGTTCGTGGCACGGCTCGTCCGGTCCGGCGGCTTCTACCGTCCGGACGCACTCCTCGAGGGGATCGCCCCGAGCATCGTCGACCCATCCGCCAACATCTCGGGGTTCCACCTCTACCTGTTCAACGCCGTCGAGGTCACCGAGACGTGGCGGCGCGCGAAGCTCCAGACGCTGGACGCCGGCGGATGACGGAGGCGTCGACTCGGGCCCTGATGGCCGCCCTCGCCGGCTTCCCGGAACGCCTCGACGTCGCGGCGCGGTCAGTCGCCGACCGACCCACCCCGGACGGGGAATGGACACCGGAGCAGGTGGTCCGACACCTCATCGCCGTGGAGATTGGCGTGCACCAGGCGCGGCTCCGGGACCTCGCCACGGTCGCCGAACCCCGCTGGGGCTGGGCCGAGCCCGGTCCCTGGGCGGAGGAGCCGGAGCTGGGATTCGACGGGGTCCTCGCGCGATTCACAGCGCACCGGGCTGCGACGCTCGCCACGATCGACGCACTCGACGAGGTCGGTTGGACCCGCTCGGGGGAGCACACGACGTTCGGTGCGTTGGACGTCGCGGGCCTGCTCCGCAACGCGGTCGACCACGACGAGGAGCACCTTCGGGGCCTGCGGCGCTAGGACCATCGCCTCCGAGTTTTAACTCGACCGTCGCATCGGGCGCGTGGCACTATGCCGTCAGGCGGGGGGGAAACCTTCGCCATCGAGCTGGAGGGACCCTGAATGGCGTCCGACCCCAACGCGCCCCGCTCCCGCCGCGCACTGCTGACAGCCGCCGCGGGCGGCGCCGCAGCCATGGCGGCGTCCGCTGCTATGCCCCTCGCCGCCGCCGCCGCCGACGACGATCCGGTCCTGGTTGGAGCTGCGCATACTGGCACCACGACGACGTCGATCAGCACGACGTCCGGCGACCCGGTCAACGACCCGCAAGTGTCGTTCAAGGCGTACAGCGCCAATTCCGACGCCGCCGGCCTGCTGGGCTCGAACGGCGACGAGGCGGCGATCGGAACGGAGTTCACGGCCTTCACCGGGGTCTACGGGTGGTCCCCGACCGCGGGATCAGACGAGGCGTTCGGCACCGGCGTCTGGGGGGACAGCGAAGACGTCGGCGTGTACGGGTCTGGGGTCATCGGTAGTTGGGGCGACGGATTCATCGGCGTCCGGGGCACCGGCGGCAGCGGTGGGATCGCAGTCCAGGCGATCGCCGCCACGGGGGCGGATGTCGCCCTGCAGGTGACCGGCAAGGTCCAGTTCAGCCGGTCCGGGAAATCGACAATCGGGTCCGGCAGGTCGAGCCTCAAGATCAACCTCGCGGGTGTTTCGGGGAACAGCCGCGTGTTCGCTGTCCTCCACTCGAACCGCTCCGGCCGCTACGTCCGGGCGGTGGTTCCGACAACGGGTTCGTTCACCATCTACCTCAACACCACGGTGACGTCGGCTACGTACGTCGCCTGGTTCGTGCTGAACTGAGATGGCCGACATGCGTTGGGCGCGCGTCACGCGCCGGCCCGCTGCGGGCCATTCATCCACTGCGGTCCAGACCACCGTCGACTGGCTAGGGGCAGATCGCCGACGCGGCGCAGCGTCCGCCAGCCAGCCGAGCAATGCTCTGTCGGCTCTCGATCCGAAGTCGGGTTCATCAGTGCCCAAGCCGAAGCGATCGGACAAGTCGCGCTGAGCCGACCGACGAGTCCCAGCTGATCCCGTCCCCCTTGCGGAGCGCTAGGGGGACGGGCATCATCTCCCGACAACCGAAGAGTGCTTATCCAGAGTGGCGGAGGGACCGGCCCGTCGATGCCACGACAACCTACCGACGCGATGTCGGCAAGGTGCCAAGTCCGGGCAGGTCTTCCTGCGAGATAAGGGACACTCCGTTCGGAGCTCCCTCGAAGCGACCAGGTCGTCCGGTCCATAGGCCGCGTCCAGCCGCCTCTCGACGATCCGGAGCTGCCTGTGCCGAACCGAACCCTGTCGCCGCCTGATAGTCCGGCCTCGACCGCTGATCCGAGCGCAGATGCGCCGTTCACGCGCTCGACGAGGCGTGCACGGCTGTCCGGGCTCCTGGCGGAGCGCATCCTGGTCCTCGACGGGGCGATGGGCACGATGCTCCAGGCGCACGAGTTCGACGAGGCGGCGTTCCGCGGCGACCGATTCCGCGATCATCCCAAAGACCTGCGCGGCGACAACGACCTCCTGACGCTGACCCGACCGGCGGCCGTCCAGGCCATCCACGCCGCCTACCTCGACGCGGGCGCCGACATCGTCTCGACCAACACCTTTACTTCGACCCGTATCGCGCAGGCCGACTACGGCCTCGACACGACGATCGTCCGCGAGCTCAACGTCACGGCCGCCAGACTCGCTCGTGCCGCTGCCGACGCAGCCGAAGCCGCCGAGCCCGGTCGCCCGCGTTTCGTGGCGGGCGCCCTCGGGCCGACGAACCGGACCGCATCGATCAGCCCGGACGTCGGCGACCCGGCCGCCAGGGGCGTCACGTGGCCGGAGCTCGAGGAGGCCTATCACGACGCCGCGGCCGGCCTGGTCGAAGGCGGCGCCGACATCCTGCTCATCGAGACGATCTTCGACACGCTGAACGCCAAGGCCGCGATCTTCGCCGTCGAGTCGCTGTTCGACGAGCTCGGCGACCGGCTGCCGGTGATCATCTCGGGCACGATCGTCGACGCCTCGGGCCGGACGTTGTCGGGGCAGACGGTCGAGGCGTTCTGGCACAGCGTCCGTCACGCCGACCCGCTCGTGGTCGGGCTCAACTGCGCGCTCGGGCCGAAGCAGCTCCGCGAGCACCTCGACGTCCTGTCGAGGATCGCCGATCGGCCCGTCTCGGCCTACCCCAATGCCGGCCTCCCGAATGAGCTGGGTGGCTACGACGAAACGCCCGAAGCGATGGCCGAGGCGCTCGGCGAATGGGGCCGACACGGTCTCCTCAACATCGCCGGAGGCTGCTGCGGGACGACGCCCGAGCACATAGCTGCGATCGCCGCGGCTGTCGCCGGCCTGCCGCCGCGGCCGCTCGTCAGGCCGCCGGCCGTGACCCGCCTGGCGGGGCTCGAGCCGGTCGTCATCCCGCCTCCTGGCAACACGTTCGTCAACATCGGCGAGCGGACCAACGTCACCGGCTCCCGCAAGTTCGCCAGGCTCGTGGCCGAGGGTCGCGAGGACGAGGCAGTCGACATCGCGCGCGAGCAGGTCGCCAACGGCGCCCAGCTGATCGACGTGAACATGGATGAGGCGATGCTCGACGGGGTCGCGGCGATGACTCGTTTCCTGCGCCGCATCGCCGCCGAGCCCGACATCGCGACGGTCCCGGTCATGGTCGACAGCTCGAAATGGTCGGTGCTCGAGGCCGGCCTGCAGCAGCTCCAGGGCAAGGGCGTCGTCAACTCGATCTCGCTCAAGGAGGGCGAAGCGGAGTTCCTGAGGCAGGCTCGGCTGTGCAAGCGCTACGGCGCGGCGGTCGTCGTCATGGCGTTCGACGAACAAGGCCAGGGTGACAGCGTCGATCGGCGGCTCGCCATCCTCCGCCGCGCCTACGACCTGCTGACGAAGGTCGTCGGGTTCGCGCCCGAGGACATCATCCTGGATGCCAACATCTTCGCCATCGCGACCGGCATCGAGGAGCACAACGCGTACGCGGTCTCATTCATCGAGGCCGTCCGGCGCCTCAAGGCCGAGCTGCCCGGCACGCGCACGTCCGGCGGCGTGTCGAATGTGTCGTTCGCGTTCCGCGGCAACGACCTCGTCCGCGAGGCCATCCACTCGGTCTTCCTGTACCACGCGAAGGCCGCGGGCCTGGACATGGCGATCGTCAACGCCGGGGTCCTGCCGGTCTATGACGACATCGAGCCCGAGCTCAAGGAGCGGGTCGAGGACGTCGTGCTGAACCGGCGCTCGGACGCGACCGAGCGCCTCCTCGAGATCGCCACACGCTTTGCGGGCGCTGCCGGGATGGACCGTCCGGCGGAGGACCTGGCATGGCGCGAGCGCCCCGTCGGCGAGCGGCTGACCCATGCGCTCGTCGAGGGCATCGACGCCTGGATCGTCGAGGACACCGAGGAAGCGCGCCAGGCCGCGACCCGACCGCTGGACGTCATCGAGGGTCCGCTGATGGACGGGATGAACGTCGTCGGCGACCTGTTCGGGTCCGGTCGCATGTTCCTCCCACAGGTCGTCAAGAGCGCACGTGTGATGAAGAAGGCGGTGGCGCACCTCGTGCCGTACCTCGAGGCGGAGCGCGAGGGCACGCGCCGCCGAGCCGGCACGATCGTCACGGCGACAGTCAAGGGCGATGTCCACGACATCGGCAAGAACATCGTGGGGGTCGTCCTCGGCTGCAACGACTACGAGGTGATCGATCTCGGCGTCATGGTGCCTGCCGCCCGGATCCTCGAGACGGCCGCCGAACACGGCGCGGACCTGATCGGCCTGTCGGGGCTCATTACCCCGTCCCTCGACGAGATGGTCCATGTCGCATCCGAGATGGAGCGGCTCGGGATGACGACGCCGTTGCTCATCGGCGGGGCGACGACATCGCGCACGCACACCGCGGTGAAGATCGCGCCGGCCTATTCGGGGCCGGTCGTCCACGTCCTCGACGCGTCGCGAGCGGTCGGCGTCGCGGGAGCGCTGATCGACATCGATCGCCGCGAGGCATATGCCGGCGAGGTGCGGGAGCAGTACGACGCCGTGCGCCGCGACCGGGCCGGCCGCCACGCGAAGGAGCGCTACCTCACGATCGCCGAGGCGCGCGCCAACCACGTCGCGATCGATTGGGCGACTATCACGCCGCCGCATCCGTCGTTCTCGGGTGTCCGGACGTTCGACGCGTATCCGCTCTCCGAATTGGTCGAACGCATCGACTGGACGCCGTTCTTTACCACGTGGGAGCTCAAGGGGGCGTACCCGGCCATCCTCGACGACCCGACGGTCGGCGCGGCAGCGCGCGACCTGTTCGACGACGCCCGCCGACTGCTCGACCAGCTCGTCGTCGATGGACGGCTGCGGGCTACCGGCGTGGTCGGCTTCTGGCCGGCGAACGCGGACACGGACGACATCATCGTGTGGCGCGACGACGACCGGCGCGATCCGCTGGCCATGTTCCGCACGCTCCGCCAGCAGATGGCCAAGACAGACGGTCGGTCGAACGTCGCGTTAGCCGACTTCGTGGCACCGGTCTCGAGCGGTCTGCCCGACCACATCGGGGCGTTCGCGGTCACCGCCGGCCATGGCCTGGACGGGCCGGATGGCATCGTCGCCGAGTTCGCCGCGGCCAACGACGACTACTCGGCGATCCTGGCCAAGGCCCTCGCCGACCGCCTAGCCGAGGCATTCGCCGAGCGGCTGCACGAGCGCGTCCGGCGCGAGCTGTGGGGCTACGCCCCGGACGAGACCCTGACCAACACCGAGCTGATCGCCGAGCGGTACCAGGGCATCCGGCCTGCCCCCGGCTACCCGGCCTGTCCGGACCACACCGAGAAGAGGACGCTGTTCGAGCTCCTCGAGGCCGAAGGGCGGGCCGGGATCCAGCTCACCGAATCGTGCGCGATGCTGCCGGGCGCATCCGTGTCGGGGTACTACCTGTGGAACCCGGCCAGCCACTACTTCGGCGTCGGGCGCATCGATCGCGACCAGCTCGAGGACTACGCGGCGCGCAAGGGCGTCCCGATCGCCGAGGCGGAACGGTGGCTGGCACCGAACCTGCGTGAGCCGACATGACAGCCGGCGACGCCCGCGTGCGATTCCGCGATCGACTGGCCGCAGGTCCGCTGCTCGCGGACGGCGCGATGGGCACCCTCCTGTTCAGCCGCGGCATCCCGCAGCGCGCGGTGCTCGACGACCTGGTGGCGACGCGGCCGGACCTGATCGGCGCCATCCACCGCGAGTACCTGGCGGTCGGTGCGGACATCATCGAGACCGCGACATTCGGCGCGAATCGCGTCCGGCTGGCGCCCTACGGTTTGGCCGACCGGGCCGGGCGGCTGGCCCGGCGGGGCGCGCAACTCGCCCGAGAGGCGCGCGACGTGGCCGGTCGCGACGTGCTGGTGGCGGGGTCGGTCGGACCGCTCGGAGCCCCGACTCCCGAGATCCTCCACCTGTCCGATGCTGCCGTCCGCGGCGCCTTCCGCGAGACCATCGAAGGGCTGCTCGAGGGTGGTGTCGACGTCTTCTGGTTCGAGACGTTCGCGCTCGCGGACCACCTCGCGATAGCGGTCGACGAGGCACGCTCCATCGCGGCCGACCTGCCGATCGTCGCGCTTCTGACGTTTGGGGAGGCGCTCGCGCTTGCGGACGGGAGCGGTCCGGGGCCGGCGGCTCACGCCCTCGCCGGTCGGGTCGATGTCGACGTCCTCGGCGTGAACTGCGGGGCCGGACCCGCCGGCTGTCTCGACGCCCTCATCGCGATGGGTCCGACGGGACGGGCGATCCTCCCGAATGCCGGGCTGTCGCAGCGGATCGAAGGGCAGTTCGTCTACGCGGCAGGGCCCGACTACCTCGGGCGCATGGTCGGGGACATGCTCGATGCCGGCGCGGCCATCGTCGGCGGCTGCTGCGGCACGACGCCCGAGCACATCGCCGCGATGCGCGTCGCGATCGATGCACGCGTCGGTCAATCGCCGTC
The DNA here is from genome assembly GCA_963819655.1 of uncultured Chloroflexia bacterium. Lineage (GTDB taxonomy): Bacteria > Chloroflexota > Limnocylindria > Limnocylindrales > CSP1-4 > SPCO01. The sequence goes on along the minus strand of CAWFXA010000002.1, from coordinate 195,859 downwards.
GGTCGGCGCCGCCGAACCGCCGACGACCACCACGATCCGCGCCGAGGTCTCGGCGACGGCCTCGACGGACGCGCCCCCGCCGCCATCGCGGCTCGCACGCGCCCTGGCCGAGCGCCGGTACGTCATCTCCGTCGAGATCGACCCGCCCCGCTCGGTCCGCATCGAGCGCACGATCGAGGCGGCGCGATCGCTCCAGGACGCCGGCGTCGACGTCGTCAACGTCAGCGACTCGGCGATGGCACGGGTCCGGATGGGAGCCCTCGCGGTCGCGTTCGGCATCCAGCACGATCTCGATCTCGAATGCATCGTCCATTGCACGACGCGCGATCGGAATCTCATGGCGCTCGAGTCGGAGCTGCTCGGCGCACACGCACTTGGCGTCCGCAACATCATCGCCTTGACAGGCGACCCGCCGCGGATCGGCGATCTGCCCGGGGCGACCGGCGTCTGGGACGTGGACTCGATCGGGCTCGTCGAGATCCTGGCTCGGCTGAATCGCGGCGAGGACGCGGCCGGCTCTCCGATCGGGCAACCGGCCTCGTTCACGATCGCCTGCGCCCTCGACCCGACCGCCGCGGACGCCGCGACGGAATGGGATCGACTGGAACGCAAGATCGCCGCCGGGGCGCACCTCGTCATGACCCAGCCGCTCTATTCGATCGCGCAGGTCGAGGCGATGTTCACTGAGGCGTGCCGGCGTTTCGGACCGGGCGGCTTCCCGCTGCCGGTCCTGCTCGGGGTCCTGCCACTCCAGTCGGCGCGCCACGCCGAGTTCCTCCATCACGAGGTGCCCGGCATCACGATCCCGGACGCGACGCGCGCCGCGTTGCACGAGGCCGGCGAGCGCGGCGCCGAGGTGGGGCTGCGGATCACCGAGGAGCTGCTGGCGGCCGTCGGCGAGCGGGTAGCCGGGACGTACATCATGCCGTCGTTCGGTCGCTACGAGCAGGCGGCTGAGCTGGTCCGGCGCCTGCGCGCCGTGCCGGCTCGGTAGCCCTCGTCGAGGCGTCCCGGGCGCCTTCGTTGACGACCCGACGCGCCGACCCTTAGACTCGATATCCGACGAAATCACTCGGATATCGAGGGCCACATCCTGACCACCTCCACTAACAGCACGACCACGCCCGCGCCGATCCCGGTCCAACGCCCCGCCTATCACGGCTCAGGGGCCGTCTCGTTCTCGACGAAGGGTGAGTACGGCGTGCGCCTGATGGTCCAGCTGGCGCGCCACTACGGCACCGGCCCCGCCAGCCTCGCGGGCATCGCCGCGGAAGAGGATCTCCCGCGGGCATATCTCGAGCAGCTCGTCGTCAACCTGCGGGAGGCCGGTCTCGTCGTGAGCACGCGCGGCGCGCATGGCGGCTACGAGCTGACGCGGCCGCCGGCGGCGATCCCGATGGGCGAGGTGCTGCGCGCCCTCGAAGGACCGATCGCCCCGATGTTCTGCGCGACCGACGACCCGGAGCACGCCACGACCTGCGATCGCTCGTCGCGCTGCACCGTCAACATCCTGTGGGTCCGCGTTCGCGATGCGATCACGTCGACCCTCGATTCGATGACTCTCGCCGACCTCGCGCCACCGCGCGTCGTCGCTATCGACGATCCGGAAGGAGCCCTGATCACCACGTGACCGACCAGTCGACCGCCACCACCGACCAGCACCTCGTCATCCGCGGCCTGCGCGTCGCCCCCCTCGGCAAACTCGACCAGGAGATCCTGCAAGGGATCGACCTGACCGTCGGCAAGGGCGAGGTCCACGCGATCATGGGGCCGAATGGCTCGGGCAAGACCACGCTGGCGTACGCGCTCATGGGTCACCCCGCCTACGTCGTGACGGGTGGCGAGGTCCTCTGGAAGGGCCGGAATATCCTGAAGCTGTCGCCCGACAAGCGGGCCCGGCTCGGCATGTTCCTGGCCTTCCAGTACCCGACCGCCGTCCCGGGACTGTCGGTCGCATCGTTCATCCGCAGCGCGCTCAACGCCAAGCTGCAGGGTCTCGACAAGGACGCCGACATCGACCCGACGGACCCGGTCAAGGGCGGCATCTCGATGCGCGACTTCCGCACCAAGATGCGCGAGAAGATGGCGCTCCTCCGCATGGACGAGAGCTTCGCGTCACGCTACGTGAACGAAGGTTTCTCCGGTGGCGAGAAGAAGCGGCTCGAGATGCTCCAGATGGCGGTCATCGAGCCCGAGATGGCGATCCTCGACGAGACCGACTCCGGTCTCGACATCGATGCGCTGCGGATCGTCGCCGAGGGCGTCAACGCGATGCTCAACCCGAACCTCGGCGTGTTGCTCATCACGCACTACCAGCGGCTGCTGAACCACATCAAGCCGGACTTCGTCCACGTCCTCGCCCAGGGCCGTATCGTCAAGAGCGGCGGCCGGGAGCTGGCACTCCAGCTCGAGGACGAGGGCTACGGTCCGATCCTGCGCGCGGCAGGGCTCGAGGTCACAGCCCCGGACGAGGCGCTCAAGGTGCCGAAAGGCCCCGAGCTCGACCACGACCTCGACCGTGAGCCCGTGGAGGCTGCCCGCTAGGGCGGGCGCACGCCGTTGGCCATCGAGGCGTCCGACCGACCCGCCCTCGACCCCGGCGCGCTGCGGCGCGACTTTCCGATCCTCGACCAGCTGATCAACGGCCACCCGCTGACGTATCTCGACTCGGCGTCGACCAGCCAGAAGCCGCGGGTCGTCATCGACGCCGTGGCCGACTACTACCGCGAGTACAACGCCAACGTCCACCGCGGGATCTACACGATCGGCGAGAAGGCGACCGCGGCGTACGAGCGAGCGCGTGCCACCGTCGCGCAGTTCATCAACGCGCCCGACAGCCACGAGATCGTGTTCACGCGGAACGCGACCGAGGCGATCAATCTCGTCGCGTACTCGTGGGGCCGGCGCAACATCGCGCGCGGCGACGCGATCGTGCTGACCGAGATGGAGCACCACGCCAACCTCGTCCCGTGGCAGATCCTCGTCCAGGAGCAGGACGGCGACCTCGAGTTCATCCCGATCACCGATGACGGCGAGCTCCGGCTCGACGTGTTCGAGGTGCTGCTGCGGCTGAAGCCGAAGCTCGTCGCGTTCACCCATGTCTCGAACACGCTGGGCACGATCAATCCGGTCCGCGAGATGGTCGATCTTGCCCATGCGGCGGGCGCACTCGTGCTGGTCGACGGGGCCCAGGCTGTGCCCCACGTCCCGGTCGACGTGCAGGCGCTCGGCTGCGACTTCTACGCGTTCAGCGGTCACAAGATGCTGGCGCCGATGGGCTCCGGCGCACTGTGGGCGCGGCGCGAGCTGCTGGAGGCGATGCCGCCGTTCCTCGCCGGTGGCGAGATGATCCGCGAGGTCCATCTGCGGCGGAGTGAGTTCAACGACATCCCGTGGAAGTTCGAGGCGGGCACGCCGGCGGTCGGCGACGCGATCGGACTGGGCGTCGCGGCGGACTACCTGATGGACATCGGCATGGATGCCGTGCGGTCCCACGAGCGATCGCTCGTCTCGTACGCGCTCGAGATACTGCCGCGCGAGGTCCCATCGATCGAGCTGTACGGGCCGATGGACCCCGAAAGGCGAGGCGGCGTGATCCCGTTCAACCTGCCCGGCATCCATCCGCATGACGTCGCCCAGGTGCTGGACCGTTACGGGATCGCCGTCCGAGCAGGCCACCACTGCACGATGCCTTTGCACGAGCGGCTGGACCTCGCGGCCACGGCACGCGCCAGCTTCAGCGTCTACACGACGACCGACGACATCGACCGGCTGGCGACCGGCCTGCGCGAGGTCGAGCGCGTCTTCCGGGGTTAGGGCGGCCAGTCGGCGCGGCGTGCCGGTCGTGGCGTCGCGGGCCACCGGCGCCCCGCGTTACTCCCAGTAACGGATCCTCGATGAATGAGCGTGGACGAGGCCGAGTTCTGGCACGGACTGTCGATCTGGTAAAGGAGCCGTGCACGTTCGTGGCGATCTCGCTACTGGGAGTAACGGGGTTCTCGGCGGAAGCGACTGCGTCGATCTGACTCGGGTTGGTGCCGGTCGTCGTATTGCGGGAATCCACCTGATGCGGATTCGGCAGAACCACGGCACGCTGCCCCGATAAGTCGCCAGCTGCAGGGAGAGCTCATCAGCAAGCCACGCGGAACGCGAACCCCGACACGCGTCGGTATCGTCGATGACCATCCGGCGGTCCTCGACGCCATCGCCACCGCGGTACAGGCTGCGGCCGACCTCCGACTGATCGGCGCCGCCCGGACCGGCGATGAGGCCATGGAGCTCGCGTCGAAGGTCGACGTGCTCGTCTGCGACATGAACCTGGCAGGCGGTGCCGAGGGATTGCAGGTCCTTCGTGCCGTCCATGACCCACGCGCCTTACGCGGACATGCGCCGCCAGCCGTGCTATTCCTGTCCGGATACGGGTATCCGTCGCTGATCCGCGCCGCGATCGACGGCGGCGCCGCGGGCTATATCGACAAATCCGCCGACGTCCTAGAGATCATCGACGGGATCCGAACCATCGCGCGTGGCGGCACGGCATACAGTGCGGCCGCGCTCATCGGGTCGCGCGAGGCCCGCCGCCTCCCTTCTGATCGCGAGATCCAGGTCATCGCCCACGTTATCGACGGGGCGACCAACGCCGAGATCGCTGCCGCCCTGGGTCTTTCCGAGAAGACTGTCGAGAGTCACCTTCGCCGGCTCTTCGATCGATATGGCTTGTTGTCGCGGACGGAGCTGGCGGTGCTTTCGATCGACGAGGGTTGGGCGGCAGAAAAACGACGAGGCTGTCGTTGAGCCGTTCAGGAGTCTTCGCCGTCCTCGGCCTTGCGGCGGTGGGCTTGATCATCGCGCTCGGTGGATACCGCGTGGCGGTCGGCGAGGGCTCAGCGGTGACGCCGGATGTGATGGTGCCATTCCTCGTCGCTTCGGCCGCCATGTGTGTCGTCGGCCTGGCGATGGGGAGTCATCCGACGGTCGCGTGGCTCGCACTGATCGTTGCCCTCTCCACCATCACGGTGGATCTTGCGAGCTTTGGTCGCGACCACCGTGCGGACCTTGGCCCCGAGACGTGGCGGTGGATCGCATTGACGATCGTGCTCTCGGCGATCTGCGCGACGAGCGCGGCGGTCGCGTACGCGATCGACCCGGCCCGCCGCGTCGCGCGACCGCTCCGCGCCGCCGGGGTTCTCACGGTTATCGTCGTCTTTGGAGTCGGGGCGTGGGCTCTCGCCACACCGGACCCGGAGATCGCCCTCACGGAGCCGGCACGGCCTTTGGGCGATCTCGTGTTGGTCACCCGGACATTCCTGATCACGACCATTGCTTTCGTGGTTGTCGGCATGCTCGGCGACCTTCGGCCGGCGGCCGAACGGACCACTCGACGAATCGCCTCGATCCGTGATCGACCGAGGCGTCCCGACGACGCGCTCGGCTATGCCGCCGCCTGGATCCGGACATTCGGCCAGGAGCTCAAGCCGGGCCGCGCCCAGGAGCGGCGCGCCGCCATCGCCGAACGAGCGCGGATCGCACGCGACCTCCACGCCGTGGTCGTGCCGGATCTCCGGCGCGCCATCCGTGAGGCCGAGCAAGTCGGGTCGGTGGACCGTTTGGCGGCCTCCCTGCGCGACGCCCTTCGTCAGGTCGAAGCGATGGTGGAAACACGCGACGCGATCGGTCTCGAGATTGGGGGACTCGTCACGGCCCTCGAGTCGTTGGCTGAACGGGTAGAGGATCGATCCGACGTCAGAGTCACGATCGACGTCGCCGAGAACGACGAGCAGCCCCCTGCGTCACCGCCTCCGCTTGTGGCGGCAGCGGCGCTCCGGATCGCCGCGCTGGCGCTCGAGAACGTCGTCCGCCATGCGCCGTCCGCGCAGGTGCGCATCGTCGTATCCAGCCGTCCAGACCGAGTAGGGCTGTCAATCGAGGACGATGGTCCTGGGCTATCGCCCGGCGTCGAGCGCGCCGCCCTGGAGGATGGGCACCGCGGATTGGCGGACATGGCGACGGAGGCGGCGCTGTGCGGTGCCTCGCTACGGTCCGGCCTGGGCGCGCACGGATCAGGCATGGTCGTGGCGTTCGACTGGCCAGCGTCCTGACGGGATTGCGGGACCACCCGCAACCACGATACGGGCATGTCCCCGATTCCGGGCACCGGGCGATCGACCCGATGCTGCGAGACGCCCGGCCCAACGACCGGGTGCCGCCTCAGGCAGAGGCACGCACAGGGGACCTAGATGAAACGGATCCGAACGCACTGGGCGCGCATCCTGGATGACTCCACAGGACAGGGACTTGCGGAGTACGCGCTCATCCTCGCGCTGATCGCCATCATCGCCATCGTTGCCCTGATCTTCCTCGGCGGCCAGATCAGCGACATCATCTGGAAGGTGGGTGTCTCGATCTAGGCACTCGGCCCGCTGGTGTTGTGGGGGGCACCAGCGGGCCTCGACTCGCCATCGGTGGCGGCGCGCCGGTCGAGGCATCGCGGGCCCCCGGCGCCCCGCGTTACTCCCAGTAACGGATCCTCGATGAATGAGCGTGGACGAGGCCGAGTTCTGACACGAACTGTCGATCTGGTGTGGGAGCCGTGCACGTTCGTGGCGATCTCGCTACCGGGAGTAACGGGATGCTCGGACGGGCCCTCGTCGTGTGCTTGCCACGGGGCTGCGGTTCCTCCAAGGAACGGATCTTCGATGAACGAACGTGGACCAGGCAGACTTCTGACAGAGGATGTCGAGTTCGCGCGGGAGCCACGCACGTTCGTGGCGTTCTCGTTCCTGGGAGGAACCGCGGTCGTCGCCGTCGCCGCCGGGTGAGGACCCTCAGTGGATGCGCACGCCCTGTCGTTTGAGCTCAGCCTGGACCCGACTCACGTCCAACCCGTCGAACGGCTGGGCCAGGCGGAGCGACACAGCCGCCGCCACTCCGGCACCCTGGCCGCTGACCGTGCAGCACATCATGTTCCGCACCGACGCATGCGAGACCTTGTCGCCGCCGATCGAGCGGCCGGCAACGATCAGACCTCCTACGCCCTTGGGCACGAGCGAGCGGTACGGCACCTGGAAGTAGCGTCCGGTCGTGGGCAGGATCAGGACGCCGTACCCGTCGATGAACTCGGGGAAGATCCCGATCGCGTCGTCGAAGCGCGCTTGCTCGCGGACATCGCGCTCGGTCAGGTCGTACAGCGCGTCTATCTTGCGGGTGTCGCGGATGCCGATGGTCATCCCGAAGTTGCGCAGCGTCGCGTCCTCGCAGCCGGGCATGAAGGCGCGCAACGCATCGATCGCCTGCATCGCCTGCTTGCGGCCCTCGATCTCGCCGCGAGAGAGGTCGTCCGCGCTCGTGCCGTCGATGCCGGCGAGGTGGATGAGGTTGAGATACGTCAGGTCGCCCTGGTCGCTGATCGTGCCCCACGTGCCGGCCAGTGTGATGAGGTTCGCCGGGATGAGCCCGGCCGCGACGGCCTGTTTGAACGGCTTGCGCAGGAACGGTGAGTAGAGCTCGTCCTCCTTACCCGTGGTCTCGATGTCCCACTCCGCATTTCCCGCCCAGTCCCTGTAGGTCTGGGGATCCGCCTTCACGGCGTCGAGGAAGCGGCCCTTGTTCACACCGGTCATCGAGAACATCACCGACGCCGCCAGCATCTCCTCCCGGGGCGTGATGCGGACGGGCGCGCCGGCGCGGGCGGCCACGTCCGCGTCGCCCGTGGCGTCGACGACGCGCTTCGCGAGGACCGCCTCCCGGCCGGACTTGCTCTCGGTGATGACACCGCGGACCGCACCGTCCTCGACGATCGGGGCGACGGCCAGGCGGTGGAGCATCGGCGTGATCCCGGCCTCCTCGACCAGGACGTCGGCGACGTATTTGAACCGCTCGCCGTTGATGCCCATCGACAGCGACTGGCTCTCTGGGCTCGCTGCGCCCATCGCGGCCGCGCGCTCCTCCAGCTCGCGCCCGATCCCCTCGCCCTCGACCGTCCCTTCGTGGCGGTACCAGCCGATGCTCTCGACACCGACCTGGGTCATGTTCCCCCCGAAACAGCCGTACCGATCAAGCAGTGTCGTGCGGGCGCCGGCCCGCGCCGACGCGAGGGCCGCCGACAATCCGCCCGGGCCGCTGCCGACGACGAGTACATCGGTGTCGTGGACGACGTCGACCTCGCGTGCCGGTTCGAGGATCCGGGTCACGACGCCGCGGCGGGAACGGACGCGGCGGCCGCCACGGCCGCGACAGGTGCATCGGGGACCGCGAAGACCGGCGATGGCGCGAATGTCACGGTGACGACCGTTCCCGGCGCCAGCTGCCCGGCCTCCTCGACGTCGGTCTGGACGCCCACCAGCTCGCCCGTCGGGAGCTCGACCTGGACGCGGCTCACTGAGCCGAGGAAGCTCGCCGCGAGCACCCGTGCCAGACCACCGGCGTCGGGGACCAGGCGGATCGCCTCCGGCCGGACGAGCGCGATGACGGGGCCCGATCCAGCCGAGCCCTCGAGGAGCGGCACCCGCTGTCCGATGAGCTCGACGGCGCCATCGCGGGCGATGCCGCGGATCCGGTTCGTGAGGCCGACGAACTCTGCGACGAACGCGGTTCGCGGCCGGTCGTAGAGCTCCGACGGCGGCGCGATCTGCTCGAGTCGCCCGGCCGACATCACCCCGACCCGGTCGCCGAGCGCGAGGGCCTCCTCCTGGTCGTGGGTCACGAACAGCGTCGTCGTGCCGACCGCGATCTGGATCCGACGGATCTCCTCACGGAGCTGCCGGCGGACCTTCGCGTCGAGCGCGGAGAGCGGCTCGTCGAGGAGCAGCACCTTGGGGCGGATCGCGAGGGCGCGCGCCAGCGCGACACGCTGCTGCTGGCCACCGGAGAGCTGGTACGGATACCGACCGCCCTGGGCCTGCAGACCGACCAGCTCGAGCATCTCGTCCGCGCGCCGCCGGCGGTTCGGCCCGTCGATCCCGCGCAGCCGAAGGCCGTAGGCGACGTTGTCCCGGGCCGTCATGTTCGGGAACAGGCTGTAGGCCTGGAACACCATCCCCATGTCGCGCCGGTTGGCCGGGACGCGCGTGATGTCCTTGCCGTCGACGAGGATCCGGCCCTCGTCAGCCTCGTCGAGCCCGGCCAGCGCCCGGAGGGCGGTGGTCTTGCCGCAGCCCGACGGGCCGAGGAGCGCGACCAGCTCACCCGGGGCCAGCTCCAGTGTCAGACCGTCGAGGGCGCTGACGCTCCCGTACCGTCGATGCAGGTCGAGCAGCTGGACCGCGACGCCCGCTCGGGTTCCGGTGGCCTCAGCGCTGGGTGTGGTGGTCACGCTGCAGATACCTCCTCGATCGGCTCTTCGACCGCGCGTCGGCGCTCCGATCCGACGACGGTGATGGCGAGGACGAGCAGGAACGCGAAGATGAGTGCAGCGAGCGAGACCGCGACGGCGACGAAGGAGTCGCGCTTGCCGAGCAGGTTGATCACCACCTGGAGCGTGTCGTAGTTCAGCAACGACGAGATCGTGAACTCGCCCAGCACGAGGGCGACGGAGATCACCGCGGCGGACAGGATCGCGCCGCGCAGATTCGGCGCGATGACCTGGAAGATCACGCGCGGCCAGCTGGCGCCCAGGCTCCGAGCCGCCTCGGCCAGCGTCGGGACGTCGATCGATTTCATCCCGGCATCGATCGCCCGGTGCGCGTACGGCAGCACGAGGATGATGTCGATGAAGACCAGCGTGAGCGGGCTCCCGCGGGTGGCGCGACTCAGGATCGAATAGATGGGCACGATCCCAACGATCAGGACGACGGGCGGGATCGCCAGCGGCAGTAGGCACAGGAACTCAATCGGGCGCTTCAACGCCGGAACGCGGATGTAGGTCCAGGCCATCGTCGGCACGAGCAGGAGCACCATGCCGATCGCGGTGAGTGCGGCGATCGCGATCGTGATGATGATCGCTTCCACGAGGTTCGGGTCGTCCGCGATCGCGATCCACGCGTCGAGCGAGCGGGTCCCGAAGTCGCCGCGGGTCGAGAACTCCGCCATCGCGATCAGCGGCAGCAGCAGGTAGCCGCCGACGAGGATGAGCAGAACCCAACGGGCCAGCTTCTGCCGGAACGGCCGCCGTCTCACCGGATCCACCGGCCGGCTCGGCGCTGCACCAGGGCATACAGCCCCATCACGACGACGACCACCACGATCATGCCGAGCGCCAGGGCCTTGCCGATGTTCTCCTGGCCCAGGGCGACCTCGCTGGTCAGCGCCTCGCGGATCTGGAGCGGCACGATCGGGCTGCCCTGGCTCACGAGAGCCGCCGCTGTGGCGTATGCGGAGAACGCGTTCGCGAACAGGAGCAGCACTGCCCCGAGGAAGCTCGGGGCGAGGATCGGCCCGCCGACGTGGCGCCAGAACGACCAGCTGGAGCCGCCCAGGCTGTTCGACGCGTCGTACCACTCCTGGCGCAGCCCGTCGAGCGCGGGCAGGAAGACGATCACCATCAGCGGGATCTGGAAGTAGGTGTAGACGAGCGTCAGCCCGGTCATCCCGTACAGCCACGTGCTGTCGGCGGTCAGGTCGAGTCCGACGGTGTCGCGGAGGGCGATCGTCACCAGCCCGTTGAATCCGAATGCGGCGAGGAACGCGAACGCGAGCATCACACCGCCGAACTGCGCGAGCACTCCCGAGGAGGCTATGACGAGCTGGCGCAGCCAGCCGCCCGGCCCGCCGCTCGAGACCGCCCAGGCCAGACCCCCGCCGAGCCCCGCGCCCAACAGCGCGGTCACGAGCGACAGCTGGATGGACCGGCCGAAAGCCTGAAGGAACCGCTGCTCGGTGAGCACGGTCCCGATGTTGTCGAGGGTGAGGCCGCCGGTGTCGGTTTGGAACGCTCCGACAACGACGATGAGCGTGGGCAGCAACAGGAACAGCGTCACGTAGGCGAAGAACGGCAGCATCGGGAGATACACGGTCGCCCGACGGGCGCGCTCGGAGCCGGCCCCGCCCGTGGCGAGACCGGCTCCTTCCGTCTGTCCCGATGCGATGTCGGTCGTCATCGGCGGCGATGATCCCAGGCGATGCCGGGGACGGCTACGGGAGCTCGATGCTCCAGTTCGCCGTGAGGTACTCCGAGGCCTTCGTCACCTGCTCCTGGGTCAGGACGACCGGCGTGCCTTCGGCCTGCGCGAGCTTGCCCAGGGCGTCCTGGTCGATCGTGCCGTCCGCGACCATCTTGTCCTGGAGGACCGGCCGGGCGAAGCCCTTCAGCCACTCGTTCTGGGCTTCCGGGGTATACAGGAACTCCTGCCACAGGCGGGCGGCCGCAGGATGCGGCGCATCCTTGTTGATCGCCTGCAGGTAGTACGCCGCGACTGGGTCGGCGTCCGTGGGGACAGACAGCTTCCAGTCGATGCCCTGACCGGTCAGATCGGCGGTGAGAGCCGCGTTGTTGTATTCCCAGTCGATCACGCACGGCGTCTGGCCTGACGTGATCGTGGCCGGGGTGGGATCGACCGGGAGCAGGTTGCCGGCCTCGTTCAGCTGATTGAAGAACTCGACGCCCGGCGCGATGTCGTCGGCCGACCCGCCGTTGGCCAGCGAGGCCATCACGACGCCGTGCATCCCTGCCGACGCGGCCTTGGGGTTGCCGTTGAGGGCGATCTTGCCCTTGTACTCGGGCTTCAGCATGTCCGCGACGGTCGCCGGTGCGGCGACCTTGTTGGCATCGCAGCCGATCGACATGAACCCGGCGTAGTCACTGACCCACAGGCCGGTGGACTCCTTGAGATTGGCCGGGATGTCCGCCCACGACGCGACCTGGTAGGGCGCGAAGACGGCGAGGTTGGACAGCGCCACATTGACGCCGAGATCGAACACGTCGGGCGCCTTGTCGGTGCCCGCGTTGTTCTTCGCGGCATCGATCTCTTCCTGGCTGTTGGCGTCCGGCTGCTGCTCGTCCACCGTCAGGTTGTACTTCGCCTTGAACGCGGCGATGACGCCCTTGTAGTTGGCCCATTCGGGCGGGAGGGCGATGACGTTGAGCTTGCCCTCGGCCTTCGCCGCGGTGACGAGGGCATCCATGCCGCCGACGCCGGCGGCATTGGTCGCCGTCTTGGCGGCAGTCGAGCCGGATCCACCGGTACTGCATGCGGTGGCGAGCACGGCGATGGCAGCCACCGCGACGATGGCGCCTGATCTCATCCTGGGCATGACCTCACTCCTCATACCGAGTTCTGACTGCGTCCGGCCGATGCCCGTCGTCTGCACCGACGGAGTGACTCCGGTCGGGACCTCCACATGGCGCATGGTCGGCCGCGTGACCTCCCCAGCGGACTCGGGTCATGGCGCCTGCTCGCAGCCCGCTATGGGCCACGAGGTTGGCAACGTAGCAGCGTCCCGTGGCGTCCGCAAGGTCGGCGCATCAGGGGATACGGTCTGTTAACGACTTGTTGTGCTTGCGCAAACGGCGCGACTCAGCCCGGCGGGACTCAGCCCGGCGCGAATCAGCCCGGCGCCAGCGACCTCCACATGTCGAGCGCCCACTGCCAGTCGGCCGGGTCGTCGAACTCGATGCGGATCGCCGCGCCGGAGCCGGTGACCGCGGCATACCCCTCGAGGACGCCGACCTCGACGCCGGACGACGCATCGGTCATCAACCGCGCCCTGCCCAGCACGCCACCGGCATGATGCGTGATCGCATCGGGCCCGAGGTCGACCGCGAACTGCTCGATGAACGCGTGCGCCGACATCGGCGCGCCGTCTGCCGTCCCGGTCGTGGTCGCGGCCAGCGTGATGCTCCTACCCGCGCCGCCGCCCCACCACTCGTCGGCGCTCCGCCGTTCCGCGTATTCACCGGGCACCTCCAGGGACCAGTTCTCGTGTGTGATCTTCACGGGGTCGCGCCGATATCCGACCGGTGGGTTCGGCTCGGGTTCCTTGGTCGCGTGGGTCGCGGCCTGGCGGGCCATCGGATCGTCCACGCCCCGGAGCGCGGTCAGCTCCGTCCACGCATGCCACGGGTAGGGGAGGTCCGGGTCGATCGGATACGCGCGCGAGAGCAGCCTATGGATCTCGTCGAAGAGGTCGGCTTCGCCCTCCATCGCGGGCGTGCGCCAACGGACCTCGCGCCACATCAGCACGAGCGCACGGTTGAGCAGGTAGCGGGCGTCGGTCGCGTCGGCCCACCACGGCGTGATGTCCAGGGCGACCCGCGGATCGGCGATCGCCGCCTCGAGCCACGCTTCGTCGCGCGGACCCATGACGGTGGCCAGCGCTTGCTCGGTCGCGTAGTGGGTCCCGGGCGGCATCCCGAGCGGGACGCCACGCTCGCCGCGGCGGACCTTCACGCGGGCGTGCGACAAGCGCGGCCCGAGCCAGCCGAGATAGCGCCGTTCGACGTCGGGCCGGTCGGCGAACGTGGTTGCCCCGTCGCCATCCGTCCAGTCGATGCCGATCTCCGTCCCGAGCCGCTCCAGGATCCGCCCGACGAAGCGGTGGTAGCCCGGGCCTACGACACCCGTATCGCCGGCCGCCGTGACCCGCCCCTCATCCGATGCCGTCAGGACCAGTGGCGAGACCGCCGGGTGGAGGTCGACAGCGAGTGCCGTCTCTCCCGAGGGCAAGGTCCGCTGGTGCGTCGACCGCACGGCGTCGGCGTATTCACCGGTCAGCCACACGGCGGCATCGGAAAGCAGGCGGTCACCGGCCGGAAGGCGCGGGATGAGCCCGCGCTTCTGCGCGATGCCGCCGAGCGACACACCCAGAGCGTCCACGAGGTTCGTCGTCACCGAACCCCGACGATAGCCTCGGACACGCGTTTTCACGCCCTGCCGCTTGGTACCAGCAAGGCGTGCCAACGGTCCGTTGCAGCGACGCACCTCCCTGCTCCGAGATCTAATCCCGAGTCCGCTGGTCGGGATTGCGCATCTTGCGATATAGTCGAATGACCAATGGACGACCTGTATCGCGACTACATCCTCGAGCACTATCGACAGCCCCATAACTTCGGGGTGATCGCGGATGCCGACGCGTCGTACGAGGGCTCGAACCCGCTGTGCGGCGATCGGATCACGCTGATGATCGGTGTCAAGGACGGTGTGGTGGATCGGGTCGGCTTCACCGGCCGCGGCTGTGCGATCAGCCAGGCGAGTGCCAGCCTCCTGACCGACGAGATCAAAGGCAAGCCGCTCAAGGACGTGGCGTCGTTCCGTGCCGACGATCTGCTCGACCTCCTCGGCATCGAGATCGGCCCCGCACGCCTGAAGTGCGCGATGCTCAGCCATGAGAGCCTCCAGCACGTGCTCGGCGACCTCGGCGTCGCGGCGCCCGAGCCCGCGACGTCCGGCGGAGCCTCGGGATGACCGGGATCGAGCGCCGCTGCAGGTGTCGCCCGCCGGCCTGAGCCGGCACGTGTCGCGACCCATCCGCATCCACCACCGCCCTGGCCGCCTGAGCGAGCCAGCCCGTCGAACCATCGGAGCCAACCAACCCATGCCGAAGTCCTACGCGGACCTCCTTCGCGAGGCCCGCGCCCAGATCCGCGAGGTGACCCCGCAGGAGGTCGAAGCCCTCCCCAGCGGTGCGGCCACGGTCGTCGACGTCCGCGAAGCGTCCGAGTGGGAGCAGGGCCACCTGCCCGGTGCCCACCATGTCTCGAAGAGCTACATCGAGCAGCAGATCGAAGCAGCCGCTCCCGATCGCGACGCCCCGGTGATCCTGTACTGCGCGGGTGGCATCCGCTCGCTGTTCGCAGCCCAGACCCTCAGCGACATGGGCTACACCGACGTCGCGAGCATGTCGGGGGGCTTCCAGGGGTGGAAGGGCGCCGGGTTCGACTTCGAGACGCCGGTCGTCCTCAACGCGGAGCAGAAGCAGCGCTACAGCCGCCACCTGCTGATTCCCGAGGTCGGCTCGGCCGGCCAGAAACGTCTCCTCGAATCGAAGGCCCTCCTGATCGGCGCGGGTGGTCTCGGCAGTCCGGCGGCGCTCTATCTGGCCGCGGCCGGCGTCGGCACGATCGGTCTCGTCGACTTCGATGTCGTTGACCTGAGCAACCTGCAGCGCCAGATCGTCCATACCACCGACCGGGTCGGGGAGCGCAAGGTCGAGTCGGCGCGCATCGCGATCAACGCCCTCAACCCGGACGTCAACGTCGTCCAGCACGAGGAGATGCTCACCGCCGCCAATGTCGAGCGGCTCATCGACGGTTACGACGTGATCCTCGATGGGACCGACACGTTCGAGACCCGCTACGTCCTCAACGACGCGGCGGTCGCTGCCGGTATCCCGGTCGTGCACGCGAGCGTGTTCCGGTTCGAGGGTCAGCTCACGACGTTCGTCCCGTACGAGGGTCCGTGCTACCGCTGCCTGTATCCGACCCCGCCGCCGCCCGAGCTCGCCCCGGGCTGCTCGGTGGCGGGTGTGCTTGGCGTGGTGCCGGGCATCCTCGGATTGCTGCAGACGAACGAGGCGCTCAAGATCCTGCTCGGCATCGGGACGACCCTTGCCGGCCGGCTGGTGCTGTTCGATGCGCTCGAGACCGAGTTCACCGAGCTCCAGCTGCGGCGCGATCCGCAGTGCCCGGTCTGCTCGGACGCCGCCGTCGAAGCGCGGGAGGCGGGCCGCCCGCTGAGCACGGTCAACGTCGGTGAGGACGCGCCGTTCCTGCTGACCACGACCGGCCTGGCCGGCTCGGTCTCGCCGGAGGCGCGCGCGTGAGCACGGTCTTCATCCCGGCCGTGCTCCGGCCGAATGTCGGCGGCGTCAAGTCGCTGGAGGTCGACGGCGACTCGATCCGGTCCGTCGTCGACGGCCTGGTCGAACGTCATCCATCGCTCGGCGGCCAGCTGCTGACCGACGAAGGCGATCTGAACCGGTTCGTCAACGTGTACGTGAACGGGCAGGACGTCCGCTACCTGGCGGGTCTCGACACGCCGGTCGCCGAGACCGACGAGGTCCGCCTGCTCCCGGCGATGGCCGGCGGCTGAGCGTGGCCGTCCCGTGGCGGGTCGCCGACGCCGGTCACGACCACACCCACGCCCACGAGGACCTCGCGCCGCACGGCGGTCGCTATGCGGACATCCTCGACGCGATCGGGCACACGCCGCTCGTCGAGATCCCGCGGATGAGCCCGAACCCGGCGGTCCGCATCCTCGCCAAGCTCGAGATGTACAACCCGACCGGTTCCGTGAAGGATCGCACCGCCAAGTACCTCATCGAGGACCTGGAGGAGCGCGGGCTGCTCCACGAGGACTCGATCATCCTCGAGCCGACGTCGGGCAACACCGGCATCGCGCTGGCGATGATCGGCCGGCGCAAGGGCTACCGGGTCGCGCTCGTCATGCCCGACAACGTCACCAACGAGCGGCGACAGATGGCGGCGCTGTTCGGTGCCGAGGTGATCGATTCGCCCGGCGCGCTCGGATCGAACGGTGCCATCGCCCTGGCCAAGCACCTCGTCGCGAAGGACGCGCGGTTCGTGATGCCGTACCAATACGGCAACCCGGCGAACCCATTGGCGCACTACGAGACGACCGGCCCGGAGATCCTGGCCGACTGCCCGGAGATCGACGTGTTCGTCGCCGGCCTCGGCACGGGCGGGACCCTCATGGGTGTGTCGCGCTACCTGGCCGAGCACAAGCCCGGTGTCCGCATCGTGGCCGCCGAACCCCTGCCCGGCGAGAAGGTCCAGGGCCTGCGCTCGCTCGACGACGGCTTCATCCCCGAGATCCTCGACCCGACCGCGATCGACGCGAAGTACCTCGTTTCGAACCTCGACGCGCTGACCGCACTGCGCGAGCTCGTCTTCCGCGAGGGGATCTTCGCCGGTCCGTCATGTGGGGCCGTCCTCGTCGCGGCTGCGCGTGAAGCGTCGAAGATGTCCGAGGGCACGATCGTCGCTCTCCTGCCCGACGGCGGTTGGAAGTACCTGTCGGCCGGCACCTTCACGACCGACTTCGACGAGATGCAGGACGCGCTCGAGGGTGGTGTCAACTGGTGGTGAGCCCCGTTCATCCGGGGCCGGCGACCGCCACCCTGCCGGCGACGATGATCCAGGCGCTCATCGACCACGCACGTGCCGGCTATCCGAACGAGGCGTGTGGACTACATCGGGGTCGACTGCGGCCGACGGCGGGGTTGAGCGCTGCGCTTCGAGCCGACCCGCAACGCGGCTGCCTCGCCCTATCGGTACGAGATCCATCCCGACGACATGTACCGGCTGACCATCGCTACCGACGACGCGGACGAGGTGTTCTGGGGCATCGTCCACTCGCACACCCACACACCGGCCGTGCCATCGCCGACTGACATCGGGCTCGCGTTCTATCCGGACGCGCTGTACGTGCTCGTGTCGCTCAGCGCCGACGAGGCGGCCCGCTCGAGCGGCACGCCCAGCGTCCGGGCGTGGCGGATCGTCGACGAGAGCGTCCACGAGGTCGCGATCGACGTCGTCGAGGGATGACGCCGGCTGATCGCCCGCGCGTCGGCGCGGCCGTCGCCATCGGCCTCGGGATCCTGGCCGTGATCGCCGCGACGGTCGTGGGCTCGAACAGCGATTGGCTCGATGCGGTGGTGGCACCGCCCAACCTGGTTCGCGCCGCGCTCGTCGGTCTCACGGTCGCGCTCGGGGCAATGCTGCTGGCCCGGTCGATCGCTCGGATGTCGGCCTCCGGGCCTGACGATGTGGCGGGACTCATCCGTGGCGTGCGTCTCGCATTCCTTGCCGTGGCGGCATTCGCCGCCGCTGCGGGCTGGGCGCTCGCTCACCCGTTGCCGCTGATCGTCGCCGCGGTGATCGCCGGGATCGACGTGATCGAGACGTCGTTCCTGCTGCTGGTCGTCGGGCGCGGGCGCTAGCCTGTCGCTCTCAGCGACAGCGTCGCCGTCAGCGACATCCTAGCCATGCACGAGCTTTCCGGGCCCTATCCGGATGGACTGCTGACGTTGACCCCTCCGCCCGACCGGCTCGCGGCGAGATCGCCGACTCGTTCGATGAGGCGGTCGAGGAAGGCCTCCGCGTCCGCGCTCGCAGCCACGTCGACGTTGGGCGCATGGCCCGTGAGGTGTCGCCGGTCGGCGACGGTCATGCCGCTCGTCAGCTCACCGCTGGTCTCGACGTCGACGTACAGCGCTTCGCTCGTCACCAGGCTTCGGTCGAGGGCCGCCGCGACGGTAAGCGGATCGTGGATGAATGCGCCGTAGAACCCGTCGTACCGCTGGTGGAACTCGAAGTAGAACCGGAGCGCGTCGGCGACGAAGCGGATCGATCGGGTTGGAGGCGACCGACCGTTCCGCTTCGAGCGGATCCTCCGGGCCGGCAGGGGCGAGCGACTCGTCCGGAGTGCTGCCGGCCCGCCGTGCCAGCCTGACGAAGTGGTCGGGTGTGATCCGGGCCAGCTCGGTCACGTCGAGTCCCAGGGCCAGCGGCCGCGGCGATCGACGGATCGGCGCCGATCGCGTCGGCCCAGGCGCGCAACACGATCCGTGCCGCCTCCGGGTCGCAGTGCAGGTTCCACTCGCTGGTCGGGGTCGTGTTGCCGGGCACGCCGAAGGCCCCACCCATGCACACGTATCCGCGGAGCAGCCGGGGGAGGGCAGGCTCGCGTTCGAGGGCCAGGGCGAGGTTCGTCAACGGACCGAGCGTGACCAGCGTGATCTCACCGGCGAGACGGCGGGTCTCCTCGACGATCAAGTCAACCCCATGGCGGTCGGCCACCGGCCGGGTGGGCGGCGGGAGCTGCGCATGCCCGATGCCGCGCGGCCCGTGTGTCTCGGGTGTCGTCTCGAGTGGTCGCACGAGGGGCACCTCCGCCCGATCGCGACCTCGATGTCCGTCCGTCCCGCAAGTTCGAGCACCGCCAGCGTGTTCGTCGCCACCTGGCGCGCTTTGACGTTGCCCGACACGCACGTCACCGCGACCAGGTTCGCCTCGGGTGAGGCGACGGCGTACAGCAGCGCCAGGCTGTCGTCGATGCCGGTGTCGACGTCGAGGATGATGGGCATGGGCCGGGTCACTCGCTCGATGCTAGCCGAGCGGGTGCCCTCGAGCCGCCAGACCGGGCGAGTGTCCCGGCCGGCCCGCAGGCGTCGTGCCCAAGTCGAGTCGGACGCTTCAATCTCCGCCGCGGACGCGGGTCGCATCGCGGTCAGCCCGAGCCCGGCCGCGGACCACGCGGGACGGACGCATGCTCCGCCTCGGCATCGAGACATGGCATGTCGGTTACCCCGTCCAACGTGCACGACCGACGCGAGCACCTCCAGTCGGCCGCCCTCGGCCAGGAGCGACGCGACGCCGCACAGCGCCGCGTCGTCGAGACCGACGATCCCGCGCAGCAACGAACCCCAGGGGAAACGCACGGTGACGAGGTCGGCGCGGCCGGCCAGCGGTGAGGTCGGCCAGGGTCTCCGCGCCGGCGGCGAGGAACAGCACGTTGGTGGGGCCGCGCCGGTCGGCGCGCCGGGACGTGTCGGCCATCGCGACGCAGCGGCGTCGACACCGACCACGAGTGCGGTCGGCTCCGCCGCCGCCCGCAGCAGGACGACCCGGCCGTCACCCGTGCCGATATCCACGACCACCCGGTCGGCCCGGGCGATCAGGCTGGTGACTTAGCCGACGTCCACCTCGAGGGCACGCCGGCCGATGACCTGTCTCATGGGGGCGCAGTCTACACTCGCCCGGTGAACCCGCCGATCGGGCCCTACGTTCGACTGCCTGCGACCGTCGAGCCGTGGGACCCGAGGACAGTCGAGGTGGCGACGGCGGTCAGCGAGCTCATCCGCGAGCGCCGGCCTGACCTGGCCGTCGAGCACATCGGCAGCACGGCAGTCCCCGGGCTGCCCGGCAAAGGCATCGTCGACCTGGCGGTCGCCACGACGCCGGACGACGTGCCGGTCCTGGCGGCTTTGCTCCGCGAGCTCGGGTTCGGACCACAACCCGGACCCGATCCGTGGCCGCCCAGCCGGCCGATGCTGGTCGGCTCGATGGTCCGTGCCGGCACGACGTTCCGCATCCACCTCCATGTGCTGCCCGACCGCGAGGAGTTGAGCCGGGACCTGGCGTTCCGCGATGCGCTGCTTGCCGACCCGGCCCTCGTCGAGGGATACGCGATGCTGAAGAGCGGGATCGTGGCCGGCGGCCCGCTCGACACCACTCCCGAGTACACGTACCGCAAGCAGGCCTGGATCGCCGACGTCCACAGGAGGCTTGGCGTCGAGCGCAAACCGATCGTGCCGCCGGGCACGATCGGGATCCTGGGCGGTGGTCAGCTCGGCCGGATGCTCGCCCTCGCCGCGCGGGCCATGGGCTATCGGATCGCCGTGCTCGACCCGGACCCGGCTTGTCCGGCGGCGGCCCTCGCCGATCGGATGGTCGTCGCCGGCTACGACGACGTGGGCGGAGCGCTACGGCTGGCGGAGCTCAGCGACGTGGTCACCTACGAGCTCGAGCACGTCGCCGTAGAGGTCGTCGACGCGGTCGAGGCGTCGCGACCGGTCCGGCCCGGGCGCCTGCCGCTGCACGTCACGCAGGACCGGATCGCGGAGCGTCGTTTCCTCGAGACGGCGGGGGCCACGGTCGCGCCGTGGCGCGAGATCCGCGATACCGACGGCCTGCGGGCAGCGGCCGATGAGCTCGGCCTGCCGCTCCGACTCAAGGTCGCCACCGGCGGGTACGACGGGCGCGGTCAGCTCCGGCTCACCGATCCGTCGGAGCTCGACGATGCTCTCGAACGCGTCGGCCGTCCGGCCGGCGAGTCGCTGCTCGCCGAAACCGAGCTTGCATTCCAGGCCGAGCTGTCGATCGTCGTGGCGCGCTCCACGTTCGGTGGGATCGCCACGTACCCGCTCGCGTGCAATCGCCACGACGGGGGCATCCTCGTCGAGAGTGTCGCCCCGGCATCGGTCGACCGCGACGTCGCCGAGCTCGCGGTGTCACTCGGCGAGCGCCTCGCGGTGACGATCGGCGTGACCGGCACGCTGACCGTCGAGTTGTTCCTCATGCCCGACGGCCGGCTCGTGGTGAACGAGCTCGCGCCACGCGTCCATAACAGCGGCCACTGGACGATCGAGGGGGTGGCGACGTCGCAGTTCGAGCAGCACATCCGCGCCATCTGCGGTCTCGACCTCGGGTCGACCGAGCCGCTCGGCAACGCTGCCACCGTCAACCTGCTCGGTACGGGGCGCTCCCGGCCGGCGCAGCTCGATGGCCTCGGCCTCGCCCGGGCCATGGCCGATCCGGACGTCCACCTCCACCTCTACGACAAGCAGCAGGTCTTCGAACGCCGCAAGATGGGCCACGTGACGGCCATGGGCGCCACCACCGACGACGCGCTGTCGCGCGCCCGCGCCGCGGTCGAGCTGCTGACCTGGCGCGACGACGACGACGCCGGCACCGCGGACGGAGCTGCCGCGGACGAGCAGCCATGACCGCGCAGGACGACGCACCCCTCGTGGGCGTGGTCGGCGGCAGCCGGTCGGACTTCCCGGTCCTGGAGGAGGCGGTCGCGGTCCTCACGGAGCTCGGGGTCCCGGCCGAGCTGCGAGTCGTCTCGGCACACCGCACGCCCGACCTCCTCTTCCGATATGCGGAGGACGCCGCGGCCCGCGGGATCCGGGTGATCGTGGCCGGTGCCGGCGGCGCCGCGCACCTGCCCGGGATGCTCGCCGCGAAGACGATGCTGCCTGTCATCGGCGTCCCGATCCCCACGAAGCATCTCGGCGGGCTCGATTCGCTGCTGTCGATCGTCCAGATGCCACGCGGGGTCCCGGTCGCCACGGTCGCCATCGGCAACGCCGTGAATGCCGCGCTGCTCGCGGCAGCGATCCTCGCACTCGGCGACGAGGAGCTCGCGACTCGATTGGCCGACTGGCGGTCCCGGCAGACCGCAGCCGTGATGGACGATCCCTCGAACGCCGCGATCTGACCCCGACGACCGCCGCTAGGTCGTGAGGATTGCGCCCGACGGCGTCACGGAGCGATGCTCGGCGAGCTGCAGGCCAAGGTCGAGCAGCGTCTGGCCGCCACGAGAGCGCCGGTGAACATCACCGCTATCGCCCCAAAGATGATCGTCAGGCGGAGCGCGATGAGCCGGCGATACGGGGCGAACATCAGCCCGCCCGGTCTCGCGCGCGGGTATTCGCCGATTCGCCCTGGAGGTGCGCCCTGCGACTCGACCATGAAGTACGCGGTTCAGGGCAACATCAAGTCTGGTCTGAGATGGTCTCGCGCGGCCGACAAGTCCGGCACATTGGTCGTTCACGCACGATCGGCGCACGGACGAGATGAGCGGGAGCTGGTACCGGCCGATTCTGACAACTGAACTGGCCACAAGGTCGTCCTGAGACGCGTCGTTCACGCCCGCAGGGGTCTGTCCGCGTGCGCCATCTGCCCGACCTGTGCGTCGATCGTGGAACCGGCGGACGCCCCCGAGGACCGGCTGCTGTAGGGCTTCGGCAACCGCGACTACACTGCCGGGCAAGATGGATGACGACCGCTGGGAGCCCGGGATGCCCGTGCTCGATCGCCAGGCCGCGCACCCGACGACGACCCTGCCGCCCAGCCTCCGGGGCCTTCCGCCGCGGTCGGTCCCTGAAGTCGCCCCGACGCCTCTCCAGAAGCACTACATCAACCTGTCGGTACCGGTCCTCATCGCGGGCTTCATCGCGATCACAGCGCTGAACCTCGGGGCGCGGCTTGGCGACCCCCTCATCAAGCTGTGTGTGGCCATCGCGGCACCCCTCCTCGTGATCACGACATCGGACGCGATCGTGCGCATCTGGCGCTCGGCGTGGGCGTGGATGCCGGTCGATCGCGGCAAGGGCCTGTTCCGGCTGGCGTGGGTGGCGGTGAGCGTGGTCGGTCTCCTCGCGCTGGTCGGTGTGGGCGTCGTCGTGCTGCTCGCCTAGGCGGTGGACGGCTACGACCGAGGGCCGGACGGCCGCTCGACGGATCTCGCCTCCGGCAGGGGCGTCCCGACGTGGATCGCTCGATCGCTGAACTTCTGCTCGAACTGCGGAAGTGCGCTGAACCTCGGCACCATCGACGGCGAGGACCGAGACCGTCTGTCGTGCGCCGCCTGCGGCCACATCGCCTACGTCAATCCGCGACTCGTGGTCACGACGCTCCCGATCACCGACGACGGTCAGCTGGTCCTGTTGCGGCGGGGCATCGAGCCGGGCCGCGGCGCATGGGCGCAACCGGGCGGCTTCCTCGAGGTCGATGAGACGGTCCACGAGGCGGCGATCCGCGAGACCCTCGAGGAGACGGGGCTGCTCGTCGAGCCGGGCGAGATCATCGGCCTGTACACGCGGCTCGAGGCCGCCGTCGTGACCATCGCGTTCGAGGCGCGGGTGGTCGGTGGCAGCCCGACGCCGACGCGCGAGGCGCTCGAGATCGCCACGTTCGACCCGGCGGCGATCCCCTGGCCGGAGCTCGCGTTCCGGACGACGATGTGGATGCTGCGCGACTGGCTGGACCGGCGGCGGCCGGACGTCACGTGGCCGCCGGTCGACCGGGGGTTCTGAGGCTCAGGCCCCCGTCCGGAAGTTCGTCCCGAATGGGATCCCGCCCATCACGCCGTCCTCGCCTTTCGACCCGCGGGGCCCTGTTCCCGGGATATCGAGGATCGCGCCCATCGAGAAGCGTCGTCGGATCGCGTCGATCGGGATGCCGTCCTCATCGACCGCGATGAGGAACAGGATCATGTCGCCGCTCGGACGCGGGAAGGGCAGCTGGAAACGGCTCTCGAAGGGGATCCAGTCGCCATGCCCGCCGCCGGTCGGATCGATGGCGGCTGTCGCGATCGGCTTCCCGCCGCGAGATTCCAGGATGATCCGCACCGATCCTGCCGATCGGGCGACCCGGCCGCGCACGATCAGCTCGCGCGTGACCACGACATCGTCGCGTCGCGCCGGCTGATCGAGCGCGAGATGGCGTTGACCGACGAGTAGGCCCGACGGAGGCGGCGAGCTCACGACCGCGCCGGGATGCGCACTGGGGGGCGAGGGAGCCCCGCCTTGTGTTGCCACGGCGATGACCGCGCCCAGCCCCACGACCCAGCCGGCGAGCGCCAGCGCCCCGCGTCCACGGCGACCCCGTCCGGGCGGTTCGACCCGGGCGTGGAAGCTCGTCGCCTGCGGCGGCTCAGCCCCGTCCTCCCGATCAGCTGATGTCGATGAAGACGTTCTTGGTCTCCGTGTACAGGTCGAGCGCGGCCATCCCGAGTTCGCGGCCGATGCCCGACATCTTGTACCCCCCGAACGGCGCCTCGGTATGGACCGAGCTGTTCGAGTTGATGCTGATCACGCCCGACTGGAGGGCCTTCGCGGCGCGCATCGCCTTGCCGATATCGCGACTCCAGATGGAGCCCGACAGGCCGTACGGTGTCGCGTTGGCGAGCTTCAGCGCCTCCTCTTCCGTGTCGAACGGGATGATCGAGACCACCGGACCGAAGATCTCCTCGCGCGCGATGCGCATGTCGTTGTCGACGCCGTCGAACACCGTCGGAAGGAGATACGCCCCAGCGGCCAAGGCCGGATCCTCGGGTGGCGTGCCGCCCACCACGAGCGTGGCGCCCTCGCCCAGACCGATCTCGATGTAGTCCTTGACCTTGTCGCGCTGCTTGGCGCTGACCAGCGGCCCGACCTCGGTCGCATCGTCGGCCGGATCGCCGACCTTGACGTTGCGGGTCGCCTCGGCGAACAGCTCGACGACCCGCTCGTGGGCCGATCGCTCGACGAGGATGCGGCTGCGGGCGCAGCAGTCCTGCCCCGCGTTGTCGAAGACGCTGTATGGCAATTCCTTGGCGAACTTCTCGAGGTCCGCATCGGCGAACACGATGTTCGGGCTCTTGCCGCCGAGCTCGAGCGAGATCTTCTTCACGTTGGCCGAGGCGAGCCGCATGATCTCTTGGCCCGTCGTCGTCTCGCCGGTGAACGCCACCTTGCCGATGCCCGGATGGGCCGCGATCGACGCGCCGACGGTGCCGCCGGGGCCAGTCACGACGTTGAGGATCCCGGCCGGCACACCGGCTTCCAGCGCGAGCTCGCCGAGGCGGAGCGCGGTCAGCGGCGTGTACGACGCGGGCTTCAGGATCGCGGCATTGCCCGCGGCCAGCGCCGGCGCCACCTTCCAGGCGGCCATCAGCAGTGGGAAGTTCCACGGGACGATGAGCCCCACGACGCCGATCGGTTCGCGCAAGGTCAGGTCGATGCCGGGCTTCGATACCGGGATCGTCTGCCCGTAGATCTTGTTCGCGGCGCCCGCGTAATAGTCGAACACGAGACTCGCGCCGATGATCTCGCCACGGGCCGACGTGATGGGCTTGCCGCCGTTGCGGCTCTCGAGCCAGGCGAGTTCCTCGCTGTTCTTCTTGATGAGATCGGCCAGCTTCGAAAGCGTGCGGCCGCGCTTGCCGGCCGCCCAGTTGGCCCAGCCCTTGCGCTCGTCGAACGCCGCCTGCGCGGCCGCCACCGCGCGGTCGACGTCGGCGCGACCGCCGAGCGGGGCGGTCGCCACGGTCTGCCCGGTGGCGGGGTTGACGATGTCGAAGGTCTGGCCCTCGGCGGCGTCGATGGACTCGCCACCGATCACCATGCGGGTCGTGCTGGGGGCGTCCGCGCCGGCCGGCGCGTGCAATTCGGTGGTCATCGGGAGACCTCGCGAGGGGCAAATGGAAAGGGTCGCGATTCTACGCTCGTCCGCCGCTGAGCGGTCTCAACGGGCGTGCACGCGGTCGCATGCGCCCAACAGAGCTTCGCGGCGTGGATTCTGCTGGGACCAGAGGAATCGGCCCATCGCACGGCCTAACGGCCGCTTCGCCAGTTCACGTGAGCGTGGTCGAGCTCGCAACTCGTCCCTTCGACCTGGCGATGCTGCAAATCGTCTGGTGGGGGCAGAATCGATTAGGCGAAGGAGGGCGGCGAGGGGCGAACCGGTGCGGTGCGGCGCGGGGCGGCGCGGTCGCCGCTACTCCGGGGCCGGGCGCTGGCCCTCCGGCAGGTCGTCCCAGGTCGACTTGGCGTCGGCGAAGCCCTCGACCGCCACGATGCCGGCGCCGACGATCCCGGCATCGTTGCGCAGCTGGGCGGGCACGATCGGCGTGCGGGCCGTCAGCTTCGGAATGAACTTGTCGGCGTTCTTGCTCACCCCGCCACCGATGATGAACAGCGACGGCCACAAGAGCTCCTCGATCCGCTGGAGGTGCTCGTCGAGGTCCTGCGCCCACGCCTTCCACGACAGGCCGCGTCGGGTGCGGGCCGCGGACGCCGACCGCCGCTCCGCCGGACGGCCGCGGATCTCCATCTGCCCGAACTCGGTGTTCGGCACGAGCGTACCGTCGACGAACACGCCGGACCCGACGCCCGTGCCCAGGGTCAGGAAGATCACGGTCCCGCGCTTGCCGGCGCCGCCTCCGAAGCGCAGCTCGGCGATACCCGCCGCATCGGCGTCGTTGACGATCTCGACCCGCCGCTTCAATGCCTTCGACAGCTTCTCGGCGATCGGATAGTCGACCCACGCCGGGTCGATGTTCGCGGCCGTCTTCAGCCGCCCATCGATGGCCACGCCGGGCAGCCCCACGCCGACCGGCGCGTCGTCCGGGATCGACGTCGCCTTGGCGAGCCGCCGCACGAGCCGGGCGATCGACGCGCTGACCCTGTCGGGCGTCGACGGCACCGGCGTCGGAACGCGCAGGCGCTCCGACCGCATCTCACCCGAGTCGACGTCGACGATCGCGGCCTTGATACCGCTGCCACCGACGTCGACCCCGAACGCGAGCCGGCCATTGCCGTCGCTCGATGACGTCGACTCCGTCACGACGTGCCTCTCAGAAGTAGTTGACGGTGATCCCGCCATCAACGACGAGCGACGCGCCGTTCGTCCAGCGCGACTCGTCGGAGGCGAGATAGACGGCCATGTGGACGATCTCCTCTGGCTTCCCGAATCGGCCGGTCGGGTTGCGCGCGAGCCGGATGCGCTTCGCGTCCTCGTCCTTCACGAGCCAGTCCATCAGCAACGGCGTCTCGACAGGACCGGGGCAGATGGCGTTCGTGCGGATGCCCTTCGGCCCGAACTGGACGGCCAGACTCCGGGTGAGGCTGAGCACGGCGCCTTTCGAGGCGGTGTAGGCGTCCTGCGGAACGGAGCAGCCGAGGAGCGCGACGAAGCTCGAGATGTTGATGATCGAGCCGCCACCGGCGGCCGCCATCGCGGGGACCGCGTACTTGCAGCCGAGGAATACGCCGCGGACGTTGACGGCCATCACCTGGTCCCAGACCTCGACCGATGTGTCCGTCACGGAATGGTCTGCCTCGGGCATGACGCCGGCGTTGTTGTAGAGGCAGTCCAATCGCCCATAGGTCGTGACGGCGTGGTCCACCATCGCCTTGGCATCGGCCTCGTTCGAGACATCGGCACGGACGAACGTGGCCTCGCCCCCGTCGGCCCTGATCATGTCGACCGTCTCCTGTCCGGCAGCCTCGCCGTACTCGGCCACCACGACCTTCGCTCCATGCCCGGCGAAGATCCGGGCAGCGACCCGACCCATCCCGCCGCCCCCACCGGTGATGATCGTGACCTTGTCGGCGAGTCGCATCGGTCGCTCATCCCTCCCTGCGTCGGCCGTCATCGTACCCGCGCCCATGACCCGCGAGGTACGCTCCGTGCATGGGCACGCCGTCGGACGTGATGGAGGCCGTCGCCGCCGGAGACGCCGAACGCGTCGCCGCGCTGGTGACCGAGGATCCGGCGCTGGCCATGGCGCGCGGCGACGATGGCGTGTCGGCCCTGTCTGCTCGCCCGGTACAGGTTCGACCGGCCGACGATGGACGCGCTCCTGGCCGCCGATCCGGACCTCGACGTGTTCGAGGCGGCCGCCCTCGGACGCATCGACCGCTTGCGCGAGCGGCTCATGGACGACCCGGCCAGCGTCACGGGGTTCTCGCCGGATGGCTTCACGGCGCTGCACCTCGCGGCGTTCTTCGGAAAGGCCGAGGTCACGCGCATCCTGCTCGACGCGGGAGCGCGGGTCGACACGTACACGTCAAACGGGTTCGCGAACCAGCCACTCCACGCGGCCGCAGCGGGCCGCCACATCGAGGTCTGCCGGCTGTTGCTGTCCGCCGGGGCCGACGTGAACGCGACCCAGCACGGTGGCTACGCGCCGCTTCACGAAGCGGCCCAGCACGGCGACGCCGAGCTGGTCGAGCTGTTCCTGTCGGCCGGCGCCGACCCGACCATCGCGGTGGAGGACGGCGGGACCCCGGCCGACCTGGCCGAGGCGGCCGGACACGTCGACGTCGCGCAGCGCCTCCGCGAGGTGGCGACCAGGACCGTCGGCGGCGGCGGATAGGACTTTCGTAGGGGGCCCTCCCGGCACGACCGAAAGTCAAGATGGACGGGCCAGGGGAAGGGCGAGTCAGCGGGGCGGCGCGTTCGGCGAGCAGGGCAGCGCGGACACCAGCGAAATCCGGCTCCGCCGGGGTCAAGGGATCGGCGTCAGCCTCGCTCGAGATAGCGTTCGCGGTCCCACGGATGGACCATCGCGTCGTAGGTTTCCTGCTCGACCCGCGCGGCGTTCAGGTAGTGGTCGACGACGTCCTGCCCGAAGATCTCGACCGCGGCCTTCGACCGCTCCAGCTCGGTGATCGCCTCGTATAGCGCGCGCGGCATCCGCGGATGGCCCTTCGCGAGGTAGCCGTTGCCCTTGAACTCGTTCTCGAGCTTGAGGCCCTTGCGGACGCCGTACAGCCCGGCCCCGACCATCGCGGCGTATGTCAGATACGCGTTCATGTCGCCTCCGGGGAACCGGTTCTCGACGTGGAGCGACGGGCCGCGGCCGACGAGGCGGAACCCGGTGGTCCGATTATCGCGGCCCCAGACGACGTTCACCGGGGCCCACGACAGCGAGGCGTAACGCTTGTAGGAGTTGATGAACGGCGCGACGAACACCGCGAGCTCGCGTGACAGCGCCATCATCCCGGCCATGAACTGCTGGCCGACCTTGGACAACCCGTAGGGACCGCCCTTGTCGCGCCCGGTCGCGTGCATGATCGGGACGTCCTTGGCGAGGTCCCAGACGCTCATGTGCAGATGCCCCGACGACCCCGTCCAGCGATGGTCGGGCTTGGCCATGAACGTGATCGCCCAGTCGTTCAGGTAGGCGATCTCCTTGGCACCGTGCTTGAAGACGACACTTCGGTCAGCCGACTCGAGGACGTGGTCGTAGCGGATGTTGACCTCGTGCTGGCCGTTGGCCGCCTCGCCCTTGCTGAACTCGATCGGGACGTTGGCGGCGCTCATCTGGGTGCGCAGCAGGTGGTGGAGCGGCTCTGCCTTGGTCGCCTGCAGAAGGTGGTAATCCTCGTTGTAGTACCCAAACGGAGTGGGCACAGGCCAGCCGCGCTCGGCCAGCGACTCCCACGAGTCCTTGAGCACGTAGAACTCGAACTCCGAGCCGGCCTTGATCGCGAAGCCGGCCTTCTCGGCCTGGCCGACCTGGCGCTTGAGGATCGTGCGCGGCGAGACCGGGATCTCGCGGCCGGTCTCCTCGTCGATCGTGTCGCTCAGGACGAGCGCGGTCCCGGGCAGCCACGGCGGGAACCGGAGTTGGTCCCAGATCGGCTCGGCGATCCAGTCGCCGTAGCCGGTCTCCCAGTTCATGAGCCGGTAGCCCTCGGGGGTGTTCATCTCCATGTCCGTGCCGAGCAGGTACGTGCAGAAGTGCGCGCCGTGCGAGATCACGCCGTCGAGGAAGGCCTGGCCGTGGACGCGCTTGCCCATCAGCCGACCCTGCATGTCGGTGAACGCGACCACGATCGTGTCGATCCGGCCATCGCGGACCATCGTCTCGAGCTCGGCGAGACGTGGATGTTTGGTCGCCTGGCCGTGATCGCCGTCGTGGTCGGTCATCGTCGCTCCTTGTCCGTACGCCCGTGCCCGGGCAATGACGGTTCGGGGGCCGGCCTGGCGGTGCCGGGCAAGCCCCCGTTGCTGTGCGGGTCCGTTGCGAGGGTCAGGCGGGCTGGACCTCCTCGGCTGCGTGCTCGAACTCCCGCTCGATCTCGGTCAGCTCGGCGCTATCGCCCATGCGTCGTGGTCCCTTGAACCGACTTCGCGCCCAGGCGAAGTAGTAGATGAGCAGCAGGATCAAGGCGCCCACCATGAAGGGCCAGCTGATGTTGCCGGACGTCGGGAAGGAGAACAGAACGAGCAGAACGAGGATCCAGAGCAGCGCCACGGTGGCGACGATCTTCGACCAGCGGCCAAGGCTCCAGACCCGTTCCTGCTTCCATTCGCTCGTCGTGAGCCCGAGGAAGATCGGGATGCCGTACGCCGCATACAGGAAGATCGTGCTGATCGCCGTCACGATCACGATCGCGATCCCGCCGCCGCCCGGGCCGCCGAGCGCTCCGACGTAGAACGCGGCGACCGTGAACAGGAACGCGACCACCACGATCGCGATCAACGCGTTGACCGGCGTCCGATAGCGATGGGACACCTTCTTCAGCCAGCGCGAGCCGGGGACACCGTCGTCTCTGCTGAAGGCGAACAACATCCGCCCGGCAGAAGCGACCGACGAGAGGGCACAGAACGACATCGCGATGGCGATCCCGGCGCCGAGCAGCTGCCCGACGGTGTCGAGGTTGTAGCGGAGCGTGTCGTAGACGGCGTAGCCCTGTCCGAAGTAGTACGTGCTGTACGTCGCCGCGTCTGCAGTCAGCAAGTCGGCTGGGAAGAGCGTGGACAGATCGGGGAGGTGGGTCGTGAGGGCGAGCAGGAAGATGAATCCGACGACGGCCGACACCGCCACCGACAGGAAGATGCCCCAAGCGCTCGACACCCGCGCACCGACCGTCTCCTCCGCAACATGCGCCGAAGCGTCATACCCCGTGTACGTCCAGTTGGCCTGAAGGAGTGAGAAGAGGAAGGCGAAGATCAAGGGATAGGTGATGGCGGCGCCGTAGCTCAGATTGATGGGGAGGCCGATCTTCGTGAGGTCGTTGGCCCACGATCCCCCGACGTCCTGCGGCTGGACCGCGAACAGCGTCATCCCGGACTGGTCCGGCTTGCCCGCGATGAAGACGAGGACAACCACCGCGGCGACGATCGCGATATGCCACCACACGCTGACCTGGTTGAGCAGCGCGACCAGGTTGATCCCGGCGACATTGAGCGCAAGGCATATCGCCATCAGGACGCCCATCGTCACGAGCGCTCCGGACAGGATCGGGACATCGCCGTTGGCGATGATCACAGTGGTGTTGCCGTAGTCGATGCCGATGTTGTCCAGGAGCGGCGTCACCAGCGAGACGTTCAGGAACTGCGCCGCGGCGTAGCTGATACCGGCGACGATGGCGAACTGGCCGAGCAGGTTGAACCAGGCCGTCCACCAGCCCCATTGGTTGCCCTTCATCCGGCTCGCCCAGTAGTACAGGCCGCCCGCGGTCGGGTAGGCGGAGGCGATCTCCGACATGCTCGCAGCGATCATGAGCACGAAGATCGTCACCAGTGGCCAGCCGATGAGCACGGCAGCCGTGCCGGCCCACGCCAGGCCGTAGTCATACAGGATGACGGCGCCCGTCAGGATGCTGATGATGCTGAAGCTGATCGCGAAGTTGCTGAACCCGCCCATCGAGCGGAAAAGCTCCTGCGCGTAACCGAGCTTGTGCAGGTCAGCGACGTCCTGTTTGATGACGTCGTCGCGTGATGTTGACTGGGTCATCGATACCTCCCTCACGAGGGCGGAGCGCCGACCTTGGGCGGTGGCGATCGCCCGGATGATCGGGCCCGGGTCAGGACCGATCGTGCGCCGGCTGCGACCGATGTCGGTGCGCCGAGCGCCGTATGCGGGGATGTGCCTGGATGACGCGGGGGCGAGGGGTCGCGTGCGCCTCCTTTCGCCAGCATGCTCGGACCACCCGCGCGCTCCCTCCAGCGCGGGCATCCGACCTCGGCGCCGACTATACGCGCCGGGTCGAACGGGCGGAAGAGCGGTCGCGCCTGCGGGACCGGGGGTCGTTGGTGCTCTAGTAGAGCATCGTCGTCCCGGTCGGGAAGACGAACTCGAAGGCCGATGGCGGGAGCGACGCTTCCGGCGCGATCTCGGTGACGAGCGCATCGCGCGTCACGGATCCGCCGATCGTCTCGATCAAGCGCAGGATCAGGCCGGTCTCGCGGTCCACGACGATCTCGAAGCTGTGGTCGCGCCGGTCGGCGGGGAGCTCGATCGTGCGCGGATGGTCGCAGCGCAACAGGATCGTCGCTCGACCGCTGGCCTCGCCGGTGCCGGTGATCGTGCACCGCCCCGTCGCAAGGACGTTCTGGCAGAACCCGGCCGGGTGCACGAACGTGTCGGGCAACGTCTCCATCTGAAGCGGCGTGACCGGTTCGTAGATCCGCGACATGCCGGGCAGATCCGGGTCATCCAGCCCGCGCGGGCGGTTCCGGATCGGCCGTTGGGTGCCGAGCTTGTGCGCCGCGGCGTAGGTCCGCACGAGGTCGCCATCCGAGATCCAGATCTCGTAATGCCCCCCGACGATCTCGCCCGGGCGGCTGGTCGTGACCTTGGCTTGGCCCGGATGTCTGAGCATGACGTCGACCTGGGTGACGTCCTCGCCCCGAGTCGTCACGACGCGTTCGAGGATCCGCATCCGGAGGGTCGCGAACCGGAGCTCGGCGTCGCGCATGAAGTCGAACAGCTCGGCGACGCTCGGTACCCCGGGATCCAGGCTGGCCATGGCCGGCAGGCGGCGGCCGTCGGTGGCAACGCCACGGGCGGCGCGATCCCAGAGACGGGTGTCGGTCATCGCGCCGGATTGTACCGGTCGCCGCTCGCGGACCGCGGGGCTTGACGGCGCGGCGTTTGGAGCCTATATATCGTGCCACGATATAACGCGGCACGTTATAGAAGAGGTTCGACCTAATGAAAGACAGCGACCTCGACCTCGGGCGTTTCGCGGAACCCGCTCTGTACATCCTGGTGTCGCTGAGCAGCGGGCCCAAACACGGCTACGCGATCATGACCGACGTCGAGGCACTCACCGGGTCGCCGATGGGGCCCGGCACGCTGTACGGCGCGTTGGCCAGGCTGGAACGGCGCGGCCTCATCGAACCGCTGGAGGCGGTCGACCGGCGGCGGCCGTACCGGCTGACCGGTCTGGGCGAGACGACCGTCCGTGCCCAGCTCGAGCGTCTCAAGGGGCTGGCCAGGACCGGCCTCGACCGGCTGCGCGACTCATCGTCATGAGTGCGGACGGCGGGCCGCGATCCCAGGCAAGTTCTCACCTGACGACGCCTTTCGTGTCCGTTACCGGCCCGGCGTTGCGCGCCGCCCGCTCGGACGTGGCGACCGGCTTCTCGCGCAGGACGCTCCTTCGCCGAGCGCTCGGCACGGCCGCCGGCCTGTGGCTGCTCGAGTCGCTGGCCGGCACGCTCGCGTTCGCCTGGTCGGCGGGTCGGGCAGCCAGCGGCGTCGTGCGGGTCGGGACGTTCGCGGAGTTCCTCGCGACGCACGCTGCATTCCCGGTCGGGGAGGGGTTCCCGGCGTACGTCGCCGCCGCCAAGGCCTTCGTGATCATCATCGATCCGGCGCGCGGCGGCTGGTTCCCGGGCGAGGATGAGACCGGCGATGGGCAGGCGCTCAACGTCCGCGCCCTGTCGCAGATCTGCCCTCACCTGGGATGCCGCCCCAATCCGTGCCTCGAGGACTTCTGGATGCGCTGCCCGTGCCACCAGTCGCGCTACGATCGCCTCGGGATCAAGATCGAGGGGCTCCGCTACGGCCCCGCCGAGCGAGGCATGGATCGCTTCGCGGTCCGCGTCGACGAGGACGGCGTGCTGTTCGTCGATACCTCGAAGCTCACCTTCGGACCGTTGCCGATCCCGCTCGGCCGGCCGGGGGTGATCCCGCCGCTGATCGAGAACGGATGCGTCTGAACCGACGATCGTCGAGCGTCACCGGGGCTGCCTGGCTGCGCCTCTACCCGCGTGCCTGGCGGGAGCGCTACGAACCGGAGATGCTGGCCGTGTTGGAGGCTCGCCCACCCGACTGGCGGGCCCGACTCGACCTTGCGCGAGGCGCCTGGGACGCGCATGCCGCCCCGATGACCCCGCCACAGATCCCGCTCATCGCCGCGCTGATCGCCGGCGTCGCCTGGATCGTGGCCGGGCTCGCGAGCGCGACGCAGCCGCTCGCGCCGGATTGGCCGGGCTACCTGGCCGAAACCCTCCCGATCGGCCTCCTCGGCGCTGTTGCCGCCTTCCGGGTCGTCGTCGCGTTGGGTCGTCGCTCGGGCGTCGCTGCCCCACGCGGAAGTGCCGCCGCCCTGGCGATCGCGATCGTTGGGTATGTCCTCTGGATCGCGGTCCTCGCGATCGCCGCGGTCGGCGGTCCCTACGGGGCCATCACGGGCGCGGGCCAGTCGGTCGCAGGGGTTGGGACGATCGCCGTCGGCCTGGTCCGGGCGAGAGCCGGGGACAGGCCGTTCGCCGAGGCGCTCCTGGTGGCGGGTGCGGCGATGCTCGTCCCGTCGCCAGCCGCATGGCCGGTCGCCGGTGCCGCGTGGCTGGGGCTCGCCATCGCCGCGGTCAGACCGTCCGTGCCGCTGCGGCGGGCCTGACCTCAGCCGCCGCCGGAGCCGCCGCCGATGCCGGGGGCGGTCATGGTCGCCGGGTCCAGCAGCCGATCCAGCTCGTCGGGGGCCATCCCACGCTCGAGCGCCAGCTCGCGGATCGTGCGCCCGCTCTTGAGCGCCTCCTTGGCGAGGGCCGCCGCTTCGTCGTAGCCGATGACCGGGGCGAGGGCGGTGGCGAGCATCAGCCCCTGCTCGACGAGCTCGGGTCCCCGTTCTGTGGCGGCCAGACCCGCGACGGTCCGATCGGCGAAGTTGGCGGCCGCTGCCCCGAGCAGCTCGATCGATTCGAGGAGCGCGACCGCGGTGACCGGCAGCATCACGTTGAGCTCCAGCAGGGAGCCGGTCTGGGCGAAGGCGACGGTCGCGTCGTTGCCGACCACCCGCGCCACGACCATGGTCAGGCTCTCGATGATCACCGGGTTCACCTTGCCCGGCATGATCGACGACCCGGGCTGCGTCTCGGGGAGTGCCAGCTCGGCGAGCCCGGCCCGCGGCCCCATGCCCATCAGGCGGATGTCGGACCCGATCTTCCACAGTCCCAGCGCGGTCGTCCGGATCGCGCCGTGGGCGGCGATCGGGACGTCGAGCGATGACTGGGCATGGAAGTGGTTCGGCGCCTCGCGGACTGGGAGGGCCAGCAGCTCGGTCAGCCGGGCGCAGGCCCGGGCGGCGAATTCCGGGTGCGCGTTGATCCCGGTCCCGACCGCGGTCCCGCCGAGTGGCACGGTCAGGAGCTCGTCGCGGGCCGCCTGGACGCGGCGGATCGCCTCCTCGACCTGACCCGCATAGCCCTGGAACTCCTGCCCGAGGCGGATCGGCGTCGCGTCCTGGAGGTGCGTCCGGCCGGTCTTGATGACGGGCCAGAACTCCTCGGCCTTCGCGGCCAGGGCATCCTGGAGACGGACGAGCGCGGGGATGAGGACCTCCTCGATCGCCATCGCCGCGCTGAGCTGGAGCGCGGTCGGGATGTCGTCGTTCGAGCTTTGGCCCCGGTTGACGTCGTCGTTCGGGTGGACCCGGTGGCCCTCCCCAAGCCGGGCCGACGCCAGACGCGCCACTACCTCGTTCATGTTCGTGTTCGTGGAAGTGCCCGAGCCTGTCTGGTAGATGTCGATCGGGAACTGTGCGTCGTGGTCCCCGTCGGCGACGGTGGTCGCCGCCCAGGCGATCGCCGACGCGACCTCCGGCGCGAGCAGGCCGAGCTCGCCGTTCGTCTCGGCCGCGGCAAGCTTGATGAGAGCCAAAGCGCGGATGAAGCGTCTTGGGAAGGGCTGTCCGGAGATCGGGAAGTTCAGGACGGCCCGCTGGGTCGAGGCGCCGTAGAGCGCATCCGCAGGGACGGCCATCTCACCCATGGAGTCGCGCTCGGTGCGCGTCGAGGGGCGCTCGTCCGTCATGCGTCGATCGTACCTTCCGACGGGCGCGACGGCCCGTGCACGTAGCGCTGGTGGTAGGTGCGCCGGTGGAACCCGACCGACGCATAGAGGGCCTCGGCTGCCGCCTCGGAGGCATCCGCATAAACCTGGACCGCCCGGACGCCAGCTTTGAAAAACCGCGTACTGGCCGCGGTGACCACGGCGCGCGACAGGCCGCGGCGCTGATGATCCGGGTGGGTCCCGACCGGCTCGAGCTCTGCGACGCCGCCGACCGGATCGAGCCAGCCAAGTGCGAAGGCCGCCAGCGTGCCATCCGGCGCCTCGACGACGAGATCGTCCTCGAGGCGGTAATGGGGGACGCTGAGCAGCCGCTCGTACTTCTCGACGGTCAGCCGCGATGTCGGGAAGGCGGCCCGGTGGAGGTCGACGCGAGCGGCGAACTCGTCCTCGCCACCCACGCTCCGGATCCGGTAGCCGTCCGGCACGGCCGCCAGCTCGAGCGGGCCATCGCTCGCGTGGCGCTGCCACTGCGACAGGCGTCGTCCGCCCGAGCTGAACCCGAGCTCCGTCAGGACGCCCATCGACGCCGGATCGTCCTCGGCCGCGAAGGCGCCGACCTCGCGACCGTCGGCCTCGTCGATGACGGCCCCGATGATCTCCCGGTAGATCGCCGTATCGCGATCGGGGTCGCCGGACCAGACATGCGTCTCCAGCTCGGGCGGCTCGTGCCATGACCAGGCGACGGCCCGCGACCCATCGAACCACAGGCGCAGGTGGTCGCCGAGTGGATCTGGGGACGTCAGGGCGTACCACCACTCGATCGCCGCCGGGGACTCGGCCACGAGCGGGGAACCGGCCCGCCAGGCCGCCGACATCAGGTCCGTGGCCGTTCGCAGGTCGTCCATGGCGGCGGCCGGACGCTGGGTCAGCATCGGCCCGAGGATACAGACTGTAGGATCGGCGCCGATGCCGACGGTCGAGGCGAACGGGCTCATCACGGCGTACGAGGTCGACGGGGCCGGACCGCCGCTCGTCATGCTCCACGGTGCGACCGGCAGCGGCCGCGACCATTTCGCTACGCTCCGGCCGGTCGTTGCCCCTCGGTTCCGCGTCTACCTGCCCGACGCACGGGGCCACGCGGGCACCCGCTGGGATCCAGCCGACGGCTGGACGACGGCCGAGCTCGTCGACGATGTCGTCGGGTTCGCCGATGCGCTCGACCTGCCGACGTTCCATCTGCTCGGCTACTCGATGGGCGGGATGACAGCGCTGCACGTCGCGGCACGGTTCCCGGAGCGCATCCGGACGCTCGTGGCGATCAGCATCGGCGCGGACCGCGAGCCACGGCTCAGGGCCGGCCGCGTGCTCATGGACCCCGCACGGATCGAGCGCGACGACCCGGACTGGGCGCGCAGGCTGGCTGTCCGCCACGATCCCGTCCAGGGCTCCGGCGCCTGGCCGCGGCTGCTGACCGCGATCGTCGCCGACATCGCTGCGCAGCCGCTCCTGACGGCCCGCGAGCTTCGCGCCATCGACTCGCCGGCGCTGGTCGCGGCTGGCGATCGCGACCCCTTCGTGCCGGTGGCGCAGGCAGATGCGCTCGCGCGGCAGGTCCGTGACGGGCGGCTCCTCGTGCTGCCGGGCGTCGGTCATGATTCGCTTGTCGAGCGGCCGGCGCTGCTGCACGCCGCGCTCGATGACTTCTACCGATCGACCGAGTCGATCGCCCGCGACCGCGCGGGCGAGACACGCGCCACGGAGGTCCCCGGATGACGACGTTGCTCGCGCTCTATCGACGGCCCGACGGCGGTGATGCCGCCCTGACCGAATTCGAACGCCGTTATGCGGCCGAACACCTGCCGCTCGTGGCCCAGACCCCAGGGCTGCGGTCCACCGAGGTCAGGCGTGTGAGCCAGGCCCTCGGCGGCGAGACCGACCTCGTGTTGGTCACAGCGATGCATTTCGACGACCGCTCGTCGCTCGATGCCGGACTCGCCTCTGATGCGATGCGGGCAGCGGGGCGCAGCCTGCGCGAGATCGCCCCGGGGCTGTCGACGCTGCTCGTCCTCGAGGATGCCCCCGATCTCGCACCGGCCCCGTGACGGCCGTCGTGACCCTTCCCGGGTCATGGATACTTGCCGGAACGAGCCGTGAGGAGCCTGCGTGACCGACGCGATGCCGACGACCCGCTTCATCCGCGTCGATGCCCCGACCGACGGGCACGATGGTGTCGCGCTCGTCACGATCGAGCGGCCGGAGACCAGGAACGCGCTGAGCTTCGCCCTGCTCGCCGAGCTCGCCGACGCGCTCGAGGAGCTGGACCGCGACGGCCGGACGCGTGTGGCGGTCATCACAGGTGCGGGTGACCGGGCCTTCGCGGCGGGTGCCGACATCGTCGAGCTTGCCGACCAGACCCCGGAACGCCTGCGCGCCGAGGGTCATTTCGACGCTTGGGACCGCCTCGGTGCGATCGGCATCCCGCTCATCGCCGCCGTGCGTGGTTTCGCCCTCGGCGGCGGGTGCGAGCTCGCGATGACGTGTGACCTGATCGTGGCGGGCGATGACGCCCAGTTTGGACAGCCCGAGATCCGGATCGGCGTGATGCCCGGCGCAGGCGGCACCCAGCGGCTGACCAGGGCGATCGGGATCGCCCGGGCGATGGAGCTCGTCCTGACCGGGCGGACGATGCCGGCGGCAGAGGCACACGCCGCCGGTCTCGTGACGAGCGTCGTCCCGGCCGATCAGGTGCTCCCCGCCGCGCTCGACCTGGCGGATCGGATCGCCGTCATGCCACCGCTCGCCGTCCGGGCCGCCAAGCGGTCGGTCCTGGCGGCCGCCGAGCTCCCGCTCAGCGCGGGCCTGCGGGCCGAGCGCGAGGCGTTCTTCGACCTGTTCGCGACCGCCGACCAGCGCGAGGGCATGCGCGCGTTCCAGGAGAAGCGGCCCCCAGCCTGGACCGGCCGGTGACCCAGACCAGCAACTCGATGGAGGATGACCATGGAGCGTGACCCGAACGAGGGCGGATCGGACGTCGGACGAGACCACGTCCGCGACCTCTCCGACGAGCCGCCGCCAGCGTTCCGCGACGCTGCCCCGGACATCCTGTCCCCGATCGACGATTCCTCACCCGTCAGCGGTCACACGCCGCCGCCGCAGACGACGGGTTCACCGGTGGATGCGCCCGAGCACGATTGGGGTCTCGCACGCGAGATCGTGCGGCCGGCCTTTCGGCCGATCGGCACGCACGGGCTGCCGCTCGAGACCGTCGATCGCGACACGCTCGCGCAGCATTCCATGCAGAGCCACGCCCAGCCGCTGCTCGACACCGGCCCGGCCGGCCTGCCGGTCGTGTATGCCCTTCCGGCGGGCGGCTTCGACATCGTCGTCAACGGCGACCACCTGCTGTCATGGGGCATCGACCCGTCCGATCTGCAGGACGCGGCGATCGCCAACCTGACGGCCTGGGCGGCGACCGCTCCCTGGACCGACGAGGTCTCAGGCGACCGGCGCGTCATCAGCTCCGACACGGGCGATGGCCTGGACGCCGTCCGGATCCTCCTCCCCGACGCTGTGGCGTACCTGACGAGTCAGCTCGGGACCGATGGGCGCGTCCTGGTGGGCATCCCGGAGCGCCACCTCCTCGTCGCCGCCACGCTGCGTCCGGAGGACTCGGGCTTCGCCGCGATGTTCAGCGAGTTCGTGATCGAGCAGTCGGGCGGCGCGGACGAGCCGATCGATCGCCGCCTGTTCGAGCTCGTCGACGGACGGCTGGTCGAGTTCAACTAGGGTGACCGGGGCGGTCGTGTGACCGACGGCCTGCGAGTCGAGGTCGACGGGCCGGTCGCGACCCTCACCCTCGATCGACCCGCGGCACTCAATGCGCTGACGGTGCCGGTCAAGGTCGCGCTGCGCGAGGCGCTGGAGTCCATCGCCGCGGATCGCGCTGTCCGGGCCGTGATCCTGACCGGGGCCGGCCGGGCGTTCTGTGCGGGCCAGGACCTCGCGGAGCGTGACCAGCCGGATGCTGCGCCGCTCGAGATCGAGGTCCGCGAGCGATACAACCCGATCATCCGGGCCCTGCGATCGATGGGCCAACCGGTCATCGCGGCGGTCAACGGGGTGGCGGCCGGGGCCGGCGCGTCGCTCGCATTCGCGTGCGACCTGCGGATCGCCTCTGCGGAGGCGCGGTTCGTGCTCGCGTTCGGCAGGATCGGGCTCGTGCCCGACAGCGGGTCGTCGTGGTTCCTGCCACGGCTCGTCGGGGTTGCGAAGGCCGCGGAGCTGGCATTGGTCGGCGATCCGGTCGATGCCGCGGAGGCGCTGCGGCTCGGGCTCGTGTCGACGGTCGTGCCCGGCCCGGAGCTGATGACGGAGGCGCGGACCCTGGCCGCGCGGCTGGCTGAGGGGGCTCCGCTGGCGCTCGCGCTCACGAAGGGCGCCCTCCAGCGGTCGATGACGATCGACCTCGACGAAGCGCTCGAGGGCGAAGCAAAGCTCCAGGGCATCGCCGGCGCCTCCGCCGACCACGCCGAGGGCCTCGCAGCCTTCCGCGAGAAGCGGCCGCCGCGGTTCACGGGCTCCTGACGATGGCGCGGCAGAAGCGTAGGCTGACGCCATGACCGACCCTCGTGCGCTCGATCCGGTGCTCTCGCCGGCCGAAAGGTCGAGCGGCGGCGCCCCTGTCCGCGCACACGACGAGGCGTACGACGCGTGGTTCGAACGGTTCGAGGCGCACGTCATGAACGGCGGGAAGGTCGAGGCCGTCGACGCGATGCCCGACGAGTACAGGACGGCCGTCCTGCGCTTCGTCGAGATGCACGCCAATTCCGAGCTCATGGGCGTGCTGCCCGAGCGCGAGTGGCTGATGCGTGCTCCGACCCTGCGCCGCAAGCTCGCGCTCACCGCGAAGGTCCAAGACGAAGTCGGCCACGCCCAGCTGCTCTACCGGATCGCGGAGGATCTCGGCAAGCCGCGCGAGGCGATGTTCGACGACCTGCTCGAGGGCAAGACCAAGTTCCACAACGTCTTCCACTACCCGACCGTCGGCTGGGCCGACGTCGGGATG
The DNA here is from genome assembly GCA_963819655.1 of uncultured Chloroflexia bacterium. Lineage (GTDB taxonomy): Bacteria > Chloroflexota > Limnocylindria > Limnocylindrales > CSP1-4 > SPCO01. The sequence continues at coordinate 154,813 of CAWFXA010000002.1, read as the reverse complement.
ATCGCCTGGCTCGTCGACGCGGCCGCGATCGTCGCCCAGCAGGCACTGCGCGACTCGAGCTACGCGCCCTACGCGCGGACGATGCGCAAGATCTGCTGGGAGGAATCGGTCCACATCATGCACGGCCGCGACGTAGTCGTGACCATGGTCACCGGCACGCCGGCGCAACGGGCCGCCATCCAGGATGCACTCGATCGATGGTGGGGCCCCTTGATGCAGATGCACGGCCCGCGGTCGCCGCGCGAGAAGGACATGGACCTGCGCTGGCGGATCAAGGCCAAGACGTCGGAAGAGCTGCGCCAGGAGTTCCTCACGATCTACGTGCCGCGCATCCGTGAGCTCGGCCTCGTCATCCCCGACGCCGAGTTGCGGTACGACGAAACCGCAACCGAATGGCGCTACACCGAACCCGACTGGGACGAGCTGCGGACTGTCGTCACCAACCACGGCCCGATGTCGGAGGCTCGCCTGGAGTTCCGCCGCCTGGCGCGCGAGGAGACCAGATGGGTGCGCGAGGCGATCCTGGGCGTGCCCGCAGCCGCGTGAAGGGCGCCACATGACGGGGCCCGCCGACCTCGACCCCGCGCTGGAGGCCTGGGAGGTCTTCCGGCAGGAGAAGGAAGGCGACCCGATGCGCCATGGCGGCAGCGTCATGGCGCCCGACGCCGACCTCGCCACGCACTACGCGCGCGAGATGTACGGGCGTCGTCAGGAGAGTGTCCGGCTATGGATCGTGCGCCGCGCCGACATCGTCGACCTCGAGGACCCCGACTTGTTGCAGCCGCCGCTGGACCGGTCGTTCAAGAAGCCGGGCGGCTACGTGATGCGGGACAAGCTCGCCGCTGCGCGCCAGGCCGCGGGCCAGGAGAAACCGAAGGCCCGGGCGAAATGAGCAACGCGGCCGCGCCGGCCGTGGTCGGCCTCGACGAGCTCCTGCTGTCGATGGCCGACGACGAGTTCGTCATCGGTTTCTCCGACTCGGAATGGACGGGCATCGCGCCGTTCCTCGAGGAGGACGTGGCGATGAGCTCGCTGTCCCAGGATGAGCTGGGTCACGCCGCTGCCCTCTATGCGCTGCTCGCCGAGATCAGAGGCACGAACGCCGATACCCTCGCCTACGACCGCGAGCCCGCCGACTACCGCCACGCGCGGCTGCTCGACCATGGGCGGGGTGACTGGGCGATGACGATCGCCCGCCGTTACCTGTATGAGACCGCCGACGCCGCCCGGCTCGAGGCGCTCGTGGACGGATCCTGGTCGCCGCTCGCCGATCTCGTCGGCAAGGTCCGCCGCGAGGAGCGCTATCACCTGATGCATATCGGGACGTGGCTGGAGCGGCTGGCCGGGACGCGCGGCGCGCCGCGCGATCGACTCCTGACTGCGCTCGAGACGCTGGGTCCCGACGCCGGGACCGTGTTCACGCCTCTCGACGGCGAGTCGTCGCTCATCGACAGCGGTGTCCTCGCCCGCTCGATGGCCGAGTCGGAGCGCGCGTGGCGCGACAGCCTGGCCCCGGTGTTCCGACGGCTCGACCTGCCGCTCCCACCGCCGGCCGCCGATCCAGCGAGGGGACGCACGGCACACGGGAACGCCTTCCGATGGCTGTGGGGTGAGTTCACATCGGTCCGCGGCGCCGACCCCGGAGCGACCTGGTGATCGGCACGCAGCCGCAGGAGAGCGACATCCGGGCCGCACTCGCCGACGTCCCGGACCCCGAGATCCCCGTGCTGTCGGTCGTCGACCTCGGCATCGTCCATCGCGTCGAGGTCAGACCCGACCGCATCGACGTCGCGATCCTGCCGACGTTCGTCGGCTGCCCGGCCCTCGACGTGATCCGGAGCTCGATCGCCGATCACCTTGGCGCGAGGTTCGGGCGGCCGGTGCACGTCGAGACCACGTTCGAGGTGCCCTGGACGTCGGACCGCATCTCGCCTGCCGGGCGCATGGCCCTGAGCCACGCCGGCATCGCGCCGCCGAGCGCACCCGGGGATGTCCGCTGCCCGTTCTGCGCCTCGGCGGACGTCGTGATGGACAGCGCGTTCGGCCCGACGCAGTGCCGCTCCCTGTTCTACTGCCGCGGCTGCCGCCAACCGTTCGAAGCCCTCAAGTCGGTGTGACGACCGTCGGGATCGTGGGGGCCGGCGTGATGGGCGCCGGGATCGCCCAGGTCGCGCTCGAGGCCGGCTGGGAGGTGGTCCTCCATGACGTCGATGACATCGCCGTCGAGCGGGCCACGGCGCGGGTGCGCGAAGGGCTCGCCCGGCGGGCGGCGAAACTGGACCTCGACGCCGACTCGATCGATGCATGGGTCGACGGCCGGGTGGCCGGGCTTCGGCACGCCCACATTCTGGATGGTCTGGCGACCGAGGCCACGCTGATCGTGGAGGCGGCGCTCGAGGACCTCGAGCTCAAGCGGGCGATCTTCCGGGCACTCGACGCCGAGGCGACGCCGGACGTCCTGCTCGCGACGAATACCAGCGCCCTGTCGGTCACGGCTATCGCCGAGGCGACCAGCCGGCCAGAGCGAATGCTGGGGCTCCACTTCTTCAACCCGGTCCCGTTGATGGCGCTGGTGGAGGTCGTCCCGGGCGCCCGGACGGCGACGTCGACCGTTGAGCGCGCGAGCGCGATCGTCCGCGCTTGGGGCAAGACGCCCGTCCTGAGCGCCGACCGACCTGGCTTCATCGTCAACCGGGTCAATCGGCCGTTCACGATCGAAGCCCTGCGGATCCTCGAGGATGGCCTCGCCGATGTCGTGTCGATCGACGCCGCGATGCGCGGAGCGGGCTACCCGATGGGTCCGTTCGAGCTGATGGACCTGTCAGGTCTCGACGTCAATCTCGCCGCTGCACAGGGTGTGTGGAGCGGTCTCGGCAAGCCGGATCGACTCCGTCCGTCGAGCATCCAGGAGCGGCTCGTGGCGGCCGGCCGGTTTGGCCGGAAGTCGGGGGCCGGGTTCTATCGCTACGAGGAGGGTCGCCGGGGAGACGTCGACCCCGAGTTCGCCGACGCGCCGGCGCGCGCTCTCGCCGGCGACCGCATCAGGGAGCGCATCGAGCACGCGATCGCCGAGGAGGCGGTCATCGCTGTCGCGGACGGTGTGGCAGCCCGCGAGGACATCATCACGGCCCTGCGACTCGGCGCTGGACATCCGGAGCGGTTCCTGAGCACGCTCTGATGCCCGCGCCGGCGGTCCATCGCCGCCGGACCGGCTACGATCGAGCATATGACCCGCGATGCGCAGAGATCCGTTCGGGAAGCGTGGATCGTCGAGGCCGTCAGGACCCCCATCGGGCGCTACGGCGGCACACTCGCGAGCGTGCGCCCGGACGACCTCGCCGCGATCGTGCTGCGCGCGGTGGTCGACCGCGCTGGCGTCGACGCGGCGCACGTCGAGGACGTCATCCTCGGTTGTGCCAACCAGGCCGGTGAGGACAACCGCGATGTCGCCCGGATGGCGCTGCTCCTTGCCGGCTTCCCGGTCGAGGTTGGCGGGCAGACCGTGAACCGGCTGTGCGGCTCGGGGCTGCAGGCGATCAACTCGGCGGCGCACGCGATCGCGGTCGGCGACGGCGACGTCTTCATCGGCGGCGGCATCGAGTCGATGACCCGGGCGCCGTATGTCATGGCCAAGGCCGAAGGACCCTGGGACCGCGGCCCGCGCGAACTGCAGGACACGACCCTCGGCTGGCGGTTCGTCAACCCGGCGCTGGCCGAGAGGCACTACCCGTATTCGATGGGCGAGACCGCGGAGAACGTGGCGGAGCGCTGGAACGTCAGCCGCGAACGCCAGGACGCGTTCGCGCTCGAGAGCCAGCAGCACGCCGTCGCGGCGATCGAGGCCGGCCGGTTCGACGACCAGATCGTCCCGGTCGAGGTGACCGGACGCAAGGGCGAGGTCACCGTCGTGTCGCGCGACGAGCATCCACGTGCAGACACCTCGGTCGAGGCGCTCGCGAGGCTGCGCCCGGCGTTCCGCGCGACGGGTGGCACGGTGACCGCCGGAAACAGCTCGGGCATCAACGATGGCGCGTCGGCGGTGCTGCTCGTGGAGGCGGAGCGGGCGCAGGGGCTCGGGTTGACGCCCCTTGCCCGCGTCGTATCGACCGCCGTCGCCGGCGTCGACCCCGCGGTCATGGGTGTCGGGCCTGTTCCTGCCACGCGCAAAGCGCTCGAGCGAGCCGAAATCGGGGTCGACGACCTCGATCTCATCGAGCTCAACGAGGCGTTCGCATCGCAGTCGCTCGTCTGCATCGACGAGCTCGGCCTGGACCCGGCCAAGGTCAACGTGAACGGCGGTGCGATCGCCCTGGGGCACCCGCTGGGGATGAGCGGCGGCCGCCTGGTCACGATGCTGACCCACGAGCTGCGACGCACCGGCGGGCGCTACGGCCTCGCCACGATGTGCATCGGCGTGGGGCAGGGCATCGCGACGATCGTGGAGCGCATCGAAGGCTAGGCTCGGCTGCGGGCTCGCGCCGGCGCGGCTCGCTCCGGCGCCGGCCGGCCGGACTCCGACCGCTCCGGCGCCGGCGGCCGGACTCCGACCGCGCGGCGACCATGAACGACGCGGATGAACGTGACCTTATGCCCCCCACCGTCAGATCCAACGTGTCGTAACGCGGATGAGGCCCGACAGATCGCATGGTCGGACGCGGAAAACGGGCGCCCGGCGCGGCCAGTGCGGCAGTTCCCGCGCCCCCAGGAGACCTAAGGTCGCCCTCAGACACGTCATTCATGGTCGCGAAATCCGCCGCGCCGCTCGGCCGCGCCGCCGGGCCCTCCGCGGGCACCCTCCCGATGGGACCATCGGATTTCGGCGCGGCGCTTGTCGAAACCCGTTGTGCTGCGTACGATGAGCGCACACGCCTCGCACCCATCCCTCCGAAGGAGGACGAACCGTCCCATGATCGAACAGCAGCCGACGATCACCGAGCCGGCCCCGCCAGGTACGGTCGTTTCCCTGTCAGACGCCGCGGTCGCCAAGCTCAGCGAACTGACCAAGGAAGAGACCAATCCTGATATCGGGCTGCGGGTGTACGTGTACTCCGGCGGTTGCTCCGGTTTCCGTTACGGGATGATGCTCGAGGACGCGCCGACGCCCGAGGACAACGTCCTCGATGTCAGCGGCATCAAGGTGTACGTCGACGGCCAGAGCATCTCGCTTCTGCAGGGCTCGGAGATCGACTACGTCGACACGCTCATGGGCGCCGGTTTCACGGTCAACAATCCGAACGCCGTCGCGGCGTGCGGCTGCGGCTCGAGCTTCCGAACCGCCGACGACACCGGCACGGCCAGGTCCTGCGCCCACTGACCCACCGGCGGGGCCGACCGTCCCTCAAGCACGATTGACTAAGCCGCCGGGCGACCGGCGGCTTTCGCATTGCGGCCCGATTGGGACCAAGGCCGGGTAGCCATATTGCCCGGTAGGCCCTCCTTGCCCAACCGGGCTAGACTCGCGCGGCGATGGAGATCCCGCTCTTCCCGCTCCACCAGGTCCTCTGCCCTGGGATCGTTCTGCCCCTCCATATCTTCGAAGATCGCTATCAGGCGATGACACGGCATTGCCTCGATACGGGCGAGCCGTTCGGCGTGGTCCTGATCCGGGACGGGGGCGAGATCGGCACGAAGGGCGTCGCGACGCTGGCGGGCGTCGGGGCCTTCGCCGAGATCCGCGAAGCGGGGCGGTACCCGGACGGGCGCTATGACCTGCTTGCCGCCGCGACCGGCCGGTTCGCGATCGAGGCGGTCGACGCCCAGAAAGAGCCCTACCTCGTCGCCGAGGTCACCGCGCTCGATGACGAGATCGGCGACGAGACCCGCGCCGAGCGTCTCGCCGCCCGTGCCATCCGGCGCTTCGTCCGCTACCTCGATCTGATGCGTGCCCGTGATGGCGAGTCGTCCGAGGTGCTCGACATCCGCGTCGAGATCGAAGCCAACGCCGGCGAGCCCGATCCCGACGCCGATCCGATGGCGACCGCCGAGCCTCAGCTGACGACCAAAAGCGAGCCGCGGACCCGCCACGATCTCGACATCCCGGACGATCCGACCGTGCTCTCCTACCTGTTGTCAGGCATCGTCCAGGTCGAGCTGCCGCGACGACAGGCGCTGCTCGAGGCCGAGACGACCGTCGAGCGGCTGGAGGGCCTCATCTCCCTGCTCGAGCGCGAACTCGTGCTGCTGGGACGTCGGTTGCGCTACTTCACGCCCGACCCCGCGACCATCCGCGGCGCTCGACGGAGCTGACATTCGCGGCGATCCGCCCGGACGTCGCCGGAATACAGTCTCATCCATGCGGATCCGTTGGCGAGCCTTGGCGGTCGGCCTATCGCTGATCTGTGTGGCGTGCCAGCCGGCCGTGACAGCGACACCTGGCCAGGGCACCGTCCCGACCGGGCCGCTGACCGATGATGCGAGCCCGAGCACCACGCCGACCGAGCGATCGTCTCCGTCTGTCGGACCGCTGCCCACGGCACCCGCGGTGAGCCTGCTGATCGACACGGACGTCGCCCCCGACGACCTCGTCGCGATCTCGTTCCTCGTCGTCGCGCCGAACGTGTCGATCGCCGCGATCACGGTGTCGGGAGCCGGTGAGGTGCACTGCCCGCGGGGCGCCGCCATCGTCCTGGGTCTGCTCGAGCGCCTGGATGCGCCCGACATCCCGGTCGCATGCGGAAGCCCGACACCGACCGGTCTCCAGCACACGTTCCCGGACCTGTTCCGCGCCAACGCCGACACGGCGGCGGGGCTCGAACTGCCTGTCACGACCCGATCACCCGCGTCGGGCGACGCTGTCGAACTCATCAAGGCGAAGGCTGAGGCGGGTCCTGGGACGCTGCGTGTCCTGACCCTTGGACCGCTGACGAACCTTGCGGAGGCCATCGCCGGGTCACCGACGATCGCGGCCCAGCTTGAATCGGTGTACGTGATGGGCGGCGCCGTCGACGTGCCCGGCAACATCGCCGGGTCACCCGGCGGGCCGCAGGACAATACGTCCGCCGAGTGGAACGCCTATGTCGATCCAACCGCCCTGGCAACAGTGCTCGACGCGGGGATGACGGTGCGTCTTGTGAGCCTCGACGGGACCAACCATGTGCCCGTGACATCGTCCTTCGCCCAACGCGTCGCATCCGCCGAGAGCGGTTCCGCGCTGGCCGTGCTCGCGGAGCTGTTCCAGAAGAACGACTACATGACCGGCGGGAGCTACTACCTCTGGGACACGATCGCCGCTGTTGCGGCCGCGGGTTATCCGATCGGGGACTTCACGGAAGCGCACCTATCGGTCGACGTGACCGACGGGCCGACGAGTGGCGCGACCAAACGGGGCGATGGCGCCGCGAACGCCGCCTACATGACGCGCGCCGACGCCGCAACGGTCGAGGCAGTCATCATCTCGATCATGGGCGGCAGCTGACCTCGAGTTGACGCGCGGTTGACGGTTTCGTTACAGCCGTCATAGATTATCAATGTGCCATTGAATGATAGGCGGGCCGCTGGCGCGCGCCGCCGGATCGTCGACGACCTCCTCGAGGAACTGACCTCCTGGAGTCCTCGGGAACGCGCCGGCGCGTTCCGGCATTGGTTGCGCGGATCGCTGAGCCTCGTCCACCTGCACGTGTTGACCGTGCTCGAGTCCGACGGCCCGCTCTCGATGAGCAAGCTGGCCGAGGCGCTGGATGTCTCGGTCGCCAGCACGACTGGGATCGTCGATCGCATGGAGGAGCGCGGACTCGTCGAGCGGCGCCACCAGCCGGTTGATCGTCGGGTCATCTTCGTGCACCCCACCGATGCGGGCGATTCGGTCTTCCGCGACCTGGCCATGGAGCGCCGCAAGCACCTGGCCGGGCTGCTGGATCGTATGACCGACGCCGAGCTCGAGAGCTTCCTCACAGGGCTGCGTGCGATGCGCCGGGTCCGAACCGAGGCGATGTCCGAGCCGAACGGGCACCCAGCGGAGAGGGGGAAGACCCGATGATCAGCCTCCTGCGCACGTACCTCCGGCCCTACGCGGCGCAGCTTGGCGTGGTGCTGGTGCTGCTGCTCGTCGGCGCCATCGGGAACCTGTACCTGCCGGACCTCAACGGCGACATCATCAACAACGGCGTGGTCAAGGGCGACACCGGCTACATCATGCGTGTCGGCGCCCTCATGCTCCTGATCACTGTGATCGTCGGCGTCGCCGCGATCGCCAGCGTCTACCTCAGCTCGCTCATCGCGAATGCCTTTGCCCGGGATGTCCGCAGCGCGGTCTTCAGCAAGGTCGAGACGTTCGGACAGGTCGAGGTCAACCAATTCGGGCCGGCGTCGCTGATCACGCGCAACACCAACGACGTCCAGCAGGTCCAGCAGCTCGTCTTCGTGGCCCTGACCGTCGTGGTCTCGGCACCGATCCTGATCGTCGGAGGGATCTTCATGGCCCTCCGCACCGACGTCCCGCTGTCCGGGCTGCTCCTCGTCGTGCTGCCGCTCATGGCCCTTGTCATCGGGCTGGTGATGAGCCGGGCGATCCCGCTCTTCCGGGCGACCCAAGCGAAGATCGACCGGATCAACCAGGTCATGCGAGAGACGCTCGCCGGCGTTCGCGTCATCCGGGCATTCGTCCGCACGCGCCACGAGGAGGCCCGCTTCGAGACCGCGAGTCTCGACCTCTACGACACACAGCTTCGCGCGGGTCGGCTGTTTGCGCTCACCCAGCCGGTGATCTTCGCGATCTTCAACCTCTCGACCGTTGCAGCCGTCTGGTTCGGCGCGATCCGGGTCCAGGACGGAGGGTTGTCGATCGGCGGCCTGACCGCGTACCTCCAATACCTCAGCCAGATCCTGTTCGCGGTCCTGACCGCGGTCTTCGTGTTCATCCTGGTGCCTCGCGCGGCCGTGTCGGCGGGGCGGATCCGCGAGGTCCTCGACACCGCGCCATCTATCCACGATCCGGCTGAACCCGTGGTCCCGGATCCGGCCGGCCCGCAGCGTGGCGTCGTCGAGTTCAGGGGCGTCGAGTTTCGCTATCCCGGAGCACAAGAGCCCGTCCTCCACGACATCTCGTTTCGCGCCGAGCCGGGCAGGACGACCGCGATCGTCGGCAGCACCGGCAGCGGCAAGAGCACGCTCATCAATCTGATCCCGCGCTTCTACGATGCGACGTCAGGCACGATCCTCGTCGACGGCATCGACATCAAGGCGATGGACCGCGAGGACCTCTGGGCGCAGATCGGCGTGATACCCCAGAAGGCATTCCTGTTCGGCGGGACCGTTGCGAGCAACCTCCGCTTCGGGAAGGCGGACGCGACCGACGAGGAGCTCTGGCACGCGCTCGATATCGCCCAGGGCCGCGACTTCGTCAGCGAGATGGAGGGCGGCCTCGAGGCGCCGATCACCCAGGGCGGCGGCAATGTCTCGGGCGGCCAGCGGCAACGGCTCGCGATCGCCCGGGCGGTCGTGAAGGACGCGCCGATCTACATCTTCGACGACAGCTTCTCCGCGCTCGACTTCGCAACCGACGCCCGGCTCCGGGCCGCGCTTGCGCGCGAGCTGGGCCGTGCGACGGTGATCATCGTCGCCCAGCGGGTCGGCACGATCCTGAACGCCGACCAGATCATCGTGATGGACAAAGGCCGGATCGTCGGGAGCGGCACGCACCGTCACCTCCTGGAGACGAACGAGACCTATCGCGAGATCGTGTACTCGCAGCTGTCCGAGGCGGAGGCTGTCGCATGAGCGGCCGACCCGGCGCGGACGGGCCTCCCGCCGACGGCCCTTCGGCCGGCGCACCACAGCCCGGCGGACCGGGAGCTCCCGTGTTCCGACCCGGCTCCGCCGGCCCCGGTGGACCGGCCGGTCGACCGGGCGGTCCGGGCGGTGGCCGCGGTCCCGGGATGATGGGCATGGGGATGGGCCTGCCGCCCGCCAAGGCCAATGACTTCCGAGGCTCGCTGCGCCGACTGTTCGGGACGCTCGGGCCGGAGCGTCCTCTGATCGTCCTCGTCGTTCTGCTCGCGATCGTCAGCGTGACCTTCAATGTCATCGGCCCAAAGATCCTCGGCGAGGCGATCAATCTGATCGTCGCGGGCGAGCTCGGCAGGCAGATCCTCGGCGGAGGGGCGACCCAGCAGCAGGCGATCGACACGGCCCGGGCGCAGGGTCAGGACCAGCTCGCCGACATGCTGTCCGGCATGCAGCTCAACGCCGGCGGGATCGACTTCGCGGCGCTCGCCGGACTGCTCGGGGTGTTGGTCGCTGTCTACGTGATCAGTTCGATCTTCGGCTGGATCCAGGGCTGGATCATGGCCGGGGTCACGCAGCGGACGGTCGTCAAGCTGCGCGCCGACGTCGACCGCAAGCTCGGCCGGCTGCCGCTCAGCTATTTCGACAGCCACCCTCGGGGCGACCTGCTCAGCCGGGTCACGAACGATATCGACAACATCGGCCAGTCGCTCCAGCAGACCCTGACCCAGCTCATCACGTCGCTCCTGACGATCGTCGGCGTGTTGATCCTGATGCTCACGATCAGCCCGCTCCTTGCGGTCATCTCGCTGCTCTCGGTGCCGGCGTCGCTGGCCGTCACGATCCTCATCGTCCGCCGCTCCCAGCAGCAGTTCGTCGCCCAGTGGGCGTCGACCGGCGCGCTGAACGGCCACGTCGAAGAGATGCACACCGGGCACTCGATCGTGAAGGCCTTCGGTCGGCAGCGCGAGGCGATCGAGGTGTTCGACCGTGAGAACGAGCGCCTGTTCGACGCCAGTCGCCGGGCACAGTTCATCTCCGGGATCATCCAGCCGGCGATGACGTTCATCTCGAACCTGAACTACGTCGCGATCGCGGTCATCGGCGGACTCCGGGTCGCGGCCGGCCAGCTCAGCATCGGCGACGTCGTCGCCTTCATCCAATACTCGCGCCAGTTCACGTTCCCGATCATCCAGACGGCGAGCATCGTCAGCGTCCTCCAGTCGGCCGTCGCCTCGGCCGAGCGCGTCTTCGAGCTCATCGACGAGCCCGAGGAGTCCGCCGACCCCGTCCGGGCGATCCCGCTCGATGCGCCCGTCGGCGCGGTCCGCTTCGAGGATGTGTCGTTCCGCTACCTAGCCGAGCAGCCGCTCATCGACGATCTGTCGCTCGACGTTTCGGCCGGCGCGACCGTCGCGATCGTCGGCCCGACCGGGGCCGGCAAGACGACGCTTGTCAACCTGCTGATGCGCTTCTACGAGCTCGATGCGGGCCGCATCACGATCGACGGGATCGACACGCGCGACGTGACCCGCGACGACCTGCGCCGATCGTTCGGGATGGTCCTTCAGGACACCTGGCTGTTCCACGGGACGATCCGCGAGAACATCGCCTACGGTCGGCTCGACGCCCCGAACGAGGAGCTCCGCGCCGCGGCCGAGGCCGCCCATGTCGATCACTTCGTGCGGACGCTGCCGGACGGGTACGACACGGTGATCGACGACGACGCGACGAACCTGTCAGCGGGTGAGAAGCAGCTCCTGACGATCTCCCGTGCGTTCCTTGCCGACCCGCCGATCCTCATCCTGGATGAGGCGACGTCGTCGGTCGACACGCGGACCGAGGTCCTGATCCAGCGCGCGATGGCCGGGCTGATGCGTGGGCGGACGACGTTCGTGATCGCCCACCGCCTCTCGACCATCCGCGACGCCGACACGATCCTCGTCATGGATCGTGGCAAGATCGTGGAGCAGGGCGACCACGCATCGCTCCTCTCTCGGGGCGGCTTCTATGCAGAGCTGTACGAGAGCCAGTTCTCCGAGGCGCTGGCCGAAGCTGTCTGAAGGAGCGGGCTCAGCGCGGCGTCGGACTCAGCGCGGCGTCGGTCGCAGCGCGTAAACCCTGCCGGTCCTGCGCGCGAGGTCCTCGAGCTCGGTCGTCGTCTGGACGTCGTACGAGGCGAGCTCGATCAGCTCGTCGGCCGGCAGGTAGCGGCGCCCGGGATCGCCGATCAGGACCTCGATCGCCGCGCGCCTGGGCACGCCGGAGCCACGGCAGCACCCGTTCGGCGAGCCTGGCGTCGTACCAGCAGTCGCCGGCCAGGATGATGTCGACCTCGGGCGCCGCCTCGTCCAGCACGTCGCGATCCACGACCGTCATCCGCCGGCCGTTGGCGCGCGCGTTGCGCTCCATCGCCGCGGCCGCGAAGCCATCGATGTCGGCGCCGGTCGCCGAAGTAGCGCCGGCACCCAGCGCAGCGATCGCACACAGCCCCGAACCGGAAGCAAGATCGAACACGCGGCGGCCGGCCACGGCCTCCGGATGGTCGCGCAGGTACCGCCCGATCGCGAGCCCGCCCACCCAGGCGAATGCCCAGTACGGCAGCGGGGCATCCGGGTTGCCCGTCTCGATCTGTGTGGCATGCCACAGGGGCAGGACTTCGTCGGCCAGATGGAGGCGGATCTCCTCGAGCCCCGGGACCGGTCGGAGTCGGGTGTGGCGGAGGACGAAGGCGCGGTGCGTGACCGGCATCGCGGACGGTGGAGCTGACGCAGCGAGGCAGGTGCCCGTTTTAGTCGTCTGTGAAGCGCTCTTCCTTCCAGGGATCGGCGTTGTTGTTATAGCCGTAGCGCTCCCAGAAGCCGAGCTGATCGTGGTCGAGGAACTCCAGACCGCGGATCCACTTCGAGCTCTTCCAGAAGTACCGCTTCGGGACGACGAGCCGCAGCGGGTAGCCGTGCTCGGGCTCGAGTGGCTGGCCGTCGTACGTGTCGGCGAGCAGGACGTCATCGTCGTCGAGGATCTCGAGCGGCAGGTTGGCCGTGTAGCCCTGCTCGGCGTGGCTGACGACGTGCGTGGCGCTCGGGCGGACCTGGGCCAGCTCGAGGATCGTCTGGATCGGGACACCCTCCCAATCGGTGTCCAGCTTCGACCAGCGGGTCACGCAGTGCACGTCGGTGTGGATCTGCTTGCGTGGCAGCTCCTTGAACTGCTGCCAGGTCAGCATGAACGGCGCATCGACCTCGCCCCACACCTTGAAGTCCCAGGTCGCGAGGTCCGTGTGCGGGACCGAGCCGTAGTGGAGCACCGGGAACTTTTCCGTCTTGTACTGACCAGGCGGGATGCGCTCGGCGATGGCGGGGTCGACGGCGGTGTTGCCGAAGAGTCGTTCGAACATGGGACGGGAGATCCTTCCTGGCGCGGAATGGGTATCGTCGCACAACCTCGATGACGGTCCCGTGACCGCTGTCCACCCGCTACGCTTCGCGCCGTGGCCCACCAAGGCGATCCCCGGATCATCATCGTCATGCCCGCGTACAACGCCGCTCTCACGCTGGAGCGGACGTACGCCGATATCCCGCACGCCCTGATCGACCGGATCATCCTCGTCGACGACGTGTCAGGCGACGAGACCGTCGACATCGCGCGCCAGCTCGGCCTCGACGTCATCATCCACGCCCAGAACCGGGGCTACGGCGGCAACCAGAAGACCTGCTACGACGCGGCGCTGGAGGCCGGCGCCGATGTCGTCGTGATGCTCCATCCCGACTACCAGTACGACGCAACCCGGATCCCCGCGCTCGTCGAGCCGATCGCCAAGGGCGAGCGTGATCTCATGCTCGGGAGCCGGTTCCTCGGCGACCCACTGGCCGGTGGGATGCCGACCTGGAAATACGTGAGCAACCGGTTCCTGACGACGGTCGAGAACATCGCCTTCGGTCTGCGCCTGTCCGAATACCACACGGGCCTGCGTGCCTACAGCCGGCACCTGCTCGAGACCATCCCGTATCACGCCAACAGCGACGACTTCGTCTTCGACCAGGAGCTGATCGCCCAAGTGGTGGCGGCGGGGATGCGCGAGCGGATCGGCGAGATCGCCGTGCCGACGCGCTACTTCGAGGAGGCCAGCTCCGTCGGCTTCCGCCGCAGCGTGGTCTATGGCCTCTCGACGCTGCGCGTCGTCGGGCGCTATCTCCTCCATCGCCTGCGCCTGCGCCCGTCGAAGAAGCTGACTGCCCGGCGCCCGTGAGCCGCCGCACCGCGTTCCGCGCGGTCCTCGGCATCGCGATCAGTGTCGCCTCCGTGGCGATCCTTCTCCAGTCGGTCGACGTCGAGGACGCCCTCGACGTCCTCAGCCAGGCCGACCCACGGATCGTCTTGCTCATGGTCGTGTCGGTCACGCTCGACGTCGCGGCGCGTGGCGCTCGCTGGCGGGCACTATTGGCGCCTATACGCCGGCTCGCATACATGCGGGTGATCGGGTATACGTTCGTCGGCTACCTCGCCAACAACGTCCTGCCAGCCCGTCTCGGCGAGCTGGTCCGCAGCCATGCTCTCGGCGAGGGGGAGGGCGTGAGCCGGACGACTGTCCTCGGCACGGTCGTCGTCGAGCGGATTCTCGACACCGTGATCGTCGTCGGGTTGGCCGCACTGTCCGTGGTGATCCTCGACGTCAGTGGGATCGTCGCGACCGGGGTCGTGCTGGGTGCCGTGTTCGTGGGCGTCCTGGTCGTCGGCCTCGTCGTCGCGGTCCTGAGCCATCGATTGCCGGGCGCCGAGCGCGTCAGCGTTGCGGCCGAGCGGTTCCCGCGGATCCTCGATCTCGCGCGCCGGCTGCGCGAGGGACTCGCGGTCGTCAGCCGGCCTGGGACCGTCGTCGCAGCGCTCGCGTTCAGCGCGATCGCCTGGACGTTCTCGATCCTGACATTCGTCCTCGGCGGCCGGGCGCTCGGGATCGAATTGAGTCCCGTCGAGGGCGCGTTGCTTTCCAGCGGCGTCGCCCTCGCCACGATCGTGCCTTCAGGCCCCGGCTACCTCGGCACCTTCGAGCTCACCACTGTCGGGATCGCGACGCGGGTCGGTGTCGACGCCGATTCAGCTTTCGCGATGGCTTTGCTCGTCCACGCGATGATCCTGCTGGTGACCTCGGTCGGCGGCGCGGTCTCCGCGCTGCGACTCGGCGTGGGTCTGTCGACCGGGTCGCGGGACGAGGAGCCCGCCGCGAGTTAGGCGGCCCGCTCGGTCGCAGGGTCGTCGCTGACCGGCGCGTCATATGGCGCGAACGACAGGGGCAGCCCGACCCGCCCGGTCACGCGCACGAATTCGAGCGTGTAGCGCTCGTACATCTCATCGAGCAACGTGATCGCTTCGAGGTGATCGGGTCGCCCGGCGGCCGCGCGCGCCTCCGCGCGTGACGTCCAGAGGCAGAACGACAGGCACGTGCCGTCGTTGGCCGTGGGTCCCTTGAAGTAGTGGACGAAACCCGGGGCCGTGGCGGCCTCGAGGTGGGCGCGCTCGTCGTACTCGGCCAGGCGCGCTTCGTCAGCATCGGGTCGATGGACGGAGCGGAACGCGACGAGATACCACTCGCCGTCGCCGAGCTGCTGCGAGACACCGTTCCAGTCGAAGGCATCGGCGACGGGCAGCCACGCGTAGGAGTCGGAGACGGGTCCGAGTGCGGCCAGCGCGTCCATGACACGCGCAGCATCCGCTCCGGTGGCCCGATTGTCAAATTGTGGAAAGTCCCGATGCCATATCGCGATAGTACCGACCGCGTGTTTCGGTCAGACCACCCCGAGCGAGGTCTCGACCTCGGTGGCCGACCGCCTGAGCGCCGTCCGCGCCCGGGACTGCCAGCGGCGACTGGCCCGCTCCGACGGCGCGGCGACCCCGAGTGCAGCCACGATCTCATCGTCCTGCAGGACGGGCACAGCCAATGTGATGGCCCCGGTGAACGTCAGGCCGTCGTCCTGCGCGAAGCCCGCGGACAAGACCGCGGGCAGCGAGCGTCGGATGGTCGCTCCCTCCGCCACCTCGGCCAGTGCCGCGTCCTGCACCTCGAGTGGGGCGTACGCGAGCAGGACCAGCGCGACGGCGCCGAGGTGCAGCGGACCCGTCTGCCCGGTCTCGACGACGACACGCAGCGATTGGGGCGACGGCTGTCCCGCGAGGCTGATCGCGCCGAGTCCGATCCGGCGGCTGATGAAGGCCGTCTCCCGCGTCGTCACGGCGAGGTCGGCGAGCACCGGTTCCGCCGCCCTGATGAGCTCCTCGGCCGTCACGATCGGGCCGCCACCGATGAGGTGGAGGCGTGCACCGAGTCGATAGCCGCCCTCATGGCGCTCCACGAACCCGAACTCGGTCAGCGTGCGCAGGTAGCGGTAGATCGTCGAGAGCGGCGTCTCCAGGAGCGTGCTGAGCTCGTCCGCGCGGATCTCGCCACGGTCGGCGATGGTCAGGAAGACGCGCAGCCCGCGGGCGAACGACGTGTCTTCGCCAGCTTCTTCGGGGGGTCGGTCGAGGGCCGTGGTCACAGGGTCTCCGGTGTCTGGGGGAGCAGTCAGGGTACCGCAGCAGCCCAGGGACGCGGCTTCCGGAGCCGGTCGGCGATACTGCGCTGGTGAGGATCAGTGCCATCCGGCTCCAGCGGCTGCGCGTGCCGCTTGAGCCACCCTTCCCGGCCGCCTGGGATCCCGTGCCGCGCACGGAGTTCCCGGTCACGATCGTTCGCATCGAGACCGATGAGGGTGTGACCGGCATCGGTTCGGGCGACACGATGGACGGGTTCGAGGCGTTCGAGCACCTGTTCATCGGGCAGGACCCGCTGGCGATCGCGCGCCACGTTCGCGTGCTCGAGACTATCGATTTCCACGCTGGGCGCTACTGGCCACTCGAGGCGGCCCTGTGGGACATCGCCGGCCAGGTGGCCGGTGTCCCTGTCGCGACGTTGTTCGGTGGAGCGAGCGATGGGCTGCCCGCCTACGCCTCGTGCGGGATGCTCCTGCCGCCGGCGGAACGCGCCGAATCCGCGCTGCGACTGCGGGAGGAAGGGTTCCGGGCGCTCAAGATCCGCGTCGACCCGCGCCGCCTCGACGAGGGGCTCGCGGCCGTCACGGCGACCAGGGTCGCGGTCGGTGAGTCGATGGCGATCATGGTCGACCTGAACCAGGGCTGGCGGATGGCCGGCGACATCACGCCGTCGATCGACGTGACCGCCGCGCGGGAGATCGCCGCGCGTCTCGCCGATCTGGGCGTCCTCTGGCTCGAGGAGCCATTGATCGGCACGGACCTGCGGGGGCTCGCCTCATTGCGTGCGTCGGGGCTCGGCATCCGGATCGCCGGCGGGGAGATGACACGGACCCATCACGAGGGCCTGACTGCCCTGGATGCAGATGCGTTCGACGTGTACCAGCAGGACGTCGTGCTCGCGGGCGGGATGCTCCGCAACCGGACGCTGGCGGAGCTCGCTCTTGCCCGCGGCCGCTGGTTCACCCCGCACACCTGGACGAACGGTCTGGGCCTGCTCGCCAACCTCCACGTCGCGGCCGGCGTGGGTGGCGGCCCGTTCCTCGAGTTCCCATACGACCCGCCGGGCTGGACCCCGGAGCGACGCGATGCGTTCCTCGCCGAGCCGATCCGGCCGGATGCCGAGGGCATCCTCCGTGTCCCGGCGACCCCTGGCCTTGGGGCCGCGCTCGACGACGTCTCGATCCGGAGGTACGCGGCATGACAGCGACCGCGCCCACCACCGCCGACTGGATCGCCCGAGCGGACGCGGTCGAGCCGCGCAACGAGGCATTCATCGACGGTCGCTTCGTGCCGGCCGCGTCCGGTCGGACGTTCGACGACGTCGCCGGACGCGACGGCCGGGTGATCACGCGTGTTGCCGAGGGTGGCGTCGAGGACGTCGACCGCGCGGTCGCGGCGGCGAGGGCGTCGTTCGACGATCGGCGCTGGGCCGACATGTCGCCCGCCAGGCGCAAGATCATCCTCCTCAAGCTCGCCGAGTCGATCCGCTCGCACCGCGATGAGCTCGCGCTGCTCGAGTCGCTGGACGTCGGCAAACCGATCCGCGACACGCTCGCCGTGGACGTGCCCTCCGCCGCCAAGACCATCCAGTGGTTCGCAGAGACGATCGACAAGCTGTACGGCGAGGTCGGCCCGACCGGCCCGGATGCCCTGTCGCTGGTGACCCGCGAGCCGATCGGCGTGGTCGGTGCGATCGTGCCGTGGAACTACCCGCTGATCGTGACGGCGTGGAAGTTGGGTGCAGCGCTGTCCACCGGCAACTCGGTGGTCCTCAAGCCCGCGTCGGCGTCGCCGCTGAGCGCCTTGAGGCTCGCGGAGCTGGCCTCGGCGGCTGGGGTGCCGGACGGTGTCCTCAACGTCGTGCCGGGTCCGGGCGCCGTGCTCGGCGAGGCGCTCGCGCGGCATCCGGGTGTCGACAAGATCGCGTTCACCGGCTCGACCGAGGTCGGGAAATCGCTGCTGCGGGCGATCGGCGACACAGACATCAAGGCGATCTCGCTCGAGCTCGGCGGCAAGAGCCCGCAGGTCGTGCTCGCGGATGTCGGCGACCTGGCAGCGGCGGCCGCGTCGATCGGTGACGGGATCTTCTACAACAGCGGCCAGACCTGCAACGCCGGGTCGCGCCTGATCGTCCATCGGTCCGTGCGGGAAGAGCTGGTCGAGCGCGTCGCGGAGATCGGACGCGGGATGGCCCCGGGCGAGCCACTCGACCCGGCGACGCGGCTCGGCTCGATCGTCGACGCGAAGCAACTCGACAAGGTCCTCGGCTACGTCGAGCTCGGACAGCGCGAAGGAGCGCGGCTCGTCACCGGCGGTGAGCGTGTGCTCGAGGACAGCGGCGGCTACTACGTCCCGCCGACGATCCTCGACGGCGTCGACAACGGATGGCGGGTCGCCCGCGAGGAGATCTTCGGGCCGGTCCTGACCGTCACGGAGTTCGAGGACGAGGCGGACGGCCTGCGCATCGCCAACGACACGCCGTTCGGATTGGCGGCCGGCATCTGGACGCGGGACATCACGCGGGCGCACCGCCTCGCGCGGGCGCTCAGGGCGGGGACTGTCTTCGTCAACACCTTCGACACCGCCGACATCACGGTGCCGTTCGGCGGCTACAAGCAGTCGGGTTTCGGGCGCGACAAGTCGCTCCACGCGCTCGACGGCTTCACCCAGCTCAAGACGACCTGGATCGACCTGTCCGATGGCTGAGGAGACGCCCATGACGACGGACATGGACTCGGCGGCCGGCCAGGGGCTGCAGCGTCGCCGCGGTGGTGGTCGCGCCGGGCACGAGCGCAGCCGTGCACCGATGCAGCGGCCGTGGGCACAACCGCGCATGCGCTACGGCCCGACAGAGGTGCTGTCGGCCGACGAGATCGAGTCGATCCACCACGCGTCGCTGCGCGTCCTGTCAGAGCTCGGCATGGATTTCCTCGACGCAGACGCGCGGGAGGCGCTGCGAGCGGCTGGTGCCGAGACCTCGCCAGATACACAGCGCGTCCGGTTCGACCCCGAGATGGTCACCGAGACGATCAAGACAGCGCCCTCGACGTTCGCGCTGCACGCCTGGAACCCCGCCCACGACCTGCAGCTTGGCGGCGACTGGGTCGCATTCGGGACGGTCGGCAGTCCGCCGAACGTGTCCGACCTGGACCGTGGTCGACGCATCGGCAACCGGGTCGATTACCAGAACCTGCTGCGCCTCGGTCAGGCGCTCAACACCGTCCATTTCCTGGCCGGCTACCCGGTTGAGCCCGTCGACATCCATCACGGCGTGCGCCACCTGCACGCGACGTTCGACGCCCTGACGCTGATGGACAAGGCCATCCACTGCTACAGCCTCGGGCGCCAGCGCAACATCGACGTGCTCGAGATGGTCCGCATCGCGCGCGGGATCGAGGATCAAACGCTCGACACCGAGCCGTCGGTGTTCACCGTCGTAAATTCCAGTTCACCGCTCCGACTCGATGCTCCGATGCTCCAGGGGATCATGGCGTTCGCCGAACGCAACCAGGTCGTATGCATCACGCCGTTCACGCTGGCCGGCGCGATGGCCCCGGTGACGCTCGCCGGTGCCCTGGCCGAGCAGAACGCGGAGGCCCTGGCCGGGATGGTCCTGACCCAGGTCGTCCGGCCCGGCGCGCCGGTGATCTACGGTGGTTTCACCTCGAACGTCGACATGCAGTCGGGCGCGCCGGCGTTCGGGACGCCTGAGTACATGCGGACCGCGATGATCGGCGGCCAGCTGGCTCGGCGCTACGGGGTGCCCTACCGCTCGTCGAACGTGAATGCCGCGAACGCGCTCGACGCGCAGGCCGCATACGAGTCGGTGTTCTCGCTGTGGGGCGCGATCATGGGCGGGGTCAACCTGCTCATGCACGGGGCGGGTTGGATGGAAGGCGGGCTCCACGCGAGCTACGAGAAGATGGTGCTCGACGCGGAGCTGCTGGGGATGGTCGAGGCGTTCCTCGATCCCGTCGTCGTCGACGACGCGTCGCTCGCCTTCGAGGCGATGCAGGACGTCGGGCCGGGCGGCCACTTCTTCGGGACCGAGCACACCCAAAGCCGGTACAAGACGGCGTTCCACAAGCCGATGCTCAGCGACTGGCGCAACTTCGAGACGTGGGAAGAGGCCGGCTCTCCGGAGGTGCCGAGCAAGGCGAACCGGATCTGGAAAGAGCTGCTGGCCGCATACGAACCGCCGCCGATGGATGCCGCCGTCCGCGAGGAGCTCGAGGCGTTCGTCGCGCGCCGGGTCGCCGAGGGCGGAGTCCCGACCGACTATTGACCGGACCGCCGCAGAAACCGCTCGAGAGGATCGCGTGAAGAAAGACACCCAGGTCGTCGTCATCGGTGGCGGCGTCGTCGGCGCCAGCGTCCTGTACCACCTGACCAAGGCGGGCTGGACCGACGTCATGCTGCTCGAGCGGCGCGAGCTGACCGCAGGCTCGACCTGGCACGCGGCGGGCGGGATGCACACGCTCAACGGCGACCCGAATGTGGCGCGGCTCCAGCAGTACACGATCCAGCTGTACGAGGAGATCGAGCGGCAGTCCGGCCAGGACTGCTCGATCCACCTGCCGGGCGGGTTGATGCTGGCCGACACCGAGGTCCGCATGGACTTCCTGCGGATGGCCGTCGCCCGTGGCCGCTATCTCGGCATGGACCTCGAGCTCATCTCGGCCCAGGAGGCGGCCGACATGTTCCCGCTCATGGACCCGCAGTACTTCGTCGGTGCGCTGTACGACCCGGTCGAGGGACACGTCGATCCGACCGGGGTCACGCGCGCGTACGTGAAATGCGCGCAGCAAGCCGGGGCAGAGGTTCACCAGCACACGCCGGTAACCGCCCTGGAGCAGCGGGCGGATGGCACGTGGGACGTGCGCCTCGAGAACGGCGAGTCGATCCACACAGAGCACGTCGTCAACGCCGGAGGCCTGTGGGCGCGCGAGGTCGGCCGGATGGTCGGGATCGAGCTACCTGTGCTGGCGATGGAGCACCACTACCTCATCACCGAGGACATGCCCGAAGTCGCCGCGCAGGTCGCCAAGACCGGCCGCGAGATGCCGATGGCGCTCGACTTCGCCGGCGAGATCTACATCCGCCAGGAAGGTGGCGCGATGCTGATGGGCACGTACGAGCAGGCGTGCGTGCCGTGGTCGCCGCGCGAGACGCCGTGGGACTTCGGGTCGCAGCTGCTCAAGCCCCAGCTCGACCGCATCACGCCGGAGCTGTCGGTCGCGTTCAAGCACTACCCGCCGATGCACACGGTCGGCATCCGCCGCGTCGTCAACGGCCCGTTCACCTTCTCGCCCGACGGCAATCCTCTCGTCGGGCCGATCCGCGGCCTGCGCGGGTACTGGGTCGCCTGCGCCGTCATGGCCGGGCTGTCGCAGGGTGGTGGCGTCGGGCTCGCGCTGGCGAACTGGATGACCGCCGGCGACGACGGCGACAGCGGCATGGATATCTGGGCGATGGATGTCGCGCGGTACGGCGACTACGCGACGCTCGGCTATACGAACGCCAAGGTCCAGGAGAACTACCGGCGCCGGTTCCGGATCACGTTCCCGAATGAGGAGCTGCCGGCCGCCCGACCGCTCCTGACGACGCCGATCTACGACCGGCTCATGCATGCCAACGCGGTGTGGGGCGCGACCTTCGGACTCGAGCACGCTCTGTGGTTCCAGATGGCCGGACTTGAGCCGAAGGAGGACGTGACCTTCCGCCGCTCGAACGCGTGGGAGTGCGTCGCCGAGGAGGTCGCCGCGGTCCGCGAGCGGGTCGGGATGACCGAGATCTCGAACTACGCGAAGTACCGCGTCACAGGTCCCGGTGCCGAGTCGTGGCTGTCATCGCTGTTGACGCAGCGCATGCCGGCCCCTGGGCGGATCACGCTGACCGCGATGCTCAACGAGGCGGGGCGGATGGTCGGCGAGTTCACGGTCGCTCGCGCCTCGGACGCCGACGAGTTCTACCTGTTCGGCTCCCTCCCGGCCGAGGTCCACCACTCGCGCTGGTTCCGCCACCACCTGCCGGACGACGGTTCGGTGCGGTTCGAGGTGCTCGGGCTGGGGCTGACCGGGCTGTCGATCACGGGGCCGCGGGCCCGCGATGTCCTCAGCGCTGTCGCCCCCGATCTCGACCTGTCGACCGAGGCCTTCCCGTTCATGACGTTCCGCCACGTCGAACTCGGCATGGTCCCGGCACACGTGGCGCGGATCAACTACTCGGGCGATCTGGGCTACGAGCTGTGGGTCGCCCCGGAACGCCAGCGCGCGCTGTTCGACCGGATCATCGAGGCCGGCGAGTCGCATGGGCTGCGCCTGTTCGGCATGCGTGCCCTGATGTCGCTTCGACTGGAGAAGAACTACGGGACGTGGTTCCGCGAGTACCGCCCGATCTATACCCCGGCCGAAGGTGGCATCACCCGGTACATCAAGCTCGACCACGACTTCATCGGTCGCGCCGCGCATGAGGCCGAGCTCGGCGGCGGCGGCCCCAAGCGCCGGCTGGTGGCATTCGTCGTCGAGCCGGACCCGGACGACCCGGCCGATGTCATCGGTGATGAGCCGGTCTGGCACGACGGGAAGGTCGTCGGCTGGGTCACGTCGGGTGGGTATCTCCATCACGTGAAGGCGTCACTCGCCCTTGGCTACGTGCCGACCGAGCTCGCGACGCCCGACGGCCCCGGCGGGAGCGGCTTCGAGATCGAGATCATCGGGAATCGCCGCCCGGCGCGGCTGCAGCCCGAGCCGCTGTTCGACCCGACTGGCGCAAGGATGCGCCAGTGACCGACCGGTCCAAGACGGGTGCCTCGGCCGACGCCGGGCGCATCGTCGTCGACGGGCGCCCGGTGGCATTCGAGCCCGGTGAGTCCGTGGCGCTGGCGATCCTCCGGACCGGGGTCACGCCGGCCGGCGGCGGGACGCTGTGCCTGAGCGGCGACTGCGGGAACTGCCTCGCCCAGGTCAACGGTGTGGCATACATCCGGACCTGCCAGGAACGCGCGCGGCCGGGGTTGGCCGTCGTCCGGCATCCACCCGACGGTCTGCCGCCGCTGCCGACCATCTCGGGTGCGGACCTGTCCGCGTCGCTGTCGGGCCCCGACATCGAGGTCCTGCGCGCCGAGATCGATGTCGCGGTGATCGGGGCGGGTGACAGCGGCCGCGAGGCGGCCTCGACCGCGGAGCGCGCCGGCAAGCGGGTCCTCCTCCTCGATGCCGAGGGCGGCGACGAGGTCGTCGGCGTCTACCCAGGCCCGCTGCTCGTCGTCCGGACACCGACGCTTATGCTCCACGTCCATGCCCAGGAGATCGTCGTCGCCACTGGCGCGGCGGAGCTCCACCCGGTCGTCCCGGGCAGCGACCTCGAGGGCATCGTGACCTCCCGCGCCGCACAGCGACTGTTTGCGGCAGGCGTGGACATGGGCGCGGCGATCGCCGTCGGGACGCCACCCGTCGGCGTGCCGTGCATCCCGGTTGCCGGCCAGCTCATCCGGCTCGAAGGCGATGAGCAAGGTCGTGTCCGGGCGGTCGTGACGGCCGACGACTGGATCGGGGCGGAGACCACGACGCCGTGCGACACCGTCGTCGTCGGGCTCGGGTTCGCACCGCGCGACGTGCTTGCGCGGATGGCCGGCGAACTGCCACTCAGCGTCGTGGGAGCGGCGGTGCAAGTGACTGCCCTGCCCCCCGCCCCGACGGCCGGCATCGTCTGCCCCTGCTCGGGGACCACGGTCGATGACCTGCAGGCAGCCTGGGATCGCGGCTTCCAGGAGCTCGAGCTGCTCAAGCGAGCCAGCCTTGCTTGTCTGGGCACGTGCCAGGGCAGCGCGTGCCTGCCGCAAGTGCGCGCGTGGATCGCGGCACGGACCGGCGAGGTGCCGGCACCCTTCACCGCGCGCCCGGCGTCGCGCCAGATCACGCTGGCCGAGGCCGCCGCGGACACCCAGGTGGACGTGTTCCGGCGAACGCCCCTCCACGACGAGCACCTCGCGCTCGGCGGGCGGCTCGACCGGTTCGGGAACTGGTGGCGACCGTGGCACTACGGTGACGCCATCGCCGAGTACTGGAGCGTCCGAGAGGGCGTGTCGGTCGGCGACGTGAGCACGCTCGGCAAGGTCGTCGTGTCGGGGCCCGACGCCGTGGAGTTCCTCGAGCGGCTGTACCCCTGCCACGTCGCTGACATCCGGCCGGGCCGCTCGCGCTACGCGCTGCTGCTCAACGAACGCGGCCACATCATGGACGACGGGATGATCCTGCGCGAAGCCGAGACCCGGTTCGTGTTGACTTTCACCTCGGGTGGCGCCGCGAACGCCGAGATGTGGCTCCGCGACTGGGTCGACGAGTGGGGCCTCCGCGTCCACGTGATGGACCGCACGATGTCCGTGGCCGCGATCAACGTCACGGGGCCGCTCGCCGGCCAGCTCCTGCAGCGCGCCGGTCTGGCCGACCCGCCCGCGTTCCTCGGCCACGTCCACGCCGACGTGGCGGGCGTCCCGTGCCACGTCATGCGGCTATCGTTCACCGGCGAGGCGTCGTGGGAGCTGCACCATCCGGTCGACCGGTCGGTGGAGCTGTGGCGGGCGTTGTTGTCGATGGGGGAGGAGTGGGGTATCCGCCCGCACGGGCTCAAGGCGCTGTTCGGGCTGCGGCTCGAGAAGGGCCACGTGATCGTGGGGATGGACACCGAGCTCGACACCACGCCGCGGCGGGTCGGCATGCCCTGGGCGGTCCGCATGGACAAGCCGGCGTTCATCGGCCGCGCGGCGCTCGAGCGGACCGCGAAGCAGCCCGACCACCGCCGTCTGCGGGGCTTCACGATGGAGGGGCAGGCGCCGATCGAGGGCTCCCCGATCTTCGTCGACGGCGAGATCGTCGGCCATATCTCGGGCAGCTGGGCATCGCCGATCCTGGAGAAGACCGTGATGCTCGGCTGGCTCAAGCGGCTGCCGTTCGCCGAGACGGTCGAGATCGATGGTCGCGAAGCCGTCGTCACGCCGACCCCGTTCTATGACCCGGAGGGCCACCGTGCACGTGCTTAAGGCGCCGGGCGTCCGGGTCGTCGCGTCACCCGAGGCGATCGAATCCGCCGAGTGGCAGGACGCCGGCCCCGGTCGGGAGCATTTCGAGCCGCTGGTCCTGCGGTTCGCGCCCGACGAGGCTTTCGCGATCGGGGCGACCGGCGTCCGCATCGACGACCCCGACGCCATCACCGAGGCCGAGGTCGGGTACGTCGCGATGATGTTCCCGGTCGACGAGTTCATCGACTTCGTCGTGCCCCGCATCGAATGGCCGGCGCCCGCCACGCGCCCGGCGTTCGCTCAGGGCTCCATCGCCGGCGTCCCGGCCAAGCTCTATATCGACTCGACCGGCGCGGCGACGGTCTTCGTCCTCGCCGCCTATCTGGACGACCTCTTGAGCCGATTGCCGGTGCCGGCGTGAAGAGCGGAGTCGCCGCGGGCTACGTCGCGACGCTGCCCAGCCTGCGCTGGGATGAACCGCGGGATGCCTACGACGTGGTGATCATCGGTGGCGGCGGGCATGGCCTGTCGACCGCGTATTACCTGGCGACCCGCCATGGCATAACGAACGTCGCGGTCCTCGAAGCCGACTACATCGCGTCCGGGAACACCGGTCGGAACACGACGATCATCCGCGCCAACTACGGCCTGCCCGAGGCGATCCGCTTCTACCAGCACTCGCTGGAGATGTATCGCGACTTGGAGGACGAGGTCGGCGCGGCGATCCTCCACCAGACGAAGGGCATCTTCTGGATCGCCCACACGGAGATGGCTCTGCGGACCGAGCGCGCTCGGGCGGCGATGAACACCGCGGTCGGCGCCAAGACCGTGATGGTGACTCCGGCCGAGATCAAGGAGCTCGTCCCTCAGATCGACCTGACCGGTGGGCGCAGATACCCCGTTCTGGGCGCCTCCCACCACCTCGAGGCGGCCACCGCGCGCCACGACCGGGTGGCATGGGCCTACGCGGCGGGTGCCGCCCGTCGTGGCGTCCATGTCATCCAGCACACGCCGGTGACCGGTCTCCTCCGGGATGGCGATCGCGTCGTCGGCGTCGAGACGCCGCGCGGCCAGATCGCCGCGGGCATCGTGCTGTCGGCGGTCGGCGGGCGTGTCAGCGCACTGGCTGCACAGGCAGGCCTTCGACTGCCGGTCCGGACACACCCGCTCCATGCGTTCGTCACCAACGACTACGCGCAGGGGTTCGGCCCGATCGTCGCGAGCACCGAGCTCATGTGCTACGTGTCCCAGACCGAGCGGGGGCAGATGCTGATCGGGGCGGAATTCGACGCACAACCCTCGTACTCGCGCCAGTCGTCGTTCGCCGCCCTGCGCGGGTACGCCCACAAGGTCACGCGCATCCTGCCGTTCCTGCGCGACCTGCGGATCCTGCGGACGTGGGCCGGCATCTGCGACATCTCGGTCGATTTCTCGCCGATCATGGGCTTCACCGGCGTCGACGGGTTCCTCGTGACGACCGGCTGGGGGACGTGGGGCTTCAAGGCGATCCCCGCCGGCGGCGAGGCGATGGCCGAATTGATCGCCACGGGCCGCACGCCGGCTCTCATCGCGCCGTTCGCCCTCGATCGATTCCGGCGCGACCACGCGATCGCCGACCAGGGCTCGGCGGGGACGCGCTGATGCTCTGGCTCGATTGCCCGCGCTGCGGTCGGCGGCCGCTCGAGGAGTTCACGTTCGGCGGCGAACGCCGTGTGGTCCCGAACTCCATCACCGATCCCGACGAGCGGGATTACGACGAGGTCTGGGTGTTCGAGAACCCCGATGGCCAGACCACCGAGCGTTGGTTCCACGCCCACGGCTGCCGACGCTGGCTGACCGTGCGGCGCGACACGAGCATCGACCAGGTGCTCGAGGTCCTACCGTGACCCGACTGGCCGATCGCGAGATCGAGATCACGCTGCGCAACCGGGTCGTGTTCGGGGTCGGTTCGCTGCGGCGACTCCCCGAGCTGGTTGAGGCAGCCGGTGGCTCGCGGGCCTTCCTCGTGACCGATCCGGGGGTCGTCGTCGCGGGTATCGCCGCCGATGCGCTCGACGTCCTCGATGCCGCCTCGATCGAGACCACGATGTTCAGCAGCGTCGAGCCGAATCCGTCCGGCGCGACCGTGGAGCTTGGCGCGACGACGCTGCGGGCCCTTGGCCTGGATGGGACAGTGGTCGTGGCACTCGGCGGCGGATCCGCGATGGACGCGGCCAAGGCGATCGCGCTCCGAGCTGCCAACGACACACCCCTGTGGGAGATCGAGTACGACGGGCCGACGCTGGCACCCGGCCGACCGATCGTCGCCGTGCCGACCACGGCTGGGACCGGTTCCGAAGCCCACCCGTTCGCGGTCATCACGCACGAGGAGATCGGGCGCAAGGATTACATCGGGCACAGGTCGCTGCTGCCGGTCACGACCATTCTGGATCCGGGGCTGACGGTCGGGTTGCCGGCCGGGGTGACTGCCGCGACCGGCGTCGACGCGCTGACGCACTCCCTGGAATCGCTGCTGTCGCGGAACGGAAACCCGTTCGCTGAGACGACGGCCCTCGGCGTTATCCGAAACGTCGTTGAATGGCTGCCGCAGGCCGTGGCCGACGGCACGGACCTCGAGGCGCGGTCGCAGATGCTCATGGCCGCGCATCTGGCCGGGGTCGGGCAGGCGAGCGGGACGGGGGTCGGGCTCATCCACGCCCTCGGGCACGCGCTCGGCACGCGCGGTCGGCTGGCGCATGGGACGGCCCTCGCGGCCGTATTGCCGGAAGTTCTCGGGTTCTACGCGGCGGAGCCCGGGTTGCGTGATCGCGAGCTCGCGCTCGTCGGGGTCGCGATCCGGGCTGCCAGCTTGACCGAGCAGCCGGCGACCGCCGCGGGCGCGGCGATCGGCGAACTGCGCCGGTTCCTGGCGGGTGTCGGGCAGCGCCACCGCCTGGCCGCCCTCGGCTTCGACGACGCCGCCCTCGACGTCGTCGCGCAGGACGCCATCGACGACGCCGCGATCCGGAACTCGCCGCGCTTGCCGTCGCTCGACGAGGCACGAGCGATCCTGGGGTCGGTCGCCGCCTGACGGATCGGGCGGCGGGGCGCGCCCAGCGGCCCGCTCAGGCGGGGGCGACGACCCTCCCGTGCACCTCGATCGGCGGGCCTTCATGGATCGCGCGCGGGATCTCCGCCACGCGCTCGACCTCGGCGATAAGGGCACGAACCTGGTCCTCGGGTGCCGCGCTGCGGACGCCTTCCTAGCCCTGCTCGATCAGCGGCTTCACCTCGCCGATGAACCGCTCGAACGTCTCGACGTCGTATGGCGCCGGCTGCTCGGAGATGACGGTGCGGAACCCGAGGTCGACGTACGGGCGAAGCCTGTCCGCCAGCTGCTCGGGTGTCCCGTTCCAGAACGTGTCGTCGTCCTCCACCTCGGACATCGGCGTCTTGTTGTGCTCCATATTGGCCTTCCAGACCCGATCGGCCTCGGCTTCGCTGTCGCGGATCGTGAACTTCACCCCGAGCGTGAATTCGATCTCGGCGATATCGCGGCCGACGTCGTCGCAGTGGCGCTTGAGCACGTCGACCTTGTGCGCCATCACGTCGAGCGGCCCCATCGCGTTCCACATGTCCGCGTACCTGGCGACGGTCCGGAGCGTCTTCTTCTCGCCGCTGCCACCGATCATGATCGGCAGCCGGCGCTGGACCGGTAGGGGCTGGTGGCGCAGGTCGTCGAAGGCATAGCGACCGCCGGGGGGCGAGGTGACCGATCCGCCATCGAGCACGGTGCGCATCGCAGCGACGGCCTCGTCCATCCAGTCGAGCCGCTGGCCGAAGCCGGACCCGAAGTCGATGCCGTGGGCGGTATGCTCGAGCTCGAACCACGCCCCGCCGATCCCCAGGATCGCCCGGCCGTCGCTGATGTGATCCAGCGTCGCGGCCAGCTTCGCGGTGAGACCCGGGTTACGGAACGTGTTCGCGCCGACGAGCAGTCCCAGCCGTGCCTTCTCTGTCGCCATCGCCCAGGCGGCAAGCGTCGTCCAACCTTCGACGATCGGCTGGTACGGGTCGCCGAAGATGGCGTAGATGTGGTCCCAAGTCCAGACATGGTCGTAGCCCAGCCGGTCGACGCGCTTGGCCGCATCGAGCATCTCGGGCCACGTGGCACCCTGGCTCCACAGCAGGATGCCGGTCTTGAGGTCGGTCACAGATGGCCTCCGAGTGCTACTTGCGGGGACGCTCAGTCTAGGTCTAGGCGCGGCTGGGATGTCGCGACACCGTGCAGGACCGACCTACACTCAGCAGGTGGTCCGCCGCGCGATCGTGCTCTTCGTCGCGTTGATGATCCTGGCTGCGTGCGCCGGTTTCGATCCACGACCCCAGGGCAGGCTCACCCTCTACGGGCGGAACGAGGGACGGGCTATGGCGTGGTTCGGCGTCACGCCCATCGGCGATCCGCCGGAGACCGTCGGCTTCGGAGCCGACATCGGTGTGGCGTGCCTGACCGGTCCGGCCGGGTCGGAGCTCCTGTCGTTCGATCGGTCGCCCAGCGATGGCGGCCAGCCGCAACGCCTGCTCGGCCGTATTCCAGGTGAGGAGAATGCGCTCGTCATGTGGGTCGACGTGGCGGAAGACGGCACGCTCACGACAGGGAACGGCGTGCCGGCGTGGTGGGTCGGCGACGCGCAAGCCTGCTGACGGGCAGCGCCCAGTGTCAGGCGCCGGCCGTCGCCGATCGGCGAACTGACATAACGCGCATCACCACGACCTTATGTTGACCGCCTCGTCGATGCCGACCGGTCGAGCCCCACATCCGCGTCGAAGTCGTGCGTGGGAAGCAACGAAATCGCAGCATCGGCGCCGAACCCGCCCGCGTCGCGACCTCGACCAGCTTCGCGGGCGACATAGGGTTGTCCTGATGCGCGTATTTCAGGGTCGGGGCGCCGGGCGCGGGTCGGGGCGCCGGGCGCGGGCGACGGGGCGCCGGGTGCCCGCCCGGTCGCTGTGGCCCTACGCGTTATCCAGCTCCCGATCGAGGGCCCGGAGGATGAACCTGGCCGCCTCGGCGCTCTTGCCGCCGAGCTTCTCGCCCTCGTCCTGGTCGAGCGCGAGCTTCAGGTCAGTCAGGTATCGCTCGAGCTCGGACGTCAGGACCAGCGAGCCGTCGTCGAAGGCCTTCTCGAGCCGCACGACGATGGCCCGGGCGTTGTCCACCGTGTGGCCCTTCGCGACGATCAGGTCACGCACGTCCCCACGGGCCGAGTCGGCTCGCGGGCCGACACTCGTCACGAGAACCTCCTGACCGTCCTCCGGATGAGCTCGCTCGTCCGATGGGGCGGCTGTGGCATCGAGCCCACCGTCTCCGCACCGACTGCTTCGGCTTCTTCGCGGAGGCCGTCGCGCTCCGCGTCATCCTCGATCTCGGCCGCACGGAGCCGCCGCCAGTCCGACTCGAGCACGCTCATCGCGAGCTCGTCCCACCAGCGACCGTCCCGGAAGATCGACTCGCGCGCCCGCCCCTCGATGACGAAACCGCTCCGCTTGTACGTCCGGATGGCCCGCTCGTTGAACTCGAACACGAAGAGCGCGATGCGATGCAGGCCCAGCGGACCGAACGCATGCTCGAGCATCAGGCGCGTCGCCTCTGTCCCGTAGCCGCGGCCCCAGGCGTCCTTCTCGCCGATCGTGATGTGATAGAGGGCGGAGCCGTTATCCCCGTCGAGCTGGCTGAACGCGCACGTGCCGACGAGGCGATCCGAGCCGCGGACGTGGATGGCCATCGCGAGCGCGTCCGAACCGACGACCCGTGCCGTGAAGAACCGCTCGATCTCCTCGGCGCGCATCGGCGCTTCCTGGTAGCGAGCCAGCCGGGCGATCTCCGGATCCGAGTACCACCGCCGGAAGGCCTCGAGGTTCTCCGGCGCGTGACGGCGCAGCACAACGAGCGACCCCGTCAGGACCTCCGGAAACCATGTTCGCGGCGCCATCGGCGGAACCGTATACCATCCCCGCCATGCGCCGCTGGAGCGAGCTGGCCGAGCGCGTGGCGGCCACGACCCGGACATCCGAGAAGACCGCCCTGCTGGCCGACTACCTGCGCAGCCTGAGCCCCGAGGAGCTGCCGATCGCGGCCGTCTTCCTGACCGGGCGGCCCTTCCCTGAAACCGACCAGCGGACCACCGGCCTCGGGTGGTCGTCGATCGTGGCGGCAGTCGGCACGCTCACCGGCGCCACCCGCGAGGACCTCGCGGAGGCGTACGACCGCCACTCGGACCTGAGCCTGTCGGTCGCGGACGTCCTGACACGAGCCGGCCACGCCCCGCCTCCCGAGGTGAGCCCGACGCTCCCCGACGTGGCCGCCGCGTTCGCGGCGATCGAGACTGCCTCTGGGTCGGCCGCCAAGGCAGAGCTGCTGCACGCGCTCCTCGTGCGCGCCGACCCGCGGACGGCGAAGGCCATCGTGAAAGTGCTCGGCGGCGAGTTGCGCATCGGGCTGCGCGACGGCCTGGTCGAGGCCGCGATCGCCAAAGCCTTCGGCCGACCGATCGAGGACGTCAAATGGGCCGGCATGCTGACCGGCGACATGGGCCGGCTGGCAGCCCTCGCGCGCGACGACAAGCTCGGTGACGCGGAGCTCGCGCTGTTCCACCCGCTCAAGTTCATGCTCGCGTCACCAGCGGAGGACGCCGACGAGATCATCGGCCGCCTCGGACCCGAGGTCTGGGTCGAGGACAAGTACGACGGGATCCGCGCCCAGCTGCACAAGCGCGGTTCGGACGTCCGCCTCTACTCACGGGACCTCCACGACGTGAGCAACCAGTTCCCCGAGATCGTCGAAGCCGCGCGGCCGCTGCGCTGGACCGGCGTCATCGACGGCGAGATCCTCGCCTACAAGGATGGCTTCGTGCTGCCGTTCATCAGCCTTCAGGCACGCCTTGGCCGCAAGACGCCGTCCGACCAGATCAGGACCGACATCCCGGTCGTGTATGTGGCCTTCGACCTGCTCGCAGTCGGGCCCGGTGACGACTCAGACGGCGACGCCACCGTCGACCCGCTGCTGCGCGAGCCGCTCCGCACGCGCCGCGAGCGGCTCGACCGGATCGACCTGCCACTGGTCGAGGACGGCGGGCACTTCACGCGGTCGCACCTCGGCGTGGCGCGCGATGCGGACGCCCTCGAAGTCGCATTCGCCGACGCGCGCGGCCGGCGCAACGAGGGCCTCATGGTCAAGGACCCCACGAGTGGCTACTCGCCGGGCCGGCGCGGGCTGGGCTGGCTGAAGATGAAGAAGGCGCTCGCGACGATCGACTGCGTGGTCGTCGGCGTCGAGGTCGGTCACGGGAAACGCCACGGCGTGCTGTCCGACTACACCTTCGCGGTCCGCGACGAGGAGACCGGCAAGCTCGTCAACATCGGCAAGGCCTACAGCGGGCTGACCGACGCCGAGATCGCCGAGATGACCGAATGGTTCGAGGCGCACACGATCGCCCGGTTCGGCCGCTACCGTCAGGTCGAGCCGACCGTGGTGGTCGAGATCGCCTTCGACGTGATCGTCCGGAGCAAGCGACACGGATCCGGTTTCAGTCTTCGCTTCCCGAGGATCCACGCGCTCAGACCCGACAAGACCGTCGACGAGATCGACACGGTGGCGACCGTCACGGCGCTGTACGAGGGCCTCCAGCACGGGTCGGAGCTGCTCGTGACGGCGGGTGCACGGACGGTTCCGCCGGGGCCCGTCTGACCGCGCCGTGACGACGGCCGCCGCGTATCCTTGACCGATGTTCGACGCGCTCGGTGGGATGCCTGCCCAGCAGATCCGGCTGACCCTGTACACGGATTCGTTCGTGATCCACGGCTCGCTGAATACCCGCCAGCGGCGCGTGACCGACATGCTCAACATGGCCGAGGATCGGTTCCTGGTCCTGTCCGAGGTGACGACCGACGAGTTCGGCACGCGCGGCGAATCGATCCGGGCCGAGTTCGCCCAGGTCAACCTGGCCTCGGTCCTCTTCGCGGTCGTCAATGAGCCGGTGGATCCCGCGCCGGAGCTGCGCACGCCGAAGATCCCGGAAGAGGCGTTGATCTCCGTGCCGCCGTTCAAGGTGACCGGGTTCATCCACCTGATGCCGGAGCGCAGCCTGCGCGACGCCCTGTCCGAGCTGACCGGGCATTTCCTGCCCGTGACCGGCGCGACCTATTGGTCGGACGTCCTAGGCGAGGCACGCACGACCGCTGAGCTTCTCGCGGTCAATCACGAACGGGCCCAGATCCTGGCACCGCACCGCGTGACGGATCCGTGGGCGGGGCTGGACAAGGTCACGCCCCGACCGGAGCCGCCGCCGCCGGAACCGACCGGCTGGTAGGTCCCGCCGCGGACCTCCGGCCCTAGCGGTCGACCGGAAGGTCGAGCCGGTTGCCCCACTCGGCCCAGCCGCCGTCGTACACCGCGACATCGTCGTGGCCGAGCAGGCTCAGCACGAACGCGAGCTTCGCGGCCGCGACGCCCGACCCGTCGTACGCCACCATCCGGCTCCCGCGGCTGACGTTCGCGGCGTGGAGTCGATTGCGCAGGTCGCCGCCATCGCGGAGGCGCTGGCTGCCGGCCGCGTGCATCGACCCGACCGGGACGTTGATGGCCCCCGGGATGTGACCGAGCCGGCGGGTGTTGCCCTCGAAGCCGCGATACTCGGCTGGCGCCCGCGCGTCGAGCAACGTGACCCCCGGGGCACCGAGCAGGCCGCGGACGTCGGACGTCGTCAGGTGGAGCCGGTTCGGGCCGCGTGGGGTGAACGGGGTCAGCGGCTCCGGCGGGGTCTCGCTGCTCCCGCGCTCGATCGGGCGATCCTCCGCCTTCCACGCCGGGAACCCGCCGTCGAGGATCCGGACATGCTCCGCGCCATAGGTCCGGAACGTCCACCAGATTCGCGCCGCGTACAGCCCCTGGGTGTCGTCGTAGATGACGATCGTCGTCTCGTCGCCGATGCCCGCTCTGCCTGCTGTCGCCGCGACCCGGCCGGGCGACGCGACGCGGATGGCATCGCCGGCCTGATCCATGTCGACGAGGTCGGCGCGCCAGTCGACCGACACCGCTCCCGGGATGTGGCCCGCGCGATGGACGTTGGCACCTGTCCCGTCCGGGCGCCAGCGGGCGTCCAGGATGCGCACGCCCGAGCGGCCCAGGTGCTCGGCGAGCCATTCGGTCGTGGCGAGGATCTCGGGTCGGGCCAGGCCGGACATCGTCGGTATGATACGGGCCGTGGCCGCCCTCCAACCCCCTGACGACGGGCGACTCGCGGCCGTCCGGGCGGCGCTCCCCGCGCTCGAGGCCGGCATCTACCTGAACACGGGCTCGGTGGGGCCGTTTCCGGCCGAGACGGCGGCCGTCATGGCCGAGCTGGCCGACTACGAGCTCCGAACCGGCCGGGCGCACTTCGCGTACTACGAAGAGATGCTCCAGCGCATGGCCGAGGCGCGTGCCGCCGTCGCCGCCGTGCTCACCGCCGACGTGAGCGACATCGCGCTGACGCATTCCACCACCGACGGCATGAACATCGGGATCTGGTCGATCGACTGGCGGCCGGGCGACAGGGCCGTGACGACCAGCCTCGAGCACCCGGGCGGGATCGGCGCCCTATACAACCTGCGCGACCGGCTCGGCATCGAGATCGTTTTCGTCGACGTCGGGCCGTCGCGCGATCCTGATGACGTCCTCGCCGACTTCGACCGCGCGATCGACGAACGGACACGGGTCGTCGCGATCTCACACGTGCTATGGGCCTCGGGCACGGTCCTGCCGGTCGCACGGATCGCCGAGATGGCCCACGCGCGCGGGGCGATCCTCGTCGTCGACGGCGCGCAGAGCGCGGGTGCCATGCCCGTGGATCTTGCGGCGACCGGCGCAGATGTCTACGCGGTTCCTGCGCAGAAGTGGCTGCTCGGGCCCGAGGGCATGGGTGCGGTCGCGCTGGCGCCGGTGGTCCGCGATCGCCTCACCCCGGCCTACGGCGGTCATTTCACGTTCGAGACCGTCGACTCGAATGGGACGGCAGTTCGGTGGCCGGACGCTCGCCGGTTCGAGGCGTCGAACTATCACCGCCCGTCGATCGTCGGCATGGCCCGCTCCATCGGCTGGATGAGCATGTTCCTGGGCCTCGACTGGGTCTACGGGCGGGGTGCGGCGACCGCCCAGACGGCCGCCCATCGGCTGGCGGCGATCGACGGCGTCGAGGTGGTCACGCCGATCGACCGGATGGCGAATCTTGTCGCGTTCCGGATCGCCGGCTGGCCCGCGCAGCTCGCACTCGACGAGCTGAGTGCCCGGGTGTTCGCGGTCGCCCGGACGGTGCCGCTCATCGACGCACTCCGGATCAGCGTCGGGTTCTTCACGTCGGATGACGAGCTCGAGCGGTTTGCCGGCACCGTCGAGCTGCTCTCGGGCCACACGCCCGAGACGATGCCGCCTCGCCGGACGCTCACGATCCTCAGTGGCTGACGGGGCACCTGTCCGGCGACGGTCCTGGGCGGAGGTCCGCTGGCGCCAGTTCCGCAACGCTCCCCGACCGGTCGTGCGGGCGGTGCTGTCCAGCCTGGTCATCGCCATCGTGCTGGCCGTCGCGTACCTGGCCTACGATCTGGCGCTCGTGCGCGGCGCCGACGTCCCCGGCGGCGACCTGCGCCCCCTCGCATTGGTCGTCTATGCGGCCGTCGTGCTGGCGGTCGGCACCGTCGTCACCTACCTCGTCGTGCCCCAGCCGACGGGCTCCGGCACGGTCCGAAGACGGAGCGTCTGGAGTGCCGCGCTTGGGTTCTTCGCCGCGGTGCCGATCGCCTGGCTGGTGATGATCGTGACGCTCCAGCTCATCCGGCCGATGCTCGCCTGAGCCCTTGTCGCGCAAGTGCAACACGAAAGCCGACCCGACGATCCAGATCGTCTAGCCCATCCGTACCATTCCCGCTACCCTGCGCTGGGCATCATCATCCGGCGTGTCTTCCGGGCGATCCAGGGAGACCACCGCAATCATCCTTCGAGGTTCCGCGTGTCCATCGACGAGCAGCATGTCGCGCTCCCGAAGCTCTACGGAGCACCGGCCTACGCCCGCCCGCCGGGTGTGGCGGCGACGGTGGAGCGGCCGTTCGATCCGGATGATCTCCCGATCGAGGCATTCCAGACCGAAGCGGACAGGGCCTTCGCCGCGGCACTGCCGGCTCGGGCCTGGGCGCCCGGTGGTGGAGCTCTCGACGGTCGGCGGGCCGATGGCCGCCGCAACGATGCGCCCCTCAGGCTGGCCGGGCGGCACCTGAGCCTTCGCTCGATCGCCGGCAAGCTGCTCGGCGACTGACCCGGCCGCGTTCGACCGATCGCACCCGCTCCGGGTGTAGCATCGCCGCGGGGGAGTAGCTCAACGGTTAGAGCGGCGGGCTTATATCCCGCTGGTTCCAGGTTCGAGTCCTGGCTCCCCTACCAGACATCGTCCGGCCAGCTGTGTCAGCGGGCGGCGGCGCGAACCGTCTCTGCGACCTGCTGGCGACGGCCCTCGGTCAGGCTTCGCTGTGGCGGCAGCGCCTCGATCCATGCGACGAGTTGGTCTTGGTCGAGCACCGCACAGTCCGTCGTCCGTCGCACGGTCGGCTCGGGTCCGACGACCGCGGCATACACCTTGACGACGAAGTCGGCGTCGTCGTGGCCGAGCCAGCGTCGGACGCGTTCGGCGTCCCGGGCGGCGCGGTCGAGCGGATTCTCGATCGAGATCCAACCGCGCCTCGTGCGGAGCTCCCAGTGCCCCTCGCGGATGCGTGTCACCGCGGTGGGCGGCAGCTCGCGGATGACGGCGCCCCCGAACGGCCCGATCACGAGCTCCGACACGCCCCGTCCGTCGGGGAGCGTGATGCCCGTCGCGACGATGACGTCGTCGGCAACCCCGTCGAGTGCGCGGATCGTCGCCGACCGCCGAGGGATCCGGCCGCGGACCGATGCGAGGATCCGGACGAGCCGGTTCGTGCCCACGAGCACGAAACCTGCGGGCGCGACGAGCGCGATCGCCCAGACTGCGGCACCGGTCGCCATCTCACCAGCGTCGAGGCGCCCTTGCGGGAGCACTGACCGCAGCAGGGGCGTCGCGAGGGCGACATATGCGAGGACGATGCCCGCGACGATGAGCACGGTCCCGATGACGGTGCCCCCGAGGAGCGGCGCCATCGACGGTCGCCGGGCTGCCTGTGGCGGGTGGATGACCTCCATGTGGCCATCCTCGGGAGCACGCCCGCGAGCGTCGATGGGCGAACCGGGGTAACCGCTGCGGCCGGTTGGACCACGGCCCGCACCGGACCACACCTCACCCGACAGGCCCGGCCGTGGGCTGGTGCCCGTCTGCACCGCGCCGGTCGGCGGGCCGGCACCGGACCCCCGTACCATTGCTCGCCTCTCGCGCGAAACGCATCCTCGCCCTCAGGATGCAGCGTCCCGACCGTCACCCGAGACCCCCAGTCACGATGCTCGACCCAGGCCGCTGGCCGGCCCGGATCGGTGCGTCGATCGTGGCCGTCCTCCTCGTGCTGTCGGCCGTCGCCCCCGCATGGGCAGGCTCGGGTCCGACCCGCCTCTCCGACCCGTCCGCGTCGCCGCGCTCCGGAACCCCGACGACGACTGTTGCGATCACCGTCGGATACCGGAACCGCGAGGGATCGCCCGCCGATTGGGTCCGCGTCACGGTCGCCGGCTCGACACGCACGATGGCCAAGACGAGCGGCACCAACTGGAAGCGGGGCGTCACGTTCCGCTGGGCAGGGCGATTGCCGGTCGGTTCGCACGCCATCTCGATCGCGGCGATGAGTCGCGACCGGTTCTCAGACACGATCTCCGCGGGGACCGTCACGATCAAAGCGCCGCCGACGCCCGAACCGACCCCGCGCTCGACACCCCGCCCGACCCCGCGCCCGACGCCGAAGCTGACGCCGAAGCCGACCCCCAAGGCGACCCCCAAGCCGACCGCGGCACCGGTCGCGGCTGCGCCCACCACCGCCCCGACCGAGACGCCGACCGCCTCGCCGACGGAGACCAGTTCAGCGTCGCCAAGCCCGACCACCAGCCCATCGACGAGCCCCGCGCCGAGCGACGACGCCGTGGCGGTCGTGCCCGGTCTGGCCAGCACGCCGCCCGGCGGCGGCAGCACCCAGCCGGGAGCCCCCATCGGGCCGCCCGGCGGGGGAGGGGACACCGGGCCACTCGCTGCTTTCGAGGCCGGCGTCGACCTTCTGATGGGTGGTCGCCCGTCCCTGCCGCTCGGTCTCGTCGCGACCCTCGTCACGACGTCCGGCATCGTCGGCGCAACGCTGGCGTTCGGCGTGTTCGGCAAGCGCCGCCGCGAGGGCGAACCGCCGGCGCCGGACGACGTGCTCCATCACAACGCCTCCAGCCCTCTCGCGATCGCCGCCGCGGCCGCCTACGCCGCGAGCCTGGCGCCCGGTTCACACTCGGGCGTCGCCGTGGCGGACGCCCCGCACCCGCTCGACACTGAGATGGCGATGCCCCGCTGGCGCCGCCCGTCGCTGCTCGAGGCCCGCAGGGCCGACCCGATCCGCGACGCGACCGAGGCGCCACGACTGACCTTCGACCACGGGCTGGTGGGGCCGATCGACGGGCGCGAGCGTCGACTCATCCGCTACAACCTCGTGCGCCTGCTGGACATGCCCGACGAGCTGCGCGGGACTGAGCTCGCCTTCCTCGACCAGGGCGACGAGGTCCAGCTGCTCGAGAAGCGTGGAAGCTATTGGCTCGTCCTCTGCCCGGACGGTCGCCAGGGCTGGATCCACAAGATGACCCTCGGCGACGTGATCGGCGAGGCGCCGATCCAGAGCACGCCGACGGCGACGATGCCGATCGCGGCCGACACGTGGACGATGGGCGACGACGTCGATGGCGACGTCCTCGCCGCCTACATGGAGAGTCGCCGCCGGGGCTGAGCCGGCCGGTCCCGGCGCGGCCGTTCGCGCCCGACCGGCTCGCGCCGCAGCACCAGGATGTGCTGGTGCGCGATGTTCGGGACGAACACGCGCGGGTACCCGTAGGGCCGCAGCCGCGTCCCCGCCTGGTGCCAGATGAGGTCGCCCTTGGGCACGAGGCCGGCCGCGTCGGCACGGGCGGCCAGATCGGCCCCCACGAACTGGTAGCGGCCAGCCTGGTACGCGTCGCGCACGATGACGATAGCGTAGCGGCCCGGTCGCACGACGCGCGCGAGCTCAGCGAACACCCGGCCCATCGCCTCGAGGAACGAGCCGTAGTCGGCAGCGTTGGCGAGGTCGGCCGGCGCGTCGCTGATCATCGCGTAGTCGGTCCGGCGGTTGGCGTGGGTCTCTGCGAGCTTGCCGCCGGCCATCGTCAACGGCAGCTGGATGTTGTACGGCGGGTCGGTCGCCACGAGGTCGACCGAGGCCTCGGCGAGGGTCGGCAGGATGTCGAGCGCGTCACCGGTCCGCATCTCGAGGCCAGCCGGATCGAACGATCGAGTCGGGCCCGGATCCGCCGTCCCGAGATCCGCGATGGCCGGGCCGTGCCCGTCGCGCTCGGCGGCCAGCCCGGCGACGACCTCCTCGTACACCGCCACCCAACGCGGGTCGAGCTCGATGCCGAGCGCACGCCGAGGACCGCGGGCGATCGCGGCGCCGATCAGCGTGCCGCCGACGCCGGCGAACGGGTCGAGCACGAGCTCATCGGTCTTGCTGAAGAACTCGATCAGGCGGGCCATGAGCCGCGGTGGCTTGTTGGCACCGTGCGCCTTGCGCGCCACGTGCCCGAGCTCCGAGGGATAGGCCGTCGTCAGGACCGACTTCGTGAAGTAGAGCCACTCCTCGCCGGGCAGTTCGTTGAGGGTGTTGTCGGGGTGGGGGGCTCGGCGGCCGTCAGTCACGACGCGCAGCGTAGTCGCTCGCGTCCCCTAGCGGATCTCGATGCCCGACATGTCGTGTCCGGTCCCGGCAGCGTGGTGCGCGCCGGTCGCATCGGCCACCGCGATCGAGGCCGCGAGCACGGCGACGCCCGCGATCGCCACGACACCCGAGGTCGCGGCGGTCCGGAGGGCGCTCGGTCGAACGCCCTTCGCGAGGCGCCCGCCCAGACCTATGGCCGGCGCCAGGAGCAGCGCCACGATGCCCAGCTCCAGCAGGACCGCGACGGCGTCCGCCAGACCGATCGCCTCCGGCCCGCCGGCGACGAAGGGCAGGCCGACGGTCCGCGACCACCCCCACGCCCCGACGAGCAAGGCGTTGGCGACGATCCCGACGACGATCAGGAACCGGCCCGGGCGGTCCCAAAGGCACGCGACGGCGAACCCGGCCTGGAACAGGGCCGCCCAGTAGAACGCCAACCCGAGATCGCCGAGGGCCTCGACGTGCTCGGGCCCCGCGGCGAGATGGATGGCCGCCGCGCCCGCCGACAGGACGACGACGAGGGACCGCGCGGAGCGCCTGACGACGTCGTGTCGCGGCCGAGTGGGCGATGTGCGGAGCCCCACGATCCGGCGCCCGGAACGACGATCGACCCACGCGTGAACGAGGATCGCCGCGCCGCCCACAGACAGGACGGCCGCGGCAAGGACCTCGATCGACGCGTGGGTCTCGTGCGCGCCCGGCAAGGGTTCGGTTCGGCCTAGATGCGGGCCGGTTCGCTGCCGCGTGCCATGAGCGCGACGCCGAGGCTCACGACGGCCACCGCGGCATGGATCACATGGACGACCGCGTTTGCCGGCACCGAGAACAGCCCGAAGAGCGTCGGGCTGATGAGGACCGCGACGAAGATCACGACGTACAGGATCCCGAAGCCGAGCAGCGCATCGACCTGGGTCTTGCCGGTCGTTCCGAACGCGATCCACAGGGCCAGCGCGCCGGTGCCGAGGTGCACCACGTTGTGCAGCCCGTCCGTCGGGACGAGGGCGCCCGATGCGCTGCCGACCAGCGGCGTTCCGAGGAATCCGAGCAGGCCGGTCGCCACTAGAACGATCCCGGCGAGCGTGGCCCACGCCTTGACAGGGTTCATCTCCACCTCCATCGGGCGACCAGTCCGTCGGTCGCGACCGGGATACGCGCGTCGTCAGCGGACGGATGAGCGGCTCCCACCGTTGTGTACGATGGGTTCGATGGGCGCCACCTACACGAGCGCGCGGTTCGTGGGCCGAGAGGACGCATTCGCGAGGCTCGCGACCGTTCTCCGATCGGCCTCGGCGGGCGCTTCTGGGACGCTCCTCGTCGACGGGACGGCCGGCGTCGGCACGAGTCGCTTCATCGATGAGGCGATCCGCCGCGTCGCCGGCCTCCAGGAGCCGATGGCCGTCCTCCGGGGCGGGGCGTTCGGCCCGGGGACCGACGCGCCGTACCAACCGCTGGTGCGCGCGCTCCGACCCGTCCTTGCGGAGCTGCCGGACGATGAGCTCGCGAGGGTCCTTGGCACCGCGACGGATGAGCTCGTCCGGCTGATCCCGGAGCTCGCGGAACGCGTCGAGCCGCCGGGAACGGCCGGGCGCCGGATCCTGACCGCCGTGCCGGAGCGCCGTCAGGCCAGGCTGCTCGAGGGCGTGCTCGGCGTGGTCGGCCGACTCGGCGAGCGGCAACCGGTCCTGCTGATCATGGAAGACCTCCACCGCGCCGACGCAGGGACGCGCGCGCTCGTCACGTTCCTTGCCCGGATCGCCCGGTCCCACCGGCTCGCGGTGGTCGCCACCTACCAGGCCGACGCGATCAGGCGCGAGGATCCGTGGTCGGTGGACCTGACCAGCCTCGACGCGGCGCCACGACCCCCGGCCCGGCTCACGCTCGCACCCCTTCGGCGCGACGAGCTGGCGAGGCTGATCGAGTCGATCGAGGACGCGCGGCCGTCGGCGAGCGTGCTTGTCGTGGTCGCCGAGCGCTCCGGCGGGCGCCCGCTGGTCGCCGAGGAGC
Organism: uncultured Chloroflexia bacterium; assembly: GCA_963819655.1. Taxonomy (GTDB): domain Bacteria; phylum Chloroflexota; class Limnocylindria; order Limnocylindrales; family CSP1-4; genus SPCO01. The sequence goes on along the minus strand of CAWFXA010000002.1, from coordinate 112,635 downwards.
TCCTCGCGGCACGGCGCGAGCTGCCCACGGTGTCCCTCACGTCATCGTTCCAGGATCTCGTCCTCGCGCGGATCGCCGCCCGTTCGCCGGAGGCGCGACGGGTGCTGCGCCTGCTGGCCCCGGCCGGGCGGCCGCTCAAACGAGCGGACCTGGCATCGATCGCCGAAGCGTTCGAGGCGGACCTGACGAGCGCTCCGCCGCGCTCGTCCCATGCGCCGCGGCGCGGCGACGGCGTCCTCGACGCCGACCTGGCCCACGGCCTCGACGAGGCGATCGAGTACGGGTTCGTCCTCGAGGACGATACCGGCCTGGCGCTCCGCCACGAGCTCGTCGGCCGGGCGATCGAGGCCGACCTCCTGCCGTCGATGCGTATCCGCCATCACGCAGCGGTCGCGCGCGCGCTCGACGACCAGCCATTCGTGGCCGTGCACCATTTCCGGACCGCTCTCGACCCTGTCGCGGTGCGTCATGCGGCGATCGCCGCAGCCGATGCAGCCGCGGCGATCGATGCGCCGCTCGATGAGCTGGATGCGCTCGAGCTGGCGATCGCGGCCGGCAGCGCGACCGGCGTCACATCGCGCCACGGCGGTCGGCGCCGGAGCGACCCACCGGTGCTGCCACCGACCGAGATGAACGCGCGCGCGGCCGAAGCGGCATTCGCAGCCGGTCGGCCCGTCCGGGCCGCGGCATACCTCGATGCGGCGATCGCCTCCACGGACGGACGCCGCGACCGCACGCGGCTTGGTCTCATCTACGACCGGCTGGCTCAGTTCCGCCGGGTGGCCGGGGACGCGGAGGGCTCGCTCGCAGCCCGGCGCCGGGCAGTCGATCTCGTTCCGACCACGCCGTCCCCGGCCCGAGCGGCCGTCGTCGCCGGACTGGCGCAGATGCTCATGCTCGAAGGCACGTTCTCCGAGGCCGATCGACTCGCGCGCGACGCGATCCGGATCGCGAAGGCGTGCGATCCTCCGGCGCGCCGCTGGGAGCTGCACGCCACGACGACACTCGGCGTCTCTCTCGGCTGGCGCGCGGATCCAGAGGCGGCGCTGGCGATGTTGACCGACGCTCGGGCGATGGCCGAAGAGCTCGGCGACCTCGACGAGCTGTTCCGCATCCATGCCAACCTCACCACGGTCCTCGAGCTGGCCGGCCGGCACGAGGATGCGGTCACGGTCGCATCGGCCGGGATCGAGGCCGCCAAGGCCGCCGGCCTCGAGGCCGTGTACGGCAACGTCCTGCGCGGCAACGCGGCGGATTCGCTCTTCCTGCTCGGGCGCTGGGAGGAGGCGCGGGCGATGAGCATGACCGCGCTCGAGTGGCTGCCCGCCGGCATCAACTTCCTCAACGCGCTGGTCTCTCTCGCGACCGTCGAGATCGAGCTGTCCGCCGGCGAGGCGGCCGGCCGCCTCCTCGGTCAGACGCTGCTAGAGCTCGAGGCTGTCAGGGATGCCCAGCAGGCGGTGCCGCTCCACCTCGCCTCCGCCTCCTTCGCGTTGTGGCGGGGCGACCTGGCCGATGCCCGTCGAGCTGCCGATCGGGGCTGGTCACTCGTCCGTGAGACGGAGGACTGGATCCTGGCCGCGCGGACGGCGACCGCGGTCATCGAGGTCGAGGCGGCGGCCGCGGCCGAATCACGCGAACAGCGCGACCTGGCCGGTCTCGCCGCCGCCCGCGAGCGAGCCCGCGACGTGATCCGCGCAGCCGAGGCGATCGTCAAGCGCCACGGCGTCGCTCCGTCGTTGGGGTCCCGCCGGCTGGCGGACGCGTGGCTGTCGACGGCACGTGCCCATCGGCGGCGCGTCGATGCGCGCGACGACCCCGCTACCTGGACCGCGGTCGGCGATGCATGGAGCGCGCTGCACATCCCGTACGAGACCGCCCGCGCGCGGTGGCACGAGTCCGAGGCGATGCTCGCGTCGGGAGCCGGCCGCGCGGGTCGGGCAGACGCCCGGATCCCGCTGATGGAAGCCGTCGACACGGCACTCGCGCTCGGGGCACTGCCGCTGCTGCGCGAGCTGCGCGAGCTGGCGGGTCGAGCGCTCATCCAGCTGCCACCCGAGGTCGATCAAGCCCTGGCGGGACCGGACGATCGACGACGCGAACTGGTCGGCGTCATCGCCCCCGCGCCGGTCGCCGCCGCGCTCATGCCGGTCGGCGCTGATGGCTCGGACCAGGCCGATGCGTGGCAACTCGGCGGACCGGTCGAGCCACCTGCGAGTCGCGACACGTTCGGCCTGAGCGGACGCGAACGCGAGGTCCTCGCCCAGATCTCTCGAGGCCGGACCAACCGCGAGATCGGTGAGCGACTGTTCATCAGCCAGAAGACCGTCGGCGTCCACGTCGGCAACATCCTGGCGAAGCTGCGCGTGTCGGGTCGGGTCGAGGCAGCCGCTGTCGCGATCCGGCTGGGGCTGACCGAGAAGGCCTGACGGACGGATCCCCCGGCACAAAGAGCGAGACCCGGAGGGAGGTCTCCGGGTCTCGAATGAGGACGATCGCCGGCCAGCAATGTCCGGCGAGCGAAAATCGATGGTGGTCGGCCGCGAGATCGCGACCGATTCGGGCCGGCCTTTCGGCCGCTGGCTCTACCAGCGGCGAGCGGCGACCAATGTGAGAGCGATGGCGAGGATCGGGCCAAGGATCATGGCGACGCGCCAGGCTCGATCGATGACAGGTCGGATCATGGGTCGGATCGGGCTCCGGTCTCCCCTGTGGCGCGTTGTTCGCACCCGCATGGGGAAGAGCAGGCTAGTCCCGCGATGGTCCCGAAACAATCCGGACGATGGTACTGGTGAGGTACTGGGTCTGAGGTACTGGTCGGACCCGGGCGGCCGCGATTCGGTAGCATCGTCGCGAACACACGACCGCGGTCATCCAGGCGATCCGAGAGGTCCCCCGAATCCATGCGAACGCTTCGAACCCTGTCCGCCGTCCTCGCCGTCACGGCGCTCTCTGCGTGCACGGCAGCCCAGCCCGGCTGGACCTACGCTCCGGCCCCGTCGCCCACACCCATCCCGAGCGTCCTTCCGAGCGGCTCCGCGCCGCCCGCGAGCGCCTCCGCTAGCGCGTCGGCGAGCGCGCCGGCGAGTCCGAGCGGCTCCGCTGGTGCCGGGGCCGTGCTCGAGCTGGAGGCCGAGAACATCCTGTTCAACACGGCAGCGTTGACCGCGCCGGCCGACCAGCCGTTCCAGATCGACTTCAAGAACAACGATCCCGGCATCGCGCACAACGTCGAGGTGAAGGACGCCAGTGGTTCATCGCCGCTCAAGGGCGACATCATCACGGGCGTCGCCGAGATGGTGTACGACGTGCCCGCCCTCGCCGCCGGTCAGTACACGTTCCTGTGCACGGTGCACCCGACGATGACCGGGACACTCACCGCCGGGTGACGCCCGTCGGCGAACAGCTCGCCTACACCGACGCCTACGCTCGCTCGGCGGAGGCGCGCGTCCGGCACGTCGAGGTCGCTGATGCACCTCTCGTCGTCCTGGATCGGACCGTGTTCTATCCCGGTGGGGGTGGCCAGCCTTCGGATCGGGGGCTTCTGCTACGGGCATCGGACGGCCGGACGTGGACGGTGCGTGGTGCGCGCAAGGCCGGCGGCGAGATCGTCCATGAGCTCGAACCGGCTGGCGGTGATCCGCCAGCCGTCGGTGACGCGCTCGAGGTCGATCTCGACTGGGCGCGGCGGTTCGCGCTCATGCGCACCCACACGGCGCTGCACGCGCTGTGCGGCGTCGTCTGGCGCGACCACGGCGCGCAGGTGACGGGCGGCAACATGGAACCGGGCTCGGGCCGGATGGATTTCGAGTTCGAGTCGATGTCGGGTGACCTGGTCGACTCGATCGAGGCCGCCGTGAACGTCGAGCTCTCGGCTGCGCGCGATGTCCGCGTCGCGCTGCTGCCGCGCGCCGAGGCGTTCGCGATCCCGGATCTCATCCGGACCAAGATCAACCTGTTGCCGGCCGGGATCGAGGAGATCCGGACCATCGAGATCGTCGGGCTCGACCTGCAGGCCGATGGTGGCACGCACGTCTCGAACACCCGCGAGGTCGGCCAGATCAGGGTCACCGGATACGAGTCGAAGGGGCGGATCAACAAGCGCATCCGCATCGAGCTGATCGACCCGATCGCGGATGCCTGATCGCCCGCTCGACGGGCAGGTCGCGCTTGTCACCGGCGCCGCGTCCGGGATCGGACGGGCGACGGCGCTCCGTCTGGCGGCGGATGGTGCCGTCGTCGGGTGTCTCGATCGGAACGGCGATGGCGCCCGAGCCGTGGTCGCCACGATCGAGACGGCCGGTGGCCGGGGGACCGCCCTCGTCGCGGAGGTGACCGATCGCGACGCCGTTCGCACAGCCATCGACGCGCTGACCCAGAGCGCCGGCCCGATCTCGATCCTCGTCAACAACGCCGGTGTGCCGGGCGCCGGCCGATTCGTCGATCTCTCGTACGAGGACTGGCGGGGTGTGCTCGACGTCCACGTCGACGGTGCCTTCCACGTGACGAAGGCCGTGCTCCCGGGGATGCTCGCCGCCGAAGGTGGCCGGATCGTCGTCATCGCGTCGGAGGCGGTCTGGCTGGGCAACCAGAGCGTCCAGTACGTGACCGCCAAGGCCGCGCTGGTCGGCTTCACGCGAGCCCTCGCGTACCAGCTCGCGCCATCGGGCATCCGGGTCAACGCCGTCGCTCCGGGTCCGGTGGACACGCCGATGCTGCGCGACAACGACCCCGCCGCCATCGCGGCGGAGCTCGCAAGCGTGCGGATCGGCCGTTTCCTGGAACCCGACGAGATCGCGGCCACGGTCGCCTTCCTGGCGGGCCCAGGCGGTGAGCCCTACGTCGGTCAGATCCTCTCGCCGAATGGCGGCACCGTGTTCCCCTCCTGATCGCCCGCGGGATGCGGCAGTGTCTCGCGCATCCGGCGGAGGACGACGAGACCGGACACGGCCGTCAACGCGGCAACAGCCAGGATCGCGACGGGGATCCCCGCTGCGTCCGCGATGATGCCCGCCACGATCGCCCCGATCGCGAAGCCGAGGTCGCGCCACAGCCGGTACACGCCGAGCGCGGATGCCCGCCATGCCGGCGCCGCCACGTCGGCGATGACCGCGAGCAGGGTCGGGTAGACCATCGCCGTACCGAGACCGAGACCGACGGCCGCGACGAGCCACGGACCGAAACCGGTGGCGAGCGCGATCGCCGCGATCGACGCGGCCTGGAGCAGCATCCCGGCCACGATCAGCCCCTTGCGTCCGACGCGGTCCGAGAGCGCGCCGATACCGATCTGGCCGATGCCCCAGACCGCGGGGTACACGGCGACCAGGACGGCGATCTCCGGGAGCGTCAGGCCAGCCGCGGCGAAGTACACGGGCAGCAGCCCCCACGCCACTCCGTCATTGAGGTTGTTGACGAGGCCGGCCTGTGATGCCGCCGACAGCGATCGATCTCGCCAGGTGGTGCGCACCGCGACGTCGCGCCACGGCGGCGCTGGCCCGGCCGTGGGTCGGCCGCGGGTCTCCAGCTCGACATGCCCACGCGTCTCCCTGACGAACAGGACTGACACGCCCAGGCCGAGGCCGGCGAACGCAAGTCCGAGATAGAACGGGGCTGGACGCAGACCGGCTTCGGCAGCGATCAGCCCGGTTGCGAGAGCGGTGGCGGCAACCGCGACGTAGCCGGCAGCCTCGTTGAGGCCCAGGGCAAGGCCACGGCGGGTCGGGCCGACCAGGTCGATCTTCATGGTCACGGTGGTCGACCAGGTGAACCCCTGGTTGACCCCGAGCAGCACGTTCGCGACGACCACCCATGCCCACGAGGGCGCCCAGATGAGCAGCAACGGGACCGGCACGCCGATCAGCCAGCCGGCGATGAGCACCGGCCGCCGACCGAAGCGATCGGCCAGCGCACCCGCGGCAAGGTTGGACAGCGCCTTGCTGAAACCGAACGCGACGAGGAAGGTGAGCACGATCGCAAACCCGTCGAGCCCGAACACGTCCCGTCCGAGCAGCGGCAGCACCGTCCGCTCCTGGCCGACCATCCCGCCGACGAGGCAGTTGACACCGACCAGCAGAGCGAACTGGCCGGCGTTCGCACGGAGGCCGAGTCGAGGCCCGTCAGTCCGCGGGTAGGTCACCGCCCGAGTATCGTCCACGGCCATGGACCTCGAGACGCCCGAGACGGCCGCGACGCGTGCCATCGCAGCGGCCGACATCCCGCATCGGGTGGTCGTGACCGAGCGGGCAGGCAGCGCCGAGGAGGCCGCCGCGCTGCAGGGGATCCCGCTCGCCGGCCTTCTGCGCACGATCGTCGTCCGACGGGGCGACGACGACTACCTGTTCGTGCTCGTGCCCGCAGGCCGCCGCTTCGACTGGCCGAAGCTCCGCGCCCACCTCGGGGTGCGGCGCATGACGCTGCCCGACGCCGAGGAGGCTCGCGCGGTGACCGGGTACGAGCGGTACACGATCACGCCGTTCGGCTCGACGCGGGCGTGGCCGGTCGTCGTCGACGCGACCGTCATGGACCAGCCGGTCGTCTCGGTCGGCGGGGGCGCGTTCGGCGTGAACCTCCACGTCAGCCCGTCGGACCTCATCGCCGGGCTCGATGCCGCGGTCGCGGACGTCTCGATCGACGATCAGTAGGGCGCGATAGCCGGTTCATCCGCGGTGGTCGTGCCCATGCGGCGCGCGGCGGATTGTCCGCGCTGGGCGACCGGCACGATCCCGACCGCGGCCGCCATCCCGAAGGTCGGCATGTTCCCGTAGAAGGTCTCGGCGGTGCCAGGACCGACCCGGTACGTCTCGTGGAAGATCCCGACATCGGCGTTGTCCCGGACGAGTCGATTGAACTCACGCCACGCTGGCAGATGCTCGTGGTCCGCCGCACGGGCGAACGCCTCGAGCTGGTCGAACGAGCGCCAGTACTGCACCCCCACGATCACCCGCCCGGCCCAGAAGGTCTGCACGTTGAGCAGGCCGAGGGAGGGATCGGCGGCCAGCTCGCGCAGCATCCGCGGCATGGCCCGGAAGGCCGGCAGCCACGATCGGAATCGGCGCAGCCGGTTGATCCGCATGCCGATGATGAAGACGACGACCTCGTCGTCGAGGGCCGCCGTGTGGCGACCGCTGAGGATGTCGGCCATGCCCGCTGCTCCCTTCTCCGCCGATCAACTCGCCGGAGGCTGTTATGTGAACAGTGTCTACTTTACGGACTGATGTGAACGATGTCAACATATGGCCGCTATGACCGCTGAGAAGGCGCCAGTTCGCCCCTACCATCACGGCGACCTTCGGCGTGCGCTGGTCGATGCCGCGACCGAGCTCGCCGCGGTCGGCGGGGCGGAGAACGTCTCGCTCCGAGAGGTCGCGCGACGCGTCGGCGTGTCGGCCAGTGCCGCCTACCGCCACTTCCCATCCCGCGAGGGCCTGCTCGCGCAGGTCGCGTCCGAGGCTCGCGAGGCCCTCGCCCGGCGGATGATCGCCGCGGTCGCCGCGGTCGGGGAGGGATCTGACCGCGCCGCGGTCGACCGCCTCCGGGCCACCGGTCGTGCCTACATCGAGTTCGCCCTCGATGAGCCGGGCCTGTTCGAGGTCGCGTTCCGGGCCTGCCCGCCTGAGCTGTACGTGCCCGACGACCCATCCCCCTACGCGCTCTTGTCAGAGCGCGCTGGACACGCTCGACAGCGCCGGGCTGCTGGCCGTCCCACGGGCGGGTGCCGAGGCACCGGCGTGGGTCGCGGTGCACGGTGCCGCCGTCCTGTTGGGAGACGGGATGCTGCCGCGCAGCGACCGCGACAAGATCATCGACGCGACCCTGGACATGGTCGGTGGCGGCCTGCTCGTGGCCACAGCCCGCGCGTAGACTGGCTGTCCGATGCCGATCGACCTTGCCGCGGATACCGGCTACGCACTCCGACTGGTCGTCGCTGCGATCCTGGGCGCAGTGGTCGGTCTCGAGCGCGAGATCCATGAGCATCCCGCAGGGATGCGGACGCACCTGCTCGTATCGCTCGGGTCGGCCGGCTTCACCGTCCTGTCCATCGCCGCGTTCACGGCGCCCGGTTCAGACCCCGCCCGGATCGCGGCGCAGGTCGTGTCGGGGGTCGGCTTCCTCGGCGCCGGCGCGATCCTCAAGGAAGGCGCCACGGTCCGGGGGCTCACGACGGCCGCCAGCCTGTGGTCCGTCGCGGCGGTGGGGATGGCCGCCGGTGCGGGGGCATGGGTCGTCGCGATCACCGTGACGGCGATCGCCATCTTCTCGCTGTGGCCGCTCGGCCTGGTGACCGAGAGGATCAGCGGCCGCGAGCGCCATCAGGTCCAGATGCGGCTGTGGGCCGCCGACCCGGCCGTGATCGCCCGGCTCGTCTCCCTGATCGAGAAGGAGCACGGGACGATCGCTCATCTGTCCACCAAGGGGACCGGCGGCGGTCGCCTGGAGATCGACCTCGAGGTCCGGACCGCCGACGTCGAGAGCGGTGCCGCGATGACGGCAGCGGTCGCCGCGACGGAAGGCGTCGAGATGGACGACTCGCACGCGGTCGGCGACTGACCGCGCTTGCGACTGGCGAGGGGGTTGACCGTATGGCACGATCGGGCGGATGAGGCGACCCCGTCTGCCGCGGTCGATCCCGCGGTCGCTTCCGCTCCTCGATTCGCCGCTCGTCCGTCGCGTGATGTGGCACGTGCAGCGGATGCGCGGGCAGCTCGATCGCCGGTTCTTCCTGTCGCTCGCGCAGGGGATCATCGGGTTCGTCCTGGTGGCCGCGGTCCTGATCACGCTCTTCGAGAAGTCGTGGACCTTCGAATCGATCTTCGACTCATTCAACTGGGGGATCGCCACAGTGCTCGGGCAGGGCGATTCGGGCTACGTGACGTCGCCAGCCGGGCGGCTCATCGGCTGGTTCCTCATCCTGTTCGGGGTCGCCATGCTGGGGATGATCACCGGCGCGCTGGTCGCGCTGGTCATCGATTTCCTGCTCAAGGAGGGTCAGGGCTTGGGTGCTTCCGGGTATAAGGACCACATCGTCGTCTGTGGTTGGAACACCACGGCGCGCGACCTCATCGCGGAACTGAAGGGCGACGACTATCGATCGAAGGTCGTCGTGCTTGCCGATCTCGACAAGAATCCAGCCGGCGACGGGGTGTACTTCGTCCGCGGCGATCCGACGAATGACGACGACCTCAAGCGGGCCGGCATCGAGGACGCATCGGCCGCGCTCATCTTTCCGCGCGACGCCACCGACGATGCCGACATGCACTCGATCCTGACGATCCTCGCGATCGAGCATGCCGCTCCAGGCGTGCGAACCGTGGCCGAGGTCAATAACCCGAAGCACGAGGTCCATTTCCGGCGCACTGACGTGGACGAGCTGCTCGTGACCTCGAAGATGGCCTCGCATCTGCTGGCCCGGTCGGCGCTGTACCCGGGTCTGACCGGGATCATCACCGACATCGTGTCAGGCGGCGAGGGATCGGAGCTGTACAGGATCGGCCTGCCCGACGAGTACATCGGACTGTCGATCGACGCGGTCGCGGCACGCCTCCGGACCGAGCATCAAGCGACCCTGCTCTCGGTGAACCGGGGCGGGCACGCCTTCGTGAACCCGAGCGCCGACTTCGTACTGCAGCGGGACGACGACGCGGTGGTCGTGGCCGAGTCGCTCGGGTCGCTCGCGCCCCTGGAGATCTCTGACACGTCGGTCGCCCCGCGGACGGCAGCGGTGGTGCCGTCGGCGTAGGGCCCGTCCGGTCGGGTCGGGCGCGCCGAACCCTGCGCATCGCCGGGTTCCTGTCAAAAGATCATCAGGTGAGCACTCGTCAGGCCCAGCGGACTCCTGGCGGGCTCGGATCGCGCATGACTATGCAAGGTCGGCGGTCGTGCCGCATGGATCTATCCAGCTCGACGCATGACCATGCACCGAACCGTCAGTGGCGACCCGCGGTGCTTGACCAAATGACCGCCTGGCGGACATTTGGCAAGAAAAGGCTGCGCTGAGGGGCCCAGGGGCGCCGCGGTACACGTACGACCGCCGCTCGGCCCCGCGGCAAAGGCACCCTCCCTAGAGCGCCTTGACCGCCGCGGTCAGCGCCGCGAGACCCTCCTTCGCGTCGGCGAAGAGCATCCCGGTCTTGTCGTTCGTGTACAGCTCGTTGTCGATGCCGGCGTAGCCGCGGCCCATCGAGCGCTTGATGACCACGATCGACTTGGCCTTGTCCACGTCGAGGATCGGCATCCCCGACACGGGTGACCCGGGCCGTCGCGCAGCCGGGTTCGTCACGTCGTTGGCGCCGATGACGAGGGCCACATCCGCCCGCTCGAACTCCGGGTTGATGTCATCCATCTCCTTGAGCTGGGGATACGGCACGTTGGCCTCGGCAAGGAGCACGTTCATGTGACCCGGCATCCGGCCGGCGACCGGATGGATCGCGTACTTGACGTCGACACCGCGCGCCTCGAGCAGCTCGGCCAGCTCGCGGACCGCGTGCTGCGCTTGCGCCACGGCCAGGCCGTAGCCCGGGACGATGATCACGTGCTGCGCGTACGCGAGCTGGATCGCGACGTCGTCCGCGCTGATCGAGCGGACCGAGCCGCCGGCGCCTGCCACGGCGGCACCGGCCGCGTCGTCGCCCCCGCCGAAGCCACCGAGCATGATGTTGAGCACGGACCGGTTCATCGCGTCGGCCATGAGCTTGGTCAGGATCGCGCCCGATGCACCGACGAGTGCGCCAGCGATGATGAGGACCGGGTTCTCGAGGACGAAGCCGGCCATCGCGACCGCGGTGCCTGTGAACGAGTTCAAGAGGCTGATGACGACCGGCATGTCGGCGCCGCCGATCGGCAGGGTCATCGTCACCCCGAAGATCAGTGACGCGGCGAGGATCAGCAGGATCAGGGCAAGGCTCGGCGTGCCCGTGACGAACAGGATGGCCGAGGCGATGACCGCGATCGCCGCGAGCGCGAGAGTCACCAGCCGGCCGCCTGGGATCAGGATCGGCTTGCCCGGGATGAGGCCCTGGAGCTTGCCGGACGCGATGAGCGACCCGGTGAACGTGATCGAGCCGATGATGATGTCGAGCACGACGAAGACGTGCTCATCGAGACGGACGTGGCCGCCGCCGACAAGACCCAGGTAATCGTCGATCCCGATGAGGGCGGCGGCGCCGCCGCCGACCGCGTTGAACAGCGACACCAGCTGCGGCATCGCGGTCATCTTCACGACGCGGGCCGTGTACAGGCCCAGCCCGCCACCGATGATGATCCCACCCGCGATGAGGGCCCAGCCCGAGGCGCGGATCCCGAAGCTCTCGGGCGCGAGCAGCTGGCGGGACAGGATAAGGATCGCGGTGGCGACGATCGCGAGGATCATCCCGCCGGCCGACACGAGGTTTCCGTTTCGCGCGGTGGCCGGCGAGTTCATCCGGGCCAGACCGATGACGAACGCCACGGCGCCCGCGAGCCAGGCGATCCGAACGAGGATCTCGATGAGCTGGAGCGTGGTCACCGGCTAGGCCTCCGGCTCGTCGGCGACCGGCTTGGGCGCGACAGGTCGCTTCCGGAACATCTGGAGCATCCTGTCGGTGACGACGTAGCCACCGACGACGTTCATCGTTGCGAAGGCGACCGCGATGAGCGACAGGGCCTGGCTCAGCCCGCCGCGCGCCTCGGCTGCGATGAGCATCGCCCCGACCAGCACGATCCCGTGGATCGAGTTGGCGCCAGACATCAGCGGCGTGTGGAGGGTGGCCGGGACCTTGCTGATGACCGCGAACCCGACGAGGATCGCGAGCGTGAAGATCGTCAGCCCCGTGATCAGCGTGTCGATCTGTTCGGGGGTCATGGCTGGCCTCCGGGGTTGAGCAGCTTGTTCACGGCGTCGGACACGACCGCGCCGTCCTTGGTGATGACCGTGGCTTTCGTGACCTCATCCTCGAAGTCGAGGTTGAGCGATCCGTCCTTGACCATCCCGAGCAGGAGCGCCGAGATGTTGCGGGCGTAGAACGCGGACGCGCCGGCCGGCATGCTGGCCGGCAGGTTGTCGGGCGCGATGATCGTGACACCGTTCGGCGTCACGACGGTCTCCCCGACCTCCGACAGCTCGCAGTTGCCGCCCAGGGTGCTGGCGGCCATGTCGACGATGACCGAGCCAGGCTTCATCTTCGCGACGGCGTCGGCGGTCACGAGCACAGGCGGCTTGCGGCCCGGGACCTGGGCCGTGGTGATGACGACGTCCATGCCGCCGATCACTTCGTTGAGCTCGGCCTGCTGCGCAGCGCGCTCCTCGGCGGTCAGCTCGCGGGCGTACCCGCCGGCGCCGGTCGCGTCGATCGTGGTCTTGAGCTTGACGAACTGCGCGCCAAGGCTCTCGGCCTGCTCGCGGGTCTCCGGTCGAACGTCGTACGCCTTGACCACCGCTCCGAGCCGTCGTGCTGTGCCGATCGCCTGGAGCCCCGCGACACCGATGCCCAGGATGAGCACGTTCGCCGGCTTGGCCGTTCCGGCAGCCGTGGTGAGCAACGGGAAGTAGCGGCCGAACGCGTTGGCGGCGATCAGCACCGCCTTGTAGCCGCCGACGTTCGCCTGGCTGCTGAGCGCGTCCATCGACTGTGCCCGCGACAGGGTCCGCGGGATCGCATCGAGGCTGATGGCCGTGACGCCGTTCGCGGCGAGATCCTTGGCGAGGTTCGGGTCGATCAGCGGTGCGAGGAAGCCGATGACAGCCTGGCCCGTGCGCAGCCTCGACACCTCCGACCTGTCCGGCTTGGCGACGCGGAGCACGACGTCGGACTGCTGGTAGAGCGCGTCGGTCGGCACGATCGTTGCGCCCGCGTCGGTGAACGCGCTGTCCGGGATGGCGGCGCCGTCCCCGGCGCCGGCCTCGACGAGGATCTCGAGCCCGGCCGCCTGCAGCTTGCCGAGCGCTTCGGGCACCAGGGCGACGCGCCGCTCTCCGGGCGCGGTCTCCTTGGCCACACCGACCTTCATGGGCACCACCTGTTCCGAGATGACGGGACCGCGGACGTGGGGGAGCCCGCGGGGGACACTTGGGGTCGCGGCGAAGTCTAGCGCCTTCGTCGGGGTCGGTCGCGTCCGTGGCCGAGGTGGGCCATCGCTCGGGTGGGACTTTCGGGTCACCCGTGCTGGGTCGCCCGCGTGATGTTTCGGAGCGGTCTGCGTCCCTACGGTCCGGTGGTGTTTACCACCGCGCCTGCTACCAAGGCGGTGCCAGCGGATCCGCCGATCTTCCGCGACGGGTCGCTGCCCGCGCCGGAGTCCGCCGCCCGACGGGCGCTGATCCACGGCGTGGCACTCCTCGCCATCGGCGTCACGGTCGCCTATCTGGCGTGGCGCCTGGGAGGCACGATCTCTGCGGAGTGGTGGTGGGTCGCGATCCCGCTGTTCGTCGTCGAGGTCCACAACGCGTTCGGCCTGACGCTGTACACGGTGGCCCTGTGGCGCGTCGACGTCCAACCGCATGCGACCGGCGAACGACCGCCACGAGCTCGCGTGGCCATCCTCATCCCGACGTACAACGAACCGCCCGACGTACTCCTGCCGACGATCGCCGCGGCCGTCGCCCTGAAGCCCGCGCACGAGACCTGGGTCCTCGACGACGGCAAGCGCGAGGAGATCCGGACCCTCGCGGAGACGCTCGGGGCTCGCTACCTGACCCGGCCGGACAACAAGCACGCGAAGGCCGGCAACCTGAACCACGCGCTCGGTCATATCAAGGCCGACATCATCGGCGTGCTCGATGCGGACCACGTCCCGACGGCGCGGTTCCTGACAGCACTCCTGCCGTACTTCCACGATCCGCAGCTGGCTTTCGTCCAATCGCCGCAGGACTTCTACAACATCGAATCGTTCGAGCACCAGCGCCGCTGGAACGGGCAGATCTTCAACGAGGAGGCGGTCTTCTATCGGGTCATCGCGCCCGCAAAGAACCGCTGGCAGGCTTCGTTCTGGTGCGGCACCTGCGCGCTCGTGCGAGTCGAGGCGCTGCGCTCGGTCGGCGGCGTGAGCACGGACAGCGTCACCGAGGACATCCACACCACCCTGCGGATGTTCCGCAAGGGCTGGACCGGCGCGTATCACAACGAAGTGGTCGCTCGCGGCCTGGCGCCGGACGATGCGACGTCCTACCTGATCCAGCGCAACCGCTGGGCGCTCGGGGCGATGCAGGTCCTGCGCAAGGAGAATCCGCTGTTCGGGCGGGGCCTGACGGCCGGCCAGCGCCTGGCGTTCCTCACCACGCTGTTCGGCTGGTTCGACAGCTGGCGGACGTTCGCCTATATCACGATCCCGCTGGCGGTCGTCGCCACGGGCGCGGTCCCGATCGACGCACCGGGTGCGATCTTCGCGCCGTTCTTCCTGGCTACCCTCGGCATCCAGTTCATCGCGCTGCGGCTGCTGGCGCGGGGCCACTACCCGCCGATCCTGTCGGTGCTTTTCGAGGTGTTGCGCATGCCGGCCGTCCTGCCGGCGACCCTCGCGCTGTTCTGGCCGAACAGGGCTGCGACGTTCAAGGTCACACCGAAGGGCAGGAGCTCGAGCGCCGGACACCGGACGCCGGTCCCGCGGCTGCTGACGGTCCTGGCTGCGGCATCCTCGATCGGCCTCGTCTGGTTCACGGCGACGCTGCTGGGTCTGACGCCGCTGCGCTACGGAACGCCCTGGGCCGCGATCGGGGCCGCCGGCTTCATGGCCGTCAACTTGGCCCTCCTTCTGTCGGCGATCCGCCGCATCCGCTCGTCGCGCTTCGCGGGTAACCGCCGTGCGGGCACACGCCTGCCGGTGCATGTCCCGGCACGCCTCGCCGGTCAGCACGGCGAGCTGCTCGACCTGTCGGTCAGCGGCGCACGGATCCGCGTCCCTGCTCGGGTCGACGACTCCACCGGCGAGCTGTGGCTGACGCTCGACTTGCCGGCTCGCCGGCTGGAGCTGCAGGTCGAGGTCCGGCGCACGGAGATCCACGATGGCCAGGCCAACATCGGGCTGGCGTTCGTGGCGGGTCAGGAGAAGACCGTCGCGGCCATGGCGGTCGCCGTCTTCCACGCGGACGTCTCGACGCAGCGCGATCGCCGGCGGCGGGGTCGCGGGCTCGTCTGGGAGGGCCAGGCCGCCTGATCGGCGGGCTGCCTAGAGCCGGGAGCGGATCTCCCACAGGTCCGGGAACGCCGGCCTGAACAGCGTCCCCCGCAGGTACTCGACGCCGCTGGAGCCGCCGGTGCCGCGTTTCGTGCCGATCGTCCGTTCGACCATCTTGACGTGCCTGTAGCGCCATTCCTGGATGCCCTCGTCGAGATCGACCAGGCGCTCGGCGACCAGGCCGGCGTCCGCGTCGTCGCGGTACGCCGCGATCAGCACGTCCTGGACGCGTGCATCCGGCAGGCCGGCGTCGTCCGGCACGGGATGGCCGCGCTCGACGAGGTAGCCGAGGAACGATTCCCACACCGACGTCGCCGACTGCGCCTCTTCGATCGTCCGCCGTGCCTCGGAACCCTCCGGTTGGGCGTCGACCGCCGATGGCTCGCGCGAGCCCAGCATCGCCTCGATCGCCCGAAAGCCGGCCGACTGAAAACCCGACGCCGAATCCAGCCGATCGCGGAAGGACAGGAACTGCAGCGGCGTCATGGTCTCGAGGACATCGACCTGGGCGACCAGCGTCTTGAGGATCTTGAGGACGCGGTTCAGCAGGTGGAGCGCCCGATCGGTGTCGCCCTCCTCGAGCGCCAGCTGGACGCCGCGAAGCTCGTGCCGGAGCGACTTGAACCACAGCTCGTAGACCTGATGGACGACGATGAACAGCATCTCGTCGTGCTCCGCACCGTCAGGTCCGGCCGAGCGTTCGACCTGGAGCGACAGCAGCTCCGGCACCCTGAGGTACGAGGCGTACGTCACTGCGCGTCGGGTCACAGGGGGATGGTACGGGCTCAGGCGCGTCGCGCTCGCTCGCGCGCGACAGCTGGAGGGGCTAGCCTTCCCGCTGATGACCATCCCGGTCGCACGCCTCAACCACGCAGTCCTGTATGTGCGCGACGCCACGGCCGCCGCCGAGTTCTACGGCCGGGTCTTCGGTTTCGAGGTCGTCGAGTCGGCCTTCGGCGGGCGGGCCGTGTTCATGCGGTCCGCTGACGGCGAGAACCACCACGACCTCGGCCTGTTCTCAGTCGGGCCGGACGCGCCGCGCCCGCCCCGCGGCTCGGTCGGGCTCTACCACCTGGCTTGGGAGGTTCCCACGATCGAGGATCTCGCGATGGCCGCGGAAACCCTGTCGGCCGAGGGCGCACTCGGTGGTGCCTCCGACCACGGCGTGAGCAAGTCGCTGTACGGAGCGGACCCGGACGGCAACGAGTTCGAGATCATGTGGCGCGTCCCGCGTGAGGCGTGGGGTGAGTTCGAGAGCAAGGGCGTCGTGATGCCCCTCGACATGGATGCCGAGCTCAAGCGCTGGGGGGCAGGGGGCGCCGCTCGGGCCTGACCCTCAGGGACCGGGCGACTGGGCTGCCGCGACCGTGACCAGGCTGAGGATGTACACGTGCGCGATCGATCCCCACACGATCGATCGCGTCCGCCATGTCAGCCAGCCATACGCCAGCCCGCCGACGAGCGTCGAGAGCAGCTCGAGCGCGGGCTTGCCGACGTGGGCGAACGCGAACGGCATCACGGCGATGAGCACCCCGATCGGGCCGATGGCTCGGACGAGCGTCAGCATCAGGAAGCCGCGGAAAAGGAATTCGGCTGTCGTCAGATCGATGACGTTGGTGAGGACGATGTCCGGCAGCGGCGCTGCGCTGGCCGCGTAGTAGGCCCGGACGTCCGGCATGGTCGCGAACCACAGCACGATCGGGGTCATCAGGATGCAGCCGGCCACGCTGAGAACAGCGCCCGCGCGTCCGTCCCCGAGCGTCCAGCCGTAGCGCGCCGGCCGGTCGCGGAAGCCGAGCAGGATTACCGCCAACGGCACGAGCGCGAAGAGCACCACTCGTTCCAGGGCGATCGCGCGCAGGGCGTCCGGCGCGCGCCCGAGCTGGACGACGGCACTGGGCAGGAGCACCCGCGAGATGTCGATCAGGAGGACCATCGTCGTCACCGCGACGGCGACCGAGGCGCGCGCCGGCAGCCTGAGGCCGACGAGATCCGTCGTGCGTCGATCCTCGTCGACGATCGGGTCGGTCGGTGGCGTGATCAGCCACGACCAGGCGCGCTGGAGACGGGACGAGGCCATCCGCAGAGGGTATCCGTGCCAACCCCTGTGATCGGCGCTCAAGGAGGGTTAGGGCCCCGGCGCTCGACCGATCCCCCAGTGATGGGAGCAACACGGGACCCGTGCCGGGAGAGTGGGCGCCCCGGTGCATCCGGGCAACGACCCGGAGGTACCAACCCGGGGAGTACCCTCTTGGGGCACGGCACCGAGAGACGGAGGGACGCGAGTGACAGACGACCTGTCCGACGAGATGGCGATCCTGCGCGCGACCTCCGATCAGTTGATCCAAGCGATCGCCGAGACCGACGCACGCGAGCGACGGAAGCGCGGCATGCGGCCGGCCGACCCGTCCTTCCTCGAACACGCGCGAGCCGTGAGGATCGCCGCCGAGGTCGTCGTCGAGCTCGCGCACCAAGAGGAGCGGACCGCGCAGGAGATCGTCCGCGAGTCGACGACCGCCTCGTTGCCGCCCATCGAGAACATGCGCCCGGCCCGGGAGCTCGCGAGCATCCTCGAGGAGTGGCGGGCGATCGAGCAGAGGATGAACACCGCGGAGCCCGGCTCGTCGGAGGCCGAGTCACTCATGATGGAGTTCGAGCGGCTCCGCGACAGTTACGCGCAAGCGCTCAAGGCGCGCCGAAAGGACGGCTGAACCCACCAGATGTAGGCCGGTGCGCGCGGATCTCAAGCGCTCAGCGGGACGCCTCATCCTGGATGTGTCCGAACGGACCGGGCACCGGCGTCCAGGCGCTCTCCCAGCAGTCCGGCTTGCGCGCCTGCTGGAGGCGAGACCACAGCGCCGGGTCGCCCTTGAGCATGTCGACGAAGAGTCGTGCCAGGTGCGGATCGAATTGCGTCCCAGCGTGGCGGTCGATCTCCTCGAGCGCCCGGTCGACGGGTCGGGCGGCCTGGTACGGCCGGCCGTGCGTGATGGCATCGAAGGCATCCGCCAGCCGCACGATCCGGGCCTCGAGCGGGATGGCATCGCCGGCGAGTCCATCGGGGTAGCCGGACCCGTCGAAGTTCTCGTGATGCGATCGCGCGATCCGTCGTGCCACCTCGAACCCGGCGCCCTGCGCCAGGATCTCGTCGCCCCACACCGGGTGGAGCCGCATGATCTCCCACTCGGCGCGGTCGAGCGGGCCCGGCTTGAGCAGGATCCGGTCCGGGACGTGGATCTTGCCGATGTCGTGCAGCATCGCGGACCAACCGATGCCGGCCGCGGTGTCCGACGCCAGGCCGGTCGCGAGCGCCAGCTCGGTGGCGATGTCCTGGATGCGCACGACGTGGTCGCCCGTGTCGGTGTCCTTCGCCTCCGCACCGCGCGCGAGGGCGACCATCCCGTCGCGCTGTCGATCGACGACTTCGATGGTGACCGAGCGCATGTCGACGAGGTTGCTCCGCACCCGATCGAACATGGCACCCGTGGTCGCACCGGCGATCACCAGGATCGCGCCGCGCACCACGGACGCCTCGATGCTCTCCTGGCTGCCTGGCAGACCGAGCGCGGGTGCGACGGGTCCGAGCAGGATCCCGACATACAGCGCGCTCAGGAGGCCGCCGGGCAGCCCGAAGATGTAGGCGCCGAGAAGCACGGGCAGATAGCCCAGGTAGGTCAGGGGATTCGGCGTCCCGCCGGTCGTGCGGACCAGGAGCAGCACGACCAGCCCGGCCAGGCCGATGACGGCCAGCCCCAGCAATCGGATCGAGCGGAGTCTCGAGACATCGACCGAGGCGAGGTCCGGCAGGCTCAGCGAGCGGCGGTCGCGCGCAAGCGTCGAGGGCGGGTAGGTCATGGTCGTCGCACTCCCGGGGAGGGGCAGCGTATCCGCCGCGGGCGCCTGGCGGAACGCGGCGATGGTCCTCGGAGGCGCGGGTACTTGGGGCTACCCGACGAGTCCGGGTATGCGCGACGACTTACACTCCGGCCATGGATGACGCCTCCGCCGAGACCGTGCTGCGGGCCTTGCGGCGGACGCGGCAGGTCCGGCGCTTCACCGACGAGCCGGTCGACGTGGCGACGATCCGGGCCATCCTCGAGGTCGCTCGCTGGAGCGGCAGCTCGGAGAACCGCCAGCCGTGGACGTTCATCGTGGTACGCGATCGGGATGTCCGGCGACGGATCGCGGAGCTCGCCCCCTATGCGCGCCACGTGGCCAAGGCTCCCATCGGGATCGCCATCTCGATGAACGGCGAACATCCGGACGAGGACACCTACGATGAGGGCCGAGCGGCCGAGCGGATCCTGATCGCGGCGAGCGCACTCGGTCTCGGTGGCGGCATCGGCTGGGCCGACAGCGCCGCCGAACAGGCCGGCGTCGGGGCGTTGCTGGGTGTCGCGTCGCCGGCCTGGGTTCGGACCATCGTCGCGATCGGACACCCGACGGACGAGGCTCGACGGCCGCGGACTGGTCCCGGGACCGGACGACGACCGCTTGCGGAGCTCGTTCGCGAACGCTGACGGAGGCTCGAACGCTGACCGAGGGCTCGAACGCGGGTCAGGCGTGCCCACCGGCCGGGCGGAAGACGGGCTCGTCGCCCTCGATGCCGAGGAGGCCGGTGGCCGTCGCGTTCGCTCGAGTGATCCAGCCGGCGGGCGAGACGGTCAGCCGGGGCAGGTCAGGGTCAGCCCACCAGGAACCGGAGAGCGACGATCCCCACGCGCCGTCCCGATACGCGTACCACGCCGGGGCCTCGCCCGAGATCGTACGCTCCCGCACCACGACGCGCGGGAAGATGCGTCGTAGCCTGATTTCGAGGTCCGCTTGGCTCGCGGCTCGGCGCAGCCTCTGGACGTGGTCGCGAAAGGCCGCGTCGGAGCTCGGGATCGCGATCAGAGCGGGCTTGATCGCCCCGCGGTTCATGGACATGCACGCGCATCGCATCACTCCTCCGCGTCGCGTCATCGATCGGTGCGAAACCATCGAAATCGCCGTTGCCGGGATCACGGGTCCGCGCCGAGCGCAACGTGTTGGTCTCGAGGATCTTTTCGAGGGTCGTCATGGCGGCTTGCAGAGATCGACGTTAGTGGTCCGGTACGACGGCCCGCAGTATCAGAACTGGCTCGGGTCATTGCAGCGGCGCAACAGCCGCGGTTCGCGACCTCGCCTGGATCGCGAGCGGCGCACGTGGTGGCGTCGGGGATGCCATGCCAGGAGACCGGCGGTGCGGGCGCGCGATTGAGGCGTGGCTGGAGGAACATGACGGTCTCGTCATGACCCGATGGCTGCGGTTCAACAGACTCGGAGCATCTAATCGCGGGATGCGGGTGAAATCAGTGCGACTATCGAAGATCCTGAAGATGGGGCCTGCCTGGCATCCGATCGTCCAGTCGTTGCTGCTCGCGGGGATGATCCTCGGCGCACTGACGGCTGGCTGCACTGCGAGCGACCCGCGCTCGGACGACTCGGACGTCTTTGGATCGGCTTCTCCCTCCGCTGCGGCTCCATCCACGACGCCCTAGGGAGGCCGCGCTATCGGCATGGCTCATGCGTGCGACCATCCACGTGAGCGAGCCCGGGATGACTAGATCGCCGTCGGGTCTCGCGGGGCGTCGGACTTGAGCTCGACGACGGCAGGGCTGATCCGGCGGTACCCGCTGAGCACGTATGTCGTATTGGCGTACGTGTTCTCGATCACGCTCGGACTTCTACTCAACGTATCGCTCCTTTTCGGCCTGATCGCGCTCTTCGGACCGGCCGCGGCGGCATTCATCGTGGCGCGCATATGGCGCGGACGAGCCGGTGCTAGCGAATTGTGGGCGGTGACGACCCGCTGGCGAGTCCATCCCGGCTGGTACATCGCAGCGCTGGCCCTTCCGATCGCGGGGACCGCCATCGGCCACTTTCTCTACGTCCTGGCGGGCAATACGGCGCTCCCAGTGCCGGGAAGCGTCGAACCGTTACTGCTCGTGCTGTTCTTCCTGGTCATCGGCGAGGAGATCGGCTGGCGCGGATTCCTGCTGCGTGGCCTGCTGAACCGGCAGTCACCGCTCGTGGCGACCCTGGTCGTCGCTGCTGTGTGGACGCTGTGGCACAGCCCGCTGTATTTCATCCCTGGGATGCCGTCGTACGGAAACCCGTTCTGGGCCTTCGCGCTCTGGGTATTCACCTTCTCATTCCTGATGACCTGGCTGTGGCTCGGCACGCGAAGCGCTTGGCTGGCGACGATCATGCATGGCACCGGGAACCTCGCCGCATCGCTCGTGTTCCCGCTCGCTGATGTCGCGGGTCTGTTCGTGTTCAGCGCCATCGGCTTCGCGACCGTCGCGATTCCGCTCGTCCTTGCGTCATGGTCGCGCTGGATCAGCGTTGGAAGCCAAGACCCGAACGATCGATCGGGTGTCGTCGCCGTTGCCCCACCCGCCTAGCGGTCCAGGAGGACCGCAGACATGGACGTCCGCGCGCTCGCACACCGTTACCGGTTCATAACACCGTAGAGACGATCCTCCGGGCCTAGAAGGAGGCTGGCATGTCCACGTCGCCGCTGTCGCGAATCGCGGGGCCACTCGCGGTCGTCACAGGCGCATTGGTCGTGGCGACCAGGCTACCGACGATCCTCTTCGTTGTTACCGGCAGCGATCTGACGGAATACGTTCTCGGCCCGACTCATGCGATCACCAGCGTCGCCTCGATCGTGGCGTTCGGGTTGCTCGCGTTCGCACTCGTCGCCATATACGATCGCCAGGCAGCGAGCGCGGGCTGGTTCGGCCTGATCGGCTTCGCGGCTGCGTTGATGGGCACGGTCTTCATGGCCGGGGACTGGTGGTACGAGGCGTTCGCGGTGCCTCGGATCGCGGAAGTCGTTCCCGAGGCGATCCCCACATTCGTGGGCGGCCGCCTGCTCGTAGGTGGCCTCGCGAGCTTCGTCCTGCTCGGCATCGGCTGGGTCTTGTTCGGAGCCGCCAGCCTGCGAGCTCATGTGTTTCCGACAGCCATCTCTGCCGCGATCCTGGTCGGCGGCCTGCTGTCCGGCATCCCCATCGGCCTTGCCTACCTGAGCGGGGGGATCATCCTGGGCCTCGCGATCGGCTGGCTCGGGGTGTGGCTGATGAGGGCGACCATCGACGTGAGCGATGTTGCTCAACGTGGGGCGAACCCGGCCGCATAGGGTCGACGGGAAGTGGCCGGGGCGGCTGGATTTGAACCGACGACGACAGTCCCGCAGGGTTGGCTGGAGCGTCCGCCCATGTCCGTCAGGTACGCACGGATCGCACACCCGTTCGGTCGCAGCGCCTAACGAAGAACCCCGGAAAATGGCGCAGATCTCCGTTGCGAGCGCCAGAGCGCGATCGCGGACATGACGATTACGACGATGACCACGAACCACCCGGCCGGCAGCGTCGAGCCACCAAAGTATTGGCAACGATTATCTAGTGGTCGCGAAAGGGGCGGGAACGTCTCGTTCGGTCGCGGGGTGACTCGCGCGAACTCGACTGTCGAGCGATCGACCGTAAATGGGTCCGGCGAATGGCGCACGAGCGCAAGCACCGCGGTCCCCTCGCTAACGCGTGTCGATGTATCGACGGCGCAGGATGCTCGCTCGACGATCAGCCAGTCGCCGACAGATACGGGAAGGGAGCCAGAAGTGGCGCCGTCGATCTCGTACCGCTCGGTTCCAACGTTCATGACCCGATCCTGCGTCGTCTCGTTTCGGATCCGTACTGAGGTACACGCAGCCACGCTCACGGCTAGGCCAAGCACCATGGACAGGCGGAGTCGGCGCATGCTCGCCCGAGGATAGGCCGTCAAGGTGGTACGGCGAGTGGTACTGGGCAGAACGAAACCCCCCGGCGGTAGCCCGTCGGGGTCACTTCGTGCGAGGAATAGGTGGCCCGCCCGGAGGGATTCGAACCCCCGACCTACTGATCCGAAGTCAGTCGCTCTGATCCACTGAGCTACGGGCGGACTGTCTGTGTTCGATCACAGCAGATGACGGAACAAGCGAGCCGGTCGGGACCTGAATACAACGGTATCGGAGCGGATGACACGCATGTGTTGAGCACCCGTATCAGGACCCTAGACCGATGATCAAGCACCGTCCAACCATCTGGAGTCTACTGCAGGGGTACTCCGCTTGGTCGGTGACTACCGGCTGGGATCACCCCGGGGCGCGCGTCGACTCCACGACGCAGCGCACGTGCGTACGCGCCGGAGGCAGCGCGCCGATGTCCGAGGCCGAATGGCGAGGGCAGGGAGAGCGCGACCGGCTACGCGTGGACGCCGGTTCCTAGATCGTACTGAGCGCCCTCGCGACCAGCGACAACCTCGATGGAGGTCCCGCGTGCGCGCGCCGCCTCGGTCAGCTCGTCGAGCACGGCATCGCTATGGGATGGGTCGTGGTGGAAGAGGATGAGTCGGCGAACCGACGCTAACTCCGCGAAGGCGACTGCCTCGCTGACCGAGCTGTGACCCCAGCCGATCCGCCCCGCGCGCTCGTCATCCGAGTACTGCCCGTCGTGGATGAGGAGATCGACGCCTGAGGCAAGATCGAAGCCGGACGTCCAGCGCGGCTCATCGGGAAACTGTCGCGCACCGAGCGCCGGCTCATGATCGGGCAGGTAGGCAACGCTCGCCCCGTCGCCGGAGATCCGATAACCGACCGTGGGTCCTGGATGGATGACGTGCTGGGCAACGACCTCGAAGCCGCCGATGCTTACCGGCTCATCGGGCGCGTCATGCAGCACGACTCGAGCGTCGAGGTCGCGGAGCCGGACCGGGAAGAGCGGCGGCGAGAGGTAGCGAGTGAGGCGAGTCCGCAGGTCCATCGTCGCGGAGGCAGGGCCCCAAATATGAATCTCGCCGGTGGGCCGAAAGAACGGGGCAAAGAAGCCGAGGCCCTGGATGTGGTCCATGTGGAGGTGGGTCAGGAGGATGTCCAGCCGCTCGACGGACGGGTCGATGGCGGCTCCGAGCCGACGTATGCCTGTCCCGGCATCGAGCGCGAGAATGCTGCCGTCGGCGTTCACGATCTCGACCGCGGCGGTGTTGCCTCCGTAACCCGTCGTTTCCGGGCCGGAGCTGGCGAGCGACCCGCGGGTCCCCCACAGGCGGACGATCATCGGGTCGACGGCTCCCAAAACATCGCGAGGCCGCCGAGGAGCTGACCGCGAGAGCCCTCCAGAGGGAGAGCGGTCACCACGAGCGAACGAAGTACGCCGTCTCGGCCCACGATCCGCAACGGTCCGTGTACCGGCGTACGTTGGCGAATGGCGACGGCAAGAGGGTGGGTCGCCGGGTCGGCCCGTTGACGCCCCTTGGTGCGTGACGCAAAGGCCGCTGTCCAGTCCGCAAACGACACTTGGCCCACATCCTCGAAATCGAGGCCGAGCAGGGCTTCCGCAGCTTCGTTGACGAAGACCAGGTCGCCCGTCGCATCGACCACGAAGGTCGGGACCGCCAGGCCGTAGGCCAATTGGCGAACCAGAATCAGCTCAAGAGGCAACTGGGCCACGATTACACCCCGCGGAGATCGAACAGGTCGTCAGATTGACTCTGCCAGAGTCACGAGGCAAACGCCCGCTTGGAAAGCTGTCGGAAACGAGTGCAGTTCTAAGGGCTTCGCTCAGACCGTTGCGTGTCGCTCAAATGACAGGGACTTCGTCAGCCGTGAGGTCGACACCGCCTCGGGTCCAAGAGTAGCGTCGCCTCAGAGCCTGGAGGTGCCTGCCATGGACGATCGACTCATCCACTCGTTGTTCCCGAAGTCATCCCAACCGGCACATCACGGCGGTCCGTCGGCGGCCGCGATCGCCATCCTACTGACCGCGTTGATGGTGTTCGCCCTATTGATCCCGAGCGTCGGTCGCGTCGGGGTCGAGTCCCCGGATCAGCCGCTTCGCCCGCCCGCTGGGTTCGGTCTGTAAAGCTAGCCGGGCACTCGATCTTCGTCGAGGAACTCGAGCACCAAGCGGGCGACCTCGTCGGGGCGGGCCTCGATGACCCAGTGGCCGACGTCGGGAAAGAAGACCTTGCGCGGTGGGCTCATGAACTGCCCATCGAGTCGCAGCGCCAGGTCCCGGCGCAGGGTCGGGTCGCGCTCGCCCCACAGGACCAGGGTGGGTGAGGTGATTCGCTTGCCTCGCAGCCGGTTGGCATCGTCCTTGATGGTGTGCGCGATCGAGCGGTAATAGGCCAGGCCCGCCCAGGCCGCCCGCGGTAGGCAGATGGCATCGCGGTACACAGCCACATCCTCGGCGCTGAATGCCCTGTCGGAGAGCAGCAGGCTCATGACCCGGCCATGAAGCGCGGTCAGCCACCACTCCGGCAGGCGCGGGATGCGGTAGAACAGGACATAGGAGCTCCGGGCGCGTTGGCGCCAGCTGTGATTGATCGCCCGTCCCAGGGTGATAACCGGCGGGCCGTTGACGAGGATCAGGCGGTCCACCTTGTCCGGGTGGGACAGCGCCGCCTCGGCGGCAACGATGCCGCCCCACTCGTGTCCAAGGACATGGGCTTTCCGCTCGCCAAAGGCGTCGACCAGTGCCGCGACGTCATCGCCGAGGGTCCGGAGTGCGTAGTCCTCGATCCGTGCCGGCCGGCTAGTCTCGCCGAAACCGCGCATGTCAGGTGCCACCGCCCGATATCCCGCCCGGGCCAGGGCCGGGACGAGGTGGCGGTACTCGTACGAAAACTGCGGGAAACCGTGAAGCAGGACGACCAGAGGACCTGCGCCATCGGTCAGGCAGTGGAAGCGGATGCCGTTCGCGTTGATGAACTCAGACCGCATACCGATGCTCGTCCTCGGCTTCGCACGTGGGCGCGCAGGGGGTCAGGGCCCGAAGGACTCAGACTCCCGGCTTGAAGGTCATGAGAGCGATGATCACCGCGAAGCCGATGAGCTCCAGCCGCGAGACGACGAACAAGCGATCGATGAGTTCGCGGCCCGTCTTCGACGTCGGCCCCTCGGCCTCGAAGAGCTCGGCGGCCCGCTTCACGCGAGGTCCGAGGTACACAGCGCCGACCACCGCTGAGAGCACCCAGAGGGCGACCGAGACTGCGATCCACGTCTGCCCGAAGCTCCACGCTTGCAACGTCATCGCGGCACCGGAGACGAACAGGAGCAGCGCCGCCGGCGAGAAGACGCGCGCGCCGATGAATTCGATGTGACGCGCCAGGTGCGGCAACTCCGATGGATCCGGCGAACGGGCGACGCGAAAGGCGAGCAGCTGGGCGTAGACCGCGCCGCCGACCCAGATGACGGCGCAGATGATGTGGACGTAGACCAACAGCTGGTACATGACGGGCTAGGAACTCGTCATGTCATCGGCGTGGTCGACGGCCATGGCCAGGAACCCATCCTCGATAGCGAGGTCGGGCTGGTAGGCACGCTGCGAACGACTCGCGGCCGTCGCCTCCCGCTCGAGCCGTTGGTCAAGGCGCCGGAAGTCCTGCGACAGGACCCATCGCACGACGCCCGGTGGCAACCACGCGGTCAAAACGCGGAGGAAGCCGCTGATGTCCCCCTCGTAGCGCGCTTCGATGTGGGTGTTCTCACCGGCCGGGGCGCAGACGTACTCGACGCGCGAATTCCACGGCGCGGACGATAGCCAGACCACGCGACGGTTCGGCTCCAGCTCGGCCAGCTCATCGATGAAATGGAAATGGAACGGCCCGATACGATCCGTGGCCATCCAGCGCGTGCCGATCCGAGGTGGCTGATCGCCGATCTGCCGCCGGAACACACACGCCGGCGCGAACTCGTGCCAGCGCAGCGGGTCGGCCAGGTAGGCGAATACCCGGTCGACCGGATGAGCGATGGTCGCGTTGATCACCACGTGCCGCCACATACCGTGTTGGGCCGTTTCCCTCACTCCTCGCCGGCTCCGCGCCCTGGGAGGCGTGGTCGCAAACCCGGCGTGAGGCTATCACTTGCGCGTTCGTGGTGTGCCTCGGATTCCACTAGGCTGTCCCTCGGCACGCCGGGCCGCGCATTCGGTAGCCGCCTACCCCTCAGCTCAGATGAGGCACCGTCCGATGATTCGTCCTCGCGTCGCCTGGTTGATCCTCTGCTTGTCCCTTGCCGCATGCAGCTCTCCCGGTCAGACGGCGGAGCCTTCGGCAAGCTCCGCGGCCTCCGGGACGGCGATCGTGCTGCATGAAGCACCGGCCAACCTCGGCTGCGACACGATCGGGATCGACTACACGAGCGTGACGTTCCGCATCGACCCCGCGGCAGCCGAGCAGGTCGTCGCCGTTACAAACACCGGCGTGACGCTCGCGACGTTTTGGTCGGCCGGATTCACGGCTGGCGCCGATGCGGAGCGAGTCATCCGCGACCCCGCCGGGAAAGTGGTCGTGAGCCACGGAGAGGTGCTCCTGGTACCGCCGGCGGCCTACCCGCGTCTCGCCGGGTACTTCGTCTGCCTCGGGCCGGACAAGCTGTACGTTCTCCTCGCCGACCCGTCGTAAGTCCGAGAGGAGCGACCGCGATGCCGAGACGGCCCGACGTGGACGCCTGGTTCGAGCGGTACGACAACCCGATGAAGGACGTCGTCCAGCGAGTCCGGGAGATCGTGCTGGCCGCCGATCCGCGGGTCGACGAGTGCATCAAATGGCAGGCGCCGACGTTCACGTACAAGGGCAACATCGCCAGCTTCTACCCGAAGAGCCGGCAGCATGCGAGCCTCATGTTCCACCTCGGAGCGAAGATCCCGGGCACGCATCCGCGCCTCGAGGGAGCGGTGACACGTCGCGCGTCATCAAGGTCGCCGACATGGCGGAGGCCGAGACGGCTCGCCCTGAGCTCGAGTCGATCGTCCGGGCCTGGTGCGACTGGCGTGATGCCTGACGGACGTCCAGGAGGCGTCACCCGTCCCACGGCATACTTCGGTCACGAGGCGAGGACGGTCGAAGGAGACACCGTGACGATCAAGATCCGCAAGTGGGCGACGTTCCGCGACGAGATCGTGTCCGACGGTGAGCGTGAGCTCGAACGTCCGCTCCGCCGGGTCGCCGTGGCGGTCGTCTGCTCCAACCCCTACGCGGGTACCTGGTCCGACGACCTTGCCGAGCTCATCGACTTCGGGGAGTTCCTTGGCGATGAGCTGACGCGACGCTGCCAGGAGGCCCTTGGTGAGCCGGTCGAGGCGTATGGCAAGGGCGGCATCGTCGGCGAGCACGGGGAGCTCGAGCACGTGGCGGCCGTCCTGCATCCGAAGTTCGGGCAGCCGACCCGCACGCGCACTAGCGGCGTGTCGATCCTCCCGTCGGTCAAGAAGCGGGCCGCGATGGGCGCCACGCTCGACATCCCGGTGCACCACATCAAGGCGATGCTGATCCGCTCGCATTTCGACGCGGTCACGATCTCGGTCCCCGATGCGCCCGGCGCCGACGAGCTGTTGCTGGCCCTGGCCGTGACGAACGCGGGCCGGCCGCATGCGCGGATCGGCGGACTCGCCGCTGCGGACGCCGTCGGCGAGGACGGCCTGCACTGAGGCGCCCGTTGTGCAGACGCTGATCACCGGCATCGGCCGGATCGTCTCGGGCGACATCGACGCGCCGCTCATCGATGGCGACTCGATCTCGATCGTCGACGGCCTGATCGATGCCGTCGGCTATGGCGTGGGTGATCGGGGCGACGCGGACGTCGTCATCGACGCGAAAGGGACGACCGTCATCCCCGGCCTCATCGACTCGCACGCCCACCCGGTCGTGGGTGACTTCACGCCCCGCCAGCGGACCGTCGACTTCATCGAGTCGTCGCTCCACGGCGGGGTCACGACGATGATCTCGGCCGGCGAACCGCACGTGCCAGGCCGTCCCAAGGACATCGTCGGGCTCAAGTCACTGGCCATCGCGATCGCTCGCGCGTATGCGACGTTCCGCCCCGGTGGGGTCAAGGTGCGGGCGGGCGCTCCGATCCTCGAGCAGGGACTGGTCGAGGCAGACTTTGCCGAGATGGCCGCTGGCGGCGTGCGGCTCATCGGCGAGATCGGGCTCGGGTCGGTCAAGACCGGCGCCGACGCAGCCCCGATGGTCGCGTGGGGCCGCGCCCATGGCATGGTGTCGACCTACCACACCGGCGGCCCGTCGCTACCCGGGTCGGGGGCGATCGGGGCGGATGCCGTCCTCGAGGCGAACCCTCACATCGCCGGCCACATCAACGGCGGCACGACATCGCTCCCGGAGGCCGACATCGATCGCCTCGTCGCAGCCGACACCGGCATCGCGCTCGAGCTCGTGCACTGCGGGAACGGCCGGACCGCGCTGGTGGCGTTGCGCAAGGCCTCGGATGCCGGTGCCTTGGCCCGCGTCATCCTCGGCAACGATGCCCCGTCGGGGACGGGCGTCGTGCCGCTTGGCATCCTCCGGCTGATGGCCCATCTCGCGTCGATCGGTGGCGTCCCGCCAGAGACCGTCGTCGCCCTTGCGACCGGCAATACGGCGCGCGTCCACGGTCTGGATATCGGTGTCATCGCCCCTGGTCGGGTCGCCGACCTGTGCATCGTGGATGCGCCCATCGGCAGCGTCGGCTCGACGGCCCTCGAGGCGCTCGCGACCGGGGACCTCCCCGGCGTCTCGATGGTGATCGTCGACGGCGTGCCGCTGATCGGGCGCAGTCGCAATACGGCGCCGGCGGGGCGGATCGCCGAGGTCGTCACCGGACCCCCGGTCCGCGCGGGCGGGCACTGATGCGGTTCGGCCTACGGCTGCCGAGCTTCGCGCTCGGGGACGACACGGCGAGTCTCCTGGACATGGGTGCGTATCTCCGACGAGCGGAGGACCTCGGCTTCGAAAGCGCGGTCCTGATCGACCATCTACTCGTCGCCCCGCCCGCCTATCGAACGACCTGGCTCGAGCCGATCTCGCTGTTGTCCGCACTGGCCGGCGTGACCCGGACGATGCGCCTCGGGACCCTGGTGCTGGTTCTCCCGTTCCGCGACCCCGTCGCGTTCGCGAAGGAGTGGGCGACGCTCGACGTCCTGTCCGGCGGCCGCTCGATCCTCGGTGTCGGCGTCGGTTGGCACGAAGGGGAGTTCGCGGCGCTGCGCATCCCGTTCCGTGAACGCGGCCGCCGCATGAACGAGATGCTCGAAGCGATCACCGCGCTGTGGGCCGGCGACAACGTCACGTACGAGGGCCAGTTCTATCGGTTCGCTGACCTGACGATCGAGCCCAAGCCGGTCCAGCGGCCTCATCCACCGATCTGGATCGGCGGTGGCACGCAGCCGTCCGAGAAGATCTACGGCCAACAGGTCGACACCATCCGCCCCGTGCTGCGCCGCATCGCCAAGTACGCATCGACGTGGGTGCCGCACTCGTCGGCGACCGCGGACATGGTGGCCGGCGACTGGGCGATCATCCAGGAGGAGATGGCGGGCTTCGGGCGGAACCCCGACCAGATGACCAAGGTCTACTCGAACTTCATCCACGTCCTCGGGCCGGGCGAATCGCCGGACAGTGCCGCAGCCAAGTTCCGCACCTTCTCCGGCATGGATCTCGACTACTGGCAGGAGTTCTATCTCCTCGGCGAGGCCGACGCCCTGGCTGAGCGGATCCGCGGCAAGATCGAGGCGCTCGGTGGCGTGGAGCACGTCATCCTCAACCCGCTCGACTGGAGCCCGGACGCCCTCGAGCGGATCGCCTCCGACGTGCTACCGCTCGTCCGCGACTGACCGGTCCGATGGCCAGCTACCTGCGACCGAACAGCCTTGAGGATGCGCTGGCGGCGCTGGCCGAGCGTCCGCGGACGATGCTCGCCGGTGGCACCGACATCTATCCGGCTCGGGTCGGACGGTGGGTCGGCGACGACATCCTGGACGTGACGGCGTTGCCCGAGCTGCGGGCCATCGTCGCTACCGACGATGTGATCCGGATCCCCGCGCTCGCGACGTGGACCGACGTGATCCGTGCCGACCTGCCGCCCGCCTTCGATGGTCTGAAGGCGGCGGCGCGCGCCGTGGGTGGCGTCCAGATCCAGCACCGTGGCACGGTCGCCGGGAACCTGTGCAACGCCTCGCCTGCCGCCGACGGGCTGCCGAACCTCATGGCGCTCGACGCACGCGTCGAGCTGGTCTCGGCCGCGGGCCGGCGGGAAGTGCCGGTCGGCGCGTTCGTGGTCGGCAATCGCCGGACGACCCTGCGGCGGGACGAACTGGTCACGGCAGTCCTCGTGCCACGCCCTGCGGCTTCGGCCCGGTCGGCGTTCCTCAAGCTCGGGTCGCGCGCGTATCTCGTGATCTCGATCGCGATGGTGGCGGTCGTGGTGGAGCGAGGCGGCGACGGTGCGATCTCGAGGGCACGGATCGTGGTGGGCGCGTGCTCCGAAGTGCCGCAGCGGGTCGGTGCGGCCGAGGTACGACTGGTGGGACAGATGCCGGCGGCGGCGCTCGCCGACGAGATCACGGCGGCCGATCTGGCCGACCTCAGCCCGATCGACGACGTGCGCGCCACGGCGGCGTACCGACGCGACGCTGCGCTGACCCTGGTGCGGCGCGCGGTCGCGCAGGTGCTCGCGTGATGGACGTGCCGACCCGACCGACGACCTTCAGGGTCAACGGCCAGGATGTCGCGGTCGAGGGCGACCCGATGCGGCGGCTCAGCGAAGTCCTGCGCGACGACCTTGCTCTGACCGGCACGAAGGTCGGCTGTGATGCCGGCGATTGCGGCGCCTGCACGGTTCGCCTGGACGGCGACCCCGTGTGCGCCTGTCTCGTCCCGCTCGGTCAGCTGGACGGCCGCGCGGTCGACACCGTCGAGGGCCTCGCCTCCGGCGACTCCTTGCGCCCGATCCAGGCCGCGTTCCTGCGGACCGGCGCGGCGCAATGCGGGATCTGCACGCCGGGCATGCTGATGGCCGCCGATGCCCTCCTCGCGACGCGGGCGCACCCGACCGAGACCGAGGTCATGGATGCGCTCGGCGGCGTCCTGTGCCGCTGCACCGGCTATCGCAAGATCGTCGAGGCCGCGGTCGACGCGGGCGCGAACGAGGACACCCCGCCGGTGCCGACGGGTGCCGCGGTCGGGGCGCGGATCGCCCGCGTCGACGGGATCGACCAGGTCACCGGCACGACGTCCTTCGGCGCGGATCGCGCGCCCATCGATGTACTACATCTGCGGGCGGTTCGGTCGCCCCATGCCCACGCGCGCTTCACGATCGGCGACCTCGCGCCGCTTCATGCCGCCAACCCTGGGCTCGTGCGGGTGCTCGTGGCCGGGGACGTGCCCGGCCAGAACCTCTACGGGATCTATGCGACAGGCAAGGACCAGCCGGTCCTCGCAGACGGGTACGTCCGGTTCCGCGGCGAGGCGATCGCGGCCCTGGTCGGCGACGCCGAGACGATCGGGCGCATCGATGATGGCGACCTCCCGATCGACTGGGTGCCGCTGGAGCCGATCCTCGACCCGGCGGTCGCCGCGGCCCCCGGCACGACCCAGTTCCACGACGCGTTTCCCAGCAACGTCCTGACGAGCGGCCGGGTCGTGCGCGGAGACGTGGACACGGGGCTGGCCGCCTCCACGATCGTGGCGACCGGGACGTTCCAGACGGGTCACCTCGAGCATGCCTACATCGAACCGGAGGCCGGTTATGCGCGACGCGACGGCAACCGGATCGAGGTCGTTGCGTCGACCCAGACGCCATACATGGACCGCGACGAGATCGCGCTGATCCTCGGGCTCGCGCCGGACCGGGTGCGCGTGGTCCCGACCGCTTGCGGCGGCGGCTTCGGCGGGAAGCTCGACCTGTCCCTCCAACCGATGATCGCGGTGGCCGCGTGGCTTCTCGACCGCCCGGTCCGCTGCGTCTACACCCGCCCGGAGTCGATGCGCTCGACGACCAAGCGGCACCCGGCGCGCATGACCGCGTCGCTCGGTGCGGACGCCGACGGCCGGTTCACGGCCCTGACGTTCCACGGCGATTTCGATACCGGCGCGTACGCCTCCTGGGGCCCGACGGTCGCCAACCGCGTCCCGGTGCATGCCTCGGGGCCGTACGAGGTGCCGGCCGTTCGGGCGACGACCCGGGCGATCTATACGAACGGCCCGATCTGCGGTGCCTTCCGCGGTTTCGGCGTGCCCCAGTCCGCGATCGCCGGCGAGGCCCTCGTCGACGACGTCGCGGCGGAGCTCGGCATCGATCGCCTCGAGATCCGGCTCCGCAACGCGCTGCGAGCCGGGTCGACGACGGCGACCGGCCAGGTGCTCGCCGCAAGCGCAGGCCTGGTGCCCTGCCTCGAGGCCCTGCGCCCGGCCTGGGTCGAGGGGACGGAGGACGCCCGACACCACAACGCGGGTCGCCGCCGCCGACGGCAGCCCGATCCGTCGGGGCATCGGCATCGGGGCGATGTGGTACGGCATCGGCAACACGTCGCTGACCAACCCGTCGACGATCCGGATCGGCCTGCGACCCGACGGGTCGTACGTCCTGTTCAGCGGCGCGCAGGATATCGGGCAGGGCTCGAACACGATCCTCACCCAGATCGCGGCGGATGCGCTCGAGACGCCGGTGGCCTCCATCGATCTCGTCGCCGGCGACACCGACCGGACCGCCGACGCAGGCAAGACGTCAGCATCCCGCCAGACGTTCGTGTCGGGCAACGCGACGAAGCTCGCCGCCGCGGACCTGCTGCGCCGGATCGAGATGGCCGGGCCGGACCTCTCCGCGCTGCCGGTCGATGTCGAGGGGTGCATCCTCCTCGGCACCGGCACCTACGACCCGCGGACGACGCCACTCGATGCCGACGGACAGGGCATCCCGTACGAGACGTACGGGTTCGGCGCCCAGATCGCGGTCGTCGACGTCGATATCGAGCTCGGGACGACCGTCGTCCGCCGGATCGTGGCGGCGCACGACGTCGGGCGGGCGATCAACCCGATGCTGGTCGAGGGGCAGATCCACGGTGGGATCGCGCAGGGTCTCGGCTTCGCGCTCATGGAGGAGTACCACGCCGGCCGGACCGACAACCTCCACGACTACCTGATCCCGACCATCGGCGACGTACCGCCGATCGAGTGCCACCTCATCGAGGACGCCGAGCCGACCGGACCGTATGGCGCGAAGGGCGTCGGCGAGCCCGCGTTGATCCCGACCGCACCGGCGATCCTCGGCGCGATCCGCGACGCGATCGGCGTCCGGATCGATGTCGTGCCTGCGACGCCGGATCGGGTGCTCGCGGCGATCCGGCAGGCACCGCCCGGCGGCGCGAAGGTCGGCTAGGGCTACGCCGCGATCCCGGCGACTCCGAGCAGCTGCGGCAGCACGGTCCCGAAGAGGTAGCCGGCGATGCCGGCCACGGCCGCCAGCATCAGGACCTCGAGACCGGACGACAACGCGGAGCGATGAGTCCAGCGACTCTTCACGACGCCGATGCCGAACAGGACAAGCCCTGTGGCGACCACTGCGGTCGGGATCGCCATGCCGATCGGGAGGAGCAGGAAGGGCAGGATCGGGACCAGCGCGCCCAGGCCGAACGCCGCTCCCATGAACAGCGCCCCACGGAGGACGCTGCCGCCATGCTCGTCGACCTGGATGCCGAGCTCGCGCGTCACCATCGTGCGCAGGAGGACCTCGGGATGGCTTGCCATCAGAGCGGCGATCCGAGCCGCCTCCTCCTCGCTCGAGGCCCTCCTCGGTGAGCATGAACGCTACCTCGGCCTCGGCCTCACCGGGCCGCTCCTCGACCTCGTGGCGCTCCTCGTGGATCTGGGCGTCGAAGATCTCACGCTGGCTCTTGCTGCCGATGTACTCGCCGGCCGCCATCGAGAACACGCCGGCCAGGCCGCTGGCGATACCGGCGACGATGACCGGAAAGGCCTGCCCCGACGCGCCGGCGACGGTGGCCACCACGGCCAGCGTCGAGACCAGGCCGTCCTGCAGGCCGAACACCACCTCGCGGATCTCACCGAGGAGGGAGCTTTCCTGGCGCTCCTCGGCGAGGTGCGTGGCGATCCACCGCCGGTCGTAGGCGGATGCCGGAGCGTCCATCGGTGGTCGCGAGGTGTCAGTCATGGCGCCTACCAGAGTCGCATACCGTCGGTGGCCGCGTGTCCGTGACTCGGTTTATCGCCAGGCAATCGGTTGGTGCTTGACTGCCACGATGCCGAACCCACTCCGGATGAGCTTCGCCCGCCTCTGTCGTGAGACTCGCGTCATGCTGGACATCACGCAGGAGGAACTCGCGACAGTCGTCGGGGTGTCGCGCTCGTACATCGCAGGGATCGAAGCGGGCAAGGTCAACCCATCGCTGGACGTGGTCATGCGGATCGGCAATTCACTAGGACTCGATCTGGAGCTCGTCGGCCACCGACCCGTCGTCGTCGATCCGCGATCGACGAGCGTCGTCCACTCGCGATGCTCGGGCTACGTGGGCCGACGCCTTGGGTCAGGCGGGTGGCTGGTCGCCCGAGAAGTCGAGATCGTGCACGCACGGTCCCACGGATGGATCGACCTCCTCGCATTCCATCCGGGGTCGCGCACGCTCGTGATCGTCGAGATCAAGACGCGTCTGGATGACCTTGGCGCCATCGAGCGGCAGATCGCGTGGTACGAACGCTCCGCACCGGCGGTCGCGGTGGCCAGGTTCGGGTGGCGACCGTCAGGCGTCGTGAGCTGGCTGTTGCTGCTGCAATCCGACGAGGTCGAGAACGCCATCGGTCGCGACCGAGACCTTCTCCGAGAAGGGTTTCGTATGCGAGCGACCGAGATGCGGGCCGTCCTGGATGGCATACCAAGTCTTGATCCGCATCGGGGCTTGGCGCTGATCGACCCGTCGAGTCGACGAGCAGCGTGGCTGATCCCCACGCGGTTGGATGGGCGCCGGAGCCCGGCGCCATATCGCGATTACGCAGACGCGGCCCGGCGATTTGCTTCCTGACGCGTCCGCCGGTCAGCCTCAGTGACGGAACCGCAACGAATGAGCGTCCGCCGATCGCCCAGACTACGGCGGACTGTCGGATGGGCGATCGACCGTGCACGGCCGTGGGCGTTTCGTCACTGACAGTGACGATGTCAGCCCTAGTGACGGAACCGGAACGAATGCGCGGAGCTCCGAAAGCCAGCGTCAGCGGCACGGAACTCAGCGGCGGCGGTAGCGCCGGCCGACCAGCCAGTAGGCGGGGATCGACCCGAGCGACCTCGACAGCGACATCGCAGAGCCATCCCGGCCCTCGAGCGCGAGGAGGCGGTCGGTGGCGGTCGCGTCGGCCGGGCGGGCGTCGATGACCGCGAGGTCGATCGCAACCCGGCCCGGTTCCGCTTCGCCCAGCGACTCGATGACAGCACGGGGCGGATCGCCTGCCTCGTATTCAGCACGTACCTCGGCCTCGGATCGCCAGGTCGGCTGGCGGAGCAGGATCGCCCGCCACGCGGCGGCGAGCTCCGGCGCCACCCGGCCGTCGCCCGGCTCGGGCGCACGTCCGCCGTGCTCCACCACGTCGAGGCCACGCGCCCAGCGCGCCGCCTGATGGAGCAGCGCGTACTCGTCGAGGTCGGCGTAGGCGGCCAGCCGATCGGCCGGTGAGCCGTCTCCGAAGATCGCCCGGATCGACGACCCGAACACCTCGGCGAGGTCCAGGTCGATGGCCCGGACCGTCCGGTGGAAGTACACCTGCTGGTACATGAATCGCCTTGCGCTCAGGAACATCTCGAGCGCGCCGAGCCCCGGCTCGAACAGCGTGAGTCCGTCACCGCCGATGAACGTGTACCGGCGCAGCCGCTCGACGTCGACCGGCCCCGCGGTCACCCCGGTGAGGTACGCGTCGCGTCGCACGTAGTCGAGGTTGTCGACCGTGAAGACTCCGGACAGGAGGGGCGCAAGCCAGCGGACCCAGCGCGGCATCGCGGGATCGCTGAGGGCAGGTTTCGCGATGAGGAACGCGACCCACGCCGGGTCGATGGACTCGTCGTCGCGCAGCGCGTCCCGCTCGGCGACGGCACCCGGCGCCCGGCGCAGACCGCGTAGCGACGCACCGAGCTCACCGATGATCCGGCCGCTCAGGTCCTCGTGCGTCAGGCGCTTGGCGTCGGGCCGGCGCGGATCTGCGGGAGCCTCGAACGCCGACAGCACGTGATCGTCGAAGAAGTGGGCGAACGGCCCATGCCCGACGTCGTGGAGCAGCCCAGCCATCCGCATGGTCTCGGTCACCAGGCCCTCGGACGGGATGTCGGCCTCGCCTTCCGCGATCAAAGCGGTTCGCAGGCTGGGATACAGCGATCGGGCCCACAGCCCGGCCTCGTGCATGACGCCGAGGCCGTGGGTGAATCGAGAGTGCTCGGCGGTCGGGAAGACCCACCGAGCACTCTGGAGCTGACTGATGCGGCG
This sequence comes from uncultured Chloroflexia bacterium, assembly GCA_963819655.1. Classification (GTDB taxonomy): domain Bacteria; phylum Chloroflexota; class Limnocylindria; order Limnocylindrales; family CSP1-4; genus SPCO01. Next base: position 75,172 of record CAWFXA010000002.1, on the reverse strand, counting down.
GAGCCGCTGGAGCCACGCCGTGTCGAGGAGGTCCTCCTCGGCGACGTCTTCTTCCGGCAGTCCAGCGGCCGCCGACTCCGACGGCGAGAGCCGCTTCGTGAGTTCGATATACCCGTGGATCGGGTCGCTGATGAGGTTGACGGCGGCGAACGGGTGCCGCCTCATGGCTGGGTCGTCAGGGGACCCAGATACGCGCCTCGCTGCTCCATGCACCCACATTGCCACGTCGGTCGGTGGCCCGCACGCGGATCGAGTAGGACCGACCGTGGGATCTGTTGGCGAGGCTGAGGGACGTCTGCGAGGTGTTGTTTCGGAGGAGCACCCACGTCCCGTAGTTGATCCGGTACTGGACGTCGAAATGGGCCAGTCCGGCGGTGTGGGTCTGGAGCCGCGGGTCGTAGCCGCTCCACGACCAGCGCACGTCGTCGCCGGATCGCGGAGGAGCCTGTCACCCGTCCGACCGCCCGTGTGTGGTCGGACGTCTCGGCGAACACCGCCGACCCGAACGTCTTGTGGCCCGACGACCGATAGGCGAGGCCGACGCCGACGTAGTTGAAGCGGCTGCTCAGGATCAGCGCCCGATGCGAGGAGCTGTTCATCCAGGCGTTGAAGATCGCTCGGCCGGAGGTCGACGGCCACGTTGCGGTGGACCAGCCGATGTTCTCGCCGTAGCGGTACCAGTTCACGTTGTACGCATTGAGCTGCGACGAGAGGTTGCCGCCGATCGTGTGGCTCATCACGTTGGCTGACGCCATCCGACTGGCGCGGAGACCCGAGATCGCGGCGAGATCGCCGTCGTATCTGAGCGGGACGAGGCCGCGCGCCGATCGGGCACTGTTGATCCAGCCGATGATGCTGGACTCCGCGGTCGATGCGGATGTCGCGCTCGCTGACGGAGCGAAGACGGTGATCGCGAACGTGGCGATCAGGGCGGCGCGCATGGCGATGGCCAGCCGCCGCCGGGCGGGCGAGTGGTGCATGAGCACGTCCTTTACGTGTGGGGGGCACGTTGGTTCGTGATCGGACTACCCTAACCCAGTCGTCCAGCCCTTGTCCGTCCGAGCCGTATCGCTCCCCGGCACGACGGTGCGTCGAGGCAACGTCAAATCGCAGAGCGTCGGGCTCCAGTACCTCCACATCGTCGCCCCACGACAGGATCCAGAGCCGGATCTCGATCGTCCCGGCGACCGTCGCCCGCCAGGTCAGCGAGCCGTCAGCCGCGACCTCGACCCGCTGGGTCGGATGCCACGTCGCCTCCTGGACACGCGTCGCGACAGACGGTGCGAAGCGCAGAACGATCTCTGTCGGCGGCTGATCCGCGATGATGTCCCAGGCCCGGCGCAGCGCTCCCTCGACGCCGTCGCCCTCCGGCATGTCGAACGTCCGCGGCGTCAGCGCGACATCCCTGATCCGCTCGATCTTGAAGGTCCGCAGCGCGTCGCGGGTCTCGTCCCAGCCGATCAGGTAGAGGGCGTGGGTCTGGAGCGATGGCTCGATCAGGTACGGACGGACGACCGCACGCCGGGCGGCGGCATCGGGGCCGTAGCGCGCCGGCTCGTACTCGAGCGTCACGACCCGCCGCTCCGCCCAGGCCCGGGTCAACCGATGGACGTGCTCGCTGAACGCGGCGTCGCGCGGATGCTGGGCGAGGACGTCAAGAGTCCGCTCGACGTGCTCCGCGAGCGGCCGCGGCAGCACTTCTTCGAGCTTCTCGAACGCCGCGGCGAGGTCCGGGTCGTACTTGTCGGCGTAGCGGACCATCAGGCGAGCCGACAGCACGACGGCCATCGCCTCGTCGAGGGTCAGCTTGAGCGGTGGCAGGAACTCCTCGCCGACGACACCCCACAGCCCGTCCTCCGACCAGACCGCGACGCCCACTTCGGTCTCGAGCGCGCGCAGGTCGCGGTAGACGGTCCGCGTCGCGACTCCGGTGCGGCGGGCGATCTCGGCGGGTCGGATGCCGTCGGGGTGGCCGCGCAGCACCGCGACGACGCGCAGCATCCGGGCGAGGCGGTCGCGCTTGCCGAACGGCCGCTCGTCCGCGTCGAACGTCATGGCGCCGGCGCCGCGATCACGACGTCGCGGCCGCGCTCGGTCGCGGTCAGCAGCACTTCGATCTTGCCCTGGATGGCTTCCTCCTCGATCCCGCTGGCCTCGCCGTTGATCGACCCCGCGACCTGGCCGAGTGCACCGTCGAGGAAGACCCAGTAATCGAGCTGGCCCCGCCAGCGCTCGAGATCGTGGTCGCCGACGAGCCACGCGACAGGGGGAAAGATCGCCCGGAAGATCGACCCGTCGACGGACACGCGGCAGCGCCGCGCCGGCGCCCGCTCGATGACCTCGATGCCGTAGTCCTCGGCGGTGGCTCGGGCGCCGTCGGTGAGCGCGACGGCGACTGTCTGCAGGTCGAGCGTCGAGTCCCGGACGACCGTCAGCAGGGTGGGCACCCAGCCGGCGGCGGGCGTGCGGAGCCACCCGGCGTCGCCGCGCCGGGCTTGGCCGTACTGGCCCAGCTCACGGTTGGTGGCGACGTACGCGAGCCAGCGGAAGTCCGCCCGCGACCGGTGACCGACGAGATCGACCGTCCCGCTCTGCCGTCCGTCGATCGAGCCCACGAACCGTGCCGCAAGGCGCGCCGTCGAGCCCGCCACGACCGCGCCGTCGCACGATGGCGGCTCCACGTCGGCGCCGATGTCGGTCGGTCCGAAGCGCGAGCCGATGCTCGGCCGGACGGTGTCGCGCAGGCTCAGCTCGTTGGCGATCGCGGCGCCGCCGAACGCCGTGCCGGCGACGAGCGTCAGGGAGGTGGCGATGGCCAGGCCGAGGAGCAGCCGCTGGCGACGGCGCGCCATGCCGCCCATCACCCGGCGGGCCTGACCGAAGCCCGCGAACAGGCTGGTCCCGATGAGTGCGAGCAGCCACGGGTACGCAGCCTCGGGCGACGGCATCAGCGTCTGCGAGCCGTACGCCTGCAGCTGGTTCAGCACGCCGCCGATGGACGGCAGCAGGACGAGCAGTGTCGCGAACCCGAGCGCCACGATCAGCGCGTGGGACACCTCGCGGCGGGCGAGGGGCGGCCAGCGGACCGCCAGGGCCGCGATCCCCAGCGGCAGCAACATCGTGATCCCGACGATCAGGTCGAGCGGGCCGCCCGGCCGATACGCCAGCAGCACCAGCGCCGCGGCGAGTCCCCAAGCGCAGACCAGGGCCAATCCGATGAGCCGCAGACCGAGGCGTCGAACGCGCATGGCGCCGAGTCTAGGGCTCTCGCGCGGCCGGACGGGTCGTTGGGGAGGCGCGTCACCGGAAGTACCGGTCGGCGTAGGACCGATGGGTCATCGCGACCGGTGCCAGCCGGGACCAGCATGCCCCTACCGCACCGGACCATCCGGAGGCGGATATCGAGGGGATCCGAGAGGCCAGTGACACATGGACGGGCCGGCGCAGCGAGGTTCACGGGGACGCGGGCGATCGCCTCGCCACGCTTCGTCGGTGCGCTTGCTCGGGGCCGGGTCCACGGTCGGAGCTGGGTCCGCGGCAACGAAGCCGACACCCTCCCCGGCCCAGTCACCGGCCAGGGACGAGACGGTCCAGCCGGAGACGCGTTCGACCTACCGGCTCCTGGTGAGCAGGGGCCTCGCGCCTGACGAAGCCGCCACGCTGACCGCATTCCTGTGCGGCATCCCCGTCGCCGATGGGCGATGGTCGATCCGCCAGGTCAACCAACTGCTTTTCCTCAAGGCGATGGTCCAGAACGGACGGTTCGGACCGTCCGACGGAGGCACCGCCCGACCGCACTGATCTCCGCATATCACCCGATCGCGAGGGTGCGACCCTCCTCCCGCCCGAGCGATCGACCAACGCCGAAGCGGCGCCGAACCTCCTCCCGGCGCCGCTTCGGCGCGTTTCGGGCGGCGCAACGACTGATCGCCTGCGCCGAACTCCTACCTGACACCTATGACATCGGCGGGTACACTCTCGCGCGTCCCCGTTCCCTTTCGGAGAGGCATCCCATGCGCAAGACCACAGGCGTCGCCAGCGCCGGCATGCTCGCGATCCTGCTCGCGGCCTGCACGAGCCCTGGCGCGGCCCCCATCAGCGCGACCCCCGTCGCCCCGTCGGTCGAGCCGTCGGTCGCCCCCAGCGAGGCCGTGGCAAGCCCTGGCGCGTGCGCCAAGGACAGCCTCACCCTGGTGACGGCCGGCACGTTCACGATCGGCACTGACAATCCCGCGTACCCGCCGTACTTCCTCGAGAACACCGACGGGAGCAAGACCGCTCCTTGGGAGCTCGGCGACCCGACCAACGCGACTGGGTTCGAGAGCGCGGTCGGCTATGCCATCGCCGATCAGCTGGGCTTCGGCCGTGATGAGGTCACCTGGGTCGTGGTCCCGTTCGCGAACTCGTTCGCGCCGGGCCCGAAGACCTTCGACATCGACCTCAACCAGGTGTCGTTCAAGCCGGAGCGTGCCGAGAACGTCGACCTCTCGAAGGGCTACTACTTCGGCAACCAGTCGCTGGTCGCGATGCAAGGCACCCCGATCGCCGCGGTGAACTCGACATCGTCCCTCAAGGAGTTCACGTTCGGCGCTCAGGTCGGCACGACCAGCTTCGACGCGATCAACACGCTTATCGCGCCGACCAACGCTCCACAGGTGTTCGACACCAACGATGCCGCGATCGAGGCACTTGGCCAGGGCTCCATCGACGGTGTCGTCGTCGACCTGCCGACCGCCGACTTCATCACCAACGTGCAGTTGGAGAACTCGATCATCGTCGGACAGTTCAAGGGTGGCACGCCCGAGCACTTCAGCGCCGTGCTCGCCAAGGACAGCCCGCTCACCGAGTGCGTCAACGGCGCCATCGACGTGCTGATCAACGAGGGCACGCTCGAAGCGCTGGCCAGCCAGTTCCTCCCGTTCCAGGACGCCGTCCCGGTCTTCGGTCCGTAGACCGCGCGGGCGCGCCCGCACATGAACGTCACCGACGCCCGCCGTCGCCGAGATCGACGGCGGGCGTTGCGTTCGTCGCTCCTCGCGCTGGCCAGCACGGTCGTCGTCTTCGGCGTGCTGGCGTTGGTCGTCGTGAACGCTCCCGGCTGGCCGGACGTCCAAAGCTCGTTCCTCGATGCCGAGTGTCTTTGCCGCGGCGTTGCCCGGCATCGTCGCGGCCTTCTTCGTCAACATCCAGCTCTTCGTCGCGGCGGAGATCCTGGTCCTGATCTTCGGCCTGATCATCGCCATCCTGCGCAGCCTGCCGGGGCCGGTGTTCTTCCCGGTCCGCCTGATCGCCACGCTCTACGCGGACATCTTTCGGGCCCTCCCGGGGCTGCTCGTCATCTTCGTCCTCGGGTTCGGGATCCCGGGGCTGGGCCTCGTCGACCCAAAGACGCCCCCGATCCTGTACGGGATCCTGGCCCTGACGCTGGTCTATTCGGCATACGTCTCCGAGGTCTACCGCGCCGGCATCGAGTCGGTCCACCCGAGCCAGGATGCCGCGGCGCGCTCGCTCGGTCTCAGCCGATGGCAGAGCCTCCGCCACGTCGTCGTCCCGCAGGCCGTGCGGCGCGTCGTGCCGCCGCTGCTCAACGATTTCATCGGTCTCCAGAAGGACACGGTGCTCGTGTCGTCCATCGGGGTGGTCGAGATCTTTCGGACGGCACAGATCAAGCAGGCCGCCGCCTTCAACTTCACGCCATACATGGCGGTCGCGCTCGTGTTCATCGTCGTGACGATCCCGCTCGCCCGCCTGACGGACTTCCTCATCGCGCGGGATCGGCGGCAGGCTGACGGAGGTCGACGATGACCGCGTCACCCAGGCCCGTCCCGGCCGTCCACATCGAGGGCCTCGAGAAGTCGTTCGGGTCGCTGGCCGTCCTGCGCGGCATCGACCTCGACGTCGCAGAGCACGAGGTCGTCTGCCTCATCGGCGCGTCTGGCTCAGGCAAATCGACGCTGCTCCGCTGCATCAACCTGATCGAGCCGATCGACGCCGGACGCATCGTCATCGAGGGCGACGAGATCACCGCGCTCGACGTCAACGTGGACCGGATCCGGCGGCGCATCGGCATCGTGTTCCAGGCCTACAACCTGTTCCCGCACATGTCGGTCCTCGACAACATCACGCTCGCCCCGCGGAAGGTGCTGCGGACACCCCGCGCCGACGCCGAGGCGGCGGCGACCCGGCTGCTCGAACGGTTCGGACTGGCCGACAAGCGGATCGACTACCCGGATCGCCTATCCGGCGGTCAGCAGCAGCGCGTCGCGATCATCCGCGCGCTGGCGATGCAGCCCGACCTGCTGCTGCTCGACGAGGTGACCAGCGCCCTCGACCCGGAGCTCGTCGCCGAGGTGCTGGGCGTGATCCGGGAGCTCGCCAGCGGGGGCATGACGATGCTGATCGCGACCCACGAGATGGGTTTCGCACGCGAGATCGCCGATCGCGTCTGCTTCCTCGATGAGGGCGTGATCTTCGAGTCCGGTCCGCCGGATCAGGTGTTCAGCGACCCGCGCGAGCCCCGGACGCGGCAATTCCTCCAGCGCATCATCGACGCCGGGCGGCTCTGACTCGGGCGGCTCTGACTTAGGACGACACGGGCGTGGCGGAGCTGGACGGGCCTGGGCCGGACGTGCCCCGGCTGGGTCCCGTCGGCGCCGCCGTCGGCAGGTCCGGCAGGTCCTCGGGATCGAGCTCGACATCGGGGACCAGGTTCAGGTTCCAGCCGGCCTGGATGCGATCCGGCGCGTAGCTCGGGGAGTCCGGGTCGAGCGACGGATGGTTCGCGCGGTTCCAGAACGCGATGCTGCGCGCGGTCGTGCCGAACAGCCGGGCGATCGAGGTCAGCGTGTCGCCCGGCCTGACGGTGTAGACGAGGAAGGTCGGCAGCGGCGTCGGCGTCGGACGGATGAACGACGGCCGTGACGAGGGCCCGCCTGGGGAGGTCACCGGCGTCGCGACGGCCTCCGACGCGGCAGGCGGCTCGGACGGCGTCGTGAACCGGCCTGTCGGTGGGATGCAGGCGACCACGATCGAGAAGATCGCGATGGCCGCTGACAGCGCCCGGAGGTGTTCCCGCATCACCGGATCGTGGCCGGTGTGTGCGTTTGGCGCCAGCGCCCGGCCGTCATCCGACGCCGATGCGCCGAAATCGTCGCATCCAGGGCCCACAATCCGCGAGTCGTTCAGGGCGACGCCATCAGCGTCATCGCGGCGATCGAGGCTGAGCACGAATCGCCCGATCAAACGCCGAGATGCGCCGATATCGGCGCATCTCTAGGGTTGCATCGTCCCCCGGGCCCGCAGGGAGCGACTAGCTCGCTGCTTCCACCTCGGAGTCGACCGGCGTCGGCGCCTGGGGCCGGAACTCGGCCGCGAGGGCGAGGCCCTCGGCGGCGGTCGCGACGCGATCGCGGCCACCGCGCTTGGCGACGAAGCACGCTCGGTCCGCGGCGAGCAGGACGTCCGCCGCCGTCGCGCCGTCGATGGGGAACGTCGCGACCCCGATCGAGGCAGTGACCGGACCGCCGAGGCCGCGCACCGCGGCGCCAGCCCGTTCCGCGACCTGCCGCGCGCCGGCGGTGTCGGTGTGCGGCAGCAGGAACGCGAACTCGTCGCCGCCGTAGCGGAACACGAGGTCGGAGTCGCGGCCCGACCGCGTCAAGGCCTTGGCGATGCGCCGTAGCTCCTCGTCGCCGGCGAGGTGGCCCATCCGGTTGTTGACCTGCCGGAAGTCGTCGAGGTCGAGCATGATGAGCCCGAAGGGCGCGCCGTCGCGCACCGCGCGACCCAGGTGGTCCTCGAACGTGGTGTGATTGAGAAGGCCGGTCAGGCCATCCGTCTGGGCTCGGATCTCGACGGCGCGATACACCTCCGCGTTCTGCAGGGCGATCGACACCTGCGCCGCGAACAGTTTCACGAGGTCGAACTCCTCGGGCGCGAACGTATTCCCGACGCCGAGCCGCTCGATCGTCAGGACCCCGATCGCGCCGGATCGGCCGCGCAGCGGCACGACGATGAGGCTGCCATCCGCCGAGGTCTCGTCGATCCCGTCAGTCACGCGGAAATGATTGACGCGCGGGTCGCTGCGCTCGTCGTCGATGTAGACGGGTTCGTTGTGCTCGACCACCCAGGTCGCGACGCCGGTCTCACCCGGTTCCCAGGGCTCCATGTACGCGGCCGCATGGACGCCACGCGCCGTCAACGGCGTCAGCAGGCCAGTCGCCGGATCGAGCACTTCGATCGCGACGTTGTCGCAAGCGATGAGCCCACCGAGCCGTTCGGTGATGCCCTCCAGCACGGCCCGGCCGTCGAGCGTCGTCAGGATCGACTCGGTGATCTGGAGGAGCGCGCGCTGGCTGCGGAGCTGCTGCTCGAGCGCCGCCGATTGCTCCCGCAGCCGGCCCGTGGCATCCGCGTTGGCCATCGCCTGCGCCGCGAAGCTCGCGTAGATCACGAGCAGGCGCAGGTCGTCGTCGCTGAACTGGTGGAGGCCGAGCTTCGAGAGCACGAGCACGCCGAGGACGTCGTCCTCGAACAGCATCGGTGCGAGCAGCATCGATTCCTCGAGGTCGTCCTCGGTGCCGGGGATGGTGTCCGCGCGCGGGTCGGTGCTCGCGTCGGGAAGGTACTGGGCGATGCGGTGCTCGGCGACCCAGCCCGTGATGCCCTCGCCCACCGCGACCTTCAGCTGGTCGGGCGTCTCGTCGACGTACTCACCGACCTGTCCGCGGAGTGCGACGGGGACCAGCTCGTCGCCCATCCGCCGGTAGACGCGGACGTTGTGATAGTCGATCAGCTGCCGGAGCTCGGTGCCGATCGCCAGGCCGATGTCGCGGACGTTCGAGAGGTGATTGAGTCGTGCCCCAAGCTGCTGGATGGACTGCAGCTGGGCCGTCCAGGTCGCCATCTGCTCGAAGTTCTGAGCAGTGCGGATGGCCACGCTGGCCTGGGTCCCGAGGGCCGTGATCGTCTCGAGCTCGTCCGCGCTCCAGTCGTGCGGTTCGTCGTGGTACACGTTGAGAAGGCCGAGCACGTGATCGCCGTCGAGCAACGGCGCCGTGCACATCGTGTCGAAACCCTCCTGGACGACCGCCGCACGGACATCGGCGCCCCGCGGGTCGTCACGGTAGTTGGTCGAGAACAGCGGTCGGCGGGCGGCGATCGCGTAGTTCGGCAGACACCGCTCCGGGAAGTCGCGGACCGCGGCGGTGTACGCCGCTGACAGGCCGCGGCTGACCTCGGCCGCGACCTTGCCGTCGGGCTGGCGCAGGAACACCGCGCCACGGTCACCCTCGAACAGCACCATCGCGTGGTCGACGAGGCCGGCGAGGATACGGTCGAGGTCGACGCCGCTGCCGATGTCGCCCGCCACGCGACGCAGCGCCTCCGCCCGATGCAGCAGGTGCGCGACCTCCTCCTCGCGGCGGACGACGCCGACGATGGCGCCGATCCCGTCGGCGAGGACGGTCGCGAGGTCGTGATCGAGAGGCTCGAAGCCGTCCCCTGGCGCGGCGACGACCAGCAGGACGCCCCACGGCCCATCGCGCCCTGGGATCGCGGCGGCGAGCTCCTCGCGATCGCCGGGCAGCACGGTCGCGGTGACCCGCTCGCCCTTGTCGGCCTCCACGGCGAGTACGCCGGGGGCATCGTCGATCGAGCGGGCCCCTCGCCGCGTCGCGGCCTCGAGTGCCCGTCCGAGGACGCCGAACGACCTCGGGACGTCGAGCAGACGCGGAGGGGCGACCCCGGGTGGTACCGCCACTGCGGCTGGCATCAGTCGATCGTCGTGGCGCTCCCAGATGACGACCATCGCACGGTCGCCGGCGTCACGGACGTGGTCCGCGAACCTGTCCAGGTCTTCCTCGAGCGTCGTCTGGCCGAACGGCTCACGGGCGATCGCGTCGATGAGCGCCAGGTCCCGGCGGTGGCGCTCCACGTCGGTCGTGTCGAGGAGCGGTGCCAGATCGACCCGGACTGGCGGCTGGCGATGTCCGTCCGGCTGGCGGCGGGGTGCTCCACCCGCATGCCGGGCCGAGTCGGCTGCGCCCTGCTCGGCGTTCGCGAGGAACCGCTGGAGGTCACCCAGCCGGTAGCGCCGATCGCCGCGCGGGTTGATCCGGTAGAACCGCAGACGACCCGCGTCGCTCCAGGTGCGGACCGTGTTCGGATGCACGCCCAGGAGCCGCGCGGCCTTGGTGACGGAGAGTGTCGCGTCGATCGGGCGCGGGGGCAGGTGGGCGCTCATCGCCTCGATGGAGGAACTGTGAAGTGCACGTAGCCGAGGCTACCAATCTCACAGTTCTTGCCAATAGTCCGAAGGTCCCGGCGGTCGGATGTTCGCCCGGGACCCCGCGATCAGGCCCGGCGACCGCCCGTCAGGCGGACGTACAGCGCCGTCGCGACGGCGGCGCCGATGCCGATCACGAGCACGAGCACGATGGCCGTCAGGGGATCGCCGACTAGCCCAGGGCCCTCGCCGCTGCTGCGCGGATCGCCGCCGAGGACGGCCGACGGCGACGGGGTCGCGGCCAGGACCGGTCGTGTGAACGCGCCGGCCACAGCCCACACGAGGCCAAAGGTGATCGCGATGAGCCCGATCGCCAGCGCGATCACGGCGATCAGCGGCCGTCGCCGCGCGTCGCCCGCGAGCACGCGCATCGCCTCATCGCGTTCGAGGGTCGTGACGATGAGCGGGCGCCCGAGACCGGCTGACATGCGCGCGATGCCGCTCGCGGGGTCGATCGACGGCACCCCGGCCACCGTCGCGTGCTCGACAGACGACAACTGCTCGACCCGCAAGCGCAGCGGAACGTCCGGCGCCGTGCCGGGTGGGACGCGATCGGGCGCGTCCGCAGCCGTTCCCACGGACTGGCGCGGGATGACGATGAGCCCGTCGGCGATCGCATCGTGGTCGACGGCGATCGCGTCAAGGCCCTCGCGGACCTCGAAGCCCACGGACTGGCGCTGCTCGTCGATGGTGGTCCAGCCGCTGCCTGCGGCGAGCTGGAAGCGGACCCGACGCAAGACGAGGGGGCGGTGCGCGTCGTCCTCGAACTCCTGGTCGGTGTCGATCCGGCCGCGCACCGCGACGAACCGCGGCGGCCCGGAGGCCAGCTCGAGCGCGTGCGCCACCGGGACGACGGGTGTGACCGCGAGGAGCCGTCCGACTCGGTAATTCGCCCCGAGTGTCCGCAGGATCGCGACGCCGATGCCGAGCGCGACGAAGCCGACGACGATCGGGATCAGGGGGGTCACGGCGGCGACTATACCCGCTCGCCCGTGCGTGGCCTGGACATGGAAGGGCCCGAAGGAACCTCCACGACACGTGGGCGTTGATGCGATCGCCGCCGTTAGTATCGTTCGGCCCCTCCGGGCTGGCCTCTACGCTACGGGTGAAGCCTCGGCACGGTCAACGGCGGTCATCCACCAATGTGGGCGGGGTGCGACAGGTTATCCACCGTCCGTCCACAGCGCGGTCAGCCCGCCGACCGGCCTGTGGCAGGATCCAGAGCGTTGAGCTGTCCGTCGAACCCGGTCAGGACCAGCCGACCACCGATCAGCTCGGCCGCGGTGACGACGTCCGAGTGGGCGACCCGCCATCCGACCGTCCCGTCCCGTTCGAGCGCGAAGGTCTCGATCTCCGCCTGGACGAGGATGTGGCCGAGCCGCGGTGAACCGAGCAGCGCGATGATCGGTGATGCCGAGCGATGCTCCCAGCGGAGCGCGCCACTCGCGGCGTCCAGCCCGAACGTATGGAACCCGTAGGCGACGACGAGCAGACTCGCCGTGTCCCAGTAGATCGCGCGCGGCTCGTCGTAGATCGTCGAGGCGAACCGGGCTGTCCACGACCCGCGCGGGCCATCGAGCCGGAGCTCGGCGCGGCACAGAGCATCGGGGTCGGAGCTGACGTTGGGGCCCAGGTCGATGAGCGCTCCACCGGCCTCGCTGAGCGCGAAGACCTCGTCGGACTGGCCGCTCCCGCCCCAGCGCCATCGCGCGCGCAGACCGCCCGGGTAGGCGATCGTCGCGTTGCGCGGTTCGTGAGCCACGCGGCTCGACCTGGCCTGTGCCGTCACGCCCCCGTCGAGGCGAGGCGACCGGATCCCTGTTCGTCCGCCTCGACGTCGGCCGCCCGGCGCTCCTCGCTGATCGGCGCGACCGTGGCGTTGGCCAGCGTGCGCAACGTCGCGGGAGGCACCTCGAAGACCGCGGTCGGCAGACCGGCCGCCGCCCACACGGTCGTATACCGCCCGAGGTCCGGGTCCATGATCACGCGGACCGGCCGATCGAAACCGATGGGCGGGATGCCGCCGATCACGAAGCCGACCAGCTCGTGCGCTTCGCGAGCCGTCGCCCGCCGGATGTCCGGCTCGCCGGCGACCGCTGCCAATCGCGCGACGTCGACCCGATTCTGACCCGACACGAGACAGATGATCGGTTCGGGCCCTTCGTCCGACGGGGCGACGAACACGAGCGACTTGACGATCTGGCCGAGTTCGCCACCGACCGCCAGCGCCGCCTCCTCGGCGGTATGGGTCGACTCGTCGAACGTGACGATGTCGAGGTCGATCCCCTTCCGCTCTGCAGCGGCGATGACGCGTCGGACGGCAGGGTGGTCGATCTGGGCAGGCACGGCCGGAGTCTAGCATCGGGTCCGTGCGGGGCCGCTAGCATCCGCAGCATGATGTCGACCACCCAGGCCATCGTCCTCGCTGACGGCGACGTGGGGTCGCGTATCGCGATCGACCTGGCTTGGCCCGGCTGGCTGGCGCGCGACCCGTACGTGGTCGCCGCGGACGGCGGCGCACGGCATGCCGGAGTGCTCGGGCTCCGTGTCGATCTGTGGGTCGGCGATGGCGACTCGCTCGGCGAGGACGGTATCGCCTCCCTCGAGGCTGCAGGGATTCCCGTCGAGCGGGCGCCGGTCGACAAGGACGAATCCGACACCGAGCTCGCCGTCGCCGCGGCCCTGACCCGGCGGCCTGCCGCGATCACGATCGTCGGCGCGCTCGGCGGCCCGCGTCTCGATCACGCGCTGGCGAACCTGGCGCTCCTCGCGATGCCGGAGCTCCGCGCCGTCGACGTCCGTCTGGTCGGCGCCGATGCACGCGTCCGGCTGCTGCTGGCGCCCGCGCCCGACGGCTCGCCTGAAGAGGTGGACCTCAACGGCCGGATCGACGACCACGTGTCGTTGCTGCCGGTCGGTGCGGACGCGACCGGCGTGACCACCGTCGGCCTCCAGTACGCGCTCCACGACGAGGCCTTGCTCGTCGGCCGGAGCCGCGGCCTGTCCAACCTGCGGACCGCACAGACCGCGACCGTCACTCTCCGGGCCGGCACTCTCCTCATCGTGGAGACCCCTGCTACGCTCTGACGATGAGTATGCCGACCGTCGGCGATCAGGCGCCCCCGATCGCCCTGCCCGACGAGACGGGCACGGTCCACGACCTCGCCGATCAACGCGGCCGCTGGACCATCCTGTACTTCTATCCGAAGGACGACACGCCGGGTTGCACCGTCGAGGCGTGCGAGTTCCGCGACGCGAACCAGACCATCACGGAGCGCGGAGCCGATGTCTGGGGTATCAGCCCCCAGGGCGCCGCCAGCAAGCGCCAGTTCCGCGAGAAGTTCGGGCTGCCGTTCACGCTCCTCGCCGACGAGGACCACGAGGTCGCTGAGGCGTACGGCTCGTGGGTCGAGAAGCACAACTACGGACGCACGTACATGGGGACGGCCCGGACGACGTTCCTGGTCGACCCCGCCGGACGCATCGCCAAGGTCTGGCCGAAGGTCAAGCCGGAGGGCCACGCCAGCGCGGTCCTGGCCGCCCTGGACGAGCTCCAGGCAGTCGCCCGCTGACCGGCCGGTGACTGATCCTCCGGGAGATGGAAGGAGACTTCGCCCGTGGGGGGAGACGAGCGAAGTCTCGGCCTCAAGCGTACGCGCCCCTCACACCGCCCGCAAGGACATTCCTGCATCGCGGCCGCGTGTCGGAGCCCGCCTCCGCCGCGCCCCATGACGAGCCCGGCCGAGCCGCCTCGCGACCACGACTGGCGGCCCGCCCGGTTCATGGTCATCGCCGGTCACCCGGACGACGCCGACTTCGGTCCAGCCGGCACCGCCGCCCGCTGGATCGATGCGGGATCCGTCGGCTGGCTGGTGTGCTGCACCTCGGGCGATCAAGGTGGCGAAGACCCGGACGCCGATCCGCTCGAGCTCGCAGCCCTGCGCGAGACCGAGCAGCGCGCCGCGGCGGCCGTGGTCGGCTACGCGGGCGTGAGCTTCCTGCACCAGCCGGACGGGGCGCTCGCGAACGACCTTCCATTGCGCGAGCTTCTCGTCCGCGAGATCCGGACGTTCCGACCCGACGCGGTCTTCGCCACTGACCCCGAGGCCGTATTCCACCGCGGCGGTGGAGTGAACCACACCGACCATCGGGCGGCCGGTTTCGCGGCGGTCGATGCCGTCTATCCGGCCGCGCGCAACCCGATGGCGTTCCCCGCCCTGGCGCGCGACGGCCTGCCAGCGCACGCGGTCCGCCGCATCTACCTCTTCTGGTCGGAGCGCCCCGATGCATGGGTCGACATCACAGGGACGCTCGACCGCAAGCTCGCCGCGCTGGCCGAGCATCGCAGCCAGATCCGCGACATGGATGCCCTCGCCACGCGCATCCGGAGCTGGGCGGCCGAGGAGGGCGAGTCGATCGGCGCCGGGGCGGCAGAGGCCCTGCGCGTGATCGTCATCGACGACGATGAGGACGAGTCGAAGGGCTAGACGCCGTCAGCGCTCGTCTAGCAGGATCGGCCTGATCCGCCCCCATTCGTTCCAGATGTCCGCCATGCCGTCGGCCCGTCGCCCGAGCATCGCGACAAGCTCGCCAAGCGTGAGGTCGCCGGCCGTGTTGGCAAGGTGCTCCGCAGCGGCCACCTCGACCTCCTCGAACAGCGTCGCCATCTCGGCGTCGTTCGGCCAGTGGCGCATCCGCATCGGGTCGAGCCCGGCATAGCCCAGCGCGAGCGACAGGTCGCGCTGCGACGGGTACCGATCGTCCACCCAGCCGCCAAGCCCATCGAATCGATACCCGAGTGACGACAGCGCGGCGGCGATGTCTCGACCCTGCGACCGGTTGAACGGGCCCCAGAACGGATGGTCGGTCGGGAAGTCGAACGCGGACGCGGCGATCGCATCCACCACGATCGCGTCGATCAGATCGGCGATCGCGACCTGCCATCGGCGTCGCTCGTCGGCGTCGTTGCCACCGAGCGCATCGACGACCTCGTGCATCGCCGTCCGGTCGCCGCGCAGCAGCCGCACGATCCGTGGTGACGCCCCGGCGCGCAGCGCGGCCACCAGGGTGTCGGACGTCGTGTCGTCCCGGTCGCGATCGTCGCCCGTATCGGTCGGCGCTGGGCTCGGCCGGCCGCTGGTGGCGCGTTCCTCGCAATCCGCCACGGCCTGACGGGCCGCCACGCACGCCGCCTCGGCGGCTTCGGCCGCGACCCGCGCGCCATCGGCCGCGACCGCCGTCCGCTCCAGGCGGACCGCCATCTCGGGGGCGGCGGCCCGCGCGCGCTGGAGGATCGCCGTCGCGTTGCCGGTCTGGGCGTTGATCCGATTGATCTCGTGGAGCCAGTCGCGTGCCGCGTTCTCGATGTCCTCCGCGGTCCGCGCCGCGGCCCGCCCTGCGCGGAATCGTGCCTGGGCCTGGTCCTTGGCCTCGCGGATCGCCCGGGCGTCGGCTGCCGTGGCGGCCTCCGCCATGGCGGTCTCGTGGTCGTCGTAGGCCCGCTGCGCTGCCCGAAGGGTCTCCTCCGCCGTGGTCGCCTGACCTCGGGCTCGGGTCGCGAGCTCGCAACGCTCATCGGCGATGCGGCGCGCATCGCCACACGGTCCGCTCGGGGCTTCGGTCGATGACGGGGCTTCTGGCGCCGCCCGGCTCGCACCCTTCGTCGCGCGACCTTTCGTCGACGTCGGGTTCGCCGTCGCAGCAACCTCGGCCGGCTCGTCCGACTCGGTCATGACGGCCGTGGCGACCGGCGCGGCGGCACCGTGCATGGCCGCCTCAGCACTCGCCGCGGCGCTCGCCCGCAAGGCGAGCAGCATCGGGTCGATGCCGGTCGAGATCGGCATCCCCTGCGCGACGGCCCGACCCGGGGAGCCTGGCACGAGAGGACCGACGCTCGGAGGCGTCGGACCGGTCAGCCGGAAGGCCGGCTCGGCAACCGTCCCTGGCTGCGGTGCGAGAACAGGTGTTCGAAGTGCGGGCGCGGTCACGCCGTTGTTCGACAGCAGGTCCTGGCGGTCGGCCGGCCCTCCGTGTGCCGGATCCAGCACGACCGGTGAGTCGGTGAATGCATCGTTGGCGAGGGTCGCGGCGCGACGACGAGGGATCGCGTCCGGAGCTACGATCACGCGCACTGCACTCGCGGGTCGCCGTGCCCGGATGAACTCGATGAGTGCGGCACCCGCGGCGATCCCGAGGATCAGGCCGAACGCCAGGAAGACGAACTCGCTCCCGGTCACGCTGTCCGCAACTCCATCCGATCGCGCCCCTCACCGAGCACGGGCGGGTTCCCCCGGATGGCCAGCGTAGCTGCGAACACGGGTCAGCGTCAACCTGTGACGCGTGCGCGAGAACGGGTTCCCGGCAGCCGGCCACCCGCTCGCCCGCACCCGGCCGCGCTTTGCAGCGCTCACGAGGCCAATGGTAGATTCGGGCGGTCGGCGAACAGCCGATCATCACGTTGCGCCCCGAGCCCGACCAATCCACGGAAAGGCACGCCCGCTTGGCCATCGATCCAGCCCAGGAATTCCTCGTCCAGCCTGTCGACGCCTCCTGGTTGCAGTGCAACATCGAATGCCAGGAAGCCTGCCCTGTCGGGACGAACTGCCGGGGCTATCTCAACCTCGCCGCCGAGGGCCGGTTCGAAGAGGGCTACATCCTGTCGCGCGAACCGAACCCGGTCGCTGCGATGTGCTCGTACGTCTGCTCCGCCCCGTGCGAGCGGGCATGCCGGCGCGGCGATATCGATCGCCCGCTCGCGATCCGGGCGATGAAGCGGTTCCTCGTCGAGTGGCACGAGGCGTCCGGCATCCCGGACGTCATGCCCGACATCGCGCAGCGATCCGAGCGCGTCGCCATCGTCGGTGCCGGCCCGGCCGGCCTGTCCGTCGCCCGCGAGCTGGCGATGAAGGGCTACCAGTGCACGGTGTTCGACAGCCTGCCGTACGGCGGCGGCACGATGCTCATCGGCGTGCCGGCATTCCGCCTTCCGCGTGAGGCGATCGAGATGGATATCCGCCTGATCGAGCGCCTCGGGGTCACGTTCATCTACGACACGACGATCGGCAAGGACATCACGTTCGATCAGCTCCAGCGCGACTTCGACGCGATCGCCATCACCGCCGGAGCGATGGACGCCGTCGCCCTGGACGTCCCGGGTGCCGACCTCGACGGCGTCGACTACGGCGTCGATTTCATGAAGCGCGCCAATCTCGGTGAGCCGCTCGAGGTGGGCAATGACGTCGTCGTCATCGGCGGCGGGTACACCGCGATGGACTGCTCGCGCACGAGCCTGCGCCACGGCGCCGAGAACGTGACGATCGCCTACCGGCGAACCCGCTCCGAGCTCGTCGTCGACGAGGAGGAGCTCGGCGAGACCGAGCGCGAGGGCGTCCGGATGGAGTTCCTGGCCAGCCCGATCGAGGTGCTCGGCGAGGACGGCAAGGTCACCGGCGTCAAGTTCATCCGCAACCGCCTCGGCGAGCCGGACGCGTCCGGTCGACGCTCCCCTGTCCCGATCGAGGGATCGGAGTTCATCGTCCCGGCCAAGACCGTCATCCCGGCCGTGTCGCAGGCGGCCGATCTCACGTTCCTCCCGGTCGAGGCGAGTTTCGAGATCAATCGCGGCCGGGTCAAGGTCGACCCCGCGACGTACGCCACGAACGTCCGTGGCGTGTTCGCGTGCGGCGACTTCGTGACCGGCCCGACGACACTGATCGAGGCGGCCGGGCACGGCAAGAAGGCCGCCTATGCGCTCGACCGGTACCTTGCCGGGCGGACCGACGTGACGGTCGACGCCAACGTGAAGGTCACGAGCTCGTGGCGCCACGACATGCCCGAGTTCTACGACGTGCTTCCTCGACAGCACATCCCGATGGTCCCGCTCCAGGCTCGGATGCCATCGACCGATCCGATCGTCAACTTCAACACGCCGGTCGAGCTCGGGTACGACGCGAATGGCGCGGTCGCCGAGTCGACCCGCTGCCTCATGTGCAACTACAACATCTGGTTCGACCCGTTCCGCTGCGTCCTGTGTGGCGCCTGCGCCGATGTCTGCCCCGAGGGCGTCATCCACATGACCGACATCAACACGCTCAAGTCGGAGGGCCTCCTGCCGGAGCTGGAAGAGGCCTATGGCTGGGAGAACGGCGGCGCGATGATCCTCGACGAGGAGCGCTGCATCCGCTGCGCGTTGTGTGTCAAGCGGTGCCCGTTCGACGCCATTACGATGGAGCGGTTCGAGATGCAGGAGATCTCGACTGACGGACGGCTCTACAAGGAGTCGTACCGGGATGCGCAGCTGGCCGGAACCCCCGGCGTCGCAGGAGGAGCCCGGTGAGTTTCCTGGAGCGGGTCGACCAGACGATCCGGCGCAGCCCGGTCTGGCGGTCCCTCTTCCGGCAGCCCTACCCGCGGGACGAGCGCTCGCGCGCGTACGCGGTCATGAACAACGTCTTCCTGCACATCCACCCGGTCCGCGTCCGCCAGCACGCGGTCAAGTTCGCCTATACGTTCTGCCTCGGCGGGCTGTCGTTCTTCCTGTTCCTCGTCCTGACCGTGACGGGCGTGTACCTGATGTTCTTCTACGTGCCGTCCGCGACCCTGGCGTACACGAACATCCTCGAGATCCAGAGCGAGGTCACCTTCGGGTTGCTGACCCGGAACGTCCATCGGTGGGGCGCCCACCTCATGGTCTTCTTCGTGTTCCTGCACATGATGCGGGTCTTCTACCACGGGGCATACAAGCCGCCGCGCGAGTTCAACTGGGTGGTCGGCGTCGTCCTGTTGTTCCTGACGATCATGCTCAGCTTCACGGGCTATCTGCTGCCGTGGGATCAGATCGCCTTCTGGGCCATCACGATCGGCACCAACATGGGTGGCTACGTACCGATCTTCAACACACCGGTCAATCGGATCCTGCTGGGCGGCGTCGAGGTCGGCCAGAACACCCTTATCCGTTTCTATGTGGGACATGTCGTGTTCTTGCCGCTCATCGCGGCCATCTTTCTTACGGTGCACTTTTGGCGGATCCGAAAAGATGGTGGGATCAGCGGGCCGCTATGAGCATCCATCGCCGCGTTGGCTCCTGCGCGCGCTCACTCACGCATCCTGAGATGCGCTCTTTCGCGTGCTCGTCGCCGCCTTGCGCTGAATGCTCCTATTGGCCCGCGAGGCAGTTCGAATGACGGATACGAAGGATCCGACGACGCGGCGCGAGGTGTTGCCCGTCGACCCGGCGCGGCGGACCGAGATCGACAAGCAGCGCGTGCCGATGTCGGCGCGGCCGTATCGGCTGCTCGCGCTGGTCAAGCAGGACGCCGTCGTCCGCGTCCAGAAGGAACCGGACGACACGGTCATGACCTGGCCGCATCTGCTGTCGATCGAGTTCCTGGCGGCCGGCGTGATGTCGATCTTCCTGCTGCTCATGGGGCTGTTCATCAACGCGCCCCTCGAAGAGCTGGCGAACGGCAACGTCACTCCGGCTGTCGCCAAGGCGCCGTGGTACTTCCTCGGACTCCAGGAGCTTCTGGCTTACCTGCATCCGGTCGTGGCAGGCGTCCTCGCGCCGACCTTCGTGCTCGTCGGGGCGGCATTCATCCCGTATGTCGATCGCGGCGACCTCCTGGTCACGCGGCCCTCGCAGCGAAAGACTGCGGTGGTCCTGTTCACGCTGTTCTGCATCCTCGGCCTGGTCCTGACGTTCGTCGGGATCTTCTTCCGTGGCCCGGGCTACACGTTCGTCATCCCGTTCGTGACCGCCCCTGGCATGTACTTCTCGCTGTAGGTCCGTCATGAGCAATTACCAGGTCGAACCCGCCGCCCAGCCCGCCGCCCTCACGTCCGAGGCCATCAAGTCGCTGCGCAAGGAACAGGTGCAGGGCATGTCCCGACGCCGGCTGATGCGCGTCGCGCTCGGGGCGGGGATCGCGCTCGGAACCCTCGAGGCGTTGGCCGGCACGCTGGCCTTCGCCTGGCCCGCCCTCCGCAAGGGCTTCGGCGGCGTCCTGCGGATCGGCACGCTCGACGAGGTCAAGACGCTCAACAGCACTCTGCCGATCGCGGAGGGTTTCCCGGCCTACTTCCCCGAGGCCAGGGCGTTCGTGATCCTCAAGGACCCGGCCCAGCAACGGTTCGTCGCCGGCGAGGACACGAGCGGCGACGGGTCGGCGCTCAATGTGCGGGCCCTCTACCAGCGCTGCCCGCACCTGGGCTGCAAGCCCAACCCGTGCCTGAAGAACTTCTGGCTGGAGTGTCCCTGTCATGGGTCGCGCTACGACCGGCTCGGGATCAAGGCCGACGGTGCGCAGTACGGCCCGGCGCCGCGCGGGATGGACCGGTTCTCCATCTCGGTCGATGGCGGCGGCGCCCTCTCGATCGATACTGGCAAGATCACCCTGGGGCCACTCCCTGTCGCGCTCGGGCAGCCGGGCATCATCCCGCCGCGCACTCCGACCGGCTGCATCTGAGCGGCATGCCAGTGATCGACCCGACCGCTCGAGGGGACCGATGACCGATACGCCCGGACGCGAGCCCGAGGGGCACGAGCCCGAGCAGCGCCTGCCCGCCGTTCGCCCGCCGGACGAGGTCGCGCCAGTCGACCGGTTCACGTCGCCACCGTCGATCCGCAGGATCGAGTTCTCGCCGGAACGGGCTGCCCAGGTCGTTCGCCAGTCGGCCAACGCACGCTGGGTCGGCTTCCTCGCGCTGATCGTCATCATCCTGTTCGTCTCGCTGTACTGGTTCTACGAGCTGGGCGCCCCGGGCGGGCTCACGACGGCCCGTCAGGCCATGGAGATCGACGCCCAGCAGGTCGCCAAGGTCGAGCGCGGCTATCTCATCTACGAGGCGAATTGCGCGCGCTGCCATGGGGTCGACGGCGAGGGCGGGGAGGGCCCGACCCTCAACAGCCAGGAGAAGCTGTTCAGCCACCTCAACGAGGCATACATCCGGAACGTGCTGACCGTCGGTGGCCGCTATGTCTGCGGCAACCCGCTCTCCAAGATGCCGATCTGGTCGGACCAGGGCAATCCGGCGGGGCCGCTCAATTATCGCCAGATCGAGGAGCTCATCGCGTTCCTGCTCGCGACGAACGACACGACATACATCGTCCGGGACGAGCATCTGCTCGATCCGAAGAAGGACCCGATCACAGGTGAGGTCATCACCTTCACGGGCTGGCGCGACCCGAACTACAAGCCCGCTCCCGGGGCGACGCCCTACCCGGATTGTTACCTCGACGCGCTCACCGGCGGCGCGAGTGCGTCGCCTGGCACGTCGCCCGCCGCCACGCCGGATCCGAATGCGACGGTCGTCGAGATCTCGACGAGCTCGAGCAGTGCCTTCGATCAGAGCACCGTGACCGCGCCCGCTGACGAGGCCTTCGTCATCCATTTCGCCAACAACGAGACCGGCGTGGCGCACAACGTCCAGGTCAACGACTCCAGCGGTCAGGTCATCGTTCGGGGCGACATCATCACAGGCGTCGCCGAGGCGGACTACAACGTCCCGGCCCTCGCCGCGGGTGACTATCCGTTCATCTGCTCGGTCCACCCGAACATGACCGGCACCCTCACGGCCGAATGAGCGCCACCGGGACCACGCGTCCTGCCCTCGGGCCCGGGATGATCGTGCCGAAGAGGCGGGCACTCTTCGGCCTGCTCGACGCCGACGGCTGGACGTGGGCCAGCATCAAAGCATTCGTCTGGCTCGTGATCATCATCCTGTTGCTCGGCTATCTCCCGGATCGGGCGTATTACCTGACAGTCAACCGCACGGTCGACCTCGGGCTGCTCGTGTGGTCGCCCATCAACTTCTGTTCGTCCGAGAACGAAACGCTCCCGTGCCCGGCGCCGCGTGGCGCCATCGTGCCGTGGCACGCGTCGCCGCCCGAGCTTGCGCTTCCGGCGCCCCGGACCGATGGCAGCGCGATCCAGCTCGGCACGAAGATCCTGTACATCGGCGGGTCAGACGGCACGACCGCGCAGTCGACCGTGTTCGTGGCCAACCTGTCAGGCACCGGCAACTTCGACAAGTGGCAGGATGGCCCGCCGTTGCCCGAGCCACGGACCGATGCAAGCGTGGTGGCCGTGTCAGGCACCGTCTTTGTGATCGGGGGGTTCGACGCCGAGGGTGCCCCGACAACGACGGTGTACGCGCTCACGCCCGACCCGCAGACCAGCGTGCTGGTGGAGTGGACGCCGGTCGATAGCCTGGCCCTGCCCGAAGGGCGCGGCGGGGCTGCGGGTGTGGCCGCGCCCGACGGGTTGCTGCTCATCGGTGGCGAAGGCCCGGATGGCCCCGTTACGACGACTTACAAGAGCCTGCTCGACGTCAAGGGCGTCCTCGGCGGGTGGCAGACCGAAGCCCCGCTTGCGAGGCCACAGGCCGACGCGATCGCCGCGATCGTCGGCGATTACGTCCTGCTGTACGGCGGCCATGATGAGGCCGGCCCTGTCGGGGCTGTCCAACGCGGCACGGTCGGCCTCGAGGCTCCGGAAGGGTTCCCGGTGAACGCGGACGAGGGCAAGGTCGTCAAGTGGGACATCGACAATG
This sequence comes from uncultured Chloroflexia bacterium, assembly GCA_963819655.1. Classification (GTDB taxonomy): domain Bacteria; phylum Chloroflexota; class Limnocylindria; order Limnocylindrales; family CSP1-4; genus SPCO01. The sequence continues at coordinate 52,338 of CAWFXA010000002.1, read as the reverse complement.
CGTGGAACCTGCCGGCGGCTCGCGACGATCCCGCAGGCTGGACCGCCAACGGGACGCTGTACCTGGTCGGCGGCGCAGACAACGAAGGCCCCAAGACCGAGCTCTATTGGTCGATCCCGGAGAACGACGGGACGATCACCGAGTGGAAGCACCTGCCGGTCAGCGACCTGCCCATCGGGATGACCGGGGGCAGCTCCTTCGTGACGGGCCCGAACGTGATCATCACCGGCGGTGAGACGGCCGCCGGCGTGGTGACATCCAGCGTCCGTGCGAATACGTCGCCCCAGAGCCCGTTCTTCCAGCTCGGCCCGTTCGGCGCGACCGTCCCCGGCCTCAAGATCGACGGTGAGATCGGGCAGCAGCTCGGGTATGCCAACGCGGCCGGCGTCGGCACGGTGACCTTCGTGCTCCTGATCATCATCGGGTGGGCGTATGCCCACAAGCCGCAGGCCCGCGCGATGATCTCTCGGGTAGTCCGCCGAGTACGCTAGGCCGTCCGGACCGAACCGATCTAGCCCGGGAGGTCGCCTTCGCCCGGCTCGGGCGTGCCACGGCGAACGGGCAGGCCGCCCCGCTCCCAGGCGTCCATCCCGCCGGTCACGTTGACCACGTCGGACCGGCCCGACCGGATCAGGAACCCGGCCGCCGCCGAGGATCGACCACCGAGATGGCACACGAGCATCAGAGGCCGGTCCTGGGGCAGCTCCCCGGCCCGTGCCGCGAACATGGACATCGGCAGCAACACCGCACCGGGCGCCCGGACGTCGACGAACTCGCTCTCCTCGCGCACGTCGACGAGCAACGGTCGATCGGGGTCCTCGCGGAGGCGTCGCTCGGCCTCCGCGACATCGATCGCCGGGATCGGCGGGCCAGCGTTCATCGTGTCCTCCAGTCGATCGAGATGGGCGTCTCGAGGCCGGTCGAGCGGGCAAGCCGCTCGTCGATCGCGGCCAGGAGTCCGGCCACGTCCAGCTCCACGCCGGTGATCGATCCCGTCGCCCCGGAACGCAGTCGATCGCGTGCGCCTTCGAGGTTCCGTCGGACACCGGCCGGGTTGCCGCGGACCGCATGGACGTCCGCGGCAGCCACCTTGATCAGCCCCTGGATCAGGGATCGCTCGGCCAGGTCGGCCGTGCCCATCCAGGCAGGCTCCATCAGCTCGTGCGCCTCGAAGTAGTCGCCGGCCGCGTAGGCCTCGAGACCGGCGCGGACCGCGGCGATGCGCGCGTCTGCCGGTAGGGGTCGATACGCCTTGGCGCGGCCATCGGTCCCGACCACGACCTGGCGTTCGGTCATACGAGCTCGATAAGCGGTCGGCGTGACCCGAACCCCGTGTCCAGCTCGTGCCAGAACGCGACATCCTCCTCGCCGAGCTCCCAGCACAGCCAGACCTGGCGGCCGCCCGCGAGAGCCGGGAAGTCGATCAGCCCGCGCGCGATGTCCCGCAGCGTGATGCCGAGGCCGTCGATGCGCGCCACGGCCGCGGCCATCTGATCGACGATGCCCTGCATCCGGAGCCGGATCCGTTGCGCCTCGTCCTCGTCGAGCCCGGCGGGTCCACCGGTCGACGCAGCCGTGTGCGCCGCGAGCGTCCGGTCGCGCAGCCGGATCAGCTCGGCGCGCTGGTCGGCGAGCGTGGCGAGCAGCGGCCCGACCTCGACCAGGGCCTCGTTGGCGGCGTCGATATCGAAGAACTTGGTCATCCGGTGGCGATTCTAGCCCGACCGGCGAGGGATGGCCTCCTGGTCCTCCGTAAAGGTGTTGCCTTCGCGTACCATCGAGCGGTCAGTGCGGGGAGGAACCGGACTCGGATGGATCTCGGTCTGGACGGCGCGCGCGCCCTGATCACCGGTGGATCGAGCGGGATCGGCCTGGCCATCGCTACCGCGCTCGGCGCCGAGGGAGCGCGGGTGACGCTCGCCGCTCGCCCATCCGAGAAGCTCGATGCGGCCATGTCGACCATCCGGGGCGCGATCGCGGCCGGCGTCGATCTCGGCACGCCCGTCGGCCCGGCGGCCAGCGTCGACCAGGTCGTCGCCGCCTTTGGCGGGCTCGACCTGCTGCTCGTGAACTCCGGCGGCCCGCCGCCCGGCACGTTCGATGAGCTGGACGAAGCCAGCTGGCAGCACGCGATCGATGGCACTCTCCTCAGCGCCGTCCGCCTCATCCGCGCCGCGCTGCCACATCTTCGCGCTAGCGAGCGAGCGTCGATCCTCGTGATCCTGTCGTCGTCCGCGCGCGAGCCGATCCCCGGCCTGGTGGCGTCCAACACCATCCGCCCCGGGCTTGCCGGGTTGATCAAGGCGCTGACTGCCGAGATCGCCCCGGTGCGGATCAACGGCCTCACACCCGGACGGATCCAGACTCCCCGGGCCATCGAGGTGGAGGTAGTCACCGCGGCCCGCACCGGGTTGACCCAGGAGGCGGTCCGCCAGAGTGTGATCGACCGGATCCCGCTCGGGCGCTACGGCGATCCGGCGGAGATCGGCCGTTTCGGGGCTTTCATGCTGTCGCCGGCGGCCTCCTACGTGACCGGCGCCATCGTGCCGGTCGATGGCGGCATGGTGAAGGCCCTGCCCTGATGCGCCGCGTTTTCCTGTGGGCGGCCCGCAATAGCTGGCTCAAGACCCGGCTCCCGCAGTTCCGATTCATGAAGCGGGCTGTCCGGAAGTTCATGCCGGGCGAGACCCTCGAGTCGGCACTCGACGCCGCCGCGCCGCTCGAGGCGGCGGGCATCGGGACGATGTACACGCGACTCGGCGAGAACCTCGCCAGCCTGGACGAGGCCGACGCCGTCGCCGACCACTACGTCGCGGTCTTCGATGCGATCGCGGCTCGAGGCTATCGCGGGGAGGTGTCGGTCAAGCCGACCCAGCTCGGGCTCGATCACGACCCGGACCGGACGCTCGCCCACCTCACGCGCCTGGCCGAGAAGGCCGCGGCGATCGGCTCGTATCTCTGGATCGACATGGAAGGCAGCGACTACGTCGAGGCGACGATCTCGCTCTACGAGCGACTGCGCGCGGTCCAGCCCAGGACGGGGATCTGCCTTCAGGCGTACCTCAAGCGCACGCCCTCGGACGTCGAGCGTCTCCGTCCGCTCCACCCGGCGATCCGCCTCGTCAAGGGCGCGTACGACGAACCGGAGTCGATCGCGTATCGCGACAAGCGCCAGGTCGACGCCAGCTATCTCGCCCTCGCTGTCGACTTCCTCAAGACCGGGCGCGGCCAGCCGATCCGGCTCGGGCTCGGGACGCACGACGTGGCGCTCATCGAGCAGATCGCCGAGCAGGTCGACCCGGCCGGTGTCCCCAAGGATGGGTTCGAGGTGGAGATGCTGTACGGGATCCGCGCGCGGGAGCAATATCGACTCGCCAAGGCCGGCTATCGCGTCCAGACGCTCATCGCCTACGGTGAGGCCTGGTACCCGTGGTACATGCGCCGGCTGGCCGAACGACCCGCCAACGTCGCCTTCGCGCTCCGCTCACTGCTGCCATAGCCCGGGAGGTCCACCCGATGTCTGTCTCGTCAGTCCGCAGCGTCGCCGCCCGGATGAGCATGATCGGTACCGAGGGCGCGTTCGCCGTCAGCGCTCGTGCCCGCGCGCTCGAGGCCGACGGGCGACCGATGATCCACCTGCAGATCGGCGAGCCCGATTTCGACACACCCGCACACGTCCGCGAGGCGGCCAAACGGGCGCTCGACGACGGAGCGACGCACTACGCACCGTTCCCCGGCATCCCCGAACTGCGCCGGGCGATCGCGGACGACGTGACCGCGCGCAAGGGTTTCCCGGCCGACCCGTCGCAGGTGTTCGTCACGGTCGGCGGCAAGGGCGTGATGCTGTACGCGATCCTCGGCCTGATCGATCCGGGCGACGAGGTGATCGTGCCCGACCCGGGGTACCCGATCTACGAGTCGCTGACGCGGTTCGTCGGCGCCACGCCGGTCCCGATCCCGATCCGGATGGAGAACGCGTTCCGGCTCGATGTCGAGGAGCTTGCCTCGCTCATCACGCCGCGGACGAAACTGCTGATCATCAACTCGCCGGCCAACCCGACCGGCGGTGTCCTGACCCGCTCCGACCTCGAGCGGATCGCCGAGCTCGCCCAGGAGCACGACCTGTGGGTCATGACCGACGAGATCTACGGCCGCATCCTGTATGACGGCGAGGAGCACGTCTCGATCGCGTCGCTGCCGGGCATGGCCGATCGCACGATCGTGCTCGACGGGTTCTCCAAGACCTTCGCGATGACCGGTTGGCGGCTCGGCTACGCGGTCGTGCCCGAATCGCTCATCCCGACGTACGCCGAGCTCGTCATCAACACGATCTCGTGCGCACCGACGTTCGTACAGGTCGGTGCGGTCCAGGCCCTCGTCGGGCCGCAGGACGACGTGGAGGCGATGGTCGTCGAGTTCAAGGCCCGGCGCGATCTGATCGTCGAAGGGCTCAATGAGATCGAGGGGATCCGCTGCGCCACGCCGCTCGGGGCCTTCTACGCCTTTCCGGACGTCTCGGGCACGGGCTTGTCCGGAGCCGAATTTGCGGAGCGGCTCCTCGTGGACCACGACGTGTGCGTCCTGGCCGGGACCGCGTTCGGCGGCGTTGGCACCGAGCACATCCGGATCTCGTACGCCAACTCGCGGGAGAACCTGACCGAGGCTCTGGCTCGGATGGGCCGGTTCGTGGCCGGCCTCGGCCGTGGCTGACGACAGCCGTGGCTGACCGGCCGAAGGTCTTCGTCGGGCGACGGATCCCCGAGGAGGGACTCGCTGCCGTGCGCGCGGCGTGCGACATGGACCTCTGGGAGGACGAGCTGCCGCCGCCACGGGACGAGCTGCTGCGGCGGGTCGCGGGGGCCGATGGCGTCCTGACCCTGCTCACCGACAAGGTCGACGACGAATTCCTCGACGCTGCGGGGCCGCAGCTCAAGGTCGTGAGCAATTACGCGGTCGGCTTCGACAACATCGATGTCGCGGCGTGCGCGCGGCGCGGCATCCCCGTCGGCAACACGCCGGGCGTTCTGACCGAGACCACCGCGGATCTCGCCTGGGCCCTGCTCATGGCGGCGGCGCGGCGGTTGCCGGAGGCCGATCGATACGTGCGTGCGGGCTCGTGGAAGACGTGGGGGCCGCTTTTGTTGCTCGGGCCGGACGTACATGGGGCGACGATCGGTATCGTCGGGTTCGGGCGGATCGGCCAGGCGGTCGCGCGGCGGGCGCAGGGGTTCGGGATGGAAATCCTGTACCACGACCTCCAGCCGCTGCCGTCGTCGGTGACTGATCCGCTGGGGGCGTCCTACCTGCCACTCGAGGAGCTCCTGCCGCGGAGCGATTTCGTGTCGCTCCACGTGAACCTCTCCCCGGTGACCCGCCACATGATCAACGCCGAGACGCTCGCGATGATGAATCCGACAGCGGTACTCGTGAACACGTCGCGGGGACCCGTTGTGGACCAGGCAGCCCTCGCGGCTGCGCTGCGCGACGGCGTGATCTGGGCGGCCGGCCTCGATGTCACCGACCCGGAGCCGATCCCGATGGACGACCCGCTCGTCGAGCTCGACAACTGCCTGATCGTGCCGCACATCGCCTCCGCGTCGCGGGCGACCCGCGGCAAGATGGCGGCGATGGCCGCGGCGAACCTGGTCGCGGGTGTGCGCGGCGAGCAGCTCCCCACCGAGGTGCCGCCGCCGGCGTGATCGCTTGTCCGCGGGAACTGCCCGTACTTCGTGCCTGCCCCGACGCGGCGCGGCAGGCTCGGCCCGCGTTCCTCCCGGGAACAAGATCGCCATGAACGTGCACTGTCACCGTGTGGTCCCGACAGAAAGTGTCAGATCTGGCCATCGACCACGCTCGTTCATTCGAGATCCGTTCCTGACGGGAACGGACCCTCCTCCGCCGGCCGATCCGTGATGCGACCGCGATGTGCCGGTCACCTGATCGTCATGGGGGTCGCGGGGAGCGGCAAATCGTCGGTCGCGTCGGCGCTCGGCGAAGCACTCGGCTTCGAGATGATCGAAGGCGACGACTACCACCCGCTCGCAAACATCGAGAGGATGGCGACCGGCATCCCACTGACGGACGAGGACCGGCGACCATGGCTCGAGACCCTGGCGGGGCTGGTCGGCGTGCGTCACGTGGCCGGCGTCGGCACTGTACTCGCGTGCTCTGCGCTCAGACGCTCGTACCGGGACATCCTGCGATCGAGGGTCCCGAACGACGAGTCATTCGTGATCCAGCTCGATGCCGATATCGAGACGCTCCGAGAGCGGATGGCGGAGCGGATGGGTCATTTCATGCCGGTGAGCCTGCTCGAGTCGCAGGTTGCGACGCTCGAGCCGCTGCAGCCCGACGAGCGTGGCGTGGTCATCGATGTCAGGCCGCCGCTCGACGTCGTCATCGAGGTGGCGTTATCGGCCCTTCGGTCCTCGGTTGGCTAAGCCGATCAGGATCGCGCCGCACGGTACGCTAGGGCCGGGCCGGTAGCTCAGTGGTTAGAGCAGGGGACTTTTAATCCCTGTGTCGTGGGTTCGAATCCCACCCGGCTCGCCACGAGGATCGACCATTCGCAATCCTTCATTCGTCTCTTCGCCAGATGATCCCGTGTCACTGAGAGCCACATCGTCACTGTGAGTGACGCGATCCGCACAGCCGTGCAGGATCACTCGCCCAGATGACGGAGAGATGCATCCTGGGCGATCGGCGCGTGCTCATTCATCACCAGAGCGTCACTGAGAGCGACATCGTCACTGTGAGTGACCTCGCGAGGTGATCTCCTGTCACTGCGAGCGCGACAGCGTCACTGTGAGTGACGCGATCCGCACAGCCGTGCAGGATCGCTCGCCCAGATGACGGAGAACTGCATCCCGGGCGATCGGCGCGTGCTCATTCATCACCAGAGCGTCACTGAGAGCGACATCGTCACTGTGAGTGACAGGCTGGCGATAGGCACATCCGGCCCTTGACGGTTCGACGGTGCGTGGACGCATCATTGCGGTCCGCACCTCGCTCCAAGGGACCGCCCCATGCGCATCCGGTCCGGCCTCCTGTTCTGGGGCCTCTTCTTCATCCTCCTGGGCGGGCTGCCGCTGCTCGTCCGCGCCGGCGCCATAGACCCGAACGCGTTTTCCGAGGCCTGGCGCCTGTGGCCGCTGCTGCTGGTCGCCTTCGGCCTCGCGCTGATCTTCGGTCGCAGCCAGGCCGGCATCATCGCAACCGTGCTCGCTGCCGTCGCGCTCGGGATCGCGGCCGGCGGGATCCTCGCGTCCGGCACGATGTGGATCGGCAACGTCGGTGGTTGCGGGGCCCTCGGCTCCGGCACGAGCCAGCGGTTCGAGGACGACGGCACCTTCTCTCAGCCGATCAGCGCAACCTTCGATCTCGATTGCGGCTCGATGGAGCTGTCCGTAGCGCCCGGCGACGCGTGGCGCATCCAGGCCGACTATCAGGGCGAGCCGCCGACGCTCGAGCTGAGCGACCTGGAGATCGGTCTGCGCTCACCCGGTGGGTTCGGCCTCCGGCGCCAGTCCTGGGCCGTGACGCTTCCCGGCGACCACACCCAGTCGATCGAGGTGTCGGCGAACGCGGGCAGCAGCACGGTCCGGCTCGCCGGCGCCCAGCTGACCGATTTCAAGCTCGACCTCAACGCGGGGGACGGTCGCGTCGACGCCATCGGCGCCCGCATCGGGCAACTCGACATCTCGACGAATGCCGGCCGCGCGCGACTCCTGGTCGACAGTGACACGACGGGATCGCTCTCGGCGAACGCCGGCGCACTCGAGCTGTGCGTCCCCGCCGATGCAACTCTGAGATTTCGGGTCGAGGAGCAGCTGACGTTCGCGCACAACCTCGAGGACCGCGGGCTGTCCCAGAGCGGCGACGTCTGGACCCGCGAGGGAGCCGTCGGTGCACCGGTCATCGACTTGTCAGTCGAGGGCAACGCCGCGAACTTCTCGCTCGACCCTGAAGGAGGCTGCTGATGGGCGATCGGCTGTACCGCTCGCGTGACGACCGGATGCTGGCCGGTGTGGCCGGCGGGCTGGCCGAGATGTGGGGCGCCGACCCGGCCCTCGTGCGCATCATCTGGGCGCTGCTGGTCATCTTCACCGGCGGGATCGCTCTGGTCGTGTACATCGTGATGGCGATCGTGGTGCCCGAGGAGGACGACACCTATATGCCGACGACCGCGGCCGCGCCACACGCCGCGACACCGACCAGGGCGACCCTGACGGGCGAGACTGCGGCGAGCTCGATGCCGCTCGCCGAGACCGGCGACACAGTCCAGGCAGCGCAGGCCGCGCGTGACGCGCGTGACGCGCGGGCCGAAGCGCGCGCCGCCCGTCGCGCCGCCCGCGCCGAGCGCGGCGGCGGGATGCCACTGGGCCTCCTGTTCGGCGGCTTCCTGATCCTACTCGGGGTGTTCTTCCTCGTCCGTGAGTTCCTGCCCCAGATCGACTTCGACTGGTTCTGGCCGCTCATCCTGGTGCTCCTCGGGCTCCTCCTCGTCATGATGGCGATGGGCCGTGGCCCGCGATCGGGCGGATCCGAATGAACGATCGCCGCCGTGGACCGCTGATCGCCGGGACGTGGCTGATCGGTCTTGGGATCGTCTTCCTCGCGCGGCAGGCGATGGACCTGGCGTGGACCGAGGTCTGGCCGCTGTTCGTGATCCTCGTCGGTGTCGCATCGCTCGTTTCGACCATCCTCGGCCGGCGACCCGGTGCTCCCGTCCTCTGGTCGTTCACCTGGCCGATCGTGTGGATCGTCGTTGGCGTGCTCCTGCTCCTGAGCACGACCGGCCAGCTCGGCACAGGACCGGGCGAGCTCATCGAGCAGGGATGGCCGTGGCTTCTCGTGGCCCTGGGTGTCTGGTTCCTGATCGGCGCCGTCGTACCGGGTGGATCGAAGCCGCAGGAGCAGCTGGTCGTCCCGCTTCGGGCCGCAGCGCAGGCGTCGGTCCGGATCAAGTTCAACGCCGGCACATTGACGACCGGGATCGCCGCGCTCGGCGCTCTCGTCGACGGCGACTTTCGCGGTGGTGTCGTCCACCGCGAGCTGGGCCCCGGCAACGTCGAGCTCGAGCAGGACACCTCATGGGGTATGCCCTGGCTGAACCAGGAATCGCGATGGAATCTCGGCCTGACCGGTGAGTTGCCGCTCGATCTGCGTCTCGAGGGCGGTGCCAGCCGCACTCGGCTCGATCTCCGCGAGACGAAGCTGCGACGTCTCGAGCTCAAGACGGGTGCCAGCGAGACGACCGTCCTCCTGCCGCGGGCGGCCGGAGCAACCGATGTGCGGGCCGAGACCGGTGCCGCCAGCCTGACGATCCTCGTCCCGACCGGCGTCGCGGCGCGCATCAGAACGAAGATGGGTCTCGGCAGCATCCAGGTCGACGAGTCGCGCTTCCCGCGGATGGGCGATGGCTATCAGTCGACTGACTACGCGACCGCCGAGAACCGCGTCGACCTCGACATCCAGGGCGGTGTCGGGTCTGTACGCGTCCGCGGCGAGGACTGACCGACCGGCTGCACGTGCGGTGACGCCGAAGCGCAACGTTGAACCGATCAGGGCCGCGCCATGGTCCCGAACCGCGACGTTCTCGTTCCCGCCGCGGGGGACGACCGCCGCCTGACCGCCCCGTAGCGTTCGTTCCACACCCGTTCGGATCGGGTGTCCCGACCATGCCGGGAGGAACGGATGAACAGTGGCGATACCGCTTGGCTGTTGATGTCGACAGCCCTCGTGATGATCATGCTGCCGGGGCTGGCGCTGTTCTACGGCGGCCTCGTACGGCGCAAGAACGTCCTATCGACGATCATGCACAGCTTCTTCGGCCTGGCCTTGGTCAGCGTCGTGTGGGTCATCGTCGGCTTCTCGCTGGCGTTCGGACCGGACGTCACGCTGCCGATCATCGGCGCCGGTTGGATCGGCGGTCTCGACTTCGCGTTCTTCAACGGCGTCGGTCTCGAACCGTCAACGACCTACGCGACGACCGTGCCATTCGTGCTGTTCGCGGCTTTCCAGCTGATGTTCGCCGCGATCACGCCGGCCCTCATCACCGGCGCCTTCGCCGAGCGCAAGCGGTTCGGCGCCTTCGTGCTGTTCACGATCCTGTGGTCGATCCTCGTGTACTCGCCACTGGCCCACTGGGTGTGGTCGGCCGATGGCTGGCTGTTCAAGCTCGGCGCCCTCGACTTCGCGGGCGGGACCGTGGTCCACATCAGCTCGGGCGTCTCGGCGCTTGTCGTGGCCCTGCTGATCGGCCGTCGCGTCGCCAACGGTGAGCCGATGGAGCCGCACGACGTCCCGATGACGGTCCTCGGCGCGGGACTCCTGTGGTTCGGCTGGTTCGGCTTCAACGCCGGTTCTGCGGTCGCGGCGAACGGTCTCGCGGCGAGCGCATTCATCGTCACCAACACCGCCGCCGCTGCCGCGACCATCACCTGGGTCCTCGCGAGCTACCTCCACAGGGGCAAGGTCAGCGTCATCGGTGCCGCCTGCGGCGCCGTGGCGGGCCTGGTCGCGATCACCCCGGCCTCCGGTTTCGTCGGTGTCGGCGGGGCGTTGGTCATCGGCCTCGTGGTCGGCGGCCTGTGCTACAGCGCGACGCTGCTGCGCTCGCGCCTCAAGATCGATGACGCGCTCGACGTGTTCGCGGTCCACGGCGTCGGCGGCATGTTCGGCGCGGTCGCGACCGGTGTCTTCGCCACGGCCGCCATCCAGGAGGCCTACACCGGCCTGCTCGAGGGCAACGCCCAGCAGCTCGTCAACCAGCTCATCGCGGTCGGGGCGACCGTCGCTTACGCCGCCGTGTCGACCCTCGTGATCATCAAGGTCGTCGACCTGATCCTAGGGATCCGCGTATCGGCCAAGGACGAGGAGATGGGCATCGACCTCGCGACCCACGGCGAGGTGGCCTACCAGACCTGACCCAGGAAGGGGCGAACGGCCGGTCGGGGACGGCTCCTCCCGGGTCTCGACCGGCCGACGCTCCCTCGCTCGACCCGCCACTTCCCGTCCATGCGGCCACCGTCCCAGCCGGGCGGCGGCCGCTCCACTTCCTTCGGAGCCGCCAGCGCGAGATGGACGCCACCGACCGACACGACGAGCGCGACATCCGAGCGCCGCTGTACGACGCGCGGTTCGAGCACGATGCGTGCGGGGTCGGGTTCGTGGCGGATGCCGGCGGCGGGTCGCATGGGCGGGTGCTGCCGCTCGCGCTCGCAGGCCTCGCGGCACTGGCCCACCGTGGGGCATTCGCCGCCGACGGCGAGTCGAGCGATGGCGCGGGCGTCGCAATGCCGCTGTCGGGGTCGCTGCTGTCGTTGATCGCGGGAGCGCGCGCCACCGAAAGCCCTGGCGTGGTCACGTTGTTCCTGCCCCGGGGGCGGGTCGCGGCGCGCGTGGCGCGAGGGCTTGTGGACAAGGTCTTCGCGGATGCCGGCCTGCCGGTCGTTGCCTGGCGATCCGTGCCGTTCGAGCCTGGGGCGCTCGGGGCGGCAGCCGCATCGTCGCGTCCGGCCGTGGTCCAGGCGATCGTCGCGCGGCCCCCCGCGGCGTCCGACGCGCTGTTCGAACGTCGGCTGGTCGTCGCTCGGCGGCGGCTGGAGACGGCCGCGCGCGCGGGAGGCGGTAAGGTCGCCGGGTTGTCGGTGCCCTCTGCGTCGTGCCGGACCGTTGTCTACAAGGGCCTTGTCGAGGGCACGCGTCTCGGCGAGCTGTACCCGGACCTGCGTGCGCCGGTCGAGGTCGCGTACGCGGTCTTCCACCAGCGGTACGCCACGAACACGACCCCCGTCTGGCGACTCGCCCAGCCGTTCCGCTCGATCGCCCACAACGGCGAGATCAACACGGTCCGTGGCAACCGCGAGCAGGTCCGCGGGCGAACGCGCGACCGCGGCGGACGTCCGGTCGCGGCGGAGCTGCTCGACGCCGGCCCTCTGCTGTCGCCGGACGGCTCGGACTCGCTATCGCTCGACGAGGGCCTGGAGCTGTTGACGACGACCGGCTGGGACCTCGCCCCGGCGCTGCTTGCCGCCATCCCCGAGGCGGTGGGCCTGCGGCGTGCCCCGCACCCGCACGTGGCGACGCTCCGACGCCGGACCGCCGGGACGCTCGCGCCCTGGGACGGCCCGGCCGCCATCGTGTTCGCCGATGGCCAGCGCGTCGGCGCGCTGGTCGACCGGAACGGGCTTCGCCCGGCCGCCTTCGCAGTGACGGCGGAGCGGATGGTCGCGCTCGCATCGGAATCGGGCGCCGTGCCGTTCACCGCTTCGGAGACCGTCCGTCGCGGTCGCCTCGGGCCGGGCGAGATGCTGCTGGTCGAGCCGGGCCGGCGCGCGATCCTCGAGGACACCGATGCCAAGGCACGCGTCCTCCGCCACCTCCCGATCCACGATGCCCCGCGGCCGCTCCACGAGGACACGGCCGAGGCGGCGGCCGCGGCGATCGAGGCACGGCCGGCGCTGGATCATCGACTCCGCTACCTCGCCGGTCTCGACGCCGAGAAGGCGCGGCTCGATATCAAGACGATGGCCCTGGAGGCGCACGAGCCGCTCTGGAGCATGGGTGACGACACCCCGACCCCGGGTCGCGGTCGGCTCGACCGGCCCGTCGCCGATCATCTGCGGCAGGCGTTCGCGCAGGTGACGAACCCGGCGATCGACCCGGAGCGCGAGCGGGTCGTCATGGATCTCCGGGTCGAGCTGGGTCGCCGACCGGCGCTTCTCGGCGGCCCGCCGCGTGGTCCACGCACGCTCCGGCTCGAACGCCCGATCGTCGCTGATCTCGGCGGGCTGATCGAGACTCTCACGGGCGGCGGTCGACGCCACCGGGTTCTCGATGCGACGTGGCCGGTCGCGGAGGGCGCTGGCGGGCTCGCTCTCGCGCTCGATCGGCTCGCTGGTGCCGCGCTCGCGGCGAGCGAGGCCGGTGTCGAGGTCCTCGTCGTGAGCGACGCGGCGTTGTCAGCGGATCGCCTGCCGGTGCCGTCGATCCTTGCTGCGGGCGCGGTCCATACCGCCCTCACGGAGGCCGGTCTCCGGGGCAGGACCGATCTGGTCCTCGACGCGGCCGACCTCCTCGACGTCCACGCCATGGCCATGGCGCTGGCGGTGGGGGCGACGGCGGTCCACCCGCGGCTCGCGCTCGAGCTCGCGGCGGAGCTGGCCGGGTCGCGCGGCGCTGAGAACGTGACGCCGGGCGATGCCGTCGAGAACATCGTCGACGCGTTCGCGACGGGCCTTCGCAAGACGCTAGCCCGGATGGGGATCAGCGCGGTCGCGAGCTATGTCGGCGGGTCGCTCATCGACACGATCGACCTCGCGCCCGATGTCCTCGCCCGGTGCTTCCCGGCGGCCGCGGCGTGGCCCGGCCGGACGACGCTGCGCGATCTCGGGGAGCGTGTCGTGAGGCGGCGGGAGGCGGCGCTGGCTCTGTCCGATCCCGCGCCGGGTCGCGAGGCACGGCTCCCCGACCCGGGCTTCGCCCGGTTCCGGGGCGACGGGGAGGCGCACCTGTTCGCGCCGCGGATCGCGAGCGAGATCCAGCTCCTGTCGGGCGCGACGCCCGTCGGGGAGGGGCCGACGCCGACGGTCGACGAATCGCTCGCGCGCTACCGATCGGAGCTGGCACGGCCGGCGACGGCGTCGGCGACGCCGCGCGATGAACTTCGCGTACGCCGGCTGGGCGAGCCGGTCGACCTCGCGTCGGTGGAGGATGCGCGGTCGATCGCGCGCCGGTTCGTCGTCTCGGCAATGAGCGTCGGGGCGCTGTCGCCCGAGGCGCACCAGGCGTTGACGATCGGGATCCAGCGAGCCGGGGGCGCCGCGAACACCGGTGAGGGCGGCGAGGATCCCGCCTGGTATGCGGTGGGCGCCGACGGACGGCGTCGCGATGCGCGGATCAAGCAGGTCGCATCGGCACGGTTCGGTGTGACCGCGACGTACCTCGCCCGCGCCGACCAGCTGGAGATCAAGATCGCCCAGGGCTCGAAGCCCGGCGAGGGCGGCCAGCTCCCCGGCCGCAAGGCGACCGCCTACATCGCGGCGCTCCGGCGCGGCCAGGCCGGCCAGAGCTACATCAGCCCGCCACCACACCACGACATCTACTCGATCGAGGATCTCGCGCAGCTCATCGCCGACCTGCGGGCGATCAACCCCGCCGCACGGATCGGCGTGAAGCTGGTCGCGTCGCGCGGCGTCGGGACGATCGCGGCAGGCGTGGCGAAGGCCGGCGCGTCGTACATCCATTTGTCCGGACACGCAGGCGGGACGGGAGCGTCGCCGCTGTCGTCGATCAAACACGTCGGGGCGCCGTGGGAGTTCGGGCTGGCCGAGGTCCACCAGGTCCTGCTACGCAACGATCTGCGCGACCGGGTCGCGCTACGCACCGATGGCGGGCTGCAGACCGGGCGGGACCTGCTGATCGCGGCGCTGCTCGGGGCCGAGGAGTTCGCGTTCGGGACGTCGGCGTTGGTGGCGATCGGCTGCGACATGGCGCGCCAGTGCCATCTCGATACGTGTCCGACCGGCATCGCCACGCAGCGCGAGGACCTGCGCGCCAAGTTCCGAGGCACGCCCGAGATGGTCGAGACGTTCTTCCTCGCGATCGCCGAGGACCTGCGGCGCGAGCTGGCGGCCGTCGGTTCCCGCTCCGTGGGCGAGATCGTGGGAGAGAGCAGGCGAGGCTTGCGACCGGTCGCCCGTTCGTCGCGGGAGCTCCGCGCGGTGGTCGGGGCGGCATCGTGGAGCGCGGATGCGGCACGGCGGGCCGACCCGGGACTGCCTGTGCGGACGGTCCGCCATGCGCCCGCATCGCCTCTGGAGGTTCGTGTCGCGGACGCGTTCCGGGACCAGGGGCCGGTGACGGCCTCCGGGTTGCGGCTATCGACAGCCGATCGCTCGTTCGGTGCCGGGCTCACCGGCTCGATCGAGCGGGGCGAGCTGCGCGGACCCGTGCGCCTCGAGCTCCGGGGAGCAGCGGGCCAGTCGTTCGGGGCGTTCGCGTCCCCATCGATCGACCTCACTCTGGTCGGTCAGGCCAACGACTACGTGGGGAAGGGGCTGTCGGGCGGCCGGCTCGTCGTCCGCCCCGAGCCCGACCTGCCTGTCGCGGCCGCCGGTGAGGCGATCGCCGGGAACACCGTCCTGTATGGGGCGACCAGCGGTCGGCTGCATCTCGTCGGGCGGGCCGGCATGCGCTTCGCGGTCCGCAACAGCGGCGCGTCGGCCGTGGTCGAGGGCATCGGCGCGCACGGCTGCGAGTACATGACCGGCGGCGTCGTCGTGGTGCTGGGCCCGGTCGGGGCGAACTTCGGGGCCGGGATGACCGGCGGACGGGCGTACCTGTTCGACCCGAGTGGCCGCCACGTCGCGGCGCTCAGCGCGGATAGCGTCGCTGCCGTGCGTCTGTCGGAGGTGCTGCGCGATCGTGCTGATGGTCGCGAGCGCTTCGACGAGCTGTTCGGTCTGCTCCAGGATCACGCGGCGGCGGGACGCGGCCAGGAGCCAGTGACGGTGCTCGGAAGCACGAGATCGCGAGTGACGGTGAACGGCATGGCCGCATAGCATAGCGGAACGGCGCGGTTCAACTCCCAACTTCCAACTCCCAACCTCCAAGGAGAGTCGCTCGAACCGGCCGGGTGGAAAGCAACTGCAACCGGCTGATTCCGCGTCTGTTACGCCGCTGGTGCGATCGGCTTCCTTGGGAGTTGGGAGTTGGCCGTTGGGAATTGACGCGACTCAAGCTACGATTTCGCCTCGCATGGCCACCTCGACTCAGAAGCTCGCCGTCGTCCTCGCCTTCGTCGCCGCCGCGCTGAGCTTCGCGGCGGTGGCGGTCGCCTATGCCAGGACCGGCGAGCATCCGGGTGACGCCGCTCGGCGGCGGCGCGGTGATGCTGGCGCTCGCGGTCAGCGGCTACAAGCGGATCACGACGCCCCGGCCGTGAGCGCCGCGCCGGCTCGTCACCGTGCATCTCCATGAAAGGATCATCCGCATGCGCAGAAGCGCCGCATTCCTGACCGTCCCGCTGTTGGTGGTCTCGCTGTCCGGACAGCAGCCGGCCCCGCCGGCCGCCGCCGCGCCGCAGCCGGCGGCCGCGCCGAGCGGTCCCGAGGTGGCCGCCGCGATCACGCGGCTGCTGGCCAACGACGCGCGGCATGCGCGACTGGGCGCAGCTCGGGCGCTACCGCGACGCCAACCGCGCCCTGCCGAAGCCGGCGCGCCGGCGAGTCCCGCGTGGTGTTCATGGGCGACTCGATCACCGACGCCTGGCCGCAGCCGCGCTTCGGCGATTTCTTCGCGCAGCAACAAGTCGTACATCGGCCGCGGCATCAGCGGCCAGACGACGCCGCAGATGTTGATCCGATTCCGCCCCGACGTCATCGACCTGCATCCGAAGGCGGTCGTCATCCTCGCCGGCACCAACGACATCGCCGGCAACACCGGGCCGATGACCAACGAGGAGATCCAGAACAACCTGATGTCGATGGCGGAGCTCGCCAAGGCCAACAAGATCAAGGTGGTGCTCTCGAGCATCCGCCGACCAGCACTACCACGTCGCGCCGAACGGCGTGCCGCAGACCCAGACCCGGCCGATGGAGCGCATTCGCGCGATCAACGACTGGATGAAGAAGTACGCGGCCGCCGAGGGTCATATCTATCTCGACTACTTCTCGGCGATGCTCGACCAGACCGGCCTGCTCCGCACCGAGCTGAGCGGCGACGACCTGCACCCGAACGCGCAGGGCTACGCGATCATGGCGCCGCTGGCCGAGGCGGCGATCAAGCAGGCGCTCAAGTAGCGAGCATGTCAACTCCCAAGCTCCAACTCCCAACTCCCAAGGCACGTCCCAACTCGCCAACTCCCGAGGCGAACGCATGCCCAGACCAGGCTGGCTGCGACGTCTTGCACCCGTTGTTGGGACGACTTGCCTTGGGAGTTGGGAGTTGGGAGTTGGGAGTTTGGAGCTTGGCATCTCGATCTGCAATGCCCCTCAACCTCGTTCTGATAGGCCCGCCCGGCTCCGGGAAGGGCACGCAGGCCGTGCGCATCGCCCGGCGCTACAGCGTGCCGCACATCTCGACCGGCGACATCCTGCGCCAGGCGGTCCGCGACGAGACGCCGCTCGGCCGCGAGGTGGCGGCGACGATCGCCGCCGGGGCGCTGGTCAGCGACGAGCTGATCTCGAACCTGGTCAAGGCGCGGCTGTCGCGCGTCCGATACCGCCGGCGGGTTCCTCCTCGACGGCTTTCCCCGCACGCGTCGCCCAGGCACGCCTGCTCGACGAGATGCGCGATCCAACCTCGATCGTCGTGCACATCGCCGTCCCCGACGAGGAGATCATCCGCCGGCTCAGCAGCCGCCGGATCTGCGAGTCGTGCGCGCTGACGCAGTCGGTGTCCGAAGCAACGGGACCAGGCGGAAGACTGCCCGTACTGCGGCGGCACGCTGGTGCGCCGCGAAGACGACGACGCCGGCGACCGTGCGCAAGCGGCTGATCGACCTACGCCGCGCTGGCCGAGCCGCTGATCGCGCTCTACTCGCTCGCGCCCGGGCTTCATCGCCGTCGAACGGCGCGCAGCCGCCGGACAAGGTCACCGCCGAGCTGTTCACCGCGCTCGACTCGCGGCGCTGAGTCGGCGTCAAATCCCAAGCTCCAACTCCCAACTCCCAAGGCGATCCCAGCTCCAACATCCAAGCGAACTGCCGAACCCAGTCGTGGCTTGGGCGTTGCATTCGGGCTTGGGAGTTGGGAGTGCGTTGGGATTTGGGAGTTGGAGCTTGGGATTTGACGGCCTGTTATCGTCGCCCGCCTTGACCTCGACTCCGACGACGCCCGCCGCGCAGCCGTCATCAGCCGCGTCACCCGGCGGCTGATCCCCTTCGCCTTCATCTGCTACGTCGTCGCCTACATCGACCGCGTGAACATCGGCTTCGCGGCAGCGCGAGCTGCAGCGCGATCTCGGGCTGAGCGCGACCGAATACGGGCTCGGCGCCGGGCTGTTCTTCCTCGGCTACTGCCTGTTCGAGATTCCCGAGCAACCTGATCCTCGAGCGGGTCGGCGCGCGCCGCTGGATCGCCCGGATCATGATCGGCTGGGGCCTCGTGTCGATGGCGACGATGTTCATCACCGACGTGACGGTCGTTCATGATCGCGCGCGTCGTGCTGGGCATCGCCGAGGCGGGCTTCTTTCCCGGCATGGTGCTCTACCTCACCTACTGGATTCCGGCGGCCGAGCGCGCCCGCACGAATGCGCTGTTCATGATGGCGGCGCCGGTCTCGGTGATCGTCGGCGCGCCGGTGTCGGAAGCGCTGCTGGGCATGGACGGCATCGCTCGGGCTGCGCGGCTGGCAGTGGCTGTTCCTGCTCGAAGGGCTGCCCGCGGTGATCCTCGGCGTCCTCGCGCTGCGGGTGCTGACCGATCGGCCCGGAGCAGGCCGACTGGCTGCCGCCGGCCGACCGCGAGTGGCTGGCCGCGACGATGAGCGCCGAGCGGGCGCAGCGGCGGCGAGACCGGCCACGTCTCGGTCGGCTCGCAGCCTGCGCAGCGGCCGCGTCTGGCTGCTGACGCGTCGTCTACCTGCTGAACACGTCGGTGACCTACGGCATCTTCCTGTGGCTGCCGCGGATGCTGCAGGACGCCGCCGGGCCCGGGCGTCTCGGTCAGCCTGCTCACCGCGCATTCCGTTCGTGGCGGCGCTGATCGCGCATGGTGCTGATCGGCCGCCACAGCGACAAGACCGGCGAGCGCAAGCTCCACGTCGCCGCCTGCGCGATCACCGCCGCGATCGGCCTGTTCCTGGCGGTCGCCTTCCGCGACAACCTGTACCTGCTGGTGCTGGCCTTCACGATCTGCCAGATCGGCCAGCGCTCGGTGATGAGCGTGTTCTGGACGATGCCGCCGATGCTGCTCGGCGGCGCCGCGGCGGCCGCCGGCATCGCGCTGATCAACGCGATCGGCAACCTCGGCGGGTTCTTCGGACCGACGATCATGGGATCGCTGCGCGACGTGACCGGCGGCTACAGCGGCGGCCTGCTCGTGCTCGCGGGCGCGCTGATCATCGAAGCGATCCTGGTCAGCATCCTGAGGCTGCCGGACGCGCCGTCCAAGACTCCGCGATCGCCGAGCCGCAGCCCGCGGTCGGTGGTCCGCGGTCCGTCGCGGCCGGGCCAACGTTCCTTAGAACGACAGCCGCCCCGTCGCTCGCGGCGTCGGGTGCTTCAGCGGCACTCGGGGTCGTTCGATGGCCTGTGATCTTTGACAGGAGGTCAGGAGATCAGGAGGCCAATCGTTCAGACTGCTCGTTGCCTCCGTGATCTCCTGGCTCCGCTCCTGTGATCGCGAGCGCCGCGAGTCGCCCCGATCGCCACTCCGACCGGCACCGGCGTCTCAGAGCTGTGAGCGGCTGTCCTCGAAGAATCTCTGGCGCTACAATCTCCCGGACATGAGCACCATCCCAGTCGACGATCTCGCCGGCGTCTTCTCCGTGCCGCCGCTGCCGCGCAAGCGCAACGCCGAAGCGGCACGCTCGACTTCGACGCCGCCGAATGCGTGGCGCGGCACATCGAAGCCGGCGGCATCACCCGGCTGCTCTACGGCGGCAACGCCTTCCTCTACCACATCACGCTCGACGAGTTCGAGGCGCTGCTCGGCTGGCTCGCGGGTTCCCGGCGTCGCGCTGGGCGATCCCCAGCATCGGACCGTCGTTCGGCCGCGCGATCGATCAGGCGCGGCTGCTGCGGCGGCATCGCGTTCCGGACCGCGATGATGCTGCCGTGCGGCGACCCGCGCGACGCGCGCGGCCTCGAGGCGGGCATTCGCGAGATTGCCGACGCCGCCGGCATGCCGCTCATCCTCTACCTGAAGTCCGAGGACGGCTTCGGCGCGGACAAGGACGCGGGGCTCGACGCCGTCGGCCGCCTGATGCGCGACGGCGTGGCCGTCGCGATCAAATACGCGGTGGTGCGCGACGATCCGCGGCAGGACGCGTATCTCGACGGCCTGCTGCGGCGCGTCGATCGCGCGCCGCGTGGTCAGCGGCATCGGCGAGCGGCCGGCGGTCGTGCACATGCGCGACTTCGGCTTGCCGGGCTTCACGACCGGATCCGGCTGCATCGCCTCGACGCTCTGCAGCGCGCTGTTCGCGGCGTGCCGGGCGCAGGACTGGGCGCGCGCCGAAGCGATTCGCGCCCACTTCATCCCGTTCGAAGATCTGCGCGACGAGTGGGGACCGGCGCGCGTGCTGCACCACGGCACCGAGCTCGCCGGCATCGCGCCGACCGGTCCGATCCCGCCGTTCGTCTCGCCGCTCGACGCGACGCCAGCTCGAGCAACTCGCGCCGGTCGCCCGCGCGCTGCGCGAGCCAGCCGCATGAGCCGCCCGCGACTCACGCCCGCCGATCTGCGCAGCCACCGCTGGTTCGGCAAGGACGACCTGCGATCGTTCGGCCACCGGTCGCGCGCCAAGCAGGCCGGCTTCAGCCTCGACGACATCAGCGGCAAGCCGGTCATCGCCATCCTCAACACCTGGAGCGACGCCAATCCCTGCCACACGCACTTCCGCCTCCGCGCCGAAGAAGTGAAGCGCGGCATCTGGCAGGCCGGCGGCTTCCCGATGGAGATCCCGCTGCTGACGCTCGGCGAAACGTTCATGAAGCCGACGCACGATGATGTACCGCAACCTGCTCGCGATGGACGCGGAGGAAGCGCTGCGCTCGTATCCCGTCGACGGCGTGGTCCTGCTCGGCGGCTGCGACAAGACCGTCCCGGCGCTGGTGATGGGCGCGACCAGCGCCAACCTGCCCGCCATCCTGGTGCCCGCCGGTCCGATGCTGCGCGGCAACTGGCGCGGCCAGATCCTCGGGTCGGGCAGCGACGTGTGGAAGTACTGGACCGAGCGCCGCGCCGGCACGCTCGACGAGTGCTCGTGGCGCGAGATGGAAGACGGCATGGCGCGCTCGTTCGGCACCTGCATGACGATGGGCACGGCGTCGACGATGACGTCGGCGGTCGATGCGCTGGGCCTGACGCTGCCCGGCGCGTCGTCGATTCCCGCCGCCGACTCGGCGCATCCCCGCATGGCCACCGCCGCCGGCCGCCGCATCGTCGAGATGGTGTGGGAAGACCTGCGAGCCGCGCGACATCCTCACCACCGAGGCGTTCGAGAACGCGGTGACGACGGCGATGGCGCTCGGCGGATCGACCAACGCCATCATCCATCTGATCGCGATGGCCGGCCGCGCCGGCGCGCGCTCGATCTCGATCGCTTCGACGCGCTGTCGCGGCGCACGCCGTTCCTCGCCAACATCCGGCCGTCGGGCAGGTTCCTGATGGAGGACTTCTACTACGCCGGCGGCCTGCCGCGCTGATGCAGCAGATGCGCGATCTGCTGCACACCGGACTGCCTGACCGTGAACGGCCGGACCCTCGGCGAGAACGTCGCCGGCGGCGATCGTGTGCAACGCCGACGTGATCGCGCCGCGCGACCAGCCGCTCGGGCCCGAAGGCGGCGTCGCCGTGCTGCGCGGCAACCTCGCGCCGCAGGGCGCGGTCATCAAGCACACCGCCGTCCTCGATCGCCGGCTGCTGACCCACGCCGGCCCGGCCGTCGTCTTCCGCAACTACAACGACCTCGAAGCGCGGATCGACGATCCCGATCTGCCGGTCACGCCCGATTCCGTGCTGGTCCTGCAGGACGCCGGCCCGCTCGGCGGCCCGGGCATGCCGGAATGGGGCATGCTGCCGATTCCCAAGAAGCTCCTGGCGCACGGGAGTCCGCGACATGGTGCGCCTCTCCGACGCCCGCATGAGCGGCACCAGCTACGGCACCTGCGTGCTGCACATCGCGCCGGAGTCGTTCGTCGGCGGCCCGCTGGCGTTCGTCCGCGACGGCGACATCATCGAGCTCGACGTCCCCGGCCGCCGGCTGACGCTGCGCGTCGCCGGACGAGGAGCTGGCGCGCCGCCGGGCCGACTGGACGCCGCGCGAGCCGCATCTATCCGCGCGGCTTCGGCCGCCTCTACTCCCAGCACGTCACGCAGGCCGACAAGGGGTGCGATTTCGATTTCCTGGAGGGGACCGCGCCGATTCGCGGAGCCGGAGATTCACTGAGCGTCGGGGTTATCCGGAGCGGCCGGTCAGCATTTCTTGTGTCCGCCTCACCGGCGACGCTGGGGCCACTCCGCGACGCTCGCATCGCTCGACGCCGGTGATCGAGAACCAGCGCTTGGACTCCTGACGCTCGCAGAGCTATCCAAGCCCGTGCTCTAGTCACCGGCGCTGAGCGATGCTGGCCGCTGTGTGAAGCGCGCTGGCCCTCGAGTCACCCGATGCCGCTGAAGCGGCCGGACCCCGGCCCGTAGGACGCTGAGGCCCGCGGCCAAATCACGCCACTTCACCGCTAAAGCTCGGCTTTGGTAGGATAATCCGCTGGCCGGAGCGGGGTGCGTGCCCGTCGCCAGCAATCACCATCGCACTGTCGGGAGGAGGCAACTGATGTGTTGCAGTTCGTGGGGTGCGTCCAGGCGATCGGCCTGGCGTTGGCTCTCCTCTTGGGACTCTTCTTGATCGTCCCGTCGCTCGCGAGCGCGCAGGCCGTCACCGGCACGCTGCTCGGCAACGTCACCGATTCGAGCGGCGCCGCCGTCCCCGGCGCGACCGTCACCGCGCGTGAAACCCAGACCAACGTCAGCCGGACCGCGGTCACCAACGAGACCGGTTACTACACTTTCTCGAGCCTCCAGAACGGCACCTACGCCGTCGAGGCCGAGCTCCAGGGCTTCAAGAAAGTCCTCCGCGAAGGCGTCAAGGTCGACGTCAACACGCACGGTCCGCGTCGACCTGAAGCTCGAAGTCGGCCAGCTGAACGAGACGGTCACGGTCGCGGCCGAAACGCCGCTGCTGCAGACCGACCGGACCGACACCGGCCGCATCATCGAGTCCAAGATGGTGGCGGAGCTGCCGCTCACCTTCAACCGCAACTTCCAGTCGCTGATGCAGACCGTGCCCGGCGTGACCCGGCCGCACCGCGAGCACTCGCAGTTCTTCAACTCGCAGGACTCGCTGCGCTTCGAAGTGAACGGCCAGCCGGGCATGGCGAGCAACACGCTGATCGAGGGGCTCGACGACAACCACAAGACCGGCCTGCTGCAGGTCATCATCCCGGCCGCCGACGCGCTCGAGACCGTCGCGGTGACGACCAGCAACTACGACGCGGAGTTCGGCCGCGTCCGGCGGCGCCGTCACCAACGTGACGCTCAAGTCCGGCACCAACGACCTGAAGGGCAGCGTGTTCGTCTTCGGCAACAACGAGAAGACCAACGCCAGCGACTACTTCACGCACCTCAAGGCGCCGACCAAGTTCTTCAACAGCGGCTTCACGCTGGGCGGCCCGATCGTCAAGAACAAGCTGTTCTTCTTCGGCGACTATCAGCGCACGGTCGACAACGGCGGCTACGTCGTCCGCGCGACGATGCCGACGATGGCGATGCGCAACGGCGATTTCAGCGCGGTGACCAACGGCATCTACGATCCGCTCACCGGCGACATCAACGGCAACGGCCGGACGCGGTTCGCCGAACAACCAGATTCCGGCAGGAGCGGATCAGCCCGATCGCCCGCCGGCTGCTGGCGCTGATTCCCGAGCCCAACATCGCGCGCGACCCTCGGGCAGAACAACTTCCCGCAGGCGGCGCAGCGCGAGAAGACCACCGACGGGTTCGACGCCAAGGTCAATCACGCGGTGAACGAGAAGGATCAGATGTCGTACCGCCTCAGCTTCATGCGGCCGGTGGTGTTCGACCCGGGCGCGTTCGGCGAGTACGGCGGTCCGGCCAACGGCGGCTTCGCCGGCACCGGCACCAACACCAGCTACAGCAGCGCGGTGACCTGGACGCGCGTGATCAGCGCCAAGACCGTGCTCGACGTCCGCGGCGGGTTGAACTACTACCGCAACATCACGTCGACCACCGGGCAGGGCCTGACGACCAGCACGGACGTCGGCATTCCCGGCGCCAACCTCAACGACTTCACCAGCGGCATCTCGTAGCATCAACATCAACAGCTACACCGGCCCGCTGCTCGGCTTCTCGGCCAGCCAGCCCTGGGATCGCTGGGAGAAGACCTGGAACGGCACCGCCACGCTGACCCGGCTGCTGCGCACGCACACCGTCAAGTTCGGCGGCGAGTTGCGCCACAACAGCGACATGCTGCTGCAGACGCAGGACGCCGGCGGCCCGCGCGGCTCGTTCACCTTCAACGCGTCGGGCACCGGCAGCCCGGCCGAGACCGCGTCGACCAGCAGCCTCGCCAACTCGATGGCGTCGTTCCTGCTCGACTGGCCGTCCGCGGTGCAGCGCGACCTGAAGGTCTTCGACAACCCCGGCACCAAGCACTGGGCGTCGTTCTGGTTCGTGCAGGACAAGTGGCAGGCGCGCTCGAACGTCACCGTCGATCTCGGGCTGCGCTGGGAGTACTACCAGCCGCTCGTCGGGCTCGAAGGGCAAGGGCGCGCTCGCCAACTACGACCCGGAGACCCACACGATCCGGGTCGCCGGCTACGGCGATCTGGACAACGCGCTGAACGTGAAGAAGAACTTCAAGAACTTCTCGCCGCGCACCGGCGTGTCCTGGCGTCTCAACCAGCTGTCGGTCGTCCGCGCCGGCTACGGCGCGAGCACGATTCCGTTCCCGGACAACCGCTACGCGTTCAACTACCCGGTGAAGCAGAACTACGTCGGCGCCTCGCCGAACGGCGTTCCAGCGCGCCGGCTCGATGGCCGCCGGCTTCCCCGCCCCGGCGCTGCTCGACATTCCCGACACCGGCATCGTGCCGGTCGCGGGCACGGCGCTGCAGAACGCCACGCTCGACGTGATCCCGACCGGACCTGCACGAAGGCACGCTGCACTCGTGGAACGTCGCCTACCAGCGGCAGCTGCCCTTCCTGCTCACCGCCGACGTCGCCTACGTCGGCAACCGCGGCGTCGACATCGTGATGGACGTCAACACCAACGCGAGCATGGTCTACGGCTCCGGCAACAACGGCCGGCCGTACTTCGCCCGGTTCAACCGGCAGGGCGAGAACCGCACCCGCACCAACGACAACAAGACGACCTACCACGGCCTGCAGATGAAGATCGATCGCCGGTTCCGCAACGGGCTGCTGCTGACCAACTCGTACACCTACAGCCGCGCGATGAACTACGTCGACGAGAACGCCGGCATCGGCACGCCGATCGACTTCGAGTTGAGCTGGGGGCGCGCCGGGTTCGATCGCACCCACAACTACGTGTCGACCGGCGTCTACGAGCTGCCGTGGGGACCGAACAAGCGGTGGCTGAACGACGGCGTGCTCGCCACGATCATCGGCGGCTGGCAGGTGAGCGGCATCTTCACCGCGCAGTCGGGCGCGCCGCTGAACATCGGCGGCAACGCCCTGTTCAACACGCCGGGCAACACCGCCTTCATCAACCTGAACGGCGAGAACAGCGTGCTCGGCGGCCTCGGCCCCGGCAACCTGTACTTCGATCCCACGGTCTACTCGCTGCCGGCGGCCGGCGTGCAGGGCAACATGACCCGCAACAGCGGTCCGGAAGGCCCGGGCTTCTGGCAGCTCGACGGCTCGCTGTTCAAGCGCTTCCACGTCGGCGGCGGCCGCTACGCCGAGTTCCGCGTCGATGCCTACAACGTGACCAACTCGGTGCGCTGGGGCAACCCGAACACCGGCTTCAGCACCGCCGCCGGCAACACGTTCGGCCAGATCACCGGCACGACCGGCGGTCAGCGCAGCGTGCGGTTCGGCGGACGGTTCGTGTTCTAGACGAGATCGCGGGGTCGGCGGTTCGCGGGTTCGCGGGCTCGGAAGCCCGGCGGTACTCAGAGGCAACAGGCGTCAGATAGTCGCGGACTTGTTGCCCGCTGAACGACTGCCAGCTTCGCGAACCCGCGACCCGCGAACGCCGCAGCTCGATCGAGGCTCTGTGACCGCCCGCGCCATCATCCTCGCCCGCGGACTCGGCACGCGCATGCGATCGGCGGATCCCGGCGCCGCGCTCACTCCCGATCAGCAGCGTGCCGCCGACGCCGGCATGAAGGCGATGATGCCGATCGCCGGACGGCCCTTCCTCGACTACGTGCTCTCCGCCGCCGCCGACGCCGGGCTCGAGCGGATCGCGCTCGTCGTCGCGCCGGATCACGACGACCTGCGCGCACTACTACGAGGTCGACGCGCGGCCGGCCGCGTCACCGTCGACTTCGTCGTCCAGCCGGAACCGCGCGGGACCGCCGATGCCGTCCTCGCCGCGGAACGATGGAGCGCAGGGCGACCCCTTCCTCGTGATGAACGGCGACAACCTCTATCCGGTGAGCGCGCTCTCGGCGCTGCGCGCGCCTCGCCGAGCCGGGATTGCCGGGGTTCGATCGCCGAGGATCTGGTGCGGACCGGCAACATCCCCGCCGATCGGGTGCGCGCGTTCGCGCTGATCGAGCAGGACGATCAGGGCTGCCTGACGCGGATCGTCGAGAAGCCGTCGGCACGAAGAGGTCGAGCGGTTGGGAGCGGCCGCCCGGGTCAGCATGAACTGCTGGCGCTTCGACTCGCGGATCTTCGACGCCTGCCGTGCCGTGACCCCGTCGGCGCGAGGCGAGCTCGAGCTGCCGGCCGCGGTCGGGCTCGCGGTCGAGCGTGGGGTACGCTTCAAGGTCGTGCCCGCCGCTGGTCCCGTGCTCGATCTGTCGCAACGCGCCGACGCGCCCGACGTCGCACGCCGGTTGTCCGGAACGGTGCCGCGACCATGACCGGCGAGCGCCTGGCGGCGCAGCTCACGCGGCACGGCCTGGACGCCATCGAGGAAACACGAAAGCGCTCGCTCTGGGATCTGGCGCTGCAGCACTTCTCGCGCGCGGCTGGCGGCGACCCGGCATCGGCGTTGTGGGTGCCCGGGCGGATCGAAGTGTTCGGGAAGCACACCGACTACGGCGGCGGCCGCTCACTGGTCGGCCCGGTCCCGCGCGGATTCGCCTTCGTGGCACGGCGCCGGGACGACCCGATCGTGTCGATGACCGATGCGGTGCGCGGCGAGCAGTTCAGCATCGATCTCGGGCCTTGTCGCGCCGTACGCGAAGGCTACGGCGGCAGCGCGACAGGCGGACGGCGCCTGGCAGCCAGCCGGAGGCACCGGGTGGCGCCGCTACGCGGCGACCACGGTGCGCCGGCTGCAGCGCAACTTCCCCGGCGGGGTGATCGGGGCGGACATCGTCTTCGCCAGCGACCTCCCGCCGTCGTCTGGCATGAGCAGTTCGAGCGCATTGATGGTTGGGTCTGGCGGCGACGCTGGTGCGCCTCGGCGACATCGAGGCGCGGCCGGAGTGGCGCGCCGCGATCGCGACGCCGGCGGACGCGGCCGGCTACTACGCGTGCATCGAGAACGGCCTGTCGTTCGGCGGCCTCGAGCGGCGACGCCGGGGTCGGCACCCACGGCGGCAGCGAAGATCACGTCGCGTTGATCTGTGGACGCGCCGGTCACGTCAGCGCGTGGCGATTCGTGCCCATTCACCACATCGCCGATGTCGCGGTTCCCGCCGGCTGGACGTTCGTCATCGCGTCGAGCGGCGTGGCTGCCAAGAAGACCGGCGGCGCCCGGGACGCCTACAACCGGCTGTCCTCGCTGGCCAGCGCGCTGCTCGATCTCTGGAACAGCGCCGAGCCACAGGCCCGGTCGCTCCACGCGGCACTGGCCACGAGCGCCGCGGCACCGGAGCGGCTGGCCACGCTCGTCCGCGACCGTCCGCCCTTCGACCGAGCTCAGGGCAGGCCCTTCGACCACGCTCAGGGCGGCGCGCCGACCCATCGGCGGCGGATCTGCTGGACCGGCTGACCCACTTCCTCAACGAAGACGCGCGGATTCCCGCCGCGGTCGACGCCATCCGCGCCGCCGATCGCGCGCGCATCGGCGCGCTGTCGGACGATTCACAGTCCGACGCGGAAGTGCTGCTGGGCAATCAGAGTGCCCGAAACCATCGCCCTCGCGCGCGCGGCCCGGACCCTGGGCGCGTTTGGCGCGTCGAGCTTCGGCGCCGGCTTCGGCGGCAGCGTCTGGGCGCTGGTCGAGACAGCCGACGCGGTCGACTTCGCGGCGCGCTGGCTGTCGGACTACCGGACGCGTTTTCCGGCGCGTGACACGCGCCACGGTCTTCGTGGCGCCACCGGGGCCATCGCTCACGTGGCTTCTGGAGTCAAATCCCAAGCTCCAAGCTCCAATCCCAACCATTCCCAAATCCCAACGTCGCGAGCCGCAGTCCCGACAGAGTCAGCGGTCGTGAATGGCGAGTTAGTTCGGGAGTTCGGTTGGGATTCGCGAATTCGCACGTTCGGTTCGGGATTCGAGCGCTTCGCGACGCGGTTGGCGAGTTCGGAGCTTGGAGCTTGGGATTTGACGTTTGAGCTCGATTGGCCCAGCAGTTGAATAAGCTGTGTCATGCACTACTGCAACAGTCGGGCTAGTCGCCGCCTCAGTCCGTCAGCCAGCCTTGGTAAACGTCGACCGCCGATACCGCGGACGCCGTCGACACACGGCCCGAACCGCCCATCCTGCTCAGCCAGGAGCAGCTCGAAGCGCACGCCGCGGCGCTCGCCGCGACGCATCAGCTTGCGTCCGACCCGAGCCGCGGCCGGCCGCTGATCCCTCTGCTCGACGAGGACGCGCAGCTGCTGGAGGAGGCCTACGACTTCCTGTCCGCCGCGACCCGCACCGCCCAGCCGATTCCGTCGGAAGACTGGCTCCGCGACAACCATCACGTCGTCCAGGATCAGGTCCGCGCCGTCCGTCAGGATCTGCCGCGCAAGCTACTACCTCGCAGCTGCCCAAGCTGGCCGACGGCGAGTACGTCGGCTATCCGCGCGTGTTTGCGCTGTCGCGCGATCTGGTCGCGCACACCGCCGGCCGCTTCGACCTGCAGCACGCTGATCGGCTACATCAGCGCCTACCAGCGCGGCGTCGCGCTCAACATCGGCGAGCTGTGGGCGATCCCGATCATGCTGCGGGTGGCGCTGATCGACGAGCTGCGGCGCCGCGCCGAGGACGTGCTGACGGCGAGCCGCAACCGCGAAGAGGCGCGCGCGGCTGGGGCCTGCGCATCGCCGCGGCGGGCCCTCGACGCCGCCGTGATCATCGAGCAGCGTCCTGCGCGCGACCTCGCGCAAGCACGAGCGCCTGCCGCCGGCGTTCGTCGTCGAACTGCTGCAGTGGCTGCGCGATCAGCCGTCGACGGCCGCGCCAGCCTGGCAGGCCCTGCATCGCGCGCTCGAAGCGCAGGGCGACTCGCCCGAGGTGATGCTGCGGCGCGAGCACCAGCGCGAGGCGGCGAACCAGCTCGCCATCGGCAACATCATCACGACGATGCGGCTGATCTCGGCGAGCGACTGGCCGGTCTTCGTCGAACAGGTCAGCGTCGTCGAGCGGATCCTCAAGGAGGATCCGGTCGGCGCCTACGCGCGCATGGACTTCCCGACGCGCGATCGCTATCGCCATTCGGTCGAACAGCTGGCGCGCGGGGCGAAGACAGCCGGAGCCCGACGTCGCGCGCGCGCGCGGTGGCGCTCGCGCGCGAGGGGCGCGCCAGCCGATCCGCAGAACGATCGCCGCCATCACGTCGGCTACTACCTGATCTCGCGCGGCCGCTTCCGGCTCGAAGCAGGACCTCGGCTATCCGCCGACCGTCGGCGAGCGGGTGGCGAGGTTCCTGTTCCGCCATCCGGCGATCGGCTACCTCGGCGCGATGGCGGCGGTGAGCATCGCGCTGATCCTGTTCAGCTTTCTGTCCTACGCGGCGCGCCACGGCGCGACGTGGCCGGAGCTCCTGCTGGTCACGCCGTCGCGTGCTTCTGCCGGTCAGCGAGCTGGCGATCAACCTGCTGAACCTGCTGATCACCACGCACGTGCCGCCCCGTCAGCTGCCGAAGCTCGACCTGCGAGGCGGCATTCCCGCCGAGCGACCGGACGATGGTGGTCGTGCCGGCGATCATCGACACCGAGGCGCACATCCAGCACGCTCGTCGACGATCTCGAGGTGCGGTTCCTCGCCAACCGCGATCAGCACCTGCACTTCGCGCTGCTGACCGACTTCCGCGACGCGGCCGAGCGCGAGGCGCCCGAAGACGCGGCCGCTGCTCGCGGCCGCGCAGGCGGCCATCGAGGCGCCTCAACGACGCGCCACGGCGCCGATCGCTTCTTCCTGTTCCACCGCGAGCGCCGCTACAACGCCGACGAACGGTGCTGGATGGGATGGGAGCGGAAGCGCGGCAAGCTGCACGAGCTCAACCAGCTGCTGCGCGGCGCCACCGACACCAGCTACGCGGTCCAGCTCGGCGATCTCTCGGTGCTGCCGGTTCGGTCCGGTACGTCATCACGCTCGACACGCGACACGCAGCTGCCGCTCGAGGCCGGCCGCGCGATGGTCGGCACGCTGTCGCACCCGCTGAACCGGCCGCGCTTCGACCCCGCGGTGCAGCGCGTGACCGAGGGCTACGGCATCCTCCAGCCGCGGGTCGCGGTCAGCGTCGTCAGCGCGAACCGCAGCGCGGTTCTCGCGCATCTTCTCGGGCCACGTCGGCATCGACCCGTACACGACCGCCGTGTCGGACGTCTACCAGGACCTGTTCCACGAGGGCAGCTACGTCGGCAAGGGCATCTACGACGTCGACGCCTTCGAGACGATCGCTCGCCGGCCGCGTGCCGGAGAACTCGCTGCTCAGCCACGACCTCTTCGAAGGCTCGTTCGCGCGCGCGGCGCTGTGCACCGACATCCACGTCATCGACGACTACCCGTTCCACTATCTGAGCTTCGCCGCCCGGCAGCACCGCTGGGTCCGCGGCGACTGGCAGATCGCGCGCTGGATCTGGCGGACCGTGCCGCGACGCCAGCGGCGCGCGCGTGCCCAACCGCCTGCCGGCGATCTCGCGGTGGAAGATCCTCGACAACCTGCGGCGCAGCCTGGTCGCCGCCGTCGCTGGTCGTGCTGCTGGTCGGCGCCTGGACGATCCTGCCCGGGTCGCCGGCGCTCTGGACCACGCTGGCGCTGCTGGTGATCGCGTTCCCCGCGTACACGCAGCTCGGCCGCTCGCTGACCAACCGCCTGCCGGGCGTGCCGCTCCGCGAGCACTTCCGGGCCGAGCGCGACAACATCCTGGGCGGCCTCCGCCAGGCCGCGCTGTCGCTGGTGATGCTCGCGCATCAGACCGTGGTGATGCTCGATGCGATCGCCGACGTGCTGTTCCGCATGCTGGTCACCCGGCGCCACCTGCTGCAGTGGCTGCACCGCCGATCGCGCCGTGGTCCCCACCACGCTCGCGCGGCGTGTTCGAGCGGATGTGGATGGCGCCGGCGATCGGGCTGGCCGTTCGGAGTGCTGGTGGCGACCGTCGCGCCGGGACGGCTGCTGCTGGCGGCCCCAATCCTGGTGCTGTGGGTGCTGTCGCCCGTGCTCGCCTATACCACCGGTCTGCCGCTCGAGCATCGCCATCCGCCGCTCAACCGCGAACAGCGCGCGGCGCTGCGGCGGATCGCGCGCAAGACCTGGCGCTTCTTCGAGGAGCTGCTGACGCCGGCCGACAACTGGCTGATCCCGGACAACTATCAGGAGAACCGCGCCGACGTCATCGCGCACCGGACCTCGCCGACCAACATCGGCCTGCAGCTCCTGACGGTGCTGGCGGCGCACGACTTCGGCTATCTCAGCATCACCGACGTCGTCGATCGGCTGGAGCCGACCTTCGACACGCTGCTGCGGATGCAGCGCTATCGCGGGCACTTCTACAACTGGTACGACACGCGCACGCTGGTCCCGCTGCGCGCCGCCCTACATCTCGACCGTCGACAGCGGCAACCTCGCCGGCTACCTCCTGACGCTTCGCTCGGGCCTCGCGGAGCTCACCGAGTCGACGGCCGCTGATCGACACCTCGGTGCTCGAGGGGCTGGACGACGTGCTCGGCCTGTTCGAGACGGAAGCGACCGGCGGCGGCGCGCGCCGCGCGGGCACGGATCGACAAGCAGATCGACGAGCTGCGCGACGATGCTCCGCAGCGGCCGGCCGCGCTCCCGGCGACTGGCGGACGCTGCTCGCGAGATGCGCGAGCGCCTGACCTCGCTGGCGCTGCTGCTGCACGAGCTCGACGAGCCGAGCGGCACCGACGTCGGCGCGACGGCGCCGCACGCGTCGACGTGGAACGAGGCGGGATTCTGGCTCGAACGTGCCGAGGCGGCGATCGCCGGCCGGCACGCCGAGCTGGAACGCCTGACCGGATGGATGACCGTCGATCAGCGCACAGTCGCCGCTCAGCCTGTCGTTGACCGTGCCGTCGCTCGACGAGCGTCGATGCCGTGGTGCGATCGCGCGCTGGACGCGCCTGGCGACCCGCCCGCAGAGCGCGCCGGCTCCGCGCGCTGATCGAAGCAGGCCCGCCAGCATGCCGAGGAGCTCATCGAGCGCGCCGATCGGCTCGCCGCGCCTCGCCGACGATCTGCTCGAAGAGATCGAGTTCGGCTTCCTCTTCAACGACGAGCGCCAGTTGTTCTCGATCGGCTACAACGTCGTACGACGGGCGTCTCGACAACTCCTACTACGACATCCTGGCGTCGGAGGCCCGGCTCGCCAGCTACATGGCGATCGCGCTCGGCAAGGTGTCGCACGAGCACTGGTTCAAGCTCGGACGCTCGCTGACGCCGAGCGGCTCGTCGCGGGCGCTGCTCTCGTGGAGCGCCTCGATGTTCGAGTACCTGATGCCGCTGCTGGTGATGCGATCGCACGCCGGCACGCTGCTCGACGAGACCTACGAGGCCGTCGTGCGCCGCCAGATCGACTATGCCGCCGGCCGCGGCGTGCCGTGGGGCATCTCCGAGTCGGCCTACAACGTGCAGGATCTCGAAGGGAACTATCAGTACAAGGCCTTCGGCGTGCCCGGCCTCGGATCTGAAGCGCGGTCTGGCCGACGACCTGGTGATCGCGCCGTACGCGACGCTGCTGGCGGCGCCGCTCGCGCCGCGTGAAGTCGCTCGCGAACCTGGATCGGCTGCGGCTCCAGGAAGGCCTGTACGGGCGCCTCGGCTACTACGAGGCGATCGACTACACGCCGGAACGGCTGCCGGCCGAGGCCAAGGGGGCGTCGTCCTCGTCACCTACATGGCGCATCACCAGGGGATGGGCCTGCTCGCGCTCGACAACCTGCTGAACGGCAGTCCGATGCAGCGCCGGTTCCACGCCGATCCGCGCGATCGAGGCAGCGGAGCTCCTGCTCCAGGAGCGGATCCCGCGGCTGGTGCCGCTGAAGAATCCGCCGATCGAACGCGCCGAGCACGTGCCGGTGACGCGCGGCGCGATCGCGCCGCCGGTGCGGCGCTACGTGACGCCGCACACGCTCAGCCCGCGCGCGCACCTGCTGTCGAACGGATCCTATTCGCGTCATGGTGACCAATGCCGGCGGCGGCTACAGCCGCCGGCAGAACCTGGCGATGACGCGCTGGCGGGAGGACATCACCACCGACGAATGGGGCAACTTCTGCTTCGTTCGCGATCTCGAATCCGGGCGCGGTCTGGTCGACCACCCATCAGCCGGTCGGGCGCGACGCCGACGAGTTCGAAGTGACCTTCGCGCTCGATCGGGCGATCTTCCGCCGGGTCGACGGACGGCTGGAGACGCGCACCGAGATCGTCGTGTCGACCGAGGACGACGTCGAGCTGCGCCGGGTGTCGATCACCAACCACGGCCGCGAGACCCGCGCAGCCTCGATCTCACCAGCTACGCCGAGGTCGTGCTGGCGCCGCCGGATGCCGACCTCGCGCATCCCGGCGTTCTCGAACCTGTTCATCGAGACCTCGGCGCTGCCCGAGCGTGACGCGCTGATCTGCGCCCGCCGGCCGCGCAGCGGGCGGCACTCGGACCTACCTGCTTGCACATGCTCAGCGGGCGCGGGCGCGTCGGCCCGGCGACGCAGTACGAGACCAACCGCGCGCGCTTCGTCGGCCGCGGCCGCACGCTCGGCCAATCCGATCGCGCTGGCGACCGACGACCCGCTGTCGAACACGACCGGCGCCGGTCCTCGACCCGATCGTGGCGCTGCGTCAGTTCGTGCGGCTGCCGCCCGGCGGGACCGCGCGGATCGCCTTCATCACCGGCTTCGCCGACTCCGAAGAGGAAGCCCATCGCCTGGCCGAGAAGTACCACGACCGGCGCGCCGTCGCGCGGGCGCTGGCGCTGGTCGGCACCCACAGCCAGATCGAGCTGCGGCACTTCGGCCTGACCGTCGACGACACCATCCGCTTCCAGCGGCTCGGCGGCCGGCTGCTCTATGGCGATCCGCGGCTGCGCGCGGCCGACGCCGTCCACGGCGAACCGTCGCGGCCAGCCCGAGCTGTGGAAGTACGGCATCTCCGGCGACACGCCGCATGCTGCTGGCGCGCGTCACCGACGGGGCCGAGCTGCCGCTGTTCCGCGATCTGCTCAAGGCCCACGAGTATCTGCGCGCCAAGGGGCTGACGTTCGACCTCGTCGTCCTCAACGAACATGGCGCCGGCTACCGTCAGGACCTGCAGGAGTCGCTGCAGGCAGATCCTGCAGAGCGGTCCCGAGCACGGCTGGGCTCGACAAGCCGGGCGGGGTGTTCCTGCGGCGCGCCGATCTCATGCCGCCGGAGGATCAGACGCTGCTGCGGGCCACCGCGCGAGTGGTGATGGACGCCTCGCACGGCGGCCTCCATCAGCAGCTCGTTCGGCCGCTGCCGCCGATCGAAGCGCTGCCAGCCGCCGCTCGCCGCCGCCGGCGACCCGCAGCGCCGACGTCAAGGCGAGCGCCGCCGATTCCGGGACCGCTGCAGGCGTTCAACGGCCTCGGCGGGTTCGGCCGCGGTGGCCGCGAATACGTGATGCGG
Organism: uncultured Chloroflexia bacterium; assembly: GCA_963819655.1. Taxonomy (GTDB): domain Bacteria; phylum Chloroflexota; class Limnocylindria; order Limnocylindrales; family CSP1-4; genus SPCO01. The sequence continues at coordinate 17,410 of CAWFXA010000002.1, read as the reverse complement.
GTGCATGCCGATGCCGGCGCGATCGCCCCGGCGCCCTGGTGCAACGTGGTCGCGCACGCCGGGTTCGGCTTCGCCGCGACCGATCTCGGCCTCGGCTTCACCTGGTCGGAGAACAGCCACGACAACCGGCTGTCGCCGTGGCGGAACGATCCGGTCAGCGATCCGCCCGGGCGAGGCGATCTTCCTGCGCGACGACGAGACCCGGCAGGTCTGGTCGGCCACACCGCTGCCGGCCGGCGGCGGCCAGCCGTACACCGTCCGCCACGGTCAGGGCTACTCGATCTACGAGCACACGCGCGACGGCATCGCTCGGCGCTGCGCCTGTTCGTGCCGCGCGACGAGCGCGTCAAGATCTTCGAGCTCCACGCTGCGCAACGCCTCGACCCGCACCCGGCGGCTCTCGGTCACGCTCTACGTCGAATGGACGCTCGGCGAGCAGCGCTCCCGCACCCGGCTGCACGTCGTCACCAGCCGCGAGCCGGCGACCGGTGCGGTGCTGGCCATCAACGCGTTCCGCGAGCCGTTCGGCGATCGCGTCGCCTTCGTCGATCTGCACGACGGATCGGCGGCGCGCGCATGGTGCCGCCGGCGCGGAGCGTCACCGGCGACCGCACCGAGTTCATCGGCCGGAACGGCATCGCTGCAGTCGCCGGCGGCGCTGGCACGGCAGCGGCTGTCCGACCGGATCGGCGCCGGGGCTCGATCCCTGCGGCGCCGTGCAACTCGCCGTCACGCTCGAGACCGGGCGAAGAGCGAACGCTGATCGGTCAGCTCGGCGAAGCGGCCGATCCGGCCGGGGCCCGCGCCACGCGTGCAGCGGTTCCGGGACGCCGCTGGCCGCGGCCACCGCGGCGACCGACGGCGCATCGAGTTCTGGGACGGCGTGCTCGGCACGATTCAGGTGAAGACGCCCGAGCCGTCGATGGACCTGATGCTGAACCGCTGGCTGCTCTATCAGGCGCTCTCGTGCCGGATCTGGGGACGCTCGGCGTTCTACCAGTCGAGCGGCGCGTTCGGGTTCCGCGACCAGCTGCAGGATTCGCTGGCGCTGCTCTACGCGGCGCCGCACCTGGTTCGCGCCCAGCTGCTGCGCGCCGCGTCGCGACAGTTCGTCGAAGGCGACGTCCAGCACTGGTGGCACGAGCCGGGCGGCCAGGGCGTCCGGACGCGATTCTCCGACGATCGGCTGTGGCTGATCTTCTGCGCCGCTGCTCTACGTCTCGGCGACCGGCGACGACGCGGTCTGGGACGAGCAGGTGCCGTTCCTCGAAGGGCGGCTGCTCAACGAAGACGAGCACGAGGTCTACGAGCGGCCGACGGTGTCGAGCGAGTCGGGCTCGATCTACGAGCACTGCGTGCGCGCGATCGGCGCTGAGCCTGTCGACCGGCGCGCACGGCCTGCCGCTGATGGGGATCGGCGACTGGAACGACGGCATGAGCCTGGTCGGCGCCGAAGGACGCGGCGAAAGCGTGTGGCTCGGCTGGTTCCTGGTGTCGCTGCTCGCGGCCGTTCGCCGAGGTCGCCGACGCGCGCGGCGAAGCCGATCGCGCCGCGCGTCTACCGCGCCCACGCCGAGCACGCTCACCGCGGCGCTCGACGACGCCTGGGACGGCGAATGGTATCGCCGCGCGTATTTCGACGACGGGACGCCGCTCGGGTCGAAGGAGAACACCGAGTGCCGGATCGACGCGATCGCGCAGTCGTGGTCGGTGATCTCCGGCGCCGGCACGCCGGAGCGTGCCCGTCAGGCGATGGCGTCGACCGATCGGCACCTGGTGCGCGAGCAGGACGGCATCATCCTGCTGCTGACGCCGCCGTTCGACAAGATGACGCCCAGCCCCGGCTACATCCAGGGCTACGTGCCGGGCGTCCGCGAGAACGGCGGCCAGTACACGCACGCCGCGCTGTGGACGGTGCTGGCGCACGCGCCGCCTCGGCAACGGGGACCGCGCCGAGGCGCTCTTCCGGATGATCAATCCGATCAACCACGCGCTCGATCCGGAGAGCGTCGAACGCTACCGGGTCGAGCCCTACGTCGTCGCGGCGGACGTCTACTCGCAGGATCGCCACGTCGGCCGCGGCGGCTGGACGTGGTACACGGGGTCGGCGGGCTGGATGTACCGGGTCGGCGTCGAGGCGCTGCTCGGCGTCACCCTGCAGCGCGGCGCGCTGCGCATCGACCCGTGCATCCCGAGCACGTGGAAGGGATACGAGATCACCTTCCGATCGCCCACCGCGGAGTTCCAGATCAGCGTCGAGAACCCCGACGGCGTGTGCCGGGGCGTGCGAAGCGTGACAGTGGACGGACGCGAGCAGCCCGACCTGCTGATCCCGCTCGCCGGCGTGACCGGCACCCACCAGGTGCGAGTGGTGCTCGGGAGCTTCTAGCGGCGCTGATCGCGTCACGCTGCCAATCGCAGTCCACGGACGCCTGCGAGCGCGCTGGCTGGCTTGGCTGATGCTCGCTATGACGACATCAGACTGGACATTCGACAGACCCGACGATTTACGCGAGCGGCTCATCGTCGCTTGCGCGATTACTCGGTTGGTGCAGTATCTGCACACTCGAGGACCCGTCGCAGTCATCTGCACAGTGCTCACCGGAACTCCGCCGCCGCCGACTACGAGGAGCGGACGACGGCTCGAGCCGGCGTCGACCGAACGTCAGGATCGAGGATCGTGCGAGTAGCCGAAGCGAACGTATCGGCTCCGTGTGATCCGATCGGCACCTCAGCGGCTCGCGACCGCGCGATTGCGGAGAACGGCGAGCTGGTCAGAGCTCGTCGCAACGACTTCGCAAGGTCTTCTGACGTCGTGTCGTCGTCGTCGATCGTGCGGGCCGAACGGTCCGCACCCGCCGAAGGTGGCCGTGGGAGGCGAAGGCAGCGTGGGAGTTGAAGGCTGGGATTTGACGAGAGCACCACGCAGAGGCGGCGACCGAGGCCGCCTCTGCGTGTCGATTGTCTAGAACGTGTACCTGAGCGCGAGCTGAATGTCGCGGCGATCGCCCGACTTCGTGATGATGCGGCCGAAGTTGGCGTTGGTGATGTCCGTGGTCGGTCCGCTCAGGTTCGGGTGATTGATGAAGTTGAACATCTCCACGCGAATCTGGACCTGATGGGTCCCCGCGAGCTTGACGTTCTTGAAGATCGCGAGGTCCCACTGCTGATCGCCGGGGTTGTAGACCGCGTTGCGGGGCATGTTCCCGAACCTGTTCGCGCCGACCGGCACCTGCGAGAAGGCGGCTGGATTGAAGTAGAAGTTGTCGTCGGCAGCGACACCGCCGGTCACCCCTCCCGAGAACTTGCCGTTCGTCCCCTGCAAGGGATCGCCATTCATGTCGATGGGCTGGCCGATGCTGCTGTCGGGCCCGATTCCGGCGCGGTCGTCGGTCCGCGTGATCGTGAACGGCGTGCCGGTGCGCATGAACGCCGCACCGGAGATCTGCCAGCCGCCGAGCAGGTTCTGGAGCAGATTGGTCGGTTCACGCCAGAACGGCAGGTCGTAGATGTAGTAGATCGACAGCGCGTGGCGCCGATCGAAGTTGGACGGCCCCTCGTAGCTCGTGTCGTCGTAGGGGTCCCACAGCACGTTACGCTTGTCGCTGCCGTTGTCCGTCGACTTGCCCAGCGTGTACGCGAGGCCTACCTTCAACCCGTTCGAGTAACGGCGATCGACGCTCACCTGCAGGCTGTTGTACATCGAGCGCGCGGCGTTCTCCGACAGGCGAAGCAGGCCATACCCCTTGTAAGGCCGCTGGGCCGCGATGTTCACTTGCGGGTTCGTAGGTGCCCGGCCGTAACTGGTTGATGTTGCGCTCACGGGGGAGGTAGAGACCGCGGCGCCCGACATAGGTGACATCGACGATGAACCCGAACGGCACCTCGCGCTGAACGCCGGTCGACCACATGTATGACGTGGGATGCTTGAACTCGACGTCCTGCGCCTGGACGCCGAGCGGCAGATCCGCGCCGCCGGAACTACCTGCCGCCAGGGTTGTCGACGCTGCCGCCCGACACCACGGCCATCGGTTGCAGCGGCGCGTTCCCTCCGAGCAGCGTCGAGTCGTTCAACAGGACACGGTTGTGGAAGATCCCGGCACTCGTACGCAGGATGGTCTTCGGGTTCAACGAATACGACACACCGAGGCGCGGCTCGAAGACGTTGTAGTGCGTCTTGGAGAATCCACGTGGCTCACCCCGGAACAGTGCCTGCACCTGGGGATCCGAGGCAACCGCGAGCTCGTTCCCGTCTCCCTTGAAGCCGTCGCCCGCCAGGACCATGCCGTTGTAGCGGCTGCCGCCGGTGATGCGGCCGGTGCTGGGTTGATGATCGCTGCCGCGGCAGGATCGTAGAACCGTGGATCGAAGTTCGCGATGTTGTTGGTCGTCGAATACCACGGCGGCCAGATCACGTAGCGGACGCCCGCCTTCGACGGTCACATTCGACCGTGGCCGCCACGAATCCTGAATGAAGATGTCGGTCGCGAGCGACCGCCACTTCGTGAACGCACGCTGCCCAACCTCGGCGTAGCGTATCGAAGAGACCAAGCGCCATGTCGGCCATGGCGAGACCGGAACGCGCCGCTGCCGCTGTTGCTGAACGCGAACTGGCCGTTCTGGTTGTTGGTGCCGCCCGGAATCGCGTTCACGTTGATCTGATCGAAGTCGTCCTCGCCCGAGTACTCGACCACAACGCCGGCCTTGAAGGTGTGGCGGCCCTTCACGAGCGTCGTGGTGTTCGAGAACGTGTGAATCGGCCCCGCCGAGGACGCTGGATACGGACTACCGTCCAACCCGCTGAAGTTTGTCACGTTGACGGTCGGGATCTTGTCCTCGAGCTCCTTCCCGACCGGGAAGATGTACGGGTAGTTGACGCCCGCCGCGGGTTCGGCTGTGCATGCCAGTCTCGGTGAACACGCCGATGAACACCTCGTCGAGCGAGTGCGAGTAGTTGAAGTCGTTGATCAGGTTGCCCTTGATGGTGCTGGTCCAGTTGAAGGTCTCCGTCCGATTCGGCCGTTCCCATTCGGTGCGAGCCAGAGCGAAGGTTCCGCGGAACGCATCGATGGCCTTCCAGTTCGATCGTTGAAAACGGAACATGACCTGGTTGCTGTTGTTCAGCCGGTAGTCGAGCCGGATGCTGTCCTTCCGCTGATCCTGCGGGTTCTCGCTGTTGAAAATCGCATTGGCCGTGCCCTGCTGGAAGCCCGGCGTCGGCTCGGGATACAACTTCATCAACCCGGTCCCATTCGGCGACAGGCGTCCCGACGGGATGATGTTTCCGGGGAACGGCTGCCCGGTAGTCGGATCGCGGATGATCTGAGGGCTGCCGAAGAACGGATTCGACCCGAGCAGCTCGCTGAAGTCTCCCCGCCTCATCGCAAGAGTAGGCACCGTCGCCGGTACCGGTCGACACCGCGAAGAAATCAACCCACTCCTGCGCGCCGAAGAAGAACAGCTTGTCCTTGAACATCCCTCCGGGGATCGGGCCGCCGAACGAGTACCCGTACTGCTTCTGGTCGAACGGCGCAGGGCCGGAATTCTCCGTCGCGTTCGGGCTGCGGTTGCGCGCCCAGGTGTTGGCCTGCAGCGTGTCGTCTCTGAAAAAGAACGAGGCGTTGCCGGAGTAGCGGTTGCTCCCGCTCTTCGAGATGAACCGGATCTGTCCGCCGCTCGCGCGCCCGTACTCGGGCATGTAGTTGGCGGTCAACACCTGAACTTCCTGCACCGTGTCGGCGTTCTGCACGCCGATCATCGAGCCGGCCGATCGGGTGCGCGTCGCGACGGCGCCGTCCACGTAGACGACCGCCTCGTCCGAGCGACCACCGTTGATGTTGAAGCCGCCGGCGGTGAGCGACATGGCGCCGGCGTTGTTGAAGCTGCCGCCGATGACGCCGGCCTTGAGCGCGGGCACGCCAATCGGATTGCGGCCGTTGAACGACAGGAGCTCGATGTCCTTCGCTTCGACCGTCTTCCGGACGGCGACGTCGGTCTGCAGCAGCGAGGCTTCGGCGGTGACCGTGACTTCCTCGGTCAGCGCGCCGGTCGTCGAGCGTGAAATCGAGGTTGAAGCGCGGACGCGGCGTCGACCTGGACGCCGGTGCGGTTGCCTTTCTTGAAGCCCTGCAGCTCGACGGACGATGTCGTAGCGCCCGGGCAGAAGGTTCGGGAAGCGTGTAGAAGCCGCTGCCGTCGGTGACGGTCGTGCGGGTCTGCTGCGTCTGCGTGGAGGTCGCCGTCACGGTCACGCCGGGGACGACGCCGCCCTGCGCATCCTTGACCGTGCCGGAGATCGTGCCCCGGTCGAGCTGCGCGAACGCACTCGTCGCGCTCGCCAACAACAGCACCAAGGCTCCAATCGCCGCGCGACCGGACCTGCGCTGGTGCAATGCCTGACCCATACTGTCCCCTCCTCATCTCGACCCTTGATGGTCTTGACCGTTAAAGATCGAAACAAAATTGCAATTTGCCGCCCGCCACCTTACACCCAAGGGAGCGGAAATGCCAACAACACGACGCCGGTGCCGGTTCCCGGGGGATCGATGACCGGCGGCGGGGTGGGTTTAGGGGGAGTCATGTCAAATCCCAAGCTCCAAATCCCAAATCCCAACCACTCCCAACGCCCAAAATCCCAACGACGCCCAACGCCCAAGTCCCAAAAACGTCCGGCTTTCGGATTCCAATTGGAGCTTGGAGGTTGGGCGTGGTTGGAGCTTGGGATTTGGAGCTTGGGATTTGACCCCGGGACGCGTTGTACACTCGTTCTCGACTTTCCAGGCCGCCGTCCGGCGGCGAGGTTTCATGAAAAAGCTGATCGCCCTGTTCCTCGCGCTTTCGTCGCTGGCTGCCGCTCCGCAGGCGCCGCCGCCGGCCCGCCGGCCCGCGCCGCCGGAGATTCGCCTCGTGCTGCTCATCGCGGTGGATCAGTTCCGCTACGACTATCTGACGCGGTTCCGGAACGATTTCACCAGCGGCTTCAGGAAGCTCCTCACCGACGGAGCGGTCTTCACCGACGCCAATCTCGAGCATTACCCGACCGTCACGGCGATCGGGCACGCGACGATGCTGACCGGCGCGACGCCGAGCGTGAGCGGGATCATCGGCAACGACTGGTTCGATCGGGAGACCAAGGGGCAGGTGCAGAGCGTGACCGATACGTCGGTGAAGCCGATCGGCGCGCCGAATGCGGCGACCGCCTCGCCGCGGCGGCTCCTCGTCAGCACCGTCGGCGACGAATTGAAGCTCAGCTCGGCGGCGCCGAAAGGATCCGAGAGCGCTCCACGGGTCATCGGCATGTCGCTGAAGGATCGGTCGGCGATCATGCCGGTGGGCCGTGGCGCGGATGCGGCCTACTGGCTCGACACCAAGTCCGGCGCGTTCGTGTCGAGCACCTACTACATGCCGGACGTGCCGGGGTGGGTCCGCGCCTTCAACGACCGCCATCTCGCGGATGCGCACCTGGGTGAGGAGTGGACGCCGCTGTCGCCTTCCGCCCCGCCGCTCAAGCAGATGCCCAAGGAGCTCGGCCAGCCGTTCTACGAAGCGGTGTTCGCCAGTCCTTTCGGTAACGAGCTGCTGCTCGAGTTCGCCACCAACGCGCTGACCCACGAGCGGATGGGACAGCGCGGCCAGACCGACCTGATGTCGGTCAGCTTCTCGTCGAACGATTCGGTCGGACACACTTACGGTCCGGAGTCGCCGCAGGTCCGCGACATCGCCATCCGTACCGACCGCGTCATCGGCCAGCTGCTGGAGCGGGTCGACAAGCTGGTCGGCCTGCAGCACACGCTGGTCGCGCTGACCGCGGATCACGGGGTGGCGCCGCTGCCGGAGAGCCTGACCGCGCGGTCGATGCCGGGCGGCCGGATGGCCAACAAGGAGCTGTTCGGCGCGATCCAGACCGCCCTCGAGGCGAAGTTCGGCCCCGGCCAGTGGCTGGCCTCGACCGCGGGGTCGTCTCCGTATCTCGACTACGCCCTGATCGACACGATGAAGCTGAATCCCGAGGAGGTGCGCCGGGTCGCGGCGGCCGCGGCCGCGGCGGTGCCGCACGTCGCCCGGGTCTACACCCGCGACCAGCTGCTCCGCGGCCAGGTCGGCGACGATCGGATCGGCCGTCGCGTGGTGCGCGGGTTCAACGCCCAGCGCTCCGGCGATCTCGAGATCATCCTCGAGCCGTTCTGGATGCGATCGGCGACCGGCACCACCCACGGGAGTCCCTACAACTACGACGCGCACATCCCGCTGGTGATCATGGGCTCGCGAATCAAGGCGGGCACCTATTCGAATCCGGTGGCGCTCAACGATCTGGCGCCGACCCTGACCACGCTGCTCAACGTCCAGACCCCGTCGGGATCATCCGGACGGGCCCTCACCGAAGCGATCAAGCCGGCCGCCGCGGCGGTGGACGGCACGACCCGTCGCTGATCGGCGCCCTGACAGTCGCCAGTGGCCAGTTCGCTAGTTCGCCCAGCTGGCTCGCCTGAATCGGAGAGACGAGGAACTGGTGACCGGGCACTGATTGACTGGAAACTGCCGACTGGGAACTGGAAACTGACTGCGCGCGCCCGTCGATCTTACCGGGGGGTGATTCGATGACCGATCGAACGCAGGAACGCTGCCGCGTCTTCCGCGAGCTCCATGCATCCGGGTGCTTCGTGATCCCCAACCCGTGGGACGCCGGCAGCGCGCAGACCCTCGCGCATCTCGGCTTCCCGGCGCTCGCCACGACCAGTGCCGGATTCGCCTGGTCGCAGGGGCGCGCCGACAACCACGTGCCGCTGGAGGAGGCGCTGGCGCATTTCCGGGCGGATCGCCGCGGCCGTCGACCTGCCGGTCTCCGGTGATTTCGAGGGTGGCTTCGCCGTCGAGCCCGCGGAGGTCGAAGCCCACGTCGCGCTCGCGGCCCGGACCGGGCTCGCGGGCCTGTCGATCGAGGACGCCTCCCGGCAATCCGAGAGCCCGCTGCTGGAGTTCGCGCTCGCGGTCGAGCGCGTCGCCGCGGCGCGGCGCGCCGTCGACGCCAGCGGGCTCGACCTGGTGCTGACCGCCCGTTCCGAGGGGTTCATCGCCGGACGCCCGGATCTCACCGAGACGATCCGCCGCCTCACCGCCTTTGCCGACGCCGGCGCCGATTGCCTCTACGCGCCCGGGCTGCAGTCGATCGAAGACATCACCGAGGTCGTCCGCGCCGTGGCGCCGAAACCGGTGAACGTCCTGGTGGGCTCGCCCTTCAGCCACGGTCGCGACGCTCGCCGCCGCTCGGAGTGCGGCGGATCAGCGTCGGGGGTGCGCTGGCCCGAGCCGCCTGGGGCGGCTTCCTCGACGGCGGCCGCCGAGATCGCCGGCAGCGGCACCTTCACCGCGCTCGGCCGCGCCGTGCCGTTCGCGCTGGTCAACGGGTTGTTCCGGTTACCCGTCGACGTTCGTAGCGCGGAGCTTCAGCTCCGCGTCAGGACGCCCGAATCAGAAATGGGGTCGAACGTTGGGACCTGACGTTCGCAGCGCGGAGCTTTAGCTCCGCGTCCGAGCGACCGAATCAGGCAATCGAGTCGAGCGGGGCTGAAACGCGGCGCTAAAGCGCCGCGCTACGAACGTCATCGTCCGACGTCCTACGTCCGAGCCCCGCCGCGTGCGTAGCGCGGGGCTGTCGGACCCCGGACTACGGACTCCGGATTGCGGACTACGGGCGGCGTGCGCGTCAGGTTCTCCGACAGGAACAACCCGGTCTTCCCCGGCGTGACGATGTCGAGGTCGCCGTCGCCGTCCATATCCGTCACGACCATCTGAAGACCGCCGCCGGCGCGGCCGCCGTAGTCGACGATGTGGCGGATCCACTCGACGGTATCCTTGAGCCCGGGCCGGAACTCGTACCAGTAGATGCCCATCGGCTCGCGTTCCGCGGGGTCGGTGCCGTTCCGGCCGAAGTAGCGCTTCGCGGCGATGAGGTCCGGGCGGCCGTCGCCGTTCATGTCCGCCATCGCGGTCGAGTGCGCGTTGGCCCAGGTGGTGTCGATGATCGACGGGCGCCACCGCTCGTCCTGCTGCTCGAACCACAGCACGCCGTAGCTGTGCGCCATGGACGTCAGGACGTCGCTCCGTGCCGTCGTCGTTGATGTCGACGACGTACATGAAGCCGTACTCCGCCGGGCGGGACGGCGGCGGGGCCGGCTGAGCGCCTGCCGGTGCCAGTGGCACGAGGACGACAGCACCGTCGGGCGTCATCATCGCGCCGTTACGCAGGTCGAACTTCCCAGGACCGGTCGGCGTCTCGACCACGAATCCCTCTGATCGCCTGTTCACGGGTCAGCCTCCGCATCTCGCCCTGAGCCGGCGGCGCGGCGGCATCGCCCGGCTGCGGCAGCGACACGCCGCTCCAACTCGTCGGGTGCAGCATCCATTCGCCGGCGCACGGACGTCGGCCGGCGCCTCGAGCCAGCCCGCCGGCGTGATGATGTCGTTGCGCTTGTCGCCGTTCACGTCGCCGGCGCCGATGCCGTGGCCGTAGCTCTGACTGCTGACGACGTGCTTCTGCCACTTGCCGTCGGCGAGCTCGTACCAGGTGAGCGGCGCCTTCGCGGCGCCGGTGAACTGCGGCAGGATCTCGACGCGCTCGACCGTCGTTGTTCAAATCGACGAGGAACGCGAACTCGGTCGGGCCGACCGCGTCGATCTCAGTCTCGACCCAGGCCGTGCCGCCCTTGCCCGGATTCTTCAGCCACACGATCCGCCGCGCGAAGTAGGCGATCTGGATGATGTCGGTGTAGCCGTCGCCGTCGACGTCGACCGCGCAGATCGCTGAAGTTGTCGATATAGCTGCCGTTGAAGGCGATGTCGCGGATCTTGTGCCTCGTCCAGGCCGGGGCCTCGTACCAGTACTCGGCCGAGAGGATGTCGAGGCGGCCGTCCTTGTTGAAGTCGGCGACGGCCACGCTCTCGCTGAAGCCCGGATCGATCATCTGCACCTTGAAGGCGATGTCGGCGGGACGGCTGCGAACGGGAGCCACGGGTGCTGCGGCCTGCACCCAGACGTCGGGCGAGCACGGCGACGAGCAGATGGAGCATGGCGTCTCCTAATGCGAGTGTCAAGGAGATGGGAGACGGCATAGGTGTACGACAGGTTGCTGGGTCGGCGCATTGTGCGATGCCGGCTTCATTGGAGGCAGCGCGGTGATGCATTGCCCTGCGAAAAATCGTCTGCGTGGCTTCCGCCTTTAGGCGGAAGGCTGCGGCTGTCGAGCAAATTCGCACGCTTCACGCATCCTTCCGGCTGAAGCCGGAAGCCACAAGACGGTATTCGCCAAGAGCTTCAACATGAGGACAGGATGTCAGGATGCCGTTTTGTTTCTTGTTCCAGCACACGCCGTGCTCTTCGGCACAGCCGGGAAGAATTCCTCTTGACCTCGTGTCCTCATGTCACCGCCCGTGGCGAGCGTGAGCGTTCGCAGAATCACCGCGTCCGCCGCAGATCCAGGCACACGAGCGTGTCGTCGTTGCGCACGTAGAGAAATCCCGCGTCGAACGCCGGATAGGCGCGCACGGTCGCCGGAAGCACTGCGGCGCGGGCGGTCGGCTTGAACGCGGCGGCGTGGCCGGCGCGAGCAGCAGCTCGCCGTTCTCGCGCATCACGAGCAGCTGATCGCCGGCCAGCGTGACCGTGCCGGCGCCGAACTTCTCCTCCGACCATCGCACCTGGCCGGTCTCGAAAATCGACGGCGCGAAGGCTCGGCCCGAATTCCTGGCGGCCGTGGAAGCCGTAGAGCACGCCGTCCGCGATAGACGCTGGTCGCGTAGTGATTCGACAACACGTCGTCCGACGACCAGAGCTCGGTCAGCGTCGCTGCCCGTCGACGCCGCAGGACCGCCGCGCCCGGGCCCGTACTCGGCCGACACGAAAATCAGATTGTCGACGACGACCGGCGTCGCGGCGTTGACCGACGCGTTGGCGCGAGCCCGCCAGCGCCCGCTGGAACTTCACGGCGCCGGTCGCGGGATCGAGACCGACCAGGCCGTTGCGGGTGAAGAACATCGGCGTAGCGCTGTCCGCCGATCGTCGCGCCGACCGGCGACGAGTAGCTGGCGGCATCGTCGGTGGCCGTCCACATCGACGGCGCCTGTGTCGGCGTTGAACGCGATGATGCCGCGCCTTGGCGCCGCCGATGTTGGCGATCACCCGGCCGTCTTCGACCAGCGGCGAGCCGGCCGCGCCGAAGAATCCCTTCGGCACGCCGAACTGCCGCATCGTGTCTGTCGGTCCAGAGCGGCTTGCCGCGTCGCGAGGTCGACGGCGTGCAGCTGTCCCTCCGCGCCGAACGTGTAGACGACCCCGTCGGCGACGACCGGCACCGCGCGCGGCCCCTCGTCGAAGCCGAAGTCGTCGCGATACGCGGTGGGATAGCCGATACCGCCACGCGGCGTCGCCGGTGGCGGCGTCGAGCGACTCGACGACCTCGCGATCGCCGACCCGGTGGAAGAGGATCACGCGGCTCGCCGACCACGACCGGACCGCTGAGGCCCTGGCCGACCTTCTTCGCGCCAGACCACTTTCGGTCCGCCGGCGGGAAAGGTAGCTGACGATCGGCGCGCCGCGGTACGACCCCGTTGCGCGTCGGGCCGAGAAACTGCGGCCAGTCGGCGCCGGCACGGAGCGTGGGCGATGGCGAGGACGGCGAGCATGCGCGCGACAAGGCGGCTGGGCATGCGGGGAGGATAGCAGGATCGCGGTCCGACGCCGGGGCTATGATGTGCGTAGTCCGCAACGGAGCTATCGAGCGCTGGATGGTGGCTGTCGCGACCAGCCCGCCGACGTCTCCGCCCGGATCCGTGCGCGTCTTAGCAGGACTCCGGACGCGCGACTGCGAATACGAACAGCGATTGCGGGTAGACTGACGGGTCGAGCCGCGAACAGCCCTGTTCCCGAGGAGACTCCAGGATGACCACTCAGGACGCGGCCGGCCGCGCCACCCGACCCCCGCGACGGCGGCGCGCTCCCGGCCGATCACGGCGAGCTGCCGCGCTGGGACGTCGCCGACCTGCCGGCGCCGCCGCCGTTCAGCGTCCGCAACCTGCTCAAGGTGATCGGCCCGGGCGCGATCATGGCGGCGACCTCGATCGGCGGCGGCGAATGGCTGGTCGGGCCGGCCGCGGCGGTCAAGTACTCGTCGTCGATCTTCCTGATCGCCACCGTCGCGATCGTGCTGCAGGTCGTCTTCAACCTCGAGGCGATCCGCTACACGCTCTACACCGGCGAGCCGATCTACGGCGGCATCATGCGGCTCAGGCCCGGGCCGAACTTCTGGGCCGGCTTCTACACCGTCCTCGGCTTCTTCCAGCTCGGCTGGCCGGCGCTCGCCGGCAGCGCCGCGGCGACGCTGCTCGGCGCCTGGATGGGCCGCATGCCGGGCGCGCCCGATCAGGCCACGCAGGCCTGGATCGCCACCGCGCTGATCGTCGGCGTCGTCGCTGATCCTGTCCTTCGGCGGCACCATCGAGCGCATGCTCGAGTACTTCGCCTGGACGATGCTCGCGGTGGTGTTCCTGTTCCTGCTGGTCGATCAACGTCGCGTTCGTGCCGTTCGCGCACTGGGGCCGGACCTTCCTCGGGCTTCTTCAGCTTCTCCGGGCTGCCGCAGCCCGATCGACTGGGGCCTGATCGGCGCGCTGGCGGCGACCGCGGGCTCGGGCGGCCTCGGCAACCTGACCGTCACCAACTGGGTCCGCGACAAGGGCTTCGGCATGGGCGCGAAGGTCGGCGCGATCCCGAGCGCCGTCGGCGGCACGAGATCCAGCTCTCGCACGTCGGCACGGTCTTCCCGGCGACCGAGGCCGAACCTCGCGCGCTGGCGCGAGTGGCTGCGCTACGTCCACGCCGACCAGATCTGGGTCTGGGGGCTGTTCTGCTTCCTCGGCATGTTCCTGAACGTCAACCTCGCGACCGCGATCATCCCGCACGGCACCGACCTGCAGGGCCTCGGCGGCGGGCGCCTATCAGGCGGAGTACCTGAGCCAGATCTGGCCGGGCTTCTGGTTCCTGACGCTGTTCAACGGCTTCTGGATCCTGTTCAAGACGCAGCTCGGCAACACCGACATCCTGGTGCGCACGATCACCGACGCGATGTGGATGTCGAGCAGCCGCGCGCGCGAGTGGAAGGCGGGCATCCGGGCGATCTACTACGGGATCCTGCTGGTCGTTCTCGGTCTGGGGCGTCATCGTCATCCGCTCGGCCTCGCCGTTCCAGCTGTTCAAGATCCTCGCGAACATGGCCGGCATCGTCCTGGCGATCGCCGGCGTGCAGATCTTCCTGGTCAACCGCCGCTTCCTGCCGCCGGCGGTGCGGCCGCCGCTGTGGCGCGAAGTCGGCCTGCTGCTGTGCTCGGCGTTCTACGCGTTCTTCGCGTTCTTCGTGGTCAGGGATCTGATCCGATCGCTCTTCTAACATGGATTGCAGCCGGAGTTCGCGCGGAGGCAACCGGATCTCAAAAACGAAGCAACGGAGCTCAACGGAGCAAAGGATCAGATGTTGTTCTCGCTCCGGGCCTCCGTCGGGCGAGCTCCGGAGCATCCGTCTTGAGATCCGGTTGCTCGGATCCTAACGTCCGCGCTACGAACGTCATCGCCGATTCCAGCCTCCACGCCTCTGCCGATACACCTCGCGCGCGTGATCGTAGGCGGCGCGCGCGGCGTCGAGCTCCGCGGCCGTGATCTGCGCGCCTTCTGCGTCCAGCACTGGTTGACCGCGTTGAGGCACCACTCGGCGCTGCGCTTCGAGGCGCGGACCGGTTTTCCTCCAACCATGACGAAGACCGGATTGGTGTGGGCGGACGGCAGCACGCGCACGGCGATCCAGCTGCTGCGCTCGACCGGAACGTCGAAGGTCAGCGTCCGGATCCTTGCCGTCGGCGGTCAGGTTCTGCACCGCCGCGCGCTCGCCGTTGACGATCACCTCCACCGGCACCTCGCGCGAGCGGCCGATGCGCGCGCGCTCGATGTCCCAGTACGGCTTCTCGTCGTAGCGCAGCTGCCGCAATCGCGTCGTTCGGATGCCGTCCAGGTTCGCCGCCGCGGTCACCGCCACCTCGACCGTCCCGGCGCGCTCAGCTTCACCTCGCTCTCGGCGATGCCGGCGGGCGGGCCGTTGACGGCGAAGTCCATCAGGTGGGTCTTGCCGTCGGAGACGTAGCTCCGCCCGGCGCGGACGGCGTCGAGCCACTTGCGATACGTCAGCGGACCGTCCACCTTCGCGTAGGAACGCGCCAGGCCGACCTTGTCGTCGTAGATGCAGGGAAAGTCCGTTTCCCCGCTGATGCGCGTGCGAAAGCCGGCGTTGAGCGTGTGGTACCAGATATTCAGCTCCCAGACGTACGGCGTGTCCGCCGGCGGAGATGAAATCGACGGTCTCGGGATGGGTGACGTCGACGATGAACTCGTTGGCGCCGATGCCGTCGAAGCCGGGCATATCGTAGTTCGGAAGATCGGTGCTCTTGACCTCGAGCCCCCACCCCGAATGCGCGAAGCCGACCACCGAGCCCTGCGCCCTGGCCCACTTCAGGATCGGCAGGTCCACGTCGGCCAGTCTTCGAGCCGCTTCGTACCGGGATAGTCCTGGTCCTTCAGGCCGAGCAGCACGAGATGACCGGCGTGGCTCGACGGAAAGCCGGAGACCTCCAGGTCGTAGTGCATCAGCCGTGACGACGTCGACAGCGGGTGATCGACGCCGCTGAAGAACTGCTTCTGGAAGTAATACGACGGTCCCCACGTCAGCACCGACGCGAGGTTGAGCGCTTCGCCGTCGATCTGCGGCCACATGTCCTCCGGCCGGACGCCCTCGGTCGGATTTCGTAGTGCGAGCAGCCGGACGAGTGGATGTGGTGATCGCCGGAATACCAGCCGGACTGCGACGGATCGATCCAGCGGAGCAGATAAAGACCAGATCGGTGGCCGCCTTGACCGAGAAGCGCTTGGTCTGCGACACGTATCGGGCCGCGCGTCGCCGTCACGGTGAAGTCTCCCGCCGGCAGCGCAATCGACTGGCCGTCGCGGCGGTAGACCTGCGGCTGAAAGAAGAAGTCCGGCGCCAGCCGTTTCGAAACGCGGATAGATGCGATCGAACCCGTCCTGCGCAGGAACCCGGCGGTGGTCGGCCGGCCGTGCTCGAGGACCGGGTCACAACATGGTGCTGGTCAAGGACGACCGGTACTGGTTCGTGTACCACGCCTGGGATCCCGCGCTGGTCGGCGTTGATCCACCCGGCCGCACGATGTGGCTGTCCGAGCTCACCTGGGACGGCGACACCCCGCAGGTCCAGCCGCCGCTGCGCGACAACCCCTCACGGCCCTGAGTCAGCTTCGAGAACTCCGGCAAGTATCTGCAGCGCGCGGTCGAGCTCTCCGGTGGACGGCGTCGCGTAGCCGATTACCAGCCCGCCGGACCCGGGATCGAGCGGCGGTACTCGGACAGCGAGGCCACGCGACTCCGGCCGCTAGGGCCTCGCGCCGCACTCTCTGTCCTCGATTCCCTCGGGCAGTACCAGGGTGACGTGCAGGCCGGCGTCCCGCCCGACGACCTGCCCGTACGGCGAGAGGCCGACGCACACCCGGTCGCACCTCTCGGCGTAGCGCCGGCGCCCTCGGCGTACCAGGCGGTCGAGGTAGCCGTCGCGGAGCATGGCGAGCGGGGCCGCCTGCACGGCCAGGAGGGCCAGTCGCCGGACCTCTCGCGATAGGCGGTCAGCGCGTCGACCACCTCGGCGGAGGCGACGAGCCAGCCCAGGCGCATCGCCGGACTGAGCATCTTCGAGAGGGTGCCGAGGTGGACCACCAGGTCGAGGTCGAGCTGGGCCAGCGCGGGGAGCGGCGCCACGTCGTACCGGAACTCGCTGTCGTAGTCGTCCTCGATCACGGTGGCGCCGGTCCGGCCGGCCCAGTCGACGAGGGCGTTGCGGCGGGCGATCGGTAGGCGGCCGCCGAGCGGGTACTGGTGGAGGGCGTGACGTACGCCGCGGCGAGGTCCGGGCCGAGCAGATCGACCCGCAGCCCGTCGGCGTCCACCGGCACATCGGCGACGCCCAGGAGCCGTGGTCGCGGGCGGCGGTGACCGCGTTGCGATAGCCCGGGTCCTCGATGGCGATCCGTTCGCCGGGCCGGCGGGTGACCGTGAGCAGCAGGCGCAAACCGTGGGTGGTGCCGTTGGTGATCAGCAGGTTCTCGGGGCCGCAGGCGATCCCGCGGACCCGGGCGACATACTCGGCCAGGGCTGTCCGGAGCGCCGGGAGGCCCGCAGCGTGATCGTATCCCCGCGCCGGCGGCTGAGCCGACACCTCGCGCCAGGCCCGCGGCGCCACCCCGCATCCACGGACGGCTCGATGTACGGGATGCCCGGCCGCAACCTCAGCAGAGGCTCAGCCTCCGG
>CAWFXA010000001.1:0-652480 GCA_963819655.1 uncultured Chloroflexia bacterium | reverse complement strand
ATCGGTACTGGCGAGGCAGCTCGCTCTCTCGGAGCGGCTGGCGGGGGAGACGTGGGTCGTGGAACCCGTCGTGCCTGTCAGCTCTGTCGAGGCCGATCCCGCGCCCCAGACCGTCGCCGAGGTCGCGATTCCACTGCCGGGCTAGGACACTGGGAAGCCCGGCGGCCCGCCCCCAGCGGACCACCGGGCCCCCACCCGAATAGAAGCGTTTGCGCGTCGGGCTCTAGCGCCGGACCCGTTACGCGCCCGGCTCCCCGACGGCACGAGCGGACGCGACCGGAGCCGACCCGGGCGCCGGCGCCTCGTGCCGCATCGGTACCTCCTTCAGCATCGCAACCAATGCCGCCGCCAGGAGCGACGCCCCGACCCCGATGACGAATGTGTTCGCCGTCGCGATCGAGAACGCCTGGTGGATCGCGTCGACGATCGCCGGGATGAACGGCTCGACCTGGGCGCGGAACGCGGCAGGTACCTGGGCCAGGATCGCCGCCCCAAGGTCGCCGACCCCAGCAACCGCATCGGGTTGGACGCCACCACCGGCCAGCGCAGTCGCAAGCTCGGGCGGCACGTCTGCCGCGGCGAGCTGCCGCGGCGCCTCCTCGACGAGCGAGGTACTGAAGATCGTGCCGGTGATCGCCAGGCCGACGGTCCCGCCGACCTGCTGGAAGAACGTCAGGTTGCTGGTCGCCGTCCCGAGCTGCTCGACGCGCACGTTGTTCTGCACGATGAGTGTGAACACCGCGAACGTCGGACCGACGCCGAGCCCCGCGACGAACATCCACAGCCACAGCAGCGGGATCGGCGTGTCGGCTCGCAGGTTGGTCAGGAGGAACAGCCCGACCGCCATCGTGACGAGAGAGCCGAAGATCAGCAGCTTGTAGCGACCTGTCCGCGCGACGATCTGGCCGGCGCCTGTGGCACTCAGGATCAGACCGCCGAGCAGAGGCAGGATCTGATAGCCCGACTCCGTCGCGGACGAGCCGTTGACGACCTGGAACCAGCGCGGCAGGAAGACGACCGTCGCGAAGAAGCCGAAGGACGTCAGGAAGAAGGCCGCGACCGAGATCGTGAACGAGCGGTTGCGGAACAGGCTGAGCGGGACGATCGGCTCGCGGCTGCGTGCCTCGACGAGGATGAAGCCCACCGCGATGACCGCACCGAGCGCGATCAGGCCGCCGACCGACGGATCGGTCCAGTCGGCCGACTGCTTGTTCGTCAGCCCGACGAGGATGGGCACGAGGGCCGCGGTGAACAGCGCCGCGCCGGCGTAGTCGATCGACGGTCGGCCCTCGCCAAGGTGGTAGGACGGCAGGTTGCGCCAGACGACCGCGAACACGATCGCCCCGATCGGCAGGTTGATGAAGAACACGAACGGCCATCCGATCGAATCGGTCAGCAGGCCGCCGATCGCCGGGCCGATGAGTACCGACAGACCGAACACCGCGCCGAACAGGCCCTGGTATTTGCCACGCTCGGACGGGGCGAACAGGTCGCCGATGACCGCGAGCGCGATCGGGAACAGCGCGCCGGCACCGAGACCCTGGATTCCGCGGGCGCCGATGAGCTGCCACATCTCCTGCGATAGGCCGGCGAGTAGCGAGCCGACCATGAAGATGCCGATGCCGAACAGGAAGATCGGTCGGCGGCCGAACAGGTCCGATAGCTTGCCGTACAGCGGGCCGCTGATCGTCGAGGTCAGCAGATAGGCGGTGAATGCCCAGGTGTACAGCTCGTTGCCGCCGAGGTCGGTGATGATGCGCGGCAGGGCCGTCCCGACCACGGTCTGGTCGAGCGCGGCGAGGAAGACGCCGATCATCACCGCGCCGAGGATGCGCATCCGCACGGGGTGCGGCAGCTCGATCGGCGGGCGGTCGACGAACGTAGGTTGGGCTTGGGCAGGTGTCGTCACGGGTGCCTCCATCGGTCCGTTTGTCATCGGTTTCACGGTACCAGTCGATTAGGAAGAATTCGTTCCTAATTGCGTGTTAACGTTCCATCAGACATGGATCCCTCCGCCCGATTGCTGCGCTTGCTCTCGATGCTCCAGACGCCGCGCGACTGGACCGGCACCGAGCTCGCCCAACGGCTCGAGGTGACCACCCGGACGGTGCGCAACGACATCGACCGCCTGAGGGCGCTCGGCTATCCGGTGCATGCGACGCGCGGCGCGATCGGCGGCTATCGGCTCGAGGCCGGAGCGAACCTGCCGCCGCTCCTGCTCGACGACGAGGAGGCGATCGCGGTCGCGGTCGGGTTGCAGACGGCAGCGGGCGGCGCGATCGGTGGGATCGAGGAAACCTCGCTCAGGGCTTTGGCGAAGCTCGAGCAGGTCCTGCCGCGCCGGCTTCGGCGGCGGGTCAATGCACTGCAGGCATTCACGGTGCTCGTCCCGCGCGACGAGCGCGAGCCGACCGTCGATCCGGGTGTCCTGACGCTGCTCGCCGGGGCGTGTCGCGATCACGAGCGGCTGCGGTTCTCGTACAAGGACCGCGAAGGTGTCGCGACCCGCCGCGAGGCCGAGCCGTACCACCTCGTGAATTGGGGCCGGCGCTGGTACCTGCTGGCGTGGGACATCGACCGGGAGGACTGGCGAACCTTCCGGGTCGACCGGCTCGTCCCCAGGTTGCCGCTCGGCGCGCGGTTCGAGCCGCGCCCGCTGCCGGACGAGGACGTCGCCGGCTACGTCGCGCGCGGCGTCGCGTCGGCCTGGAAGGTCCGCGCCCGGATCGTCGTCCATGCCCCGGCCCAGACCGTCGCCGAGCGGATCGGCCGGTGGGTGGCGACCGTCGAGGCGATCGACGACGGGACGTGTGTCCTCGAGGCGGGCGCCGACAGCGTCGAGCAGATGGCGGTCTACCTGGGCATGCTCGATGCCGAGTTCTCCGTCACCGAGCCGCCCGAGCTCGTCGAGCATCTCCGTCGCCTTGCAAAACGCTACGCCGGGTCGACGGCGGCCTAGCGCCGGACCGCGGCCAGCGCTCGCTCAGCCTGTCCGATATGAAATCGGTCATGCCCGGCAGCGAGCCGGACGATCAGCCCGTAGCTCTCCGGACCGCGTTCCCGATGGATCCCGACGCGCTCCCGATCGGCCGGCGGGCGGGCCTTCCACAGCCGCAGGTTCGCGCCGCGGAGCGCATCGAAGAGCGCGATCAGGTCGTCCGGATCGTCGTCACGGTGCCGGAGCCCATCGACCCACAGGTCCTGGTCGTAGCCGACGATGTCTGGCTGGTCCTCCGACAGGATCCAGCGCACGCGCGCGGCGGTGGTCAGCTCGCTGTCGACCAGGTGTCCGATGCATTCGACGACCGACCATTCTGTCGGCTCGGGTCGGATGCGGAGCCGGTCGCCCGCATCGCGGACGAGCTCGCGGAGTCGGGCGACGGTCGCCGCCTGGACGGCCGCGGGATCGTCGCCACCAAGAAGATCGAGGAGCTGGCGCCGATACGCCTCGGGGCTCTGGACAGGGTCGATCGCAGCGTCGGACATGGGCGCGATGGTGACCCACACGGCGCCAGACCGATAGACCCAGCCAACCGGATTCGGATGGGGCCAGCCGGCGCGATACCGACCCGCAACCGAGCCGGTCCCGACTCGGTGCCGAAGCCGCCGTCCCGTGAGCCCTACGCTCCGCTGCATGATGGGGAAACGTCTCCCTGGAACGACCGTGGGCGGCTCCGCCACCCCGACGAGCGACGAGGTGATCGAGATGCTCCACCGGTCCGGATCGGACATCCACCGCCCGCTCGCGGTGCGCGACGGCGCGGGCGCGCCTGTCACCTGCGCGTCGTGCGGCTGTCGTCTCTCCCAGACCGGCGAGGCGTGGTTCCATTTCAACCCGCTCGGCGGTCGCGATGCCCGCGGTTGTCGGGTCGCCTGCGCCGATTCCGCGCACGACGCGACCGGTCGCCCGGTGTCGATCGCCGTCTAGGGCGACCCGCGCCCGGGGTCTACTCGGCGCCGGGCGCCTCGTCGATCACGATCCGATAGCCGACGCCTCGGACGGCCACGACGTGCGGGCCGTGCGCGGCGTCCACCTTCGCCCGCAATCGTGCGAGATGTGGCTTGAGCCACAGGAGGTCGGGGTCGGTCTCGGCCGGCCAGCCGGCACGGGCCAGCTGCAGGTGCGGGACGATGTCGCCCCGCGCTCGGACAAGCGCCTCGAGCAGGCGGAACTCGGTCGGCGTCAGCGACAGCGCCACGTCGCCGACCCGCGCCTCGTGCCGCCCCGGCTCGAGCAGCAGGTCGCCCGCCTCGAGCGGTCCCGCCGGCCCACCGGTTCCGGCGGTCGACCGATCGACCCGGCGCATGATCGCCGCGATCCGTGCCAGCAGCTCGGCCTTGCCGAACGGTTTCGTCAGGTAGTCGTCCGCGCCGATCCCCAGCGCGCGGACCTTGGCCGCCTCGCCGCTCTCACCGGAGACGACCAGGATCGGGGCCTGGCCGACCGCGCGCATCTGCCCCGCAACGGAGAACCCGTCCGGACCGGGCATCGCGAGATCGAGCAGGACGAGATCCGGGTGCTCCTCGCGGAATCGTTTCACCGCAGTCAGACCGTCGTACGCGGTGATGACCTGGTGGCCCTCGGTGCCCACGAGTGCGGTGATCGCCCCGACCATGGCAGGATCGTCGTCCACGACGAGGATGCGAAGCGGGCGGCTGCTGATGGTCGGCATCGCTCAGATCGCGACCGCTGCCGGGACGGCCACGACGAACCGCGCGCCGTGCGGTCGGGCCGGCTCGCACCACAGGTGCGCGCCCATCGATTCGCCGAGACGCTTGGCGGCATACAGGCCGATGCCCGAGCCGCGGGCCGTATGGGTGTCGCGCCGGGCGTACGGCTCGAAGATCCGTTCCCTCCACTCATCCGGGATGCCCGGCCCCTCGTCAGTGACGCCCAGGTGGACGATCCCCTCGACGAGGTCCCAGTCGATGCGGATGGTCGTGTCGGAGGGGGCGTATTTGACCGCGTTCTCGACGAGGTGCTCGACGATCTGACGGAGGCGGGACGGATCGGCCAGGCCGTTGAGCCGCGGCGTCCCGGCGGCGACGACATGATGTCGGTCGAGCAACGGTTTCAGCGACTGGAGCACCTCGCCGACGAGCGCCTCGACATCGACAGGCTCGACGGCGGCCGCATCCTCGGGCACGACCCGGACCGAGGCGAGGATCGAGTCGACCAGTCGGTCCAGGCGCTCGATCTGTTCGAGCGTCGCGTCGTGCCAGGCGGCGCGCGTCTCCCGGCGCTCCACGTCGCGCGACTCCCGCCCATCCAGCTTGGGTTCGTCCGCCAGCAGGTCGGTGTAGGCGCGCACGACGGCCAGCGGCGTGCGCAGTTCATGGGTCACGAGCGCGATCAGCTCGCTGCGCGCCTCATCGATCGCCTTGAGCGACTCGACGCGAGCCTCGGCCTCCGACTGCTGGCGGCCCTTCTCGACGATCCCCGCAAGCAGGTCGGCCACGGCGCTGAGCTGGGCCACGTCCGGGGGGCTGAAGACCCGCGGGTGCTCGGTCTGGACGTTGAGCACGCCGATCGTCTGGTCGTGCCACGTCAGCGGCACGCTCAGCATCGAGCTCACGAAACGGCGCTGGTCGATGCCACGGACCCACAGGAACCGCGTGTCGGCCTTGACGTCGGGGATCACGAGCGGTTGCTGGCTGGCAGCCACCGATCCCGTCACGCCTTCGCCGAACGGGACCCGGGCGCGGCCGATCTGAAACCGGTCGAGGCCGTTGGTCGCGGCGAGGGTCAGGTACGCTCCATCGCGGTCGAGGAGATAGAGCGAGGAGACATCCGCATGGAGGGCGTCCCGTGTCCCGTCGACGACGGTCTCCAGCAGCTCGTCCCACGTGCGCGCGGTCGTCGCGAGGCGAGCGACGTCGTGGATGAAGCGCAGCTGGTCGAGCTGGGCGCCAGCGGCGACGTCTGCGTCGACGTCAGCGCCGACCACCGCCGGGGACGGGGTTCGTCCCCGTCCCGGCACGTCCTGCACGGTCGTTCGTCGCTGGGCCACGCTCATCACCATACAAGGGTAGGAACGGTCGCAGCGCAGGATGGTTGCGGTCCGGTCGTGGCTGGGTTGCGGTACCGGCAGGCGGTCAGGGCGGTATGACCTCGGTGTCGCGAGCTTCGCGAGCGCCGCGATCCGCCCGCGCCGCCGAGCCGGCCGGGATCGGGTCGGCCCGTGCCCGCGATCCCCTCGCCCTCGAGGTCCGGCTGCTGGGTGCCCTGCTTGGGCAGGTGATCACCGAGCAGGCGGGCGAGGGGATCTACGACCTCGTCGAGAGGCTGCGGCGGGCGGCCATCGCCTTCCGGCAGGACGAGCAGCCGGCAGTCCGCGAGCGGCTCGAGGCCGAGCTCGACGCGCTCGAGCTGGAGGATGCCGAGGCCGTCATCACGGCGTTCTCCCTGTACTTCCAGCTCGTCAATCTCGCTGAGGCGCGCGCACGCGTCCGGACGCTGCGAAGGCGGGAGCGCGCGGCGCGCGACGGGCTATTGGATGACTCCGTCGCAGAAGCCGTCGCGCGGCTGCGACGGGCCGGTCGGAGCGATGCGGACCTCGACGCCATCCTCGCCCGATTGCGGATCACGCCGGTCCTCACCGCGCACCCGACCGAGGCCCGCCGACGCACGACTCTCATCGCCCTTCGGCGCTGTGCCGTGCTGCTCGAGCGGCTCGACGACACCAGACTGACCCCCTCAGACGATCGCGAGATCCGCCGTCGACTGCGCGAGGAGATCACGCTGCTGTGGCGCACGTCGGACCTCCGCGCCGTGACGCCCGAGCCGCTCGACGAGGTCCGAACGGCGATGGCGATGTTCGATGCGACGCTGTTCACGCTCGCACCGCGGCTGTACCGGACGGTCGACGCGGTCCTCGACGCGGAGACCGGGACGCGTCCGCCGCGCGCGCCGGCGTTCCTGCGGTTCGGTTCGTGGATCGGTGGCGATCGTGACGGCAACCCAGCCGTCACCTCCGACATGACGCTGCGGACGCTCCGAATCCAGGCCGACCACGTGCTGCACGGGTACGAGGCGGTGGCGATGCGGCTGATGCAGACCGTGTCCGCGACGACCCCGCACGAGCGGGTCTCGCGGGCGCTCGCCACACGCCTCGCTCGCGATGCCGAGGACCTCCCCGAGACGGACCGCCAGCTCCGTCGACGTTTCCCGGACGAGCCGTACCGGCAGCGGTTCGGGTTCATCGCCGAGCGACTGCGACGCACGCGGGCGGTGCTGACGGGGGAGGCGGGCGCCCGCTCCGGGCACTACGAGGATGCCGAGGGTTTCGACGCCGAGCTGTCCGAGATCCAGGAGTCGCTCGTCGAGGACGGCCTCGAGCGGATCGCCTGGGGCGAGGTCGCCGAGCTGCGCTGGCAGGTGGCGACGTTCGGGTTCCACCTGGCCTCGCTCGAGATCCGTCAGCACAGCGCGGTCCATCAGGCAGCGCTCGACGCGCTGGCGCGCTCGGCCGAGGAGGCCACCGAGGCCGCGCCCGGCGTGACGGTCGGGGAGGTGCTGGCGACGTTCCGATCCATCCCCGAGGTGCAGGCCCGCTTCGGTGGGGAGGCCTGCCGGCGGGTCGTGGTGTCCTTCACGGCCACGCCACGGGACGTGATCAACGTGCTCGATCTGGCGGCCCGGGCGGGCGGCGAGCCCGCGATCGACATCGTCCCCCTGTTCGAGTCGTCGGAAGCCCTGACCGCGGCCGGCGAGATCCTCGATGCGTTGCTCCGCGACGCGGCCTACCGCCGCCACGTCGTATCCCGCGGTGACCGACAGGAGGTGATGCTCGGCTACTCCGACTCGAACAAGGAGTCGGGGTTCCTCGCGGCGGCCTGGATGCTCCACCAGGCGCAGGCCGCGCTGGTGGGGGCGGCCGCTGGCCACGGCATCGAGCTGACGCTGTTCCACGGTCGAGGCGGCGCGATCGGCCGCGGCGGCGGGCCGGCGAACCGCGCCATCGTCGGGGGCGCGCCGGGGTCGGTCGATGGGAGGCTGAAGCTGACCGAGCAAGGGGAGGTGATCGCCGCCAACTACGGCGATCCGGCGATCGCCCGCCGCCACCTCGAGCAGCTGACCGGCGCGGTGCTGATCTCCTCCACGCCCGAGCACGACTCCGCCGCCGCGGCTGCGGCGCAGACCGGCGGCCCGTTGCTGAACGAGCTGTCCGAGACCGCCCGCGCCGCGTACCGCGCCCTGGTCCACGACGACCCCGGGTTTGCCGCGTTCTTCCGATCGATCACCCCGATCGCCGAGCTGTCCGACCTTCGCTTGGGATCCCGTCCGGCCGCGCGCCGTCGGGCCGGCGCAGCGCCCGACGAGGCGCCGCCGATCGATGCGCTGCGTGCCATCCCGTGGACCTTCGCCTGGTCGCAATCGCGGATCAACCTGCCCGGCTGGTACGGCCTCGGGTCGGCGCTCGACGCGTACGGCGCAGTGCACGGTGAGGCGGGGATCCGTGAGATCGCGAGGCTGTACCGCTCGTGGCCGTTCCTCGCGTCGGTCATCGACAACGCCGAGATGATCCTCGCCAAGGCGGACATGGGTATCGGCCGCCGGTATGCGTCGCTCGCCCATGGTGACGCCGCTGAACGGCGCTGGACGGCGATCGAGGCCGAATACCATCGGACCGTGACCTGGCTGCTGCGCGTCACAGGCCGTGACCGGCTGCTCGACGGCGCGCCGGTCCTGCAGCGATCGATCGGTCTGCGGAACCCCTATGTCGACGCCCTCTCGGAGGTCCAGGTGCGCCTGCTCCGACGCCTGCGAGCCCTGCCGCCGGACGACCCCGCCCGCGCGATGCACCTGCGGCTCGTGCAGCTTTCCGTCAATGGCGTCGCGGCCGGGCTCCAGAACACCGGCTAGCTGACGAATGGACCACGGGGACCACGTCGCCCTGATCCGGAATGGTGTCACCGGTTCCGGGCCGGCCTGGGCAGACATCGGCGCCGGCACGGGCGCCTTCACGCTCGCCCTCGCGGACCTGCTGGGCGACGACGCGCGGATCACAGCGGTCGACCGGGACGGAGCGGCGTTGGCCGAGAACGCCCGCGCGGTCGCGGAGCGCTTTCCGGAGGCCTCCCTGACGACGCTCGTCGGGGACCTCGAGGGGCCTCTCGACCTGCCACCGCTCGACGGCCTGCTCGCCGCGAACAGCCTTCATTTCGTGGCCCGGGAGCGGCAGGCCAGCGTGATCGCGACTCTTGCGAGTCACCTCCGCCCGGGTGCTCCGCTCATCGTCGTGGAGTACGACGCCGACCGCGGCAACCCATGGGTGCCGCACCCGTTCTCGGTCGGACGATGGCGCGAGCTCGCCGCGGAGGCTGGCCTCGTCGATACCGTCGAGATCGGCCGCGTCCGGAGCCGGTTCCTCGGATCGATCTACGCCGCGGTCAGCCGGCGGCGCTGACGACCCGATCGCACCTCAGCCGCGCTCGGGTGGCAGCCGGCTCGAACGCGGCGTGTCCGGGTGGGCGGTTAGTCAGGCGGTATGGCGCGCCGGGCGCCGAGCGCCGTGACCAAACGGTCGATGTCTCCCTCGTCGTTGTAGCGCTGCGCGGAGACCCGCAGCAGCACGAGTCGCGGCGGGTCGTCGGTTCGCGGTCGTGCGCCGCGCGCCGGCCAGCCACCGACGGGCACCTCGACCCGGTAGCGGCGGAACAGTGCCTCGTGGAGCGCGGCCGCTCCTGTGTCCGTCGTGAGTCCCGGGACCGGCACGGCGGCCATCGAGCCGAGCATCGTGTCGGGTGCCGGTGCGTCGACCCCGAGCGCCTCCGCCACCCGATCGCGCGCCGTGATCGCCAGGTGTCGATTCGCGCGCATGATCTCCGGCCACCCTCCCGGCACTTGCCGCGCCATCCAGTCGATGGCTGTGGGAAGCGCCAGGGCGGCCGTCGGATCCGGCGTCCCCGTCCAGTCGAACTCCAGGCGGTACCGCGGCAGGTCGGTGCGCGGATCGTTGGCGCCGTGCGACACGATCGCGGGATGGATGCCCTCACGCCGATCCGCGCGGACCCACAGGAACGCTGAGCCCTTCGGGCCGCACAGCCACTTGTGGCCGTTGCCCGTGTAGTAGGCGGCGCCCAGCGCATCCAGCTCGAGGGGAACGACGCCGGGGGCATGCGCGCCATCCACGAGCGTATCGACGCTCCGATCGGCAAGGGCGCGGACGATCCGATCGACCGGCAGCACGAGCCCGGTCGAGCTCGTGACATGGCTGATGACGACCAGGCGTGTCCGCGAGGTGACAGCGTCGAGGACGGACACGAGAGCATCATCCGCGTCGCCGATCGGGAACGGGATCGGCGCGATAACGACGCGGGCACCCGTCCGCCGCGCCGCCGCTTCCATGGTCGTCAGCGCCGCGTTGTACTCGTGATCGGTGGTCAACACCTCGTCGCCCGGCTCGAATGGGAGCGAGCCGAGCACCGCGTTCAGCCCGGCCGTCGCGTTCGCGACGAAGGCGAGCCCATCCGGATCCGCGCCCAGGAACCGGCCGACGGCTGCCCGCGCGTCCGCCAGATGGCCCTCGAGCTCGCGCTCGAGGAAGGTCACGGGCTCGCGTTCCAATCGGTCACGCCAGTCCCGCTGGGCCGCCAGCACTGGCTCCGGGCACGCGCCGAACGAGCCGTGGTTCAGGAAAGCGACCGAGGGATCGAGTCGCCAGCCGAGGTCGGCTCGCACCTCAGCCGCGCTCGGGCGGCAGCGAGGGTGGATCGGGTGGCGTGACGTTCTTGATCGGCGGCGAAGGCGGCCGGCGCCGCAGGACGCGACCCAGCACATCCGGCCCGGCGATGAACGGCGCCAGGTACGCCAGCAGCAGCAACGGGATCACGATCCGGGTCGCGCCTGGGCGGATGGCCACGAACATCGCCAGGCCCCAGATCACGAGGACGTACAGCCCGACCGCGTTGCGAGACAAGCCGGCTGCGCGCAGCCGGCGAGCGGGGATGAGCACGAGCAGTCCGAGCCCCAGCGCCAACGCGAGGAGCCAGGGCGGCGCGATCATCGGTCAGCGGCTCAGATTCCGGTAGCGGCGGACGCCGAGCGGCGCGAACACACCGACGAAGACGACCACCCATACCAACGTCACGAGGATCGGGTTCTCCGATGGGAAGCTGCCGGTGGCGTACGGATTCGGGTTGCCCCACAGTTCGCGCAGGGCGCCGGTGAGGGTGCTCGTCGGGTTCCACTCGGCGATCGGCTGGAGCCAGTCGGGAAGCGACTGAGGCGGCACGAACACGTTCGACACGAACGTGAGCGGGAACAGCACTGTGAAGATGACTTGCTGGGCGACCTCGACGGACGGAACATTGAGCCCCATCCAGATCCCGAGCCAGGACATCGCGAAGGCGAACAGCAGCAGCAGCCCGACACCGCCCAGGAAGGGCCCGAACCCTGTGTGGGTCGTCCAGCCGATGGCGAACCCGGTCGCCATCAGCACGATCAGGATGCCCAGGTTGTAGACCACGTCCGAGAGCGATCGGCCCGACAGGACGGCAGAGCGCGCCATCGGCAGCGATCGGAAGCGGTCGATGATGCCCTTGCTCACGTCGTCGGTCATGCCGATGGCAGTGGTCGCACTGGCGAACACGATCGTCTGGGCGAAGATCCCTGGCATCAGGAATTCGGTGTACGAGCCGCCTCCCGGCAACAGGATCGCGCCGCCGAAGACGAAGGCGAACAGCACGACGAACATGATCGACTGGAGGACAGCGAAGATCGCAAGCTCCGGGATCCGCGGGATCCGCTTGAGGTTGCGCCACATGATGATGAGCCCGTCGCGGGCGGCGGAGGCGAGGGTGCCGCTGGCCGCCGCCGGTCGCGACGTCGTGGTTGCCGTCATGCGGCGTCCTCCGTGGACTCCTCGATCGCCGCGTGGCCGGTCAGGCTGAGGAAGACATCGTCGAGTGTCGGTCGCCGCAGTCCGATGTCATCGATCGCGATCGCGGCCTCGTCGAAATCGCGGATGACGGTCGCCAGCCGCGTCGCGCCACCGTCTGACGGAACAGTCACGCGCCGGGTGTGCTCGTCGACCGCTGCCGCGCCGACGCCGATCCCGCTGAGGATCCGTCGAGCGTCGTCGATCCTCGTCCGGTCGTGGACGATGACCTCGATCCTCTCGCCGCCGACCTGCGCCTTCAGTTCGTCGGCTGTGCCACGGGCGATGATCTTGCCGTGGTCGACGACGGCGATCGCGTCGGCCAGCTCATCGGCCTCCTCGAGGTATTGAGTCGTCAACAGCAGCGTCACGCCCTCCCGGACCAGCGATCGGATGACGTCCCACATGCCGAGCCGGCTGCGTGGATCGAGCCCGGTCGTCGGCTCATCGAGGAAGAGCAGCTTCGGCCGCCCGATGAGCGCGCTCCCCAGATCGAGCCGGCGGCGCATCCCGCCCGAGTAGGTCTTGACGACGCGATCGGCCGCGTCAGTGAGCTCGAACTGCTCGAGCAGCTCGGTCGCACGGGCGCGTGCGACCTCGCTCGAGAGCTGATAGAGCGTCCCGAACATCCACAGGTTCTCGCGGCCCGTCAGGTTCTCATCGACCGCCGCGTACTGGCCGGACAGGCCGATCAGTGTCCGGATGTGCTGGGCTTCGCTGACCACGTCGTAGCCGGCGACCGTGGCATGCCCAGCGTCGGGCTTCAGAAGCGTCGCGAGGATCCTGACGGTCGTCGTCTTCCCCGCGCCATTGGGCCCGAGCAGACCCAGGACGGTGCCCTCGGCGACGGACAGGTCGACGCCGTCGAGCGCGCGGACCTCGTGCTTTCTTGTCTTGTAGACCTTGACCAGGCCTTCGGCGGTGATGACATCCATGCGGCGGCGCACCTGTGGGATCGGGTTGGAGAACGGCAAGTATAGGTGGGGCTTCGTTAGCGGTCTGTTACCGGTCGCGGCCGGCAATGCACTCCCAGCAACACGCCCTCGCGGGTGGTTGTCGGGCCGGTACGCTCGCCTCCGATGTATGCCCGACTCCGGGCCTGGCTCGACCGCTGGGGCCCGATCCTGCCGCTGCTCGTGGCCGAGTTCACCGTCTGGGTCGGCTTCGGTGGCCTGCTGCCCGTGTTGCCGATCTATTTCAACGAGCAGGGTGTCGATCTGGCGACGCTCGGGCTGGTGATCGCGGCGTGGCCGGCTGCCCGCCTGGTCAGCGAGCCGATCTTCGGCTGGCTGGCCGACCGCACGGCCCGGGTGCCGCTGATGGTCATCGGGTTGGTCGCGACGGGCGTGTTCGGCGCGTTGCCGTTGGTCTGGACCGGCCCGGTCGCGTTCCTCCTGCTCCGCGCCGGCGCGGGTCTGGGGTCCGCGATCTACGACCCCGCCGCGCGTGGTTTCCTGACCGATGCCACGCCGCCCGAGCGTCGTGGCGAGGCGTTCGGCCTGTACGGAGCCGCCCAGATGGGCGGGCTGCTGATCGGCCCGTCTATCGGTGCATTCGGGGCCGGTCAGTTCGGCGGCATCGGCTTCGTATTCGTGTTCAGCGCCATCGCCGCGATCGTCGCCGCTGTGGCGATCGCGCTCCGTGTCCGCGAGGAGGGTCCAGCCCACAAGGCCGGCGCATCGCCCTGGTCCGATCGGACCACGCTGCCGCCCGACTCACCCTACGTCGAGGGCAGAGCGGCCGCCGCCCTGGTTGCCGACAGTGCCTCTGTCGCCGACCGGGGCCCCTCCGATGGCCGTGCGATGCGGCTCCTGAACCGCGGCCTGATCGCCGCAATCATCCTGAATGTCGGCGGCTATTACGGTGGCGGCACGTACGAGGTGATCTGGAGCCTCTTCCTCCAGGGACTCGGCGCGGATCTGGCGCTCATCGGCCTGACCTTCGCGATGTTCGGCCTGCCGGTGCTGATCCTCTCGCCGTTCGCGGGGCGGCTGGTCGACCGGCGCGGCTCTTTTGCGTTCATCGTCCTCGGGATGGTCCTACCGGCCGTGACCGGCATCCTGTACACGTTCATGCGGGACCCATCCTTCGCCGTGCCCTTGATCCTGATCGAGGCGACGGGGTTCGCATTTCTGAACCCGGCGCTGTACGCGGTCGTCGCGGCGGGTTCGCCGCCAGGCCGCTCGTCGACGGCACAGGGACTGTTCGGCGCGGCCGGGACGCTCGGGTTCATCGTGGCATCGGTGACGGCGGGTCTCCTGGCGGAGCAGAACATCCTGTTCCCGTTCTACGCGTTCAGCGCTGTGATGTTGGTGACGCTGCTCATCGCCGTCGTCGTGGGCGGGCCGGCGCTCCACGGACGGGTCGCCCAGCCGTCCCAGGCGCCGGCTCCCGCAAGCGGATGACCGTCATGGCCCCTCGGCCGCGCCCGGGCCGACGCATTTGACCGATTCCGGGCCCACCTCTATCATTCGCCGTCGCGGGGTGGAGCAGCGGCAGCTCGTCGGGCTCATAACCCGAAGGTCAAGGGTTCGAATCCCTTCCCCGCAACCAAGCTTTCTTCCTGAACCCCGGGTCCCGACCAACCCGGGGTTCAACCTTTTCCGGGGCGTTTATGGCGCCAGTCGTTGCCAGGCCGGCTGCCCGTTATCGCCAGGCCAGGGCACGGCCACGGTCTCTCCGGTGATCGGATCTACTGACAGGCGCTGGGCGGCTCGACCCTTCGAATCGAAGTACACGCCGAAGATCGACGCGTCGTCCGGCGCCCAGACCCAACGGGCGCACAGGTCGCCGAGGGCGTCGCTTCGCACGTTCGGACACTGGATCGCGACGCTGGGTCCGTTCCCGTCGACCGGGACCACTGCCGCGCGATGATCGGAGCCGTCCGGAGCGAAGATTCCCGTAATGACCAGGCGTGTCCCATCGTTCGACCAGACCGCCTGGCCATCGGACAGGGCATCCGGATGGTGGTACACACGAACGTCGCCCGTGCCGTCCGCCGAAATGACATGTGTGCGCCAGACGTCCTTGGCATCCATCGATTCGTACAGGATTCGCGAGCCATCCGGCGACCAGGATCCGACCCCGACACCGGTCGTCGGCTCGACGATCGTTCGAACGACCGACGTTGTTGGGTCGACGGCGAATAGGCCGGTCACCCCATCCTCGGCTCGATGCCCGACGAACAGGATCTCGGATCCGTTCGGCGGGCGGAACGATGGCGCCTCGACACTCATCCCGACGTCGATCGTCCGTATGGCGCCCGACCCATCGGTCGGGATGAGCAGCAGTGAAAAGGCGTTCTCGACCAGAGCCGTGGCCAGGATCGTGCGCCCATCCGGCGAGAAGCTCCACGCGTCGTGGTACGGGCCGAATTCATCGAGCGGGTCTGGCGTGACCTGGATCATGTTGGTGCCGTCAGCATTCGCGACGAACAGCAGCGCGTTGCGACCCCCGTCCATCCGGGCGAACGCAAAGCGCGTTCCATCCCTGGAGAAGATGGGCCGCGCATCGAAGGCGGGCCCCCTCACGAGGGCCGCCGTCTGGCCGGTCATCGGATCCAGCGAGTAGATGTCGCCCTGGGCGTCATACGCGATCAGCCCGTTGGCCGCCCGACCGAACGGCGCGGGCAGACGTGGTCGTGAGCCGACATAGGCCGCGACCATCGCGGCGAGCAGGACGACCAGCAGCGCGAAGACGACGATCCGACGCCAGGGCATCCGGGTCGTCGGGACCCGCGCGGTCACAAGTTCCATCGGGAGCCACCTTTCGATGGATGCCCAGGCGGGTCGCTGCCGTGTGCGGGCGGTCCGCCCGAGGATGTCTGTGAGGTATTCGGGCGTTCGCGGAGCGGCCAGGTCCGTCAGGGCCATCGGCAGCTGACGCTCGAATCGATCGATCGGCATCATGCGAACCGCCCTTCCGGCACCGCGATCGGATCCCCGGCGCCATCGTTCGCCACCGTCGTGCGGAGCACGCCGAGCGCGCGGTGGAGCCGGGACTTCGCCGTGCCCAGCGGGATGCCCATGCAGGACGCGACGTCCGGCAGCGGCATCC
The DNA here is from genome assembly GCA_963819655.1 of uncultured Chloroflexia bacterium. GTDB lineage: Bacteria > Chloroflexota > Limnocylindria > Limnocylindrales > CSP1-4 > SPCO01. The sequence goes on along the minus strand of CAWFXA010000001.1, from coordinate 636,542 downwards.
CCAGGAAGTAATGCAAGACGACGACCGCACGCCAGCCGGGCTCGAGAGTCCGGAGCGCGCGGTCGAGCAGGTCGCGATCCACGACACCGCCGCTGAAATCGGCGGTGGAGGGGACGTGGAGCGGTGTCAGCTCCACCTCGGTCGCCCGGCGGTTGCGGCGCCGGACCATGTCGAGGCAGGCATTGACGAGCAGTCGATGGAGCCAGGCGTCGAACCGGTCCACGTCGCGCAACGTGGGGAGGTCCCGCCAGCTCCGGACCAGAGCCTCCTGGACGGCGTCCCGCGCAAGGTCGGTGTCACGGAGGATCAGGCGTGCCGCCGCGTCCAGGCGCGCGACGGCCGCGTCGGCCAGCGTCGCGAAGGCGTCATGATCGCCTCGCTGCGCTCGCTCGACGAGACCTCGCTGGTCCACGGTCGCCTCAGGGTGTCGGCACGACCGAGGTGGCCGTGCTCGACATCCTAGGGCGTCGTCGATGCCGGAATCGTTCCCGGCTATCGGCGGATCAGCGGGTCATGGCGCGACGCGCTGCCAGGCGGGATCCCCGGTGGCCGTCCACGGAGCCGGCCGGATCTCACCGGTCAGCGGGTCGGCGAGGAATTGCGGTATCGGCCGGTCGCTCGCGTCGGACGCCGCCCCGAGGAGGACGGTGTCGTCGGGTGACCAGATCCAGTCGGCCGTGCAGTCGGCCGGGAGAGCGCCGGGCGGACATCCGAGCTCGACTCCGACGCTGCTCCGATCGACCGGAACGACAGCCGAACGCCAGTATCCGTCCGGGCCACCCGCAAAGAACCGGCCGATGATCAGCCGCGTTCCGTCGTTCGACCAGGTGCTCCCATTGTCGGCGATGCTGTCTGGATGCGTGTCGACGGCGATGTCGCCGGTACCGTCGGCTGCCACGATGTGCGTCCGGGTCGAGAACGTTGGTGCGTTCTGATCGTAGTCGGCGTATGCGATACGTGTGCCGTCCGGCGACCAGGAGGCCATGTGGATGTCTGCGCTCACCGACCCGCTAATGATGGTGCGGACGTTGCCGCTCGCGACGTCGAGCGCATAGAGGTCGCGATACGCCGCCCCGGGCTGTCGTCCGATGAACATGATCTCGGTTCCATCCGGCCGATACTGCGGAGGGCCATCGTCCAGCGTCGCGCCGACATCGAAGTAGGCCCGCTCGCCGCTGCCGTCGCTCGCCACGACCATGATCGCGGGTCCCGCTTGGCGAACGACCAACGCGACGATCGAACGGCCGTCGGGCGAGAAGCTCCAAGAGCCGAGGCCGGCGAGCGGCTCGGGCGTGACCTGGACGAGCCCGCGTCCATCGTCCCTGACCAAGAACAGCATTCCGGGCCGGACGCCGCCATCGCCTTCGACCTTGCGCTCGAAGACGACGCGGGTGCCGTCGAGTGAGTAAACGGGTGGACCGTCGGTCTCCGGGCCGACGACGATCGCGGTCGTCTTGCCGGTCACTGGGTCGGCGGTATAGATGTCGCCGTCTGCGACGAAGACGATCGACCCGTTCGCGGCCCGACCGAACGGCTCCGGAAGCCGCCGCTGTGAGCCGATGTACACCGCCAGCATCGCGGTGATCAGGATCGCCAGGAGTGCCAGCACGCCGACGATCCGCCATGGGATGCGCGGCGAGCTAGGCATTGCCTTGGTCGCGAGGTCCATCGGGAGCCACCTTTCGGGGAACGTCCAGGCAGGCCGCTGCCGCACGCGGGCGACCTGCTGGACGAGGTCATCTCGGTAGTCGGGAGTCCCGGCGACGTACATGTCGGCGAGGAGCGCCGGCAGGTCCTGCTCGAAGCGTCGCGGCGAGGTCATGCCAGGTGCCCTCCTGCGACGGCGGCCGGGACGTGCTCGGGCTCGGCGGCCACGGTCATCCGCATCGCGGCGAGCGCGTAATGCAGCCGTGACTTGGCGGTCCCGAGCGGGATGCGCAGGACGGCCGCCACCTCTGACAGCGGCATCCCGAGCAGGTAATGCAGGGCGACGACCGCGCGATGCCCCGGTGGCAGGTCCGCAAGGGCCTGATCCAGGAGCTCACGGTCGGCGAGACCACCCGCGAAGTCACGGGTGGACGGAGCATCGATCGGGGTGAGCTCGACCTCGATGACCCGGCGCTTGCGACGTCGGACGAGGTCGAGACACGCGTTGACGAGGAGTCGATGGAGCCAGGCGTCGAAGCGGTCGGGGTCGCGGAGACCCGGTAGATCGCGCCAGGCTCGGATGAGCGTCTCCTGGACCGCGTCGCGCGCGAGCTCCGAGTCCCGGAGGATCAGGCGGGCGGCCGCGTCCAGCCGCGCGAGGTGGACGTCGATGAGCGAAGTGAAGGCGTCATGCTCGCCCCGCCTCGCTCGTTCGACGAGTCCTCGCTGGTCCACGGTCGCCTCTGATACGACACGGCCACGGCGGTCGTGCTCGACAGGGTATGGCGTCTGCGTCCGGAGAAAGGTTCAGTTGCTCGGCGACCCGATCGACGCCGGTCATATGCAGGATCACTCCCAGCGGAAGGTCCGTGCGGCGCCGACAAGGGCCGCCACGCCCCACGCGGCGACGATCCCGAGGTTGATCGCGAGGCTCCCACCAAACCCGAGTGATGCGCGGAACGCTTCGGCGAGAGCACCGACGGGCAGCAGACCGGCGATCGACGCCAGCGGCCCCGGCAGGTCCTGGACCGGGACCAGCACGCCGCCGACCATGAGGGCGACAAGGAACAGCGCGTTCGCGAGCACGAGCGCGCCCTCGGGTCGAACCGTGCCTGCGATCAGCAGGCCGAGAGAGGCGAACGCCGCTGCCCCGACGAGCGTCGTCACGCCGACGGCCACGACCAGGCCGATGACAGAGGCCTCCGGACCTGGCCGCCAGCCGAGCACGATCCACGCCAGGGCGAGAAGAGCCACGACCTGCGCCACGGCGATGGAGGCGACCACCGCCAGCTTCGCGACCAGCAGACCCCTGCGGCCGAGCGGCGATCCGCCGAGCCGCTTGAGCACGCCATAGCCGCGCTCATAGGCGGTCGCGATCCCGAGGTTCACCAGTCCGCTCGCGACGATCGCGAGTGCAAGCACGGCCGGCAGCAGGACTGTCGGGTCCCGCCCAGCCGGGGTCGCGACGAGCCCGAAGAAGACCAGGGCCGCCACGGGGAGCCCGACCATCGCCAGCAGGTTCTCGCCGCGACGCGCCGTCAGCCGCGCTTCCATCGTCGCCTGGGCGCGGACGGCTTGGCCGAAGCTCGCGGGTTGACTCATGCCGCCGCCTCGTCCCCACCCGCCGTCGCCGTGCCAACGAGTGCCAGGTACGCCTCCTCGAGCGTCCCGCCTGCCGCCCGCGCGTCGGTGATGAGCCGACTCTCCGACGCACACCACGTGGCAAGCGCCACCATCAGGGCGGGGCTCGGTGGGACGTCCTCGACGACGTAGCCGCTGGCCCCGCCGATCGGGTGGACGGTCGCCCCAAGAGCCGCGCTGAGCGACCGGACCGCGCCGGGGTCGAGCGGGGCCGCCAGACCGAACCGCAGTCGGACGGGCAGGCGATCGGCGAGCTCCGCCGCGCTCCCGGCCGCCACGATCCGGCCCCCGACGAGGATCGCGATCCGGTCGGCGATGCGCTCGGCGTCACCGAGCTCGTGGGTCGTCACGAGGACCGCCGTCCCGCGCGTGCGTTCTGCCTCGATCCGTGCCCGCACGACGGCCCGCACCTGGGGGTCCAGCCCGGCGGTCGGTTCGTCGAGGACCAGCACATCGGGCCGGCCGACGAGCGCCAGGGCGAACCCGAGTCGCTGGCGCTCCCCACCCGACAGGCGGCGGAACGGGGTGGCCGCCACGTCCCGCAGTCCGAACTCGTCGAGAAGTTCGTCCGGATCCGATATCTCCCGGTGGAACGCGGCGTACTGACGCAGGGTCTCGGCGGGCCGTGCCCGCGGATCGAGACCACCGCCCTGGAGCATCAGACCGACGCGCGCCCGGTGGGCCGGTCCTGCGCCCCACGGGTCGACGCCGAGGACACGGACGGTGCCCTCATCGGCACGCCGATACCCTTCCGCGATCTCGACGGTGGTGGTCTTGCCGGCCCCGTTCGGTCCCAGCAGCACGACGATCTCGCCGGGCCGCACCTCCAGCGATACATCGGCGACGACCGTCCGGCCGCCATATCGCTTGGTCAGCCCATCGATCGCGACGGCCGGCTCAGCCATGCCGTGTCGCCCTCACCGGATTCGCGCGAAATGACGCTCGAACTCGGCGTCGGTCATCGGGCCGCCGATCTGCATCGAGCGGAGGACCCCAGCTCGGTCGACGAACCACGTATGCGGGCGGGCCACGACGCGATAGGCGCGCTTGATCGACTCACCCGGGTCGATGACGGTCGGCCACGACGCGCCGTACTCCGCCACGAACTGGCGGGCGGGCTCCGGTGGGTCGTCGGTCAGGACGCCGACGATCGCCAGACCATCGGCCGTGTGCTCGTCGAGCTCGTGGAGGAACTGCGGGAACTCGTCCCGACACGGGATGCACGACGGACCCCAGAAGTTGACGATCACGGGTCGTCCCCGATAGCTCGCGAGGTCGAAGGCCGTGCCGTCGAGCGTCGTCCCCACGATCGGTGGCGCCAGGACGCCGATCCCGGCCCGCGGGTCGGCGTAGTCGGTGTTGACATACCACCAGACCCCGACCGTGGTGAGCGTGGCGATGGCTAGGGCGACGAGGATCGGTCGACGCGGCGTGACGGAGTCCCTTCGGCGACGACCCTACTGGATCGTCGCGGACCCGGTCATGTTCGGGTGGACCGAGCAGATGTAGCCGTACGTGCCCGCGCCGAGTGCCGGGACGTCATAGACCTTGGTCGCGACCCCGGCAAAGATCTCGCCCTTGAAGACGCTCGCACCGCTACCGTCCTTGAACTCGACGTTGTGCTGGATGCCGGCATCGTTGTTCACGAACTCGAGCTGGAACGGGACGTCGGCCGGCGCGCTGATGGTCGTCTCGACGAAGGCGACGTCCTTCGCGTGGATGACGGGCTCGCCGGGAGGCCCGCCGCCGGATCCCGGTGATGCGCCGGGCTCCCCCGGCGAGGCCCCGGGGTCCCCCGACCCGCCCGGCTCGGCCGGGGCCCCCGATGGCCCCGCCGCTTCGCCCCCGCTGGCGCGCGGCGGGATCCAGCCGACCTGGATCACGAAGCCGGCAACGAACAGCAGCCCGAGAGAGGTCAGCAGCAACTTCGGGGTGGGCGGATCCGGCATCGTCTCCAGGTGGCCGGTCGTGTCGGCCTCTTCGGTCTTGACGAACTCCTGGCGTGCGGCCGACATCCAGCCGAGCAGCGACAGGATGAACGCGATGACACCGACTGCCAGGAGCCACTCTCCGAAGACGAGGCCCAGCAGGAGCATCGCCATCCCGATCGCGGCCAGGAACGGCAGGAACGACGGGCCCGGCATGTGCACACCCGCTGGCGGCCCGTCGTGGACGACCGCTGGCAAAGGGGGAGCCGTCGCGCCCAGGTCGCGGTCGTAGAGCCGGAGAGACTCGGCCAGCCAGTAGAGCAGCGTCAGCGCGAAGCCGATCGCCCCGAGGATGAGCACGGCTCCGCCGAAGACGAGACCGAGGAACAGCATGAACGCGCCGATCGCGGCGAAGACCGGCGCCCACGACGGACCCGGCATGTGGACACCGGGCGGCGGGAGGGGCTCGATCCGAAGCTTGCCACGACGAGGTTTGGGCGCCCGGAGGAGCTTCCACAGCGTCGCGACGATGACGACGACCGACGCCGCGAAGATGAAGACCGGCAGGATCGCGATGAACGAGCCCCAGTCCGGGATGACGAACTTGGCCGTCAGTTCCAGGATCCCGTTCCAGAAGTCCTCGAACATGGGTTCAGGTCAGTCGTTCGGGGAACCGGCGATCAGCACGTACGCGAGGATGCTCACGGCCACGCCGAGCAGGATCAGCATCGTGACGCCGGCGTAGTCGACAGGCCAGCCGGCGATCGACTGGACGGCCCAGTACGTCGCACCGGTCGCCGAGAACAGCAGTCCCACCACGATCGCGTTGCGCGGATGACGAAGAGGGTGCATGGCGGCTACGCCTTGCCCGGCAGCAGGTACAGCAGCGAGAACAGCAGGATCCACACGACGTCGACGAAGTGCCAGTACAACGACACGGCCTCGACGGCATCGTGATGGCGCGCCGAGAACTGCCCGGCCAATCCGCGATACAGGATGACCGCGAGCATGATCGCGCCGCCGAACACGTGCGCCCCGTGGAACCCGGTGAGCGTGAAGTAGGTCGTGCCGAACGTTCCCGACGCCAGCGTGATGCCCTCATTGCCGAGCGCGACGTAGTCGGTCGCCTGCATGAGCAGGAACACGACTCCAATGAGGAACGTGACCGCGATGTTGCGGATGAACGCCGTCCGGTCGCCGCGCCGGATGGCCCACACGGCGAACTGGCAGGTGAACGACGACAAGATCAGCAGCACGGTGGCCGGACCCACCAGTGGCAGGATCTCGAGGTGGAACGGCTCGCCGGTCTCGACGTTCACAGGCGGCCACGCAGGCGCGTTCGCCCGGACGTTGAAGTAGGCCGCAAAGAGCCCGGCGAAGAACATCACCTCCGACGTGATGAACAGCAGCATCCCGAGGACGACGTTGCTGATGCCGCCCCGCTGGTCGTGTGCCAGCCCGGCGACCGGGCTGTGCTCGGTCGTCGTCAGGGCGTGGTCGTCGATGGCCATGGCGTCAGCTCTCACTCGCCGACTGGGGCAGGGGCGCCATCGTCCCGTGCGTCGAACCGTGGCGGGCGTCGAACACCGGCCGCTCGGACCGGATCTCGGGCAGGCGGTCGAAGTTGTACGGCGGCGGCGGCGAGCTCGTCGCCCACTCGAGGGTGTTGCCCTCCCACGGATCGTCGCCTGCCGGCTTCCCGCTGCGCAGCGAGACGAAGATGTTCCAGAGCAGCGGGACCATGCTCGTCGCGATCAGGAACCCGCCGACCGTCGCCGCGATGTTGAGGTCGTTCCAGCCCGCGCCCGACGCGTAGTCGGCGATCCGCCGCGGCATGCCGGCCAGGCCAAGCTGGTGCATCGGGAAGAACGTCAGGTTGAACCCGATGAACATCAGGACGAACTGGACCTTGCCCAGGCCTTCATTAAGCATCCGTCCGGTCATCTTCGGGAACCAGTAGTACAGGCCCGCCATCACCCCGAACACCGATCCGCCGAACAAAACGTAATGCAGGTGGGCGACGACCCAGTACGTGTCGTGCAGGGCGAAATCGACCGGGACGGCGGCGCTGAACGCGCCATTGATGCCGCCGATCAGGAACATGCTCAGGAAGCCGAGTGCGAAGAGCAGCGGGGTCGACAGGCTGAGCTTGCCGCGCCACATGGTGAAGATCCAGTTGAACATCTTCACGCCGGTCGGGACTGCGATGAGGAACGTCATCAGGCTGAAGAACGGCAGGTAGACCGCGCCTGTCGTGAACATGTGATGGGCCCACACCGAGAAGCCGAGGGCACCGATGCCGGCCGTCGCGAAGACGAACGCCTTGTACCCGAACAGCGGCTTGCGGCTGAACACCGGCAGGATCTCGCTGATCATGCCCATCGCCGGCAGGACCATGATGTACACGGCCGGGTGCGAGTAGAACCAGAAGATGTTCTGGTAGAGGATCGCGTCACCGCCGTTGCGTGGGTCGAAGAAGCTGCCGCCGTAGTTCCTGTCGATGAACAGCATGATCAGGGCGCTGGTGATGACAGGCGTCGCGAGCAGACCCAGGACCGACGTGGTCAGCACGGTCCAGACCATGATCGGCATACGGAATAGCGTCATGCCCGGGGCGCGCATCTTGAAGATCGTCACGAGGAAGTTGACAGCCCCCAGGATCGAGCTCGTGCCGATCAGCACGATCGCCACGATCCACAGGTCCTGGCCTGGCCCCACCGACGACAGCGGGCGGTCCTCCGTCAAAGGGGCGTAGCTCGTCCATCCCGCCGCTGCCGAACCGCCCGTGAAGAAGCTCAGGATGAGCAGGATGCCGGCGAGCGGCAGCATCCACAGGGACAGCGCATTGATGCGCGGGAACGCGACGTCCGGGGCGCCGATCTGGAGCGGGACGATGTAGTTCCCGAAGCCCGCCAGGATCGGGATGATGAACAGGAAGATCATGAACGTGGCGTGCATCGTGAACAGCTCGTTGTAGGTCTGGTCCGCCACGAACTGCAGCCCCGGCTGGGCCAGCTCCGAGCGCACGCCGAGCGCCAGCAGGCCGCCGATGAAGAAGAACAGGAACGAGTTGATCAGGTACATGATCCCGATCTTCTTGTGATCGGTCGTCGTGACCCAGTCGTACAGCGTGGTGCGGTAGGCGGGGGCGGCCGGGTGTAGCGCGGTTGTCGCCACGGGCGTGCTCCTACTCGACCGTCAGAGTGCCGGCCATCGTGGGATGGACCGAGCAGATGAAGCCATACGTCCCGGCCGGCAGCGCGGGCACGTCATACGTCTTCTTGGCAGGACCCGGGAAGACCTCACCCTTGAAGGTCTCGGGCCCGGTCGGAGAGCCCTCGTGGATCGCGACGTTATGGAGGATCGAGGGATCGCGATTGTCGAAGTCGATCTTGAACGGCGTGTCGGCCGGCGCGGTCAGTGCGGCGGTATCGAACGCGACGTTCTGGGCGGCGATCTGGAGGGTCGGTCCGGCCGGCTGTCCCGACGGGGGCGGCGGTGGGCTGGCGTTCGCTTCGGCGATCTTCGCCTCCAACCAGGCGTCGAAGTCGGCGCCGGTCAGCGCGTGGACGTCGAAGTGCATCGCGTTGTGGCTGACCCCGCATAGCTCGGCGCATTGCCCGTGGAACGTGCCGCCCGCATCCGACTCATTGAGCGTGAACTCGAAGCTGTTGACGCGCCCAGGGACGACGTCGCGCTTGAACAGGAACTGTGGGACGTAGAAGGCGTGGATGACGTCGGGGCTTTGGAGATAGAGGTGGACGGTCCGATCCGTCGGCAGCACGAAACCACCTTCCTCCGGGGTTTCGCCCTCCGGCGTCGTGACGCTGTAGAGCGGCGTGGTCTCCTGGCCCGCCTGGTAGTCGGCGGGCAGGTAGTCGAAGGTCCACAGGAACTGTGCGGCGAACGCGCGCACCTTCAGCTGCGGCTGCGGGGAGACCGCCTCGACCGTGTTCAGCGTCTGCCAGGAGATGACGAACATGAAGGCGACGATGAGGGTCGGGACGACGGTCCACACGACCTCGGCGATCGCGTTGCCATGGGTCTGGGCCGGGAGCTCGTTGTCGCCGGGCTTGCGCCGGTAGCGGATCACCGTCCAGACGATCAGCCCTTCGACGACGAAGAAGATGACCGCCGCGATCCCAAAGATGATGTCGTACAGGTTGCGGATGCTCTCGCCGCGATCCGTGATGGCGCGCGGCGGGAAGAAGCTCGAGAGGATGCCCTGCCCGGTCTTGAGCGGATCGAACCCCTGGTTGATGACGACCGCGACGACACCGACGATCAACAGCGCTCCGACCAGGAGGGCGGCGATCGCGACGGATGAGCGGCCGGTCCTGGGGGAACTCGCCATGCAGCTCCTCGGTGCAGGGGGAGACGGGCACGTCTGACCCGCCCGGGCCGGACGGCGGCCATGATACCGCGGCGCGTCGGCGTCTCGTGCGCCCGACCGTGCGGGACGCACGTGGCGTCACGCGCGAGGGGACTCGTGGTGCGCTGGGTCGTGGGACCATGTCGTGGATGCACGACCGAGCGGTCTTCGCGCGCCGTCACAGCCGCCGATCCCGAGCGCTGGCGGTCCTGACCGCCGGGGTGGCGACCGCGGTCATCGCGACGCCGGCGGGGGCGCACGGCCCGACGCCTCTCGAACCACCCGACGCCTCCACACTGCTCTTCGGCTGGACGTTCGAGCCGCTGCCGACGCTCGCGATCATCGCCGCCTTGGTCTGGTGGCGATGGGCCGTCGGTCGGGTGAACGCGGCACACCCTGGCAACCCGGTCCCGCCCGCCCGCACGATCGCCTTCGTGGCGGGCATGGCCACCCTGGCTTTCGCGCTGCTGTCCGGGATCGACCGATACGACACGAGCCTGTTCTCGATCCACATGGTCCAGCACGTTCTGCTGACCCTCGTCGCCGCGCCACTCATCGCGCTCTCCGCGCCGATCACCCTGCTGCTCCGGGTTGCCTCGCCGGGCACCCGCCGGCGCGTCCTCCTGCCGCTGCTCCATGCGCGGGTCACGCGCATCCTGGCCTTCCCGGTCGTGGCCTGGCTGATCTTCGCCGCGGTCATGTGGGTGAGCCACTTCTCGGCGCTGTACGACGCGGCGCTCGAGGATCCGCTCGTCCACGACCTCGAGCACGTCATCTATCTCGCCGCGGCGTTGCTGTTCTGGTGGCCGGCCGTCGCGCTCGACCCCGCACCGTGGCGGATGCCACATCCTGTCCGTGCTCTGTACGTCTTCCTGCAGATGACGCAGAGCACGCTGCTCGCCGTCGTCATCGTGAACGCACAGACCGTGCTGTATCCCCACTACGCGACGGTCCAGCGCGCCTGGGGCCCCACGCCGCTGACCGACCAGCAGATGGCCGGGGCGTTCATGTGGGTTGCCGGCGACCTGGTATTCCTGACCGCGACCATGGCGATCCTGGTCGGCTGGTCACGGGCCGAGGGACGGGACGCCGCCCGCGAGGACCGTCGGGCGGCGGCAGAGCTGGCCGAGATCAGGATCCGCGAGGGCCGTCTGGCCGACCGCCTCGCGCTCGAGCGAGGCGACGCCCAGGCGGACGAGCGCGCCCTCGATCCTCAGCCCGGGAGCGGCGCCTCGAGGTAGGCGCGGTACGCGACCGGGTCGACGTTGCCACCGCTCGCGACGGCCACGACGTCCCCACCACCGTCGCCGCCCAACTCCGCGCGATGGAACGTGAGCGCGGCGATCGTCAGCGCGCCCGATGGCTCCACGACCAGCCGCGACCGTTCCGCCGCCAGCCGGACCCCGGCCGCGATCTCCGCCTCTCGGACCGTGACGATCGCGTCCAGGTACGCGCGCAGGTGGGCAAAGGTCCGGGCGCCGAGTGCCTGGGTCCGCGTGCCGTCGGCGATCGTCTGCGCAACGTCGGCGGCCGACCATCTGACGATCGATCCGGTCGCCAGCGAATCGCGGGCATCGGCCGCGAGCTCGGGCTCGACGCCGACCACCCGAACGTCCGGGCGCAGGCTCTTGATCGCCGTCGCGACACCGCTCGCCAGCCCGCCGCCCCCGACCGGCACCAGCACGAGACGCGTCGTGGGCAGGTCCTCGACGATCTCCAGGCCGATCGTGCCCTGGCCGGCGATGATCCGGTCGTCATCGAACGGCGGGATGATCGCCAGACCGCGCTCGGCCGCGATCGCCTCGGCGCGCGCCTGGCGCTCGTCGGACGCGGGACCGACGGTCACGATCTCGGCGCCGTCGGCCGCCACCCGATCGCGCTTGATCACCGGCGCGTCGTCCGGCATGACGACGACCGCCGTCGTGCCCAGCAAGCGAGCGGCCTGGGCGACGCCCTGCGCGTGGTTACCCGACGAGTAGGTGATGACGCCACGGCTGCGCTCCTCGGGCGAGAGAGCGGCGATCGCGACGTACGCGCCGCGGATCTTGAATGCCCCGATCGACTGGAGGCTCTCCGCCTTGAGAAACGCGCGCTCGTTCGGCGATCCGAAGGGGATCAGAGGTGTCCGGAGCACCACACGGTGGAGGAGCGCTGCGGCCGCCCTGATCGCCGGGAGCTCGACGAGGTCCTGGTCGATCACCGGCGCCCCTGGTCGAGCGCGCTCTGGCAGCCGATGCAATGCGCCGCCCACGGCAGCGCCTCGAGGCGCTCCGGGGCGATCGGCTCGCCACAGCGTCTGCATGTCCCGAACGACCCGTCGGCCAGCCGGGCGAGCGCCGCATCGACCAGCTCCAGGTGCTGCGCCGCGCGGTCGCGCAGGGCCAGGTCCCGTTGCTGTTCGAAGACCTGACTCGCCGCAGCGGCCTGCGACCCATACGTCATCTGGCCTGGCGCCTGGATCGCCTCCCCGAGCTCGGCGAGCAGACGCTTGCGCTCGGCATCGAGCGCGGTGCGCATCTGGGCGGGATCGACGGTCGCCATCGACCGACTGTACCGCTCGGACGCACGCGCAGGGACTGGCTCGTATACTCCTGGGGAGTACCAGCAAGGAGGCCCGATGGCCATCGAGATCGATCCCGTGTGCGGGATGGAGGTGGATTCGACGACGTCCGTCCTGTCCGTCGAGTACGAAGGAACGACGTACTGGTTCTGCGGCAAGGGCTGCCTGCTCGAGTTCAAGGACCATCCGCAGACCTACCTCGACCCGGACTACACGCCGTCCATGTAGCAGCGCGATAAGTCGCAGCTAAGCGGCCATCGCGATACTCGCGACAGCGGGTTCGACCGGGCACTCCTCGACTGGGGTCGGCCGTCAAGCGTGCCGGTCCGGGACCCGGCGGAGGTCGAACGTCATGTTTCAGCGCATCCGCCAGTCCCTCGTCGCCCTGCTGCCCGTCGTGGCCGCCCTCGTGGGTGACCTCGCGCGTCGCTGGTGACGCCGGTCAGGTCCGTCCGCCGGCGACGCCACCGGCCCTCGCACTCACCAGCTGCGCGAGGTAGACCGGGATGACCGAGAGGGCAAGGACGATCACGGCGGCGACGTTCACCAACGGCACTTGACCCGTTCGTTGGTAGTTGCTGAAGATCCAGATCGGCAGTGTCTGGGTGCCCGCCCCTGACGTGAACGTGGTCACGATGATCTCGTCGAACGACAGTGCGAATGCCAGGAGGGACCCGGCCACGAGCGAGGTTCCGATCGCTGGAAGGGTCACGTGACGGAAGGTCTGTCCCGTGTCTCCGCCGAGATCCATCGACGCCTCCTCGGTCGATCGTGCGGTGCGGCGTAGCCGCGCGATCACGTTGTTGTAGACGACCACGATGCAGAACGTGGCGTGGCCGATGATGATGGTCATGAGTCCGAGATCGAAACCGATCGTCCGGAAGGCGGTGTTGAGGGCGATCCCGGTGACGATGCCGGGAAGGGCGATCGGGAGGATGACGACGAAGGAGATCGTGTCCCGACCGAAGAAGCGGAATCGATGAACGGCGAAGGACAGCAGTGATCCCAGCACGAGCGCGATGATCGTCGCCCCGACGGCCGCCTGCAGGGATGTCAACAACGACGATCGAACTCCTTGGTCGTCGAGCGCCTTCACGTACCAGTCGATGGTCAGTCCGTCCGGAGGCCATCTCGGGACCAGCCCGGCATTGAACGAGTAGAGGACGATCACGCCGATCGGGATGTAGATGAAGGCGAGCGTTATCGCGGTGGCGATCCGGAGCGCGATCCGCGAGCCGAGTGAATTCACCTCAGAGTGCCTCGAACGCGCCAAGGCGCCGGGCGACGGCGAGGTAGATGATCATGATCGCGACCGGGACGAGGGCGTACGCCGCCGCCAGTGGCTGGTTGACCGAGATGTTGCTGTAGACGACGTTCCCGATGAACTGGCTGCTCGACATGAGTGACGGCACGATGTAGTCGCCGAGGGTGAGCGAGAACGTGAAGATCGAGCCGGCCACGACCGCCGGCAGTGCGAGCGGCAGGATGACCCGCCTGAACGTGTATGCACTTCGGGCCCCCAGATCGGCGGACGCCTCGAGCAGCGAGCTCGGTATGCGCTCGAGCCCGGCGTAGATCGGCAGGATCATGTACGGCAGCCAGAGGTACGAGAAGACGAGCCAGACGGCGACGTCGCCATAGCCGGGACCCTTGAGGCCCACCGGACCGAGGATCCAGTTGAGGATCCCACCCTCGCTCAGGATGATCCGCCAGGCATACGCCTTGACGAGATAGCCGGACCAGAGCGGGAGCAGGATCGAGACGATCAGGATCCCCCGCGTCCGGGGAGACGCCACCCTGGCCATGTAGTAGGCGATCGGGAACGCGAGGATGATGTCCGTAAGGGTGACCAGCGCGGCAGTGACCACCGTTCGCACTGTGATCGTCCGGTAGACGGGTTCATCCAGCAAAGTCCCGAAGTTGTCCAGGGACGGCTCGGTGACGACCTTGCCGCTGAACGGCTCGATCGTCCAGAAGGCCGACACGAAGAGCAGCGCCAGCGACCCGAGATAGGCGATGACGAGCCAGCCGAGGGGCGCGCCCAAGAGCGCGCCCAGTTGGACACGCGGATAGCGGTACAGCGCGCGCCAGAATCCGCGCATCTAGCGTGCGGTCACGGTCGTGCGCTTGGTCGAGTCTGCGTCCGATCGGCTTGGGGACCGACGACCGAATGCCGCGATCCCCAAGCCGCGTCGCCTAGCCCTTGATCTCGGTCCAGGCCTGGGTCCATTGCGCGAAGTCCGTGCAGATGGGGCCTCTGCCGTCGATGCATTCCTTGGACGGCGTGTTCCAGTAGTAGACATCCTCCCAGTACGATTCGTCGGTCGCATGGAAGGTGTCGCAATGGCCCGCGCTCTGCTTCTCGGCTTCGGCGCAGCCCGCCTCACTGACCGGCGCCTCGCCGAAGAACACGGTCGCCGTCGCGTTCGCGACGGGCGAGATGATGTAGTCCATCCACATGTACATGCAGTTCGGATGCTTGGCGGTCGATGAGATCATCCAGGTGTCCGACCAGCCCGTGCTCCCTTCCTTTGGCTTGGTCGACTTCACCGGCACCTTGGCTGCCGTCAGCAGATTCGATTGAAGCTGCCACGTGGTCGAGGCGACCATGTCGCCGTTGGTGAAAGCATCGACCTGTGCCTGGACCGCGCTCCAGTACGTCGTGATGTTCTTCCGTTGCTCCTTGAGCAGGTCGACCGCGGCCTGGAACTGCGTGGCGTCAAGGGAGTACGGGTCCGTGATCCCGAGCTCGGGCTTCGTGGCCATCAGGTAGACGGCTGCATCCGCGATGTAGATCTCGTAGTCATATGCGGAGATCTTGCCGGTGTAGGCGCTGCCGCCTTCCCAGACGACGCTCCAGCTATCCGGGTCCGGCTGCACGACGTCAGTCCGCCACATGAGCAGATTGGCTCCACGGCCGTGCGGGACGCCGTAGGCGACCCCATCGACGGTGTTGTGCTTCTGGCCCTTGAGACCGTCGAACACGCCCTCGTAGCTGGGGATGAGGTCGGTGTTCACGGCCGCCACGTCACCGCCGGCGACGAGGCGCAGCGTGGCGTCGCCCGAGAAGGCGCCGCCGTCATACTCGCCGGTCTGCATGAGGGCGACCGCGTCGGACGACCCTCCATAGACCTTCGCATAGACCTTGCAGCCGGTCTGCTCCTCGAACGGCGTGACCCAGTCGGCCCCCAGGCCCTGCTCCCCGCCCGTGCCGCCGACCACGTAGTACGGCCATACGGCAAGGTCGAGCCGGCCTTCACCCGCGCCGACCTCGGTCGGCAGGACCGGTCCAGCACTGGCAGACTCGCTGGGGACGGCGCTCGCCGCCTCACTCGGCGCCGCTGACGTCGCGGCCGAGGGGCTCGTCCCTCCGCTGCCGCTACATGCTGCTGCGATCAAAGCCAGCGTCGCCAGCCCGACCGAGATCTTCCGTGGGTGCATGCTCGTCCTCCTCCTCGTGCCGATCCGACGGCTCGGTCAATCCGCCCCATCCGCGATGGGGAGCTCGTGCTGTCGCTTCCATACCAGGCGGACAGCCTTGCCTTGCTGTTCGAGAACCTCTGTGGACGTGGTCGTCAGGTTCTGCTCTGTCACGACCAGTCGGGCCCCGGCCTCCAGCTCGACGATGTACCGGGTATCAGGCCCGAGATACACGACGCTCGCGATGCGGCCCAGCGCCGATGACTCGTCCGGCCCGGGAGCGGCGTCGGCCGCGGCCAGCCGGATCTTCTCGGGCCTAATGGTGAATGTCCCGGTGCGGCCGAGGATCGTTTGGGCGACATCGCCGGTCAGCAGGTTCGATGTCCCGACGAAGCCGGCCACGAACCTGGTGGCGGGCCGCTCGTAGACATCGGCAGGGGAGCCGAGCTGTTCGATCCTGCCGGCGTTGAACACCGCCAGCCGGTCGCTCATCGTGAGCGCCTCTTCCTGATCGTGGGTCACATAGATGAACGTGATGCCGACCTGTTGCTGGATCGCCTTGAGCTCGATCTGCATCTCCTCGCGAAGCTTGAGGTCGAGCGCCCCGAGCGGCTCGTCGAGCAGGAGCACCCGCGGTCGATTGACCAGCGCGCGCGCGAGCGCGACCCGCTGTCGCTGGCCGCCCGACAGCTGGGCAGGCTTGCGCCCCTCGAAGCCTTCGAGCCGGACCATCCGAAGCGCGTCGGTCACGCGGGCGGTGCGCTCGTTGCGGGGCACCTTCCGGACCATGAGGCCGTACGCGACGTTGTCACCCACCGACAGGTGCGGGAACAGCGCGTAGTCCTGGAAGACCGTGTTGACGTCACGATCGAACGGCGGCACGCCGGTCACGTCGCGACCGTACAGCTCGATGCGCCCGGCTGTGGGTTGCTCGAAGCCGGCGATCATCCGAAGGGTCGTCGTCTTGCCCGAGCCGGATGGACCCAGCATCGAGAAGAACTCCCCATCGCGCACGTCGAGGTCGATGCCGGCCACCGCCACGACGTTGCCATAGTGCTTCTCGACGGCATCCAGGTGCACGGCGGTTGCAGTCGACGCGGCTTTGGGCATGACTCGACCGGCGTCCGCGTTCGCTGGGTCACGGATCTCGGTCGGGATGGCCAAGCGCCCTCACTCCCCACGCGCGTTTCAGCTTGGCGTGACGGTGCGCGAACGATGCGGCGCGGCCTTGGGCGTGTCAAGGGTGGGCGCGAGGCGCGACACGGCCGCCGTCGGCCATAGACTCGCGCCGTGCCAGTCCGACGAACGTGGGCGCTCATCGCGACCTTCGTGACCGCGACCGCGACCGCGACCGCGTGCGGGCCTGGAGCGCCGGCGGGCACCCCGCCGATCGTGCCAGGCACCAGCGCCGCGCCGCGTGATGTGAACCTCATCGCCCGCGACTACGTGTTCAACCCGTCGGCCCTCGATCTCGTGCCCGGCGAGACGGTGAACCTGCACGTGATCAACGGTGGCCTTGACGTCCACGAGGCGATCATCGGCGACGCGAGGGTGCAGGAGGCGTGGGAGGTGGCCGAGGCCGCGGCCGCCGATCCGCCACCCGGCCCGACGCCTGCCGTCAGCGTGCCGCCTGAGCATGCGGGGCTGCGGATCGTGGTCGCGTCCGGCCAGCGTCTCGACGTGACCTGGACCGTGCCGTTGACGTCGGAGCCGCTCGTGGTCGGCTGCCACATCGCCGGCCATTGGGAAAAGGGCATGCACATCCCGGTGCGGTTCGTCGGCCCCACGCCGGCCCACTGATCGCGCCTCTCCCGATCTACGCACGGTGGTACGCTCTTGCTCCGCCCGGAGCGGCCGCCACTGACCTTGCGCAGCCCACAGGAGGAACCGGATGACCTACGTGATCGCCGAGCCGTGCATCGACGTGCTCGACATCTCGTGCGTGTCGGTCTGTCCGGTCGATTGCATCCACTACGAGGAAGGCACGGATCGAAAGCTGTTCATCGATCCGAACGAGTGCATCGACTGCGGCGCGTGCGAGCCCGAGTGCCCTGTGAACGCGATCTTCCCCGAGGAGTCGCTGCCGCCCGAGTGGGCGAACTACACCGTCATGGACGCCACCTGGTACACGGACAAGGCCGCCGCCCGCGCCGCCGTGGACGCGGCAAAACCCTCGGGCTGATGGCCTCGCGGCCTCAGACCTCGGGGAGCGAGTAGCAACTCTCCGCTGAGGGTGCCGGTACCCGTCCTGATGCGCATCGCGTCCCTTCTTCCGTCGGCTACCGAGATCGTCTGCGCGATCGGGCTCGAGGACGAGCTCGTCGCCGTCACACATGAGTGCGACTGGCCACCGAGTGTCGTCGGCAAGCCCGTCGTCACGCGCAGCGTCCACGACCTCAGCGCCATCGGCTCGCGCGACATCCACGCCCGCGTCACAGCGTCGATGCACGGCGGATCGTCGCTATACGAGCTCGATGAGGAGGCGCTCGCGGCGGTCGAACCCGACTTGATCCTGACCCAGGAGCTGTGCCACGTGTGCGCGGTCAGCTATCGCGAGGTCAACGAGGTCGCCCGCCGGATCGACGCCGACATCAGTGTCGTGTCGCTCGAGCCGACATCGATCGAGGGGATCCTGCACACCATCACGACCGTCGGCGCGATGGCCGAGGTCGAGGACGCGGCGATCGACCTCGTCGAAGGGTTGCGCGCGCGCCTCGGCGCCATCGAGCAGCGGGTCGCGACGCGACGCGAGGAAGGTCGGCAGTCGCCGCGGGTGGTCGGACTCGAGTGGCTCGATCCGCCGTTCGCCGTCGGTCATTGGGTGCCCGAGCAGATCCGCCGAGCGGGCGGCTGGGACCTGCTCGGCTCTGACGGCGACAAGGCGCACGAGACGACGTGGGACGCCGTCGCGGAGGTCGACCCCGAGATGCTCTTCCTCATGCCGTGCGGGTTCCACCTCGCCGAGACCATCCACGAGTGGACCGGGACGCCTGTCCCGCCCTGGGTCGCGGAGCTGACGGCGGCTCGGCGGGGCGCCGTCTTCGCGCTCGATGGCTCGGCGTACTTCTCGCGGCCGGGGCCGCGCGTCATCGACGGCATCGAGATGCTGGCCGAGATCATGGATCCCGCTGCGTTCGTCAACATCGCGCCGCCCGGCGGCTGGTCGCCGGTCGAGGTGCACTAGGTGCCTTTCCGGACGACCTTCTCGTGCCTGTGGTGTGGCACCGCCCATGAGACACGCTCGACCGACGATCTCGAGGGCTGGGCGCACCTGTGCCCCGCCTGCGTCGGCAAGGCCGGCGACAACCAGTTCCTCCGGTTCCGGCTGCGTCAGGCGCTGAGCGAACGCTCGGCAGCGGCGCGGACCGATACACCCGCGCCCGGGGCCGTCACTGCGGTGGCGGAGGCGCCGGTCGCAGCATCGGCGCCGTCGTCCCCGGGACCCGTCACACCGGCCGCCACGAACCTCGACCAGGCGATGGTGGACTACTACGAGGCGCGCGCCCCGGAATACGACGACTGGTACCTCCGTCGCGGCCGGTACGCACATGGCGCCATCCACGACGCGGCCTGGGATGCCGAGCTGGACGCGGCGGGTCGCTGGCTCGACGCCCTGCCGTGGGCCGGCGAGATCGTCGATCTTGCCGCGGGGACCGGTTGGTGGTCGCCGCTCCTGGCATCGCGCGGCGAGCTGTCTCTGTACGACGCGTCTCCGACGGCTCTCGATCGGGCGCGCGAGCGGCTGGTCGCGCACGGCCTGCGCGCCCACCTCCATGTCCGGGACGCGTGGGCAGAGCCGGACCGGCCGGTCGACGGCCTGTTCATGGGCTTCTGGCTCAGCCATGTCCCGCCCGAGCGGCTCACCGACTTCCTGGCGCTGGGACGGCGCTGGCTCAAGCCGGGCGCGCAGATCGCGTTCATCGATTCGCTCGCGGACCCAGCGTCGGGCGCGGCCGATCATCCCGAACCGGCGCATGAGCGCGCCGCGCGTCGTCTCGACGACGGTCGCGAGTTCACGATCGTCAAGGTCTTCCACGCACGGGATCAGCTCGCCGGGGCGCTCGCGACGGCCGGCTTCGACGGGATCGAGATCACGACGACCGGCCGGTTCTTCCTGCTCGGCTCGGCCCGGGCTGCCTGACGGGCCGGACTGCCGGTCGCTCGGAACCCCGTCGCTATACTCCGGCCGATGTCCCCCCTCGCGAACGCCACGATCGCGACCGTCGGCTCGGGCGTGATGGCCGAGGCGATGATCGCCGGCCTGCTGCGCGACGGCCTGGTCACCCCGGACAGGGTGGTCGCCAGCCACCCGCGCGCCGAGCGGCGCGAGGCGCTGGAGCGCGAGTACGGCATCCGGACCGTCACCGCGAACGCAGATGCCGTCCGGGACGCGGACGTGATCCTGCTCGGTATCAAGCCCCAGATGCTCGACAAGGTCGGCCACGACATCGGTCCGCACCTCCGCCGTGGCCAGCTCGTCCTCAGCGTGCTGGCAGGCGCCACGACGAAGGCCCTGACCGGCATCCTCGGCCACGACCAGGTGGTCCGCAGCATGCCCAACACACCGGCCCGCCTCGGCAAGGGCGTGACCGTTTGGTATGCCACCCCCGAGACCACCGCCGAGCAGCGAGCCCAGGCGGCCGCCCTCCTCGGCGCGCTCGGCCTGCAGCTCGAGGTCGACGACGAGAAGATGGTCGCCATGGCGACCGCGGTGAGCGGCACAGGCCCGACGTACGTGTTCCTCGTGATGGAGGCGCTCATCGACGCGGCCGTCCATCTCGGCTTCCCGCGCCACATCGCGCACGACCTCGTCATCGAGACGCTCGAGGGATCGACGCTGTTCGCACGCCAGTCCGGGATGCACCCGGCGGAACTCCGGAACATGGTGACGTCCCCCGGTGGGACCTCGGCCGCGGCGCTCCATGAGCTGGAGAGCGGCCGGCTCCGGACCGTGCTGTCCGAGGCGGTCTGGGCGGCGTTCCGACGAACCGTCGAGCTCGGCGACCAGCTCGAAGCACAGCTCGAGACATCCGACGGCAAGGGCCGGCCGACGCCCTGATGGGGCCGAGCCCGGTCGCCGAGACGACGATCCCCGCCGTCGACCTCAGGCGGACACCGCTCGTCGATGTTCGCGGCCTCGACCTCCGGTCACCGTCCCGCGACCCGTGGGCCGACGAAGCCGCGATCTGGGACCGTCTCGTCAAGTCGTGGGCCGGCCTTGATGAGGCAGCCTGGCACCTGCCTGGGGCCGCGCCATCTGACGCGGGTGGACCGGATTGGTCGCTGGCGGAGCACGTCGGCCACATCGCCGACTGGCAGGAGCTCGCCATCGACTACGTGGGGACCGCGATCCAGACCGGACGCTGGCCATCGGACGATGACTACGACGGCGGCGACTTCGACCGCTACAACGAACGCCGTCGCGCACCCTGGACGACGATGCCGGCCGCCACGATCGTCGGTCGCCTCCGGGCGGCTCGACACCGTCTGCTAGAAGCCGCGGCGCGTCTCCCGCTCGACACGCTCCGCGGCGACGACGCGTGGGGCTGGGTGTACTTCACGCTCCACGGCCATTATCTGGACCACCTCGCCGTCATCGAGCCGTGGACCGACCGGCTGCGCGATCGGCAGACCGACGGCGATCCCTTCATCGCCGATCCGCGCGCCGCGGACTACGCGGGCTTCGCGGCGGACGCGACGGCACTCGACGAGATCTTCGATGCACTGGTCCGGCCCGTGATGCTCGAGCGGTGGGACGAGGCTGAAGTCACGCCCGGCTGGACGCTACGGGACCACGTCGGCCACCTCGCCGACTGGATGGACGAAGGCGCGCGGGCGATCGCGGTGCATCGGGACAGGGGCATCTGGCTGTCCGACCCGGATGAGGGGATCGATGCCTGGAACGGGCGCCACGTCGACGCGGCCCGGACCGAGTCGCCCGCTGCCACTCTCGCTCGCTACGACGCGGAACGGGCGCGTCTGCTCGCCGCCGTCGAGTCGATGACCGTCGATGAGCTGCGCTCGCCCGACGGCTGGAGCTGGGCGTACGACTGCCAGCACGGCCACGTGCGCAAGCACCTGGCGATGGTCGGACGCTGGTGCGTCACGACCGCCTGGCCGGGAGCCTGATGGCGACGGAGGAGGGCGCGCCGGCCACGGGCGGATCGGGACTGACGGTCGAAGCGATCGTCGCGGTCGACTCACCCCGGGAGTTCCGGATCCACCCGCGCGACCGGGTGGTCGCGTTCACGGCAGAGGCCGCCGGCGCGCGCCAGGTCTTCACGCTGTCGCTCCGTGGCACGGGCGCGCCCGCGACTCAGATCACGGCCTCGAACAAGGCTGTGAGCGACCCGCACTGGTCGCCCGATGGGCGCCGCCTCGCGTTCGTGCGCGACGACGAGATCTGGATCGTCGAAGCGGATGGCTCGCGCCTGACCCGGGTCGTCGCGAAGCCCGGTGGCGGTCGCGATCCCCGCTGGTCTCCGGATGGTCACCGCCTTGCGTTCCTGTCCCGGCGGCGCGGCTGGAGCCAGGTGTGGCTCGTCGACGCGCCGGTCCCGCGCCGCGGTCGACCGCAGCGCGACCCGCGTCCGCCGCAGGCGACACCGTTGACGCAGCCTGGCTTCGACGTCGACGCGCTGGCGTGGTCACCGGACGGTGCGCGTCTCGCGGTCACCGGGCAGCAGGCGCCCGACGACCTCACGACATGGCAGGTCGCGATCGTCGATGTCGCGAGTCGGGCGAGCGAGATCGTGGCGGGTGCGCGCAGCCACGACACCGGCGCGCACTGGCTGCCCGACGGGTCCCTCGTCTACGTCAGCGACGCGGACGGCTGGTTCCAGGTCATCCGGCGCACCGCCGACGGGCGGGATCGGATCGTCCTGACCGATGGAAACCGCGAGCATGGCGAGCCGTCCGGCGGGTATGGCTACGCGCCGTTGCCCTCGCCCGGTGGCGAGCGCGTGGTCCACATCGACGTCCACGACGGCCTCATCGACCTCGTCGTCCGCAGCCTGGGCGTTGGTTCCCCGCCGAAGCGTGGTCGTGGCCGGCCCCCGAAGGCGCCGCGCACAGTCGCCGCTGCGACGACCGCGACGAAGGTCTCGCCGTGGGACGGCGTGTGGCGAGCGATCGGCTGGCTGCCCGATGGCGCGTGGGTCGCGGCGATCGGCGAGAGCGAGCGGCGACCGCAGGATCTGTGGCTGCTGCCGGTCCCGGGTGTGGCGCCCGACGGAGCGAGACCCCGCCAGGTCACCGACTCGCGGCCGGCCGTCCTGGCGTCCGCGATGGCTACGGGCCGGGTGGCGCCGGGCGAACGCATCGTGATCGAGGCCCGCGACGGGCTCAGATTGGAAGGGACGCTGTGGCGTCCGGCCGGGGCGTCCGGGAAGCGCGGCGGCCGCCGCGTCCCGACGATCGTCCACCCGCACGGCGGCCCGACGTGGCAGTCATACCGCAGCTTCCAGCCGTTCAAGCTGGTGCTGGCGGACGCGGGCTACGCATTCCTCGACGTGGACTTCCGCGGCTCGACGGGGTACGGGCGCACGTTCCGCCACGCCAACCACGGGGAGTGGGGCCACGCCGACACGCACGACCTCATCGACGCTGCACGCTGGGCGGGCGAGCAGCCCTGGTCCGACGGCCGCTTCGCGATCTACGGCGGGTCGTACGGTGGCTACCTGGTCCTCAGCGCGCTGGTCGAGGAGCCGTCGCTGTGGACCGCCGGTGTCGACCTGTATGGCGATTCGGAGATCGCCGAGAGCTTCCGCCACGGCGACCGACCCGGCCGGCTCGACCTGCTCAAGATGATGGGCGCACCCGATGACCCGGCCCGTGTCGAGGCGTATCGCCGCGGGTCACCGGTATACCGGGCGGAGCGGATCGAGGCGCCGCTGCTCCTCCTCCACGGGCGGAAGGACAAGCGAGTCGTCCCGCTGATGACGGAGCGGATGGTCGAGGCGCTCGAGATCGAGGACAAGGTCCACGAGGTCCGCTGGTACGACGACGAGGCCCACGGTTGGGAGCGCCGCGAGAACCGGCGCGATGCGTTCGAGCGGATCCTCGCCTTCCTCAGGCTCCACGTGCCGTCGGACGGTGTGCCCCGACCAGCCGGGAATCGAAACGGCCGTCCTGGTCGGACGGCCGCCGAGCGGTGACGGTGCCGGCGCGGAGCGCCGGCGATGCGTTACGCGCCGGAGATCACTACCAGCGGCGTGCCGCCTCCAACACGAGGCCGGAGCTGGCGAGCACGGACAGGAGCATGAGCGTCCGGAACGCTCCCGACTTGATGATGTTCTTCATCGCGTTCCCTTTTCTTTCTGACGGAGCGGCGGTTGTTCGATGAGTGCTGGGGACGGAAGGTGTCCCCGCGATGCACCGTACGAGGGGCCCGCGGGCGAAGCCATAGGCCATCGGTACCAGCGAGCGGCTGACCAGCTGCGTCTCCGGTGCGCGCCGCCACCGGCGCAGGGGCGTCAGGCGGGGTGGTGGGCGGGGTCTCCGCGACGCATCCCGACGGCGATCACGACGACGATGCCGAGCGCGATCAGCACATCGCCGATGCTGAAGACGTTCGCGAATGGCAGCCAGGGCGGCATCGCGAAGATGTCCGTGAGCGGCGCAAGGGCAGGATCATGCACGACCGAGCTGTTCGAGAAGCCATCGAGCGGATCGAGGCCGGCCGCCGCGAGGGCCCCTGGGGTCGTGGGCATCACGCCACCGTTGGCCACGATGGCCGCGAGATTGGAGATCGCTCCGAGCGCGACCAGCGTCAACCCCGGGACACGCAGATTCCGCCAGACCGCGATGAGCACGAGGCCCGTCGAGGCGACGTAGATGGCCTCGCCGACCCCGCCGCGGAAGGAGCCGCCGACCGGCGTCGAGAACAAGAGGATCTGCACGGCCAGTCCGACGATGGCCAGCCACGCCCATGCGAACCGGATCTCCGACAGGCGATCGAGTCGTCCACCCATCAGGAAGCCCAGTACGAGCCCGACCGGCACGGCGAAGAGGATGAACACCGCGTCGGATCAGGTGGTGCGGGTGGCCAGGATGTCCGTCAGCTGCGCGATGTGGTCCTCGGCGTGGCCGAGCACGAACCGCTCGAGGATCGCCGGGGCGGGCATCTCCCCGAGCCGGGGATGCGCGCCGATGCGGGACCGCTCAGCCTCGGTCAGGGCCGCCAGTCGATCTGCCCAGGCGGCGAGCCCAGCGTCGATCCGGGTGAACAGCACCCGCAACGGCAGCGACCGATCACGATCGATGACTCCGAGCCGGAGGCTGTCCTCCGCGGTCCGCCCGAACGGCACGGGGTCGGATCCGGTCCCGTCGACGACGCGCTCCAACTCGCCCAGCCAGAAGGGCAGCATCTCCTCGACGTGCGCCAGGACCTCGCGCGGGCCCCATGACGCCTCCGGCCCGGTCCCGTAATCCTCAGCCAGCGGCCACGGCTCTCCGACCACCACGCGGGGGGCGAGCTCGGCGTAGCCGCGTCGCGCGGCCGCGATCCGATCCGCGTCGCTCGTCATGGCGGCCAGTGTGGCATGCACGGCGTACGATGGTCGCACTGACCAACGCCTCGGCCGTGGCACGAGTCCCACCGAGGCCGGACCCGCCTGCAGCGGAGAACGCGCGATGACCGAGACGCTCCCGCGCGGCGCGGCCAACCAGGCCGGCGCCCGGGTCGATGCGGACGCCTACGCCAAGGCAGCCGATTTCCTGCCGCTCGACGGCATCGATCATGTCGAGTTCTGGGTGGGCAATGCCCGCCAGGCGTCGGCGTATTACCGCGCCCTGTGGGGCTTCACGCCCGTCGCGTTCAGCGGCCTCGAGACCAAGGTCCGCGATCGGGCAAGCTACGTCATGGTCCAGAACGACATCCGATTCGTGTTCACCGCCCCGCTGACGCCGGACGGTGAGGTCGCCGAGCACGTCCGCGCCCACGGTGACGGGGTCCACGACATCGCCTTCCGCGTCGCGGATGTCGAGTCGGCCTGGCGCGAGGCGACGTCTCGCGGGGGAACTTCCGCTCTCGAGCCGACGGAGCTCGACGGCGGCGAGGACGGCACCCTCCGCAAGGCATCGATCCGGACTTACGGCGAGACGCTCCATTCGTTCGTCGACCGGCGCGACTATCACGGGGCGTTCGCACCCGACTATCGAAAGGTCAAGGCGCCGCCGCGTGCCGCTGAGGGCCTCAGCCTGCTCGAGGTCGATCACTGCGTCGGCAACGTCGAGATCGGCCAGATGGACGCATTCGTCGACTTCTATCGCGACGTGCTCGGCTTCGCCCAGCTTATCCACTACGACGACAAGGTCATCCATACCGACTACAGCGCCCTGATGTCGAAAGTCATGACCAACGGCAACGGGCGGATCAAGTTCCCGATCAACGAGCCCGCGACGGGCAAGAAGAAGAGCCAGATCCAGGAGTACCTCGACTGGTATCGCTCGCCCGGCTGCCAGCACATCGCCCTGCGCACGGAGGACATCGTCGGGACGGTCCGTCGGCTGCGGGAGAACGGGGTCGAGTTCCTCGGCCTGCCGCATGAGTACTACGCGACCCTGGCCGACCGCGTCGGCGACGTGGGCGTGCCGATGGAGACGCTGGAGGAGCTGGGCATCGAGGCCGACCGCGACGAGGAGGGCTACCTGCTCCAGATCTTCACGCGGCCCGTCCAGGACCGCCCGACGTTCTTCTTCGAGATCATCGAGCGGCACGGGTCACGCGGTTTCGGCGTCGGCAACTTCAAGGCTCTATTCGAGGCGATCGAGCGCGAACAGGAGAAGCGCGGGAACCTGTAGTCGTGACCTCCGTCGCCGCCCTGCTCGCGCCAGAGGTCCTGCGCGAAGAAGCCGGTGAGTACCTCCAGCGGGCCGGGGAGGTACTCCAGGCCGGGGGCGCCGGGGCGCCTTGGGGCGCAAACGGCCTCGTTGCCCACCTGATTTCTGCTGCCACCAGACATTTCGGCGGTTCGGGAGGCACAAGGTGCGACCTGCGCCTCAGGACCACGCACGAGGTGCGCGTAGGTGCCGCGGGCAGGACCCGCTAGTGGCCGGTGAAGCCCGGATTCGTCTGCTCCCAGCAGAATCCCGCCTACGAGGGCCACTCACCGCGACAGGCTCCCGCGATCCACCCTCACCACTCGTCACCGGAACCATCCGGCGCCACACAATCGTCTGGGAGATGGTCATCCATTCCTGGCGACCACAGCGAAAGGTGGAGGTTTCATAATTCGCGGGATGCGCATCACCGTCGGCCTCGCGTGCGCCGCCACGCTCGCGTTGGCGTGCGCGCCGGTGGTGTCGAGCCCCAGCACTTCGAACGGTGGCCTCGTGAACACATCCTGGACGGTCACGACCATCAACGGCGTCGGCGTGCTGCCCGCCGCACCGCCGACCATGACGTTCGCCCAGGACGGGACCGTCGGCGGGAGCGCGAGCTGCAACC
Organism: uncultured Chloroflexia bacterium; assembly: GCA_963819655.1. Lineage (GTDB taxonomy): Bacteria > Chloroflexota > Limnocylindria > Limnocylindrales > CSP1-4 > SPCO01. The sequence goes on along the minus strand of CAWFXA010000001.1, from coordinate 609,525 downwards.
AGTACTCCGGCCCGTTCCGTATCGACGGCGACAGGATCACGATCGGCGATATCGCTTCCACGATGATGATGTGCCAGGGCGACATCGGCGCACAGGAGACGGCCTTCCTGGGTGCCCTGGGCGCCGTGCGGACCTGGCGGCTGACCCCGGCGGGTGACCTCGAGCTCGGTGGTGTCGGATCGATCGTCGCCTCGCCCGGCGTGGCCGAGGGTCCCCCGCCGGTCGATCCGGCCGAGGGACTGGCCGGCACGGGCTGGGACCTCGTCGAGATAGGCGCCACAGCCGACTTCGCACGGATCGTGCCGACGATCGAGTTCGGGGCGGACGGTCGCGTGTCCGGATTTGCGGGATGCAACACCTTCAACGGCACGTTCACGCTCGACGGTGAGACCATCACGCTCGGCCCGCTCGCCACGACGAAGATGGCGTGCGAACCGCCGGCGAGCGCGGTCGAGGCGGGCTACCTCACAGCACTCTCGGGCGTCGCGACGTGGTCCATCGAACCCGACGGGAGCCTCGTCCTCGGCGGTGCCGTGCCGCTTCGGTACGCGCGCCGCTGACCGGTCCGAGCCGATCGCTGCGGCGTACCATCGGGGCGCTCGCCGCAGCGTCGCGGCGCCGTCGTCGGAGGGAGGTGTTCCGATGGATCTGTACCCCTGGATCGTGATCGCGCACGTCTTCTTCGTGATCATCGCGCTCGGAGCCCATGGGGTCTCGGCGTTCGTCGTCTTCCGGATCCGGGCAACGTCGGACCGAGCGGAGCTCAAGACGCTGCTCGACCTCTCACAGTCATCGCTGGCTGTAGCCGGCGTCGCCCTGGTCCTCGGGGTCGTGTTCGGGATCTGGGCCGCGATCATGGGCGGCCATTTCTCACGCGCATGGCCGTGGGTCGCGATCGTGGTCCTCGTCGTGGTAGTCGTCTCGATGACCCCGCTCGCCGCCGGACCGATGCGCGAGATGCGGGTGGCGCTCGGGATCGGCAAGGACAAGTCGGGTGCCCCGATTCTCCCGGGATCCGACGCGGACATCGCCGCGGCAAAGCGCAAGCTGCAGCCGGAGCTCACCACGGTCGTCGGCATCGTCGGGCTCGCGGTGCTCGTGTGGCTGATGGAGCTGAAGCCGTTCTGAACCGGCGGACCCGTCGGTGAGGCTGGCGCACGTCCACGAACGACACGCCCCCGCCGGGGCTCCGTGGCGGCTCGTGGCAGCCCTCGACGAGGACCGTTGGCTCGACCTGGAGCACGCGCGTCGTCGGGCGATCGCGCGTCGAGCGACGCTCGAGCATGATTCCGCGCTGCACCGGCGGCCGATTTCGACGCTCGACGAGGCGCTCGCGCGCGGCCTCCGGGTGGCGGCATTCGGCGACCTGGTCGATGGGTTCGCGGCCCGCGACGAGGACGACGACGCGGTCCTCGATGCCGGCGATCTCGCATTCGGCAAGCCGCTGCTGCAACCCCTGTCGCTGCGTGACGGGTACGGGTTCGAGGGCCATGTCCGGACCGTGTGGGGCCGCCGCGGCGCGGACATCCCGGAGAACTGGTATCGACTCGCGATCTTCTACTTCTCGAATGTGTCCGAGATGCGGGGTCCGGGCGAGCCGGTCTGGGCGCCTGCCGGCTCGGACGAGCTCGACTACGAGCTCGAGATCGCGGCGCTGATCGACACGCCGGTCCGCGACCTGCGCCCCGAGCGTGCCGAGGAGGCGATCGGCGGCTACACGATCCTCAACGACTGGTCGGCCCGCGACCTGCAACGGGACGAGAGCGCGGTGCGCCTGGGTCCGGCCAAGGGCAAGGACTTCGCGAGCTCGATCGGGCCGTACCTGGTTACGCCGGACGAGCTCGCCGACGCACGGTCGGGTCACGGCTTCGACCTGACGATGACCGCGACGGTCAACGGTGCCGAGACGTCGCGTGGGCGCTGGTCAGACATCTTCCACGGGTTCGCCGAGCTCGCGGCGCGTGCGTCGGCTGACGTCCGGTTGCGACCAGGCGAGCTGCTTGGGTCCGGCACCGTGGCTGGCGGATGTCTGCTCGAGATCCGGGAGGGGACCATCGGCCGCTACCTTCAGCCGGGCGACGAGGTCACGCTCACCGTCGAGCGGCTCGGATCGTTGCGTGTTCCCATCGTCGCCCGGCCGGCCTGACGCGCACGAATCGGCCCGTCTCACCAAAAAGGACGTCACACCGACGAACGCAGGGGATATGCTCCCGTCGTCCATCACGTCTCTGTTGGAGGGAGATATCAGATGCGAAACCCACCGGTCCTCATCTCGGTCATCGGTTTCTTCGGAGCCCTGGCCGGCTTCTACTGGCTGTATCTGGGCCTACGGCTCCTTGGTTTCGACTGGTTCGGGGTCCTCGGCGACCTTCCCGCCTTCGAGCAGAGCGGGCTGTGGGCATGGCTCGCCATCGGGGCGGGAATCGCGTGGATCGCGGCTGCGGCAGGCCTCTGGGCGCTCCGGGATTGGGCGTGGGGGTTCGCGATCATCGTCGCGGGGCTGGCGCTGTTCGAGGCGTTCCTGTGGTTCCTCGAAGCACCCGGCAGCGGCGTAGGATTCAGTGCCGCGATCATGCCCGTGATCATCATCTGGTACCTCAACTCGCGCGAGGTTCGGGAAGCTTTCGGCAAGGCCGACGCCGCCCGCGCTGCCTGACACCGGGGACGGTTTTCGAATCCGGACGCGGCGATCGGGATCGACCCGATCGCCACGTCACGGGTAGGTACACGCCGACCAGGGCCCGTCGGTCACCGGTCGAGATCGGGCACTCAGCAGCATCGAGCGGGGGAGGAGCGCCTCACGATGACTGACAGCGGTGCCGGCGCTATGGACGCGGCGGTCGACTGGCACGCCCTGGACCCGGCCGATGCGATCGAACGCATGGCCGTCATACCAGCTGCGGGACTGACCGCCGCGGATGCCGACGCTCGGCCAGCGCGCTTTGGCCGAACAAGTTCGCCGAGGCCGCCAGGGAGCCGCGCTGGCAGGCGTTCGTCCGCCAGTACAAGGACCCGATGCAGATCGTCCTGCTGGCGGCGGGCGTCCTCATCGCCCTGACCCTCTTGAACGCGGCGATGGGCCTCAGCCAGGGAGGGCAAGACGTCGGCGAGCGTGGCCGCCCTCCAGAAGATGATGGTCGTCAAGGCGAAGGTGCGTCGCGATGGGGACCTCGTCGAGTTGCCGATGGGCGACCTCGTGCCGGGCGACATCGTCAACATCGAAGCCGGCGACCTCGTCCCTGCGGACGCGCGGATCCTCACCGCCGCCACCCTCGAGATCGACGAATCGGCGCTGACCGGCGAGAGTATCCCGGTCCCGAAGCAGGTCGATGCCGTCCCCGCCGACGCGGCCCTGGGTGATCGCATCGACCTGGCATTCATGAACACGCAGGTGACCCGCGGCGCTGGGACGCTGCTCGTCGTCGCCACGGGGCCTCGACACAAACGGTGACCGCGATCATCCCGCGCTGGGAGTTCCGGACCTTCGGGAACGACTTCGGGGCAGCCGAGGCATCCTTCGCCGTGCTGACGCCGGGTGAGCCCCACGACAGCGACGAGCTGTACCTCCTGTCGCGGGACGAGGCGTCGGCCGCCAACGTCGTCAAGGTGCGCGACGACCTCATGGACGTGAAAGCGCTCCGCGAGGTATCGGCGGACGGGCTCGAACGGTGGGAGCCGGTGTTCAAGGTCGGGTTCCCGATCGCGGCGGCCGACGTGGGCCGGGTGCTCGAGGCCCTGCACCTGCCCCCGCGTCCCTCACGCGGGAGGCCTACACCCTCGACCAGCTCCTCGACGAGCTCGTCGGACCGAGTGACAGGGTCCGCACGGTCCGTGTCCACAAGCGGCGGGTCCGCTTCACGATCGGCGGATGCATGGCCGACCTTTCCGACGTGACCGCCGACGGTCGGCCGACCAGGACGATCGCCATCGAGGCTGAGGACCCGGCCGCGGTCGTGGCGGCCATCCGCGAGGTGGGTCTCGGGGACTACGTCAACACGAACTACCCGCGCGGGCTGGCGGCGCAGCTCGAGGATCGGCCGGCGCGCTTTGCGGTGATCGACGTGGGCACGAACTCGGTCAAGTTCCTCGTCGGTGATCGCGGGGACGACGGTGGCTGGCGCACGGTGGTCGACCGCGCTGAGGTCACCCGGCTCGGCGAGGGACTGGTCGCGGGCGGCACCTTCGCGCCGGAAGCGGTCGAGCGAACGATGGAGGCGATCGCGGGCATGGTCGATGAGGCGAAGGAGCTGGGCGCGCTTGCCATCGCCGCGGTGGGCACTGCGGGATTACGGATGGCCAGCGATCGCTTTGTCGCGCTGGCCGCCCTCCGGGATCGAACCGGTCTGACGGTCGAGGTGATCCCCGGCGAGGAGGAGAGCCGACTGGCCTATGTGGCCGCCCGGACCGCCCTGGGCCTTGTCGAGGATCGCCTCGTCGTCTTCGATACCGGTGGCGGTAGCAGCCAGTTCTCGTTCGGCCGAGGCGGGCGCGTCGAGGAGCGGTTCAGCGTTCCGGTCGGAGCCGTGCGGTACACCGAGCGGTTCGGCCTGGGCGCCTCGGTCACGCCGGCCGTGATCGCCGAAGCGCTCGCAGCGATCGCTCGGGACCTGTCCAGCCTCGACGACCGCGAGGCTCCCGACACCCTCGTGGCGATGGGCGGTGCCGTGACGAACATCACTGCCGTCAAGCACATGCTCGCCGTCTACGATCCGGACGTCGTCCAGGGCACGGTCCTCGAACGGTCGGAGATCGACCGCCAGATCGAGCTCTATCGATCGCGTGATGCCGAGGCACGACGGTCGATCGTCGGTCTCCAACCAAAGCGCGCCGACGTCATCCTCGCCGGCGCCCTCATCGTCCGCACGGTCATGGACAAGCTCGGACAGGGATCCGTGACGGTGAGCGACCGCGGCCTTCGCCACGGGCTGCTGGCCGATCGATTCGGCCCCGCTCAGAGATGAAGCAGGAGCTCCACGACGACGATCGCGATGCCGATCGATGCCGTCAGCACGGTCGAGCTGACCTTGCCACGCAGATCCTCGCCGGCCGCCTGCCCCGCCAGGTACCCCACTCCCGCGAGCACCGCGATCCCGGCGCTATTCGAGAAGCCCATCGCCACTCCCGATGACCACAGGCCGAGTGACGCCCCGCCGAACGCAAGGACGGACGGGAACGCGGCGAGCACGATCGGCCAGGCATGTCGCAGCGCGTGACGGATCTGCGCGGGCGATGCCGGATGTCCATGGGCGGCACGCCGACCCAGCAGGCCCGCGTAGGCGTGCGCGAACCATGTCGCCCCCGCACCGACAAGGATGATCACCCCTGCACCCGTTGGGCTCGCCCCACCGGCCACCTCGATGCCCGCGATCGCGATCAACACCGTGAGGGTCCCGTAGACGAGTTCGCTCATCCACGAGGCGCGCTCGACGGGGTCGGCAGGTTGACCCAGCATGCCCCCTATTGTCCCCACGAGACCGCGCGTTCGTGGCGGCGGCCGGCGGTCAGGCCGTCGACATCGCCCCTTCGGGCGGCCCGGTCGGCAGCCGGCGCGTGAACCACAGCCCGAGCGTCGCGAAGAGGGCGACCGCACCGAGCGCGAAAGCCCGGTCGCGTCCCCAGATGTCGCCGATCTTGGCGCCGACCAGTATGAACGCGGCCATCACCAGGGTGTAGAGGGTGATCGCCAGCTGGACACCCTGGATCGTGGTATCGAGGTCGGCCACGATCTGTGAGATCGCGACGTTCATGACGCTGCTGTCCAGCACCATCACGAACTGGGCGGACGCCAGGATGAGGATCGCGAATCAGCGGCCGCTGCCGCCGGATCCCGCCGCTGCCGCGGGTCGGGCGGTCATGCAGGGCTGCTTCGAAGCACCTTGGAGAAATGCTCGAGCGCCGTCCGCGTCTTGGTCTCCTGCTGACCGGTGAGGTCCACACCGCTTTCAGAGAGGAACGCCCGCGCCTCGGCCGCGACCTGGAACGCTTCTCCGGGCTGGCACTTCGTCGAGAGTTCGAGGATGCGTGACCCGTTCGGGTAGAACCACAGTTCCGCGACCATCCGTCGCGGAAAGGCCTTTGGGACGAATCTCAACTTCAGGACATTGATGGGACCCAGCGCCACGAGATCGTCCAGGGTGGGGCCCTTGGGAGTGTTCGCTGCGAAGAAGTCACGTTGCTCGCGCGAGAACACCTTGCGGATCGACCGCACGCCAGCAAGGACGGGCTTCACGGAGCCTGCGCCCCATTGCGCCTTGAGTGATGCCGAGCACACGAACCCACCCGGCATGGCATCGACTTCGACGCCGAAGTTCGGCGACTTGCGAAGTTTCGGGGAGAGCTCGCTGGGAACCACCGGCCGCAGCTTCACGACCGAGTCGTCGCCCTTGCCCTGGACCCGTCGTGCGCGAACGACGATGCCGTTCCGGCTCAGCGTGAGATCCGGGGTGTCGAAGAACACGACCTGGCGGATCTGGGATTCCAACACATCCAGGTCGAGCGAGGCCGCCGCGGAGCGGTGGTCGGATTCGGGGACCGTGAGCTTCAGCTCCACGGTGTCAGCGCCCTTGATAAGCCCGAGCAGCTCCGAGAGCTGAGCGCCCGTCAGTGCAGGCGCGGGGCCGGTAGCCTTGGCCACGGGATCATCCTCCTAGGTTCCGCGCCGCAGAGCGATCATGCGGAAACGTCACTGTACCCGCCGTGCATCGTCGAGCATCACCCGCAGCGGAGGATGCGTCGGGCATATCAGCCCCGCGTACCATCGTTGCGTGATGCGCACGACGCACCCTGTTCGCCTCCGGCAGCGCGCCCCGTGACCCTGGATCGGGCGGATGGTGTGCGCGACCCCGAGTCGTTCGAGCCTGCGTTCCGGATCGGGCGCTGGCCATTCGGGATGTTGGTCGTCGCGGCCCTGCGGATCTTCGACGCGGTCACGCTCGCCGCGATCGCCCTCGGCGTCGGGACCCTGCCGGTCGAGGGCCTCCCGATCCTTGCCAGCTCCCCGGTCCTGACCCAAACCGTCGAGCTCGCCATCGCTGGCGCCACGATCCTGGGCGTCGTCGGCCTGCTCGCCTTCCGTCGCTGGGGGTGGGTGCTGACCATGATCCTCGTCGGTCTCGGGCTTGGCGCCGAGCTTGTCAGGTTATCGATCGGGCAGCCCGATCATCTCGGGCTCCTGTTGCTGGTCGTGAGCGCGTTCTATCTCAACCAGCGCTCCGTCCGGGCGATCGCCGGCCAACACCTCGACGGCGAGCCGACGTACCGCTGATGGATGACCTGACGCTGCTCCAACGCCATGAGCCGGTCGTGCGGTTCACGGAAGGCGAGCATTTCTTCCCGATGGCCGCCGAGACCTATGTGCGCGCCTGCGACCTCCTGCTGGCGGTGGCGGGCGAACGGCCCTACGTGGAGGTCCCAGCAGGCGAGCTCACGTTGGAGCACCTCGCCGCGGAACGGCCCGTGCCGGGCGAGGAGCGGTACCTGCGTTTCGTGCCCAGGCCCATGGATCGGCTGTCGCTGGCGCGCTGGAATCGTCGGGCGGATCGGCCGGTCTTTCGGGCGCCCGGGCGCCTGGCCCGGGTAGGTCTCTTTGCACGACTGGTGGATGCGGGCTTCACCGGATCATTGCTCGTGCGCGGCAGCGTGCCCGGCGGGACCGCAGCGGCGGCGGCCCAGCGCTACGCGACGATCCGCCAGGCCGACCAGCGCGTCGTGTATCACGGCCGTGTCGTGCGTGCCGACGGCTGGATCGTCCTCCACTACCTGTTCGTGTACTGCATGAACGACTGGCGGTCCTCCTTCTTCGGCGCCAACGACCACGAAGCCGACCTCGAGCAGGCGTTCGTCGTCCTCGAGGACGCCGGCAGCGGCGAGCCGATCCCTCGCTGGTTCGGCTGTGCGGCGCACGACTACGCCGGGGACGATCTGCGGCGGCGCTGGGACGACCCGACCCTGTCGTTCGTCGAAGGCCATCCGGTGATCTTCGCCGGCGCCGGGTCGCATGCCTCCTACTTCGAACCCGGGGAATACGTGACCCCTGTCCCGCTCCCCGCCATGCGCCCGGTTCGCGGCTTCCTCGAAGGACTCCGTCGGCTGTGGCGCGATGTCCTGCGGCAGGACGACCCTGGTGATCTGGCGGCGAGCGTCGAGACGGCCCTGAGCATCCCGTTCATCGACTACGCGCGGGGGGACGGGCTGGTCATCGGACCGGGCGGCGATGTCAGCTGGACGCCGATCGTCGTGGATGGGACGACGGGCTGGATCGACGGCTTCCGCGGACTGTGGGGGCTCGACACGAGAGACCGCTTTGCCGGCGAGCGCGCTCCCGCCGGACCGAAGTACACGCGGAGCGCCACGGCGCGGCAGTCCTGGAACGATCCCCTCGGGTTCCTCGGCCTGGACAAGTCCCCACCGCCGCATCGCGTGCCAGCGGCCCTGCGCGAACGCATCGCGACACTCGAAGCCGAACGCGTCGCCAACGGCAACCAGGCCGACGCCAGGGCCGTCGACGTCCGTCGTGCGTTCGCGGCGCTCCCGGTCCGCAACGCCGAGACCGAAGCCGAGACCGGCCCGACCAAGGACGAGCTCGCCCTCCGCGTCGCCGAGTCCGAACTCGCCGCGCTGCGGTTCCGCGACGCCACGCTCGCCGATGACCTGGAGGAGGCGCATGCGGCGCTCGCGCGAGCCGAAGGGGGCCAGGCTGGCGACCCGCGCGCACACCTACGCCACGACCATCGGCCGCAGCCCCGGGAAGAGCAGGAGTACGGCCGCATCGTGGAGTTCTGGTCCGCAGTCAGCGCCGGAGTCCTCCTCATCGTGCTGGTGGTCCTCCTCTATCTCGAGCTGGTGCCGATCTGGGGCGCGCTGCTGCTGACGATCGGCGGCTATGTCGCGCTCGAGGCAGCGTTCCGGCGCCGACTCGTCCAGTTCGTCCTGCGCCTAACGCTCCTCCTCGCCATCCTCGGAGCGATCGCGCTGGGCATCGCCTTCCTGCCGCTGCTCATCGTCGCGGCGATCGCGGGTGTCGCGCTCCTTGCGATCATCGATAACGTGCGCGAGCTGCGGGGCTGACCCTCGCGCGTCCATTCACCCCCACCGGATGATGTGGTACGCCTCCGAGAGGGTTGGAATTCGGGTGACACGACTCGCCTGAACCGCTCGTGGCTTGCGCCAACGTGCACGGACACGCCGGAGGGATACGCGCCATGCCGCTCAAGGAATACCGACCCGGGACCGCATTTCCGGGTGTCGTCGGGCGGACGTTCGATCAGTCGACGCAGGCCTGGCCCGAACCGCAGCGCGCGAGCGAGGGTACCCCGAACGTCCTGTTCATCGTCATCGACGACACCGGCTATGGGCAGCTCGGCTGCTACGGCAGCCCCATCAACACACCGAACATCGACGCTCTCGCAGCCGATGGCGTGCGCTACCAGAACATGCACACGACCGCCCTCTGCTCGCCAAGCCGGTCGTGCATTCTCACCGGTCGAAACCACCATTCGAACCACATGGCCGCGATCACCGAGGTGTCCACCGGCTTCCCTGGATACGACGGCTACATCCCGATGGAGAACGGCTTCCTGTCCGAGATCCTTGGCGGTGAGGGCTACAACACGTACGCCATCGGGAAATGGCACCTGACCCCGGCGGACCAGGTCACGGCCGCCGGGCCGTACACCCGATGGCCACTCGGCCGCGGCTTCGAGCGCTATTACGGCTTCCTCGGCGGCGATACGCACCAGTACTACCCGGAACTGACATACGACAACCATCGGGTCGAGCCGGAGAAGTCGCCGGAGGAGGGCTACCACCTCACCGAGGACCTGGTCGACAAGGCGATCTCCTTCATCGCCGACGGCAAGCAGGTGGCCCCGGACAAGCCGTTCTTCATGTACTTCGCGACCGGGGCGCAGCACGCCCCGCACCACGTCCCGAGGGAGTGGGCAGACAAGTACAAGGGCGTCTTCGACGATGGATGGGACGCCTATCGGGAGCGGACCTTCGCGCGCCAGAAGGAGCTCGGACTCGTCCCCAAGGATGCCGAGCTGTCCCGCCACGACCCGGACGTCCAGGACTGGGATTCCCTATCACCGGACGAGCGCCGGCTGTACGCCCGGATGATGGAGGTCTTCGCGGGCTTTCTCGAGCATGCCGACCATCACATCGGCCGGTTGCTCGCGTTCATCAAGGACCTTGGCGAGCTCGACAACACCCTCGTGATGCTGATCTCGGACAACGGCGCGTCGTCCGAGGGCGGACCGGCGGGGTCGGTCAACGAGAACAAGTTCTTCAACTTCGTCCAGGATTCACTTGAGCAAAACCTCGCCGCGATCGACGACATCGGAGGTCCGAGGTTTTTCAACCACTATCCGTGGGGCTGGACCTTCGCGGGCAACACCCCGTTCCGGCGTTGGAAGCGCGAGACCTACCGTGGCGGGATCAGCGATCCGTTCATCGTGTCGTGGCCCGATGGCATCGAGGCCCGCGGCGAGATCCGCGAGCAGTACGCCCACGCCATCGACATGGTGCCGACCGTCCTCGACGCCCTCGGCATCGAGCCACCGGCCTCCATCCGCGGGGTGAGCCAGTCGCCGATCGAGGGCGTCAGCATGGCCGACACGTTCGACGACGCCAAGGCGCCCTCGAAGCACATCGTCCAGTACTTCGAGATGATCGGCCACCGGTCCATCTACCACGACGGCTGGCGGGCGGTCTGCCCGTGGCCTGGTACGTCGTTCGCGGAAGGTCTCCCATTCGGAACGCCGCTGCCGGCCGAGACCCTGACCGAGCTCGACGCCACGGGATGGGAGCTTTACCACGTGGCCGAGGATTTCGCGGAGAACCACGATCTCGCCAAGGAGAATCGATCCAAGCTCATCGAGATGATCGCCCTGTGGTACGTCGAAGCCGGCAAGTACAACGTGTTGCCGGTGGACGGGCGGGGGCAGCAGCGGTTCGCCGAGGAGCGGCCGACGATCGCCAAGGAGCGCAGTCGGTATCGCTACTACCCGGGAACGCAGGAGGTCCCGGCCGCGGCAGCACCGCGTTTGCTCAACCGGCCGCACACGATCACTGTCCTCGCCAACCTGCCGGACGGCGCACAGGGGGTGCTCGTCAGCCAGGGCGGCGTGGACGGCGGCTTCTCGCTCTACATCAAGGACGGCAAGCTGCGGTACACATACAACTACGTCGCAGACCAGGTCTTCCACATCGAGAGCGATAGCGATGTCCCGACCGGCAACCACGCCCTGAGCTTCGAGTTCCAGCCCACCGGCAAACCAGAACCACTCAAGGGCAAGGGCGCCCCGGGCAAGGCGCTGCTGTTCGTCGATGGAAAACAGATCGGATCAGGCGAGCTGCCAGTCACGATCCCGTTGACGATGGGCCTCGCCTCCGGCATCAGCATCGGGCTGGATGGCGGCGCCCCAGTGACCGACGCCTATCCCGCACCCTTCGCATTCAACGGGACCATCGACAGGGTCGTCTACGACGTCTCCGGGGAGCACGTGGTCGACCATGAGGCCGAGATCCGCGTGGCACTGGCTCGCCAGTGAGCGCCTGCCCATTCACCCAGACCGGATGATGTCGCCCGAGCCCGCTGACCATGGAATCGCATTGACCCGCTCCCCGCCACGCGCGGTCGGGTGGGATCGCACACATAGGGAGGGATCCGAACGATGGGCTGCCTGTTGGCCTTGTTGGCCGCGCTTTCGCCACGCTTCGTCATCTTCCTGTTCTGGTTGGCTCGACCGGTCCAGTTCGATGCCGCATTCGGCGGGCCGATCATCCCTTTGCTGGGCATCCTCTTCCTGCCGTTCACGACCCTCATGTATGTGCTCGTGTACACCCCAGGCGTCGGTCTGGCCGGGTCCGACTGGATCTGGGTCGGCATCGCGTTGATCATCGACATCTCGCACACGGCCGCCGTTGCAACAGACCAGCGCTATCGGAGCGGCTGGCGCTCCGTGTGACCGTGACACGAGGCTCGCTCCGCGGAGTGATCCCTGCCTCCCGAAATCCCCTTTCACCCGCTTGGTGTGAGGTGCGCGCGCCGCTGCCATAGGAGTATCGTCGTCGCGAGGCGGCCATCGTCCGCGCCGAGGCCGGCCAATGAGCCGGGCATTTGATCAGGAGGACCGGATGACCACCCTCTCCAGGGCCAGGCAGATCATCGGGCGGCCCGTCGTGCCGTTGCTTGCCGCCATGACCGTCCTGCTTGCCGCGTGTAGCTCGGTCGGGACGTCCAGCTTCACGTTCTGGGACGCGATCTACTCGCTGATCGCGTTCTTCTTCTGGTTCATGTTCATCTGGATCTTCATCGGCCTCTTCGGAGACATCTTCCGTCGCAACGATCTCTCGGGCGGGGCAAAGGCCGGCTGGCTGCTCGTCCTGGTCTTGCTGCCCTTCCTTGGCGCCTTGATCTACATCGCGATGCGCCCGAAGGTCACCGCCCAGGATGTCGAGATCATGACCCGGGTGGAAGCCGGTCAGAAGGCTGCCGCGTCAGTCTCGGTCGCGGATCAGATCGCCAAGCTCCAGGAGCTCAAGGCAGCCGGTGCGATCAGCGACGCCGAGTTCGAAACGCTCAAGCAAAAGGCGATGTCGTCGTAGCAGCGACACATCGACGAGGCCCAGATCGATGGCTGGCTGACCGCCGGTCATCGATCGGGCGAGCACGGGGGACCGTCGCATGGCCGATGCTCCCCGACCCCTGATCGATCGCAAAGCCGCCCGGACGCGGGCCCACGCAGCCTGGGCCGATCTGGGTGGCCGACTCGCCACCGTCACCCCTGCCGCACTAGGGCGTGCCCTCCTGGCGACCGCAGTCGTCGCGGCGTCGATCACCGTGGTCGGGGGCACGTGGCCGGCTCTCCTGCCCTTCGCACTCGGTGGCCTCATCGCCTACACGGCCCTGCCCGTCGTCGACACTCTGGACCGGTTCATGCCGCGGGCCCTCGCGGCGACGGTCGCGATCCTGACCGTCCTGGCGATCGTCGTCGGCGTCTTCGTCATCGTGGTGCCGCCGCTGGCCGCGGCGGTCGTCGATCTGGCTGGGGTCGTCCCGAGCACGACCGAGATCGATCGCCTCATCGCAGGGGCGCTGGCCCAGGTCCCGGACTCAGCCAGGGAGCTCGTGGGCCCCATCGTCGTCGCCGTCGCCGTGACCGTGAAGGACGCACTCGCCGGCGCGTCCGGCGGTCTGGGCGACCTCGGCCCGGCCGTCGTCAACGCGGCGCTCGGGGTCGCCGGCGCGGCGCTCGGGCTCGTGGTCCTGCCCGTCTGGGTGCTGAGCGTCCTCTCGAGCAAGCGTCGAGGGGCGGCTGCCGTCGATCGGCGCGTCGCGGGCTGGCTTCGGCCCGACTTCTGGGCGATAGTTCGTATGCTGGACCGGGCCGCGGGGACGTACCTGCGCGGGTTTGTCGTGGTCGGCTTCCTCGTCGGTCTGCTGGTGTTCATCGGCCTGACCCTTTCGGCGCGGCTTGGGGGACCGGAGTTTCCCGGGGCACTCGCGCTCTCGGTCCTCGCTGGTTCCCTGCAGCTCATCCCCGAGCTCGGATGGTTCCTAGGACTGATCCCGGTACCGATCCTGCTCCTGATCGATCCCGAGCGAGCCGGCGTCTACCTGGCCGTGTACCTCGGCGCCCGCTGGCTGAGCGGCAACGTCATCGGGTCGCGGATCAGCGGGAGACGGCTCGGGGTGCATCCGATCGTCCTGATCCCGGGGATCGTCGCGCTCAGCCAGCTCGGAATCATCTGGCTGCTGTTGTCGGCCCCCATCCTCGCCTTCGCGAGCGACCTGGTCCGATACCTGCACGGTCGGCTTTCCGAACCGGCACGGCCGGCCGGGTTGCTCCCCGGTGAACCGCTGCCGGCTCGAACGACGGCCACCGTGACCGCGGTCGTCCCAGCGGTCTATCGCCAGCGGCGTCGGGTACCAGTGGCCGCCGGACGGACCGCGAGCCGCCCCGCCAGCCCCGCCCCATGAGGTCCTGAGCACGATGGCAGACGATCCGACCCTTCAGGGCGCATCGACGGCGCCGTCTCCAGCCACGGCCGCCGCGCCCGGAGAACCGGCCGTGCCGCAGCCCGTCCCGGTCCAGCTGACTCAGGCACGCGTCCCCCTCGAAGAGGCCGGCGAGGCCTTGACCGTGCCCGATCCGTCCGGTCGCCTCCCGATCGTGGTCCTGCCCAAGCAGCCCTTCCGCATCCGGAATGCGTTCGTCATCGCCGGCGCCATCGCCATCGTGCTCGCGCTGCTCTTCGAAGTCGACGTCGCCGTCCGGGGTGGGCTCCTCGGCGTCGGCGCTGTCGCCATCTTCCTGGGCGTCTTCCAGTCGTTCATCGTGCCGGTCCCCGAGGGAGCGCGCGCATTGCTGCTCAAGAGCGGTCGCTACCACCGGACGCTCGGTGCGGGGCGGCATATCGTCCCGCCCTGGATCGTCGTGTCGCACGTGGTCACGACGCGCGAGATCCCGTTCGATACACCTGGATCGGCGTTGTCGACCCGCGACGATGTGCGGGTCGATCTCGACATGCTCCTCACCTTCAGCATCACGGCCCCGGAGCGCTTCGTGTTCGCGATCTCCGCACCCGACTTCGACCAGGTCTGCCAGGCGTCCGCTCTCGATGCCATCAGGACGCTCGTCCGGGCGAAGCGCTCGGACGAGATCCTCGACCTGTCGTCCGCGGACACGTCGGCCCTGCAGACTGCGATCGAGGCCTCGCTTGCGCCCTATGGCGTCGAGGTCAGACGTGTCGTGATCATCCGCGTCCAGCCGCCGCTCGAGTACATGGCTTCGCGCGAATCGCGCCGGCTCGCGTCGGTGCGGCGCGACGAGCAGACCGAGCAGCATGCGCTCGAGGAGCGACTGCTGGCAGACCGGGAGTCGCTCGAACGCCAGCGCGTTGCCCACCAGCGCGAACGGATCGAGCTCGAGGCGGCCAATGAGGCGCTCCGCCTCCAGCATCTCGAGTCGAGGCTGGCCGCATTCCCGAACGCCGCACGCCGAGACCTCGAGGAGGAGCGGATCGAGGTCGCTCGCTCGCTGGCCGCCAATACCAGGGCCATGGTGCAGGTGGGCTCCAACGCCGATGTCGCGGACGCGCTGATCATGCACACGCTCACGGACGCGCCGCCTGGGGCACCGTCACCCAAAGCGCCGACGAGCTCGCCTCGGCGGCGCACGTCCACATAGCCGACCTGGGACAGCCAACGAGCAACGGGCCACATCGGGTTCCGCTGCATCGTCAGGCCGGCGTGACGGCCTCGGGATCGGTCAGCGTCAGATCTTCGTCCTGGGGTCGCAACAGGACGTCGCGCTTGCGCAGGTAGTCGCTGATGGCCAGGATCGCCCCGGCGGTCGGGATCGCGAAGATGGCGCCCATGACGCCGGCGATCGCCGTCCCGAGCATCACGACGGCCAGGACTGCCGCGGCGCTGATCTTGACCGCCCGGCCCATCACCATCCGGGTGACGATCGCCTGAAGGATGCCGGCGATCAGCAGGCTGACGACCAGGGCTGGGCCTGCGACGGTCGGTTCCAGGACGAGGGCAAAGCCCGGCAGGACGGCCCAGCCCAGCAGCGGGCCGACGAACGGGATGAACTGGATGAGCCCCGCGATGACCGCGATGAGCGGCGCGAACGGGACGCCGAGGGCGACCGCCGCGACCGAGATCAGGACACCGAAGATCAGCCCGATCAGGCCCCGGCCGCGGATGAACCCACCGAACGACAAGGCGATCGCCCGCTCGAGGGCGGCGATGTCGGCGTAGGACCGCTCGGGCAGGAAACGACGAAGCCAGCCGAGCAGCGTCACCTCACCGGCGGCCATGCCGACGGAGATGACCACCGCCGTGAACAATCCAGCAACCACGGCCACGATGTTCTGCAACGAGGCGCTCACCGCATCGCCGATGGCCTCCCCGTTCGCGACCACCTCGCCCGCGACGGCGTCGGCCAGATCCACGGGCCCTGGTGGGCTCAGCCCCATTGACGCAGCGAGCGGCTGGACCAGCTCGGAGACCCGGGCCTTGATCGCGGGCAGCTGCTCCACGAACGTGACCGCCGCGCTCAGGAGGGCGGCACCGGCACCGAGCAGGACGGCGAAGGTCACGATGACCGTCAGGAGGTACGTCACCGCGACCCCGAGGCCGCGCGAGTGGAACGGCATATGGCGGGCCAACCATGTGACCGCCGGCTCGAGGACGTAGGCCATCAGCCAGGCCACGAACAGGATGACGGCCGGGCCCGACAGCGTATCTGCGATCCCGGAGCCAAGAACGCCGATGACTCCGACGAGCGCGATCACGACCAGCCAGAACAGCAGCCGCATCTCGCGCGGCGAGATCACGCGGGCCAGCGGTCTCCGTTCGGGGTGGCCTGTATCCATCGCTACCCTCCCACCACCGCGTCAGGCACGATCGGGCCGGTCTCCTCGCTCGGTGCCGTGCTGCTGAGCGGCTCCGGCTTCACGAGGTCGCCCGCATCGATGACCTGCAGCACCGCTCGCCACGTCGTCGCGATGACGCCGGCCACCGGCACCACGAGGAACATGCCGACGATCCCCGCCAGGGCATTCCCGATCGGCACGGCGAGAAGGACGATCGCCGGGTGGAGGCTCACGGCCTTGCCGTACACGAGCGGGGTGACGAAGTTGCCCTGGACGATGTTGAAGACGATCGTGTAGATGAACATCACGACGATGTCCGTCTGATCGCCGACGGCAACCGCTACGAGGAACGCCAGGCCGGTCGCGATGAACCCGCCAACGTACGGGACGAACCCGGCGAAGAGCGCGAGGATCGCCAGGGGGAGCGCGAGCGGAAGCCCCAGGAGCACCATGATCACCCACTGACTGGCTGCTCCGAAGGCCGAGATCGCCGCCGTCCCGAGCATGTACCCGCCGAGCACGTCGACGGCGCGTGTGCCCGCGGCGTCGAGCAGTCCGCGGCGGTCGGCCGGTACACCGCGCGTGAGCTCGTGCCACACGCGCCCGCCGTCCCGGATGAAGTAGAACGTGAGGAACCCGCCGAGCAGCAACACGACGACGATCCCGATGACATTCGCCGCGGCACCCGTGACCGTCGCGAGCAAGCCGTCGCCGATGGCCGCCACGAACGACCCGATCCCGACCGCCTGGGCGCCGGACGCCTCCGCTCCCTGGGTGGCGCTGGAGACCACCTGCGACATCGGTCCGACGAGGGATGCGAGCGTGATGATCACCACGGCGATGATCGCGGCGCTCGTCCCGACGGTCACGGCCATCGCGGCCGTGCCCCGGTTCACGCCGCGTCGCTCCAGTGCCGCGGCCGCCGGGGCGAGCGTCGCCGCCAGGATGACCGCGATGACCACCGGCATGATCACGCCGGGGAACTGGAGAGCGACCTGGGCGACGACGAGGAACATCGCCGCGACGATCAAGGAACGCCAGCTCCATTGACCCAGGCGATCCAGCCAGACCGGGACAAGGCCCGAACTCATCGAAGATCTCGATGTTGCCGGGGTCGCGGGAGTCGCCGAGTCGGCCGGGGTCGGAGTCGCCTCCGTCGCCGTCGCCTCGATCGCGCCCGCCGTGGTCGCACCCGGCTTGACCGGTTCGCGGCCCAGGGCCGTGATGAGGACGCCGGCCGCCGTCTGCGCGAAGGCGAGCACCGGCAGGATGACCACGAGGCCACCGAACCCACCTGCCGCCAGGCCCAACGGCAGTCCGATGACCGCGAGGATCGGGTGGAGTTCGAGACGCCGTCCTGACGTGAGCCGAGCCAGGGTGCGCTCGAGTACGATCGAGCCGATCACGAAGACGGCGAGCAGGACGAACGCGGGCGCGGCTCCGCGCGTCGCCCAGCAGACGGCGACGATGACCAATGCCGTCAAGGCACGCCCGACATACGGCACGAACGCGCCGAGCAGGACGACCACGGCCAATGGCCCGGCGAGTGGGACCCCCAAGAGCCACATGACGACGCCGGCCAGGACGGCTGTGGCGGCCGCCATCAGCGATGTGCCCCGGATGTACCCACCGACCTGATCGACCGCGCGTCGGCCACCGGTCATCAGTGCCTCGCGGCGCCAACCGTCGGTCGCCGCCAACACCCAGTCCCATGCCTTGTCCCCGTCGAGCAACAGAAAGAACGTCAGGAATCCGCCCAGGATCGCGATCGTCACGACGTTTGCTGCGGCGCCGACGATGTCGGCGAGTCCGTCCAGGGCGAGCCCGCGAATGGCGTCCGAGATGCGCTGGAGGATGTCCGCGACTTCGGCCGGGAGGCCGATCGACGCCAACTCTGCCCGGGCGTTGCCGACCCCAACGTCGAACGCGGTCACGATCGCGCTCAGGGACGGGACCACCGCGATGACGATCGCGGCGATGGCGGTGCCGAGCACCAGGACCGCCATCAGGGAGACCACCCCGGCCGCCTTGCTGCGACCCCAACCCCGTGCGCGGCGCTCCGCGACGTATGGGGCGAGCGTGGCGGCAAGGATCAGCGCAACGATGATCGACGCGACGACCGTGGCCAACTGCCCGGCGATCCCGAACAGGACCACACCGAGAGCGAGCGTGACCAGGACACGCCAGCCGACCGCGGCAAGGCGCTCCAGCCATCCGGGGACCAGGGGGTCCTCGGTCGAGACGGCGCCGAACCCGAGATCAGCCACTCTCCTGTACCTCCAGCACTCGGCGCAGGCCGGCCATTTCGGCCCGCAATGCGGCCAGCTCGGCCTGGATCGGGTCCGGCGCCGGTTTGGGCGCCGGCGTGGTCGCGGCCGGATCGTCCTCCGGCCGAGCGAGGAACACCGTCGAGAGGTAGCTCGTGAGGACACCGAAGATACCGATCCCCACCGCCATGGTGAACATCCCGACGATCCGGCCGGCCTCGGTCACCGGGAATCGGTCTCCGTACCCGACTGTGGTGATGGTGACAAACGCCCACCAGAACGCGTCGCCCCCGGTCTTGATGTTCGAGCCTTGTGCCGGCGGCTCGACGTACGCGATCAGGATGCTGCCCACGAGGAGGACCACGAACGACATCAGGGTGATCACGTACACGGCCGATTCGGCGCGACGCTTGAAGAACTCTGCCGCCAGACCGCGTGACCCGCTGGCTCGCACCAGCCGCGTCAATCGCGCGACTCGGAAGATCCGGAGCACCCGGAAGATCTCAGCGCTCGGGATGCTCCCGAGCAGGTCGAACAGCCCGCGGGGCAATGTCCTCCCAGGTTGCTCGCCGAACATGTAGACACGCTTGTCGGGCGCGCGCCGGTACGACCGCGCGAAGTCGAACAGGAATAGGAAGCAGACCAGGGTGTCCGTCGAGGTCAGGATGGCGTCGACCTGTGGAACGCGGACGATGACATGAAAGAACACGATGATGAGCGAGATGATGGTCATGAGCCCGATGAAAAGCTCATATACCGGGCTCTCGTTCATGGCGGCCGCCTGCCGATCCAACGGCGCGACGGCTACGTCATCCGCGGTCATCGTGATCCCTCCTGCTGCGCCGCGCGGCCGGTTGACCGTCCACGATGCGCTCGCGTGATCCCGCCCGACTGTGCCCGTGAAACGGGGGCGGGTCGTCATTCGAAGCGGGTGATTGCGGGGCAGAGCGCGCGTGGCTACGCCCTTCATCCGAACCGGACGATGCTCGCCTAGATGCGCAGTCGCAATCGTACGACCATCCACCCGTGCTCTCGGGAGGCCGGCACGCACCCTCCGACGACCGTTCGACCGATCACGTGAGCCAGATCAAAGGGCTGCTTGGCCGGTTGGCGGCACGATTGACGGCCGGCGGCCCCCCGCTCGCCTGGACCGTCCGCGACTACCGTCGGTCTGCCCTGCGCGGCGACGCGATCGGCGGCATCACCGTGGCAGCGCTGATCATCCCGCTCAGCATCGGCTACGCCCAGGTCGCCGGGCTCCCGCCGGAAGCCGGCCTGTACGCCTCGCTCGTTCCGCTCCTTGCCTATGCGGTCTTCGGCTCCGCTCGGCGACTGATCGTCGGCCCGGATGCCGCGACCGCGGCCCTCGTCGGGGCGGCTGTCGTCCCCCTTGCCGTCGTCGCCGACGATCGCATCCGCCTGGCGTCAGCCTTGGCCCTGCTGGTCGCGATCGTCTTCGTCGGCATGCGCGCGGCGTCGCTCGGGTTCCTGGCCGACTTCCTGTCCCGGCCCATCCTCGTCGGGTACATGACCGGCGTGGGCATCAGCGTCGCGCTCGACCAGATTCCCAAGATCCTGGGCGGGCAGCCGCTTGCGGACGTCCTCTCGGTCCTGGTCGGGACCGACCTCACCCAGGTGGATCCCGGGTCCGTCATCGAAGCCGTCGGCATCGCCCTGTCGCAGGGCCCCGTGAACCTGCCGTCGATCGTGATCGGAGTCCTGGTCTTCGCGGCGATCACGGCCGGGGATCGGTGGCTGCCGGGCGTTCCGGTCGCCCTGCCCGCGCTCGTCGCGGCCCTCGTCGCCACCGTCGTCCTGGGCCTGCCGGACCGTGGCGTGCTCGTCCTCGGTCCGGTGCCGTCGGGCCTGCCCCCGGTCGGCCTCCCGCTGGTCTCCATCGATGAGGCCGTCGCGCTACTCCCGAGCGCTTTTGGCATCGCGATCCTGAGCTTTGCCGACACCGTGCTGACGGGAAGGAGCTTCGCCGGCCGACACGGCGAGGAAACGGATCCAGATCGCGAACTCGTGGCACTCGCCGCGGCGGATCTCGGCGGCAGCCTGACCAGCGGCTATCCGATCAGTTCCAGCCCATCGCGCACCGCCGCGGCCGAGGCGTCCGGAGCTACGACCCAGGTGGCCGGCGTCATCGCCGCAGGAGCGGTCGCGCTCGTGCTGCTGTTCCTCGCCGGGCTCCTAACCAACCTGCCCATCCCGGCGCTGGGTGCCGTCGTTCTCGCCTCGGCCTTGCGGTTCATCGACGTTCGCGGGGTGATCAGGGTGTGGCGGCTCCAGCGGGTCGAAGGCGCGATCGCCGTCGCGGCGACGGTCGGGGTCCTCGTGTACGGAACGCTGGCCGGCGTCGGCATCGCCGCGATGCTGGCGGCGCTCAACGTGTTCCGGCGCGCCGCCCAGCCACGGATCGACGAGCTCGGCCGGCTCCCCGGATCGGGCGCGTTCGCGGACCTGCAGCGGGACACGACCGCTCGGCGTGTGCCGGGCACGTTGATCGTGCGGTTCGCCGGGCCGCTGTTCTTTGCCACCTCCACGGCGATCCGTTCGCGGATCAGGTCGCTGCTGGCCGAACGTCCCGACATCAACCGCGTCGTCATCGATGCCGCTCCGATCGTCGACCTCGACATCACGGCTGCCGATGGACTTCGGACGCTCCAGCGGGACCTCGCGGAGCACGACGTGGAGCTGGTCATGGCCAGGCCCAACGGCCAGCTCCGGGATCTGCTGCGCGACTTCGGCCTCGATGACCTCGCCGGCGACGAGGCTGCCGTCACGCGGACCCTCGGCGAAGTCGTCGCCGAACCGCGCGATGGGGACGTCGGCGTGGCCGTCACCGGCCAGGCGACGCCCGGCACGACGGCTCCCACCCCGGTGACCGTGGACGGTGGTGCGCAGCCCGGTGGTGTGACGGCCACACCGTCGCACGAGGCGAAGGAGCCCCCACGACGCTGGTCGACCGGGGCCATCGTCGTCGGTGCCGTGGTCGTCGCCGCGCTGGTCGCTGCACTCCTCATTGGCGACCGCCCGGCCAGGGCTCCGGCTGCTGTCGTGTCGCCCAATCTCATCGGGTTGCCGCTCGAACGGGCGCGCGCCCAGGCCCAGGCCGTCGGGCTGATCCTCGGGGAGCCGACGCTCGTTCAGACCGACCGATTACCGGAGGCGACCGTCATCGAACAGGACCCCCCACCCGGAGCGGCCGTCGTGAGCAGCGACACGATCGAGATCTCGGTGTCGACCGCGCGGGGGACGGTCGTCATACCGGATGTGGCCGGCATGGCTGCGGCGGACGCCATCGTCGCCTTGACGAGCGCCGGCCTCTTCGTCGCGGCCACATCGGATCAACCGGACGCCGATGCGCCGCGCGGGCTTGTCATCGCGACCGAGCCGGCGGCCGGCCGTGAAGTTGCATTCCGCGCCCCGGTCACGCTCATCGTGTCGAGCGGACCGCCACTCGAGAGCGCACCGCCACCGACTCCGACCCCCACAGCACTCCCGTCCGCGCCGCCGCCGCCCGAGTCGACGCCCGGGCCATCGGCGCCGCCCGAGTCGACGGCCCCAGCATCGCCCGCGAGCGACGCACCGACCCCATCGCCATGACCACGCGGACGTAGATTGATGCGATGCTGACGGTCGGCTTGTTCTTCGCGGGGCTGCTCGCCTACGCGCTGTTCTCGAGGCTGCTCGACCGGCGCAGCGTCACGGCCCAGATCGTCATGCTCGCCCTCGGGATCGGACTCGGCATCGCCGTCCGAGGGACGCCGGAGATGACGGTCGACGTCGAGCTGCTGGGGGCCGCCGGGGAAGCGGCGCTCATCCTTGCCCTCGTTGTCGATGCCGCGCGGATCGACATCGGGGCCCTGCGGCGGACCGCAGGCCTTCCGCTCAGGCTCCTCGCCATCGGGCTGCCGTTGACGATCGTGGCCGGGACGGCGGCGGCACTCGTAGTGCTGCCGGGGATCACCGTCATCGAAGCCGTCATCCTCGCGACCCTCCTGGCGCCGACCGACGCCGCGCTCGGAGCCATGGTCGTCAACAGCCCGGTCGTGCCACGCCGCATCCGACAGGCGCTCAACGTGGAGTCGGGGCTGAACGACGGCCTCGTGACGCCGATCGTCGTCGTCGCCGCGACGTTGGCCGTGTCTGGCGGCGATCTCGGGGACACGGCCTGGATCTCGGATGCGTTCGCGCAGATCGCCCTCGGCACCATCGCCGGCGTGGTCGTCGGGGTCGTGGGAGCGCTTGCCGTGCGAGTCGCCATCGCGCGCCGGTGGATGCTCGAGGGCGCGTATTGGGTGGTGATCCCGGCGATCGGCCTCCTGGCCTGGTTCGTGGCCCACGAGCTCGGCGGCAACGTGTTCGTGGCCGCCTTCGCCGCCGGCCTTGCGACGACGGCAACGTACGGCCGGGTGCCGGAGGCATTCTTGGAGTTCGCCGAGATCGGCAGCGAGCTCCTCGGGCTGATCGTGTTCTTCCTGTTCGGCGTGTTGCTCGTGGGGATCGCTACCGCGTTCTCGGTATCCGTCGTGATCTACACGGTCCTGTCGCTGACCGTGGTCCGGATGCTGCCCGTGGTGCTCTCCCTGCGCGGGACGAGGCTCCGTTCGCCCACGGTCGCCTTCATCGGCTGGTTCGGTCCACGCGGCCTTGCATCGATCGTGCTCGCGCTGGTCGCGCTCGGTGACGGCGGCGGACCGCCGCCGTTCGGTGCGACGGTCGTGGCAGCGGTGGCCTTGACGATCGCATTGAGCGTCATCGCCCACGGCCTGTCCGCGGGTCCCGCTGTGGCCCGCTACGGGGCGTTCGTGGCCACCCTCCCCGACGACGCCGCCGAGCACAAACAGACGACCGAGCTCAGGACCCGTGGCGGCCTTGACCGCCGATCGATCGCCTCGGACGAGCCCGCCTGAAGCTGGGCGCGCCCCCTCTACTGCAGCCCGTCCAGCCCCTCTCCCAGCAACTTGGCGCCGATGACGACGAACAGCACCGCCATGACCGCAGCGTTGTGCGCGGTCAACCACGATCGCCAGCCCTCGAGCCGTTGACGCGCGCCAGCACCGCCGACGAGGACGTAACCCACCGGAACCGCGATCGAGAGACTCGCCAGGATCACGAACAGGACGATCATCGCCACAGCGTTGCCACCGGCTGCCACGGCACCATCGATGGTCACGCCGGCCGCGGCGGCGAACGCCAGGTTCTTCGGGTTCAGCGCCGACAGCAGGATCCCAAACGCCAGCGCACGCAGCGGCGGAAAGTCCGCGATCGCCGACATCCAGGCGGGCAGCTTCGCCTCTTCACCCGGCTTGGGCTGCGAGCGCCATTGCCTGATCCCGAGGGCGATCGCCGCCAGGCCGAGGAGAGTCATGACGACTGCCCCGATCGGTGGCCCGCTCGCTGACGAGTCTGTCGCCCCCGCCGTACCTGACAGGAGCAGCACGAGGGTCGTGACCGCGGCGACCCCGATGACCCAGCCGAGCAGGAACAAGGGCCCGTTCACCCGGGCACTGGGGGAGAACAGGATCAGGATGCAGGCGATGATCGGGATCGGGCTGATCGCGATCCCGATTGCCAGCGGCAACAGGTCCCCGAGCGCCTGGTCGAGCATCTAGCGACCCCCCTCCCGGTCACGATACGAAACGAACAGGACGCTGAAGGCGATCCCGACAGCGGCGGTCAGAGTCGCCGCTCGTCGCAGGGATCGGCCATCCTCTTCGGGCGATGCGGGCGTGTCGGGCGAGGCCACCGGGTCGCTGGTCACGTTGCGGCCTCGAAAGAGGCCATCGCGTCCGACATCGACCGGAAGACGCGTGGTTTCCCGGTCTCCGCATCGATCCCGGCCCGCTCGAACATGTCGCGTAACGGCCCACGGACCTCGGCGAGCCAGAGCTCCGTGCCGGCCCCTGCGGCATGCTCGGCCAGGCGAACCAGCATATCGAGACTCTCGATGTCGAGATCGGACGACATCGAGAGGTCGAGGATGACGACCGTCGGCGGTGGGTCCGCAGCGGCCAGCGCCGACCGAAGCTCGTCCCGCATCAGCCCGGCGTTCAGGTAGAGCAAGGGGGCGTCGATGCGCAACACCAGCAGCCCGGGCTCGGTTCGGGCGTCCGGCGCCCGCTCGAGCGCGACCCAGGTCCGGCGGTCGGCCAGGTGCCCCAGCGCCGACATGGTCGGCTTGGCGAGACGCACGAGCAGCACCAGCAGCGCGAGGATGATCGAAACGATGAGGCCCGGCAGGATGCCGAGGACGAGCGTGGCGGCGAGCGCCACCAGCGTGCCGACGAATGCGTCGCGCCGGAGTGAGCGGATGCGGCGCACCTCGACGACGCGCAGGAAGCCGACCACCCCACTGATGACGATGGCCCCAAGGACCGGCTGGGGCAGATCGGCGAACAGCGGCAGGAGCGCGACCGAGGTCAGGACGGTGAGGGCCGCGACGATGAACGACACGATCTGCGTCCGCCCGCCGGCAGCGTCGTTGGCGGCACTCTGGCTCGCTCCACCGCCGACGATGAAGCCTCCGAACAGCCCGGACAATGCGTTCCCCCCGCCGTTGGCCACGAGTTCCTGGTCGGGCCGGATCTCCTTGCGGTGCTTGTCCGCGAGCTGCTGTGCGACGGTCAGGCTCTCGGCCGTCGCGACGATCGAGAGCGCGATCGCCCCGGGCACGAGGACCAACAGTTCCCCTGCGCCGACGAGCGGCAGGGACGGCATCGGCCAGCCACCGGTGACCTGCCCGATGACGGCGACGCCGCGGGCGGCGAGGTCGAACAGGGCGACGGCGGCGATGCCCGCGACGACGACGACGATCGCGACCGGGAGTGCCGGGGCGACCCGACGGCCGACGAGCAGGGCAGCCAGCGCGCCGACCCCGATGACGACGGCCCATGGATTGATTCCCATCTGGGCCACGCTGGCCGTGACCTGGCGAAGTTGCTCGCCGAACGTGCCCGATGTTCCAGGGACACCGAGGATCTTGGCCGCCTGGCCGGCGATGATCGTGAGACCCAGCCCGAACATGAAGCCGACATGGACGCCGTGCGGGATGAACCTGGCGACGAACCCGAGCTTCGCGACGCCCATGACCAATAGCGCGATCCCGGCCAGGAGCGCGAGGGCTGCCGAGAGGACCCCGAACCGTTCGACGTTGCCGGCGGCGACCGCCGCGATGATCGACGCGGAGACCGCCGCGGTCGATGACGTCGGACTGACGATGATTTGTTTCGAGGTGCCCAACAGCCCGTAGGCGACCAGCCCGGCCGCGGCCGCGAACAGGCCCGAGCCGGGCTCCAGGCCGGCGATGCCGGCGTATGCGATCGCCTGCGGCACGACCACCGCCCAGACGGTCACGGCGGCGATGATGTCCGCGCGCAGCCATGCACGGTCGTAGCGCCGCAGCCAGCCGACTGCCGGGACCCATGCCGTGAGGCCGGACACGTCAGGTGTGCCCGGCGTGCTGGTCACCGCGCCGCCGCCGCCACGTGGCCGGTG
This sequence comes from uncultured Chloroflexia bacterium, assembly GCA_963819655.1. Lineage (GTDB taxonomy): Bacteria > Chloroflexota > Limnocylindria > Limnocylindrales > CSP1-4 > SPCO01. The sequence goes on along the minus strand of CAWFXA010000001.1, from coordinate 583,369 downwards.
AACGATGGGGTCCGGCACTCGAGAGGGACCCGTCTGGTCGGCGCATCGTCGAAGAACGCCATGCCGCCCCTGTCCCTGGCTGCAGATCGCCGTCGTCCGCATGGTGGTACTTGCGCATGGGCCTCTGGGTCACCCGTTCGAGGTGATGGACAGGCCGGCGTTCGACGGTACGTTGACCTAGGCCCCGGGTCCCGACCGGGAGCGCGCGGCCGAGCCGATGTGAAGGAACTGCGCATGACAGAAGCGTCCCTCGATGAACTCGGTCCCGTCGACTATCTCATCGTTGAGTTTCCGGCGGGTGCCAGCAACTTCACGGGCGACATGGCGAGAGAGCTCGTCAAGCTGTCCGACGCTGGAACCATTCGCGTGATCGACATCCTGATCCTGACCAAGGACGCGGACGGCACGATCTCGTCGGCAGAGTTGTCCGATGTGGACGAGCTCGGAGAGCTGCAGCAGATCGAAGCCCAGCTGGCCGAGCTGCTGGCCGAGGAGGACGTCGTGAACCTTGCCGCGGCCATGGAGCCCGGCAGCACGGCAGGCGTCCTCATCTGGGAGAATCTGTGGGCTGCGCCATTCGCTGCGGCGGCGCGCCACTCGGGTGGCCGACTGATCGCCAATGGGCGGATCCCGATCCAGGCCATCATCGCCTCCATCCAGGCCGATGAAGCTGCCGCCAACGTAGGAGCGTGACATGCCACTGCGACCAGCACGAATCGGACGAGTCGGCGTCATCGGGGCTCCGGTGGCGAAGGCCGCGGTCGTGACCGCAGCCGTCAAGCCCGGGCCCTCTCCGGTCGCGAAGGCCGCGGTCGTCGCCGCTGCCGTCACCCCCGGGAGGGGAATCGGTCGCCGGCGGATCTGACCGCCCGTCAACAAGCAGCACGATCCGGCTGGACGCCTGAGACACTTCCAGCCGGATCGCCACGTTCGGTCGCTGGGCGTGGCGGCAGTCACCCCGATGACGTGAACCGGGAGGCCCGGCCTATCCTTTCCCGCATCAGGGACGTCGCGATGCGGAGACGCGCACCTAGCGGTTCCTGCGGAGGCTGACGATGCGACGGCTGCTCGACTTCTACGGGACACAGCTTCGCGTGCTCTGGGAGTGGCGTGGCGGGCCCTGGGCGCTGCTGCGCCGGCTGATCATCACGCTGGTCGTCGCCACCATCTCGTTCCTGGCGACGGTCTGGATCATGCCCGGGATCACCATCGATCGCCCGCTGGACGCCGTAGTCGCGGTCATCCTCGTCGCGCTGTTCAACGCGGCCGTCCGGCCGGTCGCGCTCACGCTCGCGGCACCCGTGTCGCTGATCCTCGTCGCGGTCCTCGTGCTCGTCTTCCAGGTGCTCTCGTTCATCGTCGTCGCGCAATGGGCTCCGGGCGTCCATGTCGATGGCTTCGTGACGGCGTTGATCGGGTCGTTCGTGTACGCGATCTTCAACACCATCCTCACGGCGATCCTGGGCATCGACCGCGACGGTTCCTATTACGGCCTCCTGGTCCAGCGCCTGATGGTCAAGCGCTCAGTCGGTCACTCGGAAAAGCCCGGCCTCGTGATCCTCCAGATCGACGGACTCGCCCATCCGATCCTGGCCGGCCGGATGCGTGCCGGTTCTGTCAACACGATGGCCAACTGGGTTCGTGATGGGACCCACAAACTGTCCCGCTGGGAGGCGATCCTGCCATCGATGACGTCGGCCAGCCAGGCCGGCATCCTCCATGGCAACAACGACGGAATCCCCGCCTTCCGCTGGTACGAACGCGATCGCCAGCACCTGATGGTGTCGAGCAGCCCCGTGGACGCGGCCCTCATCGTGCAGCGCGTCTCGAACGGCGAAGGCCTGCTCTCGAACAACGGCGCGAGCATCTGCAATCTGGTGACCGGCGACGCCACCCGCGCGTACCTGACCACCGCGGCGATCAAGGCGGAGGGCGGCGGCATCGGCGACAGCCAGGCGTTCATGTCGTTCTTCTTCAGCCCGACCGGGTACCTGCGCTCGTTCACCCTGTTCCTCGGTGAGTTCGTCAAGGAGCTGGCCCAGGCCAGACGCACGAGACGCGCGGGAATCCGTCCGCAGATGCACCGAGGGATGAAATACGCGGGGATGCGCGCTGCCAGCAATGTCCTGCTCCGCGACGTCAACGTCGCGCTGATCATCGAGGAGATGTACCGCGGGACGAATGTCATCTACGCGGATTTCACCGACTACGACGAGCTGGCCCACCACTGCGGGCCAGAACGCGTCGAATCGTTCCAGGCGCTTGACGGGGTCGACGAGGCGATCGCATCACTCGTCAAGGCGACGGATGAGGCACCGCGCCCGTACAAGTTCGTCGTTCTGTCCGACCATGGCCAGAGCCTCGGCGAGACCTTTCTCCAGCGGTATGGCGTCAGCCTGGGCGAGTTCGTGCGAAGCCTCATGAGCGGCCGGGCCACCCTCGTCGAGACGAAGACCAAGGCCGAGGGGTCGGCGTTCGTCAACTCGATGCTCTCCGAGATCACGCAGAGCCGAGGGGTCGGTCCCACCGTCGCCCGGGCCGCGCTGGCGAGCAAGACAACGGATGGCGTCGTCAACCTCGACGAGACCGCTGAGGAAAAGGACGAGAAGAAACTGTCGCTCGCCGATGCATCGACGATCGCGGTGGTCGGTTCCGGGAACCTCGGATTGGTCTGGTTCACCGGCCACGATCAGCGTCTCACGGTCGAGGAGCTCGAAGAGTTGCACCCGGGTCTCGTAGCCGCCGTCGCGGCGCATCCGGGCGTCGCGATGCTCCTGGTCCGCTCGAAGGCGCGCGGCGCCGTCGTCTTCGGGCCGCGGGGAACGCGCTTCCTCGACCAGGACCGAGTCGAAGGCGAGGACCCGACGACCCTGTTCGGGCCGCACACGGTGATGAGCCTCAAGCGCGCAGACGAGATGACCCATGCGCCGGACCTGCTGCTGATCAGCCAGTACGATCCCGAGCTCGGCGAGGTGGCGGCGTTCGAGGAGCTCATCGGCTCGCACGGCGGCCTCGGAGGCCCGCAGACCCAGCCGTTCATCCTTCACCCGCTCGAATGGGAGCTCGACGAGGAGGTGCCCCTCGGAGCACCGGCGATCTACCGGAACATCCGGCGCTGGCTGGACTCGATCGGGATCAAGCTCGGCCCGCAGGCGGCGCAAGCGGCCCGCCCGGTCATTCCGTCAGGGGAAGACGCAGCCCGGGAACCGCGACCGCCGGGTAGTCCCGGTCACCGGAGCGTCGCCTGAAACGGGTGACGGACCCTACACGGGCGGGGCGCACACTCCGACATGGAGGCGCAGATGCTGCTCGAGGCGTTCGGATTAGGCCTGATCGCCCAGTCGTCGCTGTTCCTGGCCGGATTGGCGGTCTGCTGGATCACCGTGCCGACCCGCCTGATCGGCATCCTGGCCGGGTTCGGTGGTGGCGCCTTGATCGCGGCGATCGCCTTCGAGCTGATCCCCGAGGCTCAGACGAACATCAGCGGGGCGGAGATGGCCTTGTGGACGCTCCTCGGCGTCACCATCTTCCTCGTTGGCGACGCGGTGGTCGAGAAGCGGTTCGGCACGGAAGGAGCCGGTGCGTCGATGGGGATCGTGGTCGGCTCGGTCGTCGACGGCGTCCCCGAGTCGATCATCTTCGGCATCCAGATCGGTGCCGGCCTCACGGTAAGCCCGAGTTTCCTCACGGCCGTCTTCGTGTCGAACATCCCGCAGGCCATCGCCCCATCGGCCGACCTCAGGGCGGCCGGCTGGAGTGCCGCCAAGCTCGCACAGCTCTGGGGTGTGGTGGTCCTCGCCTGCGGCATCGCCGCCGCGCTGGGCTTCCTCGTCACACAGGTCGCCGTTGACGCCATGGGCGATCGAGCGGCTGCTATCGCCGCCGGGGGCCTGCTCGCGATGCTCACGAATTCATTGATGCCGTTCGCCTACGAGCGCGGCGGTGCGCTCGCCGGGGCGGCCACCGCGGTCGGCTTCCTGCTGCCGGTCCTGAACAGCCCGCCGACCTGATGGCCTACGGGCTTCACGACGGTCAGCCCTCGACATCGACCCTGCAGGCACAGCAACCTTGCTGACAGCATCCCAACAGGGTGATGCGCGCGGTCGTGACGCACGTCGACGATGCCTTCGTAGTGGTCGCTGCGACGGCGATCCGGAGGTAAGAGATCCAGATGAGCGACGACGCTATCCAGCGAAGCGTGCTGCCGATCCCGGACGGGACGCACGTCGGACTTACGACCTACGATGCCAAGGACCCGGACACGAGCTATCCGCCGATCCGCGAGCTCCGACCGCCCAAGGGTGCACCCAACGTGCTGGTCGTGCTCATCGACGACACCGGCTTCGGCGCCTCCTCTGCCTTCGGCGGTCCGATCTTCACCCCTACGGCCGAACGTCTGGCCGCCAATGGCGTGAAGTTCAACCGCTTCCACACGACGGCCCTGTGCTCGCCCACGAGGGCAGCTCTCTTGAGCGGGCGCAACCATCACGCGATAGGGATGGGCGGGATCACCGAGATCGCCACGTCGGCGCCCGGCTACAGCTCACTTCGTCCGAAGTCTGCCGCTCCGCTGGCCGAGACGCTGAAGCTCAACGGTTACTCCACGGCCCAGTTCGGAAAGTGCCATGAGGTCCCGGTCTGGCAGACCTCGCCGATGGGGCCGTTCGACAACTGGCCCTCTGGCGGCGGCGGGTTCGAATATTTCTACGGCTTCATCGGCGGCGAGACGAACCAGTACGCGCCGGCGATCTATAAGAACACGGTTCCGGTGGAGCAGGACCGGACGCCCGAAGAGGGCTATCACTTCACTGAGGACATGACCGATCAGGCGATCGATTGGGTCCGCCAGCAGAAGGCGCTCATGGCGGACAAGCCGTTCTTCATCTACTTTGCGCCGGGCGCGACCCACGCGCCACATCATGTCCGGCCCGAGTGGTCGGACCGCTACAAGGGCAAGTTCGACCAGGGTTGGGACGAGCTCCGGAAGAAGACATACGCCCGCCAGAAGGAGCTTGGCGTCATCCCGCCCGACGCCGAACTGACGGCGCGTCCCCCCGAGATCCCGGCCTGGGCGGACATGCCGGCGGAGATGAAGCCGATCCTCGCGCGGCAGATGGAGGTGTACGCCGGTTTCCTCGAGCACACCGATCACCACGTCGGCCGCCTGATCGACGCCCTCGCCGACCTCGAGGTCCTCGACGACACGCTCGTCTACTACATCATCGGCGATAACGGTGCCTCTGCCGAGGGAACTCCGAACGGGACATTCAACGAGCTGATGCCGCTGAACGGGGTCACCACGATCGAGACGCCGGAGTTCCTGATGGCCCGGATCGACAAGTTCGGGACGCCCGACGCCTACAACCACTACGCGGTCGGCTGGGCGCATGCGATGGATACTCCGTACCAGTGGACCAAGCAAGTGGCGTCGCACTGGGGCGGCACCCGCAACGGGACGATCGTCCACTGGCCGTCCGGCTTCAAGGCGCGCGGCGAGATCCGCAGCCAGTTCAGCCATGTCATCGACCTGGCGCCGACCGTCCTCGATGCGGCCGGCCTACCCGAACCAACGTTCGTGCACGGTATCCAGCAGATGCCGATGCACGGGCGAAGCATGCGGCCTGCCTTTGACGACGCCCAAGCCGCCGAGCACCGACCGACCCAGTACTTCGAGATGTTCGTGAATCGCGGGATCTACCACCAGGGCTGGACGGCGGTGACCCGCCACAGCATCCCATGGCTCCTAGCCCAAAATCCTCCGCTCGATGACGATCGATGGGAGTTGTACGCGCCGGACGACTGGACCCAGTCTCGTGACCTGGCGGCCGAGCAGTCGGAGCAACTCGCTCGACTGCAGCGCCTGTTCCTCATCGAAGCGACCAAGTACAACGTCCTCCCGCTCGACGACCGGAGGGCCGAGCGCTTCAACCCCGACCTGGCGGGTCGACCCAGCCTCATCCGGGGCAATTCCCAGATGCTCTTCGGGGGGATGGGCCGGCTATCGGAGAACTCTGTCGTCAACATCAAGAACAAGTCACATGCCGTGACTGCCGAGATCACGATCGAGGACGGCGTCACCGCGAACGGTGTGATCGTGTCGCAGGGAGGCGCGTTCGGAGGCTTTGCCCTCTACGCGAAGGACGGGAAACCCGCCTACTGCTACAACCTCTTCGGGTTGCAACGGTTCAAGACGTACGGCGAGTCGGACATCCCGTCAGGCGAGCACCAGGTCAGGATGGAATTCACGTACGACGGCGGCGGGCTTGCCAAGGGTGGCGACGTCACGCTGTACGTCGACGGGAACAAGGTCGGCGAAGGGCGCGTTGATGGGACTGTGCCGATGATGTTCTCGGGCGACGAGACGACCGACGTGGGCTGGGACAGCGCCACACCGGTCAGCGACGACTACGAGCCACGCGACAGCAAATTCAACGGACGGATCCGCTGGGTCCAGCTGGACATCAACGAGGCCGCCGAGGACATCGACCACCTGATCACCCCGGAGGAGCGATTTAGGCTGGCCATGGCTCGGCAATAGGGGAATGTGATCGCCCGGCCAGCCGTCCTCCAGGGGCCCCTAGCAGAAGGTCATGGCCCGAGCCAGGTGAATGATGGAGGAGCCGTCCAGGCGCCGGCCAAGAACATGGCCTGGATCCCCGGTGGCACGTTCCTCATGGGCTCCGACGAGTTCTACCCCGAAGAGCGACCGGTCCACCCGGTCAGCGTCGACGGGTTCTGGATGGACGAGCATCCGGTCACGGTCGCCGACTTCCGCCGGTTCGTGAAGGCGACCGGCTACGTCACGGTCGCCGAGCGCCCGCTGGACCCGGCCGACTTCCCGGGCGCCGACCCGGCGGCTTTGGTCCCCGGCGCGCTCGTCTTCCAGCGGACACGGGGTCCGGTCGACCTGACCGACGTCCACAACTGGTGGGCCTATGTGCCCGGCGCCAGCTGGCGCCGGCCCGAGGGACCCGACAGCACGATCGTGGGGCGCGACCGTCATCCGGTCACCCAGGTCGCCTTCGAGGACGCCGAGGCGTACGCGACGTGGGCCGGCAAGGCGCTCGCTACCGAGGCCGAATGGGAGTTCGCTGCGCGTGGGGGCATCGATGGGGCGCGCTTCGTGTGGGGCGACGAGTTCGCCCCGAAGGGCCGCATGTTGGCCAATACCTGGCAGGGCGAGTTTCCCTGGCAGAACACCCTCGAGGACGGCTTCGAGGGGACGTCGCCGGTGCGCTCGTTCCCACCGAACAGATACGGCCTGTACGACATGGCCGGTAACGTCTGGGAGTGGACGGATGATTTCTTCACGCCCCGCCATAGCGACCCGGCGGAGCACTCGTGCTGCGCGCCACACAACCCGCGGACGTCGTCGCCGGAGATGTCATTCGGCGTCGGTCAGCCCGGCGAACACATCCCGCGCCGGGTGATGAAGGGCGGCTCGCACCTGTGCGCACCGAACTACTGCCTGCGCTACCGCCCGGCTGCCCGCCAGGCCGAGACCGTCGACACGAGCACGGGCCACATCGGGTTCCGGTGCATCGTCAGGCCGTCGTGACCGGCGCCATGGTCCCCATCAAGGAGTACTCATGACATTCCAGGAAGGGATGGACACCGTGGTCAAGGTGTTCGAGATCGCGGGTGTCGCGGTGCTCGCGGTGGGTTCGGTCGTCGCCCTGGTCGGCGGGGGCTTGCTCCTCGCTCAGGGTAGGCGCTCGGTCGCCTATCAATCCGTGCGCCGAAACGTCGGCCGGTCGATCCTCCTGGGCCTCGAGATCTTGATCATCGCCGACATCATCCTGACCGTCACGATCGATCCGACGCTCCAGAGCGCGGCCATCCTTGGCATCATCGTGTTGGTCAGGACCTTCCTGAGTTTCTCGCTCGAGATCGAGCTGGAGGGAGCCCTTCCCTGGCGGCGGCGTGGCAACGGAGCGATGCCACCCGCGGGGCGGTCATCGACGACCGACTAGCGCGAGCGTTCGATGACGTGGGTCCGCTCGCTGGTGCGCACCGCCAACTGACCCTCGCCATCACGCGGCCCCGCGAGAACCGACATGACGACCTGTGATTTCGCGATGACGATCGGTAATGTCGCGAAAACGGGGGGCCCGCAGGCTTATCAAGAGGCGTCGTTGATTTGACAATCAGTGCGAGAATCTGCAGGCGCGCGTGGGGAGGCATTCATCGCAGCTGTCACACGCTCTAGCCCGCGTGCCCCCCATCTACCCGGCATCCCGGCGGTCCGCGTCCAGGCCAAGACTGTTCCGCCCCCGGTGCGCGCCGGGAGTGTCACGCGTCGGGCGCTCCTGGAACGACTGGCGGCCTCGCCTGCCACGGTCGTGTGGGTCTCGGCGCCCGCCGGATATGGCAAGACCACGTTCCTGGCCCAAGCCGCAGCCCATGAACAGCGCGCCGTGGCATGGGTTTCGCTCGACGCCCACGACGACGACCCCGCCACACTCGTCAGCCTCCTCGCCGCGGCGCTCCACCTCGTCCGACCGATCGACAAGAAGGTCTTCCAGGCGCTAGCCGCTCCGGCGATCTCGCCGTGGTCCGCCGTCACCCGTTTGAGTACAGCGCTCGAGCATCATCCAGCCCTCGTCCTGTTCGTCGACGACGCGGACACCCTCGCCCCCGGGTCAGCAGCGGACGCGCTCACAGCCCTGCCCGATCTCCTGCCCCCTGGCTCACGGCTGGTGCTAGCGAGCCGTGCATCGCCACCCATCGCGCTGTCGCGTCGGCGGGTCGCGGGAACCGTTCTCGAGCTCGATTCGACGGATCTCGCACTCGACGATCAGGAGGCGTTCGCGCTCGCGGAGGCCATCGATCATGGGATGGACCAGGCGACCGCGGCGATGCTCAACCAGCAGGCCGAGGGCTGGCTCGCCGGGCTGTACCTCGGGATCCTGGCGACAGCCGACCGCGGCGACCTGACGACGCACGGTCTGACAGGGACCTCACGCGGCATCGCCCGGTATATCAGATCCGAGATCGTCGAGCCGCTCGGCCCGGATCTTGTCGCGTTCCTGCGTCGGACGTCATTCCTGGAGCGGATGAGCGGGCCGTTGTGCGATGCGGTCCTCGGCCGGACAGACTCCGCTGCGATCCTGTCGGCGCTCGAGAGTGCCAACCGCTTCATGGTGCCACTCGACGATCGCGGTGTCTGGTACCGCCAACATCACCTTCTTCGCGACCTGTTGCGGGCCGACCTCGAGAGCAACGATACGGACGACATCGCCCGACTGGCGACCAACGCCTCGATCTGGCTCGAGGAGCACGGCGCCCCGGGCGAGGCCATCGACTGCGCGCGACTGGCTGGGGACGAGACACGCTTGGCGCGCCTGCTCGTGACCCACACGCAGACCGCCTTCAATGCTGGCAACGTCGCGACCGTTCAGCGCTGGTTCGACGAGGTCGAGGCGGCTCCATGGATGGGTCGCCACCCCGATGTCGCGGTCATCGGGGCGATCTATTTCGCACTGGTCGGCGATCCATCACGCGCGGGGCAGTGGATGCACATGGCGACCTCGACCGAATTCGTCGGACCGATGTCCGACGGGAGCGGTTCGATCCACGCCTGGCTGGCGTTGAGTCGCGCGATCATGGCCCAGAACGGAGCGGCGTCGATGCTCGCGGATGCCGCGATCGCCGTCGATCAGATCCCGTCGCTCAGCACCAGGAGAACGGCCGCGCTGGGCATCCTGGGGGTTGCTCACTATCTTGCCGGTGATGACCTGACCGCGGACGCGACCCTGGCCGAGGCCGATCGCGCATCGATCCCGCCGGTCGCCGCGTCGAGCCGAGCGCTCGCGCTGGCCTATCGAGCGATGATCGCCATCGAACGCGGGGACTGGGCGCGGGCCGAGGCGCTGAGCGCAACGGCACGCGATGTCGTCCTGAGCAACTCACTGAACGAGCTCGCGCTCATGAGCCTTGTCTTCGCCCTAACTGCCCGCGTCGCGACGCGCCGTGGAAACCGGATCCAGGCGGCCAGGGACCAGGCCCACGCCCATCGGCTGCGGGCGGGCTTGTCGGTGGCCGTCCCATGGCTTGCCGTCGGGACCGATATCGAGCTCGCGCGTCTGGCCTTGGCGCAGTCCGACGCCGCCGGGACTCGGACTCTGTTGCGCGAGGCGAATGACATCCTGAGCCAGTTCCCGCCATTCGGCCGGCTCGCCCGCGACATCGTGACCCTTCGAGAGCAGGCGGCCGCGGCGGCATCAGTCGTCGTTGGGGCGTCGGCGCTGACGGCGGCGGAGTTGCGCCTGTTGCCATACCTCTCGACCTATTTGTCGTTCCGCGAGATCGGTGAACGGATCGGTGTGTCATCCAACACCATCAAGAGCCAGACGATGTCGATCTACCGGAAGCTCGACGTGTCGTCGCGCGGGGATGCCATCGCGCGGGCGGCGACCATCGGCTTGACTGATCCATTGCGCGACCCCGCGTTCCATGGCGACCGCCGCGCCGAGACGCCGACCGAGCTGATGCCCATCGCGGATCATGGCTCGGTCCCTCCCGGCGCAACCGTGGAGCGGCGGTAACGCCCGACCGTGCTCCGGTGGTGGGCCGTCACCCCATTGTGATGATGCCGTGCCGAATGCCTGGTGACTTGATATCTAGGTGCGACGGGATCCGTCGCGTCTACGAGAGGCCGGGCGGTGCGTCCGCACGAAGAAAAGCTCCGGCGCCTGTCGATGAACGACACGGAACGGGTCTTGCACCTGCCCCTCGTGGCGCTCGACAGGAAGACGCGGGCGATGCTCGATCTTGCCGTGCTGATCGCCGTTGATGGTCCCGGCACCGCCTTCGAAACCACCGCCGGCGTGGCGCTGGCGGCCGGAGCGACCGAGGATGAGCTCGTTGAGATCCTCATCGCGGCAGCACCGCTCGTTGGGACCGCGCACGTGGTCGCGGCCGCGCCGAAGCTGGGGCTTGCCATCGGATACGACGTCGAAGCGGCGCTCGAGGAGCAGGTGGTCGGAGGCCCGGCGCCTGACGAGCGAGTGCACTAACCTCATGGCCTTCACCCGGGGCGGGTGATGCGCCGTGACGGTCCTCCTGCAGATTCATGGTAGGACACACCTGCTACAGCGAAGGTGATTCGATCGGAAGGAGCAGCACGATGGGCATCGGACCAGTGGAGTACGGGGTCGTGGCATTCCCCGGCAACAAGTTCAAGGGTGAGATCGCGCCCGCACTCGAGGAACTCGTCAAGTCGGGCACGATCCGGATCATCGACCTGGCCTTCGTCCTCAAGGATCGGGACGGTAAAGTGGCTGGCTTCGAGCTCGAGGACGCCGGCTCGGAAGTCCTTCGGGCCTTCGAGGCGATCACGCACCAGCGTGATGGCCTGATCAGCGACAACGACATGGCGGAGATCGGGGCGGCCCTCGATCCGGACTCGTCGGCGCTCGTCATGGTCTGGGAGGACCTGTGGGCCACGAAATTCTCCGACGCCGTCCGAAACGCCGGCGGCGTCGTCGTGGATCTTCAGCGTGTCCCGCGCGACCTTGTCGAGGCAGCGATCGACTATGCGAAGACACCGGTCGGCGCCGAAGCCTGATCCGGGACCATCGACCGACTGAGAAGCACGGGAGCACGACCATCATGATGCGACGACGCAGGGGCCCAGGACTCGTTCGAATGGCCGCGACCACCGCGGTCGTGGCCGGGACGGCGGGCGCGGTCCGACACCATCAGGAGCAGAAGTACGCGAACCAAGCCGAGCAGCAGCAGGCGCAGGAGCAAGCCGCCTACGATGCGAGCATGGCTGCAGCGCCTCCGCAGGCAGCCCCGGCAATGGACTTGACCGCCGAGCTCGAGAAGCTCGGGTCGCTCAAGGCGGCCGGCGTCCTCACCGACGAGGAGTTCGCTGCGGCGAAGGCGAAGCTGCTGGCTTGACCGCGGTCGACCCGCCGCGGCGCCTGATCGACTGACTGGTCAGGCCGATCGCAAAGCGGTCCGGTTCGGAGTTCCCTTCGCCGATGGATAGCCCTCGACATCTGCCGCTGGGGCGGCCGCCCAGGCGACGTCGCTTGCACGCCGCGCAAGCGGCGATCGTCTTTGTGCTCGCGTGCGTCGGCCTCGTCGCCGCAGCATGCGATGGTGTGCCCGTGCCGTCGGGCCTGCCAACGCTGCCGTCGGGCCTGCCATCGCTGCCGCCAGTGCCCACGTTGCCGGAACGCTCCGACCGACCCACACCGGAGCCCACACCAGAAGCGACACCCGAGCCCACACCGGAAGCGACACCGGAGCCCACACCCGAGCCGACTCCGACGCCGACCCCGGAGCCGACGCCTACCCCGGAGCCGACGCCGACGCCCGAGCCCACCCCAGAGCCGACTCCAACACCGACCCCGGAGCCCACACCCGAGCCGACTCCGACACCGACCCCGGAGCCGACTCCAACACCCAGTCCCTCGCCGACCGCGGCGCCCACACCTGAACCTTCCGCAGCGCCGACGCCCTCGCCGGCCAGCGATGACAGCCTGCCGATCCTGCTGATCGTGATCCTGTTGGTCGCAGCAGCAGCTCTTGCGATCTGGGCATTGCGAAACCAGGGAGGCGGACCGGGCACCGGCGCGCCGCCGCCGACCGATACGTCAGGGCCGTCAGCACCAACACCCGCGGTCGGTCCGGATGACGACCTCGCCACCCTCGTGGAGGACACCGGGGAGGGTGACGCCCACCAAACGGGTGCGGAGGACGGGCCCGCAGACGACTCCCCGACCCGTGTCGAGGGACCGGGCACGTCGGGACAGGATCCCGGCACCCAGCGCGACGAGACCGTGCGATAGGCTGGACGACAGCGGCACGTCGAGCGCTTGGCCCGGCAACGTCGCGGGCTGGGCGCGTGGGATGATTCGATCGTGGCTCGCCGTCACGCCGTCCGCATCGACCCGATGGCTCCGGCCGACTGGCCTGCCGTCCATCGTATCTACGCCGAGGGCATCGCCACGGGCGACGCGACCCTCGAGCGCGATGCCCCCGACTGGGATCATTTCGACCGGTCGCATCGGCGGGACTGCAGGCTGGTCGCGCGGACCGTTCGCGGGGGCCCGGCGGTCGGCTGGGTCGCGCTGACGGCCTATTCGGGTCGTCGCGTCTACAGCGGGGTCGCCTGGGAGAGCGTCTATGTCGCCGCGGGCCAGCGCGGTCGCGGCGTCGGCCGGGCGCTGCTCGAGGCGCTCGTTCCGGCTTCGGAGGCGGCCGGCTTCTGGACCCTCCTCGCGGGGGTCATGGTCGAAAACGAAGCGAGTCTCGCGCTGCATGAGCGCTGCGGCTTCGAACGGGTCGGCGTCATGCGCGGGATGGGCCGCGACGGCACAGGCCTCTGGCGTGACGTGGTCCTGATGCAGCGGCGAAGTCGGGTGATCGGGACCTGACCGAGCTCACTCGACCAGGCCGAGCCGTGCGGCCACCGTCGCCGCTTCCGTTCGCGTCGCCACACCGAGCTTGCCGAGGATGTTCGAGACGTGGACGCCGGCCGTGCTCTCGCTGATGAACAGCTCCTCGCCGATGCGCCGGTTCGTGTGGCCCTCGACGAGCAGGGCGAGGACCTCACGCTCGCGGGCGGTCAGGCCGAGCGCGTCGGAACCGGTCGGCTCAGATGGTCCATCGTCTGCGGTGTCGTCCGCTGCGGTGATCGATACGCGCGACCGCCGGGCCAGCCCCTCGATCCAGCCGGCCAACGGCTCTGCCGAGAGCTCGACCGCCCGTGCGCGCGCGTCTGACAACACGGCGGTAGCGTCTCGGCGGGGGGCGCGTGCGGCCAGCATCGCCTCCCCGAGGCGGTAGCGGGCATATGTCGTTCGCCAGGCAGAGCCGGTCCGGTCTGCCAACGCGACCGCTTGGCGCCATGCCTCGACGTCCGGGGCCCCGGCGGCTCGATGGACCTCTGCGGCACTCGCTGCCGCGTCCGCGGCCAGCTGACCGCCGAACGCGTCGGATCCGGACGTCCCGCTCACCCATTCCTGCAGGCTGTCCCGATACGAGCTCGCGGTCGCCACGGCCTCTGCCTCCCCAGCCGAGTCGCGTGTCGCCCGCGCGCGCTCCGCCCGGTCGGCTTCGGCGCGTGCGCCCATCGCGAGGAGCTCGCTCAAGTAGTAGCGATCGCCGGTCCGGTCGATGCGCGCGACGCCATCCGCCACATCGGCGACGGCCTTCTCGGGTCGGCCCGCGGTCAGCGCTTGCTCGACGAGCCCGACGTAGATCGGCCCCGTGAACTGCGCCTCCTGGAGCGGCCCGACGAGCAAACGTCCCTCCTCGAGCAGCTGCTCGGCCTCGGCCGCGCGCCCGCGTCGCGCATAGAACGGACCGACGACGCTGATCGTCCCGATCCGGTTGACGCCGCCCGTGTCACCCGCGAGGAGGTCGTCGCACATCGCGTCGGCCTCATCCCAGCGACCGAGCTCGATCGCGGCGGCTGCCGCGTTGCCGGCGATGAACCGGCCATACCCGCCGGACGCTCCGACCGACCTAGCCCACGCGACGCCCTCGAGCGCTACTTCCAGGCTTTCCTCGTAGGACGCGCAGATGGTCAGGACCGAGCTGAGGTTGGCATAGGCCCGGCCCATGTCGTCAACGTCCTGCACCTCTTTCGTGAGGGCCACGGCCTCGCGGAGGATGGCGGTCCCTTCGGCGCACTGGCCGCTCAGGGCCGTGCTCGTGCCGAGGGTGTTCCGCGCATGGGCCTCCGAGATCCTGGACCCGGTCGCTCGGGCGACCTCGATGGCCTCACCGGCAGTAGCGATCGCCCGCGGATGGTTGCCACGCAGCATGTGCGCCCCGGCGGTCGCCGCCATGATCCTGCGCGCGGACGGGCGTCGGGCCGGCTTGTTCGAGGGCGCTTGCCGTCGACTGCAGGAGCATCAGGCCGTCGTCCATCTTCCCGGATCGCCACAGCGTGCGCGCGAGGCGCTCATTGGCGGCAGCCCACCGCTCGGGTTGCCGTTTCTGATCGAGTCCAAGGATCGCCGCCCGGGACAGATCGACCGCCCGCTCGGTCCGACCGCCGACCATCGCGGACAGGGCAGCCTCGAAATGCAGGGCAGGGGCGTCGGTGTCACTCGGACGATCGTCGGCAGGCACCGCGTCCCACAACTCGATCGCGCGCTCGTAGGCTCGTCCGGCCTCCCCGAAGGCGTGGGTCGCCGCGGCGGCGCGGGCGGCGCCGACCCATGCCTGCAGCGCCCGTACCTGGTCGTGGGCGGCCGTCGCGTGGTGGGCGAGCGCGGCCAGCTGGCTGGCGCCCTCGGCTCCCTCCGGGATCGGCTGCGCGTCCAGGACCGACGCGTACGCGGCATGCAGGCGTCGGCGCTCATTGGGGAGCAGATCGTCGTACACCGCTTCGGCGAGGAGCGCGTGACGGAACCGGTACGCCTCGCCGCCAGCGGATCGGTCGGTCGTGAGGATCTGGGCCGCGACTGCTTCGCGGAGAGGGCCTTCGATGGCGGCTTCGTCTGTCCCGGCGACGTCCGCGAGCAAGGCGGGTTGCACGGTCCGGCCGGCGACCGCCGCCACGCCCAAGATGCGTTGCGCGTCGTCCGACAGGGCAGTGACCCGCGTCAGCAACACGTCGCGGAGGGTCGGCGGGATGCGGTCGGCGGTGTCGCCGACACCGGACGCGAGCAGCTCCTCGACGAAGAACGGGTTCCCCTCGGCCCGCCGCGCGATCGCGTCGACCAGGTCGGTCGGTGGCCGATGACCCAGGATGGCCGTGATCAGCGCGACGAGCTCGGCCCGTCCGAACCGGCCCACCTCGGTGCGCACCACGCGCGGGAGCCGCTCCATCTCTGCCAGCCAGGGCCTGAGGGGATGGCGGCGATGGAGCTCGTCCGTCCGATACGTCCCGATGATGGCCAGCCGCTCCGTGCGAGCATTGCGGGCCAGGAACGACAGGAGGTCGCGGGTCGAGCTGTCCGACCAGTGCAGGTCCTCGACGATGAGGACGACCGGGAGCTGCTCGCCGAGAGATCGCAGCAGAGCAAGCATCCCCTCGAAGATCCTGGCCTGCACCCAGTCCGGACGGTCGAACATGCCCGATTCGGGCATCGATCCTGTCCCGAGTTCGGGCATGAGTCGACCGAGGTCGCTGGTCTCGGTCGAACGCAGATCGGCGATGTCGGTGATCGATCCGGCCCTACCCGCTGCGATCAGTTCGGGCAAACGCCGAAGCGCCTCGACGATCGGGCCGAACGGCAGCCCCTCGCCGCTGCCGAGCGACACGCAGCCACCCTCGAGCACGAGGGATCCGCTTTCGCGAGCCACACCGGCGGCTTCGGCCACGAGCCGCGTCTTGCCGATGCCCGCATCCCCGCCCACGAGCACGACGACGGCGTCACCCGCGCGCCCGCGGACGAGCGCGTCGCTCAGAGCGCCGAGCTCTCGCTTTCGTCCGATGAAGTCAGGGCTCGCGACGCGCGTGGCCACGGACGCATGGTACGGGGCCGGGCCTGCTGGCCGTGGCCGGACGATCGTCACGCCGTCGCGGGCGTCCCGGCGATCCGCCGCAGAAGGGCCGACAGCAGCCTCTTCTTCGGCTGGTCGACGGTTCGGGCGGGCTGCCCGGACGTCAAGGCTGTCATCAGGTCGTAATTCGCCTCGGCTCGGCGGATCGTGGTGTTGTGCTGTTCGAACCTGGTTTCGAAGTCGGCGAGCATCGCGGGTTCCTTTCTGGTCCTGCCATCCCATTTGATGGCGTTCCTTTTGCGATGTCATCACCGTACGAGGCGGCGCTCCGCTCGCCATCTGGAGACTGACCGATCTTTGGGGGGCGGCGACCTTTATTTCCGGGAGGGTGGGGTCGGTGGCCTTTAGGCCCGATGTGCGGCCGTCGCGCGCCGCCTCGGCTCCGCGCGCCCGCTCCGTAGGCTGCGCCCGCCACTAGACTGGCCTTGTCAGCCGAGGAGGCCAGTCGCTCCATGTACTACGTTCAGCGGGGCAGCGTCCCTCGCCAGCGGCACACCCAGCATCGAGCGGCGGATGGCGCCCTCTACGCCGAGGAGCTGTTCGGAGTCGAGGGCTTCACGGGTCGCAGCTCTCTGCTCTATCACCTCACGCCACCAACGCGGACGCATCGCATCGAGCCCGGCGATCGGATCCGACTCGAGCCCGCCGATGACGGCCTGCACCGGCATCGACTGACGAAGACCGGCGGCGTCGAACCGGCGGGCGACGTGATCACGGGCCGCATCCCGCTCTACTTCAATCACGACGTCGTGTTCGGGGTCGTTCGCCCGGCGCAGTCGATGCCGGCGGGCGTCTTCTACCGCAACGGCATCGCCGACGAGATGCTGTTCGTCCACGAGGGGTCGGGCGTGTGCGACACGATCTTCGGGCCGCTGCGCTACGGGCCGGGCGATTACCTCGTCCTGCCGATCGGGACGACGTGGCGGCTGGACCCGGACGCGGGCTCGACCCAGCGCATCCTGTATCTCGAGGCCCCGTCGGAGATCGAGCCTCCCAAGCGATATCGCAACGACTACGGCCAATTGCTCGAGCACGCGCCGTACTCCCAGCGTGACCTCCATGCCCCCGACGAGGTCGCACCGAGCGAGGACGGGGGCGACTTCGTCATCCATGTCCGATCGACCGACCGGATCACGGCGTACCACTACCGCCACCACCCCTTCGACCTGGTCGGCTGGGATGGCTACCTGTGGCCGTTCCGCTTCAACATCGGCGACTTCCAGCCGATCACCGGGCGGGTCCACCAGCCGCCGCCGGTCCACCAGACGTTCCAGGCGCGGAACTTCGTCGTCTGCTCCTTCGTGCCACGCAAGTTCGACTATCACCCGCTGGCGATCCCGGCGCCGTACAACCACTCCAACATCAACTCGGACGAGGTCATCTACTACGTCGCCGGCAATTTCATGAGCCGCCGCGGCGTGGAGATCGCGTCGTTCACGCTGCATCCGGCCGGGATCCCGCACGGACCACACCCCGGCACGGTCGAGGCGTCGATCGGCAAGGAGGCGACCGAGGAGCTGGCGGTCATGGTCGACACGTTCCATCCGTTGCACGTCACGCAGGCGGCGATGGACCTTGACGATGCGAACTACCCGTTCAGCTGGCTTCCGTCAGACGACCACGTGAAGGAAGCCTCCGAGCTCGCGGAGCGCGGCCCGGAGGCATTCCCGGATTGAGTTAGGTCCCGGTCGTCAGGACCGGGCGATCGCGAACGGCCGGTCGCCCGAACCGATCGCGAGTGCCTCGAAGGCGTCGTGATCGCCGCGCTGGGCTGCCTCGACGAGAGCTCGATCCACGTGGGATCCTCCGTCGGCGACCGATCTGGTCACCTGCACCCTACGACGCTGCCGTCCGGCCGACCGTTCAAGAATTGCCAGCCACGGCTGGTGCCTGCCGGAACCGGACCAGCGGAGTATCGGTAGCTGACGAGTGGGTGAGGTCCCGTCGGCGCCGGGGCGACCGACACTGCGGTCATGACCCCTCGTCGACGTGCCCTGATCGTCGCGGTGTGCGCGGCGCTCGCCGCCGCGCTCCCGGCCGGGGATGCGGCAGCCTGGACACCGCGGCCGACATCCTCCCCGAAACCGCGACCGATCGACGTCAGGACCAACCCGCGCCGGCCGGTCCCGCCGGCGCCGACCCTGCCCGGGGCGCCAGGCTGCACGGTCTTCCCCTCGACGAACGTCTGGAATCGCCGCATCGACGACCGGCCCGTAGCGGTGAACTCGTCCACGCTGCTCGGTTACGTCGGGCTCGATACCGGTCTGCACATGGACTTCGGATCGCCGTCCGAGTACGGCATCCCGTACCAGATCGTGACCGCGTCGACCCCGCGTTCGACGGTCACCTTCCAATGGCCCGGCGAGTCCGACCAGGTCGGTTACCCGATCCCGGCCGACCCGCTGATCGAGGGCGATCAGGATCCCAGTGCCGCGACGGGCGATCGCCACATCCTCATGGTCGACAAGGACGCCTGCCGGCTGTACGAGCTGTTCGCGGCGCGGCGGACCAACGGCCAGTGGACCGCCGGCAGCGGCGCGACGTGGGACCTGCGCTCGGATGCGTTGCGGCCGCCCGGCTGGACGAGCGCCGATGCGGCCGGGCTCCCGATCCTGCCCGGGCTCGTGCGCTACGACGAGGTGGCGGCGGGCGCGATCCGCCACGCGCTCCGCTTCACGACCGTGCCGACGAGACGCGCCTATATCTACCCCGCTCGACACCAGGCCGGGTCGACGGACTCCACATCCGCGCCGCCGATGGGCCTGCGCGTGCGACTCAAGGCGTCGTACGACGTGACCGGGCTCTCAGCGCATGCCCGGGTCATCGCCGTCGCGCTCAAGCAGTACGGCATGATCCTCGCCGACAACGGCTCCGACTGGTACGTCAGCGGCATGAGCGACTCGCGCTTCGACGACGACGTCCTCCACGAGCTCGACGAGATCACCGGCAGCGACCTCGAGGTCGTCGACACGACCGGCTTCGTCAACGGCTGACCGATCGTCAGGCGAGTGCCTCGTCGGGCCACGCCGGCCCGCCGGACCCGCCATCATCTCGGCATGGCCGACCTTCGAGCCCGGATCCGAGCCGGTGAGACGCTGATCGGCGTGTTCTCGGACCTGGCGTCGCCGCTCGCCGCGGAGCTGTGCGGGCAGGCGGGCTTCGACTGGATCGTCCTCGACCTCGAGCATGGCGCCGCGACCGAGGCCGACCTCCTGGCGCTCCTCTACGCGGTCGGCACGACGCCGATGGCGCCCATCGTCCGGCCCCAGTCATCGGAGCGGCTGCGCGTCGGTCGTGCCCTTGATCTGGGTGCGGCCGGGATCATGCTGCCGCAGCTGCAGTCGATCGACGAGGTCCGCACGGCGGTCGGCTACCTGCGGTATCCGCCTGCCGGCCAGCGTGGCGTTGCGTTGCGGACTCGTGGCGCGCGCATGGGGACGATCGGTCACGCCGACATCGCACGGGTCGTGAACGAGCAGATCGTGGGCATCGTCCAGATCGAGTCCACGGGCGGGCTCGCGGCCGCGGATGACATCGCCGCGCTGGACGAGGTCGACGTGCTGTTCGTCGGCCCGGCCGATCTGACGCACAGCCTCGGCATCCCCGGCCGGTTCGACGAGCCCGCGTACCAGGATGCGCTTCGGTCGGTGGTCGCGGCGTGCCGATCCGGCGGCAAGGCCGCAGGGATCCTCATCTACGACGCCGCCGGCCTGCCGCCGCTGCTCGAACTCGGCTTCACGTTCATCGGCCTGGGTTCGGAAGGCTCGTTCGTGTCGGCGGGCGCCCGCGCGATGCTGGCCACGGCGGGACGAGCAGCGTCAGCGTAGCCGGCGTACGGGAGCCTGGACCTCCGGCCGTCGATAGAGGTCTTGATCAGCCAATCACGGCGACGGCTCGATGGGTCGATCAGCGCGAAACCGCGTCTTGCGACCGGCGCTCCACGATCCCGGATCACGTCGCCGATCTCCTTCGCCCGCATCGGGAATGCGATGGACATGAGGTCGCGATGGGCTCGGAAGACCCGCTCGACCTCGTCACTTGCGAGGGCCAACACGACCGCGACCATCCGGGTCGGCCGCCAGCCGAGCGGTCGCGCCGCCTGCCAGGCCATGCGCTCATACCATCCGATCTGACGCTCGAGCGCGCCGAGGTCATCGAGCCTGGTCTTGATCTCGATGATCAACAGGGTGCCCGTCCGATGATCGAACGCGAGAAGGTCGATCCAACCGTGCGATCGACCGTGGACGATCTCGACCTCCCGCGCGGTGGCCCAGCCATGCCCACGAAGCCGTCGGTCGACATAGGAGGAGCAGCGAGCATGGACGGCATCCTGGACACGCGGGCCACCGGGGAACATCGGAGGCCGGATCGACAGCTGTACATCCAGTCCCAGCGCGTCGGCAATGGCCTCGACCAGGCGAATGGACGGGTTCGCCTCGCCGCGCTCGATCTGGGCTATGTACCGCGCTGAGACACCGACACGCCCGGCGAGTTCCTGTCGGCTGATGTCCAGGGACAACCGCGTATCCAGGCACGCGCGGCCAAAGGTCAATCGAATGGTGTGCATCGTGGGGACTACACCAGATGGCCCTCACCGGCGACTTATCTGGAACTGCTGGTTCCGCGACCGGCCATGAGTCTTCGGGGCTGATCTACCCAGACAACGATTCCTGTCGATCGGGACGACCAGCTCTACACGTTCATCAGGCGATCAGGAACTCGCAGTTCCCTCTACACCTCCGCCTCGAGCGGCGTCGCCGGTTCCGGGGCGCCACGCGGACGTGGCGAGGTCTGCGCCACGACCACGGCGATCACGATCAGCGCGGCACCGGCCAGCTGGATCGGCGCGAGCGTCTGGCCCAGCACGAGCCAAGCGAGCACGACGATGATCGGCGGCTCGACGGTCGCCACCAATGCCGCCTTGGCCGCGCCGATGCGCCGAGCCCCGGCATAGAAGGTCTGGATCGCGAGGAACGAGGCGACGAGACCCACAGCCGCGAGCAGCGGCCAGGCCTCCGCCGGCACCGTCCGCGGATCCAGCGGACGCCCGACCGCCAGCGCGGCGATCCCATAGACGGCCGCCGTCGCGCTCATCATCAACGCCGTCGTGACTGCGGCGTCGCCCGCCGGCTCGGTCCCCGGCGGCGCATCGCTCCCGAGCCGATCGCGGCGCTCGCCCGACAGCCGCGCCGACAGGATGATCCAGACCGAGTAGATCAGGGCCGACGCCCAGACGAGGATCAGGCCGGACGCCGGGGGTGCGCTGGCGACGTCGATCCCGCCCAGCGCCAGAGCCGACCCGACCACGGCCAGCCCGAGCGCGACCCACGGCCGCCGCCCGGGCAGGCGGGTGGCGAACCGCAGCGAGAGCACCGCGACGAAGACCGGGTAGGTGTAGACAAGCACGCCGGCGAGCGCGGCCGGGACCGTCTCCAGGCCGGCGTAGTACGTCCCGGCATTGCCAGTGAACAAAGCTCCCAAGCCGAGTGCCACGGCTACCTGGCGACGCGGCATGCGCCGAGCAGCCGCCCGTCGTTCGCTCGACGCCAGGACCCACATCCAACCGAGCGCAGCACCGAACAGGAAGCGCCATCCGACGAGCGTCAGCCAGTCGATGCCGGTCGCGTAGATCGGTTGCGCGAGCACCGATCCCGACCCGTATCCGATGGCCGAGACCACCACCAAACCGATGCCCAGGGCGGTGCGTCGATCCATCGCGCCGGAGGCTATCAGCCCGGACTCATCGCGGGCGGGTACGGACTACACTTCGAGCGTGACCGACCTCACCGAGGGCGCGGTCGCCCGTCGCGTCCCAACCCTGACCGACGAGCGCCTGCGCGTCCTGAGCCGCCGACAGCCCGTGACCGTGCCGCCCGGCACGAGCCTCGCTGAGTGCCTGCGCGCCATCCAGCGGACCGGGACCGGCGATTCGGTCTTCGTGTGCGAGCCGTCGGGGCGGCTCGTCGGCGTGCTGACCGAGCGCGACATCTTCGCGCGCATCGTCGTCGGCCATGTCGATCTGGCGCAGCCGGTCGAGACGCTGATGACGACGGAGCCGCGCACGCTGGATCTCGAGGGGACCATCCGCGACGCGATCGAGCTGATGCAGACCGGGCGATACCGCAACGTGCCGATCGTCGACGAGGATCGCCGCCTGGTCGGTGTCGTCCGCCAGGTCGACATCATCAAGTACCTCGCCGAGTCGTTCCCGGAGGAGCTGCTCAACCTTCCACCGCGTCCGCACCAGCGCATGAGGCAGCCCGAAGGCGGATGACGACGACCACGGAGCAGGAGCTCCCGATCCAGGAGCTCGAACGGGTCACGATCCGGTTCGCGGGCGATTCCGGCGACGGCATGCAGCTGACCGGAACCCAGTTCACGCGCACAGCTGCCGTGTTCGGCAACGACATCAGCACATTGCCCGACTTCCCGGCCGAGATCCGCGCGCCGGCGGGGTCGCTGCCCGGTGTCAGCGGGTTCCAGATCAGCTTCAGCTCGACAGACATCCACACACCGGGCGATCAGCCGGACGTCCTCGTTGCGATGAACCCTGCGGCGCTCAAGACGAACATCGGCGACCTGCCGCCGGGCGGCGCTCTGATCGTCAACAGCGACGCGTTCACGCAGGCCAATCTCAACAAGGCGGCCTATGCCGCGAACCCCTTGTCCGACGGCTCCCTCAAGGCCTTCACGACCTTCGAGATCCCGATCTCGTCGCTCAACGAACGTTCGCTCGACGGGCTCGAGATGACCAGTAAGCAGAAGGACCTGACCAAGAACTTCTTCGCCCTGGGCCTGATGTTCTGGCTGTACGAGCGGAGCATGGACGGGACACTGCACTGGATCGACTCGAAGTTCTCCGCCCGCCCGGTCATCGCCGAGGCGAACAAGCGCGCGCTCAAGGCCGGCTACGCCTACGGCGAGACGACCGAGATGTTCCACACGCACTACCGCGTCCGCCCCGCGAAGCTGCCGCCGGGCACGTACCGGAACATCACCGGCAACGAGGCGACCGCGCTTGGCTTCCTGGCCGCCTCGAAGCTGGCCGACCGCCAGCTGTTCTACGGCTCGTATCCGATCACCCCGGCCTCGGACATCCTCCACCAGCTGTCGGGCTACAAGTCGTTCGGAGTCAAGACGTTCCAGGCCGAAGACGAGATCGCGGCCATCGGCGCCGCGATCGGCGCGAGCTACGGCGGTGCGCTCGGGCTGACGGCAAGCTCGGGTCCCGGCATCGCCCTCAAGAGCGAGGCTCTCGGCCTGGCGGTGATGGTCGAGCTGCCGCTGGTCCTCATCGATGTCCAGCGCGCCGGACCGTCGACCGGGATGCCGACCAAGAACGAGCAGGCCGACCTGCTTCAGGTCATGTTCGGGCGGAACTCCGACTCGCCGCTGCCGGTCGTCGCGCCGGCGACGCCGGGCGAGTGCTTCGATTACGCCATCGAGGCAGCGCGGCTCGCCCTCAAGTACATGACACCGGTCGTCTACCTGTCCGATGCGTTCCTCGCGACGGGTTCCGAGCCCTGGCGCATCCCGTCCATCGCCGACCTGCCGTCGATCGCGGTCCCCAACGCCGTCAAGGGCGATGACCCGTTCCAGCCGTACCTGCGCGACCCGGACACGCTGGCCCGCCCGTGGGCCGTGCCGGGGACCGCTGGGCTCGAGCACCGGATCGGCGGGCTCGAGAAGGCGGATATCACAGGCAACGTCAGCTACGACCCGGACAACCACCACCGGATGCAGGTGCTCCGGCAGGCCAAGGTCGCCGGGATCGCGACGGACATCCCGCCGCTCGAGGTGTTCGGCCCAGCCGAGGGAGATCTGCTCATCCTCGGCTGGGGCTCGACGTACGGCGCCATCCGCTCGGCGGTCGAGCGCCTGCAGGCCGATGGGCGCTCCGTGGCGCACGCCCACATCCGCCACCTCAACCCGTTCCCGGCGAACACCGAGGCGGTCCTGCGGAGCTATGGCAAGGTCCTCATCCCGGAGGTGAACCTCGGCCAGCTGCTGCTGCTCGTCCGGGCCCGCTACCTCGTCGATGCGATCGGCTACGACCGCGTGCGTGGCAAGCCCTTCCGGATCGTCGAGATCGTGGAGGAGGCGGAGAGGATCATGGGAGTGCCGGCATGACCGAGGAGACCATGGGTACGAACGGCGCCGGCACGAACGGCGGAACGAACGGCGCCGGAGCGACCGTCGACGGCAACGGCGCGGAATCCTCGGGCCGAGGGCCCGCGGGCGCTTCACCTCGGCCCTCGGAGGGACTCTCGCAGACACTTAGCCCCGAGAACGCACAGGTCATCGCGCTGACCCGCAAGGACTTCGTGTCCGACCAGGAGGTCCGCTGGTGCCCTGGCTGCGGGGACTATTCGATCCTCGCGCAGACCCAGAAGATGATGCCCGACTTCGGCTACAAGAAGGAGGACATCGTCTTCATCTCCGGCATCGGCTGCTCGGGCCGGCTGCCGTACTACATGAACACGTTCGGGTTCCACACGATCCACGGCCGCGCGCCGACGCTCGCGACCGGGCTCAAGGCAGCTCGGCCCGACCTCATGGTCTGGGTCATCACGGGCGATGGCGACGCGCTGTCGATCGGCGGCAACCACGTCATCCATTCGATGCGCCGCAACGTCGACATCACCCTCGTGATGTTCAACAACCGGATCTACGGTCTGACCAAGGGCCAGGCGTCACCGACATCGGAATTCGGCAAAAGGACCAAGTCGACCCCGATGGGCACGATCGACACGCCGATCATGCCGTTGACCCTCGCGCTGGCGTCCGAGGCCTCGTTCGTGGCGCGCTCGGTCGATACCCACACCGAGCACCTCCAGCACACGCTCGAGCGGGCGGGCCGCCACAAGGGCAGCTCCTTCGTCGAGGTCCTCCAGAACTGCAACATCTTCAACGACGGTGCGTGGCGGGACTTCACCGACCGCGAGGTGCGCGAGGACCGCATGCTCGTCCTCGAGCACGGCAAGCCGATGATCTTCGGCAAGGACCGCGACAAGGGCATCCGGCTGCGCGGTCTCCACCCCGAGGTCGTGACGATCGGCCAGGACGGCGTGACGGAAGCGGACCTGCTCGTGCACGACGAGGCAGCCGACGATCCCTACCTGGCGCTCGTCCTGTCACGCATGTTCTGGCCTGACTTCCCGGTCCCGGTCGGTGTCCTGCGCGCGACGATCCGGCCGACCCACGATCGGCTCATCGACGAGCAGCTGGCGGCTGCCGTGGCCCGATCCGGCGAGGGCGACCTCGCGCGCGTGCTGAACGGCGGTGAGACGTGGACGGTCGAATAGTGGCCGGTGGCGACGACGGCATCGTCGCCGGTCAGGAGGGCGCCGACGACGGGATGCGCTGTCCCGTGTGCGGCTTCGTCAATCTCAGCGGCGCCGACATCTGCGACAACTGCGGGGCCGACATCTTCGGCCACGACACACCCACGCAGGCCCCGGCGTTCAAGGGTCAGCTCCTCGGGGAGCACCTCGACGAGCTCGGCGCGCCCCCGCCGATCTCGGTCACCGCGGACACGCCGATCGACGTAGCGATCGCCCGCATGTACGAGGCCGAGACCGATTGCGTCCTGGTCATGGCCGGCGACCGGCTGGTCGGGATCTTCACCGATCGCGACGCCGTCGTGAAGGCCGCCGGCAAACAGCTGTCGTCGTTCCATGTGCGCGATTTCATGACGCCGGATCCGGTGGTGCTCCGGCACGACGACCCGATCGCGGTCGCGATCCACAAGATGGCGGTCGGTGGTTTCCGCCACATCCCGATCGTCGAGGACGGCCGCCCCACGGGCGTGGTGACCGCGCGCGACATCTTCCACCACCTCGCCCAGACCATCGACTGACCGGCTCGTGGCCTCGCGGATCGCGATCCTCGCCCAGGACCTGATCTGGTCGGATCGACTGGCCCGAGCTGTGCAGGCCGCCGGTGGCGTGCCCATCCGCGCCAAGACCGCGCCGGAGTTCGACCAAGCCCTGCTCGACGCGGACCTCGCGATCGTCGACATGACGGCGCGCGCGTACGACCCGCTGGTGGCGATCGAGCGGGCTCGGTCGGCCGGAGCGCGGGTGGTGGCAGTCGGCCAGCACGACGACCACGAGCTGCGCAAGCGTGCCCTCGCCCGTGGGGCGGAACGTGTGTACGCCTACCGCAAGCTGTTCGAGGACGGCCCGGCCACGATCGCGGCATTCGTGGAGCGGGGCCAGGTGGCCCGGACGCAACACGTGACGCTGGCCGACCGGCTGAGCATCCCCGAGGAGCGCTTCACGGACCGGCTGGCCAGGGCAGTCGCGGCCACGGAGGCGGCCGGGCTGGACGCGCTGCTCGTCGGCGTCGGGTCCGACATGCGCTACCTCACGGGGTACGAGGCGATGCCGCTCGAGCGGTTGACGATGCTGATCCTTCGCCCCGGCGCGGAGCCCGTCATCGTCGTCCCGCGCCTCGAACGTGGCGCTGCGGAGGACGGACTGCGGACACCGGTCAGGATCGTGACCTGGGAGGAAACGGACGATCCCTACAGGATCGGTGTCGCCGGCATCCCGGCGACCGGGCGTGTGGCCGTGTCGGACACGATGCTGGCGATGCACCTGCTCCGCCTCCAGGCGGCCGTCGGCCGGTCGGCGACCTATTCACTCGCTTCGACGGTCCTGCGCGACCTGCGCATGATCAAGGACGCGGACGAGGTCGCACTGCTGACCGCGGCCGCCCGCGCCGCCGACCGCGTCGTCGAGCGGATCGCGGCCGGCCGGCTCGCGGGCCGTACCGAGGCCGACGTGGCACGCGAGGTCCGTGACGCACTCATCGAGGAAGGGCACCAGACGGCCCAGTTCGCGATCGTCGCCTCGGGCCCGAACTCCGCGTCACCGCACCACGAGGCGTCGGACCGCGTCATCGGGCCGGGTGAGCCGATCGTCCTCGATATCGGCGGCACGCTCGGCGGCTACGGTTCGGACATCACCCGGACGCTGTGGGTCAACGGCGGAGACGCGACAGCGGGTCCGGACGAGCGATTCCGGGATCTGTTCGAGGTCCTGTACGAGGCGCAGGCCAGCGGGACGCGGGCTGTCCGACCGGGTGTCGCCTGCGAGGAGGTCGACGAGGCCGCCCGCTCGGTGATCGACGCGGCCGGCCACGGTGAGGCGTTCTTCCACCGGACAGGCCACGGCATCGGCCTCGACGGACACGAGGATCCGTACCTCGTCGCCGGCAACGACATGCCACTCGCCGCCGGCATGGCGTTCAGCGTGGAGCCTGGGATCTACTACGCCGGTGAGTACGGGGCGCGCATCGAGGACATCGTCGTGTGCGGCGAGGATGGCCCGATCGTGCTCAACGAGGCACCGCGCGAACTGGCGGTCGTCCCGGGCTGAGCGGTCGTCCTGGGCTGAGCGGTCGCCCGGGCCGAGCGACACCGCGGGAGTCGAGCGGCGCCCTGGGGTATCATCGGCCGACGGTCGTATCCGAGCGGCCGCCGCCCACTGATCGAGACTCGATGCCCACCTTCCGACGGCGACGACCCGTCGCCGAGCATGATCGCCGGGGGACCGGCCGCCATCGGTGCAGCCGATGAGCAGACGCCACCACGGCCGACCGCACCACGGCCGGCACCGCAACGACGGACCACGTCCCGACGCGACCGCCAATCGGCCGGTCGCACCCGCACCGATCGAGACCGCGCCGTCCGATCCGGGTACGGCAGCGCCGCGCTCGACCAGCCCTGAAGCCGCCGCCGAACGACCGGTCGCCCCGGTCGCCCCGGTCCAGCACGTGTCTGCCACGCAGCCAGGCCCGCCGCCTGACTCGCCACCGCCCGCGACGGCTCCCGTCGCGACGAACGGCTCGGGCGGCCACGCGCCCATACCGGCGATCCACGTCAACGGGAATGGCGCGGCCGAGACCGAGCCACGCAACGACCGACCGAACGGCTGCACGGCGCCCCAGCTGCGGCGGTTCATCAAGAGCCGCCCGTACGTGCCGATGCACGAGCTCCGGCGCCGTTTCGCGATCGACGGCACGGATGACGACGTGACCCAGGTCGAGCTCGAGGGCGGGCGCGTGTACGTCGGCCTGCCGTCCCGCGAGGGATCGCTCCTCGGCGAGCTGCTACGCGGTGGCGAGATCGGCTATGAGCTCTCGTTCGACCCGCTCGCGCCGATCGTCGTGGGTGTCTATCCGATGCGCCCGGTCCCGCGCACCTAGGCCGGGGAGACCGCTCGACCCGACGGGCTGACGCCCGCGACCGACAGGAGCTCGTCGATCCGCGCCGCGGACACGACATTGCCCTTCAGCTCGAACAGCGTGCGCGCCTCCGCCGCGGACCCGGCTGCGTCCTCGAACCGGCCCGCGGCCGCCTGCGCCTCGGCCAGGAAGACGAGAGCATTCGCCTGCCCTTCGATGTCGTCGGACGCACGCGTCTCGACCACCCCGGAGCGCGCCAGCTCGACCCCCTCGTCGTGGGATCCGTCGCGGGCCAGCAGCTTTCCCCGGATGCCCCGCCAGAGGTATTGCGAGTACACGTCGGAGGCGGCCGCGACATCCTCGCAGACCGAGGCGTACGTCCCGGCTTCCTCGAACCTGCCCTGCTGGTAGAGGGCCTCTGCCAGGAGACCCGCGATCGTCGAGATGTAATTGCGCTCACCCATCGCATCGAGCGCCTGGTAATCCTTGCGGAGCTCGACCTCCGCCGCCGCCGGATCGCCCGCGAGCAGCTCGACCGGCCCTGAATCGATCGAGATCGTGTGTGCGTCGAAGAGCAGCCCGAGCTCCTCGAGCGTGGCGCGACCGACCCGATAGTCTTCACGCGCGCGCTCGAACTCGCCGACCATCGCCCGGAGATGGGCGAGCGCCGCGAGGGTCGTGGCCTGCGCCCGCCGGTCGCCCTCGCTGAGCCGGAGCAGGCCCTCGCACACGGCGATGGCGTCGGAGACCGGGGTCGGCCCGTAGAACGCGACCATCGCGGACGACGCGTGGAGTCGCGCCTCGATGACTCGATCGCCCGCACGTCGCGCGTAGTCGATCGCCTTCTCGTTCGCATCACCGGCCTCGCCGTAGCGGCCCGAGACGCCGTACGCCAGCGTCAGCAGGCGCCATGCCCGTGCCAGGGCATTCGCATCGTCGGAGCCCTCGAGGTCGCGGATCCCGTCGAGCGTCTGCTGCATCACGTCGTCGATCGAGGTCGTCGATTCGGACCGGAGGTGCAGTTGCAGGCGGACCAGGTCGGCCGTGATCGACACGGGGCGCGCCCCGAGGGCGTCGGCCTCGGCCGTCGCCTGGACGAGGACCGCGTCGGCCGTGCCGAACTCGCCGATCTCCATGAACGCCTCGCCTGCCGACACGAGGAGCCTGGCCCGATCGGGGTCTTCCTCGGCGAGGACACGGGCGGCCCGCTCTATGAGATTCGCCGCGGCGGGGAAGTCGCCACGGGCGAGGGCTCGCCGCCCGGCGGATGCGAGACGCTGCGAGGCGCGTGTGCCGAGGGCGACGCCATGCTCGTCGAGCGGGCCGAGGTCCGTCCGGTAGCGGTACGCCTGCTCCAGGTGATAGCCGAGGATCTCCTCGAACTCCGTCTCGCGGCCGCGTTGCCGGTTCATCCGGTCCGCCCATTCGACGAACCGCTCATGGAGGTCGACACGCTCGCGCTTCAGCAGGCTGCCATAGGCGGTGTCGCGGATGAGCTGATGACCGAAGCGATATGCCTCTTCCTCGTCGAGCAGGTCGGGTCGCACGAACTGCTTGCGGGCCAGGCTGCCGAGATCGCGCGACACCGTCGCGCGGCGGGCCGCCTCGATCAGGTGCTCCACGGCGGCCTCGGCGAACACGAGCCCCACCACCGACGCCGGTTCGACGACCGCGCGCTCGTCCTCGCCGAGGTCGTCGAGGCGCGCAGCGAGGAGGGCGTGGATGGTCGGTGGGACGACGACATCGTTGGCCGATCCCGTGACGGTCCATCGTGCACCGTCGCGCCGGAGCGTGCCGTTGTCGACGAGCATCGACACCATCTGCTCGACGAACAGGGGGTTGCCCTCGGCGGCCGCGACGATTCGTTCGATGACGGCCGACTCCAGGCCGGCGCGCCCGAGGATCTCGTCGATCATGCGACCTGTGTCGTCGTCCGACAGCGGCGCGAGCACGATCAGCTGATCGGCGTGTGCCTCGGACCATGCGGCGTGGCGCTCAACGAGCTCGTGGCGGGCGGAACACAGCAGGAGGATCGGTGCGTCCTCGGCCAGCTCCACGATGTGGTCTAGCAGGTCGAGCAGGGTCGGCTCAGCGGCATGGATGTCATCGACGATCATGACCAGGGGCCGTTCGCGTGCCAGCGACTCCAGGAGCTTGCGGGCGCCCCAGAACAGCTCGGCCACCGGGAACTGTGTCTGCGCGAGACCGATCGCCGCCGCGACGCGTTCGGCGACCGCCGCCCGTTCGGCGGGGTCGATCCCCTCGCTGTCCACGAGGTCGCGGACTTTCCTGAACGCTTCTTCGAGCGCGTCGTCGGCCACCACTCCCGCGGCGTCGCGGACGATCTCCGCCAGCGGCCAGAACGTGATGCCGTCGCCGTACGGGAGGCATCGGCCGCGCACGATCCGCGCGTGGCGGCCCGCGGTCGCAGCGAACTCCCTGATGAGGCGCGACTTGCCCACGCCGGCATCGCCAACGACGGTCAACAGCTCGGGCCGCCCCTGTGTCGTGACCCCGAGGAGGGCCGACGTGAGCCGGCTCATCTCGGCCTCGCGTCCCACGAACGGCGCAGACGTGCTTTCGCGAGCCGTCGGTCCGGCGCCGATACCGACGAGCCGGTAGGCCCTGACCGGTTCGGCCTTGCCCTTGAGCGTGAGCGGCGCGATGGCCTCGACCTGGATCTCGTCACGGGCGAGGCGGTACGTCAGTTCGCCGAGAACGATCTCGCCCGGACCGGCCGCCTGTTCCAGCCGCGCTGCTGTGTTGACGGCATCGCCGGTCACGAGCCGCTGGCCGGTGGAGGCGTCCCCGGCGATCACTTCCCCGGTGTTGACCCCGATGTGATTGTGCAACTCGACGCCCCAACGATCGCGGAACGTCTCGTTGAGGTTGGGCAGCGCGGCCTGCATCTCGGCGGCGGCGCGCACGGCGCGGATCGCGTCGTCCTCGTGCCGGATCGGCAGCCCGTAGACGGCCATCACGGCGTCGCCGATGAACTTTTCGATCGTAGCCCCGTGCCGAGCGAGCGCGGCGCGCATCGCGTCGAAATAGCTGGTCATCACCTCCCGCAGCGCCTCAGGCGATATCGGTTCACCGGTGATCGACATCGGGCGCGGGTCGGCGAATACGAGCGTGACCGTCTTCCGGCTTTCGCGTGATCCGCGTCGTCCGACGGCCGCAGCTTCCGGGGTCGACGCGTCACGCTCGCCGCCTTCGCGACGCACAGAGATGAGCCGATATGCCCCGATCGACATGTCCATGCCTTTGGGGGTGACCGGGGGCGCGGGCTCGACGTCGACGACGTCCCGCACCAGGGCGTAGGTCGGCTCGGCGATCAGCACCTCGAGCGGCGGCGCGTTCTGCTCCATGGCGGTGGCGATCGTCATCGCGTCGCCGGTCAGCACGTGCTGACCGGCGGTCGCCTCGCCGACGACGACGTCCCCGCTGCTCACCCCGGTGCGCGCGATCAGCCGCACGCCCCACGTCCGCTCGAACTCGTCGTTGAGTCGGTTGAGCACCGCCACGCTCTCGGCTGCCGCCTCCACCGCGCGCACGGCGTCGTCAGGGCGCGGCGTGGTCATGCCGAAGACGGCCACGACGGCGTCGCCGATGATCTTCTCGATGGTGCCGCCGTGCGACTCGTACACGAACCGCATCTCGTCGAAGTAGCGGGTCAGCAGCTCGCGGAGCGACTCGGGATCCAGCATCTCCCCGAGGGCCGTCGAACCCTTGAGGTCCGAGTTGACGACCGTCGCGAAGCGTCGGATCTCGGTTGTCATTCGCCCAGTCTAGGACCGAGGCGAGGGCCGAGCGTCTGGGTGGGCCCCGGGGACGGATCGCCCGGGGCCCGATGCGGTTACCGGAAGCCCGGATCGCCCGCCGGGGTCAGGAACGTCCCGATGCGGTCGCCGCCAGTACCGGTCCAACTCAGGACGCACGGCGCCACCGGCTTCTTGCCGCAGTCGGGGAGGAGGCCCGTGTACCAGGTCGTTCCGAAGTACTCGCTCGGACCGATCGTTTCTGGCGCGCTCGTGTTCCATGCTCCTGGGTCCGGCTGAGCCGGGTTGCCTGTGCGGTCGGTGAATCGCTCGGGAGACGTGTAGCAGACCCGGTACTTGGACGTGCCGTTCTCAGGCGTGATCTGGACCCAGTCCTTGTCGATGACGATCACGTTGGTCTTCTCGGACCTGGCGTTCCCATCGTCGTAGATGTACCAGACCGCGTTGGGCTGCCGCGAATCCGGATAGTCGAACGGCCCGAAGTCGCACGAGATCCGCAGCCCAGGCAGGTTCAGTGACGTGGCGTAATCCGCGCCCGTCGTGCCATTCTGCGGCGTCGTCGTGTACGTGTGGGGGCCACCCTCCTGCATGAAGCTGCAGCCGGTGCCCTCGCATTCGGTGACGGTGTCGGAGACCATGAACAGGTCCGAGATGGGCGTGTTCGAGGCGGCCGGACTGCTGGCCTTCAGGGTGTATGGGCCAGGCGTGTTCACCGACAAGGCGGGGAACGTGGCGACCCCGTCGACCGCGTTGACGACGCCACCCGTCAATGTGCCACCCGCGGGGTTGCGGTCCAGCGTCAGCGTGACGGCGGCGTCCGAGTCGACGACCAGGCCGGTGCCGGGATCGTAGATCTCGACCGTGACCGGGTCGCCCGAGCTGTCATAACCGGCCCGGATCGGTGCCCCGGTCTCGGTCGTCTTCGGCTGGTTTGCGAAGCGCAGGAGGCAGGCGGACGCCGACACCGTGGTCGACGGGGCAACCGTGCCCGGCGCCCGGGCGAAATCGTTGCCGGGAGGACCGCTGAAGTTGTTCGCCTGCTTGACCACGAGGGTCCACGTTGCCGCGGCCCCGCCGGCGCACGGGGTCCGGACATTGATCGTGACATTGACGGACGCGGATGGAGCCAGAGCCAGGTTGCGCAGCTGGAGCGTGTTGCCAGCCTTCGTGGCGCTCCCGCCGGCGGGGCTGAGCGACCCACCGATCAGGGTGTACCCAGTCGGGGGTGTGATGTTGGCCGAGCCGAGGGACTGTGGGCTCGCATGATTGGTGATCCTTAGGACGGCCGACGTGGCGCCACCCGCGAGCGCGATGGTGTTGGGTGGATTCGCGACCGGGCTGCCGCTCACGACCCACGTCGCGGAATACGGCTTGGTGGCCGTCGTTGTCGCGGTCGCCGGGACACCGAGCGCAGCAACGAGTGCCAGCGCCGATAGGAGTGCCGCCGACGCGGTACCGATGGGTCGCGAACGCCGTCGCGCTGTCAAGAACATGGTTCCCCTCCGAGCCCCGGTCGAGATCTGATGCGACCGGTCGAGATCTGATGCGAATCGGTCGTCTTGTCCCGTGATAGTACCTTCGTACTGCCCAGAGCCTGTGTCATCCAGCCGACGTACCACCTATCTGGTGCGCGAACGCACCACTATCGGACCGGTTGGTGACGATACGCGCCGCGTACGATGGGTGCATGGTCGCGCCCTCGGGTCCAGTTCCCATGCGCGAGACCCTGCGCGGCTGCCGGCTATTCGCGGGTGTCGACGAGACGTCGCTGGACCTCATAGCGGCCGCCCTTCGCCCGCGGCGCTTCCGTCGAGGCGAGACGATCTTCCACGCGGGCGACCCGGGTGACGCCCTGTTCATCGTCGCGGACGGCTCGGTCAAGATCACGATCCCGTCGGATGAGGGGTCCGAGCCGGCCATCCTGACCACGATCAGCACGGGCGGCTTCTTCGGCGAGCTGTCGCTGCTCGATGGCGCGCCACGGTCGGCGACAGCGGTCGCGCTGGACCCGACCGAGACGCATGTGCTGCGGCGGGACGCGTTCGACGCCCTGGTCGACAGCGAGCCTGCCCTGCGCCGAGCTCTCCTGGTCACGCTGGCCGGCGAGATCCGGCGACTCACAGCGCAGGTCGAGGATCTCCACTTCCTCGACCTTCCCGGGCGCCTCGCTCGCCACCTCCTGCGGACCCTGGCGATCGGGGACGGCCGCGATCCGGCCGAAGCCGACACCCTGACCGGCGAGCATCGTCTGTCGTGGCCGTACACGCAAGCGGAGCTCGCCGGGATGATCGGCGGGTCTCGTCAATCGGTGAACAGATTGCTGGCGGATCTGGTGGCGGAAGGCCTCGTCCGCTTCGACGGGGACCAGCTGGTCATCCCGGACGCGGGCCGGCTCGCCGCTCGCCACACGACGATGAGCCGGGAGGGCGACTCCGTGGAGGCTGTCCTCGCGGCGGTGGGCCGCCGGGTCGCGGCAGCCGACCGCCTCGCCCCACGACACGATGACGAGCTGCTGACGGCGGTCGCCATGGCTGCGGTGACAGCACTCGAGGCCCAGGCGGCCTCGATCGCGCTCTACGACGCGGCGACCGACCGACTGGTGTTCCGCGCCGCGTCGGGCCCGGCCGCCGGCGGCATCGTGGGGATGGCCATCGAGCCGGAGATGGGTATCGCCGGCTACGTCTTCACGACCGGGCAGCCCCTGGCGGTCGCCGATGTCGCGGCGGATCCGCGGTTCGAACGCTCGGTCGCGGAGGCGACCGGTCATGTCCCATCGACGCTGCTGGCCGTGCCACTGAGCGATGAGACGGGGACGGTCGGCGTGCTCGAGGCGCTCGACAAGGATGGCGGCACATTCTCGCTGCGGGACCTCGACATCGCGACGGCGATGGCGGGCATGGCGACGCTCGCGGTTCGCGACGGGCGTTTGCGCCACGACGCCGGTTCCATCCTGGCCCGGGCGCTATCGGACCTGCTCAGTGAGCCGCCCGAGTCGAACGGCGAGCCGACGGACCCTGCTGCGATCGATGCCCTCGTCGCCCGAGTCACGATCGGGCTCCCCGCCGACGACGATCCGATGTGGGCGATCGCAGACCGCATCGCCCGCCTCGGCGATGTCGATGCGGACGCGAAGCGCCTCGCGATCGACTGGCTGGATGCGCTCATCCGCCACGGCGATCGCGCCGA
This sequence comes from uncultured Chloroflexia bacterium, assembly GCA_963819655.1. Classification (GTDB taxonomy): domain Bacteria; phylum Chloroflexota; class Limnocylindria; order Limnocylindrales; family CSP1-4; genus SPCO01. The sequence goes on along the minus strand of CAWFXA010000001.1, from coordinate 547,736 downwards.
CGGCGGGCGCGGACGCCGATCGGGACGGTCGTGACGATCTCACTGCCCGCGTGGAGCGAGGCATTTGCGGCCGGAGCACGCGACGGGCTCGCGCGACGTGACCCACCTTTCGGCCGCCTGGATCGCCAGGACGTGTTCGGCGACGCGGATGGGCAGGGCGTGACCGTCGCCATCATCGATTCGGGCGTCGACGGCGATCATCCCGCCGTGCGGGGGCGGGTCGTCCGTCACCTGCGCGTCGACGTCGACGGAGACGACGCCGTCGTTGTCGACGATCCGGAGGCCCTCGACATCGTCGGGCACGGGACCGCATGCGCGGGCATCGTGGCGGGCATCGCCCCAGGAGCGAGCCTCGTGTCGATCCGCATGCTCGGTGCGGACAACCGCGGCAAGGGGCGAGCCCTCGCGGCAGCTGTCGAGTGGACGATCGGTGCGGGCGTCGCCGTCGTGAATCTCAGCCTCTCATCGCGCAGCGAGGCCATGTTCAGTGCGTTCCACGCGCTTGCCGACCGCTCGTACTTCGCGAACTCGCTGCTCGTGTGCGCCGCGAACAACGTGCCGGGCCCGTCGTATCCGTCGCTGTTCGCGTCGGTCGTGTCCGTGGCGGCCCACGACGTCGCCGACCCGGGGACGTGGTTCTACAACCCATCACCCCCGGTGGAGTTCGGAGCGTACGGAGTCGACGTCGATGTCGCGTGGCGCGGCGGCGGCCGCATCCGCGCGACGGGCAACTCGTTCGCCGCGCCGCACCTGGCAGGGCAGGCCGCCCGGTTGCGGTCGCGCTATCCGTCAGCGTCGCCCTTCGAGATCAAGGCGCTCCTGGCAGCGACGGCCACGGTCCCCGCCTGAATCGCAACCGCCCGGCGGTGCCGGGCGGTTGGTGTTGTGACGGGGCGCGTCGGATCAGTCGGTCGTGTCCTCATCCTTGTCGGTCGGCGTCAGCTCGCCGCCATGACCGGGTCCCTGCTGTCCGAGGCTCGGTGGCGCCGTGATCGGCAGCCCGTGGCCCACGACGTCCCCTTCGTCGATGAACCCCTCGTTCGGGTCTTCCTTCTCCGGTTCGACCGACGCGTCCTTCGGGAGCTTGTACTTCTTCATCGAACCGATCCCTTCTGATCTGACGGTTGATGCGCTACCGCCAACCATACGCCCCGTGTGGCTGTACTCCTAGGCCGCAGCCGACCAGGGAGGTGTCGCCTGCGAGACATCGTCACGCGCCCGACTCGCCGGTGGACGAGCGGGGGACGGCCTCCACGATCGGGCGCGGTGTGCGCAGGTCGCGCAGCGCTTCCTGATCGGGGCCGGCGAGGCGCGGCAGGTCGGCGGCCTCGGTGCGCGTCAACCGCGATGTGAGGGTCGAGAACACCAACCGCCGGATCTCGGGCACGGTCATCACCGCGCGCAGCGCGTCCGCCGGCACCTCGAGGAGGGTCGTCTCGGTGTCGGCCACGACGTCGGCGGTCCGGGGGCTTCCGGTCAGCGCGGCGATCTCGCCGAAGAAGTCGCCGGCGTGCATCGTCGAGAGTCCGCGATAGTCGCCGTCGACCGGGATGCCGGCGGTGGCCGAGCCCTCCAGGACGAAGTACACGGACGACGCGCTGTGGCCGTGCTCGACGATCCGCGTGGCGGCCGGGACCGTGCGCACCGTCGCGCCGCGGATGAACGCCTCGCGCTGCGCCTGGTCGAGCCGGGCGAACGTCGTGAGGTTGGTCAGCAGCCGATCGAAGTCGGCCATCGTCGCGAGTCGCGTGGGGATCGCGGTGGGCGCCGGCTCGGCCGCCTCCTCGAGTCGCGCCCGCGCGGCGCGGAGCGATCGGATGCCCAGGCCTGGCGCGAACAACGCATAGAGCGCCGACCCGAACAGCAGGACCGAGGCGAACGCGATCATCACCCGGACGTTGATGATGTCGGCGAGACCGGCCCCGGCCATCCCGAACAGGAAGATCACATCGCGCATGACGTAGTACGCCGAGAACACCCTGCCGCGCATGTCGCGCGGCGTGTTCCGCTGGAGCAGGACGGACCGGGCGACCGACGCCGGCGAGTTGAAGAATCCCGAGATCATCACGAGGACGATCGCGACCGGGATCGACGTCGCGGAGGCGTAGGCAAGCCCGCAGACGCCCATGCCGGTGAGGCCAACGACCACCCAGATCGACTCGGGCAGGCGGCTCGAGAAGCGCGCCATGAAGAACGAGCCGAGCACGAACCCGACCGATGTCAGGCCCTCCTGCAGTCCGTACTCGAACTCCGTCGCGTTGAGCTCGCGCAGTGACATCGGCAGCAGGAGGACGTTCCAGAGCCCGAACGAGAAGAACATCAGGGCGCCGACGAAGAACAGCGAGCGCAGCACTTCCGTGCCGAACAGGGTGCTCAGGCCGGACTTGAGGTTCGCGACGATGACACTGACGCTCGCCTCGTCTTCCGGTACCGGCATCTTGTAGCGGCCCATCCGCGATATCAGCAACGCGCAGATGACGAAGGACAGCGCATCGATGACGAAGGCGATCCGCAGGTCGACACTGGCCAGCAGGCCGGCGCCGGCAAACCCGATCGCCGTCGAGCCGAAGGAGGCGATCGACAGGAACGAGTTGGCGGCTGCGAGCTCCTCGTCGCTCGCGATCTCCGGGATCAGGCTGTCGTGCGCCGGGTCGAAGAACTGTCTGACGCCGGCGTTGAGCAGGAGCAGTGCATACAGCCCGACGATCGCGATCGAGTCCACGTTCAGCACGAGCGCGATGGACCCGACGATGACGGCCTGGATCAGGCACGTCCAGACGAGGATGCGCTTGCGATCGTGGCGGTCGACGAAGACACCGGCGAGCAGGCCCACGATGAGGCTCGGGATGGCTGTGACCATCAACGTCAGGCCGACCGCCAGAGCCGAGCCGGTCACACGGAACACGAAGATCGCCGCGGCGAGGTCGGTGAGCGCCGAGCCCGCGGTGGAGATCAGCTGGGCGAGCCAGAGCAGCGAGAAGTCGCGCTTGCGGAAGACGGCGAACATCGATGGGGCGGGTACGGACGCTGCCGTCAATGCGACCTCCAGGGGCGCCACAGCGGCACCCGATCCCTCGCGGTTGTGGACCCCGGCCCGGCCCGTGACGAGGCGCCGGTGGGCCGGAGTCTAGCCGCGGCGCCTGGGGACTGTGACGCCTTCGCGCAGCAGCAGGGCCTCCTTGCGCGACAGCTGCTTGTCGCGATCCACCCAGCCCGTCCCGCCATATCCGCCGAGCGTCCCGTCGCCAGCGATGATCCGGTGGCACGGGATGACCAGCGAGATCGGGTTGCGCCCGAGGGCGCCGCCGACCGCTCGCGCCGCCCGTGGCGCTCCGACCCGCTTGGCGATATCGCCGTAGCTCGCCGTCCGGCCCCAGCCGACATCGCGGACCGCGTCGAGCACACGCCGGTCGAAGGACGGCCGATCGCCAAGGTCGACCGCGACGTCAGCGCCGTCCGTCGGGAGGCCGCGTAGCAGGCGTTCGATGGTCGGGATCGCGGCGCGCAGGACCGTGGCGGCCGGATCGTCAGGGCGGGCCTCGGCCAGCGGGACGACCGGGACGCCGAGGCGCGATCGTAACGCGCCGGCAAAGGCGGCCTCGTCCGACTCCCAGGCTGCCGCGGCGATCCCGAGGTCGGTCGCCGCGACACGGAACGGCGCGCCGTCCCCGTCGAGTGTGGCGGTGACGACCTGCTCGGGCATGGCTCTAAGTCTGCGGCATCCACGGACCGGGCCCCGACGGCTGATATACTCCCCAGGAGTATGATGCGCGAGCCGACGACCGCCGAGATCCAGCTTCCCGTCGAGGGCATGACGTGCGCATCGTGCGTGAATCGGATCGAGCGATTCCTGCGGGCGACGGACGGGGTCGAGACCGCGAGCGTCAATCTCGCCACCGAGCAGGCGACCATCCGCTACCTCCCGAGCGTGGCCGACCGCGCCCGGTTCGTGGCCGCCGTCGAGGCGGCCGGCTACGACGTCCGCCCCGATGCCGAGCGGAGCCGCGACGAGCCACCGATCTCGCTGACCGCCGAGGCGGCCGACGCCGATGCTCGTCGCGACGAGGAGTCGCGCACGCTTCTCCGCCAGGCACTGGTGTCGATCGCCGTGGCCGTCGCGATCATGGTCGCGATGTTCGTCCCCCAGACGCGCATCCCGATGGAGACCATCAACTGGCTGGCGCTCGTTCCGGCCACGTTCATCCAGGCCTGGGCGGGATCCCGCTTCTATCGAGCGACGTGGCGGGCCGCTCGTCACGGGACGGCCAACATGGACACGCTCATCGCGATCGGAACGACGGCCGCCTGGCTGTACAGCGTCGGCGTGACCCTCTTCCCGGAAGCGATCCACGCGGCTGGGCTGCATCCGGAGACCTACTTCGATGCATCGACGATCATCCTTGGCCTCGTCCTCCTCGGGCGCTGGCTGGAAGGACGCGCGAAGGCCAGCACGGCGGGCGCGATCCGCCGGCTGGTCGGCCTGCAGCCGGCGACCGCACGTCGGGTCGAGGGCGGCCGAGAGGTCGACGTCCCGCTCGAGGGCGTCGCGGTCGGTGACCTCCTCCGCGTGAGGCCGGGCGACAGGGTGCCGGTCGACGGAGTCGTCGTCGAAGGAGTGTCGGCGGTCGATGCCAGCATGCTCACCGGGGAGGCGTTTCCGGTCGAGGTGACGGCCGGCATCGAGGTCGTCGGGGCGACCCTCAACACGACAGGGACGTTCGTGATGCGCGCGACCCGGGTGGGTCGTGAGACCGCGCTCGCGCGCATCGTCGAGGCAGTGCGTCGTGCGCAGGGAAGCAAGCCCCCGATCCAGCACCTCGCGGATCGGATCGCGGAGGTGTTCGTTCCGCTGGTTCTCCTGGTGGCCGGCGCGACGTTCGTGGTCTGGTTCGTCTTCGGACCGGAGCCAAGGACGACGCTGGCCCTCACCGCATTCATCGGTGTCGTGGTGATCGCCTGCCCGTGCGCGATGGGTCTGGCCACACCGGCCGCGGTCATGGTCGGGACCGGTCGTGGGGCGGAGGCCGGCATCCTGATCCGCGGGGGTGAGGCCCTCGAGACGGCCCATCGCGTGGATACCGTCGTGTTCGACAAGACGGGCACGCTCACGCTCGGTCGCCCGAGCGTCACCGATGTGGTCGTCGCACCCGGTGAGGCGGCACGAACCGTCATCGACCTCGCCGGTGCCCTCGAGCGTGCGAGCGAACACCCGCTCGGGGCGGCCATCGTCGCGTACGCCAACGAGCGCGAGCTCGGGTTCGACCGCGTCGTCGAGTTCGATGCGACCATCGGCGGCGGTGTCCGTGGCGTCGTCGAGACAGCCGCAGGTCGACGAAGCGTCATCGTGGGCCGACCGTCCTGGCTCGCCGCTGACGGGATCGACTTCTCACGGTTGGGTTCGGCGCTCGAGACTCTTGCGACGAACGGGCGAACACCCGTCGGTGTGGCCATCGACGGCCGTGCTGCCGGGTTGATCGCCATCGCCGACCCCGTCAGGGTCGAGGCGGCCGGTGCGGTGCGCGAGCTGTCCGCCGCGGGCATCGAGGTCTGGCTCGTGACGGGCGACGCGCGGTCCACGGCGACCGCGGTCGCCGGCCAGGTCGGCATCCCGGCGCATCGCGTCGTGGCCGAGACGCGTCCGACCGACAAGGCGGGGATCGTCGAAAGACTCCAGGGCCGGGGCCGAACGGTCGCGATGGTCGGCGACGGGATCAATGACGCGCCCGGGCTCGCGCAGGCCGATCTCGGGATCGCCATCGGGACCGGGACCGACGTCGCGATCGACGCCGCCGGCGTGACGCTCATCGGCGGCGATCCGCGCGGCGTGCCGGCCGCGATCGGGCTGTCACGGGCGACCATGACGGTGATCCGCCAGAACCTCTTCTGGGCCTTCGCCTACAACATCGTCCTCATCCCGGTGGCCATGGGCGTCCTGATCCCGGCGTTCGGGATCGCCCTCTCGCCGGCGCTCGCCGCGGGTGCGATGGCGCTCTCGTCGGTCACGGTCGTCGCGAACGCCCTTCGGCTCCGGTCGTTCGATGCGCGACCGCAGGCGCCACATCGGATCCGCCGGGCCGGCCTCTTCGGCCGACTGCGCCAGGCCTGGTTTCTCGCCGCGGTCGCGCTGGCGGCGGTCGGTTTGGCAGGAGGTGTCATGGCCGCCGACCGCTGGGTTGACGCCGGCGCCACGCGCCTGGCGGTCACGGCCCGCGACACCGCGTTCACCCCGGCCGAGGTGCGAGTGGAGGCGGGCCGGACCGTGGTCCTGTCCTTCCGAAATGACGACCCCATCTTCCATGACTGGGAGGTCGAGGGGCTGGCCAACGTCGACGCCGGCGCGCGTCCGGGCCAGACCCGCACGATCCGGTTCGCGATCGACCAACCCGGCACCTACCGGATCGTGTGCACCGTGCCGGGTCACGCCGATGCCGGGATGGCCGGCACGCTCCTCGTCGAGTCGCCAGACTGAGCCTCGACATGGCGGCCCGCGCACGCATCGAGACCCCGGCGGATCCACGCGACCTGGCGGGCGACTTCGCCCACACCGTCGCCATCGAGGTGCGTTTCGCCGACACCGATGCGATGGGCCACGTCAACAACGCGGTCTACCTGACCTACTGCGAGATGGCCCGCATCCGGTACTGGACCGACGTCACCGGTGAGCCGGTGTCGGCCGGCCACGAAGGGGCCGAGAGTCTGATCCTCGCCGAGGCACGGATCACGTACCGGGCGCCGGTCTTCCACAGCGAGACCGTCACGGTCGAGACGCGAGCCACGCACATCGGTCGGTCGTCGTTCACGCTCGAGCACCGGCTGACGGCGTGCGGACCCGGCGGGAGTCCACGACTGGTCGCGACGAGCGACTCGGTGATGGTCCGCTACGACTACGAGGCCGATCGCTCCGCGCCGCTGAGCCCGGCGCACATCGACGCGATCGAGACGTTCGAGGGTCGCGCGCTGCGCTAAGCCGTCAGTCGACCACGCGGCGGAAGATCGAGACCGCGTTCTGGCCGCCGAACCCGAAACCGTCCACAGCAACCGTGTCGACCCTGGCCGTGCGCGCCGTGAGCGGCACGTAGTCCAGGTCGCACTCGGGATCGGGTGTGCGCAGGTTGGCGGTCGGCGGGATGACCCCGTCGCGGATCGCGCCCAGTCCGGCCAGCGCGCTGGCGATGCCTGCCGCGCCGACGAGGTGGCCGATCATCGATTTCGGCGAGCTGATGGCGACCTTGTAGGCGTGCTCCCCGTACGCACCCTTGATCGCGCGCGTCTCGGTGACGTCGTTGAGCGGCGTCGCCGTGCCATGGGCCACGATGTAGTCGACCTCGTCCGGCGCGATACCGCTGTTCCGCATGGCATTCGTCATGGACCGCATCTGGCCGCGACCCGTCGGCTCGGGGGCGCTGATGTGGAACGCGTCGGCAGTGAGTGCGCCGCCGAGCACCTCGGCGATCGGCGTGGCGCCACGCTCTCGTGCGTGGGCGAGCGACTCGACGATCACGATGCCGGCCCCTTCGCCCAGGACGAACCCGTCCCGCGTCAGGTCGAACGGTCGCGACGCGGTCTCGGGGGTGTCGTTCCGTTTCGAGAGGGCCGTCATGTTGGCGAGCGCGGCGACCCCCATCGGCCAGATCGGCGCCTCCGAGCCGCCGGTCACGACCACGTCGCATTCGCCCTCGCGGATGAGGCGGAGCGCGTCGTGGAAGGCGATCACGGACGTCGCGCACGCGGCGACCTGGGTGATGACGGGCCCAGTCAGGCCCCACTCCATCGACAGCAAGGCCGCCGCCATGGACCCGGACAGCGCGGGCACGGCGAACGGCGAGACGAACCGGGGGCCCTTCCGATCGTGGACGTGAGTCCCGTCGATGATCTGCTCGATGCCGCCACCGCCGGTGTTGACGACGACCCCGACGCGGTCGCGCTGCTCCGGCGTCATGGCTGCGAAATCGATGCCCGAGTCCGCCACCGCCTCCTTGCCGGCGCCCATCGCGAGGTGGATGAAGCGGCTCATCCGGCGCGCCATCTTGGGGTCCATGACCGTGGCCGGATCGAAATCGAGGACCTCGGCCGCGATGCGGACCTCGTGCTGCGACGCATCGAAGCTTCGGATCGTGCGCGTGCCGGTCACGCCGGCCTTGAGGTTCGCCCAGTACGTCGGGAAGTCGTTGCCGATGGGCATGATCGCGCCGAGGCCGGTGACGACCGCACGCCGGGCCGGGTCGCGCTCAGCCATGGGACGTCACGGTGGGGTGGGGCACGGGCACGCACAGATTGTAGGCAGCGAGGTCCGGGACGGGCCCGGCATCGGCGTCAACGCCATCCAACGCTCCTCGCGCGAGACTGACGGGCGTGACCGAGCGAGACACCGTCACCGTGAGTGACCCACGCGGGAAGGGGGCAGAACGGTCAGTCGCCGTCGTAGCGCTTGAAGATGACCGCGCCGTTGTGTCCACCCAGACCGATGTTGTTGGACAGCGCGTGGCGGATCGGCATCGGGACCGTCTCGGCCGGGACCCACAGGTCGCACTCCGGGTCGTAGTCGCGGTAGTTGAGGGTGCCCGGCGCGCACTGCTCGGCGACCGCCATCACCGTCGCGAACGCCTCGAATGCCCCCGCCGCGCCCATCATGTGCCCGGTCATCGACTTGGTCCCGCTGATCGCGATCGCCTTGGCGTCGCGCGCGGAGCGCGACCCGAACGTCGTCCAGATCGCCTCCGCCTCGCGCTTGTCGCCGAGCGGCGTCGAGGTGCCGTGGGGGTTGATCAGGTCGACTTCGTCGGCGGGCACGCCGCGGCGGTCGAGCGCCATCTGCATCGCCCGTGCCGACCCGACGCCGGCGTCGATCGGCTGGACCATGTCCCACCCGTCGGCGGCCGAGCCGTACCCGACGACCTCGGCGTAGATCGTCGCGCCACGGGCCTTGGCGATGTCGAGGTCTTCGAGGAACAGGGAGCCGGCGCCCTCGCCGAGGACGAATCCATCGCGCGTGGCATCGAACGGGCGCGACACGGTCTGCGGCTCCTCGCCGGGGCGGGGGAGGCCCATGCCGCGCATATTCGAGAACCCGGCGTGCGCGACCTCGAGCAGAGGCGCCTCGGTCGAGCCGCTGATCACCGCCACGCAATCGCCGCGACGGATCGCCTCGGCCGCCTCGCCCACGTTGTGCGTGCCGGTCGCGCAGGCTGACACCATGCAGACGTTGTGACCGATCGCCCCCGTCTCGATCGCGATCATCCCCGAACAGCTGTCGACGAGGGCGTTCGCGATGAACGTCGGTGCGACCGTCCGCGGGCCACGTTCGTGGAGGGTCATGTAGTTGTCGATCATCAGCTGCTGACCGCCCGCGCCCGAGCCGAACACGACCCCGACCTCGGTGCGGTTCTCGTCCGTCAGCTCGAAGCCGGAATCGGCCAGGGCCTGCTTGGCCGCCGCGACCCCGAAATGCATGCTCGACTCGCTGCGGCGCGCGGCTTTCGGGTCCATCCATTCCTTGGCGTCGAAATCGCGGACCTCGCCGGCCACCTTCGCCTCGTACGGCGATGAGTCGAAATGGGTGATCGGGCCGAGGCCGGAGACACCGTTGACGAGGTTCGACCAGGCCGTGTCCTTGTCGTTGCCGACGGGGCTGACCACCCCGAGTCCGGTGACGACGACGCGGCGGTCGTAGTCGGGTCGACGCATGTTGGGCTATCCCTCCAGGAGTGGGCGATCAGGCCGCGACGGCGGCGAGATCGAGGAGTCGGTCGTGTGTGGCCGGATCGTCCGCGGGGACGGTCTCGGCATCCGGGGCGATGCGTTTGATGAGACCGGTCAGGACCTTGCCCGGGCCGACCTCGATGAAGGTCGTGACGCCGGCGCCGGTCATCCGCTGGACCGCCCCGACCCAGTCGACCCCGGCCGTCAGGTGGTCCACGAGCTCCTCTCGTGCACCCGCAGCCGACGTGATCGGGTGGCCGTCTGCGTTGGCCAGGAGCGTCGTCCACGGATCGTGGAACTCGACACCCTCGAGCGTGGCGCGCATGCCATCCGCCGCCTCGGCCATGAGCGGCGAGTGAGCCGCGACGCTGACGGGCAGCACGATCGAGCGCTTGGCGCCCAGCTCACGGGCGATCTCGGCACCGGCCTCGATCGCGCCGCGCTCGCCAGACACGACGACCTGGCCGGGCGCGTTCCGGTTCGCCACGACGAACGTGCCATGCTTCGCGGCCGCCTCGAGCAGCTCGGGGACCCGCGCGTCATCGAGGCCGATGATCGCGGCCATCGCGCCGTCGCGACCCTGGCCCGACGCCTGCATCAGCTCACCGCGGCGGCGGACGAGTCGAACGCCATCCGCCAGCGACAGGACGCCGCTCGCGACGAGTGCGGAGTACTGACCCATCGAATGGCCCGCGGCGAAGGCCGGTGTCGGGGGCTCCAGACCGGCGGCCGCCCAGCGATCGCGCATCGCCTCGAGGATCGCGATCGACGCCGCGAGAATGGCGGGCTGCGCGTTCTCGGTGCGGTCGAGCCGGTCTGCGGGGCCATCCCATGCGAGCGCACCCAGTGGCTCGCCGAGGGCGTCGTCAGCCGCGGACCACACTGCCCCAGCGGTAGGTGATGACATGGCGAGGTCCCGGCCCATGCCCACCGATTGCGAGCCCTGGCCGGGAAACACGAATGCGAATGGGGACATCGCCGGAAGCGTACGGGCAGGCCTTGCCGGGCACCGGGATTCACGTGCATGCTTGCATGCATGGCTACCCGACCGGCGCCCCGCCGCGCGATCGCACAGCGCTTCGAAGCCGATCTCTCGGCACCGGTCCTGGCTGCGGGGACGCGGCTGCCCAACGTCCGTCAGATCAGCGAGCGCGTGGCGATGGGTCGTGCGCTGTGGCGCGAGCTCGTCATCGGCTTCGCGAGCCAGCTCGGCGAGCTGCGGCTCGGTTTCACCCAGCTCGCTGCGCTGTACGTGCTCGCCGACGGCAGCACGCTGACGATCGGGGAGCTGGCCGAGTCCATCAACCGGTCGCCGTCGGCGACGAGCCGCCTCATCGACGGTCTGGTCAAGCGGCGCCTGGTGGAGCGCCGCGCCGAGGAGGAGGACCGGCGCCAGAAGGTCCTGCGCTTGACCCCGCGCGGTCACGCCATCCTGCGGGTCGTCGACCGCGGGCGCGCCGAGCAATTCCTGTCCGCGGTGCGGCCCCTCCCGACCGCGGAACGATCGATCGTCGCGATGGGCGTCGCGGCGCTCGCGACGCACGCGATCAGTCGCAGAGGCCGCTTGATCCGGGCACGGCGCGAACCCGGGACGTGACGGGACCGGCGGGGAGGTAGGCTACGGTCAGGAGGTCACACCCGGATGTTCCAATACGGCCAGTTGTCCAACGCGCTGTTCTACGTCCAGCACCAACATTCAGACGGGTCGTGGGGCAACATGGTCCCCGAACCGGAGCCGGATCCCGAGCGCATGGCGCACGATGTCGCCGAGCTCGACCCGGAACAGGAATGGCAGCGCGGCCATTACTACGTCTGCCAATCGTGTGAGGAGCGCGTCCGCGTCACGGTCCCGAAGGAGCAGCGGCCGAACGACTGACCGGCGGCCCCGTCAGCCGCAGAAGCGGCGCACGACGTCGTACAGCACCGGGAGCCCGAACCGGAGCGCGTCGAGCGAGATCCGTTCGTCGACGCCGTGGAAGCGCTCGAGGAAGCGCTCGTCGGGCTCGAGGCGGAACGGCGAGAAGCCGTAGGTCGGGGTGCCGACAAGCGATGTCGCCTTGGCATCCGTGGCGAATGGCGTCATGACCGGGAGGGGGATGCCCTCGGGATCGTGGTCGCGCAGCGTGGCCACCAGCGTGTCCCACAGCGGCCCCTCGGCCGGCGCCTCGACCGGGTCGCCCCAGGCTAACCGCTCGATGCTGCACGCGGCGAGCAGGTCCGGGCCGATGCGCCGCTCGACCTCCGCGCGGATGTCGGCCTCGGTCGTACCGGGCAGGATGCGGCAGTCGACCTCGATGTCCGCATCGCCCGGGATCACGTTGTACTTGACGCCGGCATGGATGACGTCCGGGCTGAGCGTGTCGCGGATCAGGGCTCGCAGAGCGCGCGCATACATCGGGTCGCACAGCCCATCGATCGCGTGGTCCGTCGCGTCAGGGGCGAGCTCACCGCGGGCGATCGAGCGCAGCGTCGCGGCCGCATCGCCGGGCAGTACCGCGGCTGCGGTTTCGAGGAACCGGACCATCACCGGCGTCATCCGGACCGGCCCGGGCACGGCGAGTCGCTCGATGATGGCGGCCGCGAGGACCGCCGCGTTGTCGTCGCGTGGCATCGAGCCGTGGCCCCAGTTGCCCGTGACGTGGATGCGGTACGGGACGAAGCCCTTCTCGGCGACCTGGATCGGATAGAGCCTCCGGCCAGCGACCGTCACCGACACACCGCCGCATTCGTTCACCGCTCCCGCGGCCCGCAACCATTCCGGGCGATGTGCGGCGAACCAGCGGGCACCGTCGGTCGAGCCCGATTCCTCGTCGGCCGCGCAGGTCAACAGCACGTCTCGTCGCATGCCCGGGATCGGGTCCCTGGCGGGGTCGCGGCCGGCCGCGCGTGCCTCGTCGACCAGCCGCTCGATGACGCCGAGCTCGAGGGCGATCATGCCCTTCATGTCGACCGCGCCGCGGCCGTAGACGTAGCCGTCGGCGATATCCGCGGCGAACGGGTCGTGCGACCAGCGGTCGGGCGGTGCCGGGACGACGTCGAGGTGCGACAGCAGGAGGAACGGCTCGCCGCCGGTGCCGTCACCCCGCAGGCGCGCGTGGACGGAACCGCGACCCGGGGCGGGCTCGACGACCTCGGGATCGAGGCCGAGCGCCCGGATGCGCCCCTCCAGATAGCGAGCGGCGCGCGTCTCCTGGTCGGGTGCCGCGGGGTCGGGCGGGTTGACCGAAGGGATGCGGATCAGCTCGCGCAGGGTCGTGACCACCCCCTCGTGAGCCGCCTCCCAGTCCGCGGCCGCGACCGCGGCGGACGGGAGGCTCCTTGCGCCGGTCGTCACGAGCCGCTTGGGCCGAGAAGGGCGACGAGAGTGCCGATCACGAAGCCGGACGACACGATGACCACGATCATCGCGACGAGCAGCCGCCCCAGCCGTCGTTCCTCGGCCCTGCCCGCGGCCGGATCCGGGTCGAGTCCGCCGGCGATGTACGGTGCCTGGAGACCCTTCTCGCGAGCGCGCACGGCCCGCGGCGAGTCATAGGCGAGCGGGTCCGGCGGCAGTCCCGACGCCGGCGACGAGGGTCTCTCGGTCACGTGCTCATGATGCGCGCTCCGGGCGGATCGGCCCGTGGTGGCGCGTGCCCTCACCCGAGCGCCTGCCGCAGCGGCTCGGCGACCAGGCGGGCGACGGCGTCGACGCCGTCAGGGCCAAGGCTCGGGCCGCAGCCCGAGGATCACGTGGGTCGCCCCGCGCTCGACCGCCTCATGCGCCTGGTCCAACGCGTGCCGCCGGTCGTCATCGGTCGTGCCCGTCGGGACCTGGGCGCCGAACTCGAAGGTGTCAGGGTCGCGGCCGACCTCCTCGAGGGCGCGGATCAGCGCCCCACGCCTGTCGCTGAAGTCCTCGAGGCTGGTCGGCCGACCCTCGCCGACCGCCACCGCCGGTTGGACCCATCCGTCGGCGACTGCGGCCGCCAGCGCGATCCCGCGGCGTCTCTGGCCTCCGAGCCACAGGCGTGGCCCACCGCGGCGTCAGTGTCGGCGGCTCGTTCGTGGCGTCGGTGAGTGGGTAGAACCGGTCTGGACGGGTCACGCCGGGCGGGGTCCGCGCGGCGTCGGACCACAGTGCGCGGAGGACATGGACAGCCGACTCGAAGCGGTCGAACCGCTCCGGCATCGACGGCATCGGGATGCCGAACGGCAGGTGCTCGCCCTCGTGCCAGCCGGCTCCCAGGCCGACGATGTACCGGCCGCCGGTGGCGTGGTCCATGACCGTCGCCGCTTTGGCCAGGACGGCGGGATGCCGGAACGTCGCCGCCAGGACCGCCGTGCCGAGCCAGCGCCCGGGCACGTGATGGGCGAGCGCTGCCAACGCCGTCATCGATTCGAGGCTCGCGCCGTGGCGGTCATGCGCGACATCGACCAGATGGTCGTTCATCCAGACCGACTCGAAGACGTCGTGCGTGCCGATGCGCTGCCACGCAGCGTCGAGGGTGCTCCAGTCGACGGCCTGCGGCGACGTCTTGATGCCGATCGAGATCCGACGGCTCATGGAGCGATGCGCGGCCCCGTGAGGTTGGCGGCCATCCGGCCGCCCGTCGTCACGGCCCCGGAAGACGCCGAACCGACCAGCGCCGCGTACTTCGCCAGCACGCCGCCGACGTAGTTCGGCGGGCGCGGTGTCCAGGCGGCCAACCGGCGCGTGATCTCGTCGACCGGGACGTCCAGGTCGAGCGCCTTCCGATCGACGTCGATGACGATCTCGTCGCCCTCTTCGACGACCGCGATCGGCCCGCCGAGTGCGGCCTCCGGTGCGATGTGGCCGATCATCAGTCCGTGCGTGCCGCCCGAGAAGCGGCCGTCGGTGATCAGCGCGACCTCGTCGCCAAGACCCTCGCCGACCAGCGCGGCGGTCACGCTCAGCATCTCCTGCATCCCGGGTCCGCCGACCGGCCCCTCGTACCGGATCACGACGACGTCGCCCGGGACGATGCGGCGGTCGCTGACGGCCTCGAAGCAGGCCGCCTCGGAGTCGAACACGCGCGCCGGCCCGCGGTGCAGCCGGCGTTCGTGCCCTGCCAGCTTCACGACACAGCCATCCGGTGCCAGCGAGCCGCGCAGGATCGCCAGCCCGCCGGTCGGCTTGAGCGGGGTATCGATCGGGAGCACGACCTTCTGGCCCTCGGTCTCCCTGGCGTCCGCGGCGATCTGCGCGATGGTCCGGCCGTCGACAGTCGGCGCATCGCCCTGCAGCAGGCCCGGGCGCTTCAGCAGCTCGCGCATGACCAGACCGATGCCGCCCGCGTCGTACATGTCGGCGGCCAGGTAGCGGCCGCCCGGGTGCATGTCGGCGACGATCGGGGTCCGATCGGCGATCGCTCCGAAGTCGTCGATGTCGAGGTCGATTCCGAATTCGTGCGCGATCGCGAGCAGATGCAGCACGCCGTTGGTCGAGCCACCGGTCGCGGCCACGCTGGCGATGCCGTTCTCGAGCGACGCGCGTGTGACGAACCTCGATGGCCGGACGTCGCGGCGGACGAGGTCCATCACGAGCTCGCCGGTCTTGCGCGCTGCCTCGTCCTTGGCCGGGTCCTCGGCCGGGATGCCGTTCAAACCCGCTGGCGAGAGGCCGATGAACTCCATCACGGTCGACATCGTGTTGGCGGTGTACTGGCCGCCGCACGCGCCCGGACCGGGGCACGCCACGTTCTCGATCTCGTACAGCTCGTCGAGGCTGATCTTGCCTGCCCGATATGCGCCGATCGCCTCGTAGACCGTGACGATCGTCGCGTTTCGTTGCCCGCGATAGACGCCGGGGTAGATCGTGCCGTTGTAGAGGATCGTGCCCGGGACGTCGAGGCGCCCGAGCGCCATCGCCGCTCCCGGGATGGTCTTGTCACAGCCGACCAGGCAGACGACGCCATCGAGCAGATGGCCGCGCATGACGAGCTCGATCGAATCGGCGATGACCTCGCGGCTGACGAGCGATGCCTTCATCCCCTCGGTGCCCATCGACACGCCGTCGCTCACGGAGACCGTGTTGAATTCCATCGGCGTGCCGCCCGCCGCCCGGATCCCGTCCTTCACCGACTCGGCCAGCCGGCGCTGGTTGTAGTTGCACGGCATCGTCTCGATCCACGTCGTCGCGACGCCGACGAGCGGCTTGGCGAGGTCCTCGTCGGTGAAGCCGATCGCCTTGAGCATCGCCCGGGCGCCGGCCCGATCGGGGCCATCGGTCAGGGCCGACGAATGGCGCTTGGCCGGGTCGGTCGGCCGGTCGTACGGGTGTGACGGTGCCGGCGCGGACGGGTCGGGCATGCGCTGCAGTGTAGGGCGACGGCTTCAGGCGCCGCGTCCGCGGTCCGATGCCAGCCGCTCCGCGGCGAGCGTGCGCGCGGCGAGGTCGCTCTGTGCGTGACCTGTGACCGCCTCGAGGAACGCGTCGCGATCCATCCGGAACGCCGTCACCGGAGTGACGGCGCGGACCGATGCCGTGCGCGGGATGTCGTTGATCAGCGCGATCTCACCGACGCCGAGCCCGGCGCCGCCCGTCCCAAGCAGGCGCTCGCCCTGGCTGATCTCGACCTCGCCTTCGTCGATGAGGAGGTAGTCGTCGCCGACGTCGCCCTCCCGGATCAGCCATGTCCCGGCGGCAAACGGGACCGGGACCAGGGATGCGGCCAGGTGTTCCACGATGGCCAGCGACAGCGGCGCGAAAAGCGGCTGGCCACGCAGCAATTCGACGCGCCGGGCCGCAGCGGGTCCGCCCTCGTCCAGGCCCCTCGAGGCGAACCCGAGCGCGACGGCGACAAGCGGGAGCAGCGCACCGGTGAGCACGAGGGCTCCTTGCACGCCGGCACCCGCGATCAGGAGCGGCGCGACGATCCCACCGATGGCCGGGCCGAGGTTGGCGACGCCGTCGATCAGCCCGAGCACGGCGACACGGGCCTCATTCGGCGTCGTCCGCTGCACGAGCGTGAACCCGGCGACGTCGAGGAATGCGTTGCTGACGCCGACCGCGATCATGGCCACGATCGCCGCGGTCGGGTTCATCAGCAGGCCGATGAGTGCGATCGGCGCACCCCAGCCCGCGAGCGCGACGACGAACGCCGGGAAGAGTCGCGCCCGACCGGCGAGCGCGATCGACGCCGCGGCGCCGACCAGCCCGCCAAGACCCATCGCCGCGTTGAGGGTGCCGACCCCCGGTTCGCCCATCCCGAGAAGCTCGATGGCGGCGACGACCGTCAGCACCGTGAGCAGGCCGCGGACGAACGTCTGAAGCGCGAAACCGATGACCACGAGGCGCGGACCCGGTAGCCGGCCCACGGCCCGGGCACCGGCGAGGATCTCGTCCAGGACCTCGTCCGGACCCCCTCGTGCGTCCCGTCGACCGACGACCTGGATATGGGCCTGGGCGAGCGCCACCACCCCGGCGGCATAGAGCGCGCCGACCGCGACGATCGCGCCGAATGGTCCGGTCCAGACCAGCAGCAGGCTCGCGACGGCAGGTCCCACGAACGTTCCCAGGCCTTCTGCCGCACTCGACGTGACGTTCGCCGCGACGAGCTGATCGGGGGAGCGGGCACATGCCGGCAGCAGCCCCATATGGAGGGGCCGCGTGAATGCGCCGAGGCCTGCCTCGAGCCCGACCACCAGCGCGAGGGCGACGAAAGGCGCGTCGATCGCGACGACCACGGCAACAGCGACGACCGCGATGGTCCGGGCGATGTTGGTCGCGCGCAGCACCGTGAGCGCCGTCCAGCGCGCCGCGGGCACCCCGGCGAACGGCGCAAAGATGGCCGGCGTGAGAAAACGCACGACACCCAGGACCCCGACCGCGACCGTGCCGCCTTGCTCATAGGCGATGACGAGGGTGGTGACCAGCAGGGCCCACTTGCCGGCGACCACCGCGAACCAGGCGACGATGAGCCGACGGACTGCGCTATCCGCCATCGCGGTCCGGAGGGCGCCGACCGCCGGCTCGAGGCGGCCCGCGAGCCGTTGCGGCATCCCGGAAGGATAGCCAGCCCGGACCCCGTCCGAGGGCTCTTTCGAGCGCCACGCCGAGCGCGTATCCTCCGGGACGCAGACATACGGGCCGACACGGAGGGATCCCAGGACCGATGGACGAGAAGCTGACGATGCTCTCGAAGGTGCCGCTCTTCGCCGGACTCGGCACCAAGGAGTTGCGCGATGTCGGTCGGCTCGCGGACGAAGTGTCCGTCAAGGCCGGCAAGGTCCTCACCAAGGAAGGCGCCACAGCGGAGGAGTTCTTCATCGTGCTCGATGGCACGATCGAGATCAGCCGTGGGGGTCGCCACCTCCGCGATCTCGGCCCTGGCGACTTCTTCGGCGAGCTGGCGATGCTGGGCAAGGTCCCGCGCACGGCGACTGCCACCGCCACGACACCGGCACTCCTCCTCGTCGTCGGTCACCGGGAGTTCACGTCCCTGCTCTCCGAACACCCGAAGATCCAGGGCAAGATCCTGCGGGTCATTGCCGCGTGGATCGCGACCCTGACGCCGGATCACACGAACTGACTCAGCGCAGGCAGCGACCTGTGTCGACTGCGCCGGTGCGGCCCAGGCCAGGCGCGATCCTGACCGCTACTGAGGTGGGACTCAACGCGTAGCCGACCTCTTGGTCGGTCCGCGCCTCGGCGAAGACGAGGCCACCGATCGTGCCGTCCCGCAGCACGAACGGGCCGCCGCTGTCGCCGCGCTCGATCTTGGCCCGGAGCTCGAGGATGTTGCGATCGACCCGAGCCTCTCCGTAGATATCGCGACCCGTCGCCCGGTACGCGCCGGTCACGGCCGCCGGCTACGATCGTGAGGGAGCCGCCGCCCGGGTAGCCGAGCGCCGCGCCATCCGTCTCGCGCCGCGGATCGGCGGTCGCGAACCGGAGCGGCGGTGCTCGGAGGTCCGGCACGAGGAGCAGTGCCACGTCGAGCGCCGGGTCGAACAGGACGACCCGCGCGCCGACGCGGTCGCCGCCGACGGTCGAGACCGTGACGGCCCCATCCCGTGCCCCGGCGACGACATGGGCGTTGGTGACGACGTACCCGTCGGCCACGACGACGCCACTGCCCGATGCCTGCGCGCCGCAGACACCGGCGACTATCCGCACCGTGCTGCCGCCGGCCTGCTCGGCGATCTGACGCGCCGTCGCGTCGGTCGGCATCGTCGACCGGTGGGCGCGGCAGCGGCTCGAAGCCGACGAACACGTCGGGCAGGCCCGAGTCGTCGAGCAGGCTACCCAGCCCGGTGGCGATCTCCGTGGGCGGCGGCAGGACCGCGTTGAGTGTCCGGATGGCGGTCGACGTCTGGGCGGCCTCGGTCAGACGTGGCACCGGGCCGATCGCCAGCAGGCCGCCGGCGAGCCACACGATGAGGAGTGCCTGGGCAGCGCCGGTGATGCTGCCCGCCAGGCGGTCGGCGGCCCCGAGGAACCCGCTCCCCAGGGACCGCGCCGCCGTCCGGCCGATGGCCGAGCCGACCGATTCGCCGATCCCGACCGCCATCAGCAGGCCGGCCAGCACGACGTACGGGCGCACGTTGACGGGAACGCTGTCGAGCGGCCCGACGACGACCGGCAACGCAAGGACGAGGAGCGCGCCGCCACCGACGGCACCGAGCAGGCCGCCGACCTGGGGCAGCGCTCCGGAGTTGAACCCGAGAACGACGGCGAGGATGACCAGCAGGATGGCCACGAGGTCGAGCGGGTTCACGCGCCGATCGTCGCACAGGGCTCATGAGGATGCCCCGGGCCGGTCAGGTCCGGGGCATTCCTGGGTGGTCGAGGGTGGCCGGTGCGGGGGCCGGAGGGTCAGCCGACCGTCACTTCGACCGGCGGGGCGACGCCGCCCGAGTCGCTGATCGTCCACGTCCCGGCCGCGACATCGGGGATCTCGAATTCGGTCACGTGCTGCTCGGCGATCGCGATGCACGCGATCTCCTGCGGGTTGCTGCCCTCGTTCAGAGTGACCGTGTAGGTGCCGTCGCCCTTGGTGGCGACGATCGAGTCGAGGATCGTGCACGGCTCGACCCCGCTCGTCCAGGTCACCGTGACGAGGATCTTGTTGCCATCGACGCGCGCCGCGATGGTGTCCGCGACGACGGGATGGACATCGATCGCCTGACCCGGCTTCGGGACGATCGGCTTGGCGCCGATACCCGGATCGGGATTTGGGTTCACGCCCGTGCCGTCACTGGGCGGTGCCGTGACGGGCGCATCGGCCGGCGGCTGGGTGGGCGCCGTTGAAGGAGCGGCGCCGCCGCTCGCACACGCCGCCAGGAGCGCAATGGCGAGAAGACCGGCGCCGAGGCGACCGGTGGATCGGATGATGTTCATGGCTGCGGAGACGGCAAGGGGCGTCGCGCGGTTCCGAGACAGCCCGACTGGCTGGATGTCTGCCACTCGTCCAACGGTCGGCGTCAGCTCGCCGCGCGAGTCTCGATCAAGGGCGGGTGCGACGCCTCCCAGGCGTCGATGTCGTGCGCCTTGGACAAGAGGTACCCGAGCTCGTCGGTGCCCGCCAGCAACATGCGCTTGGCGAACGGGTCGACCTCGAAGTCGATCGTCGAACCGTCCGGCAGCAACACGCCTTCTTCCGCGAGGTCGACCGTCAGCTCGGCGTCCGGGTCGCGCGCGACGATCTCGCGCAACCGGTCATGGACATCGGGTGTCACGACGATCGGCAGCAGGCCGTTCTTGAGGCTGTTGCTGCGGAAGATGTCCGCGAAGCCGGTCGACAGGATGGCGCGCACACCCCACGCCGTCAGCGCCCATGGCGCGTGTTCGCGTGACGAGCCCGACCCGAAGTTGCTGCCGACCAGGAGGATCTGACGGCCGGCCATGCCCGGCGTATCCAGGATGAACGAGGGCGTCTTGAGCGAGCCGTCCTCCTCGAACCGCCAGTCACGGAAGAGGGCCTCCGCGAGGCCGGCCTTATCCGTCACCTTGAGATAACGGGCCGGTACGATCTGGTCTGTGTCGACGTTCTCAGCGTCGATCGGGACGACCTTGCTCGTGAACATCCGGAACGGCTCGCCCACGGTCAGCGGCCCCCGACGGCGGTCAGCGTTTCGATGCCGGGCAGCGTCCGCGGATCGGTCACGACGCCGGTGATCGCCGATGCGGCAGCGGTCAACGGCGACGCCAGGAAGGTCCGGCCGCCCTTGCCCTGGCGACCCTCGAAGTTGCGGTTGGACGTGCTGACGGCGTACTGGCCGGGTGTCAGCTGGTCGCCGTTCATCGCGATGCACATCGAGCAGCCAGACTCGCGCCAGTCCGCTCCCGCCGCCTTGAAGACCTCGGCGAGGCCCTCGCGCTCGGCTTCGCGCTTCACCTCGTCACTCCCTGGCGTGACCATGAGGCGCACGCCATCGGCGACGCGCCGATCCTTCAGCGCCGCGGCCGCCAGCCGCAGGTCGCTGATACGCCCGTTCGTGCACGATCCGACGAACACGACATCGACCTTCTGGCCGAGGATCGGCTGCCCGGGCTGCAGGTCCATATAGGCGAGCGCGTGCTCGAGCGCGCGACGCTGCGCCGGATCCGCCTCGTCGGACGGGGAGGGGACGCGCGACGTGATCGGGATACCCATGCCGGGGTTCGTGCCGTACGTGATCATCGGCTCCAGGCCATCCGCGTCGATCGTGATCGACCGGTCGAACGCCGCCCCATCGTCGGTCGGCAGGCCGCGCCAGCGCTCGACGGCCGCATCCCACTCGGCGTCCTGCGGCGCGTGCGGCCTGCCATGGACGTATTCGTACGTCGTGTCATCAGGGGCGATCAGGCCGGCGCGTGCACCGCCCTCGATGCTCATGTTGCAGATCGTCATGCGCTGTTCCATGGTCAGCGCCCGGATCGCGTCGCCGCGGTACTCGAACACATGGCCGGTCCCGCCGCCGACCCCGATCCGTGCGATCAGGGCAAGGATGATGTCCTTCGCCGAGACGCCCGGGGCGAGCCGCCCGTCGACCCGCACCTCATAACTCCTCGGCTGGCGCTGGAGGAGCGTCTGGGTCGCGAGCACCATCTCGACCTCGCTCGTCCCGATCCCGAACGCCAGGGCGCCGAAGGCACCGTGCGTCGACGTGTGCGAGTCCCCGCACACGATCGTCATGCCCGGCTGGGTCAGGCCGAGCTGTGGGCCGATGACGTGGACGATGCCCTGCGACGGCGAGCCGATGCCGTGGAGCGGGATCCCGAATTCGGCGCAGTTGCGCTCGAGCTGGCCGATCTGTGCCGCCGCCTGTAGGTCGAGCATCGGCAGGTCGCGCGGGGTCGTCGGGATGGAATGGTCGGCGGTCGCGACGGTCTGCCCGGGCCGGCGGACTGTCAGACCCCGTTCGCGCAAGCCGGTGAACGCCTGCGGCGAGGTGACCTCGTGGACGAGGTGGAGGTCGACGGCGAGCACGGCCGGGGCGCCCGGGTCCTGGGTCACGACGTGGTCGGCCCAGATCTTGTCGATGATCGTGCGAGGCGCGGTCATGGCGGGGCGCGGGTCTCCGGTGGGCTGGTCGTGCGGTCGGGAGAGGGTAGCAGAGGGACCGGAGGTCCTATGGCGTGCGGTACCACGGTGCCCGTACGCGCCACCAGCGGGCGGCGTATAAACGAGGCGACCGCGCGTGTCCACGTCCGACCGGAGCATCGTCCCGATCCGGAGGCCCCGACATCCAGACCAGCCCCCCGACCCACGACGCCCGCGAGCCCGAGCAGACGATCTTCGACGGGTCGACCGACCTGCGCGTCGTCCGCCTGCGCCTGATCCTGGCTCTGGTCACGATGTTCACGATCCCGGTCGCGCTGGCGCGCCGATCATCTACGCGCTCACCATCGGCGACGGCGAATCGATCCTCCTGCCGATGGCCGGCATCGCGGGCATCACGATCGCCCTCGCCTGGCTCACGGTGTGGATGGCGAAACGTATCCTCGAACCAGCCGAACGGCTCGACCGGGCGCGCGTCGTCCTCGAGGACGCCTACACCCGAGCGCGTGCGGAATCGCTGCGCGATGCCCTGACCGGTCTCGGCAACCACCGGGCCTTCCAGGAGGAGCTCGAGCGCCAGTGGGTCGGCGCGACCCGCCACAACAGCCGGCTCGCCCTGGCGATCCTGGACCTGGACGATTTCGGCAAGGTCAACGAAGCCGATGGGCACGCGGGTGGGGACCGCGTCCTGGTCGGGGTCGGCGGCCTGCTCGCCGCGGGCCTTCGACGGGGCGACCAGGTGTTCCGGATCGGGGGCGATGAGTTCGCCGTCCTGATGCCGGGCGTCGATGCAGACGGCGCCTACCTGGCGATGCGCCGGGTCCTGGCCACGGTCCTCGATCGGGGGGTCGACGACGGCCGACGGCCCGGGACGGCGATCGCCCAGCCGTGGTCGTTCACGGTGGGCATCGCCGCGGTCCCAGGCACCGCGCGGGATCGCGCAACGCTGTACCGCGAGGCCGACGCCGCGCTGGCGTACGGCAAGAAGCACGGCCGGACGTGCGTCTCGATCTTCGAGCCCGAACGCCACGGCTCGCCGGGGATGGAGCGATCCGACGCCGGTCGAGCGGCGCTCGTCGCCCGTGTCGCCGCGACCGGCGCGTTGACGACGGTCTTCCAACCGATCTTCGACCTGGGCTCGGGTCGGCCGCGCGGGTTCGAGGCCCTCAGCCGGCCGATGCCCGGGTCGGGCTTCACGGACGCCACCGACCTGTTCACCGCGGCCGAGGCCTTCGGCCGGACCGTCGAGCTCGATCTGGCCTGCCTGACGACATCGATCGCCTCGTTCGCCCGGCTGTCCCTGCCCGGCAGCCTGACGCTGAACCTCTCCCCGCGCTCGCTCGAGTCGGACCAGTTCAGCGTGCACGGGCTGGTGCAGCTTCTCCATCGCAACGGCGTCGACCCGGGACGGGTCGTCCTCGAGCTCACCGAACGAGAGGCGGTCGAGGACATGGAGCGATTGACCCGCGCGGTCGATGCCTGCCGCGCCGCCGGGATGCGGATCGCCGCGGACGATGTGGGCGCCGGCAACGCCGGTCTGCGGCTGCTGTCCCAGCTCCGCTTCGACATCGTCAAGATCGACCTGTCGCTCGTCCAGGGCGGCGTCGTCCGGGCCACGTCGCAGGAGGTCGTCCTGACGCTCAAGGACCTCGCCGACCGCTGGGGCGCGCTCGTCATCGCGGAGGGTGTCGAGACCGTCGAGCAGCTGGAGTTCGTCCGCTCCCTGGGGATCCGGGCGGGCCAGGGCTACCTGCTCGGCGTGCCCCTGGAGCGGCCGTCGACGGAGACGCTCGACCTCGAGGAGCTCATCCGCAGCCAGGGCCTGCGGCTCGGCGAGGGGTTCCGTTCCGTGTCCGGCTTCGGGGCCGGCGCCTGACCCGGCGCGCTGACCGTGGGTCAACGATATCGGACCGATCGGCGGACCGGGGCTCGTTTCTCGTCGATCTGGTGACCGTCGGTCGACGAATCAGCGACGACTACCGGGCTGGAGCAGCTCTCGCCCATAAGCGTTGACCGTCGGCCAACGAAAGGGTGCCGACCACCAGACCCGGAGCCCTTCGCGTCCAAAACGTTGACCGTCGGTCAACGCCAGACGGCCGCGGTGCGGATGACCGGTCGAGCGGCCCGTTGGGCCGGTGTGCCGGCCGTCACGCGACTAGCGACCTCAGGGGCGCTGCACGAGCATCTCGCCACGTATCGGGCAGACCCAGGACCATCGGGGGAACGTTGACGGGTCGTGCATCCCTGCTAGACTGCGGCCAACCGCAGGGTCGTACCCGCGCGGGTCAGCGTTTGGAGGCCAGCTTGGGCCGTTTCGATCGACAGGATCGCCGCACCGTCGCCGTCGTGATCACGACGGATGGCCGCCGCGTCCACATGCCGATCGAGTCGAACCCGTTCGGCGACGTATCGCTCCTCTCGCTTCTTCGCTCGCTTCTGGGGCTTGATGGCCTTCTTGGCCTCATTACCGGCTCCCGGCGGGAGAACGGAGGGACGCGGAGGGACGGACGCTAGGCGTCACGAACCACGCACTACCGAAGGGACCCTCGCCGGGAGGCGAGGGTCTTCTGTTTGTCAGCCACCTTCTGAGGGCCCGCCATGACGACCGAGACCGATCCCGCGAAGCCGCCGAGTCCGGCGAAGCCGCCGAGCTCGACGCCGCCTGCGCGTCGCAGTCACGTGCCAGGCGACGGGACGGCCCACGCCGCAGCCGTCGAGCAGGCCCGCAAGGCCATGCTCCACGAGGCGCGCGACCTCAAGCGCACCCGGATCGGCGCCGACGTCCTGTGTGAGGCCCTGCTTCGCCAGGGCGTCGACGTCTTCTTCAGCTATCCGGGCGGGGTCATCCTGCCCCTCTACGACGTCCTCGGGGATTACCCGGAGCTCCGCCACGTGCTCGTCCGCCACGAGCAGGGCGGCGCCCACGCCGCCGACGGCTATGCGCGGGTGACCGGTCGGGTCGGCGTGTGCATGGGCACGTCGGGACCGGGAGCCACGAACCTCGTCACCGGGATCGGGACCGCCCTCCTCGACTCCGTGCCGATGGTCGCGATCACCGGCAACGTTCCGTCGGCGCTGATCGGCAAGGACGCGTTCCAGGAGATCGACATCAACGGCATCACGCTGCCGATGACGAAACACAACTACCTGGTCCGCGACGCAGACGAGCTGCCACGCGTCGTCGCCGAGGCGTTCCACATCGCCCGGAGCGGCCGGCCGGGCCCGGTCCATATCGACATCACGAAGGACGCGCTTCAGCAGGAGACCCGGGCCGAGCACCCGTCCGAGGACGATGTCATCGCCGGGCTGCCCGGTTTTCGCCCGAACCTCGAGGGACACGCCCGCCAGCTCAAGACCGCGGTCGCCGAGATCGCCGCCGCCAAGCGGCCGGTCATCCTCGCAGGTCACGGCGTCCTCCACGCCGAGGCGTGGGACGACCTGCGCGCGTTCGCCGAGAAGACCTCGATCCCCGTGGCGTGGACGCTGCTCGGGATCGGCGCGATGGACGAGACCCACCCGCTGGCCTACGGCTACATGGGCATGCACGGCTGGAAGCACGTCAATCGGGCGATCCAATCGGCCGACCTGCTCGTCGCGATCGGCATGCGCTTCGACGATCGGGTGACCGGCAACGTGCGGACGTACGCGCCGTACGCTCGGATCGTCCACGCCGATATCGACCCGGCCGAGATCGGCAAGAACGTCGCGGTCGAGGTCCCGATCGTCGGCGACGCGAAGCGGGTGCTCCAGGCGCTCACGCGGATGGTGCCCGAGACGCCGATGGCGGACCGCCAGGAGTATCTCGACCAGCTCGCCGAGTGGCGGCGTGATTCGGAATCGTCCTCCTGGCACGGCTCCGGCGCCTGGCGCGACGGGCTCCTGTCGGCCGACTACGTCGTCGCCCGCATCGGCGAACTCAGCGATCACAAGGCGACATACGTCGCGGACGTCGGCCAGAACCAGATGTGGCTGGCCCGCTACACGGGCTTCCGCGAACCGAACCAGCACGTCTCGTCGGGCGGCCTCGGCACGATGGGCTTCAGCGTCCCGGCCGCCATGGGCGCCGCGCTCGGGCGACCGGATCGCGAGACCTGGGCGATCACCGGCGACGGCGGCTTCCAGATGACGTTCCAGGAGCTGATGACGCTCGTCCAGGACCGCATCCCGGTGAAGATCGCCCTGTTCGACAACAAGAAGCTGGGGATGATCCGGCAATGGCAGGAGATCATCTACGGCGGCAACTACCACTCGGCGCACCTGCTCGGCCCGGATTACCTGAAGCTCGCCGAGGCGTTCGGGATCCCGGCCATGAAGGCATCGACGCCGGCCGAGGTCGACGAGGCGATCCGCTTCGCGCAAGGGGTCGACGGCCCGGCGCTGATCTGGTTCGAGATCGCCGAGGAGCAGAACGTCTTCCCGATGATGCCGGCGGGTAAGGGCCTGTCCGATCTCATCGAGAACTGGGACGGGGCCGACGAGTGAGCGCTGAATCCTCGGGCGGATGGCTTCGCGGAGCTCAGCCTCCGACCTCGGAGAGCGAGAAAACAGATGCCCGCTGACCCAATTCGAACGGCAAGGTCCCGGCGGGGGCGGCGCCGGCCGGATCCTCCCAACCGGCCCACGCCGTCCCACCGCCCCGCGCCCTGCCCGGCGGTGGCGAGACCCGTCGCCACGTCCTCGTGGCGGTCGTCCTCAACAAGCCTGGCGTGCTCAACCGCGTGTCCAGCCTCATGCGCGCACGCAACTTCAACATCGACTCCCTGGCGGTCAGCCACACCGACCGCGAGGACGTCAGCCGCATGACGATCACGCTGCACGGCGACGATGTCGCGGTCGAGCAGGCGGCCAAGCAGCTGTACCGGCTCATCGATGTGCTGAAGGTCCAGGACGTCACGTCGGAGCCGACGGTGGCCCACGAGCTCGCGCTCGTGAAGGTCCGTGCGACCGACACGAACCGCGACGAGATCCTGCGGCTCGTCGAGCTGTCGCGCGGCCGCGTCGTCGACGTCGTCGAGGGCTCGGTCATCGCCGAGGTCACCGGCCCGGAGAGCGAGATCGACGCGTTCGTGGCGCTCGTGCGCAGCTATGGCATCAAGGAACTCGTCCGGACCGGTGCGGTCGTGATGGCGAGGGGAGCGGGATCGATCGAGGAGGCAGTGAAGCGATGACGGCACGGATGTATTACGACGACGACGCGAACCCTGAGGCCCTCGCGGGGCAGACGATCGCGATCATCGGGTACGGCAGCCAGGGGCACGCGCATGCCCAGAATCTCAGCGACAGCGGGGCGAACGTGGTGGTCGGCCTTGCGCCCGGCTCCAAGAGCCGCGCGCTCGCCGAAGAGGCCGGGCTGCGCGTCGCGGATGTCGGCGACGCGGTCCGCGAGGCCGACATCATCATGATCCTCGTCCCGGACACGGCCCAGAAGGCCGTCTACGACGCCGACATCGCCCCCAACCTGCGGCCCGGGCAGCTGCTGATGTTCGCCCACGGGTTCAACATCCGATTCGGGCGGATCAGCCCACCCGACGTCGTCGATGTGGGGATGGTCGCGCCCAAGGGACCGGGCCATCTCCTTCGCAGCGTGTACAAGCAGGGCGGCGGGGTCCCGGCCCTCTTCGCGGTCGAGCGCGACGCGTCCGGGACGGCTCGCGACCGGGTGCTGGCTTACGCGCGTGGTCTCGGCTCGACGCGGGCCGGCGTGCTCGAGACGACCTTCGCCGAGGAGACCGAGACCGACCTGTTCGGCGAGCAGGCCCTGCTGTGCGGCGGTGTCTCATCCCTGGTCAAGGCGGCGTTCGAGACGCTGGTCGAAGCGGGATACCAGCCCGAGCTCGCCTACTTCGAGACGATGCACGAGCTCAAGCTCATCGTCGACCTCATGTATCGCGGCGGCCTCAACTTCATGCGCTTCTCGGTGTCCGACACGGCCGAGTTCGGCGACTACGTCTCCGGGCCGCGCGTGACCGAGGGAGCCAAGGCCGCCATGAAGGACGTGCTGTCGGACATCCAGTCGGGCTCGTTCGCCCAGCGCTGGATCGACGAGTACGAGACGGGCGGCCAGCAGTTCCAGCGTTTCCGCCAGCAGGACCGTGACCACCAGATCGAGCAGGTCGGCGCCGAGCTCCGGTCCAAGATGCCGTTCCTCGACCCGGTCACCGTGCAGGCTGGACAGGCCCAGGCGGCAGCCACTGGCGCCGCCGCGGCACCCACGCCGGCAGCGGCGGGGACCACGTCGTGAGTGCGGTACCCAGGCCGGCCGGACCGTTCGTCCCGGCCGGCAGCGTCAGGATCTTCGACACCACCCTGCGCGACGGCGAGCAGGCACCGGGCGCGGGGCTGACCGCCGCCGAGAAGCTCGAGGTCGCCCGCCAGCTGGCACGCCTGAAGGTCGATGTCATCGAGGCCGGCTTCCCGGCTGCCTCGCCGGGCGATTTCGAGGCGGTCCGCCGCATCGCCCAGGAGACGCCGCAGGACATCGCAGTCGCGGCCCTCGCCCGCTGCCGGGACGGTGACCCGCAACGGGCGATCGAGGCGATCAAGGTCGCCCACAAGCCGCACCTCCATGTGTTCATCGCCACCAGCGACATCCATCTGAAGCACAAGCTCCGGGTCGATCGCGAGACCGCGCTGGCCGAGGCCGTGCGCTGGGTCCGCTATGGGCGCGAGCAGCTCGGCCGCGACGCCGAGATCGAGTTCAGTGCCGAGGACGCCTCGCGCACCGACACCGACTTCCTCATGCAGGTCTACGAGGCCGTCGTCGAGGCCGGAGCATCGACCGTCAACATCCCGGACACCGTCGGCTACGCGATCCCGAGTGAGTTCGCGACGCTCACCAAGCGCGTCGTCGATCTCGTCGGAAACCAGGCGACCGTCAGCATCCATTGCCACAACGACCTGGGTCTGGCGACGGCCAACACCCTCGCTGCGGTGCAGTCCGGCGCCCGCCAGGTCGAGGTCACGATCAACGGCCTCGGCGAGCGCGCCGGCAACGCGTCGCTCGAAGAGGTCGTGATGGCGCTCCGCACCCGACCGACCCAGTTCGCGGCGGTCGGATCCGGGATCCAGACCGAGCACATCACCGCGGCGTCCCGGCTTGTCAGCTATCTGACCGGATTCGCCGTCCAGCCGAACAAGGCCATCGTCGGCGGCAACGCGTTCGCCCACGAGTCGGGCATCCACCAGGATGGCGTGATCAAGCACCCACTGACCTACGAGATCATGACCCCGCAGTCGGTCGGGCTGTCGGGCAGCCAGCTGACGATCGGCAAGCTGTCTGGGCGGCGCGGGCTGCAGGGCAAGCTCCGCGAGCTCGGCCACGACCTCGAGGGCGAGGCGCTCGACACGATCTACCGCCAGGCCATCGAGCTGGCCGATGCGAAGAAGGAGGTCACCGACGCCGACCTGCTGGCCCTCGTGGAGCAGCGCGCCTCCGAGGTCCCGGCGAGCGTGGCGCTCGTTGGCTGGAGCGTGACGTCGTCGCACGGCGGCAATGCGACCGGGACGGTCACCCTGGCCGTGGCCGGCCGCGAACGCAGCGCCGAGGCGATCGGCAACGGCCCTGTCAACGCGCTGTTCCAGGCCGTCGACGATGCGATCCAGCCGGTCCTCGGCTGGCATCCGACGCTGACCGAGTACGAGATCAAGGCCGTGTCGGCCGGCGAGGACGCTCAGGGCCAGGTGCTGGTCCGCTGCCGTCGCTCGTCGGATGAAGGCCCGGGCGCACTGGTCGTGTCCGGCCACGGGTTAAGCACGAACATCATCGAGGCGTCGCTCGACGCCTATCTCGTTGCCACCAACAAGCTCCACGGGGCCGAGATCAACGGCGTCGCGGTCGCGTTCGCCAACCAGCGCACGGAGCGTGGGCTGCCGTGACGGAGGGTGACCTCCAGCGCTACCGCGTCGTAGCCATCCCCGGCGACGGTGTCGGCCCGGAGGTCATCGACGCGGCGCGGCGGGTCGTGGACGCGGCCGGTCGACGGTTCGGCTTCGCCGTCGACTGGACGGAGATCGTGGCGGGCGGCGCGGCCATCGATGCGTACGGCGTCGCGATCCGTCCGGAAGATGTCGAGACCTGCCGGTCGTCCGACGCGATCCTGCTGGGCGCGGTCGGAGGCCCGAAGTGGTCCGATCCGTCCGCGGCGGTCCGGCCTGAACAGGCCCTGTTCGCATTGCGTGGCGGCCTCGGGCTGTTCGCGAACCTGCGCCCAGTCAAGGTCCACCCAGCGCTCGTCGCCTCGTCGCCGCTGCGGCCCGAGCTGCTCGAAGGCGTCGACATGCTGATCGTCCGGGAACTGACCGGCGGCGTCTATTTCGGTGAGCGCCAGGAGGCCGCCGAAGAGAAGGGCCGGCGTCGTGCCGTCGACACGATGCCGTACTCGGAGGACGAGATCCGGCGGATCGTCCTGCTTGCGGGAGCGTTCGCGTTGACCCGTCGACGCCGTTTGACGAGCGTGGACAAGGCCAACGTGCTGGCCACGTCTCGCCTCTGGCGACGGGTCGTCGACGAGGAGCGCCGACGCATGCCGGACGTCGAGGTCAGCCACCAGCTCGTCGATTCATGCGCGATGCTGCTGGTCAAGCGACCCGCGGACTTCGACGTCATCGTCACCGAGAACCTGTTCGGCGACATCCTGTCGGACGAAGCAGCAGTCCTCGCCGGCAGCCTCGGCATGCTGCCGTCGGCGTCACTCGCCGACCGCCAGACCGACCACGGGACGTTCGGGCTGTACGAGCCGATCCACGGGTCGGCGCCCGACATCGCCGGACAGGACCGGGCCAATCCGATCGGCACGATCCTTTCGGCCGCGATGATGATGTTCTCGTCGTTCCATCGAAAGGACGTGTCGGCCGCCATCGAAGCCGCGGTCGGCCAGGCGATCGACCAAGGCTGGCGCACGGCGGATCTGGCCGATCCGGCGAACCCGGACGACGGCCTCGTCGTCGTCGGTACCACAGGGATGGCGACGGCCGTCATCGAGGCCCTCGACGTGGCGGTGCCGGCATGACCGCCACCGATCTCCCGGTGGCGCTCTACGACACGACCCTGCGCGACGGGACCCAGGGCGAGAACATCACGCTGTCGCTCGCCGACAAGCTGCGCATCGCGCGGATGCTCGATGAGTACGGCATGCCCTACATCGAGGGCGGCTGGCCAGGCTCGAACCCCAAGGACATCGAGTTCTTCGCCGCCGCTCGGACCATGCGCTGGGAGACGGCCAGGCTGGCGGCCTTCGGCTCGACCCGCCACCGCTCGAACGCGCCCGCCGACGACCCGAACCTGCGCGAGCTGGTCGCCGCGGAGACGCCGGTCGTGACGATCTTCGGCAAGTCCTGGCTGCTGCACGTGACGGAGGTCCTCGGCGCCACGCCGCAGCAGAACCTCGACATGATCGCCGACTCGATCGGCTTCATCGCGGACCGCGGACGCGAAGCGGTGTACGACGCTGAGCATTTCTTCGACGGCTATCGGGCCGATCGCGAGTACGCGCTCGCGACGCTGCGCGCGGCACGTCAGGCCGGCGCGCGGACGCTCGTGTTGTGCGACACGAACGGTGGCACCCTGACCGACGACCTGATCACGATCGTGGGCGACGTGCGTGCATCGATCGAAGGCGACCCGGACGCCCCGCCGGTCACCTGGGGCATCCACACCCACAACGACGCCGATCTCGCAGTCGCGAACTCGATGGCCGCGGTCGCGTCGGGCATCCGTCACGTCCAGGGGACGATCAACGGCTATGGCGAGCGGGCCGGCAACGCGAACATGGTGTCGATCCTGGCCAACCTCGCGCTCAAGACAGAGCACCAGCTGGTTCCCGCCGGCGGCGGCCGGCTGGACGGCCTGACCGAGCTGTCGCGCAGCGTGGCCGAGATCGCCAACATCGCCCCGAACGATTACCAGCCGTACGTCGGCCGGTCGGCGTTCGCCCACAAGGGCGGCGTCCACGGCGCGGCGGTCGCCAAGGTCGAGCGGTCGTACCAGCACGTCGAGCCGGGTTCGGTCGGCAACGCCGGACGGCTCGTCGTGTCGGAGCTCGGCGGCCGGGCGAACACATCCATCCGCGCCCGCCAGCTCGGCCATGAGCTGGAGGGTCTCGTGGACGCGCGCGA
Organism: uncultured Chloroflexia bacterium; assembly: GCA_963819655.1. Lineage (GTDB taxonomy): Bacteria > Chloroflexota > Limnocylindria > Limnocylindrales > CSP1-4 > SPCO01. The sequence goes on along the minus strand of CAWFXA010000001.1, from coordinate 515,436 downwards.
GCTGTCGCAGCTCATCAAGCAGCTCGAGTCGGAGGGTCTCGCCTTCGAGGGCGCCGAGGCGTCGTTCGAGCTCCTCATCCGGCGCCATGCCGTGGACTACGCGGCACCGTTCCGCATCGTCGATTACACCTGTCTCGTCGAACAGCGGGGCGGGCGCGAGCTGCTCGCCGAGGCGACGGTCAAGGTCGAGGTCGCCGGCGAGACCCTGCACACGGCGGCCGACGGCAACGGCCCGGTCAATGCGCTCGATGCAGCGCTGCGCAAGGCGCTGCGGGCCTTCTACCCGGCCATCGACGACGTGCATCTCGTCGACTACAAGGTCCGCATCCTCGACGGTGAATCTGCGACCGCCGCGCGGACGCGGGTGATCATCGACTCCCAGGACGGGGCCCGGACGTGGTCGACGATGGGCAGCGACACCAACATCATCGCGGCCTCGGCGGCGGCCCTGGCCGACTCGCTCGAGTACGCCATCTGGAAGTCCGGCGCCGAGCTGCGCCGGCGCGACGAACGCCATTTCACGACCGTCCCCGAGCCCGATCCCGCGATTCCCCGGAGGTGATCCCGATGCCCGACCACGATCGCGCCACGGCGCCCTTGCACCTCACCCGCTGGACGGTCTCGTCGGGTTCGAATGCCCGCAGCCGCGGCGCCGTGATCATCGATTCGGGCGATCATCACTGGCAGGCGTCGGCCGAAGGAAACGGGGCGATCGACGCGCTCTATCGCGCGGTCGACAAGGCGATCGCGGAGGTCCTCGACGGCCACCCGCGCCTGGTGGGGTTCGACATCCACGCGCTGGGGGAGGGGACCGACACCATCGGGGTCGTGAACGTGCGGATCGCGCCGCCGCTCGCCTCGGGGGAACGCGGTGAGGGCGAGTACGACGGCGAGGCGCGCGGCCCCAACGTCATCGCCGCGTCGATCGAGGCCTACCTGGTCGCGCTCAACAAGATGCTCGGCGAGGAGCAGTGGACGGGCGCCCCGGAGGCGGCCGCGGTGACGGGCAAGAGGGCGCGGCGCAAGTCGGGCGTCACAGCCGGCGCGGCCCGTGAGCGCCGCGCAGAGCTGGACGAGGACGCGGGCAAGATCGACACGGTCGACTGGTTCAACCAGTAGGGGCCGAGAGGTCCGCGCCGACGCTCGAGGCGCCCGCCGCCGCCCCCATCCGGAACGTCTGTGCTATCCTTGGACTTCGTCGCGCTTCGTGACGACTCTCCGCGTGGTCGATCCCCCTTCTCGAACGGACCGTGCGCTCAGCATCCCTGTTCGGGAAGTGTTGGAGGTCCTCATGACCACCGGAACCATCAAGAAGGTCGTCGCCGATCGCGGCTTCGGCTTCATCACCGCCGAGGATGCGAAGGAATACTTCTTCCATCGCGGCGCACTGGATTCCTCGATCGACTTTGACCGCCTCGTCGGCGGCGAGCGTGTCACGTTCGAGATCGAGACGAGCCCCAAAGGCCCGCGCGCGGCCCAGGTCCGGTCCGCCTAGTCACATGGTCCGGCCCGCCTGACTCAGGCGGGCCGTTCCGACTCCCGATCTGGTCGCCGTCCACCGCCTCCCATCGTTCGGAGGCCGTCGCGACGCGGGTCGACCGAGAGGAGCCAACTCATCGCACGGACTGCATTCGTTTCCACATACCCCCCTCGGCGGTGCGGGATCGCGTCCTTCACGCACGACCTCGCCGCCTCGACAGGCAGCCGCGAGATCGTCGCCCTGCACCCGGCCAGCCAGACGTTGCCGTACCCCATCGAGGTGCACCATCGCATCCGACGGGACGAGCTCGCCGACTACACCCAGGTCGCCCGGACATTGGATCGTTGCGTCAGCGTCGTCTCGATCCAGCATGAATATGGGATCTGGGGCGGCCAGGACGGCTCGTACGTCAACGATTTCGTCCGGTCGCTTCGCGTCCCTGCCGTCGCCACCCTCCACACCGTCCTGAAGGACCCGACGGATGGCCAGCGAGCCGTCCTCTCGGAGTTGGTCCGTCGGACCGAGGCCACGGTCGTGATGTCGCGCTCTGCGGCGACGCTCCTCCGAAACGTCTACGGCGTCGATTCGGATCGCCTCCACATCATCCCCCACGGGGTGCCCGACTTGCCGCTCGTCGACCCGTCGGCCGTGAAAGCCGACCTTGGCCTGGCGGGACGAAGCGTGATCCTGAGCTTCGGCCTGCTGGGTCCGGGCAAGGGTTACGAACTCGTGCTCGACGCTCTCCCGGCCGTCGTCGCCGCCAACCCCTCAGCGCTCTATGTGCTTGTCGGCGCCACTCATCCCGATCTGCTGCGAACCGAGGGTGAAGCGTATCGGCAGCGGCTGGTCGCCCAGGTCCAGCGCCTGGGGATGACCGATCACGTCCGATTCGTCGATAAATTCGTCGGACGGGTCGAGCTGACCCGCTGGCTCGAGGCGGCGGACGTGTTCGTCACGCCCTATCCCAAGCTCGACCAGATCGTGTCCGGCACGCTGTCATATGCCATGGGTGCCGGCCGTGCGATCGTCTCGACGCCGTACGCCTACGCGACCGAACTGCTGGCGAACGGACGCGGCATCCTTGTCCCACCCGACTCTGTCTCGGCATGGGCGAACGCTCTGAACGAGGTCCTCGGAGATCGCGGTCTTCGTACCGCGATCGGGCGTCGTGCATATGCGTACAGCCGGAGGATGGTCTGGTCCGCCGTTGGCGCCGAGTATCAAGGCCTCCTCGGACGGGCGGCTACGGACATCCCGCGGACGGAGCCGGCCAGGGTCCTGACGGCCATCAATGCCTGACCTCGCGCCGCTCTATCCCGTGGTCCGGGACCATCTCGACGCACTGACTGGTGACCTCGGGATCATGCAGCACGCCATCGGGCCGCAGCCCGATCCGGCCCATGGCTACTGCACCGATGACGTCGCCCGAGCGCTGCAGGTCGATCTCCTTCACCAGCGCGAGCTTGGTTGGGATGCGGTCGCGGCGAGCGCGTGGCGAAGCATCCGCTTCCTGGACGACGCGTTCGATCGCACGACAGGAAGGTTCCGGAACTTCCGACGTGTCGACGGGTCGTGGCTCGACGGGGTCGCCTCGGAGGACAGTCAGGGGCGGGCGATGCTGGCACTCGGCTGGACGATCGCGTCGGCCTCTGACCCGGCCATGATCGCGTCCGCGTCGTCGCTGTTCTCGGGGGCGTTGCCGGCGACCCAGACGGTGCGTGCCTTGCGCGCGCAGTCATCGGTCCTTCTGGGTTGCGACGCCGTGATGCGGGCTGCCCCGACCGGACGAACCGCGCTTGCCTATCGCCCACTGGCCAATCGGATCGGAGCGACCTTCGAGTCCCTCGGAACGTCCGCCTGGCGCTGGCCGGAGACCCGACTGACCTATGAGAACGCACTTCCCGCGCAGGCGCTTGTCGCCGCGGGGCGCTACCTCGACGAGAGTGCGCTGCTCGAGGCCGGCCTGGACGTCCTCGACTGGCTCATCGTCTCGCAGACCGACCCGGCGGGTCACCTCTCGCCGGTCGGCAACGGTTGGTGGCCACGCGGCGGAGAAAAGTCCAAGTTCGACCAGCAACCGATCGAGGCGACGGCGCTGGTGCTCGCCGCCGAGTCGGCCTACGAAGCGACCGGCGATGACAAGTACCATGCCGCGATGGAGCGGGCGTACGCGTGGTTCCTCGGTGAGAACGATCTGCATGTGGCCGTGGCCGTCCCGCAGCGAGGCGCATGCTTCGACGGTCTCACGCCTGAGGGTGTCAACGAGAATCAGGGAGCCGAATCGACCTTGATGTGGCTGATCGCCCTGGAACGGATCCGGAACATCCGCGGCGTTCCTACGGCAGCGCCCACCCGGACCGAAGCCCTGGCAGTCGCTGTCGCGCGATGACCGCACCGCGCGAGCTCTTCGAGCGATCGGCGGCGAATCCGATCCTTGTCGCGGCCGACGTGCCGTATCACGCCAACTCGGTCTTCAACCCCGGAGCGGCCCGGGTCGGCGACGAGACCGTCCTCCTGGCCCGGGTCGAGGACATGCGCGGGATCTCCCAGCTGCACGTCGCCCGCAGCCGCGACGGGATCTCGGACTGGCGATTCGACCCGGAACCCCTCCTGCGATCCGACGTGGCTCAAGCTCCTGAGGAGATCTGGGGCTGCGAAGACCCGCGGCTCACCTGGCTTCCCGAGCGCGAGGAGTGGGCGATCGCCTACACCGCCTACAGCCGGCGTGGGCCACTCGTCTCTTTGGCCATGACGCCAGACTTCCGGACCGTCCGTCGACTCGGCCCGGCGATGCCGCCCGAGGACAAGGACGCGGCGCTCTTCCCCCGCCGCTTCGATGGACGATGGGCGATGATCCATCGCCCGTCGCCGCTGCGAGGCGGAGCTCACATGTGGCTCTCCTACTCGCCGGATCTCCGCCACTGGGGCGACCACAAGCTGCTCCTGGAGGCCCGCGACGGAGCCTGGTGGGATGCGGGCAAGATCGGCCTCGGTCCCCCTCCGCTCGAGACGACAGAAGGCTGGCTCATCCTGTACCACGGCGTCCACTCGACTGCCGATGGCCCGATCTACAGAGCGGGCCTTGCGCTGTTGGACCTCGAGGACCCGACCACGGTGCTGCACCAGACCGATGAATGGGTGTTCGGGCCGTCAGCGCAGTACGAGATCACAGGCGACGTGGGACGCGTCGTGTTCCCGTGTGGCTGGACGCTCGACGAGGATGCCGACCTCCTGTACCTCTACTACGGCGCCGCCGACAGTGTGACCGGGCTCGCAACGGCCCGATTCAGCGATGTCCTGCGGCGCGTGTGCGAAGCGCCGATGCCGATGCCCAGCCGCAGCGAGCTGTCCGATCGGGTGGACGCGCGCTGACCGACACGCCGCCGTTTCGAGTGGGACGCACGAAGGCCCCGGCGTATGCCGGGGCCTTCATCGCGTCGTCGTCGACGACTTAGACCGTGACGGGGACCCTGCCAGGGGCAGGAACGACGCCGAGCTGGACGAGCATGCCCAGCTGATCGACGAGACCCCAGTGCTCGGTCAGGCGCCCATTGGCGACCTTCCCGATGTGGATCTCGGTCCACGTCGCTCGCTTGCCCGTCGCGGGGATGCCCATGAAGTCACCCTTCATGGTGCCGCTCGCGGTCAGGCGATGGATGATCTTGTCGCCACTCTCGAGCGCGTCGTCGATCGTGTAGTGGAGATCGGGGAACGCGGTCTTGAGCGCGGTCACGGTCTGCTTGAAGCCCTCGCGCGTCGGGGGCACGCCCTGCTGGGCATAGTGCTCGACGAAATCAGTCGACACGATCTCGTCGAGAAGACCGAAGTTGCCGTTGTTCAGGACCTCGAGCGGGATCCGCTCGATCATCCTCAGGGTTTCCGTGGTCATGTAACCACCCTTGCTACTGGCCGCGCTGGCGTGAGCGGGTCCAGGTTCGAGCATCGTGGATGCCCACCGGGTTTGGATTTCCCCGGCGACTGGTCCGGTGTGGACAGTGCGGAATAGTTCGTATCGTATGGTACGATGCGTATTATGTCAAGCGGGACCCTGACCCCCACGTCCTACCTCGTCCTTGGGCTCCTCGCACGGGAAGGACCGTCCACGCCCTACGACCTGGAGCGCCACGTTCGAGCAACGCTGGGAAACTTCTGGTCCTTCCCGCACACCCTTCTGTACAGCGAACCTCCCCGTCTCGCTGCCCTTGGCCTGCTTACCGAGACGCGCGAGACCGAAGGCCGGCGGCGACGCGTCTTCACGATCACGAATGCCGGTGTCGCGGCCCTCGATGAGTGGCTCGACCGGCCGTCCGACGTGCCCACGGAACTTCGCGATCCCGGGCTCCTGCAGCTGTTCTTCGCCGACCTGGCGTCCGCGGACGCCAGGCTGCGACTTGCCGAGCAGCAGCTCGCGATCCATCGCGCGAAGCTGGCGGCGTACAAGGAGGAGGAGCGGTTCGAGCATCGCCCCGGCGGGCCAGGAAAGGGCGAGCGGACGGTCGAACACTGGCGCGGCGAGACGTTGAGGATGGGCCTGCTGTATGAGGGCGCCGCGGTCGAGTTCTGGGAAGGGATCGTGTCGGGCGCACGCCCAGCCGCTCAGGGGCGCTGAGCCCGGGGGGCAGGTTATGTCCCCGAAGCACCCCTGCTGGATGTCCCGCCCCCCAGGTCGCAGACCGTCCAACGCTTCGGGGACTGGGGCGAGTCTGTTGTCGTCATGACGGCTCGTCATGACGAACCGTCATCTCGTCAGTCGGGCGGATCCTCGGCCGCGCCGGACCCACCGTCCCAGCCCTGGTTCGAGAATGTCGGGATGAACCGATAGCCCTTGCCCGGGACCGTCTCGATGAAGCGCGGGTGGCGGTAGTCGTTCTGCAGCTTGATCCGCAGGCTCCGGATATGGCGATCGACGATGTTGCTCTCGGCCACGAAGTCGGTGCCCCAGACGCCGTCCAGGATCTCGTCCCGGGAGATCACCCGACCACCCCGGCTGGCAAGCAGGTACAACAGGCTCTGCTCGATGGAGCTCAGGTGGATCACGGAAGAGCCCGCACGGACCACACGATTGACGATGTCGATCTCCATCTCGCCGAGTCTGATCGTGGGGACGATCGGTCGGTCGACCCCCGAAGCCCGACGCGTGATCACGATCGACCGGGCCAACAACTCTTCCGGTGAGAACGGCATCGCCAGGATGTCGTCCACCCCGAGGTCGAATGCCTTGAGCTTGTTCCGCAGATCGCCGCGGCGCGTGAGGCCGAGGACGGGCGTGCCGCTCGCCGCCAGGTTATTGGAGGCGCCCAGGCGCTTGAGCAAGTCGGCACTCTCGTCGTGATCCATGTCGACGACGGCCATATGCGGGTGCCACGTCGCGAGGAGATCCATCGCCTCGGTCAGGGTCTGCGCGGCTCGGACCACGAAGAGACCGTGGTTCAGCGTCAGCTCGATGAGGTCCACGACCGCTGGGCGATCATGGAGCACAAGAGCGCGGCGAGCGTCTTCCGGGGGGGCATCCACCCAGGGAACCGTCATGCGCGGTCCTCCCATGCACACAAGAGTAGCACCATGCACGAGTGGGTCCAGGATCCCCGTTCCGGAGGCCAGGCGCCCATCCCGGACACGTACGAGGGGCGCCGGCGTGGCCGGCGCCCCTCGATGAGATCGGCTCGCTGGAACTCAGCCCCAGCGGTGCCCGGACTCGATGACGATCTCGGGGTGGTACCCGGTCGTCGACTGGACCCGGTCGGTCGAGGCCGCGACGTATGCCGCCACGGTCAGTTCCACCGGATCCCGGCTCCCACGGTCAGGGCCATGCTGGCCAGGAGCGTGAGTGCCCAGGTGAAGCGCGCCAGGTTCGCCTTCACGCGTTCTCCTTCTTCAGCGAAGGGTCGACGCTCGCAGGACCGGCAGCCGGGCGGTCTCGAATGAGAGATCCCTGGCTTTGCGTCCCCGCCTCGCGACGGGTTTGCCCTGGACGATCCGGTTAGCGGGGGGACGAGCGTCCCTCGTTCGGGATGGTGCGGCCGGCGAGGACGCGGGACCAGTCACTCGACCGTACTGGCGAGGTCGGCTGGATGGGGGAGTTGCTCGGGGGCACCCCTGCCCATTTCGCCGTCCTGCGCGGGGCTCCGCATCGCCAGGACGATCGTCGTCACGACACCGGCGACGATGAGGATATCGCCGACGCTGAACACGTTCGCGAAGGGCAGCCACGAGGGCATCGCGAAGATGTCCGTCAGCGGCCCGAGGGCCGGATGCTCGACGGTCGCACTGTTGGAATACGTCGTCGGATCGGTCTTGCCGAGGGCGTCCAGGGCGGATCGGGCCGCCGGCATGTACCCGCCGTTGGCGACGATCGCGGCAAGGTTGCTCACTGCGCCCAGCGCGACGATGGCCATGCCCGGGATGGAGCGGTTGGCGACGACTGCGGCGAGCACCAACACGGTCGACGCCACGTAGATCGGCGGTCCGAGCGCGCCGATGCGTCCCGCGACCGCGTCGGAGAACAGCACGACCTGGACGAGCAGCCCGGCGAGCATCACGCCCGACCAGCGGAACCGCAGGCTGCCGAGCCCTGCGGGGCGCCCACCGAGGGCGAGCCCGACCCCGACGCCGATCACGAGCGCGTACAGGATGAACATGATGGCTTCGGTAACCCAGGCCTAGGTCGGATCGATGGCCATGGTCCGTCGCCGGCCCGACGACGCCACTGTTCCGCCCTTGGCGGCCCGCTCCCCGGTCGCGCGACTCGCCGCCGGCTCGACGCCGAGCAGCGCGCCGATGTCCTCGGCCCGAGCTGGCGCGGGCGAACAGGTATCCCTGGCCAAGCTCGCACCCCAGCGCGAGCAGCCGATCGAGCTGACCGGTCTCCTCGATGCCCTCGGCGACCATCGTCACTCCGAGTGATCGACCGATCGCGACGATCGCGCTCGCGAACGCCCACTCCTCTTCGCGCTCTGCCGGTCCGATGAAGTCGCGCGCGATCTTGAGGATGTCGACCCGGAAGCGGCGGAGGTAGCCGAGCGACGAGTAGCCGGTCCCGAAGTCGTCGATCGCGATGCGCACGCCCAGGTCGCGGATGGCTGCAAGCCGGGACAGGGTCGTCAGCGTGTCGTGGAACATGACCGTCTCGGTCATCTCGAGGACGAGCTGGTGGGGGCGGATGCCGGTGTCGGCGATGATCTGGCGGAGGTCGTTGACGAAGTCGGGCTCCTGGAGCTGTTGCGCGGACAGGTTGACCGACATCGTCAGGTCGTCGCCGCCCGGGATGACCGCGGCCCAGTCGGCGGCCTGGCGGCAGGCCTCGAGCAGGACCCAGCGACCGAGCGGCCGGATCAGGCGCGTCTCCTCGGCGAGGTGCACGAACTCGCTCGGGCCGATCAGGCCGCGGACCGGATGCTGCCAGCGGATCAATGCCTCGACCCCGGTCACGCGACGGGTCGCCAACTCCACGATCGGCTGGTAGAAGACGTGGAGCTCGCCGCGACCGAGGCTGCGCGACAGCTCGGCGCTCAGCTCGTGGCGGGCGACGATCGCGGCATGGACGGTCGGCTCGAAGACCGAGACCCTGTTCTTGCCGGTGGCCTTCGCCGTGTACATGGCGACATCCGCGTTGCGCAGCAGTTCGTCCGCGCTGATGCCCGATCGGGCCGCGGCGATGCCGATGCTGACCCCGATCGTGATCTCCTGCCCTTCGAGCGGGAACGTCGCGCGGAGCGCGTCGATGATCCGGTCGGCGACCGCTTCGGCTCGGGCAAGACCCGGGTCGTCGTCGAGCAGGATCGCGAACTCGTCGCCGCCGAGCCTGGCGGCGATATCCCCGGACCGCAGGGTCGTCCGCAGACGGCCCGCCACATCACACAGCAGCCGATCCCCCGCCTCGTGACCGAGGGTGTCGTTGACGACTTTGAAGTCATCGAGGTCAAGGAACATGACGACCGGCATCTCGGGGCCGGTCGAACCGATCCGCTCACCCACCGATTCGAGGAAGAGGGTCCGGTTCGGCAGACCGGTGAGCGGGTCGTGGTAGGCCTGGTGGCGGAGCTGCTCCTTGAGGCGAGAGAGCTCGGCCAGCGACTGCTCCAGGTGGCCGTTCTCGAGGGCGACCGCCGTCTGGTTGGCGAGGGTCTCCAGCAACCGGAGATCGTCGTCCCCGAACGAGGTCCCCTCCGTCAACCGATTGGTGATGACCATCGAGCCGATGATGTCCGACTCGCCGCGCAGCGCGCTGACCATGTGCCGTCGCACGCGTCCGTCCGGATCGCGGGTCTCGTGCATGAACGGCCCGGTCGACGATCGGACGAGATCGTGGAGCGAGTCCTGGAGGGCGTCGCTGGTGGGGCTGGAGACCTCGGGGTCCCGGTCGTGCCACGACCGCGCCCACAGGCCCTCGGCGTCCGGTGATCGCGGGTAGAGGATGACCTCGGCGAGCTCCGCCCGGAACATCGTGCGGGCGTGGCTGAGAAGCGCCACGAGCGTGAAATCGATCTCCGGCGACAGCTGCAGGATCCGCGAGGACTCGTAGAGCAGCTCGAGCCGTTCGTGCTTCTCGCGTTCGGAGATGTACGCCTGGTAGGCGACGAAGATCATCACGAGCGGGAGCACGAGAAGCCACAGCATGATGGGCTGGAGCCACAGGATCGTGACGGCGAGCAGCGCGAGACTCGTGTTCGCCAGCGCGACCATGCTCCCGAACTGGATCATCTCGGGCAGCTTCTGGAATTGCGGTGCGCCGCCCGAGAGGGTGATGACGAGGGCGATCGTGATCGAGCTGAGGACCGTCGCGAACGTGGTCGCGGTGAAGGCCGCGGCCCACTCGCGGATGCCGGGCGGACCGGTCGGCGATGCGATCGACAGGAGGATCGCCATCGAGATGACCGCGATCAGCCCGTAGTTCGCGAGGTTGAACGCGAGCTTGACGGGGCGCGAGCCGGTGAGCACGAAGGCGGCTGCCGATCCGACGAGGACAGCCAGGAGGTACTCCGCGGGCGGCAGGAAGAACATGCCGATGACCGCCGGGAACTCGCTCAGCGAGAACGCGTGCGTCTCGCGGCGGAAATGGACCTGCACCACCTTGAGCTCGGCGACGAGGAACCCGAATGCGATCACCGGCCACGGGATGGCGATCGGCACCTCGCGGCCCGGACGATCGACCAGCAGGACCGCGTAACCGACGACGGCCAGCGCCGCCAGGAAGGCGGTCAGGGCCCAGACGCGGACGTGCGTGGGGATCCGTTCCGCGGATGCGACGAGACCATGCCGCAGCGGCACAGTGCTGAGCGAGCGAGCGTCAGCGGATGTGCCTGCCTGTGGCTCTCGATGGCTGCGGATGCCCCTGTTGAAACTCGGCAAACGGCACGGTCCTAGGTCTCGAGGGTCGTCGTCCTGTTGTATCCAACGTGGCCTCTCCACGCACCACGCTGGAGGTATGGGTGGCGATGGGACCATCGCCGGGCGTGGGGGTGACTAGACTCGCGCATGCCCAGTCTCCCCATCGTGTTCGCCGGCGAACCCGGTGCGTTCGCCGAGGACGCGGTCCTTGCCGCGTTCGGCGACGTGGCGCGCACGAGCGTGGCGAGCTTCAGGGCCGTGTTCCGTGCCGTGACCGACGGCGAGGCGGACGCGGGCGTCGTCCCGATCGAGAACGTCATCAACGGGACGGTCCGCGAGAACTACGACCTCCTGGTCGAGTACGACCTCGTGATCCGCGGCGAGATCGTGGTGCCGGTCCGGCTCTGCCTCGCTGCCGTCGCGGGCCAGCGGATCGACGACATCGAGCGCGTGTACTCGCACATCCAGGCCCTCGGCCAGGCGGAGGTGTTCCTTCGATCGCGGCCATGGCAGCTGCTCTCGACCTACAACACCGCCGGCGCCGGCAAGGCCATCGCGGACAGCGGTGAGCGTGGCGCAGCCGCCGTGCTGTCGCCGCGGGCGGCGGCCCTGTTCGGCCTCGAGGTCCTGGCCGACGACATCGGCGACCTGCCCGACAACCGGACGCGGTTCCTCCTCCTGGCCAGACCCGACGGCCAGCCGCCCGACCTCATCGACCCGCCAACGATGCGTCGGACGACGCTCGTCGTCGCTGTGCGCAACGAGCCCGGGACCCTGCTCGCCGTCCTGCGGGTCATCGCCGCCCACGGCCTGAACATGCGCAAGCTCGAGTCGCGCCCGAGCCGCGAGCGGGCGTGGGAATACGTCTTCTGGATCGACCTCGACGGCGACATGGCCGATCCCGCGATGGCGGCCGCGCTGGACGAGGTCCGCGGCGTCACGACGATGACCAGGGTCCTGGGCAGTTATCCGAGCCCCGACGCCTGATACGCGGTCCGACCGCCTGTCAGGTGGTCAGGCGGCTCGTGCCCGGCCCCCATGAGCCCGGTGTCGGCTCGTGCCCGGTGTCGGCTCGTCCCCGCCCCCGTGAGCCCGGTGTCGGTCCTGATTCTGCCCCCACCAGACGATCGGGGCGTTCGGAGGCGGTAACGGTGGGTTGATGCGGGTATTCGCTCACGGCCGAGCGTGTGCGAGGCGTTGGCAACCGGCCGTCGATGGCCTTATGGCACTCCAAGCGCCGGATCGTCTGCTGCCACCAGAATCGCGAGGCGCATGGTCCGCCGTGTGCGCCTTGTGCGCCGTGCCGCCGATCGTCGCCGATCTCGACGGTGGCCGATGCCGCTCTAACGCGGATCGCCGAGCCACGACGATCGCCACGGCGCCGCACGCCAGCCCGAGCGTGAGCGGCACCAACCGACCAGCAGCCACATGTCGATGCTGCTCAACATGCCGCCCGAGCCGGCCTGCGTGGCAAGCAGCTGGTCAGGCGGCTGGATCCTCGGAGCGGCCGGCGCCGGTGATCAGATCCACCAGCTTGAGATTGGTCATCGCCATCGTCGAGGCCGGCCGCCCGAACAGGTATCCCTGACCAGCGTCGTACTGGAGCTCCAACACCGCCTCGAGCAGATCGGGCGTCTCGATCCCTTCCGCGACGATCTGGTGACCGCGCTGGCGGGCGAAACTGCCCAGTGCGCGCAGGACCGCCTCCGACGGCTCGTGCGTGGCGCCTGCCCGAACCAGCGACAGGTCGATCTTCATGATGTCGAAATCGACCTCGCTCAGCAGGCGCAGACCGGCGTTACCCGCCCCGATGTCGTCGAGCGCGATGCGCACGCCCTGGCGGCGCAGGGTCGCGACGGCGGCACGGAGGCTTTCGAGATCCTCCACCGCCTCGCGTTCGGTGAGCTCGATGACGAGCTGCTCCGGGGGTACGCCGTGTCGTCGCGCGAGGGCGACCACTTCGAGCGGACTGAACGCGTCGGACTCCAGTGTCCGCGGTGAGAGATTGATCGACAGGTACTGGTTGGGCTGGAGGTCCCGCGCACCGGCGAGGACGGTCTGCGCACACACCACATCGAGCTCGATCGTCCGGCTGGTCGCCTCGGCCGCGACGAAGAGCGCGGTCGGTTCGTCGAACTCCGCGTCGGGGCCGAGCCGGACGAGGCCCTCGAACCCGCTGACTTCGCCGGTCCGCAACGAGAAGATCGGCTGGTAGACGGCCCGTAACTGGCCGTTCGAGGTCACCCGCTCCACCGACGCGACCAGCTGCGCGAGTGTCCTGGGGTCGTCGGCGATGCCGTGTCGCTGTGGATCGAACCGTTCGACCTTGGTCCGGCCGTGCCGCTTCCCCGAGTACATGGCGGCGTCGGCGTGGTGGAGCAGCTGCTGTCGATCGGCACTCGGAGCCGGGAACGCGGAGATCCCGATCGTCACCGAGAACGCGCCGATGCGGCCGTGGTGCCCGCTGAGCGTCGCGGCCAGCAGGTGGTTGGCGATGATCCCCGCGTCGTCGATCTCGCAGCCGGGCAGCAACAGGGCGAATTCGTCGCCGCCGAGCCGGTAGGCACGGTCCGACCGTCGGAGGTTCGCCCGCATGACCTGGGCGACCGTTCGCAGCAACTCATCGCCGGCTGCATGACCCTTGCGATCGTTGATCTTCTTGAGATCGTCGACATCGATGATCAGCAGGGCCAGTGGCGACTCGTCGTCCCGGGCCGCTGCCACCTGGGCGTCGAGCTCCTCCTGGAACGCTCGATGGTTGCCGAGGCCGGTCAGGCCGTCACGCAGCGAATCGAGCCGAGCTCGGTCGTAGGCCTCGCGCAGATCGGTCCGCTCCGAATCGAGCACGGCCGCGTGGCGACGGATGCGGGCAGTCGCGAAGGCGAGTCCGCCGAGGACGAGGACCGCGACTGTCGCCGCGGCCGCGCCGATGACGACGACAGGATCGACGACCGATTGCCGCGGGTCGAAGGCACGGACGGCGAGGGCGACCGATGCCCCGACGGCGATCCCGGCAAGCAGGACCTCCGATGCGAAGGCGGCGGTCGTGAGGCGGCGGATCGCTCGTGCCGACGATCGTGAGATCGTCGTCGTCGGTCGTGCGGACATGCTTTCGCCAAGTTCCCCCATGGAACGTCCCCCCGCTGACATATCTGTACCGCGTCGGACCCTCGATGGTCACCCGTACGAAGGTCCCGATCGCCGTCCGTGACGGCGAACCGCTGTGGCCCGGAAAGGGCCCGGTGATACCCTTGCGCCTCCCCCGGCACCACCCCATCGGCCGCCTCGGAGGACCCATGGACCAGGCATTCCGCGACGCCATCACGGCTGGCTATGCGTTCGATGAGCCGGCGCTGGTGATCGGCAGCGCCATGCACGATGGCGAGCTGTTCAACGACGTGCGCGTGAGCGTGCCGATGTCGACGCTGAACCGGCACGGCCTGGTCGCCGGCGCGACCGGCACAGGCAAGACGAAGACCCTCCAACTGCTCGCCGGTCAGCTGTCGAAGGCCGGTGTGCCCGTGTTCGCGGCCGACATCAAGGGCGACCTGTCCGGCATCGCGCTGCCCGGCGATGCCGCGAACCCGAAGGTCCAGGAGCGGGCCGCGTCGCTCGGTCTGCAGTTCGAGGCATCCGGACATCCGGTCGAATTCCTGTCCCTCTCCGGGATGCAAGGGGCTCAGGTCCGCGCGACGGTCCATTCCTTCGGGCCGTTGCTGCTCGGCAAGGTGCTGGACCTCAACGAGACGCAGACGAGCGTGCTGGCGCTGATCTTCAAGTACTGCGACGACAACGACCTGCCGCTGCTCGACCTGAAGGACCTCGCGACGACCTTGAAATACCTCGCATCCGATGAGGGCAAGGCGATCCTCGAGGACTACGGCGGGATGTCGACGGCGACGGTCGGCGTCCTGCTGCGGTCGATCGTGGTCCTCGAGCAGGCGGGCGCCGACGTGTTCTTCGGTGAGCCCGAGTTCGAGGTCGAGGACCTGATCCGCACGACGTCGGATGGGCACGGGATCATCAGCGTCCTCGAGCTCGCCGACGTGATGGATCAGCCCCGCCTGTTCTCGACGTTCATGCTCTGGATGCTGGCCCAGCTCTACGAGACGCTGCCGGAGGCGGGCGACCTCCCCAAGCCGAAGCTGTGTTTCTTCTTCGACGAGGCCCATCTCCTCTTCGACGACGCGTCCGAGGCGCTGATGGACCAGATCGAGCGCACGGCTCGGCTGATCCGGTCGAAGGGCGTCGGAGTCTACTTCGTGACCCAGGCGCCGACCGACGTCCCATCATCGGTCCTGGCCCAGCTCGGGAACCGGGTGCAGCACGCATTGCGCGCGTTCACGCCGGACGATGCCGATGCCCTGCGCAAGACAGCGCGGACATTCCCGATGACCGACTTCTACGACGTCGAGAAGACCATCACCTCACTCGGTACCGGTGAGGCGCTCGTCACCGTCCTGTCGCCGCGGGGTGTGCCGACTCCCCTCGCCGCGACCCGGATCCTGCCGCCCGACTCGCTGATGGCGCCGATGCCACCGGAGGCCTTCGCGGCCGCGGTCGCCGGCAGCACGTTCGCCACGAAGTACGGCGCGACGGTCGATCGCGAGAGCGCGCACGAGCGCATCACGGCGCGGATCAACGCCGCACGCCAGGCGGCCATCGAGGCCGCGACCCGCGCCGGTGTCGAGCCGACCACGGCCGGCGGTCTGAACGACATGACGCCGGCGCAGCAGCAACGCGAGATCGCGCGCCAGCAGCGGGAGATAGAGGCCGCCCGGAAGCGCGCCGCCACGGAGGAGGCGCGCCAGCGCAAGGCGGAGGAGCGCGCGGCCGCGGCAGACGCAAAGGCCCGCCAGAAGACCATCGACACCGCCATCCGGACCGGCGGACGGGTCGCGAGCTCGCGCCTCGGCCAGGACATCCTGCGCGGCATCTTCGGAACACTCTTCGGCGGCGGTCGGAAGGGCTGAACGCGAGGGGGGACATGGGGCACCGGCCAATTCGGTCGACACGGGCGATCGGCCTCGTTCTGGCGTTGATGCTCGTGATGCTCGGCGGGTGCCGCCCGACGTCCGCGCCGACGGCCCCGGCGCCACCGAGCGCGGTTTCTTCGAGTCCGGCGCCGTCCGCGAGCCCGTCGTCGCCGGCCAGCCCGACCCCGATCGCGTCCGGCGGCTCGGCGATCCCCGACTTCCCACATGTCTGGATCGTCGTGCTCGAGAACCGCGATTACGACCGTGTCGTGGGCGCCGACGATCTCCCGTACATCGCCGGCCTGATCGACCGCTACGGACTGGCCGAGCAGTCGTTCGGCGTCGCGCGGCCGTCCCAGCCGAACTACCTCGCGCTGTTCAGCGGCTCGACGCATGGGGTGACCGACAACGACCGGCACGACCTCGATGCGCCGTCGATCGCCGATCAGATCGAGGCGAGCGGGCGGACCTGGGGCGAGTACGCCGAGAACCGGCCGCCGGGTTGCTTCACGGGCAGCTCAGCCGAGGACGGCCGCGACGGGCCCGGTGTCTACGAGCGGAAACATGCGCCGGCCATCAGCTTCGACAGCATCCGGACCGATCCGCAGCGCTGCGGCCGTCTCGAGGACCTGACCGCATTCCAGCCGGGCGACGTGGACTACGCGTTGATCGTCCCGAACCAGTGCCACAGCGCACACGACTGCTCGATGCGCGAAGCGGACGACTGGCTCGGGGGGTTCCTCCCGGCCATCCTCGACAGCGCGGCGTTCGAGGCAGGCGGACTTCTCATCGTGACGTTCGACGAAGACGCCGGCAACGATCCTTCAGGCGGACACATCGCCACGATCGTGGTTTCGCGCCACGTTCCCGCGGGCTTCCGCTCCACCGAGCGGCACGACCATTACAGCCTGCTGCGCACGATCCAGGACGCGTGGGGTCTCGACTGCCTGGCTGAATCCTGTGCGGCCGGGACGATGGACGAGTTCTTTACGGCGTCGTGACGGTTCCCCGGGCCCGGGACTGGACCGACCCGATCTGGCTGGCAGCTATCGTCGACTGGGCCCGCGATCGACTTTCTGCGCAGGGCAATTCGGTCGTCGGCCCGGTCGAGCAGCCTCACGTCCGGCCGTGGTCGACGGTCCTGCGCATCCCGACCGACCGCGGGCCGGTGTGGTGCAAGGCCGCCGGCCCGGGCACGGCACACGAGGTGCGACTGCTCGTGGAGTTTGCCGCGTGGGACGTCCGGCACGTCCTGCTCCCGATTGACGTCGACACGGAGCGGGGATGGCTGCTATTCGAGGACGGCGGCCCGACGCTTCGGCAGACGCGACCCGATGGCGAGGGCGACCGCGATCTCGGGGCGTGGGAGGGCATCCTCGCGACGTACGCGGAGCTGCAGCGCGCCGTGGAGGGTCGGGCCGGCGAGCTGCTGCGGATCGGCGTCCCGGACGGGCGGCCGGCCGCGCTGCCCGTCACATTCCAGCGGCTCGTCGACGATGACGCGTGGTGGGCTCTCGTCGCGGACAAGGATCGGTCCGCGGCCGACCACGGGCGAGGTCGGCTGCGGGAGCTCGGGGAGTGGGTCGCGGCCACCGCCGGGGAGCTGGAACGCTCGGGGATCGCGGCCACGATCCAGCACGACGACCTGCACGGCGGGAACGTGTTCGTCGAGCCTGGGATCCGCTTCTTCGACTGGGGCGACGCGGTCGTCGCCCACCCGTTCGGGACGCTGGTCACGACCCTGAACTCGATCGCGTACCGGCTGGGCACGGACGCGGATGTCCCGCAGCTCACGCGCCTGCGCGACGCCTACATCGAAGCCTGGACCGACGTGCTGCCCAGGCCGGCGCTGGCCGAGGTCCTGGAGCGTGCGCTGGATCTTGGCCGGATCGGCAAGGCAGCGGCATGGGCTCGGGCGCTCGGCGGGCTCGACCCCGCAGCGATGGACGGGCACGGCGACGCCTCCGCCATGTGGCTGGTCGATCTCGTGGAGCGCCTGGATCGCCGGGTTACGGGCTGAAGGTCGCGGGGCGCGCGCTCGGGCACCCCGCGACCCGCACCCCGCGACCTGTCAGGCCGCCGAGGCCGCTTCTGGCGTTGGCTTCGTGCTGCGCCCGAAGCGCAGGTACAGCGACGGCACCACGAACAGGTTCAGCAGGGTCGACGTGACGAGCCCGCCGAGGATGACGATCGCCATCGGGTGCTCGATCTCGTGGCCCGGCAGGTCGCCGGCGATCGCCAGCGGCACCAGCGCCAGCCCGGTCGCCAGGGCAGTCATGAGGATCGGCGCCAGGCGTTCCCGGGCACCGCGCACGACGAGGTCGACGCCAAACTCTTCGCCCTCATAGCGCTCGAGGTGCTGGAAGTGGTTGATCATCATGATCCCGTTCCGGGCCGCGATGCCGAGCACCGTGAAGAACCCGACGAGCGCCCCGAGCGAGATGACCCCCGCCCCGAGCCACGCGGCGATGATCCCCCCGACTAGCGCTGCCGGGAGCGTGAGGAACGACAGGATCGCCAGACGCGTGCTGCCGAACGAGGCCTGCAGGAGCAGGAACACTCCGATCGCGGCCACGATCGCGAATAGCAGCAGTCGATCCTGAGCCTTCTGGCGCTCCTGGAACTCGCCAAGCAGCTCCGGGTGGTACTCCTCCGGGAACTGGACCGTGGCGAGCGCGACCTTGACGTCTTCGATGACCGCCCCGAGGTCGCGCCCGCTGACGTTGGCATCGACATGGATGCGTCGCGCGGTCTGCTCGTGGCTGACGTGTCCGGCCGTCGGGGCGACCGCGACGTCCGCGATCTCCTTCAGGGCGACCTTGCCGCCGTCGGCCGTGTCGATGAGCAGGTTCTCGACGTCCGTGAGGCTCGCCCGGCTCTCCGGGACGCTCCAGACGACCACGTCGTACGCCTTGCCGGTATTGAAGATGTCGCCGACCTCTTCGCCGGCCATGAAGGTGGACGCGATCCGCCGCACATCACCGGGTTTCACGCCGTATCGCTGTGCAGCAGCCAGGTCGACCGTCACCTGGATCTGCGCGATGTTGACCAGCTGCTCGGAATGGAGGTCGATGATGCCAGGGACGACGTCGAGCTTCTTCTCGACTTCCTCGGCGAGGTCCTTGAGCTTGCCGAGGTCGGGGCCGTAGATCCGCACGACGATCGCGTCGCTGGACCCGGTCAGGACCTCGCGGATGCGCTCCTTGAGGTACGTCTGGACGTCACGTCGCAACCCGGGATAGCCGTTGACGACCTCCAGGACGGCGGCATGTGTCTTGTCGTAGTCGACGGCTGGGTCGACGCTGATCCAGTTCTCGCCGAACTCCACGCCGTACGGCTCGTCGGCCACGAAGGCCTGGCCGATGTGGGAGCCGCAGTTGCGGACGCCCGGGATCGCTCGAAGCTCGTTGCAGGCGTCGATGCTGATCCGGGTCTCCTCGCCGATGGACGTGCCGGGTGCCGTGACCCAGTGCATCAGGAAATCCCGTTCCTTGAAGTCCGGCAGCAGCGACTGCCCGAGCTGCGGCCAGATCCCAAGACCGACCATGCTCACGAACCCGACCGTCACGAACGCCGGTCGGGTGGAGCGCAGGATGCGGGAGACAGCCCTGCCGTACACGTCCTGCAGCCGGCGGGTGATCGGTGACCGCTGCCGCTCGATCGGCGCGTTGCGGAGCAGGATGAAGGCAAGAGCCGGGGTGACCGTCAGCGCCACCCCGAGCGAGGCGAGGACCGCGAGGCCGTACGAGATGACCAGTGGCTGGAAGAACGAGCCCGACAGTCCGCTGATGAAGAAGACCGGCGAGACCGCGACGACGTCGATCAACGTCGCGTAGACGATCGCGCTGCGGACCTCGAGGGACGAATCCAGGACGATCGACGCGGTCGAGCGAGTGCTCCCCTCGAGACGGGCTTGCCTCAACCGACGCGTGATGTTCTCGACGTCGATGATCGCGTCATCCACGACCACCCCCACCGAGATGACGAACCCCGCCAGGATCATCGTGTTGATCGTGACGTCGCGGACGTACAGGACCATCGCCGCCGCCATCAGCGACAGCGGGATGGCGACGAGGCTGATGAGCGCCGTCCGCCACTCGAACAGGAACAGCAGCAGGATCACGAAGACCAGCACGCTTCCCAGGAGAAGCGCGTTCGACAGGTTGTGAAGCGCCTGCTCGATGAAGCTGGCCGGCCGGAAGATCGTGTGGTCGACGTCGATCCCAGGGAGGCCGGGGGCGAGGTCGGCGAGCGCTTCCTCGACGCCGCGCGTGACATCCAGCGTGTTCGCCCATGGGAACTTCTCGACGATCAACATGACGCCTGGTCCGTCGTTGATGACAGCCTCGCCGATCAGGGGCTGGTGCGCCTTCACCAGTTCGACGACGTCGGTCAGTGGCACGGCCTTGCCGTCGCGACCCGGGACGGTCACGTGGGCGAGGTCGGCCGCGGTGACGACCGGTGGGACGTGACGGATCACCAAACGCTGGTTCGGCGTATCGACGAACCCGCCGGTCCCGGTGAAGTTGCCGGCGTTGAACTGGAGGAGGCCGTCATCGAGCGTCTCGGAGACGGCATTCATGATGTCCGTCAACGCGACGCCATGCTCGACGAGCTTGTCCGGGATGGCCTGGACCGCGAGCATGTCGAGCTGTTCGCCCCAGATCGCGATGTTGGCGACGCCGGGCACGCTGAGCAGTCGCGGGCGGATCGTCCAGTACGAGATCATCGACATGTCGATCTGCGACACGGTCTCCGAGCTCATGCCGATCTTCATGACACGGCTTGTCGCCGACAGCGGCTGGAGCATCACCGGCGGCGCCGCCCACGTCGGCAGCGACGGGGTGATCTGGGCCAGCCGCTCGGCGACGAGCTGGCGTGCCAGCAGTTCATTCGTGCCCGGCTTGAACAGCAGGACGACCTGGGACAGCTGGATGACCGACTTCGAACGGATCGTCTCGAGTCCCTCGATCCCGGCGAGGGACTGCTCGATCGGGACGGTGACGAGCTGCTCGACCTCCTCCGCGGACAGGCCGATGCAGATCGTCTGGATCTCGACCTTGGGGGGAGCGAACTCCGGGAAGACGTCGACGGGCATGGCCCGGACCTGGACGGCTCCGAAGATCATCATCCCCGCCGCCAGCGCGACGACGATGAAGCGGAAGCGCAAGCTGGTGGCGATGATCCGGCGCATCATGATCGAGGTCTCCCCCCAGTGCCTGGCGTCAGGCCGATGTCAGTGACCGCCGCCGACGCCGATCTCGGCGCCGTACAGCTCGGCCGCGCCGGTCGTCACGACGGGTGTGCCGGAGGCCGGTCCTGCGGATAGGCGAGCCACATCACCGTCGATCTCGTCCACCGTGATGGCCTCGCGCATGTAGACCAACGGTTGCGAGTTGACGTAGGCCCACGTCGCCCCCTGGGCGTCGTAGACGACGGCCGCGTATGGGATCGTCATGCTCGAGCCGCTGGCTGCGACCGGAGCTGTCACGACGCCGAGCCGCTCCGCGGCCTTCTCCGAGAGGGTCAGGATCTTGAGGCCGGACTCCTGCTCCTCGATCGTGATCGCCTCGACCTTGGGCGCGGACGTCGTAGCCGAGTTGCACCCGCCGAGCGCCAACGCGGCGACCGCGAGCCCGACGAAGAACCAGCGATGTCGTGTCATCTCGATGCTCCTATGCCGCGGTCGGCTCGAAGGCCGGCTGTTCGCTCAAGAGGGTGTCGGTCTCCGATTCAGGGCTCGGGCCAGACAGCGTGTAGATGCTCGGGAGGAGGAACAGCAGCAGCACAGCTGAGCTGATGAGGCCGCCGAGGACGAAGATCGCCACCGGCCGCATGATCTCCAGCCCCGCGACGTCGCCGAGGGCGATGAACGGCAGGCTGAACGCCGCAGTGCCCAGCACCGTCGTCAGGATCGGCAGCAGCCGCTCCTGGACGCCGGCGAGGGCGACCTCCAGGCTCGAGGCCTCGCCGGCCTTCTCCAGTCGACGGAAGCGGTCCACGAGCGCGATGGCATGGCGGATCGTGATCGAGCCGACCAGGATCAGGCCTGCGACGGCGCCGATCGTGAAGAGGTCACCTGTAGCCAGGGTGGCGATGACTGCCGCCGACCACGGCCACCGGCAGGGCGAGCAGAACGAGGAAGGCGAGCCGCCACGCACCGAAGGCTGCCTGCAGGAGGAGGAGCACGAGGATAGTGACGCCGGCGACGACCGCGAACAAGCGGGTCTGGGCCTCCTGCTGCACCATCGCTGCGCTTCGGATCTCGGCGTGGTATTCGATCGCGAAGGGGATGCTCGCGAGTCGGGTCTCGAGGTCCCCGATGACGGCGCCGAGATCGCGACCCGCAACGTCGGCGGTGACGTCCAGGTAGCGCATGACGCCTTCCCGATCGATCACGCTCGGCGATGGTTGGACTCGGACGTCGGCGACATCGCGCAACCGGACCAGGGCCCCGCTCGGGGTATCGAACTGGAGGTCTCGGATGCTGTCCAGGCTCGTGCGAAGCTCGGGCGTCCCCCACACCACGACCTCGAAGACCTTCTGCTCCTCGAACAGGTTGCCGACCTGGATGCCCGATAGCAGCGATGTAGCGGCGCGCCGGACGTCGCCGGGCTTGAGTCCGTGGGCGGCCGCCTTCTCGAGGTCGACCTTGATCTCGACCGTAGGCTCGGTGATCGGCGCGGTGACCGACGGAGCGTCGATCCCAGTGATCTCGGACATCGCCGTGCGGACTTCCTCGGCCTTGGTCCCGAGGACGGCCAGGTCCTGGCCATAGATGCGGACCGCGACGTCGCGCTCGCCAGGACCGAAGACCTCGGCGATGCGATCGGCCGGATAGGTCGTGACGGTTCGGTCGAGCCCCGGGTACCCATCGACTGTCGACTTGATCGCCGCGAGCGTCGGATCGTAATCGGCGGCCTGATCCATGCTGACCCAGATCTCGCCGGAGTTCACGCTCGTCCGCTCGTCGGACAGGATCGCTCGGCCGACATGGGCACCGACGCTGTGGACGCCAGGGATCGAGCGCAGCTCGTCGCTCGCGCGAGCCACGATCCGGGACATCTCGGGATGCGAGATCCCCGGCGCCCCGTTCCAGTGGATGAGCAAGTCGCGCTGACGGAAGCTCGGGAGTGCGGCATCGTCGCCGGCGGGGACGAAGGCGAGGCCCAGGACGACGACTACGGCGACCACCGCGACGCCACCGGTCACGAGCGCGGGCCGGGTTCGCCGCAGGAAGGCTGCGACCGACGACCGATAGACGTTGCGCAGGCGTCGCAGGATCGGGGATTCGCGTCGCTCGCCTGGCGCGGCCGTGAGGATGAGCACCGCCAATGCGGGCGCCACCGTGACGGACACCAGGATCGAGGCCAAAATGGCGACCCCGTACGCGGCGACGAGCGACGGCAGGAACGCGCTGATGGTGCCCGTCATGAACAGCAGTGGCACCAGCGCGACGAGGATGATCAACGTCCCGTAGACGGCCGGCCTGCGGCTCTCGAGAACCGCCTCGGTGACGATGGCCGATCGGGATTTCTCTGCGTCATCTGCCCTTGGATCACGCAGGCGCACGAGCACGCCGTCCACGAGCCCGACGATGTCGTCGATGACGATGGCCGTCGCGATCAGCAGCCCGACGAGCGTGATGGCGTTGATCGATGCACCCGCCAGGTGGAGGACGATCGCCGCCGCGATGATCGACAACGGGATCGTGATGACGCTGATGAGCGCCGCGCGCCAGTCGAACAGCAGCGCGCCGAGGACAAGCGCGATCAGCAGGAACCCGATCAGCAGCGCCATCGACACGTTGCCGATCGACGCATCGATGAACGACGCCTCGCGGAAGACCGACGTATCGATCGCGATTCCAGGAAGCGCGGGCTGCATCGCCTGGAGCGCGGATTCGACGTTGCGGGTGACCTCGAGCGTGTTGACGTCGGGGAACTTCTCGATCACCAGCAGCAGGCCGTTGCCGCCGGCGACCAGGCCGTCGCCGATGAGGGGCTGATGGTCCTCGACCACCGTGGCGACGTCGCCGATCCGCAGGGGGGTCTCACCCGGAGCGCGATCGAGCGCGACGTTGCTGAGGTCCTCGGCGGACTGGATCGGGAGGATGTGCTGGATGCCAAGGCGCTGCTGAGGCGTGTCGATGAAGCCGCCGGTGCCGGGGGTCGATGCCTCGAGGAACGTCAGGGGCGAGAACCACAACGCGTTGCCGGTCGTCTCGACGAGGGTGTCGAGCGTGATGCCGCGCTGGTTGAGCCGGGCCGGATCGACCAGCACCTGGAGCTGGCGCTCGCGCTGGCCGAAGATCGAGACGTTGGCCACGCCCGGCACACCCATCAGCCGAGGCTGGACGGTCCAGCGCGCGAGCACGGACATCTCGATGAGCGATTTCTCGCTCGAGCTCAGGCCGACGATCATGAAGCGGCTGAGCGACGACAGGGGCTGGAGCATGACCGGCGCCTTGGCGACGTTCGGCAGAGCGTGTGCCTGCGTCAGCCGCTCGGCGACCACCTGGCGCGCCTTGAAGATGTCCGTGCCCGGCTCGAAGATCATCACGATCGACGACAGGCCGGCGATCGATTCGGACCGGATCTCTTCGAGGAACGCGACGCCGTGCAGAAGGTCCGCTTCGAGCGGCACCGTCACGAGCTCCTCGACCTCCTCCGCGGAGAGACCGAGCGCCTCGGTCTGGACCTCGACGGTCGTGGGCGTGAACTCGGGCAGGACGTCGACGCGGGCGGTCTGCAGCTGGGTCGCTCCGACGAGGAGCAGCACTCCGGCCAGGCCGATCGCCAGCAGTCGGAAACGAACGCTCGTGCTGACAAGGGCGCGCATCATCGTGTCATCCCCCACCGAAGTCCGATCGAACTCGGAACCATCAACGCCACCCCTCAGCGACGTCGGGTGTTGACAGGACCCACCACGATCCCGACCGAATCCCCCGATTCGGCCCGCACATCATTGTTCCCCCGACTACCCCTGCCTATACTCAACATCCATCAAATGGGGGCTCACGGATGACCATTGGCGGTCCGTTGCGGGACCATCGTTCATCGCGTCTCGCGAATCTCGACCCGGTCCTTCTGCGACGCCTGGTCGACCTCGCGTGCGGCGTGTTCGCTGTCGCCCTGTTCCTCCGCCTGGCCGATCCGGAGATCCTTCTCCAGGGCCTGTGGCTCACCGTCGCGATCGGCGCGTTCCTGTACGGCCTGGCTGCTGCGCTCTGGCGGATCCTCGTGGCGACCATCGTGATGGTCGGTTACCTCGCGATCTCGGACGCGGTCGGTGTCCCGCCGACGGAGGAGCAGCTCGAGTTCACCGAGTGGCCGCTGATGGTGTCGATCGCCGTGATCGTCGCCGTCCTCGCCGACCGGGTCTCGACCTCCGCCCGCCACTACGCGACGCTGTATCGCCAAGCGAGCGAGCGATTGGTCACCGCGCATGAAGAGGAGCGCGCGAGCCTCGCGCGCGAGCTCCATGACGGTGTCGGCCAGACGCTGACCGCGGTCATCCTCACGCTCGATGCGGCCGATAACGAGCTCGACGCGCCGAACCCCCAGGCCGGCTCGACCGGCCGCGCCGGCGTCCTGCGCGCCCGCGAGCTCGCGTCGTCAGCCTTGGCGGAGACCCGCCAGGTCGCGGCCAAGCTGCGTCCCACGCGCGTGCATGAGATCGGGCTCGGCGCGGCACTCAACAACCTGGCGCGGACGGCCGGCGTTCCGGTCGAGCTGCGCTTCGATCCCGCGCTTCTGCCGCCCGGCTATCTCGAGCCCGAGATGGAGATCGACCTCTACCGGATCGTCCAGGAGGCGATCGGGAACGCGGCACGCCATAGCCATGCGCGTCACATCTGGATCGGAGGTCACATCGTCGACGACACGGTCCGGCTGGTGGTGGGGGATGACGGCATCGGCTTCGATGCGAAAGCGCGCGAGCGCGGCCTCGGCCTCGACGGCATGAATGACCGCGCGAGCATCCATGGCCTCACCGTCGAGGTGCGATCGCGGCCGGGCGCCGGCACGCGCGTCGAGATCATCGTGCCGATCACGAAGCCGCCGGTGACGCGCCCTGACCTGCAGATCGGCCCAGTGGTCCGCATCGGCCGGTGATGGCACAAGGGCCCGAACTCGCCGCATCTGCGTCGGCCCGGGTGTCGCTGCCCGGGACGATCCGGGTCGCCCTCGTCGATGACCACCAGCTGATCCGTGAAGGCGTGCGTCGCGTCCTGCAGGCCGAGGACGGCTTCGACATCGTCGGTGAGGCCGCCGACCACGCCTCCGCCATCGACCTGGTCGTGAACCAGCGTCCGCACGTGCTGGTCCTCGACCTGACGTTCCCCGAGGGGGACGCCATGCCGCTCCTCCGAGATCTGCGCGCGCGGCAGCCGGACCTGCGGATCGTGGTGTTGACGATGCACAGCGACCCCGAGACCGTCCGCCAGGCGCTGGCCGCCGGGGCAGCGGGTTTCATGATCAAGGGGGCACAGTCCCGGGAGCTCGTGGAGGCGATCCGCGCCGTCGCCCGCGGAGAGCGGTACCTCCACAGCAGCGTGACGAACGCCGTCGTCGAGGACTCCCTCCGCTGGCAGGAGGCCGGCTCGATCAGCGAGCGCGAGCGCGAGGTCCTGAGCATGCTCGCGTCCGGTCAGTCCCCGGCCCAGATCGCCCGGTCGCTCGATATCAGCGTCCACACCGTGCGACGCCACCTGGCCAATGTGTCGGCGAAGCTCGGGATCCGAGGCATGAACGCCCTCACGCGCTATGCCATCCGCAATGGGCTGACTCGCGGCGAGTCGTAGGCGCGCCTTGCTCTGAGCGCTGTGGTCAGGCGATGACCAAGTCCTCGGGGACGTCGGGGGCGACCGCCGGATAGCGTGGGTTCAGTCCGGCGATCGTGTCGGCGAGGATCGTCGCGACAGCCAGATTGCGGAACCACTTGCGGTTCGCCGGGATGACGTACCACGGCGCATCGACGGTCGAGCACTTCGACAGCGCGTCATCGAAGGCCGCCTGGTAATCGTCCCAGCGGGCGCGCTCCTCGATGTCGCCCATCGAGAACTTCCAGCGCTTCGTTGGATCGTCGTAGCGAGCCTGGAAACGCTCGCGCTGCTCGTCGCGGTCGATCGACAGGAAGAACTTCACGATGGTCGTGCCATTCGCCGTCAGATGCCGCTCGAACGCGTTGATCTGGTCGTAGCGTTGCGCCCCAGACCGTCTTCGGCACGAGGTCGTGGACGCGGACGACGAGGACATCCTCGTAGTGCGAGCGATTGAAGATGCCGATCTCGCCCTTGCGGGGCACGGCCTTGTGGACTCGCCACAGGTAGTCGTGGGCGAGCTCCTCGGTGCTCGGCACCTTGAATGCCGTGACCGGGCAGCCCTGAGGGTTGAACGCCTCCATGACCTTGTTGATCGTGCCGTCCTTGCCGGCCGCGTCGATCCCCTGCAGCACCACCAGCACCGACCGCTTCGCCTCCGCCCAGAAGCGGTCCTGGAGGCTCGCGAGCCGGACGTTCTGCCGGGCCAGCTCGGCCTCGGCGGCCGGCTTGTCCCATCCGTGGGTCGCCGCGTGATCCCGGCGGGCCAGTCGGACGCGGGTGCCGGGTCTCACGCGCAGCTCGGCGCGAAGGTCGGGGCGAGGAGCCATGGGCGCGTCCCTCCAGGCACGGGTCGATCGGGGGTCCGGACGTATGATGCGACCGTACCGTATCGCCCAGCGCAGGAGCGCAGCCATGACCGTCGCCACCGGCACGAAACCGCATCCGATCTTCCTCGCCGGGCGCTGGGTCGAATCACCCGACCTCCTCCAGGTCGCGAACCCGGCGGATCCCGCCCATCCGGCCGGCGCGACCTACAACGCGACCCCGGAGCAGTACGACGAGGCGGTATCCGCGGCGGTCGACGCCTTCGAGGTGACCCGCAAGCTCCCGGCGTACGAACGCGGCCGGATCCTGCGCGAGATCTCGGCGGGGCTCAAGGCGCGCCGTGAAGAGCTTGGCCGGCTCATCGCGCTGGAGGCCGGCAAGCCGATCCGCGACGCACTCGTCGAGGTCGACCGCGCGACGTTGACGTTCCGCCTCGGCGCCGAGGAGGCGGAGCGGATGACGGGCGAGCTCATCCCGCTCGACCTGATGCCAGCCTCCAAGGATCGCGTCGGGATCACGAGGCGCTTCCCGATCGGCCCGATCGCCGGCATCTCGCCGTTCAACTTCCCGCTCAACCTGGCGGCGCACAAGCTGTCGCCCGCAATCGCCAGTGGCAACACGATCGTCCTGAAGCCGCCCTCCAAAGACCCGCTGACGATGCTGACGGTCGCCGAGATCGTCGAGGCCGCGGGCGTGCCCCAGGGCGCCGTCAGCATCCTGCCGATGACCCGTGAGCTCGGTGACCGGATGGTCGAGGACGAGCGGTTCAAGCTGCTGAGCTTCACCGGCTCGCCGTCGGTCGGCTGGCGGATGAAGGAGCGCGCCGGCAAGAAGAAGGTGGTCCTCGAGCTCGGCGGCAACGCCGGCGTCATCGTCGACCAGACCTCGAACCTCGACTGGGCGGTCAAGCGGATCCTCGTCGGCGCGTACGCGTATGCCGGCCAGGTGTGCATCAGCGTGCAGCGCATGTTCGTGCAGGAGGCGGTCTGGGATGCATTCATGGAGAAGTTCCTGGCTGGCGTCGCGAACCTCAAGGTCGGTGACCCGCTCGACCCGACGACCGACGTCGGCCCGATGGTCGATGAGCACCAGGCCAGCCGCACGCAGCGCTGGGTCGACGAGGCCGTTGCCTTGGGCGGCAAGGTCCTGGCCGGCGGCAAGGCCGATGGCAATTTCTTCCCGCCGACCGTGCTGACCGAGGTCCCGGTCGCCGCCCAGGTCTGTAGCAACGAGGCATTCGCCCCGCTCGTCGTGGCGTTCCCGTTCACCGATATGGCCGACGCCATCGCGCGCGTCAACGATTCGATGTTCGGCCTGCAGACCGGGGTCTTCACAAACGACCTGGCCGGCGCCTGGCAGGCCTTCAATGAGCTCGAGGTCGGTGGCGTGATCATCAACGACATCCCGACCTATCGCATCGACCACATGCCCTACGGCGGCGTCAAGGACTCCGGGCAAGGTCGCGAAGGCATCCGCTGGGCCATCGAGGACATGACCGAGATCCGGATCATGGTGCTCGCCCAGCCGTCCTGATCCCGGCCTAACCCAGCTCCTGCTCGAGCTGGTCGACCTTCGCGAGCACGTCTGTGATGTTGGATCGCGTCCAATCCGGATCGTCCACGACGCGGCGCGCCCTGTGGAGCGATCCCGCCATGCGACTCGCCCACCAGCCGATCGCGATGGCGGCGAGCCCGACCGTGTCCGGGAACGGCAGGCCGCGCGCCGCGAAATACGGGCGAAGCGCATCGAGGACCTCGGCCGAGCGCCAGTAGTCGTCGACGAAGAGGAGGCCGATGTCCCGGCCCTGCTGCGTGCGGGTCTCGGCAGCCAGCAGGCTCAGCAGGTCGGTGCCCGGCAGGCCGGCAGGATGCCAGGTATCCCAGTCGAACACGCCGCTCAGCCGACCGTCCGCGACGAACACGTTGTTGAGCCACATGTCGCCGTGGATGAGCACCGACGGCAGCGACGTTCCCCAGCGCGCACCGGCCGAGGCGACGGACCGCAAGGCCGCCGCGTGCTCCGGGAACACGTCAGCGACCTCGGCCAGCTGGTCGTCGACCGCGCGCTGCCCTGAAGGCCCGACCGGCAGAGCCGCCAGGAATCGGGTGATCTGGTCGAGGAGGTCGGGCGTGAGCTGCTGGACATGCTTCCCGGTCAGGACCGACTCGGTCGCCCAGGCCGCGCCGGCCGTCGTGCCACCACGGATCGGTTTTGGGACCAACGGGACGTCCGCCGCGGCAAGGGTGAGGAGTGCCTCCCGACCACGGGCCGGATCCTTGGTATGTCGGACGCTGCAGACGCGCAGCGCCGCGAGCGCACCGTTCTTGAGGACGAGCCGTCCGACTGCCGAGCCGTCCCCGCTTGGACGCAGGCCGCGGCCGATCGACGGCGCTCCCGCCGCCAGCGCCACCGCGTCGATCACGCGTTGCGGGCGGTCGCCGCGGACGAGCTCCACGAGGACCCCGCCGAGGGCCGCCGCACGGATGACCTGCCGGATGCGCCCCGGACGCGGGACCGGTGGCAGGCGATGAAGCTCGGCGAGTCGCAGGCCGCTTGGCGGGCCGGCGCGCACGCGCAGGATCGCGAGCTCCCGCCTGGCTGCGAACGGGATCGCGTTCATGGAGGGGCGCACGTTTCGGCCAAGCCGGCCCCACAACAGGACGTCGACCTCGCCCGGAGGGGATTGCGGCAGCGCCCACCGATCGCCGGCATCCACGATGAGTGTCTGGAACCCGGGATCCGCAGGCCCGTACAGGGAGGCCAGCGACTCGAACACCGGCGGCAGGCGCGACCGAAGCGGCCCCTCTCCGGTCATGGCGTTCCGGGGTCGCCGAAGAACCGGCGCACCAACGGGAAGCGGGCGAGCTCCGGATACGTCTCGACGATGCGCAGTGAGTGCCGATTGAGCCCGAGGATGGCCAGCGAGATGAGGCCCACCACGACGACGCCGACGATGAGCGGCGGGTCGACGACGCTGGCGACGAGCAAGGCCGCGACCGCCCCGACGGCGATCGATGCGTACGCCCGGATATACCGGGTATCGATCGCAGCGACCGTGGTGCGGGTCCGCAGGCCCCACTGGTACAGCGCGTTCTGGAGCAGGAACGAGCCGGTCGTCCCGATGGCCGCACCGACGGCGCCGTACTCACGGATCAGGAGGATCGTGGCCACGATGCTGATCGCCGCCGTGGCGAGGTCTGCGGTGACCATGTAGCGGACCCGGCCGAAGACGCGTAGGAGCAGGGAGTTGAACCCGACTGCTGCATTCACGTAGTAGCCGATGCATAGGATGCTCAGGATCGTGCCGGAGCTGCGGTACGGCTCGCCGAACAGCAGGACCGCGATCGGCGTGGCGAACGCAAGGCTCAACGCGAAGACAGGGAAGCTCAGGATCGCGATCCACACGGCGGTCTGCCAGTACAGGTCGTTCAAGGCCGTCCGGTCGTCGCGGGCCCAGAGGCGCGAGGCACCCGGCGTGAAGATGAATCGGAAGCTGGTGGCCACGAACATGTTCTGGATGGCGATCGGCAGGACCGCGCGAAAGTCCGCGACCTCTTCGGTGCTGCGCAGGACCTCCAGGAAGATGATCGTGAGCGAGCTGCGCAGCACGAACACGAGGTCGGACGCGAGGAGCGGGATGCTGAACGTGAAGATCTCGCGTGCCGGCAGCCGCAACGTGTCGCGGCGCAGGTGGGCGAGCAGACCCTGCCGTTGGAGCAGCCGAAGCAGCACGAATGAGTAGATCGCGATGCCTGCCGCGGCGGCGAGGACGTAGCCGAAGGCGAGGAGCCGGACATCGCTGTTGCTGGCGATCAGCACGACGACGACGCTGAGCTGGAGGACGGGCGCGAATACGTAGCGTCGGAAGAAGATCGATCGCGCCGACCCGAACGTCGCGAACAACGCGATCAACAGGCTGTCGAGGGCCGTGAGCGGCGCCAGGACGATCATGATCAGGAGGATCGAGAGCGCGAGCTCGTTCTGGACGACGCCCCCGATCAGGCCCTGGAAGGCCCACGCGGCAAGGATCAGGGCGAGGCCGATCGTCGCGACGGTGCTGACGACGACCACGATCGTCCCCCACATCCGCGGGAGGTCGCCACGTTCCTGGTAGATCGGGGCGAAGCGACCGACCGTGCGCTCCAGACCGAGGAGGCACACGGTCGTCCCGAGGGCGACGATCGACAGCGCGAGAGCGAAGGCGCCGTACTCGGTCTTGTCGAGATAGCGGACGATCAGGACCTGGGCCACGAAGTCGAGGCCGAGGCCGATCATCCGGCCCACGAGAAGCAGGCTGGATCCGCGTATCTGTTTGATGTTCGCGGAACGGCCCGCGTCCGTCGCGTCGATGTCGGGGTCCAGGGCGGGTTCGATCCCCTGGCTCTCGTCCGTGCTCGAGGACACGCTCCCTCCGGTGTGCCGCGATGACGCCCGCCGGTCCGATCGCAGACCGTTCCCCCGGGCCGCGGCCGACGATACCGGACTGGGGCTGTCGCCGCGTCCGAGTGTCAATCCTTAGACAGCCCACGCACGCTTAACAGGATGATGAAGGTCCTGGTCTTGACGCAGGACTGGTGCGCTGGTACACCACTCTCTGGGACCAGGTCGCAGCGCCGGGGGGCGCGCCCGGTCACAGGCTCCAGCGCGCGATGCCCTTCACGCGACCGGCCCTCTTCCTTGTCCGCCGTCCCGCGCCCTGCGACGCGGCACGGAGGCGGCCCATCCCGTGCGCCATCCTTGGCGGGTGGACCTGACGCTCAGCCCGGCCCAGCTCGAGCTCCAGGAGCGCGCGCGCCGTTTCACGCGCGACGAGCTCCAGCCGGTCGAGGTCGAGTTCGAGCGCGCCGGCGGCCGCCTCCCGCCAGAGCAGCGCGCTCGGATCCGTGACGCATCGATCGAAGCGGGCCTCGTCGGCGGTTCGCTACCAAAGGAAGTAGGCGGCCAGGGCTGGTCGATGCTCGAGCAGGTCCTGGTGCACGAGCAGCTCGGCCAGTCGACCGGCGGGTTGTGGTCGTTCATCCCGGGCGCCTACAACGCCCTGCTGCACTGCGACGACGAGCAGCGGCGGCGCTACCTCGACCCGAGCCTCCGCGGCGAACGCTTCGGCGCCTACGCCGTCACGGAGCCCGAAGCCGGCTCCGACGCCCGGGCCCTGTCGGCGACCGCCGTCCGTGACGCGGCCACCGGGGAGTACGTCCTGAACGGCGAGAAGTGGTTCGTCACCGGCCCGCCCGACGAGACCGACTTCATGATCTTCCACTGCCACGTCGTCGACGGGGACGCGCGCAAGCCGACGCTGTTCCTCGTCGACTACGACACGCCCGGTGTGACCCTCAAGCACGACCCCGACTACATGCACACGTTCGCCGATCGGCATCCGCAGTTCGTGCTCGAGGACGTCCGCGTCCCAGCGTCCGCGATCCTCGGCGGCGTCGGCAAGGCCGACGAGCTCACCAACGAGTGGTTCGTCGAGGAGCGGATCCACATCGGGGCGCGCTGCACCGGCGCCATGGAGCGGCTCCTCACTGACGCGGTCGAGTGGGCGACCGAGCGCGTCCAGTTCGGGCAGCGCATCTTCGACTTCCAGGGCGTGTCGTTCCCGCTGGCCGACTCCGCCGCCGACGCGTCCGCCGCGCGCCTGCTGACTCGCGAGGCTGCCGTGCTCGCCGACGCCGGTGCCGACCCGAAGGTCGTCCACGCCAAGGCGTCGCTGGCCAAGCTGTTCGCGTCGGAGGCGGCCTTCCGGTGCGCGGATCGTGTCGTCCAGGTGTTCGGTGGCCGCGGCTACATGCGCGAGACCGCGGCGGAACGGTTCTTCCGCGAGCTCCGCGTCGACCGGATCTGGGAGGGCACGTCGGAGATCCAGCGCCTGATCATCGCGAGAGCCCTCGAGAAGCGCGGCGTCGACCGCGTCGTCGGATGATCGATCGCGTCGCCGCGGCGATGGAGCCCGCACCCGCGTCCCGGACGATCGACCTGCGGCCTGTCTTCGCTCCGACGTCGATCGCTGTCGTCGGCGCGTCGGCGCGGAGCTGGATCGCCGAGACCGTCCGCGACAACCTGCGGCTCATGGGCAGCGACACCCGCTGCCACTTCGTCAACCCGAAATACGACGAGCTGCTCGGTCAGCCCTGTTACCCATCGCTCGAGGCGCTCCCGGAGCGGCCCGACATCGCCCTCGTCGCGCTCAATCCGCTCCGGGCGGCGGTCGTCACCCAGGCGGCGGCCGACGCCGGGATCCCGGCCGTCATCATCCCGGGCGGGGGCGTCGTGGAAGGTGGCGCCGCCGCCGCCGCGATGCAGGCCGAGGTGGCCGACATCGCTCGCCGGCACGGCATGGCCCTCGTCGGGCCGAACTGCATGGGCGTCATCGACCTGACCGTGAACGCCGCCACCTACATCGGCGACGTGTCGCCGTATCTGCCACGCGGCGGCGTGGCCGGCATCGCCCAGTCGGGGTCGGTCACCGATGCCTTCGTCCAGTCGGGGTCGCGTGTCGGGTTCAGCCGCATCATCAGCTGCGGCTCGGAGGTCGTGCTCGACGTGTGCGATTACCTCGCCTACTGCCTCGACGACCCCGCGACCACCTCGGTCATCCTGTTCCTCGAGGGGTTCCGCCGGCCGGAAAGGTTCCTGGCCCTCGCCGATCGGGCGCTCGAGCTCGGCAAGCCGATCATGGCGGTCAAGGTCGGGCGCAGCGAGCATGCCCGGGCCGCAGCGATCGCCCATTCCGGCTCGCTGGCCGGCGAGGCACGGGTGACCGACGCCGCGCTCGACGCCGCGGGTGTCATCCGCTGCGCCGACCTCGACGAGCTGCTCGAGACCGCCGAGCTCGTGGAGGGCACGCGCCGCACCGGACGAGGGATCGGCCGTGGCCGCGCCGGGGTCGTCACGGTCAGCACCGGCGAGGCGTCGCTCATCGCCGACCTGGCGCCCGCGGCCGGACTCGACCTGCCGCCGATCCCGGACGCGGCGCGCGACCGGATCCTCGAGACTCTCCCGACGATGGGTTTCATCGGCAACCCGCTCGATCCGTGGGGCGCCGCCGACTCCGCGATCGCCTACGGCGCCGTCTTCGAGGCACTGGCCGAATCCGACGCCTACGACGTGCTCGTGCTGGTCCACGACTTCCCGTATCGCTCGCTGCCGGCCGAGGTCGCCACCGCCAACGAGGTCACGGGCGCGATGCTCGACGCGACCCGCGAGCGACCGTGGCTGCTCCCCGTGTACGTGTCACTGACCTCGGGCGAACCGCCACCGGAGACGAAGGCACTGCTCGACGAACAGGGGAGCGGGGCGCCGCTCCTGCGCGGGGCAAGCGAGGCGTTCCGGGCGATCGGCTCGCTCGCGCGTTGGGAGCGTCGCCGGGAAGCGCGCCCGAGCACGGGCCCCTGGCGCGAGGGTTGGCCGGATCTCGCGCGCGATCGCACGGCGTTCGGCCTCGAGCCGGCGCCCACGCCGTCGTTCGCCGAACCTCGCGTCCTGCCGGAGCGCGAAAGCCTCGACCTCCTGCGGGCTGCCGGCCTGTCCGTGACGCCGGCGCTCGCGGTGCGCGACGCGGACGCAGCGGTCGAAGCCGCCCGGCCGCTCGGCGGGCACGCAGTCGTTCTGAAGATCGACGCCGTCGACCTGCCGCACAAGACCGACCTTGGGCTCGTCCGCCTCGGCCTGGCCGGGGACGACGACGTCCGGGCGGCTGCCGACGACCTGCTGCAGGCCGCCCGCGATCACGACGTCGATGCACGCGGCCTGCTCGTCGAGCCGATGGCCGACCTCGGGCTCGAGCTGATCGTCGGTCTCCGGCGTGACCCGTCGTTCGGGCCGTGCGTCGTGGTCGGTCTCGGTGGCGTGCTCGCCGAGGTCCTCGATGACGTTGCGATCAGGCTCGCACCTGTCACCCCGCAGCTCGCGAATGCCATGCTCGACGAGCTGCGTGCCGCCCGGCTCCTGGACGGGACACGCGGCCGCCCGGCCGTCGATCGAGAGGCGCTCGCGGGGCTGATCGCGGGCCTGTCGACGCTCGCCATCGAGCGTCCCGATCTCCTCGAGGTCGATCTCAACCCGGTCATCGCCACGGCGGACGGCGCTGTGGCGGTCGACGCGCTCGTGGTCCTCGGGGGACCGTCCAGGGAGCCACACGATGGCCGATGAACCGGTTCTGCTCACGGAGACGACCGGGTGGGGTGTCCGGCTGATCCTCAACCGTCCCGCGAAGCTCAACGCCCTGTCCGCCGAGCTGATCGACGACCTCACGGCGGCGATCGCCGCGGCCGCCGACGATGAGCGCGTCCGGGTCATCGCCATCGCCGGAGCGGGTCGGGCGTTCAGCGCCGGCTATGACCTTTCCGAGGCGGCTCCGCCGACGGCGTGGGCCTGGCGCGACGTCCTTGCGCGGGACGTTGGCGCCACCCTGGCGGTCTGGTCGTGCCCGAAACCGGTCATCGCCCAGGTCCATGGCTATGCCCTGGCCGGCGGGCTCGAGCTGGCGATGGCCTGCGACCTCATCGTCGCGGCCGACGACGCCCAGCTCGGGGAGCCCGAGATCCGGTTCGGCTCGGCACCGGTCACGCTGCTGATGCCGTTTCTCATCGGGCAGAAGAAGACGCGCGAGCTGCTCATGACCGGTGACCTCATCGATGCGGCCGAGGCGCATCGGATCGGTCTGGTGAATTGGGTGGTCGCCCGCGACCGGTTGGACGACGAAGTCGATGACCTTGCCGACCGGTTGGCCCGCGTGCCGCCGGATGTCATGGCGCCGACGAAGCTGATGCTCAATCGGGCGATGGATGCCGCGGGTTTCGCCGCGGCGGTCGAGATGGGCCTCGACCTCCAGGCGTTCATCAACATGAGCGAGACCGCCCGCGAATTCGACGCGATCGTCCGGTCGGAGGGCCTCAAGGCAGCCCTGGCCTGGCGCGACCAGCGCTACGACGAACGCCTCGCCGGCTCCGCCGCCCAGGCCGATCCGGAAGGCCGATCGGCCGAGTAAAAGCGCCGAGAGGGCCCTCTGGTGCGCCGTCGCACCGCTCATTCTCCGATTTGTCCCGCGCGCGACCTCCCTGGTATTGCTTTGTGAGGTGCGGGCTAGTTAAGTAGTGATTCCGTACGGTTAACGGCGCTATATCGACAGTCCGTAGGCGGGGCCCGGGGGGCGCGCTCGGACGCATCGCATTGACGAGATGAGACGCCGGCATCGAGCCGCACCGCGGCCAGCCGAGTCTGTTTCCACGCGCCAAGCCGGGGGGCTTTGGGGGAGCGATCGCGTCGCTCTGTGATCGGTAGGGGATGTTTCGTCGCGCGTCATCGCGTCGACGTGCCGATCACGGGGGGACGGACTAGACCTGGGTCGTTGACGCACGCCGCGTAGGGAGGGACCTACCGGCCGGGGACCTCGCGTCCACCCAGGCCAGGGGGAGATATATGGCCATGCGGATGTGCGCGTTCCGACGTCTCGTCGTGGGCGTTGGTCGTCGTCGGGCTTCGTTCCGAGCGATCCCGACGAGCGAGTCCTTCCTCGGCTGTCATCCGCGCGCTGGTCCTGCCGACTGGAGTCCCGGCACCGGTGGTGAGCGCTTGCGCTGACCCACCGGCTCTTTGCAGGTGACCCAGACCTTCGACAGAAAGACGAGCGCGCGATGAATAGAACTGATGATGCCCGCACCGGGGGAGCCGGCGGGCTTGGGGTCCTGTCGACCGATCGCACCCACTTCCGTGAGTGGGTCAGGTTCACGGTCGTCGGCGCGTCGGGCGTCGCCGTCAACCAGGTATTGCTGATCGCGGTCACCGAGCTGCTGGCCGTCTTCTACATCGTGTCCGCCGCGATCGCCACGGTCGGGTCATCGACCTGGAACTTCCTGTGGATCGAGCGGTGGGCCTTCGACGCACGCCGACCGACCAGCTCACTGCGCGACCGGTACATCGGCTTCCTCGGGCTGAACGCCGCCTTGCTGGTGCTACGGATCCCGTTCCTCTGGATGCTGACCGAGTTCGTCCACGTCAGCTACGCGCTCTCGAACCTGGTCACGCTCGTCGCATTCTTCGTGGTTCGCCTCGCCGTCTCGCACCGCTGGCTGTGGGGCGGATCGCCAGTCGCGGCGGCGTCAGCCGAGGGGACCGTCGCCGTGCCTGCCCGAACGGTGGAGGCCGCGGCACGCTATGCGTACGACATCGGCGGGATCCTCTCGATCGAGTCAGCGGTGGTGCTTCGCGAGCTCACCTATTTCCGGACCGACCGCGTCAGCAAACCGGACATCCGGATCCGCGTCGGATTCGTCTCGCCCCGGCCCACGCGACGCGTGAAGTTCGAGGACACCGGCGACGATCTCGTGTATCGCGAGCACCTCGGTCCGCTGGCAGCGAACTTCGCGCTCCGCATGGGCGACCCGATCGAGATCAAGGTGAGCCCCGTGCTGGCCATCTCGCCGCACGTGGTGTACACGAACATCGTCGAGGCGCTGCTCCGGTTCCTGCTCGTCTCCAAGGGCTACGTGCTCCTGCACTCGGCCGCGATCGCCGACGAGCACGGGTCGACGCTGCTGTCGGCGCAGACCGACACGGGCAAGACGAGCACGGTCATCACCCTCGTGCGAACCGGTGAGTACCGGTTCCTGTCGGACGACATGACGATCGTCGGCCCGCACGGTGAAGCGATCAGCTACCCGAAGCCGATGACGCTCTCGTTCCACACGATGCGGGTGGCGAAGGACGGCCGGCTGACGACCTTCGATCGCGCGGCACTCGCGATCCAGAGCCGGCTCCACTCGAAGTCGGGACGTCGGGCCGGCCAGTCGCTCGGGAAGCGGAACCTGCCGATCATGACCATGAACGCCATCGTCCAGGCGCTGGTCCCGCCGCCGAAGCATCGCATCGATTCGCTCTTCGAATGTGCCGTCGGAGGACATGCCCCGATCCGCACCATCGTGCTCATGGAGCACGGCGAGGAACGACAGGATCGGCTGTCCGACGACGAGACCGTTCGACGGTTGATCGAGAACACGGACGACGCCTACGGGTTCCCGCCGTTCAGCCTGTTCGCACCGCACATCCGGATCAATGGCGACGACTATGCCGCCCTCAGGAAGCGCGAGGCCGAGCTTCTTGGAGCGGCGATCGCGGACGCTCGGTCATGGCACCTGAGCGTGCCTGGCCACGAGTGGGCAGAGCGACTCCCAGCCATCATCAGGCGGCCTGTCCTCGTCCCGGTCGGACCTGGGCACCGTCGACCAGCCGTCCGCGCCGACACCCGTTCCCGTGCCACTGGAACGTCCCTTCATCCCCGAGATCATCCTCGGCGATGCGGCCCTGGAGCTCGTCCCGGCCGTGCGGGATGCGGGCGCCGACTGATGGTATCCGAGCCGGTTCGGTGCGCGAGTGCACCGCAAGTTCGCGAGCGCGCTGCGTGCGCGCCGCATCGATGCCCCGTGGGTCATCGGTACCCCATTGACGCAGTACCCATGGCCCACGACACTCGATGCACGAAGGGGGTTGGAGACCGCGCCTAGTGCACCCTCTCGGCTGGTGCCCGGCCACATGCCGGCCAGCCGAGCACCTGGTCCTGTCACCAGGCGTTCTCGACCGATGAAAGCCGGGCGTCGTGTCGCCGCGTTTCTGCTCGCCCTGCCCGTCGCGGTGGCGATCCCGACCGCTGCTGCCGCGACGCCGCCGAGCGCGCCCCCGATCGTCCGAGCGGTGGCGATCACGTCCGCCGAGGTCGTCCTCGAGTGGGAGCCCGGCAGCCCCGACGTCACCTCGTACAACGTTCGCCGCGATGGCGCCGTCCGAGCGTCCGTCAACCCGGCCACGTTCACCTTCAACGACTCCACGGTCCTGGCAGGGCGCCGGTACACCTATATCGTCGAGGCGGTCAGCCCTGGCGGGACCGCAGCCACGGCAGCGATCCGTGTGAAGACACCCAGCCCTCCCGAACGCCAGGACCACAACCGACCGACCGTTCCCGAGGATGTCCATGCGGTGGCGATGGCCGACGGCTCCGTGCTCGTCGACTGGCAGAGCTCCAACGACGATTCCGACATCTCGGCGTACGTGATCCGGCGCGGTAACCGGCACGTCGCGACCGTCAACTCGGGCACCCTCGCGTTCATCGACATGCGCAAGGACTCGGCGCGGGGCATCTACACCGTCGAGGCCGTCGACATCACCGGCCTACGGTCGGGGCGATCGGACGAGGCTCCGGTCGAGACGACGACGACGGCCGGCGCGACCGCGGCCTCCCCGGGAACCAGGTCGTCCGGGACCGACGCCGCGACGGCGTCGTTGTCGACCGCTGCGTTCTCCGCGTCGCT
This sequence comes from uncultured Chloroflexia bacterium, assembly GCA_963819655.1. Lineage (GTDB taxonomy): Bacteria > Chloroflexota > Limnocylindria > Limnocylindrales > CSP1-4 > SPCO01. The sequence goes on along the minus strand of CAWFXA010000001.1, from coordinate 475,701 downwards.
GCGTCGCTATCCGTACCTCACCGACGTCGTGAACTCAGCCGATGCCGTGACCGGCTACGCGACGATCAACTGGGCGACGGATCGGTCGTCCACGATCGCGGCAGCCGTGTGGGGCGCTGTCGCCGGCGACGGATCGTGCTCCCCGACGACCTCGGTCGCGGGCGCGCGGACACCGATCACGGTGAACTCCGTCCCGCTCTACCAATGGGAGGCCAACCTCACGCTCCTCCCGGATCAGGCGTACTGCTATCGGGTCACGCCTGGACGGTGCGGACCTTCTGGGCAGCGACCCCAGCCCGAGGTTCCGGACGCTGCTGCCGACCGGTTCCACGACCCCCTTCTCGTTCGCCGTGCTCGGCGATTGGGGCCAGGTCGACGAGTCGTCGAGCAACCCGGACCAGGCGAACCTCATGCAACGCATCGCCCAGAGTGGGGTGAGCTTCGCCGTGACCACCGGTGACAACGCCTACGCGTCGGGCAGCCAGGGCAACTACGGCGACCTCGTCGAGGTCGGCCCCGAGCTGAGTGCGATCTTCGGTCCGCAGTTCTGGACCGTGGCCGGCTCATCCATCCCGATGTACCCGGCGATCGGCAACCACGGCTTCCTGCGCAACGACATGGCGCATCCCCATCTCACGAACTGGCCGCAGGACCGCGCCGTCAGCGAATCGAACGGACGCTACCAGCGCGATACGTACTGCTGTCTGCTCGGGACCGCAGTCCCTGGTCCTCCCGAGCACCTGGTATGCCTTCGATGCCGGGCGGACGCGGATCTACGTCCTCCAGGCCGCGTGGTCCGACTCGAACGGTGGCGTCAACAGCGACCCGTACGAGGTCGACGCCGCCTACCAATGGACGCCGAGCAGCGCCCAGTACCAGTGGCTCCAGGCGGACCTCGCTGCCCACCCGAACCAGATCAAGATGGCTGCGTTCCACTACCCGCTGTATTCCGACCAGAAGCACGAGACGTCGGACACCTTCCTCCACGGCCCGAACTCATTGCAAGGCCTCCTCAACCAGTACGACGTCAAGCTTGCCTTCAACGGCCACGCGCACATCTACCAGCGCAACTTCGCGGATCCGGGCGGCACGGTCGCCTACCTCACCGGCGGTGGCGGCGCGAAGACGCAGTCCGTCGGCGAAGATCCGTGTCTGGCCATCGACGCGTACGCGATCGGCTGGTCCAACAGCTCGAGTACCGGCAACGCCTGCGGCGCGGCGACGCCGCCGAGCTCGCCGGCCGAGGTGATCCATTTCCTCAAGGTGACAGTCGACGGCAGCCAGGTGACCGTGGAGCCGATCAACTCGCTCGGCCAGAGCTTCGACGTCCAGACCTACGACGTCGGCGAACCAACGCCCGACACCGAGGATCCGAGCGTGCCGACCGACGTCAGCGCGGTGGCCGCCTCGTCGTCGCTCGTCGACGTGTCGTGGACGGCGTCGACCGACAACGTCGGGGTGACCGGCTACGACGTCCTGCGCGACGACGTCATCATCGCGTCGGTGTCCGGGACCACCGTGACCTACCCCGACGCGACGGTCGCCGCGTCGACCACGTACAGCTACACGGTCGTGGCCAAGGATCTGGCCGGCAACCAGTCCGCTCCGAGCATCGCGTCGGTCGTCACCACGCCGGCCGCGGGCGATATCGAGGATCCGAGCGTGCCGACCGACGTCAGCGCGGTGGCCGCCTCGTCGTCGCTCGTCAACGTGTCGTGGACGGCGTCGACCGACAACGTCGGGGTGACCGGCTACGACGTCCTGCGCGACGACGTCGTCATCGCGTCGGTGTCCGACACCACTCTGACCTACCCCGACGCGACGGTCGCCGCGTCGACCACTTACAGCTACACGGTCGTGGCCAAGGATCTGGCCGGCAACCAGTCCGCTCCGAGCGTCGCGTCCCTCGTCACGACCCCGGCCGCGTCCGATACCGAGCCGCCCAGCGTGCCGACCGGGGTCAGCGCCGTGGCCGCCTCGCCGACCCTGGTGGACGTGTCGTGGTCGGCCTCGACCGACAACGTGGCGGTCACCGGCTACGACGTCGTGCGCGACGGCACGGTCATCGCGTCGGTCTCGGGGACGACCCTGACCTATCCCGACGCGACGGTCACCCCGAGCACGACCTATGGCTACCAGATCGTCGCCACCGACGGCCTCAACCCGTCCGCCCCGAGCAGCCCGGCCGTGAGCGTCACGACCCCGGCTGTACCCGTCACGGTGGCCTTCGTGGCTGTCGCGGATACCTACACCGACGCGGGGACCGGCAACACCAACTACGGGAGCGCCACCAACATCTTCGCTGACACCTCACCCGCCCAGCGCGGGTACCTCAAGTTCGTGACCACCGGTATCAGCGGCACGGTCCAGAACGCAGTGATCCGCCTGTGGGTGACCGACAGCACGTCGAACGCCGCGCAGCTCGCCACGACGACCAGCACCTGGACCGAAACCGCCCTGACCTGGAACAACCAGCCCGCGCCGGGAACCGTCGTGAGCGACCTCGGCAGCGTCTCAAGGAACACCTTCATCGAGTATCCCGCCACCGTCGCCATCAGCGGCAACGGCACCTACAGCTTCGTGCTTGTTCCACAATCCAGCAATGGCCACGGGGTGGCCTCGCGTCAGGTCACCGCCGCGACCAACCGACCTCAGCTCGTCGTCACGTACCTGCCCGGGCCGCCGGACACCGAGGCGCCGAGCGTGCCGACGGGGGTCAGCGCGGTTGCCGCGTCGACCTCGCTCGTGGACGTGTCGTGGTCGGCCTCGACCGACAACGTGGCGGTCACCGGCTACGACGTCGTGCGCGACGGCACGGTCATCGCGTCGGTCTCGGGGACGACCCTCAACTACCCCGACGCGACCGTCGCTCCGAGTACGACCTACAGCTACCGGATCGTGGCCAGGGATCTGGCGAACCAGTCCGCCCCGAGTACCCCAGCCAGCGTCACGACACCCACCATGATCGCGTTCGTGGCGGTCGAGGACACCTACACGGCGGCGGGGAGCGGCAACAGCAACTTCGGGACCGGCACCAACATCTTCGCTGACACGTCGCCCGCCCAGCGCGGGTACCTCAAGTTCGTGGCCACGGGCATCACCGGCACGGTCAAGAGCGCCGTCGTCCGGCTGTGGGTGACCGACAGCACGCCGAACGCTCCGCAGCTCGCGACGACATCGAGCGCCTGGACCGAATCGACGCTGACCTGGAATAACCAGCCCGCCGCTGGCACCGTCGTGGGCGACCTCGGCAGCGTCTCCAAGAACACGTTCGTCGAGTACCCCGTCACCACCGTCGTCAACGGCGACGGGACGTACAGCTTCGTGCTCGTCGCCCAGTCCAGCAATGGTCTCGGGGTGGCCTCACGGGAGGCCACAGTCAGCAACCGACCGCAACTCGTCGTCACGTTCGACTAATACCATCCCAGCGTCATGAAAGCGGTCGCGTGATCGGTCGGGCCGCTCCGTTCCTGATCGTCGCGGTCGCGGCCGTCATGCGGCTGTATGGCCTCACCGCGGTCGGGATGAACTCCGATGAAGCCGTCTACTCGGGGCAGGCTGCGTCGATCGCCGGCGACACCGTGCTCGCGCCGTTCTTCCCGATCTTCCGGGCGCACCCGCTGCTGGTCCAAACGACGCTGGCGCTCGCGTTCAGCATCGACGGCAGCGACATAGTGGCGCGGGTCACGGCGACGATCATCGGCCTCGCGACGATCGTCCTGGTCTACCTGCTTGGGTCTCTGCTGTACGGGCGTTGGGTCGGACTTGTGGCCGCGCTGTTCATAGCGGTGATGCCCTACCACGTCATCGTGACGCGACAGTTCCTGCTCGACGGGCCGTTGACTTTCCTGACGACGCTCACGTTGTACTGCCTTGCGCGCTTCGGAAAGGGGAATCGGTACGCCTGGCTGTACGCCGCAGGCGCCGTCCTGGGGCTCGCATTCCTGTCGAAGGAAACGGCCATCGTGTTCATCGCTGCCACCTACGCGTTCCTCGCGTTGGTTCCCGACCTCTTCGTCCGGCTCCGCCATCTCGCGATCGCGATGCTGACGATGGGTCTGGTCATCGCGTGCTTCCCGTTGTCGCTGGCGCTCGCCGGTGGAGGTGGCGCGAGCACGGCGCAGCAGTATTTCGTGTGGCAGCTCCTCCGCCGTCCCAACCACGACCTCCTCTTCTATCCGACCGTGGTCCCCCAGGCCGTCGGCCTGCTTCTCCTCCTCGTCGCCCTGGTCAGCCTGTGGGTATTCCGCTCGAACGCCGACTGGCGCCTCCGGCTCCTGCTCGCGTGGGTCTTTGTCCCGGTCACGTTCTTCGAGCTGTGGCCGACGAAAGGGTTCCAATACCTCCTCCCGGCGGCGCCGGTGGTGGCCATCCTCGCGGCGCGGTTGCTCGTGGACTGGCGTCCGCGGCGCGTGCCCGAGGCGCCTCGCTGGGTCCCGAAGCTCGTCCGTCAGCCGCGCGCCATCGCCGTCCTGATCGTCGCTGCGTCACTCGCCGTCCAATCTGCGTTCACGATCCTCGGCCCGGCGACCGGCCAGGTGCTGGCCGGGGGAGGGGGCGTGTCCGGAGGGCGCGAGGCGGGCCAGTGGATCGACACGAACTTGCCGGCGTCGGCGCGGCTCATGACGATCGGTCCATCGATGGGCAACATCCTCCAGTTCTACGGGCATCGAACGACCCGGGCGTTGTCCGTGAGCCCTGACCCGTTGAAGCGGAATCCGTCGTACGAGCCGATCCGCAACGCAGATCTCAGCGTCCGCACGGGCGAGTTCCGCTACCTCGTGTGGGATGCGTTCTCGGCCGCCCGGACGTCGCATTTCTCGGACAAGCTCATGGAGCTCGTGCGTCGCTACGACGGCCGCCTCGTGCACGTCCAGACGTTGTCGGGCGCGGCGTCCGGGACGACGATCGAAACGCCCATCATCCAGATCTACGAGGTGCAATCCGCCGTTTCGGGCTCGTTGCCGGCTCCCCAGTCCGCGGCGACGCCGGACCGCCCACCCGTCCGGCGCGAGTTCATCTACGCGTCGTACGCCCTCGCCGTCATCATCGCCGCAGCGACCATCCTCAATGCGGCCTTCGGCCACATCCGGGTCGGTCGACGATGATCGGGCGGTCGATCAGGCTCGCGGCCTGCCTGAGCCTGCTGACGGCCTGGCTTTTTGGCCCGATGTCGGTGCAAGCCGCTACCCCCACATCTCTGACGATGGACCTGGACTCGTCCATCACCGTCGGGGTGCACCCGACCGTGATGGTCCGCCTGACCGGCTCGGCCGGCCCGGTCGCCGGTGCGGCCGTGCAGGTCCAGCTCGACGGGCGCCAGACGATGCGCGTCGTCACCGACGTCAAGGGCGAGGCGACGACCGTGCTGGCACGCGACCTGGATGCTGGCGACTACCAGATCCAGGCGGTCTTCCGGGGGACCGCGGACCTCCTTGCGAGCGTGAGCGCCCCCGTGACACTCCACGTCATCCCGGCCACGTTCACGGTGCGGACGGTGCCCGCGATCGCCGGTCTGCCGCTTCTCCGGGTGGACCGCGGCAGCCCATTGTCGACCGGGGCGGACGGGACGATCAGGATCCCGATCCCGGAGGTCCGCCGGTACGAGCTGGACGTCATCCTGCCTCCCGCGGAACCCAAACGGGAGCTCACGTTCGATCGATGGGGTGACGGCAGCCGTGACACGACGCGTTCGATCAGGTTGCCGGGCCGATCGGACCTGGTCATCGGGCTGGAGCGCAAACACCTTGTCGAGTTCGGCTTCGTCGACTCCACGGGCGCGCCCGTCGACCCAGGGCGCATCGAGTCGCTGCTCATCGCGAATGACCGTGGAGAGGTCCTGCAACCAAGTGCGTTGGAGCCGACCTGGCTGATCGAGAACCGGATCATGCGTGTCGGCGGTCAGCTGAGCTCGGTACCGATCGAGTACCGGCTCCAGGAGGTCGGCGTCCGCGGCTCGAACGTCGTCGATCGTGGCCGGCTGCACTTCTCGCCGGACGGCGCCATCGATACATGGGTGGTCCCGCTTCTGCTCTACTCGCTGACGTTCTCCGGGCAGGACGCGTTGTTTGGCTATCCGATCGGGACATCGGTCCGGCTCGTGCACCCGAACGGGTCGACCGAGAGTGTCCCACTCGACGAGCGGGCGTCGGCCACCATCAGCGCGTTGCCGCGTGGCAATTACACGGCGCTCGTCGAGCATCCCCCCGGGTTCCCGGTCTCGACACCGCTCGTCCTGTCGCGCGACCAGAGCGCCCGCTTGCCGGTGGTGAGCTACGTCGACGCCGTGTTCGTGCTGGGCACCGGTCTCAGCGTGGCGATCGCCCTGGTCCTGGCCGGTGGACGTCCCGTCGGTCGAGCCGGTCGACGCGGGCTGCGGCGGATCGGCCATGCGGTCGTGACGCTCCTGCTCCTTCCGGTGAACCTGGTTCGGGCAGTCGCCCGCCGCGTGCGCGCGGCTGGCAGCCGCATCCGACGGCTGGTGACCCGACCATCCCGCGTCCTCGCGCCGACACCGACGATGACCGGAGCCACGACGATGTCAGCGACCGGTGGTCCGATGGCCATCGCGCTCGGGGATCCTGCCCAGCTCGCCGGCGGCGCGCCCGCGATGTCCTTGATGAGCCTTGCGTCGGGACCCGGCGAGCGTGCCCATCGATTTGTTCCGTGCCGCTACTGCGGCAGCAAGGTGACATGGAGAGCTCGCCTGTGTCGGACCTGCGGCCGCCGGCTCCGGAAGTCATGAGCGCGTCACGCCGGCTCCCGGGTACGAGACGGCACCTGCTGCTCGCGGTCTTCGCCAGCTTCGCTGCCAGCTTGCTGATCACGGTCCTGCTGCTGGCGGCCGTGGCGGCGCGGCCAGCCGTGCCGACCGCCCACGACGCCCCTGTCCTTGCCTACTACTACATCTGGTTCGATCGGGGATCGTGGGACCGCGCCAAGACCGATATGCCGATTCTGGGCGCCTACTCGTCCAGCTCGCGCCAGGTGATGCGCGAGCACATCGACTGGGCAAAGAGCGCCGGGATCGACGGATTCATCGTGAGCTGGAAGAGCACCGAGAAGCTCGATGCGCGGCTGCGCCAGCTCGTCGAGGTCGCGCGCGATGCAGATTTCAAGCTCGCGATCATCTACCAGGGACTCGACTTCGATCGGAACCCGGTCCCCGTCGCGCAGGTCGGTCGGGACCTCGCATCGTTCGCGGCCGAGTACGCGTCGGAACCCGTGTTCCAGATCCTCGACCGACCGCTCGTGGTGTGGTCGGGCACGTGGGAGTTCAGCCGGTCCGAGATCGAGAGCGTGACGTCCGAGGTCCGCCCGACGCTCCGCGTCCTGGCCTCCGAGAAGGACGTCGACGGTATCAACCGGCTCGCCGGTACCGTCGATGGCGACGCGTACTACTGGTCTTCCGTCGACCCCGAGACCTTTCCCAACTACGTCGACAAACTGACGGCCATGAGCGCGGTCGTGCATTCGCAGGGCGGCCTGTGGATCGTGCCGGTCGCAGCCGGGTTCGACGCGCGCCTCATCGGCGGGACGCGGGTCATCACGCGCGATGATGGCGAACACCTTCGTCGACAGATGGAGCTCGTCGCTCAGACGCGGCCCGATGCCATCGGTCTGATCAGTTGGAACGAGTTCAGCGAGAACTCCCACATCGAACCGAGCGTCGGCCATGGCTACCGGTATCTGGACGTCGTTCGCGAGGCGAGGCCACTGGCCGGCCTGGCGCCGATGGATGAGGACTCGTCCGACGACCCGGCGTCGGACGACCCGGCATTGGCGCAGCGACTGCTGGCCGTCTCCTTGCTCGGGAGCGTCACGCTGCTCGGGGTGGTCCTGACCGTCCGGCGCGAGCGCCGAGCACGATAGCGACACGGACGCTTGCGGGTGCAGGATGCGCACCGGGTGCGCCCGGCGTGACGCCCGCCCGGTAGGGGGGTACGGGCAGGCGTTCACGCGGACGCTGGGATTAGCGGATCACGGGCCCCACAGCCAATCGGTGAAACCGATCGCTCGGCCCATACCAGAGCTTCGCCTCGGGATCGACATCCCGTAGCGACGGTTGAGCAGCCAGGGCATCTGCCGCGATGCGGTGGTTTCGTTCCAGCCAGTCCCGCCCCCCGACTTCGACCGGGTCACGAGATCGGCCATCCGCTTGACGGCGGCGGCGGACCACTCCCAGGCCGTGGGATAGCCGTTCTGGTAGAGCAGCTCCACCTGCATGCCGACGCCCTGGATCGAGTCGAGCTGATACTGGACCCCGGTGCCGCCGGGTGGCCAGCGGAGCGAGCCGCCACGGCTGATGTCGGCGATGACAGCGCCACTCACGTTGATGACGCCCTTCTTGCACACGCCGTTGACCGGCGTGTAGATGCTGGGCGCACACGACCACGACAGGGCCGACGAGCTCATCCGATCCGAGAATCGGAACGCTGTCCGTATCCCGAGGAAGCCCTGGGTGATCGCGCTGGCGGCAACCACGTCGGCCGTGTCGCCGAGATAGAGGCTCGCCGCGATGCGCGATGCACCGGCGTAGGCCCCCCAGTTCGTGGCTGATCGGACGTGCGTCCGGAACAGCGAATCCCAGACTCCGTGGCCGCCGATGATCTTGCGCCGGATCGTCGTGAGCCAGGCGCGGAACGTTGCGTCCGGAGTCCCGGTCAACTCCGCGAAGTCTGCGGCGAGGACGTATGCCATGAGCTGGCGTCCGAGCGCGAGAGTCGCGTTGTCGCACCCGCTTCGCTGCGTCTTGATCGCGGCCATCACGCCCTGGCGGGCCTTGAGACCGTACGACGCGCTACCGCTCCGCGCGAAGACGAGCGCGGCTGCGAGCGTCCGCAGGTGGTGCTTCGCATCCAGGCTGCACAGGTTCGGTGTCCCGAGGCTGCCGTCAGCGACGGCCTTCATGTTGGCCCACGGGATGCCGCTGACAGGTCTCGCAAGGAGATCCGAGCGCGACATGAGGATGTAGTCGGTCGCGGCGGCGGCGGGGGCGGGGAGGGTGCTCGGGATCAGGACGGCGATCGCCAGGATCGTGGCTGCAAGCCTGGCTCGGCGAGCCATTCGGGACGTCCATTGGACGCCGGTTCCGACCGGCCGCATGGTGCTCCTTCCTACCTGGACGTCGCAGGACATGCGACGAACGAACGGCGGACCGACCGGGACGAGCGATCGGTGGGTGACGGGTGAAGCGGCTGACGGCCCGCGGTGAGCGCGGGAGGGGACAAGGCCCCTGCAACCTTTGTCAACAGGGAGTTTGCACCCGATCAACGCCCCTGTCACCCCGTTGCGGCCAGTCACCGCTTCCATTCGGTGCGTCGGGGCAACGCGTGCGTCCCCACATCACGGCAGCGGAATGAGCCCCGCCGCGCTCGACCGTAGACTGTCGCGGACATGGCCGACGACAGCCCGACGATCCGTATCCCGACGCCCAAGACGCCTCCAGCCGAGCCGTCGTCCGGGCCCGCGTCCGGACCGCCGGGGGAGCCCCCCGCCCCGCCCACGACGCCGCCCCGCCGGCCACGACGGCCACTCCGGATCCTGCTCGCGGCGGCGGTCCTCGTCGTCGCTGCCCTCATCGCGTCGAGCTGGCTGCCGTTGCGGCCGGGGCCGGAAGGGGGCGCCAGCCCGTCCAGCGCGGTCGTCCCGAGCCCGACCGGCTCCTCCGGGGCGTCCCCCGATGCGACCGAATCCGTCGCGCCCAGCGTGTCGCTGCCGCCACCACCATCGCCTCGGCCCCCAGGCGACTATCTCCTCATGTCGAAGGCCGACTTCATGGCATTGCCCACCAGCGGTCTCGCCTGGGAGTCGTTGGTCGCGTGGGCCGACGAGCCGCCCGGGGAACCCGACCTGCGCGATCAGGACAACCGCCACGGCGTGATGACGCTGGCCGCGGCACTCGTCTTCGCGCGGACGGGGGACCCCGCCTATGGCGAGCGCGCGACGGCCCAGATCATGGATGCCATCGGCACCGAGCGGGCGGGTGCCAACAACTCGATCCTGTCGCTTGGCCGCCAGCTCGGGGCGTACGTCCTCGCAGCCGACTTCGTCGGGCTGTCGGGCCCGGACGACGAGCGCTTCCGATCCTGGCTCGACGATATCCGGACGCGCGAGCTCGGCGGTCACGGGCGCTGGACGTCATTGGTGTCCACGCACGAGGACGCTCCGAACAACTGGGGCTCGTTCACGGGCGCCTCGCGGATCGCCGCCAGCCTGTACCTCGGTGACACGGACGATGTGCAGCGTGCGGCGCAGGTCCTGAAGGGCTTCCTCGGTGATCGATCCGCATGGGATCGGTTCCAGCCGGTCGAAGGCGCGGCGAGCTGGGCCTGCGATCCGTCGCGATACACGCCGGTCAATCCGCCATGCGAGAAGGGCGGGATCGATCTCGATGGCGCGATCGTCCGCGACATCGACCGCGGCGGGAACAGGAAATGGCCGCCCGGGCGGGACGGCATCGGCTACACGCTCGAGTCGCTGCAGGGGCTCTCGTTCCAGGCCGAGCTGCTCACGGTCAACGGCTATGGCGACGTCTGGACGTGGTCCGACTCGGCCATCCGTCGGGCGGCCGATGTCGTCACCCGCTCGGGCGAGGCGGGCGGTCTGACCTGGAACCGCTCGGCTGTGAGCCACCACGTCCCGTGGCTTCTCAACGCACGCTACGGGCTCGACCTCCCGACCGAGCAGGCCGGTATCGGGCGGGTCTTCGGCTACACGGACTGGCTGTACGGCAGCTAGCCGGTACCTTCGGACCGTCCAGTCCGGTCCGGTCCGTGGTGGTTCCGAGTCGACGGGGATGGCGCCGGCGCACTCGCTCCGCGGCCATCGACGTGGCCGATCGGAGGCTCGCCCGGACGATGGTCCGATTGCCACGGGCTGACGCCCGGGTGCATCGTGGCACGACCCCCAACGGGCACGATCGCCCCAACCCCGTCCCGTCACGGACACGTAACCGTCACCGGACCGCAGATACCGAACAGGCACACCCGTCGCGAGGCGGGGCCGCAAAGCCACGGGCCTGGATCCCAGGTAGCCGGGTTGCCGAAGTCGCAGCGCGCCTTGGGACGCTGACCCGTTCCCTGGTCGCGCTGGCGTCCAACGCTCCCCGCCTACGCAGTCGCGGAGCAGGGAGGACGTCGTGCGGAACATCAGGATCGCCGATCGCAAGGACTGGGTCTTCTCGCACCCGGAGCCACCACCGCCCCCGTCCCGGTGGTCGAAGCATCGCGACATCCTGGCGACCCTGCCGATCATCCTGCTGATCCCTGCGCTCATCCTTCCGTTCGTGATGACGGCCGCGGCGACGCCGACCCTGGCGGTGACGCCCGACGCGCCGACGCCGGGTCAGCGCATCGTCATCGTCGGCACCGGGTTCGACCGCGCTGAGACGGGACTCCTGGTGTGGCCCGACGGGACGGAGCTGGTCGCCTATCGCACCAACGCCAAAGGCCGGTTCTCGGTGAAGGTTCGCCTGCCACCGACGCTCGAGCGCGGTGTGCATGAGCTGCGGGCAGTCGACGACCAGGGTGTCGAACGCGGGTTGCTGGCCGTCGAGATCGTCGCCCCGGCCAAGAAGCCGGATCCGACCCCGGCGCCGACGCCGGTCGCGACACCACGCGCGAAACCACGCGTTACGCCCGTCCCCACTCCGACCCCTGCGCCGACGGCGCCACCGACAGCGGCTCCGACGGCGACTCCAGTGCCGACGGCTGCCCCGACTGCGGCCCCGACCGCCAGCCCGACGCCGGCACCGACGGCGACCCCGACGGCCGCCCCGACGGCGACTCCGACACCTGCCGCGGCGGCGACTCCGACCCCGACTGCCTCGCCGACCCCGACGGCCTCGCCGACTCCCACCCCGACCGCGACCGCGACTCCGACCGCGTCGCCGACCCCGACCCCCACGCCGACGCCGACCGCCGTGCCGACGCCGACGCCTACGCCATCGCCGACGCCGACCGCGCCGTCGGGCCCGCTCGTCGTCGCGCCGGGGAGCGGCATCCTCGTGTCGGCGTCCGAGATCGGGCGCCTGCCGACCTCCGGTCCCGCCTGGACAGCTCTGCAGGCCCGTGCCGACTCAGCGCTCGGGGCCCCGAACATCTCGAACCAGGACGACAACACCGACCAGGTGGTGCTCGCCAAGGCACTTGTCTATGCCCGGACGGGCGTCGCGAGCTACCGCACCAGCGTGCTGGCCGGCCTGAGATCCGCGCTCGGCACCGAATCCGGCGGCCGCACCCTGGCATTGGGCCGCAACCTCCCCGCCTATGTGATCGCCGCCGACCTGATCTCACTCCGGACGCTGGACCCGGCGTTCGATACGGCGGCGTTCCGGCCATGGCTCCGGGCACTGCTCTCGACGACGCTCGACGGCATGACCCTGCGTCAGACGCATGAGCGACGACCGAACAACTGGGGCACCCACGCCGGGGCGGCGCGTGCCGCGATCGCCGCGTACCTCGGCGACTCGGCCGAGATGGCCCGGACCGCCCAGGTGTTCCGCGGCTATCTCGGGGACCGGGCCGCGTACGCCGGCTTCATCTACGGCGATCTGTCCTGGCAGTGCGATCCCACGAAGCCCGTGGGCATCAACCCGACCGGCTGCACGAAGAACGGGATCGACATCGGCGGCGCCTTGCCGGAGGAGATGCGGCGGGGCGGAACGTTCGCCTGGCCGCCGGCTCCGACCGGGTACGCCTGGGAAGGCCTCCAGGGTGCCGTGCTCCAGGCAGAGCTGCTTCGCGTTGCCGGCTACGACGCCTGGAACTGGTCGGACCGCGCCCTGCTGCGCGCGACCCGGTTCCTGTACGGACGTGCCGGCTGGGTGGCCGAGGGCGACGACGAGTGGCAACCCTGGCTGATCGACCGGCGCTACGGCACCGCGTATCGCGGACCCGCCCCCGCGCGGACGGGCAAGAACTTCGGCTACACGGACTGGCTGACGGCACCCTGATCGGAGGCCTCGTCCGCGGCGGTCTCACGGAGCGTGATGATCGCCGCGGCACCGGCCACCGCCAGCATCAGCCAGTAGTACCGGGCGAAGGAAAGGTGCAGGAACAGGCCCGTCACGTAATAGGTGAGCAGCGCAAGGAGATACGGCGTGGTCAGGCGCTCGAGGTCGGGGCGTCGAATGAGGCTCGCGCGTCGCGCGGCCAGGATCATCCGGATGGTGAGCACCGCGATGATGAGGAACACGATGAGCCCGGGTATGCCCAGCTCGGCCCCGATGCCGAGATAGAGGTTGTGCGCCTCCCGGGCCGCATCGTTCCGGATGAGGATCCCGACGACCTGGGCGTACTCCTCGTAGTAGACGGGGAACATGTCGGGGCCGACCCCGAGCACGGGGTGATCGACGATCACGAGCGCGGCCGCCAGCGTCTCCGTCGCGCGGCTGAGCAACGACGTGTCGGTGACTGCCGACGACGTGCTGCCACCGAAGCCGCCCTGGTCGGCGAGGGAGGTCAGCCGGTTCGCGTACTGCGGAAGGGCCACGAGGATGAGTCCGAGCACGACCACGAGCACCAGCACATGCCGCACCCGGACGAGCCTGAGCACCATGAGCGCCAGCACGAGCGCCGCCAGCCCCACCGCCCCACCCCGTGAGAACGACAGCACGACGCCGAGCGTGATCGCCAGCGTCATGAGTCCGGCGATGACCCGCAGCGACGTCGATCGTTCACCGATCGCGCGGAAGAGGCCCAACGGCACCAGCATGAGCATCACCTGGGCGAAACGGTTCGTCTCACCGATCGGGCCGGCCATCCGGGGTTGGAGGACGTCGCCGGCGAGCGTGGTGGCGCCTGTGCGGATCGCCGAGTCCGCCTGTGCGAAACCGAGATAGTTGCTGTCGTAGTTCTCCGTCACGACCTGGTGGATCGCCAACAAGCTGACCAGGGCGCCCGATATCAGGAGGACCCAGGTCACCGAGCGCAGCATCTCCGGCGTCCTGATGACGTTGATGAGCAGGAAATACAGGCCGAACCCCTCGACGACGAAGATGACGACGGCATCCCACGACACGACGGTGTCGCTCGAGAACAGCGCCGAGATCACGTGGATGAACAGCAGTACGACCATCCAGCCCAGCATCGGGGGCGCCACGACGGGCAGCCGACGGACGACGAGATCGCGGGCCAGCGGCACGACGAGCAGGGCCGGCACGAATGCCCCGACGAACAGAGGGACGCCGTGGAACCGGACGGCGACCACAGCCGCATTCGTGTAGAGGATCGCGATGGTCGTCAGCGTCGCGACGTCCGGTCGCAGGACGATGGCGATCCCGAGCAGCAGCGCGCTGGCGCCCGCGACCGTCAGTAGCGGCGCGTCCGCCGCGAGGATCCCTGCGGCCAGCGAGCCCATGACGATGAGCAGCGCCATCGCCACCGCGGAGCGGTCGGCCGGGGCGCGTCGAGCTGGGGGCGGACCCGCGGGACGGATCGTCGTGCCGGGAGCGCTCATGTCGGAGCGTCCAGCGGCGACTCCCCGGGCTCCCCGGAGGTGTCGGCCCGTCGCGCCGGCTGCCAGCGGTCGATCCGCCGGCCGGAGATCAGGTTCCACAAGGCGTGGAGCGAGGCGACATTGACGAGCACGAAGAACGCGGGGATCGCGAACCATGGGCGGCGACCGGCACGTCGATCGCGAAGCGCGAGGCCGATCCCGCCGAGGCCGTAGACCAATGCCTGGCCGAGGACCGCCAGCCGGTAGATCGGGCCCGCGTCCCACAGCGCGGCGCTGGTGACCGCGATGACCAGCAGCGGGATCGCCATCAGGCGACGCAGGACCTTGTGCGTGATCAGCTGCAACGCGTAGAACCCGTACCGGCGCGGATCGAGCAGCTGGCGCGACACCGCGACGCCACGCAGGCCGCGGGTCATGATCCGGACCTTCCGACGGTATTCGCGCCCGCTTGACCCGGCGACGGGCTCCCGCGCGATCGCGCCCGGCTCGAAGACGAGCCGTCGACCTGCGGCGATGACCCTGACCGAGGTGACGAAGTCGTCGGTGACGCCGTCGGGGACGTCCTGGAACAGTTCACGCCGGAGGGCGTAGATCGCGCCGGTGGCTGAGATCACGCTGCCGCCCAGGCTCTCAGCGTCCTTGACGAGGCGATCGAGGTCCCAGTAGCTGCGCTCCCCGACGCCGACGGCCGTTGCAGTCGTGGGGTCCGACGGACCCGTGGTCGCAGAGGTCGGCAGGTAGACCTGGTTGCCGGCGACGCCTCCCACCTCGGGGTCCGCGAAGGATCGAACGAGCTGACGGATCGCGTCCGGCGCGTAGGCCGTGTTCGCATCCGAGAAGACGAGGATCTCGCCGGTCGAGGCCGCGACCGCGGTGTTGAGCGCCGTGGCCTTCCCGGTTCGCGGCAGGTCCAGGACGCGTACCCGCGGATCGGACCGACGGCTGGCCCCCTCCACCGTTGCGTCGGTCGACCCGTCCGACGCGATGACGATCTCGAGCTTGTCGGCCGGATAGTCGACTGCGAGCAGGTTGTCGACGCGTGGTCCGATCGAGGCGGCCTCGTCGTGCGCGGCGATGACCACACTCACGGTCGGCGTGATGTCGGCGGCAAGGTGTGGCCGCGGCCGGAGCCTGGCCCTGGCGAGGACCAGCAGCGGGAAGCCGACGTACGTGTAGACGACAAGGCCGACCGCAGCCCAGAACAGGGCCGCCATCAGGCGACCGGCTCCGGCGCGCCGGCGCCCGTCGTGGCTCGCTCGCTGGTCGTCGCCTGCATCTCCCGCCGCGCGGCGAGGGTCGCCTGGATCCGCGAGGCGAGGGTCGCGGCGTTGCGGTCGACGTCGAAATCGCGCAGCACTGTCTCCCGGCCGGCCGCACCGAGGCGTGCCCGGAGCGCCGGGTCGCCGGCGAGGCGCTCGAGGGCATCGGCCAGGGCGTCGTCGTCGCCGGGTGGGACGAGAAGCCCGCTGACTTCGTCCGTGACGAGCTCCGGGATCCCCGACAGGCGGCTGGCCACGACCGGCAGGCCGGCTGCCATCGCCTCCATGAGGACGACCGGGATGCCCTCGCGCTTGCCGCCGCTCGTCGGCACGCTCGGGGCCGCGAGCACGTCCGACCGGGCAAGCTCGGCGGCGACTGCGTCGCTCGTCATCCGGCCGGCGAGCGTGACCTGATCGCCCAGGGCGTACTGGTCGATCCGCCGCGCCAGGGCCTCCCGATCGGGTCCGTCACCGATGAACCGGCAGGTGAACGCCACGCCACGCTGTGCGAGCCGTCGGCAGGCCTCGATCAGGTGGACCTGGCCCTTGACCTCGTGGAGCGTGCCGACCGCGACGATCCGCAGCGGTCCTCCAGGGGCGCGATCGGACACCGGGAAGGCGTCCGGGTCGACGCCACAATGGATCACCTCGACCTTGCCCGACGACGCATCCCCGACGGTCGCCTCGATGACCGCCCGGTTGTCCGCCGAGATCGTGACGACGAATGCGGCCTCGGCGACCTTCGTGGCGAGCATCGTCCGGTCGACGTGCAGGTCCGAGCCGTGCGCCGTGAAGCTGTATGGGATCCCGGTCAAACGGTGCACCAGCCAGCCGGCCAGCGCCGGGTGGTTCGCGAAATGGCAATGGACGTGATCGATTCGCTCGTCGAGCAATGCCAACGACATATGAGCGACCTTCGGGAAGATCCCGAGCCCGCCGAGCAGGAAGTTCGGGCTGTGCCACGTTCCGCGGATCATGTCGGCGAAGGCACGCAGGTAGCGCCGTCGACGGCTTCGGTCACGCAGGAATGCCAGCTGGCTCCGCAGGATCGCGGGCGAGATGAACGGCAGGAAATGGGCGCGCTCCACCCAGCGCTCGGCTGCCGGTTGGACGGGCTCGCCGGTCTGGCGCAGGAGCGGGTGGAGCTCGATGTGGACGCCGGCCCGGTCCATCGCCTCCAGTTCCGCGAGGATGAACGTCTCGGTCAGCTTGGGGAAACGCGACATGACATAGGCAACGGTGAGGCCATCCCCGGCACTCACCCCGTCACGTCCCTGCGCCCGTAGCCATCCGGGTGGAGGCTGTGCCACAGCCACGCGGAGCCGACGATGTCATCGAGTGAGCGTGTCGGCCGCCAGCCGAGCAGTTCCTCGGCCCGCCGCGTATCGGCCCAGATGGCCGATGGATCGCCCTCCCGGCGCGGGGCCGCCTCCGTCGGGATCTCCCGACCCGAGATGCGCCGGGCAGCATCGAGGACATCCAGCACCGACGCCCCGACCCCCGTCCCGACGTTCACCGTCAGCGACCCATCCCGCGTGTCGATCGCCTCGAGGGCACAGCGATGCGCCGCAGCCAGATCCAGGACATGGATGTAGTCCCTGATAGCCGTCCCATCGAGCGTCGGATGGTCCGTGCCGAAGATGCGCACGACGGGTCGTTGCCCCGCCGCGGTCTTGAGCACGACCGGGATCAGGTTCTGGGCCTCGTGCCAGTCCTCGCCCTGCGAGCCGTCCTCTGCGGCGCCCGCGGCGTTGAAGTAGCGCAGGACGACGCTGCGGATACCGTGCGACGACTCGAACCACGGCAGCAGACGCTCCGAGGTCGCCTTGCTCTCCCCGTACGGATTCATCGGCCGGATGGTCGCCGACTCGTCGACCGGGGAAACGTCCGGCGTGCCGTACACGGCGCACGACGACGAGAAGACGAAGCGGTGCACACCGGTGCGGGCCATCGCGCGAAGGACGCTGAGGGTCCCCCCGACGTTGTCGTCGAAATAGGCGCCCGGGTCGCTGACGGAATCCTCGACGGATTTGAGCGCCGCGAAATGCACGACCGCGTCGATCCCATGACGGTCGATCGCGGACGCCACGAGGTCGGTGTCGCGCACGTCGCCGACGACGAGCGGCAGTGGCTCGATCGCCGCGGGATGTCCGCTCCGCAGGTCATCGATCACGACGACGCTGTGCCCCGCATCGGCGAGATGGCGCGCTGTCAGCGAACCGATGTACCCGGCGCCACCGGTGACCAGGATGTGCATTGCGCAGTCCGACGGTCGCCCGTCAGGCGTTCGGGCTGGGGTTTCTCCGCCGCCGGGAGCTGCGGCGGGTCGGGGTCTTGATGGGCTCGGGTTCGATCTCGCGGACCGGCTCCGGTTCCGGCTGCACGATCGGCGGGCCGTACGACTCGAGGATCACAGGCTCGCGGAGCGGTTGAGGGACGGGCTCCGGACGGAGCTCGCGCGGCGGTTCGTAACTGGCCTGGAGCACCGGCGCCGGGTACACGTCACGGACCTGGTCCGGCACGGGCTCGACACGGACCTCGCGGAACGTCTCGCGAACCGGCTCGCGCACCGACTCACGCTGCGCCTGGCGGGTCGTGGGTCGGGGTCGCTCCGGCGTCTCGGGGCGACCGCGGCCGCGGCGGATGCCGCGCTTCCGTTCCGCCAGGACCGTCCCCGCGACCTCGACGTTGACGAGGCGCAGGCTCTCGGCCGCGTACTCGACGTCGTCGCGCCGGGCCTGATCGCGGACCGCCACCAGGATCGCGGCATCGGCTGCCTGCGCCCAGGCGAGTGCCCCGGCCGACAGGTGCAGGGCGCCGGCGTTGACCATCACGAGGTCGGCCTGGTCGACCAGCGCCGCGATGACCGCAGCCGCCCGATCCCGGTCGATCGTGTCGGGCTCCTGCGAGATGCCGTGTGGGAGGACGCGCAGCGTCGACGAGACTCGGACGAGTCGGCTCGACACGTCGGCCGGTGAGGCGTCGACGAGGTCGGTGACACCGCTTCGGTCGTGCAGCCCGAAGATGCGGGTCACCGACGCGTCGCTCGCGTCGTAATCGACGACAACGACCTGGCGGCCGCTGCGGGCCGTGATGGCGGCGAGGTTCGCGGCGATCTGGCTGCTCGCACCGTCGGACCCGGTGCCGACGACGACGATCGAGCGAGCTGGCCCGCCGGCGTCGCGGAATGCGGCTTTCGCGAGCACCAGCCGATACGCCGCCGCGGCGGCGGAGTCCGGGGCCTGATCGATGAGGCCGCGTTCGCCGGGCAAGGACCGTGAGATGTCGAGACGACCGAGGAACGGCAGACCCGTGAGGCGCCCGAGCTCATCCTCCGACCGGACGGCCGCGCTCAGGTACTCGAGGAGCATGACCAGGACCATCGCGCCGATGAGCGCCGCGAGCGCGGCGAGCGCGACGATGAGCGACCTCTGCGGTGCGACCGGTTCCGTCGGTGGGACGGCGGCGTCGACGATCTGGACCTGACCCTCGGGCCGATTGGTACCGGCGGAGGCGAGCTGGGTGAGTTCCTCTGCGAGCTTGTTGGCCAGCGTCGCGGCCATCACGGGGCTCGTGTCCTGGACGCGGATCGACAGGAATCGCGTCGTGTCGTTGGCTGTCACGCGCGTAGCCAGGCCGAGGTCGGCAGGCGTCAGCCGAGCGCCGGCCTCCTTGATCGCCGAATCGAGGAGGGGAGTCGTCGTGACCAGCTGCGAGTACGTCTGCACGAGGTCGCCCGAAGCGACCAGCGTTTCGCGGTCCGTGTTGAACGGGCCGACGAGCAGCTGGGTCTCCGCCTCGTAGGTCGGGGGGATCTGCGATGCAACGACGTACCCGGAGACGCCTGCGACCCAGGTCGCCACGAGCAACGTCCACCACCACCGCCTCGCGACCGCGAGGTAGCCGGTCAGTTCCACTCGACCCCCTTGGGAACACCCCTACCCATACCGGGCTGATCCGGGCAAGGATACCGGTTCAGGCCGACGACTGGACCAGAAGGGCTAGGACCCCGGTGCCACGCGGCACCGGCGGGCGGTCGGGCCGCGCCAGCCCTACCGACGGGCTAATCGGTAGCTTGTGACAAGGAGCAGGCCCAGGCTGATCAGCACGACGGCCGAGATCGAGATCGGTTGCTCGAGGTCGTCGGGGACGACGTCGAGGCGCGCGATCAGGATCAAGGTCACGGCGATCACCGCGGGGACAACACCCAGCAACAGACGCCCGACCGGATGATCCGACACGCCGCCCCGCGCGAACTGGGTGGCCACGTATGCGACGCCGACGAGGACGCCCACGGACAGCAGGATCAGCTCGATGCCTTGCACGGCGCCATCCTAGCGATTGTCCATCGACCGGGGTGTCATCCGGACGACGTCGGTCGTGTCGCTCGTCAGCTCTGCGTCACGACCAGCTGCGGAGCGTTGGCGCCTTCCTTGCTGCTGAAGATGGCGCTGTTGGTGCCGCTCGATGGTGAGCCCGAAGCTGACCACTCCGTTGCCGCTCACCGAGCTCGGGCTGAGGGTGATGTCGTTGTACGCGGTGAGCGTCGGGACAGGCCCCGAGCCGACCTCCGGGGAGCCCATCGCCGGCCGGTTGTCCCAGGTGATGCCGCCCGCGCCGCTCTCGATCCAGCTCGTATCGGCGACCGGCAACACGTGCACGATGTTGGAGCTGGCGTCGGTCGCGAAGAGACGCAGCTTGACCGCCGTCACCGAGCCCGTCAGGCCGGTCACGTTGAACTTGAGGTAGGTGCGATAGGTCGTGGTCGTGCCCTCACCACCGAGCCGGATCGTCGTCAGCGTCCCGAAGTTGGTGGTGGTCGTGCTCGATCGCACCTGGGCGTCGGCGGTCGGGGTGAAGGTGACCGTCGAGCCGCCGGTCGGTGGCGTGTTGTTGGTCACCGTCGCCCCGCTGAACGACGCGGCGTCATTGCCGGCGGGGTCCTGGATCGGCGAGGCGCCCGGGGTGTAGGAGAGCGTGACGCTGTCGGCCGCCACGACCGGTGACGCCAGCGTGAGCGTCACGCCGGAGCCGGCCACGGCCACGTTGGTCACGCTCCGGGCGCTGCCGTTGACGAGCGGCGCATAGGCCGATGTCGCCGGCACGGAGCCCGTGTCGAGCGGCTCGTTGTACGCGATCGACAGAGTCGCACCGTTGATCGTCGTCGCGCCGCGGACCGGCGCGGTGATGTCTCCAGGCGCGTTGACGGTCAGCGTTGCCGTCGCAGGGGACGAGTCGGTCGTGCCGTCGTTGACCTTGTAGGTGAACGAGTCGGGGCCGCTGTAGCCGGTCGTCGGGGTGTACGTGACCGACGCGCTGTCGGTGTTCGGGCTGCCGCTCGCGCAGGCCGCGCCGCCGATCGAACCGAGCGTGCCGTGGGCCGGCCCGGTCACGATCGAGAAGGACAGCTCGCACGTCTCGGGATCGCTGCCCGACAGGGCCACGCCGACCGCCACATCCGTCGTGGTCGTCGCGCTCGTGGCATTGGCCGTCGGCGCGGTGTTCGGCGGCGGGCCGCCGCCACTCTGCGTCACGACCAGCTGCGGAGCGTTGGCGCCTTCCTTGCTGCTGAAGATGGCGCTGTTGGTGCCGCTCGATGGTGAGCCCGAAGCTGACCACTCCGTTGCCGCTCACCGAGCTCGGGCTGAGGGTGATGTCGTTGTACGCGGTGAGCGTCGGGACAGGCCCCGAGCCGACCTCCGGGGAGCCCATCGCCGGCCGGTTGTCCCAGGTGATGCCGCCCGCGCCGCTCTCGATCCAGCTCGTATCGGCGACCGGCAACACGTGCACGATGTTGGAGCTGGCGTCGGTCGCGAAGAGACGCAGCTTGACCGCCGTCACCGAGCCCGTCAGGCCGGTCACGTTGAACTTGAGGTAGGTGCGATAGGTCGTGGTCGTGCCCTCACCACCGAGCCGGATCGTCGTCAGCGTCCCGAAGTTGGTGGTGGTCGTGCTCGATCGCACCTGGGCGTCGGCGGTCGGGGTGAAGGTCTGCGAGGTCGGACCCGGGGGCGGCGTCTGGTTTGCGACCGCAACGTCGCTGAACGACGCCGCATCGTTCCCTGCGAGGTCCTCGATCGGCGCTGCCCCTGGCGTGTACCCGAGGGTGACGCTGTCACTCGCGATGACCGGGCTGGCGAGGGTCAGCGTCACGGTCGATCCAGTGATCGTGACGGCATTCACCCCGCGGGTATTCCCGTTGACCGCAACGGCGAAGTCGGTGCCGGCCGGCGTCGAGCTCGCGTTCAGTGGCTCGTCGTACGTGACCTCGAGGGTCGCCCCGAAGACGACGGAGGAGCCGCGGGTCGGCGGCGTGATGTCGGGGCCGCCGTTGACGGTCAGCGTTGCCGTCGCAGGGGACGAGTCGGTCGTGCCGTCGTTGACCTTGTAGGTGAACGAGTCGGGGCCGCTGTAGCCGGTCGTCGGGGTGTACGTGACCGACGCGCTGTCGGTGTTCGGGCTGCCGCTCGCGCAGGCCGCGCCGCCGATCGAACCGAGCGTGCCGTGGGCCGGCCCGGTCACGATCGAGAAGGACAGCTCGCACGTCTCGGGATCGCTGCCCGACAGGGCCACGCCGACCGCCACATCCGTCGTGGTCGTCGCGCTCGTGGCATTGGCCGTCGGCGCGGTGTTCGGCGGCGGCCCGCCGCCGAGGATGTCGGCGTGCCAATACTGTCGCGTCGTGTCGTTGTAGCCGACGACGATCAGCCCGCTCGCGGCAGAGATGTTCTGCTTCGTGCCGGTCGCGTTGTTCATCTTCAGGGCGCTGGCGTCCTTCAAGACCACGGTTCCCTCACCGCCCGCGAACGAGATCGACCCCATCGCGGAGACCCGCTCGTTGATGGTCCCGCCGTTGCCGGCAGAGGTCACGAAGACGTGCAGGAGCCCGCTGACCTCGTCGATGGCCAGGATCCCGCGTGTCTCGTCGAGCGTCCCGAGGGACACCGTGTGGTTCGTCCATCCACCGCCTGCCTCGCGAACGAGCAGAACGATGAGGGGGTTCGCGCCCGTCACGCTGGTCTTCACCAGCGAATAGACGCGACCGGACGAATCGGTCTTGAGGTTGATGTGGTCATCGGCAACGTTCGTGCCGCTGTACGCCGTCTCGCTCGTCCACGTCGTGTCGCCGTCGGCATCGTTGTGGATCGCAAAGAAGTCGGCGTCGGGCGACGCGCTCTGGTTGCTCCAGAACACGCCGACCTTGTCCCCGCCGAAGGCGATGATCGACGAGATGTCATCGGTGTTGACGGTTGCCGCGCCGGGCATCACGAACGGAGAGCCCCAGGCGTTGTCGGCGCCGGTCGTCCGGTTGAGCCAGATCGACCCGCCCGCTTCCCACGTCGCCCACAGCTGCCCGGTCGAATCCTTGGCGATGACCAGCGTCTCGCTGCGGACCGAGTTGATCGTCGCTGGGAAGCCGCTGTCGAGGGCATAGGTGTCGGTGGAGGTGTTGTAGCTGTACCGATAGAGACGAGACACACCGGCCCCGTCGTTCTCGTGGAAGTTGTGTGACGCCACGTACAGCTTGGTGCCGTCCCACAGGATGTCGGCCCGCGTGCTGTTGCGATCGTCGAGACGGGTGTTCGTGCGGCTCCACGTGTCGGTCGACTGGTCGAGCACCCAGATGTAGAAATCACTCGTCGCGAGGTCGTACATGCTGGCCCACCAGCGGCCGTCGTTGAACCAGAGCTTCGACTCCGGCTTGGAGCCGGTGGGGGCGCCGCCCGGGCCGGCGGGCCCCTGGAAGCCGATGTCGCCGGGATCGGCGGAGGCGACGGCGGGCACGGCGAGTGCCAGGCCGAGGCCGAAGACGATGGCCGCGATTCGGCCCCAGTGTCGACGCGGCGTGGGCGTGGACATGGACGGGCCAGCAGTCTGGGTGGTCATGGTAATGCGCGCTCTCCCCCACACGACCGACCGGGTCTCTCCGGTGGGCGTTCAGGGCATCGTACACCCCTTGCCTGTCGGCAGACCTTGCAGTCCCAAGGACGCCGGATCGGTCGCGTGACACGACCGCGCCGCCACGGCCCCGTGCTGTACTGTCCCCCGACGCCGAGGACGTTCTTGCTGGATGAATGACGTTCTCGAGCGATGGGGACTGCCGCACGACGGCGGATGACTTCAGATTGGGGAGCCGGTGACCGAGCACCTGCGCCACGCATGACACAGAACGGGTTCGTGGACTTCGACCTCCACGGTCTCGCCAGCGTGCGCCTCGTCGACGCGGGGTCGTCGGACGCTGCCGCGGTCGGCCGCCAGCTGGGCCCGTTGCCGCGGACGCTCGATCGTGAGCCCGACATCACGATCCGCTTCGTCGACCGGATCGAGCACAGCTCGCGTCTGCGCTACCTTGGTGCAAAGGAGGCCGGCTGGACCGACGACGGCTTCTTCGTCCTGCGCAGCCGAAAGGCGCCGGTGGTCGTGCGCCTGCCCATGGACCGCATCGGCGGCCGCTGCGAGATCGTGTGCGAGCGCGGGCTGCCCGCGGTTCCGTTCCTGATCGCCGTCCTCAATCTGACCGTCCTCGGGAACGGCGCGCTGCCGGTCCACGCCGCGGCGTTCGAGCTGGACGGTGTGGGCACGCTCGTCACCGGTTGGTCCAAGGGCGGCAAGACCGAGCTGCTCATGGCCGCCGCTGGAGCCGGCGCGCGGTACATCGGCGACGAGTGGGTGTACCTCACGACCGACGGTCGGATGTACGGCATCCCGGAGCCGATCCGCCTGTGGGACTGGCATATCCGCCAGCTTCCCGTGGCACGCGATCACCTGACCCTCACAGACCGCCTGAAGCTCGGCGGCATCCCGGCCCTGCGCAGGCTCGAGCGCGCCACGCCGCAACGCCTCAGGCGCCTGCCGCCGAGCAAGCTCCTGCGTCGCGCCATGCCCACGCTCGAAGGCCAGCTCCACGTCGACCTCCCACCCGAACGGCTGTTCAGCGACGTCAGCCACAACACCGGCAACCTGGATCGCATCCTGTTCGTGGTGAGTGCTGCCGGGCCGGAGACCACCGTCGAACCGATCGATCCGTTGGAGGTCGCGTCCCGGATGCGCGCGTCCCTCGTCCACGAACGGCTCGATCTTGCGACGCTCCTGCTGCAGGCCCGCTTCGCCTTTCCCTCGCTGCAGAACGACCATCTCGCCAACGCCGAGGCGCGCCAGGGCGAGTTGCTCGACCGGATCTTCGCTGGGCGCCCGACGTACCTCGTCACGCATCCCTACCCGGTCGACCTGGCGGCGTTGCTCGACTCGGTCCGCCCCGTGCTCGCGCCGTCATGACCACGGTCGCGTTGATCGGTGCGGACGGCGCCGGGAAGACGACGGTCGCGCGCAAGCTGGCGGACGTCCTGCCGGTGCCTGTGCGCTACCTGTACATGGGGGTCAGCACCGACTCCAGCAACGTCATGCTGCCGACCACGCGGATCACGCGGCGGGTCAAGCGTGCTCTCGGCGCGCCACCCGACACCGCCGGTCCGCCGTCCCACGGACCCCGACGACCGAGATCGCGCTCCTTCGCGCGGCGTCGGCTGTCCGACGTCCGCGCCGCGGCGCGTCTCGGCAATCGCTTCGCCGAGGAGTGGTATCGACAGTGGCTGGCCTGGCGTTGGCAACGGGCGGGCTCGGTCGTGCTGTTCGATCGACATTTCTACGCCGACTACCACGCCTATGACGTCGCGGGCGACGAGCGATCGTGGGCGCAACGGCTGCACGGCGTCGTCCTCGGCCGGCTGTACCCCCGCCCGGACCTCGTCATCTACCTCGATGCGCCGGGGGCCGTGCTCCTCGCCCGGAAGGGTGAAGGCACTGTCGAAGCGCTCGAACGGCGCCGGGACGAGTACCGCTCCATCAAGGGGCACGTCCGCGACTTCGTCGAGGTCGATGCGACCGGCCCCATCGACGAGGTCACCGACCGCGTCGCCGCAGCGATCGTCGCCCGCTTGCCCGCCGGCGACGGAGCCCGCTAAGCGCGATGGCCGATCGCCGACATGTCCTGGTCACGGACGCCGGCCGCGGCAGCGCGGTGGCCTTCATCCGGTCCCTCGGCCGGCGCGGCTGGCGTGTCACCGCGGCCGATTCCGACCCCGCGAGCGCCGGTTTCCGGTCGCGCTACACGACCGACCGGCTGCTCTATCCCCGCCCTTCGGAACAGCCCGACGCCGTCGTCGACGCGATCGACCGGGCGGTGACCGCGACCGGCGTCGACCTCGTCATCCCGGTCACCGACGAGGTCGGCCTGCCGCTCGCCGACGCCCGGGCGGGATTCACGGGGCGGACCGTCCTGGCGTTGCCGGACGGAACGGCCCTGGCCGCGACGCACGACAAGGGAACGACCGTCGCGCTGGCCGAGCGGCTCGGAGTGCCGGTCCCACTGACGCGCGTCGTCCGGCCGGGGGACGACCCGCTGGCGGCGGCCGCCGACCTCGGTTACCCGGTCGTCGTGAAGCCGGTCTCGTCGCGGCAGTTCCTCGATGACGGCACGATCGGGTCGTACGCGGTGGCTTACGCCAGCGATCCGGACGACCTCCGCCGCCGCTTCACCTCACCGAACGTGGCGGGTTCGGTGCTGCTACAGCGCTGGCTCCCAGGCGACGGGATCGGCGTGGAGCTGCTCATGGACCACGGCCGGCCGCTTGCCGCCTTCCAGCACCGACGGATCCGCGAGGTTCCGCCGACCGGCGGCGCAAGCGCGCTGCGGGAGAGCGTCGAGCTCGATCCGGACCTGTACGACCACGCCGTCGCCCTGTTGCGCGAGCTCGGCTGGACGGGGCTGGCCATGGTGGAGTTCCGCCGCGGCGCCGACGGCGTCGGCAACCTTATGGAGATCAACGGCCGCGTGTGGGGCTCGCTGCCGCTCGCCGTCCGCGCCGGGATGGACTTCCCGGGCCGTCTCGCCGACCTCCTGCTCGATGGGTCGCCGCCCGCCGATCAGCCGGTCGCGACCGACTATCGACGCGGCGTCCGGGCACGGAACCTGCGTCTGGATCTCGCGTGGATCGGGGCGGTGCTGTCGGGCCGTCACCGCCACGCCGCGTTGCCGTGGCCCGGTCGGCGCGCCGCCATCGGCGCCCTGGCGAGCCTCGCCGATCCGCGCATCGCCGACGATCTGATGACCTGGTCGGACCCGGGTCCGGGCCTCGCCCAGATCCCGACCATCGCACGCGATTCGCTGCGACGGGTGTGGCGAAGCCGTGGCTGACAGGCTGCGTCGAGTGGTCGCGGCCGCGACGCGCGGTCCCGTGGCAGGTGCAGCGGCGGGGATCCTCGACCGCGCGATCCCACGTGCGCGTGGCGTCCTGACGATCCTGACCTACCACCGCGTCGACGACCCCGCCGCCCGACCGGATCTGATGCCGAGCCTGATCTCTGCCACGCCCGCGTCGTTCGCGGCCCAGATCGCGATGGTGGCCCGCCAGTTCGACCCGGTATCGCTGCCGGACGTCCTCGCGTCGCTGGACGATCCCGCCAGCCTCCCGCGGCGCGCGGTCCTCGTGACGTTCGATGACGGCTATCGCGACTTCGCCACACATGCCTGGCCGGTGCTGCGTGCAGCGTCCGTGCCGGCCACGATGTTCGTCGCGACAGGCGCCGCCACCGATCCATCAACCGCGTTCTGGTGGGATCGACTGTGGGTCGCGGTCCAACGGGCGCCGGGCCCAGCGCCGATCGCCACGCCCGACGGCCCATTACCGGTCGGCGCGGAGCATGCGCGCGGGACCGTCGCGACCATCCGGGACTGGCTCAAGACACTCGACCACGATGAGGCGATGCGCCAGGTCGACCGGATCGTCGAGGAGCTGGGAGCTCGCGATGGAACGCCAGAGGGCGGCCATCACGCCCCGACCGTTCCGAGCGAGTCCGGCCGTCCTCGGTTGGGATGACCTTCGAGCGCTGGCCCGCGACGGCGTGACCCTCGCGCCCCACACGCGCCGCCATCCGTTGCTCGACCGCGTCCCACTCGAGACGGCCATCGAGGAGATCGCGGGCTCTCACGCCGACCTGGAGCGGGAGATCGGCCCGCTCGCGGCGATCCCGCGTGTCCTTGCCTACCCGAGTGGTGCGCACGGCGGCGCGGCAGTCACCGCGGCGCTCGAGGCCGGCATGGATATCGCGATGACCACCGACCGGGGAGGCAACGACCTGCGCCGGGTCGACCGGCTGCGCCTGCGCCGGATCAACGTCGGCGGTCGCGCCGGCGTTCCCCTCATCCGCGCCCAGCTCGCGTGGGCCGCCGGTCTGGACGCGCGCCGCTCGCCCGACTGATCCCGAGCCGCCGCGGCCGCAGGCCGGTGGTGCGCCGAGGCATCGGTCGCAACCGCCTCGCCGGGATGCCGTCGTACACTCCGGGCCACCCATCGGGCCGAGCGCCCAGACGAACACGCCGGGGGAGGAGTCACCACGAACGGGTCGCCGCGTCCCTGGCTCGTGCTGGGCCTGATCGTCATCGTCGCGGCCGGCTCGATCGTGGCCGTCATGGCGTTGAGCCCGAGTCCTGGCCCGACGCCCACGGCCCCGATCGCCACGCCGCAGCCGCCGCCGACCGGGTCACCGCTCCCGCCCCCGCCCGCCGGACTGACGTTCGCCGACTACGCCGTCGACCCGACCATCGTCGGCGCCCCGACGACGAGCTCCGCCCAATCGAAGCTGTGGTACGCGGAGGGCCAGTGGTGGGGCGCCTTGTTCGGCCGCACGACGAACCGGCTCGGCATCTACCGACTCGATGCGGATACCCAGGTCTGGGCGGACACGGGCGAGCTCATGGACGAGCGGCCGTTTGCCGACGCGGACGTCCTGTGGACCGGGACCCATCTCTACACGGTGGCCGGCGGGTCGCGACCTTCGGAGAACCACGCCATCCGCGTTCGCCGCTTCACCTTCGACGCCAAGGCGGTGCGCTTCACGCTCGACGCCGACTTCCCGGTCACGATCTTCCCCGGTGGCGGGAGCTCGGCGGTGATGACCGCGGACTCCGCAGGCGGCGTGTGGGTCACGTTCGTCGCGGGCGGACGGGTCCTGGTGACGCACACGCTCGCCACGGACACGAGCTGGAGCGTTCCGACCGCGCTGGCGTCGGGGGCCGCCGCGGTGGACCTGATCGACGTCTCCTCGATCGTCGCGTTCGGACCCGGACGCATCGGGGTGATGTGGACGAACCAGCTGTCCGGGATCTATTTCAGCGTCCACGAGGACGGCGCCCCAGACGATTCCTGGTCGGCGCCGGAGCCGGTCCTGACAGGTCAACGGAACGATGCCGCGCTGAGCGTGGTCCCGTACCCGCTGGCAGACGGTGGGATCGGCGTGGCGGCCGCGGTCGGGACCACCCTCGATCGGTCGCTCGATCCGGGCACGCTGCTGGCCACGCGCGGGCCGGACGGAACATGGGACACGACGCTCGTCGGTCTCATCGGTGATCGTTTCGCGCGACCGATCGTCCTCGTCGATCCCGAGACGATGACCATCGCCGTCGCTGCAACGTCGCCCGGCAGCGGCGGAGCGATCTACTACAAGCGAGCGCCACTCGACCGGATCCTCTTCGACACAGGCGCTGGCGTCCCGCTCATCGCAAGCCCGACCGAGACCACCATCGACGACGTGACATCGAGCAAGGGTCCGCTCTCGCGCGAGGCCGGCCTGCTCGTGCTGGCCAGCGACCGGACGAGCGGGCGGTACCTCCACGGCGTCGTCGACCTGGGTGCCGGGCCGCCAGCGGCGAACCCGGCCGATCCTGACCGCCCGAACACTGCTGAGGCCGCTCCGGACGGGGTCACGGCCACGCTCCTGCGCGACACCTTCGAGCCGTGGCCGATGGGTCCGACGGTCGAGGCCGGCTGGTACGTGCGACCGGAGGACGGAGCCGCTCCGCTGTCGATCGTGACCGACGGCGGGAACGGCCAGGCGCTGAGCGTGCCGTCGTCGAAGACCGGCGTCCGCGCGTGTCGAGACGTTGCCGAGGTCCCCGGGACCACGCTCACGATCCGGATGCGCGTGCGCGTGTCCCGCCGCGGCCTCGACGACGCAACGATCCTGTCCGTGCGCGGCAGCGGCGGCGAGACCGCCAGCCTGCGGGTCACGAACCAGGGCGTGCTGGCGTGGTTCGACCGCGCGACCAAGATCCGCTCGACCGTGCGCATCCGGCCCACCGTCTGGTATCGCGTGACGGCGGTCATCGACCAGGCCAAGCGAACGTACAACCTGCGAGTGACATCCGACGGCGGAAAGCTGATCGCCGGCGTGGCCGGGCTACGCTGGCGGATGCCGGCGGTCCGGACCGTCGGCTCCGTCTGTGTCGAAACAGCCGGCGCACCCCCGGCCCAGGCAATCGATCTCGCGGAGGTGAGCGTGCTCCAGGACGTCGGATCATGAGGATCGTCGTGACCGGCGCGGCCGGCTTCATCGGATCCACCCTCGCCGAGGCGCTGGTCGCCGCCGGTCACGAGGTGGTCGGGCTCGACGCCTTCATCCCGTACTACCCGCGGTCGATGAAGGAAGCCAACCTGGCGCCGATCGCGGGCGCGGCCGGCTACCGGTTCGGCGAGGTCGATCTCCGGACCGACGACCTCGACCCGTGGCTCGACGGCGCCGATGCCGTCATCCACGAGGCCGCGATGGCCGGCCTCATGCGCAGCTGGACGGACCTCGAGCTATACACGTCCTGCAACATCCTCGCCACGAACCGCCTGATCGAGGCGGCCCAGCGCGCCCGGCGTCCGGCGGTTCGTCGTGGCCTCGACGTCGTCGGTGTACGGCCTCGAGGCGGTCGGGAACGAGGACCGGGCGCTCGAGCCCTCCTCGCCCTACGGGATCACCAAGCTGGCCGCTGAGAAGCTCGTCCTGGCGCACGTCGCGTTGAGCGGCTTCCCGGCCACGATCATCCGCTACTTCTCGATCTACGGGCCGCGCCAGCGTCCGGACATGGCGTACCACCGGTTCATCGAGGCGATGCTCGATCGTGAGCCCATCACGGTCTTCGGCGATGGTGAGCAGACGCGCTCGAACACGTACATCGATGACGCGGTCAACGGCACGATCCGGGCGCTCGAACAGGGCGCGGTCGGCGGGATCTACAACATCGGCGGTGGGCGGACGATCTCGCTCAACGATGCGATCGGGCTGATCGCGGGACACGTCGGCGTCGAGCCGATCATCCACCGGGAGCCTGTGCGACCGGGCGATCAGCGGCACACGAGCGCCGACGTGGGTCGTGCACGGGCCGCCCTCGGCTATGAGCCGCAGGTCGAGCCGTCAGATGGTCTGGCGCGCCAGGTCGCCTGGCATCTAGGCCGGCGCGGCGCGGTCGCTCCGCAACGGTGACGCGTCACTCACAGTGACAATGTCGCCCTGAGTGACGCGATCGGGATGAACGAGCACGGCCGAGGCGCCCACGGATGCGGCGGATCGTCGTTTGGGCGATCGATCGCGCACGGCTGTGCGGATCTTGTCACTCACAGTGACGATGTCGCCCTGAGTGACGCGATCGGGATGAACGAGCACGGCCGAGGCGCCCAGGATGCGGCGGATCGTCGTTTGGGCGATCGATCGTGCACGGCTGTGCGGATCTTGTCACTCACAGTGACGATGTCGCTCTGAGTGACGCGATCGGGACGGTCCTAGACGCCCGACCCCTTGAAGACCGCCATGGCGGTCTGCGCCATCAGCTTCAGGTCGTTGCCTGTCGATCGGCTCTCGATGTACTCGATATCGAGCCGGAGGCGCTCGTCGAAGGTCATCGTCCCGCGGCCCTTGACCTGCCACAGGCCGGTGATGCCGGGCACGACCTCGAGACGCTCTGAGTGCCAGAGGTCGTAGGTGCTCGCCGCGAACGAGGTCGGACGCGGCCCCACGATCGACATCTGGCCGCGCATCACATTGAGGAGCTGAGGCAGCTCGTCGAGGCTCGTCTTGCGCAGGAACTTGCCGACGCGCGTCACCCGCGGATCGTTCGGGATCTTGAAATCGGGCGCGGGCAGGATATTCAGGTGCTGGAGCGACGCCTTGAGCTCCTCGGCGTTCTGGACCATGGTCCGGAACTTCCACATCGGGAACCGGACGCCGTGCTGGCCGGTCCGCTGCTGAGCGAACAGGATCGGGCCGGGCGACTCGAGCCGGATCAGAAGGGCGCAGAGCAGCCCGACCGGCAGCAGGATCGGCAGGGCGATGAGACAGACGCCGAGGTCGATCATGCGCTTCGTGGCCGCGTATCCGCGGGGCGTTCGGACCTGGCCGGGCGAGCGGGTCATGATCTCGACGCGGTCTCAGGCAGCGGCTCGACGTCGTCGGGTCCAAGCAGCTCGGCATCGTCCTCCGCGAGCGCCGCGCGGATCGGCCTCGGAACCTCGCTCAACGACGCGCCGTGGACAGCGGAGATCAGCGCACCGCTCGTCAGCCCGTCGTCGGGGAACGTCGCCATCCTGACGTCATCTGCGATGAGATCCGGAACGACGCCCCGGAGCCGGCCGAGGAGGGCGTCGGCGGCCGCCCGCGGCGATTCGGGGAGCAGCACGTAGACGCTGCCGTCATCGACCCACGTGCGATCGACGAGGCGCAGGTGTTCATGGAGCCTGCGGGATCGACCGGCCAGATCGGCCATTTCGGCGGCTTCGTGGCTCACCGGTCCGGGCAGGCGGAGCAGCGTCATCGGCCGGACGGATCGGCGTGAGCGACGGAGCTCGCGCCGGAACTCGGCCCAGCCGGCGCGCGCAGGCGTCGCGGTCGGGGCCGCGGCCTGCTCCTCCGGCGGCGTGATCAGGACCAGGACCAGCGCGATGATCCCGATGACGCCGAGCCACCAGGCGAGGCTCGGCTGGAGGGCAACGCCCGCGCGGGCGACTTCCAGTCCGATCCCGGCGCCCGCCAGCGCAGCGATCAGGGCGACGACCAGGTGGTGGCGTCGTGCTGGTGTCACCCGCGGCCCCACTGCAGCGAAGCGACACGGGCCTTGGCAGAGGCGCCTTCCGCAGCCATGTCCGGCACGACGGTTCCGCGGCCGAACGACGAGTACGTGAAGCCGTCAGCCGACAGCCGCTCAGCGGTCAGCACATTGCGACCATCGATGACGATGCGGCGGCTCATGGTCATTCCAGCGACCGCCCAATCGAGGTCGACGAATTCCGGCCACTCGGTGACGAGCACGGCGACGTCGGCGCCGCGGAGAGCATCGGCGGCCGCAGGCACGACCTCCAGCCCTGGCACCAGGACGGCGGAGCGCTCGCGAGCGGACGGCATCGGGTCATAGGCGACGACCGAGGCACCCTGCTCGATCATCTCGGTCGCGATCGTCAGTGCCGGCGCGTCACGCAGGTCGTCGGTATCGGGCTTGAACGTCAGGCCGAGGAGGGCGACGCGGCGACCTCGCACCGTGCCCTCGAGCAGCGAGGCGGCGCGCTCGACGACCTGGCTGCGGCGGCGATGGTTGACCTCGTCGACGGCGCTCAGCAGCGGCGTGTCCACCCCGGCCTGGGCGGCCGTGCGGATCGTCATCGCGACCTGGTTCGGGAGGCACGAGCCGCCGAACCCGACACCGGCGCGCAGGAAGGATCCGCCGATCCGGCTGTCATAGGACATGCCGTCGACGACCGTGGACACGTCGGCGCCGAATGCGTCGCAGATCTCGGCGAGCTCGTTCGCGAAGCTGATCTTCGTCGCGAGGAAGAGGTTCGCCCCGAGCTTCGTGATCGCCGCGTCGATGGCGCCCATGACGATCACCGGTGCCGCCGCCGAGTGATACAGCTCGCGGAGAGCGGCCTCGCCGTGGCCGTCCGGGTCGCTCACGACCCCGAGGACGATCCGGTCGGGCTGCTGGTAGTCACGGACGGCCCGACCCTCACGGGTGAACTCCGGGTTGAGCATCACCGGGATCGGCGACAGCCCGGCGGTCGCCCGGCGGCTGGCGACCAGCGCCGGCAGCTGTCGGATGAAATCGGGCGGCAGCGTCGAGCGGACGACCAGCGTCGATCCCTCGGCCATGGCCGGGACGATGTCGGCGAGTGCGCCGCGGACCGTGTCGGTCTGCCAGCCGCCATTCCCGTCGTGGGTGCCCACGGCGACGATCACCATATCGGCCGCCGCGGAGGCTGCCTTGAGGTCGTCGGTGAAGCTCAAGCGCCCGGTGGTGACACCGTCGCCGACCAGTTCCGGGAGCCGCGGCTCGTGGAATGGGACGCGCCCTTCGCGCAACGTCGCCAAACGACGTGGGTCCGCATCGACGCCAGTGACGTCGTGCTCCCACTCGGCTAGACAGGCGCCCGTGACGAGCCCAACGTAGCCCAATCCGACTACGGTGACACGCATTCGCTATTTCCCCCTTCATGCCGAAGCCTCGGTGCTCCGGCTTTCCCGCGACGACAGACCTCCCCAGGATGAGTGTCGGACCGACATGAGTCCGATACGGACCCGATGACAGCGCCTCTTGGCTGATCTAAAAGTACCAGCCGCGAGGACCCTATCGTAAGGCCCAGACCTCTCAATTACACTTGCGATTACGGGCCGGTTGACGCATGCGGGGTATTGCAGACGCGTCTTCCGGTGCACCGCCGCACCAATCGGCGGTGTGGCGGAGCCTCGAGTCATGACCCCATCCCCGGTCTTTGTCGGACCTCGGGTAGCATGGCCGCCTCGGTCCGACCACACCGGAGGAAGCGTGCAGGGCGTTCTCGATGGCATCCCCATCGTGCTGGTCCTGCTGGCCGGCGTAGGGGCGCCGCTGGCGGGGTGGTACGCGACGCGCTGCGCGCGGAATCCCGCCGTGTGGTTCGCGCTCGGCGCCCTCACGGGCCCTCTCGCTTTTGTCCTCCTTGTCGTCGCGCCACCCGGACGCTGCCCGACGTGCGATACGGAGGTCCACGGCTGGGCGTCGTTGTGCGATCGGTGCGGGACATCGCTGGCATTCGGGTCGATCGGGGAGCCTGGCCCGGCACCGCGCGAGAGCCAGCCGACTGCGGCGCCTGAGCCCGTCGCATTCCGCACGCTCGGCGCCAGGGTCGCGCCGGTCGACAGCGATCGGCAGCCAGCGGCGTCCGTCGCACCGACTCCGATCGGGAGTGCGCGCGGGTCGACGCGTCGGGACTCGCGCGACTGGCCGACTCGGCCGATGGCGTCTCCCACGTCGCTGGGCATCCGACCGACGTTCACGGCCTCCAACTACGTCGCAGCGACGACCTCCGAGGAGATCAGCGCAGGTGAGGTCCTCTCCACCGGTGTGTACATCTCGGGCAACGCGGGCCTCGAGATCGGTGCGTGCTATGCCATCGCTCGCGATGGCGATCAGCTGCGCGTGTTCGGTCCCGTCGATGCCGGTGAGCTCAAGGTCCGCCACGAGGGAGCCGTCCTCGATTTCGATGTCACGGCGATGGACGACCGGGTGATCATCTCGGGCCGCGAGGGTCAGTCCTCGCTCGCGATCGTCTTCCGGACGATCGGCGGGATGCCGGCGGCCGATCTCGAGCTAGCTCTAGCGGCACCGGTCGCCGGCGCCGGTTCGTGACGGCTCCGGAGCGGGCCCCGGAGCTGACCCCTGCGCCGAGGCGGACCTGGCCACCCGGACCTGAGATCGTCGGGACCGTCCTCGCGGTCATCGTCCTCGCGGTGCTCGGCACGACGGCCTTCGCGGTCCCTCCGGCATCGCCCTCGGGCTCGGGATCCCCTGGTCCCACGCTGTCGCTCGCGCCCGCGACGGCCTCGCCCAAGCCACTGGTCGACCCTGGCACCGTCAAGCTCCTGCTAGGCGTGAATGAGCGTCTCGCTGGGATCGGCCTCGGGTTGCAGCGTGAGCTCGACCGGTCGACGCTCCGGACGAACGAGGTCGTCTCACTTATCCGTCAGGTGAACACCTGGGTCAACCTCGGGTCCGAGTACGTGGCGGGGCTGGGTGGCGCGCTGGGCGAGAACGAGCCTGGAGGCAAGCTGGCGGCGTTGTACAAGTCGATGGGCGATTTGGCGGCCGAGACGCTCGCCGCATCGGTGCAGAACGACGCCGTCTATCGCGCCGGCGCCGGCCTCATCGTGATAATGATCGCCGAGCTCGGACCATTGCAGGCCGAGCTCGATGCGCTCGCAGTCGCGCCGCCGCCGACACCTGTCGTTTCGCCGAGCCCCGCGCCACCGAGTGCGCCACCGTCTACCGCCCCGCCGCCGCCGTCGTCAGCCCCGCCGCCATCGAGCGAGCCGCCCGCTTCGGTCACGCCGGCCCCACCCGTCGGATCGCCTCCGCCGTCCGGTGGTCCGATCCCGCCGGAGCCATCGCCGGCGCCGGGTGAGCAGGTCACGAACGGTGGCTTCGAGACCGGCGTCGGGACGCCGTGGGCGCTGTTCGTCGGGCTGGGCGCTCAGGCGTCGCTCGCCGCCGACACCACTGCCCCGGCGGCGGGCACGACCGCAGCCGTCGTCGACATCACGGTGGGCAGTGCCGCCTACGCCGGGATCTCGCTGCGCCAGCCGGGCATGCGTATCGAGGTGGGCCGTCATTACCTGCTCACACTGTGGATGCGTTCCGAGACTGCACGCGACATCCGCGTGCGAATCACATCGACGGCAGGGAATTCCTACGTCGCCCGGACCGCGACGGTCGGCCCTGCGTGGGCACCGATCACCTTCCCGATCATCGCTTCCGGGACGGACCAGAACGCCGTTCTCGAGGTCGATCTCGGTCGGTCCGATGTCACGACCTGGCTGGACTCGGTCTCGTTCCGACCGACGCTGGGGCCGTAGCACTCCCGCTCCAAGCGTTGATGTCCACTTTCTGCGCCGGCGTCGACCACCCCGTGTCGACCACCCCTTGCTGATGCGCATGGGCCGCATCAACCGCGGTCGACCCGCGTGATGTCGGAGGCCATCAACGCGGTATTGACGCGCGTTGATGCGGCCGGTGCGCATCAACGAACAAGGGTCCGGTCGGACGTGGAATATGTGCATCACGGCGACGCGACGGAGCCACCGCTGATCAGCCGAGCGAACCGCCCGGGCGCGGCTCGTGGACGCGCACGTCGCCCAGGCCTCGCGCCGCCAGCGCCTGACGCAACTGCTCCGGCGTCCCGGCAAGCACAGGAAACGTCCCGTAGTGCAGCGGCACGACTTCCTTGACCCCCAGGAACTCGGCCGCCATGGCCGCTGCCCGCGGGTCCATCGTGAAATGCCCGCCGATCGGCAGCATCGCGAGGTCGGGCCTGTGGAGCTCGCGGATCAGCTGCATGTCCGAGAACAAGGTGGTGTCGCCGGCGTGGTAGATCCGGTACCCGTCCTCGAGCTCGATCACGAACCCCGCAGGCTCGCCGAGGTACAGCGTCGTCTCGCCACCCGCGTTCCAGTCACCTGCCGAGTGATCCGCGCCGACCATCGTGACCCGCAGCCCTGCCGCTTCGACCGTGCCGCCCTTGTTCATCCCGGTCACCGCATCGGCGCCACCGGGGAGCTGGCGCGCCAACCACAGGCTCATCTCGTGCATGCACGGCCACGCCGGTCGAAGCCGGCTGGCCAGCGCGAGGGCATCCCCGAAATGATCGAAATGGCCGTGCGTGACGAGCAGCAGATCGCAGCGGTCAACGGCATCCACCCCGATCGGGCTCGTCGGACTCGCGAACCAGGGATCGATGATCACCGTCCGACCGCGGGCGGTGTCGATGCGGATGCAGGAGTGGCCGAACCACGTGATGGTGGTGCCGTCGGGGAGTGCCATTGGGATACCTCCGTCGCGTCGTCGATTGTCGATGCTAGCGGCGCGGCTACACTCGCGACGTGTCAGCGACCCAGATCGCGGAGAACCTCGCCTACATCAACTGGACGATGCTCGCGGGCCTTGCGCTGGGCACCTACGCCGCGGTCGCTCTTCTGCGTCGACGCACCTCCGCGACCCGTGGCTACCTGGGTTTCGCGACAGCCTGCGCGATCGCGTTCGGGGTGCTCGCGTGGCTCAGTGATGGCGCGCTGCCGGGATCGCTCGGAGCGTCCCCGGTCGTGCCGGATCCCTCGTTCGACATCCCGCGCCGCGCCGCCCTCGCCGCATTCGTGGTCCTGGCGGTCGTCGCCCTGGTCGGGCGCCGGGCATCACCAAAGGCGGCCAGCGTCGCGGAAACGCTCGCCCTCGTGGCCGGCGGACTGACAGTCGTGTTCGGCGCGCTCGGCTGGGGCAACGGCCCGCTGGGAGCCGCGGCGCTGCTGGTGCAGCTGGCCGTCCTCTTCGCCGCCACGGGCGGTGTCTTCGCGGCGATGATCCTGGGCCACTGGTATCTCGTGACGCCCAAGCTCCCCGAAGCGCCGCTCATCCTGCTCGCTCGAGTGCTCCTCGTCGTCATGGCCATCCAGGTCGGCCTGTTCGTGGCGTGGGTCGCGGTGGGCGCCGGCCCGGCGGACCCTGCGCCCTTCGGCGCGCTGACCGGGGAGGGGGCACTCTTCGTCTGGTTGCGCCTCATCGTCGGGCTCATCTTCCCGCTGATCGTGTCGTGGGCGGCGGTGCAGACCGCGCGCACGCGGTCGATGGAATCGGCGACCGGCCTCCTGTATATCAACGTCGGCACGATCGCCGCGGGCACGATCCTGGCGGCCGGCCTGTATTTCGGCTACGGCCTGCTGGTCTGACCGGCACCGACACGCACGTGGAGCAGCGATGAAGAGCGAGCGCGACTGGATCCCCGACGCCACCGACCTCGACTGGATCGAGTCGATCGCGCCGCCGCTCCCGCCCGCGCTCGCCGCCATCGAGGTCGCCGCCAAGCCGCTCGGGATCCCGATCGTCGATCGCGATGCGGGCCGCGTCCTGTCCACGCTCGCCGGGGGCCGGCGCCGCATCGTCGAGGTCGGAACGGCGTACGGGTTCTCGACGCTGTGGCTGGCCCTCGGTCAACCCGACGACGGTACGATCGTCACCATCGACCCGGACCGCGAGCGGACCGACCTCGCCCGAAGCTGGTGGCGCGAGGCCGGCATCGCGGACGAACGGATCTCGATCATCTCGGCCAAGGCACTCGACGCCTTCGGGTCTGCCGACCCTGCGCTCACCGGTCCGTTCGATCTCGCGTTCATCGACGCGATCAAGCAGGAATACACGGCCTATCTCGACGCGCTCATCGACGGGCGCCTCGCGCCCGGCGCGCTGATCCTCGCCGACAACGTCCTGTGGAGCGGGCGCGTCGGCGGATCTCGTCCCGACGACGACGGCGAGCGGACGACCGCCCTCCGTGCATTCTGCGAACGCGTCCTCGGCGACGCGCGGTTCACGGCCACCATCCTGCCGGTCGGCGACGGGCTGCTCGCCGCGACATGGCGCGGGTGAGGGCACCGCTCGCGTGCGCATCCGCGTCCGGCTCTTCGCGATCCAGCGCGAGCTCGCCGGCACGCGCGAGGTCCCGCTCCAGCTCGAGGACGGCGCCACCGTCGCCGATGCCTGGACGGCGCTCGTGACGGCCCATCCCTCGCTGGAGCCGGGGCGCGCCTCGGTCCGGTTCGCGCGAAACGGCGCGTACGCGGACGAGACCACGCTGCTCGCCGATGGCGACGAGGTCGCGATGATCCCGCCGGTGTCGGGCGGTGGCGCCGCGCGTCGCGTGCTCGAGCTGCGGGCGGACCCGTTCGACGAAAGGATCCTCGCCGATCTCACCGCCCGGCTGGCCACGCCCGAGGACGGCGCCGCGGTCGGGTTCCTCGGCCGGACCCGTGTGACGCCCGGCACGCCGGCACCGGGTCAGGAAGCCGAGGCCGCGCGCCACGCCGATCGAGCGGTCGAATCGCTCGAGTACGAGGCCCACGAATCGATGGCCATCGGGGTGCTTGGCGAGATCGCCGACGAGATCGCCGCGCGCTTCGGCGTCGAGCGGGTGGCGATCGTGCACCGGACCGGGGAAGTGCCCCTCGGCGAGGTGTCGATCGCCGTCGTGGCCGTCAGCGCGCACCGCGACGCAGCGTTCGAGGCTGCTCGCTACGCCATCGATGAGACGAAGGCGCGCGCACCGATCTGGAAGGCCGAGCGCTTCAGCGACGGGCATGTCTGGATCGGGCAGGCGGCGCGGACCGGACCGGAGGAGGGCTCGTGAGGGTCTACATCAGCGTCGACATGGAGGGCATCGCGGGGATCACCCACCCGCATCCGACCGACCCCGCCGACCGCCGCTACCCGGTGGCCGTGGACCTGATGGTTGGCGAAACCAACGCGGCGATCGAGGGCGCTCTCGCCGCTGGCGCCACCGACATCCTCGTCAACGACAGCCACTGGAACATGTACAACCTGCTCCCCGCCGACGTCCACCCGAGCGCCCGGGTGCTGCAAGGCCAGAAGGCGTGGTCGATGGTGGCCGGCGCCAGGCGGGACGCGGACGGCCGGCCATCGTTCGATGTCGCCCTGTTCGTCGGCTACCACGCGCGAGCAGGCCACCCGAGCGGGACGATCGCCCACACGTATTCAGGCATGCCGGTCGAGACCCGCCTCGACGGCCGGCCGACCGGCGAGTACGGCGTCAATGCGCTCGTCCTCGGTGCATGGGGCATCCCGGTCGGCATGGTCGGCGGGGACGACGCCCTGGCCGAGGAGGTCGAGGGCTGGCTGCCGTGGGCCGAGCGGGTCGTCGTCAAGACGATCGACGGCGGCCATAGCGCGACGTCGTTCCATCCGACGGTCGCGCGCGACCGCGTCCGCGAGGGTGCCGAGCGCGCGGTCAGGCGCGCCGCCACGGCTGGCGAGCTGCAGGTCCTCGAGGTTGGGCGGCCCGTCACCATCGAGATCGACGTCCCGCGCGGGGTCATCGCCGACCACGCGGCGATCATGCCCGGCGTCGAGCGCGTCGGCGACCGGACCGTCCGATTCGCACACGACGACCCCGAGACCGCCTTCCGCGGGTTCCTCTCGATCGTGCGCCTGGTCGAGTCGGTCAGTGGCTGATCGCGCGATCGACAAGCTGGCGGAACGCGCCGAGACGCTCGCCGGCGCGTGGGGCGCGCGCGCCCGGGCATCGACAACGCTCGGCCAGGAGCGGGCGCTGCTGCGGCTGTTCGGGGTGACCGGGCTGGACCGCTCGGGGCGGCCTCTCGCGGGCGCCGCGGTGGACCGCTGGCTGACGAGCGCACAGGACGGGCTCGGCGGTGGCATCGCGCTGCCGTTCGCGATGGCCCTGACCGAGTACGACCTCGAGCCGCAGCAGCTGGCACTCGACGTGGCGTCCGGCGCGATCGATCTCGCGCTGGAAGCGGAATTGCTGCGGGAACCGGAGCGTCGGGCGATCGCGGTCGCCGAAGCCGAGCGCCTGGTGGGCGTCGCCGTCGATCGGATCGACGCCGACCGGATCGCCCGTCGGGAGCTCCTGGACCTGCTGGGTGAGGCGTCCCGTCCGTGGATCGGCACGACACTCGCCGAACCCGAAGTCGACGAGGCGCTCGACGAGGCCGCCGCGCTCGCATCGGCCGGGTTCGACCTCCTCCGGGTCGAGGTGCCGATCGGTCGCGAGCTGGCAGACCGGATGCAATCGGCGGGCGTCGAGCCACCGGAATGGCACCCGAGGGATAGTCGTGGTGGGCGCTCGAGGGTCGCGGATATGGACGGCGCCGACCCCGCGCCCTCGGGCAGTCAGCGCGCTCTCGCGCGTCTCCGCCGCGCCGCCGACGGTGTCGCCGCCCAACGCCGCGGCTACGTGCGCCTTGGGACCGCGATCCCGCCGCTCGGCGTGCCGGAGGGGGCCGTGGTCGCAGCCTTCGAGCGCGTCGACCTGGTCGAGGCCGATCCCGTCGCCGAGATCGTCGTCGGTGGCGTCGATCCCGACCGGTCGCTGGCCGACCACGCCTTCGCCCGAAGGCTTCATCGACGCTCCGACACGTTCGTGTCGATCGGACCGGGGCCGCTGGTCGTCGCCCCCGATCTCGTCTCTGGCGTGCCGTCGGATCCGGCGACCCGGTCGGGCCGGGCGCTTGCGCTGCAGCTGCTGGGCGTGGCGCTCGCGCGCGCCGACGGTCTGTCGAGCGACCGGATGGTCGTCGGCGCGTATCCGGCGTGGCTGGCCGATGAGCCGTCGGCCGTGGCCCGCGTCCTCGCCGAGGTCGACGTCCGACGCTCGCTGTTCCCCGATCACATCATCCGGTTCGACGAGCCCGTCGCAAATGGGTCGATCGGGGGTCCGGCCGCCGCGTGGTCGTACATCGTGGCGGCGGCGCTGACGCGGACCGGCCCGAGTGCCCTGCTGATGCGGCGCAGCCACCCGGACATGGCTCTGGCGGCCAGCGACGCTCGGGCCGCGGCACGGACCGCGACCGAGGTCGCCGGCGTCTCGACGCGGCGGCCGCTCCACGGCGTCGCCCACGATCACGCCACCGCGATGCTCGCAGTCGCGATGACCACGCTCGAC
This sequence comes from uncultured Chloroflexia bacterium, assembly GCA_963819655.1. GTDB lineage: Bacteria > Chloroflexota > Limnocylindria > Limnocylindrales > CSP1-4 > SPCO01. The sequence goes on along the minus strand of CAWFXA010000001.1, from coordinate 433,676 downwards.
CGACTGTCCGATCTCGGTTGGCGCGCGGTCGTGGGCGATCCGCCGCGGGCAGTCGGCCGCAATCGCGAGGGTCGGGCGACGTGGGCCATCGGTGGCGACGCGGTCGCAGAGCGGACCGAATCGTTCGACGCGCTGGGGGCGTTCGACAAGGACTGAGGGCCGCGAGACGGGACGGGCTGCCAAACGCCCCGTTAGCCGCCCGACACCGCCGGGATGACATGCACCGTGGCCGCGGCGCCGACCGGCGTCGCGAGATCGGCCATCTGGCCGTCGACGAACACATTGATGTGGGGCCGCAACCGCGGTCCTGGCTCGACCAGCCGGTCGCGCATGCCGGGCGCCTGCGTATCGAGCGCCGCGATCAGCGCATCCACGGTCTCGCCGGCCAGCACGTGGCGTCGTTCGACGCCGGGGAACAGCGTGAGCAGCGACCTCGGCAGCAGGACGGTCGCCATCGCCTCAGTGCTCGCGGACGACCGCCTCGACCGCCCAGATCTCGGGCAGGTTGGCCGTGACGAGCCGCCACGAGTCCCCCTCGTCGGCGCTGTGCCAGAGCTGGCCGGTCTTGGTGCCGAACGTCACGCCGACCGGATCGAGCGTGTCGCGCGCCATCGCCTCGCGCAGCACGCCGAGGTAGGCGTCTTCCTGCGGCAGCCCGGATCCTCCGCGCGTCCATGTGTCGCCGCGGTCGGTCGTCCGCCACACCGCTGCACTCGCATCGGGCATGTAGCGACCCTCCTCCGGCTGGGTCAACGGGATGACCCAGAAGGTCTTCGGGTCGCGCGGATGGGTCACGAGCGGGAAGCCGAACTGGCTGGACACGCCGTTCGCGGAGAGGTCGGTCCAGGTCAGGCCGCCGTCGGTCGAGCGGTACTGGCCGCAGTGGTTCTGCTGATAGAGGGTCTCGGGCTCACCGGCCGCCATCGCGAGCTTGTGGACGCACTGACCGGTCTCCGGTTCGGGTCCCGGGTTGAAATCGGCGCGAACGCCCTTGTTCCGCGGCTCCCACGACGCCCCGCCGTCGCGCGTCTCGAACACGCCCACCGCCGAGATCCCGACCCATGTCCGCTGCGGGTCCGTCGGGTGAGGGACGATCGTGTGGAGGATCAGCCCGCCGGCGCCAGGCCCCCAGGTCGAGCGCGTCGGATGGTTCGTGAGCCCTTCGACGTGGGACCAGGTCGCGCCGCCATCCGAGCTCCGGAAGAGACCGGCCGGTTCGACGCCGGCGAACAGCGTCCCGTCCGGCCCAGTCGCCAGGCTCCAGACGGTGGCGATCGGCTCGACGCCCTCACCCTCGCCGTAGGTCAGCCCCTCGGACGAGTGCGTCCACGTGGTCCCGCCGTCCTCGCTCCGCCACACGGCCGGGCCGTACCAGGGGCTCCCGCCCGCGGCCAGGATCGCGCCGCTCGACGGCTCGATGATCAGGTCGTGGATCGGCCAGCCCTCGCACAGCGGCCCACGCACCGCCCAGTCGCGGCGGTCCTGATCGCTGTCGAGGATGAAGGCACCTTTCGGCGTGCCGACAAGGAGCTGGACATCGGTCATCACGGTCCTCCGGGGGAACGATCCGGCCTACAGGCCGGCCTTGAACGGATAAACGACCCAGCGGTCGGTCTCGACCGCGTAGACGTCGGGGCCGGCGGGGACGACGGAATGCTCCGGCTTGTAATGGAGGACGGCGGTGACCGGCGAGCCACCGGCCTGACGGACGCGCTCCGTGACGGCGTGGATCGTCGTGCCGCTGTCCCACACCTCGTCGACGATCAGCACGCGCTTGCCGCGCAATAGCGGGTCGGCCGGGAACTGGAAGAAGGTCGGCCGCGGACCGGGCTGGCCGCTGTCGTCGTAGTACTCGACGGCGGCGACGAGGATGTCGCGCAGCCGGAGTCGATACGCCAGCATCCCGGCCGGCACCATGCCGCCACGCGTGATCGCCAGCATCACGTCGAACTGCCGGCCGGCGAGGCGTTCCGCGACCACCCCGACCAGCCGGTCGAGGTCGTCCCAGCTGACGATGTCGCGTTGCGGGGCCGCGATCTGGGTCATCGACCCAAGGATACGGCCCGGATGGCCTCGACCGAGGCCGGGTCGTCGAGCGCTGACAGGTCGCCGGGATCGAGGCCGAGCCAGGCGGCTCGGATGACCCGGCGCATGACCTTGCCCGACCGCGTCTTGGGGAGGGACCGGACAACGGCCACCACCTCGGGTTTGAGCGGCTTGCCCAGGTTGTCGGTCACGGCCTTCGAGATCGCGCCGCGCAGCGCATCGTCGTCGGTCTCGCCCGGGCGGAGCACGCACAGCACGACGATCGCCTCGCCCTTGATCGCGTGCGGGACACCGATCGCGGCCGCCTCGAGCACCGACGGATGCCCGACGGCCGCACTCTCGACCTCGGCCGGGCCGACCCGCTTGCCGGCGACCTTGAGCGTGTCGTCCGAGCGACCATGGATGTACCAGAAGCCGTCGGCATCGATCGACGCCCAGTCGCCATGCGCCCACAGCCCGGGCCAGCGCGACCAGTAGGCCTCTTCGTATCGCTCGCGGTCGCCCCAGAAGCCGCGGGTCATCCCCGGCATCGGTGCGCGGATGACGAGCTCGCCGACCCGGCCGCGCACCGGCGCGCCCGCGTCATCGACGACGTCGGCGGCCGTCCCGATGCACGGGCCCGAGAAGCTCGTGGGCTTGATCGGCCCGACCACATTGCCGCCGACGATCCCGCCACTGACCTCTGTGCCGCCGCTGTAGTTGACGATCGGGCAGCGGCCCTCGCCGACTTCGCGGAAGAACCACCACCACGGCTCCGGGTTCCACGGCTCCCCGGTCGAGCCAAGGATGCGGAGCGAAGACCGGTCATGCGCGCGAACGGGCTCCTCGCCGTGCGCCATCAAGGCGCGGATGACGGTCGGCGACAGGCCAAGGTGGGTGACCTTGTGTCGGGCGACGATCTCCCACAGCCGGTCGGGGCCCGGGAAGTCCGGCGCCCCTTCGTAGAGAACGAGGCGGGCGCCGAGCAGGAGCGCGCCGGCGATCGCCCAGGGCCCCATCATCCAGCCGAGGTCGGTGAACCAGAACAGCGCGTCGCGCTCGGTCAGGTCGAACGTGTGAGCGAGGTCCTGAGCGGCCTTGATCGGGAAGCCGCCGTGGACGTGGACGGCGCCCTTCGGCCGACCGGTCGTGCCGGACGTGTAGATGATCATGTAGGGCGTCTCGGGGTCGCGCTCCGGCGGCGATCCCGGTACGCCGGGCCTATCTGACGCCCACCACACGTCCCTCGGCTCCCGCCACGGGATCGACAGCACGTCGCCCGCGCGGCGAACGACGAGGACGCGCTCGACCGAGGGCACCCCCGCGACTGCCGCGTCCGCGACCGACTTCAGGTCGACCCATGAGCCGCGGCGCAGGAAGCCGTCGGCGGTGATAAGCATCTTTGCGCCGCAGTCGGCAAGGCGCGAGGCGATGGCCGGGGCCGCGTAGCCCGAGAAGATCGGCGTGAAGATCGCCCCGAGCCGGCTCACAGCCAACACGGCGATGACGGTCTCGGGCAGCATCGGGAGAAGGATCCCGACGCGGTCGCCGGCGCCCACGCCCAGGTCGGCGAACTGCCCGGCGGCGGCGCGGACGGCGCCTGCCAGCTCGGTGCTGGTCATCGACCGGACCGAGCCGTCCTCGCCTTCCCAAGTGATGGCGATGCCGTCCGGATCGCGTGCTGCACGCGGCTCGACGGCGGCCCACGACCAATCGAACGACCCGCCGACCCACCAACGCGTCCAGGCCGGCCCACCGGACAAGTCCGCGACCTCGCGGGGCCGCCGCGTCCACGGGATGGCGATGTCGTCCGAGGCCGCGCCCCAGAACCAGGCCGGATCCGCGACCGCTCGAGCCTGGAGCGCCGTCGAGTGACGGCTCCCCGGTCGAGCGCCAGGAACCGCGCCAGTCGCGCCTCGACCGCCGCAGCCGGATCGGGCCGCCACGCGACGTCAGCGGCGTCGTGCCCGAAGATCGGCCACGGTCCTCGACTATTCGCCATGCAGCAAGACTAGCGAGAAGGTAGGCCCTCGAAGCGGCCGATCATGTATGGCCGCCAGATACTCGCCCCAGGAGTCTTAGGCGGCCAACCAGACGCGATTCGGCCGGCTGATGGGCTCGGAGGTGCGCTCCCGTACGGGTGCTTCGGCCACTGAGCGAGATCGGTCGTCGGATTCGGCGCCGAAGACTCCGTCCACGGGTATCTGGCGGAGAACGATCAGCCGCTGGTCGGCGGGGTCACGGCGTCCCGTCGCGCGCCGTCACTCCGTCCTGACAAGCGGCAGACGCACCGTGAAGCGGGCCCCGCCGCCGTCCCGGTTCGCGGCCGCGATCCGGCCACCGTGCCGCTCCACGATCCAGGCCGCGATCGCCAACCCGAGCCCCGTCCCGCCACCGGGCGCGCCGGCGCCGCGATAGAACCGGTCGAAGACCCGTGGCAGGTCCTCGGCCCGGATGCCCGGGCCCTCGTCCTCGACGACGACGACCGCATCACCGCCGTCGGTCCGAACGCGCACGTCGACCCGGCTGCCACCCGGCGCATGGCGGATCGCGTTGTCGACCAGGATCGCGACGAGCTGCCGCAACCTGGCCGGGTCGCCGGTTATCTCGGCCGGGACCGGGTCGACGACCAGACTGACCTGTCGTTCCTCGGCCAGCCGCGTCAGGGCGGACGCCCCCGTCGAGGCGATGTCCCCCACGTCGAGTGGCACCCTCTCCAGTTCTACGGCGCCCGAATCCGACCGCGCCAGCAGAAGCAGGTCGTCGACCATCGACGTGAGGTGGTCGACCTCGTCACGGATGTCGGTCAGCGCGTTCCCGACCGTGGCCACAGATCGCTTCGGGTGTCGCTCGAGGTCATCGACGCTCGCCCGGATTACGGTCAGGGGCGTGCGCAGCTCGTGCGATGCGTCCGCGGCGAACTCGCGCTGCCGGCGCAACGCCTCGCGCTGGTTCACGAGGGACTGGCGGATCGGCACGAGGGCGCGGTTCGCGTAGGCCGCCCCAACGCCGGACGCGACGAGCAACGCAATGCCACCGCCGACGACGAGGACCAGCACGAGGATCTGCAGGGTCCGCTCCTCGGTCGTCCGGTCGCCGACGATCTGGATGAACAGCTGCCGGCCACGGAACGTGACCGGATCGGTCAGCACCCGGACCGGCGTATCGGTCACCGTTGCGCGGACCGCCGCAGGCGTGACGTCCCGCACCTTGATCGGGACCGTCGCGTCCCGGATGTCCCGCTTCCCGGTCGCACGCGCCGCGTCGACGGAGGCCATGACGGGCAGGCCTTCCGGGACGAGCGGACCCTGCCTGATCGGCACGCCCAGGTCGTCGAGGACCAACGTCAACGTCCCGGACCCGGGCCCACCGAAGATGAACCCACCGGTCGGCAGCTCGTCGTTCGGGCCCGGCGGCCGTCCGGTGATCGAGTTCGCCTGGCCGATCAACTCGGCAGTCCCCGAGCTCGACAGCGAGCGGTCGACCGCGATGTACAGAACGATCCCGAGCACGACCAGCAGCGCGAGCGTGATGCCGCCGCTCCACAGCACCAGCTGGATCCGGACCCGGCGAAGGAGCCGCGCTTCCTCCGCCGTCACGCCCTCAGGCATCGGCGAGTCGGTAGCCGACACCTCGCACCGTCTCGATGTAGCGGCCGGCCGAGCCGAGCTTGTCGCGCAGGTAGTGGATGTACGCGTCGACCGCGTTCGGGGTCACGGCGACGCCGAACGGCCAGGCCTGATCGAGCAGCTGGTCGCGCGACAGGGTCTGGCCGGCATGCCGGAGGAGGCATTCGAGCAGCGAGAACTCGCGCGGGCTCAGGTCGACGGTCGAACCGTCGACCGTCACGCGTCGGGCGGTCTCATCCAAGGCGATCGGCCCTGCGACTAGGGTCGGCTTCGTCCGGCGTCCGGGTGGCGCACCCCGGCGGGCGAGGGCCCGCAGCCGAGCCGAGAGCTCCTCGAACGCAAACGGCTTGACGAGGTAGTCGTCGGCGCCCGCGTCGAGGCCGGTCACCCGATCGCCGACGGTGTCGCGTGCCGTGAGCATGAGGATCGGGAGCTCGGAGCCGGCAGCCCGGAGACGTCGCGCGACCTCCAGCCCGCTGATATCGGGCAGGCCGATGTCGAGGATCACGCACTCGATCCCGGGCGCGTCCTCGGCGATCTCGAGCCCCGATCGGCCGTCCGTCGCGAGCTCGACGACATGACGGTCGTCCTCGAGCAGACGCTTGAGGAGCCGCGACAGGCGAGGGTCGTCCTCGACGACGAGCAGGTGCATGTCGGTCAGCCTAGCGGTGGTGCCGGGTCATCGCGAGACCGTCACATCGCGGGCCGACATGTCCGGTGTCTCGCCGCCAGCGTCGCCCGAAACGATGCGGCCACCGGTGACCTTCACCGAGACGTCGTCACCGACGGCCACGTCCGACGACGAGGCGTCCGCGGCTTCGTGGTACGTGGTCGCGTCATCGAGCTTGAACGTCATCTCCTGTCCGTCGGCGAGCTTCAGCGTGATGCTGTCGGCGTCGACCGCCGTGACGGTCCCGTCGATGGCGAGACCGCCGTTCGATGCCAGGCCACCGGGCTTCGGCCCGTTCGGGTCGAAGCTGCCGTCGGGCGCGACGATCGCCCCACCCGGGGCGAGCCCGCCGCGTGCGAATGGCGGCAGTGCGCTGGCCGGAGCGGTCATCCGGCCGGCCGCGAACGCCACGGCGCCGATCGCGAGGACGGCGGCGAGGGCCAGTGCGACGTCGAGCAACCGGTTCGATCGGCGGGTCCGGATCGCAACCGGGTTGGCGGGTTCGACCGGAGCGGTTCCGACCGGAGCGGGTTCCATCGTCATCGAGGTCTCTCCTTACTCGTAGCGAAGGGCCGTGATCGGGTCGAGCCGGGCCGCCTGACGCGCCGGCCACACGCCGAACACGACCCCGACGAGCAGGCTCGACATCACGGCGGCGATCAACGTCGTGGGGTTGAAGGCGAACGACCACCCGGCGACCTGGGCGATGAGCGCCGAGACCACCAGACCGAGGGCGACCCCGAGCAGGCCGCCGAGGAGCGACAGGGTCAGCGCCTCGACGAGGAACTGAGCGAGGATGTCGAGCGCCCTCGCGCCGATCGCCTTGCGGATGCCGATCTCGCGGGTCCGTTCCCGGACCGACACGAGCATGATGTTCATGATCCCGATGCCGCCGACGACCAGCGAGATCGACGCGATGCCGCCAAGCAGCAGCGTCAGCGTCCCGCTGATCGACGACGCGGCTTCCAGCAACTGCGTCTGATCGAAGATCGCGAAGTCGTCGTCATCCGTAGCGGCGAGGTCGTGGCGCTCACGCAGGAGCGCGGTGATCCGGGCGTTGGTCGCGTCCATCTCCGCCGCGGTCGCGACGCTGACGCCGATGCTGCGCACGCTGTCGCCGCCGAGGAAGTACTTCTGCACGGTCGCGACCGGCACGAGAATCAGGTCGTCCGGGTCCTCGAAGCCGCTGCCGCCCTTCGGCTGGAGGATGCCGATGACGGTGAACCCGATGCCGCCGATGCTGATCTCGGAACCGACCGCGTCCGCGCCCAGGCCGAGATCGTCGGCGGTCGACTTGCCAAGCACCGCGACGCGCAGCTCGCGCTCGACGCTGACGTCGGTCAGCCCCGTGCCTTGCCAGATCGTGTGCGCCCGCACCCTCACGTAGTCGGCAGTCGTGCCGATGATCGTCGTGTTCGTGGACTCCTCACCGGCCGTCACGTCCTGGCCGGTCGAGACCTCCGGGGCGACGCCCGCAACGCCGGGCTCGTCGGCGATCGCCGCAGCATCCTCGATCGTCAGGCTCGTCGAGCCGTCGGAAGCCTGTTCCGTCGGGCTGATCGTGAGCAGGTTCGTGCCGAGGCTGGCCAGCGCCGTCGTGATGTTGGACGTCGTGCCCTGGCCCACGCCGACCAGGGCGACGACCGAGCCGACGCCGATGATGACGCCGAGCATCGTGAGCGCTGCCCGCAGCCGGTTGGTCGCGGAGTCGCGACAGGGCGAGGCGCAGAAGCTCGAAGAGGCTCACGCCGCCAGCCGCCCGTCGAGGAGGTGGATCTGTCGGTCGGCGGTCGCGGCGACGTCGACGTCATGGGTGATGAGCACGACCGTCCGGCCTGATCGGTGGAGCTCGCGGAGCAGTGCCGTGACCTCGGCGCCGGCGTGGCTGTCGAGGTTGCCGGTCGGCTCGTCGGCGAGGATCAGGGCGGGCTCGGTGACGAGCGCACGCGCGACCGCGACGCGCTGCTGCTGGCCGCCGCTGAGCTCGGTCGGCTCGTGGTCGACGCGGTCGCCGAGACCGAGTCGCTCGAGCGTGGCTCGAGCCCGACGGAGCCGCTCGGCGCGGCGCACGCCCTGATACAGCAGCGGGGTCGCGACGTTCTCGAGGGCACTCGTCCGGGGCAGGAGGTTGTACGACTGGAAGACGAAGCCGATGGTCCGGCTCCGCAGCCGCGCCAACGAGTCGTCGTCCAGCTCGGCGACCGGCGCCCCGGCGAGGTGGTACGACCCGTGGGTCGGCCGGTCGAGGCAGCCGAGGATGTTCATCATCGTGCTCTTGCCCGAGCCGGACGGCCCGACGATCGCGACGAATTCGCCGGGATGGATCACGAGCGACACGTCGTCGAGCGCGGGGACCTCGACCGGACCCATGCGGTAGACACGGCTGACTCGGTCGAGGGCGATGAGCGGCGTCGTCATCGTCGGATCCCTAGTTGATCGGCTTTTCGATCGGGGGTCCGCCGTCGTCGATGCGACGGACCACGCCACCGGGTAGCGCGCCGCCACCGCCGAACCCGCCGTTGTCGTTCGTGCCGACGAGGTCGGCGGTCGTGCCGATGACCACGGGCGTGCCGGCCTCGAGACCGCTCTTGATCTCGGCGGTCGAGTTCGTGAGGAGGCCGACCTCGACGGGCACCCGCTGCGGGTTGCCCCCCGCGTCGAGCGTCATGACGGCGTAGTCCCCGGTCGTGCCCTCGAGAGCGGCGCTGGGGACGGTCACGACGTTCGTCGCCGAGGCGATCGTGATCGCGATGTCCGCGCTCATCCCGGGCCGCGCGTCGGCGGGTGTTTCCGCGATCGTGACCGTGACGGGATAGGACACGACACCCGAGGACCCATCGCCGGCTGTGGGTGAGATGGCGGTGACAATGCCGTCCAGCGTGGCGCCGATCGCATCGATCGTGACCGTTGCGGCCTGGCCGACCTCGACATCGACGAGGTCGCTCTCGACGACGTCGGTCGTGACGGTCAGCGTTCGCGATGCGACCACGATGGCCGCGCCGGCCGGCGCATCGAACCCGGGTGCGATGTTGACTTCGGTCACGATGCCGTCGATCGGCGCCTTGAGGGTCGCGGCGTTCAGCTGCGCCTGCAAGGCCTGCCGATCCTCGGTGGCCTTGGAGACCTGGTTCCGCGTCGCATACACCTGGAGCAGCGCCTGGCGTTCCGCGTTCCGGTCATCCGCATCGCGGGCGTCCGCCAGCTGCTCGTTCGCGAGCGTCCGTTGCATGTTCGCGGTCCGGAGGTCGTTCGTCGCACGGTCGTGGGCGCGCTTGATCTCGGTGGTGTCGGCCGTGGCGAGTGCCTGACCGGCCGTGACCGTATCGCCCGGCTTGACCGAGACATCGATGACCGGCCAGGCCGTTTCGGACGCGGGCGCGTCCTCGCCATCGACGACCTGCCACGGGTCCGAGCCGAACGCGAGCCCGTACGACGTCGCGGAGGCGAGGCTCCCGGTGGCGGCCACCTCGTCGGTCACATCGCCGAGTGCCGCGTCGGACGTCAGGTATTCGGTCGCGGTCGTGGTACCCGCACCGAGGCCGCCGACGCTCACCCCGAGGGCTGCGACGCCCACGGTGACGAGAACCGCCAGCGCGAGGATCTTGAGTCGCATGTGTTGCGCCTACCCTCCGAACACTCGGCGGTCGATCCGCCGTGGTCGCCCGTATCGAAGAGGCGCCGGCTGAGACCGGTCTGAGAATCGGGATGGCCGGCCGTAGCATCTGGTGCGTGAGCGAACACGAGGCGGTGCACCGCCGCCGACGGCGCGAGTCGGGCGTCATCCGGCAGATCCCGTGGCGCCGTCTCGTCAACCCGTATCGACCGGTCGAGATCCTGACCGAGGAGGGGGTCGAGACGATCCACCGGGCGTCGCTCCGGATCCTGTCCGAGATCGGGATGCAGGTGCTGGGGGATCGGGCGCTGGATGCGCTCGCGGGGGCGGGCGCTTCTGTGGACCGCGGCTCGCGGAACGTGCGGCTGGAGCCGGGGCAGGTCGAGGAGCTCGTCGCGCTTGCCCCCAGAGAGTTCCGGTTGCACGCCCGGAACGCGGAGCGGGACGTGGTGTTCGGCGGGACCAACCTGGTGTTCTGCGCGGTCGGCGGGCCGGCGTTCGTGAGCGACCTGGATCGCGGCCGGCGGCCGGGGAATATCGCCGACTTCCGCGATTACGTCCGACTGATCGGCGCGCTCGATGTCATCCACCAGGAAGGCGGTGGACCGCTCGAGCCGACCGACCTGCCGATCGAGACGCGGCACCTCGACCAGTACCAGATCTTCGCGACCGAGCTGGACAAGACGTGGCATTGCCTGGGGACCGGACGCGTCGTCGTCGACGACGCCCTGGAAGTCGCGTGTCTTCTGCGGGGCGTGTCGCGTGACGATCTGGCGCGCGATCCGGCGCTGATCACGATCATCAACACCAATTCCCCGCTTCGCCTCGACGGGCCGATGAGCGACGGGCTGATCGAGATGGCGCTCCACGGCCAGCCGGTCGTGGCGACGCCGTTCACGCTGGCCGGAGCGATGAGCCCGATCTCGCTGGCGGGCGCGATCGCTCAGCAGAACGCCGAGGCGCTGTTCATGGTCGCGCTCGCCCAGATCGTCCGACCGGGCGCACCGATGATCTACGGCGCGTTCACCTCGAACGTCGACATGCGGACGGGGTCGCCGGCCTTCGGGACGCCCGAGTCGGTGAAGGCGCAGTTCGCGTCCGGGCAGATGGCGCGGCGGTACGGGTTGCCGTGGCGGTCGTCGAACGCGACCGCGTCACCAGTCGTGGACGCGCAGGCGGCCTACGAGGCCGAGATGGCCGTGTGGGGCGCGGTGATGGGCGGCGTAAACCTGCTGTACCAGGGCGCGGGCTGGCTGGAGGGCGGGCTGACCGCGTCGTACGAGAAGCTGATCATCGACGCGGAGATCCTCCAGATGATCTCGGAGGTGCTGCAGCCGCTGGTCGTCGACGAGGGCTCGCTGGGCTTCGACGCGATCGCCGAAGCCGGCCCGGGCGGCCATTTCTTCGGGACCGCGCACACGCTGGAGCGGTACGAGACGGCGTTCTACACGCCGCTCGTATCAGACTGGCGAAACTTCGAGACGTGGCAGGCGGACGGCTCAAAGACGGCCACAGAGCGGGCGAACACCCTGTGGAAGCGGCTGCTCGCCGAGGCGGTGCCACCGCCGCTGGATCCGTCGATCGCCGAGGCGCTCGATGCGTTCGTCGCGCGACGCAAACGGGAGATCAACTCCGCCGGGTGACAGGACACAGAACCACCCGATCGTCGCGTACCCCGACATTCACGAACGCTGTGCCAGGAAGACCTAATGCGGCGGTCTCGGTGGCTTTTCGTGTTTCGACGGCTTCGGCGTTCTACCGGGTTTCGGCGAGGGGGTAGGAGGCGAGGGGGTAGGAGTCGGTGCGATCACCGACGTCGGGTCGGGCGTCGGGCTGGGCACTCGATCCGTGGGCGGCGCAGGCGTCTCGGTCGGAGACGGACGAGGTGACGGCTTCGGCTTCGGCTTCGGCTTCGGGCTAGGACCTTGCTGCGTTTCCGCTGCTCTCTTCGTGTCGGCACGAGGTGTCGGATCTGCCGTCGGCGACGGCGCAGGCGTGCCCCTCGGAACAGGTGTTGCCACAGGTACGGATCCGGTGCTCGGCGGGACGAGCTCGACCGCCATCGCCACGGTGACAGGTGGAACGGGTGGGGCGGGGGTGAGATCGGGCGGGCTGGCCATCAGACCAACACTGGCGGCCACGAAAACGCCGACGAGGAAGCCGACGACCGTCTGGATCGCCTTCGACCAGATCACGACACGTCTCGCACGAGATCTCCGGAATGACGTCGGGCTACGCCATTGCCATCGCAACGACCGTCTCACCCGTGCGCCCGCAGACTGACCACCGGATGACAGATCCGTTCCTGTCGGTTCGTCTGAGCCAACGATACGCCCGAAATCGACTCGCGCACGCGACCTCCCGCACCGGCCCCGACGATCTGGGATCGACCGGTCGGCATTCCCGGACACTGAGCCAGTCCTCGATGTCGTCGCTGAAGGCGTGACGCGGAGGCGGGTGGTCCATATCCTGCGCCGATGCAGGACGTGGTGGCGACCGAACGCCTTCTTCTCAGGGAGCTCGAAGTCGATGACCTCGACGCCCTCCTAGAGGTCCTGGGTGATCCCGTCGCGATGCGGTTCTACCCGGGTCCGTTCGACCGCGATGGCGTCGCCGCCTGGATCGAGTGGGCTCGCCGGAGCTACCGGGGGAACGGGTTCGGGTTGTGGGCCGTCATCCGGCGCTCCGATGGGCGGTTCCTCGGCGACTGCGGACCCATGCTCCAGCTCGTCGAGGATGAGTTGATCCCGGAGGTCGGTTACCACATCGTCCCCTCCGAGCAGGGCCACGGATACGCCACCGAGGCGGCCCGTGCTTGCGTCGCCTGGGTCTTTGCCAACACGCGTTTCGACGTCGCCTGCTCGCTCGTGTCCCCCGAGAACGCGCCGTCTCGCGCCGTTGCCGCGAAGGTCCACTCCGCGATGCGCGTGTTCACCTGGGCCAAAAACGATAAGGAGATGTGCCTCTACTGGACCGAACGCCCAGGCTCGGGATCGTGATCAACGATCCCCGGCTGGTCGTCATCGAGTCGCCACATTCGAGTCCTACCCTGTTGTCCATGAGTGACATCAAGAACCCGCCTACAAACACCAAATCGGATGCCGAGTGGCGCGCAGAACTGACCCCCGAGCAATACCGCGTCCTCCGCCAGAAGGGAACGGAACGAGCCTTCAGTGGGCACCTCTGGGATGAGCATCGAGCCGGCGTGTACCGGTGCGCAGGTTGCGGCGCCGAGCTCTTCCAGTCCGACGCGAAGTTCGAGTCAGGCACAGGCTGGCCCAGCTTCTTCACGCCCGTCGATCCGGCCGCCGTCGCGACTGAGACCGACCGCTCCTTCCTGATGACCCGAACCGAGGCCATGTGCGCGGCATGCGGTGGCCACCTTGGGCACGTCTTCGATGACGGACCCGATCCCACCGGCCTCCGTTACTGCATCAACTCAGCGGCCCTGGAGCTCGAGCCCAAGAGCTAGCACGGTCGGGTCCTGACGCCTGGCTTTCGGGAGACGCGCCTCTGAAGGTGTGGCGACGATCTAGGATCGACCCACCACCGGATTCGACGAGGAGGCGCACGCCCGATGCTCACGGCCACCAAGGACCTGATGCTCCCTGCCACCGTCACCGGCTCGTGGCCGCGGCCGCGCTGGTACGACGGCGGCCTGTGGGGCCGGCCGCTCGACACGGCGCTGCTCGACGTCAAGTTCCGCGAACAGTTCCTCGATGCGCACTCGACGGTGATCGCCGACCAGGAGCGCGCCGGGCTCGACATCGTGACCAACGGCGACTATCACCTCGACGAGGATTTCGCCGGCCGCTCGTGGCATCACTACCCGCTCCAACGCTGGACCGGGCTCGAGCACGAGGAGCTGCAATACGAGCGCTCCCGTGACCGGCTGCTCGAGTTCCCGCCCGGCACGCTGATGAACGAGATCGAGACGACGTGGCGGTGGCCGCGCGTGGTCGGCAAGGTCGAGCACGACCGCCGCAATCCGCTCGAGTACGCCAAGCTCTGGCGGATCGCCCAGGCGCGCGCGGGCAAGCCCGTCAAGTTCGGGACGTGCTCGTCGCAAGTGCTCTCGATCTTCCTCGACAGCCATACGGCCGAGTACGACCTCGAGGACAAGAAGCAGCTGATCTGGGACATGTCGACCGCCATGAACGTCGAGCTGCGCCAGCTCGCAGCGGCCGGCGCCAAGGTGATCCAGATCGAAGAGCCGACCATCCATTTCGTCGCGAACTTCTACCCGGACGAGACGGAGCTGCTCGACTTTCTCGTCGACGCGTTCAACCACGAGGTCGACGGCCTCGACGACGTCGAGCTGTGGATCCACACGTGCTGGGGCAACCCGAACATGCAGAAGGTCTACACGGGCGAGTCGTACGCGAACTCGATCGAGATCTACCTCGAGCGGCTCAAGGGCGATGTCTGGACCGTCGAGGCGACCGAGAACGAGCTGGCCGAGATCGACCTGTTCAAGCCATACGCAGGCCGCCTCAAGAAGAAGGTCGCCGTCGGCATGGTCAACCACCGCACGCTCCAGGCGGACATGCCGGCGGTTGTCGCCGCGCGGGTGCGCCGCGCACTGGAGGTGATCCCCGCGGACCAACTGATCCTGTCCAGCGATTGCGGGTTCGGCCGGCAGGGGTTCAGCCGGACCATCGCGTTCTACAAGACGACGGCCATCGCGCAGGCGCGCAACATCGTCCTCAAGGAGCTCGGTCTCGAGGAGCGCTACGTGCCGGCGGCCGACCCGGCGCTGCAGGTGGACGTGCTTCCGGACCGGGAGCCGCTGACGCACCTGCCTTCACCATGGACGTAGCTTGGTGACGTCGCTCGGCGTGGCCTCGCCAGCGCGGTCTCGCCGCGCCGTCAGGCTCGGCGCGGGTTCGCCGCCGAGAAGACCGCGACCGAGCCGAACGTCTCGAGCTCCACGTGATCGAAAGATTCGGCAAGGATCTCGCGCAGCCCCGCCTCCGTATCGTCGAGGTTGCCGAAGGCGCCGCGCCGATTGAAGGCACTGAGGACACGGCGCGCAAGCCAGGTGTGCGCCCCCGAAGTCCCGAGCACTGATGCGCCGAACAGCACGCCTGTCGGCGCCAGGACCGCGGCCACGTTCTTGACGGCCTCGGCCTTCCGAGACAGCGGCCCGGGCAGGCAGTGGATCACCATGTTGAGTGCGGCGGAGTCGAACGGCCCATCGACGGGCAGCGGCTTCAGGACATCGGCCTCGACGGCCGTGACGTCCAGCCGTCGAAGGCGATGCGCGGCGTGGTCGAGGACATTCCTGTTCGGATCGACGATCGTGACGCGACTGCCATCGGCAAGGCCGGACTTGTCGATGCAGTAGCCGGTGCCCGGGCCCACATCGAGGTGGCGATCCCGGATGTGGTCCCGATAACCGTCGAGGATCGGCTCTGCCGGGCAGTGCCAGATGAACCAGGACAAGAACCCGATCACCACCGGGTCGTACAGATTGAGCAACAGCCGCGAGTAGTCGGCCTGACCGCGGTACGCGGGATCGTTCCGATCCATGGCGTCCCCTGAAACGTTTCCAGCGTACGGTGTGTTCACCGTGAGGAGCCCGGAACCCACCTCGGCCGGGCTCGGCCTCACTTGGGGGAATGATGATGCTGGGAAACGCAAGCGTCCATCCGATCCTGCTCGCCAAGGATCTCGATCAGGCTCGCGACTTCTATCACGGCAAGCTCGGGTTGGACGTTGTCACCGAGAGCGACCACAAGATCGAATTCAGGTGCGGCGGGGGGACGAAGCTGGCGGTGTCGAAAAGCACGGTCGGGACGTCCGACAGTCAGACGCAGATCGGCTGGGAGGTCGACGATCTCCAAGTCGAGATCGATGAGCTTCGCGCACGCGGCGTGCGCATCGAGGACTACGACTTGCCGGATCTGAAGACCGAGGACGGCATCGCCGACGTTGGTTTCGCCTGGATGTCGTGGATCATCGACCCAGGCAAGAACGCTCTCGCGATCGTCCAGCTGAAGCCCTGATCTGGTCGAGACGCTCCCGACTCGCCCTGTAACCATCGTGTTACCGTAACTCCGATGTTACCGAGCAGAAACCCGGAAAGGGCGGCCGATCCATTCGAGGCTCTCGGCGACCCGCATCGGCGGGAGATCCTCGGGCTGCTGCGCGACGGCGAGCGGTCGGTCGGGCAGCTCGCCTCGTCGATGCCGATCAGTCGCCCGGCTGTCTCGCGCCACCTGCGCCTGCTGCGGGAAGCCGGGCTCGTCAAGGAGCGTGCGGTCGGCACGCGACGGCTTTATGCCCTCGACGAGCTCGGGCCGGACGCCGTCCGGCGCTATCTCGAGACCGTCTGGGGCGAGGCCGCGAGTCGATATCGGATCGTTGCCGAGAACACGGCGCCGAAGCCTCGGAGCAGAGCCCGATGATCGAGCCACTCCGTCTGTCGTTCGACGTCGAGGCGCCGCAGGATCACGCCTTCGATACGTGGACGAACGGGATCGGTCGATGGTGGCCGGCTGACCACACGCACACCGGCCGGACCGATCTCCAGATCGTGCTCGAAGGTCGGGTCGGTGGCCGGATCTTCGAGCGGACGCCCGATGGCGACGAATGGGACTGGGGCGAGGTGACCGCGTGGGAACCCCCGGCTCGACTCGTCTACTTGTGGCACCTCAAACGTGAGCGCGCAGAGGCGACAGAAGTGGAGATCAGGTTCGAATCGATCGCGTCCGATTCGACCAGGATCGATATCGAGCACCGTGGCTGGGAGGCGCTGGGCGCCGACGGCCAGACGTGGCGCGATCGCAACATGGGCGGCTGGACGACCCTGCTGCCGCATTATCAGGCGGTCGTCGGGACGGCCGACCGGAAGGAGGAGAGCGCATGACCGCGACGGGGAGTGGCACCAAAGAGGATCCGTGGCAGCTCAAGACGCCGCCCGGCACGTCCGACTACCAGATGTGGCGCGACGAGACGGCCGATCCACCGGCGCTCGTGTGCCAGGTCGGTTCGACCCAGCTGAAGTACAACCTGAGCGCCATCGACGACCTGCACGCGATGCTCAAGCAGCACGGTGACTGGATGGACCTCGGCGCGGCCGACGAACAAAAGGATGCCAAGCCCGGCACGGTCGAAGGCTGGGGACGCGACCCGGGCAACCCGGTCGGCGGCTGGTACGGGCTGCGCAAGGGCTATCGAGGCCGGTTCGGGATGTACCTGCCGCCGCTCCTCGAAGCGCTCGGCAAGGCCGAGCTGACGCACGACGCCAAGAACAACCGGATGCGCGCGATCTGACGACCGATCCCTACGCCCGACTCCGGGCGATCTGCCTCGCCCTTCCGGAGACGACCGAGCGGCTGAGCCACGGCGAGGCCAGCTGGTTCGTCGGGAAGCGGCAGTTCGTGACCTCGGCCGATCGCCATCACGACGACCGCCGGGCAGCCTGGCTCGCCGCGCCGCCCGGCGCGCAAGAGACGCTGGTCGCGGCCGCTCCCGAGCGGTTCTTTCGGCCCCCGTATGTCGGCCACCGGGGGTGGCTCGGCGTGTACCTCGATGTCGAGGTCGACTGGGACGAGCTCACGGGCCTGGTCGGCGATGCATGGCTGACCGTCGCGACCCCGGCCATCCAGAGGCAGGTGCGCTAGGTCTCGTTCCATGTGCGCCCTGGGGGCCCGCGCACCCGGTGATAACATCCGCGGCGGTGCATAGAGGGCGCCACCGGGTCCGCGGACAGGACTGAGTCCACCTCTTTGGGGCCATCCGGCCGCTCGACGATCTCCTTCTGGCCCGACGCGGACCGGGGCCATCGAAAGGAGTCGTTCGATGCCCGCCCTTCCTCCACGTCCCAGCCTCGACCACATCCGTCGACTCGCGAAGGACCTCGTCAGGGACGCCAAGAGCGGTGATCCTGCGGCGCTCGGTCGCATCCAGGCTGTCTCCGGGCCCACGACACTGTCCGGCGCGCAGCTTGCGATCGCCCGTGAGTACGGTTTCCCGAGCTGGGTGCGGCTCAAGCGTGATGTCGAACGTCGCGAGATCCTCGACGCCCGCGAGGTGGACCGCCTGACGCGGCTCCTGTCCGAAGAGCCCGACCTTGCCTGGACCACCATGGAGCATTGGGTGGACCATCCTAAGGGTGCCTCGCCGCTGGGCTACGTGGCCATGCTCCGGTTCGATTCGGCGCGATCCGTGTGGCGCGATGTCCCTGGCACCGCAGGCGTCGCCGCGACGTTGCTGCGTGCCGGCGCACCGGTCGACGGCCGGCCCGGCGACCCGGAAACCCCGTTGATCACCGCCGCCAGCTACGGTGATGCCGAGGTCGCGCGTGTGCTCATCGAGGCGGGCGCCGACATCGAGGCACAGGCGACCGACGACGCAGGCGGCGTCCCGGGCGGTACGGCGCTGCTCCATGCGGCCGTCTTCGGTATGACGTCCGTCATCGATGTCCTGGTCGCTGCCGGCGCCACGGTCCACGGCGTCGAGGAGGCCGCCGCGGTGGGCGATGTGACCGGCTGGCTCGACGACGACACGCCAGCGGACGCCCGGGTCCGCGCGCTGGTGATGGCGGCCAACCACGAGCGGTTGGAGGTGATCGACACGCTGATCGCTGCCGGCACGCCGGTGGATGCCATCGATCCCGCCTTTGGTGGCCATCCTCTGCGTACGGCGGCACGGGAGGGTCGCCCCGCTGCCGTCCGGCGTCTCCTCGACCACGGGGCGGACCCTCGTCTGCGTGACCCCGATGACGGTCTCACGCCGCTGGACCTCTGCCGGAAGGCACGCGCGGAGCACACCGACACCACGGGTCACCAGGAGGTCGAATCCATCCTGGTGGCGGTGACGTCCTAGTGGGTGCGGCGCTCCGGCCATCCGGACCGGACCGGCGCTCCGGCGATCCTTGTCCGCCAGATACTCGCCCGCGGAGTCTTAGGCGAAGACTTGGGCGCGTGACGGGGCGCTCAGCGTCGCGATCGTGCGTAGCCTCGCACGCAGAGGGTGCCGCGCCCCTCTCGACGGCCTCGAATCCGGGCCGATATGCCGCCCAAGACTCCCGGGGCGAGTATTTGACGGGGTGGCGCGGGCTCTCTCTCGTGACGGGCGCGAGCAACTCTCCGCGCGCGAGCCGCATCGTGGCGCGGTACGATCGGTGCCTCGGAGGGTCCGCATGCTTGAGAAGTTCATCCGGCCGCCGATCACGCCCGACCAGCTGCAAGAGCCACGTTGGGCAAGGTTCCTGTTTGCGAGCACGACCGCCGCCTGGCTGTGGCTCGTCGTCAGGCTGTACATGGCGTCGGTGTTCATCCCCGCCGGCTGGAGCAAGATCACGAGCGGGGAGTGGCTGTTCGGCGATGGCGCGCCGGTCGCGGGAATGGTCGGCGGCGCGATCGCGAGCGAGGGCACGCCCGGCTGGTATGCCTGGTTCCTGGAGAACGTCGTGCAACCCAACGCCGGGCTGTTCGCGACCCTGGTCGCCCTCGGCGAGTTCGCGGTCGGTCTGGGCCTGCTGGTCGGGCTGCTGACCGGGATCGCCGCGTTCGGTGGGGTCTTCATGAACGCAAACTTCGTGCTGGCAGGGGCCCTGGGATCGAACCCCGCACTGATCATCCTTGGTGCGCTGTTGGCGCTGGCCTGGCGAAATGCGGGCTGGATCGGCCTCGATCGTTGGTTCATGCCATGGGTTCACGACCGCCTCTACGCGCGCGACGCGGCCGGTCCGGTCGACGCCAGTAGCTCGTAGCTCAGGGATGCGCGACCGCTGATCAGCTCGCGCGGCGCCTCGGGTTGGCGCGCCGCGCCCTCCCCACCCCATCGCCCGCAGCAACTGCGGCGAGCGCTTCATCCGACGGCTCCGCTGCCGGCGGCACAAACGGCAGCTCCGTCTGCGACTCGAACCCCGACCTGATGATCCGCCGCAGCTCGACATCGATCGCTGGGTCGGTCGCGACGGGACGGTAGGCGGCAAGTCGCCGCTCGACCTCGTCGACCGCCCGCTGGTATGTGTCCTTGCCGCCGGCCTTCAACCAGTTCTCGCGGTTGTCCCGGTCGACGATGGCGGAGGGGAGGTACAGCTCGGTCGGCCAGTGGGCCATCGTGTGCTCGGCCATGATCAGGTGCTGGTCGGCCATGAGCTGCTTGATGAGCCCGTCGACCGGCAGGTCGTCCGCAACGCGCACCTCGCGCACGAAGCGCAGCGCCTGCCCGCACATCTCGTCGTCGAAGACCAGCTTCGGCAGGTTGAACACGAGCAGGAAGTCGAGCATTCCCGGCCCGGACACGGAGTTGACACCGGCCAGCGCCGCGATCAGCGCGGAGCCGAACGTCTCTGCCCCGGCCTGCGCGTCGAGGATCGGCCCGTCCGACAGGGCCATGTACGACTGGCACGGCAGCCCCAGCGACTTCGCGACCGCCACATAAGCGGCGTCGAGCTGCAACGCCTCGATCGCCGACATCGGCGACGAGGCGACCTTCATGTGGAACGTCGCGGGCGCCCCGCCGAACAGCACCGGCGCGCCCGGTCGGATGACCTGCGCCATCGTGATGCCGGCCAGGACATCGACCGTGTGGAAGATGGTGGCGCCGACCGTCGTGACCGGCGCGATCAGCCCCATCAGCGTGACCGGCACGATCTCGACCGGGACCCCCGCCTCGACGCAGTCGATCAGGTTCTGGCAGGAGTCCTCGGAGTATCGGAAGTTGCCGGTCGCGGTGATCGTGAAGATCGACATCGGCCGGGCGATGAGGTCGGCCAGATCGGCCCGGAAGAGCTGCATCATCTCGACCATGCGCGGGACGCCGTGCTCGGTGAACGCGCCGGATACGACCGGTTTCTTCGAGTTGGTCAGGACCATGTAGAGGCGCCAGGCATCCGACACCTGCGCCTCGATGTCGTCGTTCGTCGAGAACGCGGTGGCGAGATAGGCGATGTGTTGCAGCCCGTCGGCCAGGCGGACGTATTCGACGAAGTCGGTCGAGTTCGCGAGTCGCACCTCGCCTGTTCGATGGTCGAGCGTCTTGAGCCCCGACGAGCCCGGCACGAAATGGACGCGATCCTCGCCCAGGTCCGCGTGCGGGTTTCCGTCCCGGTCGAACAATGTGAACGACGACGGCGCGCTGGCGATCGCCCGCTCCACGATGTCCCGCGGGAACAGCACGCGACCGGCCGCATCGGTCGGCAGGCCGGCCTCGACCAGCCGGCGGCGCATCTCCGGCCCGCGGATCTCCATTCCGACCTCGGCCAGCACGCGCTTCGCCTCGTCGACGATCCGGTCGATGAGATCGGGCGCGAGCATCTCGAGGCGAGGACGGCTCATCGGCGGAGTCTATTGCCCTACGCTTACCCGCATGACCCCCGACCACCCTCGGCGCGCAGCCGACCTCCTCGTCGATTGCCTCGCAGCCGAAGGCTGCGAGTACGTCTTTTCGGTCCCGGGCGAGGAGACGATGGACATCCTCGATGCGCTCTCGCGCCACGAGGCCGTCCGCCACATCACGACGCGCCACGAGCAGGGCGCCGCGTTCATGGCCGACGTCCATGGCCGGCTCACCGGTCGTGCCGCGGTCGCCATGGCGACGCTCGGCCCGGGCGCCACGAACCTCCTGACGGGCATCGCCGACGCCTACCTCGATCGTGCTCCGATGGTCGCGATCACCGGCCAGGCGGCGTCGTCCAAGCTCCACAAGGAGGCTCATCAGGTCGTCGACGTCGTGCGGATGTTCGAACCGGTCACGAAATGGAACACGCGCGTCGAGCGGATCCGTGCGATCCCGGAGATCGTCCGCAAGGCGTTCCGGGTCGCGATGCTCGAGAAGCCAGGCCCGACCCACATCGAGCTGCCCGAGGACCTCGCCGCGACCGACATCACCCCGCGGGACGGCGGCCCGCCACCTGTGCCGCTCACCCCGGGGCACGCCTACTTCCCCGAGCCGACCGACGAGGCGATCGAGCACGCGGCCCGCCTGATCGCCGGATCCGAGCGGCCGATCATCCTGGCTGGCAACGGTGTCCTCCGTCGCGGAGCCGCGCCCGAGTTAAGGGCGCTGGCTCGCGGGCTGCACGTCCCGGTCGCAGCGACCTTCATGGGCAAGGGCGCCATCGACGATCGTTCACACCTGTCGCTGATGGCGGTCGGTCTGCAGGCCCGCGACCACGTGCTGTCCGGCTTCGATCGCGCCGACCTTGTCATCTGCGTCGGCTATGACCTCGTCGAGTACGCGCCGTCGTCGTGGAACCCGGACGGCAGCAAACGGCTCATCCACATCGACACGCAGCCGGCCGAGATCGATGCCGCCTACCAGCCCGCGGTCGAACTCGTGGGCGACATCGATGGGTCATTGCGCCGCCTGCTCGATGCCGTCCAGCCGCTGGGTGTCGGTGGTCGCGACGCGAGCGAACGACACGAGTCCCGCGAGATCCTCGTGCACGCCGACCTTCGAACACACCTCCTCGACGAGCTCGCCGCGCACGCGTCGAACGACGGCTGGCCGATCACCCCGCAGCGAGCCATCCTCGACCTGCGCCGCGCGCTCGGCCCATCGGACATCGTCGTGTCGGACGTGGGCGCGCACAAGGTCTGGGTCGCCCGCCTTTACCAGACGTACGAGCCGAACACCGTGATCATCTCGAACGGTTTCGCGGCGATGGGCATCGCGATCCCCGGCGCGATCGCGGCAAAGCTCGTGCACCCGGATCGGAAGGTCGTCGCCCTGTCCGGCGACGGCGGGTTCCTCATGAACAGCCAGGAGCTCGAGACGGCGAAGCGGGTCGGGGCAGGGATCTGCGTCGTCGTGTGGCGCGACGACGGCTACGGCCTGATCGACTGGAAGCAGCGCAACGAGTTCGGTCGACCGTTCGCCGTCGAGTTCGGGAACCCGGATTTCGTGCGATACGCGGAATCGTTCGGGATCGCCGGCTTCCGACCGTCGAACGCCGCGGACCTGTACCCGACGCTGATGCGCGCACTCGAGGTCGACGGGCCGTCCGTCGTCGAGGTGCCGATCGACTACGCCGAGAACCTGCGGCTCACCGAGCGATTGGGAGCTCTGTCGGTCGGAGCCTGAGCGGCGGAACTGCCGCGTCGTGGCACGATCCGGCGTCCTGGGGCAGGATGGACGCATGGCACGCCCGCGCCAACGCCCCCGGCTCAGGCTCGCGACCGGGCTGATCGCGGCGCTCGCGATCACGCTCGGTTCGACGTCCGGTGCCCTCGCCGCCGCCCCGGCTCGCAGCGGCGAAGTCGCGGTGGCCAGCACCGTGGCCGCCCTCCCGGCGTGGACCGGCGGCATCAACCTGTACCGCACGGGGGTCTTCACGACCCAGAAGTCGTGGCTGTGGTGCACGGCCGCCGACGTCCAGATCATGCGGAACATGAAGTACCACCGCGAGGATCACAGCCGAACCGCCCAGAGTCGGTACTTCACGTGGATGCGCGCGCGCAATCGGTATTCGCTGCCGCTGTCGGCCGGTGTCGACCCGCAGGGCTGGACGGCCGGCCTGCGCTATTTCGTCGACGATCGCTACCGGCTGACGTCGAGCGCCACGTTCCTCGGCGCGATCCGGCTTGCCGTCACGCGCATCCGGTTGACCAACCTGCCCGTGGCGTTGGCCGTCTCGCACGGCAACCACGGCTGGGTCCTCCACGGCTTCACCGCGACCGCGGATCCGGCGAAGACGACCGACTTCAGGATCACGAGCGTCCGCGTGACGGGCCCCTTGTGGGGGCTCCAGAACAGCAGCTTCGGTTACGACATGCGGCCGAACACCATGATCACGCCGGGCCAGCTGTCGCGGTTCTTCACGCCGTGGCGGTACGCCCCGAAGCGGATGATCTGGGACGGCAGGTTCGTGTCGATCCAGCCGGTGCCGTTCCGGTAGTCCGCCGCGATCCGGTAGTCCGCGGCGTCGACCTCGCAGCCGGGATAACGGGCCCGTGTGGGGCGTGGTGCGTCCGCGAAACACAGTTATGCCGCCGCAATGAATCGACCGCCCGTTGATATGGACTTGCAACCTTTCGCATCCGGGTGACGTGGCCGGGGGGTCCCACCAACCGTAGACTCGAGGGTCCGGGGGCCGTCCGATCCCATACCAGGGCTATGCCCAAGGGGGTTCGCATGACCGACCGTCGGAAGGCGCTCTTCGCCATCCTGTCGACAGCCCTCCTGATCAATGCCTTCGCGGTGCCGATCGGCGCCGGGGCGGCCCCGACGTCGTCGACGACATCGTCCGAACAGGTGACGAAGACTGCGGCTACGCCGAACGGCCGCCTGGACATGTACGAAGCCGTCGTCAGCACTGCGCTGGTCCAGCGGATCATCGAGGCGGGGTTCGATGTCGCCGACATCCAATTGCTCGCCAACCAGCAGGCGCGGATCACCCTCGTCCTCAAGCCCAACGAGCGGATCGCCGTGCGAAAGATGGGGGTCGACCTCCAACTGTGGCGCAACGACGCCGGGCTGACCGCGACGCAGCTCGCCAAGCAGCAGAGCACCGCCGGTTTCAAGGTGTGGCGCGATAACGATGGCCCCAATGGCTTCGATGCCTACGCCCGCGCCATCGCAACCGCCAACCCGGACCTCCTCAAGCTCGAGGTGATCGGGCGGACATGGGGAACCAATCCGAACGGCGTGCCCGGGGGCTCCGACGACACTCAGCGCGACATCATCGCGCTCCAACTCACCGTCGGGGGCAACGGTCTTGGCGCGGGCCAGAAGCCGGCGGTCCTCTACAACTCGTTGCAGCACGCTCGCGAGTGGATCAGCGGCGAGGTGAACCGTCGGCTGCTCGAGTGGTACATCAAGCGGTACCGCGAAGGCGATCCCCAGATCGTCAGCCTCCTCCAGTCGACCGAGCTGTGGTTCGTCCTCGTCTCGAACCCGGACGGCTACCAGTACACGTTCAGCGAAGGCAACCGACTGTGGAGGAAGAACCTTCGGGACAACGACTCGAACGGGATCATCAACGGCCTTGATGGCGTCGATCCCAATCGGAACTTCGAAGAGCACTGGGGCTGGGACGACGAGGGGTCATCGCCCCTGACGTCGAGCGAGACCTACCGGGGGCCATCCGCTGCCTCCGAGCCTGAGACCAAGGCGATCGTCGACCTCTACGACCAGATGGACTTCGCCTTCCATATCAACTTCCACTCGGTCGGCCAATGGCTCCTCTACGGGCTCGGCGCGATCATGGACACGCCGACGGCCGACGACCCGATCTTCGTGGCCCTCACCGGCACGGACAAGCAGCCGGCCGTCCCAGGGTTCAACCCCGGGATCAGCAGCGCCGAGCTGTATATCACCAACGGCGACACCAACGACTTCGCCTACAGCAAGCACGGGACGCTCGGTTGGGTCCCTGAATTGAGCGAGGGGCCGACCGGGGACGGGTTCATCTTCCCCGACAAGGAGGGGCAGATCAACGCCGAGTTCAACCGCGTGCTGCCCTTCGCGCGAAGTGTCGCGCTGTCGGCGCTGGATCCCGACGATCCGGTGTCCTCGGTGGGCACAACCGTGCAGCCGTTCTACCTCGACGTCTCGAAGATCGACCCGCAGAAGGCGTCCAACCCCTTCAGCGACCTGACTTTCGCCCATTCGTATGGCGATCCGCAGCCGGTCCAGGTGCTTGCCAAGCGGAACCTGAACAACGATGGCGCCACGAACGATGCGGTCACGCTCAACTACTCGATCAACGGAGGGGCGGCGCAGACGACGACGACCGCGGAGTGGAACGGAGGTGACCGCTTCGGCCGCGACGGCGACG
This sequence comes from uncultured Chloroflexia bacterium, assembly GCA_963819655.1. Taxonomy (GTDB): domain Bacteria; phylum Chloroflexota; class Limnocylindria; order Limnocylindrales; family CSP1-4; genus SPCO01. The sequence goes on along the minus strand of CAWFXA010000001.1, from coordinate 408,003 downwards.
AGTACTACCGCTTCATGCGCGGCAATGTCACCGGGATCGACCCGGGCGACAGCGTCAAGGTGTGGTTCACCGGTGGTGGCCAGACCAGCGAGTCGTTCACCTTCACGGTCGTCGAGGACACCCCGGCCCAGGTGCTCATCCTTTCCGCCGAGGACTACACCGGGGCCACGAACGACCCTGCCTATCCCTCAGCGAACGGGCCCTTCTACCTCGACTACTACACCAAGGCCCTCGATGCGAACGGGATCACCCACGACGTGTACAACGTGGACGCCATGGGTCGGAAGGCACCGAGTCATCTCGGGGTCCTCGGGCACTACGACGTGGTGCTCTGGTACACGGGCAACGATTTCCTGACCCGCGAGCCTGGCCAGGTGCCCGGCACCGGGTTCTCGACGCTCGGATTCCGCGAGATGCTCGAGGTCCGGGCGTTCCTCAACGAAGGCGGCAACCTGCTCGTCACAGGGCAGCATGCCGGGGTCCAGTTGGCGCAGGCCTTCCCGTTCAACCCGGTCAGCACCCCGCCGTACTGTGACGGGACCGTCCCCAACAAGACCCGGGTCGAGTGCCGGATCGCCGACGACGACTTCCTCCAGTACTGGCTCGGCTCGTACGTCTACGAGGACAACGCCGGGCTTGCCGGCCCGAGCGACCCGTATGACGTCAACGGGGTATCGACTCCATTCGACGGCACCTCCTGGGTGATGGAAGGGGGGAGCAGCGCGAACAACCAGGTGAGCGCCGAGGCGTTCATCACGACGAGCAGCATCCTCAACTCCACCGACTATCCGCAGTTCACCAGCACCGCCCCGGCCGAGTGGATCACCGGCGTGGCCGGGGCTTTCCAGCCGCACGGAGGTACGCAGTACCTGTACTCCGATCGCGCAGACATCACCTACAAGCGGATCAAGCGCGACGCCGCCGTGCCCGGCGGGGGCGGCACGATGACGTTCTTCACGTCCTACGACACCGAGCCGAACTGGGATTTCGTCTTCGTCGAGGTCCACGACATTGACGCGAACACGTGGCAGACAGTGCCCGATGCCAACGGGCATACCAACCAGAGCACCGGCGACAGCTGTCCCGAGGGCTGGCATGAGCTGCACCCGTGGCTGATCCAGTACCAGGGTGCCGACTGCGCGGGTGCCCGTTGGAACGCCCATTCCGGCCGCTCGGCCGGCTGGGAGCCTTGGGCGATCGACCTGGCGCCGTTCGCCGGGCACGACATCGAGATCTATTTCTCGTATGTCAGCGACTGGGCCGCCCAGGGCCTTGGGGCGTGGTTCGATGACGTAACCCTCAGCTGGGAGGCCCCGACCGAGGGCTTCGAGACCGGCCTGGGGGCCTGGACCGTCCCGGCCGGCGTCCCGACCGGGAGCTCTCCCAATCCCAACGACTGGTCCAGGACGACCGACGTCGGCTTCGCCGAGGGCGCGGTCGTCGGGATGGATCCTTCAGATGCCGCCTTCCGGACCTTGCACTTCGGGTTCGGCTTCGAGGGCATCCGCTCCGAGGACGAGCGCAACGACGTGATGTGCCGATCGATGGATCACCTCGGCGTCCCCTGTCCGTAGGGCGTCGCCAGGGTCGTCGAAGGGCCGGCCAGCAGGCCGGCCCTTCTCCTCCCTCAAGTAGCGCGTCAGGGTCGAGCGGCTTGGAGTCCGCGACTTAGGTAGCGACAGCCGGCTGACCGGGCAGGATCCCGATCAGTCGTAGCAGCAGTCAGCTATCTCGCGGACGATGTCGCTTTCGGAGAGATGCCGATGGGCATCTGGCGGCCGTCGACCACGACGAGTCGGTGGACGTGTTCAGCCGTCATCCGCTGGGCGGCCTCGTCCAACGGTGCGCAACCTTCGATGGTCTTGGCCGGCGAGGTTATGAGGTCGCGAACCATCAGTCCGTGCCAACCGGTCCATGGAAGCGTCGATCCTCGGAGTCGGACGAGGTCGGTTTGGCTGATGACGCCGACCAACCGGTCGCTGGCATCGACGACCGGCAATCCGGTGATCTCGTAGCCCGCCAACAGCTCAGCGACCGCGGCCGATCGTTCGTGCTGCGAGCCGGTCGGCCCGGTCCGAACGGTCCGTAGGTCCCTGTTTACGGTCGGTTCGCCCTCCTATCATCGGGCGATGGAACCCATCACCCGACCGGTGGACAGGGCACGTCCCCACCCTGAGCCCACCATGTCCGATTCCGATCAGGTCGCTGTCGCGCTGAGCCGCCGCGCAATCCTGCGCGCCGCCGGCGGCGGACTCGTCGCGGCCGGCGTGGCGGCGTGCGCGCCCGTCGCCGGAGCGCCTCGCTGGACCTACCCGCCCGGGACCTCCTCGGCCCCGGCTGCGAGCGGACTGCCGGCCCCGAGTGCGTCGGTCGCACCGTCCGCCGCTCCGTCGATGAGCCACGAACCGGCTCCGTCGATCGCGCCGTCTGCGCCGGCGATGGACCACGACGCCAACGCGCTCGCGGTGGTGAAGCGCTTCCTCGATGGCGAGGGCGGGTCGATCGAGCACCCAGGGAACGTCGCCCTGGAGCCCCGCCTCGTGGACGGCGTCAAGGTCTTCGAGTTGACGATCGAAGAAGTCGACCACCGGATCGACGCCGTGAAGGATCCGATCCCGGGGCTGGGCTACAACGGAACCTGGCCCGGACCGCGATTGACCGTGACCGAGGGTGACCGGGTGCGGGCCGTCTTCACGAACAACATGTCGGAGACGACCGGCGTCCATTTCCATGGCCAGCGCCTGCCGAACAACATGGATGGGGTGCCGCACATCACCCAGGATCCGATCGAGCCCGGCGCGTCGTTCACCTACGAGTTCACCGCGCGGACGCCAGGCTCGCATATGTACCACAGCCACCACAACGCGACGGACCAGGTGGGGCGCGGCCTCCTCGGAGCGTTCATCGTCGAACCGATGGATCCGGCGCTGCGTTACGACAAGTTGTATGGCGCCACGCAGGACATCGCCTGGATCAGCAACGACGCCTTGGGCGGCTTCACGATCAACGGGCGCGGGTTCCCGGCCACGTCACCGATCGTCGCGACGCTCGGCGACACGATCGTGATCCGCTTCATGAACGAGGGGAACATGATGCATCCCTGGCACCTGCACGGGATGCCGATGCGGGTCGTGGCCCGGGACGGCTACCCGCTGGGATCGGCGGCGTTCACCTGCGACACGCTGGGAGTCAACCCAGGCGAGCGATGGGACGTGGTGATCCGCTGTGAGGAGCCCGGCGCATGGGCATTCCACTGTCACATCCTCCAACATGCCGAAGGCCCCGACGGGATGTTCGGGATGGTCACTGCCCTCGTCGTCCAGGAGCCGACGGCGTCGCGGTCGGGAGCGGGAGGTTCTCCTGTCGCCCAGGCTGCCCTGGCGGCAGGTTCGACGGCGCTCGCATGCTCCATTCCATCGATCGGCTAGTCGGAGCCATCCGCTATACGCCGAGGAGGGTCCTTCGTCGGGCACGTCTAGTGATCAGCGGAGGCCGATCCGCGTGGCTTCCAAGCGAAGCCGATCGCGATGGTCGGGATGGGCGATGTCAACCAGGGCGAATGCCCGTTCTCGGAGGCTGCGGCCGAAGAGCTCGGCCACGCCGTATTCGGTGACCACCGTCTGGACATGCGCGCGCGTCGTGACGATGCCCGCGCCGATGCCCAGCGTCGAAGCGATCCGCGAGACCGTTCCGCCTGCGGCCGTCGATGGGAGGGCGACGATGGCACGGCCATCTCGAGCTAGCGCCGCTCCGCGGATGAAGTCCATCTGGCCGCCGACACCGCTGTAGATCCGCGATCCGATCGAGTCGGCCACGACCTGTCCCGTGAGATCCACCTCGATCGCCGAGTTGATGGCAGTCATGGTGTCGAACGAGCGGATCACGTGGGTGTCGTTCGTAAAGTCGACCGAGCGCATCTCGACCATGGGGTTGTCGTGCACGAAGTCATACAGCCGACGGGTGCCCATCAGGAAGGCCGTCACGATCTTGCCGCGGTTGCGTTCCTTGCGAGCGCCGGTCACGACGCCCTCCTCGACGAGGTCCACCACTGCGTCCGTGAACATCTCTGTGTGGATCCCGAGGTCGCGATGGCCGTGGAGCGCGATCGCCGTTGCCGCCGGGATCGCGCCGATCCCGAGCTGGATCGTCGCGCCGTTCGGAACGAGCTCTGCGACGTATTCGCCGATCCGCCTTTCCACGTCGCCAACGGGCGCGGTGATGTGCTCGTACGGTGGCACGTCGACCTCGACCGCCAGGTCGATGTCGTTCACGTGGATGAAGCTCTCGCCGAGGGTCCGGGGCATGGCCCGGTTCAGTTGGACGATCACCGTCCGGGCCGCGCGGATGGCGGCATGCATGGCCTCCACGGAAACGCTCAGCGAGCAGAAACCATGTGCGTCGGGCATGGTCGCATTCACGAGAACGGCGTCGAGCGGCAACGCTCCGCGATCGAACAGCCGCGGGACGTCCGACAGAAAGACCGGCACGTAGTCCGCCCGCCCGTCGTTGACCGCCGCCCGCGCGTTCGGGCCGACGAACAGCGCCCGATGTCGGAAGTGAGCTGCCATGTCCGGCGCGAGGTGCGGCCCCGGCCCCTCTGTGTGCAAATGGATCATCCCGACGTCGCTCAGCTCCGGCGCGCGCGCAACGAGCGCGTCCAGAAGGACAGACGGGGTCGCGGCAGCGCAGTGGACGTAGACCTGCTGCCCGGACGTGATGCCGGCGATTGCCTCGGTGGGGGAGACGATGCGCATCTGTTACGCGATGCCCATCGGTGCAGTTCTCAGACCGGTCCACCATCGCGCGGCGATTTGGGCGTCGTTGGTTCGCCAGCCACCAGCCGATCCGGCCGGTGCGTCATCGAAACGTAGGCTCGCTCGAAACCGATCCGCGCGATGGCCGGACCCGAGACGGCGACCCGGTCCCGATCGATGATCTCGTGGATCGTCCGGAGATCGAATGCAGGTTCGCTTTCCGTCGGCGAGCGCTCGAGGTGCTCGATGACGTCCTGATCTTCCACCCCACCCTTCCGAATGACCGCCTGGTCATGGTCGATCCAGACTGTGACATCACGCTCCGTCGCGTGGGCTCGTTGTCGTCGTTCGTTCATCAGTGCATCCTCCGTGTGAAAGAAGGATGCTCGCAAGCTCGCGCCGCCCGTAGAGTCGAACGGCCGCTTGAGGCGGTCCGATCGGCCCGTCTAGCTGCCGCGGTTGGTGTCGCGTTCTGTCTCCCTCAGGTGAGCCATGTAGGCGGCCGCCTGGGCCCGCCTCTCGAGGTTCAGCTTTGCCAGGATCGAGCTGACATAGTTCTTCACGGTCTTGTCGGAGAGGAACACGTCGGCAGCGATCTCCTTGTTCGTCTTGCCTTCTGCCACAAGGAGCAGGATCTTCTGTTCCTGGGACGTCAGCTGGGCGAGCTCATCCGTCTGATCGGTCGTGGCGATGCGTCGGATCCGCTCCAGGACTCGGCCTGTCACCGCCGGATCGAGCAGCGATTCTCCTCGCCCGACGGCCTCGAGGGCCGCAACGAGGTCGCGCGCTCGAACCTGCTTGAGGAGGTAGCCACTCGCCCCGGCGATGATCGCCGAGAGCACGGCATCCTCGTCCGGGTAGCTCGTCAGCATGACGACGCGCGTGTCGGGCAGCTCGGCCCGAATCTCCCGACACGCCTCGATCCCGGAACCGTCGGGCAACCGTACGTCCATGACGATGAGGTCGGGCCGGAACCGCCGAGCAGCGGCGACGGCATCCGCGACCGTGCCGGCGTCGCCGACGATGCTGAACTCCGGCCTGCGGCCTAGCAGCGCGGCGAGACCCTGGCGCACGACCTCGTGGTCATCAACGAGCAAGATCTTCAGCGGGCTTGTCGGCGTCGATGCACGCTCAGACACGGGCGCGCCTCACGTGGCTGGAACCGGGACCCGGACGATCAACCGCGTCCCGCCTCCGGGGCGGCTGTCGATGGTGATGGTGCCGCCGATCGCTGCAGCGCGTTCACGCATGTTGGCCAGGCCCTGGTGCCCAAGCTTGACCACTCCGGTCGGATCGAATCCGATCCCGTTGTCCTCGATCGCCAGCTGCAGCATCCTCCCGCCCTCCAGTGTCGACAGCGTCACGCTTGCGCGACTCGCCACCGAGTGCCGAACGATGTTGCTCAGCGATTCGGCCACGATCGCAAGAAGGTGACCCGTCACCTCGGATGGCGGTTCGGCGATCCTGTCGGGGAGGCGCAGCTCCAGATCCACGATCATGTTGTGGCGGTACTCGTCGGCCAATGCCGCCAGCCCGACGACCACCGATACCCCCTCCAGCAGCTCAGGCCGCAGGCCGAAGATGAAGTTGCGGATGTCCTTGATGGAGAGGTGGATCGAGTCGATCGCCCGCTCGACCCGTGCTGCGGCCTCCGGCTGATCTTCGACCATGAGCTCGGGGACGTCCTCGAGCGAAAGCCCGACCGCATAGAGGTTCTGGATTACACCGTCGTGCAGGTCCTTGGAAATGCGTTCCCGCTCGTCAACGACTGCCAGTCGCTGGAGCTGTTCGTGCAGCCGCGCATTCTCCATGGCGATCCCGGCGTGCAAGGCAAAGGTCTCGACGAGCGACCGGTCCTCGTCACTGAACACCTCGGCGCCGATGCGGTTGGTGAGGTAGAGCCGGCCAAGGGAGACACCCTTGATCGTGATCGGAACGCCCAGGAAGCTGGTCATCGGCGGATGGTTCGGCGGGAAGCCATAGCGGCGGGGGTCGACGTTCAGGTCTGCGATCTGAAAGGAGCGGTTCTCACGGATGATCAATCCCAGCAGGCCGTGCCCTTCTGGCAGTGCACCGATCTGCCGACGCATCTCGTCGTCCATCCCGCTGGTGATGAACCGCTCGATCCGACCATCGGGGTCGACGATCCCCAACGCGGCGTATTGAGCGCCGACGAGCGGTCGAACGCGATCGACGATCACCTGCAAGGCATCATCGACTGATGTCAGTCCGGCGATCCCCCGGACCGCGGCATCGAGGGCAGCCTGGACCTCCTTCAGGCTGCGCGTCGCGACGGGGTTCGCATGGACCATCCGAACGAGGATAGTTCCACAACGTCGAAAACGGCGTGGGCCGCGAGGGCCCACGCCGTTCGTGGTCGGGGTTCCGGGTCGGAGACCCGGTCAACCGCTATGCGAGAGTGGTGGCGGGCCGTAGGACCGGAGCCTTGACACGAGCGGTCTCGGGTCGCGTCGCCCACACCAGGCCGAGGCCTGTGAGCAGGAACGTGGCGCCGAGGCCGGCGAGGAGGGCGGCGATTCCCAGGCCGATCTGGAGAGCCGAGGCGGTCACGCTGCCGACGCCGAGCTGGGCGATCAGCGAGTGTGCCGTACCGGTCCAGACCTGATCGCGGGCCGCACCCTCGATCGGGTTCGTCCGGTCGAAGCCGGTCCAGTAGCGGCCATCGGTCTCGAACTCGTAGGTGCCTGCCGCGTAGACCGTACCGTCATCAGCCGTGACGGCCTCGTCGAGGACAACGGTCGTCGTGCCATGCAGAGTGTGATAGGCGATCGTCGCCATCTGATACATGTACTCACTGGCCGTGTTGACCACTGGGTCGTTGGGGTTCAGGTCCGCTGCGTTCACCGCGTAGCCCCAGTCGTCGGTCAGGAGCGACATGATCTTCGCGGAGCCTTCGGTCTCGCCGCGGTCGACGAGCTGTCCCGCTTCGTTGTAGTTGAGTGTGACGTTCTGCGCCGCGCTGAATGCCTGCAGCGACTTGGCTCCCTGGTCCGTCTTGTAGTAAGCGAACCCACCGCCCGCGATGAAGGCGAGCCCCACGACCGCCAGCATGACTCCGATGACCTTCAATCGACCGTTCATGATCCATTCCTCACTGTCTACTGTCTCTGGTTCTTATCAGAGCCCAGCATGGGCGAGGAGGTGCTCTGAGCGGATGGGCCATGCCGACCCATCTGACGGCCATCGGCCCCCCACGACGGGGGCCGAATGACACAGAGGCTGAGGTAGGGACACGAGCCGCCGAGGTCGCGGATCTCGCCTCTACTTGCGGACCTATACTCGCCGCGTGAAACCGAACCCGCCCTACCTGGCCACGGTCGTGATCGCGGTCGTGCTGATGGTGATCGGGCTCTCGCTGGAGGGCAGCCTCTTCTCGATCGCGCCGCTCAACCAGGTGCTCGGGGATGCGCTCGCGGTCGTCGGCGTCAGCGCCACCCTGGAGTTGGCTCGCATCTTGATCATCGCTTCCCCGACCCTCCTGATCGTCGGCTCACTCGTGCGGGGGATCTGATGCGCCGACGCAGCAACTACGCGCCAAGGTCGGGCACGATCGTGCTCGCCGCCGTGCTGACCGTCTTCGCGGCGCTCGTCTTCTTCACGAGCCTCGTGCCGGCTACGATCGCCGGCTTCGCCACCGGCACTCTGGCGATCTACGCCGCCGTGGTCGCGTTCGTGCTCTTGCTGCTCGGTACCTTCATCAAGGGCGTCTAGGACCCTCCGCCCGGGTCGGCGTCAGCGACGCGCGTCGCGGAACTCCAGACCGGTGCGGCCGGCTACGGCCCGGTGGCCATCGAAGATGAGCTCCGCCAGGAGGGTCTGTCGGATCCCCTCGCCGAGGTCGTTGAACGTGTCCGCCCCGGCGGTGCACGAGAGCCGATGGCGCCTGCCATTGATTCGCCCCACATCGATGGCGATGCCATTCGAGAGCTCACGTTGCCGGATCAGGCCGGTGACTGGGGAGATCGTCAGCTCCGATCGTTGCCCGTCGGTCGTCCAGAGGTAGGCGAAGGGCAGCACGAGCGGGTCGCGCCCCCACAGACCCGACCGGGCGAGGAGGACCTCGACGCGGCGCTCCGGGGCGTCCTCAAACTCCGTCGCCGAGATCCAGCACCAGCTCCTGGCCAGGCGGCGGCCCCAGTAGTGCGTCAGCAGGCCGGGGACATCGACGACGTCGAACCGCTCGCCGGCGACTGTCACGACTCCGCTGAACCGGGCGGCGGGGCGCAGGAGCAGCTCCATGTCGAAGGGGTGCATCGGTCCGAGGAACCCCGGTCGCGGATCCACGAGATGGGGACCCGGCTGCCAGTCAAGTTGCCACGAGATGTCCGCCACCGCGCCGATCGAGCCGCTCGAGGTGAGGCGTTGGTCGCCGACCGACACCGTGTTGGTGTCCGCCCACCAGGATCGGCTGACGAGGCGCTCGACGCGACCCTCGCCGCGCACCCAGAGGCTGACCCTGACCTCGGCCTCGTCGGTCCGCCTGCGCAGGATGAAGTCGACGAGGAATGCCAGGTCGCCTGTGTGGAACTTCCAGAACCAGTACTCGAGTGGCGCAGCGCGAGAAGCGAAGTCATCCATCGACTCGTCCTCGGTGTCCGGTCCGTGCCATGGGCGCTACAGACGAGGTCGATGAACGCGGCCGCATGGTCGGGACACCTGCGTCGTGAGGCTTGATCGACACCCAGTCAGGGTGTCGTCCTAAGCGTGAACCGCGATGTTGGAGCGGGAGACGGGGTTCGAACCCGCGACATCCTGCTTGGGAAGCAGACACTCTGCCAACTGAGTTACTCCCGCCCGGCGTGCGCTCAACTAGAGCGTCTGCCTAAAGCCAAGCCATTCTAATGGGCACCGGGCACCTTCCACAACGCTCGAACAGGACGAGGCGACTGACTAGCGGCGCGGGTCGAGCGCGGAGCGCGTTGGCCCGGCGCGGGCCGGCGCTGACAGGCGGCCGTTCGCCAAAAGCTCGTTGGATGACGCCGTCGTCTGGCGCCTTCGGCGGGCGTCCAGGTAGTCGTTCATCAGGCGCCGGACATCATCGTCGTCGAGCAGTTCGTCAGCCCTCAGGGCCATCTCCACCCGTCTCGCCGGGAACAGCGTCTCCTCTGGTATGCGATCGAAGTAATCGGCAGTATCGGACTCGCCTGGCTCGACTCGCACGTGCCTGAGTGCCTTGGCGAGCTTCGTCGCGGTCGCGAGCGACGGCGTTCGATCCTGGCGGAGCAGCCGTGAGATCGTCGAGTGGTCGACGCCGGAGAGAGCAGCGAGCTGCCGCTGGCTCATTGGCCGCTCGCGTAACTTCCGACGAAGCCACAGGTTGAACACGATCCCACCGGCCCACCCGCCGCCGGCGCGTCCGAATTCGATGGCGACCGCCACGCTAGCTGGGGCCGTGTTCGTAACCGCAAGTCCCGCGACGATCCCGGCCGTCACCGGCTGCACCTCGTCCGGCAGTATCAGCCCGGTCACGTGCGGCAGCCATCCGGGCGCGACCGACCGGGAGGCCTCTACCGGACGGGCGGCCGGCTGGACCGCGTCCGGCTCGTGGGCGGGCTGCCTGGCCCTAGCTGCGACCGGAGCCGAAGCCACGACCGGCTCGCTGACGATCGGTTTCGGTACAGCGTGCGGGAGGGCGGGTTTGGGCGCCGTTGCTGTATCCGCCGGATCCTCGGCGATGGGCGAGACGGCCACGGGTGACGGAAGTGGCTCGGCCGCGGACGGGTCGGAGACAGCCGGATCACCGACGGTGGGGGACGCGTCCGGCGATGCGGTCGAGGCCGGTACCGCCTCTTCGCTCGGGAACGGCGCATCGGACGCGGTAGGCGGCGGCTCCGCGGCGACTGGCGTGTCGGTCAATGGCGTGTCGGTCAATGGCGTGTCGGTCAATGGCGCGTCGGTCAATGGCGCGTCAGTCGGGGCCGGCCCAACGGGGTCTGCCGGAGGCGGCTCTACCGCGACCGGCGGCGGCTCGGTCGGAGGCAGGTCGGTCGGCGGCGGCTGCTCACCGAGATCGGCCGGAGGCAAATCCGCGACCGCGGGCGGCCGGTCGGCGGCGATGTCATCGGTGTGCGCCTGCGTGGCGGTGACGGTGCGAGCGGTGACGCCAAACGCGAGGATCGAGGCGACGGCAACCAGCCGGAGGATACGGAGCGCCACGGTTGCGTCATCCTACCGCGAGAAGGCCCTACTTAGCGACCTGTTCGGGCGCTGGAAGGAACGGCCGGATGGCATCGACCGCCCGCTCGATGTCGGCGTCGTCGTTCCAGACGTGGACCGAGAAACGGATCCCGTTCCCGCGGACGGCCGCCCGGATGCGCTCGCGATCGAGCGCCGCTCGGACGTGTTCGGGCTCGGAGACGGGTACGCAGACGAGTGACGCACCCGCCGGCTCCCGATCGAGGGCAGCGGCGAACCTGGCCGCCAATGCCAGCACTGGTGCAAGCGCCCCCTCGCGCCTCCACGCCGTGACGCACCGAAGCAATTCGACCGTCGCCACCCACGGCAGCCAGGCGAGCGAGACATTGAAGCGTGCGGCGTCGTCGGCGAGCTCCAGCGGTCCGCCGAAGAACTTGCTCCATGGATCGGGCGCGCCGCGCCAGTTCGCGTAGGTCGGCTGGAGGTCGTCGACGCGATCGGCCCGCACATACAGGAACGCGCAGCCCCTCGCCCCGAGGAGGTGCTTGTAAGCGTGGCAGACGAGATAATCGATCGCCCCGATGTGATCGGCGACCTCGACGAACGGCGTCGCGTGTGTCGAATCGATGAGCACCCGGGCACCGACCTCCGCTGCCCGCCGCGTGATCGAGGCGAGATCGGCGACTCGTCCGGTCTGCATCTGGACGAGGCTCGCCGCGACGAGCGACGTCCCCGGTTCGATCGCGTCGGGCAAGGCGGCGAAGGGCACCGCCCGGACCGTCACGCCTCGCCGTTCCGCCACGAGGAGCGGGAACAGATCGGAGACGTGCTCGTCGTCGGGCACAACGATGACGTCGCCCGGGCGCAGGCTGGCCGCCACGAGACCCGTCCCGATCGAGACAGATGGGATGAGCGCGATATCCGCGGCCGACGCGCCGATCAGCTCGGCGAACAACCCTCTGGCGGCGTCGGCCGGGCGGTCCCAGTCATCGACCCAGCGTGCCGTCCCGGATCGCCAGCCGGCCAAAGCCCGCTCCATCGCCTCCACCGTTGGAGTCGGTGGCAAACCGTACGTGGCCGCGTCCAGATAGGTCACATCGTCCGCCGGGGCGAAGAGAGCGCGGATCGATGGGTCGGTCACGGGCGGACGATACAGGTGTTGACCACCCGCGGACCGTTCCGATCACGCCGTCGCTACCATCGGCGGATGCTTCGACGCTCGATGTGGAGAGACGTCCTTCCGCGCCTGCCTGGCTTGATCGTCGGGCTGATCCTCTTCGGACTCGGCATCGCCCTGATGGCGGAAGCCGGGCTCGGCCTCGGACCGTGGGAGGCGTTCCACCAGGGTCTCGGCCGACTGACGGGTCTGGAGATCGGCACGATCAGCGTGCTCCTCGGGATCCCGATCCTCCTCCTGTGGTTGCCACTCGGCGAGCGGCCCGGCATCGGGACGTTGCTCAACGTCGTCTTGATCGGAACCGCGACGAACGTCGGGATCGCGCTGCTACCCGGCGCGGTCGGCCTGGGAACCCAGCTTGCGATGATGCTGGCCGGACTGCTGGTCATCGGGCTCGGCTCCGGCCTGTACCTGGCGGCCGATCTTGGAGCTGGGCCTCGCGACGGACTGATGACCGGGCTCCACCACCGTTTCGGGTGGTCGATCCGGCGGGCCCGGACGCTGGTCGAGGTAACGGTCCTGGCGCTGGGTTGGCTGCTCGGCGGGTCGATCGGGATCGGGACTCTGGCGTTCGCCTTTGGGATCGGACCGCTGGTGCAGTTCCTCCTGGGCGTGTTCGATCGAACCGGGCGGCTGGATCGGCGCGCGACCGACCTTGACGCTGCGCCGGGCGCCGCGGAGTAGGGTCGGACGCTCTGCCGTTAGGGGACCTGCGTCAGCCGATCGACGACCAGCGTGGCTCGACACCAATGCCACGCCGCGATGCCGATGTCGTGCCCGAGCGAGCTCCGGTCTACGGCCGCCTCACAGCCACTCGCGGCTTCATCGTCGAAATGGGCGTCGATGACGAACCGACCGGCCTGATCGCCACATGCGACCGGCACGTCGAGGCTCTCGGTTGGCCTGGCAGTGACGACGGCCCTTCCGTCGCGGATCGTCAGTTTCCGCGTTGCGTTACCCGACAGCCACTCGGGCCGCCAGTCCCAGGACGGACGATCGCGGTCGTTGCACACGAGCCCGAGGTCACCCTCGATCCGGATCGCCGACCGCCCGAAACAGGCCAAGCCACCGTCGCCCGTGTCGGAACCCACCAGCCGGGCCAGGTCTGCGACACGGATCGAACCTGGCGCCGGGCAATCGATCGTCTGGCGTGCCAGCCAGCGCTCCGTTCCGTGGTCGGACGCGGACACCCAGCCGACGCGCGGGGTGCCGCCGCCCGAGTCGACGGACGGCACGAGGACCTTGAACCATTCGTATTCGGCCGCGACGACCGGGCCCTCGACCACCCAGACCCGCGTGCCGTCTGCGAGCAGCTCGAACCGCTCACTCGTCAGGCCGGGTTCCGAGCGCACGCGGAGGTTCGGCGACACGGTGATCCCTGGCGTCCCCGCGACCGGATAGCGGCCGTCCGCCGTGACCTTCGTCACCACGAACCGCATCCGGCATGCGAGGCGAGCGACGGGTTCGGCGACGGGCTGTGCTCCAGGTCCGGTCGCACCGGGGTGGCAGTCAGCCGCGGCCTGGTGATCGAACGCTCCCTCGAGGTCGACCATGCCGGACTCCGGCAGCGCCGAGGCGGCGACCGGCCCATCGGGATCCAGCGTCAGCTGCGGCCCGCCGATCGACGGAGTGGCGACTTGCGTGTCGACCTCCGACCGCCAGCCCCCAAGCCCTGTCAGCCAGGCGGGACCGTCGACGCAGGCGACCGCTGGATCCGGCACACACTGGGCGGTCGCTGCACTCCCCTCGACGAAGCCGCGGAGTCGGAGCGGGCGATCGCCGAAACAGGCCACCCGCTCCTCCGGGTGGAGCGCGACCACGATGTCCATCGTGATCTCGATAGAAGGACATGTATCGACGCGCGGGCTGATCCACAGCGTCCCGTCGTGGTCGCCACGTGACACCCAGCCGACCGGGAACGAGGCGTACAGGTTGCCGGGGCGCCACGCCGTGACCTGATACCACTCGTAGTCGTTCGCCACCACCGGCCCGTCGAGGATCAAGAGGCGATCGCCGACGTCTAACAACGGCTCGTACTTGATGGAATCGGTGGCGACGCGAGGTTCCGATCGGATCCGGAGACGACCCGAGACGACTTGGGCCAGCGTATCCGGCGTCAACGGCGTGCCGCCGAACGCGGCACCTGGCGGCCCTTGACCCGGCGCCGGTGAGCCTGGGTCAGCCGTGGCGGTCGGCTGGGGCGATTCGACATCCCCGAGCGCCGGCAGCGAGCTGGATGGGAGCGTGACCGTGGCATCGAGCGGCGAGCGTTCTCGGAACGCCCCGGCGGCAGCGGCGACCCCGACCAGCAACGCGAGCAGCGCCGCTGCCGCGAGCAAGACCGGCCATTGTCGATCGCGCGGCGGGACGAGGGCAGAGCGGAGGACGCGCTGTCGAACATCGGGCGACGCATCACGGACGGGAAGTCGGCCGAGAAGGCGCTGCATCTCGCTGTGGCTCGCGGCGGCCTGGGCGCATTCCTCGCACTCGAGCAGTCCGGCGTGCATTCGCGCCTGCTCCTGCGGAGTCAGCTCGAAATCGAGGGATGCGACCGCGAGTCGAAGGGCGTCGTGATCGTGGGTCATGCGTGCATCCCTTCGGCGACGAGGAACGATCGGAGACGTTCCCGGGCCCGGAACATCAGCGTGCGCGTGGCGGGCTCAGTCCGGCCGATCGATGCCGCGATCTCGCGCCCCGAGAATCCGTTGGCGGCCATCACGAGTGCCGTCCTGGCTTCGATGGTCAGGATCGCCAGCGCGGCGACGAGCGCTTCACCCATCTCGTTGCGCAACAACTCGACGTCGGCAGCCACCTCGTCGTCCGGGCGCGGCGCACGCTCGATATACCGGCGAGCAACGACCCCGCGGCGGCCTCGACTGGTGACGAGATTCGCGCACACCCGGAACAGCCACGCCGAAACGTTGTCCGGGACGCGCCCGGCGGCATGCTCCTTGACTAGCCTGAGGAACGTCTCCTGGACGAGGTCGTCGGCGACGTCGGGATCGTGCGTCAGCGCGTACGCGAAGCCCGTGAGCTTGCGCTGGTGCTCGTCATACGCGGCCATGACGAAGTCGGCCCGAAGGTCCGCGACAGTCGTGCGGCCGATCGGGCGGATCGTTGGTCGCCGCCCGCTGGACGGGTCGATCTCGCCCTCCACACCCGTGATGACGCGATAGCCGCGGGATTGTGGCAGATGCCCGTCACCGGTCCGGACCGGGGTGGTACGGATAGGTGGGTTGTTTGCCGGGATGACTTCCCTAGGCTTCGCCCATCGCTCGCAGCCAGGGATCCATGCATGTCGCGAACGCACGACAGGGCCGCGTCCTCATGAGGACTCCCGATCCGTCAACCGGGAAGTCGACTCGGTCGAGTTCCCGTGCGCCGCGCCTGACCACGCGAGCGACGATCCGGTCGATGGCAGGTCCCCCCGGCACCCTCGTGTCGCAACCTCCCCGCCATTCGACCAAGCAAGGTGGCGAGGCGCGTGCTGAGGTCACCGCCGCGTCCTCGCGCCCGCTGGTCGGCAAGAGTCGTTTCGACGACTTGGTCGGCTCGCTCGACGCCATCGTGTGGGAAGCGGATGGCGACGACTATCGGATGACCTTCGTGTCGCCCCGTACGTTGGACATCACCGGGTACCCACCCGAGATCTGGCTCACGGAGCCCGAGTTCTGGGAGCGCCACCTGCACCCGGACGATCGCGAGCGCGCGATGGCCGTGACGGACGCTGCCATCAAGGCCCTCAACAGCATCCGCATCGAGTATCGATTCCGCATCGCGAACGGGCAGTACCGCTGGTTCTCCGACGTGATCCGCGTCATCCGCAAGGCCGACGGATCGGGTCATCGATTGGTCGGCGTGATGATCGACATCACCGACCAGAAGCGGATCGAGGAGACGCTGGCATATCGGGCCACGCACGACACCCTGACGGGCCTGCTCAACCGCGAGCAGCTCGACATCGAGCTCGAGCGCGTCCACCTGCTTCCCGAACCGTGGGCTCTGTTGTTCCTCGACCTCAACGGCTTCAAGGACGTCAATGACGGTCTCGGTCACTCGATCGGGGATGAGGTCCTGCGCATCGTTGCGAAGCGACTGTCGTCTGCGACGCGTCCCGACGACATCGTTGCTCGCTTCGGTGGTGATGAGTTCTGTGTCCTGGCGCCGGTCCCGGAACGAGAAACGGCCATCACCATCGCGCAACGACTCCGGGACGCCATCCACGGCGCGGCGACGGTCGGCGGGCACACGCTGCGTCTGACCGTGACGGTCGGGATCGCCTACGTGGCGTCGATCGGCTCGCCCGAGACGCTGCTGCGCCAGGCGGACGCCGCGATGTATAGCGCCAAGCATCTCGAGGCCGGTGTTGCCGTCTACGAGCCCTGGATGCGGAAGGCCGCGCTCCTCCGACTCAACGACACCGTCGAGGAAGGGCGGCCCGCCTAGTCTCCGTCAAGCGAACGGCCGCGGTTCCCTCGCGCACCGCGACTTGTGCGTGGGCGTTGTCTATTGGCCCCACACATTGTTAGGATGCTCGACGCGCGCGTGCGGGATCTCGGGGATCACGATGCAGCACGATACGAATTACTCCAGAACGGGGATCGAGGCGGCCGAGGCGACCGCCCTCTCGCCTGATGGCGGGGTCGAGACGGCGGAGTTGCTGGACGAGGCGTCTGGGTCCGCATCGTCGGCACCTGGGCAATTCAAGTTGCCCGGAGTCGATTCGCCCCCTGGTGAGGATGTCACCGAAGCGCCCGAAGGCGGCACGGTCCCGATCTTCCTCCACGAGATCGCGCGACAGATGCAGGAAGCCGTCGACCGCGAGCGCGGGCGCATCTCCGCAGAGACAGTAGACAGCCTCGACGCGCATGTCCAAAAGGTCCGCATCCGCGCTTCGACCGAGGCGGAGGAGCTCAGGCGGCTCGCGGAAGAGGACGTGGGCCACATCCATGAATGGTCAGCTGCCGAAAGCGAGCGACTCCGTCGAGAGACCGAAAGTCGCATCGGCGCACGCCGGGAGGACCTCGAACGGCACCTGGCCCAGCACGACGCCCTCGTTGAGCGCGAGATCTCCGGGGCCAGCCAGGCGGTCGAGGAGTACCAGGCCGAATTGGACCGTTTTGTCGGCCGTCTGGCCGGCGAACGGGAGCCGACCGAGATCGCCCAATTGGCCAGCCAGCTGCCGGAACCGCCCCGCGTCGAAGAGATCGCGTCGGCAGCACGTGCTCAGGCGATCGCAGAGTTGTCGCGTTCGGAGGCGGCCGACGACAAAGCCTCCGCGGGCACCGATCTCGTCGGCGTGATGGACCCTGGCGTCGTCAGCCAGCCAGCAGTCCCGAATGTCGAGGAGAGCGTTCCCGACCAGGCCGCCGACGTCACCGCATCGGACGAACCGATCGACCAGGAACAACAGAGCGGCACCCTTGGTGCCCGGAGCAGAGTCGATCTCTTCATTCGACTTGTGGTCGTGATCGGGCTCGTCGCGCTTGTCGCCGTCGTGGCGTTTCTTGTGGTCACAGGTCAGGTCAGCGCGTCATCGACGAGCGGGGCGCCGCCAGTCGCCTGAACGGACGGTCGCCCGCCTAGTCGCGGTCAGCGCCTCGAGCGAGCGGGAACGGGCGCCAGGGTGAGGACGATAGGGAGCTCGGGTTCGACCGGGCGGCGCATCGATGCGATAGCGTCGATGAGTGCCTGCGGCGGACGCGGAGTCCGGTACACCCGGGCGACTGGCAGATCGACGACCGCGAGCTCGGGCGAGCTCGGGATCGGCGATGGACGAGCGCGGGCGAACGAAGTACGCAGACATGCAGTAGGGACCCGATCTTCGTGTCGTGACGGTGAGCGTGGCGAACGCTACCCGGTCTGGGCCGAATCTGCAGCGACCCGGTCGGCTGCGCGCCACCCCGTACCGTTGGGCCATCCGCTGGACCCCTGCAACGGGCCGAACTGGCGCCCCTGCTATCGTGCGAACGTGGAGGCGACCCTCACAGAACCGTTCTCGGGCACGCTCGGCGAGCCCGCGCCGTTGCACGCCCGGTGGCTCGGTCGGGTCGCCTATCGCGAGGCGCACGACCTCCAGAAGCGGCTCGTCGACGAGCGAGCGGCAGGCCGCATCGAGGACCAGCTCCTCCTGCTGGAGCATCCTGCGGTCCTGACTCTCGGCAAGAATTCGGATCCGGCCCACATCCTCGCGACGGCCGACGAACTCCAAGCGAAGGGCATCCCGGTCGAACGGATCGAGCGCGGCGGCGAGGTCACCTACCACGGGCCCGGTCAGCTCGTGGCGTACCCCATCGTCCGACTCCACGAGCGAGGCCTGCTGGTCCGACCCTTCGTCCGCGCGCTCGAGGCGGCCCTCGTCGCGACCTGCGGATCCCTCGGCGTGACCGCGGCCCGGCGCGATGGCCATCCGGGCTGCTGGTGCGATGTCGACGGCCCCGAGCCGCGCAAGATCGGGGCGCTCGGCCTGCGGGTCGAACGGGGCGTGAGCTACCACGGCATCGCGCTCAACATCACGGTGGACCTCGACGACTTCACGCTCATCGACGCGTGCGGGATCCCGGGCAGTGTCTCGACGTCGATCGCGCGCGAGCTCGGACGACCCGGCGCCCGGCCGACCACGGACTCCGTCGAGGAGGCCGCCTGGTTCTTCGCGCGGTCGTTCGCTGCGGCGATCGCCGCGCCGCTGACGGTCGAGGCCTGACCCGACCGATGGCCAGCGGCCTGTTCGAGCTTCGAAAGGACCCGATCACGAGCTGGTGGGTCGCGACGGTCGTCGACCGCGCCTTCCACCGCGATCGATTCGCGCGTGCGGCGGAAATCGTCGACGACCGTCTGTTCGGCTGCGGGAATTGCTCGGCAACGGGCGACGGCGTGCGGACGCGTGTGCTGAAGGAGTTCGCATTCCATGTCGTCGGCACGGACACCGAGGCCCGTGAGCTCGATCGTGACCACGGTCTCGCGCAGGTCTCGCTGGCGCAGGCCCGGGCGACCGGCTCGTGGCGGACCGTGATCGCGCCCGAGGGCGAGCATCGGCCCCTCCACGCGGTCGGCACGGATCTCATCGAAGGACTGGTCGCTGGCGCGCGCGACGCGCTGGGTGCCGCCCGCGACGACCCGCAGACCGAGTACCTGACCGTCGTGCAGAACTGGGGCGCGCAGGCGGGGGCACGGACCAACCACCTGTGTCTCGACCTGTACGACCTGCCCCAGATCCCACATCGGATCGCCGAGGAGCTCGGCGGCGCGGCGCGGTTCGTGATCCGCGAGGGGGAGTGCCCGTTCTGCCGCCTCGTTCGCGAGGAGTCGCAGCGACCCGACCGACTCGTCTGGGAGGATCACGACAGCGTGGCTTTCGCGCCATACGCCTCGCGTTCCCCGTTCGAGATCTGGATCGTGCCGCGCCGCCACGATGCCGACTTCGGCCGGGCAGATACGAGCGCCATCAAGGCCACCTCGGAGGCGCTGCGCCAGGTGCTCGGTATGCTCGCGGGGGCGCTCGATGGGCCGCCCTACAACCTCGTCCTCCACACCGCGCCATTGCGCGAGCAGGTCGATGGCACGTACCACTGGCACTGGGAGATCCATCCTCGATTGCGCGAGATCGCCGGCCTCGAGTTGGGAACCGGCCTGCCTGTGAACCCCGTCTCACCGGAGGACGCGGTGGAGGAACTCCTTGGCCGCGCCGATCCGGAGGGAGGTGGATCGGGTTGATTCGGGCGGTGCCCGGGCACGTCGGGCGTCACATGTGGGGGAGATGCCTCGTCTCTGGCGCATCGAGCGTGCATGGCCCATTCCGTGCGCACGTCGATCCCATCCGCTCGGAGCCGCCGTGGTCCTCGACCCTTCAACCGCCGACCTACGCGACCCATTCGGCCGTCCGACCGTCATCGGGGCCGATCGAGGCAACCCTATGAGCGGCGTCTGGGATCGCGACGAGGCCGCGATCTTCGTCGAGGAGATCTTCTCGAAGCACCACGGCGAGATCTACGCCTACCTGTTCCGCATGATGCGCGACCCGGAGGTCGCGGCGGACATGACGCAGGACGCGTTCATCAAGGCGTACAAGAACTACGACACGCTCGAGAAGCCCGAGAACGCCCGCGCGTGGCTGTACCAGATCGCCCACCGCGTCGCGCTCGATGAGATCCGACGGCGCAAGATCATCCGCTTCCTGCCGTGGACCGGCGAGTCGAAGGGGTCGGCGCCATCCGCCGAGCACCTCGTCATGGATGCGCGGCTGTCCGGTGACCTCCAGCGCGCTCTCGCCCGGATCCCGGAACGCCAGCGCGCCGCGCTGCTACTCGCCGAGCTCCACGATCTGACCGGGCTCGAGCTCGCTGCCGCGCTCGGGGTCAGCCACGTTGCCGCACGCGCACTGCTGACACGGGCACGCGAATCGCTGCGCCAGGCGCTCGCGGCGGAACGGGAAGCCGAGACCGCAGCCGAGGTGGCGCGTGATGCGGCGCGCGAGGCCGGACGTCCGGCCGAGGTCGATCGATGAGCCGCTTCCCGCGTCTCCGTCGCCGCCAGGATCAGTGGTCCGACCCCCATGCCCACGCCAGGATGCGGCTCGCCGAACGGCTTGACGGCCCCCTCGGGCTCGCGGAGTCGAGCTGGCTCGACGAGCACGTCGCAGGTTGTCCGGCGTGTGCGGCGATCGCCACGGGATACGAGGACGACCGGCTCGCGCTGCGCTCTCTGCGCGACGAACGACCGGACCCGCCGCGCGACCTGTGGGCGCGGACCGCGGCGGCGATCGAGGCCGAGTCACCTGTCGCCTCTCGGGCCCGCTTTCGGCGTGGGCGCCTGGGTGCGCTGCCGATCGGGGCCTTGTCGGGGCTGACGGTCGTCGCACTCGTCGTGGGCGTCAGCCTGCTGTCGGGGAGCATCTCGATCTATCCGGATACCGGCAGTGGCGTGAAGGGTGAGGATCCGGCGGGCGACGGCCCGTCGTTGGCCAGCGCGACGCCCGGATCGGCAGCTGTGGAACCCACACCGTTCGCGGTCGGGAGCGTTGGTCCCGTGGGGTGGATCGATCAGGGGCCCGAGGGCGGCCACCACACCGCGACGGTGGACGAGGTGTGCCCGGTCAAGGGCGCCGCCGATTGTCCGCCGCTGCTCGCGAGCCAGGACCATGCCGTGGCCTTCAACCGGGCGACGAAGACGATCGTCGGGTCGCCGACGCGTCGTCAGGCCATCGCGATCGCAAAGTCCGAGACCACGGGCGACGAGGTCGTCGTCGTCACGATGCCGGAAGGCACCGATGAGCCGTCAGCGGCTGCTTCCCCACCGAGCAAGACGCCCGCGCCGGAGACGCCCAGTCCGTCGAGCGCGACCGCTTCGCTCGCGCCCACGCGGAGCGCCGCGACCGAACCATCGGTCGAGCCATCCGCCAGCCCGACGGTGTCACCCGAACCGACCGTCGCCGCGAAGGTGGCGATCGCGAGCGGCATCGACGTCGTGGGCGAGTCGGCCGCGTATTCGCCGGATGGGACCTGGTTCGCGTTCACGGCGCGCCCGGCCGACGGCTCCGGTGGTCCGGACGTCCATGTCTGGCGCGTCGGCGACGAGCAGGCGGCGAAGGTCACGAACGACGGCGCGTCGTACTTCGCGTCGTGGTCCGGCAACGAGATCATCGCCAGCCGGCCGAGCCAGCCCGGGTCCGATGATGCACGCCCGGTCTCCGTCATGATCGATCCGGCGACGCACGCCGAGGCCGATGCGGGCGACCTGTGGCGGCCCGTGGTCGACCCGACCGGCCGCTTCGCGATCGCATGGGATGGCTCGCTTGCCCGTTCCGATGCCGATGGGACATGGATGCCGGCACGCGGGAGTCTTGAGCTCCGACGCTGGAGAGACGACGGTCCGCTCGACGCGATCGGATCGAAGGCATCCCGGCTCGCGGCCGATGAGGCCGCCGGCGATTTCGACGTTCGCTGGGACGAAGCCGGCGAATGGGTCGCGGTCTGGGTCGCCGAGACGCCGGACTCGCAGGTCGGCCAGCTGACGCTGTATCGCGTGGATCAGGCCAACGTCCGCCTCGAACGCGCCGACGGCGCGCCGACCCGGGAATCGGCGCTGCCTGGCTTCTCGATGGGCGCGGGCCGGCTCGCGTGGGCCACGCCACCGGGCGAAAGTGGAGAGGGCAGCCGCATCCAGATCGCCGCATGGTCGGACGACGGCGTCGGCGTCGCCGAGAGCGGTCCGGGCTCCCAGTTGGTGGTCATCCGCTGATCATGCCGGCCACCGCGTGGTGGGCGGGGCTATGCACATCGGGGTCCGGCAGCGTATCGTTCCCGCCTTATCGTGCGACCAAGATGGTTGGTCGTAGGGTCGGTGATCAGCACCGCCCTCGCCCTGGTCTCGCTGCCGGGTCTGGCAGGCTCCCGCGTCCCCAGCGCCGTGGAGCCGGTCCCCGTTGGAGCGTTCCAGCCGTACTCGGTCCCCGCGCTCGACTCGCGATCGCCTATCGAGATCGCGGGCCTTGACGATGCCCATCGCTCGGAGGGCGTCTTCGGTGCCGGGACGACGATCTTCGAACCCGGTATACCCGGAGATGCCGGCCCGACGCGCAGGACCACGGTCGACCAGCCGGATGGCGTTGCCGGCTCGAACCGCAAGCCCGCCAGGTACTCGCTGACCGGCGAGGCCACGTTCTACGACGCGGGCTTCACGGCGATGCGGCTCCCACGCGGCACGACCGTGGTCATATGCGGCGCTGCCGGCTGCATCGAGCGTGTCGTCAACGACTACGGCCCGCAGCTCGAACGGCGCATCGTCGACCTCTACCGGCCGGACTTCTTCAGGATCTGCGGCTGCCCGTCGTGGAGCGGCATCACCAACGTCACCGTCCACGTCTACTGAGGGGTCCCGCCCAACTCCGTCGCGTCGCGCGGTATTCTTCTCCCTGACCCTTCGGCTGTGGCCCCGTGAGGCCGCCCGCGTGGCCCCGTGAGGCCGGGAAGGAGCGATGACCGGACGCCGGATCATGACCGCCGACGAGATCCGTCGCGCGACGGTCCGCCTTTCCCATGAGATCGTCGAGAAGCAGGCGGGCACCGACGGCCTTTTGATGGTCGGGATCCAGCGACGTGGCGTCCCGCTCGCCCGCCGGATCGCCGCGGCGATCGCCGAGAATGAAGGCGTCGAGGTGCCGGTCGGGGCGCTCGATATCACGTTCTACCGCGACGACCTGTCGCTCATCGCCCAGCAGCCGGTCGTGAAGGGCACGGAGCTGCCGTCGGGCATCGACGGTCGGACCGTCGTCCTCGTCGACGACGTCCTGTACACGGGCCGGACGATCCGCGCGGCGATGGACGCGCTGGTCGATTTCGGGCGGCCACAGGCGATCCGTCTGGCCGTGCTGGTGGATCGCGGCCACCGCGAGCTGCCGATCCGTGCCGACCATGTCGGCAAGAACGTCCCGACCTCGCGCGAGGAGATCGTGCGCGTCCATCTCGAGGAGACCGACGGGGAGGACGGCGTCGAGATCGAGCGCCTGGTCGACAGCCCACTGGCCGCCGAACCCGTCGCATGACCGACGTGATCGAGGGACGGACCGACACGGCGAACGGCGCCGAGGTGGTCGTCCCGTCGGTCGATGTGGCGCCGGAGAGCCAGGCGGTCGGCTGGCGTCATCGGCACCTGCTCGATGTCGACAGTCTGTCGATCGCGGACATCGACCTTGTCATGCGCACCGCCGATGCGATGCGCGAGGTTCTCGCGCGGCCGATCGCCAAGGTGCCGGCCCTGCGCGGCCGGAACGTCACGATCCTGTTCTACGAGGCATCGACGCGGACGCGGGTCTCGTTCGAGGTCGCCGCCAAAAACCTGTCGGCCGACGTCGTCAACATCGCGGCGTCGACGTCGTCGGTATCCAAGGGTGAGTCGCTGGTGGACACGGTCCGGACCGTCGAGGCGCTGGGGGCCCAGATGCTGGTGATGCGCCACAGCGTCAGCGGAGCTCCGTACCTCGCGGCCGAGGTGTTCGGCGGGTCGGTGCTGAACGGCGGCGACGGCTGGCACGCCCATCCGACCCAAGCGCTGCTGGACCTGTATACGTTGCGTGGGCATCTGCCTGGGGGCTCGGTGGCGGGCCGCAAGATCGTGATCCTGGGCGACGTGATGCATTCGCGAGTCGCCCGCTCGAACATATGGACGTTGACGGCGGCGAGGGCCGACCTCTGGCTGTGTGGACCCGCCACGTTGCTGCGCGGGTTCGAGGCGTGGGCGGGACGGGGAGCTGCCGCGGGGCGGCGGTTCACGGTGACCAGCTCGATCGACGACGCGCTGCGCGACGCCGATGCCGTCATGGCGCTCCGCATCCAGCGCGAGCGGATGGCCTCCGGGCTGCTGCCGTCGCTCCGGGAATACGCGGCACGGTACGGGCTGACCGCCGCGCGACTGGCGACCGCGAAGCCCGGAGCCCTCGTCATGCATCCTGGGCCGATGAACGAGGGCGTCGAGATCGCGCCCGATGTGGCCGCCGGGGCCCAATCGGTCATCACGGATCAGGTGACGAACGGCGTCGCGATCCGGATGGCGCTGCTCTACCTCCTGGCCGGGGTGCCGCGCTCGTGACCGACCTCGATCTGAGCCGGGTCTGGGTCGTCGATCCGGCGAGCGGCCGTGAGGGGCCGGGCGAGATCGTCGTGCGCGACGGGATTCTCGAGGCGGTCACCTGGCTCGAGGGCTCGGACGCCGACGGCGTCGACGCCACCGGCGTCGTGGTCGCCCCGGGCTTCATCGACCTGCACGCGCACCTCCGGGAGCCGGGCAACGAGGATGCCGAGACGGTCGCCACTGGTCTCGCCGCCGCCGCGCACGGCGGCTTCACGACGGTCTGCGCAATGCCGAATACGACCCCGGCGCTCGACGAGCCGGGCGTGCTCGCGGCGATCCGCGGGGCCGCCGCGTCGTCCGGATCGCCGGTCGAGTTGCTGGCGCATGGCGCGGTGACCGTCGGTCGGGCAGGGGAGACGCTCGCGGCGCTCGGCGAGCTGGCGGATGCCGGGGTCGTCGGCTTCTCCGACGACGGCTCGCCAGTCCGCTCCGCGCAGATCCTGCGGAACGCGCTCGCGTACGCGGGAGCGCTCGGACTGCCTGTGGTCGATCACCCGGAGGACGCGACCCAGACCGACGGCGCCGAGGCGAACGACGGGATCGTCGCGACCGTGCTCGGGCTGCGCGGCTGGCCCGCGTCGGCCGAGGAGGCCGCGGTGGCCCGCGATCTCGCGATCCTCGCTGACGTGCGCCGTGACGTGCCCGGGACAAGGCTCCACCTCACCCATGTCTCGACATCCGGCGCCCTGGAGCTGATCCGTCGCGCGAAGGCTGCCGGACTCCCCGTGACATGCGACGTGACGCCCCACCATCTCGCCCTCACCGACGAGTGGGTCGCTGGGGCGCGGCGGTTCGCATGGGAGCCAGGTGCGGACGGCGATCCGTGGCGCGACGAAGCGATCGTCGCGTCGCCGTACGCGTCCTCGCTCCGGGTCAATCCGCCATTGCGTAGCCCATCCGATGCCCTGGCGTGCCTCGCGGCCCTCGCCGATGGGACCGCCGATGCGATCGCCACCGACCATGCACCGCACACCGAGGTCGACAAGGCCGTCGAGTTCGGGCTCGCCGCGAATGGGATCGGTGGCATCGAGACGGCCCTCGGACTCGTGCTTGCGGCCGTCGACGCGGGCGAGCTCACGCTCAGCCGGGCGGTGGCGGCACTTACGGTGGGGCCGGCGGCTGTGATCGGCCGGTCGCGCGGGCTGGTCGAAGGGGTGCAGGCGGACCTTGTCGTCTTCGATCGCTCGGAGCGCTGGTCGCCGTCCGCCGACGCGCTGCTCTCGAAGGGCAAGAACACGCCGTTGCTCGGGATGGACCTCGCAGGCCGGGTGCTGCTAACGATGGCCGCGGGGCGGGTCGCTTATGAGGCGCCGGTGACGGTCTCGGTATAGATCGTCTCGATGGCGTTGGGGTCCAGGGCGCCGTCGACGTCGATCACCAAGCGGCGCTCAACGCCCGTGAGATCACACGGCTCCTGCCGCGTCGCGTGGACGCTGACCGTCGACAACGTCGCGTCGATCGTCACCACCGAGTCGCCGTCGCAGATGCCGCCGGTCCAGTAGAGGTGGTAGCGCCCGACGAGCTGCCGGTCACGAATCCAGACGACCTTCCCTTGGGCTTCGAGGTCCAGCACTCTCGGGTCATCTGGCCCGATCGCACGCACGGCAGTGACCCGGCCGCTCAGGTCGATCAGCGCCGCACGTACCTTGGGAAGCTCGAACCCGCCGTCCTTCGGGAGGAAGACGACCGTGGAGTCGACGGGCGGGAATGCCTCGAACGGTGTGCCGACACGGTCCCAGCCGCGGATGGAGGCCGCGTCGACTGGCTGGCTGAAGCGGAGCCGGATCCCGTAGCGGACGAGGGCCAGGCGGCACAGATCGGCGCGCTCGCCGCGCAACTCGAGTCGATCGGGCGCCTCGGATGGACCGCGACCGTAAAGGGTCAGGACGAACCGATCGTCGCACAGCGAGCCGTTCCAGTAGGCGACGACCGTATCCGGCGCCGCCTGCACGATCGCCATCTCCCCGGGGTCCAGCTCGGTGATGGGCCGACCCGGATCTGCCTCGCCTGCGGCTCGTGCCTCCACGAGCAACCCGCTCCGGTCGATGACGCCAGCCTTGGGTGTGAGGCCCGTACCACCTTCCGGCATCGGCACGTCCAGGACACCCTCTGGCGGCCACGAGCGCGCCGGATCTTCGAGCGGCGTGCCACCGACTTGGACCGTCTGTCCGTCCGTCTCCACGCGATAGACCCGATCGGTTCCATCGACCACGACGTAGGTAGCGGCGCGCTCGTCCTCCAGGACCTGAACGCTCCACAGGATCGGCTCGTCGGTGATGCCGGGCCGCCCATCGCGCAAGGACGGCTCGATCTCCATGAGTTCCCACGCTCGATACGCAGCCGATGACAGGATCGCGGCCTCAGTCGTGGCGGTGATCGCGGCGTCGACGGGACCAAACGCCGGATCGCCCGTCCCTGTCCTCATGACGACGCTCAGCGGCTGCGCCGCGCCCGCCGCCCACGCGACCTGATCGACGACCAAGCGGTCACGACACGCGTCGACCCGAGACGCATCACACCAGTTCGAGCGCCGGTCGTCGAAGTGGCCGATCGCCACCATTTCGACTGAGTCGGCCGTGGGATACCAGGCCATTTCAAGGTCATGGAGGTCCACCGATATATGGGGTCCTCCAGGCAGGCCGGTGGCCAAGGTCTCCGGACCTGCCATGAGCACCGAGAATCCGTCCTGGCAATACGGCTCTAGGAAGAACGTGATCGGGGGGCTTGGGTAGGCGCAGCGGAGTGACCTCGACGGCGGGAACCAGCCACGGACCGCGATCTCGCGGTCGTCGCGGCCGGCATCGCGGATCGCGATCGCCTCCTCGACGGAGATGACCGGGAGGCCGAGCACCTCGGTCGGCGGGGCGGACGCGGGCTGGCCGATCAAGTCGACGAGGCCCGTCTCGGTCACCTCGAGCACCGTCGAGTGGCCCTCGTCGCCGACCAGGAACGTTCGCGCGATCGGCTCGGCGTCCCTTCCGATGAGGGCGCGGATCACCCACGACGTCTGCAGATCCGGCTTGGCGCGCGTCTGCCACTCGATCGATCGGAGAGCATCGGCGTCGGCGACGCCGATCGACACGACAGTCACACCACCGACGATGGAGGACAGGACCCCGACCGCCTCGGACGGCCCACTCACGGGCAAGCCATCCGGGCTCGCCCACGGAGTCGGAAGGTCGTCCCACAATGGCTGGTCGGCGGCGACCACCCGATCGATCACGAAGCGCGCCTTGCAGTCGGCCTGCTGGGCCTCCGGACACGTCGTCCAGCGGTGGTCGAGGAGGTGGCCCACTGCCAAGACCTCCACAGCGATTCCCGGCATGGCTGGTACGTCCGCGTGGGCGTCGATCCGCAGCATGGGCACGACATGAGGCAAGCTAGGCTCGAGGGTTCCGCGCTCGACGAACGGCGGATCCTGAAACAGGGACAGGCCGAATTCCTCGCAACGCGGGATCAGCGGATGCGGGTCGGGTTCGATGTTGCAGTCGAAGATGGCATTCGAGCGTCCCAGCCAGCCGCGGACGATGACCTCCTCCGGCGTCGGCGACTCCGTGGCGGTGATCAGCTCCTCCACAGTCATCACTCGCAGGTCGGCGAGGCGTGGCGGAGTCGCGGTCGGCGTCGGCTCGGGTGTCGGCGGCGGGGACGGGTCGGGGCCGTTCGTGAAGCGGAAGCTCGCGACCAACGCCTCGAGCTGCCTTCGGCCCTCAGTGACGCCAGGCTCTCTGAGCATCGCCTCGAGGCGGACGACGTTCGTGCCGGCCGACCCGGGCTGTGCGATCTCCCAATGGATCAGCGTGTCTTCACCGTAGAAGGAGTCCGGTCGAGCGTCGAACTCGTCGAAGATGGCCGGCATGCCTCCCACCCGGACCCGAGAGCTAGTCCCGTTCTCGATGGGCGCCCGGTCTTCGATCGTCTGGCCTCGATAGGCGCCGGTCCCGACGAACAGACGGATCTGCCCTGCCTCGAGGCGTTGCTCGTAGACGCAGTTGAGGTCGACATGCCGCTCGTTGCCGCAGCGCCGCTCCACCGATTGCGTGCCAAGCACGGCGACCGACGAGATTCCGCTGCCCGCAGCCGACGCGTCGTATCCGTGCCATGCGGCTGGATAATCGAAGGCGAACTCGCCCGTTGCGAGCGTCTTCAGGTCGGCCCTCGGGCCTTCTCGGAACAGACCTTGGCCGCGAACGTCGCCCGACAACGCGACCCCACCCGCGACCACGCCGAGCGCGAGGACCACGACCGCGGCGGCTGGCAGCCACCGGCGCCACACGGGCATCGGCGGATCCTCGGTCCGCACGCGCGCCACGACATCCCCGACCAGCTCGTTGGGCGTCCGGGTCTTCGCGGCACGGGCCGTGAACGCCGCCGCCAGCCGTCGGTCGTCCCAAGGCTCGCGCGGAGCGATCGGAGACGTCATCGATCGATCGCTTCGGCGTCGATCGCCGCTTGGAGCGCCCGCCGAGCGGCGTGCAGACGAGACTTCACGGTCCCCGTCGGGACATCGAGGATCGCCGCCAGCTCAACGATCGATCGGCCCTCGAGGTGGTGCAGGACGAGGATCGATCGCTGGTCGATCTCGAGGGCCCGCATCGCGGTATCGAGCACGCGGCCATCGGTGTCCGCCAGCTCGACAGACGGCCCGGAGGTCGGCGCCTCTCCGAGCCGGCTTAGCGGGATCTCGCGGACGCCACGACGTCGCCGCGAGCGATGCGTCATCCGCGCCGCGTTGACCGCCACGCGCTGGAGCCACGCGTCGAACTTGCCCGGATCGCGCACGGCTCGGATCTGCCGCCACGCCGTGATGAACGTGTCCTGGGCGGCATCGCGCGCATCGGCCTCGTCGCCGAGGATCGCGACGCTCAGTCGGTATACGCCATCCATCCGGACACGCACGATCTCCTCGAACGCGTCGAGGTCGCCGTTGCGAGCCCGTTCGACGAGCGATCGGTCTGTCGCGGGTGAGATCGGCTCCCTCCTGCGGCGCGTTCGATCATCTGATGCCGGTCAGGACGTCCAGGTTCGGTCGTGCGTGCCGTCGCATGTCCGATTTCGGACAACGGGCTCTAGCGCTGCAACGGAATCGTCCGACCCGACGTCATCTTCGTACCAGAGTCGTCAGGAACATCGAACGAAATCCTGAGCCGCAGCGCCATAGAAGGTGCGGAGACGAGGACCATGGACACCAACGAGACCAGGACCGAGCAGAGGGCAGGACGCGAGCCTCGATCGGGTTGCCTGGCCGAGGGTTGTCCGTGCCGGGACGCCCGGATCGTCTCCCATCGTCGCGCGCGGTTCTTCGCACACCTCGCCGAAACGCACGGCGAAACCGCGAACCGGGTGATCGTCCCTGAGCCGGGCTGGGAGCTTCCTCACACCGCCTAGACCGGGCCATCCGGCGCGACGTCGTGCGGGGTCGCGCTCGCCTCGGCTACGCTCGCGACCATGGCCGCGACCCCGCCTCTGAACACCGACTTCGAACGCCGCGCCTTCTGGCAGGCGTCGATGGCACCACTCCCAGACCGGTCCGGCCGCGATCTGCCCGCCGAGGCGGACGTCGTCGTGATCGGTGGTGGTTACGCGGGCGTCATGGCCGCCCGCGAGCTGGCACGCCGGGGCGTCGCCGTCACGCTGCTCGAGGCCCATACCCTGGGATGGGGCGCGTCGACGCGGAATGGCGGCATCGTCCACGCCGGCTACAAGTGGAGCGCCAGCCAGCTGATCAAGCGTTACGGGATCCAGACCGGCAAGGCGCTCTACCAGGAGACGCTCGATTCCTACCGGCTCGTGAAGCGGTTGATCGATGAGGAGTCCATCGATTGCGACTTCAGGGAGATCGGGCACCTCGAGCTTGCATACGCGCCCGCTCACGCGCCCGAGCTCGAGCATGCGCGTGAGAGCCTGGCGTCGGTCGGTGTCAGTTCGACGGTCGTGCCCCGCGAGCGCATCCGCGAGGAGATCGGCAGCGATGCGTATTACGGCGCGCTCGTGGTCGAGGCCACCGGGCTGCTGCATCCGGGTCGGTATTTCGCTGGCCTGGCCGCCGCCGCAGACCGAGCCGGCGCAGACCTGCACGAGGGCGTGCGTGCCCGCTCGATCCGGCGCCAGGGGGATGGCACGTTCAGGGTCGAGACCACGCGCGGCGCGATCCGCGCTCGCGATGTCTTCGTCGCGACCAACGGCTACACCGACGGCGTCGTGCCATCGCTCCGCCGACGGATCATCCCGATCGGCTCGTTCATCATCGCCTCGGAGCAGCTCCCGGAGGACATCGCCCACGAGCTGTCGCCCAAGGGGCGCGCCTTCTTCGACACGAAGAACTTCCTGTACTACTGGCACGTGTCGGCGGACCGTCGGATGGTCTTCGGCGGTCGAGCGTCGTTCATGCCCACGACCATCGACAAGACGGCGGCGATCCTGTGGAAGGGTCTCGTCGAGGTCCACCCGCAGATGGCCGACTACCGCATCGAGTACGCGTGGGGCGGCAACGTCGGCTTCACGTTCGACCGGATGCCGCACGTCGGGCGGACGAAGGACGGCGTCACCTACGCGATGGGCTGTTGCGGAACGGGTGTCGCCCTGATGACCAACCTCGGCACGAAGGTCGGTGCCTGGCTGGCCGGTGGCGAGGCGCCGGCCCTCACGCGCCTGCGGTTCCCGCTCGTGCCGGCACCCTACGAAGGCCGGCCCTGGTTCATGCCGTTCGCCGGGGAGTGGTTCCGCCTGCAGGACCGGCTGGCCGCGCGCTCGCGCAACGGTGGATAGTCCAACTGAACGTCGATCATCCGCAGGTGGAGACCGTCATGTCCGAGTCCGTCGAACTCCTGGCCAAGGTGCCGTTGCTCTCGAGCCTCGACAGGAAAGAACTCGAGCGCCTGGCACGCGACTTCACCGAACGCACGTTCCCTGCCGGTAGTGTCGTCGTGCGCGAAGGCGACACCCATGGGATGGGCTTCTTCGTCGTCGTTGAGGGCGAGGGGGTCGTCAGCGTCGGGGGCAAAGAGGTCGACACGGTGGGGCCTGGCAGCTATTTCGGCGAGGTCGCCCTCATCAGCGACCGCGTCCGGACCGCGACCATCACCGCGACGACCGACCTGCGGACGCTGGTCATGACGTTCTGGGACTTCCGAGCGTTCGTGAAGGGTGATGCCGAGGTCGCCTGGAAGCTGCTCGAACACGTCGGCGGGTTGCTCCACGGACATGGTTGAGCCGCACCGCGAACCGCCGCCGCTGGCCGTCCAGCTCTACACGTTCCGCGATCCGGTCCGGTTCGGGGGCGCGGGTATGGGCCTGGACATCGTGACGCTCGATGCGATCGCGGCCAGCGGCTATCTCGGGGTCGAGACGGTCGACGTCCCGGGTGGTGATGCGGTCGGGGCGCGGCGCCTCCTGGCGGACCTGGGGCTCGCCGTCACGAGCTCACACACATGGGCCGATCTCGCGGATCCCATGGCATTCGCGCGGGCCGCGGCGGCCATCGCGGAGCTCGGGTCGCCGCGCGTGGTGGTCACGCCGCGTGCTGTTGCGACGCTGGGCGGGGTCAGTGCGCTCATCGACCAGGTCGGGACTGTCGCCGGGGTGGCTGCGACGCACGGCCTCCGCCTGACGTACCACAACCACGACACGGAGATGACCGACGTCGATGGGACGTCGGTCATCGATCGCCTCGCTGCTGGCCTCGGCGACGCCGTCGACTTCCAGGTCGACATCTTCTGGGTGGTCGTCGGCGGGGCCGACCCGGCGACAGTGATCAGCCGACTCGGCGAGCGCGTTGTGTCGCTGCACGTCAAGGACGGGATCGAGCTGCCACGGTCGGCTTATGCCGACGAACCGTTCGTCAACGTGCCCGTCGGGACGGGAGTGGTCGATCCGGGTCCCGCCATCGCCGCGGCGGAGGCCCAGGGATCGGTCGAGTGGCTCATCGTCGAGTTCGACCACGTCGAGGGGTCCGCCATCACGGCGACCCGGCAGAGCCTCGCAAACCTGACGGCTCGAGGGCTCGCCCGCAGCCGCGGCACGTGATCGTGGAGGAACGCCCGGCCCGGGTCGGGATGGTCGGTTGCGGCGATGTCACAGGCTTGTACCTGCCCTCCATGGCGCGCCTGCCGATCATCCAGCTGGCGTCGTGCGCGGACCTCGACTCGACCCGCGCCGAGGCGGTCGCGACCGCCGGTGGCTTCCCGGCCGTCGACATCGACACCCTCCTGGCCGACCCGACCATCGACATCGTCCTCAACCTGACGCCCCCGGCAGCCCACGCCGCCGTGTCGCTGGCGGCCATCCGGGCCGGCAAGCACGTCTACTCGGAGAAGCCGCTCGCAACGACGCTCGACGACGCGCGGACGGTCCTTGCCGAGGCGCGTGACGCGGGCGTCCGCGTCGGTGCCGCTCCGGACACGTTTCTCGGCGGCGGCTTGCAGACGGCGCGGGCACTCATCGACGAAGGGGCCATCGGGACTCCGATCGCGGCGACCGCATCCGTGGCCCACCTCGGGCCGGAGTCCTGGCACTCCAACCCGGGCATCTTCTATGCGACCGGCGGTGGGCCGTTGCTCGATGTCGGGCCGTACTACGCGACGGCGCTGGTATCGCTCCTCGGCCCGATCGTCGCCGCGTCCGCGGTCGGGCGCGGTGTGGGTACCGAGCGGCCGATCGGGTCTGGGCCGCGTGCTGGAGGAACCGTCACGGCCGAGGTCCCGACCACGGCGATCGCGGCGCTCGCCTTCGAGTCGGGCGCTGTCGGCGGGCTGACGGCGTCGTTCGATGTCGTGGGTAGTGAGGCGCCGCATTTCGAGATCCACGGGACCGCGGGCTCGCTGATCCTCGGCGATCCGGATCAGTTCGACGGGGAGGTGCGCTATCGGCCACTCGGCGCCCGCGATTGGGAGCTGATACCGCTCCGCTTCGACGCTTCGGTCGGCCGGGGGATCGGGCTCGCGGACCTCATCGCCGGGATCCGATCGAAGGAGCCGCATCGGGCGAGCGGCGAGCTCGCCTTCCATGTGCTCGACGTGCTGCTGGCGATCGAGTCGGCGACCTCGTCAGGTCGCGTCGAGGCCGTCACGTCCCGGTGCTATCGACCGGCGCCGCTGGGTGAAGGTCCGACCGCCTAGCGAATGCAGCCCGCGAACTGTTGCTCGAACCCATCCGGGTCGAGCCCCCCGGGGAATACCTCGATGACGCCGTCGAGGATGGGCTCCTGGATGATCGGCACGAGCACGACTTGGCCATTGATCGCGATCGCCACCTGGTCTCCAGGGTGGCCCGCCGTATGCGCGGCCACCCGACCCACCGCGTCGCCCCGGAGTTGGAGCGAAAGCCGAAAGCTGTCCTCGAAACGCTCGAGGCTCGTGGCGTCCGGATCGAAATCCGCCGGGCCAGCGAGCACGACGGCGTCGGCCGGCAACGGGGCAGTCTCGTCGATGAGCGTTCCCGGGGGCAGGGCCGTGAGCATCACATCGCACCGCCCGAAGACCGGGACGGCCGAGCACGCCACGATCGCCATCGTCGCCAGCGCGATGATCAGGACCAGGGCGAATACCGACCTCATCCCGCGAGTCGTCGCAGCGTGTCGAGCAATCGGTCGATGTCGGCCTCAGTAGAGAGGTAGTTGACGATCCCGGCACGGAGCCAGGTGGCGCCACGCAGGCGGGTCGTCGTCAGCCAGCCGTCACCGGACACCTCCAGCGCAGCCTGGAGTCGGTCTTGGTGGGCGTCGAGCGCCTCCCCAGCGAGGCCCGCAGGGACATGCCGGAAACACACCACCGACAGTTCCGGCACGGCCGGCAGCGCCTCCAGATCGTCGTCCGCCGCACAGCGCGCGGCGAGGTAGGCGGCGAGGTCGTCATTGGCCTCGACGAGCCGTCCCAAGCCGCGCGTCCCGAGGTGCTTCCAGGTCATCCACAGCTTGAGCGCCCGCCACCGGCGAGTTCCCTCGAATGACAGCTTGTAGAAGTTGAGCTGGTCGGCGTGTTGGTCGTGCTCATCGTCAGGCAAGGAGTCCAGGACGCCGCTCCCTGGAGTCTCCCCGCCGCGGTAGTACTCGGGAGCCCGGCCGCCGAATACCGCAGCCAGCGCCCGGCCGTCGCGGACCAGCAGGCCCCCGATGTCATATGCCTGGAAGAACCACTTGTGGGGATCGACCGTGACGGAATGCGCGCGCTCCAGGTCGGGGACGCGATCACGGTCCCGCTCGGACAGGCGGGCCCCGCCGCCGTATGCAGCGTCCACGTGGAGCCACAGACCCTCGGCATCGGCGACGTCGGCCAGCTCCCCGATGGCATCGACCGAGCCGGTGTTCGTCGAACCGGCGACCGCGGCGATGGCGAATGGCGTCAGCCCGGCGCCCCGATCACGTGCCACGGCCTCAGCGAGGGGGGCTCCGCGGAGGCGGAAGTCGTCGTCGGATGGCAGCACGACCAGGGTCTCGGGCGGGAACCCCAGTTCGTCGAGCGCTCGCGCGATCGAGAAATGGGTCTGGTCGCTGGTGTAGACACGGGCAGCCTCGAGATCCTTGCCGCGCGGCGGCGCCGCGAGTCCGCGGGCGCGGCCAAGGTGCAGGTCGCGAGCCAGGGCCATGCCCATGAAGTTGGCCATGACCCCGCCGCTCGTCAGCAGCCCGAACGATCCCGGGCCGTACCCGACGAGGTCGCACAGCCAGCGGACGACCTCCTCCTCGGCGAAGGCCGCGAACGGGCCGGCGTGCCAGACGTCCACGCCCTGGTTGGCGATCTGGGCGAGCAGCTCTCCCATGATCGACATCGGCAGCGGCGGCGGTGTGAAATAGCCGAACTGGCGGGGATGCTGCGCGTTCATGAGCCCGCCCGCGAGGCGGTCGGAGAACTCGGCGAGCACCTCGGCGGCTCGCAGGGGGCCATCCGGAGCGGCGCCCGGGCCGTCGCGCGGACCGGCGGGATCGGACCCGTAATACCGTCGCCTCGCCTCGGGATAAGGCGACGCGTCACCCATGGCTCGCCGGGATGCGATGCCGTACAGGAACGCCAGTGCCTCGTGCCAGGTCTTGGCGCCCAACGAGGCCAGGGCCGCCCGGGATGTCGCCTCGTCGCGATAGCCGATGAGCTCGGGTTCCGGGTGCCAGTCGAAGCGCCTCAGGTAGGCGTCGATGTCCGGCACATCGGTCGGTGGCTGGAGGGTGGTTCGGTCGGTCATCGACCGCGATGGTACCGACTACGCTTGGGCCGATGTCCGATGTCGATCTCGCCAGCCACGATCCCGAGGGTCGCCACCGGCTCGTCGCGGCTCTGGATCCGATCGGTGTCGACTACGAACTGTTCCCGTGTGACCCCGCCCTGGCCGATACCGCCGCCTTCTGTGCCGCTTACGGGTTCGATCCCGAGGACTCGGCCAACACGATCCTCGTCATCGGCAAGAGCGACCCACCGCGCTATGCGGCCTGTGTCGTGCTCGCCCCCAACCGGCTCGACGTCAACCGCGCGGTGCGTGACCGGCTGGGTACGCGGAAGGCGTCATTCGCTCCGTCGGAGTCGACCCGCGACATCACCGGGATGGAGATCGGTGGCGTCACGGTGTTCGGGCTGCCGGCCTCGCTGCCGATCTGGGTCGACCGCCGCGTCATGCAGCGCGAGCGGATCGTGCTCGGTGGCGGGTCAAGGTCGTGGAAGGTGCTTGCCGCACCGTCGATCCTGCTCGCCCTCCCGGGCGTCGAGGTCGTCGACGGCCTTGCCACGGATCCGCCTGCCGCCTGACTCCCGTATCGTTCCCGCTCGTGACCGAGACCGACCCGCAGATCGACGCGACCGCCGCGACCGACACCGACCCGACTCCGCCACGGCCACCGCGGCCGTCGGGCCCGGTTCAGTACAAGGGGGCGGACCTGGAGGCCCAGCGTGGTCCCGGATTGGGTTGCTTCCGATTCCAGCTCGCGGTGCTGGCTGTGTTCGTCGTCCTCACGCCGCTGAGCGTCGCGTGGCGCTGGCCGGAGGCCGTGAGCGCCGCGCTGCTGTTCGCGGTCATCGGCCTGCTCCTTACGACCGGGCAGACGATCATCTTCCTGCTCCGCCTGGTCGCGGCTGATCGCCGCAGCCGGCGACGACCGATGGGCAGTGCCACGCGGACAGTCGGCGAGCTCGAGGACGAGGCGACTTCGGTGGTCGACGGGTCACCCGGTGACCGAACCGACGAACGCCCCGGCTCCAGCGACTCTCTGACCGGGCGGTAGAGGCCCGTTCAGTCACCCCGTGACCGGATCGACGAACGATCGGCCTCGGACGAACCGATCGTGGCGGTTCATCCGCTCGTTCGGTCACCCGGTGACCGACCAGGGGGCGCAACCCGGGCGGCCCCGCGAGGGCCGGCGCGACCCGGGGCGCGACCCGGGCGGCCCCGCGAGGGCCGGCGACCCCATGACACAATGGGTCACATGCCCGTGCTCGCGACCTACTTCTCCGTCCGCCGCGGCCGCGACCCGTTCTTCAAGTTCTTCATGAAGACTCTGTTCCCGCGCCAGTTGAAGGAGTACGAGGAGCGGTTCGGTATCCGGTTCATCGGCTGGTACAACGTCGCGCACGGCTGGGATTTCGACAACGTCATCCTCCTCGATCTGCCCGATTACGCGACCCTCGACAAGCTCGAGGCCGACGAAGGGACCCGCGCCCTCGGCCATCGGGCCGGCGAATGGATCTTCGAGCGCCATCATTCGATGTTCCTGCGCGAGCGCATGGGCCCCGACCTCGAATACCATCCCTGACCCAGGCCAAGCGAGGAGCACCATTGGGAATTCGACGCGAAGTCCTGCCACCGGGCGACGAACCGAACAGGAGGCGAACCATGGATACGGGCCGCAACGACCTGCTCGGCGAGATCGCGGCTGACGCTGCCCTCGAGCGGTCCGATTTCCTCGTCCAGTCGACCGACCAGCTGCGCCGGTTCCTGGACCGCCACAAGGAGCGCATCGCCGCCTATGGCGGGCTGACGCTGATCGATGAGGAGCCCGATTACCTGTCGATCGCACCCGACAGCACGTTCCGCAGCCGCACGCGCTTCCTCGACGACCTGACCGGCGACTGGGTGAGCGAGACCGAAGTCATCGAAACGGCCTCGGAGCTGGTCGAGCTGTACAACCCGGCCGACGTCTACGCAGCCTTCACCGAGGCCGCCAAGGAGGCCGCCGGTCTCACCGAGGAACCGACCGCCACCGACGAGATGCTCGAGGCCGCGGGCATCGCCCCCGAAGAGACCGTCAGCCTGGGTGGTGAGGACCCCTACGCCGCCGCCGCCGACTCGTGGGCAGCGGGGCAGCCAGCCGATGTCGATCTGGCCGACGACGAGGCAGCGTCCCGGCGGCTGTACGACCTGGCTCTCGAGTACCAGGAGCGCAGCCAGCGGACCGAGGCGCGACTGCTCGACGATTTCGAGACGGCCGCGGCGACCGCCTCGAACCTCATCGGTGATCTCGTGATCGTCGACGACGACGACGAGCGACTCATCCTGACCTCGACCGGGGAGTTCCGCGCGGAGGTCGTGCCCGAGGAGGCCGACGGCTCGTGGCGGACCCTCACGGGGCCCGACGAGCTGGTCGAGTTCTACGACCCGACCGATGTCTTCGGGGACCTCGCCGACGCGCTGGCCGATGCCTACCCGTCGGTCGCCCCTGAGTTCGCGGCCGCCGCCGCCGGGAGTGACATCGACGACGAGGAGGCCACGCCCGGCGCTGAGGCCGACACCGCCGCCGCCGAGACCGAGGTCGCCGAGGGCGACGGCGAAACCGCCGAGGACGACGGCGAAAGCGCTGAGGACGAGGCCGAGGACGAGTCCGCCGCCGACGAGGGCACGGAGGGCCGCCCGACCGCGTGACGATGCGGCTCGCCGCGGCCGAGCTTGTCGAGAGTCGCGAGATCCTGCCGGGTCAGTGGCTCCAGGCGTATCACGCACCCGATCTCGCGAACGGGTCGCGCGCCGGCCAGTTCGTCCACGTTCGCACGGGCGACTTCTCGGGCCTCGTCCTTCGGCGCCCCTTCTCGTTGAACACAGCCGACCCTGCCACCGGCATCGTCACGATCCATTTCCGCGTCATCGGCCGCGGCACGGAGTGGTTCACCCGGCTGCGGCCGGGCGACGCCATCGACCTGCTGGGTCCTCTCGGGCGCCCGTTCGAAGTCGATCCGCGGAGCCGCCATCTGTTGCTCATCGCCGGTGGCCTCGGGATGGCCGGGGTCCGGATGCTGGCCGATGAGGCGATCCGCGACGGCCGCCAGGTGACGCTGCTGTTCGGAGCGTCGAGCGCCCGCGAGGTGTATCCATCGAATCTCCTGCCCGACGAGGTCGAGTACGTGGTCGCGACCGACGACGGCTCGCTGGGCCATCACGGTTTCGTCACCGATCTCGTGCCGGACTACGAGGGCTGGGCCGACCAGGCGTTCGCCTGCGGTCCGACCGGGATGCTCAAGGCGCTCGCGAAGCAGGCCGAGGGTCGCCGGCAGCGACTCGGGGTGGCGAAGCTCGGCCGCAAGCGCGGCGCGGGCCGGACTGCAGCTCTCGGGTCACCCGCCGCGCGCCGGAAGGCGTACCTCCAGGTGTCGATGGAGCAGAACATGGGATGTGCGGTGGGGGCGTGCCTCGGCTGCGTCGTGATGAGCGTGACCGGCACGCCGCAACGCGTGTGCCGCGAAGGCCCGGTCTTCGCGAGCGAGGAGCTGGCCTGGGAGGGCGCCTGGTCGTGAGAGCAAAACGCCGCGTCGTCACGGGCAACGGCCGGCCGGCGGGTGCCAAGCGGACACCGACGGTGCGTCGGGTGCGCCCGGCGATCGTGCAGGCCACGCCGCGCCCCCGAGTCGCGTCGGTCGCGCCGTCGGCGATGGTCGCCGGGTCGTCGGCGCCGGAAGCCACCGACATCGACCTGACAGTCGACCTCGGCCGCGGGCTAGTGCTGCGCAACCCGATCCTCGTGGCGTCGGGGACGTTCGGCTATGGCGTCGAATATGGCGAGGTCGTCGAGATCGATCGGCTCGGGGCGATCTGCTGCAAAGGAACGACGCTCAAGCCGCGCATCGGCAACCCGACGCCGCGCGTCACGGAGACACCGGGCGGGATGCTGAACTCGATCGGCCTCCAAAACCCGGGCGTCGACGCGGTCGTCGAGAAGTACGCCGCGACCTGGGCCGGCTGGAAGGTGCCGGTCATCGTCAATGTCGCCGGTGAGTCGGTCGGCGATTACGTCGCCGTGACGCGTCGACTCGAGGGCGTGCCCGGCATCGCCGGCATCGAGCTCAATATCTCGTGTCCGAACGTCGGTCGCGATGGGCTGCAGTTCGCGATCGATCCAGACGCTGCGGCCGAGGTGACCGCCGCGGTCCGGCGTGCCACCGACCTGCCGCTCCTCGTCAAGCTCTCCCCGAACGTCGCCGACATCCGCCCGATCGCCCGCGCCATCGAGGATGCGGGCGCTGACGCACTGACCGCGATCAACACGTTGTCCGGGATCGCCGTTGCGCCCGACCGGCACAGGCCGCTCCTTGGCAACATCTACGGCGGGCTGAGTGGCCCGGCAGTCAAGCCGATCGCGCTGCGGGTCGTGTACGAGGCGGCACAGACGGTCCGCATCCCGATCGTGGCGATCGGCGGCGTCACCGAGCTCGCCGACGTCCTGGATTTCCTGGCCGTCGGGGCGGTCGCGGTCCAGGTCGGGACCGCGATCTTCGCCGACCCGACCCTCCCGGTCCGCCTCATCGACGAGCTGGCGGCGGAGTGTCGCCGCGTCGCGGTCGGTTCGCATCGCGATCTCGTCGGGACGGCCCTGCCGAAGCGGGCGGCCGCTCCGTCGGCCAAGGGCGTCGAGTATCGACC
Source organism: uncultured Chloroflexia bacterium (assembly GCA_963819655.1). Taxonomy (GTDB): domain Bacteria; phylum Chloroflexota; class Limnocylindria; order Limnocylindrales; family CSP1-4; genus SPCO01. The sequence goes on along the minus strand of CAWFXA010000001.1, from coordinate 367,467 downwards.
CTGACCCGTTGCTCCGGCTCAGAGGTCACCCCGCCTACACTGGTCCCGTGACCACGATCAAGCCCGCTGTCGACCTTGCCGTTCGAGCCGCCGTCGCGGCACGGACCGAGGAACTGTTCCGGGCCTCTGGCGCGTTCCGCGAAGGCCACTTCCTGTTGAAGAGTGGCCGGCACGGCGACGCCTACGTCGAGAAGTTCGCGGTGCTGTCCGACCCGGCCGCGACCAGCGAGCTGTGTGGGTTCTGGGTCGCCCGGATCCGCGGCCTGGCCGGAGATGGAGCCCCGCCGCTCGTCGACCTCGTGGCCGGCCCGACGACCGGCGGCATCGTCCTCGCGTTCGAAACGGCACGGCAGCTCGGGACACGCGGCATCTTCGCGGAGGAGGTGCGCGACGACGACGGCGCCACGCACCGCGAATTCCGGCGCGGGTTCACGATCCGGCCCGCCGAGCGCGTCTATCTCGTCGACGACATCCTCACGACCGGCGGCTCGCTGCTCGCCATGATCCCCGCCGTCGAAGCGCTCGGTGGCGAGATCGTCGAGTGCGCGGTCCTCGTCGACCGGAGCGGCGGCCGAGCGACCCTGACCTCACCGACCAGCGGGCGAACATACCCAGTGCGATCGCTCTGGCAGCTCGACCTCCCGACATTCGAACCCGGCGAGGCGACCTGTCCGCGTTGTGCGGCGGGTGAGCCTGTTTATGCGCCCGGGAGCACAGGAGCCGTCGGCAGCACCGTCGCCAGCGGGATCCCGGCCGGAGCCTGAGCCGTGGATCGCCGGACTCGCGTCCTGTTCGCGACGCTCTTTGCCGCGATCGTGGTCTTGACCGTCGTGGCTGCGATCTTGCTGAGTGAGACCGGCGTCGTCGATCCGGACCGACCGGGCGGCACGACCGACATGACCGGGGTCGTCGTCGGCGTCGACAGCAGCGGGCTCGCCGACGTGCGTGGTTTCACGCTCCGCCTCGCCGGCGGTGAACTGGTCGAGTTCAGCCTTCGTGCGCTCGCGAACGGGACCGAGTTCGCCCCAGGCCACCTCGCCGAGCACCAGGCAACGGCCGAACCGGTCCGCGTCTGGTGGCGGCTGGACGGCGCGGACCGACTCGCGATCCGCCTCGAGGACGCCCCGACGTAGCGGCGCGGCCGGCCGCTACGCGGCCGACCTTTGGTCCTTGATGCGCACAGGCCGCATCAACGGGCCCGATCGCGCCCGCAGCTCGAGCGCATGACCTGGGCGCGATCCCTTCTAGCGACCAGACGTGATCGGACCGTTCACGGACGGACCTGATGCGGCCCATGCGCATCACCAGGCAAGGCGCCGTCCGGACGTCGAAAATGTGCATCAACGTCGTTGGCGGGCGCCCCCAGCCGCGATGCGCGACGCCGTCACTCGACCGCCGTGATAGCAGCCTCGAGCTCTTCGTCGCTGAAGATCATCATCAATGACGCGGTGATGAGTCCGTCGCGGTTCACCACGAACACCCATGGCTCGGTCGGGAGACGCCACTCGTTCGTCGACGCCGCCGGCGTCAGGTTGTTGTCGGTGAGAACCGGCTGGAGCTGACCGTCCTGGAGCTCGAGCTCATACGGCTCGACATTGATGACCGTCACGCCGGGGTGCCGGGCGGCAATGGGCTTCAGGCGATCGAGCGTTGGGCCGCATTGCTGGCTCGCACAGAACTTCGGCGTGGCGAATGCCACCACGAACGGCTTCTTGTCGGCGATGGCCTGCGCGATCGATGTTTCGTAGAACGCCGCGACCGGCGCCGGATCGGTCGCGATCCTGGACACGTCACCGCCCACGTCGGCGAGGGTCGGCGTGTCCGAAGCTGGGGCTTTGTCGCCGACCCGGACGACGCTCGAGGTGGGCTGGACGTCCTGGGTGGTGCGGATGACCTCGGGCGAGCCACCGCCGATCGCCGTCGTGAACTCGATGCCGTAGCTCCCGGCGGTCGGCAGGTCGACATCGACGACGTAGACACCGACCCGCGGCTCGATCGCCCAGATGAATTTCGCCGTACCCTGCGCGACCGATCTGGCCGGGTCCGCCCCGAGATCGAAGAGCTTGACCTCGACGGTCCGGTCCGGGGCTGCGACCGGCACGTTCTGCGCGTCGAGGAACGCGAACATCAGGCGATTCGGGCCGCACGCGACGGTGCCGGCAGGGTTGATGACGGACGGGAAGATCGATGGGCGTTGCGAGCCGACATCCCACCCCGCGGGCGTCCCCTGCGGCGGCGGCGTCGTCCGGCACGCGTCGCCCGCCTGGCCCGTCGATGGCCCGCACGCCAGGACAGCGAACAGAGCGACGCACAGGAACACCACGGCGGTCGATCGGGTCATGCCGGAAGCGTAGCCGAGGCGCCCGTTCGGGGCAGTCGGCGGCCTGCCTCGCGCTAGAATGCCCGTGCTCCTCGTCCCAGCGCCCCAGGAGATCAGGTGACCCGCTTCCAGAAGCTCGCCGCGACCACGCTCGGGACGGCCATCCTGCTCGTGACGATCGGGGTCATCGTCCGCGCCACCGATTCTGGACTCGGCTGTCCGGACTGGCCGTTGTGCCACGGGCAGCTGTTCCCGCCGCTCGACGATCCGAAGGCCTGGATCGAATGGATCCATCGAACCGTCGCGGCGATCATCGGCTTCGAGATCCTGGCCCTGGCGGTGCTCGCCTGGGTCGACCATCGCGACCGTCGGTCGCTGCTCTGGCCGACGCTCGGTGCCGTGGTCCTCGTCGGGTTCCAGGCCTGGCTCGGACGCGAGACGGTCCGCCTCGGGAACAGCGGGGAGTCGGTCACCGCGCACCTGGCCGCGGCGATGCTGCTGGTGGCACTGCTGGTGTACGTCACGGTCCGTGCCAGTTTCCCGGCCCGTGTCGGCGGCTGGGGCGGTAGCCAGCGGTTCACTCTGCTCGCGGCATTCGCGACGCTGGCGACGTTCGCCCTGCTGCTCTTCGGGTCCCACGTCACCGCGACCGACACCGCGTTGGTCTTCCCGGATTGGCCCCTGATGAACGGGTCGCTCGTCCCGCCGCTGACCGAGGTCACCTCGGCCCATGTCCTGCATCGATGGGTGGCGGCAGTCGTCGGTGCCATCGTCGTCGCCCTCGCGATCGTCGCCTGGCGAACCCAGCGAGACGAGCCAGCGATCGTCAGGCTGGCTGTCGGCGCGGCGCTGCTGTTCGCGATCCAGGTCGCGATCGGCGGGCTGCAGGTGCTGACTCGACTGTCGGCCTGGACTCAGACGTTGCACCTTGCGCTCGGTGCCCTGATCCTCGCGACGCTGGTGGGGCTCACCGTCACGAGCTACTACTTGGCCCGCACCGTCCGCACCGGCGGCCTGCGCGAGCCCGAAGCGGGGACAGCCGTCCCACCGACGACCGGCGACCGCATCCGCGCCTACATCGCATTGACCAAGCCGCGGATCATCGAGCTGCTGCTCGTCACGACCGTGCCCGCGATGGTGCTCGCCACCCGCTGGGTGCCCGGCATCGACTGGGGCGACTGGGGTTGGACTGTCGCCTGGACGCTCATCGGCGGCACGCTCGCGGCGGGGAGCGCCAACGCCATCAACTGCTATCTCGACCGCGACATCGACTCGCTCATGACCCGCACCAGGCGACGACCATTGCCGGCCCACCAGGTCGAGCCCGAGAACGCCGTGATCTTCGGAGTCGTCCTTGGCGTCATCTCGTTCGTGCTGATGGCCTGGACGATCAACCTCCTCGCGGCGTTCCTCACGCTTCTGGCCATCGCCTTCTACGTCGTCGTCTACACCATGCTGCTCAAGCGATCGACACCCCAGAACATCGTCATCGGCGGCGCCGCCGGGGCGCTTCCACCCGTCATCGGCTGGGCGGCCGTCACCGGCGACGTCGGGATCCCGGCGTTGATCCTCTTCGCGCTGGTGTTCTACTGGACGCCGCCCCACTTCTGGGCGCTGTCGCTGCGCATTCGCAAGGACTACGCCGCTGCGGGTGTGCCGATGCTGCCCGTCGTCCGGGGCATCCCCGAGACGACCCGTCAGATCGGGCTGTACACCCTGCTCATGGTCGCGATCTCGCTCGTCCTGTGGCCCGTCGCGCGGATGGGTCTCATCTATCTCGGAGCCGCCGTGGGCCTGGGAGCGGTGTTCATCTGGCAGGCGTACGCCCTGTGGCGGCGTGGATCGTCCGAGGAGGCATCGACCCAGGGGGCGATCAGTCTCTACCGCTACTCGATCAGCTACCTGTCGCTGCTGTTCGTCGCGATCGCAGTCGACGCCCTCGTCCTCGTAACGTAACGACCGCGCGAGGGCGTGCCCTCGGGCGGCGAGGTCCGCCACCCTGTGTGGCCTGTCACCATGCGGGGCATGCAGATCCAGTTCCTGGGTGGCGCGACCACTGTCACCGGCTCCCAGTTCCTCATCTCCACCGATCGAGCGAAGGTCCTGGTCGATTGCGGGATGTTCCAGGGCAGCCCCAACGAGTCGGTCCGGAACCGGATCCCGTTCGGGTTCGATCCGGCGGAGCTGGACGCGGTCGTGCTGACCCATGCGCACCTCGACCATTGCGGTCGCTTACCGCTGCTGGTCAAGGCCGGCTACCAGGGCACCATCCACGCGACCGCCGGGACCATCGAGCTGGCGACGCTTGTCATGCTCGACTCGGGACATCTGCACGAGGAGTTCGCCAAACGCGAGGCGCGTTGGGAGAAGCGCCATCCGCATCTCGTCGCGGCAGATGACCGAGCCGAGGCGGAGGCCTACCAGGCGGCGGTCGATCTTGCGGCTGCGGGCGGTTCGGCGGAGGCGCTGCTCGCGGAGGCGCTGCTCGCGCAGGACGCCGGTGAGCACGTCGAGACGACGATCGAACCAGAGCCGCCTCACGCCTGGCCGCCCGATCCGGAGGTCGAGCTCCGGACGCAGCCGCCGGCGATCGACATCGACCTCGACCTGCCTCTGTACACGGTCAAGGATGCGGAGCGGACGCTCGAGCATTTCCGGCCGATCGACTACGACCAGGAGCGCGAGGTCGCGCCGGGCGTCTGGGCGACCTTCCTCGACGCTGGTCACATCCTCGGTTCCGCGATCATCCGGCTGCGCGTCCAGGAGGGCGGTGAGGAGCGCATCATCGTGTGCTCGGGTGACCTCGGCCGGCCCGGGACGCCGATCATCCGCGACCCGACCTACCTCACGGCCGCGGACTACGTTCTCGTCGAGTCCACGTACGGTGGCCGCGAACACGAACCGCACGAAGAGGCCATCAGGATCCTCGCCGAGACGGTCCGCCTCGTCGCCGAGTCGGAAGGCGTGTTGCTCGTGCCGTCCTTCGCGATCGGCCGGACGCAAGAGGTGGTGTGGGAGCTCGACCGGCTCATCGACCGCGGCGAGATCCCGTTACTGCCCCTCTACCTCGACTCGCCGATGGCCCGCAAGGCGTCGGACGTCTATCGCCGCTACGCCGAGTACTACGACGAGGAGACCGCACGGCTCCTCCGCGAGGGCGACACTCCGCTCGACTACCCGGCGCAGATCGTCACGAACAGCCCGAAGGAGTCCCAGGCGATCAAGTTCGCGACTCGGCCGTACATGATCGTGGCGTCCAACGGGATGCTGACGGGCGGCCGGGTGGTGGGCCACCTGCGGAACCTGATCGACGATCCGAACGCGACGATCCTGTTCGTCGGCTACCAGGGCGAGGGGACGCTCGGGGCGCATCTGCAGGCCGGGGTGCGCACCGTCCGCATCGACGGCCAGCCTCGGGAGGTCCGCTGCACGGTCCGCTCGATCGCCGGCTTCTCGGCGCACGCCGACGAGAGCGAGCTGCTCGACTGGATCGGCCGGTTTCGCGACGGCAAGGTAGCGGGCCAGGCCGGCTATCCGCGGCGCATCTTCCTGGTCCACGGTGACCCGGATGCCCAGCTCGCGCTGGAGCCCAAGGTCCGGGCGCTCGGCTTCGAGACCCACGTCCCGCACTGGCACGAGCGCGTGACGCTGTCGTAGCGCGCGCGGCCTGTCGAACGTCCCGATTCGGTGCGAATTTGCACCAGTTGTAAGGTCCTACCCCTTGAATAGGACCCACGTACCGGGTACTGTTCGACTTGGCCTCATCCTGGGGGGAGATCGGCCGAACAGATGCCCGGTTGCGTTATCGCAGCCGGGCATCGCCACGTCTGGTGGGAACGCCCGAGGGACCATCGGACGACCCGGTCGCACCTGCTGCACCACCCGGGCCGTCTGGTGGAACACGACAGGCAATAGGATCCCAAGGCTGCACGATCGGACCGGTTCGCCACCCTGCCAGGAGGTCCGCCGTCCATGGCCATGCCGCTCGCGACACCTGCGACGACCGAGTCGTCGACCCTCTATTTCGGGCCGTGGTACCGGCGCTCGCCGTTCTTCGAGAAGACCCTCGAGGCAGGCTGCAGCGCGTACGACATCTACAACCACATGTATCTGCCGGGCTATTACGCCGACCCCGTCGAGGAGTATTGGGCGCTGCTCAACGACGTGACGCTGTGGGACGTGTCGGTCGAGCGCATCGTCGAGATCACCGGGCCCGACGCGTCGGCGTTCGTCAACACGCTGACCTGTCGCGACCTGACGAAGTGCGCGGTCGGCCAGGGTAAATACGTGCTGATCACCGCCGAGGACGGCGGCATCGTCAACGACCCGGTGCTGCTGCGGGTCGAGGCAGATCGCTGGTGGCTGGCCCTGGCCGACTCGGACGCGGGCCTGTGGGCGCGCGGCGTCGCGATCCATAGCGGCATGGACGTCACGGTGCGCGAACCGGAGGTTTACCCGGTCCAGGTCCAGGGTCCCAAGTCGAAAGACACCCTCGCCTCTCTGTTCGGGCCGCAGGTGCTCGATATCAAGTACTACTGGACGCTGACGACCGAGCTGGACGGGATCCCCGTCGTCATCTCGCGGACCGGCTGGACCGGCGAGGTCGGCTACGAGATCTATCTGCGCGACCCGTCCCGGGGTGGCGAGCTGTGGGACCGGATCATGGAAGCCGGCCGCCCGCACGGCATCCGGCCGATCGCACCGTGCGAGGCGCGTCGGATCGAAGCCGGCATCTTCAACTACGGCTCCGACATCACGATCGCGGACAGCCCGTTCCACGTCATGGGTCTGGAGCGGCTCGTGGAGGAGCAGGACGCCGACTACATCGGCAAGGCGGCGCTGGAGGAGATCCGGCGGACCGGCGTCGACCGCAAGCTCGTCGGCATCGAGATGGACGGGGAGGCGCTTCCGTTCGAGCTGTCGCGCAAGTGCCGCGCGTTCCACGACGGGGAACCGGTCGGCACCGTCACGGACCTCATCTGGTCGCCGCGCCTCGAGCGGAACATCGGCTACGTGTGGATGCCGATCGGCCTCGCCGGGGCCAGGACACCACTCGAGATCGAGGCGCCCGACGGTGGCCGCTGGCCGGCACGAACCGCGGCCATCCCGTTCCTCGACCCGAAGAAGGACGTTCCCAAGACATGACTACGACCGGACCGCTCACCGCGGAGGAGATCGCCGCCGTCCGCAAGCCGTACCGGGCCGCGTCCCTGCTGCCCGGGCGGGCCTATCACGACCCGGCGATCCACGATTTCGAGCGACAGGAATGGTTCCGGCGCGAGTGGATGGTCGTCGGGCGGGAGGAGGACGCGCCAACGCCGGGCACCTACTTCCTGGCGACCCTCGACGACGAGCAGCTGTTGATCGCCCGCGGTCGCGACGGCCAGCTCCGGGCGTTCTACAACGTCTGCCGCCACCGCGGGACGGCGGTCGTCGAGGATCCGTGCGGGCCCGCCGTCCGGTTCCAGTGCCCGTATCACGCCTGGATCTACGACCTCGATGGGTCACTCATCCGGGCCAAGCACACCGACGACCTCGACGACTTCGACCGCAAGGACTTCGGGCTGGTCGCGGTCCGGATGGAGACCTGGCAGGGCTTCGTCTTCGTCTGTCTCTCCCCGGAGACACCGCCACTCATCGAGTGGCTGGGCGACCTGCCGCCGCACCTCGCGCGGTTCGACTTCGCCCGTCTCCGTGTCGCGCACACGGTCACGTACGAGGTCGACACGAACTGGAAGTTCGTCGGCGAGAACTACAGCGAGTGCTACCACTGCCCTGGCATCCACCCGCAGCTGAACAGGCTGACGCCGTACGACATCGGCGGCGACTTCGCACCAACCGGACCGTGGCAGGGTGGCTGGATGGAGCTCGTCGACAGCGCCGAGACGATGGCGATCGACGGCGGCCATCGTGGCGGCCGCCCGGCGATCCCCGGGATCACGCCGATCGATGAACGGCGGATCTACTACTACCTCATCTGGCCGATGACCTTCCTGTCGATCCACCCCGACTACCTGCTCGTTCATCGGTTGCAGCCGGCCGGCCCGGCCCACACGCGGATCACCTGCGAGTGGATGTTCGAACCCGAGACGATTGCGGCCCCCGGCTTCGACCCATCCGATGCGATCGCGTTCTGGGACCTGACGAACCGCCAGGACTGGCACGTCTGCGAGCTCCAGCAGCGCGGGACCAAGTCGCAGAGCTGGACGGCGGGTCGCTTCTCGAACCAGGAGCCGAGCGTCCACGCCTTCGACCTGATGGCTGTCGACCGCTATGCGAACGACGGCATGAACTCGCAGCGAACGATCCGTCTGCGGTACGACGTTCCGACGCCGAAGGACGGCGACGTCTTCGAGGGGGACATCGCCGGCGTCCGCCTCCCGCGCGCCACGCCGGACGCCTCGTCACGGTCCGCGGCCAGGGCCAAGGCGGCCACCAGGACCTGACGAAGCCGGTCGACGCCGCTCGAGGCAGAGTCGGTCAGCGGTCGTCCGCGACCCGCCGCTCGGTCGCGGGGCTGAACGCGCCGGCTCGCCAGGCGATGAGGATCGCGACGGCGGTGACGGCGACAACGATCGTCGAGATCGCGTTGATCTCGGGCGTCACGCCGAACTTGATCTTGCCGTAGATGTACAGCGGCAGGGTCGAGCTGCCGACCCCGGAGTTGAAGGTCGAGACGACGTAATCGTCGAAGCTCAGCGAGAAGGCCAGCAGCGCCCCGGCCAGCACCGCCGGTGCGATGAGCGGCAGCGTCACGAAACGGAATGCGCCCCAGGCCGACGCCCCGAGGTCGCGCGCGGCCTCTTCCAGATGCGGGTCCATGTTCGCCGCTCGCGCGCGCACGACGATCGCAACGTATGACACGCAGAACGTGATGTGCGCCACCCACAGCTGGGCGATCGAGCCATGGACGTCGAACAGCTGGACGAAGAACAGCAGCAGCGACAGACCCATCACGATCTCGGGCGTGATCATCGGGACGAGGAGTAGCGTCTCGGTCGCGCCACGGCCGCGGAACCGCAGCCGCGCCAGCCCGAGACCGAGCAGTGCGCCAAGAACGGTCGACACGAGGACCGCGACGGCCGCCACCTGGAGCGTGACGATGAGCGCATCGAGCAGCTCGTCGTTCGCGAGCAGCTTCGGGTACCAGTCGAGCGTGAACCCCTGCCACACGAGTCCCCGTCGGGCCCGATTGAACGAGTAGATGATCAGGACCAGGATCGGCGCGAACAGGAACGCGTACACGAGGACCGCGTAGGCCGACAGCCAGCGGTTGCCCTCGCGGATCATGGCGGGCCGGCCTCGCCGACAGTCTCAGTCGCCACCGACAACCTCTCGCCGGAGAGTCCGCAACGCGATGAGCGTCCCGGTGAGCGTCACGATCATCAGCACGAAACCGAGCGCCGCACCGTATGGCCAGTCACGTCCCGCCAGGAACAGGACCTGGATGTTCTTGGCGATCGTTGTCGTCTGCGGTCCGCCGAGCAGGTCGGGCGTCACGAAGTCGCCGAGCGCCGGGATGAACGTCAGCAATGCCGCGGCGATGATCCCGGGCATCGTGAGCGGCAGAGTCACGTGGAGGAACGCGCCTCGACCTGAGGCGTACAGGTCGCGTCCGGCCGCGACGAGGTCGGGATCGAGCCGGTCGATCGAGACGAACAGTGGCAGGATCGCGAACGGCAGGAACCCGTACGACATCCCGAGGATCACGGAGATGTCCGTGTTCATGAGGATGATCGGCTCCTGGGTCAGCCCGATCGTCTGGAGGACCGAGTTCACGACACCGTTGTCGCGCAACAGGATGATCCAGGAGTACGTCCGGATCAGATAGCTCGTCCAGAACGGGAGCATCACGAGGATGAGCAGCAGGACCTTGTGCCGCCCGCCGTATCGACTGATCCAGTACGCGACGGGGTAGCCGATGGCGAGTGACAGGATCGTCGTGATCGCCGCGTAGCGAAGCGAGTTGAGGAACGTCGGCAGGAAGACCGGATCGAACGCCCGGACGTAGTTGTCGAGCGAGAGCCGCTCGAGCGTGATGCGGTCGAGCGCGTCGCGCGAGCCCAGGCTGACCACGAAGATGATCGCCAGCGGGACGATGAAGAACGCGATCAGCCAGCCCACCCCGGGCAGGACCAGCCACGCGGCGCGCAGTCGCGCCAATCGACCGGGTGTGGCAGCGGCGGTCGCCTCGACTGTGCCGACCGCCGCGCCCATGTGCCCGGTCAGCCTCGCAGCTCTTGCCAGCGCGACAGGTACGCGTCGCGGACGGAACCGCTGAGGCTGAGCAGCTCCTCGAGCTTGTCGACGATCTCCTGGTCGGGGTTGATCGTCGGGTCGCTCAGGATCGCCGGATCGATGAACTCCTTCGCGGCCGCGTTCGGGCCCATGTAGTAGATGAGGTTGGTGTTGAGGGCGCTGTTCTGAGCGTCGAGCAGGTGGTTGATGAACATCTGCGATGCGATCGGATGTGGCGACCCCGTGAAAGTGGCGACGGTGTCAGAGCCCTTCACGCCGCCTTCCGCGGGGATGTAGTAGGCGAAGTCCGGGATCGCTTCCTGGATGGCGAAGCGGTCCGCACCCCAGATGTGACCGATCCACACGTCGCCCGAGGTCATCGTCGCGATCGTGTCGGTCGAGTAGGTCCGGACAAGCGGCTTCTGCTGCTTGAGGAGGGCCAGCGCCGCATCGAGTTGGGCTTCATCCTCGGTGTTCGCGGAATGTCCGAGCTGGATCAGCGCCAGCCCGAACACCTCCTGCCAGTCGTCGAGCATCGCGATGTGCTGGCTCCAGCGGTCATCCCAGAGCGCCTTCGAGCTGGTCGGCTCTTCCTTGATGCGCGCCGGGTCGTAGCCGACACCCGTCGTCCACCACATGTACGGGACCGTGTACTGGTTGCCGGGGTCGTATCCCGGGTTGGCCCATTCCGCGCCAAGGTTGCCGATGTTCGTCAGGAAGGACGGGTCGAGCTTCGCGATGACCCCACCCTCGATCATCTTCGGGACGTCGACCGAGATCGGGAAGCTGATGTCGTAGTCGCCACCGTCCGTCCCGAGCTTGGCGTACATCTCGTCGGTATTCGAGAAGAAGCTCTGGGTGACCTTGACGTTGTGCTGGTCCTCGAAAGACTTGATGACATCGTCGGCGAGGTAGTCGACCCAGTTGAGGATGTTCAGCTCCGCCTCGGGCGATGGCACAGGCGTCGGTGCCGCGGACGCCGACGGAGCGGCCGACGAGGGCGCGGCGGCGGCCGAGACCGACGGGCTCGCCGTGCCGCTCGACGTACAGGCGGCGATGACCGGCGCGAGCGCCGCCGCACCGCCCACCAGCGCGATGCGCTCGAGGAGCTCCCGGCGTGTGACGCGGCGCTCCACCATGTAGCGGACCAGAGCCTTCTCGAGATCGATGCTCGATCCATCGTGCCTTTCGTTCATGTCGTGACCTCCTCCTCGGCGGGGGCCGCGTCGAGGACCAGTGCCTCGGCAGGCGGCCAGACGATGTCGACGTCGCTTCCGATCTGGTGCCGCTCCCCGGACTTCGGCGCGAGCACGGTGATTGCCAGGCCGCCGCGCGTGCGGACCTGGTACTGGACGGTTCCCCCGAGATAGGCGACCTGCTCGACCTGGGCGCGCAGCGGTGCGTGGCCGTCGTGCGCGGTGCCATTGGACCGCTTCAGGACGATCGATTCCGGTCGGATCGAGAGTTCGACCGTCCGGCCGGCGCGCAGGTCAGTGCCGGCCACGGCGCAGGTATCGCCGCCTTCGAGGCGGACGATCGCGGTTCCGCCGGCTGTCGACTCGACGGACCCGGACAGGAGGTTCGTCGTCCCGATGAAATCGGCGACGAAGCGAGTCGCTGGCCGCTCGTACAGCTCCTCCGGCGTCCCCAGCTGCTCGACACGGCCGGCGTGCATGACCGCGATCCGGTCGCTCATCGTGAGTGCCTCTTCCTGGTCGTGCGTCACGTAGACGAACGTGATGCCGACCTCAGCCTGGATCCGCTTGAGCTCGACCTGGAGCTGGCGCCGGAGCTTCAGGTCGAGCGCTCCGAGCGGTTCGTCGAGCAGGAGGACGTTCGGCCTGTTCACGAGCGCCCTGGCGAGCGCCACGCGCTGCTGCTGACCGCCCGACAACGCGGACGGCTTGCGGCGGTCGTAGCCCTCCAGCCGCACGAGCTCGAGCACCTCCCCGACACGCCGCGCGATCTCGGTCCGAGCGACGTTGCGGCGTCGCAGCCCGAAGCCGATGTTGGCCGCGACGTCGAGGTGCGGGAACAGGGCGTACTGCTGGAAGACCATGTTGACCGGGCGCTTGTCGGGCGGGTCGTCGGTGACGTCGCGGTCACGGAGAAGGATCCGGCCCGCCGTCGGTCGCTCGAAGCCGCCGATCATCCTGAGGGTCGTGGTCTTGCCACAGCCCGACGGGCCGAGGAGCGAGAAGAACTCCGCGGTCCGGATGTCGAGCGTCACGCCGTCGACCGCCCGGATCTCGCCGAAGCGCTTCTCCAGGCCGATCAGGCGAATCTCTGCCGAGGCGTCGCTGGGGGCCATCATCCGGGGGCGAGCCTACGTTCGGCCCGTGGGACTCGGCGCACGCCGTTTCGGCCACCGCAACGGGGCGGTGCCTGCCGCCTCAGCGTGGTCGTCGCTCTTCCTCGTAGCGCACCTGGGCTGGACTCTTCCGGCCACCGGGTCTGGTCCGGGCCTGGATCCGGGCAAGGGCCTCATCCCAGCCCGCGTCGAACGCCTTCCCGGGAGCGTCGAGATCGACCACCACCGGAGCGTGATCGGACGGGACGGGCGGCCCCTTGCGCGCCTCGCGATCGATCTCCGCCCACTCGACCCGGCTCGCGACCGACTCGGTCACGTACAGCAGGTCGATGCGCATCCCCTCGTTGCGATGGAACATCCCCGCCCGGTAATCCCACCAACTGAAGCGGCCGCCGCGTTGCTCCTGGAGCCGGTACGCATCCGTGAGGCCCCACTCGCGCAGCGTGGCGAGCGCCTCTCGCTCCGGCTCCGACACATGTGTCCCACCGTGTGCCTTGACCGGATCCCACACGTCCTCGTCGGCCGGCGTCACGTTGTAGTCACCGGCAAGCACGAGCGCCTCATCGGGCGACCGCGTCTCGTCCAGCCATCGGCGAACTCGCTCGAACCAGCGCAGCTTGCCCTCATAGAACGGGCTGCCGACGACCCGACCGTTCGGGGCATACAGGCAGACGAAGCGGACCCCATTCGAGACCGCGGTCAGCATCCGGGCCTCGTCGAACGGGTCGAAGTCGTCTTCCTGGAGACCGCCCGCGCCGGCACCGCTGTCGCGAACGGGCCCGTCGCCGAAGTTGGTCACCACGTCATCGAAGGTCAGACCCTCGCGCGCGGCGATCGCGACGCCGTTCCAGCGACCCTCGCCGTGATGCAGCAGGTCGTAGCCGGCCATCTGGAACTGCATCAGCGGGGCGTCCTCATCGGACAGCTTGGTCTCCTGCATGAGGAGGATGTCCGGTTCGGCGCGCTCCAGCCACTTGTCGACGGCCTCCTGGCGGGCCTTCAGCGAGTTGACGTTCCAGGTCGCGATCCGCATCCCAGTCCTCAGTAGCGCCGGCCGCGCTGGCGTTCGAGGTCGAACGTCGCGGTATCGGCCACAGCCATGACCGCCATCGTCCCGGCCTGGACCGGGTCGGACACCACGAGATCCACGTGATCCGTGATCGAGCCGACCATGTTCAGCGCGATGATCGGGATGCCGACCGCGCGCAGCTCGTCGGCCGCCGCGCTGATGTCGCCGCCCATGATCGAGCCGGCAAGGACAAGAAGCCGGGCCCGCGGCAGGTCGGCTACGGCCCGGACCGCGGCCGCGATGTCCGCCTCGCCGACCAACGGGATCGTGTCGACCGAGATCCGCTCCCCGCGCAGGTTGTGGCGGTCCGCCTCGCTAACAGCACCGAGCGCGACCTGGGCGACCTGTGCGCCTCCGCCGACGACGATGATGCGCTTGCCGAAGACCGTGCCGAGCGCGCGCGTCCGGTGGATGGCGCGGATCTGAGGCAAGTCGTCGAAGGCCTCGACCAACGCATCCTCGGTGACGCCTTCGACCTCGAGCTCGATCTCGACCTGCGGCGGGTCACTCTCGATCGGGCGGACCGTCGCCAGGGTCCGGATTCGGCCGCCGATCGCCGACACGGCGCCTCCGACCGTCACCGTCGAGTCCGGCCCATCGACGATGTCGAACCGGATCGCGGCGGTCGGCGCGACCTGGCGTCGGGGCATCGCGCGGTCGTCGCGGGTCAGCCGAGCGAGCCGCGTCCGGCGGCCCCGGGTCGCAGGTCGCCCACGGTCATCGACTCCGGCTGGACGTCGCCGCCCGGATCGTGCTCCTCGAAGGCCAGACCCAGGCTCTCGAAGGCCGACCGGGTGGCGGCGGCATCTGATGTCGTCAGCATCAACGCCCCGTCGGTGTCCTCGGCCACGCCCACGATCCCGGTGATGTTCACGTTGCGTTCCGCGAGCGCGACCGCGACACGCGCGAGCGAGCCGGGCTGATCGGCGAGCTGGACCGTGAACCAGACCGTCACGCGGACACCTCCTGTGGTCGGTCGATGGTACCCGGTCGCGACGGTGCGATACGCTCGCGGCCATGCCTGCACCCCTCGGGCGGACGCCGACACGGAAGATGCCGGACATCCAGGTCTTCGGGCTCGACAACGATCCGGGGACGCGTGCCGCACAACGGTTCTTCCGCGAGCGGCGCATCGTCGTGTCCTTCGTCGACCTGCGCAAGCGACGGATCGCACCTGCCGAGCTGCGCCGCTTCGTCGACCGGTTGGGCGCTCGTGCCCTGATCGACGAGGGATCCAGGGCCTATCGGGATGGTGGTCTGGCCTACCTGTCGATGGACGATGCCGCGATCGTCGAGCGTCTTCTCGTGGACGTCCGCCTGCTCCGCCTGCCGCTGGTCCGGCACGGCAACGAGGTGACCTCGGGCAGGGCGGAATCGGTGTGGAAGGCGTGGCTGTCCGAGTCGGCTGTCAACTGACCGACACCGGCGCAACAGGACGCCGGGCATGCGCGTTTCTCCACCAGGTCGGCGATGGCGTCGACCACCCGACAACGACTGGTGGTCATCGTGTCTCACGCACTCGCTCCATCGCGGGCGACCTTGCTCCTTCTGGCGGTCGTCATGACTGCGGCCTGCGGCGGCCAGACGGCCGTCGCAGGCCGCGGGTCGGCGCCCGACGCAACGCCTCCCCTCCCATCGCCCGGCGTCCCGTCGCCCTCGACGGCAGCGGTCGATCCGGAGCCGTCGCCGGAACCACCCGGCAGCGCGGGGCCGTCCGCGCCGGTCGTCGCGGACCCTGTGCCGAAACCGACTCCCAAGCCGCCAGCCGTGGTCAAGCCGGCCGTGTGGTCCAAGGCCCGCACGGTCATCGATGGTTCGTGCTGGGCGCCCGTCGCGACCATCGATGGTGCCGGCAGCTTCCACGTCGTCGCCCGATGTGGCATGGGTATCCGTTACGCGACGTCGAAGGATGGTCGAACCTGGGTCGCCACGACGCTCAGGCATCCGGCCCGCCGCTTCGAGGTCGATCCCCAGGTCGCGGTGGACGGATCGACGCTCTATGTGGCGTTCACCCGGCTCCGGCCGACCGACGGGGGCTGCGGTGACGATGGGCTCGCCGATGTCGGCGTGTACTACCGAACGCGTCGGCTCCCCGACGGCGCCTGGTCGGCACCCGTGCGGATCGGTGCCATCGGCGACCGCTTGCAATCATTCCGCGTCGTGGACGGCGTGATCCACGAGACGTTCGTGTCCGAGGATGGCCAGGGACCCGTCTCATACGGCCGGCTGACCGGCGCGCGTTTCCGCTCGGTGCCGATCCCGGGCGCGGTCGAAACATCGCTGCGGATCGGGGACGATGGCCTCGCTCGGATCGCGTTCTCGACGGGCAACAAGCTCCGCTTTGCCGTCGTGCGGGCGGATGGCCGACTCTCGACCCGAACCGTGTTCGACGGCCGCAGCATGCAGGTCTCGTGGCCGAACCTGGTTCTCGGTCCGGACAACAAGGCCTATGTCTCATGGGCGGCCCATCAGCCATCGGGCGGGGGTTGTGCCGACACAGAACGACCGATGCCCAGGCCCGGGACCTATTTCGCGACGGATTCCGGCGGATCCTGGCAGGTCAAGCGGCTGGCAAGCCACATCGCCCCAGCCTCCCTGGTAGTGGATCTCGACAACGGGACCGTGCACGTGGTCTTCAAGGATCGCAGCTCGATCCGCCACTTTGTCAGGGACGCCGGCGGCCTCTGGACGAATGAGCGCGTCCCACGGACCGCTCGCCTGGATGAGGTCACTCTTCGCCAGGACTCCACCAATGGCCACTTCCTGCTGGTGGGCAGCACGTGGGTGGACGACGAGCCAGGGTCCGACATCGTGGCGATGACCCTGTCCTAGCCGCAGACGCTGGTCAGGTCCGTCGGCGTCGTGCGGCAACGATGAGCACGACGCCGGCGACCAGCACCACGGCTCCCAACACGGCCCAGCGAATGTCATCGACCATGAAGCTGGAGCCGCGCAGCAGGCCGAGGCCCTGGCCGATCCATACCGCCCCGACCAGCGCGAGCAAGATCCCTGCGATCAGTCGGCTGCGCATCGTGGCCTCTCATGCATGTCGTCGAGTGGCATCCTTCCTATCGTGACCGACAAGCCCGATCGCCGCCGGAGCGGCCGCCTGACGATCCGCCCTGAAGCGTCGCACCTCGCCGGCAGGATGGCGCGCACCGAGGACGAAGCCCTTCTCGAGCGGCCGACTCGCCCCGAGTTTCTCGACTCGGACCCGTGGCGCTCCCTGCGGATCCTGTCCGAGTTCGTCGACGGGTTCGATGCGCTGGCCGGGGTCGGTCCGGCGGTCAGCGTCTTCGGATCCGCGCGGACCAAGCCGGACCATCGCTACTACAGCCAGGCGCGCGAGCTCGGTCGGCGGCTCGCCAAGGCCGGTTACGCGGTCATCACCGGCGGCGGGCCCGGGATCATGGAGGCCGCCAATCGCGGCTGCCAGGACGGCGGAGGTCTGTCGGTCGGGTGCAACATCGAGCTGCCGATGGAGCAGGGGCTCAACGCATACGTCGATCTCGGCGTCGAATTCCGCTACTTCTTCGCGCGCAAGGTCATGTTCGTGAAGTACGCCGATGCGTTCGTGATCTTCCCGGGCGGCTACGGGACGCTCGATGAGCTGTTCGAGGCGCTGACGCTGATCCAGACCAAGAAGGTCCAGGACTTCCCGGTGATCCTCATGGGCACCGACTACTGGACCGGCATGATCGACTGGATCCGCGGCTCGCTCCTCGAGGAGGCGGCGATCGACCCCGAGGACGTCGACCTGCTCCGGCTTACCGATGACCCCGAGGAGGCTGTGACGATCATCGGGACGTACAAGGAGAGGCACCGGGCGGCGGCCGCTGCGGTCGAGCCGCCGACGAACGTGGAGCAGGGGGAGAGTTAGGCTCCGCGGGCCGGGACGGCGGGTCCTGTCCGCCTCCCCAGTCGGAGGGCCTGTCCCGGTCTTTTCGATCCGGGGTGTCAGCCCCAGATGCACATTTCGCACAGCCGTGCACGATCGATCGCCCAGATCGCAGCGACCTGCAGTCTCGGTATCTGGCCCGTGCTCATTCATTCGGGATCTGCAACTGAGACTGACACCGGCCGCGGCCTTCGTCCGGGGCGGGGCGCCTAGACCGGCAGCGCCACCTCGATGACCCCATCCACCACCCGCACCGGGTAGTAGCGAAACCGACGGACGCGCGTGAGCCGGCGAGCCTCAGCCTTCTTGCCGGGCGGGTCGACCTTGGGGTCCCTTCCGGCCGGTGACCAGGTCGGGTGGTAGACCCCGTCCGCATCGAGTCCACCCGTGGTCGGCATCTGCGCGGTGTCGCCGCTCACGAGGTCGAACCGACCGTCGTGGAGTGGGCAGGCGACGATGCAACCGTCGAGCTCGCCGATCGATAGCGGCGCGGACATGTGAGGGCAGCGATCGTCGGTCGCGAAGACCCCGCGTTCGGTGTGGGCCAGCAGCACGTCGAGCTCGCCGACCGTCACTCGGCGCATCGAGCCCTCGGGCAGGTCGGCGACATCGAGCATCGGCCGATAGGGCGCGTCGACGGTCCCGACCGCCTGGAGCCGGGGCGGGAACGGAGCGGGGAACGGAGCGGGGACCGGAGGCATCGAGCGAATCCTAGCCGGGAACGAGGAACGCCCCCGGCGGCGAAACCACCGGGGGCGTGGAGGAGGAGCGGTGCGAGGTCAGTCGGCCGCCGGTGCACTCGTGAGTCGAGGCCGTGCCTCAGGAGCGGGCGCCGCTGACGTACGGAGCCTCAGCTCCTGCATCCCGGCGGCCGCCAGGGCCGCGACGATCGCCGCCGCGACGCCGATCCAGAACGTCTGTGCGACGCCCAGGCTGAACGCCTGATGGATGCCGGCCACGATGTTGGCGATGTACGGCTCGATGAACGGCCTGGCCTCGGCCGGGATGCTGGCCAGGATCGTCGCGCCGAGATCACCGACGCCCGTCAGCTGGTTGAAGTCCAGCTGACCACTATTGCTGGCCTGGGTGAAGCCCTGGACCACCTGGGCAGGCACGCCAGCGGCGGCGAGTTGCGGCGCCATCTGCTCCGTGAACGTGGTCCCGAAGATGGTGCCCACGATGGCGAGCGCGACCGTGCCGCCGATCTGGCGGAAGAACGTCAGGTTGCTGGTCGCGACGCCGAGCTCGTGGAAGGGCACGGCGTTCTGCACGACGATCGTGAAGACCGAGAACGTCGGGCCGACGCCGAGGCCGGACAGGAACATCCAGAACCAGACCAGCGCGAGCGGAGTCGTCGCCGTCAATTGCGTCATCAGCGCACTCGACACGCCCATCAGGACGATCGCTCCGACGAGGAGCCACTTGTAGCGACCGGTCCGCGCCACGATCAGGCCCGAGCCGATCGAGCTGGCGATCAGTCCGACCATCAGCGGCAGTGCCGCGAGACCGGAGTTCGTCGGGCTGAAACCCTCGACGATCTGGAACCAGCGCGGCAGGAAGATGATCGCCCCGAAGAACGCGAAGCTGGCGAAGAACGTCGCGATCATCGACGTCGTGTAGGTCCGGATCCTGAACAGGCTGAGTGGGATGATCGGCTCCTTGGCCCGCGCTTCTGCGAGGACGAACAGGACCGTGCCGATCAGACCCACGAGGATGAATCCACCGACCGTCGTGTCAGTCCACTCGCCGAACTGCTTGTTCGTCAACCCGACGAGCAGGAACGAGATCGCGACGGTGAAGATCACGCCACCGAGGACATCGAAGTTCCGCGTCGCCCGTGGGTTCTTCACGGTCGGCAGCAGCCGATTGATGAAGAACAATGAGACCAGGCCGATCGGGATGTTGACGTAGAAGATCCAATGCCAGCTGATCTGTTCGGTGAGGAAGCCGCCGACCAGCGGGCCGACGATGAAGGCGATGCCGAAGACGGCTCCGAACAGGCCCTGGTACTTGCCACGTTCGGCCGGAGTGAACAGGTCACCGATGACTGCCAATGCGACCGGGAACAGCGAGCCGGCGCCGATGCCCTGCAGCCCGCGGAACACGATGAGCATCTCCATGTTCTGGCTCAGGCCGGACAGGGCAGAGCCGACGAGGAAGATGCTGATGCCGATCATGAAGATCGGCTTGCGCCCATACAGATCGGACAGCTTGCCCCAGAACGGGACGCTGATCGTGCTCGTGAGCAGGTAGATCGTCACGGCCCAGACATAGAGGTCGTTGCCGGAGAGTTCGGTCACGACCGTCGGGAGCGCGGGGCCGACGATCGTCTGATCGAGTGCACCCAGGAACAGACCGAGCAAGACTGCGAAGAGGATCTCCATCTTCGCGCGGTGGCTCAGCCCGAGTGCCGGGTCCTCGGCGAGCGTGGGCCCTCGCCCGTTCGCGTCGGGGAAAGATTCCATGAGGTCAGTCCTTCTGTGGGTGTGTCTGGGTCGGGCGCTCGACACCCCGGAGGGTCGACGAGGATCGTGGAGAGGGGATGGAGCCGCTGTGGCGATCCGCCGCCTCGCTCCCGGTCGCGACACCGAGTGCGTCGCGCAGCGCGGCGACCGCCTGGCCGACACCCGCAAGCTTCGATCGATCGAGGTGCCCGAGGACCGAGCGCAGCAGCTCATCGCTCAGGGCGTCGATCTCAGTGAGCATCCGCTCGCCGGCCTCGGTGACCCGGATCAGGACGATCCGGCGGTCCTCCGGGACGCGCGTGCGGTCGACGAATCCTCGCTCCTCGATCCGGTCGATGAGACCGGTCGCATTCGAAAGGGAGACGTTCAGCACCTCGGCGAGGCGGCTCATCGGCATCTGGCCGTTCCGCCTCAGCGTGTACAGGATATGGAGTTGGGCGACGCTGATGCCGAGCCGGAGCACCCGCTCGCTCGACGCGCACCTCATCATCGTCATCGCTGCCTGGAAGTCGGCGATGATGGGGGCGTACGGGTCGCGCGACGACGTGGGAGCCACGGACGGCGTGGGTCGCTGGGGTGCGATAGTTCGTGTCACGTGAATTACTATAATCGAATGGAATATCGCGTCAAGCGGAATGATTGACGCCGAGTGCAGGAGTGCCCGATGCGATACGCGCTGATGCTCGAGCCACAGCAGGGGATGAGCTACGCCGACCAGCTCGCATCGGCGAGGCGCGCCGAAGCGAACGGCTTCGATGCATTCTTCCGCTCGGACCATTTTGCGAGCTTCCCGGGCGAGTCGGGTCAGCCGACGACGGACGCGTGGACCGTGCTCGCCGGGCTTGCGCGCGAGACGGAGCGGATCACCCTCGGCGCCCTGGTCTCACCGGTGACGTTCCGCCATCCGGGCGTGTTCGCCAAGGTCGTCGCGACCGTCGACGAGATGAGCGGCGGGCGCGTCGAGGTCGGCGTTGGCGCCGGCTGGAACGACGAGGAGCACCGCCAGCTCGGTCTCGACTTCCCGCCCATCGAACGACGGGCGGACATGCTCGAGGACCAGCTCGCGATCCTCCACGGGCTGTGGGGCGAGCCCGACGGTTGGTCGTTCGAGGGCATCACCGGGATCCGCGTCCGGGATGCGCTCTTCCGGCCGAGGCCGGTCGAGACGGAGGGTCGTCCCACCACGCCTGCCGGAGGGCGGCGTCCGCGGATCATCGTCGGCAGTGGCGGCTCGCCGCGGTCATTCAGGTTGGCGGCCCGCTATGCGGACGAGTACAACCTCAGCTCAGCGTCGCCAGCGCGTGCGGCGGAGGTCCGCGTAAAACTCGACGAGGCGTGCCGGGCGATCGGCCGCGACCCGTCGACGCTGGCCCGTTCGACGATGGCGGGGATCCTCGTCGGACGCACGCAGGCCGAGGTCGAGGACCGCGAGCGGACACTCCTCGATACCTTCGGCGCCGACGCCGAGACCGGCGAGGCGTGGCTCGAGGAGCGTCGGCTCCGGTGGATCTACGGCACGCCCGATGACGCCCGCGCTCAGGTCGAGCGTTTCGCGGAAGCCGGCATCGAGCGGATCATGTTCCAGGACTTCATCCCGTGGGACCTCGACATGGTCGATGTCATGGGCCAGGAGCTCGTCGGCCGGATCTGACCTCTCACTCGGCCGACTCGGCCGCCTCGCGGTATCGGTCGACGTCGCGGTGGATCGGGTCTGGGTTGACACCACGTGCCCGCGCCAGCCGTTCGGTCAGCATCTGGAGCGGCGTCGCGGTGCCGAGCAGCGCGGCGACCGACGCGGGGAGCGCCGGCGCCTCGGGGATCACGATCCGCCCCGCGGGGGTGAGGTCGGTCGGCAGGTCGACGGCCGCATCGGCGGCGACGATCGCCGCGGCGACCATCCCGACGCCGCGAGCAGCCCGTAGCGCACCCGTCGCGCGCGCCAGCCGCTCGGCGCGTCGGTCCCGATCGGCGAGGATGAGAACGAGCCCCATCGCCTCGTCGGTGGCGGCGAGATGCCCGTGCAGGAAGCTCTCGAGGTCCCGGTAGGCCGCCGGGATCCACGTCCCTTCCTCGATCTTGAGGACGAGCTCGCGACCGGCCGTGCGATCGGCGCCGGACGCGATGGCGATGATGGAGCGCGCCTCCGACAACCTGGTCGCGACGGGCTCCGCGATCCCGGCCCGGTCGACGCCGGCCTGGATCAGGTCGCGTGCGGCTGCGCGCAAGGCCGCATCCACGGGGCGGCCCGCGATGTGCGCCCCGACCGCGGTCGCCGCGACCAGGGGGCTCAGATAGCCGACCGTGTGACACCAGCTCTGATCGAGCTCGTCGGTCTCCACGACGATATCGGCGAGTGCCGCGCCGGGGGAGCGGTCCGACACCGTGACGATCGCCGTGCGGGCACCGGCCGCGCGCGCGGCGTCGAGAGCCGCGTTCGTGGCGGTCGTGCCGCCCTCGTGCGAGATGCCGATGACCAGGCCCGTCGACGGTGGGTCGAGTGATAGCTCGAACGCCTGGGCGGCAACGGGCTCGTGGCGCGTCGCGTGCCCGGGCGCCCTGATCTCAGCTGAGCGCACGGCCTCGCGCAGGATCTCGGCGACCCCGTAGGCGGCGTGCTCGGACGTCCCGCAGCCGGTCACGACGACCGGGTCCCCAGCGCGGATCGTCCGGCGGATGACCCGCGCGAGCTCGGCCGCTCCGCTGCCGACGGGCTCGTGGCGGGTCAGGATCCGGTCCGCGAGTGCCGGTTCGGCCTCGATCATCTCCGTCATGTGATACGGCGGTCCGGAGCGCGTGCTCGGACGTGAGGTCGACGCCCACGGGTCGGGCGGACCGGGTAGCGGAGCGGTCGGGTCGAACGCGGTCATATCCATGTCGATGAGCATAGGGGCCGGGCAGGACCGCCGGCCGGCATCCCGGCGGACGCGACGATCGCCTTGACCGGTGACAATGGTTGCGACGACACACAGATGATCGGAGGCGACGATGCAGGTCGGTTTGATGGCACCACAAGGTTGGAAAGGCGACTACGACGGCTGGCCGCCGGCCG
The DNA here is from genome assembly GCA_963819655.1 of uncultured Chloroflexia bacterium. GTDB lineage: Bacteria > Chloroflexota > Limnocylindria > Limnocylindrales > CSP1-4 > SPCO01. The sequence continues at coordinate 344,117 of CAWFXA010000001.1, read as the reverse complement.
ATGCGTGGGCGCGGACCGTCGAGCTCGCGCGTCAGGCCGAGGAGCTCGGCTTCGAGTCGCTGTGGGTGTTCGACCACTTCCACACCGTGCCCGTACCGACCGACGAGATCACGTTCGAGTCCTTCTCCGTACTTGCCGCCCTCGCGATGGTGACCGAGCGCGTCCGCCTCGGTCACATGGTCGTGTGCACGGGCTTCCGGAACCCGGCGCTCACCGCCAAGCTGTCGTCGACCGTCGACGTCATCAGCGGCGGCCGGTTCGAGCTCGGCATAGGTGCCGGCTGGAAGGAGGACGAGTGGGTCGCCTACGGCTACGGGTTCCCGCCGCTGGCCGACCGCATGGGCGCCTTCGGTGACCACCTCGAGATCATCACGAGGATGTTCCAGCCGGGTCGCTCGTCGTACGAGGGTCGCTACGCCCACGTCCGCGGCGCCATCAATGTGCCACAGGGCCTCCAGGAGCCGCGCATCCCGATCATCGTCGGCGGAAACGGCCGCCAGCGAACGGCCGGCTACGCGATCCGCTACGCGGACGAGCTGAACTTCGTGTTCATCGAGGCCGACGACATCGTCGACCGGATGCGGGACGTCCGCGCGCGCTGTGAGGCCGAGGGACGCGACCCCGCCACGATGCGTTTCTCGCTATATGAGCGCGACGAGCAGATGCGGGACGCGGGGCGAGCACGCGTCGACCGGCTGGCGCGGTTTGCCGAGATCGGACTGGACCGGCTCATCGCCTTCCCGACGCGCTGGTCACCGACGCTCGACGCCCAGGCGGCTTTCGCCGAGGACTGCCGCGCCGCGGGGATCAACCTGTCGACAGGCGCGGCGGCGATCGCCGGCGCCTGACCGGCCCGAGTCACCGAAGAGTGGCAGCGACTGGGTGCGGCTCGGCGCGCGCGGGCGATGCGACTCGGCGGGACTCGGCGCGACTCGGCGCGACCGGCCGCGACTCCGCGCGGCCTGCGCATCGCGGCGCGACTCGGCGACCCCGGCGCAGCGCGGCCATGAACGATGCGCGTCAGCGCAACCTAATGTCGTCCTCCGAGGCAGAGAATCGGTTTGCGCGGACGAGATACTCGACGACACGACGGATCGCACGCTCGGCCATGCGGGTGTGCACGGTCGGAGTCCCGTGGCGGCCGCTGGACCGGACTTAAGGTTGGTCCAATGCGCGTACTTCATGGTTCCTCGCCGCCCGCCGTCCGCCGACCGCCGCCCCGCCCACTCACCGGCCGTGCTTCTCCTGAACCAACCAGCGCGCAGCGGGAATCAGCCAGTCGACGGAGGCGGCGGTCGCGCTAGAGCGTCTCGAGCGACCCCGCGATCGCGGCCGCATCGGCGGCACTGGCGTTGGTCACGCTGACCATCAGCTGCCGGTCGCCCATGAGTACGAGGTACTGATCGATCGTGGGCGGCGCGGGCTGGTTCGCGGACTTGATGCTGTAGCGGAGGTGGAGGGCCTCGCCGGCCGGGAGGGTGACCCGCTCGGTCGAGACCTCACCCTCGGCTAGCGTCTTGAGTTGAGCCAGGTTGGCTTGCTCGAGCAGGTCCAGGTTCATGCCCATGCTCGGAAGCGACAAGACGTTGAGATTGGTCCCGGTCGTGATATCCGGTCCGAAGGCGAAGATCACGAGACCACTCGCGAGCATGGTCTGGATCTGCGCGGAGTAAAGCTCGGCCATCTCGGGGTTGTCGGCCCCCGCGGCGGCCATGATCTGCTCGAGATCACCCGCCTGGAGATCGATCCTGGTCCAGCCTGCCGGCAGCGTGATCGCGAAGCCGTGCTCGGGGACCTCGATGCGTCCGGTCGTGGCGAGGCTCGCTCCGGCCGAGGCCGATGCCGACGCTGCGGCTGATGGGCTCGCGGTTCCAGCGGACGGCGCGAGGCTCGCGGTAGCTGCCGAGGTCGGCGCCGACGTGGCAGCCGTTGGCGTGCCGCCGCACGAAGCGAGACTGAATGTCAGGACTGCGCTGCAGAGCGCGAAGGCCAGCCGGCGAGAGCGCGTCGAAGTCACGGCAAATGGTTCCTTCCAAGGGTCGGATCGGGAGATGTCACCGTACCGTCTGAGGTCCGGTTCGTCCACGGCTCGAAGGTCCGGGCCGCCCGATTCGGCGCAGCGGGCCGTAGCGGAACCAGACCCTGCCCACGAGGAGCGCGACCGGCACCGGTCCATAGCGGTTGGAGTCGACCGGCTCGCCGAGGCCCGCCTCGGCGGCAACCGCTGCGTCCGCGTCCGATACGAGCCAGGCCTCGTCGTCGGCCAACTCGATGTAGCCGTCGCGGAACGGCACCCGATCGCCGGGCGTGCCGGCCACGCGCTTGATCGACAACACGCCGCCGTCGGGTTCGTGAAATGCCACGACCGAGCCACGCCGGGGCCAGCGCGTCGTGGTGGGGTCGACCAGCAGCCAGTCGCCCTCGCGGATCGCGGGCTCCATGCTCGCCTGCATGACCGCGATCCGCCACGGACCGCGCAGCCGATGCCGGAGCGACTCGGTACGACGAGGCCCCGCCGACCGGCGGGGCCTCGGGATTCGCATCTCGGTGGAGATCAGGAAGGCCGGCCCGCGACGCGGGTCTTCTCTTCGCCGCCGGTCTTCTTCCACGCGGCGTCGATCTCGTCGATCATGTCGAGCAGCGCCTTCGAGTCGGCGGCGTCGGTCGATGCCTTGACCTTCGACACCTGCTTGGTCGCGTTCCAGAACAGCTCGTGCAGGTTCGGCACGGCCTCCAGGTGCTCCGGCTTGAAATAGTCGTGCCACAGGACGTCGAGGTGGTGCTTGACCAGGTCGGCCCGGTTCTCCTTGATCGCCACCGCGCGGGTCCGGAAGGTGGCATCCTGGTTGGCGGCGTACTTCTCGTTGATCCTGTGGCAGGACTCGGCCTCGATGCGCGCCTGCTCGGGGTCGTAGACGCCGCAGGGGAGGTCGCAATGGGCGCGGGCTGTCGTTGTCGGCGCGAGCCAACGGGTCAGGCGAGACATGGGACTCCTTCTCACACTGGGTCGGGGACACCACCCTACCGTCTCGAGAAAGACCGTGACGTGTCCGGGTGCACAGAGAGCGTGTCAAAACGCCTTCAGGGTCGACCACGGCTACGAGGCCGTGCCCGGCTCGCGCGTGCGCGACGCGGAACCCGTGGCTGCCCGATCGACCTCCGGACGTGCGACCGACGGACCCGGCCCAAGGTCGAGCAGTGCCTCGATGATCGGGATCGCCACGGGCCGGCGGGGGCTGTCGGGGTGGACCAGGTAGTGGTAGTGGATGCCCGGCGAGCCGTTCACCTCGAGGATCGCACCGCCGCTGCCAGCCAGCGGAGCTACGGGATCCAGCGTCACGACGTCCACCCCTGCGAGCCTGAGCCCGACGAGCTCGACCGCCCGCCGTGATTCCTCGACCAGATCGGCGCCCACGGCGTGGAGGACGGAGCGATTCTCGAGCGCCCCGTTCTGGTTCGTCGCGGTCTTGACCACGACGACCGTGCCCGCCGGCGGCACGGAGCGCAGGTCCATACCGGCTCCGGCCAGCGTCAGCAGGCAATCCAGATCCACCTTGAGCAACGACAGGCCGACGCGACCAGCGGCCCCCAGCCGACGCTCGTTCTCCGCCGCGATCAGCGAGCCGATCCTCGATCGTCCATCACCGACGGCGCCGGGTGGCCTCCGTTCGAGGACATCCAGGAGCTGCCCGTCGAGGAAGAGCAGCCGGTAGACCGCACCGTCGAGCTGGTGCTCGATGAGCAGATCGTCACTGTCGGCGCCGGCCCGAACGACGGCACGAAGCAGGTCCTCGGGCGTCCGGACGTTGGTCGTGACGCCAGACCCCGTGCGGCCGTGCGCCGGCTTGACCACGCACGGCCCGGGAGCCGCCGCGAGGAACGCGACGGCCGCGCCGAAATCGGCGAACGAGAACGCCAGATGGGCGGGGGCCGGGAGGCCCTCTGCCCGGAGCATCCGGCTGACGGCCGGCTTGTCGATCGCGCGGCCGAGGGCAGCATCCGAGTCGAGGCGCAGGAGGTGGTCGGTGACGATCGCTCGGCGCGGGCCCGCGCGGAGCTCGAACGTACCGCGCGCGACCTCCGTGACGTCCGCCCCGATGGCGCGACCTGCCTCCATCCAGATCGACCGGTAGATCGCAGCACGCGCGACCCCGTCCTGCGCGGCCCATCGATGTGCCTGACGGAAGCGTCGGGCGGCATCGTCCGGCCGGATCGAGCGAAGCAGATCGAGACCAGATGCCAACCGCCGGCCCGCCGGACCCGCCGATGCAAGCAGCCGGATGATCTGGGGGTTGATGCCCGGGAAGATCGTCGTGACCTGCATGGCGTGGCGCGCGAGATAGAGGACTCCCACCGCCTCGACGGCTGCAAGCGCGAGCGTCCAGAGACCGAGCGACGCGAACGATTCGATCGCGAAGAGGGTGCCCGCGGCAAGGGCGATGACCGCGTAGACCCGCACGGCGTCCCGGTGGACCAGAGCGATACCGATGCGCCGTTTCAGACCGACCTGCAGGAGAGCGTTCTGGGCGAACAACGTCGCGGTCGACGCCACGGCCGCACCGAGCGCGCCGAACGGCGGGATCAGGACGAGCGCCGCGACGACGCTGATGCCCGCCGTCACCCCGTTGGCGATGGCGACCGTTCGGTGATAGCCGTGCGCGGCCAGTGTCGTGGCGTTGAAGCCAAGCGCCGCGTGGACCATGTAGCCGACGGCGAGGACGCTCAGGTACATTCCCGACGCCTCGTAACGCTCCCCGAACGCGAAGGTCGTCAGGGGTCGCCCGAGGGCGAACGTGGCCGCGAAGATCGGGAACGTCAGGACGGCGACCCAGATCGTCGTTCGCCAGTACAGCTCGTTCGAGCCAGCGATGTCGCGCCGGTTCGCCAGACGTGTCGCCAGCGGCAGGTAGAGGACGTGGAAGCTGGCCGCGACGAGGAGATTGAGCGCGGCGGCTGGGCGGATGACCTGGTATGCCGCGACGTCGGCCAGGCCGCTGGCCGCCGTCAGGACGAAGATCGGGAACGTGTTGATGAGCAGCCACACGGCATCCGTCGACAGCAGCGGGACCGACGCGCCGATGACCTCTCGGGCCGGGATGACGAGCGGCCTGCCGCCCACCGCCTTCACGATGCCGGACCGCATCAGCATCTGGATGAACAGCGCGCCGTAGAGCGCCAGACCGAACAGGCTGGCTGCGACGTAGCCGACCGCGAGCTCGATCGCCCCGCCGCTCGCGAGGACCACGGCCACAGCCACGCCGAGCCGCAACGCCGGCCCGAGGATGTAACGCCTGACGAAGATCGAGCGTGGGCTGTCGAAGATCGCGTACAGCGAGATCAGCAGATCGTCGAGGGCGTCGATCGGGGCCAGCAGCACCAGGATCAGGAGCAGGCCCGTCGCGGCAGGCTGCAGGATGCCGGCAGCGGTCAGGCCCTGCTGGGCGACAGCTACAAGGCCGACGAGGATCGCCCCCAGGACGACGATGACGGCGACGTTGAGCACGATCGTCCCGACGAACCGCGGGTGGTCGCCACGCTCGAGGTCGGCGGTCAGGAAGCGCGTAACACCCCGATGCAGCCCGAGCGTGATGAGCACCTGGCAGAGGCCCGCGATCGCGAATGCCAGCGCGAACGCTCCGAACTCGGTCTGGCCGAGGTGACGGGCGATGAGGACCTGGGTCGCGAAGTTGATCCCGAGCGACACGAACCGGCCGACGACCAGCAATGTGGAGCCGCGGACGTGCGCAGCACTCTCGCGCGTGGCGTCGCCATCGACCTCGGGGACCGACCCGTCGTTCACCCCGGAGGCAGCGCAGCGATCACGGCGTCGGTCATGGCATGGGTGCTCGCAGCGCGTTCGTGGTCGCGCGGGACGCCTGCCAGGTCATAGGTCAGCACGCTGCCGGTCGTCAGGGTGCAGCGGACCGCGGTCTCGATCCGCTGTGCCTCGACCGGCAGGTCGAGGTGTCGTAGCAGCATGGCGCCCGTCAGGATCGCCGCGATGGGGTCGGCTCGGTCGAGTCCGGCGAGCGATGGCGCGGTCCCGTGGACCGGCTCGAAGACGGCGGCGTGCCGCCCGATGTTGGCGCCCGGCGCCAGGCCGAGCCCGCCGGCGAGCCCGGCGATCACGTCCGACAGGATGTCGCCGTACATCACCGGCGCGAGCAGCACGTCGAAGCGCTCCGGGTGACGGATGAGGTCGAGGCAGACCGTGTCGACGAGACGGTCGTCGACCTCGAACCCCCCGACCTTGCGCGCCACCTCCTCCACGATCGATCGGAACCGACCGTCGGTCGCCCGCATGACGGTCGCCTTGTGGACGATCGTGATGCGCCGCCGGCCATGGATCCGCGCCTGCGTCAGGGCGGCTCGGGCGAACCGCTCGATCGCCCGGTCCGACAACACCTTCAATGAGAAGGCCGTGTCCTTTGGGAGGGCTCGACCACGGGACGCCCAGAGCCGGCGGAGATCGACGGCGGCCGGATCGTCAGCTTCGAACTCGAGGCCGGCGTACAGGTCCTCCCCGAGCATCCGGATGAGCATGATGTCGAGGTTCGACGACGTCACCGAGTTGACCGCCCCGACGACCCCTGGCCAGCTCCGCACCGGCCGGATGCCGAGCTCGAGGTCCAGCGCGGCACGCAGGCGGACGCTCACGGCCCGTTCGCCGCGGGTGGCTGTCGCGGTCGGGCCCTTCAGCGCGACCCGCGTCGCGCGGATCGCCTCGACCACGTCGTCGGGCAGGCTCTCACCTCCGTCAGTGGCCGCTGCGGCACCCGCCTGGCGCACGTCCCACTCTATGGTGGCCCCGGACGCCTCGATCACGGCCAGCGCCGCGCCCATCACGTCGGGCCCGATGCCATCGCCCGGGATGAACGTCACACGTGGCGGCGAGGGGAGCACGGCGTCCCGCGCGATGGACATCCGGACGCCTCAGGAGGCCGAGACGGCGGGACCGATCTCTGCCCGAAAACCCACCTTGGCCGGGATGCGCGCGAGGGTCGATGCGTGATACGCGATGGTCGGAGCCGGGTCGTCCCAGCGGAACACGGGCAGCACGTGGCGGCGCAGCAGACCCGGCAGCCATTCGTCGACGCGCGTCTGCCCCCGACGCGTCGCGCTCGCGATCCCGCGCAGGTCGCGCGATGGGTTCCAGAGCGTCACGCCCGGCCGGTATCGATCGAGCGGCGGTGGGGTCACGCCGGCCAGCCGGGCATAAGCGAGCCACGCCAGGTCGACGCCCGCCACGCGCACGAGCTCATTGGACGCCGTGAACCTGTGATTGCACTCGATCAATCGGAGGGTCCCGTCGCGGTCGTCGCGCTTGAACTCGACGTTCGCAAGGCCACGGATCCCGACCGACGCGAAGAAGGCCGCACCGGCCGCGGCGACATCGGGGGCCTCGTCGGTGATCTCGAAGGAGCCCAGCCCGAACCCTGTCGGGTATTGGCGGATCTTGCGCTTCGTCAGCGTGACCAGCGACCGCCCGTGCTCATCGATGTAGGCGTAGTAGGAGCACAGGCGGTCATCCCGGCCCGGGATGATCTCGATGGCCATCATCGCGAGCCCGTACTCGGCCGTCTCGGCTTTGCGCTGGCGCATCTCGTCGGCCGATTTGACGATGAACGCCTTGCGCCCGCGGTAGACACGCGCGAACGCATGCGAGCTGACCGGCTTGAGTGCGCTCGGGAACCCGATCTCCTCGATCGCTCGATCGACCGAGGCCGCGTCGGTCAGTCGGAGGAACCACGGTGCCGGGACGCCGGCGGCAGCCGCCAGCTCGTAGGTCCGAGCCTTGTCGAGCATCGAGAGGACGACATCGTCACGCGCCTCGAACGGGCTGTAGCCGGCTTGGGCCAGCGCGCTCCGGCTGCGAGCCAGCATTGCCAACGCATCGTCATCGCACGGGAGGATGACGGCGTCCCGTGGCCGGTCGAGCAGATGGCGTAGCCAGCGATCGCCGATGTCGGGTCCACGCCCGACGTCCACGTAGCGTGTACAGAACCGCGAGTAGCGGACGTGCGGGTGGCCGTTGCCGTAGACCGTGACGTCGACACCACGACGGCCCAGGCTTCGCGCGACCGAGACCGTGTTCGCGTTGCCGCCCAGAAGGACGGCCGGCGGCAGGTGACGCAGGCTCACCGAAGGCCGATCGTCGGGTCCGGAGCGACCGCGACGCCGGCCTCCTCGAGGGTCTGGTCGACCCACGCGTTGGAGAAGTCGCCGCGCTGGACGGCGGCGTGGTACTCGGCCTCGATGGCCTCTCGGATCTCGAGCCGCTGCAGGATCGCGGGCAGCACGTCGCGCGGGATTACCACGACGCCGTTGAGATCGCCGGAGATGACATCACCGGGATTGACCACAATGCCTCCGGCCGAGATCGGGAAGTTGACCTCGCCGGGTCCGCGGTGGAGCGGACCGATCGGGGTGACGCCGCGTGCGAAGACCGGGAAGTCGCCGAGGGCCTGGATGGCCGGGAGGTCGCGCACCAGGCCGTCGATCACCACGCCGGCGATGCCGCGGTGCCGCGCCTTCGTCGAGATGAGGTCGCCGAGCACCGCCGTCAGCGCGGAGCCGCTCGCGTCGACCACCAGGATGTCGCCGGGCCTGGCGATGTCCAGGCTCTTGTGGACCATGAGGTTGTCGCCGGGGAACACCTTCACCGTGACGGCCGGCCCGAGGATCCGATGCTGCGGATCTGTCTGGAGCTGGATCGCCGCCGACATCGTGAACAGCCGGTTCAGCTGGTCCGAGATCGATGGGGTGTCGAAACGGCCGAGGCGCTCGAGGATCGCCGGGCTCGGCCGGTCGATGTCGTAGCGGAGCCTGAAGCCCGGGCCCGGGTGCATCTCGGCGGACCGCGGTTTGGCCGATCCGGGGTCGAGACCAGGGCCGACCGGCACGGCGGCCGTGGAGGGCTCGATCCGATCGGCGGTGTGCAGGGTGAGCGTCGATGATTCCATTGACCAAGCGTGCTGGCGACGTATTTCTGCCCGGGCAACGACCGGTTACCACGTGTTGCGTGGCAACCGCCTCTCGCGGGGTGGCACGGAAGGGTTGGGGTGTCGACGCACCGGAACATCGGCAGCACCGCGGGTATCATCGACCGGATGACGGACCGAGGGTTGCCCAGCGCGGACGGTTCATCGGCCTGCCCGTTCGTCGCATTCGAGGACGATCGCGACGAGCGCGCCGATCGGCCGGATCACCGCCACCGGTGCTTCGCCGAGACGGAGCCGGCACCGCGCGCCCTCGCCCACCAGGAGGCGTACTGCCTCTCGTCCGCGTTCCCCGTCTGCCCGACCTTCCAGGAATGGGCGCGGCGGGAGGCCGCTCGTGCCATCCCGGGCGCGGCCGTCGCTGCGGTTACAGATGACGACGGGGCGGGGCTCGCTGATGTGGGGCCTGCCGATGCGGTCGCGGCCGGAGCGATCCTGAGCGCCGCCGACGACGGGGATGCCGACGCCGACGCCGATCTCTGGGGCCAGGCCAGGCCGGAACCGCCGCTCGAGGATCCCCCTCGGCGCAATCCGCCCCGCGACTGGGCCGCCCCGCCACCGTGGGCGTCTGGCCCGGGCGGCGGTGGGCCGCGGCGCGAAGGGCCGCGCCCCGACGATGCTGCCGATCGACAGCCCGTCCCGGCAGAGGGACAGGGCCTGGCCGGCAGCGCCGCGGACCGGCTGGCGCTAGGCGGTGCCGTCACAGATGAGTGGGGCCAGCGCTCATCGCCGCGCCCACCGTCGCCCCCGCAGGACAGCCCGGCCGTCCCCGCCGACCCGGACCTGGCCGGGCTCGTCGGGCGCACAGCGCGCCAGGCCGAGGAGGACGAAGCCCATCCGGTCGTGCGACCGCCGACGCGACCGGCGCGGCGCCCGACCGTCAGTTCGACGCGCGACGGCGGTCGCACTCGCGATCGAGCGGCCGATCGAGCCGACAACGATGGGCCGCTCTGGGAGCGCCAGCGTCGCAATGAGGCGTACCCGTCGATCAAGACGCGGGCCGGGCTCTCGGGTCTCCCGGCGATCCCGACCGTGGGGATCCTCTTCGGCGGCGTGGTTCTTGCCGCGCTGATCCTGTTCTTCCTGCCGGCATTGCTCGGCGTCGGCGGTCCGAATGGTGGCGGCGGCGCGTCCAGCGCGAGCCCGTCCGTCGCGGTGGCGACCCCGTCGACTGAGCCAACCCCGATCCCGGACCCGACCCCGCAGACCTATGTCATCAAGGCGGGTGACACGCTGTCGCGGATCGCGCGCGAGTTCAATGTGACGCTCGACGCGTTGCTGGAGGCCAACAAGGACCGCATCTCGAACCCGAACCGGATCAAGGTCGGCGACGAGATCATCATCCCGGTGCCGGTGACCGAGGAGGTCCCGGCCGAGGCGTCGCCCTCGCCGTCGTAGCGGCCGTCTTAGCGCGGCGCGATGTTGATCGCTGTGATCCGTCCTGCCTCGACCCGGAACGTGGCGTCGATGTGCTGGGTCGGCGCGCCTGGGCGCACGACCAGGAGGTCGGCTTCATAGGTGTTGCCGGTGTCACGGATCTCGCCCGGGATCATCCGGAGGCCTGCGTCGCCGCGCAGGAACCAACCACCCACCCGCTCGACCCCGCGGAGCGTCTGGACGTTGTCGCCGACGTGGACGCGCATCTCGGTCTTCTCGTCCATCAGGTCGACCGCGCCCTGGCGATCGCCGGCATTCAGCTTCTCGAAGAAGTCTTCCATCGTCTCGACAGCACCCATGGCCGGAGTGTAGCGTCGGGCGCCCATGCACGCCGTCGAGCCCGTGGCCACGTCACTCGCCGCTGCCTGGCCGATCTACGGGCTGCGGATCCGCTCGGAGCGCCCGGTGCTCCGCCTGCCGACGGACGACGACCTGCTGGCGCTGATGGACCTCGCCAAGGCTGGCATCCACTCGCACGACGAGATGCCGTTCGCCGTTCCCCGGTCGATCGGCGCCGACTATCGCCGGTGACATTCGGACGCCTAGCCAGGTCGCCCGGCTGTACCTTGGGCGTTCTCGCTCGAGTCCGTCGGGGATCAGGCCAGGCCGAAACGAAAAGCGAGAAACGGCTGCAGCCGAGCCGCAGCCGTTCCAAGCCCGGATCGCGGAGTCAGTTGGCCACGCGCTGCCAGTTGACGGATTCGACCGGACCTCCGAGTTCGATGACCGTTGGCTGGCCGCCACTCTCGATCGGGTACAGCACGACTTCGTTGCCAGATGGGCAGGTCGCAAATGCGCCATCGGGCGACGGCTCGATCCATGGGCACGCCGTCTGCCCGAATAGTCGCAGGTCCGTTCCGTCGGACCGCACGACACCCGGACCGCCTTCCGTCAGGAACAGCAGATGCCGGTCGTCCGGGCTCCAGACCGGCAGGATGGTGTGGTCCGCAAAGCCGCGCGTGAGGACCTTCTCTTTCCCGGTGACGACGTCGATCGTGGCCACGTCCCAACCGAAGCCGCCGCCAGGCTGGGGATCGATCGTATCGTCGACCTGGTAGGCGATCGACCTGCCATCGTGTGACCACGACGGGGCGTGGAACGCAAACTCGGTTCCGGCCGACGTCTGCAGCATCTGCTCGACTTGAAAATCCGCACTCATGACGCAGAGGTGCGGCACGCCGCTGGTCGTGCATTGGTAGGCGAGCCGTCCGTCCGGAGCCCAAGCGGGATCCTTGCGGAACTTGATCGACTCGTCCGGTCCGAGTTCACTGATCGTTCGGGCGTCGATGTCGGCGACGTACAGCCGATTGCCTGACCCGCTGAAGGCCAGACGTCGATCGTCCGGTGACCAGGCGATCCGAAAACCAGGGTCGCCGACGAGCTTGGCAGTGTCGACCTCGAAGGCCTCGGATCCATCTGCGTTCGCGACGATCAGCGACTTCTGACTCCCGCGACCGGTGTCCGGAGTCGCCCACGCGGCGATCCTGGTTCCGTCGCGCGAGAACGAGGTCCCGGTGACGCCTTCGAAGGGCAGCACGAGAGGTTGTGCGGTCGACCCGTCAGGCTCCATGAGGACGATCTCGCCGTTGACGTTCGCTGCGAGCAACCCATTGCCGGCGAGGCCGAACGGAGGGGGTAGGGGTCGCTGCTGCAAGAGCTGGCTTCCCACGACGATCCCACCGACCGTGAGGGCGAGGATCAGCAGGCCGACGAGGATCAACCGCGCGGATCGGCCGAAGCCAAAGTAGTTCCTCAACGAAAGTTGCGTCTGCATCGGAGGCTCCATGAGGCGGGCGAGCCAACCTGGACGCGGCCGCAACGAGCGTGTTCGTTCGACGATCCCAGGCGCGAGGTTGTCGGGCGCCCGCGACGGCGCGACGGCCTCCATCCACCGTGCGAGGTCTCGTTCGATGTCGTGCGACGCGTTCATGCCAGTCGCCCCGGATTGAGCTGAGTGGATCGGGCGTCGGCCTCGAGCGCCGCACGCATCGCATGCAGTGCCCGATTGAGCCGAGACTTCGCCGTGCCCTCGGGGATCCCAAGGACGTTGCCGGTCTCGGCCGCCGATAGCCCGCCGTGGAAGTGCAATACGAGGATCGCGCGCTGCTCGACGGTCAGCCGTCGGAAGCCGCGCTCGATCTCGTCGCGGTCGGCGAGATCTGCCGACGCATCGCCGATGCTCGGCGGGGTCGGATCGAACGTGTCGACGATCAATCGCCGCCGACGGTGTCGGTCGGCCTCTCGGTAACACGCTCTGACCACGAGTCGATGGATCCACGCGTCCCACGCATCGGGATCCCGCAGGGCCCGCACATCTCTCCAGGCGGAGATGAGCGCCTCCTGGACCGCGTCCTGGGCGCGGTCAGGATCCCGAAGGATGAGCGTCGCGACGCCGTACAGCCGATCGGTCGCCGACTCCGCCAGGATGGCGAAGGCGGCGTGATCGCCCTGACGTGCCCGTTCGACGAGTGTTCGATCCATCCTCGTCATCCATGCGGCGCGACGGTTGTCGCCGCGCTCACAGACTAGGGCAGTCTCATCCTCGAACCGTTCCATCTGCGGGCCGGAGTCGGTGGCGGCCCGATGTGACATCGATCCTGCCAAGCTGGCGACCCGGCGTATGGTCCTCGGACGGGAGGCGGAGAAGACCGAGTCGCTTGCGTCGCCGCTCAGCCGATGGCGATATGGCATCCATCCGAATGCGACCGAGATGCGGATCCGCTCCCTTGGGCGCGTCCACCTTCAGCTCGGCGAAGCGCTCCGCCTGGAGATGATGAACGCGGAGCCAGGTGGCGACGACATCGTCCACCTGCAGTACTACATCGCCACGGAACTGGGACCGTGGGCGCTACGGCTGTCGTGCCCACGAGAGGATGTCGCCGACTGCGAGGCGTCCCTGCGGGAGGTCACTCCTCCGTTCGCGAGGAGTAGCAGACATAGTCCCGGCGAGGGACATTGCCGCACGCGGACCACCGCTGTGAGGTGATACCAGCGAAGCACGTCGGCAGATCCACCGCCGGCCGGTGATTCCGACGGCGGAGGTCCTCGGCGGCGGTCGATCTCGTCGTTGGGCGGTGTAAACGTGCGGACTGAGTGGGTCTTCGTGGTCGATAGCACCGGGCAGCGGTGATTCGCGGGTCGAGTGCGACCTGCGAGCGCGGCCGGAGCGCGCGGCCGGAGCAGGAGCCTAGAACCCGCCGCCGGCGCCTCCGCCGCCACCGCCCGAGGAGCCGCCGCCGAACCCGCCGCCACCGCTGCCGCTACCCCCCGACGACGACGGGGAGTTCCCGATGGTGCCGAGCGCCGACATCATCCCGCCGAGGTCGGGCACGGCCGATCCCGAGAAGATCGACCCGCCGCTGCTCGCCATGCCACTCGCGACCGACGAGCCGTCGGACGAGCTGTACCAGATCGGGAAATACGTCGACGACGCGAGGTTCGGCGATTCGCGCACGTCCTCGAGCGAGCGCTTGAGCACATCCTCGATGTCGTTCTGCAGCCCCAGCGCCGTGCCCCACACGACCGCCTGGTCCGGCGTCTCGAGCCAGGTCAGACCGGCCTGGTCGACGACCTGCTGCATCGAGCGCGCCTGCTCCATCGTCTTGTGCAGCGTCCGCCGGTAGGCCGCCAGCATGGCCCGGATCATCGACCCTGCCATCGTCACGGTCGGCATGCTCCGCGCGAAAACGATGATCACCACTCCGCCGGCGATGGCCGCCACGCCAATGAGCACGAGCCCCGAGATCGGCACGTTGACGCCGAGGAAGATCGCGACCGCACCGGCCGCGATCGCCAGGATCCCCTTGGCGACCCAGCGCGCGATGACCCTGCGCGGCTGCTCGACCATCCAGCCGCCATGGACGACGTGATCCTCGAGCTTCCTGTCGAAGTCGCTGACCGAGGCCCCGAACGACGGGAGCTCGTCGGGCTCGATGAACCCCTCGTCCTTGGCCAGGCTCCGGAGGTGGCGGAGCGCGTGGTCCTCCGCGGGACCGATGGGCCGGCGGGCGTTACGGGCCCGCTGCGCCTCCTCGACGTCGCCGCCTCGCTCGGGATCGGTGTCGACGCCGACCTTGTGCGACAGGCCGAGCAGACCCTTGTCCTCGCGGAACGAGATGAGGCCACGCGACGCGAGGTCGAGCATCGCGGTCGTGAGCGCGCGCCGGGATGTGCCGCCGTCCATCACGAACGCGCCGGACGCGGCGGTCAGGTCGGGCGGTGGAGCGGGCATCAGGATCGACGGGTCGTCGAGGTACACGGGGTCCTTGCCGAAGCGCCGCCAGGAGAAGAACGCCCAGCCCGCCAGCCCGAGCAACACGATCGGTGCGCCGATCAGCCCCAGCACCGCGTTGAACTGCCGACCCGCCTGCAGGCGTGCCGCGTTCCCGGGCGTGGCCACGGCATCGATCTTGGCCATCGCGGCATCCAACGCACCGTCAAAATCCGCCTCCCGAAGGTGCGGGACCATGTCGTCCTCGAAGATCCGCTGGCGCTCGCTGTTCGACAGATAGGTCGCCTCGAAGCCGGGCGCGGCATACAGCTGGACCTGGCCGTGCTCGAGCGAGGGATCGATGTCGAAGAAGATCGCCAGGCCGTCGTCGAAGCCCTGCCGGCCGACGCCCCATTGATCGATCAGCGCGATCGCGCGGGACTCGGTCTCCCCCGGCGACCCGCCGTAGTCGACGAGCTCGGTATACACGACGATCTCGGCCGCGGTCCGCGCCTCGATGGCATCGATCGTCGATTCGGCGCGGACGATCGCGTCGGCCGACAGGATGCCGGCGAAGTCGTACACGGCGCGATCGACCTCGGGTTCCGGGAACGGCGGCCCGGGGGCGATGACCGGGCCGCTCGGCTGCTCAGGCGACCCCGGCGGCGACCCGTCGAACGTCGCGTTGACGACCTCCGCGAGAGCCGCGAGCAGCGCGTCGTCGAAGTTCCCGTCAGCCAGGAGCGGGAGCATCGTCCCCTCGTAGATCGCCTGGCGCTCCTCGTTCGACAGGTACGACGACGAGAAGCCCGGGCCGGCATACAGCTGGACCTGCCCGTGGCGCATGGTGGTGTCGAGGTCGAACAGGATGACCAGCCCGTCATTCAGCCCGATCCGGCCGACGCCCCATTGGTCCATGAGCGCCTCGGCGTCTGATTCGGCCTCATCGGTCGTGATGTCGTCGCGGCCGAGACCCTGCGTGTAGACGACGACCTCGGCCTTCGTCTGAGCCTCGATCGCGTCGATGATGAGCTCGGCCTGCTCGCGCGTTTCCTGTGTGAACAGCTCGGCCGTGTCGTAGACCGCCTGGCCGTCGACGGGATCGGGGAACGGCGGGCCGGCGGCCGCGGCGGCGCTGGGCAACGCCAGGCCGAGCACGGCCAGAAAAGCGAGGCCGGCCGCGTGGGGCCGGCGACGGACGGGGCGCTCCATGGCCCGCAGCATAGCGGCGCGTCAGCCGAGGGCGGCGAGCGTGCCACGCCGCCGGCCGAGGGCCAGACCCCCGTCCGGGGCGAGGAGGACCTGCGGTGGCCGCGGGCGCCCGTTGTACGCAGAACCGAGCGACGCCGCGTACGCGCCGGCGTCGGCGATCGCCACGATGTCCCCGCGCCGCAGAAGAGGGAGGTCGTGCGTCCCGAGCGAGTCGGTCGATTCGCAGATCGGGCCCTCGACACGCACCGGGGACATCGCGTCCGGTCCAGGTGTCGCATCGACCGGACGGCCGCCTGACGTCAACGCGACGATCGGGTGACGCGCGCCGTACAGCGCGGGACGGATCAGCTCGGTCATACCCGCGTCCAGGATCACCTGGGGTCCGGCGCGGTCGCGCACATGGAGGACGCGCGCTACGAGCCACCCGGCCCTCGCCACGAGCGCGCGTCCGGGTTCGATCGCCAGGCGTGTCGGGCGACGGTCCTCGGGGACCGCCGCCAGCAACGGGCCGAGCTCGCGCGCGAAGCGTTCCGGGCTCGGTGATGGCTCGTCGGTCGGACGGATCGGGAACCCGCCGCCGAGATCGACCGTGTCGAACGACTCGATCGAGCCGCGCCAGAGGGCGGCCAGCGCCAGCGTCTTGCGCACCGCGTCGCGCCACGCATCGACCGCACCCAGTTGCGACCCGACATGGAGGTGGATGCCGCGCGAGCGGAGCGGGCCGTCGGGCCCGCCCCCGGCCTCGATCGCCGTCCCGATCTCCGTCTCGGTCATGCCGAACTTCGTTGCCCCGGCTCCGACCGCGAGGCCTGTCAACGTCTCGGGCGCAACATCGGGGTTGAGCCGGTACAGGACGTCCATGCGCGGCGCATCGACGCGGGTTGCCTCCGTCGCGAGCGCCTCGGCCTCCTCCGGCGACTCGAGGGCGATCCAGCGCAGCGGCTCGCCGTCGCGTGCGGCGCGCGCGGCGGCGCGCAGGTCGGCCGGGGTCTTGCCGATCCCCTCGAGCGTGATGCGCTCATTCGGGACACCGGCTCGGCGCGCCAGCGCCCACTCCCCGCGCGACACGACATTCGCCCCGAAGCCGCGCTCGGTCACGGCCGCGATCACGGCCGGGACATCGTTCGCCTTGACCGAGTACTGGCGGATGATCGGGTCGGGGAACGCGGTCGTCGTGTCCGCGCACGCCGCGGCCAGGGTCGCGAGATCGGTGACGAAGACCGGCGTGCCGAAACGGGCGGCGGCGCCCCGGAGTGCCGCCGCTTGTCGTGCGCTGAGCGTCAGTCGGGGACCGCCATACCCACGAGGGACCCGACGATCGAGATGGCGATGCCACCGATCACCGCGGCGACGATCGCATCGATCGACAGGTCCGGCGGGAAGCCGCCGACCGTGAACGTGATGCCGAGGAGGCTCGACACCCAGGCGATCAGCAGCAGCAGGCCGGCGTTGATGACGAGCCCGAACAGACCGAACGTCATCAACGTCAGGGGCAGAGAGAAGAGCTTGATGATCGGCTTGATGAAGCCGTTGATCACGCCGGCGATCAGCGCCACCACGATCAAGCTCGGGATGTTGTCACCGTAGTCGATCTGCGGCAGGAAATACGCGACGATCCCGAACGTGACCGCGGTCGCGAGCGTCCCGATGATGAAACCACGCATCCTGATCCCTCCCGTTTGTCCTGCCCCATCGCGAGGATAGCCCCTCAGCGAAGCAGGAATCCCGTCCCGAGGGGGTCGCGCGGGTCGAGCGTGAACAACGCCTCCCCGGTCCGGTATGCGGACCCCTCGACTTCGGTGATCACCGAGGCGTGTCCACCGATCGGCGGGCCGTCGGCCACGACCCATGCATCGAACACCGAATCGACGATCGATCGATGGCGGAACAGCTCGCCGGTTGCCAGCTCGCGGCGGGCGTGCAGCATCGCCAGCCGCGCCGACGTTCCCGAGCCACACGGCGAGCGGTCGATCTCGCCATCGGCGAAGACCGTCACGTTGCGCTGCTCGGCCGGCCCGAGGCGCTCCCAGAAGATCACGCCGTAGATCCCGCCGAGTTCGGGCTCGTCGGGGTGGACGACCGACAGCGAACGCTGGAGTACCGGGCGCAGCTCGCGCTGCAGGTCGATGAGCAGTGGGAGATCCACCGCCTCGAGCCGAAGGCCCAGCGGAGCGGCCTCGACGATCCCGTAGAACGCGCCGCCGAACGCCACGTCGAGGGTCATGAGACGGTCGCCGAGCCTGACCGTCACGTCCCGCGCGAGCAGGAACGACGGGACGTTGCGGAAGCGGACGGCTTCGACCTGGCCATCCGCGTCGAGGCGAGCCGTGCAGGCCAGCCGGCCGCTGGGCACGTCGACCGTGAGGTCGACCGAGCGTGCCCCCGGCGCGACCGCGACCCGACCCGTCTCGACCGCCCACGTCACCAGCGCGATCGTCCCGTGGCCGCACGCGGTCGAGTAGCCCTCGTTGTGGAAGAACACGACGCCGAGATCGGCCCAGTCGTCGTTCGGTGGCGTGACGAACCCGCCGTACATGTCGGCGTGACCGCGTGGTTCGTTGACGATCAGCCGGCGGATGTCGTCCAGGTTGTCATGTGCCCAGCGTCGCCGCTCGAGGACCGTCCGACCCTCCAGCTCCGGGATGCCGCCCGTCACGATCCGGAACGGCTCGCCGGCCGTGTGGTAGTCCACGGTCCGGATCGGGCGCTGGACGGACTCCAGGTCGGGGCTCATCGGGCCAGGAGCCCTTCGAGCCGGGCCTTGACGGCGGGCCATTCCGGGGCGATGACGCTGAAGTACGCGGAATCGCGGATCGACCCGTCGGGCATGATCGTGTGGCGACGGTGGACGCCCTCGAAGGTGGCGCCGATCCCGAGCAGGGCCGTCCGCGACTGGACGTTCCGGGCATGGGCCTTGAACTCGACGCGCTCTGCCTCGAGCGCTTCGAATGCGTGGCTGAGCTGGAGCAGCTTCGCCTCGCGGTTGGCACCGGTCCGCTGGAACCCGGTCCCGATCCACGTCCAGCCGATCTCGAGTCTGCGATTCTCCGGAACGATGGACATGTAGCGGCTGCTCCCGATCGCCCGGCCCGAGGCGATGTCGACCGTCGCGAACGGGACCTCGGTGGCGGCCTCGGCATTCGTCAGCGCCACATCGAGCCACGCTCGCAGGCGGGCGTCGGTGATCGGCTGCGTGATCGTCCACCGCCAGATCGCGTCGTCGAACGCGACGCGGGCGAGGTCCTCGAGGTGACGGTCGGCGAGCGGCTCCATCCGGACGCGCCGACCAGTCAGCGTCACCGGCGTCACCCAGGTCTGTCCCATCCGCCGATGGTAGCCGGGCGGTGACCGGTTTCGATCATCGGCGGGCATCGCCTCTAGACTTCTTCGATGCCCGCCTTCCCCGACACCTTCCAGGCGTTCCTCGACGCATTCGTCGAGCTCGAGCCGGTCGCCGCGACGTCGATCGGCGACCACCGCTACGACGGGCGCTGGCCCGACGTGACGGCCGACGGCCGTCGGGCGCGGCTCGCGTTCATCGCGCGCTGGAGCGCGGTGTTCGGCGCGCTGGCGGCGCCCGATCTCACCCGCGACGAGGCCATCGATCGCGACCTCGTGCTCCAGGAGCTCGACGCGATGCGGTTCTCGGAGACCGAGCTGCGGGACGATGCGTGGGACCCGCTGGCGTGGGTGTACCTGCTCGGCGATGGCCTCTTCCCGCTGCTCGCCCGTGAGTTCGCGCCGCTGTCCGATCGACTCGCGAGCGTGGCGCAGCGGCTCGAGGGCCTGGAGGCCGTGATCGATGGTGCGCGCGAGACGCTCGTCGGCGCCGGACCTGGCCGTCCCGTCGGCAGGTTCCAGACCGAGACCGCCCTGGAGCAGCTCCCCGGCATCGCCGACCTGATCGACGAGGCGCTCGCGGCCGCCGATCCCGCGGCGTCCACGGATCCGGCCGTGGCCGAGCTCCGCCCCCGACTGGACGACGCGGCCGCGGCAGCCAAGGCGGCGCTCGACGGGTTCGGGCGTCACCTTTCCGACGAGGTCCTCCCGAAAAGTGAGGGCGACGGCCGCCTGGGCACCGACCTGTTCGCTCGCAAGATGCGGCACACGATGCGCTCCGAGACGCTCACGCCGGAGGGGATCCTCGATGCGGCTGATCGGGAGTACGCCGCGATCCGCGCCGAGATGGTCCGGCTCGCGCGCGACCTGTGGCCCGCCTGGCGCGGCGACGAACCCGTCCCCACCGAGGAAGGCACGCTCGTCCGCGGCGTCCTTGACGCGATCGCAGACCAACATCAGGTCCCGGCCGAGCTGCTCGACTTCTGCCGCGACGAGGTCACGCGGATCGATGCGTTCTGCGCCGAGCGGGACCTCATCGGCATCGTCGACGAGCCGCTCGATATCCGCTGGACGCCGGTCTTCCTGCGCGCCTACGGCGGCGCGATGCTGATCTCGCCGGGGCCGCTCGACAAGGGCCTCACGACCTTCTTCGCGATCACGCCGATCCCGGACGACTGGTCGCCCGAGCAACGCGAGTCGTACCTGCGCGAGGACAACGACCGCATGCTGCGGCTCCTGGCGATCCACGAGGCCGTGCCCGGCCATTACCTCCAAGGCGTGTACGCCAACCGGTCGACATCGCTGCCGCGCAGCATCTTCCAGAGCGGACTGTTCGCCGAGGGCTGGGCGGTCTACGTCACCCAGGTGATGATGGACGCGGGCTACGGCGCCGACGATCCGGCCCTGATGCTCACGCACTGGAAGTTCTACCTGCGGTCGGTGACCAACGCGATCATCGACGCCCGGATCCACTGCCACGGGATGACCGAGGATGCGGCCGTCGCGCTCATGGTCGACGGCGGGTTCCAGGAAGAGGCCGAGGCCCGCAACAAGTACAAGCGCGCGCGCCTGTCGTCGACCCAGCTCTCGACGTACTTCGCGGGGTCGATCGAGATGTGGGACATCGAACTCGAGGCCCGCCGCCGCGCGGCCCGCGCCGCGGGCGCCGCTCCAGACGCGATCCAGCCGGGCGCCCTACCCGGCGGCTTCGGCGAGACCCCCGGCTTCCGCTATCGACAACACCTCGAGTCGGTCATCGGTCACGGGGCTCCGCCGACGTCGCTGCTGCGCCGCCTCCTCGCCGAGGAGCCGGCTGGCTGAGGATCTCCAGAAGCGCATCGACCCGGTAGCCGGCCTTCTCGGCGGCTCGGGTCAGGCGGTCCACGAACTTCGTGTCCGGGTCGCGGCCGGTCTCGATGGCATCCAGGCGGACGGCCCACCGGAGCAGGTTCGCGAAACGTTCGCGATCGAGCCACTCGACGCCTTCCCAGGTGTTGAGCCCCATCGCCGCGCGGATCGTGTCGCGCGTCAGCCAGCCCTCGAGGAGGCGCAGGTCGCCCTGCCGCCCCCGACCCCGGATGGTGGACGGGCGCGGCAGCGCGAGCAGCACCCGGACGAGGTCGGCTGCGCCCCACGCGCCCCCTTCGTCGATGCCGACCGAACGGAACCCAGACGCCACGATCGGGGCCATGCGCAGCTCGTCGTACCACGCCAGGCTCGTCAGTCCCACGTCGGCTCCCGGGGCGAGCTCGCCGAGTCGCGACAGGACCAGCCAGCCGAGCAGGGCCGCGCGGTCACCACGCGACAGCTCGTCGGCCCCATCGCGGTACGTGGCCGACGCCTCGTCGCGGATGCGTGCCGCGGTCAGCACGGGGTCACCCGACACGCGTGTCGCCGTCGCCACCGCCCCCAGCACGGCCGCCAGCCGCTCCTCGAGCACATCGAGATCGGTGTCCGTGGCCGTGCCGTCGAGGACGGCGGCGATATGGCCGTCGTCGAACAGCGCCCGGAGGGGCTCGTGGACGGGCTCCAGCAGGAGTTCGCGGAGCGCCTCGTCGAGGGACGCCACGCCACGGCCGCCGAGCCGTTCGGCGAGGCGGCGCCACTGCCCGGCGACCCCGTCCGCCAGCTCGCGGAACTCCCAGAACACGTGGCCCTGGTACGCATCGAGCGCCATCCACAGCCCGCGCTCGCGGATATCGCGGCACGAGCGCAGGTAGGCAAGGCCCGTGCGGGCGTCGCGGAAGGTCACGAACATCGAGCGGTCGTCGGGCAGGCCCAGGCCATCGGCGAGCGACCGGCGGACCAGGCGCTTGGCCCCGCTCGCCGACTTGCGCGCGTAGGCCGTCGACTCACGGATCGTGCCTGCCGTCGAGCCGAAGCGGTCGTGGAACACCACGAGCGAACGGGTCGGGCCGTGGCCGTTCGAGTAGGCCAGGACGTTCTCATCGATCGCGCCGCCGTCGGTGTGGAAGTCGAACATCAGGAAGTCGTGCGCCTCCGCGAACCAGTCCCGCCGGTGGAGCAACGGGAAGATCTCGCGCTCGTGTCGCTCCACCAGCCAGCGGTCCGGCTGCTCGTCGAGAGTCGCGCGGCGGTACTCCATGCCGTACTTCTCGCCGAACCCCTCGACCTGGCCGTGGCCGAGCATCGGCAGCCCGGGCAGCGTCGCGAGGACCGTCGCCGCGCCGAAGTACTTGTCGCCCTTGCCGAACTGCTCGAGCGCCGTCTCTTCGTCCGGGTTGGTCATGAAGTTGACGTATCGCTTGAGGATCTCCGGATCGAACTCGAGGGTCTCGCGGATGAGCCTCCGGTAGCCGGCCACGTTCTCGTCGCGGAGCATGTGCATGAACGCACTGTTGTAAACCCGGTGCATGCCGAGCGTCCGCACGAAGTAGCCCTCGAGCATCCAGAAGGCCTCGGCGAGCAGCAGGGTGTCGGGCACTTCGGCTGCGACCCGGTCGACGACCTCGCGCCAGAACTCCTTCGGCATGCTTTTGTCGAACTCGGCCTGGCTCATCGCGTACTGCGCCCGCGATGGGATGCTGTCGGTGGCCCCCGGTTCGGGCCACCACAGCCGTCGCACGTGGCGCTTCGCCAGCACCATCGCGGCGTCGAACCGGATCACGGGGAACCGCCGGGCGACGTCGAGGATCGTCTGGACGACCTGCTCGCGGACGTCCGCCTTCAGGAAGTCGAGCTGGGCCGTGTCGTTCCAGGGAAAGCTCGTCCCGTCGTTGCCGTGATAGATGAACTGCTCGTCGCCGCTCGCTCGATCGAACCGCTTGAAGACGACCGCGGCATCGCTGTCGTTCCAGTAATGGTCCTCGAGGACGATGCCCGCCGGCTCGTCGGGCGCCAGGTCGGGACCCGTGAACGTATAGGCCGGGTAGGGCGGTCGCGGCAGCGACAGGAACCACTCGGGGTGGTCGATGACCCAGCGCGAATCGATGCCCATGTGGTTGGGGACCATGTCGCTGGCCAGTCGGATGCCGCGGGCCCAGGCCCTGTCGCGCAGGTCGGCATAGGCCCCCTCGCCGCCGAGGTCATCGGCGATCCGGTAGTCGTCGAGGGAATACGCCGAGGCGACCGCGTCGGGGTTTCCGCGCATGCGCTTGATCCGCTCCGACGCCTTCGACCGCTGCCACAGGCCGATGAGCCAGAGCCCGGTCACGCCCCACGACGCGAGGCGGTCGAGCGCCTCGTCGGGGACAGCATCGAGGGTCCGGATGTCGCGCTGGAACGTCCGCGACAGCTGATCGAGCCACACGTACGTGCTCTTGGCCACGAGCACGAGGCGGGGCATCCAGGCCGAGTCGACCGAGAACCGCTCCGGCTCGTCGGCGAGGCCACCGAACGAGGGTGTATGGACCTCGCCGCGGTCACCGCCGCCGCCGAACCGCTGGTGGAGTGAGCGTTCCTCCTCGGCCATGATCCCGATCGCGATGCCGAGCCGCCCGATGAGCGATTCGAGATCCGAGCCGAGCAGGGCGCCCCACGTCTCACGGACGTACCGAAGCTGCCCGGACAGCGACGTCGGCGCATGGCGTGCCGGGGCACGCAGCAGGTCGACGAGCGAGGTCCTCGTGCCATCGCCGGGGTCGAGCACCGCCCTCGCGTCGAACGCCTCCTCGAGGCCCGCGATCGCCTCCTGGTAGCGCGTCCCGTCGGCGAGGATCCGATCGTCCACGAGCTCCCGCAACGGGCCGATCGCCGGGTTTTCGTTGGCGACCCGGGTGAGCAGCAGCTCCTCGAGGCGGGCCAGCGCCGGCTCCGGCTCTTGGCCGACCCCGGGGAACGCTGCAGCGAACCGATCGAGCAGGCGGTCGAGGTCGTCGCGCAGATCGCGCCGCACCTCGCGCATCGCGGTCGCCATCGTCGGTCCGCCCGCAGCGGCCTGGCGCATGACCAGCAGGTGGCCGACCTCGTGGAGAAGGCCGAGGGCGCCGATCTCACCCGCCGAGACGCCCGGCGCCTCCGGCGGGCGCGCCTCGTTCATCCGCTGGGCGAGGACCCTGATCGCCGCGAGGTCGGCGACGGCGAGGTCGCCGCGAAGGCCGAGAAGGACCTCATCGATGCCGTACCGATCGCGCGCCGAGCGGCGGACGTGGAAGTCTCGCCGGGCCAGACCACCCATCGTCGAAGGATGGCATGCGCCTATGGCCATCGTCAGCCGGCAGGAACCTCGGCGAGCCGCTCGGCGGGCCGCTCGGCCGCCACGTGGTCGATGGCCCGTCGAAGCAGCTCGAGCCCGGCCGGATCGAACTCGTACGACCACGGCCGGATCCGGTCGCGATCGTGCATCTGCCGATCGAGACCCGCGGCGAGAGCCTCGCGTGACAGCAGGATCAGGTCGGACGCCTCGTCGACGACCTTGAGCCGGTCCGTCTCACCGATGAGCGCGGGGACGATCTCGATGCCGGTCGTCCCCGACAGCTGGAGCGTCTGGAGCATGTTCTCCGCGCCACGCTCGTTCGCGCAGACGAGCCCCACGCGTGAACCGGGCGGGAGGCCGGCGATCTCGTGGACCAGCTCCAGGTAGCCCGGTCCGAGGAGCATCGCGACGACTGGCACCCGACCGGCCGCCAGGACCTGGGCTTCGTCGGCGTGGAACGTGGTGGTCGCGACGATGTCGTAGTGGAACCGGTCGAGCCGCTCGGGCAGGTCGTCGATGAGCGCCCCCTCGGCCTCGATCATGCCGGGGAACGCGTCGACCAAGCGCTCCGCGTCGTAGCCGGCGTCGGCGCTGGTGCATTCCGCGAACAGCACCCGGACGAGGGGTCCGGGACGCTTCCGCTCCGTAGCGGCCGCGAACGTCGCGGCGGCGACCTCATCGGCCGTGAAGCCGGCATGGGCCGCCCGTCGCAACAGCTCGGCCACGATCCCGGCGAGGGCTTCCGCGCCGCGCCGCTGAGGCGGCCGATCGGCGACGTGGGTGCCGGCGCCGTGGCGGCTCGTGACGTAGCCCGCATCGGCGAGGCGCCGATAGACGGCCCTGATCGTGTTGGGATTGACGCGCAGCGCCGCCCCGAGTTCGCGGACCGGCGGAAGGCGTGCGCCCGACAGCAGCCGCCCTGAGTCGATCTGGTAGGCGAGCTGCCAGTAGATCTGCGTCGAGATCGGGACGTCGGAGTCCCGCTCGACGTCGAGGCTGTCCCCCGTCGTCCGGGTCTGTCCGGCGCCATTCCCGAGGATCTCGTCCATTGACATAGTCTGGTAGTCCAAATATGCTGCCTTGGCCTAACCGACTATAGCAATACCTCCTCGTCAGCCCGTGGCGCGCAGGCCGCGGGCTGACGGATTCTCGAGGCGATCGGGTGCGCCGACGGCGATCAGGGCCTGGCGAAGCAGCTCGACGCCCCCGTGACCGTTCCCGACGAGCAGGCCGACATCGGCGCAGAGGCGCGACTCGAGATCGGTGCCCGCGAGCTCATCGACGAGGCGCGCCGCCCTGACCGCGGCACGCAGCGCGCCGGCGGTCTCGATGCGGTCGGGCGACTCCCAGAACCAGGCGCAGCTCGCGAACATCGCGAGACGCCAGCGCTGGGCTTCCATGAGCCGGTGCAGGCGACTCCGGTCATCCGGCGTGGCGCCGCGGTCGAGCCTGGCGTCGGCGAACGACTCCGGCGACTCCGCGCCGATCACGACGTCGACGTAGGCATCGCGCGCCGCCCACGGATCGGGTGCGCCCGGCAGGCGCGCCGCCAGCTGCTCCGTGGCCGCATCGATCCCACCGGCCAACCGCTCCAAGGCCGAACGCAAGGGCGCTTTCCAGGTCCCATCGACGGTGCAGTCGCAGGTCGACGACCAGCGGCTGATGCCGTGATGACAGCTCCACGACGTCTGTTCGCGCAAGGCACGCAGCGCGAGACCGCGCGCCTCGGCCTGGGCCACCGCGTCGCCCAGCGAGGGCGTCGCGAACGGCAGGTCGGGTGGTGCCGATCGCCCGACCAAGCGGGCCGTGAAATGCTCGCGGTCAGGCCGGTGATGGCCGTACAGCTCCCCGTCCGTCGCGATCACGACCAGCGGCGATGCCGCGTCGTCGGTCGGCGGCTCATGGAAGCGCGGGATGAGGCGGTCGCGCACGAAGGCATCCGCATCGACCGTCGAGATCGCCTCGAACGACACCGCTGCCGACAGGAGCCCGTCGTAGATGACCGCGACGATCGACCGGCCGTCGCCGAGATCCAGGCGGACCGGACGCCTGGTATCGAGGAACGATCCGCCGTCGATCTGCCAGGGCGCAAGGATCGTGTGGTCGATACCCTCGTCCGCCAGCAGCCGGAGGGTCGCCAGGTCGGCCGCCGTCTCGGGCAGCCACATGCCCGCCGGCCGGCGGCCGAAGCGGACCTCGAAGTCGCGCAGGCCCCAACGGACCTCGGTGCGCCGATCCGCCGCCGACGCCAGCGGCAGGATCGTGTGATGGAAGGGCTGGGCCATCCCCCGGGCGCCCGCATCGCCCTCGGCGAACCCGCGATAGGCGATCGGGTCGCCGTGCTCGAGCCAGCCGGCCAGTGTCGGCCCCAGGTCCCACGAGATCGCGGCGAGATTGCCGAGCTCGGCGTTCGGTCGGTAGCAGTCGGCGCTGATCCGTTCGTTCCAGTCGTGAGCCGGCGCCGCCGTCGGGTCCAGCGGCATGATGCCGGTGAACGGGTCCAAACGGGGCGGCTGATAGAAATGGCCGTGGACGACGAGCGAGGGACGAGTCACTCGTCCTCCTCTGCCCGGTCCCGGGCCGTGGCGACCGTATTCACGATCGTCCGCGTCCAGCGCTCGCCCGCTGCCAGCCGGACGGGCCACGAGAGGAGTAGCGCGCTGCCCTGGTACACGCGCTCGAACCCGGCCTCCGAGTTGGAGACCGTCTCGATGGGCGCCCACCACGCGTCGGCTGGGCTGGTCGTCGTCGTCACGGATACCCCGATGTATTCATTGCCCTGGGCGATCGTCGACAGGTCGGCGGCGGTGCCCCTCGTATCGTGCCCGGTCCGCTCACCGCCGACGTCCCACCACGCCGCCGGGTTCCCGCCGCCGCCCAGCATCGTCAGCGCCCATTCGATGCCGACGCGGCTCTCGACCTCCGGGCCATCGAGGTGCTCCAGGTCCACCTGCTCGGTCAATGTCGGTGCACGCCGGTCGCCACCGAGAGTCAGCGTCTTCACGACGCGGATGGTCGCACCCGCGATCGTCGCGTCGCGTCGCGTGACGAGGCGGCCGGTCCCAAGTTGCTCGACCGCGAAGGCGCCGTCAACGACATCCCCGAGCTCGATCGCCCGGGCCATCGCCCAGTCCGCGGGGGTCGCGTCAGTCGCGAGGCAGCGGATGAGTCCGGATCGTCGCTCATAGGCGTCGTAGACCAGGTGCGTGGCGAGACCCTTCTCCCTGATTCGCACGACGTCATGGATGGAGGCTGGGATGCTGGCGTCACCGGTGGCGGGCGCCGCTGCATCGTCACCCTCATCGAGGAACCGGATCGCCTCGTGATAGGCCTCCGGCCGCCGACGCATGACGGCTGCGAGCGCGTGTCGGACCGGGCGGATGTCCCAGCCGCCGATGCCCGCTCCGCCGTCGAGGTCGATCGTGACGACCTGGCCCTCGTCGGTGAGCAGGACCTCGTCGATCCCGTCCATGTCGAGATCCCGCAGCGACGCCGTCACGAGCGAGCCGCCGGCCGTTTCCGCGAGATCCTCGGCGGCGATCAGGTGTTCGTACGTGGCGAGCCGCATGTGGCTGATGTAGATCCCGCCGAACAGCCCGTGCCAGTAGCAGTCGTTCGATTGGCCCCGGTAGAGGTGGTCGAGCGCCTGCTCCTGGGCCGGACCGTGTGGCATCGCAGCGACAGCGGCCGAGACCCGCAGCATCCGCTTGTGCAGGTCGTTGATCTCGCGGTACTTGACCTGGAAGTTGCGCCAGGAGGCGCCGCGCAGCCAGCGCGCTTCGGGTCGGCCCTCCTCCTGTGCGCGATGGAGCACGTCGCCGAAGACGATGCCCTCGTCGGGCGGCAGCGCCCAGTGTCCCATCTCGGCATATGAGCCCGTCGGGACGTAGACCCGGCCGATCGGCGGGTGGTCGGCGAGCCAGGCGGACGGGGTCGTGGTCGTGAGCCAGTCGACGTTCGACTCGAGCGCCTCGAAGAAGCGCTCCACCCAGCGTTTCTTGCCCCAGCAGTGCTCCCAGGTCGTGGGCCACGCTCCGAACTTCTCACCGTCGTCGCCCATCATCCCGATCCGGTCGCCGGCGTCGGTCGCATGCGAGCGCAGGTAGTCGATGACCTCGTCGACCTCGCGGAACGGGATCCGGTAGCGCAGGCCCTGCTCCGTCCCGAACACCCGGAGCAGGTGACCCTGGTCCTCGGTCGTGTACGGCCCCCAGAGATCGTCCTCCGGGATGGCTGCGGCGCGGAAGTGCGCGTCGTCGAGGATCGTCCAGTCGTAGCCTGCGGCCACGAGCGATGTCGGCACGTCGGGCTCCCACACACGCTCGGCCAGCCACGCGCCCCTCGGTCGGGTACCGAAGGAGCGCTCGACCTCGGCCGTCATCCGTTGCAGCTGACCGATCCGGTCACGTTCGGGGAGCGACGCGAGAACCGGCTCGTAATAGCCGCCGCCCAGCATCTCGACCTGACCGCGGTCCACGAGCGCGCGCAGGCGGGCCACCGCCTCGCCGCGTTCGGCGATGAGCCACTCGAGCAGCGGGCCTGTGTAATGCAGCGACATCCGCACGGTCGGGTGGCTCTCGAGCGCGGCGATCATCGGCTGGTAGGCCTGCTCGTAGACCTCCGCGAAGACCCATCCGAAGTTGCCGACCGGCTGGTGGTTGTGGAGCGCCAGGGCCAGCGAGATCCTGGGCGGCACGGCTCAGCCGGCCTCGGTCACGACCGGCTCATGCACCACGACCTTGACCTCGACCCCGGCCGCCGGCAGGTACAGCCCTTCGGTGTACTCCTCGAGCATGCGGGTCGTCGAGAACTGCCACAGCGAGGTGGCCATGGCACGGCGCATCGTCTCGACCCAGCGAAGGGGGATGCCGGCCTTGTCCCGGTCGTAGTAGGCAGGGACGAGTTCCTCCTCGAGCAGCCGGTAGAGGTCCTCGGCGTCGGACCAGTCCTGGGCGGCCTCGTCGGCAATCGTCTCCCGACCGCCGATCGCCCAGCCGTTGTCGCCCTGGTAGCCCTCGTCCCACCAGCCATCGAGCACGCTGATGTTGGGGACGCCGTTCTGCGCCGCCTTCATGCCGGATGTCCCGGACGCCTCGAGCGGTCGGCGCGGGTTGTTGAGCCACGCGTCGACGCCCTGCACGAGGAACCGCCCGACGCGCATGTCGTAGTCCTCGAGGATGAACACCCGGCCGCGCAGCTTCGGCGAGCGTGAGTACTGGAAGATCTCCTGGATGACCTTCTGGCCGGGCCGGTCCGCGGGATGGGCCTTGCCGGCGAAGATGACCTGCACGGGACGCTCGGCGTTCCACAGCAGGCGCGCGAGGCGGTCCATGTCGCTGAACAGCAGGCCTGCCCGCTTGTAGGTCGCGAAGCGCCGGGCGAAGCCGATCGTCAGGATCCTCGGATCGAGGATCGACTCGACCTCGGCGAGGACCGACGGCGACTCGCCGTGCCGGGAGAACTGGTTCCGTAGCCGGCCGTGGACGAAGATCTCCAGCTCGCGCTTCTGGCGGAGGTGCGCCTCCCACAGCTCGTCGGTCGGGATCCGGCCGAGTCGCTCCCAGAACCGGTCCTGGCGAGCGCCGGCATCGAGCTTGTCGAGGTCGGCGCCCAGGTGACGCGACAGCAGCTCCACGACCGGGGAGCCGACCCAGGTCGGTCCGTGGACCCCGTTGGTCACCGCCAGGATCTCGTGCTCCACGACGCCCCGCCAGGTGCTGTTGGCGGTGTGCGCGTGGAGCTTGCTTACGGCGTTCGCGCCGTTCGTCAATCGCAGGCTGAACGCTGTCATGTCGAATTGTCCTCGGTCGCCGTCCGTGCCCAGCCCGAGCTCGAGGACGCGCTCGACCGGGACCTTGCCCGCGTCGAGGAGGGGGCCGGCGACACGACGAACGAGGTCGGACTCGAAGCGCTCGTTGCCGGCGGAGACCGGCGTGTGGATCGTGAACACCGCGTCACGCTTGACGCGTGCCCACGCCGCGTCCAGTGGCAGGCCCTCGGCGACGAACTCGCGGGCGCGCTCGGCGAGCAGGAGTGCCGAGTGGCCCTCGTTGAGATGCCACACGTCCGGCGCGAGCCCCAGGGCCCGGATGGCGCGCACCCCGCCGATGCCCAGCACGATCTCCTGGTGCAGCCGCATCTCGCGTCCGCGGACGTACAGGATGTGGGTGATCGGCCGGTCCTCGACCGCGTTGTCCGCGACGTCGGTGTCGAGCAGAAGCACGGGGACCCGGCCGACCTGCGCGAGCCACACCGCGACCGACAGGTCGCGGCCGGGCAGCTCGACGTTGACTGTCAGCGGCAGGCCGTTCGCGTCCTGGACGCGCGCGAGCGGCAGGCGGCTCAGGTCGTAGTCGGGGTAGTTGTGCTCCTGGTGCCCGTCCGCGTCGATCGACTGCCGGAAGTAGCCCTTGCGGTAGAGCAGTCCGACTCCGACGAACGGCAGTGCCATGTCGCTTGCCGACTTCATATGGTCGCCGGCGAGGACCCCCAAGCCGCCCGAGTAGATGCCGAGCGATTCGTGGATGCCGTACTCGGCGCAGAAGTAGGCGATCGGTCCGCCGAGCTTGTCGCCGTGCTTCTGCTGGAACCAGTGACCCGTGCCGTCGGCCATATACCGATCGAAGTCGGCCAGGACGTCCTGGTACTCGGCGAGGAACTTCTCGTCGTCGAGGAGCCGCGACCATTCGGTCGGGCCGCTGATGACCGGGACCGGATTGCGGTAGCGGTTCCAGGCCGTCCGGTCGATGAGGCTCCACAGGTTGCGCGTCTTCGGGCTCCACGCCCAATGGAGGTTGTAGGCGAGGCGCCGGAGGCCCTCCAACCGCGGCGGCAGCGGGAATGAGGCGGCCGGGATGGAGGGGATGGAGACCGGGTCCATGCGCGCGCATGATACCGGGTGACCGATCGCGTCAAACCGTTTGGCCGAGCCCTCGGGACGGTCCGGACGCGCAGTGTCGCGACTACCATGCTGGCGTGGGACTCCGGGTCGCCTTCCTGTCAGCCGAATGCGAGCCGTGGGCCAAGACCGGAGGCCTGGCCGACGTGGTCGATGCGCTCGCGCGCGCCATCGGCCGGGTGCCCGACGAAGCCGCCGAGATGCCGGTCGACGTCTTCCTGCCGCGCTATCGGGGCGTGCCGGAGCCGCGGCCCGACGCGATCTTGACCGAGACGGTCGTCGCCGTGCCGGATCCCCGCGCACGCGCCGGTTCGACGTCGGTCACGATCGTCGACGTCGCAGCCGACGGCTATCGGCTGCGGCTGGTCGATCACCCGCCGGCGTTCGACAGGGACGGGTTCTACGGCGACGACGCGGGGGACTACGCCGACAACGCGTGGCGCTTCGGGTTGTTCGCGCGGGCCGCGCTGGAGACGTTGCGCGGCGAGGGACGCCGGATCGACGTGCTCCACCTGCACGATTGGCAAGCAGGACCTGCGGCGGTATTCCGCGACCGCCTCTACCGCGACGACCCGATCATCGGCCGGGCGGCGCTTGTCATGACGCTCCACAACCTGGCCTACCACGGCTGGACGCCGAACGCGGACCTGCCCCAGCTCGGGCTCCAACCCGGGGGGCGGGCGCCGGGTCAGAATGCCGATGGCATCGACCTGCTGGCGGCCGGCATCGAGGTCGCCGAGATCGTCAACACCGTGTCACCCGGCTACGCGGCGGAGGTCCTGACGCCCGCCTTAGGCATGGGGCTCGACGGGCTGCTCCGATCCCGCGGCGACCGCTTCCTGGGCATCCTCAACGGGCTCGACACCGCGCTCTGGGACCCGGACAACGACCCTGTCCTGGCGGCGCCGTACTCGCGTCGTGACCCTGCCGGCAAGATGGTCTGCCGGGCCGACCTGCTGACCCGCAACGGGATGGACCCCGCCGATACCGGGCCGGTGATCGGCATGATCGGGCGGCTCGATCCGCAGAAGGGCTTCGACCTGCTGGCCGGCGCCGCGCCGGCGTTGCTCGCGCGAGGGGCGCGGCTGATCGTCCAGGGTTCGGGGCACGCGTCGCTCGCCGACCCGTTCCGGGCTCTGGCCGAGGAGTCGCCCGGCAGGGTCGCCTTCATCGAGCGGTTCGACCGCGAGATGGCGCGTCGGATCTATGCCGGCGCCGACTTCTTCGCGATGCCATCGCGCTTCGAGCCGTGCGGGCAGGGACAGATGATCGCGCTCCGCTACGGAACGCCACCGATCGTCCACCGGACCGGCGGCCTGGCCGACACGGTGATCGACGTGACGCGTCAGCCGGGCGCCGGCACAGGCTTCGTCTTCGGCGAACCCACGGTCGGGGCGTTGATCGCGGCGTGCGAGGCCGCGTTCGCGCTCCGGGAGCGACGGGGGACCGTGTGGGACCGGCTCATCGACCGCGGGATGGCTGTCGACTTCGACTGGACGACGGGGTCCGCACCCAAGTATCTCGACGCCTACCAGCGAGCCGCGGAGATCCGTCGCGGCGCCTGAGTCAGCCCAGGGCCCGGAACAGCGCCGCCGTGGTCTCGGCCGGGTGGAGCCGTTGGGGCGAGTGGGACCCACCCGGGATCGTGATGACGTGGCCGGCCCCGATGACCGCCTCGAACGCGGCGGCGGCCTCGGCACTGACGTAGCCACCGGTCGCAGGCTCACCGCGGATGACCCAGGTGTCGATGCCGGCGGCCGCCGGGTCACGCAGCTCGGCGAGGCCGCCGTCCCAATCGCCGTTCTCGGTCAGCACCGCCCGGGCCGCCGCCTCGTCGAGATCGGTCAGGGCCTCGGCCTTGGCGCGGATGTCGCGGTCGGACCAGGCGGGCTCGGCGGCACGGATCGCGGCCACCGCTTCGTCGAGGTCGTCGTAGGTGCGCTGCGCGGGATCGGACGCCTCGAGCGAGATCAGCGCAAGCGGCAGGACCGGTGGGTCGATCAGGATGAGCGTCACGGGCCGGAGGCCGACCGCCGGTAGTGCGGCGGCCGTGACGGCTCCCCAGCTGTGCCCGACGATCTGGAGGTCGGCCGTCGCGAGACTGGCAGCCCGCGCGAAGGCGGCGAGGTCGGCGGCGTTGTCCCGGAACCTGACGTGGCCTGTCCAGTGCCCGGTCCGACCGTGACCCGCCTGGTCGACCGCGACGATGCGCCGCCCGGTGGCCGCGAGGGCAGGACCGATCCGCCACCAGATGGCCGCCGACGAGGTGACGCCGTGGATCAGCAGAAGCGGGCGTGCAGCGGGGTCACCCCAGACGAGCGCCGACCACGGGATGCCGGCCGCCTCGACCGTGATCCGCTCACCGGGTTCGGGGTCAGCGAGGACGGCCGCGACACGGGGCGGAAGCGTGGTCGAGGTCATCGGGCTGACCCTAGCAGGTGGGCCGGCGCGCGACGCTGCCGAGCCGCCAGCAACGGGGGCGGTGGCGTGTCTACTCCGCCGATGTCGCTCCTGAACGACGATCGGGCCCGCTCGAGACTCGCCAGCGTCGCGGCGACGTCCCTTGCCGGCTTCGTCGTCGTGGCTCTGCTCGTGCGCGCGGGCGTCACGGAAGCCTTCGACCTGGCTGCGCTCGAAGCGATGGCCACCCTGCATGGCGGGATCCTCGATCCGGTCATGGTCGCGATCTCGGAGCTCGGGGTCGCGGACGTGCTCGGATTCTTCACGATGATCCCGGTCGGCTTCCTGTGGACCTCGTCAAGTCCGCCTTCGCCCGTCCCCGCCCGGCCACGAGCTTCCAGATCCCGCTGAAGATGCCGGAGAGCGAGGACCTGATCTGGGCCGCGCTGGCCGTCCTGATCGTCGTCGTTCTGTGGCGCACGCGGTACCGGAGGGGTGCGTTGCTCGGCGCCTCACTCTTCGCGGCCACGATCCTGATCGACCCGCCTCGCATCGCGACCGCGGGCATCGACGCGTTCCCGAGCGGCCACGCGCTCCGCTCGACGGTCCTCGTCGCGAGCCTCCTCATCGCGTTGCCGTTGTGGCCACCGTCCCGGCGCGTCATCGTCGGATTCGCCGCCATCCCTTTCGCGATCGGCGTCTCCCGTGTGTACCTCGGCGAGCACCATCCGAGCGACGTCGTCGCCGGCTGACTCCTGGGCATGGCGTTCACCACGGCACTCGCCCTGGTCCCGGTATTCCACTCAAGCAAGGAGGGTGCTGCGCTCGAGGCGGCAAGCCGGCCCGGCACGGCCGGGTAGAATTGCCGCCCCAGTCGCCGCCGGAGGTCCGTCACCGACATGGCCAACCAGTTCGTGGTCCAGCTGAAGAACGAGCCCGGCGCGATGGCCACGCTCGCCGAGGCGCTCGCGACGCACGGCGTCGACCTGCGCGCGATCGGTGGCGGGAGCATCGGCGACTCGGGGCACGTCATCATGACGACCGCTGACGACCAGGCGACCAAGAGCGTGCTCGACGAGATGGGCTACGTGTACATCGAGGGCGAGTCGCTGGTGACCGAGGTCGATGACAAGCCCGGTGGGATGGCCCGGCTGTCGCGCCAGCTCGCGGACGCCGGTGTGAACATCCAGGGCCACCTGTTCCTGGGTCGGTGGGGCGACCGTGCGATGTTCGCGTTCGTGGTCGACAAACCCGACGTCGCGCGGCCGATCCTCGAGCGCAAGGCCTGACGCGCCGGAGCGGCGTCAGGACTGTTGGTAGACTTCGCGGGCACCTCAGGGCGGGAGTAGCTCAGTTGGCAGAGCGGCAGCCTTCCAAGCTGCATGTCGCGAGTTCGAACCTCGTCTCCCGCTCCATTCTGATCCCTGTGATCTCGATGACCCGCTAGGTCGCGCCCAACGCCAGCAGCACCACGCCGACCGCGACGCCGGCAACGCCGGCCCATTGGAGTCGGCCGAGGCGCTCCCCGAAGACCAGCCACGCGACGATCGCCGCGACCGTGGCGAACTGGGCGGCCAGGGCGGAACCCACGGCAATGCTGTCGCGCGCCGCCCACGCGAACGCAAGGAAACCGCCCACCTCGCCTGCGCCCGCCACGATCACGAATGGCACGGCCGGCCGTGAGATCGAGAGGCGTCGCGTCGCCGCGAGCGGGATGACGATCAGAGCCATCCCGACGATCCGGGGCGGCAGGATCGCCCAGCCGATCGCGAGGTCCGCCCCGATTCGACCCGTCGCGTAGAGGCTCGCCCCGAACGCCAGTCCGGCCAGCGCGCCGAACAGCACGGCCCGTCGTGCCGATCCCGCGTCCGGTGAGTCCGGGTCGGGACCCAGAGCCGCGAAGGTGACGCCGATCCCGACCACCGCCACGCCGAGTCCCTGCAGCGGGCCCAGGACTTCCCCCGCGATGACCGACAGGACCGCCGAGACCGCCCCTTCGGCCGCTGCCAGCGCCCCGACGAGCCCGACCTTGCCCGACCGCAGCGCGATGTACTCGAACAGCAGGCCAAAGACATTCCCCGCTCCAGCGATGAGGAGGTAGGGCAGGGCATCGGCCGTCGGGCGTGATTCGCCGATCGTCAGGGCCGCGACGGGCAGCGCGATCAGGGTGCTCACCAGCATGACCCCACCGAGCGTGGGCAGGGCGCCGATCATCCGCGACGCCCGCGACGACGCGAGAAGACTCGCTGAGAAACAGGCGGCCGCTAGCAGACCGCCGATCACGGCCGTCACGGTCGGTTCACGGGCATCGGCATTCCCATTGGCCGGGCAGCATACGGGCCCGAGCACCGACTCGGCCCGTCTCGGCTATCGTCCCGCCGTGGCGAATCCACGCAAGGCGCGGGTCATCGGCGACCGCTACCGACTGGGACCGGAGATCGGCCGGGGCGGGATGGCGACGATCCATAAGGCCATCGACCTCCGGCTCGATCGGGCAGTCGCCGTCAAGCTGCTCCGACCCGAGGCCGCCAGGGACGCGGACCTCGCAAGTCGGTTTCGGCGGGAGGCGCTAGCAGCGACTGTCCTCCGTCACCCCAACATCGTCGCGTGTCTCGACACCGGCACCGACCGCGACCAGCCGTACCTCGTGATGGACCTGGTCGACGGCGAGGACCTCTCCGCGCGCCTGAAGCGAGGCGGCCGGTTGTCGTCGAGCGCGGCAGCCCGGGTCGGCCTCGATGTTGCACGAGCCCTCGGCGTGGCCCACATGCGCGGGATCGTCCATCGCGATGTCAAACCCGGCAACATCATGCTGGCCGCCGACGGTCGCGCCATGGTCACCGACTTCGGGATCGCCCGGCTGGCCGCCGACGCCGAGGGAGTCACGCCCGGCACCACGCTGGGGTCGGTCCACTACTTCAGCCCGGAGCAGGCGCGGGGCGCCACGACCACTCCCGCATCCGATGTCTATGGACTGGGGCTGGTCCTGTTCGAGGCATTGACCGGCACCCGCCCATTCGGGGGCGAGACGACCGACGCGATCGCGTTGGCCAGGATCGGCGCCGAGGCGCCGTCGCCCAAGGCCATCCGTCCCGAGGTCCCGGCCGAGCTCGATGCGGTCGTGCGGCGGGCCCTAGCGCCCGACCCGGCCGACCGGTACTCGAACGGCAACGCGATGGCCGCGGCACTCGAATCGGTCGTGCAGGCAGCCGACGACGCGAGCCCGACGACGATCGTCGCGACTCCGAGGCTCGCCGATGACGCCCAGGCGGGCGCCGCCCAGGACGCAGGATCTAGGCGCGCACGGGGGCGCCCGCGCGCGTCCGCGAAGCCTCGTTCAGCCCGTGCCGGCCGCAGCCGCTCGGCCCCGTCAGGCGTCGCGGTGGCGCTGCTGGCATTGCTCGGCATCGCGGGTGGTGCGGTGATCGTCGCGGCGCTGCCCGGCGCGGGGCGACCGGTCCTGACCGCGGCGCCGAGCGAAGCCGCGATCGCGACTCCGACCCCCGTCCCGACTCCGACCCCAGAACCCACGCCCGCCCCGACCCCGACCCCGGAACCCACGCCGGCCACGACGCCGGCGCCCACCGCCTTGCCGGCCGGCGAGGTGTCCGACCTGTGCGAGATCTTCTTCGACATCCCGTGCGGCCTCGGCGCCGGTCGATATGCGCCGTCCCGGTTCCGGCCCGCCTTCGACATCGAGCTCGGCGAAGGATGGTCGAACGCCGTGCACGGTGAGGACATCCTCACCCTGACGCGTCCGGAGGGCGCGATCACGTTCGCCGGCCGCATCAAGGAGGTCTACCCGAACGGCGAGACAGACGAACCACGGCCGCGGCCGCAGGACATCATCGAGGCGCTCATCTCCACCGACGGGGTCCAGGCGACGGATCCGACGTCGGTCCGGATCGATGGGCGGCGTGGGCTCTCGACCGACCTCGCGCCGTCCGATAACGAGCGGGTGGCGCTGTTCGCCACCGACAACAGCACGTTCCACCTCGAGCCGGACCGGACCACGCGCATCGTCGTGATCGATCTCCCCGGCGACGACACCGTCCTGCTCGCCATCGAACCGAACGACGGGTCCGAGCTGCGCGACATCCTCGAGATCGCGGACCCGGTGGCCGGCACGATCCGCTGGCGCTGACGAGCCGCTCGCGCTGACGATCCGCCCACGCTGACGACACCCGGCCCTGCCTTCCGAAGGTCAGGGTCGCCGGCGGCGAACGGATGGTGCATCCCGTCCACGCCCAACGTCCTATCGACGCGTGGCCATCTGCCAGGCACAGTCGGCTCGTGATCCGATCCCACCGGTCGCGCGCCCTTGTGCGGCGCGCCGTGAAGCGACTGGCCGCCGACCCGCATGTGCTGTTGGCGGTCGCCGTCGTGCTCGCGGCCATGGTCATCGAGTGGGCATCCCAGGGTGACACCCTCTTCGTGGCCGTACCCTCGCTCGCCTTTCTCGGCGTCCAGGTCGGACTCGGCCTCGGCCGACGGGCGGGTCGATCGGAGGCTCGCGACACGGCCAGGCTCCTGTTCGCACTCGCCGTGGTGCTGTGGATGAGCGTCGGCTCCGGTGACACCTCGACCCTGCCTCTCGCCTCGCTCGTCATCCCGATCGTCGCGATGGCGGCGGCACTCGGGACCCGGCAGGTCCTGGTGGTCGCAGGCGCTGTCGTCGGCGCCGCCTTGACGGTCTACTTCGTCCCTGCATTCAGCAACCCGACGGTCCGGATCGGTCTCATCGAGCGCGGGATCGCGCTTGGGGCCACAGGCGTCGTGCTCGCGGTCGGGACCCGCCGAACGGTCTCGTCACTCGAACGGGCCGTCGAGCGCGCCAAGACAGCGAGTGCCGGTATGCGCCGGCGCACCCGCCAGATGTCCGCGGTCGAAGCGGTCGGGCGCGTCCTCGCCGCGGACGGCCCGACATCGACGGCCCTCGACCAGGTGATGGTCCTGCTCGTCGCCCGCTTCGGCTACCGGTACGTCTCGATCTACACGCGCGACGGCGACGTCATGCGTCTCGGAGCCCAGCGCGGCTACGACGACGTGATCGAGACCTTCGACGGGACGGTCGGCGTCGTCGGTCGCGTGATGCGCACAGGCGAGGCCGAGCTCGTGCGCGACGTCCTGGACGACCCCGAGTACCGCGCCGCGAGCCTCGACGTCCGTAGCGAGGTCAGCGTGCCGCTACGCGCCGGCGACACCGTGATCGGCGTCCTCAACATCGAGAGCGGCCAGGATGCGCCGCCCCTCGATCAGGGCGATCTGGACACGATGGTCCTCGTCGGGGACCGGGTCGCCGGGGCATTGGCGCTCGCACGCGAGCGCGAGGCGTTGCGCGAGCGGGCGGCACTGTTCGCGCGGCTGGCCGCGTTCGGCAATTCCGTCACGGCGAGCCTGGACCTCGCGACCGCGCACGCGGCGATCGTCCGTTCCGTGGCCGACGCGCTCCAGGCCGACATCGTCTCGCTGGTCCTGCGCGACGGGACAGGCGACGACCGGATCGTCGCGATCAAAGGCGGCGACGAGCGGTACGTCGGCGTTCGGATCCCGCCTGGCGAGGGGATGGCCGGCCGGGCCATGATCGAGCGGCGCGTCATGTCATCCGAGGCATTCCATCGCAGCTCGTTCCCGTCCGCACTCCAGGGAGCCCGCGTCGAGGACGTGCTGGTCTCGGCCGCCATCCCGCTGCTCAACGAGGAGTCCGTCGTCGGCGCGATCACCGTGAACCGCAGGGATCTCGCGCGCCCCTTCAGCGCGCTAGAGCTCGAGGCGATGCCGCTGTTCGGTTCCCAGGTGACGCTTGCGCTTGCCAACGTGGACCTCCATGCGCGCGTGGCCGACGCGGCCATCCGCGACCCGCTGACGGGTCTCTGGAACCGGCGGCACCTCGAAGTCTCGACGACGCGGCTCTTCGCGGCGCGAGCGCGACTCGCGCTGGACGACCGGCATCCGGTGGCGATCATCCTGTTCGACCTCGACCATTTCGGCGCGTTCAACAAGCAGCACGGCCACGTCATCGGCGACGCGGTCCTGCGGACCTTCGGCTCGATCCTGTCGGGTCGGCTGCGGTCGAGCGATATCGTCGCCCGCTTCGGTGGCGAGGAGTTCGTCGCGATCCTCGATGGCGCGACCGTCGAGGAGGCCCATCGCGTCGCAGACGAGATCCGACGCGAGCTGGAGTCGTGCAGGGTCACCGGGTCGGACGGCGAGCAGCTGCGCGCGACCGTGTCGGCCGGGTGTGCCTCGCTGGGTCCGGCCGTCGCCACGCTCGAATCCCTGCTGGAGGTGGCCGACGTCGGTCTGCAGATGGCCAAGCGAGGCGGTCGCAACCAAGTCGTGGCTGCCTGACTCTCGTCGGGCGCCCGTCCGCTAGGCTTCGCGAGCGATGCCCCTCATCGCGACGCAGGCCCTCACCAAGCACTATCCGGGTGGAGTCACCGCGCTCGACGACCTGACGGTCGAGCTCGAGCCCGGCATCATCGGCCTGGTCGGCGCCAACGGCGCCGGCAAGAGCACGCTCCTGCGGATCCTGCTCGGGCTGCTGCCCCAGACATCCGGCGAGGCGACCGTCCTCGGCTACGACGTGCGTCGGCAGGGCACCACGTTGCGCCGGTTCGTCGGCTACATGCCCGAATCGGACTGCCTGCCGCCGGATACGACAGCGGCCGACTTCGTCGGCCAGATGGCGCGACTGTCGGGCCTGCCCCGCCCAGCCGCCCGTGAACGAGCGGCCGAGATGCTCCGTCACGTGGGGCTGTACGAGGAGCGCTATCGGCCGATCGGCGGCTATTCGACCGGCATGAAGCAGCGTGTGAAGCTGGCCCAGGCGCTCGTCCACGGTCCCAGGCTGCTGCTGCTCGATGAACCGACGAACGGCCTCGACCCTGCCGGACGCGACGAGATGCTGGCGCTGGTCAAGCGGACCGGCACCGAGTTCGGGATCGCCGTCGTGGTCGCCAGCCACCTGCTCGGCGAGATCGAACGCGTCTGCGATCACCTCGTCGCGGTCGACGCCGGACGCCTCATCAGGTCGGCGCCGCTGACGACCTTCACCGAGCGTACCGGCACGCTCGCGGTCGACGTCGAGGAGGGCGCCGCCGCCCTGGCCGATGCGCTCGTGGCGGCTGGATTGCAGGCAGTCGCTGACGGCCGCACGGTGCTCGTGGAGCTGGTCGACGACCGGCCGTGGGATATCGTGCGCGACGCCGTGGCCGACCTCGGCCTGCCACTGGTCCGGATCGAGCAGCGGCGCCGCGGTCTCGAAGAGCTGTTCCAGTGACCGCGCCCGCGGGCAACATCTACGACCTGGGCTACCGCGGCTACGATGGCCCGCAGTTCGGCCGCCCGACGGTCGCCCTCGGTCTGCTGCGCCAGACGCTTCGGGAGGCGTACGGCATCGGTCGCGGCGGGCGCGCCAAGGTCGCGCCCTTCCTGCTGCTGATCCTGAACATGCTGCCCGCCCTGCTCGCCGTGGGGATCACCGCGCTGGCGAGGCAGGCCGGCGCGGCAGACGTCCTGGACGAAGCCAACCCCATCCGCCACGACACCTACTGGAGCGTGACCTCGACGCTGGTCATGCTGTTCAGCGCCGCCCAGGCGCCCGAGCTGTTCGGGCGTGACCAGCGCTACGGTGTCCTGCCGCTGTACTTCTCGCGGGTGCTGACCCGGGTCGACTACGCGCTCGCCCGGACCGGCGGTCTGTTCATCGCGATCCTGATCATGACCGTCGCGCCACAGCTCCTGCTGACCGTCGGCGCGATCCTTGCGGCCGCGGATCCGCTGACCGGCATCAGCAAGGAGCTCCCGGAGATCCCGCGCTATCTCACGGTGTGCGTGCTCGGATCCGGCGTGTTCGCCGGCGTCGCCGCGGTCGTCGCGTCGTACACGCCGCGACGGGCGTACGCCGTCGCGGCGATCATCGCGGCGTTCATCGTGCCGCCCATCGTGGTGGGCATCCTGGCTGCGTTGTCCGTACCAGACGTCGCCCGGGTGCTGCTCCTCGCGAGCCCGAGTGACGTCGTCGATGGGGTGAACGGGGCGATCTACGGGCCCCTCAGGATCGGCGGGGAGACGTTCATCATCGCCACGTTGCCCGGCTGGGTCTACATCGTCACGGCGCTTGCCTTCGTGGTCGGCTCACTGGCGGTCGTCGTGCGCCGGTACCTGACGGTCACGGTATGACCACGGTCGTCCCGGCCATCGAGCTCGATCACGTCTCGCGCTGGTACGGCAACGTCGTCGCCGTCAACGACGTGTCCTTCGCCCTGGGCTCCGGCGTGACGGGTCTGCTCGGTCCCAACGGCGCCGGCAAGACCACGCTGCTCCACCTGCTCGCTGGGTTGCTGGCGCCGTCGGCCGGCGTGGTCCGCATCGCCGGTCGCCCGGCATTCGGCGACCCATCGATCTACTCGATGGTCGGGCTCGTCCCGGAGCGGGAAGCCGTCCCGGGCTACGTGACCGGTCGCGAGTTCGTCCGCCTGAACGCCGAGCTGCAGGGCATGGACCGCGCGGCCACGGCCACGGACCGGGCGATCGGCACGGTCGAGATGGTCGATGCGGCCGACCGCCAGATCAGGACGTATTCGAAGGGCATGCGCCAGCGCATCAAGCTCGCCGCAGCGCTCGTCCACGAGCCGCGCATCATGCTGCTCGATGAGCCGTTCAACGGCATGGATCCGCGCCAGCGGCTGCACATGATGGAGCTGCTCCGGCGGATGGCCGCCGAAGGTCGGGCGATCCTGTTCTCGTCCCACATCCTCGAAGAGGTCGAACGGCTCGCCGAGGCGGTGCTGGTCGTGTATGCCGGCCGCCTCGCCGCATCGGGCGACTTCCGCTCCATCCGCCGGCTCATGACCGACCGGCCGCACCGGTTCATCATCCGCTCCTCCGACGACCGGGCGCTCGGGGCGGCGCTGCTGGCCAACCCGGCCGTGTTCGGGGTCGAACTCCTCGACGGCCGGTTGGCCGTCCAGGCCAGCGACCTCGGCACCTTCGCCCGGATCCTTGCGCCGATCGCCCGGGCCGCCGGCATCCGCCTGCTCGAGCTGACCCCGACCGACGACACGCTCGAGAGCGTGTTCAGCTACCTGGTCCGTCGATGAGGGCGTTCCGGGCCATCGTCGAGCTGACGTTGCGCGCGCTGGTCGGCCGCCGTCGGACCCTCACGATCGCGATCCTGGCCTGCCTGCCGGTCCTGCTGGGCGTCGTCGTCCGGCTCGGCGGCGGGCGACCCGACGCGCCCGAGATCCTCGACACGCTGTGCATCCGGACGGTCGCCCCGCTCGTCGCGCTGGTCATCGGCACCGGCGCGATCGGCTCCGAGATCGACGACGGCACGCTCATCTTCCAACTCATCAAGCCGGTCCCGCGCTGGCTGACTGGCCTCGCGAAAGTCGCGGTCGCCGCGTTCATCACCGGGGTTCTCGTGGTGCCGCCGATCCTCCTGACGGGGCTGCTGCTGGGCGGCCTCGGTGCCGAATTGATCAGGGTCACGATCGGGTTCGCGGTGGCTGCGCTCGCGGGCGGGACCGCGTACGCCGTCGGCTTCACCGCACTCGGCGCGATGACCTCGCGTGCCCTGATCGTAGGCCTCGGCTACACCCTGATCTGGGAGGGCGTCCTGGCAGGTCTCCTGGAGGGGACGCGGTTCCTGTCGGTCCGTCAGGCCATGCTCGGAATGGCGGCTGCGCTGACCGGCGAGGACGTCGGCGTCGAGCCGCTCGCTCTGTCGACCTCGGTCGGGATCATCGCCGTCGTCATCGCCGGCGGGATCGCGCTGACTGCCTTCTCGCTCCGCCGTTTCCAGGTGCGCGCCGCGGATTAGGTCCCACGCGATCGGTGCTTGACGCCCGCTCCGTGTGCCGACTAGCATCCGCATGACAAGCGCACTTGCGCGTCATCATCATGTCGCCTTGCGGAGTTTGATCGAGCATGGATCTCGGCGCCTTTTCCACCGGCTTGCTGACCGGCCTGCGCGAGGGGGTCGAGGCCGCCCTCATCATCGCCATCATCTGCGCGTATCTGGCAAAGACCGGGAACCGCGACAGATTCCCGATGGTCTTCGCCGGCGCGGGAGCCGCGATCGGCCTGAGCGTCGTTCTCGGCATCGTCCTCTTCGTGACCGTCGGGGGTCTCGAGGAGCCATACGAGCAGATCTTCGAGGCGATCACGCTGTTCGCGGCGGCCGCGGTCGTGACATGGATGCTGTTCTGGATGCGCCGCCAGGCACGCAGCGTGAAGGGCGAGCTCCAGGCGGCGGTCGATCGAGCGCTTGACGACGGCTCCGTGATCGCCCTCACCGTCCTGGCGTTCGTCGCCGTCATCCGCGAGGGGCTCGAGACGTCGCTGTTCCTCGTCGGTCAGGCGAACTCGGCGGATCTGGGCGCCCCGTCGGTGCTCATCGGGGCAGTGATCGGTCTGCTGATCGCTGCCGTGCTGGGTGTCGGCTTCTACCAGGGCTCGCGCCGGCTCAACCTCGCCACGTTCTTCCGCTGGACGGGCGTCGCCCTGATCTTCATCGCGGCCGGACTCCTGTCGGTCGGCGTCCACGAGCTCATCGAGATCGGCGTGATCCCGTTCGGGACGCAGACGCTGTTCGACCTGTCGGGCGTGCTGCCGCACAGCGCGGACGGTGGCAACGTGCTCGGCCAGTTCCTCCGAGCGCTGTTCGGCTACTCGGCGACGCCCGAGGTCACGACCTTCGTCGTATGGCTGACCTACGTCGTGGTGGTGCTCTACCTGTTCCTCCGGCCGACACGGCCGGCCCTGGCCCAGGTCGCGGGCTCGTCGGCGGCGCCCGCTCGGTCCTGACTCAGAACGGGAGGAGCGAGTCCATCTCCGGGACGATCGCGTCCATCGAAGCAAGGTAGATCGTTCCGAGCACGAGGCTGAAGACCCCGGCGATCAGGCCGACGACGACGTAGATCCGTTCGCGCGTCTGGCTGGCCACGAAGCCGACCGACGTCATGACCACGATGGCGAAGTTGGAGATGAGCAGCCCGACGACGAAGGCGAGCAGCATCGGGATGCCGAGGCCCGCGCTGGCTGCCCCGCCGAC
Organism: uncultured Chloroflexia bacterium; assembly: GCA_963819655.1. Lineage (GTDB taxonomy): Bacteria > Chloroflexota > Limnocylindria > Limnocylindrales > CSP1-4 > SPCO01. The sequence continues at coordinate 299,408 of CAWFXA010000001.1, read as the reverse complement.
CGCCGTGATGAGCAGCACCTGCGTGCCGGTCTCCGCGCCGACGCCGTGGATCATCCCGACGCCGAACGCGGTCTTGGGGCCGTACGAGCTCATCTCGAGCGGTTCGACGTGCTCGTGGCCGTGCAGGCGCGCGCCGAACCGCCGCCACGCGTAGCGCACCCCGTCGAACACGAGCATCCAGCGGCTACGGAGTCGGAACGACTCGCCGCCGCGGGCGTAGCGATAGACGGAGTAGAGCACCCACAGGCCGAGGCCGACCAGCGTCAGCCCGACGATGCGTCCCATGATCGGGTCGAGCCATCCAGGCAGGAGCGCGCCGAATGACAGCGCGGCGATCCCGAGCGCCACGACCACCAGCCCGTGCCCGAGCGCATACAGCGTCCCGAGCTGGACGGCCTCGAGCTGCTCGCGCCCGAATCTTGCTGGTGCCGGCACGCCGCCGCGCAGCGCAGGAGCGAGTGTCGCGGCACCCGGCCCCGCGTCGTGGGCGTACTTCTCGAGCGATCCACCGTGGCCGTGATGGTCACCGCTGACCGATCGATGCTGCTCTTCGTGGGCGGCCTCGGCGACGCCGGCCGCGGCGGTGGTGCTGGTGATGTCGGTGATCGCCGCGATGTGATCCCAATCGATGCCGTGACGGATCCCGAGGGCGAGGCCGGTGACGAGCACGCCGACACCGGCTGGTGTCGCGACGGCGGTCAGGACATCGAGCACGCGTGGATCCTCCGTGCGGGACGGATAGCCTACCGCGCGACGCGGCGTATCGCAACGTGTTGCATCTGCAGCGGTTGGCGGTTGTCACCCTATACTTCGCGCGATGCGCGCGACGGGATCACCTCCTGACTGGACTCCGGACGTCGGCCGGCCGTGGGCCGGCATCCCGGACGAGCTGCGCGCGCGCGGCCTGCGCTGGACGCCGCAGCGACGGATCCTCGTCGAGGTCCTGTCGCAGACCGACGGTCACGTGACCGGCGCGGAGCTCGTCGATCGCTGTCGCGCGCTCGATCCCGACACGATCCCATCGACGGTGTATCGGACGCTCGACGTCCTCGAGCAGCTCGGCGTCCTCCGCCATAGCCACGGGGCCGATGGGCGCGAGGAGTTCCACGTCCTGCCGGCCGCCGAGCACGCCCACCTCTTCTGCCGGGTGTGTTCCGGCGCGTGGGAGCTCGCCCGCGACGATCCGGCAGTCGTCGCAGCCGTCGATGGCGTCCGCGACGAGCACGGGTTCACGATCGACGTTCCCCACCTGACGCTGACCGGCGTCTGTGCGAGCTGTCGGGCGAGCGAGGGCGATGCCTGAGCTGACCGTCGACCTCGTCGAGCGGTTCTACGCGATCCTGGCGATCGCCGGAATCGTCTTCATGGTCGTGGTCGGGGTCCTGCGGCTCCTTGCCATCGGGTCTGATCCGGCACTCGACGCGTACGCCGGGCTCGCGCGCGTCGTCCAGCCCCGGGCGATGGTCGCAGCCTGGATCGTGGCGCTCCTGGCCACCGCCGGCAGTCTCTACTTCTCGGAAGTGGCGCGCTTCACGCCGTGTACCTTGTGCTGGTATCAGCGGATCGCGATGTACCCCTTCGTGGTGCTGTTCGGCGTCGCGGCGCTCCGCCGCGAGGCCCGGGCGCCGACCGGGGCCGCGGCCCTGGCCGCCGTCGGGGCGCTGATCGCCGCCTACCATGTCGTGCTCGAGTGGATCCCATCGCTCGACAGCGGCGCATGTGCGGTCGCGGCACCGTGCACGTTCGTCTGGTTCCGCGCCTTCGGCGTCTTCAGTCTGCCGACCCTCGCCCTGACCGCCTTCCTGCTGATCCTCACCTTGACCCTCATCCGGGACCCGGACGAGGCCGAACGATGGAGAGACCGATGACTTCGAGCCCCGGCGATCGCCGCGCCCGCCGCGAAGCCCAGCGCGCAGAAGCCCGCCGGGCGACGACCCGCCGCACACCCGCCTCCCGGTGGCTACTCCCCGGGCTGATCGCGGCGGCCGTGGTCGTGGCTGCGATCCTGGCCATCGTCCTGCCTGGAAGTGGGGCGCCGCCCGGCGGCGGGAGCTCATCCGTGCCGCCGTCGGCGGCGAGCGGTGGCCCGGGCGGATCGGGGTCAGGGCTGGCGGCCCAGGCCCCGGTCATCACTGGTAGTCCGCTCCCGCAGTTCGAGGGTCCGGACGGCGATCCCGCCGTCGGGCAGGTCGCCCCGGGGGTGACCGGTGCGGACTTCACCGGCAAGCCCGTGACGATCGCTGCCGACGGGCGGCCCAAGGTCGTGGTCTTCCTCGCCCATTGGTGCCCCCATTGCCAACAGGAGGTGCCGGTGATCCAGGCGTGGGTCAACGCGGGCGGCGTGCCAGCGGGACTCGACCTCGTGTCGGTCGCGACCGGGATCGACCCATCCGCGCCGAACTATCCACCCGAGGCGTGGCTGGCACGCGAGGGCTGGACCGTCCCGGTCATCGTCGACCCGACCAACAGCGTCGCGAACGCGTACGGCCTCAGCGCGTACCCGTTCTGGGTGTTCATCGGGCCGGACGGGAATGTGAGGGCGCGCACGACCGGCGCATTGTCGGTCGCCGACCTCGAGGCGCTGGTCCGTGGCCTGGCCGGAGGCTGAGCCCGGGTCTACTCGCCGCCGGTCGGGACGCCGACGATGTTGAACCCGCCGTCGACGTGGATGACCTCGCCGGTCACGGCACTCGACAGGTCCGACGCGAGGTAGACCGCCGTCTTGCCGACGTCCCCGATGGAGATGTTCGAGCGCAGCGGCGCGACATCGTCGAACGCGCCGTACATCTTCTTGAAGCCGGCGATGCCTGCGGCCGCGAGCGTCCTGATCGGACCCGCGCTGATCGCGTTGACGCGAACCCCGTCCGGGCCGAGGTCGGCGGCGAGATAGCGGACGGATGCCTCCAGCGCGGCCTTGGCCACACCCATCACGTTGTAGTTCGAGACCACCTTCTCGGCGCCGTAGTAGGTGAGCGTCAGCACTGAGGAGCCTGGCCGGAGAAGCGGCCGCGCACCACGGGCCACTGCCACCAGCGAGTAGGCGGACACGTCCATGGCCAGCGCGAACCCGTCGCGCGACGTGTCGACGAAGCCGCCGGCCAGGTCTTCGCGCTTCGCGAACGCGAGGGCATGAACGAGGATGTCAAGATGGTCGGTCGTCTCGCCCCAGCGGCGGAAGACGCGCTCGATATCCGCGTCCGACTGGACGTCGCACGGCTCGACGAAGGTCGACCCGATCGAATCCGCGAGCGGCCGGACGCGCTTCTCGATCAGGCTCTCGATCGACGAGAAGCCGACTGAGGCGCCCTCGGCGTGGAGGGCCTTGGCGATGCCCCACGCGATCGAATGGTCGTTCGCGACGCCGAACACCAGCGCGTTCTTGCCCTCGAGCAGACCCATCCGGCACCTCCGTTCCGATAGGCTTCCATCATGCCCCACCGCTCCCGTCCGCCGACCGACCTCGGCACGGCACTGGCCGGCGTGCGGGCTCTCCTGCTCGACCTCGACGGCGTCATCGTGCTGGCCGGCCAGGCCATCCCCGGCGCGGCCGATGCGATCGCCGAGCTCGAACGCCGCCGGACGCCCTACCGGATCGTCACGAACACGTCAGCGGTGAGCCGGGAGACGCTCGCGCGCTGGTCGACCAAGCTCGGAGCCCCGATCCCCGCCTCTCGCTTCGAGTCGGCGCTCTCGGCGTCCGCAGCCTGGACGGCACGCCACTTCCGGGATCAGCCGCTCTACGTGCTCGCCTCGGAGGACGCCAGGTCCGAATTCGGGGGACAGCGGCTGCTGACCCACGAGGAGGCCGGGAAGCGTGGGGCGACCGCGGCGGCCGTGGTGATCGGGGACTCGCCCGAGGAGGCGACCTATGACAACCTCAACCGGGCGTTCCGCCTGATCCTCGATGGTGCGGTCCTCGTCGGCATGCATCGCAACGCCTGGTGGCTCACCCCAGACGGTCCGACGCTCGACTCCGGCGCGTTCGTGAGCGGACTCGAGTTCGCCACCGAGCGGCCCGCCACGATCGTCGGTAAGCCGTCTGCGGCGTTCTTCTCGCAGGGTGTCCGCGACCTCCGCCGAGAGGCGGGTCGCGACCTAGCCCGCGGCGACATCGCGATGGTCGGCGACGACGTGCGCACCGATATCCGGGCCGCCCAGCGAGCCGGTTTGCGTGGCATCCTCGTCCTGTCCGGGAAGCACGGCGAGGCCGACATCGAGGCCGCCGCGAACGAGCGCGGCGGGCGCCGCCCGGACGCCGTGGCGCCCGACCTGGCCGCTGTGGTCAGGGCGCTCGGCTAGCGCGTAACGAGGGGATCGACATGTGGGGCTCCCCGTTCTCGACGACACGACCGATCTGGCTCAACGTGCTCCTCGGAGCGGCGTTCGGGGCCGCCGGGCAGATCCTGGTCGCGGGTGGTCTCGTTGCCGGTGCCGGTTGGTCCGGTCCCGTCGTCACCCTGTTGGCTCCAGCCGCGATCGCGGTCGTCGCGGCGCTCGTGATCCGCGCCGGCTGGGGGGCGACCGGCTATGCCATCGGCTTCATCGTCGCGGCGCAGCTCGGCCCGCTCCTGTTTCCGACCATCACGACGCCGCAGACCGTCGACCTGGTGCTGAGCCTTGCCGCCGGGCTCGTCGGCTACGCAGTGGGTGCCGGGATCCTGCTCGCCCCGTCGATGCCCGAGTTCACGCCGCCGACACCCGTGGACCTTGCGCGTTTCGAGGCCGAGGCGAGGGGCCAGCTGCGCGGCATCGATCCCGACGCGCCGGGTGCGTTCGAGCGCGCGACCGCGGTGCTGGCCCGGGTCAACCAGCAGCTCTCGATGTACTCCCCGTGGGGGCCGGGCTCGACCGACGACCAGCGATCGGGTCCTCCGGCGAGCCTCCTCGAGCTGCAGGCGGAGCTGGCCGAGACGGCGCGGACCGCGGCGATGAAGGCCGGCGCCCGGCGGGTGACGATCACGATGACCGAAGGCATCCATGTCGAGGCCGTGTTCGGCGACCCTTCTGCCGCCGACGACGGCCAGCCGCCGCGGCCACTCGACGTAGACTGACGGTCACGCTGCCGACCCACCGACGAACGAGGGATCCGCTATGACGTCCGAGGCCAAGCCTCGCATCAAGGTCACGTACGCCACATTGCGTGCCGACAACGAGGATCTGCATTCCGGCTTCGAGGAGGCCGCGACCAAGGTCCGCGGTGAGCTCGGCGCCAATCACCGGAACTACATCGATGGTGCCTGGCGGGACGGGGTCGGGACGTTCGAAGCCCGCTCGCCGATCGATACGGAGATCCTCCTCGGGACGTTCGCCAGCGGCACGCCGTCAGACATCGACGAGGCAGTCGCGGCGGCGCGCCGCGCCCAGCCCGCCTGGGCCGCGACCCCGTGGCGGGAGCGCCTGGAGATCCTTCGTCGCGCGGCGGAGCTGATCAGCGACCGCCTGTTCGAATACTCGGCGGCGATGAGCTACGAGGTCGGCAAGAACCGCATCGAGTCGCTCGGCGAAGTCGAGGAATTGGCCGACCTCATCCGCTACTACGCGCAGACCATGGAGGACAACGACGGGTACGACCACCCGATGGGCAACCTCGGGGATACGTCGGTCCACACCCGCTCGATCCTGCGCCCGCACGGCGTGTTCGCGGTCGTGAGCCCGTTCAACTTCCCCATGGCGCTCGCGACCGGGCCATCGAGCGCGGCGATGATGGCCGGCAACGCGGTAGTGATAAAGCCGTCCTCGGCGTCGCCGCTGTCAGCGCAGAACATGCTCCAGGCGTACATCGACGCGGGTGTGCCGAAGGGCGTGGTCAACATGGTGATGGGCCCGGGCGAGACCGTCGGTCAGGCGCTCCAGGACCACCCTGACATCGACGGCATCGTCTTCACCGGCTCGTATGCCGTGGGGATGCAGCTGTTCCACTCGTTCAGCAAGACGTGGCCGCGCCCATGCATCGTCGAGATGGGCGGCAAGAACCCGGCGATCGTCACGCGCTCGGCCGATCTCGATGAGGCGGCCGAGGGGATCATGCGCTCCGCGTTCGGCTTCGGCGGTCAGAAGTGCTCGGCGAACTCACGCGTCTACGTCGAGCGACCGGTCCACGATGAGCTCGTCCGGCTGCTGGTCGAGAAGACGGAGTCGATCGTGATCGGCGATCCGATGGTCCGCCAGAACTGGCTCGGCCCGATCATCGATGAGCGGGCTGTCGATCGCCATCAGCAGGCGGTGAGCGAGGCGCGACGCGACGGCCAGGTGCTGATCGGTGGGGAACGCCTGGACGAGGGCGACCTGGCCCGTGGCTTCTACGTCGAGCCGACTGTGGTCGGTGGCCTGCCGGCCGACCACCGCCTGTTCCGCGACGAGTTCTTCGCGCCGCTCACAGCCGTTCATGCTGTCGATTCGCTGGACGAGGCGCTGACGCTGGCCAACGACACGATCTACGGGCTCACCGCCGGTGTATACAGCGAGGACAAGGCCGAGGTACAGACGTTCCTCGACCGGATCCAGGCCGGGGTGCTGTATGTCAACCGGCGCGCAGGGGCGACCACCGGCGCGTGGCCGGGCATCCAGGCCTTCGGAGGCTGGAAGGGCAGTGGCTCGACCGGCAAGGCCGGCCTGTCGATGTACTACGTGGCGCAGTTCATGCGCGAACAGTCCCGCACCATCGTCGACTAGGGTTCGGGGCGGCCAGCCCGGCGGGCCGCCGGTGAGGGCCGGGGAACCCGGACCCGTCGAGAGGTGTATGGGCGGTGAACACAAGGAGATCACCGGCATGACACGTCGTTCCGTCGTCGCCACCGCGTTGACCCCGTTCCTGCTCCTGGTCGCGGCGCTCGCGGCGCCTGCAACCCAAGCCGGCGGCGGCTGTCACGGGAACGATGGCAGCGCGTACACCGAAAGCGACGGCAACACCGTGATCCGGATGGACGTGTGCAGTTTCTCGCCGACCATCAACCGCGTCGCGGTCGGGACGACGGTCCGGTTCCTGAACACCTCGAACATCGAGCACGCGGTCGTCGGTCGGTCGGGGACGTGGGGGAGTGCCATCCTGCCGGTCGGCGCCGAGTACGCGGAGACGTTCGACGCGGCCGGGACGTATCCGTTCTCGTGTCCGCTGCATCCGGGGATGGTCGGGGCGATCGTCGTTCGTGGGGAAGCGACGGCGGCGGCCGGGGACGCTGCCGCGACCGCCGCGTCTGACCCCGCCGTGACATCGCCTGATGCGCAGGCTGTGGCCGCCACCACGACCATCGGCTCCGACCCCGCACCGCTCGCCGCCGCGGCCCTGGCAGGGCTAGGGCTCGGTGCCGTCGTCGGCGTCCTCGGCGCGGGTGTGATCGCGTCCCGACGCCGCCGATCGACGGACTGACAGCGCACCTCGAAGCCACCTGGCGCTCGGCTATACTCCGCCGCGAGTATCCACTCTGCATACTTGCTATGCAGCCGAGCATGCCCGAGGTGCCCCTTGTCAACGGCCGCGCGGATCGCCGGTGATCGCCCCGTCCCCGACATCGTCACGGAGCTACCGGGCCCCAAGGCCCGGGCCCACGTTGCCTACGACGAGACGTGGACGTCGCCGAGCCTTCCCCGGGCATACCCGATCGTCCCGGTCCGGGGCGAGGGGCTGACCGTCGAGGACATCGACGGCAACCTCTTCCTCGACTTCGCCGCCGGGATCGCCGTCAACTCCACGGGCCATTCGCACCCCCAGGTCGTGGCGGCGATCAAGGAGCAGGCCGCCGAGCTCATCCATTTCTCCGCGGCCGACTTCTACCTGCCGATCTACCCGGAGGTCTGTCAGCGACTGGCCGAGATCGCCCCGATCGACGGGCCGGCGCGCACGTACCTCGGCAACTCCGGCGCCGAGGCGGTCGAAGCCGCGATCAAGCTCGCCCGGTTCGCGACCAAGCGTCCGTACATCGTCGCCTTCCTCGGGGCGTTCCACGGGCGAACGTACGGGGCGGTCTCGCTGACGGCGTCCAAGGCCAAGTACCACGCGGGCTTCGGGCCGCTGCTGCCGGGCGTCTTCCACGCTCCGTTCGGCCGGGTCGATGACCTGCGCTGGTTCGACGAGGTCCTGTTCGACAAGCTCGCCCCGGCCGACGAGGTGGCGGCGATCATCGTCGAGCCGATCCAGGGCGAAGGCGGCTATATCGTCCCGGAGGACGGCTTCCTCCAGGGCCTGCGTGAGCTCTGCGATCGCCACGGCATCCTGCTCATCGCCGACGAGATCCAGTCCGGCGCCGGTCGGACGGGAAGGATGTGGGCGGTCGACCATTGGGGTGTCCGGCCCGACATCGTCCTGACCGCGAAGGGCATCGCCAGCGGGATGCCGCTCGGCGCGATGATCGCGCGGAAGGACCTGATGGAGACGTGGGGCCCCGGCACCCACGGCTCGACGTACGGCGGCAACCCGGTCGCCTGTGCCGCGAGCCTCGTCACGATCGACCTCCTCGAGGGCGGGCTCATCGCGAACGCCGCAGCCCGGGGCGAACAGGCGCTGGCCGGGCTCCGCCCGCTGATCGGGCGCTTCGACGGTCTCGTCCGTGACGTGCGCGGGAAGGGCCTGATGCTCGGCGTGGAGTTCGACACTGCCCAGCACGCCGAAGAGGTCCAGTGGGCCAGCTTCCAGCGCGGGTTGCTCGTGCTCGAATGCGGCGTCTCGAGCGTCAGGATGTCGCCCGCACTGACCGTCAGCGAGGCTGAGATGGCGACAGCGCTCCGGATCTTCACCGAGGCTGTGGCCGACGTCACCGGCGACGACGCGGCCCCCTGCGGGCTGCGACGGACGCCGGTGCGTCAGTGGGGTCGAAGCGGCCGGCTGATGCGGTCATGGCCGGGAGCCCTCGATCGGGCACGGCGTCCTATCCGACAAGCGCGGCCGATCGTCGACGAGCATCGACCGCAGATCAGCCAGCTCCGCCCTGATAGCCGCGAGTTCCTGGACGAGATCGGTCGGGAGCGCGCGGACCGAGCTGCGCAGACCTGCATCCGCCCCCGGGTCCGTCTCCGCGGGCGGCACCAGAAGGCTGGCCAGGATGCTGGCCAGAGACCCGATGATCCCGACACCGGCGAACATGACCAAGACGGCCGTGGCCCGGCCGAGCTGTGTCACGGGGAACTGATCGCCGTAGCCCACCGTGGTGATGGTCGTGAAGCCCCACCAGAGCGCGTCGCCACCGGTCTCGATGTTGGCGTCCGGGGACTGGCTCTCGAACTGGACCATCAGCACCGACGACACGGCGAGCACTACGAATGCGGACAGCACTGTGATGAAGAGGGCGTACTGCCCGCGATTGCGCAGGACGTCCTGGACGAGCTGACGCCGGTTGTTGCCACGGAGCAGTCGGGTGATCCGCGCGAACCGACTCAGCCGAGCGATCCGGAACAGGCCGGCAGCCGGGAAGAAGCCGAAGCTCGGGATCGAGCCGATCAAGTCGAGCCAACCGCGATTGCCGATGAAGTAATCGCGCTTCGACCGCGTCGTCATGAGGTTGGCGGCAAAGTCGATCAGGAACACGACGCAGATCGCGTTGTCGTAGAACCGCAATACCTCGAGGGTCGCCTCGCCGAGCGGCAGGATGAGCAGCACCATGACCGCCAGCGAGAAGATGGTCAGGACGAGGATGAAGATGTTGTAGGCGTTGCCATGTCGCGGCGCGCCGGTCTCGTCAGGCACCGGCGTTGCCGTCGTATCAGTCATCGATCCCTCCTCAGTCGGTGCACGCCACGGGCTGTCATCATCGCCCGATGAGTACCGACAAAACCGCGTCGATGCTTGACGCCGTGGCCGACCTCGTCAAGGACGGGGACACGGTGGCGATCGAGGGGTTCACCCACCTCATCAGCTTCGCCGCCGGGCACGAGATCATCCGGCAGCGCAAGCGCGACCTGACGCTGGCCCGACTGACACCGGACGTCATCTACGACCAGATGATCGCGGGCGGCGTCGCCAGCAAGCTGATCTTCAGCTGGCTCGGCAATCCGGGCGTCGGCGGGCTCGGCGCGATCCGTCGGCGGATCGAGGGCGACATCCCGGATCAACCCCTCGCGATCGAGGAGTACAGCCACTTCGGGATGGTCGGCCGCTACACCGCCGGGGCGATGAACCTGCCGTTCTTCCCGCTCCGTTCGTATTTCGAGACCGACCTGCCCGTCGTGAACCCGCTCATACGACAGATCTCGTCGCCGTACGACGACGGCGTCGTCTACGCCGTCCCGCCCCTCAAGCCGGACGTCGCGATCGTCCACGCGCAGCGCGCGTCGGCCGGTGGCGACACCCAGGTGTGGGGCCTCCTCGGTTGCCAGAAGGAGGTCGCCTTCGCTGCCGATCGGGTCATCGTCGTGGCCGAGGAGGTCGTCGATGAGGCGGTCATCCGCGCGGACCCGAACCGGACGATCATCCCCGGCCTGATCGTGGACGCAGTCGTCGTGGAGCCGTGGGGGGCACATCCCTCGTACGTCCAGGGCGCCTACGATCGTGACAACCGGTTCTATCTCGACTGGGATCCCATCACCCGCGACGAGGACGCCGTCCAGGCGTGGTTGCGCGACTGGGTCTATGACCTCGACGGCCGCGCGGCCTACCTCGAGAAGCTCGGCTCGGAGCGGGTGGCGGCACTGCGCCCGACCGAGCCGGCCCCGTCGGGCTCGGTCGACTACGGGACCTATCGATGAGTCGGGAACGCGTCGATGTGCTGGTGGTGACCATTCGGGAGGTTGGGAGAAGCCTCGTCGTCGCCCCTGCTCAAGTCGTGCACCAGATCGGCAACGAGCGCTTCCTCCAGCCCCAGTCTGTGCAGAGCGTGCACATTCGCGACGCCGAGGACTCCCTCGATCGCAGATACGGTCACATGGTGCACGCGTGAGCCGGCGATGACCGCTCCCGCATTCAGCAAGTCCGAGATGATGATCGTGGCCGCGGCCCGTGCCCTCGAGGGCCAGCGCGTCTGCTTCGTGGGTGTCGGCCTGCCGAACATCGCAGTCAACCTCGCCCAGCGCACGGTCGCGCCAGAAATCGAGCTCGTGTACGAGGCCGGCGTCTTCGGCGCACGTCCCCAGCGGCTGCCGCTCAGCATCGGCGACCCGACCATCGTCACCGGGTCGACCGCCGTCGTCAGCATGCTCGAGCTGTTCGGCTACTACCTCCAGGGCGGCCTGATCGACGTCGGCTTCCTGGGTGCCGCCCAGATCGACCGATTCGGCAACATCAACACCACGGTCATCGGCGCGTACGACCACCCGAAAACGCGCCTGCCGGGGTCTGGCGGCGCGTGCGAGATCGCGATCAACGCCCGCCAGGTGTTCGTGATCATGCGCCAGTCGGCGCGCTCGTTCGTCTAGACGATCGACTTCCGCACGTCGCCCGGCAACCTCGGCGGCGCCGAGCAGGCCGAGCGAATCCGGCGCGAGGGTGGCTGGCTGGGGCGTGGACCGTCGGTGGTCGTGACCGACCTCGGCATCTACCGGTTCGACGACCGCGGCGAGATGCGGCTTGAGTCGCTCCACCCAGGGGCCGCCCTGGACGAGGTCCGCGCGACGATCGGCTGGGAGATCAAGGTCCGAGACGACCTCGGCACGACACCGGCGCCGACCGACGAGGAGCTGCGGCTGATCCGCGAGGAGCTCGACCCGGGCGGGGTCTACACGCGGTAGGGCGCTCGACGCGGTAGGGCGCTAACGCGGCCGTGCCGCCTGCGGCGTCAGGCCGCCTTCTCGAAGTTGACGAGGAACTCGAGCGTGCCCTCGTCGGCGATCGAGATGATGAAACCGCCGACGTTCGGCGCGGTGATATCGAAGTCGGCCAGGGCGAACGTCAGCGTCCCGGCGACCTGGATCTTCCCGTCAGTCAGTTGCGCCTGGGCGGGGATCTCGACCGACTTGGTCACGCCATGGAGCGTCAGGTCACCGACCAGCGTCATGTCCGTGGCGGTGCCGGTCAGCGCCTCAGCCGGGACGTCGACCGGTTGGGTCACCACGAAAGTCGCCGTGGGGAACAGGTCGGTCTGGAGGCCTTCCGTCCGCAGCCGGTTGTCGCGCCGGCCCTCGTCCGAGGCGATCGTCGTGGTGTCGACGTTCAGGGTGCCGGCCGTCAGCCGTGCACCGTCCCCAGGCGTCTCCACGGTGATCGATCCGGTCACGTCCGACGTGCGCCCGACCGCGTCGGATTCGGCCGGAAGGTTGGCGAGCCGTTCCCGCACCCGATAGCCGGCGACGCTGTCGCCGCCGACCTGCCACTCGCCGGCGACGCCGGCGTCGGTGCCGGGCGTCGCGCTCGCCGCGTCCTGGCTCGCAGACGGCGCGCTGGCAGCTGCAGGCGTGGACGTCTGGGTCGGGAGGGCGAGTGCGGCGACGCTGTCCCCGCGAAGGACCTGGTCGTAGGCGATGTAACCGCCGACCGCAAGGGCGGCGACTGCCAGCAGGGCGAGCGCGATGTTTCGGTTTCGGGTCACGGGGAACGCCTCCGGAGGGCGGCGAACATCTGCGCCGTCGACTGGAGATTCTCAACGAAACCTGAGAACGCGCTGAGAGGCGCGGTGACGCACAGCTACCAGGGCAGTGCACCGAGCAGTCGGTCGAAGCCGCCCTCGCCGACCCAGCGCTCGACCTGGCCGCTGGCGACATCGAGCCGGGCGATCCGGCCTCCGGTCCGCGTGAGGGCGAACAGCGTCGTGCCATCCGGCGTGAGGGTCAGCCCGTCGATCGCGATGCCCGTCAGGTAGCGCTGCTGGACGTCCAGATCCGTGGCACCAAGCTTGACGATGCCGCCCTCGCCCGCAGCAAAGACGCTCGCGCCATCGGGCGCGGCGATCACCCGTCGACCGGCAGGGCCGAGCTCGCCGTGCCCGAACTTCGCGAGGCGGAACGCGGCGGCCGCCGACGGCTCGAAGTCCACGTTTCGCCTGACGCTCAGGTCGGCGTTGATCTCGACGGCGATACCGAGCGACGCGTTGACGGCGAGGTCGCTCTTGCCGGCGCCGAGGCTGACGATGCCCCAGTCGGCGGCCGCATCGACGTCGTAGAAGCCACGGGTCGGCAGGTCGATGCAGACGGCCCACGCCTCCTTGCTCGACAGGGCGTGGACGAACGGGTATTCCGCTCCGCGGTAGAGGGTCATCACCATGCCGTCGGCGCGGCGTGCCTGGTCGACCGGCCAGCCGGCCATCTCCTCGTCGATGTTGCGCTTGTCGACGATGATCGCGTCCCGCATCCGGCCCGTGGCGGTCTCGACCGCGCGGACCTGGTAGCGCGCCTCGAGCGGACCGGGCACCTGCTCAGCGACGTACAGGAGCGACCCGTCGGGCGACAACGCGTCGTAGTCGAAGGTGCCCTCGAGCTCGATGATTCGTGGCGGGTTGCCCAGCCCGAGTCGGCCATCCACGACCGCGAAACGGCTGACGGCCCGGTCGCTGCCAGCTGCGCCGTGCTCGGCGTCGGCCTCGACCAGGACGATCGTCGAGCGGTCGGCCGACACGCCACCCGGGATCGGGTCGAGGCCGACGGTCGGCAGCCGCCAGCGGCCGTCGATGTCCTGCGTCGAGCCACCGAAACCTGGTTGGACGACGAGATTGTGGATACGCGTCGTCGTGTCGCCCGGCGTCGCGCTGAGGACGTGCCCCCACGTCTCATCGGGAACGCCGACGGGCAGCTCGAAGATGTCCTCGAGCGTGCTGTCGAGGATGACCCGGAGCGTTGGTTTGGTGGAGTCGCTCACGATCAGCCACGCGTCGCCGGCGCTCGCGCTGGGCTGTGCAGTGCTGGGCTGTGCCATCGGGGCCGAGCTCGGACCCTGTGCGCTGGTCGCCGGTGCGGCCGATACGGCGGTCGGGGCCGAGGGCGAAGCGCCGGGTGTCGAGCACGCCGCGAGGGTTCCTGCGCTGAGCACCGCGAGCGAGCGGATGAGCGACCGGGTCGATGGCACTAGGTTGATCCTCCGGAGCGGTCCTGTATCGGAACGTGTACAGCTCCTACACCCTGGGGCGGTCGCAGGTTCCCCGACGTGTCGCTGTGACGCACACGTTTCGGCCGAAACGCTCATGGCGGACGCTCATTCGTCGAATCTGTGTGCGCAGGAGCGACGCGCGGCTATCGCTGCTGTCTCGCGGCGCCTGTCTCGCGGCGCACGACTATTCGATCGACTCGGCGATCTCGATGGTGGCTTCGCGCCCGAGCGCGCTCTCGATCCGGTAGGTGGCTTCGCCGTCGTTCCAGACGAGCGCGTCGCCGACCCACCGTCGGGTGTCGTCGACCTGGCCAGTGCCGTCGGGTCGCACGTAGAAGAAGAAGTGCATCTCGCCGGTGATCCAGAAACCGTCGTGGCCATCGACCGTGACTCTCTCGAGCGTGTTCCCCATCCCGATGACCTTCTGGTAGAACTGATCGTCGCTCCGCCCGGCGAAGCGCATCAGCACCAGACCCACGCCACGCTCCGACGTCTCAGGCAGGTCCTCGTCGGCTGCCCAGACGTAGGCGATCTGGTCGAACTTGTTGCTGTCGACCCACACGGTGTCGGGCGGACCCAGCCGGGCGTCCGTCGGCAGCCGCGCCGGAACGCCGGTCAGTGGCTCGACCTCCTCGAGTGCGACCTGCCGCCCCAGTCCTAGCCGGCTGCCTGTGATGGCCGGGAGCGTCGGCTGGTCGCTCGGCGTCGCGCTGGCGACCGGGGTGGGCGATGGCAGGACCGATGCCGGCGGCTCTCCCAGGATGAAGCGCAGGCCGGGCAGCCCGAGGCCGACCGCTCCGGCCACGATAGCGAGGGCCAGCAGGGCCACGATGGCGAGCACGAGCGAGCCGCGGACGGGCCGGGTCGAGGGTCGCCACCAGGGTCGCGTCGGCCGGGCGCGTTCGCCGGAATTGAGCCGGACACGCACGCGCGTCGCGATGTCCGGCCCGGCTGTCGTGCCCGACGCGGCCATGGGGGCTGCGGTCGGCCAGTCGATGGCGGTCGCGAGCGAGCGCAGGGCATCCTCCAACGCGGCGTCGTCGCGGCCGGCGAGCGATCGATCGGTCATCGGTCGAGCCCCGACGTCGCGGCCAGGGCCGCGCGCAGGCGCGCGATCGCGCGCGAGGTCCGTGACTTGACCGTGCCGCGCGGGATGCCCAGGGTCTCGGCCGTCTCCGCTTCGGAGAGGTCCAGCAGGAAGCGCGCGCCGAGCACTTCACGGTCGTCGTCCCGGAGCGTCGCGAGTGCGCTCAACAGCTCCGTTCGCTGCTCGGCGGCGATCACGATGTTCTCGGGCCCGGGTGCCGACCGACTGTTCGGCTCGGCCTCCGCCACGCGGAGCGCGAGGCCGTGCCGCCGCCCCGCCGAGCGCCGTCGATTGCGTGCCTCATTGGCCACGATGCGCAGGAGCCACGGCCTGATCGGCGATCCCTCGCGAAAGCGGGGGAGGGCGTCAAAGGCCTTGAGGAAGGCATCCTGGACTGCATCGTCGGCATCGGTCTCCGGGCAGATGAGGTGCGCGGTCCGGATGGCCACGTCTTGATAGCGGCGCACGATGGCCTCGTACGCAGCGACGTCGCCTGTGCGAGCGCGCGCGATCAGTTCGGCGTCTTCGATGTGGACGGCCCTCCACGACAACCGTACCCCGTACACCGGCGAGGGTCTGGCGGTTCCCCGAACCCGATCGACCGGCTCATACAATCGATCGCATGACCGATCCTCACCGGCCCGCCGGCCGCGTCTTCCGGCGCTCGACGCAGGCCGATCCGCCGGTCGCGGTCGAAGCCAGCGGCTCCACCGTCCGCGACGCCGACGGGCGCGAGTACATCGATGCGGCGGGTGGGGCGATCGTCGTCAACGTCGGACACGGTCGCGCGTCGGTGGCGGCGGTGATGGCCGAGCAGGCCGGCCGGCTGGCATTCGCCCATGGCTCGGCGTTCACGACCGAGCCGGTCGAGGCCTACGCCGAAGAAGTCGCTGCGGTCGTGCCGGTCGACGACCCGGCGATCTACCCGGTGTCGGGCGGGTCGGAGGCGATCGAGACCGCACTCAAGTTGGCGCGCGCCTACCACCTGGCGCGCGGCGAGCCCGAGCGGGCTGTTGCGATCGCCCGTCACGGGTCGTATCACGGCAATACCCTCGGCGCGCTCGACCTTTCCGGCAGGCCGCCGCTGCGCCGGCCATACGAACCGTGGCTGGGCCGGTTCCGGCACGTCTCAGCGGCGTACCCGTACCGCGCGGGCGAGACCGAGGCGCACGCCGGCCGCGACGGCGCCGCCCTCGCCGCGGAGCTGGACTCGACGGTCCGGAAGATCGGGCCGGGCCGGGTTGCCGCGTTCATCGCCGAGCCGATCGTCGGGGCCACGCTTGCAGCGGCAGTGCCACCCGACGACTACTGGCCCGCGATCGCCGCGGTCTGCGCAGCGCACGGCGTGCTTCTCATCGCGGACGAGGTCATGACCGGGTTCGGGCGGACCGGCCGCTGGTTCGGCCTCGACCACTGGGGGATCCGGCCGGACCTGCTCGTCGCCGCCAAGGGCGCCACCGGCGGGTACTGGCCATTCGGGTTCGTGGCCGCGACGGGCCACGTGTTCGAGACCGTGACGGCGCCGGGCCATGGTTTCATCCACGGGTTCACCTACTCGCACGCGCCCATCGGTGCCGCAGTCGCCAGCGAGGTGTTGCGGATCCTGCGCGACGAGTCCCTGGTCGAAGCGAGCGCGACCAAGGGCGACCGACTGAGGGCGCTGCTGCGCGGCGCTCTCGAGGAACACCCGTCGGTCGGCGACATCCGGGGGCGCGGTCTGATGGTCGGTGTCGAGCTGGTCGCGGACCGCGCCACGCGCCGGCCGTTCCCGCGAGCGGCTCGAGTGGCGGAGGGCGTCGTGGCCGCCGCGCGGGAGCGGAGCGTGCTCGTCTATTCGGGGACGGGCAACGCGAACGGCGTCGACGGGGACACGATCCTGCTCGGGCCGCCGTTCGTGATCACCGATGCCGAGCTGCAGATCGTCGCGGACGTCATGACCGAGGCCATCGACGTCGCGACGGCCTCGGTCGCCAGAGACTAGTCAGTCGAGCGCTCGGCGGCGATCCGCTCGGCCTGCTCCCGGTCGTAGCTGCTGGCGTAACGGCCGGCGTCCTGCTCACCCAGGACGAAGGCTTCCTTCACGCCCTGCGAATTCAGGTACCACAGGATCACCGCAGGAAGGAGCACCGCCGCCAGCCCCTTGGTCAGGTCGCCTGTGCCGATGAGGATGAAGACCGCATTGAGGATCCCGAGCACGGCGAGCAGCATCCCGATGGTCCATGCCCAGATCCGCAGATTCCAGGCCCCGTAGCCCACGGCGACCCACAGCACGCCGAGGACGAAGGCCAGCAACCCCCAGATGAAGGTGCCGGACCCGGTCGAGACGGGTCCAAAGACGACGATGCCCATCAGCTGGAGCCCGATGATCGCGGCGGAGATGCCGTTGACCAAGGCAAAGAAGCCCAGGACCGCTATCCCGATCGGTGGTTGTCGCATGGTGTCTGCCCTCCTGCACGGACGAACCCCCGGACTAATCTACAACCGCGATGTCAAGGGCCCGCTCGTGTCGGACTAGCGGAGGCGATCCTCGCGCGATCGATCCCGGCTGAACGAGCCGCCGAAAACGAGGATCGCCCCGAGCACGACCAACGCGAGCGGTACGACCAGCCCGCCGAACTGGGGCTGGATGAGATCGACGGCACCGATCAGGGTCAGGAGCCCGCCGAACCACGCCTGCCAACCGACGCCGCCACCAGACCGCATGCGCACGGCGGCAATGAACAGGAACGCGATCCCGAGGCTCAGCGTCCCGAGGCCCTCGCGACTCAGCCCGGCGTTGCCGAGCGCGTCCGGCACCGCAAGCGCGGTGATGATCGCGCCGGCATACAGCGAGCCCGTCCCGCGCGAGATGGCCCATCTGACGAGGAAGGCCAGCCCGATGGCGAGCACCAGCAGCGAACCCAGCGAGCGCGACTCCGGAAACAGCTGCTGAAGCAGCAGCAGCCCGCCGAAGACCAGCAGGAAGATCCCGATCCACGGCAGCCCCGGCCGGCGCTGCTGGTCGGAGCCCCACCGCCCCGGGCCCCATTCCCAGCTGTACACCCGCACGTCTGGCTCGTCCGGACTCCGGCCACCACTCTCGGGACCGAGGCGCGTCACCTGGTCGGGTCGGTCGTCCATCAGGGCTACGTTCCGGCGCCCGCCGGCGAGGGTGTCGGTGTCGGCGTGGCGGACGGGGGCTCGTCCTCGACGTGGCTGAAGCCGAGTCGATCGGCCAGCCGGCCGAGCGGTCCGGGCGCCCACCAGTTCCAGCGACCCATTAGCCGCATGGCGGCTGGAACGAGCAACACGCGCACGATCGTGGCGTCGATCAGAACGGCGATCGCCATGCCGACCCCGATGCTCTTGATCGTGATCGACTCGGCCAGGGCAAAGGCCGAGAAGACGGTGACCATGATCAGCGCAGCGCCGGTGATGACGCCGGCGGTCTTGGCCAGCCCCTCAGCGACCGACGCCGTGTTGTCGCCGGTGCGCCGATAGGCCTCCTGGACCCGGGACAGGAGCAGGACCTCGTAGTCCATCGACAGGCCGAACAGCACGCTGAACATGATGATCGGGTTGCCGGCGATGGTGAAGCCCGGTGTCGTGAACCCGAGCACGTCGGCGAAGTTGCCGTCCTGGAAGATGAACACGAGCGCCCCGAACGAGGCGGTGATCGAGAGCAGCGTCATGATCACGGCCTTGATCGGGATCACGACCGATCCGAACAGGAAGAACAGGATGACAGCGCTCCCCCCGAGGGTCACGGCGATCGCCCATGGGATCGTCGCCGACTGGCTCGCCATGAAGTCGTGCCCGTCCGCCGCGAGGCCACCGACGAGGCTCTCGACACCGGCGACCTCGACCGCGCGGACGCCTGGCACCACTGCGGTGCCAGCGGGTGACAATGGCGACTCCGGACTCACGGCATCGAGCCGGACGGTCGAGCCGCGGATGTACGTCTCCTCGAGACGCTCGAGGCCGGTCGCGAGCTCTGGCGGCAGCTGATCGCGTGGCGTGCCGAAGAGCGCGGCGATGCCGGCGGCATCGAGGTCGGTCCCACTGGCCGGGTCCTTAAGACCGACGAATGGCCCCTCGACGCGATCGATCCCGTCGACGGCGTCGATCGCCGTCCCGAGGTCCAGGATGCGTTGGACGTTGACCTCGTCCGTGGGTGCGCCATCGACGGTCGCGAGCACGATGATCGGCGACGTCTCGCCGGCCTGGAACTCGGTCGATAGGGCGACCGACGCCTCGCGGCTTTCGATGCCCGGTGGCAGGACCGTCGCGTCCGGGATGCCCTGCACGAGGCGCAGGAACGGGATGCCGAGAACGAGCAACAGGACGAGCGTCGGCACGAGCACGGTGAATGGCCGCGCCATGACCCAGTGCGCCATGCGCTCCCACCTCGATGTCCTGGCCGCTTCGGCAGCGACACCGACGGGCCGGCCGAGTGTGCGCGAGATGCGGTCGCGCAGCCCGGACACGCTCAGAGCGTTCACGCGCGGGCCGAGCATGCCCAGCGCGGCCGGCAAGAAGGTCAGCGCGAAGAACACCGACGCGCTGACGGTCAGCGCGCCGCCGATCCCGAACGACCGGAGCGCGGTCGGCTCGAACAGCAGGAGACCGGACAGCCCGACCGCGACGGCTAGCCCCGAGAACGTGACGGCCTTGCCGCTCGTGGCGACGGTGATCGTGACGGCCGTGCCGACATCGCGACCGCGGCGCAGCTCCTCGCGGAAGCGACTGACCATGAACAGCGAATAGTCGATGGCGAGCGCCAGCCCGAGCATCGTCGCCACGTTCTGGACATAGATCGATAGCTCGGTCACCTGGGCGGCGAGATAGACGCCGCCGAGCGTGGTCGGGATGGCCAGCGCGGCCACGAGCAGCGGCATGCCCGCCGCGACGAGCGAGGCGAAGACGAGGATCAGGATCAGCGCCGCGAACGGGAACGACACCGTCTCGGCCTGCAGCAGCTCCTTCTCCGACTGCTCGGCCTGGTCCTGGGTCGCGGGCGCCACGCCGGTGAGCTGGAGGGTCACGTCGGTCGGGTAGTCGACGAGTGCGCGGAGCTCGGACATCTGGTTGACCGCGGCCTCGTCGGTGATCGCGAGTCGGACGACGACGTAGGCCGAGGTCCCGTCGGTGCTGATGAATCGATCGTCGTGGGTCTCGGTCCAGCCGATCGCGCCGTCGACCCGCTCGTCGGCGAGGAGCCGGTCGAGAGAGCCAGCGATCGTCTCCTGGAAGGCCGCGGACCGGGCATCGTTGCTCGCCGTGCCGCGGACGACCGCGATGATCGCGCCCCCGCCGGCCCCGAAGTCCCGCGTCAGCCGATCGGTGACGGCCGCGGATTCCGAATCCGGGTCGGTCCAGCCGCCCGCGCTGAGCGCGCCTGTGACCTGCGAGGCGAGCGACGCGGACGCGATCGCGAACAGGACGGCGATGATGAGGATGGGTCGGCGGAAGCGGTAGACGAACGCTCCCCAGGCACTGAACATGCGGGTACCCCAGGTCGTGGCGCTTCGATCGTTCGCTGCCAACCATAGAGAATGGTCATTCCCCTTGTCAAACGGTTTCGCGTTGCGGGGCGCAGTCGGCCGAGGTACCGTTGCGAGAGCAAGCATTCGTTTTGGAGTCGACTTTCGTGCCACGCTTGTCCGCCGCCCAGGAGCAGCAGGTCCGCGACCGGATCATCCGCGCCGCAGTCGGGGTGTTCTCGGAGAAGGGCTATCACCGCGCGACCATCGCCGATGTCGTCGGCCGGTCCGGCCTGTCGGTGGGTGCGATCTACACGCACTTCACCGGCAAGGAGGAGCTGTTCCTCCACAGCTGCGACCTGATCTCCGGCCAGGGCCTCGACGAGTTGGCGACCCGCCTGGCGCCGCTCACCTCGACCGCCGACCGCCTCTCCATGGCAATCGCCTATTACGTCGAGTCGATCGACGAGTTCCAGGGAGCGCCGGGCCAGGTAGGTCTCGTGCGCGCCTGGGCCGAGGCCGGCGAGGAGCCCGGCGTCCGCGAGATGCTGGCCCGCCGCCGCGAGCGCCTGGTCGGGGCCGCGCAGTTGCTGCTCCGCGAGGGCATCGTGCGCGGTGAGCTGCCGACGTGGATCGACGTCGACGGCCTGGCACGCGGGTTCCTGGCGCTGCTGGACGGGCTCCTGCTCCAGAGGATCGAAGCCGGCGATTCCTATCGTCCCGAGGAGTCGATCCGGCGCGCGACCGCGCTCCTCGACGTGCTGCTCGCTTCGGCGGCGGTCGAGCGACCGGCGGTGTCCACGGCGTAGCATCGGGCGGCGATGGCCCACATCCAGACCGTCCTCGGCCCGATCGACCCGGCGGACCTCGGGTTCACGCTGCCCCACGAGCACACCCAGATCGCCCTGTGGCACGTGCCCGGCCGGTGGGACTACTGGCAGCTCACCCGAGACGAGCCGCTCATCCTCGAGGAGCTCGCGGCCTACCGCGAGGCTGGCGGGGGCGGCCTGGTCGACCTGACGCTCCCCGGCGTCGGGCGCGACCCGGCCTGGCTTGACGGGATCGCCAGATCATCCGGGCTGCACGTCGTCATGGGCTGCGGCTGGTATCGCGGCGCTTACTACCCGCCCGAGGCGCGCATCGACCGGCGCTCTGTCGACGATCTGGCCGACGAGCTGGTCCGCGAAGCGACCGACGGCGTCGGCGACACGGGCATCCGGCCGGGCATCATCGGCGAGATAGGCACGGATAAGCCATGGGTCTCGGCGCTCGAGGAGCGGGTCCACCGCGCCGCCGCGCGGGCCGCCCGCCGAACGGGCCTCGCGATCACCACCCACGGTGTCCTGTCGCCGGTCGGTCTCGACCAGCTGCGGATCATCGAGGATGAGGGCGCCGACCCGGAGCGGGTCGTCATCGGCCACGCCAATTCCTTCCCGCGGCTCGACCATTACCTCGCCATCCTGGAGCGTGGGGCGAGCCTGGAATTCGACTTCCTCGGCATGTCGTTCACGCCCAGCGAGCGCCTTGGCGAGGGCCGCGTCGTCGAGCTCCTCTGCGACCTTCTCGGCCGCGGGCACGTCGAGCGGATCCTGTTGTCGCAGGACGTCTGCCACGACTCGCAGCTCTCGCGTTACGGCGGCAACGGCTACACGTATCTCGCGCGGACGTTCCTGCCACGCCTCCGGGAGGCCGGTGTCGGCGAGGCCGAGATCGACACGATGACCGTGGCCAACCCGCGGCGGATGCTCGCGATCGGCTGAATCGGATCTCGGACCGTGGTGGTCGGCCGGCGCTAGCCCTCGAGCGCGGCGTCGACGCTGAGTGCGACGTTGCCCTTGAGCGCCTGGCTGATCGGGCAGCCGTCCTTGGCCGCCTCGGCCGCGGCAACGAAATCGTCGCTCGACATCCCTGGCACGACGCCACGGACGGTCAGGTGGCTGGACACGACGCGCCAGCCTGCCTCCACCTTGTCGAACGTCACGTCGGCCGACACCGTGAGCCGCTCCGGCGGCGCGCCGGCCCGGCCGAGGCCTCCCGAGAACGCCATGGCGAAGCAGGATGCGTGCGCCGCCGCGACGAGCTCCTCGGGACTGGTCTTCCCGCCCGGCAATTCGGTCCGCGCGGTCCAGCTCACGGGTAGGTCGGTGAAGGCGTTGCTCGAGACCGCGCTCACGGTCCCCTTACCGAATGCGAGATCGCCGGCCCAGGTGACCTCCGCGCGTCGGATAGCAGGCATCTTCGTCTCCTTTGTCGATCGGGTCGTTCCCATGGTCGCAGACCGGACGTGCGGCCGCCGCCACCACAGGTAGCAGGGTCGGAGCGGCGCGGTCCGGGTGGGTCGGGTCGGCTCGGGTGCGGTCGGCAGGGGACCATCCGCGCCGGCTGGCTGGGACCGCCGAGCGGTTCCCGGACGCGCCACGGCTGCCGACCATCGACTCATGCGTTCCCATCTCCGCCGCCTCGGCCCCCTCATGCTCGCGATCGTCCTGGTCTCCGGCGTCGTCCCCGCCGCGACAGCGACCGGCGCCGACGTGAGCGAGTCCGCCATCCAGGCCGCTGAACAGGACGCGCTCGCCCTCACCAACCAGCGCCGCACGGCACGAGGGCTTATCAAGCTCCGCTGGGATGCGCGGATGGCGGCGCTGGCCCGCGATCGAGCCGAGTACATGGCCGCCACCGGCAACTTCAGCCACACCCAATCGGGCGGCCGGGACGTATTCGACATGATCGAGGCGGCAGGTATCCGCTGGTACGCAGCCGGCGAGATCATCGCCTGGAACACAGCCGGCCCCCTCGACTACTCCGCGTCCTTCGCCGTCCAGGGCTGGATGGGGTCGGCCGGCCACCGGGCCATCGTCGTCTCGGACGACTACAACTACGTCGGTTTCGGGCTGGCGATCGCCGACGACGGGACCCGCTACTGGGCGGGCGTCTATCTCCGCGGCCCCGACCGGACGGGCGGCTACGCCCGGGTCGGCTCCTTCAGCAAGGTCTACCTCAACGCGACCTGGGCCCGGGGCACGATCCGTTGGAGCGGCGGCGACCTCCGCCTGCAGGTCCTGACCGCCGGGCATCGCTACTTCCAGATCCAGCGGCGTCTCGCCGGCGGGTCGTGGGAGAACCTCGGGACGACCCGCTCGACGTCCGCGACCAAGTGGTGGCGACGCGGCGCGCACTACGAGTTCCGGGTCCGCGAGCGCGACCTGAGAGGCAACTGGGGAGCCTGGGCGACCAAGACGCTGACGCCCTAGACGCTGACGCCCTAGACGCTCACGCCCTGACGCTTACGCCCTGACGATCGGGGCCGCCGCCGGATGGTACGGGACTGCAATCCCGCCGGCCCTTGTCGCATCGAGGGCCACAGGACCTATCGGGGTATCCTTGGGGACCACCCGTGCCGAGGAGGCGAGCGATGCCTGAGTTGAATCTGAAAGTCATCCGGGATTTCCGGCTGCCCGAGTTGCGGCTGCCAGAGATGTCCCGCGACGACATCGCGAAAGGGCTCGGCGAGGCTCGCAAGGAGCTTCGCGCGGTCCGCAAGGACATCGAGGCGTTCCGCCGCGAGTTCGAGATGCCGCGGGTCGACGTGACCGCGGTCGAGATGCCGCGAGTCGACATGGACAAGGTTGCCGACGGCGCCAAGCAGGCCTCGAAGCAGGTCGCGAACGGCGCCGTGAAGGGTGCCCAGCAGGTCGCCAAGGGCGCCCGCGACGCGGCGGAGTCGGCCGGCCTCGTGAAGCCCGCCAATCGGGTCTCGCGCGTGCCGTTCATCCTCGCCGGGCTCGTGACGATCGGCATGGTCGGCTGGGCCCTGATCAACTCCCCGAGCGTCAAGACCCGTCTGCGCGAGAGCGCCCAGCGGGCCCGCGATCGGATGGCGGAGCGCCGAACTGCCTGGGATCTCGATGACGACACCCACGCCTTCGATGCCGCCAAGCCGGCGGGCGATGCCGTCAAGACGGCGAGCGCCAAGCCGTCCGCCTTTAGCAAGGCTCTCGAGACGCCGGGCAGCTCGTTCACCGAGCCGCCCGATGGCCTGGGCGCCGGAGGCCAGATCCACGCGATCGAGCAGGACACACCGGCCCGCGCCTGACGGCATCCGATCGCCGAACACTCGACACGACACCGTCCCATCAGGGGCGGTGTCGTGTTCGCGCGCCGCCGCAGCGCGCTCTTGGCGTGGGCTGTCGTTGACGGTCTCGGCCTTAATCCCGATAATCTAGGTCGGAATTGACCACGGCAGGCCGGCCGTCCGCGCAGGCCGCTCGCCGACGTCCCCGCTGGACCCTAGGACCGAGGACCGAATGACCGCTACTCGCGACATCGTCACCGACAAGCGAGAACAGTTCGCCTTCCATGACGACATCGCGTACCTGCGCGAGACCAAGCGCGGGCTGACCCGTGCCACGGTCGAGGAGATCAGCGGCTTCAAGGAGGAGCCGGACTGGATGCTCCAGTTCCGGTTGCGCGCCTACGACCATTTCCAGAAACGGGCCATGCCCGCCTGGACCGACGGTCTCGATCGCATCGACTTCGACAAGATCGTCTACTACCGCAAGCCGTCGGAGCGCGAAGAGAAGTCGTGGGACGACGTCCCCGAGCAGATCAAGGCGACGTTCGAGCGGCTCGGCATCCCCGAGGCGGAGCGCAAGTTCCTCGCCGGTGTGGGCGCCCAGTACGACTCTGAGGTCGTCTACCACAGCGTCCGCGAGGAGCTGTCCAAGATCGGCGTCGTGTTCATGGGCACCGACCAGGCGCTCAAGGAATACCCGGACATCTTCAAGAAGCACTTCGGCACGATCGTCCCGCCCGAGGACAACAAGTTCGCGGCGCTCAACAGCGCCGTGTGGTCGGGCGGCTCGTTCGTGTACGTCCCGAAGGGCGTCGAGGTCCCCCTCCCGCTGCAGGCCTACTTCCGCATCAACGGCGAGAACACCGGCCAGTTCGAGCGGACGCTCATCGTCGTCGATGAGGGTGCCAAGGTCCACTACATCGAGGGCTGCACAGCCCCCATCTACGCGACCGACAGCCTCCACGCAGCGGTCGTCGAGGTCGTGGCACTGCCGGGCTCCAAGGTTCGCTACACGACGATCCAGAACTGGTCGAACGACGTCTACAACCTCGTGACCAAGCGCGCCCATGCCTACGAGAACAGCACGGTCGAGTGGATCGACGCCAACACCGGCTCGCGCAAGACCGTCAAGTTCCCGGCGATCTACCTGCGCGGTGAGGGTGCCACAGCCGACATCATCAGCGTCGCGGTGGCCGGCAAGGGCCAGCACCAGGACACCGGGGCCAAGGCCATCCACCTGGCTCCGAACACGCGCTCGCGGATCGTCTCGAAGTCCGTGTCGAAGGACGGCGGACGGGCGACGTACCGCGGCCAGCTCAAGGTCGCGCCGGGTGCCACGAACGTCGTGGCCAGTGTCCGCTGTGACGCGCTGATGCTCGACGACCAGAGCCGCAGCGACACGTACCCCTACATCGACATCCAGGAAGACGACACGACCATGACCCACGAGGCCACGGTCGGGAAGATCAGTGCCGACCAGGTCTTCTATCTCATGAGTCGCGGCCTGACCGAGAACGAGGCACAGAACCTGATCGTCCAGGGCTTCCTCGAGGTGTTCACCAAGGAACTGCCGATGGAATACGCCATCGAGTTCAACCGGCTGGTGAAGATGGAGATGGAAGGGTCCCTGGGTTGACGGCCCAGGCCTCACGGCCCCGGCCCGCGCGGCGGGCCATCGATGACCTGTCCCTTACGATCGACACCTCGCTGCTAGACGCGTTCTCGGCGACCGAGCCCGACTGGCTGACGGCCGACCGGCTCGGTGCGTTCGAGTCGTACTCTCGCCTGCCGGCGGAGTCGAACCTCCTGTATACGCCCTATATCGACTTGCGTGCGGCGCATCTCGAGGACGCCCATGTCGTGGTCAAGATGAACGCCGCGGATCCGGTGGCCGGTGACCTCCCCGAGGACGCTGCAGCGCTGATCGAGATCTCCGACGGGCGCGTCTCGAGCATCGCGTTGTCGGAGCGGGCCCGGGCGGCCGGCGTCGCGCTGCGCTCCCTGCGCGACGACCTCGAGTCCGTCCGCGAGGCGCTGATCGATGGCGCGGCGCTCGCGGCTGACGACAAGTTCGCCCAACTGACCCGTGCCGCCTGGAGCCAGGGCGTGCTGGTCGACGTCCCCGACGGAGCGGCCATCGATCAGCCGATCGTCGTGCGCTGGGCCCTCGGCACACCCGGGCAGGCACTCCTGACACGCACGCTGGTCCGGCTCGGCAAGGATGCGTCCGCGTCGGTGGTCGAGGAGTTCGTTCCGGGGCCCCACGCCGACCCGGCAGGGAGCCAGTCGTTTTTCGCCGGGACGATGGAGGTCACGCTCGGGGCGAACGCGAAGCTCCAGGTCGCAAGCCTGCAGGAGCTGCCCGGGAACGTCGTCGCCGTGCAACACCGGACCGCGAGCATCGGGGAGGCCGCCACGCTCCAGTGGGCGTTGGCTCAACTCGGCGGCCGCCTGGTCCGCAGCCGCGTCGACAACCGCCTCGTCGGTGACCGGAGCTCGGTCGAGCAGGTCGAGATCGTGTTCGGGGCCGACGAGCAGCTGTTCGACCTGACCTCCTACACGACGCACGTCGGCAAGAACACGACGGGCGACCTGCTGTCCAAGGCGGCGCTGCTCGAGAAGTCGCGGACGTATCTCAAGGGCCTCATCACGATCGAGCGGTCGGCCAACGGGACCGACAGCTTCCTCGGCGAGTTCGGCATGAACCTCTCGAAGTCGGCGCGCTCGGTCGCGATCCCGAGCCTCGAGATAGACCAGCCGGACTGCCGCCGCGCGATGCACTCGAGCTCGGTCGGGCCGGTCGACGAGACGCAGCTCTTCTACCTCGAATCGCGCGGCATCCCGCCCGACGAGGCGCGCAAGTTCATCGTGCTCGGGTTCCTCGAGCCGGTGGTGGCCCGGGTCCCGCTGGCATCGGCGCAGGATCGCCTGCGCGAGCTGCTCGAGGCGAAATGGATCGCCGGCACCGACGGCGTCGCAGGCGAGGCCGCCGCCTGATGCCTCCACAACCTCCGTCGCGTCGGCCCGCCGCGGGCGGGGCAGCGCGATGAGACGGATCGACCTGATCGGCATCGATGAGATCGACGACGGCGAGATGAAGATGGTCTTCGTGGACGGCACCGACCAGGTGCTCGTGATCAACCAGGGCGGCGACTTCACCGCCGTCCAGGGCGTGTGCTCGCACGAGTATTTCGAGCTCGACAAGGGGTTCCTGACCAACGGCACGCTGACCTGCGCGCTCCACATGTCGCGCTTCGACCTGACGAGCGGCGAACCGATCGACCCTCCGGCGGAGGACGCTCTCGCGGTCTACCCGGTGGTCCTCGAGAACGGTCGGGTCCTCATCGAGGTCCCGGACGGCCCCCTGGAGATCAGCGAGTCGTAGCCGGCGCGTCATCGGGCGCCGGGTCGCCGACTTCTGCGACGACCACCGCCGCGGCCAGCCGCTCGTCGCTGGTGACGCTGACCGCGAAGCGCGTGATTCCCGATGCGGCCGCGAGCTCTGCAGCCCTGCCGTGGACGGCCACCCCGAGCCGTCCGGTCGCGCGGTCGCAGACGAGCTCGATCGAACGGAAGTCGATGCCTTCGTCGGATGCCGGCAGGACCTTGAGCGTCGCCTCCTTGACCGCGAACCGCTCCGCGAGCCGGCGCGCATCGACGCGGGAGGCGGTCCGGCTGTCCGCCACCTCACCCGCCGTGTAGACCCGTTCGAGGTAGCGAGCGTCGTGGTCCGCGATGTTCTGGACGACCGAGGCGACCGGCACGAGGTCAAGGCCAAAACGAAGAATTGACACGTTGTTCACATCCGGATGCTTGCGGGGTAGTGCCGTGACGTCAAGGTCGGTCGCACGGTTGCGCAGGCGCACCACAACGACGCCGAATGGGCCCTTATCGGGGATGACGAAGGTCCCATCGGCCCCGTCGCATCGTATGCTCCGGCCGTCATCGTCTAGCCCGACATCGGGCACCGACACAGGTAACAAAGCGATCAGGGGGGCCTCGGTTCGTGGTCGAGCGCGTTCGAAAGATCATCCGTGAGCATGGCCGGCTACCCGCCGACCTCGACAAGCTCGACGACGAGGCGGACCTGTACCAGGCCGGCATGACGTCGCATGCCAGCGTCAACGTGATGCTGGCGCTCGAGTCCGAGTTCGACGTCGAGTTCCCGGACGCCATGCTGAAGCGGACCGTGTTCCAGAGCGTCCGTGCGATCAGCGACGCACTCGAGACGCTGGGGGTCGCGGCATGACCGTGGGGCTGGTCGATCGCGATCAGGCGTTCCTCGAGTCGATCCGACGGATCGCCGATGAGGTGGCCGCGCCGAACGCCGACGGCGTGGACCGCGACGCTCGATTCCCGAGCGAGACCATGGATGCGCTTCGCGCCGAAGGCGCGCTCGCCGCGCTCGTGCCGGCCGATATGGACGGCGGGGGTATGCGCCTCGAGACGATCGCGGCGGCGGTGTTCGAACTCGGCCGGCGCTGCGGTGCGAGCGGCATGGTGTTCGGGATGCACCAGATCCAGGTGGCGACGCTCATCCGTCACGCCGACGGTGCGCCATGGTTCCAAGGCTATCTGCGCGAGCTCGCGCGCGAGCAGCGGCTCATCGCGTCGGTCACCTCGGAGATCGGGACCGGCGGCGACATCGGACGGTCGATCGCCGCCGTGGCGCCGAGCGGGGATGGCTGTGCGACCTTCGAGAAGGCCGCCCCGACGGTGTCCTACGGGTCGTATGCCGACGACTTCCTGACGACGCTCCGCCGGACGCCGGACGCCGAGCCCGGCGACCAGGTCCTTGCGCTGACGCGCCGTGATCAGACGATCCTCGAGCAGAACGGCACGTGGGATCCGCTCGGGATGCGGGGCACATGCTCGCCGGGCTTCACCGTTCGAGCCGAGTTCCCGACCGACCAGATCATGCCGACGCCGTTCTCGACGATCGCGCCGGAGTCGATGGTGCCCGTGACACACGTGCTGTGGTCGCACCTCTGGCTGGGCATCGCCACCGACGCATTCGACCGCGCACGGGCGTTCGTTCGAGCCTCAGCGAAGGGTCGGCCCGAGGCGGCCCAGCCGCTCGCGCAGCGGCTGTCGCACCTGATGACGGACCTGGCGCTGCTCCGCGCGGAGGTCGGATCGGGCCTGCGCGACTTCACGGATGTCCCGGAGAGCGACCGTGAACGACTGACGACGATGGCCACGATCCTGCGCTTCAACAACCTCAAGCTCGCGGCGTCCGAGCACGCCCCCAAGATCTGCCAGGGAGCGCTCGGCGTCACCGGCATCGTCGGGTTCAAGAACGACACGCCCTTCAGCGTCGGGCGGCATATCCGCGACTCGATGTCGGCGTCGCTCATGGTCGCCAACGAGCGGATCCACCAGACCAACGCCAGCCTCCTGCTGATCGCCAAGGACGTCTGACGTGCGGGGGATCCAGGCGGCCACGCCGGACCAGGCGGCGCTGCTCGACGCACTGATCGATCACGGCCTCCTCATCTGGACCGGCGTCCCCGGGCTGTATGGACGTGGTGCCGTGTTCGAGGACATCCGGCTCCGGTTCGACGAGCTCGTGACGCGAACCGCCGTCGACGAGGGCGCCGAGTCGATGCGCTTCCCGCCGATCCTGCCCCGGCGGCTGTTCGAGCAGAGCGGCTACCTCAAGTCGTTCCCGCATCTTGCCGGTGCGATCTTCGGGTTCGAGGGCACGGAATCCGAGGCGCTCGAGCAGTACGAACGCGCGAGCCGCCACGAGGACTGGAGCGAGTTCCAGTCGATGACCGACGTTGCTCTCGTCCCCGCGGTCTGCTACCCGGTCTACGCCGCGGTTGCGGCACGGGGGCCGCTCGGTCGCGACGGCGTCACGATCGATCCGGGCGGGTCGTACGTATTTCGTCACGAGCCGTCGCACGATCCCGCCCGGCTCCAGATGTTCCACATGCGGGAGCTCGTCCGGATCGGCGATCCGACTGAGGTCCTGGCGTGGCGCGACCGGTGGGCGCAGCGCGGACTCGAGCTGCTGCGTTGCCTCGGCCTCGACGCGGCCGGCGACGTGGCGTCCGATCCGTTCTTCGGCCGGACCGGGCGGATGCTCGCGGCCAGCCAGCGCGAGCAGGCACTCAAGATCGAGGTCCTCGTCCATATCGCGGGTCCGACGCCGACCGCGGTCGCCTCGTTCAACTTCCACCAGGACCACTTCGCGACCATGCACGGGATGACCCGTACCGACGGCGGCGATGTCAACACCGCCTGCCTCGGCTTCGGCCACGAGCGTGTCGTCATCGCGCTCCTCAAGACCCATGGCTTCGACCCATTGACGTGGCCTGCCGCTGTGCGCGACGAGCTGTGGCCCCGATGACGACTGCCACGTCTGGTCTCGTGAGTCTGTTCGGCCTCGATCCGACCGCCTACCGGCCGCACCGCGTCCACGGCGACGACCGGACGTACCCCGAGACCAATTGCTACACGGACATCCTCATCGAGCTGCTGCACGCGCGTGGGGATGAGCCGCTGGCGGCGCTCGGTGGGCTGGTCCGGCTCGATTTCGAGAACGACCAGTGGGGCTTCTTCAAGCCCGATCAGCGTGATCTCGAAACCCTGTTCGGCCTGGACATCCACGAGATGCAGCCATACCGGCCGCTACCGCTCCAGATCGCCGAGCTCATCGCGGACAGCAGGACGATGACCGTCGAGCTCGACGCGTGGTTCCTGCCCGACACGGCGTCAACGAGCTACCGGACCCAGAACGTCAAGACGTCGGTCATCCCGGAGGCGATCGACGTCGCCGGCGAGCGCCTGCGCTACTTCCACAACGCCTCGCTCTACGAGCTCGCAGGTGACGACTACCGCGGCATCTTCCGACTCGACGGGGCCGATCCCGCGATCCTGCCGCCGTACACCGAGCTCGTCCGGTTCGACGCTGGACCTCGACTGTCCGGATCCGACCTGCGCGGCGCGTCGCTCGACGCGATCCGCCATCACCTGACCAAGGCCCCCGCGACCGATCCGTTCGCGCGGTTCGGCGACCGACTGGTCGCGGACCTGCCCGCGCTGCTCGACGGTGACCCCGCCATGTATCACGCCTACGCCTTCGCCACGGTGCGGATGGCCGGCGCCGGGTTCGAACTGCTTGCCTCGCATGTCGACTGGCTGCTCGGTTCGGCGGGCCAGCCTGCATCGGACGCGTTCAGCGGGATCGTCGAGGGCGCCAAGGTGCTCGGTTTCAAGCTTGCGCGACAGCGGCCGTTCGACCCGGGGCCGACGGTCGCGGCGATGTCCGAGGCGTGGACGTCGGCGATCGGCGCGCTGCACGCGGCGGTCGGCTGAGATGGCTGTGATAGCACCCGTCGCGCCGATCGCGCTGGGTCTCGAGGTCCACGCCATCGACACGGGCTGGGAGGTCGTTGTTGGGGGTTCACCCTCCGCCGATCGGATCCCAGCGCGCGTCCCCGGCACCGTCGCGGGTGCGTACCGCGATGCGGGGCGAGCGCTCCCGGCCGGTGTCGATGACGCGGAGTGGTCATTCCGGACGCACTTCGAGGCGGCGCCTGCTCGACCGGGCGAGGAGGTCGTCCTTCGCCTCGACGGGATCGCGACGATCGCCGACGTCCTGCTCGACGGCGTGACCGTCGCGACGAGCGAGTCGATGTTCCTGGGACATATCGTCGACATCACCCGGCTCGTCGGTGGATCTCACGAGCTCGAGATCCGCTGCCGGCCGCTCACCCCGCTCCTCGCCGAGTCGCGCACGCCGCGCGCACGCTGGCGCACGGCACTCGTCAACGACGGGAACCTGCGCTGGTTCCGGACATCGCTTTTCGGGCGTGCCCCAGGCTTCTCAGCCGGGCCGCCGGTCGTCGGTCCATGGCGCCCCGTCTCGATCGAGCGCGGGCGGGGCGTCGTGGCCGATGACCTGCGCGTTCGCGCGACGCTCGATGGCGACGTCGGGCGGCTCGAGATCGGCGGACGTCTCCGATCGCTCGGGGCCGATGTGCCGGACCGCGTGCTGGTCGAGCTCGACGGGCCGTCCGGCCGGCACGAGGCGACCGTGGACGTGACGGCGACCGATGGGTCACAGCGTTTCGCGGGCGAGATGCGCATCCCGGAAGTCGCGACCTGGTGGCCGCACACGCACGGCACCCCGGCGCTGCACTCGGTGGTTCTCCGGGTCGTGTCGGGCGCGTCGACACTGACCGTCGACGCCGGACGTGTCGGCTTCCGGTCGCTGGCGCCAGGCCCGAGCCCGGATCACGATGTCGCGCGGGACGGACTCGACCCGCACATCAACGGCGTGCGCGTCTTCGGGCGCGGCGCCGTATGGACGCCGATCGACCCCGTCGGGATCGCCGTTCCGGAGGCTGAGCTTCGGGCATCCCTCGAGCTGGTCGTGGCCGGCGGGATGAACATGCTGCGCGTCCCCGGCATCGGTCTGTACGAGTCCGACGCGTTCCACGCGCTGTGCGACGAGCTCGGCATCCTCGTATGGCAGGACCTGATGTTCGCGAACCTCGACTACCCGTTCGCCGACGATGCGTTCCGGGGCCTCGCCGAGCGCGAGGCGGCGCAGGTGGTCGGGCGGCTCGCCGGCCATCCGAGCACCGCGGTGGTGTGCGGCAACAGCGAGATCGAGCAGCAGGTCGCGATGCTCGGGCTCGACCCGCTGCTGGGGCGCGACCCGTTCTACGCCGAGACGTTGCCCGCCATCGCGGCGAACGCCGGATCGGATGCCGTGGTCGTGCCATCGACGCCGCTCGGTGGCGACCTGCCGTTCCGCCCGGACCGCGGAATCGCCAACTACTACGGCGTCGGCGGCTACCGGCGGCCCTTGTCGGACGCACGGATGGCGGGCGTCCGTTTCGCGGCCGAGTGCCTGGCCTTCTCCAATCTGCCCGATGACGCGATGGACGTCCCGGACGGGACGGGATCGGCAGGCGTGCCCCGCGACAACGGCTCCACCTGGGACTTCGCGGACGTTCGCGATCACTATCTCGGCGAGCTCTACGGCGTCGATCCGGCAGCGCTTCGGCGCGACGACCCGGCGCGGTATCTGGCTCTGTCCCGAGCCGTGACCGGCGAGGTCATGGCCGACGTGTTCGGGGAGTGGCGCCGAGCGGCGTCGACCTGCGGTGGCGGCCTCGTCCTGTGGTGGCGGGATGTCGTGTCGGGTGCCGGCTGGGGTCTGCTCGACCGGGATGGACGGCCCAAGACCGCCTTCCATCACATCCGTCGTGCCCTCGCCCCGATCGCGGTCTGGATGACGGACGAAGGGCTTGGGGGGATCGCCGTCCACGTCGCGAACGACCGGCCCGAGCCGCTGTCGGCGCGGCTGCGGGTCGCGCTCTATCGGGACGGCCAGGTCCCGGTCGGCGACATCACCGTCCCCATCGAGCTGCCCGGACATGGGACGGCGGAACGCAACGTCGAGACACTGCTCGGTCGGTTCGTCGATGTGTCGTGGGCCTACCGCTTCGGACCGCCGGCGCAGGACCTGGTGGTCGCCAGCCTGGAGACAGTCGACGGTGACCCCCCGGAGCAGCTGTCGATGGCCATGCGCTTCCCGGCGGGCCGCCCGTCTGCGATCGAGACGGCCTCCGCCATCGGCCTGGAGGCCGAGCTGGCCAGTGACGCCGGCGACGTCGGCGACGACGTGACGGTCGAGATCCGGGCGCGGAAGCTGGTCTACGGAGTCCGATTCGAGGCACCCGGCTGGGTCCCCGAGGACGATGCGTTCTCGATCGAGCCGGGCCATGCCCGGCGGATCCGGCTCCGGCCGACCGTGGTGGGCACCCCGTTCCGTGGCGGTCGCCTGACCGCGATCAACCTCGCCGGCGCCCACGAGATCGCAGTCCGATGAGCGATCTCGATCCCGGCTCCGACGTGCGACCCGTGTATCTCGGGACCGGCGTGGATGCCGCGTTCGGCATGTTCCACGCGGCCCCGGCCGATGCGCTCGCCTCGACGGCCATCGTGCTGACGCCGCCGTGGGGCTGGGACGACGTGAGCTCGTATCGGGCCAGGCGCACCTGGGCGAACGAGCTCGCCGCAGCCGGGCACCCGACGCTCCGCATCGAGCTGCCCGGGACCGGCGACAGCGGTGGCTCCGCCGCCGACCCTGCGCGGCTAAAGGCGTCGGTCGCGGCAGTCACCTCGGCCATCGCCTGGCTCCGTGCCGAGTCCGGCTGCCCGCGGATCGCGGTGGTCGGGCTCGGGCTCGGTGGCCTCGCGGCCGCGATGGCACTCGCGGCGGGAGCGGCCATGGACGACCTCGTGCTATGGGGCGTCCCGGCGCGCGGGCGCGGTGTCGTGCGCCAGATGCGGGCCTTCGCCGGGCTGCAGGGGTCGCGCTACAGCCTGACCGGCGAGCCCGAGCCCGCGCTGCTCCCGGACGGCTGGCTCGAGGTCAACGGATTCGTCCTCTCGGCCGAAACGATCGACGCCCTGGAGCCCGTGGTCCTGGTCGACCTGCCCGCGCACGGTCTCCAGCGGGCGCTGCTCCTGGACCAGGACGGGATCCCCGCCGACGCGGCCCTCGCGGCGCATCTCGTGAGCGAGGGCGTCCAGGTCACGACGCGGCCGGGTCCCGGCTGGGGTCCCATGACTTTCCATCCCGAGAATCAGTCGATCCCGCGCGAGGTGCTCGACACCGTCGGCGCATGGGTGGCCGACGCACCGGCCGGCGTCGTCCCCGTCCACGCCGCGCCGGCCGCGCCGCCGACCGCGTCGGCCGAACTCGACCTCACCATCGATGGCGTGGCGATCCGCGAGACGCCGATCTCGATCGACGGCGGGGAGACGCGCCTCTTCGCCATCCTGGCGCGGCCGGTCGGGGTACCGGCCCAGCCCGTTGGCGCCGTGCTGCTCAACGCCGGGGCGGTGCGCCGGATCGGCCCGAACCGGATCTGGGTCGATACCGCCCGCCGCTGGGCGGCGCGCGGCGTGGCGACGGTTCGGATCGACCTCGAAGGCATCGGCGACTCCGACGGCGACGCCGAGCGGTATCGCGACGTCGCCGAGTTCTACGTCCGCGACGAGGTCGGCGCACAGATCAGTGCCGCGATCGACGCCCTCGCCCACCGCGGCCACGGCCCACGGATCGTCCTCGCCGGGCTGTGTGCGGGCGGTTTCTGGGCCCTCCGGGGAGCCGCCGCGGACGATCGGGTGACCGCTGCGCTGTTGCTGAACCCCGGTGCCCTCGACTGGCAAGCGGACCTGCTCGAGGCCCGCCAGGCGGCCCGCGTCCACCGCCTGCGCGAGATCGCCTGGTGGCGCCGGATCCTGCGCGGTGGCGTGCCGATCGCCCGCATGGGTGCCACGGTCGCTGCCCTCCGCCGGCGTGCCCTCCGTGCCATCGCGCAGGCCCCGAGCCGGGCGCTGGGGCGCCGCCGCTCGTCCGAAACCGCCAGCCCCGGCCCGGACTCGGCCGAGGCGATCCTCGATCGCTTGAGCGCGGCTGGCACGACCGTCGTCATGGCGTTCTCGGTCGATGAGCCCCTCTACGCGGAGCTCGAGCGGGACGGCTTCGTCGCCCGTTCCGGCCGCTGGCCGACGCTCCGCCTGGACCGACTCCCGGGACGCGATCACACGCTCCGCCCGATCGTCGCCCAACGTGCCGCGCGGGCCCTGCTCGACCGTGAGCTCGACCGCGAGCTCGATCACGTGGCGGCTACCACGACGGCGAGGAGCGCCTGATGGCCCTGCTCGAGCCCCTCCCGTTGCCGGACGACCAGCTGTCGGTCGATCGCGCCGCCTTCCGCCAGGCCTTCCGTCGCCATCCGGCGTCGGTGGTCGTCGTGACCTACATCGATATGACCGGCGCACCGCGTGGCATGACGGCGACCGCGATGACCGCGCTATCCGCCGACCCGCCGTCGCTCATCGTGTGCATCGACCGAGCGACGCGGACGCACGAGGAGGTCATGCACGTACGGACCTTCGGGATCGACATGCTGGCGGCGAGCCAGCGGCGCATCAGCCAGCACTGCTCGCGACCGGGTGCCGACAAGCGCCTCGACGAGCGGTGGCTCGCCCCGGAGGTCCCGGCCGGTGACCCGCCCCGCCTGACGGGCGCGATGGCGCATCTTGTCTGCACGATCGATTCGGCGCTCGATGCGTACACCCACACGGTCGTCGTGGGCCGCGTCCGGGCGATCTGGCTGAACCCGCTGAACCCGGCGCCGTTGCTGTACCACGACGGCGCCTACACTCGGCTGGCGACGATCAGCGGCGCCGACGAGCCGGCTCTCGCGCCGCTCGCCCTGCCGGATCCGGCCACGGACAGGGTCTAACAGCCCGTTCCGTCGCGCGTCAGCGCGGGAGCATCGTGCCCAGACCGAGCTCCTCCGCTCGCCGGACGATCGCGTCCGCGAACAGGACATCGGCGAGGCCGACTCCGAGGTGGGTGACCACGACGCGACCGCTCGGCGGACGGGTCGTGCCAGCGAGGATCGCCTCGCCGATCGTGGCGGTCGGGTCGGGGTAGTCGTCGAACTGGCCGGCGTCGCGGTTCGCCAGGAACTGACCCCGGTCGTCGACGAGGAACAGCGCCGCGTCGCGCGCGACGGACGCCGCGCACATCGTGGCGTAGTCGACAGGGACGACGAGCGCGTCGGGACCGAGCCACGACCCGTCCATGACCTGCCGGTGCGCCGGGTCGGCGAAGGTCGCCGCTGTGATCACGACGTCGGCATCCTTGGTGGCGGCTCGTGGGTCGTCGCCCGGGGTGGCCACCGCCGTCGCCGAGCCGATACCGGCCGTGGCACGGGCGATCTCGGCGAGCGCCTCCGCCCGCTCGGGATGACGATCGACGATGGTCACGGCGACGCCCGGCAACGTGTAGCCGAGGATCGCAAGGTGGCTCCGTCCCTGCACACCCGCGCCGATGATGGTGGCGCGCGGGAGGTGATCGTCCGCTCCCATCGTCGCGGCCGCACGAGGCCCGAAACGGGCGATCGCGACGGCCGAAACCGCCGCCGTGCGTTCGGCGGTGATCGGCCCACCATCGAGGAGCGCACGGGGCTCGCCGGTCGCCGGGTCACTCAGGACGACGATCGCGTGGATCGCGGGCAGCCCGAGCGCGCGGTTCTCCGGGAAGCCCGTGACCCACTTGATGCCGAGCAGGTCGTCCGCGCGCATCGGACGTGGCCACGGATCGCAGCGCCGCCGGCATCGCGTGCGCGAAGGAGCCCGGGGGACGTGGATGTACCCCGATCTTGGGCGGCAGCTCCGCATCGGCCACCAACGCGGTCATCGTCCGTTCGGCAAGGTCGAGCCGATCGGCGACCGACGGCATCGCGACGACGACGTCGTCCGCGGCGAGGTAGCGGAGCGGCGAGCGCATGGGAACGGAGTCTAGGCGACCGCGTCTGCGCCGACACCACCGCTGCGCGTCCGCGGGTACCATGCGTCGGCCATGTCCGACTCCAGCGTCGTCCGGGCGCGTCTCATCGCAGAAGGGCTCGACCCCGGCGCGTGGTCGAATGGACCCGGCGACCGCTACGGATCCCACGACCACGGCTACGACAAGGTCATCGTCGTCGCCGCCGGCTCGATCCGCTTCGGCCTGACCGATGGCCCGGTCGACCTCGAGGCCGGTGACCGACTCGAATTGCCGGCCGGCACCGCCCACGATGCGGTCGTGGGTGCCAGCGGCGTGACCTGCCTCGAAGCACATCTGGCGGCCGGATCGCTCGCGGCGCCCAGTCATCGTGCTGCCGGGACCTGGTAGCCCGATGGCCGACACGGACCCCGCGAAACCGCGCGACGTGCGCCAGGCGTATCCGATGACGGGCGCCGACCCGGGGTCGAGCACCGACGCGGCCCTTGTCCGGGCGGTCGCGGAGGGTTCGCACGATGCCCTGGCGGCGCTCTATGACAGGCATGCCGACGCGGTCTTCGCATCGGCCAGCCGCCTGACGTCGGATAGAGGGATGGCCGAGGAAGTCGTGCAGGAGACCTTCCTGGCGTTGTGGAACCGTGCCGAGACATATGACCCGACACTGGGATCGTTGCCAGCATGGCTCCACACGATCGCGCGCAACAGGACCGTCGATCGGCTGCGTGCAGCCGGCCGGCGGCCCAATCTCGTGCCGCTGTCGTCGGCGGCGTCGAGTGGGAGCGCGTTCGGCGGTGCGACCGAGGCCGACGCCGACACGCTCGAACGGGTGCTGGCCGGTGGCTTGCTGGTCGCCGGGGCGGTCCCGCCGCCGTCGCCCGAGCGGGAGCTCGCCCTGCGCGAGCTGCGGACCGCTCTCCAGCTGGCGTTAGCGGCGATGCCCGAGGTGGAGCGCATCGTGATCGTGATGGCCTACGCCGAGGACCTGTCCCAGACCGAGATCGCCGATCGCCTCGGGTGGCCGCTCGGCACAGTCAAGACCCGGACGCGACGGGCGCTGCGTCACCTCCGCGAGGTGCTCGGCAGCGGCGTCGGTCCGGAATTCACGCGCTACCTGGCACCGGCCGAGCTTGCCGGGCCGGACCACTGACCGTCACGCGGAGACCGATGGACCACGAGGACGTTCTCGAACAGATGGAGCTGGCGGCCATCGAGGCCGGCGGGCTCGAGCGGCTGATGGCCGGCGATACGGCGATGGCGGCCGCGGTCGTCGGTCACGTGGCGGGCTGCGCCGCCTGCGCCGAGGAGCTGCGACGGCTCTCGAATGCGGTGCCTCTTGTCCGCGATCTCGTCAGGACGACGCCGCCGGCGGACCTGCGTGAGCGCACGCTCGCGTACGTGAGGGCGCATGGGCGGGTGCGCGGCCCGCGGGAGGACCTCGCTACGGCAGCCGCGAGCAGCGCACCGTCCATGGCGACGACGCCGACCAGCGCCGTCCCCGTCACGCGTCGCCCGGCGGGGATCCTGCGCTGGGTCGTCGCGGCCGCAGCCGCCATCGCCATCGCCGCGGGATCGATCGCCGCGCTCGACGCACGCAACGACGCCGAGCGTCAGGCGTCGGCCGTGGCCGCCCTCGAGGCGGTCAACCGGGCCACGCTCGAGATCGGCAGGGACACGGCGGCGCGTCGCGTCGACCTTGCCGCGACGGGCGGTGCCGGCACCGCGGGGACGTTGCTGTTCTCCCCG
Source organism: uncultured Chloroflexia bacterium (assembly GCA_963819655.1). GTDB lineage: Bacteria > Chloroflexota > Limnocylindria > Limnocylindrales > CSP1-4 > SPCO01. The sequence goes on along the minus strand of CAWFXA010000001.1, from coordinate 259,775 downwards.
TCGACCACGGAGCTCGTCGTCGTCGCCACCGATCTCGAGCGGCCCCCGAGCGGCAAGGAGTACCGCTGCTGGGTGGAGGTCGACGGCAAACGCGAGGACGTCGGGAAGATGTTCTTCGCGGGGGACCTGGCGTTCTGGGTCGGCGATACGCCAGCGGTCAGCGACCTGCCTGACGGCACCGACTTCGGTGTCTCACTCGCCGACGTCGCGAACCCGACGCTCGAGGCCGATCCGGTCATCCGCGGCGAGCTCTGAGGGCTCTCCTGGGGACGCCTCCGTCGCAGCCGGGGGGTCATGGGCCGGGGCGTCATCCGTCGGTGGGTCATCGGGCGGCGGCGCCTCGAGGTAGGACCGGTGGAGGAGGAGCAGGCGGTCGGCGGCCTCCGGGCTGACCTGGTGACCCTCGTCCGCCAGCGTCCGCGACAGCCACAGCGCCTCGCGCGGCCGCTCCCGCTCGTCGATGTCGACATCGCGCCGCCGGCTGTCCATGAGAACGAACCACACCAGCCCGGCTCCCACGACGAGCCCGACGATGAGCAGCCACCAGTTGAACTCGGCGATCACCGCCGCGAAGTATAGGGACGGACCTCCGCACCGGCCGCGACGGCCATACACTCCCGCGTATGTTCGACGTCCCCCCGGATCCCATCGCCTTCCAGGTCGGCCCGCTGAGCATCGGCTGGTACGGGCTGTGCTATGCCATCGGGCTTGCCGTCGCGTACGTGCTGCTCGTCCGGCTTGCGCGGCTGGCCGGGGAGGATCCCGATGTCGTCGGCAACGGCATCATCATCGTCGCCGTGGCCGCGCTCATCGGCGGCCGGCTGTATCACGTCATCGACCAGTGGCAGCTCTACGCGGACGACCCGCTCAAGATCGTCCTGCCGCCGTATTCGGGGCTCGGTGTCTACGGCGGGATCGCCACAGGGACCTTGGCTGCCTGGTGGTACGCGCGCCGGCGGGGGGTGCCGTTCGCGCGCTGGGCAGACATCATCGCGCCAGCCTTGTTCGTGATGCAGGCGATCGGGCGCTGGGGCAACTACTTCAACCAGGAGCTGTACGGACCGCCGACGAACCTGCCGTGGGGCATCCCGATCGACTGCGCGCACCGGCTCCAGGATGTGTATTCGTGCGCGAGCTTCCCCGAAGCGACGACGCGCTTCCACCCGCTGTTCCTGTACGAGTCGATCTCCGGGATCATCGGAGCGGTCTTCCTGATCTGGCTGGGGTTCCGCTTCCGTGATCGGCTGCGGCCGGGCGACCTGTTCCTCGTCTTCCTCGTCTGGTACGGCGTCACGCGGTTCGTGCTGGAGAACCTGCGCGAGGACAACTGGACGTTCTTCGGCATCCCGGTCGCGCAGATCGTGTCCTTCACCGTGATCGCCATCGGGGTCGTCGGCCTGGTCGTCCGGCACCGCAGCACACGCCGGTCCGACCGGCCCGCGACCAATCCACAGGGCGCGACCTGGGGTGCGCTCGGCGCCGCCTGGATGATGCGTCCGATCGACGAGCCGTGGGCCAACCTGCCGCCACCGGGCAGCGACATCGATGACGACGATGACGAGATCGATGACATCGATGACGACGACATCGACGAGGACGTCGAGGACATCGACGAGGCCGAGTCGCCCGAGCCGGCGGACGACCGGCCGCCGAGACCGCCGGACGACCCGACCGGATGACCGACCCGGTCGCGCCGACCGGGAGCCCGGCCGCGGAGCCTGCCGAATCCGCGGAGCGGTCGGCCCGTCGGCGCCGACCGCCGCCGGCACGCATCGCTCCCGAGGCCATGGCCGCCGCGCGCGGCGGAGCGCTCGAGGGCCTCGCGTGGCTCGGCCGGACGCCGGAGGCAAAGGCGTCGCTGCTCTATCGAGCGGTGCGGGGCCTCGTTCGCTTCCTGCTCTTCGGGGTCTTTCGGTTCCGGATCGCGACATCGGGCCAGGAGCACGTGCCGGCCGGTGGCTATCTACTGGTGGCAGGCGCCCATCGAGGCTGGATGGACCCGTTCGTGGTGATGCACGCGCTGCCGGTCGAGCCACGCAGCTGGATCCTCGGGAGTGGACCGTCGACATTCACGGCGCCGTGGCGCGAGTGGTTCGCGAAGCGCATCGGCGGCTTGCTGCCGGTGTGGCGCGGCGGGGTCGGCATCGACGGTCACGTCGCCTCGGCGCGGGCTGTGGTCGCGAACGGCGCAGTCTTCGTTCAGATGCCGGAGGGCACCGTCAGCGGACCGCCGGGCCGCCTCGGCCCGATGCGCCACGGCTGGGCGATCATCGCGCAACGTACGGAGGCCGCGATCCTGCCGCTCGCGATGGCCGGCACCGAGGAGCTCTACCTCGGCCGGCGGATGGCGTCGCGCATCCTGCCGGTGACCACGGTCCGCGAGCTGGCCGGGCTCCCGCCCGATGCCTCGCTGCCTGCGGCCGGCTCGCGCGAGGAGCTCGCCCTGGCGCGCCTCATGACCGATCGCCTTGCCGCTCGGCTCGGCCCGGTCGTCGAGGAGCTTCACGCGTCGACGATCGACCCGCCCGACCATCCGCGCCGGTTGCGGCGTCGTCTGACCTGGCTGCTGCTCCGGCCCGGACGCCTCGACCGCGACTAGGACGGAGCGCCGCGGCCGCGTGACATACTCCCCGGCGATGCGCTACGTCGAGTCCGTCCTCGACCTCGTCGGCGACACGCCGTTGGTCCGGATCAGTCGGGTGACCCGCGACATCGGCCCCGTCGATCGACAACCGCTGCTGCTGGCCAAGATGGAGATGCTCAACCCGGGTGGGTCGGTGAAGGACCGCATCGGGCTGCCGATGATCGAGGCGGCCGAGCGCGAAGGCCTGCTCAAGCCTGGCGGCACGATCATCGAGCCGACGAGCGGCAACACCGGCCACGGACTGGCCATCGCCGCCGCCCTCAAGGGCTATCGCTGCATCTTCGTGATGGCCGACAAGCAGTCGGTCGAGAAGCAGGCCTTGCTGCGCGCGTATGGCGCGGAAGTCGTCCTGTGCCCCACGAACGTCGCGCCGGAGTCGCCGGCCTCGTATTACAGCGTGGCGGCGCGGCTGGCGCGCGACATCCCGGGCGCGTTCAAGCCCGATCAGTACTGGAATATGGAGAACCCGGCGGCCCATGAGCGGACGACGGGGCCTGAGCTGTGGGAGGGGACAGAGGGCCGGATCACGCATTTCGTGGCGAGCGTCGGGACCGGCGGCACGATCTCCGGCGCCGCTCGCGTGCTCAAGGCGCACAACCCGGCCATCCAGGTGATCGGCGCGGATCCGGAAGGGTCGGTGCTGTCCGGGGACACCGCGCGGCCGTACCTGACCGAGGGCGTCGGCGAGGACTTCTTTCCGGGGACGTATGACCCGTCGGTGATAGATCGCTGGGTGCGGGTCAGCGACCGCGACGCGTTCGCGATGGCCCGCCGGCTCACCCGCGAGGAGGGCATCCTGTCGGGCGGCTCGTGCGGGACAGCGATGGTCGCTGCCCGCGAGGTCGTCCGCGAGCTGACGGCGACCGACGGCGGCGACGAGGCAGTGGTCGTGGTGCTGTTGCCCGACAGCGGCCGCAGCTATCTGTCCAAGCTGTACAACGACGAGTGGATGCGCAACAACGGCCTACTGCCGACGACCGGGTCGGCGACCCGCATCGACACGCTCCTGGCCGACCGCCATCACGTCACCGATCGCCCGCCGGTCATCGTCGCGCGGACGACGGAGCGCGTCGGCGATGCGATCGCGACGTTGCAGGCGTTCGGCATCAGCCAGCTGCCGGTCTCGGAGCGGCCCGAGGGCGATGAGGTGTCGGGTCTGGTCGGATCGATAAGCGAGAAGGGCCTGCTGGATCGGGCGTATCGGGATCCGTCGGTCGTCGACCGCACGGTGGGCGAGGTGATGGACTCGCCGTTGCCGCTGGTGGAGGCGTCGGCCAGCCTCGATCAGGCGTTCGCCGAGTTGAGCGGGGCCTCGTCAGCGCTCGTCGTGGTGCGGGGCGACCGCCCGATCGGCGTCGTGACGAAGCTCGATCTGCTCGAGTACCTGGCGCACCACCCTCCGGTCGGGGGGTAGGACCGGCCGCATCTTTGGCGCGGTCGCGTCCGCGGCCCGGCTACAGCCAAGGAAGCGGGAGCGGAAGCAGCGCGTTGAGTAGCAGGCCCAGCGTCAGCAGGCCGCCCGCGCGACGCGTGTGCACGAACGCGTAGCCCACGAACCACAGCGGCCAGCCACGATCCGGGTAGCCGGGCGGTGGGGCGGACGGCTTCGGCTGGCGGAAGACCGCGAGCACGCCTCGCAGTCGCGGCAGGGCGAGCAGCACCAGCAGCGCCCACGGCCCGATCCACCCGGCGAGGACCGCGGCGATCGTCAACGGGTAGAACAGGATCATCAGCCACTGGCCGACGACCCTCGCGCGGGCTTCGCCCAGGATGACGGGCAGCGTGCGCACGCCGAGCGCGGTGTCGGCCTCGATCTTGTCGATGTGCTTGCCGAACAGCACGGCCGTCACGAGCAGCGCGTACGGCACCGACACGAGCAGCACCCACCCAGGGATCGTGCCGGTCGCGGCGAGGAACGTGCCGCCGATCATCAGCGGCCCCCAGACGAGGAACACGCCCGGCTCGCCGAGACCGTGGTGCTTGAGGCGGATCGGTGGCGCGACGTAGAAGACCGAGATGAACAGCCCGGCGAGGGCAAAGACGATGATCAGCGGCCCGCGGATCGCGGCGAGGTAGAGCATGATCGCGGCGCCGATCGCGTTGACGATGACGATCGCGCTGCCGAGCTGGCGCTTCGTCACCCAGCCCGACAGGATCGGATGGGGGGCGTAGAGCGCCCGGACGTAGCCTTCGGTATCGACCCCGCTGGTCGTGTCGAAGTAGTCGTTGATCATGTTGTTCGCGGCGTGGGCCAGGACCAGACCGACGACCGCGAGGAGGAACAAGCCCCAGTCGACCGGGGCGCCTCCGGCCACCCGGTTCGCCTCGACCGCCAGCAGGCCACCGATCAATCCTGACCAGATCGTCATCGGGAAGACGGCGGCGCGGGTGATGACCAGCCACTTGCCGATCGTGTCGAGCGGCCGCGCAACAGGCGGGTTGGCCGTCTCGAGGATCTCCTTCCAGGCGAGCAGTCGCTCGCGGATGGGAATGGCGGTGGCGGGGGACCGGGGAGTCGGAGCGGTGCTGTCCATCGGATCCTCGAGCGTGCGCGAAAACGTGCTCAGCAAATGTATCACGTTCCCTGCGAGTTCACGGAGCTCGATCCGCCGGTGGGATGATGCCCGAGATGACTGCGGTCCCGTCGATCCGGACGCCGCGTTTCGAGCTCGTCTCGATGTCGCTCGGGTTCATGCGCGCGCTGCGCGAGGGCGATACGGAGGATGCTGCGACCACGATCGGCGCGACGGTCCCGGCCGACATGTCGGAGGACCTCCAGCACTTCCTGGAGTACCGCATCGCCGACCTGACCGCGGACCCGAACATCCAGCCGTGGCTCGGGCGGGTGATCGTGCTCGATGACGCCGGCGTTCGGCGGATCATCGGCTCGATCGGGTTTCATGCTCCGCCCGACGAGGACGGGCGCGTGGAGATCGGCTATCGCGTCGAGCCGGAGCATCGACGCCAGGGGCGTCGCGACCGAGGTCGTTCGCGCGCTGCTCGACTGGGCGAACCGGGAGCACGGCGTGACGCGGTTCCGCGCAGCGACGGCTCCTGACAACGTCGCGTCGCAAGCCGTCCTCGCCCGTTTCGGCTTCCGCGAGGTCGGCGTGCAGGTGGACGAGTACGACGGCCTCGAGGTCGTCTTCCACAAGGACGGCTGGACCGCCACGACCTGACCGCCACGACCTGACCGCCACGACCTGACGTCGCGGTGCCATCATCCGGGCATGCCACGTGACGCCGATCTCGACGGGCTCTCCTTCGATTCGCTGGCCGTCCACGCCGGTGCGGAGCCCGACGAGCAGACCGGCGCCGTCGCGCCGCCGATCTACCAGACCTCGACCTACGAGCAGGACGCGGTCGGCCAGCCGCGCCGGGGGTACGAGTACGCGCGCTCGCAGAACCCCACCCGCGAACGGCTGGAGCGGGCGGTCGCCGCCCTTGAAGGTGGTCACCACGGGTTCGCGTTCGCCTCGGGTTCGGCGGCCACCGCCGCCATCGCGCAGCTCGCCGATCCGGGCGAGGAGATCGTCGTCGGCGACGACGTGTACGGCGGCACCTACCGCTATCTCGAGGGGGTCCGCAGGCCGGGCGGTGGCGTCACGCCCACCTTCATCGACCTGACGGCGGGGATGGACGCGCTGTGGGAGGCGCTGTCGGAGCGCACCCGGCTCGTCTGGTTCGAATCGCCGACCAATCCTTTGCTCAAGACGGTCGACATCGGGGAGGTGGCGCGGACCGTCGACCTGCGGGCGGCCGAGGGCGGGCGACGGCCGCTGATCGTCGTCGATAACACGTTCGCGTCGCCCGCGATCCAGCGCCCGCTCACGATGGGCGCCGACATCGTGTTCCACTCCGCGACGAAGTACCTCGCCGGCCATTCCGACGTCGTGCTCGGGGTGGGCGTCACGTCGGACGACGTGGTTGCGGAACGCCTGCGGTTCCTGCAGAACGCGATGGGCGCGGTGCCCGGGCCGTTCGACTGCTTCCTGGTGTTGCGCGGCCTGCGCACGCTGCACATCCGCGTCGAGCGCCACCAGGCCAACGCCCGGGCGGTCGTCGAGTTCCTCCGGTCACGCTCTGACATCGAAGAGGTGCGCTACCCGGGGTTTGGCGGCATGGTCTCGTTCCAGCCGGCCGCGCGCGGCTCCGAGACGGCGGCCGAGCGGGCCATCGCGATCGCTGAGGGCACGCACCTGTTCACGCTTGCCGAATCGCTCGGTGGGGTCGAGTCGCTCATCGAGGTGCCGGCAGCGATGACCCACATGTCGGTCTCGGAGACCGCCCTGGCGGTCGACCCGGCGCTGATCCGGCTGTCCGTCGGCATCGAGGGCGTCGATGACCTCATCGCCGACCTTCGCCAGGCGCTCGACGGATCCTAGCCCACCCCGACTGGCACGGGGCCCACGGTCAGGCTCACCACCTCGGTCGGCGTGGTCTTGCCCTTGAGGTCGAGGGTCCTCGTCTGGAGTCTCGGATCGACCCCGGCCGCCACGGCGGTCTCCGTGGTCATCAGCACTTCGCCGGCGGCGGCGACCGCGCCCAACCGAGCGGCGATGTTGACGGTGTCGCCGAGCGCGGTCAGATCGGTCCGCTTCTCGTCGCCGACGGCGCCGACCCACGCCATCCCTGTGGCGATACCGGCGCCCACCGGGACCCACGGTCCGCCCGCGTCTGCGTGGCCTGTCGCGCGCAGCAATGCGGACGCGGCACCGACCGCAGCAGCCGCGTGTCGCGGCCCCGAGAACAGCGGGAAGAAGAACGCGACGATCTCGTCACCGACGAACTTGTCGACGCCACCGTCGTTGTCGAACACGGCTTGGGTCGCCGTCGTGTAGAAGCGGTCGATCAGCGCGCGGAACGCCGTTGGTGGCAGGCGCTCGGCGAGGGTCGTCGAGCCGCGGATATCGGCGAACAGGAAGCTGCCCTCGATCTCGGCGCCGCCGTGGTGCTTCTCCATGAAGTCGAAGCAGGTGTTGCACACGGTCCCGTTCTTGAAGGCTGGTCGCTTGCCGATCACTCGCATCAGATGCGAGCCGGCACCCGCGAACGGCGCGGCGCACAACTTGCACCGCGGGCCGCGTGGTAGCCAGCGAAGGACGCGCCTGGCACGCATCTCCTTCGGGTCGCCGTGTGTCAGGAACTCGCGCCAGAACGCCTCGTCCCCGCTCGGCGGTCGCTCATCGGCCGACATCGGACGCCCAGCCTACTCCGCGGAGATCGGGGCGAGGCTAGCCCCCGGCCATCGCCGGTAGCAGGACGAGCGTGTCGGCCTCGCCGACGGGTGTGTCGAGCGCTTGGAGGTGGCGCACGTCGGTGTCGTTGAGGAAGGCGTTGACGAAGCGATTCAGGTCGCCGTCGGGGGTGAGCAGTTGGGACCCGAGGCCTGGGTGCGCCTCGACGAGGCCCGCGATGACCTCGCGGACCGTGCCGCCCGGGACGGCGACCAGCTTCTCACCGCCGGTCGCGGTCCGGAGCGTCGGCGGGATGCGGACCGTGCTCATGCCCGAGCCTCCAGCCACGACTCGAACGCAGAGAGGCTCGGCCGGATGACCGGTGCGAGCCCGACGTCGCCATCCTGCCCAAGCGTCCGTGCATCGGGCGTCTTGAGGCCGTTGCCCGTCAGAAGCGCGACGACCTCATCGCCATCGCGGATGACCCCTCGGCGCCGGGCAGCCGCGACCGCGCCCAGCGTCACGCCGCCCGCCGTCTCCGGGTAGATCCCCTCGAGCCGCGCGACGTCACGGATCGCCTCAGCGGTGACGGTGTCCGGCACGGCCTCGACCGAGCCGCCGCTCTCGCGCGCGACCTCCACCACGTAGCGCCCATCGGCCGGATTGCCGATGGCGAGTGAGCGGACGATCGTGTCGGGCTCGCGGACCGGCTCGATGACGTCGGTCCCAGCCGCGAACGCCGCGGCGACCGGTGCGCAACCGGCCGCCTGCCCGCCGACGAAGCGGATGGGTCGACGTTCGATCAGGCCCAGCTCCGCGAGCTCCACGAAGCCGCGTGCGACGCGGGTGAACATCGCTCCGGACGCGACCGGCGCCACGACGACGTCGGGCGACCGCCAGCCGAGCGCCTCGGCGATCTCGTAGGCGAGCGTCTTCGATCCCTCCGCGTAGAACGGCCGGAGGTTGATGTTGACGAAGCCCCAGCCCGTCTCGTCGGCCACCTCGAGGCACAACCTGTTCACGTCGTCGTAGGTCCCATCGATCGGCACGACGGTCGCGCCGTAGGCGAGCGCGTGGTCGACCTTCTCGCGCTCGAGGTCCGCCGGGATGAAGACGTATGCCGGGAGACCGACCGCGGCGGCGGCTGCGGCCGTCGCCCCGGCGAGGTTGCCGGTCGAGGCGCAGGCGAGAGCCGGGACGCCGAATTCGACGGCCCGCGCCGCGGCGACCGCGACCGCACGATCCTTGAATGACAGCGATGGGTTGCGGGTGTCGTCCTTGATCCACAGACGCTCGACGTCGAGCACGGGGCCGAGCCGGTCGGCTTCGAGAAGCGGAGTCGAGCCGACCGGCAGCGACCGCAGCGGCACCGCCTCGACGGGCAGCAGCTCGATGTACCGCCAGATCCCGGGGGCTCGCGCGGCGATCGCCTCCTTTGTCAAAGTCCCGGCGACGACCGACAGGTCGTAGGCCACCTCGAGTGGCCCGAAACACGCCGGACAGACGTAGGCGAGCTCGAGCTGCTGGGTCCGTCCGCAGTTGCGACACGCCATGCCGGTGATCCGCGCACCGGAGATCGGGGTCCCGGTATCGGCGGTCGCTGTCGGTGAGGATGTCAGGGGCGTCAGGGTCGGCGTGGTCACGATCGGTCTCCAGGGTCGCGCTTCGGGGGCGTGGACCGGTCGTGGATGGGTCAGAACCCTGGTCGATGGTTGGGGCTCCGGAGAGACCCGTATCGCGCAGGAGAACCTGCCCGGACTTGGCACCTTGCCGACCTCGCGTCGGTAGGTTGTCGTGGCTTCAACGGGCCGGTCCCTCAGCCATCTCTTGATACGTGCTCTTCGGTTGTACAAGCGATGCTACGGGCTGGGCGCGGGGAGCGTCAAGGTGGGGCGGGATCCGAGTCGTGTCGTGTCGCCACGTTCCCGCCAAATGTGTCACCAGGTGTGCGGCGGTGATGACACGGCCTGCGACGGCCGCCTCTCACCCCGCCGGCTTGAGCGCGATCCAGGTCGTCTTCATCTCGGTGTACTGGTCGTGGGCATGGACCGACTTGTCGTGGCCGCCGAAGCCCGACTGCTTGTACCCGCCGAACGGCGTCGTCATGTCGCCCTCGGCGTAGGCGTTGACGGCGACGGTCCCGGCGCGCAGGTCCCGTGCGACCCGATGCGCCACGTTGAGATCGTCGGTATAGACCGACGCGGCCAGCCCGTACGACGTGTCGTTGGCGATCGCGACCGCCTCGGCCTCGGTGTCGAACTCGATCACCGACAGGACCGGTCCGAAGATCTCCTCGCGCGCGATGCGCATGTCGTTGCGCACGCCGTCGAAGATCGTCGGGCCGAGGAAATAGCCGCCGGTCTCCTCGAGGATCCGCTCACCGCCGGTCACCAGCCGTGCGCCCTCATCGCGACCGACCTGCACGTACCCCAGTACCCGCTCGAGATGCGGCATCGAGATCAGCGCGCCGATCTTGGTCGCGGGATCCAGCGGGTCCCCGACGGGCCACGCACCGAGCTCGGCCTGCAGCGCCTCGAGCAGCGCGTCCTTCCGCGAGCGGTGGACGATCAGCCGAGAGCCCGCGCTGCAGTTCTCGCCCATGTTCCAGAAGATCGCCACCGCCGCCTGTGTTGCCACATGCGCCATGTCGGTCACGTCGCCGAAGACGATCTGCGGGCTCTTCCCGCCGAGCTCAAGGAGCACGCGCTTGAGGTTCGACTCGGCCGACCAGGCGAGGAAGCGTCGGCCGACCTCGGTCGAGCCGGTGAACGCCAGGCAGTCGATATCCGGATGGCGTCCCAGCGCCGCCCCGACCGTGTCGCCTGGCCCCGTGACGACGTTGAGGACGCCGTCGGGGATGCCCGCCTCGGCGCCCAGCTCGGCGATCCGCAGCAGGCTGAGCGAGGTCGATGAGGCCGGCTTGATGACCACGCTGTTGCCGGTCGCGAGCGCAGGACCGAGCTTCCAGGCCGCCATCTGCGCCGGGTAGTTCCACGGTACGACCGCCCCCACGACCCCCACCGGCTCGCGGGTGATGGTCGCGACCGTGCCCTCCGGCGACGGCGCCACCTGGCCGTACAGCTTGTCGATCGCCTCGGCGTGCCAGCGGATGCACGCGGCGGTCTCTGGCATGTCCAGTCCGACCGTGTCGGTGATCGGTTTGCCGGCGTCGATGGTCTCGATCAGCCCGAGCTCGCGCGCGTGGGCCTCGATCAGATCGGCCCACGCCAGCAGGATGCGCTTGCGGGCGCCCGGGTCCATCCGCGACCACACGCCCCGGTCGGCGGCCGATCGTGCTGCCGCGACGGCGACCTCCACGTCGGCCACACCGCCCTCGGCGACATCCGTGATCGGCTGGCCCGTGGCCGGGTTCTCGGTCACGAACCGGCGACCGTCCACGGCGGGTCGGAAATCGCCGGCGATGAACAAGTCGGTGCGGAGGCGGAGTCCGGCAACCTCGGTGGCCGCCTGATCGCGGTCGGGGATCAGCGTGTCGGTCATGACGGGAGGCCTCGCCTGCGCGATCGATGACGATGGAGGGACCATGGTACGGCCCGTCTGGTCCTCGCGACCTAGCCGCAACCTAGCCGCAACGTGATAGCATCGAGCGAAGCGCGACTGTGGAAGCCGACTCCGCGAGCGTCTCCTCGGGCCCGAGCCCGACCAGCGCACGCGGCACGCGCGGCCGGTCGATCCGTACCGTGATCGTCCGCGTCCAGGAGTCCGCCAGATGGCTACCAGCCGACCACCCACACGCCCCGACCATCCCCCGACACCCCGCAACGTCCGGACGCGCCCACGGCTAGGTCGTCGCGTCCAGGCGAACCTGCCGACAGCGGAGCTGGTCGAGGATGCGATCCGGACCGGCGAGGGCCTGCTCGCCGCTGAAGGCCCCCTCGTGGTGCGCACCGGCAAGCACACGGGCCGCTCGCCGCTGGACAAGTTCATCGTCGAGGAGCCGTCGAGCGCCGCCAAGATCTGGTGGGGCGAGATCAACCGGCCGATCGGCGAGGCCCACTACGACCGCCTGCGGGCACGCCTCGTCGCGTACTGCGCCGAGAAGGACCTGTACAGCCAGGACATGCTGATCGGTGCCGATCCGGACCATCAGCGTCGACTGCGCGTCTTCACCGAGACGGCCTGGGCGAGCATCTTCGCGCGCAACCTGTTCCGGCGCCCGAAGGCGACCGAGCTCATCGGCTTCGAGCCGAACTTCACGATCATCTGCGTGCCGTCGTTCCAGGCCGACCCCGCGACCGAGGGCACTCGCACAGGGACCGCGATCCTCCTCCATCTCCAGCGGATGGAGATCATCATCGTCGGCACCGAGTACGCGGGCGAGATCAAGAAGTCGGCCTTCACCGTCATGAACTACCTGATGCCGGACGAGGGTGTCCTCCCGATGCATTCATCGGTCAACGTCGGCGCGGAGGGCGACAGCGCGGTCTTCTTCGGCCTGTCGGGCACGGGCAAAACGACGCTCTCCGCGGATCCGGAGCGTCGGCTCATCGGCGACGACGAGCACGGCTGGGGCGATTCCGGCCTGTTCAACTTCGAGGGCGGCTGCTACGCGAAGACGATCCGCCTCTCGCCGATGTACGAGCCGGATATCTTCCAGACGACCCGCCGGTTCGGCACAGTGCTCGAGAACGTCGACGTCGATCCGACGACCCGCGAGCTCGACCTCGATTCCGAGCGCTTCACCGAGAACACCCGCGGCGCGTATCCGCTGCATTTCATCGGCAACGCCGACCCGACCGGGATGACCGGACAGCCGTCGACCGTCGTCCTGCTCACGGCCGACGCATTCGGTGTCCTGCCGCCGATCGCCCGCCTGACCCACGCCCAGGCCGCCTACCACTTCATCAGCGGCTACACGGCCAAGCTGGCCGGGACCGAGGTCGGCGTCAAGGAGCCGAACGCCACGTTCTCGGCGTGCTTCGGGGCGCCGTTCATGCCGCGCCATCCCGGGTTGTACGCACGGATGCTGACGGAGCGCCTCGCTGCGCAGGACGCCCAGGTCTGGCTCGTCAACACCGGCTGGACCGGCGGTCCGTATGGCAGCGGCGAGCGGATGAACATCGCGCACACACGGTCGACGGTCCGCGCCGCTCTCGACGGCCGGCTCGGATCCGTGGCGACCAGGACGGATCCCACCTTCGGCTTCGAGGTCCCGCTGGAGTGCCCGGATGTGCCGGCGCGCATCCTCGATCCGCGCGCGACGTGGGCCGACACCGACGCATATGACCGGCAGGCACAGCGGCTCGCATCGATGTTCGCGGCGAACTTCGCGGCCTACGCCGACGGCGTGGCGGATGACGTGCGTAACGCTGGTCCGATCGTCGACCCGTCGACACCGCTGCCGGACGTCCGCAGCGATCCCGGCGCCGGCTGAGCGCGCCTCACTCGGGGCGATGATGCCCGGCCTCGACATCCCTCGCCGCCTAGAATGACCCGGCCCCACCCACCTCGAGACCCTGGACCCCGCAGGAGGCGCCTCACCGATGCCCCGCAGCAAGGTCACCGTGATCGGCGCCGGACATGTCGGCGCCACGACCGCCCAGCGCATCGCGGAGGCCGGCCTGGCCGACGTGGTTCTCATCGACATCGTCGAGGGGCTGCCGCAGGGCAAAGGCTTGGACCTCGCCGAGGCCGCGCCGGTCGTCGGCCACGATGCGCGCGTCACCGGCACGAACGACTACGCCGACACGGCCGGCTCGGACATCGTCGTGGTGACGTCCGGCCTGGCACGACAGCCGGGCATGAGCCGCGACGACCTGCTCACCAGGAACGCCGGCATCGTCCGATCCGTCGTCGAGCAGGCGGCGAAGGCCTCGCCCGACGCGATCATCATCGTGGTGACCAATCCGCTCGATGCGATGTGCCACGTGGCGCTCGAGGCGTCCGGGTTCCCGCGTGAGCGGGTCATCGGCATGGCGGGCGTGCTCGACAGTGCCCGGTTCCGGACCTTCATCGCCCAGGAGCTTGGCGTGAGCGTCGAGGACACCCACGCCTTCGTGCTCGGCGGCCATGGCGACACGATGGTGCCGCTGTCGCGCTACTCGACCGTGGCCGGCGTGCCGATCACCGAGCTGCTGAGCGCCGACCGGGTCCGTGCGCTCGAGGAGCGGACCGCCAACGGCGGCGCTGAGATCGTGGGGCTGCTCAAGACCGGATCGGCGTTCTATGCACCGGCCGCCGGCGCGTTCGAGATGGTCGAGGCGATCCTCCTCGACCGCAAGCGCGTCTTGCCGTGCGCGGTCCTTCTCAACGGCGAGTTTGGGATAGACGGGTTGTTCGTCGGCGTCCCGGCGGTGCTGGGCGAAGCGGGCATGGAGCGTGTCTTCGAGATCGAGCTGACACCCGACGAGCAGGCCGCGTTCAGGCGATCCGCCGATGCCGTCAAGGAGCTCGTCGAGGTCCTCGCGGGGACCTAGAGAGGCGCCGCGGCCCGGATGGGCGCCGCGGCCCCGATGGCCGCCGCGGCTCGCCCGCGGCGGCCGGCCTAGCCGACGACCGCGAGGTTCGTGCCGGACGGGCGCTCCAGCTGTGCGGCCCGCTCGCGGGATCGTGCGATGGTGCGTGCGAGCGCGACCCGGTAGGTGGCATCGGTCTCGGGTAGCGGCGCCTCGGCTAGCTCGCGCGCCAGGACATCGCAGAGTCGCCGGTACTGGCGCACGACCTGCGATCGCGTGCCGGTCTGGCCGTGCACCGCGATCAGAACCTCGTGCGCCTCCTCGCGCAACGGATCGCGCCCGATCAGGCGCTCCGCCGCGAGACGCGCGCCTTCATCGTCCCCGGCCTCGAGCCGCTGTCGCGCGACAACGGCCAGGGCGTCCTCGAAGCGATCCGCGAGTCGCTCTCGCTCCCCGGCGAAACAGTCGTGCCCGAGTCCTTCGGCGAGATCCCCGCCGTATTGCGCAACGGCTGCCTCGGGGGCGCAGAACGGGTCGTCTGTGCACGCCTCGAAGCGCGCGACGTCGAGCGAGCGGAGCGCCTCCGGCCGAAGCCCGAGCGTCTCGGAGTCCGCTTCCAGGACGGCATCCAGCTCCTGGCCCGCTGCGGCCAGCGCGGTCCGCAGCTGATAGAGCGCCTGGCGGAGCGGGCCGGTGGCGGCGCCGAGCGATTCCGGCCAGAGGTCGGTGGCGATCGCCTCACGCGTGCGCGGCCGGCAGGTCAGCGCGAGCAAGGTGAAGAGCGCCTGCGCGTGGCGGCCGACGATGCGGATCTCACGCCCATCGGTCGTCCGAATCACGAATCGACCGAGCAGCGTGACATCCAATCCCGATAACGCGCCTTGACGTGCGGTCACGGCGTCCCTCTCGGTGGATCACGACGTCCGGCCCGTCCCCCCGTGGGCCGGACGCCGGGACTTGATCGGCGGGCCCCCAGACCCCTCCGATTCGTTCCCCCTCATCGCGACCGAGGCCCCCCAGGCCGTCGGCCCGATGACTGGCATCGTGTCGCGCGCGACACGCGGACGGGACCGGGTAGGCGACACGCCGAGTGTCGGCCAGCCGACACCTCCGCCGCGGGTACACTTCGGCGACCGTGCCGATCGCCGTCATCGCGTTCGACTTCGACCCCCTGCTCCACCTTGGCACCGATATCAGCGTGCGCTGGCAGACGCTCGCGCTGGCGACGGTCGTGCTCGTGTGCCTGGCCGCCGCCGCGGTCCTCGGACGCAGGCGAGGCCTGCGGGGGGACGATCTCCTGTACATCGCGATCGGCGCGGCGCCCGGTGCGGTCATCGGCGGCCGTATCGGCTACGCGCTGACGGTCCCGGAGGCATTCGCGACGGGTCCGCTGAGCTTGTTCGATCCCTCGATCGGCGGCCTCGAGCTCAGCCTCGCCGTCGTCGGCGGCCTCGGTACGGCGGCGATCGTCGCGGCGCTGCTCGGGACGCCCGTGGGGCGATGGGCCCACGTCACGACGATCCCGCTGCTCGCGGCGATCGCGGGCGGGAAGCTGACCATGGTCTTGGGCGGCAGCGGGCAGGGGCGTCCGTTCGATGGGGACTGGGCGACCGCCTATCTCGGTCCCGGGCCCTGGGTTGCCGCGGCCCCGGCCATGCCGTCGCATCCGTCTCAGGTCTACGAGGCGATTGGCACGGTCCTCGTCGGGCTCCTGGTCCTCGTGGCGAGCTCCCTCGGACTCTTCCGATCGGCTGACGGACGACGGCTGCTGGTCGCGCTCGCGGGCTGGTGCGCCGCACGCGCCGTGGTCTCTGTGACGTGGCGGGATCCCGCTGTCATCGGCAGCCTCCCAGCGGGCGGTCTGATCGCGATCGTCGTCGGTGTCGCGGCTGCTGCCAGTGCCGTCGCGCTGTCGGTGTGGTGGCCTCGTCGGGAGCAGGCTCGGGCCGCGGCCGCCCAGCCGAACTGGCCGGATCCCGAGACCCGCCGACCGTTCTGACGGGCGTCCCGCCGTCCGGCCGTGGCTCCGTGCGCAAGCCGCTGCCGACATGAGGCGGGATGGCAACTCGTGGCGGACCGGGTATCGTGGCGCGGATGACGACGCGTGCCACGAGGACCTTCCGATGACCCAGGTCGCCGAACCCGAGATCACAAGCGCCGCCTCTCCGGGGCGCATCAGCCATTGGATCGGCGGGAGCTCCACGGCCGGCACGTCGGGCCGCCAGGGCGATGTCTACGACCCTGCGACGGGCGTCGTCACGAAGCACGTCGACTTTGCGTCGGCCGACGAGGTCGCGGCAGCCGTCGCCGCCGCCCGCGCCGCCTTCCCCGGCTGGCGCGCCACGTCGCTGAGCAAGCGCACCGACATCCTGTTCAAGATCCGCAACCTGGTCGACCAGCGCCGACATGAGCTGGCGGCCCACCTCACCGCCGAGCACGGCAAGGTGCCGTCGGATGCGCTGGGTGAGATCGCGCGTGGCCTTGAGAACCTCGAATTCGCGTGCGGCATCCCGAATCTGCTTAAGGGCGGGTTCACCGAGCAGGCGAGCACCGGCGTCGACGTCTACCAGATCCGCCAGCCGCTCGGTGTCGTCGCGGGCATAACGCCCTTCAACTTCCCGGCGATGGTCCCGATGTGGATGTTCGCGACCGCCATCGCGACCGGCAACACGTTCATCCTCAAGCCGTCCGAGAAGGACCCGTCGGCGTCGATCTTCCTGGCCGAGCTGCTCCACGAAGCGGGCGTCCCCGACGGCGTGTTCAACGTGGTCCACGGCGACAAGGTGGCCGTCGACGCAATCCTCGAGCATCCGGACATCGCCGCCGTCAGCTTCGTGGGCTCGACGCCGATCGCGCGCTACATCTACGAGACCGGCACCAGGAACGGCAAGCGCGTGCAGGCGCTCGGCGGCGCGAAGAATCACATGATCGTGCTGCCGGACGCGGACATCGACATGGCTGCCGATGCGGCCGTGTCGGCCGGGTACGGCTCGGCCGGTGAGCGGTGCATGGCGATCGCGACTGTCGTGGCGGTCGGCGATGTGGCCGACCCCCTGGTCGACGCGATCTCCAAGCGGCTCCCCGAGGTGAAGGTCGGTCCCGGTTCCGACCCGACCGCCGAGATGGGGCCACTCGTCACCCGCCAGCATCGCGACAAGGTCGCGGGCTACATCGACTCGTCCCAGAAGCAGGGCGCGACGGTCGTGACCGACGGCCGCGAGCACCCGCTGTACGGCGGAAGCGACGGCTTCTTCCTGGGGGTGTCGCTGATCGACAACGTCACCACCTCGATGGATGCCTATCGCGACGAGATCTTCGGCCCGGTCCTGACAGTCGTCCGGGTCAAGACGTACGACGAGGCGGTCAAGCTCATCAACGAGAACCCGTACGGCAACGGGACGGCGATCTTCACGCGCGACGGCGGAGCAGCGCGCCAGTTCCAGTTCGAGGTCAACGCCGGGATGGTCGGGATCAACGTGCCGATCCCCGTGCCAGTCGCCTACTACAGCTTCGGTGGCTGGAAGGCGAGCCTGTTCGGCGATCTGCACATGTATGGCCCCGAGGGCATCCAGTTCTACACGCGGGCCAAGATCGTCACGTCACGCTGGCCGGATCCGGGCACGAGCAAGGTCGATCTGGGGTTCCCGCGGACGCGGTAGAGGTGGGGGAGGGTCGGGCAGAGGAGTCCCTCGAACTCTCCCTCGCGGTCGGACGGCTGGCCAGATGGCTGGCCGGGCTCATCGTGCTCCTCAGTGTCATGAGCCTGATCGGCCAGCTCATCTCGGAGTTCGTCATCGTCGAGAACGAGTACCTCGACAGGGTCACCAACTGGTTCGACGTCAATGCGGAGGCGAGCATCCCCACGTGGTATGCGGCCATCACGCTGTTCGCGGTCAGTGCGATGCTCGGCGTCATCGCGATCGCAGCTCGTCGCAGGGGTCGCCCGTTCGTCCTCCAGTGGACCCTGCTCGCGATCGGTTTCGCAGCGCTCTCCCTCGAAGAGGTCATCGGGGTCCACTCGCAGGCGACGAAGGTGCTGCGCCGGGCCATGGACGCGACCGAGGGCCCGCTGCCGCTGATCGGACTCGGGCTCCTCGGCCTGGTCGCGATTGCCGTCGCGGTCGCGCTGTTCGGCCGATGGTTCGGCGCCTTGCCCCGGCGCTGGCGGACCTGGTTCGCCATCGGTGGGCTGGTGTACCTGGTCGGCGTGCTCGGGTCGGACGCCATCGGTGACTACCTCGCCTCGACGTTCGGTGGCGGCTCGCTGCTCTACATCCTGGTCCTGACGATCGAGGAGGCACTCGAGATGACCGGCGTGCTGATCTTCATCGTCCTGTTTCTCGAATACATCGCGCAATTCGTCGGACCCGTCGTGGTCGAGGCCGACCCGACCGGTGGTGGCGACCGCGTCGACGTCATCGGGTAACGTCGGCCACGTCATCACGCTTCATTCGGCCTGAGCCTGCGGGACTCTTCGCCCACTGAGGCTCGTGCGCGGGGCGGGGTCGCCGCGCACCACCACGGGGTCTGAGATGCCCCTGCAAGCCTGTGCTGGGGCACGTGATGTGCGCTCAGCTGGATCTCGACGGCATCCTGCGGCTCGGAAGCCCAGGAGGCCACCCCATGACCGATTACGAGCGCACGACCACGCACGAGACCACGCCCCCCGATCCCGTGGCGCCCGTTCCCGCAGCGCCCGAGCCTCGATCGACGGCCGTCCGGACGACAGAGCGTGCGTACAAGCCCGCCGGCCCCGGCGTCGCCGCGATCCTTGGCCGGTTCGTCACGTTCCTGTTCGGCGTGCTACAGGTCGCGTTGATCCTGCGGATCATCCTGCTGCTGCTGGTCGCGAACCCCGGGAACGACGTCGTCCAGCTGATCCTCAACATCACCGACCCGTTCGTCGAGCCGTTCCGCGGTATGTTCCAGCTCGATCGCGTGACAGCCGGTCGACAGGTCCTTGACATCGCGGCCATCGTCGCGCTGATCGGTTGGACTCTCGTCGAACTGCTGATCCTGGCCCTGCTCCGGGTCTTCGACCGTCGGTCGGTCACCGAGATCTGATCAGCTCGACACCATAGCGGCGGCTGCCAGGGCAGCGATGTCCGCGGGCCCCGTCCCGCAGCAGCCGCCGAGCCAGGCCGCGCCCATCGCGGCCCACGATGCGACCGCCGTCGGGTCAAAGCCCCCAGTGCTGTCGGTACTGATCCAGCGGCGGTCCCGTGCGTCCCACGCGTCGCCTGCGTTCGGGTAGGCGATGAGCGGCTTCGTCGTCGCGGTGCGGGCGGCAGCCAGCAATGCCGGGACATGACGCGGGGCCGTGCAGTTCACGCCGACCGCAACGACGCCCGAGGCCCCCGCTGCCAGCGCCACCGCCTCCTCGATCGGTTCACCCGCCGCCGTCGTGGACGCGTCGCGGCACTGGTACGACAGCCACGCCGTGGCGCCCGATTCCGCGACGAGATCCACCAGCACCCGGGCCTCGCGCAACGCGGGGATCGTCTCGATCGCGAGGATGTCGGCGCCCGCGTCCAGCAACGCCTCGATCCGCGGGCCGTGCAGGTCGCGGAGGGCCACCTCGCCGGGATCGTAGTCGCCCCGATATTCGGACCCGTCGGCGAGCATCGCGCCGTACGGCCCGACGGAGCCCGCCACACGCAGCCCGTCACCGCCGCCGGACTCTGCCGCGAACCGGTCCCTCGCCCGCTGGGCCAGCTCGACCGAGCGCCGGATGGCGCCGAGAGCCGTGTCGCGATCCAGCCCCGCCGCCGCAAAGCCCTGCACGGTCGCCTGGTAGCTCGCCGTCGTCGCGACCTGCGCACCTGCGCGGAAGTAGGCGAGGTGGATGTCCTCGATCGCGTCCGGATCGTCGAGGAGGAGGCGCGCCGACCACAGCCTGTCGCTCAGGTCGTTGCCACGCGCCTCGAGCTCGGTCGCGAGCCCGCCGTCGAGGATCGTCGGAGCCGCCATGGTCGGCGCGCCGGACGTCATGACGCGTGCCGTCCGACGGCCACGATCGTCACATCGTCGACGCATTCGGCGCCGTTCCGGAAATTCGCCTCGGCTGATCGGATGGCAGCCACCAAGTCGTTGGCAGAGCCTGCGCGCGCCCTCTCGATGGTCTCGAGCAAGCGGGGCATGCCGAACCGTTCCCCGGATGGGGACCGAGAATCGGTCACGCCGTCCGTGTACAGCACGAGCCGGTCACCGGGTCGCAGGGTCAGGTCGATCTCGGTCAGGTCGAGAGGCGCGAAGGCACCCAGCAGCGGACCGCCACCTTCGATGCTCTCGATGGCTCCGCCGTCGCCCGGGACGAGAAGCGCGGGCTCGTGCCCCGCGTTGGCCAGCCGAACGTGGCCCGAGCGGGGGTCGAGCCGGCCGACGAGCGCGGTGATGAACAGCGAGGTATGGACCTCGTCCACGAGGATCCGATTGGTCCGCTCGAGCGCGTCGGCCGGCCCGCTCGCGGCGTGCAGCGCCGAGTGGATGATCGGCCGCGCGAATGCCATCAGGAGCGCCGCGGCGATGCCCTTGCCGGCGACGTCCGCGATGACGATGCCCAGCGGTTGCCCGCGCCGGCGCAGGCGGAACAGCTCGAAGAAGTCGCCCCCGAGCTCGCGGGCCGGCTCGTAATGGCTCGCGAGGTCGTAGCCGGCGACCTCCGGAGCCACCAGCGACACGATGCTGCGCTGATGCAGGCGACCCACGGCCAGCTCGGCCGCGATGCCGGATCGTCGGTCCGTCACGGCGGTCCCCACCTCGGTGGCGGAGGCGGCCGGCGACCGCTGCCCGGCCTCGGCGAGCTGCTCCAGCGCAGCTGCCAGCGCGTCGAGCGATGCCGCGATCGTCCTGTCGGTGACCCCGGGACCCTCGGCGACGAGCCGCCCGAACACCGACCCACCGACCAGCAGGTCGCGCGTGAGACGGGCGTTCGCGGAAGACGCGGCGTCGGCCGGCGATCCGTCGATCGTCTGACCCAACGCGTCCTGGAGGGTGACTGTCAGGCCGTCCGGAACTCGTTTGAACGGAGCCAGGATCCGCTCGAGCGTCGCGCGGTCGACCGGGAACGACGGGTCGAGGCCGGTCACGCCCGCGACCCCGATCCGGTCAGAACTCGGCGACTGCGGTCGCCCGATCGGGATGGATCTGGAAGAGACGATCGAGCCCTGTGCGTTCGATCACCTCGCGCACGCCCGGCTGGACGCCGCACAGCTGGACGGCGCTCTGGATCGTGCCGTCGTCGACCGCCCGGCCGACCTCGTGCAACGCACCCCAGCCGTACTCCGGATCCGGTGGCTCCTGGCCCTGCATGACCTTCTCGATCGAATACAGCGACACGAGACCCGAGCTGGAGATGAACGTCAGGTCGGTGAGATCGAGCAACAGGTGACGGACACCCGCCCCGTAGAGCGGGCGCACATCGTCGACCAGGCGCAGGTAGTTGGACGCGTCGAGCTCCCCGGTGAGCGTCATGACCGTGATCGGGACGTGCGCGTCGACGCGCTCGATCGTGGTCTGCATCGCCATCGATCACACCTCCTTGAATCGACGAGCCCTCGCACGCGTGAGGGTCAGTATGTTGCCACCGCCCGGGCGCGGTCGATGCACAAGCGAATCGGTGGCGAGGCGCATCAGGTGGACGCCCATGCCGCCGGGCCGGCGCTGGGCGGGTGGGACGGTCAGGTCCGGTGGCGGGACGGTAGTCGGATCGTAGGGCGGAGCCGTGTCTTCGAGCGTGAAGACGATGTCGCCCGATACCAGCTCCGCGGTCAGCTCGATGGTGCCTTGGGCGCCCCGGTAGCCATGCACGATGATGTTCGTGGCCGCCTCGTCGACCGCCTGGACGAGGTCGTCGATGCAGTCCGCCGGCGCCTCGCAGCCATGCGCGACATCGCGCACGACCGCGCGGATCTCGGCGAGCCGGTCGAGCTCGGCGGGGATCGTGACGCGTCGGCGGACCTCGACCACCCGGTTCAGTCCGCCGCGACCGACCAGGCCTGGAGCTCGACGATGTTGCCGTCCGGGTCCGTCACGTAGCCCCAGGTCACCTGCCGGCCATCGGAAGTGCGCGTCGTGATGACCTCGCCGAGCCGCCCGCCGCCGGCCGCGATGACGGCCTCGACCGCTGTGGGAACGTAGGGCACCTGGAACGCGACGTGGCCCCATCCGGCGCGGGCGACGTTCGCCCCGGGGTGCTTCTCGAGCTCGTCGTACGAGAAGATCTCGATCGTCGGCCCGTCCGGACCGTGGCCCGGCAGACGGAGATGGGCACCGGTCAGGTGCGCATCGCGCAGGCCCGTCGCCCTATCTAGGTGCTCGCCCTGGATGTCCCGCTCCGGTGGCACGAACTCGCACCCGAACACGTCGGTGTAGAACGCGACCAGCCGGCGCCAGTCGGATGTGGTGACATTCACGTGGCCGAAGCGCACGCCCTCGATCTGGCTCATCGTCAGGAGATCCTGGCGTGGTCGGCGGTCGATCGCTTCACGAACCGGCCGTGGCCTTTGCGTCCGGTAAACGTGCCGTCGCGGACGATGACCGACCCACGCGACAGGACGACGTCGCTCGCGCCCTGCACCTGGCGGCCCTCGTAGCACGAGTAGTCGACATCCATGTGGTGGCTGGTGGCGGAGATCGTCCGCTTCCGGTTCGGGTCGTAGACGACGAGATCGGCGTCGGCGCCGACGCTGACCGAGCCCTTGCGTGGATACATCCCGAACAGCTTGGCGGGCGCCGTCGACAGGATCTCGACCCACCGTTCCTTCGAGATCCGTCCGCCCACGACCCCGCCGTCGTGCATCAGGTCGACACGGTCCTCGACGCCCGGCAGGCCGTTGGGCACCTTCCGGAAGTCGCCCCGCCCGAGCTCCTTCTGGCCGTGGAAGTCGAACGGGCAATGGTCGGTCGAGACCAGCTGAAGGTCGTCCTTCACAAGACCCGACCACAGGTCGTCCCAGTGGCTCTTCGGGCGGAGCGGTGGCGAGCAGATGAACTTGGCACCCTCGAACCCGTTGCGGAGGTCGTCGAGCGACAGGAACAGGTACTGCGGGCACGTCTCGGCGAAGACCCTGGAGCCGCGGTCCCGGGCGGCGCGGACCTCGGCCAACGCATCGCTGGCGGACAGGTGGACGATGTACACGGGGACCCCGGCGGCCTCGGCAAGGCGGATGACCCGGTTGGTCGCCTCACCCTCGAAGACGGCCTTCCGCGCCAGCCCGTGACCGATCGGGTCGGTCGTCCCGCTCTCGAAGGTCTGCTCGGCGACGACGTCGATGGCCATGCCGTTCTCGGCGTGCATCATGATCAGCCCGCCGTTCTTCTCCGTCTGCTGCATCGCCCGGAAGATCGCACCGTCGTCGCTGTAGAACACGCCCGGGTAGGCCGTGAACAGCTTGAAGTCGGGCACACCCTCGGCGACCAGCGTGTCCATCTCCTTGAGCGTGTCGTCGGTGACGTCGCTCATGATCATGTGGAAGCCGTAGTCGGCGACGGCGTTGCCCTCGGCCTTGGCGTGCCACGCGTCGAGCCCTTCGCGCAGCGACTGGCCGCGGGTCTGGACCGCGAAGTCGACGATCGTGGTGGTCCCGCCGAAGGCGGCGGCCCGCGTGCCGGTCTCGAAGGTGTCCTTCGCGAACGTGCCGCCGAATGGCAGCTCCATGTGGGTATGGACGTCGATCGCACCCGGGATGACGTACTTCCCGGAGGCGTCGATCGTGTCGTCTGCCGTCATGCCGGCGCCCGCCAGATCGCCGCCGATCGCGGCGATGGTCTCGCCGTCGATGAGCACGTCCGCGGACTGCGATCCCTCCCCGGTGACGATGGTCCCGTTGGTGATGAGCGTGCGCATCGAGGCTGTCCCTCCTGGGCGACCACGGCGTCGAGTCGGTCAGGAGGCAGATGGTAGGTGATGAGCGGGTCGGCGGACGACCTCGGTCGACGGGTCAGTCTTGTGGCCGGGTCCGGCGGCGCCAGCCGCTCGCGATCGACAGGCCCACGAGCGTGGTGCCGAGCAAAACGGCCAGGATGAGCGCCGGGGTGGGCGAGCCTGTGACAACGCGCGGTTCCACCGTGCTCGTCGGTGGGACGGTGGCGAGGGGTCCGCGAGGCGCCGCGGGCGAATTCGGATCGTTCGGGGCGGACGGCGGTCGCGGCGTCGCCGGCGGCCGAGGCGTTGCCGGCGCTCCCGGCGGGGTCGGTGCGAGCGCCTGGGGCGGCAGCTCGCCGACGATCGCGCTCGGCTGGATGCTGCGATCCTGGTTCCGGTTGCCCGCGCCATCGAGTTGCAGCGTCCGCATGTGCCACGGCGCACCGGACACGAGCGACGCGCCATCACGCGCGCCGCCGCCGGCCGTATCCCAGTAGCGAGACTGGGCGAGGTGCCCGCCCCATGCGAATAGGACCGCCGGGCTCGTCGAGCGGAAACGCACCACGATGTCCGCAGTGCTGTTGCCGTTCACGGACCCGGCGTGCGCGGGGGCACTGATCGAGGTGATCGTCCCGCCCCAGATCGTGAGCCGGCGCGGCGCACCCGAATAGGCCTCGGCGCCCTTGACTGATAGGCCGTTCGCTTTGAATGGGTCGGACGGGAACGCCGCGCTCGTCGATCCGGGCAGGCCCGGACACATCGACGAGATCGCCCCGCCGCTCGGGATGCAGACCTTGCCCTTGGCGTTGGTCACGTTCCACGTCGCGAGGAAGTCGTAGGCCTTGTGACCGCCGGCGGTGAAGTCGTAGTTGATGTGGATCGAGTGGGCGCCCGGCTTCAGTCCTTCGAGGGCCAGTCGGAACGGCACGATCCCACCTTCGGGATAGCGGCTGTTGTTGCCGTTGAGGTTGCCGTTCTGCCAGGCCGCGTCACTGCTGGCCCACTGATCGAGGTCGACGGATGCCGCCGCGAGCGCCGTCCCCGGCAGCACAAGCCCGAGGACCATGCCGATGGTCGCGACGATGACGGGCGGCGGCAGCCTGTGGCGTCCCTGCACGGCGTTCCCTCTCCGGTTCGGATGAGGGAGCGAGTCTCCACCGAGGACGGGTCACGTTGTCGAGTAGCGAAGGGGTCCCATGGTGTCGACCCTCAATCCCACTCGACGCCAGCAAAGGGCAGCCATGGCGTTGCGCGGCGATCGTTTTTGCGGTGTGGTGCGGCACCGGCGGCGGACGCCGGGGGGTCAGATCTGGATGCCAACCACGGGCAGGATCTGGCGCAGCCACATAGCGGCGGTCAGGCCGCAAGCGGCGATGGCGAGGGCGATCGCGAGCAGGCCTTCGACGCGCAATCGGAGCTGTCGTCGGCGCGCACCCTTGCCATCGTCCCAGAACGGATCACGACGACCGAGTCTGGCGATCATGGTGTCCTCCGTGCGGATTGGGGAGGACATGGTGGCGCACGCTCGGTACCGCTGAACACCCTGACATACCGGCCAGTACCTCAGCAGAAGGCCGGAATGACGAGGGCCCCAGCGCCGGATCCCGCGCATCACATGCCGGGTCGGCGACGCGGGTTGCATCAGATGCAAGCACTCGCGTGTCCGTGCGGTTCGCCGGGAGCCGAATCGGCATCAGATGCTGGGTGCCATCGACGAGCGGTGGTGGTGGAGCCATATCCACCACCAGATCCGTCCTTGGATGCCGCTTCTCGCGCGTTGGGTCGTCCGCGACGGCCCGGTCCACGTCGATGCTTGCATCGAATGCAAGGGACTCGGGCCTACTGGCACGAACTCAGCGGAAGGCGGGGATCACGTCCCGTCCGTAGGCCTCGAGCTGGGCTTCCTCGTCGCCGTTCATGAGGTAGAAGTTGAACTGGTCGACACCGACGTCGGCCAGCTCGCGGAGCTTGGCGATCTGTTCGTCGGCCCCACCGAGCAGGCAGAACCGATCGGTCACCTCGTCGCCGACGAATGCCGCATTGGACGATCCGACCTCGGCGTGGTGGCGGTAGTCGTAGCCCGTTCGGTCGGTGACATAGCCGGTCAGCGACTCGGGCAGCTCCTCGCGCGGGTACTTGTTGACGAGATCCACGACGTGGTTCGACACGAGCGCCGGGAACCAGCGGGTCCGCTCCCGCCCGACGTCGCGCGGCCCGACATGGGCAGGCGCCGCGGCCTGGACCTTGAGAGAGCCCGGTTCGCGTCCGGCGGCCGCGGCGGCCTCGCGCAGCTGGCCCACGAACCAGCGGATGAGGTCCGGGTCGGCGAGCTGCAGGATGATCCCGTCCGCGACGCGGCCGGTCATCGCGATGGCCATCGGCCCGTAACCCGCGACCCACACGGGCAGCGTCCAGCCGCGGGTCCACGGGAACGTCAATTCCGTTCCTTCGTAGGTGATCGATCCGCCGCTCACCAGGGTCCGGATGACGTTGATCGCCTCCTCGGTGTGCGCGAGGGTGATCGGCGGCTTGCCCAGCACGCGTCGGGCCGAGTCGCCGCGACCGATGCCTAGGTCCATCCGTCCGTCGCTGATCTCGTCCAGCGTGGCCAGCGAGGACGCCGTGACCGACGGCTCGCGCGTGCCCGGATTGGTGACGCAGGTCCCCAGCCGCATGCGCTCGCTCACGCCTGCCATGAGCGTCAGCAACGGATACGGATCGCGCCACAGCACGTGGCTGTCGAACAGCCAGCCGTACTCGAAGCCGGCCGCCTCGGCCTGGCGCGTCAGCGCGAGGGTGCGCTCGATCGTGTGGTCGGGCTTGAGCGTGAAACCGAACTTCATGGATCTGGCACCCTCAACGGGGATCCGCCGCCCGCCATCCGAACAGCAAGGCGACGCTCCGCTAGCCATTGCTGTGAGGACTCGGCTGTCCTCCTCCTGACAGCCGAGCCGGCGCGGATGATAGCGCCTACGGGCGCGTCAAGTCTGCGTAGGCGTCCGGACGTCGATCCCGGAAGAACTGCCACGTGTTGCGGACCTCGGCGATCCGGTCCAGATCGAGATCGCGGACGATGAGCTCCTCGTCGTGCGCCGAGCCGACGTCCCCGACGAACTGACCGCGCGGATCGACGAAGTAGCTCTGCCCATAGAAGTCGTCGTCCCCGTATTCCTTCTCGATACCGACGCGGTTGATCGTCCCGACGTAGTAGCCGTTGGCGACCGCGTGGCTGGGCTGCTCGATGCGCCACAGGTACTCGGACAGGCCGCGCGAGGTGGCCGACGGGATGAACACGATCTCCGCGCCGTTCAGCCCGAGCGCGCGCGCGCCCTCCGGGAAGTGGCGGTCGTAGCAGATGTACACGCCGACCTTGCCGACCGCCGTCTCGAACACGGGATAGCCCATGTTCCCGGGCCGGAAGTAGAACTTCTCCCAGAACCCCTTGACGTGCGGGATGTGCGTCTTGCGGTACTTCCCCAGGTACGTGCCATCCGCGTCGATGACTGCCGCGGTGTTGTAGTAGATCCCGGACGCCTGCTGGTCTTCCTCGTACATCGGGGCGACGACGACCATGCCCGTCTGCTTGGCGAGATCCTGCATCCGCTTGGTCGTCGGACCGTCCGGGATGAGCTCGGTATAGCTGTAGTACTGGGCGTCCTGGACCTGGCAGAAGTACGGCCCGTAGAACAGCTCCTGGAACAGGATGACCTGGGCGCCATCCTTCGCCGCCTGGTGGGCGCGTTGCTCGTGCTTCTGGATCATCGATTCCTTGTCGCCGGTCCAGCTAGCCTGGACGAGCGCCCCTCGGACGATACGCGGCATGGTCCTCACCCTCGTGTCGCGGCATGACGTGGCGTGATGGAGAGAGGGGAGGGTACACCCGCGCCGCGGACCTAACCGGCCACCGGCTCCTCGTCCGGCTCAGCGTCCGGCCGGCGGCGCATGTAGTACTCGGTGAACTCGCGGCAGCGCCCGTCCTCGTCGAAACGGCACACGAACACGTTCGCGAACTCGCGGTCGACCGATTTGCGGTCGTCGGTCAGATAGCGCGTTCGGCCGTGCGCGACGAACACGTCGCCGTCGACCGCGAGGACGTCGTAGTCGGCCTGCCACGAACCCGGGTCGTCCGGGTCGTCGAGCCACGCCTCCACGACCGCGTTCCGGCCCGCGACCGCCTCGCCGAACGGATCGAAGGCATAGCGCACATCCGGGCTGAACAGGTCGCCGACCGCCACCGGATCGTTCAGCCGCCAGGCATCGACATAGCGCTGGAGCCAGGCGCGGAAGCCGGCGCGATCCATGGACCTCCTCCGGGTCGGGGCGGGTTCGTGCCGAAACGGTAGCACCGGGAGGGCGACGAGACCGCCCTGACGGCGCGTCCGGCTGACGTACGATCGGTGGGCATGGGATCGATCGCCGGAGATCCGTCCGCGCCACTGCTCGTGATCAATCCGCGCGCCTCGCGGCTGAGCGATCCGACCGATCGGAACGCGCTCGTCGAGCGGGTCGCTCGGGCGGTGCTCACCCGGACGGAGCGGAAGCCCCTGTTGGTTGCCGGCGGACAGGCGGATGCTCGGGCGGCCCTCGAGCGTCTCACGGATCCACCCCTGGTCGTGGCGATCGGTGGTGACGGGACCGTCCGGGAGGTCGCAGCGAGCCTGTCGGGCCGGCCGATCCCCCTGGCGATCGTCCCGCGCGGGACGGGCAACGTCCTCGCCGCCAGCCTGGGCATCCGTGGCATCGGCCCGGCGCTGGATGCCATTCGGCGGGGCGTCCCACGGACCATCGACCTCGGAGCGGCGGAATGGGGTCGGCCCGGCGTGAGCCGACCGGACGGCCATGGCCCGTTCCTTGTGGCAGCCGGGGTCGGGCTTGACGCCAGGATCATGGCCGCGGCGAGTGATGAATGGAAGCGTCGTTTGCGCTTCGGGGCCTACATTGGCGCGACGCTCCGAGAGCTGACCCGACTGGCGGCGGGCGAATTCACCATCACCGCCGACGGCGAACTGCTGCATCTGCACGGCCATCTGGCGCTCGTGGCCAACGCCGGGGAGATCATCCCGGGTCGGGTCGGCCCGCGCGAGTCCATCGACCCGGGCGACGGTCGACTGGACCTCCTCTTCGTCGGCGGTCGCGGAGTCGTGGCCGGCTTGCGCAGCGCCGCCGAGCTACTGGTGCGCAAGGGCGAGCTCCGTGGGGCAGTCATCCGCCGAACGGTCCGCGAGGTCCACATCGATGCCGAACCACCCCAGCACGTCCAGACGGACGGCGACCCGCACGCTGCGGGATGGCTGACCGCCCGCGTCGTCCCTGCGGCCATCAGGGTGTTGGTGGGCCCGTCGAGTTCGACGCATCGAGACTCGTAACGCCGGCCTACCTGGCGAACCCGCCCGTCGACGCGCGGCAGATGTGCTGTAATCCGGTCTCGCGCCCGAGGGCGCAGAGGAGGACCCATGGGCATCGGCACCGCTCAGGGGGCGATGACGTCCGAGGAGATCGTCGCCCTCAATCGAGCGCATACCTTCTTTTCCTGGTCGGTCCAGGGCGCCGTCGACCCGATCGCCATCGACCACGCCGAGGGCGTCTGGCTGTACACGCCCGAGGGGCGACGGATCCTCGACTTCAACAGTCAGCTGATGTCCGTCAACATCGGCCACGGCGACCGCCGCGTCATCGACGCGATCACCGAACAGGCGACCAAGCTGCAATACGTCCAGCCGGCATTCGCGACCGAGATCCGCGCCCGCCTGGGGCAGAAGCTCGCCGAGATCCTGCCCGGCGACATCGACAAGGTGTTCTTCACGCTGGGCGGCGCCGAGGCGATCGAGAACGCGATCAAGCTCGCGCGCGCCTTCACGGGCCGGTACAAGCTGTTGGCGCGCTATCGCGCCTACCACGGGGCCACGCTCGGGGCGATGACGCTGACCGGTGACCCGCGCCGCTGGGCCAACGAGCCCGGTCTCGTCGGGGTCGTGCGCTATCCCGATACCCACCGCTGGGGTGAGAAGGAGCCCCGGCCGGTCGAGGAGAGCCTGCAGGGCCTCGAGGACGTCATCCGCTACGAGGGCGCCCACACGATCGCTGCGGTGTTCCTCGAGACGATCGTGGGCACGAACGGCATCCTCATCCCGCCCGACGGGTACCTCCAGGGCGTCCGCGAGATCTGCGACCGGAACGGGATCCTCATGGTCTGCGACGAAGTCATGGCCGGTTTCGGTCGGACCGGGCGCTGGTTCGCCGTCGACCACTGGGGCGTCGTCCCGGACCTCATGACGGTGGCCAAGGGCCTGACGTCGTCGTACCTGCCGCTCGGGGCCGTCGGGATGCGCCACCACATCGCCGAGGCGTTCGAGGACAGGATGTTCTACGGCGGGCTGACCTACTCCTCGCATCCCGTCTCCCTTGCCGCCTCGCTTGCGACGATCCGCGTCTACGAGGAGGACGGCCTCATGGACAACGCGACGCGTATGGGCGCCCGGATGCGTGAGCATCACGAGCGACTCGCAGCGAAGCATCCGTCAGTCGGAGCGACGCGAAACCTGGGCCTGTTCGGGATCCTCGATCTCGTCCGGACGCAGGATCCG
This sequence comes from uncultured Chloroflexia bacterium, assembly GCA_963819655.1. GTDB lineage: Bacteria > Chloroflexota > Limnocylindria > Limnocylindrales > CSP1-4 > SPCO01. The sequence continues at coordinate 229,089 of CAWFXA010000001.1, read as the reverse complement.
TGGACGCCGCTCACGCCGTTCAACGGCACGTCCGACGAGATGAAGGCGATCGGCAAGCACCTCCGCGACAACGGGGTGTACGCGATGATCGCCAACAACTCGATCCACACGAACCCGCCGCTGTGCATCAACGAAGAGGAGCTGGCGCACGGCTTCGAGGTCATCGACGCGGCGCTCGACATCTCCGATCAGGCGGTCACCGGCTGATCGATGGCGGCCCGCACGACGATCCGCCGGCGACTCCGCCCGGTCGTGGGGTTCTTCACGGTCCTCATCGCGCTCCTCGTCGTCTGGGAAACGGCCAAGTTCATCGGCGGCGATCGCTGGCACTACGATTCGTTCCTGGGCACCGGGATCGTGTTCGACCATGATCCGCCGCTGACATTCCCGTTCGCGACCGATACCAAGCTGCCCCATTTCTGGGATATCGCGGCCGAGTTCGGGCGCGAGGATGCGGTCGGCGCGACGACGGTCACGCGACTCGTGCGCGCGGCCCTGTTCACGCTGCGGAACGCGGCGATCGGGTTCGCGCTGGGGACGCTATTCGGGCTCGGGCTGGCGATCGTGCTCGTCCACGTTCGGGTGCTCGAACGCGCACTCGTGCCGCTGATCGTGGCCAGCCAGACCATCCCGATCATCGCGATCGCGCCGCTCATCGTGATCGGTCTCAAGGCCGACTGGTTCGGCGTGGCGATCGTCTCGACCTATCTGACGTTCTTCCCGGTCACGATCGCCGCCCTGCGCGGCCTGCGCGCGTACGACCCACGCGCCCTCGAGCTGATGCGCTCGTATGCCGCGTCGAGCTGGGCGATCCTGCGCAAGCTCCGTCTACCGGCCGCGAGGCCCTACCTGTTCACGGGGTTCCGGATCGCGGCGCCGGCCGCGGTCGTCGGCGCGATCGTCGGGGAGCTGCCGTCGCTCATCCAGGACGGGCTGGCCCGCCAGATCATCACCGGGATGCAGTACTACTCCCTCAACGCCGAATACCTGTGGGCCACGATCGTGGTCTCATCGGTTCTGGGCATCGGCGTGTACCTGCTGGTCGCCGGCGTCGAAGGCTGGGTGCTCCGCCACGAGCGTCGTGTCGACCAGGCCGTCGCCTGATGGCCGAAACGAGGCCCGTCGTCGCGATCGCCGGGGTGTCGAAGGTCTTCGCCCAGCGCGGCCAGGGTGCAGGCCGGGTCGAGGCCCTGCTCGATATCGACCTGACCGTGGCGGCCGGGGAGTTCGTGTCGCTGATCGGCCCGTCGGGCTGCGGCAAGTCGACGCTCCTGCGCATCATCGGCGATCTCACCTCCCCGACCTCGGGCACGGTGACGGTCAACGGCAAGCCCGCGCCTCGGGCGCGTCTCGATCGCGACTACGGGATGGTCTTCCAGGCGCCCGTGCTGTTCGACTGGCGGACTGTCCAGGGCAACGTCGAGCTGCCGCTCGAGGTGAGCGGCACCCCGAAGCGCCAGCGGACGGAGCGCGCGCTCGAGCATCTCCGTCTCGTCGAGCTGTCCGACTTCGGCGGGCACTACCCGTGGCAGTTGTCGGGCGGGATGCAGCAGCGTGTCGCCATCGCCCGCGCACTCGCCGTCGACCCCGCGATCCTCCTCATGGACGAGCCGTTCGGGGCTCTCGACGAGATGACCCGTGAGCGGATGAATCTCGAGCTGCTCAAGATCTGGGAGCGCACCGAGACGACCATCGTGTTCGTCACGCACTCGATCGCGGAGGCCGTGTTCCTGTCCACCCGCGTCGTGGTCATGTCGCCGCGGCCGGGCAGGATCAGCGCCGTGATCGATATCGACCTGCCCCGCCAGCGATCCGCCGATACGCGCGAGCTGGAGCAGTATTTCCACCTCGTGACCGCGGTGCGCGAAGCCCTGCGAGGCGACGAGCGGCGAGGCAGCGGGACCGGGGACGAGGGTGACCCCGACGAGCTAGCCACCCGGCGGGTCGCGGCCGAGGGCCTGTCGGGATGACCGCCGGCGAGATCGCCCGGCCGGCGCGGTCACAGGGGGTGACTGCGGGCATCGCCCGTCGGTTGCGCGACTGGGGCCCACCGGCACTCCTGCTCGTCGGACTGCTGACCGCCTGGGAGGTCATCGTCCGGGTCTTTGGGATCAAGCAGTTCATCCTGCCGAGTCCACTTGCGATCGCGACAGCGTGGCAGACGTATCTCCCGGAGCTGTATGCGGCCGCACGGTACACGTTCCTTGAGATCCTGGCGGGATTGCTGATCGGTGCGACGGCCGGCATCGTCGTCGGCACCGTCACGGCGCGATTCCGGTTCATGCAGGACTCGCTGATGCCGTTCGCGGTCGCCGCGAGCTCCGTGCCGATCCTCGCGTTCGCGCCGCTGTTCAACAACTGGTTCGGGCTTGATCAGCAGCTGTCGAAGGCGATGGTCGCGGCCGTCCTGTGCTTCTTCCCGGTGCTGATCAACACGGTCCGCGGCCTGACCACCGTCGACCCGCGCGCCCTCGAATTGCTGCGTTCGTACGCGACCCCGGAATCCGCCGTGTTCCGCAAGCTGCGGGTCCCGAACGCACTCCCGTACATCTTCACGTCGCTTCGGCTGGCGGTGACGCTGGCAACCATCGGCGCCGTCGTCGGCGAGTATTTCGCTGCACCGCGAGCGAGCCTCGGCCAGTACATCGCGACCTATTCCGCGTTCCTGAACTTCGAGCGGTCGTGGGCCGCGATCGTGTTCGCGTGCGCCATCGGGATCGGCCTGTACCTCGTGGTCGCCGTCATCGAGCGGATCGCGATGCCCTGGTACGGCCGGCAGGCCGCCTGGTCCTGAGCGGGCCTGTCCGGTAGGCCGGCGAGGCCCCGTCGAGAGGGCCGACGTATACCTTCGGGCGTCGTTCGCTAGACTGCGCCGTGAGGAGGCGGGCCGCTCTCGCGGTCCGGCCAAAGGAGAGGTGTCCTATGCGACTTCGGCGCATGACCGTGCTGTTCGCTGCCGCCAGCATGGCGCTGGCTGCGTGCACGGGCGGTGGGGCCGCCACGGTGGCCCCGTCAACGGCGAGCGAGGCGCCTGGTGCCTCCGTTGCCTCGGAGGCCCCCAGCGCCCCCGCGGAGCTGAAGCCGATCCGGCTCCAGCTGCAGTGGTTCCCGCAGGCCCAGTTCGCCGGCTATTTCGCGGCCAAGGACAAGGGCTATTACGCGGAGGAAGGCTTCGACGTCGAGATCCTGCCGGGTGCGGTGGAGATCGTGCCCGCCACCGTCGTGGCCGGCGGCCAGGCGGAATTCGGCATCAGCTGGGTGCCGCGCATGCTGGCCCCGCGCGAGAGTGGCGCCGACGGCGTCGTGATCGCGCAGATCTTCCAGCGATCGCCGACGCTGCAGGTCTCGTTCAAGGACAAGAACATCACGAAGCCCGAGGACCTCAAGGGCAAGAAGGTCGGAGCGTGGGGCTTCGGCAACGAGGCCGAGCTCTACGCCGGCCTGCGCAAGGCCGGCCTGGACCCGGACAACCCCGCGGACGTGTCGATCGTCGCGCAGCAGTTCGACATGGTGGCCTTCGCGGAGGGCGACATCGATGCCGCCCAGGCCATGATCTACAACGAGTACGCGCAGGTCCTCGAGAAGAAGAATCCAGCCACGGGCGAGCTGTATAAGGCCGAGGACCTCAACGTCATCTCCTGGGAGGAGTACGGCACCTCGATGCTCCAGGACGCGATCTTCGCGTCCGAGGCATGGCTGGCGCAGGCCGGCAACGAGGACGACGCGGTCAAGTTCCTGAAGGCTTCCTTCAGGGGCTGGATCTTCTGTCGCGACAACCCCGAAGAGTGTGTCGACATCGTCATCAAGTCAGATGCCGCGCTGCCCAAGGGGCACCAGACGTGGCAGCTCAACGAGGTGAGCGGCATCATCTGGCCCGCGCCGAACGGCATCGGTATCACCGACGCAGCGGCGTTCGACCGGACGGTCGAGGTGGCTCTCTCCGGCAAGATCCTGACCAAGCCAGTCGAAGGGACGGCCTGGCGGAACGATCTGGCGGAGAAGGCTCTCGCCGAGCTCACGGACCTCGACACCAAGGGCACGTCGTGGACGAAGGCCACTGTGACCCTCACGGAGGGTGGCCAGTAACGGCACCCCCCGGATCCACGCAACGGATGGAGGCCGGCCGCCATCGGCCGGCCTCTCGTCTGCCCGGCGCCGCGACCCGCGCCGCGACCCTGATCGCGTGCCTCCTCGTCACTGGCTGCGTCGGGGGATCGAGCTCGCCAACGATCAGCGACGCCACCTCCGCGTCAGCATCCGCGCTCGCGCCGGTACCCACCGCCGTCTCGAGTGACGCTCCAACACTCACGCCTGTGCGGCTCCTCCTGCGCTGGACCATGGGCGCCGCGTTCGCGGGCTACATCGCCGCGATCGATCAGGGGTTCTACGAGGCCGCCGGCATCGACCTGACCATCGTCGAGGGCGGGCCGGACGTCTTTCCAGAGGTCGTCGGCTCAGAATCGTCGGGCCCCGAGTTCACGATCAGCTGGGTGCCGCGCGTGTTGAAGGCCCGGGCAGCCGGCTCGTCCGATCTCGTCGATATCGGCCAGGTCTTCCGCCGATCGGCGACGCTGTCGATCTCATTCCGCGACATGGCCATCACGCGACCCGCCGACCTGAAGGGACACCGGGTGGGTTTCCTCGGCGCGGGCAACGAATTCGAGGTGACGGCCGCTGCCAAGGCCGCCGGCCTGGATCTCGAGCAGGACGTCAGCCTCGTCAAGCAGGACACGGAGATGCGCGAGTTCCTGCGAGGCGGGATCGACGTCGCCCAGGCCACGATCTACGACGGCTACGCGCAGGTCCTCGAGGCGACAGATCCGACGACCAATTCGCCGTACCAACCGACCGACTTCAACGTGATCAATTACAACGATGAGGGCACGGCCATGCTCCAGGACGCGATCTTCGCCCGGGCGTCCTGGCTCGACCAGGACGGCAACGAGGAGCTCGCCTCCCGATTCCTGAAGGCGTCGTTCCAGGGCTGGATGTTCTGCCGCGACCATCCGGCGGAATGCGTCGAGGCGGTCGTGAGGGCGGGAGAGACCGTGGCGCCCGACGCGTCGGCGAGCCCGAGCGCATCGGCGCCGGTCGCTTCACCTGGGACGTCAGCGGCGGCGCCCGGTGCGAGCCCTCCGGCGTCGAGGTTGCAGGCCGGCCACGAGGCATGGGCGATGAACGAGGTCAACCCGCTCATCTGGCCGGCACCCGGGGGGATCGGCGTACTGGACCCAGCCGAATGGCAGCGCACGATCGATGTCTGCCTAGCGGCCGGCGTCATCGCGGCGCCACCGTCGGGCGATGCCTATCGCACGGACCTCGCGCAGGCGGCACTCGCGACGCTCGAGGTGCTCGACACGAGGGGCGCGGCTTTCGTGAAGGGCACGGTCGAGATCACGCCTGAGGCCCCGTAGGCGAGCGGCGCCCGCCAAACGCGAACCCGGAGCGCGAACCCTCCGTTCCGCGAACCCGGAGCGCGAACCGTCCGTTCCGAGCCTTGATTCTGCTGCCACCAGACGTTTCGCAGGTTCGCCGGGCTTAACGCGCGTTGTGCCTTCCGAGACACGCACGGGGCACGCGGTCGACCGCCCCGCAGGACTCGCTAATGGCCCGTGAAGCCCCGATTCGTATGCTCCCATCAGAAATCCCGCCGCCTATCGAGGTCACCATGGTGCGACGGGTTCCAACGAGTGACATCATCAACGGCCGCCGCGAGGCAATGGCGATCGCCGCGACACTGGGCGGCCAGCTGCGAGCGGCGCGACGAGCCAAGCGGTGGTCGATCGCCGAGCTCGCCCGACGCTCCGGTCTCAGCGTCGCGCGGCTCAGCGAGATCGAGCGCGGTGGTGGCACCCGCGCTCCGTTGGAAACCTGGGTCGCGCTCGGGATCGCGCTGGATCGTCCGCTGGCCGTCACCCTCACACGGCCGATCGGCACACCTTCCGCGGTCAACGACGCCGGACACCTGGAGATCCAGGAGTTCGTCCTGCACCTTGCTCGGGCGACCGGTCGCCTTGCCACCATTGAGGTCCCGACCCGACCCGCGGACCCAAGCAGATCCACCGACGTCGGCATCCGCGACGCATCCGTCCGCGCGCGGATCCTGGCGGAGTGCTGGAACAGCTTCGGCGACCTCGGTGCGGCCGTTCGCGCGACGCGACGGAAGGAGGCCGAGGCCAACGCGACGTGGCCCGAAGACCGGGTCGCGAGCGTCTGGATCGTTCGCGCGACCGCCGCGAATCGTGAACTCATCGCTCGCTACCCGAACATCATCGATGCCGCCTTCCCAGGGTCCAGCCGAGCCTGGGTTCGAGCGCTGACGGAGGGCACGGCTCCGCCGAAAGAGCCGGGTCTGGTCTGGTACGACTCCGGCACGCGACGATTGACGGAGCGGCGCCGCGCTACCATCGCCGCGTGACGAATGCCGACACGTTGCACGTCTCGACCCACCCGGCGGTGCTGCACAAGCTCGGCGTCCTGCGCGACCGCGAAACCGAACCCAAGAAGTTCCGCGAGGTCGTGCGCGAGCTGTCGTGGCTGCTCGGCTACGAGGCCCTCCAGGACGCCAAGACCCGGCCCCGCCGCATCACGACTCCGATGGAGGAGATGGACGCCAGCGAGCTCGGCGAAAGGATCGGCCTCATCCCGATCCTGCGCGCCGGTCTGGGCATGGTCGACGCGATGCTCGAGCTCATGCCGACGGCCCAGGTCTGGCACCTCGGCCTGTTCCGCGACGAGCGCACGCTCCGCCCGGTCGAGTACTACAACAAGCTGCCCGACTCGGCGACCGTCGATCTGTGTCTCATCCTCGATCCGATGCTGGCGACCGGCGGCAGTGCGACGGCCGCCATCGACGTCCTCAAACGATGGGGCGCCGTCAAGCCGGTCCGGATCAAGCTCGTCAACCTGATCGCGGCCCCGGAGGGCGTGGCGGCGGTCCAGGAGGCCCATCCGGACGTCGAGATCCACTGCGCAGCGCTCGACCGAGGGCTGAACGAGAAGGGCTACATCATGCCCGGGCTCGGTGACGCCGGCGACCGCCAGTTCGGGACCGGCAACCGCGACTGAGGCCTGCCCCCGACGGACCTGCCCCCGACGGATTCTCCGGTGCGCACCGGCACCGATGGCGCGGAAGCGTTGCGCCCCGGCACCGATGACGCGGAAGCGGTCGCATCATCGAATCGTGGACTTCGCCGACTACATCCTCGGGATCGACTGGGCCGTCGCGGTCGTTGTCGCGGGCGTCCTGGTGGCGGTCGGGCTCGTCCTGCTCCGGTTCCTCATGGCATCGACCTCGGAGGTCGGGCACATGATCCCTGGCGCCGGTAAGGCGGCCGGCCGCGCGCTCCTCGACGCCCGCGATCTCCCCGAGAACAGCTGGGTGTGCACCCGCTGTCGGTCGGTCAACACGCCGCAATCGTCGCATTGCTACCGAGGCTGCGGCAGTCGCGAGGAATTCGCTGAACCGCTGCCGACCGAGCGTGTCGATCCTCGCGGAGGGGCGGAACGGTCGACGGACCCGCTAGGGGCGCTTGACGGTGATCTTGGCGCCGACCTTCGAGAACGTCAGGTTTACCTCGTACACGACCCGCTGCAGCTGGCCGTTGCCCGGACCGATGCGCGCCTGGCCCCACAGCCTCCACGTCCCCGAGCGCGGCTTGCCGGCATCGTCGATCGCGACCTCGAGCTCGGTCAGGTCGATCTTCTCCTTCTGGATCCGGTAGGGGATCGTGTTCGGGTGGAGGAGCATGGCGCCCGCGATCCCGACCTTGTGGAACGTCGCGCCCCCGACCCTGACCGCCCCTAGGTAGCGCACGTCCTCGACCGCATCCACGGTCTTGAACGGGACATACGAGTGGGCGACGCCGAAACCCTTGATGGCCTGCCACGCCTTCGATCCGCGCTTGATATAGCCCTTGCCCTTCACGCCGCGGACCTGGACCCGTTCCTTGCCGAGAGTCTCATAGTCGCGGCTGAAGTCGTACGTGAACGAACTCGAGAAGTCGGCTCCTGACACGTCCATCGTTCCGGCGATCGGGAGGTTGTCGGCCGAGGCGCGGACACTTCCCTTGAGCGTGACCCGGTAGGTCAACTTCCCGCTGGTGACGCGCTCGGCGAACGCGGCGATGGCCGCGAGGTGGGCTTTCGGGATCGGGGATGGGCGGGCACTCGGCACGCCGGAGCCGGCCGACGACGCGGCGTCCTCGCTCGCCGCCCGCGGCGACGGCAGGCAGCCGGCGACGACGACGACAACGATCACGGTCGCACTGACGACGTGCGAGAGGGAGGCGCGGAGCCCGGACATGGCAGTGACGGTACCAGCGAGACCCGTGCCTGGTCCGGGGCACGGACCGCCCAGCGACGGGCCGGACCATCGACCCACCGAAAAGTCACGCATCCGACACCTCCGCCGAGGTGGCTGCGCGGTATCCTCGGTGCGTGACCCTCGCCGCAGAGCGCGCGACCCCTCGGAACGGTCGGGCACGCAGCCGAGCCCGCGTGCGACCCGATACCCCCGTGCTCGTCCGGCAGCTGCGAAACGGCATCGAGGAGAGCGTCCACCGCGGCGACATCGTCGAAGCTGACGTCAGCGGCCGCCTCATCCGGTCTCTCGGCGATCCCGAGCGGGTGGTCACCCTCCGGTCGACCGTCAAGCCCTTCGGCGTCGTGGCGCTTATCGAGGCCGGCGGGATCGAGGAGTTCGACCTCGAGCCTGCCGAGATCGCGATCATGGCCAGCTCGCATTCGGGCGAGGACTTCCATGTGCGGACGCTGCAGGGCGTCTTCCGCCGGGCCGGCGTCACGCAGGCCACCCTGGCCTGTGGGAACGAGGGTATGCCGCTCGATTCGCTGACCGCCGCCCGCCTGGCGCGGGACGGAGAGAAGGCCGGCGCGATCCGCCACATGTGCTCCGGACAGCACGCGGTGTCCTTGCTGCTGTCGAGACTCAAGGGCTGGGATCTGGACACGTACTGGCAGCCGGAGCATCCATCCCAGGTCGCCTTTCGGTCGGCTGTGGCGCGGGCCTACGGCACGTCGCCGGATCGGCTGGAGACCGCGATCGACGGCTGTGGCGTGGAGACCTTCGGTTTCCGGCTGCGCGAGGTCGCCCAGGCGTACGCACTCCTGGCCGACCCATCGAGCGTGGGACAGCGCGACGGCCGTGCCTCGCTGGCTCCCGCGTTGACGATCGTCCGCGACGCGATGGTCGCGAGCCCCGAGATGGTGGCCGGTCGTCACGACCGCCTCGATACGTCGCTGATGAAGGCGGCCGAGGGTCGCTTGATCAGCAAGGCGGGCATGGAGGCCCTCCGCGCGATCGCGATCCTGCCCGGACCGCGGACCGGGACGCAGCTCGAGACGCCGTCGGGCCTGGCCATCAAGATCGAGGACGGCGACGGCTACGATCGCGGGACGTGGGCGGCGTCCGTCGAGGCGCTCCGCCAGGTCGGCGTGCTCGATGGGCAGGAGCTGCGCATGCTCGCCCGCTACCACCGGCCGACGGTCCTCGACCCGCACGGGCGCGTCGGCGCAGAATCGGTCGCGGAATTCGAGCTCGCGCCCGTCGGCGAACTGATCGGCTGACGGTCGGACGGTTCACCCGGGACCGTCGAGCATGTCCGACGAGCCGAGCCAGGAGTGACCGCCGACCTGATGCCCCCCGACGACGATCCCTATCGCACCCTCGGCCTCGAGCGTGGGGCCACGCTCGACGACGTCAAGAAGGCGTACCGGCGACTCGCCAAGGCCAACCATCCGGACGCCGCGGGCGAAGCGGCGCTGCCACGCTTCCTCGCGATCCAGGCGGCGTATGACCAGATCGCGGGGCCCGACGGGGGCAACCGCGGGTCGAACGGCCGCGGCCCGGGAGGCGCGCCACGACGAGCGTGGGATGCCGATCCGGACCGCGCCGGCGCCACCCGTCGTGCATACGGCGGCCGACCACGTTCGCGGCCGGGCGCGACTCCCGGATCACGACCCCGACCGGGGCCCCGCCCGGACCAGTCCGCGGGAGCTGACCAAGCGCCCGGGCCCGGCCCCGCGGGCCGCCCGGAACGCCCGCCGAAGAAGGCCACGCTTGGATCCACGTCATATGACGGCGTCGAGGGCGAGGCGTTCGACCCGGACTGGGGCGGCGCGTCGTGGTACGGCACCACCTCCGGCACGTACTGGACGCTGAACCCCAAGGAATACGCGGACCCGCGGAAGCACGGACCGGAGTACCAGGCACGGGCACGACGTGCGGGCGCTCGGCCTCCCGATCAAGGGCGTCCGGGGCCGCCGCTCGAGGCCGCCTCGGAGACCCCCGATGCCCCGGGCACGATCGGCGTCGACGCCGCCGCGTCCGCCGCGGCGGCCGAGCCCGAGACGACCCCGCCCACCCCACCGACCCACACGACCTCGTCGTGGTGGGAGGCGACGACCGGGGAGACGACCGCGACGCCGCGCTCCCGAACGGACGGGCCGCCGGCCCGACCCGCACCCCGGGCTCAGCAGCAACCACTCGCCACCGCGCCCCCGGGCGTCGACGACCTGTCCGTCGACGCGGCCGTCGCCTCGATCCGGGCCTGGCTCGACGATGATCGGCCCTCGATCGCGGCACGGGTCGGGCGGGCGTTCATCGCGTGGACACCGATCGCCCTCGGCATCGGCTGGGGTGCCGGCGAGATCAGCGGCTGCGGGCGCTTCGCGGCGACCTGCGATCCGGCCGCCGCGCCCGTCTCGTGGACACTGCAGCTGGCGGCGCTCGCGCTGCTCGTTCTCGTCCCCCGCTTCGCCCGGGTGGGGACCTATGCCACGCTCGGCGTGCTGGCGATGGTGTTCCCGACGGCGGTCCTCCTGTTCGCAAGCGATCCGGCGGGGACGCAGACGGCCCGGACCATCCTCGGCGCGCTGATGGTCATCGGCTGGGTCGCCGGCCTCGCGTACGGCGCTGCGCGCGAGTTTCGCCGGAGAGCCCGCCCGGTATCCTAAAAGACCATGCCCCGCAAGAACGACCCACGCGACCTGTCGACGGCCGCCCAGGAATACCTGCTGGCATTGCGCGTCAGCGCGGGCGCCGAGGACGGGGCGCGGGTCACCGCGGCTCAGATCGCCCGCCATCTCGGGGTGACGACCCAGGCGGCGAGCGAGATGTTCCGGCGTCTCGGTGCCGACGGCCTCGTCGAGCACGACGGCGGCCGGGAGCTGCGACTCACGACCCCAGGTCGCGCCGCTGCCGACGCGATCTTCCGACGCCACGCGCTGCTCGAGTGGCTGTTGACCAGCGTTGTCGGTCTCGGTTGGGCGGAATCGGACGAGGAGGCGATGCGGCTCCAGGGCGCCATCTCACCGCGGGTCGAGGCCCGTCTCGACGAGATGCTCGGCCACCCGGAGATCTGCCCGCACGGCAACCCGATCGACGCGGCGACCGCGAGTCGTCGACCGGCCGGCATCCGGCTGTCTGAGGTCGATGCGGGCGCGCACGCGACGATCTATCGGATCACAGAGGAGGCCGAGGAGGACGCCGGCCTGCTCTCGTACCTCGAGGCGCGCGCCCTCAAGCCGGGCGCCCCGATCACGATCCTGGCTCGTTCGGAATCGCTGGATTCGCTGACGCTCGACGGGCCACTGGGTCGCGCGACCCTCGGTCTGCGACCCGCCGCGCTCGTCCGGGTCCTGCCCGGTGACGCCGATCCGGCGCTTTTCCATCGGGTGCCGGGCGCGTGACCACGCGGGTCCGTATCGCGCCGAGCCCGACCGGGCCGCTCCACATCGGGACCGCTCGGACTGCGCTCTACAACTTCCTGCACGCGCGGCACGTCGACGGGACGTTCATCCTGCGACTCGAGGACACCGACCAGGTTCGCAGCACCGTCGAGTTCGAGAAGGACATCCTCGATGGCCTGCACTGGCTCGGCCTCGAGTGGGATGAGGGGCCGGAGGTCGCCGGCGAACCTGCCCGTGGGCCGCACGCGCCGTACCGCCAGATGGAGCGTCTGCCGACGTACGCGGCCGCCGCGCAGCGGTTGCTGGCAGACGATCTGGCCTATCCGTGCTACTGCACGCTGGAAGAGCTCGAGGCCGACCGTCGTGCGCAGGAGGCAGCCAAGCAGGCGCCCAGGTACGTCGGCCGGTGCGCCCATCTCACGCCCGACGAGCGTCGCGCCCGTGAGGCGGAGGGCCGACGCGGCGCGCTCCGTTTCCGGGTGGGTGAGGGAGTCGTGGCCTTCGATGACATCGTCCGCGGCCGGGTCGAGATCGACGTGTCGAACCTCGGCGGCGACTTCGTCATCGTTCGAGCCGATGGCACGCCGCTGTACCACTTCACGGTCGTCGTCGACGACGCGGCGATGGACATCAGCGAGGTGATCCGCGGCGAGGACCACCTGTCCAACACGCCCAAGCACATCCTGCTGTTCCGGGCGCTCGGCCACGACGTGCCGCGGTTCGCGCACCTGCCGCTGATCCTCAACGCGGACCGGACCAAGATGAGCAAGCGCAAGAGCCAGACCGCGATCGACGACTACATCGCGCAGGGCTTCATCAAGGAGGCGCTCGTCAACTACCTCGCCCTGCTCGGCTGGTCGACCGGCACGGAGGAGGAGATCCTGCCGCTCGACGAGCTGGTGAAACGCTTCGACATCAAGGAGGTCCACAGGGGCGGGGCGGTCTTCGACCGCGAGCGGCTCGAGTGGATGAACGGGCAATGGATCCGCCGCCTCGAGGCGGACGACCTGATCGATCGCTTGCGTCCGTTCATCGAGGCTGAGCTCGCGGCCGGCCGCATCGAGTGGATGCCGAGCGATGAGGAGCTGCGTGCCCTGCTGCCTGTCATCCAGGAGCGCCTGCCGACGCTGGGCGCCGTCGGCGACCTCGTCGGGTTCCTGTGGGTCGGCGAGCTCGACGCCGATCCGGCCATGCTCGTCCCCAAGCGCTGGGACGCCCCGACGGCGAAGGACGCACTGGCGGCGGCCCGCGAAACGATCGCGGACGTCGGCGCCGTGTCGTTCGAGGCGGACGAGCTCGAACCGCCGCTGCGCGCCCTGGCAGAACTGCGCGGCTGGAAGGCCGGCGATCTGTTCATGACGATCCGCGTCGCCGTCACGGGCCGGACCGCGACCCCGCCTCTGTTCGACACGCTCGTCGCCCTCGGCCGGGACCGCGTGCTGGCGCGTCTCGATCGGGCCCTCGCGGTGCTCGATGGCGCGTGAGGGAGGTGCGGCGATGACGCGTGACGACGTGCAACGCTGGCTCGACCGCTACATCGCTGCCTGGGCGGCCGACGATCCGGAGGCCATCGGCGAGCTCTTCAGCACGGACGCGCGCTATCGCTTCCACCCGTCTGATGCGGGCTTCGTCGGGCGAGACGCGATCGTGCGCGCATGGCTCGATCCCGACGGCGACGCGTCGACCCGCGACGAGCCGGGCACCTGGGATGCCCACTACGAGCCATTCGTCGTCGGTGACGCGCGTGCCGTCGCGGTGGGCTGGAGCCGCTACTACACGGACACGTCGAAGACCATCGTCACGTCCGCCTTCGACAACGCCTACCTGCTGGAGTTCGACGAGGATGGTCGGTGCCGCTCGTTCACCGAGTTCTACGTCGAGCGGCCGACGGATCGCGTCTGAGGAGGACCACGTGACCCGAGATGACGTCCAGCGCTGGCTCGACGCCTACGTCGATGCCTGGCGGACCAATGACCGCGACGCGATCGGCGCCCTGTTCGCCGAGGACGCCAGATACCGCTACCAGCCGTACCGCGATCCGGTCGTGGGCCGCGACGCGATCGTCGCCGACTGGCTCGACGACCCGGATGCGGCGGGATCCTGGGAGGCGCACTACGAGCCGTATGCGGTCGATGGCGACCGCGCCGTGGCCGTGGGCCAGAGCCGCTACCTCGAGGACGACGGCTCGCTGCGGACGATCTTCTACAACGTCTGGCTGCTGCGCTTCGACGGGGACGGCCGGTGCGCCGACTTCGTCGAGTACTGGCGCGAGCTGCCCGAGGAGTTGCGCAACCGCAGCTGACTCCCGGGCGTGCGGTGTGACCCGGTCCGGTGTGACCCGGTCTGGTGTGTTCCGGACGATTGACCTTCCATGAACGCGTCGTTAACAACGGTCGGTATGCTCAGCCGTGGATGGCACGCACGATCTTGGTCGTCGAAGACGAACCGACCTTGCGCGAGACGATCGTCGACGCGCTCGAGACCGAGGGATTCCGGGTCATCGCCGCCGCGGATGGGCGCGAGGCCCTGACGCAGTTCCGCGGAGAACGCCCCGACCTCGTGCTCCTCGACCTGATGCTTCCCGAGTTGTCCGGCATCGAGGTGACCCGCATCATCCGCGCCGAATCCGGCGTGCCGATCGTGATGCTGACGGCCAAGGACTCCGAGCTCGACAAAGTCGTCGGGCTCGAGCTCGGGGCCGATGATTACGTCACCAAGCCGTTCTCGCTGCGCGAGCTGACGGCCCGGATCCGGGCATTGTTTCGCCGGTCGGAAGCGTCCGTGGCAACCGGATCCGCGCCGACGATCGTCGATCTAGGCCGCGTCCAGGCGGACCTCGGCGGCCATCGCCTGCTCCGCGACGGCGAGGTCCTGCCGATCAAGCCCAAGGCCTTCGAACTGCTCGCGTTCCTGATCCGGAACCCCGGCCAGGTCTTCACACGAGACCAGCTGCTCGAGAAGGTGTGGGGCTACGACTACGCAGGCGAGACGCGCACGGTCGACGTCCACGTCCACTGGCTGCGCAGCCAGATCGAGGAGGACCCTGGCCAGCCTGCGTTCATCCACACCGTGCGTGGCGTCGGGTACGTCTTCCGCCGTCCGACATGAGGTGGATGGCGCCCTTTCAACGTTCACCCGGCGCTGATGCCGCGTTCATACATCGATCGGACGCTACGACCATGCCGATCCGACAGCGCCAGCCCGAGGCCATCGATCTCGTGACGATGCACCCCGTCGAGGCGATGCGTCCCGGCGGCGTCAACGACGGCATACCTGCAATGAGCCCCGGAGCCCTCCTCTCTCCGGGTGCTCTCTTCCCTCCTGCTCCGGTGCCGGCGCCCGCTCGGGCGCTGGCGCTGGACGCGCTCCGCGTCACCCGCGCGCTGCGCGATCCGACCAGGCGCCCGGAACGCTGGGCACAGCCGGCGTTCGCGGCCGAAGTCGAGCTGGTCAGGCGCCATCTCGCTCCGGTCCGCAGCCGCCAGATGCTCGCCGCCTCGTACGGCCGCGAGGCGTTCCATCTCGTCCTGAGCCGCGCAGAGCGCGACGACCCGAGCCCGATCCGCCTGGCCTACGCGCTGCGCTGGATGGAGTTGCGCGACGGCGCCACGGGACCCTCCTGGCAATCACTGCTGGCCTGAGCCCGGGCGACACGTCGGTCGCCTGACCCTCTCGACACGTCGCCCGCCGCTATCCTTACGCGGCCATGCGCCTGTCCCACCTCTTCTTCACGACGCTCCGCGACGACCCAGCGGACGCCGAGATGGCATCCCACAGGTTGCTGCTGCGGGCCGGCTACGTCCGCCAGCTGGGCTCCGGGATCTATTCGCTGCTGCCGCTCGGGAAGCGCGTCAACGACCGTGTCGAGCAGGTCATCCGCGAGGAGCAGGACCGGATCGGCGCCCAGGAGATGGAGATGCCGGTCGTCCATCCCGCCGACATCTGGAAGGCGAGCGGACGCTACCAGGCCATCGGCGCGGAGCTGACGCGGTTCAAGGATCGGAACGGTCGCGAGATGGTCCTCGCGATGACCCACGAAGAGGTCGTCGGACTCCTGCTCGCCGACATCGTCCGGTCGTATCGGCAGTTGCCGATGCAGGTCTATCACTTCCAGACCAAATGGCGCGACGAGCCGCGCGCACGCGGCGGCCTGATCCGGGTCCGCGAGTTCGTGATGAAGGATGCCTACAGCTGCGACCGGGACCAGGCCGGGCTCGATGAGAGCTACGCGGCCCAGCACGCAGCGTACGTCCGGATCTTCGAGCGACTGGGGCTCAAGACCATCGCCGTGAGCTCCGATGTCGGGATCATGGGTGGGAGCCAGGCGCACGAGTTCATGGTCCTCAACCCCGCCGGCGAAGACGTCCTCGTGCTGTGCGAGAACGGTGATTACGCGGCGAACCGCCAGGTTGCCAGGTCGCCCAAGCCCGAGCCTCCTGCGGAGGAGCCCCTGCCGCTCGAGGAGGTCGCCACACCCGGCACGACCACGATCGCGACGCTCGCCGCATTCCTCGGGGTCGGCGCCGATCGCACGGCCAAGGCGGCTTTCTTCGTGACCGGCGACGGGCGGCTCGTCACGGCCATCGTCCGCGGCGACTACGAGGTCAACGAGACGAAGCTCGCGAATGCCGCGGCTGCGGTCGGCGGCATCCGGCCGGCGCAGGTCGAGGAGATCAAGGCCGCGGGCATGGAGCCTGGCTACGGCTCACCGATCGGCGCACGCGGGACGTTCGTCGTCATCGACGACCTGGTCGCGCGATCCCCGAACCTCGTCGCCGGCGCGAACCGGGTGGGCTTCCACTACCGCAACGTCAACGCCGGTCGCGACTACACGGCCGACGTGACCGCCGACATCACCAACGCGCAGGAGGGCGATCCGTGCCCGAACTGCGGGCGCCCCGTCATCCTGCGCAACGGCATCGAGGTCGGCAACATCTTCAAGCTCGGCACCAGGTTCGCCGATGCCTTCGGCGCGACCTACCTCGGCGAGGATGGCCAGCCACACCCCATCGTCATGGGCTCGTATGGCATCGGGGTGGGACGGAACGTCGCCTGCATCGTCGAGGAGCATCACGACGACAAGGGCATCGTGTGGCCGGCCGAGGTGGCGCCCTACGCCGCGCACCTCGTGTCGATCGGGACGGCCAAGGATCCGCGCGTCCTCGAGGTCGCCGAGCGGCTGCACTCCCTCGCCGCCGAGTCCGGCGCCCGACACGAGATCCTGTGGGACGACCGCGACGAGTCGCCAGGGGTCAAGTTCACCGACGCCGAGCTGCTCGGCATGCCCTGGATCCTGACGGTGTCGCCGCGCTCGTTGGCCGCCGGTGGGATCGAAGTGACGGAGCGCGCGACCGGCGAGCGGTCGACGCGCCCGATCGAGGAGGTCGAGTCCCTTCTCGTCGACGGGTTCGCGGCCGCCGCCACGGCGGCCTGACCGCGGGAGCCTGACGACGGCGGCCCGAGGGGCCGCTAGCCGGACGGGGCCGAGGTCGGGGGCATCGTGTCCGGCGGCAGGTCGGTCAACGGTGCCGCCGCTAATCGCGGCGTCATCGACCGTGGTCCCGTCGAGCGCCAGCACCAGCTCACCGGCATCGGCTGCCTGCTCGACCAGCTCCGCGGAGGACACCACCTCGCCGACGATGGCCTCCTCGGGCTCATCGCCGAGCCGGCCGATAGCGAAGCTGACGGCCGGCGGGATAGACGCCGAGATCGAGATCTCTGCGATCCGATAGGGCGAACCTTTCTGGCGGAGGGACGCGTTCGTCATCTCCTGCAACGCTGTGGCCCGCACGATCAGCTCGGCGAGCGTGCCCGGATCGATCCTCTCGATCACGGTCGTGACCCCGCGGCGGGCCATTCCCACGGCCTCTCGTGCGCTGCGTGAGACCGCCTCGGCGGTGGCCGGGTCGGCGGCCGTCCTGTTCGCCATGGCGGCTGCCTGCGCGGCCGCCTCCTGGGCCCTCTTGATGAAGCTCATCGGACTGCCCTTCCTCGGCCGGGCACGGCGCCCGTCGGACACCTGCAGGATAGCGAGCGCCGGTCGGCGCGCCAGTACGATCGTCGCCACCGATGCCCGCCCGACCGACCCTCCCCGCCGATGACCTGTACGCCCGCCTCGGCGTGCCACGCGATGCCAGCCCTGAGGCGATCGAGCTGGCCTGGCGGGCGTTGCTGCGCAAGCACCACCCGGACGTCGCGGGACCGGCCGGCCTGGAGCTGGCCAAGCGCATCAACGTCGCCCACGACTGGCTCAGCGATCCCGATCTCCGGGGACGCTACGACCGCGAGCACTCCATCGGTATCCGCGGCGGGCGTCCACCGCGGGCAGGCCCCGACTGGTCGACCGCGCCGCCCCGGCGGACCGTCCGACGCCCACCGACGACCGCCGAGCGGGTCGCGTTCGTCGTCGAACGTGTCGGCCGGCTGACCGCCGACGAGCTCGATCGGCTGGCGCTGGCCGAACCGGCACCGATCGCCTTCCTCGCCACGCTGCGCCAGTTCGTCGAGACGGACCTCGAGCGGACGCTGCAGGCCGCGGAAGGTGAGGCCATCGCTGCCTTGCCTGCCGCCGCACGGCGGATGGTCCCGATCCGCGACGCGGTCGTCGGGCGCCTGGCCGACGTCATCATCGGCGACGTCCTCGAGGAGATCCTGGGCGACCCTGCCGCGTTGTGGGCGCGCGAACGCCTGACCCGTGGCTGGGACTCGGCGGTCGGGCAGCCCCGTTACGGACCCGCGACGACCGCCGTCGCGGCGATGCTGGAGCGGGCCCGCGGGCTCGACGCCGATGAGCTTCGGCGACTCGCCACGTCGGGCACGCTGGAACGGTTGGGCGACGCGCCGTGGGCCGATGGGACCTCGCCGGAGGAGGACGACACGCTGCGTGTCTCGAGCGAGCTGGCGGCCGCCGACGCCGCCGACGCGATCGACGCGGCGGTGGCCGCGTGCGACGGGACGATCGGCCCGCGCACGGCCGCGGCGGCTCGACGGGCGGTTGGCCGGGTGGCCCACCTCCTGGTCCTGCGGCACGCCTTCACGACCGCCGCGTTCGGGCGCCACGCGGCCCCGTGGCTGGGTGGCCTGATCGAGCGGAGCGCGCCGTGGGGAGCCCGCGCCAGAGACAGCTGACACCGCTCCGCGGCTCGACGATGGCCTTCCGCCGCGAGTGCCGGACCAGCCCCACGTCGGCGTCTGCAGGTATGCGATGCTCGCCGCGTGGAACTCGGAGTCCTGATCATCGTGGCACTGGCCGTTGTGAGCGCAGTCGCCACGATCACGGCGGTCCGGCGCCGCCGAGCGCTCGACCGAGCGCTGGCGACGATCCATCGCCTGCGGGATGCGGATGCCGAGCGTGAACGGGTCGTCGGCGATCGATCGGCCGACGACGCGACCCTGCACGAGACCGTCGATGCCGGGGTCGTCCGGGTCGACGCCGGCCTGCACATCCGGGACGCCAACGGCCGGGCTCACGCGATGCTGGCACACCAACCGGGGGGCCTCGTCGGGCGGTCGATCATAGAGGCCTTCCTCGACCCGACCGTCGAGCGCCTGGCGCGGCAGGCCATCGAGTCCGGGTCGGCGTCCGGCGAGATCCGCTCGGCGGGTGCCGATGGCCCGGTCCTCGCGATCCGCGCCCGTCGGTTGTCGGGTGGGGACGTGTGGCTCGTGCTGGACGACGTCTCCGAGCTGCGACGCCTGCAGCGCATCCGCGCCGAGTTCATCGACAACCTGTCGCACGAGCTCCGGACGCCGCTGACGACCGTCAGCCTGCTGGCCGAGACCCTCGAGCGCGAGGCCGAGGCCGTCGGCGACGCGATCCCGGCCAAGATGCGCGACCGCATCGCCAAGATCGAAGTGGAGACGGGCCACCTCGTCCAGATGGTCAACGAGCTCCTGGACCTCAGCCGGATCGAGGGCGGCGGGACACTCCAGCTGTCCGACGGCGTGGACATGTCCAGCCTGGCCGCAGACTCGGCCGAACGCTTGCGATTGTTCGCTGAGCGCCAGGGCGTGATCCTCCGCATCGACACCCCACCCGGCCTGCCGCGGGTGCGTGGGGACGCCGCCCGGCTCGGGCAGGTCGTCGTCAACCTGGTCCACAACGCCGTGAAGTTCAGCCCGGACGGCGGCGAGATCACGATCAGCACGGTCGCCGATGGGGAAGACGTGATCACCTCGGTCGAAGATCACGGCATCGGCGTCCCGCGCGGCGCCCGCGACCGGGTGTTCGAGCGCTTCTACAAAGTCGATCGAGCGCGCCTGCGCGCGGAGGCCGGCGGCGGGACCGGGCTGGGTCTGGCGATCGCGCGGCACGTCGTCGAGCAGCACGGCGGGCGCATCTGGGTCGAGTCGGAGGAAGGCGTCGGATCGACCTTCTCGTTCGCCCTGCCGATCCAGGACGGCGGCGATCCGGGTCGGGCCGGGTGATCGGGACTGTCATGGATCGACTGCACGTCGCGACCCTGAACATCCTCAACCTCGCCGATCGCTGGGCCGAGCGGCTGCCGCTCATCCTGGCCGACATGGCGGCTCTCCAGCCCGACCTGCTCGCCCTCCAGGAGGTCGTCTACGTGATGCAGCAGGACCGCCTGATCGGGGCGGCCGGGGAGGGGCAGTACGCCGCGATCCGCGGGTGGGCGGGTCGGCCGGAATACGGCAACAGCCTGCTCGTCCGGGAGCCGCTGGTCGCCAGGGACGTCGACCGGATCGACCTCGGATCCCAGCGCTCGGCCCACCGGGCGCTCATCGACCTGCCGAACGGCTCGGCCGTCCTCGTGGCGGTGACCCACCTCCACCACGCGGTGCCCGACGCCGCGGAGCGTGACGGGCAGGCCACGATGTTGCTCGACTGGCTGGCGGAAGCTCCAGACGCCGACGCGACGATCGCGATGGGCGATTTCAATGCGGACCCGGCCGAACCGGCGTATGCGCGGATGGTCGCGGCGGGCTTCCGCTCGGCATACGCCGAGGTCCACGGAAAGGAGCCGGTGGTGACCTGGCCGTCCGGGCTGCAGGCGCCGGCCATGGACACCGACGGCGAGCCCGATTGCCTCGACTACATCTGGCTCCGTGGCGCGATCCGCGCGACCGAGGCTCGGCTCGCGTTCGACCGGCCCCACCCGGATGACCCGACCCTGTACCCGAGCGATCACCTCGGGGTGTCGGCCCGGCTCGAGGTCGGCTAGACGATGCTCCGGCTCGCGCACCGCGGCGACTGGCGGCACGCACCCGAGAACACGCTCGCCGCGCTCCAGGCCGCGCTGGCGGTGCCCGGCTGCGACGGCGTCGAGTTCGACGTGCGCCTGTCGGCCGACGGCGTCCCGGTCCTGTACCACGACGAGTCACTGCAGCGCGTCCACGGGCGACCGGACCGCGTGGACGCGGTCAGCGCCCGCGATCTCGAGGAGATCGGCGTCCCGTCCCTGGCCGACGCCCTTCTCCCGATCCCGCATCGGGCGACCGTGAACATCGACCTGAAGGGGCTGCACGATCGGACGGTCGTGGAGATCCTGGCATCGGGACGTGGCCCGGGGCTGGTCAACGCGGTCGTGTCGTCGTTCGAGCCGGTGACGCTCGAGCGCGTCGGCGGGCTCGCCCCGGCGTGGCCGCGCTGGCTGAATGCGTGGGATCTGTCGGCCGCGACGATCCGCCAGGCGGTCGAGCTGGGATGCCAGGCGATCTCGGTCGACTTCCATGTGATCGATCACGGTGCCCTCGCGGCGGCCCGCGGCGCGGGTCTCGAGGTGGCCGCGTGGACGGTCCGGCGCCGGACGACGTACGGTCGGTTGCAGCGCCTCGGGGTGATCGCGGCGTGCGTCGAGGCCGCCGCGCTCGACGGCTGAGGCAGAACCGGGAGGAAGTCGATGACGGAGCGGGCGGATCTCGTGGTGATCGGCGCAGGCACGGTCGGCGGCTGGGCGTCGGTGTTCGCGGCCGCGGACGGCATCGGCCGGGTCGTCGTTATCGAGCGCGGACTGGCGGGGATGGGCGCCTCGTCGCGGGCGGCCGGTATCGTCCGTGCCCAGGGCGGCACGCCCGCCACGGTCGCCCTCGGACGCTGGTCGATCGACTTCTACCGGGGCCAGACCGCGGCCTACGGCACGGATTCCGGCTTCCGCGAGCTCGGCTACCTGATCCTGGCTGTCACCGAGGAGGACGAGCGGGCCGGCCGTGAGCGGGTGGCGATGCAGAGGGCCGCCGGCCTGACCGACGTCCGGTGGCTGTCGGCGGGGGAAGCCGTGACGGTCGTCGGCACGCTGTCACCCGACGGTCACCGCGGCGGGAGCTACCGCGACGGCGACGGCCACATCGATCCGCCACGCAACGTCCGCGCGTACTCGCTGGCCATGCAGGGGACCGGCGTCGAGCTGCGCGAGCGGACCGCGTTCATCGGGCTGCACCTGAGCGACGACTTGTCGCGTGTCGTCGGGGTCGAGACCGACGCCGGCGTCATCGAGACCGATCGCGTGCTGCTGACCGGTGGGCCGTCGCTGCGGGCGGTCGGTGCGCTTGCCGGGCTGCGGATCCCTGCCGGCGCCGCGCGCCACACGGTCGCGGTCCTGGAGCCGCACCAGGCGTTCGCGGTCGATCGGATGCCGATGGTGTTCGACATCGGCGCCGGGCTCTACTGGCGGCTCGAGGAGGGTGGCCTGCTGTTCGGCTGGAGCGACCCGGACGAGCAGCCCGGCGAGGCGCGCGAGGTCGACTGGGCGGCGTACGAGCGGTACCGCGCGCGGCTCGCAGACTACGTGCCGATCACCCGCGACCTCGGCCTGCGCAAGATCTGGGCGGCGACCATCGACTACACGCCCGACCACCTGCCGATCCTCGGCCCGGCGATCCGGCCCGATGGCTCACGGATCGGTGGGGTCACCATCGCATCCGCGGCCGGTCACGGGATGATGTGGGGCCCGGGCGTCGCGCGGGTCGCCGCGGACATCGTCCTCCACGGTGGCAGCGACCTCATCGACGTGGCGGATCTGGGCCTCGACCGGTTCGACGCGGAGGGGCGGAGCCGGCTCGCGACCGATCCGATCGCCCTGCCGTTCCCGACCGCGGCGGGCGACTAAGGCAGGGTCAGCAGCAGCCGCCCGCACCACAACAGCCGGAGCCATCGGCCAGGACGGGCAGACCGATCGTGGTGGGCCGCGGCAGCTCGACGGAGCGGACGGAGGCGAGCGTCCAGCTCGCCGGTTTCGTGGCCTTGACGATCGCGCCATGGAGCCCGTCGCCGACGCTGTGTGTCGGGGTGACCGAGATGTCCACGAGGCCCACGGCTTCGAGGCCCGCACGGTACTCGCCGAACGACAGGGCACCCGCGATACACCCGACGAACGAGCCACGCTCTGCGCGCTGCTCGGGAGTCAGGGCGTCGTCCGCGACGACGTCGCTGATACCCACGCGCCCGCCGGGCCGGAGGACGCGCGCGACCTCAGCCAGCACGGCGGCCTTGTCCGCCGACAGGTTCACGACACAGTTGCTGATCACCACGTCGACCGACGCGTCACCGAGCGGGATCGATTCGATCCGGCCCCTGCGGAACTCGACGTTCGTGGCGCCCGCCTCGGCCGCGTTGTGGCGCGCGAGCTCGAGCATCTCGTCGGTCATGTCGAGCCCGTACACGAAGCCGGTCGGACCGACCCGCGTCGCCGACAGCAGCACATCGATGCCACCGCCCGACCCGAGGTCAAGGACGACCTCGCCCTCCCTCAGCTCGGCCACCGCGGTCGGGTTGCCGCAGCCGAGGCTCGCCAGGACGGCCGTTTCGGGCAGCGAGGCCCGTTGGGTCGCGTCGTACAGGGCGTCACCCCAGGCCGCCTCGCCCGTGGGCCCGCAGCACGAACCGGCGACGTCCCGTGGGACGGCCTCTCGGCGCAGGAGCGCTCGGGCCGTGTCCGCGTACCGGGCGCGGACCTCGTCGGTGATCGACTCGACGTTCATGGCGGTCTCCTCGGGTGCGGGATCGTCGGGGTAGCGACACGGTGTGTCGATATGCTGGCCGCCGTATCGATACTTGTCAATATAGAAACCCATCGATATATTGCCCTCATGGCACGAACCACGAAAACGACGCCGCTCGATCCCGACGTGCGGCTGCTCGCGGCCCTCGCCGATCCGACGCGCCTGGCGATCGTCCGTCAGCTGGCTGCGGAGACCGAGACCTGCGCGTGCGATTTCACGAGTTGCTGCGACGTCGGCCAGCCGACCGTCTCCCACCACCTGCGGGTGCTGCGCGAGGCCGGTGTGGTGACCTCGGAGCGGCGCGGGCAGTGGATCTTCTACCGCCTCGCGCCGGACGCCGCCGAGCGGCTGAGCGGGATCGCCCGCGACCTGGTCCCGACTGGTCTGATCCGTGCCGACGACCTCGTTGCACGCCGCGGTCGGCGGCCGCTCCCGATCGCGCCCGCGACCGCCTGAACGACGCCTAGCGTTCCTTCAGGGCGTCGGGCGGGAGCAGCCAGCGGAGCGTGCCGCCACCGGCGTGCAGCGGCCGATCGATCTCGATACGCGCCAGCGCACCCTTGCGCATCGTGACGCCGGCGGCAGCGCACAGGACCGAGAGGAGCTCGCTGAAGTCCGGATCGTGACCGACCAGCACGGCCCGGTCGGGGTCGCCTGCATCGTGCAGGATCTCCTCCACGGTCTCGAGATCGAGGGGACCGGCGACGCGCTCGTCCTCGATCACCGTCATATCGATGCGATCCGCAACGATCTCGGCAGTCTGCGCCGCACGCAGCCTCGGCGACGTGATCACCGCCTCGGTCTCGAACCCGATCGACCGCAGATGGTCGCCCAACCGCTTGGCCTGCTTCCTGCCCTTGTCGCTGATCGGCCGTGCGGCGTCCGGGCCCTCCCACGCCATCGGGTCACCCGCGTCGGCGTGACGCAGCAGGTCGAGCAGCATCAGGCGGGCCGCCCTGCCTCCCGGGCCGCGCGGGTCGTCACCGTCGCGAACTGGCGGACACGCTCGCCGATCTGGATGAACACCCGCCGGAACACGGCCAGGCGCTCCTCCTCGGTGCCCACGGCCTCCGCAGGATCCTCGTAGCCCCAGTGCAGCGACTCGTGGACGCCGGGGAACACGGGACAGACCTGGCGCGCCTCGTCACAGACGGTGACGACGTGATCGAACTCCTGACCGAGATACTCGTTGACCGACTTCGAGCGCACTCCTGTCGTGTCGATGCCGGCCTCGTCGAGCACGCGCAGGGTGAGCGGGTTGATGCCGCGCGGGTGGGTGCCGGCGCTGTACACCTCGAACCGGTCGCCGCCGTGATGGCGCAAGAGGGTCTCGGCCATGATGCTCCGCGCCGAATTCCCGGTGCAGACGAACAGGACGCGAATCGCCCCGCCCGCCCGGTCGCCGGACGGGTCGGTCACGGGTTCAGGTCCTCGACGTCGCCGGTGACCAGATAGACGATGTCCTCGGCGATGTTCGTCGAGCGGTCACCGATCCGCTCGATGTAGTGCGACGCGATGATGATCCGGGTCCCGCGCTCCACGTTCGCCGGATCGGCTCGCATCAGCTCCACGACCTCCTCGAAGGTCGCGTGGTACAGCCGGTCGATGTCGTCGTCGAGCACCGCGACCTCGCGCGCGGCGACCGCATCGGCGTCGACCAGCGCGCGCAGGACACCGTGGACGAGGACCGCTGACCGCTCGGCCATCTCCGGCAGCTTGACGTAGTCGGCAAGGGGCGGCTCGGGGGCGAGCTTGCGGACCTGTTTGGCAAGGGATCCGGCATGGTCACCGATGCGTTCGAGCTCGTAGGTCACGTGATCCAGCGTGAGCAAGTAGCGCAGGTCGCGGGCCACGGGCTGTTGCGTCGCGATGGCGACGCTGATCATGCGCGAGACCTCGCGCTGGGCATCGTTGATCCGAACGTCGCCCTTGATGACGTCCAGCGCGAGCTCGGCGTCATGGTCGACCAGCGACTGCGCGGCGCGTCGGATGGCCTCCTCGACGAGCGCCCCCATGCGCAGGACGGCGTCCTTGATCTCCTGTTCCTGGACATCGAGCGTGTCACGTCGCGCCGGCCCGTCGGTCGGCTCCTCGGGCCGGCCCTCCTGCAAGAGTCGTTCGACCTGCTGGTCGACGGTGGGCGTCTCAGGTCGGTTTCGCGGTTCAGTCATCTCATCCAACCCTATCCGAACCGACCGGACACGTAGTCTTCGGTCAGCTGGTTCTTCGGATTCGTGAAGATTTCAACCGTGGGCGCCTGCTCGACGACGTAGCCGGCCCGATCGTCGCCCATCGTCATGAATACCGTGGTGTCCGACGCCCGAGCGGCCTGCTGCATGTTGTGGGTCACGATGACGATCGTGTACTCGCGCTTGAGCTCGACCATCAGCTCCTCGATCTGCAGGGTGGAGCGGGGGTCCAGAGACGAGCACGGCTCGTCCATCAGGATGACCTCCGGGTCCACGGCGATCGTCCGGGCGATGCACAGGCGCTGCTGCTGCCCGCCGGATAGAGCCATGCCCGACTGCTTGAGCTTGTCCTTGACGTCGTCCCACAAGGCCGCGCGGCGGAGGCTGCGCTCGACCAATTCGTTGAGGTCGCCCTTGTAGCCGTTGATCTTGGGCCCGAAGGCGACGTTCTCCCAGACGGTCTTGGGGAACGGGTTGGGCTTCTGGAAGACCATCCCGACCCGACGGCGGACCGCGACCGGGTCGACGTTCTTCCCGAACAGGTCCTGCTGGTCGAGCAGGATGCGCCCCTCGGAGCGATACGACGGGATCAGGTCGTTCATGCGATTGACCGTGCGGAGCAGCGTCGACTTGCCGCAGCCGGACGGCCCGATCAACGCCGTGATCGCGTTCTTGGCGACCTTGATGTCGACGTTGCGCACGGCCCTGAACGAACCGTAGTAGCAGGACACGTCCTGGAGCTCGACGATGTATTCCGGCTCGGCCTGGGGTTCGGCCGATGCGTCGCGGGCTGTCGCTGCGATGCTGATCGTGCGCCCGGTACCGTCCGTGGACGATTCGCGCACGGGCGTCTCCGAGACCTGGGCTTGCACGGGGTTCTCCTCTACCACTGGATATGCCTCGACAGCCGCACGCGAACGATGAGCGCGAGGGCATTGAGGACGAGCATCAGGATCAGGATCACGATGATCGCCGCGGAGGCGATCGCGGCGAAGTCGGCCTGCGGCCGGCGTGCCCAGTCGAAGATCTGGATCGGCAGGACGGTGTAGCCACCCGAGATCGGGTTCGGGATGAACGTCACGAACGCGAAGGCCCCGATCAGGATGAGCGGTGCCGCCTCTCCGATGGCGCGTGCCATCGCGAGGATGATGCCGGTCATGATCCCCGGCGCCGCGGCGGGGAGGACCGAGCCGCGGACCATCTGCCAGCGCGTCGCCCCGAGCGCATAGGCGCCCTCGCGCTGCGCCCCCGGGACGGCCCTGATCGCCTCGATGGACGCGATGATCACGACAGGCAGGATGAGCAGCGTCAGGGTCAATCCCGCGGAAAGGATCGTGGGGCCGAGGGAAAAGATGCGGACGAAGACGGCGAGGCCCAGGATGCCGTAGATGATCGAGGGCACACCGGCCAGGTTGCTGATGTTGGTCTGCAGCAGTCGGTTGACCCAGCTATCGGACGCGTATTCCGTCAGGTAGATGGCCGCTGCGACGCCGACCGGGAACGTGATGGCCCCGACGATGATGCCGATCTGGAGGGAACCGACGAGGGCCGGCAGGATCCCGGCATTCTCTGGACGTCTTGACGGCACACCCGTGATGAACTGGGGATCGAGCCACGGCAGACCGCGGACGAGCACGTCGTAGAGCAGCATGACGAGCGAGAGGAGCAGGATGCCGATCGCGAACAGGCATGCGCCGTAGAACAGCGAGCCGGTCAGCTTGCGGCGCATGAGGGCAGGCTCGAACCTGATCTCCGGTGCGGGGACCGCGGTGGGTGCGCTGGTGGCCATCAGTAGACCGTCCGGAACCTGCGAACGACCCAGCCGCTCAGCAGGTTGAGGACCAACGTGATCGCGAACAGCGTCGCGGCGACGGCGAACAACGACTTGAACTGGATCGACCCCTGGGCGGTCTCCCCGATCGCGATCTGGGCGATGAACGCCGTCATCGTCTGCACGCTCTCCGTCGGGTCGAAGGTGAGTTGGGGCTTGTCACCGACCGCCAGCGAGACCGCCATCGTCTCACCGATCGCCCGGCTCGCCGCCAGGATGATCGACGCCATGATCCCCGAGAGGGCGGCGGGGAAGACGACCTTCCGGACGACTTCGAACTTCGTGGCGCCCATCGCGTAGGCGCCTTCGCGCATGCCGCGCGGGACCGCACGCATCGAATCCTCCGAGATCGAGGCGATCAGCGGCGTGATCAGCAAGCCGACCACGATGCCCCCTGACAGCGCGGAGAAACCCCCGATGTTGCCCCGGCCGATGATCGGGATGAGGATCTGCGGTGCGAGGAAGTTGATAGCGAAGAAGCCGAAGACGATGGTCGGGATGCCGGCGATCGTCTCCAGAACGGGCTTGACGATGGTCCGGACGCGGGGGGACGCATAGTCGGCCAGCAGGATCGCGGATAGGAGCCCGAGCGGGACCGCGATCAGCATGGCGATCCCGGCCACGAGGAGGGTGCCCGACACGAGCGGGAGGACGCCCCACGCGTAGGGCCGGATGCCGGCCGACCACGTGGTGCCCGTGAAGAATTCGAGCGGGCTGATCTCGAGGAAGAACTGGATCGTCTGGAAGGCGAGGACGAGGACGATGCCGCCGGTCGTGACGACCCCGAGGGTCGCTGCCAGGAACAGCAGGGTCTCGATGATCCGTTCGGACACCGGCCGTCGTCGCGTCAGGGGTCTGGCAGCGGCAGTCATGCGATGTGACGCTCCTCGTCAGGATCGGGGGCCGTAGCGTACGTCACGAAAACGGGATGGGACAGGGGCTGAGGAGCGCGCGGATGCCGGCCCATCCGAGCTGGGCCGGCATCCGCGTGGAGGAGGGATGTGCTCGCTTGATCAGCCGCCGACGGCGGCCGCCCACTCGTCCTTCTCCTTCTGGAGGAGGTCGTCAGGCAACTGGACGTAGCCGACCTCGGCGGCGAGCGCCGAGCCATTCTCGAAGTAGAAGTCGACGAACCCCTTCAGCTCCGGGCGCGCCTTCGCCTTGCCGACATCCGGGTAGATGAACAGCGGGCGGCTGAGCGGGGCGTAGCTGTTGTCGTTGATCGTCGCCTCGGTCGGAGCGACGCAGCCGGAGCCGCCGTCGACCTCGACCGCCTTGAGCTTGTCGGTGTTCTCGACGTAGTAGGCGTAGCCGAAGAACGAGATCGCATTCGTATCGTTGGCGACGCCGGTCACGAGCACGTTGTCATCCTCGGACTACGGTCGCGTGCTGCGTCGCAGCGTCGACCTCACCGTTGATGACCTCGGTGAAGTAGTCGAACGTCCCCGAGTCGGCGCCCGGCATGAACCGGTTGACCGCATCGGCCGGGAAGTCGGCGCGAACGTCGCTCCACTTGAGGTCCTGCGGGGAGTCCGGCCCGTAGATCTTGGCCAGCTCTTCCACGGTCAGGCATGTCGCGAAGGTGTTCGCGGGGTTCACCACGACAGTCAGGCCGTCGATGGCGATCTGGAGCTCGACGAACTCGATGTTGTTCGCCGTGCAGGCCAGGCCCTCACCCTCATCCTCGGCCTTGATCGGGCGCGAGGCATCGTTGATGTCGGTCTCGCCGACGCAGAACTTCTTGAACCCGCCGCCGGTGCCCGACAGCGCGACTGACGCCTGGACGCCGGGATTGGCGATCTGGAAGTCCTCAGCGACGGCCGCGGTGATCGGGAACACGGTGCTCGAGCCATCGATCGTCACCGAGCCCGACAGGGCAGGTGCCGAGCTCTCGGGCGCGACGCTTTCCGGCGCCGCCGATCCCGGAGCGGTGCTGGGGGCGGTGGTGGCTCCGCCGCCGCCCGAACATGCGCCGAGCATGAATGCTGCCACCAGGGCCAATGCCCCGAGGCGCTTGGGACTCGTGATGGTCACTCGATGGTTCCTCCTAGGTCGGCCATAGCCGTGTGGGCGCGGACGTGCTCGGACGATTTCCTTCCTGTCTGACGCCACGACGATGGAGAGAGGGCATCAACGGTCGCTTTTCGAGCGGTTAAGGGACCGTTAACGCCGACCCGAACCGAACGGGGGGTGGCCGGTCCACGCTCGGGCGCGTTTAGCACGTTGTCGCTATCGTTCGCCTGCCGCGCCCGAACAGGTGCCGGCTCGCGGGGATCGAGGAGGGGTCGTGGACATCGTGAGCTGGTCCAGGCAGGTCGACGACCTGCTGGACGCCATCGTCGGGCTTCGACAATTCTTCGATGAGCGTCCCTCCGGTAGCCCACTCGCGGCACGCGAGATGCGCACCGTCGAGCGCCTGTTCGACCGGTACCTGGACGCGCACGACTCGGTCACACGGGAAGTCGAGGGCCTCCTGCGACGGGACACAAAGCGACCGCGCCGCTAGCGACGGATGGCGGTCGTGTCCCGGCGTCGGTGACCCTGGGCGATCAACGCGGGCTGGGATCCAGCCGATAGCCGACGCCCCGCACCGTGACGAGGTGGGTCGGCACATCCGGCTGTGGCTCGATCTTGCTTCGAAGCCAGCGGATATGGACGTCGACGGTGCGTGGGTCGCCGTCGTGGTTCGGACCCCACACGCGGTCGAGCAATTGCCGTCGCGAGTAGGCCCGGCCGGGATGCGCCGCCAGCATGGCCAGCAGCTGGA
This sequence comes from uncultured Chloroflexia bacterium, assembly GCA_963819655.1. GTDB lineage: Bacteria > Chloroflexota > Limnocylindria > Limnocylindrales > CSP1-4 > SPCO01. Next base: position 198,632 of record CAWFXA010000001.1, on the reverse strand, counting down.
ACTCCTTCGGGCGCAGATGGATCAGCGAGCCAGCGCGACGGACCTCATGGGCGACCAGGTCGAGCTCGGTGTCGTCGGTCACGATGAGCACAGCATCGTGGCGCGGACGCGTGCGCTCCTCGAGGAGGGCGAGTCGTGCGCCGAGCTCGGCCGGGTCGATGGTGTCGGGGTGGGCTTCGTCGGCGCCCGCACGCAGCGCCTCGAGCCGCTCGGCGATGGCCTCCGACGGGCTGACCACCACGATCCGCAACGCAGGTCGGCGGCGGCGTTCGCGGAGCGCGGCGGCGACCTCATCGGCGCCGGCCGGAGGCGTGCCGATGATCGCGATGCGCGGGCGGGTCGACCGCAGCATCTCGGCGAACTCGGCGGGATCCGCTGTGGCATGGATCGTCCGCATCCCCACGACGTCGATGAGGTGCATGACCGGCCCGCCGTCGGCGATGGCGACCCACGATGGCAGCGACGGCGTCGACATGGCGAGACGATGGCGTACAGTCGCTAACCGACCGTCGACGGGTCGTTAACGTCCTGTTCGCACCAGGGACCGACGATGCGGAGCGACTCGCTCCGGGTTGATCTTCGGGTGCTACCGTTCCCGCCGCGACAGATTCGACATTTCAAGAGCAGGAGGCAGGGATGGCAGTCAAGCAGAGAGGATCCGCCACGAAGGCGGACGGAAGGGTATCGGGGTCCTCGATGCCCGCCGACGTCATCGCCGCGGTCGGGGATATCGTGGCCGCGTCCCAGGCGGCGGCCGCGGAGGTGCCCAAGGCGACTCGCCGCCGGATCGAAAGGCTCGGGCGGCAGCTCGATGCGGCCCGTGCCACCGAGGCGAAGCGCCTGCGCCAGTCGGCGAGGCTGCGGGAGGAGCTCGCGAAACGCGAGCGGCAGGCGGCCGACGCGGCTGCCCAGATGGCCTCGATCGTGGCCTCGATCCGGGAGGCGGCCAGCGGCGTGAGCGGGGCGCAGACCGGTTCGACGCCGGGCCGAACGGCGACCGCCACCAAGACGCCGGCGAGGAAGGCTGCCGCCAAGCCCGCCGGTGCCAGCAAGCCCGCGGCGGCCAAGGCGCCGGCCAGGGCCACACCGGCCAAGCCCGCGGCCAAGGCCACAGCCGCCAAGCCCGCGGCCAAGGCCACAGCCGCGAAGCCAGCCGGAGCCGCCAGGCCGGCGACCGCCGCAAAGGCGCCGACCCGACGTCGCAGCACGACGGCCACACGACCCAGGCCCGCGACCCGGCGTCGCGCGGCATCGACTCGCACGACGAAACCCAAGCCGACCGCGTGACACCCCGACCGCCCATCGGCGCATCGGTCGACCTCGGTTCGAATTCAGTCCATCTCCTCGTCGCCGCCATCGCGGGCCACCAGCTCCGGCCCCTGACGGACGAATCCGTCTTCCTCGGCCTCGGCGCAGCGGTCGACGACCACGCCCATCTCGGTGCGACCGCTCGCGACGAGCTGGCCGGCGCGCTCACCCGCTACGCCGCGACAGCTCGCGGCCTCGGCGCAGCAGAGATCACGTTCGTGGGCACAGAGCCGATCAGGCGCGCGGCCGACGCGATGCGCATCGTCGCCGACGTCGAGGCAGCGACGGGCGTCCCGCTCCACGTCCTGACCCACGAGGAAGAGGCATATCTCACGCTGATCGGGGTCACGGCCGGGCGCCCGGTGGTCCATGAGACCCTCGTCGTCGACATCGGCGGCGGCAGCTCCGAGTTCTGTGCCGTGACGGCCGGAGGCATCCCGCGCGCCGCGGGTCTGCGACTCGGCTCACGCCGGCTGACCGCCCGGTTCGCGACATCCGATCCGGTCGACATCGACGCGATCCAGGCCATGCAGGCCGCGGCCGAGGAGATCCTGCGGGGTGCCCTCGATGCGGACCCGACGGACCTGGTCGCTGTGGGCGGGACGGCCTCGAACCTCCTGAAGGTCACCGCGGCCGGGTCGAAGGACGAGATCCTGACGCGCGACCGGGTGGCCGAGGCGCTGGCCACCCTGACCGCCTCCCCGGCGGCGGACATCACGGAGCGATTCGGCATCAACCCGAAGCGCGGGCCGCTGCTGCCGGCGGGTGCGGTGATCATCGATGGGCTGATGCGCAGGTATGGCGTCGATCATGTGCGCGTCTCGGAGGCGAGCCTGCGCGAAGGCGCCATCCTCGTCGCCGACCACGCCGGTCGGGCGTGGCGGGATCGCTTGCCGGAGCTCGCGCACGGCTGGCGTCACTGACGGACGCCGCCGAGGCTCCGCCCGAGGCGAAGCCGTCTAGAGGCCCGCGACCACCCGTCCGAGCGAGCGTCGGAAGCCGGGGCCGGCGATGCCGCGCCACGGCGCCCCGATCGCTCGTCGGAGTCGCGCCACTTCGCGCTCACGATCGACCAGATAGCGCCCGATCGCGGCACCCTCGGCCTGGCTCAGTTGCCCGGCGTGCTCGACGAGGAAGGTGCGCGCCATCGATGCGCTGACGTCCGCGTCGTTCATCAGACCGAGGTGGTCCTGCAGGGCAGTGACCTTGGCGATCAGCGGCAATGCGTTGTCCCCGAGCGGCTCCGCGACGAACTCCATCGAGTAGCGCAGCCACTTCCCGGCGATCCGCAGCTCATGGAGGGTCGGGACGTCGGCCCAGCGCAGGACCGGCTCATAGCTGCGGACTTGCTCGTAAGCCGTCCAGATGCGTGATGGCGCGGTGTCGCGCACGCGATGTGGCTGGGTCGCTCCGATGGAAGCCACGGCCGCGCCGTCCGTCCGGACGAAGTCGAGGTAGTCGTCGATGAACCGGCCGTAGTGAGGCGAGTCGAGCTCCCGCGTGAGCAAGGCCCGCGCGTCGTCGCGATGCAGGCGCCAGGCGGCGATCAGCGGCTCGAGCGCTCGCTGCTCGGTGCGCGGCAGGTCCTCGCGGTAATGATCGGTCGCCTCGAGCTGGACATCGAGATCGCGGACCGCCCCGAGCCGGCGGGCGATGTCGCGGAGCCCTTGGCGATAGGCCTTCGTGCGACCATGCCGGTAGGCCTCGCCGAAGACGCGCCAGGCCGCCCGCTGCCGGCGCGTCGCGACCCGCATCTTGTGGACATCCTCGATGTCGATGCCGCTCCGGACGCCCGGCTCCCGGTCGAGCATCCGCGCGAGGTGGAAGCGCATGACCTTGCGGCCGGCCTCGGCGATGTGGTCCTCGGCCAGGACGCCAGGGGACTTGCCGACGACCAGGCGAGGAGCATCCTGCGCGCTCGACGGGATCTCGGGCGGGGCCGCGGGTGCGGGATCAGCCCCCGGCGCCGGTGTCGATCCGGCGACCGGCGCGTCAGCGCCAGCGCTCGAGCCATTGATCGCGGCGAGAGCGGCCTCGAGCTTGCTGGTGCGCGCGCGCTGCAGCCCGGACTCCGTTTCGATCGCGGCGCCGAGCGCGGCCAGCTCGGACTCATCGCCCTTGGTCAGCTCGGCCTCGAGCTCGACGAACCGCTCGACGACGCGGCCACGCTCGACGACATCGACCTCGTCGAGGCTCAGCTCGACACGCGTCGCGGCTGACCGCAACTGGCGCTTGCGTCGGAGCTGGCGGATCGTGACGCGCTCGACCAGTGGCGCGTCGCCGGCGTGCTCGACGACGAGCGACCTGGCATCGGATGCCGGCCAGTCGACCGGCGGGGCGACGCGATCCGCCGGCCCCTCGAGCTCTTCGCGGTGCATGGCGCCGTTCGACCCTTCGGCATGGGCCAGCGCCTTGACGGACACGATCGTCTCACCACCACTCTGGCGGAGGCGGACCGCGAAACCGGCACGTGCCAGGGCACCATCGGCGGTGTCGACATAACGGTCCTCGAGCTGCGTGGCTCGTGCGCGGCCGGCGCCGGCGGTGAACGGGCCCAGCCGGTCGGCCGCGAGCAATCGTTCGGCGGCGGCCAGGTCTCCGACGCGGTACTTGAGCTCGACCTCCGTCACGCCCGTGGATCCAGGGAACCTGCACCCGAACCCGGCCGGCGCGGCACCGACGCGACATGACCCGACATCACCGCCCATTCCTTGAGCGTCTCGAAGGTGTCGATGGTCCCGGGCTTGCCATCGAGGGTCTCTGTGCGCACCCAGCTAGCGTCCGGCTGGAGCTGCCACGACCGCCGGTCGTCGACCAGCATCAGCTCGATGATCTCCGCGATGCGCGCCTTTGCGTCGGAGTCCTCGACGGGCACGACCGCCTCCACCCGACGGTCGAGATTGCGATCCATCAGGTCGGCCGAGCCGATGTACCACTCCTGGTTGCCGCCGTTGGCGAAGCCCCAGATCCGCGAATGCTCGAGGAACTCGCCGATGATCGAGCGGACGCGGACGCGCTCAGAGACGCCGGCGATGCCGGGCTGGAGCGAGCAGGCCGCGCGGACGATGAGATCGATATCGACGCCCGCGCTCGACGCCCGATACAGGGCCTCGATCACCGGGGTGTCGACGATCGCGTTGAGCTTCAAAGTGATGTGCGCGGGCCGGCCGGCTGCGGCGTGGGCGATCTCCCGCTCCACGAGGGCGAGGAACCCGGACCGCAGGCTGTGTGGTGCGACGAGCAAGCGGCGGAACGTTCGCTGACGCGACAGCCCGGTCAGGACATTGAACAGGTCAGTGACGTCCGCGCCGATCTCCGGCCGGACGGTCAGCAGGCCCAGGTCGACGTAAAGCCGCGCCGTCTTCGGGTTGTAGTTGCCGGTCCCGATATGGACGTAACGTCGGAGACCCGAGCCCTCGCGCCGCACGACGAGCGCGGTCTTCGAATGGGTCTTGAGCCCGACCAGGCCGTACACGACGTGCGCGCCGGCGCGCTCCAGCTTGCGCGCCCAGATGATGTTCGCCTCCTCATCGAAGCGAGCCTTGATCTCGACGAGGACGACAACCTGCTTGCCGCGTTCCGCCGCGCGGATGAGCGACTGGACGATCGGCGAATCGCCCGACGTCCGGTACAGCGTCATCTTGATCGTGAGGACGTCCGGGTCGTCGGCGGCCTGTGCGATGAACCGCTCCACCGTGGCGGCGAACGACTCGTACGGGTGGTGCACGAGGATGTCGCCAGCGCGGACCGCCGCGAACACGTCCGCGGGCTCGTCATCGTCGGGGGGCACCAGGCGCGGCGGCGTGACCGGCGTCCACGGCGCCGCCCGGAGCTCGGGGATGTCGAGATCGGCGATCCGGTACAGCGCCGTGAGGTCGAGCATGCCGGTGATCTCGTAGCAATCGTCGGCCTCGAGGCCGAGACCGCGCAACAGCAGGTTGCGGGTGGCCGCGGGCATCGTGCGCTCGACCTCGAGGCGCACCGCCTCGCCGAACCGCCGGCGACGGAGCTCCTCCTCGATCGCCATCAGGAGGTCGTCCGCCTCGTCCTCCTCGACCGTGAAGTCGGCATTGCGGGTCACCCGGAACAGGTGCGAATCGACGACCTCCATGCCCGTGAACAGGAATTCGAGGTTGGCCTCGATCACCTGGTCGATGGGGATGAACTTGTTCGGCTCGACTTCGAGCAGTCGTGGCAGGATCTGCGGCACTTTCACCCGGGCGAACACGCGCTCGTTGGTCTCCGGATCGCGCAGTCCGACCGCGATCGACAGGCTGAGCGTCGAGATGTACGGGAACGGATGACCGGGATCGACGGCGAGGGGCGTCAGGACCGGGAAGATCTCATCCAGGAATCGCTGGCGGAGCGTCTCGTGGTGCTCGGGGATCGCCGCGTAGTCGAGCATCGACACGCCCTCGGCCGACAGGCTCTGGCGCAGCTCCAGGAAGATCGCCGAATGCTCCGCGACGAGTTCGAGGACGCGCTCACGGGCGTTCGCCAGCTGCTCGGCCGGGGTGCGACCATCGGGCGCCCGGGTGCCAGTTCCCGCGTCGACCTGCTGACGCAGACCGGCGATGCGGACCTGGAAGAACTCGTCGAGGTTGCCGGCGAAGATCGCCGCGAACTTGACCCGCTCGAGGAGCGGATTGCGCGCGTCGCGCGCCTCGTACAGGACCCGCGCGTTGAACTCCAGCCAGGACAGCTCGCGATTGAGGTAGGGGAACTGGGGCGCTTCCCGCTTGGCGACGCGCCGTGGACGTGCCGCGACCGTGGTGGAGGCGGGCGGTCCGGGGTCGACGGCGGCCATCTCGAGCGGGCGGCTCCTGTGCTGCGGGCTGGCCGGCGAGGATAGCACGGCCCAGTGAAGGCGCCGGATGGGCCGAAAGGGTCATTCCTCGGCGACGTACCGCCGTTCACCGGCCACCGGATCGAGCCAGACCCGCATCCGCACGCCCGTCGTCGGATCCTCGAAACGCTCCTCTGTCGGGCGGAACCGCGGGTCGAGGCTGGTGCCGGCTGGCTCGCCGCCGCCAGGCCCAGGAGCGGCCGCCTGCCGCTCGGCTTCGGCGGAGCGATAGCGCACGCGTTCGATGGCCGCAGCGACGATCAGGGCGAGCCCGATGAACAGCGCGTACAGCCCCTCGGCGCGCTGCGTGCCGATCAACGACAGGCCGAGGACCGTCAGCACGAGGCCGAGGCCGAGGACCAGGAGGCGGGCCAGATCGGCACCCATCAGTCGACCGCCGTCGGCGCCTTGGCCGACTTGTCGGGTTCGACGATGACCGCCGTGCCGTACGCGACGATCTCGGACATCGTCCCGGACAGCTCGGAGGAGTCGAAACGCATCGACAGGATCGCGTTGGCACCGACCATCGTGGCGTTGCGGACGAGCCGGTCGAGCGCCTGGCGGCGAGTGTCCTCCAGCAGGCTCGTGTACTCGTGGATCTCGCCGCCGCCCAGGGAGCGGAGTCCGGCCATGATGTTGCCGCCGAGCCCGCGGCTCCGGACGACCAGCCCGAAGACCATGCCCTTGCTGTCCACGATGCGATGGCCGGCGAGGTAGGGGGTCGTGACGACGATCATCTGTGTTCCTCGTGTGTGCCGGCGGGTGCCGGTGTGGGCATGGCGCCCTGGCCCTCGAGCTCGCGGCGGCTCGTGCACGCAGGGCAGGGGCACCGATCGCGTAGCAGCCGGAACGGGTAGTAGCCCGTCTTGTGGCCGTCGGCCCAATGCGGCGAGACCGCGTAGTTGCCGACGAGATGGAGGTCCGTGAGGGCCGTCTGCTCCGGCGTCAGGGTAGGGGCGCTGTCGAGCCAGCCGGGCATGCCCGCCTCCCCGCGGCAGTATGCGCAGGGGCACAGCCAGCGCAACGGCTCGAAGCCGTACACGGTGACGTGCCCGTCGGCCCAGTCGATCGCGAGCGTGCCGGCAGCCCGATCCGCGTGGATGCGGGTCGGAGTCGTCGCGGGGCCTGTCGCCATCTGGGTCACGCGTGGATTGTCGCACCACGGGTCACGGCCCTGTCCGAGTCGCATCTCCCCGCGTGAATGCGCCGATTTCGTTGCATCACACGTCGAAGGGCGGGCGTCCCGAGCGTGCCGCAGGGTCGCGGGCGACCCATGCGGGGGGTTTCGTGCACGAAGTCGTCGATCTCGACCGGAGATGCGCCGATTTCGGCGCATTCGTGCGGACACGATGCGCCGGGGGCTTGGGGCCGACCCGGACCGGGACCATCGGCCCAGCGGCGAAGGGTGCCCGTGGGGACTATCCTCCGGCGCGATGACCCTTGACATCGACCGCGTCACGAAGCGGTTCGGCCAGACCGTCGCGCTCGACGCATTGTCGTTCAGCGTGCCCCGCGGCCGGATCTTCGGTTTTCTCGGCGCCAATGGTGCCGGCAAGACGACGACCATGCGCATCTGCCTCGGGATCATCCATGCCGATGAGGGCGAGGTCCGCTGGCAGGGCACGCACGCCTCGGACTTGCCGAGACGGACCTTCGGCTACCTGCCGGAGGAGCGCGGGCTGTATCCGCGCCTGAGCGTCATCGACCAGCTCGTCTATTTCGCCAGGCTGTACGGCGAGTCGGCCGACCAGGCACGCAAGAACGCGCACGTGTGGCTCGAGCGCTTCCGCATCCCGGATCTCGCCCATCGCCGCGCCGAGGAGCTCAGCAAGGGCAACCAGCAGAAGGTCCAGTTCATCGCCGCGATCCTGCACGGACCCGACGTCCTGCTCATGGACGAGCCGTTCACAGGGCTGGACCCGGTCAACCTCTCGCTCCTGCGCGACGCCTTCGTCGAGCTGCGGGACGAGGGTCGCACCATCGTCTTCTCGACCCACCAGATGGAGGCGGCCGAAGCCCTGTGCGAGTCGCTAGCGATCATCGACCACGGCCGGCTCGTGGCAGGTGGCACGCTGGCGGACCTGAAACGCCGATCGCGGGCGCGGACCGTGCGGCTTGGCGTGGAGGGCGAGATCCTGCCGACCTGGCTGACATCGATCGATGGGGTCATGGCGGTCAGGCCCGGCGCCGGCTTCGCCGAGCTCGAGCTGCGGCCTGGGACCGAACCCCGGGACGTTCTGGCCGCCGCCCTGGAACGCGGCGCGCTCGTCAGCCATTACGAGGTCGCCGAGCCGTCCCTCGAGGCGATCTTCGTCGAGCTGGTCGGTCGACCGCCGGACGATGACGACGAGCCCGCCCTTGCCGAGGACGCGGCCTGATGACGCGCCACGACCCGCTGCTGCCCAATGCCCTGATCGTCGCCCGGCGCGAATACGTCGACCGGGTCCGCAGCAGGCTCTATCGCATCTCGACCGTGATCCTGATGTTGCTCGCGGTGGGCGTCGCGATCACCCCGATCGGCCTGCGCTACCTCGACCGTTCGACGGTCGACCGGATCGCGATCGTGGCCGACGACGACCAGCTGGCGACGGGCACCATGGCGACCGCGAACGGCATCATGAACATCCCGCCACCCGGCGTCGCCGCCGAAGACTGGACCCCACCGTTCGAGATCCTGCGCGAGACCGATCGCGAGTTCGCGATCCACGAGCTCGCGGCCGGCCGGATCGACGCGATCATCGAGGTCGCCCGGCTGCCCGACGGGCAGCTCGGGGTCACCTACCGAACCAACGGGCCCGCGGATAGCGTCCAGGCCCAGCTCGCGGGGTTCGTCGCGCTGTCGGTCGGCATCATCGATTGGACGAGCTCGCTGCCGCAGGGCTCTGACCTGGGTACGTTCCGAACGCCGAAGTTCGAACAAGAGTCGTTGATCGCGCCGACCCAGGACGGGCGTGCGGTCGATGCCGTCGTCGTCGCCAGCCGCGGCTTCCTCGGCACGGTGTTCATCATCCTGATGTTCATCACGATCCTGATCTACGGGATGTGGGTCGCCACGGGCGTCGCGACCGAGAAGAGCAGCCGGGTCATGGAGCTGATGATCAGCGCGGCGTCGCCACGCCAGCTGCTGGTCGGCAAGGTCCTCGGCATCGGCGGGGCCGGCCTGACCCAGTACGTCGCGATCGCGGTGCCTGCCGTGCTCGTGCTCGCGTTCCAGGACGAGATCGCCCGGGCGGTGCTCGGGGATGGTGGAGTCGGCCTGCCCACCGGGGGCCTCACGATCGGCCTCCTCGCCGCATACGGCCTGTTCTTCCTGCTCGGCTTCGTCCTGTTTGCGCTGATCTATGCGGCGGTCGGCTCGTTTGTGAGCCGGCCCGACGACCTCCAGACGCTGTCGCTCCCGCTCAGCCTGGTCGCGATGGCAGGCTACCTCTCGGCACTGGTCGTGCTGCTGGGCGGTGGCGGGCTGATGGGCCGCATCGTGTCGTTCGTGCCGCCACTCAGCCCCTTCGCGATGCTCTCGCGGCTCATGGTCAGCGACGTCCAGCCGTGGGAGGTCGCGCTGTCGGTCGGCATCCTGCTGGCCACGATCGCCCTGGTCGCGGTTGCCACCGTGCGGATCTACGCCACCGGCGTGCTGCTGTACGGACAGCGGCCGGGGATCCGGGCGTTCATCGCCGCTGCCCGTCGCGCGGGCTGACCGCGGCCCCACGGAGGCGCGCGCGCTCACGCCTCCTCTTCGAGGGGTAGACGACTGAGCATGGCGAGGACCGGCGCGGTCGCCGAGGTTGGCTCCTCCGGCGCATCCGCGAGGTCCGACGCAGGGACCGATCCGGCGACCGCGGGGATGAACCGCCACAACCGACTCCGCAGACCGGGGAGGTAAGGCCCCTGCCGCTGGCGGGCCATCATGCCGGCGAGGCCCTGGGCCAGGATCGCGTCGAACAGCGCACGCCCCTCCGTCGCGATCGCCGGGACGGCAACTACTTCGTCGCCCGGCCGAAGGATCCGCTTCAGCGCCTCGCGTCGTCGGACGAGCGGCTGTCCGAGCAGCGACCGCCCGTCCAGGTGAAGGAGGTCGAACGCGAGGAACGCAACAGGCCGACCGGCCTTGCCGTCGAGGCGCTGCTCGAGTGCGGCCGTATCTGCCCGTCCGTGGGCATCGACGACGACAAGCTCGCCGTCGAGGATCGCCGACCGCGCCGCGACACGGACGGCCGTGCCGGCCAGCTCGGGGAGTGACGCGGTCCGGTCGATGTCGTCAGCATCGACGACCCGCACGTCCCCTTCGCCCGGCCGATCGCCCGGTCCGATCGAGATCAGCGCGCGGGTCCCTCCCCACCACGGCTCGAACAGGTGCTGATCCGAATCGAAGGCGTCCGAGAGCGGCCGGGCCAGCATCGGGCGGAGCTCGGGCAGATCGGGCAGCCGATCCGCGGTGGCGTCGAGCGGGAGCGAGAGCTGGTCGGTCATCGTCCGGGTCGATGGTAGACCCGAGCGACCAGCGAGCGGCAGCGCGCGCTCGGCCGGGCCGCGGCCGCGGCCCCCCTGGTGCCCCGCGCGGTTAGCGGTATCCTCTCCGTCCCATGACCGCCACGAAGCGACCCGAGACGCTCGCACGCCAGCGCGCCAACGAGCTCATCCGTGCGTGGGATGGGCGCTCTCGCTCGATCGGCGATCCGCTGGGCAGCCTGCTCGGACGCGTCAGCACCGTCGACCAGGTGGGCGTCGAGGCGCGCGTCGACGCGCTCAAACGACGGTCGATCAAGAAGGCGTCGAAGCTGTGGGCGCTCGACCTGGCGATCCGGATGATGGACCTCACGACGCTCGAGGGGAAGGACACCCCCGGCAAGGTGCGGGCGCTGTGCGTCAAGGGCATGCATCCGAAGCCCGGCGACCCGACGATCCCGTCGGTCGCGGCGATCTGCGTCTATCCGGCCTTGGTCGCCGAGGCCAAGGACGCGCTCAAGGGGAGCGGCGTGAAGGTCGCCAGTGTCGCGACCGGGTTCCCCAGCGGCCAGACCTTCCGCGACATCAAGCTGGCCGAGACGCGGGCCGCGGTCGAAGCGGGCGCCGACGAGATCGATATGGTCATCGACCGCGGAGCGTTCCTGGCCGGCGACTACGCCGGCGTGTTCGAGGAGATCGTCGAGGTCAAGGAGGCCTCGGGTGACGCGCACCTCAAGGTCATCCTCGAGACCGGCGAGCTGGAGACCTATGACAACGTCCGGCGAGCATCGATCCTGGCCATGGCGGCCGGTGCCGACTTCATCAAGACATCGACCGGCAAGGTCACGCCGGCCGCCACGATGCCGGTGACGCTGGTCATGCTCGAGGCGGTCCGCGACTTCGAGCGGGCGACGGGGCGTCAGGTCGGGATCAAGCCGGCCGGCGGCATCCGGACCGCCAAGGAAGCGATCCAGTACCTGGTGATCCTGTACGAGACGCTGGGTCCGCGCTGGATGAGCCCGGACTGGTTCCGCTTCGGGGCGTCGTCGTTGCTCAACGACGTGCTGATGCAGATCGAGTTCCAGCGGACAGGGCGCTACCAGGACCCGGACCACTTCACGATCGACTGAATGGCGATGACCCCAGCCGGAGGCCGGGGTCATCGGGTCAGTGTCACTCGCTCGGGGCGGCCGCCCCAGACGAGGGCGCCGGTGGGATCGGCGCGACGACGGGCTGCCAGGATCCGGCACCACCATCCTGAAGGGCTACCTGTGGATCGCTACCGTCGACGGTGACCACCCCGTAGTGCAACCCGAGATTCGGGTCATCCGGTGTCGGCACGATCAGAAGACTCGCGAGTCGCGTCCCGTCGGGCGACCACACCGGCGCCCCTCCACAACCCAACACCAACGGATCGAGCCGACGTTCGTTGGTGCCGTCTGCGTCGACGACCCAGGTGCGAGCGGTACATGCCACACCCTCGAAGTACTCCGAGGGGTCGACGGTACGGTGGAAGGCAAGCCGTCGCCCGTCGGGTGACCACGCGGGATTGAAGGCTGTTTCGGCAACGACCCGCGGCTCCGAGCCATCGGGTTTGACCACGACGATGTCCCCCGTGTCGGAGGCGAGCGCGAGCTCGGTCCCGTCGGGCGACCACCAGGCTCCCGCGGCGTTAGGAAAATCAACGCCGCGCGCGGCCAGGATCCGACGTGCCTGAAGCCCGCCTCCCAGGGCATCGCCTGCATCGACAACGTAGTGGCCGACGCTACCGGCCGCATCCCTCCCCAGGAAGGCGATGCGCTTCCCGTCGGGCGACCAGTCGGCTGAACGGCTCTCCAGACCCGGAACCAGCAGCCTCTTCGCCGCTGACGACCCGTCGGTCGGCACGATGAAAAGCTCAAAGGTCATGTCGCACACCGGGCTGGTCTGGAAGACGAGACTCGTGCCGTCCGGCGACCATGTAAGGTCGCCTCGCGCGCAGTACGACGCGGACGCAGGGGTCGTGGCCAGTGTCGTCGAGTTTCCGCCGCCACCGTCCATGACGACGATGGAATCGGTCCCGCCCTCCCAGGCGCGGTAGGCGATGCGCGTGCCATCGGGCGACCACGTTGGGGTGGATTCGAGCCCGGGCCCGCTTGTGAGCCGGCGTACATCAGTGCCGTCCGCTCGCGCGAGATAGATGTCGCCGCCGGCGTCACCGACGATCGTGCCGTACACGAAGACGGCAGAGCCGCCTTGGGGTATGACAGGAGTCGGCGCGAGGAGTCGAGACCCCACGACCGCAACAACGGCAGCGACGGCCAGCACGATCAACGCGAGGATCAGGAGCCAGGCCATCCGCAGAGGCCGTGCCGTCGTCGGTTGGAGGACTTTGTCAGCCATGGGAATCCACCTTTCGAGGCTGGCCCAGGCCGCTCGCTGCCGGGTGTGCCGGGTCCGCTCCAGAACGCGTCCGAGGTAGTGCGGAGCGGGCGGCGTGTACGGATCGTCGAGCCACACGGAGAGGAGGCGGTCGAGATCGTCGCGATGCGTCATCTGGACCCTCCCTCCGCCATCGGCCGGGCGGCCCGGGCATCCGAGTCGAGAGCGGCTCGGAGCGCCTGGGTCGCCCGATGGAGTCGTGACTTCGCGGTCCCGAGCGGGATCCCCATCGCTGAGGCGGCATCGGGCAGCGGCAGGCCAAGGTAGTAGTGAAGGACGATCACGGTGCGCTGGTCGGCGTCGAGGTGACGGACGCCACGCTCGATGAGGTCCCGGTCGGCCGTGGCCGATTGGGAGTCAGGCACCGAGAGAGGATGGATCTCGGGAAGCTCGACCTCGATGCTCCTGCGCTTGGCGACCCGGAGCTGATCGCGGCAGGCGTTTAGAAAGATCCGGTGAAGCCAGGCATCGAAGCGATCGGGATCGCGCAGGGTGGGCAGGTCCCGCCAGCAGCGGACGAGCGTCTCCTGGACGGCGTCCTCGGCACGGTACGGATCCCGCAGGATGAGCCGAGCCGCGGCGTCCAGCCGACCGATCGTGGCGCCTGCCAGCAGCGCAAAGGCGTCATGATCGCCCTTCCGTGCTCGCTCCACGAGGTCTCGCTCCACGTCGCCCTCGGTTTTCGCACGGCCGGTCTGGTCGCGTCTGGAGTGTATTGGCGGGTTGGGCGGGCGAATCGTTCCCGAATGGGTCGCAGGACGCGGTCACGATCTCGTTGGTCGCAGATCCTGGCGACCTGCGTAAGCCTGACTTCGGCGCGCTCGATGACTGAACTTGCTCCAGTTTCTGATGGGACAAGAGGAATCTGGGCATCGGCGGCCATAAGCCGGCACCGGAGTCGCGATCCGTGCACGGATGGCGTCCTCACCCGCACGATCGTTGCCTCGGCGGGCCCTTGTGGGAGGCGATGAGCAGAATCATCTGCTCCCAGCAGAATCGGGCCTGGTAACCGGGCGGTGCGCCGCGCGAGGCGCTCTGGGCGCGCCCCGCCGGCGCTGACCTTAACGTGAACGTCAAGGTTGTGGTATCATCGATCGGATGCCCACCAAGACCACCACCGCGCCGCCGCATGAGAGCACGCTCCTCAAGATCCAGGACGTCGCCGCCGAGACGGGGCTGACGAGCCGCGCGATCCGTTACTACGAAGAAGTCGGGCTCCTCGAGCCCGCCGCACGATCGGGTGGCGCGTATCGCCTGTACGACGCCTCGGACCTGGAGCGCCTCCGCACGATCAAGGAGTTGCGCGATGACGCGGGCTTCTCGCTCGCCCAGATCGGCCAGCTGCTCGAGGACGAGGCGGCCCGCGAGCGCAACCGGGAGCGATTCCGCGCCACGCAGGACCCCGGGGAGCGTCGCGCGATCCTCGAGGATGCCCGGAGCCGCGTCGAGCGGCAGATCCAGACGCTCGAATCGAAGGCCGAGCGCCTGGGCGCCATGGTCGAGGCCGCCCGTGCCCGCCGCGCTCACCTGGACGGACACCTCGCGGAGCTCGACGGCGGACCCGCCCCGCATCCCGACCGGACCACGCGCCCGTGACCGACCTCTCGGGTCTGCACCCGCGCCGGATGGCGCGAGCCGACGCCGCGTCGGCCTTCTGGCACCGCAACTATCGGCTGTTCTTCGTCGGTCAGGCCATATCCCTCATCGGGACCTGGGTCCAGCAGGTCGCGCAGGGCTGGCTCGTCCTGACGCTGACCGGCGATCCGTTCTGGCTCGGGGTGGTCGCCGGCGCGCAGTTCCTGCCGGTCATGGTGCTCGGGCTGTTCGCCGGCGTGCTCGCCGACGTCCTGCCCAAGCGGCAGACGCTGCTTGCCGTGCAGGTCGTGATGATGCTGCTCGCGATCGTCCTGACCGTGCTGACGCTGACCGGCGTCGTCGAGGTCTGGATGATCATCGTGCTCGCCCTGCTCCTCGGCTGTGCGAATGCGGTCGACATGCCCGTTCGCCAGGCGTTCGCGATCGAGATGGTCGGCGCACGCGATGTGGGCAACGCCGTGGCGATCAACTCCGCGATGTTCAACGGCGCCCGGGTGATCGGTCCCGCGGTCGCCGGCCTGACGATCGGGGCTTTCGGCATGGCTACGGCTTTCGCGCTCAACGCCCTGAGTTTCCTGGCGGTCATCGTCTCGCTGTCGGTGATGCGTGACCATGAGCTCCATCGACCCAGGCTCATCCCGCGCCCACGGTCGGTCGGCGCGGTGATGGAGAACCTGGCCGAGGGCCTGCAGTTCGTGCGGAAGACCCCGATCGTGCTGATGGCGGTGACGACGGTCGGGTTGACCGCCACCTTCGGCATGAACTTCCAGGTCGTGATCCCGCCGCTCGCCCAGGACGCGCTCGGCAGCGACGCCACCGGGTTCGGCTTCCTGATGGCGGCGTCGGGGTTGGGTGCGTTGGCGGCGGCGATCGGGCTCGTGCTCTCCGGCAAGCCGCGACCGATCCGCATCGCGCTCGGCGCGATCGTGCTCGGGGTCGCGTCGTTGCTGCTCGCGACGTCGACGTCGTA
Organism: uncultured Chloroflexia bacterium; assembly: GCA_963819655.1. Taxonomy (GTDB): domain Bacteria; phylum Chloroflexota; class Limnocylindria; order Limnocylindrales; family CSP1-4; genus SPCO01. The sequence continues at coordinate 183,045 of CAWFXA010000001.1, read as the reverse complement.
CCCGCTGTCGCTGCTACTCATGGTGCCGGTCGGTGCCGGCGGCATCGTGATGGCGGCGACGGCGAACGCGACGATCCAGCTCGCCGTCCCGGACGGCCTACGCGGGCGGGTGATGAGCGTCTACACCACGGTCTTCTCGGCGTCGATGCCGATCGGCGGTCTGCTCATGGGCGTCCTGGCGTCCTCGATCGGCATCCTCGAGGCGATCGCCATCGGTGGCGCCCTGTCGCTGCTGACCGGCGTGGTCGCGCTCGTCTGGTGGCGGCGGATCAGGCATTCCCCCACGGCGGGTGCCGAGGGGACGCGGGCCGTCGTGCCCCCGACAGCCGAGGCCCCGGCGTTCGCTCAGTCGACCGAGCCGAGCACCAGCGCGGCATTCAGCCCGCCGAACCCGAACGAGGTGCTCAGCACCCGTCGATAGGTGCCCGGCCGACCGGCCCGCAGCAAGCCCGGCAGCAGACCGTCCAGCTCGGGCTCCGGTTCGACCAGGTTCACAGTGGCGGGCGCCCAGCCGTCGCGGATGGCGAGTGCGCAGATCGCCGCTTCGATCGCCCCTGACGCTCCCAGCGGGTGGCCGTACAACGCCTTCGTCCCGCTGACGGGGACGGTCGCGGCGCGCTCGCCGAGCGCGGTCGTGATGGCCCGCGCCTCGGCCATGTCCCCGATCGGTGTCGATGAGGCATGGGCGTTGACGTAGTCGATCTCTCCGGGCTCGACTCCCGCGTCGTCGAGCGCGATCGTGGCGGCACGCGCCGCTTCGCGACCATCGGCCCGTGGCTGGACCATGTGATACGCGTCGGACGTCGCGCCGTAGCCGAGCACCTCGGCGTAGGGTGTGGCGCCACGTCGCTCAGCCGCCTCCGCCTCCTCGAGGACCAGCAGCGCCGCGCCCTCGCCCATCACGAAGCCATCCCGTCCGGCATCGAACGGGCGCGCCGCGTGGCCCGGATCCTCGTTGTAGCCGGCCGACAGCGCCCGGATGATGTCGAACGCCCCGAACGCCAGCGGCGACAGCGGTATCTCGGAACCACCGGCGATCGCGGCATCGACTCGCCCCTCGCGGAGGTCGCCGAGCGCCTCACCGAGGGCGACGCCGCCCGAAGCGCACGAGTTCGCCGTCGAGAGGATCGGGCCGCGGACGTCGAGAGCGATGCCGAGATTGGCCGGCGCGGCGCCACCGAACACCGCGAGCGCCAGCGTCGGGGCGACTTGCCGGATGCCCTTTTCCATGTATCGCTCGTGCTGCTCCTCCGCGAACGCGATGCCACCCAGCGCAGAGCCGAGGTAGATGCCGATGCGCTCGGGATCGGGTGCGCCGGCATCCCCCGGTCGCAGACCGGCGTCGTCCAGCGCGAGCCGGCCGGTGACCATCCCGAACTGGCTGAACCGGTCGAGCTGGCGGGCCGTCTTCGGCGGCATCCACTGGAGCGGGTCGAAGTCATCGACCTGGGCCGCGACCTGGCTCCGGAATGGCGACGGGTCGAAGCGATCGATGCGCTTGACCTGCGACTTCGCGCGCCGGAGACCGGCCCGGAAGGCGTCGACACCGGTGCCGATCGGCGTCACGACGCCGATGCCGGTGATCCAGATCCGCCGGCGACTCGTCATGCCATTCCTTTCGTCGTCGCGGGCGGACCGGACCGTTCGGCGTCCGCGACCGCCTCGGCGAGGGCCTTGAATGTTGCCAGCGTGCGTCCCGCGATCGGTCGGGTGAACGCCCGGTCGACGAACCGCGCGAAGCCCGGAAGGCGCGGCGAGAAGTCGTGCTCGATCGTCACGCGACAACCTGCGCCGTTGCCCTCACCACTCGGCTCGATGCGCCACCTGACATTCATCCCTGTCGTCGCCCCGGCCACATGGACGAAGAAGAGTCTGAGCGTGTCTGGCTCGTTCGACGCTCGGGATCGCCAGGTCACCGGGAGCCCGAGACCGAGCACGGGGAGGAGCGGCCGCCTGGCGACGAAGTCGGCCACGACGCCCCCGTCGGGTCGTCGGGCGACGACCCGCGACCGGACGTAGTGGGGCAACAGCGTCGCCCAGCGTTCCACGTCCCGGGCGAGTGCGAAGACCAGGGGCGCCGGGGCATCGATGTCGATCGCGATGTCGCTATGCATCGACCGGCATCGATCGCTCGAGGGCGTGTCGGGCGAGTTCGCCCAAGCGGAGCCGCTTTGCCTTCGAGGGCTCGACCCAGCGGCACGTGTCGGTCGAGCCATCAGGCTCGTCGCGCAGCGTGCCGCCCACGAGCCGGACCGCGTAGACGATGCGGATCGCGTGCATCCGCTCGCCGCCATCCGCGCTCGTGAACAGCCGGTCGTCGACATCGAGGAGCCGGTCGATCTCGCCGCTGAACCCGGTCTCCTCCTCGAGCTCGCGGAGTGCGGCCTGCGCGGGCGCCTCACCGAAGTCGAGCCCGCCGCCCGGCAGCGTCCAGATGTCGCCCACGCCGATCGACGGGTTGATGTGGCAGAGCAGGACCCGGCCCTGGTCGTCGCGCACGACCGCATAGGCGGCGACCCGAACGCGATCCTCGCTCACGGCGCGAGCAGCCTGACGAGGAATCGAGGATCGAGGCCTCGCGAGGCCGGGACGAGATCGCCCATCACGAGGCCCATGGTCGCACGGAGGTTGGGCCGGTCGGCGAGTCGCCGTGCCGCGTACTCGAAGAGGCGAGGCCTCGCGAGGAACGACTGGACGAGCCACGAGACGGCGTCCTTCGAGGCGAAGCGGCGGCGCATCGCGCGGTCGTACGCGGCTGCCGCCGTCGCCCGGGGCGTGCGACTGCCCGAGCGGCCCAGGGCGGACTGGATCGCCGTAGCCGCGAGCTCTGTCGAGACGAGCGCGCGGTGAAGGCCCTCTCCTGTGAACGGGTCGAGGAAGCCGGCCGCATCGCCGACCAGGAACCAGCCGGGGCCGGCGCGCCGTGTCACGCGACCGCCCAGGGGGACCGCGCCCGCGATCCGTTCGCACGGCGTCGCGTCCACCCACGCGATCGGGTCGTCCCCTGTCGTCGGGACCATCGCGAGCGCCCGGCGGGTCGTGACCACCGCCCCGTCCCGGGCAAGCCCAGCGCGCCAGGACGGCCCGAGCACGATGCCGATGTTGAGCCGCCCACCTGGCACGGGCGCCAGCCCGACATAGCCGTCCCGGATCACCGCGAGACGCGCATCGGATGCGGTGTCGGCGGCACCCGCCGCCGGTCGCGGGTCGACGACGTGCCACGTCAGCCCGATCCGGCGTGGCAACCGCGCCGACCGTGCCACGCCCGCCGTGCGAGCGACGACCGAGCCCGAGCCGTCCGCCCCGACGACGATCCGGGCACGGATCGACTCCTCGCGGACGCGCAACGTCGCGGGCCCGTTCGGGTCGAGATCGACGGCACTGACCCGCGCACCCCGGCGGATCGCCACGCCGCGATCTCGGGCGAGCGCCTCGAGCGCCGGGTCGAGCCGCGACCGGTCGAACCCGACCGCCGACGGGCCCCCGCGGTCCGCGCCGTACGTCAGCCGCGCGACGGCACCGCCCGGTGTCTCGAGGCGCATTGCCGGGATCGGTCGCATGAGAGCGTCCAGCGCCTCGTGCTCCAACCCGGCCCGCTCGAGAGCCCGCACGGCGGCCGGCGATGTGAACACGCCCCCGGCCCGCCATTGCCACGTCGGCGCGCGCTCGAGTACCAGCACCTCGATCCCGCGGCTCGCCAGCGCGGCCGCCAGGGTGGTCCCGGCCGGTCCCGCGCCCACGATCGCGACATCGACGACGCGGCTCATGACCGGCCGTTCCGACGCGCGGCGAGGGCCACCCGATGACCGGCGAACCCGTCGAAGCGGCGTTCGACACGGAGACCCGCCGCCGCGAGCAGCGCCGTGAGCTCGCTGACCGTGTACGCACGCCTGACCGACAGCGGCGCATCGCTGCGGGTGAACCGGTTCCGCAGCAGACGGGTCAACAGCCAGGCCCCGAGCAGGAAGCGCCGGCCGCGGACGAGGTCGTTGAGCACGACTCCAACCCGAGCGACACGAGCCATCTCAGCCAGCAGCGCCCTGGCCGCCGCAGGCTCGAGGTGGTGGACGAGGAGGGACGCATGGACGATGTCGAAGGCGTCGTCGGGGTAGGGGAGGGCGAGCCCGTCGCCGACGTGGAGTGCCAGCTCCCCGGTCGCCGTGATGCGGGGGTCGGCCACCGCTGCCGCGGCGAGGACCTCCGGACGGTTGTCGATGCCGGTCACGCGGACGAGACGGCCTTCGGCACGACCGCGTTCGATGAGCGCCAGGGGGATGTCGGCTCCGCCGGTGCCGACGTCCAGCACGGTCAGTGGCGCGGAGCCTGGTGCCAGCGCGTCGACCGCGGACGTCGTCAGCCGGATGCCGCCCAGTCGCCGATTGAAGCGGGCCAGATCGCGCAGGTTCCCGACGAGGGCCCGCCGGTCGTCGAGCGGGCCGTCGAGCAGCTCCACCGCCCCCGAAAGTCGGTTCATCACGGCGCAGACTACGATGCGCGGCGTGATCGTCGTCATCGGCGAGGCCCTGATCGACCTGCTGGTGCGCCCGGACGGGCGCATCGAGGCGACCGCCGGCGGCGGACCGTTCAACACAGCCCGCACGATCGCCCGGCTCGGGCAGGGGGTCGCATTCGTCGGCCGCCTGTCGACCGATGCGTTCGGGCGTCGGCTGCGCGATCGACTCGTGAGCGACAGGGTCGATGTCGAGCTCATCGTCGAGACCGACGACCCGACGACGCTCGCGGTCGTCGAATCGGATGTCACGGGCGAGGTGCGCTACCGGTTCTACCTCAGCGGCACCTCGGTCCCGGATCTCGGCATGGATGCGGTCGAGGCGATCGTGCGCCCGGCGGCGCTCCACATCGGGACACTCGGGCTCGTGCTCGAGCCGATCGGGTCGACGGTCGAGGCGGTCGTCGGCCGGATGCCTGCCGAAACACTCGTGATGGCCGACCTCAACGCGCGACCCACGGCCACGCCGGACCGCGCCGCGTGGGTCGCGCGCATCGACCGCCTCCTGGGCCGCCTGGACGTGCTGAAGGCCAGCGTCGACGACCTGCGCTTCTTCCGGCCGGGCCAGGAGCCGGTCGACACTGCCACCACGATCCTCGAGGACGGACCGAGCGTCGTGCTCGTCACGGACGGACCCGGGCCGGTCCGGATCGTGACCGCCGACGGGAAGCAGACCGTCGAACCGCCGCGCGTCGAGGTCGTGGACAGCGTCGGCGCCGGCGATGCGTTCGGTGGCGGCTTCCTGGCCGCGTGGATCGGGGCCGGTCGGGGCCGGGCCGACCTCGCCGACCGCGCCGCGATCATCGACGCGACGTCGTTCGCCGTCCGCGTGGCGAGTATCACGTGTACCCGCCCAGGGGCCGACCCACCGACCGCATCGGAGGTGAGCGGCTGGGCCGTTCGGGTGGGTGCGGACGACGTCGACACCCCTGTAGCCTGACGGCCATGTCCCATCGGATCCGACTCCTGCTGATCGCCGCGTCCGTCGCGGTCCTGAGCCTGGCCGGCGCCGGGACTGCCGCTGCCGGCATGCCCAGCTACCCGCACCAGAGTGCCGGCAACCGCGGCGCCGATGTCCGGGCGATCCAGGGCTTCCTCCGCCATCACGGCACGACCGGCCTGGGCATCACGGGCATCTACGACTCGCCGACGGTCGCTGCGGTCCGAGCGTTCCAGACCGCGCAGGGCCTGCCGGTCACCGGCATGGTCAACGGCCCGACCTGGGCACGATTCCTTGTGTGGCTCCGGCCCGGGGACTCGGGCGAGGCGGTCGCCGTGCTCCAGCGCCAGCTCAACGAGAAGCGACGGACCACGCTGACCGTCGACGGTGTCTTCGGCGACGCGACCGCCACCGCGGTGCGCTCGTTCCAGCGCCACGCGGGCCTGCCGGTCAGCGGGGTCGTCGAAGGCACGACCTGGCGATACCTGATCAGCCATTTCGAGCGGCCGTCGTTCGGGCGGTGGCTGTGCGACTACCAGGTCGGCAACGGACCCGCCGACTGGGGCACGGGCGCGGCGATCGGCCAGGTCGAGGCGGCGGCGGTCCCCGTCGTGCTCGCGGGCCACGGCCGGGTCGCGATCGGCGACATCGGCCTCGAGCACGGCGGCGACATCGCCGGTCACGAAAGCCACGAGCGCGGTCTCGATGTCGACGTGCGGCCTATGCGGCGTGACGAGAACCAGTGCCGCTGGGGCCTCACGTATCGGTCGTCGGTCTACGACCGCGCGGCGACCCGCGCGCTCATCCGGGCGATCCGTGCCGCCGCGCCCGGCCACATCAAGCTCATCTACTTCAACGATCCGGTCCTCATCCGCGAAGGGTTATCGCGCTGGCATACAGGTCACGACGACCACGTCCACGTCCGCTACTGCGAGCGGGTGTACCCCGTGGCGGCCTACGACTGCTGAGGGGCGTGCCGCAGGCGGTGACATAATGCCGAGCATGGCCGAGCGCAGCAGCACGAGCGTCGTTCCCGCTCCCGACCAGCGCCCGAACAGCTGGGGCTTCGGGGACGGCCAGGCGATCCCCTGGGACTACGCGCCAGCCCCCGAGGCGCGCGACATCGTCACGCTCAAGGAGCGCTACGGCCTGTTCATCAACGGGCGGTCCGTCCCGGCCACGGGCGGCGAGACGTTCGTCTCCATCGACCCGTCGACCGAGCGACCCCTGGCCGAGGTCGCGCGCGCCAGCGCGGTCGATGTCGACAAGGCCGTTCGCGCCGCCCGCCGCGCCCAGCGCCGGTCCTGGGGCCAGCTGTCGGGCCGGGAGCGCGCCAAATACCTGTTCCGCATCTCGCGGATCCTCCAGGAGCGCTCGCGCGAGTTCGCGGTCCTCGAATCGATGGACTCGGGCAAGCCGATCAAGGAGAGCCGCGACGTCGACGTGCCGCTGGCCGCCAACCATTTCTGGTATTACGCGGGCTGGGCGGACAAGCTCGACTACGCGTTCCCCGGCCGCGTCGCGAAGCCGCTCGGAGTGGCCGCGCAGATCATCCCGTGGAACTTCCCGCTGTTGATGCTGGCCTGGAAGATCGCACCGGCCCTGGCCGCCGGCAACACGGTCGTCCTCAAGCCCGCGTCCACGACGCCCCTCTCGGCGATGCTGTTCGCGGATGTCTGTCTCCAGGCCGACCTGCCGCCGGGCACCGTCAACATCATCACGGGCCCGGGCGAGATCGGGATGCACCTGGCCACGCACGCCGACGTCGACAAGGTGGCTTTCACCGGCTCGACCGAGATCGGCAAGAAGATCGGCCGCGGCGTGGCCGGCTCAGACAAGGCGCTGACGCTCGAGCTCGGCGGCAAGGCCGCCAACATCGTGTTCGACGACGCCCCGCTCGACCAGGCCGTCGAGGGCATCGTGAACGGCATCTATTTCAACCAGGGCGAGGTGTGCTGCGCGGGATCGCGGCTGCTCGTCCAGGAATCGATCGCGGACACGCTGGTCGACAAGCTCAAGGACCGGCTGTCGACGATTCGCGTGGGCGACCCGCTCGACAAGAACACCGACGTCGGCGCGATCAACTCGAAGGCGCAGCTCGAGAAGATCACCGAGCTCGTCGCGTCCGGCGTCGCCGAGGGCGCCGACCTCTACCAGCCAGCGTGCGACCTGCCCGAGCGCGGCTACTTCTTCCGCCCCACGCTGTTCACGAACGTCGCCCAGAGCCACCGCATCGCCCGCGAGGAGATCTTCGGGCCCGTTCTCTCGGTCCTGACGTTCCGGACGCCCGATGAGGCCGTCGAGAAGGCGAACAACACGCCGTACGGCCTGTCGGCCGGCGTCTGGACGGACAAGGGCTCGCGCATCCTCGAGATGGTCTCGCGGATGCAGGCGGGCGTCGTGTGGGCCAACACGTTCAACAAATTCGACCCGACGTCGCCGTTCGGCGGCTACAAGGAATTGGGTTTCGGACGCGAGGGCGGCATGCACGGGCTGCACGCATACGTTCGCCTGGAGGACCGCTGATGGCCGCAGGCCGCAACGGCTCGGGCAACGGGACGTCGCGCAATGGCGCGTCCGCCAACGGTGCCGGGCCGCGGATCGGTGTGCGCAAGACGTACAAGCTGTACATCGGCGGCGCGTTCCCGCGCAGCGAGAGCGGCCGCTCGTACCTCGTGTCGGCGGCCGACGGAACGCCCCTCGCGAATGCCGTCCGCTCGTCGCGCAAGGACGTGCGCGACGCGGTCCGGGCGGCCCGCACTGCGTTCCCGGGCTGGGCCGGGAAGACCGCGATGAACCGCGGCCAGGTCCTGTATCGCGTCGCCGAGCTCATGGAGGGGAGGCGCGATCAGTTCGTCGCCGAGGTGGCCGCGGCCGAGGCTTTGCGCGACGCGCGTGCCGTCGAGGTCGTCGATCGCGCGATCGACCGCTGGGTCTGGTATGCCGGCTGGGCCGACAAGATCACGCAGATCCTGGGCTCGGCCAACCCGGTCGCGGCGCCGTACTTCAACTTCACGATCCCGGAGCCGACGGGCGTCGTCGGTGTCGTCGCCCCGGAGACGTCGTCCTTGCTCGGGCTCGTGAGCCGTCTCGCGCCGCCGCTCGTCTCGGGCAACGCCGTCGTGCTGCTGACGTCCGAAGCTCGCCCCTTGCCGGCCATCACGCTCAGTGAGGTGCTCGCCACGTCGGACGTGCCCGGTGGTGTCGTGAACATCCTGACCGGCCGCCGGAAGGAGCTCGTGCCGGTCCTGGCGGGCCATGTCGATGTCGATGCGCTCGACACGTGGGGCGTGCCGGACGACATGCGACTCGAGACCGAGCAGCTCGCAGCGGACGACATCAAGCGCCTGTCGCGACGTCACTCGAGCGTGAATGAGGCGCGTTTCGACTGGCTGGACGATCGAGCCACCGAACGCCCCGAATGGATCGCCGCCTTCCTCGAGATGAAGACGGTCTGGCACCCGATCGGCGTCTGAGACCGATGGCCGTTCGTCCTGACCCCGAGGTCGGCTATCGCCGTGCCGGCGACCACCTGCGTGGTGGCCGGCTCGTGGAGCGCCGCGTGTTCGTCCAGGCTTCACCGCGCGTCGTGTGGGCCTCGCTCCACGACCCGTCGGCATCGGCGATGCTGTTCCCGGAGCTCCGGCTCGGACCCGCGGCGCCATCATGGCCCGCGGCGGCGGCGACACGGACCGCTCGGACGCGACTGGGACTTCTCCGTGAGGTTGCGCGTGTCGAGAGCCTCGAGGCTCGCCCCGAATCGATCTTCCGGCTGCGCGTCACGGGCTCCGGCTTCGAGAGCGAGTGGTCGTGGCGGCTGGAGCCGATCGCCGGGGGGACGCGCGTTATCCACGGCGCGACATTCGAGCCGATCGACCGCTGGACCGACATCCTCGTCCGTCTCGGCCGGCGGTCGCTGGAGACGCGCGTCGAGGCGCACCTGCGCGCGCTGAAGGAGCGGGCAGAACGGGCCGAGCACCAACCGCCTGCCGCATGACGCGAGGTCTGTGACGGCGCGGGATCCGGACGAGGTCCCGTTCGCGGGTCTGCGGCGCAACGCCGTAGCCCTGGCGGCGGGCATCCTCATCGTCATCGCCCTGTTCGTCCTCGTGCCGGACATCGCGCCGCGCCCGTCGGGCCTTCCGCCGGTCCAGCTCGTCCATGGCCGCATCGTCGAGCTCATCCCGACCACGGATCCGGGCACCCCGGACGTCCGGATCGAGGTCCTCGACGGCATCACGGGCGGACCGCAACGGGGCGACATCGTCGAGGGCTTCCTGCAGGGGCCGAACGGCCTCGAAGCACGACCCGAGTTCGACGTCGGCGACGAGGTCATCGTCAACATCTCGACCGACCCGGAAGCGGGCTTCGTGGCCGTCAACGACCGCTATCGCGTGCCCACGCTGGCCATGCTGCTCGTGCTGTTCGCGCTCGCGGTGACCCTCGTCGGCGGCTGGCGGGGGGTGCGCTCGTTGATCGCGCTCGCGCTCACGCTTGCGGTCATCGTCAAGGTCGTGGTGCCGCTCATCCTCGCCGGGTGGGACCCCGCCTGGGTCGCGATCCTGGCGGCGACCGGCGTGACGATCGCGACGTTCCTGCTGACCGAGGGCGCGCGACGGCAGACGGTCGCCGCGGTGATCGGGACTGCGATCTCATTGACACTGGTCGCGGTGCTCGCCTCGCTGTTCGACACGTTGTCCCGGTTCACGCCGTTGCGCGGCTCGGAGTCCGCGGGCTTCCTCGTGTCGATGGGCGGCACCCAGCTCGACCTCGGGGGCCTCGTCCTGGCGGCCGTGATCTTCGGTGCTCTGGGCGTGCTAGACGACGTGACGGTGACCCAGGCGGCGACCGTCCAGGAGCTGTACGAGTCGGATCCGCGGGCAGGACGTCTGGAGCTGGCGGCGCGCTCGATGAATGTGGGTCGATCCCACATCGCGGCGACCGTCAACACGCTGGTGCTCGCATACGTCGGGGCCTCCCTGCCGCTCATCGTCCTGTTCGCCGCGGGTGGCCAGGATCCGTTCCTCATCCTGTCGGGTGAGGTCGTGGCGGTCGAGGTCGTGCGGGCGCTCGTGGGGAGCATCGGGATCGTCGCCGCCGTGCCAGTGACGACGGCGATCGCCGTCGGGTTGATCGGTCGGCGGTTGCCGTTCATCGGCGAGGGAGGCGGCGTGCGGCACGCGCCCGGTTGGGACTGAGGGTCGCCTCCCGCGACCCCGGCCCACGAAGACCCCGGTTCGCGCCAAGGGGGACCCCCTCTTTCCGCCAAACCCTCGCCGGGGGAGTCTTCGGCGGGCTGACAGGACCTCGCCGACGGATCGGGGTCACGCCTCGTGCACGGCCCGGCACCGTTGGACGTCCGGACAGGCCCCGAACGACCGGTTTCGCGGCAGGTGTGCGCCTAACACTCCGGGGACGAGTATTTGACCGTCTCGTCCCATGCGAGGCGGGTGGCAGGGCGGGGAGGCCGGCCGCCGGGCCCACCCCACCCTCAACAACCGCTCAATTCCCAACATTCAGCATTGACTGAAAGTTCGGAATGAACGACCATTTAGCCAATGACCGAGGGCGAAAGCGCGTTCGTCGAAGAGATGGGCCAGGCCCTGGCAACGTACGGCATGACGCCGATGGCGGGCCGGATGTGGGGCTGGTTGCTCATCTGCGAGCCGCCCGAGCAGACCGCGGCCGACCTGGCCGAGGCGCTCCAGGCGAGCCGTGGCGCGATCAGCGGAACGGCTCGGATGCTGACGACCGCCGGCATGATCCGACGGAGCACGCGACGTGGCGACCGGCGCGAGTACTTCAGCGCCCCGCCCGAAGCCCTCGACTCATTACTGGCAAATGCCGGCCGCATCTACCGCCACTTTCGCGAGATCGCGGAACACGGTCTCGATGCGATCGCCGACCGCCCGCCGGCGTCGCGCCGCCGGCTCGAAGAACTGCGCGACGTCTTTGCCTTCGTGGAGCAGGAGGTCCCCACCGTCGTGGGCCGCTTCCTCAGCGACCGTGCCGAACCGACCGGCAGGAAGGAACCAGCATGACCTCGGTCATCCACACGGAACAGCTCACCAAGACCTATGGGATCCATCGCGGGATCACCGAGGTCGACCTCGATGTCGAGGCGGGCGAGATCTTCGGTTTCCTCGGCCCGAACGGCGCCGGGAAGACAACGACCATGCGCGTCCTGCTCGACCTCATCCGGCCCACCGCGGGGCGCGCCGAGGTCTTCGGTATCGAGACGACCAAGGATCCCGTCGCGATCCACCGACGCGTCGGCTACCTGCCCGGCGAGTTCGACCTGTATGACCGACTGACCGGCGCCGACACGATCACGTACTTCGCCAACCTGCGCGGCGGGGTCGACGAGGTTTATGTAGCCGAGCTGGTCGAGCGGCTCGACCTCGATCCCAGCCGGCGCTACAAGGAGTATTCGAAGGGGAACAAGCAGAAGGTCGGCCTGGTCGTCGCGCTGCAGCACAAACCCGACCTGATGATCCTGGACGAGCCGACGGCCGGGCTCGATCCGCTCATCCAGCAGACGTTCTTCGAGATCATGCGAGAGGCGAAGACCGAGGGGCGGAGCGTCTTCCTGAGCTCGCACATCATCGACGAGGTCGATCGCACATGTGACCGCGTGGCCATCATCCGCGAGGGGCGCCTGGTCCAGGTCGACCGGATCGAGACGATCCGCCAGCTTGCCTTCCATCACGTCGAGCTGACGTTCGCGCAGCCGGTGTCGCCGAGCGTGTTCTCGTCGATCGACGGGGTAAGCGACGTCGAAGCCGACGGTGACGTCCTGCGCATGCGGGTCAACGGCCCGATCGGCAAGGTGATCGTGCTGGCGGCTCAGCACGGCCTCGTCGACGTGGTCAGCCGCGAGCCGAACCTCGAGGATGTCTTCCTCGCCCAATACGGCACCCATGGAAGCCCAGTCGCGGCGGGGGTCGACGCCGATGGGCGCTAGCACCGCTATCCTCGTTCGCCCGAGGCCCTGGTCGCGGGTCATCGGCCTGTCCTCGGTCTTCGCGAAGTCGCTGCGCGACAGCCGGCGTGCCGCGTTGGTCGTGGGGATGCTGGGCGGGCTGTTCATGCTCGCGACGGCCGCCCCGGTCGCTGCCGAATTCGACACGCCCGAGAAGCGCCGCCTGCTCGTGACGTCGATGACGGCGCTGCCGGCCGTCTTCCGTGGCTTGTTGGGCGAACCGATCAACCTGGAGACGCTCGGGGGTTTCATCTCCTGGCGCGTCGGGAACGTCCTACCGGTCCTGCTTGGCCTGTGGTCCGTGCTCGCGCTGTCGGGAACGCTCGCCGGTGAGGCGGCCAAGGGCAGCCTCGACCTGCTCGTGTCGACTCCCCATGCGCGGCGCACGATCGCTCTCCAGAAGCTGGCCGGTCACATCGTGGCCCTCGTGGTGGCGATGCTCATCGCCGCGGTGCTGCTGTACGTCGCCGGCCAGGTCTTCGCGACGCTGCCGGGCGATGAGATCCCGTTCGACGCGGCGCTCGGCCAGGTCACCCTGTACGGCCTGCTGATGCTGGCGTCTGGGTCGATCGCCTTCGCCGTCGCCCCGGCGCTCGGCCGCTCCCGCGCGGCGGGCGTCGGCATCCTCGCCCTGTTCGGGATGTACGTCATCTCGTCCTATTCGATCCTGTCGCCGACCCTCGAGGCCATCAGTCCGATCTCCTGGTACGCCTGGACGGCCGGTCATCGGCCGATCGCCGGTGTCACCGACTGGCCGTCAGTGGGGCTGCTCGCGCTCGTGGTCGTCGCCCTGCTGGCGATCGGCGTCGCGGCCTTCGAACGGCGCGACATCGGTGCCTTCGCACCGCTCCGCTGGCTGCGCATCCCGGGCCTCCCGCGCGGGACGAGCGGGCCGTTCGCCCGATTGCTCTCCGATCTCGCTCCGGCCGCGCTCGGCTGGGGTGGTGGCGTCGGCCTCTACGCAGCGCTGATCGCGTCGTCGGCGTCGGCACTTACCGACGTGCTGAACCAGACCCCCGGGATCATCGAGTACATCCGGATCATCTACCCGGACATCGACCTGAGCCAGCCGTCGGGCATCCTCCAGCTCGCGTTCTTCGCCTTCGCCTCTTTGATGGCTGGGCTGGCGGGCGCCACGTTCCTTGCCGCCTGGGCGAGCGACGAGAACGACCGCCGCCTCGATGTCGTCCTGTCCACGCCAGTGTCGCGCGCGCGCTGGGCGATCAAGAGCGGACTCGGGGTCATGGCAGGGATCGGCGTGTTCGTCGTCGTGCTCGCGCTCTTCGTGATCGCGGCCGTCGCATCCCAGGGCGGCGACATCGTGGCACCCGTGGCGGGCTCGGCGATCCTCGGTCTGGCCGCTGCCGGGTTTGCCGGTATCGGGTTCGCCGTGGGCGGCCTCGTCCGGTCGTCGTTGGCGGCACCCGTCGCCGCGGCCGTCGTGATCGCGACGTTCGTGCTCGACACGTTGGGCGCCGCCCTGGATCTCCCGGATGCGGTCCTGGACCTGTCGATCTACAAGCACCTCGGCCAGCCGATGGCCGGGACGTACGACGTCGTCGGCATCATGGTCGCGGCGATCCTCGCGATCGGCGGGCTGCTGGTTGGCGCGTGGGGTCTGCACCGGAGGGACGTGGGCCGCTAACGTCCCGGCGTGGACCCGTTCGTCATCGCGCTGGTCGCGGTCAGCGCCCTGCTCCACGTCGCCTGGAACGTCCGGCTCAAGACCGCCGGCGATCCCTTGCGGGCGGCTACCGTCGGCATGCTGGCCGCGTCGCTAGGCATCGTGCCTGCGGGGATCGCTGCCTGGTGGATCGCCGGCCGGCCGCCCCTGCCAGTCGAGGGTGTCGCGCTCGGCATCGCGTCCGGCGTGATCGAGGCCGGCTACTTCGTCCTGCTGTCGGCGGCCTATCGACGGGGCGACCTGTCAGTCGTGTATCCGATCGCGCGCGGCACAGCGCCGCTGCTCGCCGTGGCGATCGGGGTGGGGCTTCTGGGTGAGCGCCTCGGGGTTGCCGGCTCGCTGGGCGTCGTGGCGCTGCTCGCGGGTTTCCTGCTCCTGCAGCAGCCCTGGCGGGTGCTTCGCGGCCACCGCGCATTCGATCCATCGATCGCGTTCGCGCTCGCGACCGGGGTCACGATCGCGGCCTACTCGGCCGTCGACCGGGTCGGGACGCGGCTGATCGACCCGCTGCCCTACGCGGCGATCCTATGGGTGACTGCGTCGATCGTGCTCGTCGTGTGGAACCGGGTCGTGTCCGGCGGTGCGTTGTTCGCCGGCGGGCACGATCAGGTCCGGCGGGCGGCGATCGGCGGCTGGCTGACGCTGGTCGCGTACCTGCTGATCCTGTGGGCCCTGAGTGTGGCACCGCTCTCGGCTGTGGCGCCGCTGCGGGAATCGGCATCGGTGTTCGCGGCAGCATGGGGGGCCGTGCGGCTCGGCGAGGCGGCGAGCCGCGGCGAGACGCTGTTACGGGTGGGTGCGTCCGGCCTGATCGTGGGTGGGGCGGTGTTGCTCGCGATGGGCGGGTCGTAGGACGCCGCCGGCCCGGCCCGCGGCCCGGCCCCTACCCCTGCTCGGCCGGCTGCGGCGACGCGAATAGCCGACGCCGTCCCCAGCGCCCGTTGACGAGCGCGACCCCGGCGATGACCAGGGCGGTCCCGAGGATCAGCCGCGCATCGACCGGTTCGGCGAGCACGAGGTAGCCGAGCACGATGCCGACCACCGGCAGGAGATAGGCGACGAGCGTCGTCCGCGTCGCGCCCCAGTGAGCAAACAGCCGGAAGACGAAGAGGTAGGCCACACCCGAGCCCAGGATGCCGAGCCACAGGATCGAGAACACGGCCTGGGCGTCCGGGCGCGCGGTCCAGGGTTGTTCGAGGAGAATGGCAAAGAAGCCGACGATCACCGCCGCGAAGGTCACCTGGAACACGGCCGGGATCATCGGTGGGACCCCACGGACGTTGCGCCGCGAATACACGGCTCCGGCCGCGTAGCTGAGAGCGGCCCCGAGCAGGGCGACCTCGCCGATCACCGACGACCCCGCACCCGTCAGCCCGCGACTGGTGATGATCACGACACCGATGAACCCGACCACGAGACCCACCAGCCCGTTGACGCGCATCGGCTCGTCCGGCAGGAAGATCGCTGACAGCACGATGGCGAACAGCGGGACCGGCGACGTCAGGATCGCAGCCAGCGACGACTCCACCGATCGCTCTGCCCAGGTGATGAGCAGGAACGGGATCGTGATGTTGACGATGCTCATCACCACGAGGTGGCCGTAGATGCGCCGCTCGCGCGGCAGCCGCTGCCCCGCGACCCGTATGACGAGCCACAGGAGGATCGCCCCGACGATGAGGCGAAGCGCGACCAGCGTGAACGTCCCGAAGTCGTCGACCGCGAGCTTGATGAAGAGGTAGCTCGATCCCCAGAAGAACCCGAGCAGGAGGAAGATCACCCAGTCGATCTGCGAGGAGCGGTCGGTCATCGCGGCATCATAGGTGGCGTTGGCCTACCCCGGTATGTCAAGTTTCGACCTGGTCGGACGGCATCTAACCGACCAGAACCGCCCGCGCGGCTGAAGCGTTTCCTCAGCGCCACCGGGTCAGGATCGACTCTCGGTCGAACAGCCGCACGCCGACGCGAAGGCCCTCGAGTGAGATCGCGACCACCACGGCCGACAGCAGCAGGTATCCGAGCGGGCCGACGAGGAGGATGCCGGTCGCCTGGACGATCACGAGGCCGATGATGGGCACGATCACGATGCCGCCGATCTGCTGCGCGACGCGCGGGTCGTTGACCCGGGCGCTCACGATCACCCCGGCCACGACCGACGACAGCCCGACCGCGGGTCCGAGCAGGAACACCCCGGCCAGCCACGACAGGTCGGTGACGACGCCGAACAGCGCCGGCCCGTACAGGAGCGACGCGAGCGCAACGAAGATCGCGTACGTGGCCCACCCGGCTAGCACGCCCGGAACCAACGCCGCGACCGCCTTGCCGGCCAGCAGTTCCGAGGTCCGGATGGGCGTGGCGAGCACCGGTTCCAGCGAGCGGGCCAGCTTCTCCCCGATGATCGAGAACGTCGCGATCGACAGCGGGATGTACGCCGGCATGAGCAGGAAGAACACCAGGAACTGCTGGACCGCGAACGCACCCGCGAGCTCGCCCGGCGTGAAGCTCGCCCACTCCGGCCTCTGGGCGATGACCTGGCTGGCCAACTCGGGCGGCAGCTCGCGCTCGCCGACGACCGCCGCGAGAACGATCGGCGCGACCGTCAGCGCGATCGGCGGCACCAGGATCGTCGACATCAGGAGCCGGTTGCGGACGGTCTCGAACCACTCCCGCCGGAGGACCGTCCAGACGATCGCGGCGCGCATCAGACGACGTCCTCGATCCCGTCGGTGCCGGGTGTGACGCCCATGATCTCGAAATAGACTCGCTCGAGTGAAGGGCGCTCGGGACGCACTTCGACGACGTCGGCGCCGTTCGCCACCAGGGCGCGCACGACA
The DNA here is from genome assembly GCA_963819655.1 of uncultured Chloroflexia bacterium. Taxonomy (GTDB): domain Bacteria; phylum Chloroflexota; class Limnocylindria; order Limnocylindrales; family CSP1-4; genus SPCO01. Next base: position 166,098 of record CAWFXA010000001.1, on the reverse strand, counting down.
CCGGGCGCGACCGATTCCGGATCGTCGGCTCCCACGCGCAGCACCCCATCCGTCGCACCTGCAGCGACGACACCGGCGACGCCGCGCGCCGCTGCGATCTGCTCATCCGACGCGCCAGCGGCCAGGCGGATCGTCAAGCCGTGGGTGCCGAGCGCGGCGCGAAGGGCCGCCGGTGAATCGACCCGCACCAGCCCACCGCGCACGAAGGCGATGCGGTCGCACAACCGGTCAGCCTCGTCGAGGTTGTGCGTCGCCAGCACGATCGTCCGGCCGGCACGCTGCAGCGTCTCGATCGCCTCGCGCACGATGAACGCCGCCTCGGGGTCGAGCGCTGCGGTCGGCTCGTCGAGGAACAGGACCGACGGATCGTGGAGCAGGGCACGTGCGATGGCGAGCTTCTGCTTCATGCCCTTGCTGAACGTCCCGGCGATGTCGTCGCGCCGCTCCCACAACCCGAACATGCGCAGGTACCGTTCGATCCGCTCCGCGCGCACACCCGGGTCGAGGCTGTAGAGCCGTCCGAAGAAGTCGAGGTTGGCGATCGCCGGCAGCTTGTCGTACAGGCCCGGCGTCTCGGTCAGGATGCCGACGCGGGCACGGACCGCATCGGGCGCCTCGCGGATATCGAATCCCTCGACGGTCGCCGTGCCTTCCGTGGGTCTGATCAGGGCCGTGAGCATGCGGACGGTCGTCGTCTTGCCGGCGCCGTTCGGTCCGAGCAGTCCGAGCACCTCGCCGCGCCGCACGGCGAGGTCCACGCCTCGGACGGCCCAGCGATCGTCGAACCGGCGGCCCAGGCCGGTCGCGGTGAGGGCGTGGTCGGGCACACCGTCCGCGATGGGGGTCGTCATGGTCGAGCCAGTGTCGCGCATCGGCCGCGCCCGTGAGTTGGCCTACTGCCGTATGCCAACGGACGGTACCATCAGCCGGTGACCGCCCTGCGCCTGCTCGCCCTGGCCCTCGGCGCGGCACTCGGCGTCCTGTATCCGTTCATCCCGGTCATCCTCGCGGACCGCGGCTTCGGCCCGGCGGAGATCGGACTGATCGCCTCGATCGGTGCGGTCGGCTTCACCCTCGCCGTGCCCGCGTGGGGGCATCTCGCGGACGTCCGATTTGGCAGGTCGCGGACGCTGCAGGTGTGCGCGATCGGCGGAGCCGCCGCGGCGGGTGCGCTGCTCGGCGCCTGGCCGCCGATCATCATCGCGGTCCTGTTCATGGCGTATTGGGTCTTCGAGTCGGCGTGGCAGCCGCTCGCCGATGCTCTCACCGTCAACCATGTCGATCGGCGCGGCTACGCCCGTGTCCGGTTGCTCACGAGCCTGGCGTTCGCCGTGTCCACCATCGCCGCCGGGTTCATGTACGACGTGACGGGCTACCAGCTCGCCTTCGTGCTGACGATCGGGTTCGCGCTCGCCATGGCACTCGCTGCCGGCTTCGTACCCGACGTCAGGCGGGCCGACCTTGCGACGGCGGGCGGGGCGGGGGAGGCCGACCATGGCGGCCGCTTCGGATCGGCCGGGCTGGCGTTCCGTGTGGCGCCGCGGCTCGCCGGCGTCCTCGCGGCGGTGATGCTCCTGCACATCGCGATCATCAGCGGCTTCACGTTCCTGCCGCTGCGGTTGGGCGACCTCGGAAGCCCGCCCTCGGACGTCGCGCTGTCGGCGGGCGTCTCGGCCCTCGCCGAGATCCCGGCGATGCTCGTGGCCGCCGCGGTCGCCCGACGGATCGGGTTGCGTGGCATGTTCGTCGGGAGCGCCCTGATCTACGCCGCTGCGACCGCGTCGTGGACGGTCCTCGCGACGCCGTTGCTCATCATCGCGACCAGAGCGTTCACCGGGGTCGCGTTCGCCTGGGTGGTCGTCGCGGTGGTCCTCACGATCGCCCGACTCCTGCCGCCGGAGCTCCAGGGCACGGGTCAGTCGCTGTATCAGACCGTCGCGTTCGGGATCGGCGCGATCATCGCCAACATCGCCGGCGGCCTGCTGTATGACCTGATCGGCCCCGCCGCCGTCTTCGGGATGGGGACCGTGCTGTCGCTCAGCGCGGTCGCCCTCGGCTGGTGGGCCTTCCCGCGTGACGGAGCCCGGCACGAACGCGTCCCGTCGGCGCGGGTCGCGAGCTAGCCCAGCCAGACTGCCGTATCGGGCGGCAGCAGCCCCACCTCGTGGAGCGGCTCGCTGGCGAGCAGGATCGGCCGGCCGCTCGGCAGCTCGATCGGGGTGGATCCGAGGTTCACGATCGTCTCCAACCCGCCCGGCCGATCGAATCGGAGCACCGACTCAGGGGCCGGCAGCCAGGCCATCCCCGAGCCGCGGAGCCCGAGGTGGTCGCGTCGGAGGCGGAGCGCGGTGCGGTATAGCTCGAGGAACGATTCAGGGTCGCCGGTCTGCGTTTCGACCGACAGCTCGCGCCACCCGAGCGGTTGCGGCAACCACGGGCTCGATCCCGGCGGCCCGAACCCGAACGGCGGCTCCGTGCCCGACCATGGGAGTGGCACCCGGCAGCCGTCCCGGCCACGCACCGTGTGCCCGGAGCGATGCCAGGTCGGATCCTGGAGCTGATCTTCGTCGAGGTCCTCGACCTCCTCCAGGCCCAGCTCCTCGCCCTGGTACAGGTAGGCGCAGCCGGGCAGCGCCAGCATCAGCAGCAACGCGGCGCGGGCGCGCCGCCGCCCGAGCACGAGGTCGGTGCGCTCCGTGACGGGGACCTTCGGGGGTGCGGTGCCCGCCACCCTTGCCTTGGTCGCCGACGGGCGCCCGAGCCGCGTCACATGCCGGGTCACGTCGTGGTTCGACAGGACCCAGGTCGCGGGCGTGCCGACGGGCGCCAGAGCCTCGAGCTGCGCATCGATGACCCTGCGCAGGGCGATCGGGTCCCAGCCCGCTTGCAGGAAATGGAAATCGAACGCCGCATGGAGCTCGTCCGGCCGCAGGTAGCGGGCCAGACGGTCGGCGCTGGAGACGAAGACCTCGGCGACGAACATGCGACCGCCGTACTCATCGGCGATGGCCCGCCAGCGGCGATAGATGTCATGGACGCCGTCCTGGTCCCAGTACGGTCCAGGCTTGACTGCCGAGCTCGGCGAGGTGCGCCGCAGGTCGGGAAACTCCGGGTCCTTGACGAGGCCGTGAGCGACGTCGATGCGGAAGCCGTCCGCGCCGCGATCGAACCAGAACCGCAGGATCGACTCGAACTCGGCGCGGACCTCCGGCTCCGTCCAGTCGAGATCGGGCTGCTCCGGCGCGAACAAGTGCAGGTACCACTGGCCGGGCCATCCGTCCCGTTCGACCACGCGGGTCCAGGCCGGGCCACCGAAGACGCTCGGCCAATCGGTCGGGGGCCGATCGCCGTCACGACCGCGTCCGTCGCGGAACACGTAGAAATCGCGCTCGCGGCTGCCCGGGCCGGCGGCCAGCGCCGCCTGGAACCACGGGTGCCGGTCGGACGTGTGGTTCGGGACGATGTCGAGCAGGACCCGGATACCGAGGGCGTGTGCGTCACCGATGAATGCCTCGGCGTCGGCCAGCGTGCCGAACATCGGATCGATGTCTCGGTAGTCGGCGACGTCGTAGCCACCGTCGACCATCGGCGACACGAACCACGGGTTCACCCAGATCGCGTCGACCCCAAGACTGCGGACATATGGCAGTCGCGAGCGCATCCCCGCGATGTCGCCGATGCCGTCGCCATCCGTGTCAGTGAAGCTGCGGATGTAGGTCTGGTACACGACGGCGTCCCGCCACCACGGAGATGGGTCGATCATGCCGCTAGCATGACGTCACACGCAGGAGGGGCGCATGCGACTGTGGGGCGGGCGATTCGCCGAAGAGAGTGACCAGCGGGTCGCCGATTTCACGCGCTCGATCGACCTCGATCGCGAGCTGGCCGCGGACGACATCGCCGGCTCGATCGCCCACGTCCGCGGGCTCGGTCGCGCGGGACTCCTGACCGCGGAGGAGGTCGACGAGCTGATCGGCGGTCTGGACGGGCTGGCCGGCGCGGTCGCCGATGGGACCCTTGCGTGGGATCCGGACCTCGAGGACGTCCACCTCAACCTCGAGGCGGCGCTGGCCGAGCGCATCGGCTCGGTCGCCGGGAAGCTTCAGACCGGTCGCTCGCGCAACGACCAGGTCGCCACCGACCTTCGGTTGTGGCTGCGCCGGGCGATCGACCGTCTGGACGAGGCGCTGCTCGATTTCGAGCGCTCGCTCGTCGGCCTCGCCGAGCGCGAAGGCACCGCCATCCTGCCCGGCACGACCCACATCCAGCCGGCCCAGCCCGTGCTGTTCGCCCATCACCTGCTGGCCTACGTCGAGATGGCCGAGCGCGACCGGGACCGCCTGTCCGATGCGCGGCGGCGAGCGAACATCTCGCCGCTCGGCGCCGGGGCGCTGGCCGGCGCCGGCTACCCGCTCGATCGCGAGGCGACGGCCGACGAGCTCGGCTTCGCCGGGGTGACCGCGAACTCGCTCGATGCGGTGAGCGACCGCGATTTCGTGGTCGAGACCGTGGGGGCGATCGCGCTCGGCATGGTCCATCTGAGCCGGCTGGCGGAGGAGATCACGTGGTGGTCGAATCCGCGGTTCGGGTTCATCCGGGTGAGCGACGCGTTCTCGACCGGCTCGTCGATCATGCCGAACAAGAAGAACCCGGACCCGGCCGAGCTGGTCCGAGGCCGGGCCGCCCGGGTCATCGGGGCACAGGCCGGGCTGCTGACGCTGCTCAAGGGCCTGCCGCTCGCATACCAGCGGGACCTCCAGGAGGACAAGGCCCCGCTGTTCGACGCGGTCGCTGTCTACGAGGCGTCGCTCGGGGTGCTTTCAGGTCTCCTGGATACGGTCGCGGTCGACCGGGAGCGAATGCGTGAAGCCGCCGACGAGGGTTACACGACGGCGACCGCCGTCGCGGACGCCCTGGTCCGCCGCGGCATCCCGTTCCGTGTCGCCCACCACGTGGTCGGATCGCTGGTCGCCCAGGCCGAGGAAGCCCGGCTAGGGCTCGACGAGGTGCCCGACTCGATGATCGGGCTCGCGCTGGGCGCCAGCGGCGACGAGGGCGCCAAAGCCCTCGCCGCGGACGACGTGATCGGCGAGATCCTGCGCGGGGCCGCGTCGGTGGACGGCGCGCTCGCCTCGTGCGACGTCATTGGCGGGACGGCGCCGACGCGCGTGGCCGACGCGCTGGCGGCTGCGAGGAAGCGGCTCGACCGAGGCTGACGAGGTGGGCGGCGGCACGGGCCGCTGTGAGTCTCGCCAATTCTCGCCAATGTGATGCATAAACTCCGGCCCCGAAGCGACCTCTATCTGGTGATGCGCCTAGGCCGCATACCCGGGTGATCAACCGGCTCGTTCGTCGGGACCGCCCGCCCGCCCCAGCGGAGCCGTGATGCGGCCCATGCGCATCGGCGACATGACCGCCCGCCCGCCCCAGCGGAGCCGTGATGCGGCCCATGCGCATCGGCGACATGACCGCCCGCCCGCCCCAGCGGAGCCGTGATGCGGCCCATGCGCATCGAAGACCTCATGTCCGCTCGCAAGCCAAATATATGCATCAGCGCCGCGGTCGCACCCCGGCACGAGACTCAGTGGCCGGCGCAGGTCCCGCCGTTGGCGTCGCTGTTGGTGCCGTCCGGGCAGATCGTGTTGGAGAAGGTCGCGCTGGCGAGCCCGGTCGCCTGCCGCCAGTTCGCGCCGGTCAGGTCGGCATCGGTCAAGTCGACGCCGTTGAGCCGCGCGTAGCGCAGGTCCGACCCGACGAAGCTCGCCGATCGCAGATCCGTGCCGCGGAAGTCGATCCGATGGAGGTCTGCGCCATCGAACGTCGCCCCGTTCGCGAACCCGTCGCGCCAGGTGGCGTTCGAGAGGTTGGCGTCCACGAACGGCGCGAAGGCCGCCTGTGACCCGCTCAAGATCGTCCACGAGAGGTTCGCCCGGTTCAGCGACGCGTCCTCGAGCGCTACGCCGGACATGTCCGACCCATGCAGGTCCGCGTCGGACAGGATCGCATCGCACAGCTTCGCGTCGACCAGGATCGCGCGGGCGATGCGGGCACCGGCCAGGTTCGTCCGCGGCAGATCGGGATCGCAGCCGCCGTTCACGCGCGACAGGTCCGACCAGGAGGCGTCGATACCGTGCAGGTCTAGGCCGATGATCGTCGCGTCGGACAGGTCGCAGCGATGGACATCGGCGTTCGGGGCCAGGGCGATCTGCGAACAGTCGCGGTACGTCGGCGAGCCGGCGGCGCCCACGGGGGCTGCGGCCACGCCCATCCACAGCAAGCCGATGAGTGGCAGCGCCACAAGACCACGGCGCGTCGGGCGCGTCGGGCGGGTCGGGCGGCGCAGGAGCTCGATATTCATCCGGAGACCTCCCCGTGCGGATCGCACCCCGCACATGAATCCTGACGGGACCACCCCGGCACGTCAATGGTCGAATGCGACCACGCTCCGCGCAGCCCTGTACCATCCCGCCACCATGCTGCGCACGGAGACGATCCGCCAGGCGCCGAAGGCGATGCTCCACGACCATCTCGACGGTGGCCTTCGCCCGGCCACCATCGTCGACCTCGCGGCCGAGTTCGGCTACGACGGGCTGCCGACGACCGATCCCGACGAGCTCGCGGCGCACATCCGGCAGGGTGCAGATCGCAAGTCCCTGGAGCTCTACCTCGAGACGTTCGCCCACACGGTCGGGGTCATGCAGGAGCGCGATGCGATCGTCCGCGTCGCGGCCGAATGTGCCGAGGACCTCGCCGCGGACGGCGTCGCCTACGCCGAGATCCGCTATGCACCGGAGCTGTCGACCGAGCGCGGCCTGACCCTCGACGAGGTGGTCGCCGCGAACCTCGAAGGCTTCTCGATCGGAGCACGCAACGCGGAGGCGGCCGGCCACCCCATCGTCATGAAGATGCTCGTGACGGCGATGCGCCAGGCGGCCCGCTCGGTCGAGGTCGCCGAGTGCGCCGTCCGCTGGCGCGATGCGGGCGTCGTCGGCTTCGACATCGCCGGACCGGAGGCCGGCTACCGGCCGACCCGCCACCTCGACGCCTTCGAGTACGTCCGGCGCGAGAACTTCCACATCACGATCCACGCCGGCGAGTCGTTCGGGCTGCCGTCGATCTGGGAGGCGCTCCAGTACTGCGGCGCGGAGCGGCTCGGCCACGGCGTCCGGATCGTCGACGACATCACGGTCCGCGACGACGGATCGGTCGAGCTCGGGCGGCTGGCGGCGTTCGTCCGCGACCGGCGCGTCCCGCTCGAGATGTGCCCGACGTCGAACGTCCACACCGCGGCCGCCGCCGTCCATCGACGACCACCCCATCGACCTCCTGCGCCGCCTCCGCTTCCGCGTCACTGTCAACACCGACAACCGGCTGATGAGCGGCGTCACGCTGTCGAGCGAGTTCGCAGGCGCTCGAGGCAGCGTTCCGGATCGGCCTCGGCGAGATGGAGTGGCTGACGATCAACGCGCTCAAATCGGCCTTCGCGCCGTTCGACGAGCGGCTGCGGCTGATCAACGAGGTCGTGAAGCCGGGCTACGCGAGGCTGCGCGCCGAGGAGTCGAGGGTCGTCGCCAGCCTCACCGATGCCGGTTTACGCTGACCCCGTCGACGGCCTCGCCGTCCCGGTCGGCCTCCTCCAGGCCTGGACGGCGAGGCTGGTCGAGCGGGTGGGGACGCCGCCGGACATCGCCGAGGACGTGGCGACCGTCCTCGTGGCGTCCGACCGACGCGGCATCGCGTCGCACGGGACCGCGAGGCTGCCGAACTACATCGCCCTGATCGAGGCCGGCGTGATGGATCCCGCCGCCCGCCCGGTCGTCGACGGCGGCCGACCGGCCCTGATCCTGTTCGACGGCCGGAACGGCTGGGGCCACCACGCCAGCCGGGTCGCTGTCGATGCGGCGATCGGCGCCGCGCGTGACCTGGGCATGGCCGGGGCGACGGTCCGCGCCTCCAACCACTTCGGCATCGCCGGCTGGTATGCGCTGCGGATCGCCGCCGAGGGCATGATCGGGATTGCCTTGTCGAACACCTCGCCGCTCGTCGCGCCGACCCGGGCGCGCGTGCCGCTGATCGGCACCAACCCGATCGCCATCGCGGCGCCGGCCGGGCGGTTCGGCGCGTTCTGCCTCGACATGGCCACGTCCACGATCCCGCGCGGTCGTATCGAGGTGGCCGCCCGGCGCGGCGAGTCCCTCCCGGTGGGCTGGGCGATCGACGCCGACGGGCGCCCGGCGACGACCCCGGAGGCGGCGCTGGGCGGTGCCCTCCACCCGCTCGGCGGCGAGGAGGCGACTGGGGGCCACAAGGGCTACGGCCTGTCGCTCGCCGTCGACCTGCTCACAGGCGTCCTGGCCGGCGCCGCGTTCGGCCCGAACATCCTTGGCCTGTTCAGCACGGAGGGTCGATCGGAGCTCGGCCAGACGTTCATCGCGATCGACCCCGCTGCGGTCGACGCGCCGGGTGCCTTCGAACGGCGCCTCGAGGGCTATCTCGAGCAGCTCATCGCCGCACCGACCGTGCCTGGCGCACCGGGCAGGGTGCTGATCGCGGGCGAGCCCGAGGCCGAGGCCGAGCGACGCGCGGACGCGGTTGGCGTGGTGATCGATGCGGTCCATGCGAAAGCCCTCGCGAACCTCGGCGAGCGCCACGACGTGCCGTTCCCGCCGCCCGCGTGAGCGACCGTCGCGACGTCGTCGTCATCGGTGGCGGGATCGTCGGGCTGGCGACGGCCTACCGCCTCCTCGAGCAGCGCCCGGACCTGCGCCTGACCATCGTCGAAAAGGAGCCGGAGCTCGCCACCCACCAGACCGGGCACAACAGCGGCGTGCTGCACGCGGGCCTGTACTACGCGCCGGGCTCGCTGAAGGCGATCCTGTGCCGGGAGGGCAAGGCCGAGGTCGAGGCGTTCGCCGCCGCGCACGCGATCCCGGTCGAGCGCTGCGGCAAGCTCGTGGTCGCCCTCGACAGCAGAGAGCTGCCGCGTCTCGAGGCCGTCCGCGAGCGCGCCGAGGCGAACGGCGTTCCGGGGCTCGAGGCGGTCGGTCCCGAGCGCATCCGTGAGATCGAACCGCACGCAGCCGGGTTGCGCGGGCTATGGAGTCCGGAGACAGCCATCATCGACTTCCGGCGCGTCGCGCTCGCCCTCGCCGACGAGATCCGTGCGCGCGGCGGGACCATCACGACCGCCTGGCCTGTGTCGTCGATCGATGTCCGCGACGCCGAGGTCGTCATCGGCGGGCCGGATGGGGCGACCATCACGGCTTCGACGGTCGTGGCGTGCGCCGGTCTTCATGCCGATCGCATCGCCCGTCTGACGGGTGACGATCCGGAGCCGCGCATCGTGCCCTTCCGCGGCGACTACTACACGTTGACGCCGGATGCGACGGCGCTCGTCCGCGGCCTCATCTACCCGGTGCCCGATCCGCGGTTCCCGTTCCTCGGCGTCCACTTCACGCGACGCATCGACGGATCCGTCTGGGCCGGACCGAACGCCGTCCTCGCGTTCGCCCGCGAGGGCTACCGCCGGCGCGACATCCGGATCAGGGATCTTGCCGGCACCCTCGCCTACCCGGGCTTCGTGCGGCTGGCTGCGCGCTATCTGCGCACGGGCGTCGCCGAGATGTGGCGCGATTGGTGGAAGCCCGCGTTCGTGCGGGACCTGCAGCGCTACGTCCCGGAGATCACCGGCGACCAGCTGACGTTCGGCCCGTCAGGCGTTCGCGCACAGGCGCTCGGGCGTGACGGCACGATGGTCGACGACTTCAGCCTCGGTGGGTCCGGTCGGGTCCTGCACGTGCGCAACGCCCCGTCGCCGGCGGCGACCAGCTCGCTGGCGATCGGGCGGGTGCTGGCGAAGACCGCGCTCGAGCGGCTCGGGTAGAGCGGCTCGGCCAGCCGCGCCGGCCCGGGGTCGGCGGCGCAGCCGCGCGCCAGACATGAGGAAGGGGCCGGTCCCGAAGGACAGGCCCCTTCCTGAGGCGCGGGCAGACTCTAGATGTTCGTCGAAACGACGAGCTGGCGAACGGTCTTCTCGACCTGCTCACGGCCCTGGCCGGTCTTGCGGCTGATCGTCTCGATCAGCGTGTCCGGATCGCTCCGGCCCACGTCGAGGTCCTGATCGCTCAAGCCGCTGAACTGTCCCTTGAGCTGCGGCTTGATCTGCTGGAACTTCGTCTGGAGCTGCTGGCGCGTCTGTGGGTCAAGCATGACTCTCCTCTGTGTGGCGGGTTTCGGGGGTCATGCGCAATGACACCACGCTCGACCCGACAGTCGGCACGCCTTGCGGGCGTCTGGGCTTGCGGTAGGCTTGCATCCGCATGACAGCCGGGTCGGGCCGGCAGATGCGGCTGAGGGAAAACATGGGAATGACCGACGAGGATTGGGCGGCGTTCGAGCCTGGCGAACGCGAATTCGCGCTTCGATGGCTCGGGCTCACCGAGACGGAGCGCGACGAATTCTGTCGACAGTTGCTCGATGCGATCGAGGTCCTGCAGCGCTTCCGGGTGCTCGACGACGGCCCGGAGACGGCCGCAGCGACCTAGCTGGCGGGATTCCCGGCGGGCAGGAGGTCGAGCGCCTCGCCGTAGGCCAGCCATAGCAGCACGATCACGACTATGCAGACGATCGCGACGAGGATCCAGCCGCGGTACGTCGAGCCTTTGTAGGGATCGCCAGCGCCATCGAACGGGTCGCTCATGGGCGCAGCGTCCGGCTCCATCGATGCGCTGTCAATGGTGATCCGGTGCACTGCCGCAAAAACGGGAGGACGCGGCCCGTTCAGCCGGCGGGCAGACCCACCACGAACCGCGACCCGCCATATCCATTCGACTCGAGGAAGACGCGGCCGCCCATCGCCGTCATCAGCCTGCGCGCGGCGAACAGGCCGATGCCCGACCCGCGTGAGCGGCCCCGCCCCTCGAGCCTGACGAACGGCTCGAACACGCTCTCCCAGTCCTCGACCGGCACGCCCGGCCCGTCGTCGGTGACGTAGACCTGGACCTCGTCGCCGAGGCGCCAGATCCCGATGCTGACGCCCTCCTCGGTCGGCGCGTATTTCGATTCGTTCTCGAGCAGCTGTTCGAGGACCTGCCGGAAGCGCGTCTCGTCCCCGACGGCCACGAGCGGGTCCGGCGGTCGCTCCCAGCGGATCGGGTGCGGTCGAAGGAGGAGCCGGAGCGTCTCGACCACGTCATCGACCGCACGGACCGCGTCGAACGGCGCCCGCGACAGGCCGGACAGGCCCTCGCCGCGCACCGACGCCAGGATCGAATCGACGAGGCGGTCGAGGCGGGCGAGCTGGTCGTTCGCGGCGTCGCGCCAGTCGCCGGCGTCGGTGGCCGTGGCCGCCTCGGACAGGAGATCGACGTAGACCCGGACGATCGACAGCGGCGTCCGCAGCTCGTGGGTCACCACGCTGAGCAGCTCCGACCGTGCGGCGTCGAGCGCGGTGAGCTGGGCGAGCCTGGCCTCGACCTCGGCGGTCAGGCGTCCCTTCTCGACGATGCCGGCGAGCAGCGCGGCGATGGTCTGCAGGAGGTCGATCTCCTCGGGCTCGAAGCGGCGGACGGCCCGGGTCTGGACGTTGAGCACGCCGACCACCTCGTCGTGCCACACGAGCGGCACCGACAACATCCCGGCGAGCCCCTCGATGTCGAAGCCGCGGACCCACGCGAAGCGGTCATCGCGGGTCACGTCCTCGACGGCGATCGGTCGCTGGTGGGCCGCGACCCGACCCGTGATGCCCTCGCCCCAGGCCAGGCTCACCCGGCCGACCTGCGATCGGTCGAGCCCGTTGGTCGCCGCGAGCGTCAGCCGGCTGTGCTCGTGATCGGCGAGGTAGAACGAGCAGACTTCGACGCCCATCGCGGCGGTCGTGCCGTCGACGATCGAGCGCATGAGCTCGTCCCAGTCGCGTGCCTGGGTCGCCAGCTGGGCGATCTCGTGCAGGAACGCGAGCTCGCGGACATTGCCGCTGGTCGTCGCTCGATCCGTCGTCACGAGCCGATCATGGCGCACGGGCGCCCGGTGTCGCTCACCCCGACATTGTTTGTGTCAGACACACCTTTCACACAGCCGTGCGGGATCGATCGCCCAGACGACACTGGACTGCAGTCTGGGAGATCGGCGCGTGCCCATTCATCCGAAAGCGTGTCTCACACAAACATCGCTCGCGGCGCCGGTGCCGGGAGCGGACTAAACCGCGGCCGGCTCCGGATCGGTGACCGTCGTCGGGAGCGACTCCAGCAACGGGTCGGTCCACGACCATGCGGCCCCGTAGCGCGCGCCGACCGCGCCATGGCGCGCCGCCTCGACCCGCAGCGGCAACCCGAAGATCTCGATGAACCCGACCGCACTGGCGTGGTCGAACGCATCGCCCTCGTCGTACGTGGCCAGGCTCTTGTCGTACAGCGACAGCGGGGACTTCCGGCCGGCGACCACGGCGGACCCGTGATCGAGCCGCATCCGCACCTCGCCCGACACCACCCGCTGCGACGACGCAACGTATGCCCGCAGGTCGCGCGACAGGGCGCTGAACCACAACCCGTCGTAGATGAGCCGCGACAGCTCGTCGGCGACGAGCCGGTCGAACCGCAGCGTGTCCTTCGTCAGCGTCAGCCCCTCGAGCGCGCGATGCGCCGTGTGCAGGATCGTCGCGGCCGGCGTCTCGTAGATCTCGCGACTCTTGATGCCGACCAGCCGGTCCTCGACATGGTCGATCCGGCCGATGCCGTGGGCGCCACCCAGCGTGTGCAGGCGCTCGACGAGCTCGACCGACGCAAGCCGCTCCCCGTCAAGCGCGACGGGCACGCCGCCCTCGAAGTCGATGACGATCTCGACCGGATCCGGCGCATCGGACGGCGCGACCGTCCACTCGTAGGCGTCGGGCGGCGGCGTGACCCAGGGATCCTCGAGGACACCGGTCTCACACGATCGACCCCACAGGTTCACGTCGATCGAGTATGGCGACTCCTTGGTGATCGGGATCTCGATGCCGCGCTCGTTCGCGTAGTCGATCTCCTGGTCGCGCGTGAGCCCCATCCCGACGCGCATCGGCGCGACGACCTCGAGCCCCGGGTCGAGGGCGTGCGTCGCGACGTCGAACCGCACCTGGTCGTTGCCCTTGCCGGTGCAACCGTGGGCGACGGCATCGGCGCCCTCGCGCCGGGCGACCTCGACGAGCAGCTGTGCGATCAGCGGCCGCGCAAGCGCCGTCGCCAGCGGATACGCCCCTTGGTACAGCGCGTTCGCCTGGAGGTGCGGCCAGACGTAGTCGGTGACGAAGCGCTCGCGGGCATCGATGACATAGGCGCGTGACGCGCCGGCCGACATCGCTCGCCGCTCGACGCCGGGCCGCAGCGAACCACCCCCGAGATCGACCGTCAGGGTCACGACTTCGGCGTCGTACTGCTCCCTGAGCCAGGCGACGGCGACCGACGTATCGAGACCGCCGGAATACGCGAGAACGACCTTCTTCACGAGACGGGGACCTCCGGGATCGAACGGGCGATGGCCTCGAACCGCGCGAGCCAGCGCTCCAGACGGGCTTCATCGGCGAACAGGACCAGGAGCGTATTGTCACCGGCCAGCGTGCCCTCCTGCTCGCGCAGGCTCGATTCGTCGATCGCCTGGGCGACGACGCTGGCGGTGCCCGGGGTGCCGGTGAGGACGAGGATCAGGCCGCTGCGCCCGACCGTGACCGGGACGTCGGCGAGGATCCGCCGCAGGCGCTCGTCGGCGCCGGCCGACGTCGACGACGCGGGCGCCGGCGGCCGAGCGGCGACGTCCTCGGGCGACATGTAGACGTGGCCGTCGGTGCGTGGCGCCTTGAGGAGTCCGAGCTCGGTGATGTCGCGGCTGACCGTGGCCTGCGTGACATCGAACCCCTGATCGATCAATGCGTCGACCAGCTCGCGCTGGCTGCCGACCGGCCGCGAGGCGATGAGCTGGCGGATGGCCCGCTGGCGCAGCCGCTTGAGCTCCTGGCCGGGGGTCAGACCACTCATGCCGCGCCGACCGCCTGGCGCGTGGCGGTGATCCGCGTGCCGAATGTCGGATCGGCGAGCGCCCGCTCGAGGGCACTCTCCGCTCCTGAGTCGGCGATGATCGCCTCAGCGCCCTCCCAGCCGAGCGCGGAAAGCGCGGCCCGGATCTTGGGCACCATGCCACCGGCGATCACGCCCGTGTCGATGAGGTGGTCGGCCTCGGCGACGGTCAACGTGTCGAGCTTGTGGCCGTCCGCGTCGCGCACTCCGTCGACGTCGGTGAGCAGGACCAGCTGGCGAGCCCCGAGACCGGCGGCGATGCCGGCGGCGGCGTCGTCGGCGTTGACGTTGCAGACGATCCCGTCGGCATCGCGTGCGAGAGGCGCGACGACCGGGACCTGCCCCGACACGAGGACCGCATCGAGCAGGTCGCGCCGCAGGCCCGTCACGCTGGCGACGAGGCCGAGGTGCGGGATCCGCTCGGCGATCAGCAGCCCGCCGTCGACCCCGGACAGGCCGACCGCGTCGACGCCGAGGTCGCGCAGCCCTGCCACGAGCTCGCTGTTGACGACGCCGCGCAGGACGGCGGCGGCGACCTCCAGCGACTGGGCGTCCGTGACGCGTAGCCCGCCCTCGAACTTCGACGGCACGCCGAGCCGCTCGAGCCACTCCGTGATGCGCTTGCCGCCGCCATGGACGAGCACGACCGGCCGCCGTCGCGCCACGGCCGCCACGTCCGCGAGGACTCCCGACTGCTCCGCGATCGTCGTGCCGCCGAGCTTGACGACCAGGATCTCGCTCACGTCGTGTACTCGCTGTTCTCGATGACGTATTCCTGGGTCAGGTCGCAGCCGAAGGCCTCGCCGACGCCGTCACCGAGCCCGAGATCGAGCTCGATCAGCAGCTCCGGGGCATCCATCGCCGCGCGGGCCGCCGCTCGATCGAAGTCGAGCGGGCCGCTTTTCGAGCCATCGAACACGAGGTGACCGGCGATCGAGATACGGAGCCGGTCGGGGTCGAGCTGTGCGGGCTGCGAGGCGCGGGCGGCAGCCGCGTCCGGGGCCAGTCCGGCCGCCTCGCAGCACGGCGGCGGACGCCGTCGTCGCGTTCCCGGCGGCTCCGGCGATCCGACCCCAGTTCGGGTCCTTGCCGTGCGCGGCTGCCTTGACGAGGCTGCTCGAGATGACTGCGCGGGCCACCGCGCGAGCGTCCGCGTCGTCCACGGCGCCGATCACCGAGGCCGTGATGAGGATCGTGGCGCCCTCGCCATCGGCTGCCTGCTGCCGGGCCAGGTCGCGTGCGACGGCCTCCAACGCCGACTCGAACGCCATGGCGCCGTGACTGCCTGCGGCGAGCGGTGCGTTGGCCGCGGCACCCGACGCCAGGACGAAGACCGTGTCGTTTGTGCTGCTATCGCCATCGACCGACAGCTGATCCCATGTGCGCGCAGCCGCGGGACGCAGGACGCTCCACAGGACCTCGGGCGCGGCCGCGGCGTCGGTCAGCACGACCGACAGCATCGTCGCCATGTTCGGGTGGATCATCCCGACGCCCTTCGCGATCCCGGTGATCGTCACGGTCACGGGCTCGCCGTCCGCCGCCGGTAGAACGAGCGTCGTCGTGGCCGCCTTGAGCGACGGAATCGGTCGTCCGCAGCGCCTCGGCAGCAGCTTGGAGGCCGCCATCGTCGCCGCTCAATGCGGGATACAGGTTGCCGACCCCCGCCTCGACGCGATCGAGCGGCAGTCGCGTCCCGATGATTCCGGTCGAGAGGTGGAGGACGTGCCGTTCGTCGATGCCGCACGCTCCGGCCACCAGCCGGCCGACGGCATCCTGATCGGCATCACCGGCCGCGCCGGTCGCCGCGTTCGCGCAGCCACTGGTCGAGATCACCGCGGAGGCGAACCCGAACCCGCCGCGCCGGTCGCCAGACGTGGCCGCGAGATTGGCCCGCGATCGCTTCACGGGAGCGGCCGCGAAGGCGTTCGGGGTGAAGACGGCAGCGGCTGCTGCGGGACCGCCCGTCGCCACGATCAGCGCGAGATCCGGCCGGCCCGATGCCTTGATCCCCGCCGTCGTCCCGCCGGCGACGAACCCAGCCGGCAGGGCGGGCCGCCGCTCGACTGATGGCAGCGGTGGCGAGACCAGCGTCGTGACAGCCATCTACGGCGCCAGCGGGAGCTGCTCGAGGCCGGCCGTTTCTGGCAGCCCGTGGACCAGGTTGAATGCCTGCACCGCCTGACCGGCGGCGCCCTTGACCAGGTTGTCCTCGACGCCGATCGCGACGATCCGCCCGATCCGCTCGTCGAGGCGGACGTGGACCAGCACGTTGTTGCTGCCGGTCGTGTGCTTCGTCGCCGGCGGTGCGGGCACGACCGTGACGAACGGCTCGTCCGCGTAGGTGGCGCGATACAGCTCGTCGAGCTCGGGCTGGGTGATCTGGCGGGTCGGCCGGACGTGGCCGGTCGACAGGATGCCGCGCGTCATCGGGATCAGATGGGGGAGGAAGTCGACCGCGATAGCGCCCGGGTTGGCGCCTGGGTCGAGCCCTTCCCGAGCCGCGACCAGGCCCAGCTCCTGCTCGATCTCGGCGACGTGGCGATGGCCGCCCAGGCCGTACGCCTTCACGCTCTCGTTGACCTCGCCGAACATCATCTCGGGCTTCGGGTCGCGGCCCGCGCCGGAGACGCCGCTCTTGGCATCGACCACGAGGTCGCCGATCAGCCCGGCTCGGGCTAGCGGCGCGAGCGCGATCAACGTCGCCGTCGGGTAGCAGCCGGGCGAGCCGACGATGGCGATCTCGGCGTCGACGAGCCGCGTGAGCTCCGCCCGGTGCAGCTCGGGCAGGCCGTACACGGCACGCTCGAGGAGATCGGGGCGCGGGTGCTCGAAGCCATACCAGTGCGGGTAGTCGGCCGGATCGCGCAGGCGGAAGTCGGGACCGAGGTCGATGACCGCCGTGCCGTCGGCGACGAGGTCCGGGACGAGGCTGGCGGCCGCCCCGTGGGGGAGGGCGAGGAACGCGGCGTCGACCTGCGGGAGGCGCGTCCCGACGATGAGGTCGGTCTGCGCGAGATGCGGGTGGTGGCCACCGATCGGGTCGTCCTGGCGGTCGCGACCGGCGAGTCCGACGATGTCGACGTTGGGATGGCGCGACAGCAAGCGGATGAGTTCGGCACCGACGTAGCCCGTCGCACCGATGATGCCGACGCGGATCCGGCGTGGCCCCCCGTCAGGGCGGATGCCCCGTTCGGTGCGCGGGAGGAACCCCGACGACTGGTCCGTCGCGATCGCCGCGGGCGATCCGAGCCCCGCGCTCACTGGCGCACGTGGCCGCTCACCGGCGGCTGGCTCGGGTTGCTCGCAGGGAACGGATGGACCGTCGTCATGGGCGCATGACTATACATCACGCCTGCATAGTCATGCAATCGCTCTTGGTCGGAACGAATTCGGGTCCTGTCGGCGGAGGAACCTGGGGTGCTCGCGCCGACGCTATCGCTGGCGGCGCTCCGCGCCCCAGGACCACTCCGCCGCCACCCGCCGACGGTTCGGCGCGGGTCGCCCGCCTGACTGCGCTGCCGCCCTACTTTGGCTGGGATTTGGCGATGGCCGCGTCAGCGGTACTCGATTGGCTCCGTCACGAGTCGGCTCACGGTCGGGGCGCGGCCGGTCCAGATGCGTGTCAGCAGGTCGGGGACCCACCAGCGCAGGAAGTACAGGCGGCAGCCGAGGCAGTAGCCGGTGATCGCGAGGAGGCTCTGGAGCGCGGCGACCGCGAGGGCGAATAGCCAGCCCACGAACGGCGCCCCGACGGCGAAAGCGATGAGTGACAGGACGAGCGCCGTGCTCCCGAGGACCTGCGCGAACCGGGGCGGATACTCGTGCTCCGGCTCGGCCGGACCGAGGCGTGCCACCTTGACGATCCGCCGCCAGATGGCGCCGTATATCGAGTAGCGGAGACCGAACGCCGCGCTCACGCCGATCGACGACGAGGACGACCGCGACAAGCCAGGGCGTGTTCGCCAATGCCGCCACGATGAGCAGCACCGCCGAGACGCCGGCGCCGAATCGATGTCCCGCGGGGGTCGATCTTGCCTGCCGGTGGCAGGCTCGCGGTGGCACCGTTCGGGATCGCAGATGGCATGTCGGGCTCCTCGTGACTGGGGACGTCGACGATACCATATGAGTCCTATCAAACTAGTAGGCGTTAGGTTCTCGCGGTCGGGGTGCGCGACCGTGGGACGGGTGGCGGCGGAGCGGTCCTGGGGCGCGGAGCGCCGCCAGCGTCAGCGTCGGCGCGAGCACCCCAGGTTCCTCCGCCGACAGGCCCCGCGCAGGGCCAGATGTCGCTACCCGACGACGTCCGGTCTGCGGTACGGGCCGGTCGCGATCACCTCGCCCTCGGTGGCGTAGCTGACCTCGCCCTCGGAACGGATCTTGTAGCGGTGATGCACCGTGGTGGCACCCGCTGACACCATCGCGTTGACCGGGCAGTACTTCAGCGCTGACAGCTCGATCGCGCGCCGGATCGCCGCCTCCGACAGGTCGCGGCCGTCCACCTCGTGCGTGACGATGACTTCCGTGTAGACCTGCGGGTACTCATCGCGCTGGGTGCCGCTGACCTCGACCCGGTACCCGGTCACGTCCTGGCGTTTCTTGGTCAGGATCGCGATGACGTCCATCCCAGTACACGACCCGAGGGCGGACAGCACGGTTTCGACGGGGCTCCCGCCGGTATTCGAGGTCCGGTCGTCGAAGTCGAGCGGGTGGCCGGACGACGGCTCGGCGTGGAACGCCATGCCACCCCGGTGCTCGAGGCGGACCGACTTCAGCGTGGGCATGGCCTCAACCCGCGACGCCGACTTCGGCCGTGGCGGCCTCGGTCAGGAACTGCTCCCGGTACAGCCGCGCGTACAACCCGCCGACCTTGATCAGCTCGGCGTGCGTGCCGCGCTCGACGATCCGCCCGCGGTCGTAGACCAGGATCCGATCGGCCCGCAAGATCGTCGACAGGCGGTGCGCGATCGCGATCGTCGTGCGGCCTACCATCAGCCCCTCGAATGCGGCCTGGATCAACCGCTCCGAGACCGTGTCGAGCGCCGAGGTCGCCTCGTCCAAGATGAGGATCCGCGGGTCCTTGAGCAGCACGCGGGCGATCGCGACCCGCTGCTTCTCGCCCCCCGACAGCTTGTAGCCACGCTCCCCGACGATCGTGTCGTAGCCCTCGGGCAGCTCCATGATCCGGTCGTGCATCGCGGCCGCGCGCGCGGCGTCGCGCAGCTCATCGTCGGTCGCCTCGGGCTTGGCGTAGAGCAGGTTGTCGCGGATCGACGCGTGGAACAGGTACGTCTCCTGGGTCACGACGCCGATGAGCCGACCGAGCGACGCGAGCTTGATCCGACGAACGTCGATGCCGTCGATCTCGACCGCCCCCGCGTCGACGTCGTACAGCCGCGGGATCAGGTATGTGGTCGTCGTCTTGCCCGAGCCGGACGGGCCGACGAGCGCGACGAGCTCGCCGGGCTGCGCCTCGAGATCGATGTCCTCGAGCGCGAATGTGGGCAGCATCTCGATCGCCGGCATCTCGCCGGAGCCCGCGCCCATGCCGTCGACCAACGTTTCGACCGCCGTCTCATCGACCGAGGCGGCGGCCAGCGCGACTCCGACCTCCTCGTCGTTGAGCCCGTCCTTGCGTGCGAGCGCCTCGGCCGCGCGATCCGATGGCACGGCCTCGGTCGGGTAGCGGAAAGACACGTTCCGCAACCGGACCTGTCCGCGGGCTGCGGCAGGTGCGAGATCCACGGCATCCGGAGCGTCGACGATCTCGGGGTCCATCTCGAGGTATTCGAAGACCCGGTCGAAGAGCGCGAGCGCCCCCTGGATCTCGACCTGGATGTTCAGCAGCTGGCCCATCGGGAAGAACAGCCGGCTCTGGAGCGTCGTGAACGCCACGATGTCGCCGATCGTCGGAGCGGTAGGGTCGTTCTGGATCGTCAGCCAGCCGGCCAGCCAGTACACGAAGGCGGGCGTGATGCTGAAGATCGTGCCGATGACCATGAAGAACCAGCGGCCGACCATCGCCTGACGGATCTGGAGGGCGGCGAGCTTGGCGTTGAGGACGCGGAACTTCTTCTCGGAATTGGCCTGCTGACCGAACGTCTTCGACAGCAGGATCCCGCTGACGCTGAGCGTCTCCTCGGTCAGCGCCGACATCTCGGCCAGCGAGATCTGGGTCTCGGTCGAGACCTCGCGGCGGACCTTGCCGACGCGGAACGTCAGGTACATGAAGAACGGCAGCAAGCCGAGCGACAACACCGTCAGCCGCCAGTCGATGAAGAACATCGCGATGATCGTGCTGATCGCGATCGCCAGGTTCGATGTGACCGAGCTCGCGGTGTCCGTGACGACTGCCTGGACGCCGCCGACATCGTTCGCCAGGCGGCTCTGGATCTCACCGGTCCTGGTTTCGGTGAAGAACCGCAGGGGCATCGACTGGAGGTGCGCGTACAAGGCACCGCGCAGATCCTGCATGACCCGCTGGCCGATGATGTTGTTCAGGTAGGACTGGCCGACGCCGATCAGTCCCGAGACGATGGGCAGGATGATCATCAGGCCGACGTACAGAGTCAGCAGCGCGAGGTCGCGCTGGGGGATCGCCACGTCGATGAGCAGCTTGAGCAGGTACGGGTTGATCAGGCCGATGAAGCTCGTCAGCAGGATCGCGACGAGCACCACCGCGACCTGTGGCCGGTAGGGCCGGAAGAACACGAGGATGCGGCGGATCGTCTGGCCGCGACGCTCCTTCGGCACCGGCACGAAATCGGGCGTCGGGCCGCCACCGAAGAAACCGCCGCCACCGCCGCCCGTGCCGCGGCCGCCACGGCCCACGCCGCCCGTTGCCTGACGCACGCCGCCGCGCGGGAATCCCATCAGGCTCTCGCCACTGCCACGATCGTCGAGCGCCGCGACGGTGCGCGCTGAGCGATCAGGTCGCCGGCCAACCCGAGCGCGAAGGTCGGCCAGGTGCGGCCCCACGCCCTGGCGAGATGCCCGACGGTGGTGAGCCGGACGTCCCGGAAACCGGCCGCGCCCAGGGCATCCGCAATGGACTCCGGATCGTTGCAGGCACCGACCAGCGGATGAGCATCCGCTGCGGTCGACTTGACCAGCGGCTGGAGTCGACGGCGCACGCCCGACGGCAGCCCAAGATAGGCGCCGACGAACGGGTGGCGGCGGTTCACGGTCGTCGCGACGAGCTGGCCGCCCGGGGCGAGCCACGACCGCAGGTTCGTGAGGGCCACGCCCGGCGCGGCGAAATGCTCGAGCGTGAAGCTGGAAAGGATCAGGTCGAAGGTGCCGGGCTCGAACGCGTCGCTCGACCCACACAGGTCGACGACTGCGAATTCATCGAGGTGGGGGAGCGGTTCGGCAGGAGTGTGGATATCCGCCCCGACCAGCCGCCCGATCCGCGGTCGGAACGCACCCAACTGGGAGACGCGCCCGCAGCCCGCATCGAGGACAGTGACAGGCCGGCCGGTGCCATCGACGCGGGCCTCCGCGTGACGGATCGCGTCGTCGAGCGCCCGCCGGACCAGAGTCGCGACGGGCGGCGTGATACCGAGGCGTTCGATGATCGCCTCGCGGCGCTTGGACGGCACGCGGTCTACCAGGCCGTCGCGGTCGCGGCTTCGGTGATCCCCTGTGCCTCGAGCCAGCGCTCGGCATCGATCGCGGCTTTGCAGCCGTCGCCCGCGGCGGTGACCGCCTGCCGGTAGCGATGGTCATGGACGTCGCCGGCGATGAAGACGCCGTCGATCTTGGAACCCGTCTCGTCGTGGACGACGAGGTAGCCCTTCTCGTCGACATCGAGCCAATCGCGGAAAGCGGCCGTGTTCGGCTCGTAGCCGATCGCGATGAACAGGCCTTCGATCTTCATCTCGGTCGCGTCGCCCGTGACGGTGTCCTTCAGCGCCAGGCCGTGGACCTTCTCGTCGCCGAGGACCTCTGCCACCGCGACGTTCGGGTGGATCTCGATCTTGGGGTGCTCGATCGCCCGATCGACCATGATCTTGCTCGCCCGGAAGGTGTCGCGCCGGTGCAGCATGTGGACCTTGGTGGCGAAGCGGGTGAGGTAGATCGCTTCCTCGAAGGCCGTGTCGCCACCGCCGACGACCGCGATCTCACGGTCGCGGAAGAAGAATCCGTCGCACGTCGCACAGGCCGACACGCCGCGGCCGCGCAGCCGGGTCTCGCTGTCGAGCCCGAGCCACAACGCCGACGCGCCGGTGGCCACGATGACGGACTGGCCGCGGTACTCGGTGCCGCGTGCCCAGATCCGGAACGGACGCTCGGAGAAGTCGACACGGTCGATGTCGACGTCGATCAGGCGCGCACCGAAACGCTCGGCCTGGGCACGCATGGCCGCCATCAGGTCGGGCCCCTGGATCCCGTCCGGGAAGCCCGGGTAGTTCTCGACGTCGCTCGTCAGCATGAGCTGGCCACCCGGCGCCGACCCTGCGAGCACGACAGGCTCGAGGTTCGCGCGCGCCGCGTAGATCGCGGCGGTCAGGCCGGCCGGCCCCGAGCCGATGATCACCATCTTGGAATCGACGCGACCCTCACCGCTGGCGGCGGTCGAGGGGCCGCCGGGCGCACTCACGGGTGCGCTGGCCGCAGGCGAGTCGTCGATCGCGATCGACAGCCCGCCGAACGGGTTGGGCGTGTCAGTCATGCGGCAATCTTACACCTTCATCCCTGATACCCCTGGGGGGTATCGACCAGCGCGCCGTGCCGGAGCGTGACATCGCCGAGCCAGACGACATCGTACCCGTGCGCGCGGCCGCGTTCGAGCAAGGGACGGTCGGCCGTGAGCAGCGTCTGGCCGAGCTTGGCCGTCAGGACCAGGTACTGCGCGTCGTAGGCGCCGACCCCGACCGTGAGAGCCCGCCGGACCGCTTCCTCTGGGTCGACCTCTGCCAGGTCCACAAGGCGCCGCAGTCGGGGGAAACGCGCGGAGATCTCTCGCGCCGTCTCTGCATCGACCCGCTTCTTGCGCACTGCCCCGACGATGGCATGCGCAACCTCGGGCCACACGATCGCCGGGGCAGTCAGGCGGACACGGTCATCCAGGGCCTCGTCGCGGACGAGTCTGGCCTCAGAATCGAGCGTCTCGCTGGGCAAGAACCACTTCGCGGCCACGCTGGCGTCAACGATCATCGATGCCTCGCTCCCAACGAGGAGGACCGTCGCGCCATTCGCGGATGTATGCCTCGGCAGTGTCGTCCGGTCCTGAGGGCGGGCGGCCGTGTTCGAGGAGCCGGTCGATCTCCTCGAACGCCAACCTCGCGCGGCGGAGCTGGAACTCGCGCGCTCGGGCCGGTGAATTGAGGATCGAGAGTTCCTCGACCGACGGCCGACGGTCGGATCCCTCCCCGTACGGCTCCGCCGCCTCGCGGATCGCGCGCTCGGGGATTCGCACCCGCCCGCCGACCTTGTAGCAGCCGGCGAGACGGCCATCGCCGGATCCAGCGGCGCATCGTTCGTTCACTCACGCCGGCGGCAGCAGCAGCTTCCTTCACGGTCAGGTCTGGCATGACATGAGTGTACACATCATGACAGATGATGTCACGGGAGGGCGTGGAGGGCCGGGATGATGTCCTTGCCGACGGTCTCGAGGTACTCGGGGACGTGGATGTCCTTGAGCTCGAAGATCACGTGGTCGGCACCCGCATCGGACAGCTCGCCGAAGCGGTCGACGACCTGCTGGGGTGACTCCGTTCGTGCCGAGCCCGCCGGTCCGAGCCGCACGTTCTGGAGCGTCGAGCGCTCGATCTCGGCGGGATCGCGCCCGACTGCCGCGCAGTGCGCATCGAGGATCGCGTACTTGCGGGCGATGCCCTCGGGCGAGCCGAACACGTTGCACGCATCGGCGTACTGGGCGACCAGCCGGAGCGTCTTCTTCTCGCCACCGCCGCCGACCATGATCGGCACCCGCGGACGCGAGATCGACTGGGGCGAGTTCAGGAGCCGCTCGGCCCGGTACTGGCGGCCCTGGAACGATGCCTCCGAGCCGCGCTCGCCAGCGAACATCTCGTGCGCGATCCGGAGCGTCTCCTCGAGCATCTCGAAGCGGACGCCGAGCGGCGGGAACGGGAACCCCAGGGCGCGCGACTCCTCCTCGTTCCAGGCCGCGCCGATGCCCAGCCAAGCCCGGCCGCCGGACAGGACGTCGAGCGTCGTCGTCGCCTTGACCCACAGACCGGGATTTCGGTAGTGCACGCCGCCGACCATCAGGCCGAGACGCGCTCGCTTCGAGTGGGCCGCCATGAAGCCGAGCGTCGTCATGCCCTCGAGCATCGGCTCCTCGACGCGGCCGACGCCGCGGATCTGGAAGAAGTGGTCCATGACCCAGATCGAGTCGAAGCCCACGTCGTCGGCGTCGCGCACGATCCGCGCGAGCGTCGGCCCGATCGCTTCCGGCCCGCCCGGCCAGGTGAACGAGCTGATCTGGAGGCCTACCTTCATCGCCCGGAGGTTAGCGGAAGAGGTCCATCTCCGCGGGCATGATCAGGTCCTTGATACGCCCGTCGCCGCGGCGGAAGGTGGCGCCGCGGACGAGCGCGAGCGGGCGGCGGGCGGTCTTGCCGAGGACGAGCTCCGCGGCTGAGGCGATCTCGTCGGCCACGGCGCGGACCGTCGACTTCATGACACGTCCGTCGGCGTCGGAGGTGCCGCGCAGATCGTCGAGTGGCAAGAGCCCTGAAACGCCGATCGCGACATCGACGATGCCGAACCGCCAGGGCCGCCCGAAGCTGTCCGACACGATGACCGGCAGATCGTGGTCCAGACGGTCGCGGATGGCGGCCCGGATCCCGTCGGCGGAGGCATCCGGGTCGCGGGGCAGGAGGGTGACGACATCGCCCGAGCGGGGTCCGACGTTGGACGCATCGATACCACCATTCGCGCACACGAACCCGTGATGCGTCTCGGTGATGACGAGGCCGTTCTCCATCCGCACGACGCGCTTTGCCTCGCGGAGAACGAGCTCGACCTGGCGGGGATCGCGGTCGAACTGCCTCGCGTACTCGATGACCTCCGGGCGGGGCTCGATGGTCGTCAGATCGATGACCGCGCCCTCCGCCTTCGACACGATCTTCTGGGTGACGACGAGCACATCTTCGTCGTGAAGGGGCAGATAGTCGGTCGCGGCGGCGAGGGCGTCTGCGATCAGCGACGGGAGGTCGTCCCCGGGAACGATCTCGAGGAGACCGTCGATCGCGACGACCTCGACCCGGTTAACCACCGACCGCCTCGGGCGTCTCCACCTGCGCCAGCAACAGGTCCTCGGGGGTATCGATGTCGAGCGTCAGCGGGCCATACATGAGGACAACGTTCGCGCCGGGCACCGACGAGCCGGCCTCGATATGCGCCGCCTTGCTGTCGCCGCCGAAGCAGAAGTCAATCACGTCAGGGGGTGAGAGAAGGAGCGCGTTGGTGCCGCGGTCGTGGCGGTCAGGGACGATCGCGACGAGCGGACCGGGCGCATCGAGCGCCTGCGCGACGAGCGGGCTGAGCAGCTCTGGCGAGACGTGCGGGAGATCGATCGGGAGGATCAGGATCGTGCCGGCGCCCGCGGCGATCGCCTCGTCACGGGCTTCGCGCAGACCGTCGTTCAGGCCGCGGCTCCGTTGCCGGAGCGGACGCGCACCCTCCTGGAGGGCGAGCTCGCGGACGTCGTCGTCGGGGGTCACGACGATCGTCTCGTCGATGCCGGGTGTGGCCACGGCGGCGCGGATCGTGCCGCGTGCGAGTCGAAGCGCGAGGTCCCGCCGCTCTTCTGCATCAAGGACCGCGCCGAGGCGCGACTTCGCACCATCGATCGAACCGATCGGGATGATCGCGACGATCACGAGATCGACACAGTGCCCGCGAACTGGAGGACCTCGCCGGCGAGCCTGGCCCGTGCCGTGTCGTCGGTCATGATCGTGTCTGTCACGAGAGTGTTGATGCCGAGGGCCTCCAGCGAGGGCAACGATGCGGCGTCGACCCGGTCCATCACGAAATGGCTGATAAGCGGCTCGTAGCGAGCCGCCACGCCGACCGCGCTCGACACCTCACCGAGCGACGCGAGCATCCGATCCGCCGGCCCCTTGAGTGCCTTGCCCCCGATGATGCCGCTGACCGCGACGATCGGCACGCCACGCGCGAGTGCGCCGGAGAGCGCGTCGCGCATCCCGGAGAGGCTGAGGATCGGGTCGATCGACACGACCGGGTTCGATGGCCCGATGACGATGACCTCGGCCGCTTCGATGGCGGCCAGCACCTCTGGCGTCGGCCGGGCGTTCTCGATGCCTCGGAAGCGGACCTCGTGGACGGTCGGCTCCTGGTGGCGATGCACGAAATACTCCTGGAACTCCAGCCAGCCGTCGTCCGTGCGGACTTCGGTCCGGACCGGCTCGTCGGCCATCGGCAGGATGCGTGACGCGATGCCCATGGCAGTCGCGAGGTCGAGCGCGATCTCGGTCGGTCGATCGCCGGCCCGCAGGCGATCTGTGCGCCAGATGTGCGTGGCAAGATCGCGGTCGCCGAGCCGGAACCATTCCCCCTCGCCGAGCGCCTCGAGCCGATCCATGACAGTCCAGCTCTCGCCGCGGAGGCCCCAGCCCCGGACCTCATCGTCGAGGCCTGCGAGCGTGTACGCGACGGTGTCGTGGTCCGGCCAGATCGCCAGGCCATGCAGCTCGAGGTCGTCGCCCGTGTTGACGATGACGGTCAGATCGGGCCCGACGGTCGCGGCCAAGCCGTCGGCCATCTTCGCGCCGCCGACGCCTCCGGCGAGCAGGACCACCCTCATGACGGGCAACGCGAGGTGGGCACAATTCGGCCGAGAACCTGCACCGGAGGCTCCTTCACGACAGTCGTGCTCGCATACGTGCGCAGTCTGTCATGTCTGGCAGCCGTTGCCGGAGCCGGGCGAGGGTGGTGCAATGGGGCCCAGGACGAAGCGTCACTGATGCGATGAGTGCTTCGATCCCTATCGGCTTCGATGTCGGGTGGCGATGATGGACGGAGGCTGGCGACAGCCCGATCAGCGGCTGGGGGCGGCCCGGGTACGAGTTCGCCCGCGCGATGCCCGACTCGGCGAGACTCTGAGCGTTGCCATCACGATCCTCATCGTCGGCGCGCTCGCGACGTCCATCGTGGGGGTGCGAGGCGCAGGAGGCGACGTCGTCGCTCCGCCCACCGACTCTCCCGACCCGTCCCTGTCACCGGTGCCGGCGATCGTGGCACCCTCGGAGTCGGCGGCGCCGACACCGGATCCGGCCTCGCCCACCCCAAGCCCGGCCTCGCCCACCCCAAGCCCGGCTGCACCGACGCCGAGCCCGGCGACACCCACACCTGGCCTCGCCGCGCCGGTGCCGACGCCCACCCCGACACCAATGCCCACCCCGACCCTCACGCCGACGCCGCCCCCGACCGCCACCCCCACGCCAACGGCCACCCCGGCGCCGGCGATCGTGCCGCCGCGGCGGGCGCCCACCGTGGACGGGCCGGTGCCTGCGTCCCTGCTGTCGAGCCTGCGCCGTGTGTCGACGGAGATGCCGCTTCCGTATCGCGATGGCTGCCATGGCGCTGCGCCGATGTCGTCAAAGTGCTTCTACGGCAACGTCCGCTCCAGGACGACGATCGTGCTGTTCGGCGACAGCCACGCCCTCACGTGGTTCCCAGCCGTCCTGCGCGTGGCGCAGGATCGCGGATGGCGACTCATCAACGTCACCCGGTCGATGTGTCCGCCGGCTCGGGTCTTCTCGTACAGCAGGGCCACCCGCTCGATCCTGCGCTCCTGCCTGACCTGGAGGAGCAGAGCGATCCTGCGCATGGAGCAGATGCGGCCCGCGATCGTCCTGCTGTCGGGCTCGCGCGGCTTCGTCTCGGCGACCTCCACGGGTCAGGTCCTGACAGGCAGGGCCCGGACGGACGACTGGATCCGGGGCATGAAATGGACCCTCAATCGGTTGGAGCCGGCGGTCGGTCGCGCGATCCTCCTGGCGGACACGCCCAACTCGCGTTTCGCCAACCCGGCGGCATGCCTCGCCAGCAATCCGCGTCACGCCCTGCGATGCGCGACGACCGTGACCAAGGCGATCAGCTACCCGTGGCTGAACGTCGAGTTCGGCGTCGCCAAGGCCACGAAGGCGGGTTTCATCAACACCGAACGATGGGTGTGCCCGACCAGCCCATGTCCCGCGGTGGTCTGGGGCCGGCTGGTGCATCGGAACCGGGGGCACCTCACGGTGAGCTTCCCCTTGACACAGTGGAGCCGGCTCAAGCGGGCCATCCTCGCGGAGGCGGCACGGCCGGGTTGATGGCTATCGGGCCAGGATCTCGGCGACCTCGCGCATCCGTTCGACGGTCTCGAGGTCGTACGGCGCCGGCATCCGCACGATGAACGTCTCGAAGCCAAGGTCCCGGTAGGGCTCGAGAACCTCGGCCACGTGCTCGGGGGTCCCCGCGACGTGGCCGCCGAAGTCGTCGATCTCGACGCCGTTCGCCCCGAGCAACTCCCTGGTTCGGGCCTCCGCTGCCGCCGCGTCGTCGCGCAGGATGATGTGGAAGCTGACGGTCTTCTCGATCGTCGTCGGGTCGCGCCCGACATCCGCGCAATGGCGCTCGAGGGTCTCGAGCGCGTCCTCCACCTCTTCGCGCGATCCCGACGTGTTCCAGGCATCTGCTCGCTCGGCGACCGTCCGCAGGGTCTTCTGCCGGCCGCTCCCACCGATAAGGATCGGCAGATGGGCCTGGATCGGGCGGGGTTCGCACAGGGCATCGCGCATCGTGTAATGCGGCCCCTCGTGACTGAATCGCTCGCCGTCGAGCAGGCGGCGCATCACCATGACCGACTCGTCCAGCCAGCCGAGGCGCTCACCGGGGCTCGCCCCGAATTCGATGCCGAACGCGTCGTGCTCCCGCTCGAACCACGCGCCGCCGATGCCGAGCACGGCGCGACCGGCCGAGACATGGTCCAGGGTCGTGGCGAGCTTGGCGGTCAGGCCCGGGTTGCGGAACGTGTTCGCCCCGACCATCAGACCCAGACGCACACGCTCCGTGATCGGACCGAGGGCTGCGAGCGAGGTCCAGCCTTCGAAGATCGGCTGCTCCCACGGACCGAAGATCGCCAGCAGGTGGTCCCACGTCCACACCGAGTCCCAGCCGTTGCGCTCCGCCGCCAGCGCGGTATCGCGAAACGGGGCCCAGTCGGTCTGTTGCGACCAGAGTTGGAGTCCGAACTTGACCGGCATCGGGTCCGATGACATCGGTCAGTCGTCGAGGTGATCGTGGACGGCGTCGATGCGTACGCGGAAGCTGATCCGCTCCTGGCGCTCGAAGCGATCGGCGATGAGGCGTTCCGCCTTTGCGGGGTCGTCGGCGTGATAGCGGCGAGCCATCTCGGCGATGTCTGCCTGGGCCGTCGGCTGATCGCGGGTGGCCGTCACCACGCCGGTCAGGCCGACCCAGCGGTAACCGTCGCTCGCATCGACGATCGTCAGGCTGATGCGCGGGTCGCGCAGGAGGTTCGCCGGCCAGCGCCGGCCGACCTTGCTATTGAGCACGACCTCGTCGCCATCGAGTCGATACCAGACCACGGCCTGCCGCGGTCCGCCATCTGGATCGATCGTCGCGATGCTCGTGAAACGCGTCTCGGCGATGAAGTCGCGAATGCGCGGGGCGAGCGCGAAGCTCGGTGCGGTCTCGGTCATCGGGCGATGGTACGCGGCGCGGACGCCGGGCGGCGAAGGCGGCCTGTCGAGGTCGCCGGACGTGGCGTCGGCGCCGCCGAGATGGCGACGCCGAGCGAGCGCATCATCGGGGCCCGGAGCTTGACTTCGTCAGGAGCCGTCGGTCATGGGCGCGGCGGTACCTTGGTAAATCGCCTAAGTCAGTCGCTCGCCGGCGCGAACCTCGATTTCGAGGTGGTTCTCCGGCGGCGCAAGCGGGCAGGCCCACAGTGGATCGAAGGCGCACGACGGCTGGGTGGCGAAGTTGAAGTCGAGGACGAGGTCGCCGGTCGACTCGTCCGCTCCGAGATCGGCCGACTTGGCCGCGTCGATCAGGTAGCGACCGGCGCCATACGTCTCGTGGCCGTTCGTCGCGTCGCGGAACGGGATGAACAGCCCACCCGCGTAGACCGCAAGCCAGAAGACCGAGAGGCGCTGCTCGCCGTCCGGGAACGGCAGCCGGACGACCCCGACGCGCCGGAATGAGAGGGAGTCGGAACCGCTGTTGGGCAGCTCGAGCGCGAGTGAGCCAGGGTCCACAGCCGGCGCCGGCTCGACCGGCACGACGAACCGCAGGCGCGGGTCGTGGTCGAAATGCCTGGCCCGGAAGTCCGCCCGCTCGGCGGCGGGCAGCGGTGACTGGCGATGCTCGCGAAAAAGCCATTCGCGGACAGCCCGCCAGTGCGCGAGAGCGACCGCGGGGTCGCTGGCTGCCATCGCGCGAACCTCGACGTAGAGCGTGGCGATCCTCCGCCGCCAGTCTGCGAGCGTGAGGCGATCCTGCAGCGAACCGTCGCCGATGGTCCAGTCGGCCATCAGGCGTCTCGGCGCAGTGACCCCAGAACGATCCAGGCGCCCAGTCCGATGATCAGGATCGGCCACAGCTCGCTCCAACTGAGCTCCGGCATGTCGAGCCCGAGCGTCTGGTCCCCGAAGAACCAGACACCGATCGCGACGAGGATCACGCCGAACACGATCGTGCCGGTCCGGCCGTCGTTGCCGTATGAGCGCCACCTTGGCGTGGGGGATGGCGCGGTAGCCGGCGAGGCGTCCGGGGCGGGTGCGGCGGGCGGTGGGTCCGGCGTCTCCGGCGGCAGGGCCGGGGTCTCCGGCGTCTCCGGCGGCAGGGCCGGGGTCTCCGCCGGCTCCGGCGTCGGCGGCGGTGGGTCGTAGGGCGTCGTGAGGTTCGCGTCGTCCGGGTCGGTCGGCTTGCCGGTCATCGATGGACTCCGTTCCGGCTGCGGGTTGCGGGCCGTAGCCCGCCCATCGTAGCCCGGCATACTGGTCGGGAGCGTCCGACAGAGGCGCACCCGTGATCGATGGAGGGACACGCGTGGCGGATTCGGCGGAGATCGGCGTCTTCGGTGGCTCGGGGTTCTACTCGCTGCTCGATGACGTGCGCGAGATCAAGGTCGACACCCCGTACGGCGCCCCGTCGGACTCACTGTTCCTGGCCGACGTCGGCGGGCGGCGGGTCGCGTTCCTGCCGCGCCACGGTCGTCGCCACACGATCCCGCCGCACCGAATCAACTACCGGGCCAACGTCTGGGCGATGAAGTCGCTCGGCGTGAAGGCGGCGATCTCGCCGTGCGCGGCCGGCTCGCTAGCGCTCCACGTGAAGCCCGGCGATTTCGTCGTCTGCGACCAGTTCGTCGATCGGACGACCGGTCGTGCCGACACCTTCTACGACGGCCCGATCGTGACTCACCTCTCGTCGGCCGAGACCTACGACCCCGTCCTGCGGCAGCTAGCGATCGACACTATCCGCGACCACGGCATCGACGTCCACGAGCGCGGCACGGTCGTCGTGATCCAGGGACCGCGCTTCTCGACCAGGTCCGAGTCGAAATGGTTCAGCGATGCCGGCTGGGAGGTCATCAACATGACCCAGTACCCCGAGGCGTGGCTGTGCCGCGAGCTCGGGATCGCGGTCGTCAACATCAGCCTGATCACCGACTACGACGCGGGCGTCCACGAGGGCACCGAAGCCGTCGACGCGCGAAGTGTCCTCGAGGTGTTCCAGGCGAACGCCGAGCGGATCCAGAAGGTCGTGCTCGACCTGATCGGGCGGTTCCCGGCCGACCTCGATGCGCTCGGGGCACGCGACGCGCTCGATCCGACGCGAGGCGACGGACACGCCGCCTCCGACGAGGATGTCCGCTTGTTCGAGACGGGTCTCTGAGCACGATGGGCGGTCCCGAGGCGGGCGGTCCGGACCGACTGCCGATCGGGGTCTCCCTGCGCTCCATCCAGGCCACGCCCGACTGGTGGCTCGGCAGCGCCCGGCGCCTTGACGAGGCCGGCTTCGCCGGCGTGTGGTGCTGGGACCACTTCATCGGCAAGGGCGATCGGACCGTGCCGGTCGTCGAGGCGTGGACGATCCTGTCGATGGCTGCGGCGCAGACGACGCGCGTCACGGTCGGGACATTCGTGATGAACGTGATGAACCGCCACCCGGCGGTGGTCGCCCGGATGGCCTCGACGCTGCACATCGCGAGCGGTGGCCGGCTCGTGCTCGGGATCGGGATCGGCGGCGCGCCCAGGGAACATGAGGCCTACGGCATCGACTTCCCAGCGGCACCCGAACGCGTCGCGCGACTGGAGGAGGCGGTCGCTGTCATGCGCGCGCTGTGGACCGGCGGCCCGGTGACGCGGCACTCGCCGTTCTATCCGCTGCGCGACGCCTATGCGCATCCGGTCGCGGAACCGCCGACGGATCGTCATCGGCGGGGAGACGCGGGCCGGCGCCGCCCTGGCGGCGCGGATCGGCGACGGCTGGACCGCGTTCGACGACAACTTCGAGGACAACCTGCCCGTGTATCTCGATGCCCTCGAGGCGAGTGGCCGGCGTCGCGCCGACCAGACGGTGATCGTCGGGTTCCAGGGCGGCTGGGACAAGGACGCGAGCGTCGTCATCGATTCGCCGTGGATCAGGGAGCCGCGCGCCACCTGGGAGCGCTGGCGCGAGGCGGGCGCGGACGGGGCGATCCTCACCGCCCGCTCGACCGAGGACGTCGACGCGCTCGTCGATTCCGTCGCCCGCTGGTAGGGCCGCTGACCGTTTCGTGGCACCATCGAGGCGTGACCCCGACCACGTCCGCTACGCCTGCGCCGAACCTCCCCGCTCCCGCGGAGCCGACGCACCCATGCGCTCGATGCGGGAAGCCTGTCGGTCCGGGGATCGGCCTGTGCGAGGAGTGCAACCCGCTGGGTCTGCGCGACGTGGCGTCGGGCCAGGTCCACGGCTCGGTGTTCATCGCGGTCGTGGTGGCGATCGTCCTGCTGGCGGTCGCCGCCCGGTTGTCGGTCGCCGGGATCGGGCCATTCCCCGCCACGGTCGACGGTGTCGCGGCGGCCGGTGATGGGCTGACGGTCACGATGACCGTCACCAACGAGGGCGATTCGGCCGGGCAGACGAACTGCCGTATCAGCAGGGCGGGGGACCGGGGCACGGGCGCGGCCGCATTCGTCATCAGCCCGCGGCTCGAGTCGCACGAGACGCGGACGTTTGCGACGGTCGTCACCGAGCTTGGGACGCAGCCTGGCGATCTCCGGATCGACGTGCCGGACCCCGTGAGCAGGGAGGCGGGCGCCGACGACCTTGCCTTCGCGGTTGCGCTCGCGGCCCGCGCCGGGGAGGTCCTGATGGACCGCTACGAGCGTCTCGAGCGCATCGACTACAAGAGCGCCCGGGACGTGGTGACCGAGGCGGATCACCTCTCGGAAGAGCTGATCCTCGACGCGATCCGTGCCTACCGCCCTGGTGATGCGATCGTGGCCGAGGAGAGCGGCGAGCATCATCCCGTCGCAGGGGAGGCGCCGACCTCGGGGCGCGGGCGCGTGTGGATCGTCGATCCGCTGGACGGCACCGTGAACTACGCAAACGGGATCCCGTTCTTCTGCGTGTCGATCGGGCTCGTGGTCGACGGCCAGCCGACCGTCGGTGTCGTCCATGACCCAACGCGCTCCGAGACGTTTGCGGCCTCGAGCGACGGCCCGGCGATGTTGATGTCGACCCTGGGCACGCCGAGCCACGCGATCACGGCGTCGGACAAGGAGCGCCTGTCGGACTACGTGATCTCGATGGCCCTCAGCGGGCGATCGGCCGTGGGCCGCAGCCGGAACGTCCGCAAGGTCATCCGAATCTCGCGCAACATGGGATCGGCCGCGCTCGCGCTGGCGTACGTGGCGAACGGGCGGTTCGACGCGTTCATCCAGCAGGGTGGCCTCTCGGCGTGGGATGTCGCTGCGGCCGGGCTCATCGCCGAGCGGGGAGGGGCCAGGGTGTCGGCGATGGACGGCGGCCCGTGGTTCGATTTCGCGCACGCCCCGAAGTCGATCGGCGTGCTGGCGGCACCGGAGCCGCATCACGCCACGCTCCTCGACCTCGTCAGGTAGAGGCGCGGCCCGGCCGCGAGCCGCTAGGACTCGTCCAGCCAGCGGTGCGGACGGGTCCGGAGTCTGTCCAGGCCCCATTCCTCGCAGAACGCTTCCCAGGTGTCCCGCGGTGCGCCGTCCCAGCGCAACTCATCGGGATCCTTCTGACGGATCGGGACGCCGTCCTCCGCCGTCCGGAGTCGGGCGAGGTCGCGGTAGAGGAGCGCCTCGGCCATGTGGTCGCGCAACGATGCTGCCAAGGTCATCGCACGCCCGCCGCTGACGCCCGGGACCTCCCAGGCCGAGGCACGTTCCGGGATGTCCCCAAGATGGCCGTACGCTGACAGTACCGCTGCAGCTCCCTTCGCGCCCCAGCCCGGGATGCCCGGGTAGCCGTCGGACGAGTCGCCGACGACCGCGAGCCAGTCAGGGATCGAGGTGGGCGGCACACCCCATTTCGCGCGCACCCCGGCGTCGTCGTAGGTCAGCCCGCGGCGGCGGTCCCACAGCACGATCCGCTCGTCGCGGACGAGCTGTGCCATGTCCTTGTCCGGGGTGCACACGATGATCTTCTCGACCCGCGGGTCATCGACGAATCGAAGCGCCGCAGCGGCGATCGCGTCGTCCGCCTCGTACTCGACCATCGGCCAGAGGACGATCCCGAGTGCCTCGACGGCCGCCTCGGCGATGGGGAACTGCGCCAGGAGCTCCCGCGGCATCCCAGCCGACGACTTGTAGCCAGGGAACAGGTCGTTGCGGAACGACTCGATCACGCGGTCGGTCGCAGCGCCGACGTGCGTCGCGCCCTCCTCCCGGAGGAGATAGAGCAGCTGATCGCACAGGCCCGAAACGCCCGAGAGCACCACGCCATCCCGGCCGAGGACAGGCGGCCGAGGCGCGTAATGCGCGCGGAACAGCTCGTAGGTCGCGTCGACGAGGTGAAGCTGCACGCGCGCGGTCAGCGCATCCGCGTCTGCCACATCGCGACGCCCGCGTCGCGCATGGCCTCGAGTGCTCGCTCGCCGTCGCCCGGCTGCAGGTCCACTACGGCGATCGCGTCGGTCAGGACGGCCGTGGTGTAGCCGAGCCGCGCTGCATCGAGAGCGGTCGCCGAGACACAGTAATCGGTCGCGAGGCCGACGACGACGACGTGTTTCGTCCCGCGTTGGCGGAGCAGTCCGTCGAGCTCGGTCGGCGTCTCCTCCCCAGACGTGGGGTCGCGCATCGTGAAGCCGGAGTAGCCGTCCTCGCCGTTCGCTCCCTTGTGGACGCGCGGTGCGTCGTCGGGGATGCTGAGGTCGGGATGGAGGCGGGCGCCCCACGTGTCGGCGACACAGTGGACCGGCCAGATGCCGCCGTCCTTCGCGAAATGCGGAGTCGACTCCGGGTGCCAGTCCTGCGTCGCGACGACGAGGGCGCCCGCGGATGAGGCCATCGCGATCTCGCGGTTGATGACCCGGACGACGGCGTCGCCGCCCTTGACCGTCAGGCTGCCGGCCGGGTCAACGAAGTCGTTCTGCACGTCGACGACGACGAGCGCCGTCGCCGCGTCATAGCGCTGCACGTTCGAAGCCTAGCCGATGAGCGCGGACTCCTCGTCCTTCTCGGGCTCAGGCGCGACGGTCTCGGGGGGCGTCGGCGGCTGGACATCGAGCAGGTAGCCGATGCCCTGGAACGTCTTGATGCGGCCCGGCTCGCCGGGCTCAGCGCCCAGCTTGCGGCGGACGCGCGACACCCAGACCCGCAGGTACTGCAGGTCGTCGCGGTATTCCGGTCCCCAGACCTTGGTCAGGAGCTCGGTATGGAGAACGACCTTCCCGGCGTTGGCCGCCAGGTGCTGGAGCAGGAGCCATTCCGTCCGCGAGAGCTGGACCAGCTCCCCGTTCCGGGTGACCATCCGTCGTTCGAGGTCGATCTCGATGTCGTCGAACGCGAGGACGCCGGAGCCCGGGCTTGCACCCGAGGAGCGTCGCAGGACCGCGCGGACGCGCGCCGCGAGCTCGTCCGGGTGGAACGGCTTGGCGATGTAGTCGTCGGCGCCGAGGTCGAGGCCCTTGGCCTTGTCGGCGGTCGAGCCCTTGGCGGTCAACAGGATCACCGCGACCGGGCGCCGCTCGCGCAGCTGGCGCATGACCTCGATGCCGTCGAGGTCCGGCATGACGATGTCGAGCAGGACGATGTCCGGTCGGACCTCCTCGGCTTTCTGGAGAGCGTCCTCACCGCCATTGGCGGTCACGACGCGGAACCCCTCCTCACCGAGGGCGATCGAGACGAGCTTCGTGATCCGAGGCTCGTCGTCGGCGACGAGCACGAGTGGTTGCGTACTCACTCGGCACCTCCTGATTCAAGTATCAATGGTGCCGGACATCGTCCGACACGTCAGCCGAGGCACCTCCAAGTGGCTGGGCTTCCAGCATCCCCGGGTCACCCTGCCGCCCGTGGCGCCCCGACATTGCAGAACCGTTTCATCGGCATTACAGGGCACGGTCCTTCCGAAGGCTGCGGCGGTGCGTCTGCGCACCGGGCGGGTCAAGCGTCGCCGACCGCGGGTGGGACCACTCCCGCGTCATGCGCCGGGCGAATACCAGCAAGTCGGCCAGCTCCGCGCCGGGTGCGGGAACGGGCCGTATGCCCCAGGTGCATGACGTGGGAGTGCCGCGCTGCGGGCTCCGGCCTGGATCGATCGCTGTGAGCGAACGATTCGGAACGACGCTCAGCACGGTGTCGTGCGCGCCTTCGAGCCGAT
Organism: uncultured Chloroflexia bacterium; assembly: GCA_963819655.1. Classification (GTDB taxonomy): domain Bacteria; phylum Chloroflexota; class Limnocylindria; order Limnocylindrales; family CSP1-4; genus SPCO01. Next base: position 129,214 of record CAWFXA010000001.1, on the reverse strand, counting down.
TTCGATCGCTGCCAGCCATCGTTTCGGGCGGAAGGCATCGACAGGGCCCGAGACGGCTACCCTAGCCCCATGCCGTTCAGCCAAGACGCCCTGGACCGCATCGACCGCGCCAAGACGATCAGGATCGAGACGTCCAAGCCGGGCGGGCCTGTCCACAGCACGATCATCTGGGCCGTGGTCGACGGCCCCGATGTATTCGTCCGGTCGTGGCGCGGCGCGGGTGCGCGCTGGTACCGCGAAGCCGGCGCGAACCCTGAGGTCGCCGTGAAGATCGGAAAGGAGCGCCTGCCGGCCAGGGCCATCGCTGCGACGGACCCCGACTCCGTCGCTCGAGCCTCCGCGGCGCTCTTGCGAAAGTACGGCGGTGACCCCGCCGCCACATCGATGGTGCGCGACGAGATCCTGGGCACGACGCTCCGCGTCGAGGGCGCCTGATCGACCGCTTATCCACCGCCCCTGACTCGCAACCTTCGCTTCGCGCCCGTCCGCCCTACGATAGGCACGACCATGTACTTCGACGAGTTCAAGCACCAGCTGCCCGACATCGACCCCGAGGAGACCGAGGACTGGATGTCGTCGCTCGACCAGGTCGTCGAGCAGGCCGGGGAGACGCGCGCCCGGTTCCTCGTCTACAAGCTGCTCAAGCGCGCTCGCCAGCTGCAGATCGGCCTGCCACCGCTGACGCAGACGCGCTACATCAACACGATCAGCCCCGAGCAGGAGCCGGCGTTCCCCGGCGACGAGGCGATGGAGCTGCGCATCAGGCGGATCGTCCGCTGGAACGCCGTCGCCATGGTCCTGCGGGCGAACAACCGGTTCCCCGGGATCGGTGGCCACCTGTCGACGTACGCGAGCTCGGCCAGCCTCTACGAGGTCGGGTTCAACCACTTCTTCCGGGGAAAGGACGACGGCCCGGGCGACCAGATCTTCTACCAGGGCCACGCCGCGCCGGGGATCTACGCAAGAGCCTTCCTGGAGGGTCGCCTCACGGAGGACCAGCTCGACCACTTCCGCCGCGAGGGCAAGCCCGGCCAGGGTCTGAGCTCGTACCCGCACCCGCGACTCATGCCCGACTTCTGGGAGTACCCGACGGTCTCGATGGGCCTCGGCCCGATCAGCGCGATCTACCAGGCCCGGTTCAACCGCTATCTGCAGAACCGCGGCCTCCTCGACACGAGCGCGTCCCGGGTCTGGGCGTTCGTCGGCGACGGCGAGACCGACGAGCCCGAATCGCTCGGGGCGCTCCACGTCGCCGCCCGCGAGGGCCTCGACAACCTGACCTTCGTCGTGAACTGCAACCTCCAGCGGCTGGACGGCCCGGTCCGTGGCAACGGCAAGATCATCCAGGAGCTCGAGGCGGTGTTCCGCGGCTCTGGCTGGAACGTCATCAAGGTCATCTGGGCACGCGAATGGGACGAGTTGCTCGCGCGCGACGTCGACGGATTGCTCGTGCAGCAGATGAACGACACGCTCGACGGGGAGTTCCAGAAGTTCAGCGTCGCCGGCGGCGCATACATCCGCGAGCACTTCTTCGGGCCGGACCAGCGGCTGCGCAAGCTCGTCGAGCACCTGACCGACGACGACCTCGCCAAGCTCCGGCGTGGCGGGCACGATTACCGGAAGCTGTACGCCGCGTACAAGGCTGCCACCGAGTTCAAGGGCGCCCCGACCGTCATCCTCGCCAAGACCGTCAAGGGCTGGACCCTCGGCCCGGGTGTCGAGGCGCGGAACATCACGCACCAGGCGAAGAAGCTGTCGGAGAAGGAGCTCGTCGTCTTCCGTGACCGGCTCCAGCTCCCGATCCCCGACGACGAGCTCAAGAAGGACGCCCCGTACTACCACCCCGGCCCGAAGTCCGAGGAGGTCGAATACCTGCGCGAGCGGCGCAAGGCGCTCGGTGGCGAGATCCCCAAGCGTGTCGTCCGCTCGAAGCCGCTGCCGGCGCCACCGCCCGCGATCGACGCCGAGTTCGCCGGCGGCAGCCAGACACCCGTCTCGACGACGATGGTGTTCACCCGGATCCTGCGCAACCTCATCCGCGACAAGGAGCTCGGCTCGCGGATCGTGCCGATCATCCCGGACGAGGCGCGGACGTTCGGCATGGACCCGCTCTTCAAGGAGGTCGGCATCTACGCGGCGCTCGGCCAGCGCTACGAGCCGGTCGACTCGGACCTCGTCCTGTCCTACCGCGAGGCGACGGACGGGCAGGTCCTGGAAGAGGGCATCACCGAGGCTGGCTCGATGGCCTCGTTCCAGGCGGCGGGGACGTCCTACGCGACGCACGGCCTGGCCACGATCCCGTTCTACATCTTCTATTCGATGTTCGGGTTCCAGCGGACGGGCGACCAGATGTGGGCGTTCGGCGATGCCCGGGGACGCGGCTTCCTCATGGGCGCAACAGCTGGGCGGACGACCCTGGCCGGCGAGGGGCTCCAGCACGATGATGGCCATTCGCACCTGGTCGCCTCCACGATCCCCAATGTCCGCGGCTACGACCCGGCATACGCCTATGAGCTGGCCGCGATCGTCCGCGACGGCATCGAGCGGATGTACGGGCTCAAGCCCGAGGACGTCTTCTACTACGTCACGCTGCATAACGAGAACTACCCGCAGCCCGCCCGACCGGATGGCCTGACCGACGAGGCGATCCTGCGCGGCATCTACCGCTTCGCGGAGGCCCCGAGCGTCGGCAAGGAAGCCCACCCGGCACGGCTCGTCGGGTCCGGTGCGATCCTCGAGCAGGTCATCGCGGCGCGCGACATCCTGGCCGAACGCTTCGGCGTCGCGGCCGAGGTGTACAGCGCCCCGTCGTTCCCGCTGCTTCGCCGCGACGCGCTCGAGGTCGAGCGCTGGAACCGGCTCCACCCGGATGCCCGGACCCCGCGTATCCCGTACGTGACGCAGGTGCTGCCCGGCGACGGCGGCCCGATCGTGGCCGCGACGGACTGGCTCAAGGCCCTGCCCGATATGGTCGCCCGCTGGCTGCCCGAGTACTACGTGTCGCTCGGCACGGACGGGTTCGGGCGGAGCGGGACCCGCGAGGATCTGCGCGCTCTGTTCGAGATCGACCCGCCCCACATCGCCGCGGCCACGATGGTCGCCCTGGCGCGCTGTGGCGCGCTCGCCCCGGCCAAGGCGGCGAAGGCCGTCCGCGACCTCGGCATCGATCCTGACAAGGTCGACCCCGTCGCCCTCTAGGTTCGCGCGATCCCCCGATGAGTCAGGACTCGTCGGCCTTGCCGCCGTCTTCCTTCGCCTCGGCCTGACGTCGTTCGGCGGTCCGGCGGCCCACGTCGCGCTGATGCGCGACGAGTTCGTTCGGCGCAGGGCCTGGCTCGATGACGCGACCTTTCTCGGCCTCCTGGGAGCCGCGAACCTGATCCCAGGCCCGACGTCGACCGAGCTCGCGATGCACATCGGGCACCGCCGCGCGGGTCGCCGCGGTTTGGTCGTCGCGGGACTTGCGTTCCTGCTTCCGGCCGTCCTGATCGTCGCCGCCCTCGCCTGGCTCTACGTCGCGTATGGGCAGCGTCCGGAGATCGAGGCGCTGCTGGTCGGGATCGCGCCGATCGTCGTCGCGGTGATCGCTCATGCCGGCTGGTCGATCGCCCGGACGGCGGTCAGGACACCGTGGCACGGCGTGCTTCTTGTCGCGTCGATCGGCGCCGTGCTCGCAGGCTTCCCGGAGATCGCGGTGCTGCTAACCGCGGGGCTGGTCGGGCTCGTCGCCGCGAGTGTGGCCCGGCCCGGTGCCGCGGGTTGGATCGCCCTGTCGCTCGCGTCGCCGTCCGCGTGGGTCTCTGCGCCAGCGGCTGCCGCTGGAATGGCCTCGATCCCGGCGATCTTCCTCGCGTTCCTGAAGATCGGAGCGGTGCTCTTCGGCAGTGGCTACGTGCTCGTGGCGCTGTTGCGGTCGGAGCTGGTGGACGGGCTCGGCTGGTTGACCGAGAGGCAGCTGCTCGACGCGGTCGCGGTGGGACAGGCGACCCCCGGGCCGCTGTTCTCGACGGCGACCTTCATCGGCTACGTCGTCGGCGGACCGGCCGGTGCGGTCGCGGCAACGGTCGGCGTCTTCCTGCCGGCCTTCGTGGCCGTCGGACTGAGCATCCCGATCCTCGACCGGTTGCGCGCGTCCGTCCGCGCTCGGGCGTTCCTGGACGGAGTCAACGTCGCCGCGGTGGGCCTGATCGCCGTCGTCGCGGGGCAGCTCGCCCTGACGGCAGTAGGTGATGCGTTGTCGCTCGTCGAGGCCGTCGTCGCGCTGGCGCTCCTGGCAGGAGGCGTCGGCAGCGGCCGGCTCGTCCTGGGCGGCGCCGTCGTCGGGCTCATCCGGCTGGCTTGGATCCCTCCGTGAGGACCGGCGTCGCCCCGGACGGCGCCGGCGTGTCCGCAGGCCCGTCGATGGCGGCCACGTCAGCGTCGGACGAGTCGGGCTCCAATGCACGCAGCGTGAACCCGATCTCCGAGCCGCCCTCGGGCGGCCGGCGTGCCCAGATGCGGCCGCCCATCGCCTCGACGAGACTGGCACACACGAACAGACCGATACCGGATCCGGCCACGGCCCGCGAACTGTCAGGATCGCGGTAAAACAGCTCGAAGATCCGTTCGAGCGACGTGGGCGGGATGCCTGGGCCGTCATCCACGACCCGGACCTCGACCGCGCCGTCCCGCTCGCGAGCCGAGACCGTCACGAGGCTGCCGGGTGGCGTGTACTTGGCCGCGTTGTTGAGAAGGTTGCGAACGATCTGCTCCACGTAGGTCGACTCGCCCGCGACGATCGGCAGGTCGCGCTCGAAGTCGGTACCTACCGTGATGCTCGGGAGCTCGCGTGCTTCGTGGGTCACGATCCGTTCGAGCAACCGGCGTGGCTCGAGAGGCTCGGCTTCGACATCGAGTCGGCCACGTTCCACGCGGCTCAGCACGAGCAGGTCCTCGACCAACCGGTGCAGGCGCTCCGATTCGGAGCGGACGTCTTCGAGGAGCGCCATCCGAGAGGCCTCGTCATCCGCTCGGCCGGGGCGGGCCAGGATCTGGGCCAGCCCGAGGATCGTGGTGATGGGCGTGCGCAGCTCGTGGCTGATGACGTCAATGAAGGCCTCCCGGAACTCGCCCGCCTTGCGCTCGTCGGCGAGCAACCGGTCGCGGTCCTCGACCAGCCGGCGCCGTTCGGTGATGTCCTGGCCGGTGCCGATCATGCGGACCGGTCGAGCCTGGTCATCGCGCAGGACGCGACCGGCGCCGTGCGTCCAATGCACGGAGCCGTCGGGCCACACGATCCGGAATTCGAGCTCGAACGAATCGGAGCCATCGGCGGCGGCGGCGACCGCGCTCTCGAACGTAGCCCGGTCGTCGGGATGGATCGTGTCGATGTACGCCCCGTAGTCCGGCGCCTGGTGCCCGGGCTCCATCCCGTGCTGTCGATAGATGGCCTCGGACCAGGTGAGCTCGTCGGACACCATGTCCCACTCCCAGAAGCCGGTGCCCGACGCCGCCAGCATCAGCTCGATGCGCTTGTCGCGCGCCTCGACCTCTTCGGCGAGCGCTGACACCTCCGCGAGCGCATCGACCAGGCCGTCCCGGTCCGCACGTCGCGACGCGACGAGGATGGCCGTGACGGACGCCGTCACGAGGTACAGCGCCTGGCGGAACTGGTCGACGCCGGCCTCGGACGGGGGATCGTTGCCGAGAAACACCACGCCATTGAGGACGGCCGCCGTGGCGACCGTCGTCAGGCCGCCCGCGAAGCCACCGAACCACGCGGCGATCACGGCAGCCGCCATCAACAGGACGTACCCGGTGTCGCTCGCGATCGCCTCGTTGATCGCGGCCTTGGTGGCGATCGCGAGCCAGCCGAGGAAGAGTCCGACCAGCACCGCCTGGCCCGTGCCGAAGCGGACCTCGCGAACCCGGGCGATCTCCCCCTTCGCCCGACCAGAGGCTCGGGACGCCACCCCCTGGGCCTGTCCGGCCGCTCCATCCTCCGTCACGTCTGGGCCTCCGTGCGCACCGGATTATGGACCAGACCGCTGAGAGCCTCCCGCAACGCTCCCGACCCCGAGGACGGAACGCCGTGGATGGCCCCTGCGCGAGGCTGGACGCCACGGAATCGTCCGGGAGGCCGGCGAGAACCGCTGAAATCAGGCTGACGCTCGGCCCGCTCTTCGACCGGGAGTGCGACACTGACCGCGAGCCCCGCTCTGTCGGGGTTTCCGGTCGCCACGTCTCGAGGAACTTTTCGATGTCACGCCCCTTCCGCATCGCCCAGGTCGCTCCGCCTTTCGAACGCGTCCCACCCCAGGCATACGGGGGGACCGAGCGGATCGTCCATGGCCTCGTGACGGAGCTCGACCGGCGGGGTCGCGAGATCACGACCTTCGCGAGCGGCGACTCCGTGGTGCCCGGGCGGCACATCGAGACGGTCCCAGAGGCGCTCCGACCGCTCGGCTACACGGGCGACTCACTGCCGTACTTTCAGCAGACCGTGCAGCAGGTCCTCGCGCACGTCGACGAGTTCGATGTCATCCACAGCCACCTCGAGTGGATGAGCCTGCTCCTGGCGCGTGTCAGCCCGATCCCGGTGGTCTCGACCTTCCATGGACGCCTGGACCTGCCATGGGCCGATGCGCTGCTGGTCGATCCCCCACGCGGGCTGGTGGCCATCAGCAAGAGCCAGGCCTCGACGCACCCCGACCTCCCGTGGGCAGGCATCGTCTACAACGGCCTCCGACTGTCCGACTCGCCTTTCGGCCGCCGACGGACCGACGCCCTGTGCTTCGTTGGGCGGGTGGCACCCGAGAAGGGCATCGTCGACGCGATCGAGGTGGCCAAGGCGGCCGGACGCCCGTTGCGCATCGCGGCAAAGGTCGCCGCCGGCGGCGTCGAGCGCGAGTACTACGACGAGGTCTTCATGCCAGCGCTCAAGGCAGCCGGCAGCAGCGTCGAATATGTCGGGGAGATCTCCCAGGCGGATCGGGACCTGCTGTTCGCGGAGAGCCATGCAGTCCTGATGCCCGGGTCGTGGCCAGAGCCATTCGGGCTCGTGGCCATCGAGGCACTGGCGTGCGGCACGCCGGTGATCGCACGACGCAGTGGCGCACTCCCGGAGATCGTGCGCGACGGCATCGATGGCTTCCTGGGAGACGACGTGACGGCGATGGCCTTCAAGGTCGACCGGGTGGATGACCTGGACCGAGAGGCGATCCGCGAATCGGTCATCGATCGCTTCTCCGTCGAGAGGATGACCGACGGCTACGAGAAGATCTACGGATCGATGCTCGCGAGCCCGGAGAGCGGTCGCTCGACGAGCGATGTCGTGTCCGGCAACGGGGCGCATGAGACGACCGAGGAGCCCGAACCCGTCGTCGCTCGCTAGTCGATCGAGGGTGGCAGCGCGGTCCGCGGCCCCGCTCGCTCCGAACCCGTAGCCGATCGCAACGAGCGAAACGGGCAAACTGGTGATCCTCCCCAAGATCCGGGATCCGCGGTTCATCACCGTGCGTCGCGGCGGGACCCTCCAGGACGACGATCATCGTCTTCTCGCGATGTGGGCGGCTGACTGCGCGGAGCACGTGCTCCACCTCTTCGAGGGGGTACGGCCGAAGGACGACCGTCCACGTCGGGCGATCGACCTCGGGCGTGCCTGGGCGCGGGGTGAGATCACGTGGGCGGAGGCGCGCACGGCGGCCGGCCATGCAAACGCCGCGGCCAGAGACCTGCGTGGGGCAGCACGGCATGCCGCGTACGCTGCGGGCCAGGCGGCGGCGGTGGGCCATGTGGCGGCCCATGAGCTGGGTGCTGCGGCCTACGCGATCAGGGCCGCGCGGGCGGCGGCGCCAGGGGACGAGGGCATGGCGGCCAGCCGTTTGGAGTGCCAGTGGCAGCGCGCCCGACTCCCCCGCGAGATCCGAGACCTCGTGCTCGACGATCAGCGGCTGCGCAACGAGTTGTGCTGGTTTGCGTTCGACTGCTGACACGGCTTGCTGTGCCGTGGTAGCGCCGGGCCAGCGCTGAGACGTGCGATCAGGCTGTTCTCATCCCCCGACGCAGACCCAGCCAGGCGAGGACGAGCGTGACCAGTGCGATGGCACCCAGCGCGCCCACCTGCCACAGGTGCGTCGTCGAGCCGCGCAGCATGAAGTCCTGGAGCAGCTGGATCCCATGGGTGACCGGCAGCGCGTACGCCAGCGCGCGGACCGGCGGCGTGAATTGATCGACCGCCAGGACGAACCCGCTGAAGAACACCGACGCCAGGAGCACGAGGAGGGAGAGCTGGACCGCCTGCCGCTCCGAATCGGAGACGACGGCGATCAGCAGGCCCAGCCCGAGCGAGGCGAGCAGCAGGAGCCCGATGGCGAGCGCCAGGTAGCCCGGATCCGCGAGGGATGGCACCCCAAGTCCTACGACGAGCAGCGTCATGGTCAGGCCCGCCACGACGAACCCGAGGATGCCGAAGGCCAGGACCTTCCCGGCGATCACCTCGGCCGCCGTGACCGGCGAGATGCGGAACAGCTCCATCACCCCGCTCTGTCGCTCGCGGACGAGTGACATCGAGACGAGCGTCACGGCCAGATGCTGCAGGATCAGGGCCAGGACGGCCGGCCCGAAGAAGGAGGTCACGGTGGGCGTGGTGGGCGCCAGGTTGGTCAGCTGCGCCTCCGTGGGAGCCGCCACGACATCTGCCGGGATGGCCGCCGCCGCTGCATTCCCGGCCTCGACGACGTAGCCCTTGCCTTCCTCGACCGCCTGTTCGATGAGCTGTTGGTTGACGGCATCGGCGAGCGTGTGCGCGAGGACGCTCGCGTAGTTCTCCTCGACCGGGTCGGTCTGATCGACGAGGACGTCGATGACCGAGCGCTGGCCTCCTCGGAATGCCGCTTCCGGGTCCGCCGGAGCGACCACGACGACGTCGACCTGGCCCGCGAGCAACCGAGCTTCGGCCTCGGCCCGGTCGATGACAACCTCGGCGATGTGCAGGGGTGGGCCGGCGAGTTGCTGGTACTGCGCCGTGTCGGTGGGCAGCCCGCTCGTGCCGGGGACGACGATCAGCGTCTCGAGCGGTCGGCGGACGCCGCTGAAGCCCGCGCCGAAGACGGCCATGATCAGGAACGGGCCCAGCACGAGGCTCACCAGGGCACCCGGTCGGCGGATGGTCTCGATGAGCTCCTTGCCGACGAACGCGAGCAGACGCCAGATGACCGCCAGCGGGGCATGCATGTCAGGCGGCCTTGCCGGCGTCGTCTTCGGATGCGCGCTCGGCGCGGTTGCGCTCGACCAGGAGCGCGAAGACCTCGTCGAACGAGGGCCGCGTCTCGGCCGCGCTGACCACCTCGCCGCCCGTCGCGGTGATCGCCTCGACGATGTCGGGCAGCGTCGCGGAGCTGTCCGCCACGGTGACGCGGACCTGGGTCGGGCCGCGCTGCTCCAGCCGGCGGACATCGGGCACGTCCCGCAGGACGGAGGCGTCGACCGGCTCGCGGGTATCGATCACGACCTCGTCACCACCGATCGCGATGCGTCGCAGCTGAGCGGGCGTGCCCGTGGCGATGACCCGCCCTTCGGAGATCAACAGCACCGCGTCGCATTGCTCGGCCTCGTTGACGTACTGGGTCGTCACGAGAAGCGTGCGGCCCTGATCCCGGAGCCGGTCGAGCTCTGCCCAGATCGTGGCCCGGAGGAGGGGATCGATGCCTGCCGTCGGCTCGTCCAGGAACGCGATCGTCGGGTCGTGGACGAGCGCGGAGGCTAGCTCGAGCCGCCGCTGCATGCCACCCGACAGCCGGCCCGCGCGTCGTCCACGGACATCCCACAGATCGACCCATTGGAGTACCTCGCGCGTCCGGCGCCGCCGGCGCCACCACAACAGGCCGAAGAGCGAGGCGACGAAGTCGACGTTCTCGCGCGTGGTCAGGTCGGGGTAGAGCGCGAATGACTGGGGCATGTAGCCGATGCGCTCGCGGGTCTCCCGGCGAAACTGGAGCGGATCCTCGCCCATGACCCGGACCTCGCCGTCCGAGGGCGTCAGGGCGCCGGTCATGAGACGGACAAGCGTCGTCTTGCCGGCCCCGGACGGACCGATGACGCCGACGATGGTCCCCGGCGCCACGGCCAGCGTGATGCCGTCGACAGCGATGTCGTCGCCGAACCGTTTCGTCAGGCGCTCCATGGTGACTGCGTGCTGCATGCCTGAAGGGTCTCCTGCGCGGCTGGGCTCCGTCGGGAAATAGTTGTCCCATCGCGACGATCCCCAAAGAACTTCGTGTCGCGACGGGACTGGACGGAGTATCCGAACGGGCCCCTATCGGGAGGTCGGTGCCGCCGTGATGCGAGATTGCAGGCATGTGGCGAAGGTCTCGCAGCGGTCCCGTCGTGACGCCTGCGCCACTACCGTGCCGCCATGTCGATGTCGACAGACGAGGCCCGCGGCGCAGCGCGCGCCAGCGGACTGCGCTATTCGACCGACGCCTGGCCCGGTTGGGGCCGGCGCCGGTCCGGTCGCGGCTTTACCTACCGCGACGCCGACGGCGCGACGATCCGGGATGCGGACGTCCGCGCGCGCATCGCCGCTCTCGCGATCCCACCGGCCTGGACCGATGTCTGGATCTGCCCGTGGCCGAACGGCCATCTCCAGGCGACTGGTCGCGACGCTCGCGGTCGGAAGCAGTACCGCTATCACGCGAGGTGGCGCAAGCGGCGCGGTGCCGACAACTTCGAGCGGATGCTCGACTTCGCCGGCGCGCTGCCGCGGATCCGGCGGCGCTGCCGGCAGGACCTGGCCTCGAAGCGCCTGTCGCGAGACAAGGTGCTCGCGACGGTCGTGCGGTTGCTCGAGCTGAGCTTGATCCGTGTCGGCAACGAGGAGTACGCACGCGTCAATCGCTCGTTCGGGCTGACGACGATGCGGGGGCGGCACGCCCGGATCGAGGGGTCCAGCGTGCGGTTCCGCTTCCGCGGGAAGGCGGGCGCCATGCACGAGGTCGACGTGCGCGACCGTCGTCTCGCATCGATCGTCCGGCGCTGCCAGGAGCTGCCGGGGCAGGCCCTTTTCGCTTACGTCGACGACGACGGCGAGGTCCGCGACGTCACGTCCGACGACGTCAACGACTACCTGCGCGAGGCGTCTGGCGGCGATTTCACCGCCAAGGACTTCCGCACGTGGGCCGGGACGCTCCTGGCGTACCGCGCGCTCCGTTCGCTCCAGCCCGAGCAGCACGGTCCGGCGGCCCGACGCAATGTCGTGGAGGCGATGCGACGGACCGCCGCGAGGCTCGGAAATACCCCGGCCGTGGCCCGCGGCAGCTACGTCCATCCCGCCGTGCTCGAGGCGTATCTCGACGGGAGCCTGCCGGGCACCCTCGTCGATGCTGCCGAGGAGCAGGAGGAGCCACCGGTCGGGTCCGACCGCGATGAGGAGCGTGCCATCGTCCGGCTGCTCCGTCAGCGCGCCCAGCGGGCGCGACGGGACCCCGGCGACGTGACAGAGCCCCGGCCATCGGCCGGGGCTCTGTCGTCGCTTGAGGCGATCAGTCGTCAGACCGGATCGTTGCCATGCTCCTGGCGGAACTTGGCCTTGTCGACCTGCTCGTCGATCTCGTCGCCGGCATTGCCGAGTCCCTGTCGGATGTCGTCGCCGACGTTCGCGGCCTTGTCGGAAAGGCTCTCCTCACCGTCGGCGCGGCGGAGCTCTTCCTTGGTCTTGTTCTCAGCCTCTCGGTAGGCTCGCTTCGCGTCATCCATGGTGTCGGTACCTCCTGCGGCCCCACGTGTGGGGGGTCGTCCCCGACGCTACGGCCGAACGGATTGCGGTCCGTCGCTTGGCACAGGCACCCCCGCTATCAGCGCTGTTGCACTGAGCCCGGGTCGAGGATCAGCTCGCCGCGATGCCCTTCCGATCGACGAACTCCGAGCCGACGAGGAGCGCCGGCACCAGGGAGGCGATCACGAGGATCCGTGGCGCGCCGCCCAGGAGCAGGCCGCCGGCGAAGCCGATCGACAGGGCGCCGACGACCTTGAGGGTCTCGTCGGAGCCCGCGCGCACCATCCGGCTCGCCTCCTGGAACGCGTCGCGCGTCGTGCCGGCAGCTTCCGGCAACCGAGCGCTCACCTCACCCGCGACCCCGGCCACCGTATCGGCCATTTGCTTTGCGGTCGTGGCCGCACGGTCGACGGCCCTGTCGTCCGCGCCCTTGTCCTTGTTCCCCGCCCCGCGGCTTGTCGTCGCCGTCATCTCAGACCTCCAGAATCCCCGACCATCCGTTTGACGATAGAAAGGCGACGGACGGCCCGGGGAGGGGACCCGAACCGTCCGTGCGAAAGGAGGTGCGCCCCGTCACAAGCGCCCGCCTTGTGGTTGTCTTCTGTTGCGCTGACCGTACGGGAGGGCAACTCCCGGACTCGCCACGCGCCACGCGATGGACATTACAAACGCATATCAACGCTTTGCCTTCGGGCCGGTCGGTTGCCCGAGTCCACCGTCGAGGGTATGTGGCTCCCGGACCCCCAGTGGTACAGGAGCCACATACCCAGCGTGACGCGGACGGCGTCACGGTCGCCCAACCTGTAGGCCGTCGCGCCCTTGCATGAGCCTCGCGGCTCGCCGATCTAGCCGCGCGAGCCCGCCGTCGTCCCACGTTCCACCTCACCGCGCCAGGCGCCGGTCGGGGTCCCGCGCTTCTCGATGAACTCCTTGAACCGGCGAAGGTCGCCCTCGGCCTGCCGCTCGACGAAGCCGAGCGCGTCACCCGGCGTCTCCACGGGTCCCTCTGGTTCGACCTCGAGCTGGAGCGTGATACGGGTCATGTTGTCGCCCAACGGCTGGAACGTGACCTGACCCGCGTTCTTGGCGCCGCTCGTCGACCGCCAGGCGACCGTCTGGTCCGGGCTCCTGATCGGTGATCTCGGCGGTCCACGAGCGCTCGACGCCGGCGATCTCGGCCGTCCATTCGAGCGTCGTGTCGTCGAGCTGCTTGACGCTCTTCACGCCCTCCATGAAGTGCGGGAACTCCTCGAACTGGGTCCACTGGTCATACGCCGTCCGGACGGGGACGGCGACATCGATCGATTCCACGATGGTCGACACGCGACTCATGCTCCTTCCGAAAAAGCGATGGAGCCCACCGGGCTGGTGGGCTCCATCGCACCTTGGGCCTCCGGGCTATGGCGCCCGGTGCTGGGCTCAGACCGGGCCGCGACCCACGCGGCTCCGGCCCATCACGGCGCCCACGACCACGACCGTGATGACCGCACCGATCGTCGCGACGACGATCGACTGGATATCGAACGGTCCGTTGATCGGATCGCTGTTGAACAGGGCCCCGGCCAGGAACCCGCCGACGAGTGCGCCGACGATACCGAGCACGATGTGCCCGATGATCCCGAGGCCCTCGTCACCCTTGACGAGGAAGCCGGCAAGATAGCCGGCGATGGCGCCGAGGACGATCCACGCGATGATGCTCATCCAGAAGCCTCCTTCCCTTGGCGGGCATCTCACCCGCACAGCTTGGGTCTGTGCCCGTCCCGGGTACGTGACCACCCGGTACGTGACCAAATGTCGCGGTCGCCATTCAGCCGGCGGACAACGGACGTGCGCTGGCACGTAACAACGGCATGAAGACGGACGATCGCCGGACAGCAAGACGCCGGGTCCCAGGCAGGACCCGGCGTCGTCTTGAGGCGTGCCTCGTCAGATCACGACGGCGAAGCGGACTCGCTCGGCGCCTCGCTCGGGGCTGCCGAGTCGATCGGTGCCAGGGTCTCGGTAGCCGGTGAGCTCGTGGTCCCTGACCCGCAGGCGACGAGGGCGACCGCCAGGGCCACCAGCATGACGATTCGCTTGAGCATATGGTCACCTCCTGGGATGACGGCGAAGCCGGAGGGCGACGCCGGGCGGCCATCTGTGTGGGCCACGTTCGACCGTACGGGCGTTGGCGCATCGGTTGTGCGCTCCGGTGTGGTGCGATAGGTTGCAGGAGGCTCGCAGTCCGGATCCCCCCTCGTTGTGATACTCCCGAGATGCGCCGGCCGATGGCGAGCGATCCTTGCGCATCACGCGGCATCGCACGATGCGAATCGCCGGGGCAAACACCGACGAGCGAGGTGCGTATCGATGCTGTTCGAGTCGCGAACCAGACGGCCCGGGTCATGGGACGACAATCCCGCCCATGACCGGACGATGCTGGCGCTGCAGTACCTGACCGCGATCGTGGCCGTCGTCGCGGCGGGTTTCCTGAGCTTCATCCACTGAGCCGCACGTCGGCCCGCCTGTTCGACGCGGACGGACACGACCGTCGAGTCGAGCTGAGCCCCGACGTCGTCCGGTCCCTGGGGTCGAAGCGGCTGCTGTGGGTCGACATCGACAGCCGCAACGAGGAGTCGGCGATCGACGAGACCGTCGAGGCCCTCGGTCTCAGCGATATCGATGTGGACCGGCTGCGCGCGGACGCGGGCCGGGCTCGCCTCACGCGCACCGCCGACCGCCTCCACATCACGCTCGAGGCGATGGAGGTCGACGATAGCGACGGGCCACGCCTCGTGCGCCGCGAGATCGACCTCGTCGCCGCTCCGAACGTCGTCCTCACGGTTCACCGCGGGCCGGTTGCGGCCCTCGAACGTTTCGACGAGGGCCTCGACGGCGAGACGCGACTCGGGAAGCTGACGGCCGGCGACCTAATGTCGTCGCTCATCGACGAGGTCCTGGTCGGCTATTTCCTGTTGGCAGAGTCCATCGAGCGCGAGATCGACGAGCTCGACCAGCGCGCGCTCCACAGTCGGGACGACGACATCCTCTCGGCGATCGTCGCGCTGCGGCGACGGATCGGCCTGGTGCGCCGCACCCTCGCGCCGCATCGCGACGCGCTGTCGACCCTCGCATTGCCCGAGATGGATGTCGAGAGCAGCGTCGGGCGGCCGTGGCCCGGTCTGGTCGACCGGCTCGAGGCGGCCATGTCGTCGATCGAGAATCTGCGCGAGGGTCTGCTTGGGACCTTCGATATCCACATGGGTCGGGTCTCGCAGCGCGCCAACGACGTGATGCGCACTCTGACGTTGCTGTCCGCGGTCTTGCTGCCGTCGGTCGTCCTGGCCGGGATCATGGGCATGAACTTCAAGGTCGGCTTCTTCGAGGACGCGACCAACTTCTGGTTCGTCGTCGGGGGCATGCTGGTCCTGGCGGTCTCGATCGTGGTCATCGCCAAGGCTCGGCGCTGGTTCTGAGCCACTCAGTCTTCGTGCATCACCCGGAGCGCGAAGGCGAATTCGGCGCCCCCGGCAGGGAGCGCTCGCGCCCAGACACGCCCGCCCATCGCGCGCACGAGTCGAGCGCACACGAACAGCCCGATGCCCGCACCTGCCGTGACGGTGGCAGTCGCCGGGGAGCGGTAGAACAGGTCGAACAGGCGCTCCGCCTCGTCCGGCTCGATGCCCGGGCCATCGTCGCGGACGCAGACAGACACCTCCTCGGCATCGGTGTCCGACTCCACGACGACTTCGATCATGGCGCCTTGGCCGCCGTATTTGGCGGCGTTCGCGAGGAGATTTCTGATGACCTGCTCGAGATAGGTCGGGTCGGCCACGACGGTCGGTAGCCCGGGTGGGACCTGGACCGTGAACGTGACACCCGGCCAGCGCTCTTCCTCCGAAGCGACGACGGCCGGCACGACCCGCTGGAGAAGGACCGGCTCCCGGCCCAGGTCCCCTTCCGATTCGCCGAACCGACTCAGCGCGACGACGTCCTCCACGAGCCGTTTGAGCCGTTCGGCCTCGTCGGCGACATCGGCGAGGATCCCCCTGCGGGTCGCCTCGTCGAGGCCACTGTCATCCCTTGACAGGATGCGAGCGCCACCGAAGATCGTTGTGACCGGGGTGCGAAGCTCGTGCGACAGGACGCCGATGAAGGTTTCCCTGACCGCCTCGCGCTGGCGTTGTTCGGTGACGTCCCGCAGGACCAGGATCGTCTCCCCGCGCTCGCCGTCTGTGGCGCGATCGACCGGATATGTCGCCACCTCGATCCAGCGCTCGGGCTCGGACCGCGTCCGGAAGACGACCGGCCCGGCACGCGTCCCGAGTGGCGGTGCCATCCCCTCCGGGTCGTGCAGCTCTGCGAGGATCCCGGCGTAGCTGACCTCGGTGATCGACGGGAACATTGCTCGACCGGCAGGGTTGGCGAGGATCGTCCGCCCGTCGGCGGCGCACACGATCACCCCGTCGCCCATCGCCCGAATGACCGCGTTCAGCTCGGCGGCACGCGCGTGTTCGGCCTCGGCCAGCCGCCTCAGCCTCTCCTCGACTTGTCCGGCATCGCCCAGCGATCCCGCGATCGGTGGTAGGGCTGTCAACGGCGCCTCGTCCATTCTCGATGCTGGGGCCCGTGAGAAACGGGCAGGGCGACAGCGCGCAGCCGGCCACGCGCGCTCGCTCGTGGAGTGCACTACGGCGCGGCTTGCGCCGCCGTGGCGTATCTGAGAACGGGGATTGCAACCGCGTGACAATCCGGATCAGCCGCCGGCCCCCGGCGTGGTCAACCGGCTACCATCGCCGACACCCGAGGAGGAGGCGTATGCCCGACCGAAAGAGCAAGGCAGAGACCGGCACGATCGTCGTCAGCGGGACAGGCCGTATCGCGGTCGAGCCCGATGTCGCGGACCTGCGGTTGGGCGTGGCCGTCAGCCGTCCGACGGTCGCGGTGGCACGCGCGGATGCCGGGCGGGCCATGGACGAGATCCTCGCCGCCGTCGACAGCGCCGGCGTCGCACGCCGCGACGTCCGGACATCGCTGTTGTCCGTCCAGCCTCGCTACGACTACCGCGACGGGCGGGCGCCGACGCTGACCGGCTATGAGCTGGCGAACGTCGTGGAGGTCACTGTCCGCGACCTGGCCAAGCTCGGTGAGGTGGTCGACTGGACTCTCGCTGCCGGTGCGACGAGCATGGACAGCCTGTCATTCCGCGTCGCCGATCCCGCCTCGGCCGAGCGGGAGGCACGGGTGCTGGCGATGGCCGCCGCACGTGCCCGGGCCGACGTCCTTGCCGAAGCCGCGGGGCTCGGGATCGTCGGCGTCTCCGACATCGTCGAGGGCGTCCCGACCCGACCGCCGATGCCGTACGCGAAGGCGGAGCGGATGGCTCTTGCGGCGGCGGAGGTCGCGACCCCGGTCGAGGCCGGCTCGCTCGAGGTGACCGTGACGGTGACCGTCACGTACCGTGCGCGCTAGCCCGCTAGGTCAGCCGCCCGTGACACCGATGCGAAGGAGCTGGCCGCCCGCGTGGTCGGTGGCGTACAACTCACCGGCTGCATCCTCGGCGATGGCGCTGATGAGGAAATCGGTCTCGGCGACGACGGCCGGGTCCTCCGTCCGATCGAGCGACGCGTCGATCGCCCAGAAGGTCCCGGAGCAGTAGTCCGCAAAGACATACCAGCCCAGGAGGCCTGGGTTCGCGGTGCCCCGGTAGACCGTCCCGCCGGTCACGGAACAGACGCCCGAGACCGAGTGGTCGTACTCGGCGACGGGCAGGATCAGCTCCGGGGTCGCGCAATCGAGGCCGACGCTGCGGAAGCACGTCGAGCCCTCCATGACATTCCAGCCGAAGTCGAGGCCGCTCTGGCCGGCGCGCGCCACGTCGATCTCCTCGCGTTCCCCCTGGCCGACGTCCGCGATCCACAGGTCGCCGTTCGCCCGGTCGAAGCGGATCCGCCACGGGTTGCGCAACCCCGTCAGCCAGATCTCGGGGCGCGCGCCGCTCCGGTCGACGAACGGGTTGTCCGACGGGACGACGTAGCGCGGGTCGATGTCACCCGGGACGTCGTGGTCGACATCGATCCTCAGGACCTTTGCCAGCAGCGTGTCGAGATGGCGACCGGAATCGAGCGGGTCTCCGGCGCCGCCTCCGTCACCGGTCCCGATGTACAGGTCGCCGTCGGGGCCGAACACCAGGGCGCCGCCGTTGTGGTTGCCGAACCGATCGGCCATGTCGAGCCAGACCGTGGCGGTGTCCGGCGCAGCGACATCCGGGTCGTTCGGATCGGTGTCGTACGACGCCACGACCTGACGGCCCGCGTCGTTGGTGTAGTAGACGAAGAACCGCCCCGCCTCACCGCTCGGCAGGAATGCGAGACCGAGCAGGCCAGACTCGCCGCCGGCGCGCACGATGTCGCCGATGTCGAGGAATGGACGCTCGACCAACCGGTCGTCACGCACGATCCGGACGCGCCCGACTTGCTCGACCACGAACAGCGTCGCGGGATCGTCGGGTCGCCAGGCGATGTCGACCGGGTCCGTGAGCCCCGCGAGGACCGGGTCGACCGAAAGCGCGGCTGGCGCCCCAGACGGCGTCGCAACGGTGGGCGCCGTGCTCGCACTCGAGGACGGCGCCGTCGTCGCGGCCGGGCTCGGCAGCACCGACGGGCGCGGTGGCTCCGTCGCATCGACGCAGCCGATCAGCAGCAGGGCGGCAAGGGGTAGCACGACGAGCGATCGGGGCATGGTGCGGAATGTATCCGGGATCGTCGCTAGGGGTCGTCTGGCGCGCCGCGGCATGGCGCCGCCGGTGGCCCGCGGTAGGCTGCGGCCATGGACACCTGGGAGCTCGCCGAGCTCGATGCTGCGCGGGTCGCCAGCGGCAGGCTCTACCACGAGTTCATCTCGGTGCCCGACCTGTCGGGCGGGTTGTATGTGCTGGATGCCGGGGCGACAGACCCTCAGTCGCCGCACGCCGAGGACGAGCTCTACGTCGTCATGTCCGGCAGGGCCAGGGTCCGCGTCGGCGAGGACGTGCGTCCGATCACGGCCGGATCGGTCATCTTCGTCGCCGCCTGGGTCGAACACCGGTTCATCGATATCGAGGAGCGTCTCGTTCTTGTCGTGATGTTCGGTCCGGCGGAGTATTCGCGCGGGTCGACGTAGCCGACGAGCCCTAGCCGGCCAGGGCGCCCAGCGCCTCGGCGAGCTCCGCGCCGCGACCTGTCTCGTCGTGGCGGAAGAAGACGTACGCATCGTCGCCCGCGGCGAGGAACGGCTCGAATCGATCGCGCCAGGCGGCCAGCTCGTCGTCGGTGTAGTCGTGGCGACGCAGGCGGACATACAGGAACGGCCCGGTCCGCCTGAGCGTCGGCGGCGCCGGATCGTCTGGGCCCTCGGTGGCGCACAGGACGGCGCCGACCTCACGCAGCAGCACGATGGTCTCGTCGGCCTCCCAGCTCGGGTCCCCGAACTCGACGGTCAGAGGCAGGTCCCCAGGCCAAGCGGCAAGCATCGCTGCGAGTCGGCGGTCGTCGCGTTTGACGTTGTCGGGGATACGGAAGAGCACGGTGCCCAGCCGCTCGCCGAAGCGCCGGTACGGCTCGGTGAGCCACGGAAGCCCCGGGTCGGGGCTGCCGTTCAACGCTCGCCATGAGCCGCCGCGCTGGGCCTTGACGCTGAACCGGAAGTCGGGCGGCGTGGCGCCGAGCCAGGTCGCGACCTTCGACTCCGATGGCGACTGGTAGAACGTGTTGTTCAGCTCGACCGCCGGCAACCGCGAGGCGTAATGGCTTAGCAACGCGTCACCGCGCAGACCGGGCGGGTAGAAACGCGGGCTCCACGCGGGATAGGCGAAGCCGCTGGTCCCGACGTACAGCCGGCCGCGCCGCCGCTCGGCGCGCGGTTCAGTCGGGGGTGTCACCGCCCGGGCCGGCATGTTCGGCGACCGACTGCATCGACCGCTCGATGGTCGGCAGGTCGGCCTCGTCGACGGCGGTCAGGAAATGCTCCGCGATCCCGCGCAGGTGGGTTCGCGAGGCGCGACGCAGTCGGTCGAGACCATCCGCGGTCAGGACGGCCTCCGCCCCACGGGCGTCGCTCGCGCACGCTTTCCGCTCGACCAGGCCATCGAGCACGAGCCGGTCGATGAGCCGGGTCACGCCGCTCTTGCTGAGGATCACCCGATCGGCCAGCTGGCGCATCCGGATCCGTCGCTCGGGCGCGTCGGCGATCGTCAGCATCGCGTCGTACTCGGCCAGCGACAGGTCGTGCTCGGCGCGGAGCTCTTCGTCGAGACGCCGCGTGATCCTGGCGTGGGCGGTCAGGAACGAGCGCCACGGCTCGAGCCGCGGGTCGTTGGGGGACAAGGGCCGCGCGTCGGCGCGTTCGGTGACGGTCACTGGCGGGGATGGTACACGTTGTCGCCGATCGAAGCCTGTCGTTGCGGCTGCAACGATGGCTGGGCCTGGGTCGCGCCGCGGCCCACGGGCTGGCGCCTCCGACTGGCATCATCCGCGGGTGCGTGACCGACCACAGCCTGCCCCGGACGTCATCGTCATCGGCGGCGGGATCGTCGGGGTCGTCCGCCGCGGCCCATCTCGCCGAAGCCGGTCGTCGAGTGCACCTGCTCGAGCGGCACGAGATCGGTGCCGGGGCGTCAGGGCGCAACTCGGGCGTCGTCCAGCATCCCTTCGACCGCGTCCTCGTCGACCTGCATCTCGAGACGGTCGCGCTGTATCGCGAGCTCGACGGACTGTCCCTCCCGGCCAGTCCCGCAGGGCTGCTGAGCGTCACGCGCGATGGACGCGGAGCGCAGCGCCTCGCCGCCGAGCTCGCCGCATCTCACCCCCACCTCCAGCCGACGTACGTCTCCCCGGACGACATGCGCCGCCTCGAACCGGCGGTCGCCGAGGGCGTGGCCGCGTGTCGGCTGGAGATCGGCTACCCGGTCGGACCGGCGACAGCGACTCGCGCGTACGCCGCCCGCGCGACGGCCAGCGGCGTCGAGATCCGGCTGGGCGCGGAGGCATTCCCGTGGCTCCAGGACGGCAGAGTCCGGGGCGTCGCCTTCCAGGGCGGTGGGCGCCTCGAAGCCGAGCACGTTGTCGTGGCCGCAGGGCCGTGGACGTCGCGCATCGTCGATCCATCGGGCGCGTGGCGACCGATCGCCCCCCGCTGGGGCGTCGTCGTGCCGGTGACGCTCGCGGCGCCACCGAGCCGGGTCCTCGAGGAGGCCGAGATCTCGATCGAGCCGGACGTGGAGGACGTTGGCGAAGCCGGCCACGCATTCAGCCTCGTCACCGCCGAGGGAGTGAGCTCTCTCGGCTCGACGTTCCTCGCGGACGAACCCGACGCGGCCAGCGTCGTGCCGTCCCTCATCCGTCGCGGCATCCGGTTCGTGCCGGCCATCGCCGATGCGCCGATCGGGCCGCCGCGCGTCTGCGCCCGACCCCAGAGCGTGGACGGTCGACCCCTCGTCGGAGCGATCCCGGGAGCGGCGGGACTCTGGGTCGCCGCCGGACACGGTCCATGGGGGATCTCCACCGGTCCGGCTTCGGGACGCATGATCGCCGACCTGATCGACGGCCGGATCGCGGCTCCGCCTGCGGCGCTCGATCCGGTGCGCTTCGGGAGCCCGCTCGGCTAGGTGCGCCAGCTGTTCGCGTCGAAGACGTAGAACGTCGTCTGGGCCCACAGCTCGCGCGCCCTCCGGACCCACTCTGTGATCCGTCCGGGCTCGGGGCCACGGACGACATCCACTGTCACGGCAGGACCGTTGGTCGGCAGCCCGCCGCCGGGTCCATCGTCGTCGAGATCCGGATCGAGGGCGATGTCGTGGACGGTCAGATGCGGATCGACGCGTCCGATGCGAGCGATCACGGCGTAGGCGGCCATGGTCCCCGCAGCGTACTCCCGATCGCGGACCACGGCTATCCTTCCGCGATGACGACCACCCTGCTGCGATACGGCGCGCAGAGCATGTCCGCGCCCCTGCACGACGTGCTCGTCAAGAGGCCGGGCGAGGCGTTCGGTCGAGCCTTCGACGACCCGGCGCACGGGTTCCTGTACCCGGTCGATCTCGATGTCGCCCAGAGCGAGCACGACGCGTTCGTAGAGCTGCTGGCGGGTCTCGGACCGAGGGTCCATATGCTCGAGGACGAGACCGACGACCCGGATCTGGTCTACACGTTCGACCCGCTCCTCGTCACCGACCGGGGCGCCATCCCGTTGCGACCCGGCAAGCCGAACAGACTGGGCGGGGCCGACGTCCTCGAACGGTGGACGCAGGCTGCCGGCATCCCGACGCTCGGGCGGATCGAGGCGCCTGGCACGGTCGAGGGCGGCGACACGTTCTGGCTGCGGCCAGACCTGTTCTGCATCGGCCGCACGCTGCGCAGCAACGCCACCGGCGTGGCGCAGCTCGCCGATCTGGTCGGCGGGGACGTGCGGCTGTTCGACGTGCCGTTCTGGAAGGGCCCGACCGAGCTCATCCACCTCATGAGCGTCATCTCGCCCGTGGCCGACGACATCGCCGTCGTGTACTTGCCGCTGCTTCCCGTCGGCCTGTGGGAGCTGCTGCTCGATCTCGACATCCGGCTGGTCGCCGTGCCCGACGAGGAGTTCCCGACGCTCGGCTGCAATGTCCTCGCGGTCCGTCCCGGGGTGGTGATCATGGCTGAGGGCAACCCGGTCACCGCTTCCGCGCTGGCCGCCGCGGGGTGCGAGGTGCACACCTACGCGGCGACCCAGGTCGGGGTCAACGGCTCGGGGGGCCCCACATGCATGACGCGCCCGATCTTTCGTGGCTGACGTTCGTGCCTGACTCTGATGCCTGACGTCGATCGCGCCAGGCTGATCGACGACCTCGAGACATTGGTTCGCATCCCGAGCATCACCGGGTCGGAGGAGATCGTCGCCGACTGGGCCGCCGGCGCATTGCACGAGCTCGGGCTGATGGTCGAAGTCGTCCGGTCCGACCTCCACGAGCTCCGCGCCGACCCGGCCTGGCCCGGCGAGGAGATGCCCCGCACCTCGCTGCCGGTCGTCATCGGGAGGGTGGGCGGGAGCGGCGGAAAGCGCCTCATCCTATCCGGCCATCTCGATGTCGTGCCGCCGGGCGATCGCGCGACGTGGACGATCGACCCGTGGAGCGCGGACATCAAGGAGGGCCGCCTCTATGGCCGGGGCGCGTGTGACATGAAGGGCGGGGTCGCATCGATCCTCGCCGCCGTGCGGAAGCTCAGGGAGTCCGGCGATCTGGCCCGACTCCTGGGTGAGCTCGCGATCGTGCTGGTCCCCTCGGAGGAGGACGGCGGACAGGGCACGCTGGCGGCGATCCGGTCCGGAGCGACCGCCGACCTGGCGATCATCACCGAGCCCTCGCGGCTCGACATCGTCGTGGCCCATGCGGGTGCGATCACATTCAGGCTGACCGTGCCGGGTCGGGCGGCGCATGCCTCGCAGCGACGCGAGGGCGTCTCGGCCCTGGACAAGCTGTTCGTCCTGACGCGGGCTCTCGAGGCGGACGAGTGGAACCGGAACGAGGCAGAGACGGATCCCTTGATGACCGCGCTCGGGCTGCCGTACCCGACGATCATCGGGATCGTCGAAGGCGGCGAATGGGCATCGACGGTGCTCGACCGGGTCGTCGCCTACGGGCGCTACGGGGTTCGGCTCGGCCAGTCACCGGCCGACGCGGAAGCCGACCTGCGCGCGGCGATCGCGGCAGCGTGTGCCGACGACGACTTCCTGCGGGAGCACCCGGCCACAGTCGAGATCACCGGTGGTCGCTTCGGATCCGCTCGCGTGCCGTCCGACCACCCGCTGCCGGTCGGACTGGCCGAGGTGGCGGAGTCGGTCACGGGCCGCCGCCCCGCCCTGTTGGGCGAACCCTACGGCGCCGACATGCAGATGTTCGTCAACCACGGCGTGACGCCGTGCGTGATCTTCGGACCGGGTGACGTGAAGGTCGCCCACAGCGCCGACGAGCACGTGTCGCTCGACGAGGTCGAGACCTGCGCCCGGGTCCTCGCCGCCTGGGTCGTCCGGGAGTTAGGAGCTGCCTGACGCCCCGGCGACGGCTGAGCGTCGCGCGATCACGAGCAGCATCGGGACCACGACCAATGCCGCGCCCATCAGCCCGAGGATCGCGTACCCGGCGTATGCCAGGACGACCCCGGATCCGAGGCTCGCGACCGCGGCGGAGCTCCAGATCAGGCCGTCGGTCAGGCCCTGCACCCTGGTCCGCTCGGCCAGCGACAGCCCGTGGGTCAGCAGCGCGGATCCGGCGACATACCCGAGGTTCCAGCCATAGCCGAGCAGGAACAGCGCGACGAAGAGCACGGCCCCGCCCTCGGGTGGCGCAGCAGCGGCCAGGATTGACGCGACGGCCACCACACCCAGGCCGGCCAGGATCACCGGAACGCTGCCATACCGGTCGGTCAGGCGGCCCGAGATCGGCGAGAGCCCGAACATCCCGAACGTGTGGCCACTGATCACCAGCCCGACCGCCGCGAGATCGTGGCCGTGATCGGCCATGTGAAGCGGAGTCATCGTCATGATCAGGACCATGACGAACTGGCCGGCCACGAGCGCCACCACCGCGACCGGGACATTCGGACGAGCGAGGACGCTCGCCAATGAAACGGCCACTGACCGGTCCTCGCCAACCCCGTCGTGGCGGGATGACGCGTCGGCGAGCTCGTACGGGTCGGGCCGGAGGAGCGAGAAGGACAGGATGGCGGCCGCTCCGACGAACACGATCGGCACGAGGTATGGGCCGCTCAGCTCCGGCAGGCCCAGCGCGAGTGCGACCTGACCGGCCGGTGCCGCGAGGTTCGGTCCCGCGACCGCTCCGATCGTGGCGCCCCACACGACGACACCGATCGCCGACGCTCGACGGTCTGGCGGAGCGAGGTCTGCCGCGGTGTAGCGCGACAGCTGGTTCGAGGCGTTGCCGAAACCGATCAGCAGGGTCCCGATGAGCAGGAGCGGGATGGACAGCATCACGACCGCGGCGGTCGCGACGATCGCCCCGAGCACGCTGACGACGTATCCCGCCGTGAGGCCGAACCGCCGACCGCGCCGGACCATCAGCCACGACAGGCCGATCGCTCCGGCGGCCGCCCCGAGGACGACCGTCGCGCTCGGGGCGCCGCTCCAGGCCTTCGCCCCACCGGAGATGTCGGTCGCCACGATCGTGGCGACCGTCACCGCCGCGATGTGCCCGGTGCTGCCGAGGGCGACTCCGGCCACCAGGGTCGCCACGGTCCGCCGACGGAGCCGCGCGAGCTCCGCGGGGTTGGTCGGTCGTGCCTCGGCCATGACGGCCGATGGTACGGGACGGACGCTCACACCAGATCGAGCGTGAGGATCTCGTACCCCGAGGGGCCGGCCGGGGCATCGGCACCGTCGCCGGCCGCGCCCGCCACCGCGCCGGAGGCTCCGGCAAGCTCGACGAACCGGCAGAACGCATTCGCGAGCCGCATCTGAGCGGGGGTCCGGGCGCGGACACGCCACAGGTCCGGCGAGCCGACGACGAGCGCAACGCAGCGCGCCCGCGACGTGGCGACGTTCAATCGGTTTCGGCTGTACAGGAAGTCCATCCCGCGCGGCGCGAGCTCGGGCGCGGACGTCGTCAACGAGTAGATGCTTATCGGCGCCTCCTGGCCCTGGAACTTGTCGACCGTCCCGACGCGTGCTTCGGGCGGGAGCAGCCGCTGGATCGCCCCGACCTGCGCGTTGTACGGCGCCACGATGAGCACCTCGTTCCACGTCATCGGACGCGTCACGCCATGTCCGTCCGTCCACGACCCGCCGACGATCGAGCGGGCGAAGTCAGCGACCGCGGCCGCCTCGACCGGCGACTCGCTGTCGGCCCCGACCGTCGGGAGCGCGTACAGCCGCGGACCCACGCCGTCGACCAGCGACAGGCTGCTCCGAAGGCGCTGCCCGGCCAGGTGCGCCTCGGGCTCGAGGCGGTCGTCGTAGAAGGCCTCGGACGTGAACGAGCAAAGATCCGGATGCAACCGCCACGTCGTCTCGAGGAACAATCCGCGCTCCGGGGGAATCGTCGCGGCCCCGTCGAGGACGTGCGCCAGCGCCGAGCGGTCCGCTCCCGGCGGATGTGTGCCGCGAAGCGGCTGATCGAGCTGCTGTGGGTCGCCCAGGAGCACGATGCTGTCCGTCGCCTGGGACATCGCGACGACATTGGCGAGCGAGATCTGGCCGGCCTCGTCGACGAACAGCACGTCGATCGCGCCCGCGACCTTCGCGGAGGCCCACAGCCAGGACGTGCCGGCCGCCAGATTCGAGCGCCCATCCGCCAAGCGATGACGGACATCGTCGGCGTCCTTGGCACGCACGACGCGATCGTCGTCGAGCACCTGGTTGGGCTGGCCGTGCTGGATCGGCCGGACGTCCACGCCTTCGGTGGGCGCAGCCTTGAGCACCTCGGCCAGCAGGTTGCCGATCACCTTGTGGCTGGTCCCGGTGATACCGACCCGTCGGCCGGCGGCGAGGAGCGTGCAGATCATCCGGGCGCCGCTGTAGGTCTTGCCTGAGCCCGGCGGACCCTGGATCGCGAGCGTGGTGGAGTCGAGT
This sequence comes from uncultured Chloroflexia bacterium, assembly GCA_963819655.1. Lineage (GTDB taxonomy): Bacteria > Chloroflexota > Limnocylindria > Limnocylindrales > CSP1-4 > SPCO01. The sequence goes on along the minus strand of CAWFXA010000001.1, from coordinate 102,885 downwards.
GCCATCACCACCCGGCGAGCCGCGGCCAGGTCGGACTCGTCGTCGGGCGCCAACGGTCCACCTGGAACCTGGCCGGCGCGCGGCGGTCGACCGAGGAGCAGGTCGCGCATCGCACGGTGCGGTCCGTCCGCGTCGATGCCGTGATCGGCGACCCACGCGCCGATCTCGATCAGCCGCTCCTGGTGGGCCTGCGTGCGGACCCACGGGAGCGGCACGATCGCCCGAGGATGGGGCCTGGCAACCTCTCGTCGGATGTCGACCGTGCCGGCAGCAAGGTCCACCTTCACCACGTCGCCGGCATCCCACTTGAAGGGCGAATTGTCCGGCCGCTCCTGCTTCTGGCCCGGGTCGTAGACCTCCCCCCGCCCGAGATCGAAGTCCTGGGGCGGGAAGGCATAGCGCCACGTCTGCTTGCCCTTCAGCTCCACGTCCTGTGGCCCGACCGGTTCGAGGAGGCCGATCGGGTCGGACTCGTCGACGAGCTGCTCGGGCGTGAGATCCATCAGCCGATGGAAGTCCCACCACATCGCCTTGTCCTCGCGCCGGTGCCAGCCGAGCAACTGCGCCAGCAGCCACCGGGCGTGCTGCTCCGGTGCGCGCTGGGATCGGTCCTCCGGCACGATCGCGGGATCTGCGAGCCGATCGACCAGCGCCTGGACCCGGGCCAGCGCGTCGGTCAGCTCGGCGGGCAGCGGGTTCTCCCGCGGAGCGGGCCGGGGGATCTCGATGCCGGTGGCGATCAGCTCGTCACGGCGGGCCTCCAGCCAGTCGCGCAGCTCCTTGTTCGACACCACGTCGTCGCGGTTGTAGCGCTCGATCCGGTCGAGGATGTCGGTCTGCGGGCGCTCGCCCTCCCCGAGCTCCAGCCATGTCTCGAACGCCACGATGCTCGACCCCGCATCGCGCAGGTCGATCTCCCTGGTGAACCCGTAGAACGCCTCCATCCTCTTGATCGAGTAGCTCTCGACCGACGCGCGGAGCGACTGGCGGACCGCACGCAGCAGATCGACGAGCACGCCCTCGCGCAGCAATCGATCGACCTCGACTTCGCGGGTCCCGTAGCGGCCCATCAACCGCTTGAGGGCCGTGGGCTCGTATGGCGCGTAGTGATAGACATGCATCGTCGGGTCGGCCTCGAGACGGGCCATCACGAAGTCGATGAACTCCTCGAAGGCCTGACGTTCTCCCTGGAGCGAGAACTCGCCGGTCGCGTCGCGGGACCAGATCGCGCGGAACGTGCCGTCGGTCCCCATGACCCCGAAGAGGTAGTCGAGACCATCCTCGAACGCATACGGGTCGCCTTCGATGTCGAAGAACAGATCGCCCGTCGACGGTGGGGCGAGCGTCGCCAGACCACGTTCGGCTTCGTACGGCTCGCCGGGGAAAGGCACCAGCAGCTCGTACTTCAACCGCCGCTCGCGACGTCCCTCGAGCTGGATCCGTGCCTGGTCGCGGACCCGCGCCAATGCGCCATCGGACGTGCCCTCGGGCCTGGGCTGCATCGGCAGCGCCAGGTCGCCGAGTGCCGCGAGCGTCCCGACCCCTCGTTCGGACAGTGCGCGCCGCTGGCGCCCCGAGATGCCGGCCACGAGGCTGAGATGGTCGTCCGACCGCCGTCGGGCGACGCACTCCGCCGCCCACCGACACACGTCGCAGTGATCGACGGGCTCCGGATAGGTGTCCGGCGGCGGGAACGCGACCGGCTGACCCTCTTCGACGGTCGCCAGGAAGCGGTCCCGCGCGCTGCGGTAGTAGGCCATGTAGTCGTCGACGCGGAGGCGCTCGACGGCTCGCGCCGAACCCCCGAGGACCACGTGGAGCCATTCGGGCCGGACTCCCTGGATCCGTTCCAGCTGGTCGACGTACGAGCAGATCTGGAGGACGGCGCTGGCCTTCACGTGGCGGGCCAGCTTCGTATCGGCGACCTCGTAGTGGTATGGACCCCACACCGACGGCCGGTCGGGGTCATCCACGCGGAGCAGGAAGTCGGCGTGGCCTCGCCACGTCCCGTCGAAGAACGTCGCCTGGTAGACGACGTCGGGCCCGGACGCCATGGCCGCGATGGTCGCGGCCGCCGCCTCGCGGAGCTGGTCACCACGATCCTCGATCGAGCCGTCCAGGTCGATCCTGACGACTCGGCGGCCTTCGGCCTCGAGCTCCGAGAGGTAGCGCTGCTCGTGCTCGAAGCCGCGCTTGCGGATGACATCGAGCTCCGGATCGGCCCGCATCGGCCGGTCGACGAGACCGGCCATCGCCGCACGCTCGAGCGCTGTCAGGTGCTCGCAGGCGAGATAGGCGACCAGGTCCGTGGCGGCGTAGACGGGCCGCCCGTCGATCGACTGCACGGCTCAACCTTAGCGGCCGGTCGCGTCAGCTTGCCTGTCGCGGCGCCGCCTGCGCTAGTCTCGGCCCATGGAGCATCGCGATCCCGAGCGACCCGATCCCGCCGAGCCGTCGCGCGAACGCATCCGCGAGACGCTGGTGGAGCGCCAGATCCGGACGGCGATCGAGGAGGGCAGCTTCGACGCGCTTCCGCACCAGGGCAGTCGCCTGCCGCTCGAGGATGACTCGGCGGCAGGTGATCGGGCGCTGGCTTACCGCATGCTCAGGAATGCGGGCGTCGCGCCGGGCTGGATCGAAGCCGACAAGGCCGTTCGCGCGCTCCTCGACGAACGCGACCGCCTGTTCGCTCGTGCGCCGCGCATGTCGCACCTCGCCCGACCGCGGGCACGCGAGGAGATGCGCCGCCTGGTCGAGGCGGCGAACCGCGCGATCCTGCGCGTGAAAATCGAAGCGCCCACCGACCGGCAGCAACGCCGGTCGCTCGATCTCGAGGTCGAGCTCGCGCGGTTCGAGAGGGCGACGAGGGGCGAGCCGCTCTCGAGCGACTAGGTCGAGGTCGTCAGCGGCCGCCGACGCGGCGTCAGTGAGCTTGGGCCCGGGCGCGCTGACGCTGGGTCGAGCCGCAGACGGGGCAGGTGGCGATCCCGGTCACCGGATCGATCTCGAGGAAGCTTGGGCAACCATTCGTTCGGCAGAACGGACGGCCGCTCGCATGTGCTGTGCTGGAGCGACGGCGCAGCCGACGCATGGAACTGGCGCGACCGGCGTAGGACGCCGTCGCATTTCGGGACATCATTCGTGTGTTTCTTCGTGCTTTCTGGCGCGCCGCAGGCGATCTGAGCCTGCGCAGCGACCCTTGTGTTCTCCGCTCGACACGCCGATAACGGGCGGGAGCGGTGTGGTGGTCCGGGCGGCGTACCGGGAGCGTCCGTTTGTCGAGACGCTCGACCGGGGCCGTCGCTGCGGACCGGTGACGCATACGAACTATAGCCGAGAACGGGCCATCGCGTCTCCGGGACCTTCGTCCTGGCGCTCGACGATCACGCTCATTCGTGCTCGGACCGTTCCTCGGGGAACATCTCACGTCGGTCGGACCGCTCGCCAGCCTTGCCACGACGCGGTAACCTCCCTCGCCATGAGCGTTGCAGCACCCGACATCACCATCCGGCCGGTCCTTCCCGAGGACGCGTCCACCCTGACCGCGATCCTTGCCCAGCCGTCTGTGGCCAGATGGTGGGGCGATTTCGACGAGGACCGCGTCGAACAGGAGCTGATCGTGGGCGAGCCCGACCTGCGCGTGTTCGCGATCGAGATCGACGGTCGCCTCGTCGGGGCCATCCAGACCCACGAGGAGACAGACCCGGAATTCCGCCACGCGGGGATCGACCTGTTCCTGGACGAGGACGCCCAGGGTCATGGCGTCGGACCTGCGGCGGTCAGGGCGCTCGCGCGCCGATTGATCGATGACGATGGGCACCACCGGCTCACGATCGATCCGGCGGCGGACAACGTCGCGCGCGATCCGCGCGTACGAGAAGGTCGGGTTCAGGGAGGTCGGACGGCTCCGCCGATACCAGCGGATGCCCGACGGGACGTGGATCGACGGCCTGCTCATGGAGTTGCTGTCGGACGAACTCATCGCCTGATTCGGCGCCCGACCCATCGGACCTCGCTAAATCGACCCTTGTAAGGCGCCGACTTCGGTCTACCATGCCGTGAGGCCGCGATGGAGTGGCCAGAAGAGGGAGGCACTCACCACAATGACCGCAACGAGCCCACCCGCGCCTGCATCTGGCCTGGTGTACGCGGACGTCCCAAATCGGGCGATCGCCTACATCATCGACGCCATCCTCGTGGGGATCCTGAACCTCATCGTCGGCGCGGTCCTGGGCGGACTTGGTTTCAGCCCAGGGACCCTGAATCCCGACCTGACATTCACGATCAACTACGTAGGTCTGTTCGTGGTCGGCCTCGTAGGACTCTTGATCAGCGCGGCCTACTTCATCTACACGTGGACCTCGATGCGAGCCACGATCGGCATGCGCCTGCTCGGGATGCAGATCGGGAACGCAGGCGACGGTCAAGCCCTCACGATGAATCAGGCCATCCGCCGCTACCTCGCCCTGTCTGCCCCAGCGATCCTCGCGCAGGTCGCCTCGCCGATACCGCTGATCGGCCTGGTGCTCTCGCTGTTCGCCCTGGCCTGGGCCATCTTCCTGATCTACACCACTGCCAACAGCCCCACGAAGCAGGGCTGGCACGACCACTACGCCAACTCGCAGGTCGTCAAGGCCGCCCGGGCCGTCTGACCTAAACCCGGCGGTTCGCCCGATGATCCGCCGGACCTCGCGCTAGAACGGTCGTCCCCGGCCGCCAGGAACGGCGGGCTCCCTTCGCGGGACCCGCCGTTTTCTTGTGCTCGCCCCTGATCAGATCGGTGGCCAGGGGATGGCCGGCCACGTCGGTGAGGGGAGCGGGAAGGCGCCGCGCTCGAGCAGGTCGTCGACGCGCCGCACGGTGGCGCGGACCTCCGCCCGGCTCAGCAGGTTGCGAAGCTCCCCGCCGAGATCCCCCTGGAGGCCATCGCGGATGCGTCCGAGCCCGGCCAACTCGTCCGGCAGCAGCCGCTGCCCGCGCCAGCCCCACAGCACGGTGCGCAGCTTCGGCGTCACCGAGAAGCACACCCCGTGATCGACGCCGTATACGTGCCGGCCGCCGTCGACCGGCAGGATGTGACCGCCCTTGCGATCGGTGTTGTTGACAGCCGCGTCGAACGCGGCCATGCGTCGCAACCTGGAGTCGTCGTCGTTGATCCAGGCGATGACATCGACGGCCGGATCCGGTTCGATGAACGCCTGCAGCATGCCCTCGCCGAACGGTCCGTCGCGCAGGATCGTCGGCGGGACGACATCCCAGCCGCTCGCCTCCGATACGAGGTACGCCGCGACCTCGCGTCGTGTCAGGGTGCCGTCCGGGAAGTCATCGAGCGGCCTCTCGCCGACCGTCGGCTTGTGGATCGCCTCGAGGACCCGGGCCGGCTCGCCGGGGTCGGGACAGGGCAACGTGACCGTCACGAAAAGCGCGTTGTTGCTCGATCCGAGGATCCGCCCGACGATCTCGATGTCGCCGTCGCGCAGCACGTCCAGCGTCGAAGCGCGGTCGAGCACGCGCCGCCCGCTAGTTGACGAAGTGGCCGTTCCGCCGCGGGCAGATATGCCCCAGCGGATCGAGCGGCGCGCCACACAGCGGGCACGGCGGCCGCCCCGCGCTGACCACATTGGCCGCCCGCGCCACGAACGAGCGCGCTGCCGCGGCTGTCATCCGGACGCGGAGGAGGTCGGGGCCATCCTCGTCCTCGTCGTCGTCCTCGTCCGGATCGATCGCCTCGCCATCGGCGTCCTGTGCCCGGGCCTCGACCAGCACACGTTCCGCGCCACCGTCCCATCCGAGCGTCAGCGAGCCGGCCCGGAACGCCTCGTTGAGTGGCTCATCGAGCGGGGCACTGTCGAGGTCGGTGTCGTCGTCGTCGGCGACCGCCTCGGCAGCGCTCGTCTCGGTGGCGGCTGCGATCCCGCGCAGGTCGAGCTCATCAAGGAGTGCGCCGAGCCGTTCGGCAAGGACCGCGACCTGCACCTTCTCGAGGGCGATCGAGACGATCCGGCCGCCCTCGCGGGCCTGGAGGAAGAACGTGCGGTCGCCCGGTTCACCGACCGTACCGGCCACGAAGCGATCCGGCGGATCGAAGATGTAGCGCCGTCGAGGCATGCCTGGACTCTATACCGAATCCAGCCCACGGTCGGCCGGGGCGACCGGCACTAGGCGACCGGGACCGTGATCGTGTGCCAGCCGCGCGCCCCGTCCGGCGCGGGCCGCGACGGGATCTGCTCCTGGAGCGCGCCGGTGCCATCGGTCGCGCGCACGGAGATCGTGTGGACGCCGGCAGTGGCGTCCCACGGCAGCACCCATTGGACCCAGGTCGCGTCCGAGATCGGCGTCGACAGATCGGCGTCCTGCCATGTTCCGTCGATGCCGACCTCGACCTTGGAGATGCCACGATCGGGCGCCCACGCGACACCTGCGATCGCCACCCGACCTGCCCCGACCGGGCCGCGCGGGGTGTCGATCCGCGACTGCGTCAGGATCGGACCTTCCTTGGACCAGCCGAGCGGCACCCAGTACCCGTCGAACGACTCCCACGTCGTGAGCTCGAGCTCCATCAGCCACTTGGTCGCGGACACATAGCCGAACAGGCCGGGAATGATCAGCCGCGCCGGGTAGCCGTGCGCGCGGGGGAGCGGCTCGTCGTTCATCTGGACGGCGATCATCGGCTCGCGCTCGGGGTCCATCACCCACGACATCGGCATGCCGGCGGTCCAGTCATCGACCGACCGCCCGACGAGCTGTGTGGCCTGAGCGGTGGGCACGGCGAGATCGAGCACATCGCGCAACCGGATCCCGGTCCACTTGGCGTTGCCGACCAGGTTCCCGCCGACCTCGTTGCTCACGCAGGCGATCGTGCAGTACTGCTCGAACTGGGGCATGGCGATGAGCTGGTCCCAGCTCAGGGTCGTCTCACGTTCCACCAGGCCGTGGATGCGCAGCCGCCACGTCGCCGCGTCGAGAGACGGGACCAGCAGCGCAGTGTCGATGCGGTAGAACTCATCGTTGGGGATCACGAGCGGCGTGAGGCCCGGTGTCGAGGGGGCGAGGTCGGACCCGGCCGCCAGCGGTGGCACGGTCTCCGACGGCCGCGGCAGCGGGACCAGGGGTGTCGGCGCGGTGCGGCCGGATTCGACGGCCGCCCGCCCGAACGCGCCCAAGGCGAGCGCACCGATGCCTGCGGCGCTGGTCCGCAGCAGGAACGAGCGGCGAGCCGGATCCGGGATGGCCGGCTCACCGGCGGGCGCCTGGAGCCGGCCCAGGAGCCAGGAGAGCGTCTGGATCGCGATGCCGGTCGCGGCCGCGGCCTGGACGGCGACGATAGGGGTGCTCGCGAGCGGCTGCGCCACGCCGGCGACGAAGCCGAGCACGCCGAACGCCCCGAAGCCGATGGCCCCGACCGCGAAGCGACGCGCGGCGAGGACGCCGAACAGCCCGCCCAGAGCCAGCGCCGCGATCAGTACGACGATCTGGAGCGCCAGCTTGTCGTTCGTCCCGAACAGCTGGACGACGAACTCCAGGGCGCCCGGCGGCTGCAGGTCGATCACGACCTGGCCGATCGCGTCGACAAGGGACGTCGCGCCCGCGCAGCACGCCTCCGATCGCCTCCGCGACGCCGATACCGAGGGCAGCCGCCGCGATGCCGGCCAGGCCGGCGAGGCCGGTGACGGAGCGCGGGAGCGGTCGATCGGTCACGTCATCATCGTGTCGCGGCCGCATGACGGTCGCATGACGACCTCAGGAGGGGGCGGCCGGTGCCGGGCTCACTTCGGGCGGTGGTTCCGGGGTCGGCTCCGGCGTCGGCTCGGGTGTCGGCTCCGGTGTCGGGGTGGGTTCGGGTGTCACGTCCGGGGTCGGCGTCGGTTCCTCGCTCGGCTTGCTCGACCGAGGGTGGCGGGCACGGGAGTGCCGCGACCTCCGAGCCGGACGGCGACGGGATCTCGAAGGAGGGGATGACGCCGCCCTCGTCGGGTGTCGGCAGCGGGACGCAGCTCGGCGACGGACTGGGCGAGGCGCCACACCCGCGGCCCACCACGAACGGTCCCCACGTCCTGCCATAGGGGTTGAAGCGGTTGTCGTAGAAGTACGTGGTCCGGGTCCTGTCCGGGCCACCGACCGTCCCCGGCCCACGCTGAGCCCGGCGCATCCAGTCCCGGTCGGCCTGCAGCCAGTGCTGGAACTTGTGCTCGTGACCGACGCTCTCGATCGCGGCGATCCCGCAGACGTCCTTGGCCAGGCTCGACGTGGGAGCGGTGTCCACGATGAACCACTCGTTGACGCCTTCCGTCCCGCTGGCCGGGAGCATCCCTGTGAACGGGTCGATGGCGACCTGGATGAGGCCCTCGGACGGGCGGGCGAACCGCGTGATCTCCCACTCGGCGCTCGCTTGCTGCAGGAACCCCTGCCAGACGTAGGTCGACACGTCGATCGAGAAGACCGGGCGCGCCGGCGTCGAGACCGGCGTGTTGTCGCTGTTGCCGTTCCACACACCGACCGCGAGCGCGTACGCTCCGGCGGCCCGGCCCTCCTCGGTGGGCGGGGCGATGTAGCCGTAGGCGTTGAGGTCCTTGGCGTCGTTGTTGGTGCCGGTCTTGAGCGTGGCCGGTCGACGCTCGCCGTCCGGGCCGCGGACCAGGAACTTGCCCCAGAACGGATTGACGCGGGGCAACGTGTTGCCGTTGAGGATGTCGGTGACGATGTACGCGGCCTGCGGGCTGACCACCTGCACCGGCGGCTCGGGCTCGGGCAGGGCGACATCCTTCCCGTCTGCGCCAACGATCTTGATGATCGAGGTCCGCTCGACGCGAGCCCCTCCGTTCGCCAGCGTTCCGTATGCGCTCACGAGGTCGATCGGCCGGGTTTCGGCGACGCCCAGGGCGAGCGCGAGGCCGGCGTCGGTCGTCTCCCTCTGGAACGTCATCCCGAAATCCTTCGCCCGCGCGAAGACGTGGTCGGGCGAGTTCAGGGCCATGGCCTTGACCGACGGGATGTTCAGCGAGAACTGGAGGGCCGTCCGCACGCGGACCGGCCCGCGCTCGCGGTTGTCGGCGTCCGACGGGGTATAGCCGCCGCCGAAATCGGTCGCGACGTCCATCAGCATGTCACCCGCGGTGAAGGTCTGGTCGTCGATCCCGACGGCGTAGTTGAACGGCTTGAACGCCGAGCCCGGCTGGCGGTAGCCCTGTGTCACGACGTCGAACTGGGGCTGGAACTTGGGGTTGTTCGATCCCGAGTAGTAGCCCGCTGAGCCCACATGGGCGATGATCTCGCCGGTCTGATAGTCCATCGCGACGAGCGCGCCGTTGCGGACGTCCTTGCTCTCGAGGTTCTTCATCCAGGGCTGGTACTCGTCGAAGCCGAGCGCCTTCGCGAACCTCGCTGGCTCCCCGTGGTGCGGCGCGACCACTGCGACCCGGACCCAGTTCTCGGCCATCTTCTGCAGCTTGGCGTCGAGGGTCGTGGTGACGCGGAAGCCGCCCTCCTCGAGCTGGTCGCAGGTCGGCGTGTCAGGGCCGCAGATCTTGCGTGCCAGTTCGTCCTGGACGGCCCACACGAAATGCGGCGCTGTCCAGGTCGGCGTCGTCTGCCGGGCGAGCTCGACCGGCTCGCCCTTTTCGGCCTCGAGCTGCGCATCGGTGACGGCACCATCCGACATCGGCGTGCGGCCGTCGGCCATCAGGTCGAGCACGGTATCGCGCCGCTGGGCGATCTTCGCGTCCGGCTCGAGGATCAGGTGCTCGTTGCTAGCCGGCTTAGCATGCCCCATCTCGTCGTCCAGCTCGACATCGCATGTCCTGACGGCATTGCGCACGAGGTCGTAGTTCGACGGCGACTGCGGGAGAGCCGCCAGCAGCGCCGCCTCACCCGGCGTGAGATCCGCGAGCGCCTTGCCGAAATACGACTTGGCCGCGGCCTTCACCCCGTAGCTCTGGTTGCCGTAGTAGTTCAGGTTGAGGTAGGCGGCGATGATCTCGCGCTTGCCCTCCTCACCGGAGTACGCCTGCGTGAGCCGGATCGACTGGACGATCTCCTTGAGCTTGCGCTCGACGGTGCGCTCCGGATCCTGGACGAGCTCGGGTTCGAGGAGTCGAGCGCGCACGAGCTGCTGGGTGATCGTCGATGCGCCGCGGCTGTTGCCGCGGAACGAGTCGATGCCGGCGGCCACGATCGCGACGGGGTCGAAGCCGGCGTTCTCCCAGAACGACTTGTCCTCGACTGCGGTCGTCGCGTCGAGAAGGATCGGCGGGATCTCCTCGAACGGGACGACCTCCCGCTTGAACTCGCCGAACCGCGCGAGCTCAGTCTCGCCGGTGCGGTCGTAGAGGACGGTCTCCTGGGGCAGGCGGAGGTCGGTCAGCCCGGAGACTGGCGGCAGTCCGGTCGACATCGCCGCGTACACGCTGACGACCGCGAACGCGCCGATGATGCCGATGCCGGCCAGGAACGCGAACACGATGATGGCCAGCCAGCCGGCCGTGGATCGGCTCGGCGGCGCGGCACGCCGGACCGGATATGCCTGGGATCGATAGCTCACGGAAACGCATTTCTCCGAACGGTGGACGGGTCGTTGTCGGCGTCAAGGATGGCGCAAGATGCCCAAACCCGGGGACGACGGGGTCCTCCCGTTCGTGACGAACGGCTATCGGTCAGGCCGGCGCGAAGCGATCCAGGTGGTGCCGGTCCGCCTCGAGGAGCGCGTCCAGCAGCGGCGCGGCGACCTCGCCGCCGACCAGCGGGTTGGTCGCGAGGGCCTTGAGCGCGACCCGTCGATCGCCCGTCCGGGCGGCCTCGATCGTCAGTTCCTCATAGGCCTTGACGGCCTGCACCAGCCCGCGCTGCTCTGGTGCGAGCGGTCCGAGGGGCAGCGGGTGCGCGCCGTCGCGATCGATCCTCGCGGGGATCTCCACGACCGCGTTCGCGGGCAGGTCGGGGATCGCGCCATCGTTGCGGACGTCGACGACCTGGACGTCGCCGGCGCCGTCATGGAGCGATGCGATCAGCTGCGCGGCCGCCTCGCTGTAAAAGGCGCCACCGCGATGGTCGAGCAGCTCGGGCTTCTCGGTGAGCGTCGGGTCGCGGTACATCTCCAGCAGCCGCGCCTCGATGTCCATCACGTCCTGGGCACGCGTATGCCCGTTCTGCTGTTCGGCCAGCACGGTCCGGGTCAGGTAGTAGTAGCGGAGGTAGTAGGACGGGATGGCGCCGATCCATCGGAGCATGTCCTGGGGCAACCGGAGCTCCTCGGCCAGCTCGGCCGCGTCCTCGTCGAGCAGGTCCGGGAGGCGGTCCTCGCCGTCGACGCGCACCGCGCGCTCCCAGCTGAGGTGGTTGAGCCCGACGTGCTCCAGTTCCACACGATCAGGGGAGACGCCGAATCGGGCGGCCAGCCGCCGCTGGAGCGTGATCGCGACATTGCACAGGCCGAGCGCCCGATGCCCATCGTCGATGAGCGCCTGCGTCACGATGCCGACGGGGTTCGTGAAGTCGATGATCCAGGCGTCCTTCGCGGCGCGGCGGGCGGTCAGCTCGGCGAGGTCGAGGACGCGTGGGACGGTCCGGAGCGCCTTGGCGAAGCCGCCGGCCCCGGTCGTCTCCTGGCCGATGACACCGAAACGCAGGGGCAGGGTCTCGTCGACGAGTCGAGCCGCCTGGCCGCCCACTCGCAGCTGGAGCAGGACGAAGTCGGCTCCGTCGATGGCCGCGTCGCGGTCCCCGGTGAGGGTCAGTCGCCCCGACCAGCCCAGCCGATCGAGCATCCGGCGGGCAAGGCCGCCGACCACCTCGAGCCGCTCAGGGTCGATGTCGAGCAGGACCAGCTCGTCGATGGGCAGGCGGTCCGTGCGGCGGGCGAAGCCCTCCACGAGTTCGGGCGTGTACGTGCTGCCCGCACCAACGACCGTGATCCTGGAGCCCATCCCACCTCCGGGTCTTGACACGATTGCTTATAACGTTATCAGTATTCGACGCTCGCGCAAGACCAGACACCGGCCATCGATCCACAGGAGGAGCGCTTCGGTTGGCCCGTTTCCGTCTCGAGCTCGGCCCGGTCCCGCTGCACCATCAGGTCTATATCGACCTGCGCGATTCGCTGGATGCCGGGCGATGGCAGCCCGCCGAGCAGCTACCCACGGAACGCGATCTTGCGGCACATTACGGCTGCAGTCTGATCACGATCCGTCGCGCGCTCGATGAGCTGGTCCGCGAGGGGCGGATCCAGCGGACCCGGGGGCGCGGCACATTCGTCCTGCACCCGCGGCTCGATCGGGACATCGCCGGTCGGGCGAGCTTCTCCGAAGAGATGCGCCAGCGCGGCCTGGATCCCGAGACACGCCTGATCTCTGCCCGACCCGAGTCCGCGACGGTGGCCGTCGCCGCTGCCCTCGACCTGGAGCCCGGCTCGCCGACGCTGTATCTCGAACGGCTGCGCCTGGCCAGTGGCGAGCCCTATCTGCTCGAGCAGGTCCACCTGCCGGCAGAGCGTTTTCCGGGCCTGCTCGCCAGCGATCTCGAGCACGGCTCCCTGTACGAATCGCTCTTCACGCGCTACGCGACCCAGGTCGTTCGCGCCCGTGAGGCCCTCGAGCCCGTCCTCCTCCGGGCTCGAGAGGCCCGCCTCCTCGACCAGCGGTCGGGGGCGGCGGCCCTGCTCATCGAAGGAACCGCGTTCGCGGCGGATGGGACCCCGGTCGAGTTCGGCCGGACGTTCGTTCGCGGCGATCGCTCGCGCTACTACGTCGAACGCGAGGTCGACCGGCCCATCCGGTCGGCCGCGGTCGAGGCCACGGCAGTCATAGGAGGAGGAGCCAGACGATGAGAACGACGACAGCGGACGGTCAACGCAGACGGAGGAAGTCGCGCATGCGAATGGATCTCGGACGGTTCGCCGTCCTGTTCACGGTGCTGGCGCTCCTGATCGCGGCCTGTTCAGGGCCTGCGGCGAGTGTCGCGCCATCCGGCTCGGCGGCGGTCGCATCGACCGAGCCATCGCCTGAGGAATCGACCGACGCGACCCCGGCGCCGACGGCTCTGCCGGCCACGGAATCGCAGGCCAAGCCGGGTGACGTGATCATCCGCTGGTACTGCTGTCTCGGCACCGGTGACGCGCCGGAGCAGGTCGAGGTCGAACGGAAGGTGGCCGAGGACTTCAATGCCTCGCACCCCGGCATCCACCTGCAGTTCGAAGGCTTCGTCTATGCGGCCGCGCGCGACGCGCTGGCCGTCCAGCTCGGATCCGGCGCCGGCCCCGACATCGTCGGTCCGCTGGGCATCGGCGGCGCCGAGGCGTTCCACGGCCAGTGGCTCGACCTCCAGCCGCTCATCGACAAGAACGGCTTCGACATGAGCCAGTTCCCGGAGTCCACCGTCGACCTGTACAACGCGGGCGGCGAAGGCCAGCTCGGCATCCCGTACGCGATCTATCCGTCGGTCCTGTTCTACAAGGCCGACATGTTCAAGGAAGCCGGTCTCAATGAGCCGCCCCACGCGTGGAACGCGGAATACACCATGCCCGACGGCTCGAAGCGGGCGTGGGATTACGACACGGTACGGGAGATCGCCAAGATCCTGACGGTCGACGAGAACGGCGCCGACGCGACGGAAGCCAGCTTCGATCCTGAGAAGATCGTCCAGTGGGGCTTCGAGCCACAGCGTGACGACCTGCGCCAGACCGGAGCCTACTTCGGTGCCGGCGGGTTCATGGCAACCGACGGCAAGACCGTGCAGATGCCGGAGCCGTGGGTCGCGGCCTGGAAGCATTTCTACAACGGCATCTGGACCGATCACTTCAGCATGACCGGTCCCAAGTTCGAGACGACCGACCTCAACCCGGCCGGCTATCCGTTCTGCGCCGGCAAGGTCGCGATGAGCACCAACTACCTGTGGTCGACGTACTGCGTCGGTGACGCGGGTGACGACTGGAACATGGCGGCGACGCCGTCCTTCAATGGCAAGACGACCGCCGCGTTCAACGCCGACACGTGGCGGATCCTGAAGACCAGCAAGAACCCCGACCAGGCATTCGAAGTCCTGCTGTACCTGTTGGGCAACGAGGAACTGCTCGCGCTCTACGGCGGCACGCCCGCGGTCGAGTCGAAGCAGGATGCGTTCCTGGAGTCCCTTTTCAAGGACTACACGCAGGGCATCGACTGGAAGGTCGCGAAGGAGGGCGTCGCATTCGCCGACGTGCCCAACTTCGAGTCCTATATGCCGGCCTACAACCAGACGCTCGACCTGATCAACACGTACGGCACGAAGTGGCAGACCACGCCTGGTCTCGACATCGATGCCGAGGTGGAGGCGATGCGAGCGGAGATGCAGGCCGTCTGGGACGCGGGCGGCAGCTGATCGATGGTCGCCCCCAGCGTCGCGCGCCCGCGCAGCCTGCCTCGCTTCTCCGGGCTGGGCTGGCGGCGCGCGCGCTGGGGGTATGTCTTCATCGCGCCGTGGCTCATCGGGTTCGTCGCCTTCACGGCGCTCCCGATGATCGCGACGCTCGCCTTCTCGTTCACCAACATCAATCTGGCCCAGGCCGAGCCGCTCCGGTTCGTCGGGCTCAAGAACTACGAGGATCTGCTCAAGGACCAGCAGGTCTGGAAGTCGCTCGGGATCACCCTGAAGTTCGCCGCGCTGGCGCTGCCGGTCGCGGTGATCCTGCCGCTCCTGGTGGCGCTCCTGCTCCACTCGCGGCACCTGCTCGGCTCCGGGTTCTTCCGTGTCCTGTTCTTCCTGCCGTACGTCGTGCCATTCGTCGCGACGGTCTTCATCTGGGGCGGCATGCTCAACCCCGAGACGGGCTGGATCAACGGCGCGCTGCGGGCCGTGGGCGTGGAGAAGCCGCCCCCCTGGCTCGAGGATCCCGGCTGGGTCTACCCCGGCCTCGCACTGATCGGGGTGTGGGGCATCGGCGCCGGGATGATCGTCTACCTGGCGGGGCTCAAGGGCATCCCGACGGACCTGTACGAGGCGGCCCGGATCGACGGCGCGGGCGCGTGGGCGTCGCTGCGCCACATCACGATCCCGATGCTGACCCCGGTGATCTTCTACACGATCGTGTTGTCCGTCGTCGAGGTCATGCAGTACTTCCTCGTGCCGCTCGTCCTCCAGGACGGCACCGGCGAGCCCGGCGGCTCGACGATGTTCTACAACCTGTACATCTACAAGAACTTCTTCACGTTCCAGGACATGTCGTACGGCGCGACGCTGGCCTGGCTGCTGTTCGCGATCACGCTGTTGATCACGCTCGTTCTGTTCGGAACGGCGCGCCGGTGGGTCTATTACGCCGGTGAGGCGCGATGACCGCGGTATCGATCGCGGGTCGCGGCATCTTCCGGCGCCGTGGCATGAGGGTGGCGGCAGGCAGCCGGCCGCCGAGGGAGCGGGGCGACTCGAGCCGGTCGTTCCTCTGGACGCTGATCGCGGTCCTGATCGTGGCGGCGTTCCTGTCGCCGATGCTCCGGTCGATGTCGTACTCCCTCAAGAGCCTCGACCAGATCACGCAGGCGCACTCGCCGCTCTACCCGGCCGACCCGGTCACGTTCTCGTACCAGGGCGAGGATCTGCCGCTCATGAACGTGCCGCTCCCCGACGGCACGACCCGGCAGCTGGCATTGCTCGAGCCCCTCCGGCGCCAGAGCACGTTCGTCGATCCGCTCGCCCCCGAGGCGGCACCGATCGAGTGGCAGGGCTCGTGGCGCACGCTCGAGCCGGTGTGGCAATTCGCGCCGCACTGGGAGAACTTCGGTGAGGTGTGGGACCTCATCGACTATCCGCGGCTGCTGTTCAACACGATCGTGATCGCGGTCATCTCGACGATCGGCACGCTGCTGTCGTGCACGCTCGTGGCATATGGCTTCGCCCGGTTCCGGTTCCCCGGCCGGAATCTGTTGTTCACGTTGCTGATCGCCACGATCTTCCTGCCGGCGGCCGTGACGATCATCCCGACATACACGGTCTTCCAGAAGATCGGCTGGGTGGGGACGTGGCTCCCGCTGCTCATCCCGGCTTTCTTCGCGAACGCGTACGACGTGTTCCTGATGCGCCAGTACTTCATGACGATCCCGACCGAGATGGACGAGGCCGCCGCGATCGACGGGGCAGGCCCGTTCCGGACGCTGATCTCGGTGGTGCTGCCGCAGGCGTGGCCGGTGATCGTCGCGGTCGCCGTGTTCCACCTGGTGTATTCATGGAACGACTTCTTCGGGCCGCTGCTCTACACCGCCGGCAAGGTCGATCTTCAGACGGTGGCCCTGGGCCTGCAGCGGTTCAACGGCATCTACTACCGCGAACCGGGGCTCGTCCAGGCCGGCACGCTGATGACACTCGTCATCCCGGTCATCGCCTTCCTGCTGACCCAGCGCTTCTTCACGCGCGGCATCGTCATCACCGGCGTCGACAAGTGATGGGTCGATGACCTTCCGGGTCGCCCTGACCTTCGACGCCGAGCATCCCGATCGGCCGCACCGCACCGGCGGGACCGAGCGCGTGCTCGACGTGCTCGACGCGGAGGGCGTCAAGACCACGTTCTTCCTGCAGGGTCGGTGGGTCGAGGCGTTCCCGGAGCTGGCACGCGACGTCGCCTCGCGCGGCCACCTCATCGGGAACCACTCCTTCTACCATGCGCGGATGCCGCTCCTGTCGAACGCCGGGCTCGCCACCGACATCCGGGCGGCCGAGCGCGCGATCGTCACGGCGACAGGCGTCGACCCGCGCCCCTGGTTCCGCTGCCCCTTTGGCGCGGGGACCGATGACCCGCGGGTCAGGGCGGGCATCGAGCGCCTCGGTTACCGCGAGATCTTCTGGGACGTGGACGGCGCCGATTGGCGCCCGAGCCGGCGCGCACGTGGCATGGCCCGCCAGATCGTCACGGATACGGTCGCGCGCGGTGACGGAGCGATCGTCCTGCTCCACCCGTGGACGACCGCCACCGGTCTCGGCCTGGCGCCCCTCATCGCCGGGCTCCGCGACGCCGGCGCTTCGTTCGTGCGGATGGACGCGCTGGGGTGAGGAGCGTCCTCGCCGTCGATGGCGGGAACTCGAAGACGGACGTCGCACTGGTCGCGGAGGACGGCCGATTGCTGGCGGCCGTGCGCGGACCGACGAGCTCGCATCAGGCGGCCGGACTGGGCCCGGGGATGGAGCGCCTCGCCGGGATGGTCGCCGAGGTCGTCGCCAGTGCCGGGCCGATCGCTCAGCCGGACCTGGCCATCTACACGGTCGCCGGCGCGGACACGCCCACCGATGTGCGAGCGCTGCGCGCCGCGCTGGGCGAACGTGGCTTCGCGCGCGAGGACGTGGTCCTCAACGACGCGTTCGGGGCGTTGCGCGCGGGGACCGACCGGACGTGGGGCGTTGTCGTCATCTGCGGAGCCGGCGTGAACGCAGCCGGCGTCGCGCCGGACGGTCGCAGCGTCCGTCTGGACGCACTCGGCGAGTACTCCGGCGACTGGGGCGGCGGGAACGACGTCGGCTGGGAGGGTCTGGCGGCCGCGGTCCGGGCGCGCGATGGGCGGGGGCCTCGGACCCGGCTCGAGCGCGATGTCCCGGCCCATTTCGGGCTGCGGACGCCGGCCGCGGTCACCTCCGCGATGTACACGGGTCGCATCCCATCGAAGCGGATCGGCGAGCTGTCACCGGTCGTGTTCGCTGCCGCCGCAGCCGGCGACCCTGCCGCGCGTCGCATCGTCGACCGTCTCGCCGATGAGGTGATCGTCATGGCCGGCGCGATGATCCGACGTCTCCACCTCACGCGCCGAGACCCGGACGTCGTCCTCGGTGGTGGCGTCTTCCGCACGCGGGAGTCCGGGTTCTGGGAGCGGATCCGCGACGGGGTGGCGGACATCGCCCCGGCGGCTCGGCTCGTCCCGCTGACGGCCCCGCCGGTCGCGGGCGCGGCGCTGCTCGGGCTCGATCGGCTGGCCGGTGGAGCGGTCGCGCTCCCGGTCGCGGCTGCCGTCCGTGCCGCCATCGGCGCCTGGGACGCGGAGGCTCAGCGGATGGTGTCGCCGCCTTCGCCGGCGAGGAGCCGCCCGAGCTCGACCCGGTCAGGCAAGCCGGCCTGATCGCCGGCGGCCGCGACCGCCAGGGCGCCGCACGCGTTGCCCATCCGGAGGGCCGTCTCGAGATCCACGCCGTCGAGCCGGCCGGCGATGAACCCCGCACAGAACGCATCGCCAGCTCCGACCGGATCGACCACGTGTGAGACCGGCACGCCCTCGACGTGCACCTGGGATCCGCCGGCCTCGAGACCGAGCGCCCCGTGCGCCCCGAGCTTCGCCACGACCGTCGACGGGCCGATGGTCGCGACCGCGGCGAGCAGATCGGCCGGATGCGTTGTCGGATCGGCGTCGACGAGGACCGCCAGCTCGTCCGCGCTGCCAAGGACGACGTCGACGCCGGTGGCGAGCTCGCGGAGGACCGGTGCAGCCTCCGTGTCCGACCACAGGCGGCGCCTGAGATTGATGTCGAGGCTGATCGACAGCCCGGCGTCGCGCGCGAGGTCGCGCGCCCGTGTCGTTGCCGCGCGGGCGGTCGCCGAGAGGGCGGGCGTTATCCCGGTCATATGGAGCCACCTGGCGCCGTCGAAGAGGCCAGCGTCGGCGGCCCGTTCCACCTCGCCTGGGCTCAGCCGGGAGCCGGCCGAACCGGCTCGGTGGTAGACGACTTCGGCCGCGCCGAGTGCGCGACGTTCCCGGAACATCACACCGGTCGGCGCGTCGGGATCGATCGTGAGGTGGTCGACGTCCACGCCTTCGCCACGCAGCCGCCGCAGGATGGCGGTCCCGAAACCGTCCGCGCCCACGCGTCCGACGTACGTCACGGTATGTCCGAGCCGTGCCAGACCGACCGCGACGTTGGCTTCCGCGCCTGCAACGTGGCGATCGAAGGCCACGGCCTCGGCGAGCTGGCCCGGCGTCGACGCGACGAAGGCGGCCAGGCACTCGCCGAGCGTCACGACCTCAGCCATCGGCCACGTCGGTCAGTTCGGTCTGCCCGGTCGTCGGTAGAAGTACCAGCATTCGAGGACCTCCTCGTGGTCCTCCTCGCAGCGGCTCGCGAGCACGCCCCCCTCGACCTCGATCGTCGTGCTTCCCGGCGGGATCGAATCGGCCATCGCCGTCGATCGCCCCCGCAGATAGTTCAGCAGCCGGTAGTCGGCCGCGATCTTTGGCCCGAGAGTGCGGCTATGCACCCTGCTCATGTGACGTCAGCGTGGGACATGCTGCCAAGATAATCTCCTCGACCCTAGCCGCGCTGTTCAGCCGGAGGAGCCGATGACGAACGAGCAGACGCCGAAAGAGGTCACGACCTCCGAAGCACTCCAGGAATGGCGAAGCGCCGAGCGCACCGTCGCCGTCGCCAGGCGTGGTCGCCTCGCAGCCGAAGCCGCCGCGGCCGCGGCTGAGGAAGCGGCCGCGGCAGCCCTCGCCACCGCCGAAGCCGCGAAGGCGGCGCTGGCTTCCGCGAAGCTCGCCGAAACCTCAGCAGCCAGGACCGCGAACGCGGCCAAGGTCATCGTGCAGTCGACACGAATGGACCTCGCCGACGCCGAGACCGACGTCGCTTCCGCCGACATCGACGAAGCGATCGCGCACGAGGCGTATCGGAACGCGACGGACCGGGCGTCCCGCAAGTCGGAGGCTGGCCGCTGACCCTGCCGCCGGCGGGCCTACTCGTCGCCGCGCCGATCGGGGTGGCAGTCCTTAGTTCGGCTACTCCAGCCATCCGATCCCGTAGTCCTCGGAAAGCTTTCGGAAAAGCGCATCGTCCAATGCACCGTCGCGCCTCGCGGCGGCCACGGCATCGAACCATCGGTCGAGGCCGCCCGGAACGGCCAGGAACAGGTAGCGCGATGGCGTGTCGAGCGGATTGCGGATCGCATGCGGGAGGTTCTTCGGCAGGCGTCCCACGCCACCCGCCTCGAGGATCGCGGTTCGATGGCGAAGTCGGACTTCCAGCGCCCCCTCCAGGACATAGGCGATCTCGTCTTCACGGCTGTGCACGTGGAGCCGGTTGCCGGCTCCCGGCTCGAGTACCGACTCGAAGATATAGATAGAGCCCTCGGACTGCTCGCTCGTGAGCCGGTGCGTCACGCCGAGGAGGTCCAGCACACGGCCCGAGCCAGGCGGAAGGAAGCTGGGCCGCGGATCGTCAGACGTCGCGTCCGCAGCCCGCTCATCGCTCGCCATGTCGGTCATCTCTGGAGTCCTTCAGGTGAGCTGCTCGGCCAGTGCGACGACGATGCCCTCGGGGCCGCGGACGTAACAGAGCCGATATTGGTCCTCGTACTGCACCACCTCGCCAACGAGCTCGGCGCCGTGGCGGCGCAGGCGGCCAAGGACGCTCTCGATGTCGTCGACCGCGAACATGATGCGACGGATGCCCAGCGCGTTCACCGGCGCGTCTTCTGGCTCGGCCCTGACCGCCGCCGGCGTGTGGAACTTGTCCAGCTCGATCCGCCCGTGGCCGTCCGGGGTCCGCATCGAGGCGATGGTGGCTCGGACGCCGTCGAGCCCGATGAGGCGGTCGACCGACTGGCCCTCGACGATCGTCTCGCCCTCAAGCTCCAGACCAAGTTCGGCGAAGAACGCTTTGGCAGCCTCGAGGTCGTCGACAACGAGGAGGACGTTGTCCATCCGCAGAACGGTCATTGCCCGACTATAGGTCGGGCCGGCGCCCGTCGCCACTGACCGGGCTCAGTCCACGTACTGCAGCGGCGTCACCACGAAGTCGTCGGGCAGCTTCACGCCGGTCCGATGGTCCGGGCAATAGCCGCGCGGGTTCTTGTCGAGGTACTGCTGGTGGTAGTCCTCGGCGTAGTAGAACGGGTTATCGGCCGCGTCGACGATCTCGGTGGCGATCTGGCCGTAACCTGCCGCGGTCATGCGCTCCTGGTACATCGCCTTCGACGCCTCGGCCAGGGCGCGCTGCTCCGGACCGTCGACGATGATGATCGAGCGGTACTGGGAGCCGATGTCGTTGCCCTGGCGCATGACCTGCGTCGGGTCGTGATGCTCCCAGAACGACTTGAGCAGATGCTCGTACGAGATGCGTGACGGGTCGTACGCGACCAGGACGACCTCCGCGTGTCCGGTCTGGCCGGTGCATGTCTCACGATAGGTCGGGTTGGGCGTCGAGCCGCCGGCATATCCGACGGCCGTGGTCACGACGCCGGGCAGCTGCCAGAAGTCCTTCTCGTCACCCCAGAAGCAGCCGAGGCCGAAGATCGCGGTCTTCGTGCCCTCGGGCCACGGGCCGGCGAGGGGCGTGCCGAGGACCGTGTGGATCCCGGGCTCGACGATCGGATCCGGGCGGCCCGGCAGGGCTTCGGCAGGGGACGGGATGGAGGCGGGCTTGGGTCGGAAGAACTGCATGTGCGAAGTGTAGGTGCGCATCGTGTCGATCCGATGACGGCGGCACGGCCGCACGACTAGCATCCGCGCGACGTGACACCCGACATCGACCGCGCCCTTGCAACGATCGACGGCTGGGCCGCCGACCACGCGGCGACGGCTCTCGTCGGGCCCGAGGGCATCCTCGCCCAGCACGGCGAACCGGAGCAACGCTTCCGGTGGGCCTCGGTGACGAAGCTCGCGACGGCGATCGCCATCCTGTCGGCCGTCGACGACGGCCTCATCGACCTCGACGAGCCGGCCGGTCCGCCGGGATCGACCGTCCGGCATCTCCTCGCCCACGCATCCGGGCTGCCGTTCGACGGCGAGACGATCCTGGCGAAGCCCGGCGCACGCCGCATCTATTCGAACCCTGGCTTCGATGTTCTCGGCGAGCTGCTTGCCGAACGTTCGGGGCGGTCGTTCGCGGTCGCCCTGTCCGATCGGGTCCTGGAACCACTCGGGATGGTCGGCACGGAGCTGATCGGACGGCCGTCTGAGGGCCTCCAGGGCCCGTTGCTCGATGCGGCCGCCCTGGCCCGCGAGCTCCTCCACCCGACCCTGCTCGAACCGAACACCGCGGAGTCCGCCCGGTCCGTCCAGTTCCGCGGTCTGAAAGGAGTCCTCCCGGGCGTCGGATCGTTCGACCCCCTCGACTGGGGCATGGGGTTCGAGCTCAAGGACGGCAAGGATCCGCACTGGACGGGCTCCAGGAACTCACCTGAGACGTTTGGACATTTCGGTGGAGCCGGCACCTTCATCTGGGTTGATCCGAAGCTCGACCGATCGCTGGTCTGCCTGACCGACCGCGTGTACGGCCCGTGGGCGCTCGATGCGTGGCCGCACTTCTCCGACGACGTGGTCGAGGCTGTGCTCGGCTGATGGGCCCGAGCTCTTGCATGCAGGTGGAAAATCAGCGGCAGCGCGTGCGCTCGAGCCCGGAGTCTTCGAGGTAGGAGGTGGACAGCGTGAACTTCATGCAACTACCGAGCGAGGCCGAGCTGCGAAGCCGCTGGAAGTGGTTCGTGGGGTTCGGGGTGGTCCTTGTCATCCTCGGGGTGATCGCCCTGGGGAACGTGGTCGACGCCACGCTCGTGACGACGATCTTCATCGGCTGGCTGCTCGTGCTCGGCGGCATCGCGCAGATCATCGGCGCGTTCGCCACGAGCGGGTCGATGGGCGCCCGTGTGCTCATGGCCGTGGTGGGCATCCTGTACGCCGTCGTCGGCTTCAACATCGTCGCAGACCCGCTCCAGGGCGCCGTGGCCCTGACAATCGTGATCGCGATCGTGCTCATCGTCGAAGGGATCATCCGGCTGTTCGCCGCCTTCAGCGAGGCGACACCGTCGCGCGGCCTCGTCGCGGTGCTCGCGGTGATCAACATTCTGCTCGGCGTGTGGCTGTGGAGCGGGATCCCGACGACCGGCGTGGCGATCGGCTTCTTCGTCGGCCTCCAGCTGTTGCTGGCCGGCATCGTCTGGATCGTCGGCGGCTTCGCAGCCCGCTCAGCGATCCAGTCCGCCTTCCCGCGGCCCGCCGGCTGATAGAGGGACATCATGTCGATCGAAGGGATCATCGTCGGGCTTCTGGCGATCGTGATCGGGGCTGCTTGGGCATTCTTCGGGTTGCGGCTCTTCACGATCCTGCTCCCGATCTGGGCTTTTTTCTTCGGGCTCGTCGCCGGCGCGCAGCTCGGACAGGACATCTTCGGTCAGGGCTTCTTCGCGACCGTGCTGTCATGGATCATCGGGATCGCCGTCGGGCTGGCGCTCGCGGTCATCTCGTACTTCTGGTACTACGCCGCCGTGACCATCGCGTTCGGAGCCCTCGGGTACTCGCTCGGCGTCGGGCTGATGGCCTGGCTCGGGATCGACGCCAGCATCCTTGGGACGATCGTCGGCATCGTGGTCGGGGGTCTCTTCGCCGCCGGCGCATTCCTTCTCGGCGTCCCTGCGTTGGTGGTGGTCTACGTCTCCGCCATCAGCGGTGCGGCGGCGATCGTCAATGGCGTGCTGCTGTTCCTGGGTCGGATCAAGCTCGAGAACCTCGACAGCGGCCTGGTCGGCGGCGTGCTGACGGATTCCTTCGTCGGCGTCGCGGCCTGGGTCGTGATCTCGGTCGTCGCCATCGTCTTCCAGATGCGAGGCATCGCACGCGTCGCCGCGGCGATCGACCGGTCGGGATATCGCTTCTAAGGGAGCTCAGAGCGCCGAGAGGCCGAGTGAGATCGCGAAGCCGAACACCACCAGCGACCCGGTCCACACGCCCTCGACCTTGTACGCCTCCGGCAGCAGTGTGTCGGCCACCATCGCCAGCAGTGCTCCGGCCGCGAAGGCCTGCACGAGCGCCCCGGTCCGGCCGCTCTCCGGGTCGAGCAGGGCGTACCCCGCAGCGGCCGACACCGCGGATACGAGGACGACGCCCGACCACATCAGCATCACCCGGCGCTCGGGCCACTGCGCCGCCTTGAGGCCGCTCGAGGACGACATCCCCTCCGGCAGGTTGGAGAGGGCGATCCCGGCCAGAAGGGATGGGCTGACGCCGCCTTGAAGGACGGTCAAGCCGAGCACGAACGCCTCGGGGATACCGTCGAGGACCGAGCCGAGGACGATCGCGAGGGGTGACCCCTCGGCTTGCGCGCCCTCAGGGTCCTTTCGCTCGCCGCCGCCCGTGCGCGTCAGGAGCCAGTCCCCGATCGTGAAGACCGCAGCGCCGACCAGTACCAGGACGGCGATCTCGATGACCGTGCGCGTCTTGATCGCCTCGTCGATGAGCTCGAAGGAGACCGAGCCGATCAGCAGGCCGCTCCCCACCGCCATGACGACCGCGATCACCCGGCGGCTCGGCGCCAGGTGGTAGGCGATCAGCGCCCCGAGCACGAGCGCAGATGAGGCGACGGCTCCCCAGAAGAACGCCTCTAGCATCGCCGTTGGGGCAGTTCGATCGAATCGCCCGGGTCGAGCTGGGGGATCGCGACGTCCGGGGCGACGACCCGCGCGGCTTCGATGAACCGGGCGCCCGGCTCCTCGAACCTGTGACGCCGAACCCGGCCAAGTCCGATCGGCCACAGAGTTCCCCAATGCACGGCGATCGCCATCCGGGGTCGCAGCATCGTCAGGGCCAGCGCGGCCCGCTCCGGGTCGAGGTGTCCGCCCCGAAGCGTCGGCCCCCACCCGCCGATCGGAAGGATCGCGATGTCGAGGTCTTCGGCCACCTCCGACATCGCCGGGAACAGGTCCGTGTCACCCGCGAAATAGACGGTGCGCTCACCCTCGATGACATAGCCGAGGGCTGGTGCTGCCGGCCCGAACGGCACGCGGCGCCCGTCGTGAGCCGCCGGGACCGCCCGGACGAGGACGTCGCCGAGCGACGTCGTGCCGCCTTCAGCAAGCTCGGTCACGTCGATGAAGCCGTTCGCTCTGAGGAGCCGTCCCGTCCCGACAGGAACGATCAGACGGATGTCGCGCCGGAATTGTCGAAGGCTCGGCACGTGGAGATGATCCTGGTGCGCGTGCGAGATCAGGATGGCATCGATCGACTGCGGGTCGACGGTCAGGGGCTTCGCGCGCCGCCGGACCGGCCCGATCCCGGTCACGAGCAGGGGATCGAACAGGAGCCGGAACCCTGACATTTCGAGTAGCACGGTCGCATGACCTAGCCAGGTGACGCGAGTCATGGGTCCGACCCTAGGGGCTGCCGACCGGCTCCGGCGGGATGGCGGGCTCGGGGACCGCTTCTGCCCCTGCGTACGACCCTTGCCCCATCGATTCCGTCGTGCCGTTCGGACGCAGGACGTCGATCCGCAGGTCGCCCTTGGCGCGGGTACATACGGTCATGCAGGTCACGATGACGCGAACCACGTCCGGACCGTCGACGCCGCCCATGCTCCGGCACTCATCGATCGGGACCCCGCGACACTCGACCGGCGGTCCGCCGGCCTGACCGGCGACAACCGGACCGAGCGGTCCGGCAGGGACCGGCGGATCGCCGTTCACGATGGTCCGCGTGAGACCGCACCCCGCGAGACCTACGGCGACCGCGACCACGACAGCGGCATACAAGAGTCGAGCAGGACGATCCATGCGCGGATGGTACGCGGGTGCCGTCCGCCAGCCGCTTGCAAGCCGGGGGCGGCAACCGTTGCCATGCTGTATCGGCCCCTCGTCAACGATAAACACGACAGGCACGAAACCAACCGGGAGCGCCTCTGAGAGCGGGGTCTGGCATTGCAGACGCATCACAAGCCGAGCGCGTACCTTCCACGCGGTAGCGGCGTGTGGTATGCACCCGAGGTGACACCGGAGCGCGCGCCCACAGCCATCCGTCCAGCTGCCATCGATTCGAAGATCAGGCCACTGTTCGACGCTCCCTCGATCGACAGTCCGAGCTACCGGCAGTTCCTCGAGACTCTTGGCGTGGCGGCCTACACGACCGACGCCGCTGGGCGCATCACGTTCTTCAACGAGGCGGCCGTCGAGTTCTGGGGACGCCGGCCCGAGATCGGCGAAGACTGGTGCGGCTCGTTGAAGCTGTACTGGCCCGACGGCCGGCCGATGCGGCACGACGAATGCCCGATGGCCATCGCCCTCAAGGAAGGCCGTTCGGTCCGCGGCTACGAGGGCGTCGCCGAGCGTCCGGACGGGACGAGAGCCGCGTTCGTCCCGTATCCGACGGTCGTCTACGACGCCGAGGGGACTCTGGTCGGGGGCATCAACGTGCTCGTCGACGTCACCGAGCGACGCCGGGCCGAGGATGCGCTCCGGGCCGCCAACACCGTGAAGGACGAATTCCTTGGGCTCGTGTCCCATGAGTTGCGCACGCCCGTCACGACGATCTTCGGCAACGCGCGGCTGCTCCAGGACAGCGAGTGGGGCCCGGAGCGCCATGCCGAGATGGTCGCCGACATCGCCACCGACGCCGAGCGCCTCCTGGGCCTCGTCGAGAACCTCCTGCTCCTGACGCGAGCCGGCAGCGAGCAGCGGATCGACCTCGAGCCGCAGGTCCTTGGCCACGTCGTTCGCCACATCGTCGGGTCCTTCGCCAAGCGCCATCCCGGGCGGGACATCCGCCTCGATGTGCAGCTCGACGACCTCATCGTCGAGGCCGATCAGGGCTATCTCGAGCTGCTGACCGACAACATCCTGGGCAACGCCGTCAAGTACAGCCCGCCATCGCAGCCGATCGAGATCGTCGTGCGGGGCGTCGGCGACGAGGCGAGGGTCCTGGTGCTGGACCGAGGGATCGGTGTGCCGCCGGAAGAGGAGGAGCGCCTGTTCACGGCGTTCTACCGGACGGACGCGGCGCGACGCATGAGTGGCGGTCTCGGCATCGGGCTCAGCGCGAGCAAGCACGTCGTGACGATCCTGGGTGGCCGGATCTGGGCCAAGACCCGCGACGGCGGCGGCTCTGAGTTCGGGTACGCCCTCCCGATCGCCGACGACCACAGCGACTGACGTCGTTCCGGGCTGACCTTGGAACGTCGGGCACAGGCTCGTTCGATCGGCTCCATCCGTGTCCGCATCGAGGGCACTGCCCTGCCCGGCCGGCGCTGCGGACCGGACATGGGCGGCCTGTGGTACGAGAACGTCCACGTCGGCCTGGCGCGCGGCACCGCGACCGACGAGCTCGTCCCGGGTGACGCCGAGCGGGCGGTATGGGCGTTCGACGTCGACCTGCGCGAGACCGACACAGGGGAGTTCGACTTCAGTGGCCCATACGTCCTCGGTCCTCGCGGTGAACGGCATCTCGGTCTGCGCTGGGTGCGTGAGGACGACGAAGGCCGGTTCGTCGTCTTCCGCGCAGCCAAGTTCAGGCTCTTCGAGATGGACCGGGCCATCTTCGAGGCCGCCGCGGTTCCCGGGATGACCCTCGTCGGCCACATCGGCCTGACCGACGAGCAGGGCTGGCCGCGCTGCGCGACCGTCCGCCCGCCGCTGATCGCGTGGACCGTCGAGTAGGGGAGACCCCTTAGACGACGGGAGCCGGCTCCGTCTCGGCGAAGGCCTGTCCCGTGGCGCCGTTCCGACGCGCGACGGCGTCGGCGACAGCGGTCGCCTGCTGCTCGGACAGCTCCGAGGTGATCCCGAACCCGCCCATGATCGCGACGCCGTCGATGACGAGAAGGGGCGCCGTGACGGGCCGTTCGACCTTGCTTCGGCCATCGCCGATGCCGCCGAGGCCCACGACGTTCGTCGTCACCCGCCACGTCTCAGGCACCACGATCTGCGCGCCGCCGAACACGGCTCGGACATCGAGCCGCGCACCACCCGGGTCGAGGAAGGCATCTCGGAGGTCGATGATGCCGCCGCCGTACCACAGGTCGAGCGTCCCTCCGCGGAACGCGGTCGCGCGACTTCGGAAGTTGATCGGCTCGAAGATCGCCGCGAGCGTGACGTCGTTGGCGTCGGGCGCATCGACACGGACGATCCGCTGTTTCATGGCCCGTGCCGCGATGGC
This sequence comes from uncultured Chloroflexia bacterium, assembly GCA_963819655.1. GTDB lineage: Bacteria > Chloroflexota > Limnocylindria > Limnocylindrales > CSP1-4 > SPCO01. The sequence goes on along the minus strand of CAWFXA010000001.1, from coordinate 75,040 downwards.
GGCCGCGATCGACGTCAAGATGAACCCACCCGTGAGCAGTGCCAGGATCCGACCGATGATGTTCATGGCTGCCTCCGTTCGAGGCCATCGTCCCCGCGCCGGGTACGTGATGACCGCCGGGCGTATTCGCCCGGCGGTCATTGTCGGCCCTTGACGTCGACCTGTCAGATGCTCGCGATCTCCTCCGCGAGGCGGTCCCACGATTCGATCGCGCCGCCGATCATGCCGGTCGCCAGCGCACCCTCCAGGACCTCCGCGGACGGGAAGACCGATCGGCTGACGAGCTTCGTCTTGCCACCGATATCTTCGAGGGTCTGCGTCACGATCGCCGGCGGGAGCGCATTGAACGGCTCGACGTCGAAGATCTCCGTGTTCACGAGACGCTTCGGCGGATCGACCTCGAGATATTCGCCCGTGAACGGCGCATCGCCGTCGTCCGAGTGGGCCACCCAGCGCCACTTGCCGCCGACCCGGACGTCCATCACCTCGACGGTCATCGACGTCTTGCGCGGCCCCCACCAGCGCGGGATCCGCTCGGCCTCGGTGAGCGCCTTCCAGACCAGCTCGCTTGGCGCGTCGAAGGTGCGCTCCATGACGAGCTCCGCTCCATCGGCATAGACCGTCGTCGTCTCGTTACCCAGTTGCTGCACTGCCATCGTCCTGCTCCTCTCCGGTGTCCTGTAGCTCGCGGAGGTACTCGTCGAGTCGGTCGTAGCGCTCCCCGAGGAATGCCCTGTATCGCTCGAGCCAGCTCGCGATATCGCGGAGTGGCTCGGGTTTGAGCCGGCACGGCCGCCACTGCGCCTGGCGACCCTGTTCGACGAGCCCGGCACGCTGGAGCACCTTCAGGTGCTTCGAGATCGCCGGCAGACTCATGTCGAAGGGCGCAGCCAACTCGGTCACCGTCGCCTCGCCCTCCGCCAGTCGGGCCACCATGGCCCGGCGGGTCGGATCGGCGAGGGCGGCGAAGATCGGGCTGAGGGTGTCGGTCGTGTCGGTCATTTCGCTAGTCGGTTAATTAACCTAGCGGAATAATAGCAACGCGACCCCGATTGTCAATGCCCCTATGCGGAGGCTGCTCCGACCACGAGCCGGCCGGCCATCTCGCTATGGATCGTGCACACGAACGGGTAGACGCCGGCGCGCGGCGGGACGAGCTGCAGCTCCTCGAACGTGCCGGGCTCCACGATCGTCCTGGTGGCGGCGGACAGCCCCTCGGTGAAGACGAGGTTGTGCGCGAGACTCGAGTGGTTCCGGAACGTCACAGTGACGGGGCCGATCTCACTGACTGCGATCTCCGCCGGTTCGAACGCCAGGGTCTCGCCGGGCGCCGTGCCCACGGCGAGACGGACAGTGCCGGGCGCAGGCGAAGACGGCGCCGGACCCGCGGCCTGGCATGCCGAGAGCAGCAGCACGAGCGCAAGGCCGAGCGCAGCGCGTCTGCGCGACGAACGACCGGTCAGCGGATATCGACGCACGCGGTATAGGTCTTGAGGTCGTCGTTCGACTTGTGGATGTTGACGGCGAGGCCCCCGGCGAACAGCTCGGCGATCGATGCGGGGACGACGGTCGTGGACGTCCCGTTCCGAACGTTCTCGAGTGGGTACTTCGGCTGCGGCGTCAGTTCGTCGCAGGTGCCCGGGTGGATGTGCGCCGGCATGTCGGGATTATCGGCCGGGTCGACCGTCACATCGACTCGCGTCCTGCCGCCCAGGTCGCTGAAGGCGACCGTCCCAGTCACGCCGGAGTCGTTCAGCGTCTCCAGGCCGATGGTCCGTGGCGGTACGGCAGCGGCGGCCGAGCATGCGGCGACGATCGTGGCAGCCACGATCAGCGCGACGGTCAGGATCGGAACGATGCGGCGCCCCAGGGGCTTTCGGGAGATCGACATGGGAGTACCTCGCAAGGAGAGTTGAGTCATCGACGGATGGCTCGTTCGTGGACGGGTCGACGGCGCGACCGGCCAGCCGAAGGCGTGCGACCGTCGCTACCTCGTGTGACGGATCCATCCGTGGTACCGGTCGCCGTCCGACCGGTGAGGACGTCGAGAAGCTGGGCCGGACCCATCGCGCGCGCAAAGAGGTGGCCCTGGCCGCGTTGCGCACCGAGGCCGTGGAGGACGTCGCGCTGCTGGGACGTCTCGATGCCCTCCGCCACGGTATCGAGCCGCAGCGTCGAGCTCAGGTTGATGATCGAGCGAACGAGAGCGTTCGACTCGCTCGTGCCATCGAGGCTGGCGACGAACGAACGGTCGATCTTGAGGATGTCGATCGGGAACTGGCGCAGGTAGCTGAGAGACGAGTAGCCCGTCCCGAAGTCGTCGATGGCGAGGCGTATGCCGAGCGCCTTGAGAGCCCGGAACGCACCGACCGTCGCCTCGACATCCTGGATGAGGACGGTCTCGGTTATCTCGAGCGTGAGGCAGCGCGGATCGAGGCCCGTCGTCGCCAGGACGCGCGACACGTCGGCGACGAGACCGACATCCGCGATCTGGCGCCCCGACAGGTTGACGCTCACGGTGAGGTCGGGCCGGCCCGTCTGCTTCTGCCATTCGCGCGTCTGCCGGCAGGCCGTCTCGAGGATCCATCGACCGAGATCGAGGATGAGCGCGTTCTCTTCGGCGAGCGGGATGAACTCCGTGGGCGGGACGGGACCTCGTTGAGGATGATCCCAGCGCATGAGCGCCTCGGATCCCGACATGGCACCCGAGTCGATGTCGACGATGGGCTGGTAGGCGACGTGGAGCTCGCCACGTTCGAGCGCGCCCTGCAGGTCGGCCTTTAGCTCCATCCGGGCGACGGTGGCGTCGTACAGCTCGGCCTCGTACGTGACGTGGCATTCCCCGCCGCGGGCCTTGGCCGCATACATCGCGATGTCCGCGCGCCGGAGCAGCTCATCCGCATCGCCGCCGTCCGCCGTCCGGATCGCGATCCCGATGCTCGCGCGCGCGACGATCTCGCGGCCGCCCACGTCGAACGGTGGCGCGAGCGCCTGGAGGATCCGTGTCGCGGCCTGTGCAGCCTCCGTCGGATCGGTCTCCTCGACGATGATCGCGAACTCGTCTCCGCCCAGGCGCGCCACCGTGTCGCCGGCCCGCGTGGCGGTGAGCAGCCGCTCGCCGACTGCGACGAGCAAGCGGTCGCCTTCGGCGTGGCCGAGGCGGTCGTTGATCGCTTTGAAGTCATCGAGGTCCAGGTACAGGACGGCCGTCGGGAGTGCGCCCCGCGCGGCGCGCGCCAGTGCGTGGCCGAGCCGGTCTCGGAACAGCGAGCGGTTCGCCAGCCCGGTCAGGACGTCGTGGAAGGCCTGGTGGCGAAGCTGCTCCTCGAGCGCCTTGCGCTCGGTGATGTCGCGATAGTTGACGACCACGCCCCCGACGGCGGGGTCGTCGAGCAGGTTCTTGGCGATCGCCTCGAGCGTCCGCCACGAGCCATCCGCGTGCCGGGCGCGGAACTCCATGGCCGCCTCCGAACCACTCGCTGATGCCACGTCGTGCAGGCGACGCTCGACGGTCGCCCGGTCGTCGGGATGCACATCCGCGATCGCGGGCTGGCCCACCCCATCGTCCGGGCGGCGACCCAGGATCCGCTCGACAGCCGGGCTCTCGTACCGGATCAGGCCATCGTCACCGAGCACCACGACACCGTCCGACGCATTCCGCACGAGAGAGCGGAAGCGCTCTTCACTGCGCTGCAGGTCGACGAGCAGCAGCCGCTCCGTCGTGGCCTGCTCCTGGAGGCGGCGGTTCTGGGCGGCGAGCACACGCGACGCGCCCCCGAATGCCATCCAGATCAGGGCCGCCAGCAGGCTCGACGCGAACAGCGCGACCACGAACACGCCTGACCGGACGGCAGCAACGCGCTGTTCGATGAGGCGGGCATCCTGGTACACGTCGTACACGCCGATCGGGTTGCCGTCGACCGCGCCGCGGATGGGTACGAACAGCTCGAGGTAGCGGTCCGACGTCGGTGACGCGCTGTCGCCGGGCACGCTGCTGGTACCGACCGTGGACTCGTCTGCCCCGATGTAGCGCGCGACGCCGTCGCCGGCGTAGGCACTCGCGAGGAGCGGGCCGATCGACAAGCGCTGGCCGCGGAGCGCGGGCTCACTCGAGTACACGATCCGTCCATCGCGTGACCAAAGATTGATTCGGCGGATCTCGCCCGACAGCACCAATCGCTCGAGCTGTGCGTCGATCGCCGGATCATGCCGCGCGTCGAGATCGAGGCTCGTCTCGTGCAGCGCCGGATCGACGTAGCCACGGACGATCGCCTCGACGTTGTGCACTGCGGCTTCCTTGGCGCCCTCGCGAAGCTCGTTCGCGACGCTATTCGAGACGATGACGGCCATGACGACGATGACCGCGATGGCGGGCGCCACGACGACCGCGCGGATGCCCGGCCGCCGATACGATCGGACGGCCGACCCGAGGACGGCACGGCGCAGGGAACGAGAAGGCATGGTGCTGACTGGCAACGTACGAACATGCGGTCCCGCCAGCCATGACCAATTCGTACTGCACGTCGCGCACCCGTACGCTGGTATGCGATGGATGCGCTCCTGCAGGTCGCTCCCGGCACGGTCCCGTCCGGCCCGCGTCGTGACATCGAGCGCTGGTTCGTGCGACGCGGCGTGCCGCAGTTCATCGAGGGCTACAGCACCGAGCAGAGCATGGACGCCCGGGCGGCGCCGTTCATCGCCGCGTGGATCGTCATCTGGACGGTGCTGTACTGGCTTGGACGGCCAGACATCCCCTTGCCGTGGGACGTCGTCGGGGCGCTCGCCTCGCTCCTGTTCGTGCTGGTGGCCTACCGGGTCATCATGGCCATACGCCGCCGGTCTGTGAGCGGTCCGCCGCCACGGTTCGATATCACGGATATCGCGGCCTTCGCGATCCTGCCGGGGATCCCCACGCTCGTGGTCGGGCGGGATCTGGCGATGTCGATCTTGATGACGCTCAACATCCTGCTCGGCATCGGCATCATCTACATGGTCATCGCCTTCGGCCTGCTAGAGATCGCGCTCTGGGCCCTCGGACGCCTACGCGAGCACCTGCTTCACATCGTGACGCTGCTCTCGCGGACCCTGCCGGTCCTGCTGATCCTCGTCGTGTTCCTGATGTTCGCGGCTGAGATCTGGGAGGCGGCGCACTCGCTCCATGGCGGCGAGATCGCCGCTGTCCTGCTGCTCCTGGTGCTGATCGCGTCGCTCCTCATCGTCACCACGTTCCGCCCGGAGATCCGTCGCCTCGAAGCAGGGACCGACTGGGACATCGTCGAGGCCGACGTGCAGGGGACACCTGCCGCACCGATCGCGGACTCCTCGAAGCGACCCGCGAGCCCGGCCGCGCCTCTGACCTGGCTCCAGCGGATCAACCTTGACTTCGTGGTGGTAATCAACCAGCTCCTCCAGTCGACCTTCGTCGCGCTTCTGGTGATGGCCTTTCTCGTGGTGTTCGGCCTGCTGGTGGTTCCGGCGTCCGTCCAGGAGCAGTGGATCTCGGCGCCGGTCACGGTCGTCTGGGAATTCGACTTGCTCGGCGAGACCCGCATCCTGTCGGCCGAGCTGCTGATCGTCAGCGCCCTCCTGAGCGGGATCGTCGGCCTCTACTTCACGGGCCTTGCCCTGACCGACAATGCGTACCGCAGCGAGCATTTCACGACCATGCTCGACGAGCTCCGACAGCTGTTCTCGGTGCGCTCCGTGTATCTCGCGGAGGTGCGCAGCGAGGGTATCGAGACGCAGACCGTCCCGACGGACGCATAGGTCTCGTCTCGCCGCACTCCGGGGCAGGGCCGCGTCCCGCTATGCTCCGGGAGCATGGACGAGAAGACCGCTATCGTGGCCCGCCTCCCGATCTTCGCCAAGCTCGAAGGGCGCAGTCTGGAAGCGATCGCGACCCTGGCTCAGCTCGTCTCGATGCCTGCCGGCACGGTGCTGATCGGTGAGGGCGAGGCGACCGAGTCCTTCTACGTCATCGTGACCGGCACCGTCCATGTCACGCGCAACGGTGAATTCGTGCGGTCGATGTCCGACGGCGGGTTCGTCGGCGAGATCGCCCTGGTGGAGGGGACGACCAACACCGCGATGGTGACATGCGCCACGGCGTGCGAGTTCGTGCAGTTCGGCCGCTTCGAGTTCGGCCGGGTCTTGGCCCGCTTCCCCGACGTTGGCAAACGGATCGACGATGCCGTCGCCCGTCGCCCGCATCAGCGGGCAGGGTAGCCGCCTCGAAGGTCGAAACCACGACGAAGGGCATACCTTCGCTCGCCGAATGGTGCGTACGTGTCAAGAACCATTGACACGATGTCAGCCCTGCTATACATTTGCCGATGTCAAGCACTCTTTACATCGGAGCAGAGGATGAGCCTGAACACGATCCAGGATGACCACAGCTCGACGAACGCCGTCGAAACCGCAGATATCGACGCGCCGGTTGTCAGCGACGGTGACGTCCTGCTCCGCCAGCCTGAGCGAGCGCCGCGACTCCCGCCGCGCTGGTTCATCCGTGCCTTCTGGGTGATGCACCGCGCGCTCTACTCCGTGACCGGCGGCCGGTTCGGTCTTCGCGGAGCCACGGCCGACCGCTGGGGCATGCTGCGTATCAGGACAGTCGGCCGCCGAACGGGCAGCGAGCGGACCGCCATCCTCGGCTACCTTGAGGATGGCCCAAATCTGATCACCCTGGCCATGAACGGGTGGGCCAACCCCGAACCCGCGTGGTGGCTCAACCTGCAGGCGAATCCCGCCGCCAGGATCGATACGGCAACCGGATCGCTCACCGTCCATGCGCGTGCAGCGGACGGGGACGAACGGGTGCGCATGTGGGCAATGTGGGTGGGGCTCGGCGAGGGTACCGACGCCCACGCGGCCAAGCGATCCCAGGAGACAGCGGTCGTCGTGTTGGAGCCCCAGCCCGACTGAGATCGAACCAGCGACGTCGGGTTCCAGTGATACTTGCATGCGCAACCAACGTGGCGTAAGGTGGTTGCAGTTGCAACTTCACGAACGCGAGGGTGCAGCGCACAGGAATCGTAGCGCATGGAGGCGCCTGATGAGCGCGTCGACGACCGTCCCAACCCCCGAGTATCGGAAGCCTCGTGGCTGGTTCCGGCGGCATATCGGTGATCCGGTGGCGCGAGTCCTGCTTGCGCGTGTCCGCGGGCCGGGTGCCGTACTCGAGGTCGATGGAACGAACGCGACTCGCCGAATCCCGATCATGATCTGGCCCCGGGACGGCATCGATTACGTGGTGGGCCTCTTTGGCATCACGCCGTGGGTGCGCGACGTCCGCGCCGGGCGGTCGGTGCGGATCGTTCGCGGTGGCCGTGCGCGCGCCGTTCACCTCCCAGAGCTCAGCCCGGAGGAGACGGCCGAGTACCTGCGCTGGTACGTGACACAGTACCCGGGCCAGGGGCGCCGCTATCTTGGCCTCAAGGAGCCGACGGGCACACTGGAGGAGGCGCAAGCGCTGACGCCGCGCACGCCGGTCTTCCTCATCGAGGACGCCTGAGCTAAGCGTCTCCTCGCCGCCCGAGCAGGATCTGCCCGACCCAAAGCAGCAGATTCGCGTCCATCGCCGAGCTTCGTCAGGCGCCGAACGGAATGACAGCCGCCAGGACGCCGACCGCGACTCCGATCGCGAGACTCGCCAGACCGATCCGCTTGGCCCTGGCGCGGTCACGTGCTCGGGCGTCCTCGTCCACGACCTGCTGGGTGTCTCCGAGGGGTCCGAAATTGAAGATCCCCCGTGACCCGAAACCGGCGCAGAACTTCAACCACGCCTGGAGGTAGCCGGACGCCGCGGCGGCGGCGGGCACGATCAGGATCAAGCGCGCGAGCGGCGGCGCATCGATCGCCACAAGGGCGGCGAACGCGGCCACCGTGACAAGGAGGCCGACGTGCCCGGCTCGGCGACGGCGGGCGATCTCGACCGGACCGATGTTGCAGACACCGGGCCGGTATTCGACGCCGGCCAACGGCATCCCGGCCGAGCTGTTTGCTGAGTCGGTTGACAGCGTCATGTCCTGCTCCAGGGATCAGGAGGGGGTTTCCAACCACCTCAACGACGCGAGGTATACCCGAGGTCGTTCGGACAGCGAGGCGGCCACCATCAGAACAGATTCGCAGCTGGGGCAGCGCAACACGTCGCCCGGACCGCTGCGATAGACGATCAACGCGCCCATGGCGTTCACGTCACCACAATTGGCGCAACAGCCTTGTGCGTCGGTCATCTCGCGGCCGAAGACATCGATGAGGAGGCCGCCCATGGCGTTGCCGTCGACGTGGTTGTCACTGGTCATCGCTAACCTCCCGTCGGGCCGAAGCGCTCGGTCCTGATGTCCTGCGGGTCATGTCCCAAGTCGACCAGGGCCGAGGCGACGGCCTCGACGAAACCAGTCGGCCCGCAGACGTAGCATTTCGGCTTCTCCGTGGTCGGCCAGGCGACCTCGGTCAGCATCGCTCGATCGACGCGCCGTCGATACCCGGACCACTCGGGCGGCTGCATCCGCGTGAGCGTCTCTATCACCTGGACCCCGACCTGGTCCTTGGCGATCGTGTCGAGCTCGGCGCCGTAGATGACTTCCTCCGCCGATCGGGCCGACAACAGCAGCCGGACCGGGACATCACTCCGGCTGGCGATCCGGGCACGAACCATCGCCATCAGCGGCGCGATCCCGCTGCCGCCGGCCGCCAGGAACAGCGGCCCGCCGAGCTCCGGCCGCCACACGAACCAGCCACCGATCGGGCCGCGGAGCTCGAGCCGGTCGCCGATCTGGAGCTCGTCGACGAGGTAGGGCGATACTTCGCCCTCCACGAGCCGCTCGACCGTGATCGTGATCCGGCTGCCGTCGGCCGGCGTCGCGATCGAATAGCTGCGCTCGGCGACGTAGCCGTCGGCGGCCGTCAGGCGGACGTCCACGTGCTGACCCGGTTGATGGCCCGGCCAACCAGGACAATCGAGCACGAGGCTGCGGACCTGTGCCGTCTCGTCGATCCGGTCGACGACCTGACTGACCAGCCAGGTCAGTCGCCCGCGTATCGCTGTTCTCGCCATGGGTCACCGTAGTTGTGATACCCGTACATCTCCCAGAAGCCGGGCTCATCCGTGTCCCGAAGCTCGAGGCTCCGGAGCCACTTGGCGCTCTTCCAGAAGTAGAGATGGGGCACCACCATCCGAGCCGGGCCACCGTGCTCGGGTTCAAGTGGCGCACCATCGAATCGATACGCGACCCACGCCTTGCCGCCGGTGAGGTCTTCCAGCGGAAGGTTTGTCGTGTATCCGCCGTACGAGTGCTGCATCACATAGTCCGCTGCCGTCTCGACGTCCTTGAGCAGCGTGTCCACTGAAACGCCGTGCCAGGTCGTGTCCAGCTTCGACCACTTTGTGACGCAGTGGATGTCGACGGTCACGTCCTCGCCTGGCAGCGCCGTGAACTCCTCCCACGTCCACTCGAGGGGCTTGTCGACCTGGCCGCCGATCGTGAGGCGCCATTGATCGAGTGGGATGTCCGGAGTCGGTCCGGCCGACAGCACCGGATAGTCCTGCGTGACGTACTGGCCCGGCGGTACCCGTCCCGCGGCAGCATCGGCCGACCGTCGACCCCGAAAGCCTCGTGTGATGAAGCCCATCGGCCACCTCCAATCGATCGCCTGGCGGTGGCCCCACGTGAAGGAGACACCGCCGGTCCACGTTCAGTGTCCTACGAAGTCGCCCGGATTGCGTCCAGGATCAGAGTCACGACCGGGTCCCGGATGGGCCTGATCCCTTCTTGGCAGCGGGCGGCTGATCGGGAATCACGGGCGCGCTGGCCGCAATGGCGGGCAATCCGCCAGGTGCGGCGATGGCCGGGGTGAAGCCAGCCTTCAACAGGATCTCGTCGAGTCGTTGGCTGTCGACCATCTCGTGGGCGACCAGCTCGTCGGCGAGGGCGTCGAGCGCGGGGCGGGCCGTGCGAATGATCGCGGTCGCCTGATCGCGTGCGGTCGTGATGATGGCGACGACCTCCTGGTCGATCCGGGCTGCCGTCGCCTCGGCGTACTCGCGCGGTGCCGCCAACTCGCGTCCCAGGAACGGCTGCGTCTCGCCCACTCCGTACGACACGGGCCCGACTTCGTCGGTCATCCCCCACAGCCCGACCATGCGCCGTGCCAGGCTGGTGGCAGCCTTCAGGTCGCTCTCCGCGCCCGTGGTCGGCTGGCCGAAGACGACGTCCTCGGCGGCCCGACCGCCGAGCATCACCGCCAGCCGCCCCATCAGGTAGTCGCGCGGGTAGTTGCGGCGATCCTCGTCGGGGCGCTGCTCCGTCACGCCGAGCGCCTGGCCGTGCGGGACGATCGTGACCCGATGCACGGGATCGGCGCCCGGGGTGAGCCGCGCCACGATCGCATGGCCGCCCTCGTGGTACGCCACGAGGCGGCGCTCATCGACGTTGGTGAGACCGGGCTGACGCGTCCCGAGCAGGATCGAATCGAGCGCCTCCTCGAAGTCCTCCTGGGTCGACGACATCGCGATCCTTGCGCGCGGCGCGGAGCGCCGCTTCGTTGGCCAGATTGGCGAGGTCCGCGCCGGAGAACCCCGGCGTGGCGCCCGCGAGCACCTCGAGGTCGACGGATTCGGCGAGGGGGATGCCGCGAGAATGGATCCGCAGGATCGCCTCGCGACCGGCCCGGTCCGGGAAGGCGACCGTGACCTGCCGGTCAAAGCGGCCGGGTCGCAGCAGGGCCGGGTCGAGCACGTCCGGTCGGTTGGTGGCCGCGAGGACGATGACGCTCGTCTTGTCGTCGAAGCCGTCCATCTCGACCAGCAGCTGGTTGAGCGTCTGCTCGCGCTCGTCGTTGCCTCCGCCCAGGCCGGCGCCGCGTTGTCGCCCGACCGCGTCGATCTCGTCGACGAACACGATCGCCGGGGCGGTGGCCTTCGCCTTGGTGAACAGGTCGCGGACGCGGCTGGCGCCGACGCCCACGAACAGCTCCACGAACTCCGAGGCGGAGATGCTGAAGAACGGCACCGCCGCCTCTCCGGCCACGGCACGCGCCAGGAGGGTCTTGCCGGTGCCGGGCGGGCCGATGAGCAGGACGCCACGCGGCAGGCGCGCTCCGAGGCGGCGGTACTTGTCCGGATGCTTGAGGAACTCGACGATCTCGACGAGCTCCGTCTTGGCCTCGTCCTGGCCGGCGACGTCGGCGAACGTGACCTTGGGCCGCTCGGCGTCGTAGACCCGCGCCCTGGACCCGCCAAACCCGAAGATGCCCGCCTGGCTCTGCTGCATCCGACGGCCGGCGTAGACGAGGAACCCGACCAGCAGCAGCAGCGGCAGGACGCTGAGCGCGATGCTCAGCAGGACCGAGAGGACCCCGCCGCCCGACACCGTCGCGTTGATCTCGACGTCGTTGCTCTCGAGCAGCGGCAGCAGCACCGGGTCGTCGATCGGCGGCAATGTCGAGGTGAAGTTCACGTACGACGCCGGAGTGGCGGCTGGGCTTGGCGATGCGGAGGGACTGCTCGGTGGGCTCGTCGCGGGGGCCGGCGGCGGGTACTGCGATGGCCGTCCGGAACGTGCCGCTGACGGCCTGGTCGGTGAACGTGACCTGTGCGACGTTGTCGGCCTTGGCCTGCGCGAGGAAGGTGGAGTACGGGACCTCCACGGATGGCACTGCCATCGGCGCGAAGATCAGATATGCGTTCCACACGAGCAGACCGACGAGGACCGCGAGCGACAGCCAGCGCGGGATCCGGAAGCCGGGTCGTTCGCCCGGTCCGGTTCCAGGCGGCGTCGCCTGAGGTCCCGTAGGCGACGGTGGGATGGGTGTGCGTCCAGGCGCGGTCACCGATGTTCCGCCACGTAGTTCATGTCGGCCATCCTGGTGCCGCCCTGGTGCATGTCCATGAACGGCATGAGCTCGACGGGCATCACCACGAAGGGCCGCATCATGTCGCGGTCTTCGTGCTCGAGGATGTGGCAGTGGTACATGTATCGGCCGGAGAAGACCTTGAACGTCACCACGATGTCGACGACCTCGTTCGGGTTGACCCGGACCGTGTCTTTGAGTCCGTCCTCGTTGTCGTCGAGCGCATGCGGGATGCCGTCGTCGGGGCTCCGGCCGATGCGCACGGTCGCTCTCGTGGACGTCGTGGCGATCCCGTCGTCGGGGACGTCGACCGTGGCGGGAAAGCGGTCGAGCACCTGGAACGCGTCGAGATGGACGTGGATGGGGTGTGTGTCGCCGGTCAGGTTGATGAGCCGCCAGATCTCCGGTCGATGGAGCGTCGGGTAGAAGGTCGTCTTGTCCTCGAAGCGCGTGGCGACGGTGCGCCAGTTCGTGACGCCGTCCTCACCGCTGCTTTGCCGTTCCACGAGCGTGATGCGTGGGCTCCGCGGCGTCCGGACCGTCGACAGGCTCGAGCTCGCGCATGGTCAGCAAGGGCGGTGCACCATGGACCGCGGCCTCCTGTTCGACCAGCGCGATCGCCCGGACGGTGGCGCCCGTGAGCTCCTCGCGGCTCGTCCGTCGAAAGTCCGTCGCCAGGACCGGCGGCACACGATACGGGGAAGCGCGCCCCTCGGTCACGACGATCCGGAGCACCTCCGGGTAGGGCAGGAGACCGTCGATGTCGACACGACCGGCGGTCGCCGGGGCGACCGCGGCGCCGTCGAAGGGGGCTGTCGCGGTGTTCCAGAAGGTGAGCTCAGTTCCGGGCGACAGGTCGGAGAAGTCGACCAGGAGATCGGCTCGCTCGGCCGATGCCAGCACGAGACCCTGGGCCGGGATCGAGACAGGCCCAAGGAGGAGCCCACCCTCGGTGCCGATCTGCGTGATGCGCGCCTGATCGGGCTCGCCGTCACGCGTGAGCACGAGGCGGTAGGTGCGGGCGTTCGAGCCGTTCAGCACGCGGAGCCGGTACGTCGCGGGCTCGACCTCGATCCGTGGCCAGATCGCGCCGTTGACGACGGTGAACGGGCCGAAGCACTCCATCACGTCCGGATCGGTCTTGTGGAGCAGATCGCCGGTCATGCCGCCCCGAGGCGCGGTGTCGAAGTTGCGGTCAGCCAGGAGGAGCGGAAGCTCATAGGGCGGGCCTTCGGGGAGACCGAGATCTCGCTCGCGGTCGTCGCGCACGATCCACAGCCCGGCGAGGCCGGCGTACACACTGAAGCGCGTCACGCCCATGACGTGGTCGTGATACCAGAGCATCGCCGCGCGCTGGTCATTCGGGTAGGTGTCGAGCGCCGACTGGCCAGGAGCCGTGAGATTCTCCGCCCAGCCGTCGCTGTTGGCCTGTGTCATCGCACCATGGACGTGGACCACCGAGAACCCCGGCAGCGCAGCCGCCGCCGGGTCAGGGGTGCCGCCACTGCGACCCGGAACGGACTGGACCGGGATGCCAGCGGCGGCGTGCGTCGGCGCAACGGTCACGAGCACCGGCAACGTCCCGGTCAGGCGGTTCTCCCACAGGACCTCGAGCGGGACCCCGCGGCGGACCTCGATCGTCGGACCGGGGAGGTGCCCGTCATATGTCCAGACCCGAGAGGGCTCGAGGTCCCGGTGGAAGCGGTGGGTCGTGGCCTCGAGCCCGATCGTCAGCCGTGTCGGCTCTTCGATGACGCGACGCGGCGGGATGGGCAGCGCATCCACGAACGGCCTGAGCGGATAGGGCTGCAGATCGGTCAAGGCTCACCGACCGCCATCCGCGTGAGCAAGATCGACATCGCCCTATCGCCTTCCATCGGCAGATGGTGGATCAGCCCTGACTGGCCGGGCGGACGCTCCCGCTTCGACCCTTCGCCTCCACGTCCCAGCGCGTGCCGAAGGCCCGGAGGCCGCTGATCGAGACTCGGCCGATCTCGTCGGGCAGGCTCGGATCGAGCGTCACCTGCCCGTCCCGTGCCTCCAGGCCGAGCATCGCTCGCAGAAGCAGGGGCGGCGTCCCGGTCGCCCAGGCCTGCGGGCTGCAGGCTGTCGGGTATGGGACCGGGAAGCGGGCGAGTGATCGCGGGTAACCCGAGAAGGCCTCCGGCAACCGGTAGCCCGAGAACGCTGCCGCGTCCAGCATCGCCTGCGCGATCCGGTTTGCCTCGTCGCGGAAGCCGTACCGGGTCAGGCCCTGGGCGATAAGCGAGTTGTCGTGCGGCCAGACTGTGCCGCGGTGGTACCCGATCGGGTTGAAGCCAGCGTCGTCGGTCGACAGCGTCCGGACGCCCCAGCCCGAGAAGAGAGGGTCGGACATCAGCTGACGGGCCACGATCGCGGCTCGCTCGTCCGACACGATGCCCGACCAGAGCAGGTGGCCGATGTTCGAGGTCAGTGAATCGATCGGTCGCTTGTCGGCGTCGAGCCCGATGGCGTAGTACCCGCCACGCGCGTCGATCCAGAAGTCGCGCTCGAAACGCTCGCGCAGAGCGGCCGCATCGCTCCGCAGGCGGGCGGCCAGCGCGGGGTCCGCGTACGGCCCGTCGGCCAGCTCTGCCATGCGGAGCTTGGCGTCGTAGACGTAGCCCTGGATCTCGGCCGTCGCGATCGGCAGGTAGGGGATCGTCCCGTCGGCGAACAGGACCCCGTCGTACGAGTCGCGCCAGCATTGGTTCCCGAGGCCCTGAGAAGAGCGTGTCCCGTATTCGACGTAACCGTCGCCGTCGCGATCCCCGGACTGATCGATCCAGGCGAGCGCCGCAAGAGCGTTGTTACGCAGCGAGCCGATCAGCTTCTCGTCGTGGGTCCAGCGCCAATACTCAGAAAGAAGGATCAACCACAGCGGCGTCGAATTGGCACTGCCGTAGTACGGGCTGTGCGGCTTGAGCCCGAGCTGAGTGAGCTCGCCCATCCGCAGCTCGTGCAGGATCTTGCCCGGCTCCATGTCCCGGAAGTCATCGCTCTTGTCGGCTTGGTAAAAGGCGAGGGCTAGGAGCGCGCCCTGGGCGAGGCCCGGCCCGAAGGCGACCGTCTGGTAGGCGCTGAGCAGCGTGTCCCGGCCGAAGAGCGTCAGGAACCAGGGCAGGCCGGCGGCCGGCAGTCGGATCGTCTCATCCTCGTATGTCACCTCGATCCGGAGCGCGATCAGGTCGCGCGCCGTCCGACCGACAACCTCACCCAGCAGGTGCGAGTCGGTCTCGATCTGGGGCAGCTCGGCGAGCCACGCGGCGACGGGATCGTCGGCCCCGACGGCAAACACATCGCCGAAGCTCGCGTGCATCGGTTGGAGCTCGCGCGGGCCGAGCTTGAGCGGAACGTGCAGCTCGCAGTCCCAACGGCCTCGCGCCGGCAGGTCGATGACCCAGGTCAGTCCGTCGCCGTCGATCCGACTCGCGGCGGCCGAGACCTCGACCGTCGTCTCCGCTGAGAAGGTCTCGTTGGTGTAGCGGAAGGTCAGGCCGGATCGGTCGGTGGCGGGCGTCCGCTCGATCTGGGCCGAGCGGTCACGGACCTTGTCCTTGATCTCGAACAGGTCGGCGAAGTCGTTGTCAACCGCGAGCCGCAGCTCGATCCGGAGAGGCTCGTCCCGGTAGCTCTCGAGCTCGAGCCGCTCGTGGAGACCATTCCCGACGAACCGAAGACGGCGCAGGCCGACGCTGTTTGCCTCGAGTCCGTCGAGCCGCGGGTTGGTCAGGAAGAACTCAGCCGAGTAATAGTCGATGGTGCCGGCCCGCAGGACGAGGAACGGCGCCCCGTTGACGGTCAACGCCCAACGGCTCAGAAACCGAGTGTCGGCGTGAACGAGGCCGCCGATCGAGTTCTTCGGGACATCGCCGACCGAGTCGGAATACATGAACGTGCGGCCTTCGAGCACGGCGATCGCGTCGGGGCCAAGCTCGGGCGGGAGCGTCCGTTTCGGCCCGGGAATGCTGCGATCGAGCGTCGTGCCGGGCATCGGGTCTGCCGGCGTCGGGCGCTTGTCGATCACGGTCGTTGCGTTGCCCATGGCTGACCTCCGATAAGCCGGTGTCCGCTACCGCGTGGCTGACTCGCCTCACCGGCCCGTGGCCAGTCTAGGCGTGTCGTATGACCGTGGTGTTTCCGCGTCGCCTCAAGACCTCGGGGCTAGGTCGGTGGGATAATCGTGTCGTCCCTAGAAGAAACGCTCAGCCATGAAGGAGGCACGTCATGGCACACGCCACGGCAACGATCATCGACAAGCCGGCCTGGGTCGACCTATCGAGCTCTGACGCGGGGGCCTCGCGCGACTTCTATTCCAAGGTCTTCGGCTGGAGGGTGGAGGTCAATCCCGATCCTCAGTACGGCGGTTACGCGCTGGCCAAGCTGGGCGACAACGACGCCGCCGGGATCGGCCCGGCTCAGACCCCGAACACGCCGACGGCCTGGAGTGTCTATATCGGCACCAACGACATCGAGGCGCTTGCGAAGCGCGTGCAGTCGGCCGGCGGGACCGTCGTCGCTCCGCCCTTCGACGTGGGCGACCAGGGCAGGATGGCGGTCTTCCAGGACCCGTCTGGCGCGCACATCTCGGCCTGGCAGGGCTCGAGGATGGGCGGCTTCCAGACCGACGCCCCGAATTCCTTCAATTGGGCCGAGCTCAATGCGCGCGGCATCGAGAAGGCCATCCCGTTCTATTCGTCCGTCTTCGGCTGGACGACGAGGACAAGCGAGATGGGCGAGGGGCAACCCTCGTACACCGAGTTCCTGCTGGACGGGCAGAGCGTCGCCGGCGCCTGGGAGATGAACCCCATGGTCCCGGCTGAGGTGCCCAGCTACTGGCAGGTGTACTTCGCGGTCGAAGACGTGGACAGCGCGTTCCGGAAGGCCATCGATGCGGGCGCGAGCGAGCTGCTGCCGCCGCAGGACTTCCCGGGCGGACGATTCGCGATCGTAAGCGACCCGCAGGGCGCGAGTCTCGGCTTGCTCAAGTCCGCGCCGCGCTGATCGATCCCGCGCGATCACGACGATCGCGGCCGAATCAGAGACCCCTCCGATCGGATCGGAGGGGTCTTCATAGCTCAGCCGGCCCAGAGGTTCGTCAGGCCTTCGACGCCGCCGCCCCGAGTTCAGCCATCTGCGCCCGGGCCGCCGCGACGAGTTCGGCGTTCGTGCTGGCGTGTCCGTGCAGACCCCAGCCACCCTCGGGCGCTTCCGTGAGAAGGACCCACGTCCGGTCGGCGAGCGATGGATCGCCGGCCGCGCCTGCCACGATCGATGTGAGCTGGGCGACGACCGCGAGCTGCTTCTCACGGTCGAGTGCGCCGGCGTTGGTGAGCACCTGGACCCGGACGTAGGTGCTGTCGCCGTTGACGTTGGAAATCGCAGCGGGCGGAAGCTCGTGGACGAACGCGGCAGTGTTGTCGCGGAACATCGGGATGTCGGGCACCTGTTCGACGGTCATCACGGCCGTGGCGAGGTCGCGCGCGAGCGTGTGCGTGTCGCCGAAGGTGCCGGCTGCTGCGTAGACGTCGATCATCGGCATGTGTCAGGCTCCGTCCTCGAGTGCCCGGCGAAGTGCCTCGCGTTCGCCGATCGCTGTGGGTGGGCGCACATGCTCAGATGACGCCCGTCATCCAGATTGAGGATGACGATCATCATCCCGGCTGTCAAACAACAGGTAGAGGGGCAGAGCGCATGGGCCATTCGCGTGCCAGCAAACGCATGCACCACGACAAGATCGTCGGCGTGGCTGCGTCGCGCTTCCGCGAGGAAGGAGTCGACAGGGTGGGCGTGGCCGAACTGATGCACGCTGCCGGCTTGACCCATGGTGGCTTCTACCGCCACTTCCAGTCGCGCGACGAACTCGTGGCAGAAGGGGTCGAACGCGCGCTCCACGACGGCGGTGAGGCGATGGCGGCCGTCGCCGAGTCGCCCCGCGATCCACTGGCGGCGGTCATCGATGCGTACTTGAGCGTCACCCACAGGGACAACCTCGGGACGAGCTGCGCCGTTACGACGCTCGCGGGCGACGTTACCCGCAGCACGCCGCGCGCGCGAGCCGCGTACACCAACCAGGTCGGCGTCTACATCGACATGCTGGTGCGACTGCTCCCACCAGGAACCAGCGACCGGAGTCGGGCAACGGCGATCACCGCGCTGTCGACGCTCGTGGGTGCGGTGTCGATGGCGCGAGCGGTCAATGACGAGGCCCTCTCGAGGGAGATCCTCGCATCGGCTGCGGCGGAGCTGAAGGCGCAGCTCCGCTGAAGCGAGGCGGACCACCTCGTTCCAACGGCGGCGACGGCCCACAGAGTCGGGTTTGGCATGCAGCTCAGGCTTCGGCACCCGTGGGTTCGTCGTATTCGGAGGCGAACAGGTAGCTCACCGCGAGACTCCGATACGGTCGCCAGCGTTCTGCTAGCTGGAGCATCTCGTCGTCCGTCGGGACATGATCGAACGCGTAGGCGCGCCCGATGGCCCGCCGGAGTGCGACATCGCCCGTTAGGAAGACGTCGGGTCGGTTCAGGGCGACGAGGAGGAAGCCATGTGCCGTCCACGGCCCGATCCCCGGAATGCTGGTCAGGGTCGCGACGACGTCCTCGTCTGACATGGCTGACAACGCTTCGTCGCTCAATCGGCCATCGACGAAGCGCTCCGCGACCGCCCGCAACGTGGCCGTCTTCCGCGCCGACAGGCCGCTCGATCGAACCGCATCAGGATCCGCCGCGAGCATCTCTGCCGGTGTCGGCAGTCGGCCGCCGAAGCGCTGCTCGAGGCGGCCGAGGATGGTTCGTGTCGCGCTCACCGAGAGCTGCTGCCCGATGACCTGGAAGATCAGGGTCGAGAAAGCGTCGAGGGCGGGAAGGTCCTTCGTCCAGGCGCGCGGACGGAAGTCCGGCCGCGCGTCGATGATCCGGGCGAGGACTGGATCGGCCTGACGCAGGAACGCCTGGGCGGCGGGATCGACGGGCGCAGGCTCGCTTGTCCTTGTCTCCATCAGCTCAATCGTGACAGAGCCGATCTGCGCTCACGGGTGGACCTGCAGGCCGATCCCGCGGTTGAGGCGCATCGACTCCATCAGCCAGAACGCGACCTCCGGGGTGAACACGTCCGCGGCTGCGAGCACGCCCGTGTACTTCTCGATGACCGGCGCGGCCGTCGCCTCGGCCACCGCGTTGAGGTAGGCCTTGACGGCGCCCCACATGTTGCCGACCGCGCCGTACTTCGCGAAGTAGGGCGTCGGATCGACGGTGGCGAGGGCAGTCTTCGCGCTGGCCTCGAGGTCGGTCATGTACTGCTGGTGGAGGGCGACGTCGTCGCGCGTGCCGAGCCGGCCCAGGTGGCCGCTGATGAGCGTCGTCCACGGGTAGGTCAACGCCGTGGCCGGCATCGCCAGGTAGCCCGGGATGTCGTCGGACAGGTTGACGACGTACACCGGCACCCAGCCCACGTTCACGATGTCGACCATCATCAGCGTGTCGTGCTCGGGAAAGTGGATGACGCTGTTGTCGGGCGTGTGGTTGGCGCCGTGCCACGCGAGCTCGATCCGCTCGCCGCCGATGTCCAGCGTCCGCCGATCGCTGAACGTCTCCTCCGGCGCCGGCCGGTTCGGGTCGTCGTCGCGGAGCAGCAGCCGCCGCGTCTCCTCGTGGCCGATGCGCACGACGTCCTTGCCGAACAGCGACGACGCGCCGGCGTGGTCCGCGTGGTGGTGCGTGTGGACGAGGTACGTCACCGTGTTGCTGACGCCGTCGGCTCGGGCGACCTCGTCGATCGCGCGCTGGAGGTTGTGCCCGATGCTCGGCGGGGCGTCGAACAGGACGACGCCGTCCTTGGTCGTCAGGAAGGCGGCCTGGTAGACGCCATCGGTGACCCAGTGGAGGTTCCGCTCGATCCGTCCGACGTAGTAGCCCTGCTCGTTCGGGGCCGGGCCGAAGGCGGATGCCGGGATCGGGGCGTAATCGGGGAGGCTCGGGGTGGAGGTTTCGGTTGGTGACGTTGCGCTCATGTCATGCTCCCTTGCTGCAGACGGCCATTCCGGACGCGTCGTGATCGCGATGGCTCGTTCGAGGTCAGCCGGCCCACGGCAGGGCGATCGCGCCCACCTGGCTGAGGATCGCGGCCAGGTCCTCGAAAGCCCACTGCTCGCTGATCCGTCCGTCGTCCGTGACCCGGTAGATATCGACGGCGTCCCATCGGACCGGGCGTCCGGTCGCCGGGACGCCGAGCAGATTGCCCGTGTGGGTCGCCGTCACGACGAGGCGCAGGGCGACCAGATCGTCGCTCGCGATCGCGTCCTGCACGGTTGCCTCGATGTCCGACAGGGCGCCGATGAAGCCGCCGAGGACCGGGACAACGGTGTCGACGCCCGTGATGGTTCCGAGTGCGCCGCCGTGCCAGGCGATGTCGGCCGTGAAGTAGTCGCGGGCGCGTTCCGCGTTGCTACCGGTGAAGACTTCAGCGACGTACCGCCGGGCAACGGCCTCGCGCTGGTTCGTGGTGAGTGACTCGACCATGATGAGCGGTCCTTCCAGTGGGGTTGGTTTCGACGGCATCGTCGTGGCCAACAAGGAGCAATCGCATCCCGGAACTCCGTAGTTCGCGACCCCAGTGGCATGCTGAGCGCGACGAGGAGTCCTGCGTTGACGCGTTAGGAGGTAACGGCGGGTGCAGTTGCTGGGCCGGGAACGCGAGCGAGCGGCCCTTGACCGGCTGGTGGAGGCTGCCCGCGACGGTTACGGCGGCGCCCTCGTCGTCCATGGCGAGCCCGGCGTCGGCAAGACGGCGCTGTTGGAGGACGCGGTCGAGAAGGCCACGACGCTGCGAATCGTGCGCAGCGCCGGGGTCGAGGGTGAGATGGAGCTCCCGTTCGCCGCGGTTCAGCAGCTCTGCGCGCCGATCCTTCCGCTCGGCGAGCGCCTGCCGCGTCCCCAGCGCGACGCGCTCGATATCGCGTTCGGGCTGAGCCCGGGGCCGGCGCCGAATCCGTTTCTCGTGGCGCTCGCGGTTCTTGGACTCCTGTCGGAGGCCGCTCAGGAGCGCGGCCTCCTGTGCGTGATCGACGACGCCCAGTGGCTGGATCGGGCATCCGCGCAGGCACTCGGGTTCGCGGCTCGCCGCCTGGCGGTCGAGCGGATCGCGATCGTGTTCGCGACGCGGGACACGAGTGAGGCGATCCGGGGATTGCCCGAGGTCCATGTCGACCCACTCGGTCATCGCGACGCCCGGACACTCCTCGAGTCGGTCCTGTCCGCTCCTCTGGACGACCAGGTGCTCGAGCGGCTCGTCGTCGAGACACGCGGCAATCCCCTGGCGCTGGTCGAGCTGCCACGCGGCCTGACAGCGTCACAGCTCGCGGGCGGCTTCGGCGTTCTGGCGGCCGCGCCCCTGCACGCCGGGATCGAAGAGAGCTTCCTGCGGCGAGTCGCTGCCCTCCCGCGCGACTCGCGCCTCCTTGTCCTCATCGCGGCATGCGATCCAACCGGGGACGCCGCGCTCGTGTGGCGGGCCGCCGAGAGGCTCGGGATCCCGGAGTCCGCGGCCTTCGCGGCGGAATCGAACGGTCTGATCGCATTCCGGCCGGGCGTGGCCTTCCGGCACCCGCTTGTACGCTCCGCCGTGTACCGGTCGGCCGGCTCGGACGAGCGGACAGACGTCCATCGGGCACTCGCCGCAGCGACGGATCCCGAGACCGATCCGGATCGGCGCGCATGGCACCGCGCACAGGCAGCAGTCATGCCCGACGAGGACGTCGGCGCCGACCTGGAGCGTTCAGCGGCGCGAGCCCAGGCACGCGGCGGGTTCGCCGCGGCCGCCGCCTTCCTCCAGCGTTCGGCCGAGTTGAGCGTCGAGCCCGCGAAACGTGCCGGAAGGGCGCTGGCTGCCGCACAGGCGAAGCTCCAGTCGGGGGCGGTCGACGACGCCGTCGCCCTCGTCGAGACTGCCGAGGTCGGCCCGCTCGACGACTTCCAGCGGGCCCAGGCAGAGGTCCTTCGGGCGCGGATCGCGTTCGCCACCAACCGCGGGAGCGACGCGCCGCCGTTGCTGCTCGCCGCGGCTCGCCGACTCGAATCGCTGGACGTCCTGCTGGCGCGCGAGACGTACCTCGACGCGCTGACCGCGGCGCTGTTCACGGGTCGACTCGCAAGGGCCGCCGACTCCGGGCAGGTGGCCCGGGCAGCGCTCGACGCGCCCCCGGCAGCAGCACCACGCCCGGTCGACTTGCTCCTCGACGGGCTGGCGACGCTGATCGCCCATGGGCCAGCGGCCGGAACGCCGGCGCTGCGGCAGGCGCTGGCGGCCTTCGCACGCCGCGACGTCGAACCAGCCGAGGCCTTGCGGTGGCGGTGGTTGGCCGGTCGGGCAGCTGGATTCATCTGGGAATACGAGGGATGGGACAAGCTCACAGCTCACCACATCCGAGCCGCCCGAGAAGCTGGGATGCTCGCGGAACTGCCGCTTGCGCTCACCACGCGCGTCGGGGTCCACCTTTTCGCCGGCGAGACGAAAGCGGCGGCGTCGCTGGTCGAGGAGGCAGATGCGCTCGCCCGGGCCACGGGCGATGGCATCGGCCCTCTCTACGGCGCACTCGCGCTCGCGGCCCACCGCGGACGGGAGGACGAGCTGACCAGGCTGGTCCCGGTCGTCACCGATGACTTCCTGACTCGGGGCGAGGGGCTGGGCGTTACCGCAACGAACTGGGTGACCGCCGTGCTGAACAACGGCCTCGGACGCTACGACGATGCGTTCGACGCAGCCGTGGAGGCGACCAGGATCCCAGGTGAGATCTGGTTCTCCACGTATGCAACCGTCGAGCTGGTCGAAGCGGCAGCTCGGAGTGATCGTCCGGAGCGAGGCGCGGTAGCTCTCGAATCCCTGTGCGCATCGACGAGCGCGAGCGGGACGCCATGGGCGCTCGGAGTCGAGGCCCGATCACGGGCCCTGCTCGCTCAGGGTGACGCGGCCGAGCCACTCTACCGGGAGGCGATCGAGCGACTGGAGCCGACGCGACTTCGACTAGACCTCGCCCGCGCGCACCTGGTCTACGGGGAGTGGCTTCGGCGCGAGGCCCGGCGGATCGACGCGCGGAACGAGCTACGGGCTGCCTACGAGCTCTTCACGGACTTTGGGATGGATGCCTTCGCAGAGCGCTCACGGATCGAACTCGAGGCGACGGGCGAGCAGGCCCGCAAGCGGACCGTCGACACGGTCGATCAGCTCACGCCACAGGAGTCGCAGATCTCACGCCTCGCGGCCGAGGGCAACACGAACCGTGAGATCGCCACGCAGCTCTTCATCAGCCCGAGCACCGTGGAATACCACCTGCGCAAGGCGTTCCGAAAGCTGGATGTGACATCGCGGACACAGCTGGCGAACAAGTTGCGATAGCGACCGACCGAATGTCCCTCAGACGTCCCGGATCTGCTCGCCGCCGCTGATCTCGGCGTCCACGACTGCGACGGCGCACGTCGGACAGAACCAGCGGGCTTCGATCGGCGTGCCGCAGCGATCGTGGCGGAGCGGCTCGCCTCCCGTCCGCCGGCTCCCCCAGTCCGCGAGGAGCCGGAGCGCCGACGCCAGGTCGCGGCCGTCGCCGGTCAGCCGGTACTCCATCCGCGGTGGTCGCGTCGAGTAGGCCGTGGACACGAGGATCCGCTCCCGCTCGAGGCGACGGAGGCGGTCGGTCAGGATGTTCGGGGCGATGCCCGGCAGGGCGTCGCGGACCTCGCCGAACCGGCGCGGCCCATCCAGGAGAGCATCCACGATCAGCAGGGACCAGCGGTCGCCCACGAGATCCAGCGCCGCCTCGAGGGCGGTCGGGCGCGGAGGCGCGATGGCGGGATCGGTCACGCCGGCCATCCTACTCCGGGACTTGCATCGGCGACGGGTCAGTAGTATGTTGCGAATTGCAACTCACAACTGACACCCGAGGCATCCGGATCGCGACACTCGCCGCGGCGGCCCTCGGAACGTCGGGCCATCACCCTCAGCCGGAGACCAGATCCACGATGTCCATCCTCGACGACCTTTCCAGCGCGATCCGCCGCGTGCACGAGTCAGCAGGCCCGGCCGTGGTCGGGATCGGCCAGGGCAACCGCGGCAGCGGCGTCGTCATCGCCGACGGTCGCGTCCTGACCAATGCCCACAACCTCCGCGGCGACGAGGTCACCGTCACCTTCCGCGACGGCCGGAGCGAGCGCGGCAAGGTGCTCGGCGTCGATCCCGACGGCGATCTCGCGGTGATCGAAGTCGCGACGACCGGCGCCGTGGCCCTTCCGTGGTCCGACGCCGAGGCCACGATCGGCGACGTCGTCTTCGGCCTCGCCTCGACCGGCGCCGGTGCCGCACGCGTCACCGCCGGCACGATCTCCGCCATCGAGCAGACGTTCCGGGGGCCCGGTGGCGGCCGGATCGGTGGCAGCCTCGAGCACACCGCGCCGCTGGCGTCGGGCTCGTCCGGGGGGCCGCTTGTCGACGGCGGCGGCCAGCTCCTCGCGCTCAACACGAATCGGATCGGCGAGGGCTTCTACCTGGCCCGCCCGGCGGACGCCGCGTTCCGCCAGCGGGTCGATGCGCTCGCGCGCGGCGAGTCGGTCAGCCGGCCGCGGCTGGGCATCGCGGTCGCGCCGTCGATCGTCGCCCGGCGCCTGCGTCGCTCGGTCGGGCTGGCCGAGCGCGACGGCCTGCTCGTCCGCGGTGTCGAGGAGGGCAGCCCGGCCGACCGTGCCGGGATCCGTGAGGGCGACCTGCTCGTCGAGGCGGCCGGCCGGCCGTTGGTCGACGCGGACAGCCTGCCGGCGATCCTGGCCGAGGCGGGGATGCCCATCGAGCTGAAGATCGTTCGTGGCGACGAAGAGCGCAGCGTGAGCGTTGGCGGCACCACCGATGCCGCCGGGGAGGCCTGATCGGATGGTCGCCCTGCGCGAGATCGGGCCGCAGGACGATGCGGCCGATGACGTCCTCACCGAGGCGATCGAGGAGGAGGCCCTGGACGCCTACTCGTCGGCCGTCACCACCGCCGCCGCTCGGCTGATCCCGTCGGTCGCGAGCCTTCGCGTCGAGCGCCGGAACGGAGGCTGGGGTGGCGGCAATGGCTCGGCCGTGGCGTTCACGCCGGACGGGTTCCTCGTGACCAACGCCCATGTCGTCGCCGGCGCGGAACGGGGAACTGCCACGTTCGTCGACGGCGACGAGCTGGGGTTCGAGGTCGTCGGGCGCGACGCGCTCTCGGATCTGGCCGTCGTCCGGGCGGCGGGCTCGGATCTCGCCGCCGCACCGTTCGGTGACGCCACCCGCCTTCGGGTCGGCCAGCTGGTCGTCGCGGTCGGCAATCCGCTCGGCTTCGCCGGGTCCGTGACGGCCGGCGTGGTCAGCGCGCTCGGCCGCTCGCTGGCGGCCCGGGGCGGCCAGGCGACCCGCCTGGTCGAGAATGTCATCCAAACCGATGCGGCGCTGAACCCCGGAAACTCCGGCGGTGCGCTGGCCGACGTCCGCGGTCGGGTCGTAGGCATCAACACCGCAGTCGCCGGTGTCGGGCTCGGGCTGGCCGTGCCGATCGACGCCGCGACCCGGCTGATCCTCGCCGCCCTGATGCGTGACGGACGGGTCCGTCGGGCCTACCTGGGGATCGTCGGTGGGACGCGCCGGCTGCCGCCGACGCTGGCGACGCGCCTTGGCCGGACCGCCGGGCTCGAGGTCGTCCAGCTGCTCGACGGCAGTCCCGCCGCAGCGGCCGGCGTCCGGGCCGGCGACATCATCGTCTCGCTGGACGGGCGGCCGATCGCCGGAGTCGGCGACCTCCAGCGATCGCTCGTCGGCGACCTCGTGGGTCGGTCCATCGACGTGACCCTGGAGCGCGACGGGACGCTTGCCGACATCGCGCTCACCCCAGCCGAGCTGCGGGCCTGAGCCGCTCGCAGCCGAAGGAGACGCTCGAAGATGACTGATCGGGACCCCGAGGGGGAATAGCGGTCAACCGCTTGGGCGTTGGCCCGAGAGCGCGTCACGCGCCAACTCTCGGCACTCCGAAAGGGTCACCGCCGCGAGCGCGTCCCGCACATCCGCGACGGCTGACGCCGACATCGACAGCGACGTCACACCGAGACCGACAAGGACCGGCGCCAGTGCCGGCGAGGCGGCCGCCTCGCCGCACACGCCGACCGACTTGCCCGCCGCCTGGCCGGCTTCGGCCGTCATCCGGATGAGGTCGAGTAGGGCCGGCTGCCAGGGATCCAGGAGGTCGGCCAGTTCTCC
This sequence comes from uncultured Chloroflexia bacterium, assembly GCA_963819655.1. Taxonomy (GTDB): domain Bacteria; phylum Chloroflexota; class Limnocylindria; order Limnocylindrales; family CSP1-4; genus SPCO01. The sequence goes on along the minus strand of CAWFXA010000001.1, from coordinate 48,913 downwards.
GGCCATCCTGTCCGTCGCCAGCGTGTATTGCGCCAGGTCGTTGGTCCCGATACTCAGGAAGTCGCAGTATTGGAGAAGATCGGCAGCGCGCAGGGCAGCTGCCGGGATCTCGACCATAACGCCGGCGACCGGCAGGCCGTGCTCGTGGGCGAGGTCCACGAAGCCCTTGGCCTCGGCCGCGGTCGCCACCATGGGCGCCATGACCCAGACGACGGCGCCTGTCGCCCGCTGCGCGAGGGCCAACGCCGCGAGCTGGTCGGCGAGCACCTCCGGGCGAGCGCCGGGCGGTCCGAAGTCCGCGGACGCCGAGCGCCGGGTTCTCCTCCGGATCCGGGTTGAGGAACGGCAGCGGCTTGTCGGCGCCGGCGTCGAGCGTTCGGACGATGATCTTGCGGCCACCCATCGCGCTCAGGACGCCCGTGTAGAGCGCGACCTGCTCGTCGATCGTCGGGGCTTCCTGCCGGTCGAGATACAGGAACTCGGTACGGAAGAGACCGACGCCTTCGGCATCGACCTTCGCGACCGCAGCCGCACCCGCCGCATCGCCGATGTTGAGGAGCAGCGCGACCGGATGGCCGTCGGCGGTCCGTCCCGGCCCTCGACTCGCGGCTCGCGCGGCACGGCGCGCCTGTTCGCCGAGGTTCGTCGCAGCGGCCTCGTCCGGGGTGATCCCGAGGCGGATCCGGCCCGTTCCGCCGTCGACCTCGACGAGCTCCCCATCGTGCAGCGATTCGGCGCCTGGGGTCGCGACGACTGCGGGGATCCCCAGGCTCCGAGCCAGGATGGCGGTGTGGCTCGTCGGCCCGCCCCTCATCGTGACCAGCGCCAAGACCCGTTCCGGCGTCAGCGTCACGGTGTCGGCCGGGGCCAGGTCGTCGGCGACCAGGATGAACGGAGTTTCGCGCTCGGGGACGCCCGGCAGCGGCTGCCCGAGCAGCCGGGCAACCGTTCGGTCGCGGACGTCGTCGAGGTCGCCGACCCGTTCCGCCATGTAACCACCGAGGTCGAGCAGCATCGCCCGGAAGCCGTCGAACGCAACGCTGACCGCCCACGCCGCCGGCTCACCCTTGGCGATCGCCGATCGGATCGACTCCTCGAGGGAGGGGTCGCGGGCGATCATCGCGGTCGCCTCGAGCACCTCCGCGGCCCCCGGGATCGCGGTCGACGCGGCGCGCCGTTCGAGGTCCTCGGCCGTCGCGGAGAGTGCCGCAAGCGCGGCCGTCGCCTCGGCCTCGGCGTCTGCGACCTCGGGTCGATCTGCCGGCAGTCGCGGCCGCGGCCCCATGAGCGCGACCGGGCCGGCGACGCGGCCCGGACAGACGCCGATCCCCTGCAGGGGCGAGGGCGACGCGGGTGCTTCAGGCCGGATCGTCATGGTCCTCCGCGACGACGATCGCGACGGCCTCCAGGGCTTCGACCGCACCGTCGCCGTCCGCCTCGAGGGTGATGGTGTCGCCATTCTTCGCCCCGAGCGCGAGGACCCGCAGGATGCTTCGGGCATCGACCGGCGGGCCATCACCCTTGCGGATCGTGATCTTGACCGGCTGCTCGGTCGCCGCCTTCACGAACAGGGCCGCAGGTCTGGCATGAAGCCCGATCCGCGAACCGACGATGACCTCTCGCTGCGCCATGACGCTCTCCTCCATGGGCCGGGTCCCCCGGTCCGTCCCTCAGGGTTCGATCGTGACCTTGATGCCCTCGCCGCGGGAGACGATGTCGATCGCGTCGAGGACACGCTCCAACGGCAAGCGGTGGGTGATCAGGTCCCTGACCGGCACCTCGCCGCTGGCGATCAGGGCGAGGGCCTGCTTGTTGTGATCGGGGCTCGACCCGTTCGCGCCGACGATCGTCAGTTCACGGTAGTGCACGAGATTCGAGTCGAGCGTGATCGTCGGCTTGTCCTTCGGCAGACCGCCGAAGAACGACAGGCGGCCACGCCGGGCAAGCATCCGCAATGCATCTTCCTGGGCCTTGCCTGACGCGGCAGCCGTGATCGCGACATCGACGCCGCGGCCGTCGGTCAGCTCGAGCACTGCCTCCACCGGGTCGTTCTCGCTGCTCGCGATCGCGGCGTCGGGGTTCACGACCGCCGCCGACATGTCGAGGCGCTGGCGGTTCAGTTCGACAAGGAACACCCGAGCCGCCCCGCGCGCGCGAGCCAGCCGCACGTGAAGGCAGCCGATGGGTCCGGCCCCGATGACCACGACGTCGTCCCCGGCTCCCACGCGGGCCAGCTCCTGGGCATTGATGACACAGGCGAAAGGCTCGGCGACCGAGGCCTCGTCGAAGCCCACGCCCTCCGGGACGCGGTTCAGGCCATCGACCCGCAACACCTCGTGCGGAACGATGAGGTACTCGGCGAAACCGCCTTCGTACTGATAACCGATCGATGTCTGGTTCGGGCAGATCGTCATCCAGCCACGGAGGCAGTCCGGGCAGTGGCCGCACGGAACGGCCGCGATGACCTGGACACGATCGCCCACGGCCCAGGGCTGGCCGCTCGCGTCCGGCCCCACATCGGTGCCGACCTCGACGACCTCGCCGGCGATCTCGTGGCCCATGATCCGGGGTGGATCGATGTTCTGGTGGCCCGAGCGATAGATCTTGACGTCCGTGCCACAGGTCGAGCAGTTGCGGACCCGGATCTTGATCTCGGCCGGACCGGGAGACGGTTCCGGCGCGTCCTCGATCCTGATGTCGCCTGGAGCGTAGAACCGCGCAACCTTCACGGGCCGTGCTCGTCGACGGCCCGATCGCCGGGATTCAGCAGGTTCAGGACGACCTCGACGTCGGTGGCCCCGCGAAGCGCGGCCGCACTGTCGTCATCGACAAGGATCTCTGCGAGCGCCGAAAGGACGCCCACGTGTTCGTCGCCGCTGGCGGCGATCGGGATGCACAGGTAGACGGTTTCGCCATCCCAGTCGACCCCGTCTGGGTACTGGAGGAACCCGAGCGCCGTCCGGCGGACCAGCGCGCGCGCCGCGTCGGTCCCGTGGGGGATGGCCACGCCCTCGCCCATGTAGGTCGAGATCTGGCCCTCGCGTTCCAGGATCGCGGCGGCGTAACCCTCGTCCACCGCACCGAGCGCCTCGAGGAGCGCCCCCGACTGGCGCAGCGCATCCCACTTGTCGTCGGCGTGCTGCGCCAGTCGTACGGCCTCGCGGACGAGGACATCGGTGGCGGGCGATGGGGTGGTCGAGTCAGCCGGCAAGGACACCTCCGTCCCGGATAGCGGCCTCGACCTTCTCGAAGGCAGGGTCGCCCATGAAGATCTGGAACGGGACGACGACAGCACCGGGGGCCATCGCTTGCGCCCGCTTGGCGAGGCTTGCATGCGTGACCACCACCTGAGTGTCAGCGGGGATCGAGTTGACGGGGAGGTGCTCGACTGCCACGTCGTACTTCTTCAACCGCTGACGCATCTGGCTGGCGACCATGACACTGCTGCCCATCCCGGCATCGCAGGCCACGACCACGGTGCGGATGTCTCGACCGTTGACGTCAGGCATAGCAGATCACGCTCCCGTCGCGGCCGGGACGGCATCCTGCCGCGGGGCTTCCTCGGTGACCTCTTGCTCTGCGCGCCCGAAGCCCAGCAGCATCGAGGCCACGCCGAACGAGACGACCGTGGCCACGACGATGGCCGCCAATACCCCGAAGTACCCGTCCCTCGGTGTCACCGCCATGTAGGCGAAGATGCTGCCGGGGGAGGGGGTGGCGACCAATCCGGCGCCCGTGACGACCGCGATCGCGATCCCGGATGCGCCGCCTGCGATGGCGGCCAGGATCAGGCGGGGCTTGATCAGCACGTACGGGAAATAGATCTCGTGGATGCCGCCGAAGAACTGGATGATGATCGCCGTGGGCACGGTCGGCCGGAGCGCCCGCGGGCCGAAGAAGAAGTATGCCAGGAGGATCCCAAGGCCCGGTCCTGGATTGGTCTCGATCATGAACAGGATCGACTTGCCTGTCTCGAGCGCCTGGGCGACGCCGAGTGGCGCGAGGACGCCGTGATTGATCGCGTTGTTGAGGAACAGGACCTTGGCCGGCTCGACGATGATCGACACGAGTGGGAGGAGGCCCGCCGCCACGAGGATGTCGACGCCGTCTCCCGCCGCATTGGCGAGCGTCTCGACGATCGGCCCCACGGCCAGCACGCCGAGGACCGCCATGATCAGGCCAAGGATCCCGGCGCTGAAGTTGTCGACCAGCATCTCGAATCCGGAGCGGACGCGCCCTTCCACGAGGGCGTCGAAGCGCTTGAGCAGGTAGGCACTGAGCGGCCCGATGATCATCGCTCCGAGGAACATCGGGATATCGGTGCCGACCACGACGCCCATCGTCGCCACTGCACCGATGACGGCGCCACGCTGACCGTGGACGATGCGTCCACCGGTGTAGCCGATGAGCACTGGCAGCAGGGTGAGGATGATCGGGCCGACGAGCGCCGCCAGTTGCTCGTTCGGCCACCATCCGGTCGGGATGAAGATGGCTGTGATCAGGCCCCACGCGATGAACGCGGAGATGTTGGGCATGATCATGCCCGCGAGGAAGCCGCCGACCCGCTGGATCGTGGCCTGTAATCCTGGCCCTTCCCGATGCTTCAGATCGGCAGTCGTGGTGGTCATCTCATCCTCTCCCTTTCGTTCGAGACGGTTCGTCTCCTCCGCTTGCAATCCCCGCTCGCTGGTCTCCGCGTCAGGGCGGCATGGCGAACAGATCCCGGCGCGTTGTCTCGTGTCGCTCGAGGCGAACGGACGCGAGGTCGATGTCATCGGGTGACGGCATGCCGGAGCCCGGCTGCAGCACCGCAGCGGCGCCCCAGGCGAGGCCCTGGGTCAACGCGGCTGCGCCCGCGCCGCCAGCGGCCAGGAAGCCCGCCAACATCGCGTCACCCGCGCCGACCGAGCTGAGCGGCGACACGATCGGGGTGTGGCCATGGATGGCGCCGTCGTCGTCGACCAGCACGGCACCATCGGCGCCGAGGCTGGCGAGCACGGCCGCGGCGCCGCGATCGCGCAGCCGGCAGGCCGCCTCGACGACATCGGCGATGGTCCCCAGGCGCACGCCGGTCGCCTCGGCGAGCTCGTCCCGATTGGGCTTGACCAAGGCCGGTCCTGCCGCAAGGACAGCCTCGAGGGCCGGGCCGCTGGTGTCGACCGCCACGCGGGTCCCGGAGCCGGACAGCGATCGGACGAGGTCGGCGTACACACTGGCCGGCGTCTCGGGCGGGAGGCTGCCGCTCGCGACGAGCCAGTCGGCCGACTCGATCACCTGCAGAACCGCCTCGAACACCGAGTTGAGCTCATCGGTGCTCAGCTCGGCACCCGGCTCATTGATCTTGGTCGTCGTCCCGTCCGGCTCGACGATGGTGATGTTCGACCGGATCGCCCCGCGGATCCTGACGGGTACGATCTCGATCCCCGAGTCCCGCAGAAGGGTGACGAGATGCTCCCCCTCGGCACCGCCGACGGTGACCACCGCTCGCGTCGCGAGGCCATGGGTCGCCAATGCCCGCGAGACGTTGATCCCCTTGCCGCCGGGATCGACTCGCCCACCCACCGCCCTCGTGACCTCGCCCCGAGCGAGGGTCTCGACCTCGACCGTCCGGTCGACGCTCGGATTGAGGGTCAGCGTCACGATCACGCGAGGAGGACCTTGAGGCCCGTCGAACGGAGCTCGTCGGCGACCTGCGCATCGATCGCGGAGTCCGTGATGAGTGTGTCGATCTCGTCGAGCGCGGCGAACCGGGACAGGTGGTCCTGGCCCACCTTGGTGTGGTCGGCGAGGACGACGGACCGCCGCGCAGCCCGGACCATGGCCCGCTTGACTGCCGATTCGGTGGTATCCGGGGTCGTCAAGCCTCGCTCCGGGCTGATGCCGTTCGTGCCGATGAAGGCGACGTCGACGTAGCTGTCGGCGAGAGCCTGGAGCGCCCACGAATTCGACGGCGGCTTGTGTGCGACCACGGACCCTGCCCCCGAGGATCAGCACCGTGATGTTCGGCCGCACGGACAGCTTCATCGCTATGGGCAGGGCATTCGTGAGTACGACCAGCTCGCGATCCGTCGGCAGCGCGTCCGCGAGCCGCGCCGTCGTCGTGCCCGCATCGAGAAGGATCGACCCTTCATCGGGTAGCTCCCCGAGCGCCAGCAAGGCGATCTGCTCCTTTTCGGCCGTCAGGACGCTGTCGCGGGCCGCCAGGGCCGGCTCGAAGCCGAGCCGCTCGATCGGGATGGCGCCACCGTGCACCCGCCGGAGCAATGCATGTCGTTCGAGGGTCGTCAGGTCGCGTCGGACGGTCTCGGTAGTCACCCCGAGTTCCTCGGCGAGCGCGGCCACCTCGACCCGGCCGCCGGCACGCGCGCGCTGGACGATCCAGCGCTGGCGCTCCTCGGCGTACATGTTGGTTAAGTTCTGAGTCATCTGTGTTTGGGTTTATATCGCTGTGTTTGCGTGGTGTCAACACGCACTGTTAAGCGGTGACGCGCGATCCGATGTCGCAAACTGAGCACGCGCTCCCTGACGTCCAGCCCGAGGACCGTCACGAAGGCGATGGCCACGAGGTGCACCAATGGACCGACTCCGTACATCCGTCGTTCTGCCCTGGATCATCGCCGTGATCGGTTTCCCGATCGGTGGCTACCTGGCGCAGGCGATCGCTGGGCCAGCCGCTACCGTGCCGGCAGCGGTCCTTTCCGGCCTGATCGCCGGCGCGATCATCGGACTGGCGCAGGGGATCGCCCTCTGGCTTCGAAGGCAGCCACTGGTGATGTGGATCGCCGGTACCGCAGTTGCTCTGGCGGTCGCCCTCGCGGCAGTCACCGCGGCCATCGGCCAGATCGAGACCTCGACAGAGGCGATCGTGCTCGGCGGCGTGTCGGGTCTGCTCATCGGTGCAGTACAGGCCGCCTTGTTGATGCGTGCCGGCATCGCGAACGCCTGGGTCTGGGTCGTCGTCACCGGTGCGGCATGGGCCGTGGGCTGGCTCATCACGGCCAGCGTCGGGGTTGCCTTGGCACCTGGTTGGCCGGTGTACGGGGCTAGCGGCGCCCTTGTCTCGCAGATCATCACGGGGGTCGCCCTCTGGCGTCTCGTGTCGTCCCGTGACGCCCTCAGGGCTATGGCTTGACCACCGAAACCGTCACCGCGGTCCTGCTGATCCTCGTCCCGATCACGTTCAACGTCGCATTCTTCGAACTCGGGCGAGCATTCGACTACCCGAACATCCTGCGCAAAGAGCCCGATGAGATCCTTCGTCGGTTCGCGGCAGGCGGGTCCGGGCTGATCCTGCGCTGGGAGGGGCTACTGATCTCGGCGCTCTTGATGCTGCCCTTGGCCGCGCTCCTGGCCGTCGTCCTCGGCGCGTCACCGGCCCTCAGCGTTCTGTCTGCGGTGGTCGGTGCGACAGCGGCGATCGTCCAGGGACTGGGGCTCGTGCGCTGGCCGTTCGCCGTGCCGGAGCTGGCGCGCCGCTACATTTCGGCGCCGGATGGGCCCGAGGGTCATGCGACCCGGAAGACCGTCGAGGTGGTGTTCGCGACACTCCACAGATTGCTCGGCGTCGGCATCGGGGAGCACCTCGGCTATCTGCTCACCGGACTGTGGACGCTGCTCGTGTCCGGATCGATCCTGTCGACCAGCGTCCTGCCGGGATGGCTCGGCGTCGTTGGGATCGTGATCGGCATCGCGCTGCTCATCGGGACGCTCGAGTTCGTCGGACCCAACGAGCGAGACGGCTGGCACCTGGCCGGGACCATCGTGCCCATTGCCTACATCGCCTGGTCGGTCTGGCTGATCGCGCTCGGCGTGTTCCTGCTCATCTGAGTCCGCCGCAGATGACGGCCGTTATCGGGTACCTGGTCGTCGCGACCCTGGCCGTCGCACGGCGCTGCTGGTGGCGGGTCCGCGCTACGCCGTCAACCTCGGCAGTCCCGTACCTGTCTTGTGTGACGGCCTTCATCGCTGGACTCCAGTCACTATACGGTGTAAAGTCGGTAGGCCGTGACTGTACGGTGTAAAGTATGAATAGTCAACCCACGGGCATGGGAAGCCCAGGGCCGAAAGGAAGCCGATGACGACCAGCACCAGGCAACGAGCGCGCCGCCTCCCGCTGAGCCGGGAGCTCGTCCTGCAGACCGCGCTCAGGCTCGCCGATCAGGGCGGGCTCGAGTCGCTCAGCATGCGCAAGCTCGGTCAGGAGCTCGGAGTCGAAGCGATGGCCCTCTACTACCACTTCGCCAACAAGGACGAGATCGTGGATGGCATCGTCGACCTGGTCTTCACCGAGGTCGAGCTGCCGTCGACCACCGCGCCCGATTGGAGGGATGAGATGCGCCGGCGAGCGATCTCGCTTCGCGACGCCCTCCTTCGTCACCGCTGGGCGATCGGCCTGATGGAGTCGCGGCGCAACCCAGGCCCGGCAACTCTGCGGCATCACGACGCGGTGATCGGCAGCCTGCGGGCCGGTGGCTTCGACATCGCGATGGCCGCCCACGCCTATTCGCTGCTGGACAGCTACATCTATGGCTTCGCGCTGACGAAGATGAACCTCCCGTTCGATACGGGGGAGGAAGTCGCGGACGTGGCGCAGACGATGCTCGACCCTTTCCCGGCCGGGGAGTACCCGTACCTCCTCGAGATCCTCACCGACCACGTGACGAAGCCTGGCTACGACTACGCAGACGAGTTCGAGTACGGCCTCGACGTCATCCTTGACGGCCTCGAGGGGCTGGGGGGAGGGGACACCGCGTGAGGCCGATCGGCTGATACAGGAGGCCCGAGTGCCCCAGAGCGACCGACAGGTTGTCGATCACGTGAGACGGCGCACCTGATCCACCGACGCGTCACGGAGCAATGTCGTCGCCGTCGTTGCCGGTGACGAGCCGCGCCAGACAGCACGGTATTCCTTCGGCGAGATGCCAACCCGCCGATGGAAGGCCGCTCGAACGGACACCGGCGCGCCGAGTCCCGTCAGGCGGCCGATGTTCTCGACCGGCTCGGTGGTGGTCTCCAGGATCTCGCGCGCTCGATCGATGCGTGCGTCGGCGAGCCAGGCCATCGGAGATAGGCCCGTCTCTTCACGAAACCGACGGCTCAACGTGCGTCGGGACATGTGTGCCCGCGTCGCGAGCATGGCGAGGTCGAGCGGGAGCGCGAGGTTCTCGAGCATCCAGTCGCGAAGGGGGCCGAGTTGGTCGCCGCTCGCGTCGGGCATGAGGCGTTCGATGAACTGCGCTTGCCCTCCTTGACGCTGAGGCGGAGCCACGAGGCCGCGGGCTCGCGTGTTGGCGGCTGCCGAGCCGAAGTCGCGCCGGATGAGATGAAGGGACAAGTCGATCCCGGTGGTCACGCCAGCAGACGTAAGGACATCGCCGTCGTCGACGAAGAGGCGGTTGGGCAGCACGTCGATCCTGGGGTAGCGGCTCTGGAGCTCCGCAGTCCACCGCCAGTGGGTGGTGGCGGGACGGTCGTCGAGGACTCCAGCCGCGGCAAGGGCAAAGGCGGCGGTGCAGATCGATACCAGTCGGGCACCCCGGGCGTGCGCAGCACGGATGGCGTCGAGCGCGGCCGGCGAGACGGCTGCGTCGACGTCCTCGTATCCCGGGATGAGGACCGTGTCGGCGCGCTTGAGTCCCTCCAGCCCAGCGGGGGTAGTGACCGTCAACCCAGAACCAGGGAGCGACGCAGACCGACCCTCGGCGCAGACGGTCAGGCGGTAATGCGGATCGCGACCGAAGATCTCCGCCGCGATCCCGAGTTCCAGCGGGATGACGGCCGGTAGCGCAAGGACGGCGACGCGGTGAGGGCGCTCGGAGATCATGGCCCGATCATAGCGGAGAGCGGCACTCGGGCCACTGTTTGTTCGAGCGCGTTGTCCGTACGCTCGAGACATGAACGACATCCTGGTGCTCCCGACTGGGGTGCTTGCCGATGCCAGCCTCGCAACTGCCCGCGCCTCGGTAAGCCAGCCGATCGTCGACCACAGCATCCGCAGCTTCCTGTTCGCCCGCCTGCTCGCCGACCACGAGGGCTGTCTGACTGACGCCGAGTACGACGAGGACCTGCTCTTCGCCGCGACCGTCATGCACGACCTTGGACTCGGTGAGCACGCGACAGGCGAGGCTCGTTTCGAGGTTGAGGGCGCCGATCTAGCTGCTGCCCTCCTTCGTGGGCTCGGCGTCGCCGAACGCGACGTCGACCGGGTTTGGGAGGCGATCGCACTGCACGCGTCGCTCGGCATCGCTCACCGGCGCGGCCTGATCACGTCCCTCACGCACAGGGGAGTCTTCGTCGATGCGGGCCGAATCACCGACGGCCTAGCGGACCGACTGCGCCAGGAGGTCCTCGACGCCTATCCAAGACCCGCCGAAGACCGCTCCATCGCGGACGCCATCGTGGCCCACGCGACCCGCTCCGATGCGGCTGCGCCTCCCGGTTCGCTCGCGTTCGAACTACTTCGCCAACACCGAGAAGCCAAGCACGCCCGAATACGGCGCCAAGGAATCGACCTGAAAGGAGACAACAGTCGTGGCCGATGAAACAGTAGTGAGCAACCTTCAACGGATGGACGAGCTTGACTTCGCGGGCTGGAATGAAGCGGACTGGGAGGGTGTCTTCACCCGCCACCACACTGATGACGTTCTCGTGGATGTCCACGGGCAGGCTTCGACCCACGGCATACGTGAGCACATCGAGGCAATGAAGGCCTTCGTCGAGAGCACCGGTGGGGTGCCTCTTCAGGTCAAGTCCCATCCGATCCGGTTCGGCTCTGGAGACTGGACGTGCGTGGTCGGCGAGCTCGAAAACGGTAACCGGATGGTGACCTTGGCGAGGTGGCAGGACGGCGCCGTCGCCGAGGAATACATCTGGCTGTAGCGGCCAGAGATCGGCTGTCGCCGGAGGCCCATTCATGACTCGACCCGACCCAGATCCTTCGCCTTCGTCAGCCCGCACGCCGCCGTCGATCCACGTCCGCGCCGCGCTCACCTGGCTCGCGATCTTCCCCCTCGTTGCCATCGGCATCACGGTGATGGCCCCGTTCAGCGTGGGCTGGGATCCGTTGCTCCGCGTGTTCGTGCTGACCCTGGTCACTGTGGCGCTGGCCGTGTACCTCGTCGTCCCGTGGCTCATGGGTATCTACGATCGTTGTTTACGGCTCGTCGATAGCCTTCAGAGGAGGTCTGCTCGAGGAGCGCCCTAACGGCCCGGTGGCGGACAACAAATCGAAAGGACTTCTCGAATGCCGATGATCGACGTCTACGCCGCCGCCGGGACGTTCCGCGACCCCCACGGCCTCGCCCAGAAGCTGGCCTCCGAGCTCATGGCGATGGAAGGGGTGCCGGACATCCCCATGTTCCGGAAGAACACCGCGGGCTTCGTCCACGAGCTGCCGCCGGCAGCGACTTCCAACGTCGATGGCGACAGCACGTACGTCCGGATCCAGGTGCTGACGAATGCGGGCGCGCTCGATCGCGCCAAGCAACTGGCGGTCGTGTCCCGCTTCTCGACGATCGCGGGGGAAGCGGCCGGCGACGCTTCACTCGCGGAGCGGACATGGGTCTTGCTCACCGAGGCGATCGAGGGCGGCTGGGGCCTGGCCGGGCACGCCAACACGAATGAGGAGCTCGTCGCGGCCGCCCGGGCCCAGATCGCCGAGCTTCAATCGAAGAGGACCCCCTGAGTGGCCGAGGTCGGTCAGCCGCGAGTCACACAAGGCGAGTCCTCTGCGTACGTGGTGTGGATGGATCGCCGGCCGTCCCTGACAGCAACGCCGGCCCTCGTACGGAAGGAATGGACAGGATGGCCACGACCGAACGCGACGACGCGCTCACCGAGGCGCCCACCGACGGCACAACCCTGGCGGGGACACGGCCGCCCCGCGCGGTTTCGGTGCTCCTTCCTGCTGGCCGATTCATGGGGAGGCTGACCCGGCCGCTTGCCGGGCGGCGCTGGTTCCCACTCTTCGCGGTGCTTCGTCATCGTGGCCGCCGCTCGGGGCGCGAGTACGCCGTCCCGGTCGGGTTGCGTGAGACGGCCGACGGGTACTTCATCGCGCTCCCATTCGGCGATCGGACCCAGTGGGTCCACAACGTGGTGGCCGCCGGCGGCTGCACGCTGCGCTGGCGCGGCGAGGATCTCGTCATGACCGACCCGACGATCGTCGGCCGCGATAAGGCGGCCTTCGCCTTCCCCCTTGTCCAGCGCTGGATGATGCGGGCCGCGGGCACGCAGCGTTTCATCCGGCTCCGCGCGCTGGGCGGTCAGGTGGGCTGATGCCACCCGGTGCAGCGTGAGCTGACGGTCTGGAGATGACCTTGACGCGACGCGACTGGCTGGTCGAGGAGTTCGAGCGGCACCGCGGGCACCTGCGCGCCGTTGGCTACCGCATGCTCGGGTCGGTCAGCGAGGCCGACGACGCGGTGCAGGAGGCCTGGCTGCGGCTCGACCGAAGGGATCCCGGCGGGACCGACGACCTCCGTGGCTGGCTGACCGTGGTCGTCGGCCGGATCTGCCTCGACACGCTCCGCCGACGCAAGTCACGCAATGAACAGCTCGCCGGTTCCTGGCTTCCGGAGCCGATCGTCCGGATGGCCAAGGACGCTGAGCCGGAGCGCAGCACGATCATGGCCGACTCAGTCGGGCTGGCGCTGCTCGTGGTCCTCGAGTCGCTGACGCCGGCGGAGCGGCTCTCGCTCGTGCTGCATGACGTGTTCGGCGTGTCGTTCGACGAGATAGCGCCGTTGGTTGAGCGATCACCTGCTGCGACCCGTCAGCTCGCCAGCCGTGCCCGCCGACGCGTCCGGGCGCAGGCGTCCGAGCCAGATGCCGACCTCGCGGTCCAGCGGCGGGTCGTCGACGCCTTCCTTGCTGCTGCACGCGAGGGCGACTTCGACGCGCTTCTTCATGTGCTGGATCCGAACGTCGTCGTCCGGTTCGACGGTGGCCCGAATGCGCCGCGCGCGTTCGCGCGGCCACCGATCATCGGTGCCGAGGCGGTCGCGAGCCAGGCGAAGAACTTCCGGGAGATCGGTGTCGCGTTCGAGCCGGTCATCGTCAACGGCGCCCCGGGGCTGCTGGTTCGGTTCCCGGCTCGGACACTCCTATATGCGTTCACGGTGGCCAACGGCCGGATCGTCGAGATCGACCTCATCGCCGACCCGGACAAGCTTCGCGGGCTGCCTCTCGCTTGATACGTCAACGGAAGGGATCCCGCCGGCGAAGACCTGCTGATTACGAGTAGTTCGGCCCAAGCGTCGTGGCACAAGCGTGGAATCCGCGTCACCGCGCGTCGCGCGCCCAACTCGTCGACCCCCCTTCGGTCAAGCCCCGTTCTCGCGTACGCTGGCATTCAGGCCTCGGCCAGGCCGGACGCGCAGCAGGGACAGCCACTCTTGGCTGATCCACCAACGGCATCGGCAGCATCGCAGCAGGGAGCTGTCCCGACCACGGTGAGGTCGCGGGGCGGCTTGGCGAGGTGACGCTCGAGGCTCGCGAGACGAGCATCGAGCTCCGCCAGCCCAGCCATGCGGTCGGCGACGGCCGCGCGGCGCTCGGCGATGAGCATCGGCAACTCGTTGGTCGTGTCGACGCAGTGGCCGGCATGGCACCAGGACGCAATCCGAGCGGCATCTTCGAGTGGCAGGTCGAGTCGTCGGAGGTCGATCAGCAGGCGCAGATGCTCCGCATCGGCTTCGCCGTAGTCGCGGTAGTCGTTGTCGCGGCGGGCTGGACGGGGAAGCCAACCCGAGCGCTCGTAGAAGCGGACTGTGTCCGTCGACACACCGACACGCTGTGCCAGCTCTCCGATCCGCATTCGGAGAGCAAACCTTGGAGCGCTTCGAATGTCAATCCGCTCTGTCACGGGGGATGAAAGCCGCTGCGGATCCGGGCAACGAACCGGGCGATCGCGCGGGATCGGGGGCCGAACCATCCGACCTCACAGCACCTCGTTGAGCTCGAGTGTGTTGCCCCTCGCTGTCCTGAACCAGGCCGCCTTCGCCGCTCCGACGTCGGCCAGACCGTCGACGGTCTGAGCTCGCCGAGGTCATCGTCCCCAAAGACCACTCCGCGTCCGCGGAGGTCCGCCATGACGGCTTCGATGCCGCTCCCTAGACACGCTCCTGGTTCAGGACGTCGCCGCGGCCGATGCCGCGAATCGCTCGAGGTTCTCCTTGAGGCGTCGCAGCTCCCGCTCGGGTCCGGCCTTGCCTTCCGCGGCCAGCAACGGCGAGAGCAGCCGCCAGAGCCCGTGCGGCTCGATGGCCGCGCTGTAGGTCGCACGTGTCGTCGTCGGACCGGCACGCTCCAGGTCCAGGGAGATCTCGATATCGAACGGCGCCCCGGCGACGGAGCGCCAGACGATGCGTCGCCCCGGATCGGATTCTGCGACCTCGAATTCCACGTCCCACTTGAACGGCCCGAGGGCCAAGCGCTCCCGGCCCCGCGAGCCGGCATCGGAGCCAGTCCCACGCATGAGTCGGGCGTCGGTGACGCCCATCCACTCCGGGTGCCGCACGATGTCGGCCGCATAGGTCCAGATGTCGGCGGCTGGACGTTCGATCACCTGTTCCGTCTTTGATCTGATCACTTGGCAACCGCCCTCTCCCCGATGACCGGTAACTCGCCGGCGACGACGCTCGCGAGGCGCTCGAAGGCAGCCTCCCGCTCCGCGTGGACCGCCTGCATGGCCTGGGCGTCGACGGGCGGCGTACCCAGGTACTCCCATCGCAACCGGACGCGTGTGCCGCGATCGACCGGGTCGAGGTCGGCCGCCGCCGCAACGGGCCCGACGCCGGGAACCGTGAGTCGCCAGCCGACATGGTCGTAGGGCTGCCAGTCGACGATCTCCTCAAGCGTCGCGAGCCGTCCGGTCACGCACTGGGCGAGCGATCCGACGCCGCGGCGGCCGCCGGCCAGGGTCTCCTCGATCACGATCGGTCCCTCCCAGCGGGTTCGGTGGGTCGGCGAGGTGAGGTAGGCCCAGACCACGGCGGGTTCGGCAGCAATGGTCGTGTCCAGGGCAAGGATCGGTTCCGAGTTGCCGAAATCCAGGCGGCGCTGGTCGCTCTCCGCCTGCCATCGGGCCTCGAGATCGAGGGTGAACGTCGATACGTCGCCAAGGTGCTCGACCGTTTCCTCCGCCTCTGTCAGTCCAAGCGCGCCGGCATCGAGCCCGAGCGCCTCGACGGCCGACGCGGTGAAGAGCGCAAAGCCCTTGCCAGACGCCGCAGCGGCGCTGGCACCTTTGAGCAGGCGATGGACGACGATGACGTCCGGCCCGGCGAGCTCATCGCGGCCCGCGATCCGCGTCCGGACATAAGAGCCGTGGTGGATGAAGAGCTTGAGGTCGAGCCGCGGCGCCAGCCGGCACGAGTTGCAGTCGCAGCTGGTCGCCTGGTCGATGCTCCGCAGGCGGCGACGGAAGGCGAGATACGAGGCCTCGATGGCGTCAACGAGCAGCGGCCCCTCGGCGCGCCCGTCCTCGACCCAGAGGAAGGCGGCGTCGCCTTCGAACTTGGCCAGTCGGAAAGGCGGATCGAGGCGCCCGACGATCGTTTCGAGGAGGTCACCGGCGATCGCCGGCGCGTGCTCGATCTCACTTCCCGACAGATAGGCCGTGTACCCGGTCAGGTCGGCGATGACGAGAAAGCCGGTCTCTGGTGTCGCTGCCATGGTGGCACCCTAGACCATGGAGTCGCTCCAAGGTCAATACCCCTTATGCAACCTACCCGAGGCGTGCAGGCGAAGCAGCCGTCCGAGGAAGGGGGTAGACATTGCATGTCCCAGCTGTGGTCAAGTGCTTAGCCGTGGCCCGCGTCTCGATCGTGCGGAGGTCGAACGCGACACACCGGGCGGGAGGAACGGCGTTCCCGCGCCGAGGACGACGGGGTGCACCATCAGCCGATACTCGTCGACGAGACCGCGTTCGATGAATTCCGCCGCGAGCGTCGGTCCATCCACGTCGATCTCGCCGTCGAACTCGCGCTGCAGCTTCGCCAGCTCCTCACCAACGTCGCCGCGGACGAGCCGTGCGCCGTGCTCGACGGATTCGAGCTCGTGCGAGAAGACCACCTTCGGCGTCGCGTTCCAGGTCCGGGCGAACTCGCGCATCGGCTCTGTCGCGTCCGGGTCGGCCTCGCCGGTCGGCCACTAGGCGGCCATCACCTCCCAGAGCCGCGGGCCGTAGACAGAAACGTCGGCCTCGCGCGCGCGATCGATGAACCACACGAAGAGCTCGTCGTCGGCCTTCGCCCAGTCGATCGAGTGGTCCGGCGTTTCGACGAAACCGTCGAGCGACCCGTTCATCAAAGACACGACCCTGGCCATGCCCACCTCTCAGAGTGCTCTGCGGTGACCGGGAAATGCGGCGGCGACGTGCTATTCGTCGGGTACATCGTCCAGGCCCGGCGATTCCGTGGCGGTGGCCACCGACGCGGCTGGTGCCGGCGGGGTGTCCCATCGGCCGGTCCCGATCGACTCGGCCGCGAAGGCCACCGAAAGGCGACGACGCATCTCGCTGGTCGCCGCGAGACGGAGGTCCGGCGGCACGCGGCGACGGACCGTGATCGCCGCGCCGTCGAGCGTGAGCGCCGTCACCCACGTGTCGATCGGCGAGTCGAACAGACGACCGCTCCACGCCGGGTCGTCTCCGAGGCCGCGCCCCACCCGACCGGCGACCGCGATCGCCCGATCGAGGTCCTGCGGCCGCAGGATCTGGACGTCGACCGACGCGATCGAGTAGACGCGGGTCAGGTTCGACGAGACGCGGATCAGCCCGTTCGAGACCGAGTGGAGCGCGCCCACCCCATCGCGGAGCGTCGTACGGCGCAGGCCGATCTCATCGACCTCACCTTCGGTGATCGCTCCCGGAGCGGCCTGCACAGCGATCCAGTCGCCTTTGTAGAACGGGCCCTCGACAAGGATCAGGATCCCCATCAGGTAGTCGAGCACGATCGCCTGCCCGGCGAGCGTGAGGGCCGCGGCGACCAGCCCGAGACCGGCGAGGAGCTGCCAGAGGTCGAACACGCCAAGGACCAGGATGACCAAGGCGACAAGGAAGCCGGCGCGGACCAGTTTCCCGAGGACGACCTCGAGCGTCACCGCCCGTTTCTGTTGCTCTGCGGCAGGGTCGCTCCCCGCCTGGAGCGTCGCGCTCTGGACCTGGAGCAGCCCCATGACGACGCGGTGCGTCATCCTCACGGCAAAGCGATAAAGGGCGAGCAGGACCAGGCCGCCCACGAGCAGGGCTAGCCCGTGCGACACGATCCAGCCGAGAAGTTCGTTGAGGCTCATCTAGGCGCGTCGATGATCGTGCCCCTGCCCTTCAGTTGGCCTTGATGGCGCCGCCACCTGAGGCGGAGCTGGCTGGCGAGGAAGGATTCGAACCTTCGATCTCCTGATCCAGAGGACTCCCGACATTTCTGTCGATCGTCGGTGCGGATTGAGCGTGGCGCGGACTCGATTTCGGTTGGTCCGGCAGGCAATCAGGTTGAACATGTGGGACGGAGTCAGGTGATCGTCGTACGTTCAAGTGATCCCGCGGATGGACCGTACCGCGGTCGAACCCGTTTAGGAAGGGGAGTGGTTCCCGCTGTTCCCCTTACTCCCAGTTGTCGAAAGTCATGAACTCCTGGTCCGGCCAGGCTGCGCGACTGGCCGACACCCATTTCGTCTCGAGCCGCGCGTGAGTCAAGTCGGCCGGCAGTTGACGCGCGTGTTCTCGAGGCCGCCCGTGGCCTTCCAGATCGCGTCGATCGCGTCGATACATGGTGAGCAACTCTGCCGCGAGGGCGAGGTCGAGCGACCATCTGACCTTCGATGCCTGCTTCGTCGCAGTCCAGAAGGTCTGGTGGAGGGTTGGGTATTGATCCAAGTGTCCGGGCTTGAAGTAGTCGTGCCAGAGGATGTCGAGGAGCTGCTTGACGAGCTCTGCGCGCTGCTCCTTGACATAGATGCAGCGGGCCCGGAAAACGGGGTCGTTACTGGCGTGGTACTTCTCGATGATCCGGTAACACGACTCGGCCTCGATCCGCGCCTGCTCGGGATCGTAGATGCCGCACGGGATGTCACAGTGGGCACGGGCGACGATGGTCGGGCGAAGCAGGTTCGATAACGTGATCATCGGATTCTCCTCATTCAGATGAGGAACGGGCAAGGCCCCTCCTGTGGACAGGCCTCGCCCGCTCAGGTCGTCACGCGAGCGCGACCTTGAGGAACGCGATCGCCTGCGCAATCGCTGCACCGGCGGCATTGGTACCGCGGAGCGCGTTGAGCATCACGAAGTCGTGGATGATGCCCTCGTAGCGCGTCGCGGTGACGTCGACTCCCGCCCGACGAAGCTTGCGCCCGTAGGCTTCACCTTCGTCACGCAGCACGTCAGCCTCGCTCGTGATCACGAGCGCCTTCGGAAGACCCGATAGCTCCGCGGTCGTCGCGCGCAGGGGCGACGCGGTGATCTCATTCCGCTCTTCGTCGTCGGTGGTGTACTGGTCCCAGAACCACTGCATCCCGTCGCGACGCAGGAAGAAGCCCTCCGCGAACTGGCGGTACGAGTCGGTCTCGAAGTTCGCGTCGGTGACCGGGTAGAACAACAGCTGGGCTGCAAGGTGCGGGCCTGACCGCTGCTTCGCCATCAGCGTCATCGCGGCACTCATGTTTCCGCCCACCGAGTCTCCGGCGACCGCAATACGGGACCCGTCCAGCTGCTGGTCGGCGCCCCGGTCGGCAATCCACTCGAGGACGCTGTAGATCTCCTCAATGGCGGTGGGGTAACGAGCCTCTGGCGAGAGGCTGTAGTTGGTGAAGACCACGGCCGCGCCGGTACCTTGGGCCAGCTCCCGGACCAGACGGTCGTGGGTGTGGGCGTTGCCGAACACCCATCCGGCGCCATGCGTGTACAGAATCACCGGCAGCAGGCCGTTGGCGTCCTTCGGACGCAGGATCCGGATCGACACGGCTCCGGACGGGCCGCCGGGGATGGTCGTGTCCACGACGTCAACGACCGGCTTCTCGATCTCGCCGGCCTGCACTTCGTCGACGGCCTTCCGGCCCTCGATCGGCCCGAGGTCGAAGAGATACGGCGGATTTGCAGTCGCACCCGCAAACTGCTGAGCCGCGGGTTCAAGGACGACTGTGGTGGTGGTGGTGGAAATCATCGGATTGCTCCCTTCTCAAAGTGGACACGCGTGGCGATTCGCCAGCGTGCTTGGTGCGGCGAATACGGCCAGCCGTCCTCGCCTGGGCGAAAAACGGCTGGCCCTGAACCTCAGGCTGCGGCCTGCGTCGCGACCGGCGTTACGACAGGCACCGGCACGTCCCAGACCAGGAGGGCCCCGGCCAGGAGGACGGCAAGCCGTCCGATCCTCGACGGGTTGAAAGGATTGGCCGCGACTTGGGCGACCGAGACATGCGATCCGTTCATGGTTCCGTACTCCTGCTACTTGTGGGGAAATCAGGCGATCGTCGACGTGCAAGGCGACCCTAGGCGCCTGTTGCGGACGGTCGCGTCCGTCTGGCGACTGAACGCTCATGACCTTCGAAGGCGCTCACCGCCGGCCGCGGCAGTCGACTGACTGTCGACCCCCCAGATCTGCGACCCGGACCGTCCAGCGCAGCGAACGGGCCGCCCTCAGGTGGTTGTCGCGCCAGACCATCGCGGCGAGTCGATTGGCAGATGGGCCGCTTCCTCGTGGCCGGAGAGGCGCAGCTAAGTCATACGACGGTCATCCGGCTCGCCCAGCCATCCGGCGACGAGGTGGTTCGAGTCGCGCGACGGACGCGAGCAGGCGACTTCGATCGGTAGCTTCGGATGTGCGTTCGAAAGGGACGCAGGCCACCGGGCTTCCGGCCCCTGGCACCCAGCCAGGTCGGGGTCCGACACATTCCGAAGGAGGATCAAAATGGCCGGAGAACGAACAATGGCCGCTCGCAACGTCGTACTGGTCCACGGCGGGTTCGTCGATGGATCGGGCTGGGAGGCCGTCTACACGAAGCTGCGGGGCGACGGGTTCAATGTGAGCGTCGTCCAGAATCCCACGAAGTCGCTGGCCGACGACGTCACGGCGACCCGTCAAGTGATCGCCGCCCTGGATGGCCCCGTCATCCTCGTTGGCCATTCCTACGGTGGCGCGGTCATCACAGAGGCTGGTAATGATCCGAAGGTGTCGGCGCTCGTCTACATCGCGGCCTTCGCTCCGGACGCCGGCGAGTCCGTGGCGAGCCTCATCGCCAACCCCGTTCCCGGCGCCCCCGTGCCCCCGATCCTGCCACCGCAGGACGGGCTTCTCCTGCTCGATCGATCGAAGTTCGCGGCATCGTTCGCAGCAGACGTCGACGAGCAGCTGGCGACGTTCATGGCCGACTCGCAGGTGCCCTGGGGCGTGGAAGCGCTGCAGGGGGCTATCAGCCATCCGGCGTGGAAGACCAAGCCGAGCTGGTATCTCGTGGCACAGGACGACCACATGATCCCGCCGGCGGCCCAGCGCGAGATGTCGAAGCGGGCCGGGGCGACCGTGGTCGAGACTCCTGGCAGTCACGCGGTCTACGTGTCGCAGCCGGAAGCGGTTGCCGACCTCATCGAGAGGGCCGCCTGAGCGGGAGGCCACCAGCCGGCTTTGACCGGAGGCCGCTCCCTACATTGGGGGCGGCCTCTGCAATGTCTGGGTGACGGACACAAGGTCAGGGCATAGCCGCACCATCGAGGGACGAGCGTCCCATTGCGTCCGAGGAGGATGATCGGGATCCGATGGATTCGTCACTGGGGCTGCTCGGGCGGGATCAGGAGCTCTCTGCGATCGAAGAGCTCGTCGCCTCCGGTGGCGCGCTGCTCATCCGTGGGGATGCTGGCGTCGGCAAATCCTCATTGCTGGATGCTGCGGCTCGGCGCGCGCACGAGCTCGGCATGCGGGTCCTTTCAGCGACAGGCATCCAAGGCGAGGCGGAGCTGCCGTTCGCGGGCCTCCACCAGGCACTGATCCCCGTCCTCGACGGTGTCGATACGCTCCCCGTCCGCCAGCGGAACGCGCTCCAGACGGCATTCGGCGTAGCGGGCGAGGCGACTCCGGACCTGTTCCTCGTCGGCCTCGCAACCCTCAGCCTCCTTACTGACCGCGCCAGCGAGACGCCGGTCGTGCTCCTCGCCGATGACGCGCAGTGGCTTGACGTCCCGACCGCCGACGTCCTGACGTTCGTGGGTCGTCGGCTCGGCTCGGATCCCCTCGCGCTGCTCGTGGCGGTGCGCGATGGCCTGCATTCGCCCCTGCTGCGTGGAGGTCTCCGTGAACTCCGCCTCGGACCACTGGACGCGCCCGCGGCCCAGGAGCTGCTCGATCGCCACAATCCGGACCTGCCGTCCCGGGTCCGTCATAGGTTGCTCGCCGAGGCAGCCGGCAATCCGCTGGCGCTGGTCGAGCTACCCGACGCGCTGTCCTCGGACCAGCGTCAGGGTGCTGCGACGTTGCCGGCGATCCTCCCCCTGAGCGAGCACCTCGAGCACGCGTTCCTGGCACGCATCTCACGGCTCCCGGATCCGACGCGACAGCTCCTGATGGTCGCCACCGCGAACGAGTCGAACGAGATCGACGAGATCGTCGCCGCCACGGGCACGATCGTCGAAGGAATCTCGGAGGTCAGCCTCGACCCTGCGATCGATGCGGGCCTCGTCCACGCAGGCGGCGGCGTCCTCACGTTCCGCCACCCTTTGGTGCGTTCGGCCATCTACCAGGCGGCCACGAATGTCGAACGACGAACGTCGCACACCGCCCTCGCCATGGTCCTCACCGCCTCGCCCGATCGGCGAGCGTGGCACCTCGCCGCCGCAGCTCTCGGTTCGGACGAAGGCGTCGCAATGGAGCTCGACGAAGCCGCGGACCGCGCGCGCGCCCGAGGCGCCCATTCCGTCGCTGTCACTGCACTGGAGCGTGCGGCCTGGCTGAGCGAGGACTCCGGAGGTCGTGGCCGGCGACTTCTGCGCGCGGCCCAGATCGCGTTCGAGCTCGGACGCCCGGATCTCGTCCTCCGCCTGCTGGCCAACGTCGACCCAGCCGTGCTGACGACACTCGAGCGGGCGCGTATGGCGTGGGTTGGCCAGAGCTTCACGGATGGCGTCTCTGCCGATGGGGAGACGGTCGCCGGGTCGCTGCTCGATGGCGCTGAGGTGGCGGTAGCGGCCGATGACCTCGACCTGGCACTCAACCTTCTGATGAGCGCGGCGTTGCGCTGTTGGTGGGTCGGTGCGGATCCGCCCCCACGGCATCAGATCGTGTCGTTCGCGAAGTCACTGCTTCAGAAGAGCGATGATCCACGACTGCTGATAGCACTCGTGGTGGCCGCCCCATTCGAGCTCGGAGGGTACGTGATCGAGCGGGTGACAGCCAGGCGTCCAGGCAACGGGCTCGATCCCGCTTCCGATCGGCTACTGGCCGTCGCCGCCGCGACCGCGGGCGACTGGTCCACGGCATCCAGGTTCTATGCGTCCGCGATCGACGGCCTGCGTCGGGAAGGCCGGCTCGCGCTCCTTGGACAGACACTGACCTATCAGGCTTGGATCGCCGCCCAACGCGGTGACCTTCGGTATGCCGGTCCCATCGCGGAGGAGGGCCACCGTCTGGCCGTCGAGACCGGCCAGCCCTTGTGGATCGCCCGGGCTCGGGTCACCCAGGCGCTCGTCGCAGGCCTCCGGGGCGAGGAGGGCGCGGCCGAGGCATTCCTCGCCGAAGCCGACCAGCTCGCGCTGCCGCTTGGCGGGAGTGCCATCCTGGCGGACGTCGGTTACCTCCGCGCACTGATCGCGCTTGGGGCCGGTCGGTCGAGCCACGCCTACCACGAGCTGCGTCGGCTCTTCGATCCCAACGACCCTGCGTTCCACTACCAGAAGGGCTACGGAGCGATCGGCGACTACGCGGAGGCGGCGCTCCACCACGGCGAGCGAGCCGACGCGCTCGAAGCCTTGGAGCGCGTCGAAGTGGCGGCCGCCCAGACGCCGTCCCCCCGGCTGCAGCTGGTCGTCCGTCATGCGCGGGCCCTGCTGGCTCCAGACGAGACGGCGGAGGGTCTGTTCCGTGACGCCCTGGAGCACGATCTCTCGGCCTGGCCGTTCGACCGTGCGCGGCTTCTGCTGGAGTTCGGAGGATGGTTGCGTCGCCACCGGCGCCAGGCTGAGTCGAGGCCGGTGCTGCGGGCCGCCATCGATGCCTTCGACGCGCTCGGTACCGTCACGTGGGGAGACCGAGCTAGAGAGGAGCTTCGAGCCTCGGGCGAGACGAGCCGGAAGAGGTCCATTGCGTCGTGGGATCAACTCTCGGCGCAGGAGCTTCAGATCGCCCAGATGGCCGCGAACGGGCTATCGAACCGAGATATCGGTCAGCGGCTCTATCTGTCGCATCGCACCGTCGGGTCGCACCTCTATCGCGTCTACCCCAAGTTGGGTATCACGTCGCGAGCTCAGCTTCATGGGGTCCTCAACGCCCAAGCCCTGATCCCGACCTGACCGTCCCGCCGCCGAACGTGGTCAGGGGTCCTTCGGGACGAAGTCGTGAGTAGTGTGTGATGGCTGGCGAGGAAGGATTCGAACCTTCGATCTCCTGATCCAGAGGACTACCAACGTTTCGCCGATGGTCGGTGCGATTTGAGCGTGGCGCGGTCTCGGATTCGTCGGTCCGGCGCGATCGCCGTGGATTATGTCTCGGCCGCGACGGACACCTCCGAGCCGAACGGCGTCGCCGTCGGCCCGTTGGGCATGCTCGCCTTCGGAGGCGACTGCTGTGGCACCGAAGAGCGCGCGCTGTGGCGATCCGTCGATGGGCTCAATTGGACCAGGGGCGCCCTCGGGCCCGGCATCAGCTAGGGCCGAACGAGGTGCGCCGCTGCCAAGCGCTCCCTCGAATGCCTGCGATCCCATGTTGAGTCATTTGACGTCCTTGTGGCCGTGCTCTGGATTACAGCGCCCAGAACGTTGAGTCACGCGACAGAAGCGAGTCGGCGGGCGATCTTCGTAGGGTCGGTGCAGCACCACAAGGTGCGGCCAACGGGCCGACCGGCATGGCGTTTCAGCCCCGGGACTTTGAGCCCGACCAGCGTAAGGAGATCATCATGGCTGAAGCAAGGAACGTCGTCCTGGTGCACGGGGGTTTCGTTGACGGCTCCGGTTGGGAGAACGTCTACAAGCTCACCTGCGTCAGTAGCGAGCGTCGAGTCGCGACGCCCTCCGCGTCCGTTACGACGCCAGGCTCCTCGGCAGCAGGT
The DNA here is from genome assembly GCA_963819655.1 of uncultured Chloroflexia bacterium. Taxonomy (GTDB): domain Bacteria; phylum Chloroflexota; class Limnocylindria; order Limnocylindrales; family CSP1-4; genus SPCO01. The sequence goes on along the minus strand of CAWFXA010000001.1, from coordinate 24,670 downwards.
GCCGCCTGTCTGATCAGCTTCACGCCGCACCGTTCCGCCGTGGAGTCAGGCGTTGGAGGTGCTCCAGCTGGACGCCGGAGGTCGCGGAAGCTTCGCCGTTGGGCCGACGAAATCTGGTCGGGGCTCGTTTCCGTATGGGCTCCGCCTCCACAAGGCATCACGCCCCGGTCTGAGCAGACAAGTTGCCCGACCACAATCAGAACAGGAGCACAAGTGAAGACCTCTGAGTACGTTCGGTCACGAGAAAGAAAGAATTCGCGTTTCGACACGCTGGCGACCCGAACCGTCGCGCTCGCGTTCGCGCTCGCCTTCGTCGTCGGAGCCTGCGATGCGTCTGCGCAGGGGGGCGGCGGCGGGAGCGGCGGCGACCTGACCCTCAGCGTCGCCGCCCCCGCCGATGGGGCGGAAGTCTCCGTCCCCTTTGGCATGACGATCGAGACAGACGTCTCGCTCGGACCGCCCGAGTCGGGGAACCGTCATCTCCATTTGAACTTCGACGGCGGCACCGGCGCAGCCGACTACGATATGGCTTACAGCAACGCGGTCCAGGTCAGCCGTGAGCTGGCGCCAGGCGAGCACACGATCATCGTGTCGCTCCGCAATCCCGACCATAGCGACGCTGGCGCGTCGCAGACCATCACGCTCGTCGTCACGGGCAGTGGCGGGGATGATGCGGAGAGCCCCGTCCCCGCCGCCACGCCCTCGGGCTATGGGTACTGATCTGGGCGTTCCGATGACCATCGAACGCCATCGTCGCTCGACCCGGCGGTATCACGCCGCGGTCTACGCGACGACGCTGCTTCTCCTCGCGACCGGCTGGTGGCTGGCCGGCCGCGAGGGAACTCCGTCGCCACTCGCCCTGGTCACAGGCGTACCGGACGTCGAGCTGCACGTCTGGTTCGGCTGAGCGCTGCTGCTGGTGGCCGTCCTTCCTCTGCCGTTCGCGCTGCGCGGTGTCGCGACATTCGTGCGCGAGACGATTCGCGTCGACCCGGGTGACCGTGCCTGGTTGGTGCGCTGGCCGATCGCCATCGCCACCGGGCGCTTCCCGCGCCACGAGGGCCACTTCGATCCCGGCCAGCGGCTCGCCAATATCGCGATCGCGGCCCTGCTGGTGGCGCTCATCGTGACGGGTGTGGCGCTCGTTTTTCAAGGCCGGCCCGGCGTTCGCGCTCTTGGCCGCGGTGCATCGTCTGGCGACGCTCGCGTTCACGATCGTCATCGGCGGTCACGTGATCGTCGCCCTCGGCGTGCTACCAGGGGACTGCCTCGTCGGCCATGCCGAGGGCCGCACGGATCGCGGCTCTCTGTGGACTCGCCAACTGATCGATGGCGCCGATCCACGTCCGCAGCAACTGGTGGAGCCCTGCAAACGGAAGATTCGTCTCGGACTCCACCCCAGTCGTTCGCAAGACGCGCATACCGGATGCCTCGGCACGAGCGATCGCCTCGGCCACGATCGAAGACTTGCCGACGCCGACCTCACCGCGAATCAGGAGGGCGCCGCCGCTCTGACTGGCTCGGCTGAGAAGTTCGTCGACTTGGCGGAGTTCCTCCGCACGTCCGAGCAACGGTTGGGCAGCCATCTCGAGGACCATCTTCCTCTCGTCGCAGATGGTGGTCCAGCCGCGGCCGCCCGTTGTCGGACGCCCGCCGAGCGAGGTTGAGTCATTCGACGCTCGTACCGCTCGGCATGCGGGGATCTGCCACCGAAGGTTGAAGTCACGCGACAGAAGCGACTCCCCAGGCGCCCTTCGTACGGTCATGGGGGCAGCGCCACAAAGGCGCCGCCGGGAACCCAATCGAAGCAGCCCGGAGGCAGACATGAACGCCCACATCAACCAACATCCACAGGTTGCCGCCCAGGCGGCCCGCCGGCCGCGAATGTCGTGGCTGGTCATCCTTACGGGAGCACTTCTGATTCTCTCCAGTGTTCCCGCCGCCGCTCTCGCGCGGTCGGCCGACGCGGCCGGAACCAACCTGACCATCGTCCTCGTTCACGGCGGCTTCGCCGGACCTGAGGGCTGGGACGAGGTTCGCGCCGATCTCGTCAAGGACGGCTACACCGTTGTCGCTCCCCGGCTCCGTACCATGAACGCGGCGGAAGACGTCGCCACTGTTCGGTCGACGCTCGACGCGATCCCCGGCCAGAAGATCCTGGTCGGTCACTCCTACGGCGGCTTCGTGACGACCCAGGCAGCGGCCGGTCGTTCGGACGTTGTCGGGCTCGTCTACACCGCGGCGTTCGTGCCGCGTCCAGGCGACTCGCTCGTCAGCCTGGGCGCAGGCTACGCGCCGCCCGCGGCTATCCCGCACCTCCTCTTCGAGGGCGAGCCGTATAACTCACCGGCGATCATCGACCCGGCTCGCTATCGCGCCGACTTCGCCGCAGACCTGAATCCCAAGCTCGCCGCGGCCTTCGCCGCTGCCCAGCAGCCGTTCAATTTCCCGATCTTCTTCGAGCAGGCCGGCCCGACGGCGACGCTGCCGTCGTGGTACGCCCTGTCGGGCGAGGACCTAATGATCGTGCCCGCGCTGCAGCGGTTCATGGCCGAACGGGCCGGGGCGACGATCGTCGTGTTCGACGCGGCGAGCCACGCGGGTGGGTACACCCACTACGCGGCTCGCTTCACCAAGCTCATCGAGCAGGCCGCGGAGGCTTCCACTCGCTGATCTCCGACTCCATCAGCGTCTCCGGTCGACCTCCTCACCGGAGACGCCTTCCCCCATTCCACCGGCCGGTGCCGCGACGCGGCGACAGGCAGACGCTTGAGATGTCGTGCTTCGGCGCCGGACCGCTTTCAGATTTGGAGCCTCGACATGGCTAGCAATCAACCGGCCGAGAGTCGGGCAGCGTCTCCCGAAACTCCCCTCCGACCACCTGGCGGCTCCGAGGTCCACACGGCCCTGCCGGCTCGGCATATGCGAACCGACCAGAGCTCATGCACCGACGGTCCAGTACTGCGAGGCAGCCCTGAAAGGCGTCGACCTCGGGGGACCAGGTCAACGTACCGACAACTCGTGTCCCGAGGGCTCGCACCAGGCGAGGCATCGAACCTCACCGCGTACCTGAACCGACTCCCGATTGGCGACGAACCCTGGACTCTGATCCAGGTGAACACGGTCCTGTTCCTTCGTAGTCTTCGCGTCAGCGGACGCTTCGGACCGACGGACGGACATTCGCTGGACTGACTGGCGGAGGTCTGGTGCGTGGTCATGAGCTCATCGCGGGGAGCGCAGGCAGAACCGGCGGCGACGCTGCCATGCGCTCGGCCGCAGCACCGACAAACTGCTCGACCGTCAGCCGCGTCCGATCGCCGATCTCGGAAAGCCTGCCAAAGACAGCCCGCGGCAGGATTACCGACACTTTCGGTCCAATGAGCAGCCGGTCGGCCGGTGACGCCCGGCGTGGAGCCGCCTGACGATCTCCAACTCGGCCAGCGCCACGTAGCGCTTGACCATGTCGAGCGTCGTGTGGTCCGAGGATCCGCTGGAGGCTCCGATCGAGGGAGGAGACACCAGCCAATTGGCTGCAGGTGCGTGATCCAGGGTCAGGACGCCGGGGCGTCGCGGAGTACGGCGTCAGCCCCGGGAGTGGTCACTAGGCCGTCCAGCAGGATGTCACTGAGCATCCCTGCGAACCTGCTTGGATCGGCCGCGAACGTGTCGCCGAGCAACGACACGAAGGGCACCTCGGCATTGACCGAGTTCATCGCGACAACGGCATAGACCATCACGTCGAGCGGGAACGGCCGAACCCGTCCTTGCTCGACCAGGCGCTGCACCAGGGGCGCGACCGCCTCGCGAACCGGCACCAGGTAGTGCTGAAACACGTATTCGAGCCGCCGGCCGCCGCGCATCGACTCGTACTGGAGGATCCGGCGGAGATCAGGGTCCGCAACATTCGCCTGATGGAACGCGTGGACGAGCCTGCGGAGCCGAGCCAGGTCGTCCTCGCCGTCGACGGCGACGGCTGCGCGCAGGCCTGCAACCTGGCCAGCCAGGGACCGGTCGATCACGGCCCGCCAGAACGCTTCCTTCGAGCCATAGCGGTCGTTGATGAAATTGTGGCTCACCCCCAGCCGTCGCGCGAGCTCTCGGACCGACGCACCGTCGTACCCGAGCTCGGCAAAGGCTGTCAGCCCCCGAGCCATGATCTCGTCCTCGGCCGGGATGTCGGTCGGCTGCGCCGGACGACCCACTCGGCGGGCGGGCGCGCGGGAGAGCGGTTCTTGTCCTGGACGATCCATGGGCGATGACCTCGTATCGGGCGATAGCGGCGGCTTGACAGGTGTCAGATTAGCGCCTACGGTACACGAAGTCTAATTCTGACAGTCGTCAAGTTTGGAGAGCGCAATGACTGTGACCACAACGCCTGCACCGCTGGCCGAAATCGCCAGCTCGGACAGCGACTACGCCCGACTGGGATTGACCCGGGATCACATCGAGCCGTGGGAGGACGGCGCCCGCACCGACGACCGTCCGGGCAGCTACGAATGGTGGTATTTCGACGCCCACCTCGACGACGGCGCCAAGTTGGTCGTCGTCTTCATGGACAAGGACTTCGCGACCCCTCAGAAGCCGCTGAGTCCAACGATCCGGCTGAACCTCGATCTCGCCGACGGGCGCAGCTTCGAGAAGATCGTCAACTTCGATCCCGCCCTGTGGAGCAGCGCCAAGGACCATGCCGACGTCCGGATCGGCGAGAACAGCTTCACCGGCGACCTGCGCACCTACCGCATCAAGGCGATGGTGGACGAGATCGCTGTCGACATCACGCTCGAACGCGAGGTCTCGTCATGGCGACCCAAGACCGGTTACATGCTCTTCGGTGAGGAACGGAACCTCGAGTTCTCCTGGCTTCCGTCAGTGCCCCAGGGCCGAGTGACCGCGACCTACAGCATCGGCGACGAGCGGCACGAGACCACGGGCACCGGGTATCACGACCACAACTGGGGCAACGTCGGGATGATGAACGTCATCCACGACTGGTACTGGGCTCGCGGCCAGGCCGGACCGTACTCCGTGATCGCTTCATACATCACGGCGCACGAGAAATACGACTTCACCGCAATTCCGATCTTCATGCTGGCACGGGACGGCGAGCTCATCGGCGATGACACCTCGCTGCTGGCATTCGAAACACTCGGCACGTACACCGACTCGGTCACGAGGAAGCCGGTGGCGAGCATCACCCGCTACACGTACGGGACTGACGACGAGCGCTACGTGGTGACGTTCACCCGCCATCGTGACCTTCTGCGCAACCGGATGATCGAGCGCCTGAACGGCGTCAAGCGCGCGGCTGCAGAGCTGCTCCGGTTCGATGGCGCCTACCTGCGCTTCTCGGGCGAGATCCGCGTGGAGCACTCCGTTGGCGGCGAGATCGTCGATCAGTTCGCCACCCAGGACGCGATCTGGGAGCTCATGTACTTCGGCCACGCCCGGTCCCAGGACGACTAAGAAAACCAAGAGTCAAGGAGACATAGCCATGAACATCCTCGTCCTTGGAGCAGCCGGCAAGACTGGCCGCGAGGTCGTTGCGCAATCACTCGCAGCCGGGCACACCGTAACCGCCTTCGTTCGCGACCCGAAGAAGCTCGATCGCGATGACGTCACGATCGCCGTCGGCGATGCGCGCAGCGTCGAAGACCTGCGCAAGGCGCTACGCGGCCAGGACGCCGTGATCAGCACCCTGGGCACCGGCCTGAACGCGAAGGAGAAGCTGATCGAGAGCTCGACGAAAGCGCTGCTCGAGGCGATGCCGAGCGCCCATGTCAATCGGCTCGTGATGCTCTCAACATTCGCCGCGAGTCCGACCTACAAGGCCAAAGGCATCATGAAGCTGGCGCGAATCGCGATGCAGGGCATCGTCACGGACAAGGCGGCCGGCGAAACGCTGATCAAACGCTCCGACATCGACTGGACGATCGTGTATGCCACCCGCCTCACTGACGAGCCTCCAAGCGGTGGCTACCGCACCGTTCAAGGAACGTTGACCGACGTCGGCACGATCAGCCGTGCCGACCTGGCCGATGCTCTTGTATCGACCCTCTCGGACGCGGCTTCCGTGCGCCAGGGCCGCATGGTCACGTCCAGCTGAGGCCAAAGGACATCCGCGGCTTGGGGGACCGGCAGCCCAGCCCACCGCCTTCAGACAGCCGCGGTGGCGTTGGGCGCCAGGGCGGCGCTCGTTGGTCGTGCCTAGTCCGACGCGGAGGCTTTTCCGAGCGCTTGACCGAAGAGCTCAGCCAGATCCCGGCGCTGCTTCGGACTGAGACGGGCAAACGTCGGGCAGCCGACGGCCGCCGCCACCAGCCGAGAGCGCATTTCGACCCCAGCGGGGGTCAGTTGCAGGGCCTTCACGCGACGATCATGCGGGTCGCTCGCTCGCTCGACGAGTCCACGTTCTTCGAGCCGATCTGCCAGGAATGTCACGTTCGACGGGTCACACATAAGTCGGGCTGCGAGCGAGCGCCGCGAAAAAGGGCCCTGTCGTGGGTCGAGCTGCCACAACGCCTTGGCGAGCGGCCTCGAAATCTGAAGATCGTCCACGGCCTTGGCGGCGTCCCGCTCGAGGCCGTTCGCGAGCTCCATCACGCCATGGACGATCTGGTAGGCGATCGACTCTGCTTCCGGCGGCGGCAGCAACGGCTCTTTCATGCCCTCAATATAGCCGCAACTTCACTAGTTGACAACTTCACGCATCTGCGCCCAGAATGCGTGAATAGTTCACGCACACGCTGGACGGTACCGGAGCGACACGATGAGCGAATCAGGACATGGACCCGCGCTGGTCACCAGGGGCTTGCGCAAGCGTTACGGATCGCGCCAGGCCCTCGACGGGCTTGACCTGACAGTGCCTGCCGGGACCGTGTATGGCTTCCTGGGACCCAATGGCGCCGGCAAGACGACAACGATGCGCCTGCTGACGGGCCTGCTGCACCCCGACGAGGGGACGATCGAGATCTTTGGCAGGCGATTCGCGCGCGACGATCGGCGCCTGCTGTTCGAGGTCGGTGCGCTGGTCGAGAACCCCTCCTTCTATCCCTATCTCTCGGCGCGCGCGAACCTTCGCGAGCTGGGGGCGACCGGGGCGCCGACGTCCGCAGCCCAGATCGAGGCGGTGCTCGAGCTGGTCGGGTTGCGCGAGCGCGCCGCCGAGCCAGTGGGCCAGTTCTCGCTTGGCATGAAGCAGCGCCTGGGGATCGCAGCCGCGCTGCTGAGCGATCCTCGGCTCCTGCTACTCGATGAGCCGTCCAACGGCCTCGATCCCGCAGGGATCGTCGCGATGCGCGAGATGCTGCGCAACCTCACGTCCGTCGGCAAGACCGTCTTCGTCTCGAGCCACCTCCTCGCCGAGGTCCGGCACATGGCGGACTACGTCGGAATCATCGCCTCCGGTCGCATCGTCCGCGAGGGCAGCATCACGACGCTCCTCGAAAGCGAGGGCGACGTGCGCGTCCGGGTCCGTCCGGCTGATGTCCCGCGGGCGGCCGGGATCCTGGCGGGATTCGCGGCACCAGAACTCGTTCGCGTGTCCGATTCCGACGTCGGCTGGATCGAGGTCCACATCAACACCGATCGGAGTGAGGGCCTCAACGCGGTCCTCGCCCAGGCCGGTGTATTCGCCTCGCAGATCGAGTTCGGGACCGACCTCGAGGAACTGTTCCTGCGGCTAACCAATGGCACCGGCCCAGGCCCATCCGAGGGCATCGTTCAACGGGCCCCGGCGATCACGATGACGGAGGCTCGGTCATGAGCATCTTCTATTCGACACTCCGCAAGCTCGTCCGACGCCCGGCGACTTGGGTGACGTTTGGGCTGCTGGCGGGGCTGCTCGTCCTCATCCTGCTGGCCGTCGCAGCGACTGGTGGCGGCGCTGAGGGCGAATTCGATCCGCTCAGTCTCGTCACCTTCCCGGGGGCGTACGACCAGATCCTCGGCTTCACGGTCGGCCTGGGCGGTTTGTTCGCCCTCATCTACGGCGCGGCGATCGCCGGCTCCGAGTGGTCCTGGGGGACCCTCAAGGCGGTCGTCGCGCGCGGCGAGAGTCGCACCCTGTATGCGTCGGCGACGTTCGCCGGCATTGCCGTGGTCGCGATGGTCGCCCTGCTGATCTCGTTCGCCATCGGCGTCGGGGCGGCGGCCGTTGGCGCCACCCTCGCGGCGGTTTCGCTCGACGGTCTCGGCAACAGCGACGCACTGGTGCAGTTGCCGGCGAACCTGGCGCGTGGGGCTGTCGGCATCGTCACGCTCGGCGCGCTGGGATACGGGATCGCGACGCTGGCCCGTAGCCAACTGGCGGGGATCGGCGTCGGGATCGGCGTCTATTTCGCGGGCACCTTCGCCGCGGTCTTCCTCCCCAACGTCGTCCAGTACCTGCCATTCCAGCTCTCGACCACCGCCCTCGGCTCAGCGACGAGCGGCGGGGGTGGATTCGGTGGTGGAGCGGCCCCTGCCACAAGCGTCTCGCCCGATCTGGCCCTGCTGTTGCTCGGCGTGTGGCTCGTCGGCTCGCTCGTCGTCGCGACAGGCTTCACCGAACGTGCGGAGATCACCGGATAAGGGCGGCGACGGCAGTTCACCCCACTCTCGCAGAGCAAGAAAGCACCAACCAACAACTCACGACTTTCGACGACCTCGAAAAGTCAGAGTGAGCGCGAACCTCCCGTTCTCTGCTCGTCCGCGGCGTAGCACCGAGGCGGCGGGGGACGTGCTCGTGGGCGCTGGCGGCATCAGCTCGGCGACACGGCGGATCATCGACCCGACCGCCCCCATCGGCGACGCTCGTCTCTCGCCAGGCGATCAGGCTCGTATGCTGTGCCTGTGGAGGCCACCCCCGCCAGCAGCCGCGATCGGCGGATCCCAGGAGCTTCCTGCCGAGACGATTGGGGCGTGCTACGGCGGCGCCCCGCTGGCCGCGATCGGCACCGGGCTCGTGCCGGCCGATGCGAGCTGGAATTCGGTGGCCGAGATCGTCGCGCCGTCACCGGACAGTCGTGTGGTCTATGACCAGCTGTATGCGATCTACCGCTCCCTATATCCCGCGACGATCGAGCAGGCACACGCGCTCGCCCGCCTGCAGATAGGTCGATGATCCAGCCGAGCCACCGCTGTCCGCGTGAGAGTCGTGACCCCTCGTGACGATCTTTGGGCCGCTCAGCCCGCGGTCCCAGGGCGTAGATTGTCACCTGCCGGGTGCGCGCTGGCGGACCTCTTGGAGGACCCATTCGTTGCCGTCCGGATCGGAAAACCGAGCGAATGACCCGTAGGACCTTTGGTCAGGGTCCACGCCGGGAATCTCGTACGCCGGCGAACGGTGGTAAAACACGCCACCGATGTCATGGAATACGTCGGTGACATCGACGCCACGACTGATCAGGGCCATCCTGGCGGCCTCGATGTCGGGCACGACGAGCTGGAGCCCCTCGACCGATCCCGGGGGTGCGTCGGTGATACCTATCCCGAAGACGATCGAGGCACCCGAACCCGGCGGCGTGAACTGCACGACGCGGAAGTCGCCGCCGGAGGAATAGTCCAAGTCCTCCCGGAACCCGGCGGACAGATAGAAGGTCTTTGCGCCATTGACATCCGACACGGGCAGGACGACGACCTCTAGCTTCATGTCCACAGAGTCAACTCCGGTTCGCCATGCACGCGTCACCGCGGCGCGCTCGGGCTAATGTCGCCCGACGGGCGCCGGTTCGCGCCCGTGAGAGTCACTGGTTCGGCCGCTGACGAGCCGGCTCCTCGCACTGTCAGGAAACCTGGCAATCCGCCGCATAACTGCGCGCACGCCGCGTGGTCCCATGTGGGCCAGTGACCCCAAGCTCGAGTGGCAACCACGAGAGAGCTGTGCGCCCTAGACCTGAGCGTGGTCCCTTGCCGCTCGCCCGAGCACCGCCGGGAGCTCTCGGCGGGAACCGATCTCAAGTTTGCCGAACACCTTGCGGAGGTGCCATTCGACCGTCCGTCGGCTCAGGTAGAGCTGGACGCCGATCTCCGGGTTGGTGTGGCCATCGGCGGCGAGGCGGGCGATCTGCAGCTCCTGCGGCGTGAGCTGATCCTGCGTCTCGACGCTCCGTTGGCGGACGGCTTCGCCGGTGGCCAGAAGCTCCCGACGCGCCCTGTCGGCGAACTCCTCCATACCGATCGCGATGAACAGGTCGTATGCCGCTCGGAGCTGGTTCCGGGCGTCAACCCGTCTGCCTTCCCGTCGGAGCCACTCCCCGTAGAGAAGATGCGCTCGCGCGAGGTCCGGGCGGAGGCGCGTCCGGCCGAGGCGACCGATGGCCTCTTGGTACAGCCGCTCGGCGACGCCGCCGTCATTTAGCAAGGCGCGCGAGCGAGCCTCGATTCCGAGCGCGAATTCCGTGCCGGCCGGCAGCGTCGCCTCCGCCAGCCGTTCGAGCGCCACGCGTGCCGTTTCGGGATCTCCCGACCGGACCGCCGCCTCGATGAGCTCCGGCAGCACCCACATCCAGTAATAGGGATCGATGTCGTTGGTCGTGACCAAGATGGCCGCGCGGGCCGCTTCGTCATACCGGCCCATGGCGTTGTAGAGGGTTGCCGATGCCCACTGGGCGATCCTGATGGCCAGACCCGCACCGATGGTCTCGCCCATCGCAGTCGCGGCTTCGATAAGCGCGACCGCTTCCGCTTCCTTGCCTTGCAGAGCGAGAAGTCGCAGATAGGTGAATGGCGGGATACGGTTCCCTATCGCAGCTGCCACGTCGTCGCCTTCAGCGATCAACTGCGCGGCACTCTCAAACTCTCCGCTCCACAAGCGGTCTTGTGCCAGCGCGTGAAGGAAGAGTGGAAGCTCCGCCAGCGCACCGGCATCGCGAACGATGCCGGCCTGTCGCTCGAAGATCGCCGTGGCAGCGTCGGCGTCCCAGGCGACGTTGCTGGCCATCGGTGTGCACCAGCCCCAGCGCACGACGTCGCTCGCGGGAAGTTCCGCAACCCCGCTCACTGCTCGCTGCAGGATGGGAAGAGCGACAGCGCGGCCGTCTGTGTGCATCCGCGCCAGGCCTTCAAGCAGGAGGTCCAAGCCACGCGACTCACCTTGCGGAGGGAGAGCCTCGGCAGCACGACACAGCGCGAGCAGGGTGCCCGGCGGCGCGAGATGAGCGGCCGACATCGCTGAACCGTAGGCTGTGAGATAGGCGCCGCGAGCAAGATCGAGGTCGAAGGGTTCGAGCTGCCTTGCTGCCTCCAGAAGAAGCGGGGGCGCATCGTTCCCGTAGCCGCGAACGACGGCAACGTGCCCGCGGAGCAATGCAGCTCTGGCGCGCTGGAACCCATCGAGCGGATAGGCCTCCGCGTTCGCCACCAGCCGCTCCACCATGTCAAACGCTCCGGCCAGAAATGTGGCCTCCGCAGCGGCCAGCCCGCGCTCCGCACGACGCGACGGGTCGGGGGTCAGCTCCGCGGCGCGCTGGAGAAATGCGGCCGCGGCCGCGACACCACCCCGAGCCTGCGCACGAACGGCCGATCGCTCGAGCTCGATGGCGACCTGTTCGTCCGGTTCGGCTGTTGCCGCGGCGAGGTGCCAGGCCCGGCGATCTGGATCTTCAACGGGGTCCGTCGCCTGGGCAAGCGCTCCGTGCACCAGACGGCGCTCGGCGGCCGACGCTTCTCTGTACACCACTGAGCGGACAAGGGGATGACGGAAGCGAACCCGGGTGTTGATCTCGAGCAGGCCCGACGTCGCGGCAGGTTCCGCCGCCTCCGTGGAGATCCCGACGTGCCCTGCGGCCGCGAGGACTAAGGCAGCGTCACCGAGTGGCTCGGCAGCCGCCACCAGCAGCAGGCGCCGGGTGTCGTGTGGGAGGGGGCTGAGGCGGCGCCGGAAGCTCTCCTCGACCTTGGCAGAAACCGAAAGAGTGTCCGGCAGGCCGAAACCGCCGGCGAATGCGGCTGGTGTCCAACCTCGCGGAAGCTCGAGAAGAGCGAGCGGGTTGCCTGCCGCCTCCGCAAGGATCCGCTCGCGGACCGGCTCGTCGATTCGACCTGGGACCGCAGAAGCGAGGACGGTCCGGGCGTGTTGCTCACCGAGGGGTCCGACAGCTAGCTCCGGAAGACCCGCGAAGTCAGAAATGTCGGAGGGTTCACGCAAGGCGAAAAGCATCACGACCGACTCCGCCGCCAGCCGGCGAGCTACGAAGCCGAAGACCTGGGCCGACGCCCGGTCGAGCCACTGCCCGTCGTCCACCAGGCAGATCAATGGTTGGGCTTCAGCAACGTCGGCGAGGAGTGTGAGCACAGCGAGCCCGACGAGAAACCTATCCGGCGGGGGGCCAAACCGCAACCCGAACGCTGTGGCTAGAGCCTCGCCCTGTGGACCCGGTAGCCGTTCGAGCTGCGCTAGGAACGGCGCACAGAGCTGATGAAGGCCCGCGTAAGGCAGCTCCATCTCCGACTCCACGCCGGACGAGCGCACGACGCGACAACCGGCCGCGTGTCCCAGGACGTAGTCGAGCAGGGCTGTCTTGCCAACACCGGCTTCACCCCGCACCGTGACGGCCGCGCTCGTGCCGCTGCGCGCGTCGGCGATCAGCCGATCGAGCCGGGCGCATTCCTCGCGCCTTCCGATGAGCGGGTGTCCCGCGTCTGTCGTGGATCTCACGACTGTCGCCCTCCCTCGGGGGTCGTCGCCGCGTTCGACATCTTACTCCCGAAGCGGACTCGAATCGGTGCGTGTCGTCCCGCGACAGAGATGCGGAGTTAGGCGCCGTTGACGAAGGCGTTGACGTCCCTTGGCCGTCTCCGCAGCACAACAAATCCGCCCCTCGCCGACGACCACGATCGGTCCCCGAGACCCGCGGCCAGCACGAGCCAGTGAGTCGCGACCGCTGTCCCGCGAGGGCAACCAGTGAGTTCCCGGGCGCGATCGAAGCGGCGCCACGAGATTCTCGTACATGTTCAACGCACGGCGCCGCGAGGCAGAGGTCATCGCGGCGAAAGGAGCTGACGATGTCGGTAACACAGCCAACAACGGAGTCCGCTGAGCTCACCGGCCCCGAAACAATCCGACCATTTCAGATCGACGTGACGCAGGCGGCAATCGACGATCTTCTTCGGCGGATCGCGAACACGCGCTGGCCCGATCGTGAGATCGATCCCAGTCAGGGCGTCCGGCTCGAGACGATCCAGGCCTTGGCTCGCTACTGGGCGACCGAGTACGACTGGCGCCGATTCGAGGCCCGCTTCGCGGACCTCCCGCACTTCATTACCGAGATCGATGGCGTCGATATCCATTTCATCCACGTCCGATCGCAGCACGCGGACGCCCTGCCGCTGATCGTTACCCACGGTTGGCCGGGGTCGACGGTCGAGCAGCTGAAGATCATCGAGCCGCTGACGGATCCAACCGCCCACGGCGCAAGCGCGGCCGACGCGTTCCATCTCGTCATCCCGTCACTGCCGGGCCACGGTTTCTCGGGCAAGCCGAAGGTGACCGGCTGGGACCCGATCCGCATCGCCAAGGCCTGGGTCGTCCTGATGAAGCGCCTCGGGTATGAGCGGTACGTCGCCCAGGGCGGCGACTGGGGGAACGCCGTGACCGAGCAGATGGCGCTGCTCAAGCCCGAGGGCCTGCTCGGGATCCATACGAACATGCCGGCGACCGTGCCACCAAACGTCTCCAAGGCACTCGCCAGTGGCGGCCCGAAGCCCGCGGGCCTGTCGGCCGAAGAGGACCGCGCCTTCGACATCCTCAAGCACTTCTTCGCGACCGGCGTCGGGTACGCGAACGAGATGGCGAACCGCCCCCAGACCCTCTACGCGATCGAGGATTCGCCCGTCGGGCTTGCAGCCTGGATGCTCGATCACGACGTCGCCAGCTACGAGCTGATCGCCCGCGCGTTCGCCGGCAACCCCGGCGGCGTCTCGCGGGATGACGTCCTCGACAACGTCACCCACTACTGGCTGACCAAGAGCGGGATCTCGTCGGCCCGCCTCTATTGGGAGAGCCATCTCGCGTTCTTCGACGTCAAGGGCGTTGAGATCCCCGTTGGCGTGACCGTGTTCCCGGACGAGCTGTATCCGGCTCCCCGGAGTTGGGCAGAGAAGGCGTATCCGAAGCTCATCCACTTCAACGTCGTCGACCGTGGTGGCCATTTCGCCGCCTGGGAGCAGCCGGAGCTGCTCTCGAAGGAGGTGCGCGCTGCATTCCGATCGCTGCGCTGAGCGACGGCATCGATGAATCCATTCGGTCACGCCAGAGGAGAACACAATGACCACGACCATCGAGGCGGGTGTCGACATCCGCCCATTCCACATCGACATCCCGCAAGAGGATCTCGACGATCTCCGCGCGAGGCTCAACGCCGCCCGATTGCCGACCAAGGAGCTCGTGGCTGACGCCTCGCAGGGCGTGCAGCTGGCGACGCTTCAGGCGGTCGCCCGCTACTGGGCGATCGAATACGACTGGCGCAAGGTCGAGGCGAAGCTCAACGCGCTGCCGCAGTACAAGACCACGATCGACGGCCTCGACGTCCACTTCATCCACGTGAAGTCACGACACGAGAACGCCCTGCCACTGATCATCACGCACGGCTGGCCGGGCTCGGTCATCGAGATGCTCGACGTCATCGGCCCCCTCACGGACCCGACCGCGTACGGTGGCACCGCCGACGACGCGTTCGACCTCGTCATCCCGTCGATGCCCGGGTACGGCTTCTCGGACCAGCCGACCGAGGCGGGCTGGAGTGGCAACCGGATCGCGCAGGCCTGGAGCGAGCTGATGAGCCGCCTCGGGTACACGCGCTACGTGGCCCAGGGCGGCGATCAGGGCGCGACGGTCACCGACGCGATGGCCCGCCAGTCGCCCGCCGGGCTCGTCGGCATCCACCTCAACTTCCTGAGCGCGTTCCCGACCGAGGTGGGCGCGGCGCTCTTCGGCGACACCTTCGCGACCGGACTCGTCAAGCGCGCGGTGGTCGGCGTGATCGCCTCGCGAGCCGAGAAGGAGCAAGAGGCGCTCGCCGGGATCGAGCGAACCTTCTGGGCCGGGTACATCGCCGAGATGAACACCAAGCCGCAGACGATCGGCTACGGCTCGATGGATCCACTCGCGATGGCTGCCTGGATGCTCGACCATGACGCCGACAGCTACGCGAAGATCTCGAAGGCGTTCATCGATGGCCAGCCGACCGGAGGTCTCAGCCGAGACCATGTCCTCGACAACATCACGCTGTACTGGCTGACCAACACGTCGACGTCGGCGGCGCGCCTCTACTGGGAGAACTTCCAGAACATCATGGCGGCCCTCGCCTCGGGGCAGAAGCCGCCGGACATCAAGGTGCCGACGGGATTCACGGTCTTCCCGCAGGAGCTCTTCCAGGCCCCGCGCGGCTGGGCCGAGAAGGTCTATCCGAACCTCACCTATTTCAACGACGCACCGAAGGGCGGCCACTTCGCCGCGTGGGAGGAGCCGCAGGTCTTCTCCGAGGAGCTGCGCAACTCGTTCCGGTCGGTGCGCTGACCGCGAACGTGGACTTCACACCCGGGTGAATCAGAACGACCCTCGGCATCCTCTCCGAGGGTCGTTTCGTGTTCAAGTGTTGGCTGGCGAGGAAGGATTCGAACCTTCGATCTCCTGATCCAGAGTCAGACGACGTGAATCGGGTTTGCCAGCCGGTCTCCGAACTCAGCTCGGCGCCTCGCGCCGTCTGAATCCGGGAGTGTCAGGCGAACACTCCCAGAAGAGTCATGCGCACTACCGAATTTGCTTGTGAATCAAGCGAACTCACGGTGCTGGGGAGATTGTACGACCGTGGACGACGCGGGCTCTCTACGAGCCCGGTGCCTCCAAACCGACCGGGGCGACGCTGTCAGCCGGGGCTCCCGGTTTCGTCGTGCTCGCCCGGTGTGGTGGCGAGGCGGATCATCGATTCTTGCCCACCGCTGCCTTCGCCGCCGTAGATGTTAGGCGGCCCTTGCTCGGCTCAATGATCGGGGCCTGGTCGTCGAAGAGCGGCTGAGGCATCCCCGAAGCTCGGGCGAAGACGTACCTGAAGATGTCCCGGCCGGCCGCGGCCACCGGCATCGCGAGGACGGCCCCAAGCGGACCGATGAGCGCGAAGCCCGCAAGCACAAGGACGATGACGAAGGCCGGGTGCAGCGCGAATTTGCCGCCCTCGATCCTTGGCACCAGCACGTTCCCCTCAAGGAACATGATCAAGATGTAGAGGAGCAGGACGGCGAGGACTGGGCCAACCCCGAGCGTGGCCGTGAATATCAGAGCCGGGATCAGGGCGATGTACGGGCCGAAAGTCGGGATCAGCTCGGAGAAGGCAGCGATCAGCGCGAGAAACAGCGCATAGTCGGCGATTCTTCGGGTCGACCAGAACGCCCAGGAGGATGAGCCCGAGGAAGGTGATCGTGCCGAGTGCGACCATGAGAAGCGCCTCGGCTTGGACATAGGTAACGAAGCTGCCGACCGAGATCCGAACGACGTGGATGACGTCAGGTCGCCACGGAGGTGCGACCGATCCGTAGAAGGCTTCGACCAGATGGGGCCGATCGGACAGAACGTAGAACATGAAGAAGGGCAGGACAAGGACCATCCCAACGACGGGGCCCAGGAGCCCGGAGATCGGCGCGATGACGCCCTGGACGATCGCACCGATGTCGATTGAGGCAGCCGCCTGGTCGCGCCGGACGAGGATGGTGGCGATGCCATCCTTGATTGGGTCGGGCAGGCTCGACGTCGTGGCCCAGTCTTGCATGGATGCGAGCGAGGATCCGATGGCTTGGAGGAACGCCGGACCCTGTCTCAGCATCGCCGCGACCACGATGTACCCGAATGAGAACACCACCAGGGCAAGGACCCCGATGCCGGCGATCGTGGCGAGGGGGCGTGGGAGTCCCCTGGCCGTCAACCACGTCACGAACGGGTCCAGGACGAGGATCAGGATCAGCCCGATGACGAATGTGGCGAGGCTCTCGCCGACGAGGTACATCAGGACGGCGATGATCGCTGCGCCGATCCCCGCTACCACGGCGGCTCGACTCGGCGCTGTCAGCAACGGGAATCGCTTCACGAGCTCCGTCGAGGGTGGGGTCGCCATGGCCGCTATCTCGCGGAGCCCGCCATCGATGTGGCGGGCTCGGTCAACGTTGTTGTCATGGTCAGCACGTTGGCGAGGTCGCCAGCCTGCCGCGCCTCATGACGAGGCCGCTTCACGCCCCGACGGCGAACCGGTCGTCTCGGACGAGGATTTGCGATCATCCTGACGGTGACGGAATCCCTCGGCCACGTACAGCACTCCAGCGAAGATCGCGTAGAGGCCAATGAGCCATAGGACCGCGAGCACCCCTGGACCCGGCGCCACGACGAGGTAGACGCCGAAGATGATAGAGATAACACCACCGATTACGAGCAGCAGCTCGCCCTCGATCTCGCGCCGAAGCTGCCACGCGGCGAGGATCTGCGCCGCCCCGGTGGCGATCGACCAGATGCCGATCAACAGCACGAGCGCGATGGCCGTGGTTCCGGGGGAATAGATGGTGAACAGGCCGATGGCGATGCCAGCGATCCCGCCGATGATGAACCACCAGCGTGGCCCGCGGTCGGTCCGGGCACCGGCGATGATCGCCAGGACGCCGTCGACGATGGCGTAGGCGGCGAAGACCGCGATGAGCGCCACGAGCGTCGGCCCCGGCACGACGAACGCCAGCACCCCCAGGACGATGGCGATCGCACCGCGCAGGACGAACGTCCACCAGTTGCGCGTCAGAAAATCATTCATGGTTCGTTACCTCTCCGGTCGATTCGAGCGTCGCACGGGTCGCCGCACGATTTGCCGCATCGCGATCTTCTAGCTCCTTGGTTCTTGCGGATAGGTCTCTGAGTCGCTCTGAAAGGGGTGGCATGACTGCTTGTCTCCTACATGTCCCGCGGCCCGACCCAATGGCCGACTGCGGATGGCCTTGCGGGTGCATTCGCCCGAGTGCATCGACCGTAGTCGTCCAGGGAGCGGCTTCGCATCGTGGGTGCCCCCAAGACCAAGCCGTAGTGTTTGGGGGTGCCGACGCGCGGCGTCCGTTGGCTCCGTGCCCAGCTATGCGTCGTGCTTCATGTCGGCCATCCCATCGCCGCCCGCGTGCATGTCCATGAACGGCATGAGCTCGGCGGGCATCACCACGAAGGGCCGCATCATGTCGCGGTCTTCGTGCTCGAGGATGTGGCAGTGGTACATGTAGCGGCCGGAGAAGACCTTGAACGTCACGACGATGTCGACCACCTCGTTCGGGTTGACCCGGACCGTGTCCTTGAGCCCGCGTTCGTTGTCGTCGAGCGCATGCGGGATGCCGTCGTCGATGGACTGGTCGATGTGCACGGTCGCACTCGTGGCAGTCGTGGTGATCCCATCGTCGGGAACGTCGACCGCGGCGGGAAATCGGTCGAGCACCTGGAACGCATCGAGGTGGACATGGATGGGATGCGTGTCGCCGGTCAGGTTGATGAGCCGCCAGATCTCGGGTCGATGGAGGGTCGGGAAGAAGGTCGTCGTGTCCGCGAGCGCGTGGCGACGGTGCGCCAGTTCGTGACGCGGTCCTCACCGTTGGGTTGCGGTTCCACGAGCGTGATGCTGGGCTCGGCGGCGCCCGGACCGTCGGCAGGTTCGAGCTCGCGCATGGTCAGCAGGGGCGGTGCACCATGGACCGCGGCCTCCTGTTCGACCAGCGCGATCGCCCGGACGGTGGGGTCCGTGAGCTCCTCGCGGCTGGTCCGTCGAAAGTCCGTCGCCAGGACCGGCGGGACGCGACCCGGGGAAGCGCGCCCCTCCGTGACGACGATCCGGAGCACCTCCGGGTAGGGCAGGAGGCCGTCGACGTCGACATGACCAGCCGTCTCGGCGGCGACGACCGTTCCGTCGAAGGGCGCCGTGGCGGTATTCCAGAGGGTGAGCTCCGTCCCGGGCGCAAGGTCAGAGAAGTCGACCAGGAGATCGGCCCGCTCGGCCGATGCCAGCACGAGACCCTGGGCCGGGATCGAGACTGGCGCAAGGAGCAGCCCGCCCTCGGTGCCGATCTGGGTGATCCGCGCAAGGTCGGGTTCGCCGTCGCGCGTGAGCACGAGACGGTAGGTGCGGGCATTCGAGCCGTTTAACACGCGGAACCGGTACGTCGCGGGCTCGACCTCGATCCGTGGCCAGATCGCGCCGTTGACGACGGTGAAGGGGCCGAAGCACTCCATCACCTCGGGATCGGTCTTGTGGAGCAGACCCCCGGTCAGACCGCCCCGTGGCGCAGTTTCGAAATTGCGGTCGGCGAGCAGGAGCGGCAGCTCGTAGGGTGGGCCTTCCGGGAGCCCGAGCTCCCGCTCGCGTTCGTCGCGCACGATCCACATCCCGGCGAGGCCGCCGTAGACGCTGAAGCGTGTCACGCCCATGACGTGGTCGTGATACCAGAGCAGCGCCGCGCGCTGATCGTTCGGGTACGCGTCGAGCGCCGCGTGACCGGGCGCCGTTAGGTTTTCCGCCCAGCCATCGCTGCTGGCCTGCGTCATCGCAGCGTGGACGTGGACGACCGAGAACCCTGGCAGCGCAGCCGCCGCAGGGTCAAGCGTGCCGCCACTGCGACCCGGAACGGACTGGACCGGGATCCCATCGGCGACGTGGGTCGGCGCGACCGTCACGAGGACCGGCAACGTCCCGGTAAGGCGGTTCTCCCACAGGACCTCTAGCGGGATCCCACGGCGGACCTCGATCGTCGGACCGGGGAGGTGCCCGTCATAGGTCCAGACGCGCGAGGGCTCAAGGTCCCTGTGGAAGCGGTGCGTCGTGGCCTCGAGCCCGATCGTCAGCCGAGTCGGCTCCTCGATGATCCGACGCGGCGGGATCGGCAGCGCGTCCACGAATGGCCTGAGCGGATGGGGCGGAAGCGACGACATGGCTCACACCCACCCATCAGCGCGAGCGCGATCTGGACGCCATTGCAGCTTCCAAGGATTGAGGCCGCGGGCAACCCGCCCCGGGTTGCCGGAGCGAGATTGCCGTCGGCCCCGCCAGGGTCGTCGACCTATTGCCGTACCGCCCTACGACCAGACGTCAGTGCGGTAGACGCGGCCGCCGGGCGCCCTCGCGGCCGCATCGAGTGGTTCGGTCGAGCCCTCTTCCACCTCGAGGACGAGCGCCGCCTGACCCGGCTTCATCTGATGGGTCACGTCGCTCACCCAGTCCTCGGCCAATCCGAGTCGACCGAGGTCGTGGATCCAGCCGATGAATTCCGCCGGTCACGGCCCCGATGGCTACGCCGGGCGGGCCGCCGAGAAGGCCGACGAGGCCACCGACGATCGGGCCGCCGACGAGCCCCCACGGTGCGCCGAAACTCTCCGAGTCGGCCACGCTGGCGTTGCCCTTGGCATCCTTCGTGACGATGGCTCCCTGCTTCACATCGAACATTTCGTCGTTGATCCGCCCGATGGCGGTCGCTGTGTCATATGCCTTGTTCCGGTCGTCGAAGACGGCGACGACTGCGTTTCTGGCCATGTGGCTCGCCCATCGAGTCGGCGCGGTCCCGACCGCGTATTACGCGGTCGATAACTACGCTCAGTTTCTCCCGGATGCAATTGCCCCGGATGTCTGGCACCGTAGCCGCCCCGACGACGGCTCCGCATCGTGGGCTCCCCCCAAGTCACGCCGTAGTCATTGGCCGGGCGCATCGGGACAGCACGGGCAGCGGAACGCGCGGGCGTATGCTCCTGAAGGGAGTCCGATCAGGTGGAGGCGCGCGAGGAGGGCGGCGCGGAGATGCCAAGGCAATCGCTGTCGGCTCACATCGAACTGCTCGAGCGCGATGTCGAGCGTGCGGCGGTCGAACGCCTGATAGCCGCGGCCCAAGCCGGCTTCCATCTCCTCGCGCTCGAAGGTCCGCCCGGCATCGGCAAGACTGCCCTCATCGCCGAGACGAAGGTCCCGGACGGAGCGGAAGCCAGCATCGGTTCGACGCAGACCATCGACGAGCTCGGGGTCAGAGCAGAGATCGAGGAGTCCGGGCGCTACGACGCGCTGCGGCCAAAGCTGTGGTCCATGGATCGTGCGACGCAGCTGCGTGAGATGCGAAAGATGGCGGCTGCGCCGACATCATGCTCAACAGTGCCCAGGCCGTGACGGAAGATGGCCGCATCGTCCTGGGTTCCTTCTCCGGCAGCCAGGTCGGCCCCGTCGGCGGCAGCGCGGGCAAGGTCATCCTTGCCATCGGCTCTCAGAAGATCGTGCCCGATCTCGCGGCGGCGCTGGGCCGGCTTGAGGACTACTGCCTCCCAAGTCTCGAGGCTGCGTACGGTGTCCGGAGCGCGCTCAACAAGGTGCTGATCCTCAACGGCGACTTCCCGGGGCGAGTCACCGTCGTGCTCAAGGACGTCATCGGTATTTAGGGACCTTGGAAAGCGCGCCCATGGAATGGAGCCGCAGTTGACCAGGGGATGCTCCTCTGCGGGCCCATCGCACGACCTTCAACCTATGCGGCGCCTGACGCGGCTAGAACCGAAAGGAATGCCTCTCCGACGAGCGGGCGCTAGGTAGCCGCGGGCAGGTCTTGCGATTCCCTTGGCGGCGGAGTCGCCGCATGGTCATCGCCCATCAGTTCGGACCAATGGCCTCGTCGCATGACGAGCAGCAGCGCCCAACCGATCAGGATGGGCGCGAGCCACTGGGCGAGCCGGAAGACCAGGACCGCCGCCGTGATCTGCCCGGTGGCGCCCGAGCCGGCGACCGCCGACAACAGGCCGATGTACGCCGTCTCGGTGATACCTACCGCGCCGGGCGTGATTGGGATGAGCGTCACGAGCGCGACGACCGCCATCGCGACCAGGACGGTCGCCGGCGACAGGACGTCCGTGTCGAGTCCAACGGCCCAGAGCGACAGTTCGAGAACCAGGAACCAAGCGAGCTTTGCCCCCACGGCCGCCGCGAACCCCATGAGACCGTGCAGAGACAGGGTGTCTTGCGCACTCGCCCGAATCTCAAGGACGCCATCGACGATGCATGCCGGCGGCGTCCGGCGGAACAACACCCAGATATGTCTGGCGAGCCAGTCCAGCCTTCTCCCGAAACGCAGCGCCAGTGCCTCCGATCGCACGATCGCCGTCAGGAACAGCGTCGCGACCGCGAGGACGCCGAGGCTGATCACCGTCAGCCAGATGACTTCAGGCCGGGTGGTTCCACCGGTAGCGACGACGCCGATCGTTGCGATCAGCGGCAGGACAAGCGACGAAAGCGTCTCGAAGAACTCGGCGAACAGGATGCCGGCACTCGCGATGTCCCCCGGAATCGCCCACTGGCGATACAGGACGAACTTGACGGCGACGTCGGTTGGACCCGGGATCGTGCTGGCCACGGCGCGTCCGGCCAGGTCCGCCCCGACCGCGTGGGGCCAAGAGAGGCCTTGCACCAGGATGCGACTTGGCGCAGCGCTCGCGATGTAGGCGACCGCCGTGGCCGAGGCAAGGATTGGAAGCTGACCGAGCGTGAGGTTGGCGAGCGCGGCCTGGACGGCGTTGAAGTCGACGATTTGGGGCAGCACCACCGCGAAGACGAAGCCGAGAATGGCAACGAGCAGGAGGACGCGCAGGACGATCGACCGACGGGTGCGCTTGGACCGCGGCGGTTGGCTTACCTCGGCGGTCCCGCGCGCGGCGCCTGCTGCTGTTGCGTCAGACATCAGACCCAATCGAGGCCGCCTTCGCCCCGCGCATCGTCAGGCCCCTGCGGCCCCGGATCGACCAGCATCCTTCCCGACAGCCGCCGCCGGGACGCGGTCTGCGGCCGCGCTGGCCGCGATGGCCGACGTCCCGCCCTGCGCGGCGATGGCCGGGGCGGAGCCAGCTTGCAGGAGGATCTCGTCGAGTCGTTGGCTGTCGACCATTTCGTGTGCGACCAGCTCGTCGGCGAGGGCGTCGAGCGCGGGACGGGCCGTGCGAAGGGTCGCGGTCGCCTTATCGCGTGCGGTCGTGATGATGGCGACGACCTCCTGGTCGATCCGGGCTGCCGTCGCCTCGGCGTAATCGCGCGGTGCCGCCAGCTCGCGTCCCAGGAATGGCTGGGTCTTGCCCACCCCGTATGACACGGGCCCGACTTCGTCGGTCATCCCCCACAGCCCGACCATGCGCCGAGCCAGGCTGGTGGCAGCTTTCAGGTCGCTCTCCGCGCCCGTGGTCGGCTGGCCGAAGACGAGGTCCTCTGCGGCCCGACCGCCGAGCATCACCGCCAACCGCCCCATCAGGTACTCGCGCGGGTAGTTTCGGCGATCCTCGTCGGGGCGCTGCACCGTCACGCCGAGCGCCTGGCCGTGCGGGACGATCGTGACCCGATGTACGGGATCGGCGCCCGGGGTGAGCCGCGCCACGATCGCGTGGCCGCCCTCGTGGTAGGCCACCAGGCGGCGCTCCTCGACGCTGGTGAGACCGGGTTGCCGCGTGCCCAGCAGGATCGAGTCGAGCGCTTCCTCGAAGTCCTCCTGGGTCGACGACATCGCGATCCTTGCGCGCAGCGCGGAGCGCGGCTTCGTTGGCCAGATTGGCGAGGTCCGCGCCCGAGAACCCCGGGGTGGCGCCAGCGAGCACCTCCAGGTCGACAGCCTCGGCGAGGGGGATCCCGGGAGAATGGATCCGCAGGATCGCCTCGCGACCGGCCCGGTCCGGGAAAGCGACAGTGACCTGCCGGTCAAAGCGGCCGGGTCGCAGCAGGGCCGGGTCGAGCACGTCCGGTCGATTGGTAGCCGCGAGGACGATGACGCTCGTCTTGTCGTCGAAGCCGTCCATCTCGACGAGCAGCTGGTTGAGCGTCTGCTCGCGCTCGTCGTTGCCTCCGCCCAGGCCTGCGCCGCGCTGCCGCCCGACCGCGTCGATCTCGTCGACGAACACGATCGCCGGCGCGGTGGCCTTGGCCTTGGTGAACAGGTCGCGGACGCGGCTGGCGCCTACCCCCACGAACAGCTCCACGAACTCCGAGGCGGAGATGCTGAAGAACGGCACCGCCGCCTCTCCGGCTACGGCACGCGCCAGGAGGGTCTTGCCCGTTCCGGGCGGGCCGATGAGCAGGACGCCCCGAGGCAGGCGTGCCCCGAGGCGGCGGTACTTGTCCGGGTGCTTGAGGAACTCGATGATCTCGACGAGCTCCGTCTTGGCCTCGTCCTGGCCGGCGACGTCGGCGAACGTGACCTTGGGCCGCTCCGCGTCGTAGACCCGCGCTCTGGATCCTCCAAACCCGAAGATGCCCGCCTGGCTCTGCTGCATCCGACGACCGGCATAGACGAAGAACCCGACCAGCAGCAGGAGCGGCAAGACGCTGAGCGCGATGCTTAGCAAGACCGAGAGGACCCCGCCGCCCGACACCGTCGCGTTGATCTCGACGCCGTTCCGCTCCAGGAGCGGCAGCAGCACCGGGTCGTCGATCGGCGGCAACGTCGACGTGAAGTTCAGGTACGACGCCGGCGTGGCGCCGGGACCCGGCGATGCAGGGGGACTGCTCGGTGGGCTCGTGGCGGGGGCCGGCGGCGGGTACTGCACGGCCGTCCGGAACGTGCCGCTGATGACCTGGTCGGTGAACGTGACCTGGGCCACGTTGTCGGCCCTGGCCTGCGCGAGGAAGGTGGAGTACGGGACGGCCACGGACGGCGTGGACATCGGCGCGAGGATCAGATATGCGTTCCA